>NZ_JACIDR010000001.1 GCF_014196425.1 Hansschlegelia beijingensis
CTATGAGGTGTTCTGCTCGGCCGCTGACGCGCCCTTCCTGTGGGACAGCATCATGGAGGCCGGAAAACCCTACGGGGCGTGCGCGGCGTCCTGGGGCTGCCTCGACATCATCCGGGTGGAGGGCGGCCTGCTGTTCTTCCCGTTCGACATGCCGAAGGGCGACGAGACGCCCTGGGAGGTCGGCGCGGAGTGGACGGTCGACCTGTCGAAGCCCGACTTCCACGGCAAGGCGGCGCTCGAGCGGCGCAGGAACGAGATCCGCGTCGCCAATGTGGGGCTCGAGATCGACGCCCATGAGGCGATCGAGCCGGGCGCCCGGATCATGAAGGACGGCGAGCAGGTCGGAACCGTCAACTCCACCGCCTACAGCCGCCACCTGATGAAATCGATCGCTCTCGGCCATGTGAAGCCCGAGCTGAAAGCCTGGGGAACCCCGCTCGAGATCGTCTCCGAACGCGGAACCTTCCCGGCCTATGTCGTCCGGACCCCGTTCTACGACCCCCACCGCATCAGAACACACCCCCTCGAAGAACGCGCCTGAAGAACAGCTCCGAGGGGCCTCGCTCCGAACTGCAGACGACAGACAATCAGGATCGATCACGGGCGTCACGGACGCCGAGGAGAACCAAGATGGCCTCACGCATCGCAGTCATCGGCGCCGGCCCGAGCGGTCTGGCCGCTCTTCGGGCCTTCGAGTCCGCCCGCCGGAAGGGCGCGGAGGTCCCGGAGATCGTCTGCTACGAGAAGCAGTCGAACTGGGGCGGGCTCTGGAACTACACATGGCGGACCGGCCTCGACGAGTTCGGCGAGCCGGTGCACGGCTCGATGTACCGCTATCTCTGGTCGAACGGCCCGAAGGAGTGCCTAGAGTTCGCGGACTACTCCTTCGAGGAGCATTTCGGTCGGCCGATCCCATCCTACCCGCCGCGCGCCGTGCTGCACGACTATATCGCCGGCCGCGTCGAGAAATCGGACGTGCGCAAATACTGCAAGTTCAACCACGCCGTCCGCGACGTGGAGTATGACGACGCGACCGGCAAGTTCACGGTGACGGTGAAGGATCTGGTCGCCAAGAAGCGCTTTTCGGAAGAGTTCGATTACGTCATCGTCGCGAACGGCCACTTCTCGACGCCAAACGTGCCGTATTTCGAGGGCGTCGAAAAGTTCCTCGGACGGGTGCTGCACGCGCACGACTTCCGCTGCGCTGACGAGTTCGCCGGCAAACACGTGCTGATGATCGGCTCGAGCTATTCGGCCGAGGACATCGGCACCCAGTGCCACAAATACGGCGCCCGGAAGATCACCTTCAGCTACCGCACCAAGCCGATGGGCTTCGACTGGCCTGAGGGCTTCGAGGAGAAGCCGCTGCTGACCAAGGTCGTCGGCCGCACCTGCCACTTCAAGGACGGCTCGTCGGTCGACGACGTCGACGCCATCATCTTCTGCACGGGCTATCTCAATCACTACCCCTTCCTGCCCGACGATCTCCGTCTGGAGACGCGCAACCGGCTGTTCCCGCCGAACCTCTACAAGGGGATCTTCTGGGAGCCGAACCCGAAGCTGATGTATATCGGCGCGCAGGATCAGTACTACACGTTCAACATGTTCGACGCGCAGGCGTGGTACGCCCGCGACGTCGTGCTCGGCCGCATCGCCCTGCCGGACCGCGCCGCGATGCATGAGGACAGCGAGTCCTGGGTGCGCCGCGAGGAGGCGCTCGAGGATCCGTACCAGGCGATCGACTTCCAGACCGACTATGTCCGCGACCTGCTGAGCGCGACCGACTATCCGCGTCTGGACGTCGACCGCGTCGCGGAGCTGTTCAAGGAGTGGGAGCACCACAAGGTCGAGGGCATCCTGACCTATCGTGACCGCTCCTATCCCTCGACCATCACGGGCAACATGGCGCCGGTCCACCACACGGTGTGGATGAAGGCGATGGACGACTCGCTGGAGGCGTTCCTCAACCAGCCGAGCCAGCAAGCGGCCGAGTGATCGGCCGCCTCGAAGGCTGGCCTGCGCCGCAAGGACGGCGCTTTCGCGCGGGCGGCCGGGGCCCGCGGCCGCAAGACGGGACGGCCCCCAAAGCCGCCGCCGCTCAGGGAGAATGGTCATGGACGCTGTGTCCGATCGTGAAACGTGGCGCGCCGCCAGCCTGGTGGCCCGCGGCGGCGAGCCGCTGGTGCTCGACCTCGCGGCCGGAGACCGCTGCCGCGTCGTCGATCCGGAGGGCGGCCAGCCCGGCCTGCTGTTCCTGAGCTCCGACGCGCTTTCGGGGAACGCCGCTCTCGAGCCGATCGGCGGAGAGCACGCCGAGGCGGGGCGCGCCGCCAGGGCCGCGCTCGCCGCCCGCGGCGTCGATCCGGATCGCGTCGTGGGCTTCCGGCTCCTCGGCGCAGACACGGAGCCCGGCGCCGAGAGCGGCTTCGAGATGGCCGCGCAGGCGCTCTGCGCCATCGTTCCCGCGGGCGGCCCGATGGACCCGGACCAGCAGACCCCGCCGACCGACCTGAAGGTCGAGATCGAAAGCCACGCTCCTGCTCAGGGCGTCGCGCCGGCGCCCCTGGCGGAGCCGAAGCTTGACCTGCGGATCAGGGCGGCCACCGCTTCCGCCTACCGGGTGGCGGCGGGCGACTACATCCAGATCATCGACGTCGACGGACGGCAGTGCTCGGACTTCCTGGCGTTCGACGCCGCCGCCCTCGAGCGCGGCGAGGAGTTCGGCCTCGATCCGACCGTCACCCGCACCCTGATGGGCACGGCCAATCCGGGCCCCGGGCTGCACTCCAAATATTTCGACGCACGGATGACGCCGCTGGTGGAGATCGTGCGCGACACGGTCGGCCGGCACGACGCCTTCCTGCTCGCCTGCACGCCGAAATACTACGAGGACATGGGGTATCCGGGGCACGACAACTGCACCGAGAACTTCAACCGCACGCTGAAGCCCTACGGGGTCGCGCCGCGCGCCGGTTGGCCGGCGATCAACTTCTTCTACAACACCTTCGTCAGGGCCGACGACTCCATCGGCATGGACGAGCCCTGGTCGCGGCCCGGCGACTACGTTCTGCTCAGGGCGCTGACCGACCTGGTCTGCGCCTCGTCGTCCTGCACCGACGACATCGATCCCGCCAATGGCTGGTCGCCGACGGACATCCATGTCCGCGTCTACGACAAGTCGGAAAACTTCTCCAAAGGCATAGCGCACCGCATGACGCCCGACGCCGAGCCCAGGCTGACCCGCGAAACCGGGTTCCACCCGCGCACCGCCGCGCTCACCCGCAAGTTCTCCGAATATCGCGGGTTCTGGCTCGCGGACTGCTACTCGGACGAGGGCCCGATCGCCGAATACTGGGCCTGCCGCGAGCGGGTCGCGATCATGGACCTGTCGCCCCTGCGCAAGTTTGAGGTGATCGGCCCGGACGCCGAGGCGCTGATGCAGCTCGCCGTCACGCGCAACATCAAGAAGCTCGCCATCAACCAGGTGGTCTATACGGCCATGTGCTACGAGCATGGCGGCATGATCGACGACGGGACCGTGTTCCGCCTCGGGCAGAACAACTTCCGCTGGATCTGCGGCGAGGACTATTGCGGGGTCCATCTGCGCGAACTCGCCCGCAAGCACGGGCTGAAGGTCTGGGTGAAGACCGCGACCGACCAGCTCCACAATGTCGGCGTCCAGGGCCCCCGCTCGCGGGATGTGCTGGCGAGCCTCGTGGTGACGCCCCCAGCGGAGCCCACGGTCAGCGAGCTGAAGTGGTTCCGCTTCACCGTCGGGCGGCTCAGCGGGGTCCCGGTCGTGGTGTCGCGCACCGGCTATACGGGCGAGCTCGGCTATGAGGTGTTCTGTCATCCCGCCCGCGCCCCGGAAGTCTGGGACGCCATCATGCAGGCGGGCGCGCCGCACGGCATAAAGCCGCTTGGCCTCCAGGCGCTCGACATGCTGCGCATCGAAGCGGGCCTCGCCTTCGCGGGCTACGAGTTCTGCGACCAGACCGACCCGTTCGAGGCCGGCATCGGCTTCGCGGTGCCGAAGGAGAAGACCGACCCTTATGTGGGCGCGCAGGCGCTTCAGCGGCGGCACGAGACGCCGTCCAGAAAGCTGGTCGGGCTCGACATCGACAGCAACGAGGCGATCGGCCATGGCGACTGCGTCCATGTCGGACGCGCGCAGATCGGCGTTGTGACGAGCGCGACGAGGTCGCCGATCCTCGGCAGGACGATCGCGCTCGCCCGCCTCGACGTGACCTATGCGGAGCTCGGCGCGCAGGTCGAGATCGGCAAGCTCGACGGTCAGCAGAAGCGCATCGGCGCGACCGTCGTGGCCTTCCCGCACTACGACCCGCAAAAGACCCGCGTGCGCACGGAAGCGCCCGCGCCGGACGCCTCGGCGCCGGCGGCCTCGCCGGATTCCGCGCAGGCGCAGGAGCCCCGCGGCAGCCAGGTGCGGGCCTGACGCTCCAGGACGTGACGCCGAGGCGCCGGGATGCCCGGCGCGCACGGCTTCGGCGGTTCACGCGTTGAGCCGCCGCGGCCCGCTCACGTAAGGGCTGTCGCGAACGTAGAAACGCAGCAGGCGGTCCGCCTCGCGCGAGATCCCGATCCTGACGCTTTCGCCGATCTCGTGGGCGGCCGCGTCGCCGCGCGCCAGCCACAGCGGGCCCCGGCGGCAGAGATCCAGTCCGTCGAGCGAGCGGTCGATCCGCAATGCGGCGGCCAGCCGTCCGGGGCCGCGCGCCAGGTCGCGTAGCGGGCCGGTCCCGCGGTTGAGCCTCATGATGGAGACCCCGTCGCGCGGCTCGATCGCCCGGATCAGGACGCCGGCGCCGATGCCGGGGGTCTCGGCCGAGACGTTCAGCATCCAGGAGCGGCCGTAGATGAAATACACATAGGCGTGGCCGCGTTCGAGAAACAGAGAACGGTTGCGCTCGGTCAGGCCGCTGAAGGCGTGGCCCGCCGCGTCGCCGACGCCATAGGCCTCGGTCTCCACGATCCTGCCGCTGACGACGCCCTCGGGCAGCGCGCGCGCCACGACCTTGCCGATGAGGAAGCGGGCGAGGGCTGCGGTCTCGACCGGAAGCTCGGAGCGGTCGAGCGGCGCGAGAGGGTCCGGACCGTCGCGTCCGGCGCCGCCGCTCGCCGGAGCCGGCGGATCAGGCGCCTCGCGCGAGCGGGCCGCGGAGGTGATGGGGCTCGCGGGCGACCTCGCCATCCGGACTTCCATGATGCTGACGCGTGGGCGGGCAGCCCGTCATAGCGCGCGCCATGCCGTGCGATCCAGAGGCCGCCGGATCGCCGTCCCGCGTCACCGGAGGAAGGCTCTGAAGCGCCGCAGCGACAGCGCGAACAGGATCGACCCGATTGCGAACAGCGCCAGGAACTGCGGCCACACCACGCCGAGGTCCGCGCCACGGAACAGAATGGATTGCGCGAGCATGACGAAGTGCGTGTTCGGCGCCGGATACATGATGATCTGGATGATCTCCGGCATGCTCTCGCGCGGCGTCATCGCGCCGGAGAGGAGCTGCAGGGGAAGCATCACCATGATGAGCAGCATCCCGAACTGGGGCATCGAGCCCGCCACCGTCGCGAGGAAGACGCCGAGCGACGTCGTCGCGAAGAGATGCAGGGCGGTCGCCGCCACAAAGAGCGCGACCGACCCTCCGATCGGCACCGCGAGAAGTCCCTGCACCACGAAGACGAGCGAGGCCGCGGACGCCAGCAGCACCACGAGGCCCATAGACCAGATCTTGCTCAGCATGATCTCGACCGCGGTGACCGGCATCACGAGCAGGTGCTCGATGGTGCCGTGTTCGCGCTCGCGGATCAGCGCGGCCCCCGTCAGGATGATGGACAGCATCGTGACCGACTGGATGAGGTTGCTGATCGCCCCGAACCACCGCTTGTCGAGGTCCGGGTTGAAGCGCGCCCTCAAGACCAGCTCGACTGGCGCGGTCGTCGCGGTCCGGTAGCGGTTGACGAAGGCCGAAACCTCTCCCGAGACGATGGACTGGATGTAGCCGCCCCCGCTGAAGGCCTGCGTCATGCGGGTGGCGTCGACGTTGAGCTGGATCGTCGGAACGCGGCCCGCCAGCAGGTCGCGCTGGAAGTTCGGCGGAATGTCGAGCGCGAAAGTGTCGAGGCCGGCGTCCATCCGCGCGTCCATCTCCGGCTGGGAGATGAATTGCGGGAACACGAACAGGGGCGGGTAGAACGCGCCGGCGATGCGGTTGGAGACAGGCGACTGGTCCTCGTCGACGATCGCGATCGCGGCCCTGTTCAGCGTCTCCGGCATCGCGCGGGACGCCGTGTAGATCGAAGCCGAGAAGGAGTAGACCACGAGGAGGAGCAGCATCGGGTCGCGGGCGAGCCCCCGCAGTTCCTTGATCCCGAGGTTGAAGACGTTGGCGAGCCGCATCGGAGTCACCGCGCCTGTTTGCGCAGCAGCGCGGAGGCGAGGCCGATCATGACCGGCGCCGCGATCCCGAGCGGGACAAGCGAGCGCCAGAGATCGTCGAAGCCCAGGCCCTTCGAGAACGTGCCCCGGGAGATCGTGACGAAGTGGGTGGCGGGAAAGACGTCGCCGATGAAGCGGCCGGCCCCCTCGAGCGAGGAGACGGGCTCGATGATCCCGGAGAACTGCAAGGCGGGGATCATGGTCAGAAGCGCGGTTCCGAAGATCGCGGCGATCTGGCTGTTCATGAAAGACGAGATGAGCAGCCCCATGGCGGTCGCGGCGCATGCGTAGAGGACGGCTGCGGCCGCGTAGAACGCCAGGCCGCCCGTGAACGGAACCCGGAACACGAAGGTGGCGAAAGCCGTGAGCAGCGCGAAGTTCAGCATCGCGACGGCCACGTAGGGGAGCTGCTTGCCGAGCAGGAACTCCAGCCGGGTCACGGGCGTGACGTAGAAGTTGATGATGGAGCCGAGCTCCTTCTCCCGGACGACGCTGAGCGCTGTCAGCATCGCGGGGATCATCAGCAGCAGGATGGGAATGACCGCGGGGGCCATCGCGACGATGGACCGGACGTCCGGATTGTAGCGGTAGCGCAAGGCGGTCTGGAACGCGCCGAACGACGCTCCCGGGTCCTGCCCCTCCCGCGACTTCTCCGCCAGCCAGCTCGCGTGCATTCCCTGCACATAGCCGCGCACGGTCTCCGCCCGCGACGGCATCGCGCCATCCATCCACGCGCCGATCTCCACGTGGACGCCGCGATCGAGGTTCTTGCCGAAGTTGGGCGGGATCTCGAGGGCGAGGCTCAATCCGCCGTCCTTCATGCGGCGATCGAGTTCCTCGTAGTCCACCAGCGGCTGCTGCTCGGTGAAGTAGCGCGAGCCGGATATCTGCTGGACGTAGTTCCGGCTGGCCACCGTGTCGTCGCGGTCAAGAACCGCGAAGGTGAGGTTCTCGACGTCCATGTTCACGCCGTAGCCGATCACGAACATCAGCAGCATGCTTCCGATGATCGCGAGCGCGGCCCGGATCGGATCGCGCCGGAGCTCGAGCGCCTCCCTTCGGCTGTAGGCGAACATCCGGCGCGGGTCGAACGAGCGGCGCGCCGCCGTCGCCGCGGCGCGGGCGGGCGCCGGCGACCCGGCTTCGCTTTGCGCCGAGCTGGCCTCCGCGCTTCGCGGCGGCGGCGCGCCGGCGGCCTCCTCCAGATAGGCGACGAAGGCCTCTTCGAGGTCGGCCGCATGGCGGCTTCGGGTGATCTCGGCCGGCGTGTCGCTGATCAGCACCTTGCCTGCATGCATCAGCGAGATGCGGTCGCAGAGCTCCGCCTCGTTCATGAAGTGGGTCGAGACGAAGATCGTCACGCCGTGCTTCCGCGACAGCTCGGCGAGGATCCGCCAGAAATTGTCGCGCGCGATCGGGTCCACGCCGGAGGTCGGCTCATCCAGGATCAGGATTTCCGGGCCGTGGATCATGGCGACGGCGAGCGACAGCCGTTGCCGGACGCCGAGGGGCAGGGCGTCCGGCCAGGCGTCCATGACGTCGACCAGGCCGAAACGGCTCGCCATCTCGTCGACGCGCGCCGGGATCGCGGCGGGGTCCATGCTGAACAGCCGGGCGTGCAGATCGAGGTTCTGCCGCACCGTCAGTTCGCCGTAGAGCGAGAACGCCTGGCTCATGTAGCCGACGCGGCGCCGGACGGCCATGTCCCTCGGATCGACCTCTGAGCCGAACAGACGCGCGGTTCCTTCGCTCGCCGCCAGGAGGCCGGTGAGCATCTTCATGGTGGTCGACTTCCCGCAACCGTTGGACCCGAGGAAGCCGAAGATCTCGCCGCGCAATATGCGGAAGCTGACATGGTCGACAGCCGTGAAGTCGCCGAAGCGCATCGTGAGGCCCTCAGCCTCGATGGCCACGACCTCGTCTGCTCCTTCGGCTCGCGGAGGGATGACGACGGCCTCGTGGCCGCGGCGCTTGGCCTCTGGCAGCAGGGCGATGAAGGCGGCGTCCAGCGTCGCCGCGGAGGCGCGGGCCTTGAGCTCCGCCGGAGAGCCGGTCGCCAGCACCTGGCCCGCGTCCATCGCGATCAGGTGATCGAAGCGCTCGGCCTCCTCCATGTAGGCGGTGGCGACGATCACGCTCATGCCCCGCCGCTCCCGACGGATGCCCTCGATGAGCTCCCAGAACTGGCGGCGCGACAGCGGGTCAACGCCGGTGGTGGGCTCGTCGAGGATGAGCAGGTCGGGATCGTGGATCAGCGCGCAGCAGAGACCCAGCTTCTGTTTCATTCCCCCGGAAAGCTTGGCGGCGGGGCGGCCCGAGAACGGAGCGAGGCCGGTGCTCTCGAGAAGCTCGCCGATGCGCCGCTCGCGTTCGAGCCGGTCGTGGCCGAACAGCCGTCCGAAGAAGTCGACGTTCTCGAACACCGAGAGCGTCGGGTAGAGGTTCTTGCCAAGCCCCTGCGGCATGTAGGCGATGCGCGGATAGCTCCGCTGGCGATGGTCGGAGTCCGACATGTCGCCGCCGAGCGCCTCCACGACGCCGGTCTGCACCACGCGGGCGCCGGAGACGAGGGATAGCAGGCTCGACTTGCCGACCCCGTCCGGGCCGATCAGCCCGACCATGCGGCCGACCGGCAGCTCGAGCGAGACAGCGTCCAGCGCGCGCCGCGACCCGTAGACGAGGGTGACGTCGCGCAGTCGCGCGACAGGCGCCTCCGCGTTCATTCGGCGGGCTTGCGCTTGAGCATGTCAGGCCATTGGGCGTCGCTCGCCAGCTTCACGTATGCGACGCCGGGCAACCCGGTCTTCACCTGCCTGATGTGCTGCTCCAGGAGCGCCTGCGGTATCCTCGCCTTCACCCGGAACATGAGCTTCAGGCGCTCCTCCTCGGTCTCGACGGTCTTCGGCGTGAACTGGGCGACGTCGGCGACATAGGTCACCGTGGCCGGGATGACGTATTGAGGCACGGCGTCGAGCACGAGGCGCACCTCGGCGCCGAGCGCGAGGCGGCCCGCCTGAGCGGTGGGCAGGAAGAACGTCATGTAGACGTCGCTAAGGTCCACAAGGTTCAGCACCCGCCCGCCGGGCGAAAGCACCTCGCCCGGCTGGGCGACCCGGTACTGCACCCGCCCGTCACGCGGGGAGATCAGGACCGTGTCCACGAGATCGGCGTCGATGCTCTCGATCGCGGCCTGCGTCGCGTCCACGCCCGCTCCGGCGTCGATCACCTGCGCCTGCGCCGCGCTGATGGCGGCCTCCGTGGCGGCGAGCTGGGCCTTCGCGGCGCCGACCCCCGCCCGCGCGCCCTTCTCGGCCGCCCGATCGTCGTCCAGCGTCTGGTACGAGGCCGCGTTAGTCTTCACGAGATGCTCGGTGCGCGCCAGCTTGCTCACCGCAGCGTCGAGCTCCGCCTCGCGCTGCGCGACGACGGCCTGCGCCGCCGTGTGCTCCGCCTCACGCTGCTTCACCACGCTTTTCGCGGTCTCCACGCCGATCTTTGCCCGCTGGAGCTGAGCCACAGCCTGCCGACGCTGCGCCTCGAGCTGCAGCGTGTCCATGCGCGCCAGCGGCTGGTTGGCGGTCACGAAGTCGCCTTCGTCGACCAGGATCTCGTGGATGCGTCCGGCGGTCTTTGTCGCGATGTCGATCTCGACCGCCTCGATGCGGCCATTGGCCTTGACGATGCCGGGGGGCAGGCCGCTTCCCGCGAACCGCGCCCAGTAAAGATAGCCTCCGACGGCGGCAGCCACGACGAGCGCAACAACAAGCCAGCGCCTCGACACGGACATCAGGCGGCTCCCATCAACTCTCGAGAGCGCGCCCTAGTCTTTATCAAGAATAAAACCGCGTTCTCGCAGGGCTGCTCGCACACAGGACAGGTGGCGCACGGCGAGCGGAAGGAAACGCTTCCGAGTTGTGGACCGGTCATCCGCCTCCCGGAATCCCCCCGGTCGCCCTTCGAGGCGACCGTCCGCGATCCCGAACCCACTCTGTTTCCAGGGTCGAGGCTCCACCTTGATCCACGTCAATCCCTCTCGCCCGACCCGGGACGTAGTGTGGGAGAATGACTTGTCCCGCCGGCTCGTCCGGCCGCCGACTCCCTCCGTTCGGGGTGCAGGGTCACGCGCCCGGCGGCAGCGAGGCTAGAGTATGGTGAGCGAAACCGGGCGCGGAGGGTCTTTGGACCGATCGGCCCGGGGCGAGGAGCCGCTGGGCGACGAAGCCTTCGCTGCGATCGACCGGATGACCGAAGCCCTCTGGGGACGGCTGACGGGCGGCCTGTCGCCGATGGCGTGCTCGCTGGCGCTGTTCGACTGGTCGATCCATCTCGCCGGCGCGCCCGGCAAGCGCGCGGAGCTTCTCGACAAGGCCGCGCGCAAGGCGGCCCGCTTCTGGGTCTACGCGGCGGCCGTCGCCGCAGGAGACAAGGACGCCCCCCCGTGCATCGAGCCGCTGCCCGGGGACCGTCGCTTCGCCGATGAGGGGTGGACCACGCCGCCCTACAGCCTGATTGCGCAGTCGTTCCTGCTGAACCAGCAATGGTGGCACAACGTCACGCATGACGTGCCGGGCGTCGCCAAGCACCACGAGGAGGTGGTGTCGTTCGCGGCGCGCCAGCTGCTCGACATGTTCTCGCCCTCGAACAGTCCGTTCCTGAACCCTGCGATCGTCAGGAAGACGGCGGAGAGCGCAGGCGCGAACTTCGCAAGGGGCTTCCGCAACTGGCTGGAGGACGCCAGCAGGCTGGCGTCTGGCCGGCCTCCGGTGGGAGCCGAGGACTTCAAGGTTGGCCGCGACGTCGCGGTGACGCCCGGAAAGGTCGTCTTCCGCAACCATCTCTTCGAGCTGATCCAGTACGCGCCGCAGACCGAGACGGTCGCGGCCGAGCCGGTGCTCATCGTGCCGGCCTGGATCATGAAGTACTACATCCTGGACCTGTCTCCGCGGAACTCGCTCGTCCGGCATCTCGTGGCGGCCGGGCGCACCGTCTTCTGCATCTCCTGGCGCAACCCCGGGCCGGAGGATCGCGATCTCGCCTTCGACGACTACCGCCGGCTCGGGGTCATGGCGGCGCTCGACGCGGTGGGGGCGATCGTGCCGGCCACGAAGATTCACGCGGCGGGCTATTGCCTCGGCGGCACGCTGCTGGCGATCGCCGCCGCGGCCATGGCGCGGACCGGAGACGACAGGCTCGCGACGATGACGCTGCTCGCGGCGCAGACCGACTTCACCGAGCCCGGGGAGCTCGCGCTGTTTGTCGACCACAGCCAGCTCCGCTTCCTCGACAGCATGATGTGGAACCGCGGCTATCTGTCAGCCGACCAGATGGCGGGCGCCTTCCAGCTGCTGCGCTCGAACGACCTCGTCTGGTCGCGGCTGGTGCAGGACTACATGATGGGCGAGCGCCGTCCGATGATCGATCTGATGGCCTGGAACGCGGACTCGACCCGGATGCCCTATCGCATGCACTCCGAGTATCTGCGCCGGCTCTATCTCGACAACGAGCTCGCAGGAGGCCGCTTCATGGTCGACGGACGCCCGGTGGCGCTGCAGAACATCCGCGTCCCGCTGTTTGTCGTCGGCACGGAGCGCGACCACGTCGCGCCGTGGCGGTCCGTCTACAAGATCCACCAGCTCACCGACACCGGCGTCACCTTCGTGCTGACAAGCGGCGGCCATAACGCCGGCATCGTGAGCGAGCCCGGGCATCCCGGACGGCGATACCGCGTCGCGCGCAAGACCGCCGCCGATCCCTGCCTCGGCGCCGACGAATGGGCCGCCGCCGCGACGGTCAGGGACGGCTCGTGGTGGAGCGAGTGGGCGGAGTGGCTCGACGGTCACTCGACGCCGGACCGCAGGGCGCCTCCCGCCATGGGAGCGCCGGACAGGAACTATGCGATCCTGGCGGACGCTCCCGGCGACTATGTGCTGGAGCGCTGAAAGCCTGGGATGACCGAGACCGTTCTGAGAAACCGCACCTTTGACGAGCTCGCGATCGGCGACACGGCCTCGCTGATGCGCGTCGTGGGGCGCGACGACATCGATCTGTTCGCGGCGGTGTCCGGCGACGTCAATCCGGCGCATCTCGACGCCGCCTTCGCGTCCACGGACATGTTCGGCCATGTGGTCGCGCACGGCATGTGGACCGGAGCTCTGGTCTCGGCGGTGCTGGGCGCCAAGCTGCCGGGTCCCGGCACGATTTACCTCGAGCAGCATATCCGCTTCCGCCGTCCGGTCTTCCCCGGAGACACCATCACGGTGACGGTCACCGTCAAGGAGAAGCGGCCGGCCCGGCGGATCGTGCTGCTCGACACGGTCGCGACGAACCAGCGCGGCGAGGAGGTTCTCACCGGCGTCGCGACCGTGATCGCGCCCGAGAAGAGCATCGAATGGCCGCGCGCCGAGCTGCCCGAGGTCAGGCTCCGGCGGCACGACCGGTATGAGGAATTCGTCGCGGAAGCTCGCGGCCTGCCGCCGATCGGAGCGGCGATCGTGCATCCCTGCTCGCGCGAGGCGATCCTCGGCATGATCGAGGCGCGCGACCAGGGCCTGCTCGATCCGCTGCTGATCGGTCCTGAGGGCAAGATCCGGGCGGCCGCCGAAGCCGCCGGGGTTTCTCTCGCCGGGATCCCGATCGAACCCGTGGCGCACAGCCACGCCGCCGCGGCGCGCGCGGTGGAGCTCGCGGTCTCGGGCGCGGTCGGCGCCCTCGTGAAGGGAAGCCTCCATACAGATGAGCTGCTCGGCGCCGTGGTGGCCTCCGGCTCCGGGCTGCGCACCGAGCGCCGGATCAGCCACGTCTACGCCATGGACGTTCCGGCCTACGCCAAGCCGCTGGTGGTGACCGACGCGGCCATCAACATCCAGCCCAGCCTCCAGCAGAAGCGCGACATCTGCCAGAACGCCGTAGACATGCTGCGGCTGCTCGGCGTCGAGCAACCGCGCGTCGCCGTGCTGGCCGCCGTCGAGACCGTCAGCGCCAAGATGCCGTCGACGCTCGACGCGGCGGCGCTGACCGTCATGGCCGCGCGCGGCCAGATCACGGGCGCGCTGGTGGACGGGCCGCTCGCCTTCGACAACGCCGTCAGCCCGGACGCAGCAAGGACCAAGGGCATCGTCTCGCAGGTCGCCGGCCAGGCGGACGTGCTGCTCGTGCCCGATCTCGAAGCCGGCAACATGCTGGCGAAGCAGCTGATCTATTTCGCGGGCGCGGACGCCGCCGGGCTCGTGCTCGGCGCCCGGGTCCCGGTCGTGGTCACCAGCCGGTCCGACTCCCTCAGGACGCGCATCGCATCCGCGGCGCTAGCCAAGCTCATGGCCTCCCGCCAGACCCTCGCCGGAAAGATGCCCCGATGAGCGAACGGCTGCTGATCACCTTCAACGCCGGCTCCTCCACCGTGAAGATCGGCCTGTTCGAGCTCGAGGGCGGGCCGCGCCGGGTGGGCAAGGGCATGATCGACTTCCGGCGCGCGCCGCTGCGCTTCGAGCTGACGGAGGGGCCGGACCGGTTCGACGTGACGCTCGAGGCCCCGCCCGGCAGCGAGATGCACGAGGTGCTGGAGGAAGCTTTCGACCGCCTGTCCTGGCACTTCGACCTCGGGCTCGTCGAGGCGGTCGGCCACCGCGTCGTCCATGGCGGGGACGCGTTCTCCGGGCCCGTCAGGATCGACGAGGCCGTTCTCGCCCAGCTGGAGGGCCTCACCGCGCTCGCCCCCTTGCACCAGCCTCAGGCGCTTCGGCTGATCCATGCGATCGCGCGGCTGCGTCCAGAGCTCCCGCAGACCGCCTCCTTCGACACGGCCTTCCATCGCACCAACGCCGAACTGACGCAGCGCTTCGCGCTGCCGCGGGCGCTGCACGACGAGGGCGTGAAGCGCTACGGCTTTCACGGCCTCTCCTACAAGCACATCGCGGGCGAGCTGGGGCGGCGGCATCCGGAGGCCGCCGGGGGCAAGATCGTCGTGGCCCATCTCGGCTCAGGCGCAAGCCTGTGCGGGCTCGAGAACGGCGTCGGCCGCGACACCAGCATGGGGTTCTCGACCCTCGACGGCATCCCGATGGCGACGCGATGCGGCGCGCTCGATCCGGGCGTGCTGCTCCACCTTCTGGGTCAGCAAAATCGCAGCCTAAAGGATGTCGAGGACATGCTCTACCACTGGTCGGGGCTGCTGGGGGTCTCGGGCGTCAGCGCGGACAGCCGGGAGCTCATCGCAAGCGACCAGCCGGAGGCCCGGGAGGCGATCGAACTGTTCGCGTTCCGCATCGCCGGGGAGACGGCCCGGATCGCGTCGACGCTCGGCGGCTTCGACGCGTTGGTGTTCACGGCCGGCATCGGCGAGCACCAGCCCGAGATCCGATCCCTCGTTGCCGGGCGTCTGGCGTGGCTCGGCCTTACGCTCGACGAAGCCGCCAACGCCGCGAACGCCGGCCTGATCAGCGCGGCGGAGAGCCGGGTGGCGGCTTTCGTCATCCCCACCGACGAAGAGCAGGTGATCGCCGACGAGGCGGCCTCGGCGCTCGGCGCGAAGGACGTCCCCGTCGCACAGGCGGCCGGCCGCGTCTGATCGACGGGCCGGCCTTCGGCGTCACTCCGCAGCCGGCGCGGGCGCCCAGCGCCAGTTGCGGACCTCCGGCATGTCCTGGCCGTTCTCCCGCACATAGAGCGCGTGCTCCGTCAGCTTCTCCTGAAGGTGGCGGATCACGTGAGCGGCGGAGTCCGCCAGACCCGGCACGCGGGCCATCGCCTCCATCGCCAGATGGAACCTGTCGAGCTCGTTCAGCACCGCCATGTCGAACGGGGTGGTGGTGGTGCCTTCCTCCTGGTACCCGCGCACATGCATCCGCGCGTGGTTGGGCCGGTCATAGGTCAGGCGGTGGATGAGATACGGGTAGCCGTGGAAGGCGAAGATCACCGGTTTGTCGCGGGTGAACAGGGCCTCGAACTCGCGGTCCTCCAGCCCGTGGGGGTGCTGCCGCTTGGTCTGCAGGGCCATGAGGTCGACGACATTGACGACGCGGATCCTCAGCGCCGGAAGCGCCTTGCGCAGGATGTCCACCGCCGCGAGCGTCTCCACGGTGGGCACGTCGCCGGCGCAGGCCATCACGACGTCCGGCTCCAGACCCGCGACCTCCGTCCCGGCCCAGTCCCACACTCCGGCGCCCCTGGCGCAATGCAGCGCCGCCTGCTCGATGTCGAGCCACTGGGGCGCCGGCGCCTTGCCGGCGACGATGACGTTGATCCGGTCGTATGTCCGCAGGCAGTGATCGGTCACCCAGAGCAGGCAATTGGCGTCGGGGGGGAAGTAGATCCGCGCGATGTCCGCCTTCTTGTTGGCGACGAGGTCCACGAAGCCCGGGTCCTGGTGGCTGAAGCCGTTATGGTCCTGCTGCCAGACATGCGAGGTCAGCAGGTAGTTCAACGAGGAGATCGGGCGGCGCCAGGGAATCTCGCGCGTCACCTTCAGCCACTTGGCGTGCTGGTTGACCATCGAATCCACGATGTGGATGAAGGCCTCGTAGCATGAGAACAGGCCGTGGCGGCCGGTCAGCAGATAGCCTTCGAGCCAGCCCTGGCAGAGGTGCTCGCTCAGGATCTCCATCACGCGCCCCTCTTTGGCGAGGTGAAGATCGGGGGGCTCGATCGGCTCCATCCAGACGCGGTCCGTGACGTCGAAGACGGCGTCGAGCCGGTTCGACGTGGTCTCGTCCGGTCCCATCAGACGGAAGTTCCGGGCCTCGGCGTTGAGGCTGATCACCTCTCTCAGAAGCCTGCCCATCGCCCGGGTGGCCTCGGCCGAGACGCCGCCGGGTTGCGGCACGTCGACCGCGTGGGCCCGGAAGTCGGGCATCTTCAGCTCCCGCCGCAGGACGCCGCCATTCGCATGCGGGTTCGAGCCCATGCGGCGATCGCCACTGGGGGCCAGCGCCTGCAGCTCCGGCCGGAGCCGGCCTCCTTCGTCGAACAGCGTCTCCGGACGGTAGCTCCGCATCCAGGTCTCGAGCACCTCCATGTGAGCCGGGTCGTTGCGGGCGTTCGCGACCGGCACCTGATGCGAGCGCCACGAGCCCTCGACCTGATGGCCGTCGACCTCCTTCGGCCCGGTCCAGCCCTTCGGGCTGCGCAGCACGATCATCGGCCAGCGCGGCCATCCGCTTTCGTTTCCTTCTCGCCACGCCGACTGGATCGCGCGGATGCGGTCGAACACCCGGTCCAGCGCGTCCGCCATCAGCAGGTGCATCGCCTCCGGCGCCGAGCCTTCGACGAAGACGGGGTCGTAGCCGTAGCCGACGAACAGGCTCTGGAGCTCGTCATCGGTCATCCGGCCGAGCACGGTCGGGTTGGCGATCTTGTAGCCGTTGAGGTGCAGGATCGGCAGGACGGCGCCGTCATTCGCCGGGTTGAGGAATTTTGACGAATGCCATGAGGCCGCGAGCGGCCCGGTCTCGGCCTCGCCGTCCCCGACGACGCAGGCCACAACCAGGTCAGGATTGTCGAAAGCCGCGCCGAAGGCATGCGTCAGCGCGTAGCCAAGCTCTCCGCCTTCGTGGATGGACCCTGGCGTCTCGGGCGCGACGTGGCTCGGGATCCCGCCGGGGAAGGAGAACTGGCGGCACAGCTTCCGCAGGCCGTCGATGTCCTGGCCGATGGCCGGATAGACCTCGCTGTAGGAGCCTTCCAGGTAGGTGTTCGCCACGAGTCCCGGACCGCCGTGCCCAGGCCCGCAGACGTAGAGGACTCCCTGGTCGCGGGCCCGGATGATCCTGTTCAGGTGGGCGTAGATGAAGTTCAGGCCGGGCGTGGTGCCCCAATGGCCGAGCAGGCGCGGCTTGATGTGCTCCGGTCTCAAGGGTTCGCGCAGCAATGGATTGTCGAGAAGATAGATCTGTCCGACGGACAGATAGTTCGCCGCCCGCCAGTAGGCGTCGATCAGATGGAGCTCCTCGTCACCCAGAGGGGTAGAGGCGCTTGGGCCGAAATCGTCCATTCCGCCACCATTGTATTAAGCGCGAACGCTCGGTTCCAGAACCTTCCCGGACGCTATCCAGCTGCGCGCGCTGGCCAATTGAGGCAGATCAAAGCCGTCCGTCAAAGGGGCGAGTAGCGTCACCCTACCATAAACGCACCGAGCGCCCTCGCGCTCATTGAGCGACAGCCGATACGCACCATGCGCGTCCGGACCAGCCAATCTGAGCGACCTCGCCGCCCTCTGAGCTGCCGGTTGAAACGCGTGCTGCTTCACCTCGTCCATGGCGGGGGCCAGCTTCACCCGAGCAGGCGACATGGCTACGACATCGTGGCGCCGCTCGACGAGGACGGCCGGTTGAACACCGATCTCTGGCGGTCGCATTGGGCGTACTGCCGGGTCATCCGCTTCTGGGGAGATTCTCCCTCTATGGCGGGCATGCTCAGATACCGGCCTGCAGCGCTCGAGGAAGAAGGCTGGTTCCTGGACTTCGACCCGAACTCGAAAGACGACGACCAGTTCGGGTACCGCCTCGACATCCGGAAATTCATGCCGGGCGGATATCTGTCGTTGCACGACCGGCATGATGACGTGTGCAAGTTCCAGATCGTGAACGTCTCGGAGCTGCCGGCGCAGGAGGCGCCTGCGAGCCGTCCGGAGGCCGCAGCCTCCGGAGCCGCATCATGAGCAGCTTCAGGGAGAGACCGTCGCCTCGGACGCCAGGACTGCGCTTCGCCGGCGCCCCTCGCCTCCATGCAGGAGCAGGCGGCCGGAGTCTGCCCGTCCTTCGTCGTATAATCCACGGCTATAGGAAGAAATCAGGATTTCCTGTCCAATAACTGATTATCAAAGGCCTGTACGTGGCCGGAAGATGTCGCTACATTTTTCTTTATGACTACGTTAGTTCTCCGGGTTATGTAGTTTTCGCGCCGGGCGCTAGGTTATGTATATCTACTCTCTGCTTTCAGGGCGGAGATTGTATAAGTGCTTTGCTGGATCTGACGAGTTTTTCTGAGGGGTGATCATGCGCTTCAGCGCGCGAGGTCGCTCGTGCGCTGTGAGAGCGGAGAAATCGTCGTGGCGGTGTTGGACTCCTCACCAAACGGGTCGGCGGAAGCCGCCAATCGCGCCCTCTGGGCGAGCACGATCGCATTCACGGCGAGCTTCGCCGTCTGGACGATCTTCGCCATCATCGGCATCGGGATCCGGGACGAGCTTGACCTCTCGGAGACGCAGTTCGGCCTCCTGGTGGGAACGCCGATCCTCTCCGGATCGCTTTCGCGGCTCTTCCTGGGCATGTGGTCGGACCGCTACGGCGGCCGCAAGATCTTCGCCGCGCTGATGTTCATCTCCGCGGCCGCGACCTTCGCCCTGATCTGGGCGGACAACTACCCCAAGATGCTGCTCGCGGGCCTCGTCGTGGGGCTCGCCGGCGGCACCTTCTCGGTCGGCATTCCCTACGTTTCGCGGTTCTTCTCCCCTGAAAAACAGGGCACCGCGCTTGGCATCTTCGGAGCCGGCAACGTCGGAGCGGCGGTCACCAAGTTCCTCGCCCCGTTCGTGATGGTCGCGATGGGCTGGCGCGGCGTCGCGGAGGTCTGGGCGGTTGGCCTCGCGCTTACCGCGGTCGTCTTCCTGCTCGTCACCAAGGACGAGCCGGCCGACACGGCCCGGGCGCCCGAGGCGTTCCTCGACCAGTTCAAGGTGCTCGTCCACGCGCAGGTCTGGCGTTTCTCGCTCTACTACTTCTTCGTGTTCGGCGGGTTCGTCGCGCTGGCCCTGTGGCTGCCGCACTACCTGGTCTCGACCTACGGCCTGTCGCTGTCCTCCGCCGGCATGCTGGCCGCCTTCTACTCGGTGCCGGCCAGCCTGTTCCGCGTCTATGGCGGCGTGCTGTCCGACCGATACGGCGCCCGCGCGGTGCTGTACTGGACCTTCGCGGTCGGCGTCGTGTCGACCTTCATGCTGTCCTATCCGCCGACGACCTACATCATCGAGGGGATCAGGGAGCCGATCCGCTTCTCTACGAGCATGGGGCTCGCCCCGTTCCTGATCATCATGTTCGTCCTTGGCTTCTTCATGAGCCTCGGCAAGGCCGCCGTGTACAAGCACGTGCCGGTCTACTACCCGCACGAGGTCGGCGCCGTCGGCGGACTGGTCGGGATGATCGGCGGGCTCGGCGGCTTCCTCCTGCCGGTCGCCTTCGGCGTGCTGGAGGACCTGACGGGCGTCCGGACAGCCTGCTTCGCGCTGCTGTTCCTGATCGCGATCGCGTCGCTGATCTGGATGCATGTGTCGGTCCTGAGCCTGAACCGCGAGAAGGCTCAGCCTGCAGCGCCGGCGAGCGCGCCGGCGCTCCCGCTCGCTGAGCCAGCGCTCCCGCTCGGTGAGCCGGGAGCGGCGACGGACGAACGGCGCGCGCCCGAGCAGGCGGCGCAGAAGGCGCAGGAGGCGCGCGATCCGCACCTGCTGACCGACTGGCGCCCGGAGGACCCACAATTCTGGGAGAGCACCGGTCGAGCCATCGCCCGGCGCAATCTCTGGATCTCGACCTATTGTCTCGCGCTGGCGTTCGCCGTCTGGCAGATCTGGAGCATCGTCGTGGCGTGGTTGCCGGCGGCAGGCTTCCAGTTCACCTCGAACCAGCTCTTCTGGCTCGCCGCGGCGCCTGGAATCTCGGGCGCCACGCTGCGCATCTTCTACTCCTTCCTGGTGCCCGTGTTCGGCGGGCGGTTGTGGACGGCTCTCTCGACCGGGCTGCTTCTCATTCCCGCCTTCGGCCTCGGCTATGCCATCCAGAACCCCGAGACGCCCTATCTGATCTTCCTCGCGCTCGCGCTCCTCTGCGGCTTCGGCGGCGGCAACTTCGCCTCGTCCGTCTCGAACATCTCCTTCTTCTTCCCCAGGAAGGAGAAGGGCCGCGCCCTCGCGATCAATTCCGGGATCGGCAATCTGGGCGTCAGCGTCATGCAGATGGTCGTGCCCATCGTCATCTCGATGGGCATCTTCGGCTATCTCTCCGGATCGCCGCAGACGACGCCCGACGGCGCGACGGTCTGGCTGCAGAACGCCGGCTTCTTCTGGGTGCCGCTGATCGTGGTCGGCGTCCTCGCGGCCTGGTTCGGCATGGACGACATCGCCTCCGCCAAGGCCTCGTTCACCGAGCAGATGGTCATCTTCCGACACCTGCACACCTGGGTGATGTGCTGGCTCTACACGGGGACGTTCGGGACCTTCATCGGAATGTCCGCGGGCTTCCCGCTGCTGACACGGCTCGTCTTTCCGCAGGTCGACGCGCTGAATTACGCCTTCGTCGGACCTTTGGTGGGCGCCCTCTCGCGCGCCTTTTCGGGAGGCCTGTCCGACCGGCTCGGCGGCGAGCGCGTGTCGTTCTGGGTCTTCGTTTCGATGATCGTCTTCACGTTCCTGCTCATCTGGGGCCTCAAGATCGAGAGCTTCACGATCTTCTTCTCCATGACCCTGCTGCTCTTCTTCGCGAGCGGCGTCGGCAACGCCTCGACCTTCCAGATGGTGCCCGGGATCATGGCGCGGGTCGTCGAAACCCAGGCGCCGCACGCGACCGCCGAGGAGCGCCGTCACAGGGCGGAGTTCGAGAGCGCGGCGATCACCGGCTTCATCTCCGCCATCGCGGCCTATGGCGGCTTCTACATTCCCAAAGCTCTTGGGACCTCGATCGCCGTCTCCGGGAACGCCGACGCGGCGCTCTACGGTTTCGCCGTCTTCTTCATCACCTGCGCCCTGGCGACCTGGTTCTTCTACACCGGACCGCGCGGGCTGTTCAGGACGACGGAGCCACGCGCATGAGTCACTTTCTTGATCGGCTGACCTTCTTCCGGCAGCACCGCGAGACCTTCTCGGACGGGTGGGGCGTCGCGACGGACGAGCCGCGCGCCTGGGAGAACGCCTACCGGAAGCGCTGGGCGTCGGACAAGATCGTCCGCTCCACCCACGGCGTGAACTGCACCGGCTCCTGCTCGTGGAAGATCTACGTCAAGGGCGGCATCGTCACCTGGGAGACCCAGCAGACCGACTACCCCCGCACGCGCCCTGATCTGCCCAATCACGAGCCGCGCGGCTGCCCCCGCGGCGCGAGCTACAGCTGGTACCTCTATTCGGGAACGCGCATCAAATATCCGCTCGTGCGCGCGCGGATGCTGAGGGCATGGCGCCGGGCGCGCGCGACCCTCGCTCCGGTCGAGGCGTGGCGCGAGATCGTCACGGACGCGGACACGCGCGCGGACTGGGTGACGCGCCGCGGCCGTGGCGGCTTCGTGCGCGCAAGCTGGGACGAGGTCTCCGAGATCATCGCCGCGGCGAACATCTACACGATCAAGGAATACGGTCCGGACCGGATCACCGGCTTCTCGCCCATTCCGGCCATGTCGATGGTCTCCTATGCGGCGGGCACGCGCTACCTGTCCCTAATCGGCGGCAGTTGTCTCAGCTTCTACGACTGGTATTGCGACCTGCCGCCGGCCTCCCCGCAGACCTGGGGCGAACAGACGGACGTTCCGGAGAGCGCCGACTGGTACAATGCGGGCTTCCTGCTCGTCTGGGGCTCGAATATCCCGCAGACCCGGTCGCCGGACGCGCACTTCTACACGGAGGCCCGCTACAAGGGCGCCAAGAGCGTCGTCATCTCGCCGGATTACAGCGAGGCCTGCAAGTTCGCCGATATGTGGCTGCACCCCAAGCAGGGCACGGACGCCGCGCTGGCGCTCGCCCTCGGCCATATCGTGCTCAAGGAATTCTACATCGACCGGCAGGTCCCGTACTTCCAGGACTATGCGCGCCGCTACAGCGACATGCCCTTCCTGGTGAAGCTGGTCGAACGCGCCGGCCAGCTGGTCCCGGAACGCTTCCTCCGCGCCGCCGACTTCCCCGACGCGCTCGGGGAGGAGGCGAACCCCGACTGGAAGACCGTCGCCATGGACGAGGACGGGCGCATCGTCTGTCCGCGCGGGTCGGCCGGGTTCCGCTGGGGCGATCCGGGCAAATGGAACCTCGAGGAGAAGGACGGCGCCGGCGCGCCGGCGTCCTTGCGGCTCTCGATGGTCGGCGTCGACGACGAGCTCGCCCCCGTGAGCTTCCCCTATTTCGGCGGCAACGCGCCGGGCGCCTTCGTTTCGACCGGTCATTCGGAGGTGCTGAACCGCGTCACGCCGGTGCGCCTCCTCGAGCTCAAGGACGGCGAGGCGCTCGTCGCCACCGTGTTCGACCTGCTCTGCGCGAATTACGGCGTGGACCGCGGCTTCGGCGGGGGCGACGTCGCCCCGACCTACGATGATGACGTGCCGTTCAGCCCGGCCTGGGCCGAGCGCATCTGCGGCGTGCCGCGGCAGGCGATCCTCCAGACGGCGCGCGAATTCGCCGAGACCGCGGAGAAGACCAACGGGCGCGCGATGGCGATCGTCGGCGCGGGGATCAACCACTGGTACCACATGGACATGAGCTATCGCGGCATCATCGCGTTGCTCGTCATGTGCGGCTGCGTGGGCCAGTCCGGCGGCGGCTGGGCGCATTATGTCGGCCAGGAGAAGCTGCGCCCGGTGACAGGCTGGCTGCCTCTCGCGTTCGCGCTCGACTGGACGCGCCCGCCAAGACAGGTGAACGGCACGTCGTTCTTCTACACGCACACGGACCAGTGGCGCTACGAGACGCTCAAGGTCTCGGACATCCTTTCCCCGACGGCTCCGGCCGGGGACTGGTCTGGCTCCATGCTCGACTACAACCTCCGCGCGGTGCGCATGGGTTGGCTGCCCTCCTCGCCGCAGCTCAACACCAATCCTCTTGCGCTGGCGCGTGATCTGGAGGCGCGCGGCCAGGATCCCGCCAAGGCCCTGCCCGGCATGCTGAAGTCCGGCGAAGTCGCCTTCGCCATGGCCGACCCGGACGCGCCCCAGAACTGGCCGCGGAACATGTTCTTCTGGCGCTCCAACGTGCTCGGAGCCAGCGGCAAGGGTCACGAATACTTCCTGAAGCATCTGATCGGCTCCCTCCACGGCGTCGTCGGCAGAGAGGAGGGGGGGCGGCCCGATGAGGTCGTCTGGCGCGAGGAGGCTCCGAAGGGCAAGCTCGACCTGATGGTCACCATCGACTTTCGCATGTCGACGACCAGCATCTACTCCGACATCGTTCTTCCGACCGCGACCTGGTACGAGAAGCACGACCTCAATACTTCAGACATGCATCCCTTCATCCACCCGCTGTCGGCGGCGATCGATCCGGTGTGGGAGTCGCGGACGGACTGGGACATCTTCCGAACCATCGCGCAGACCTTCTCGCGGCTGGCCGAGGGGCAACTCGGGGTCGAGAAGGACATCGTCCTGACCCCGATCCAGCACGACAGCCCGGACGAGCTCGCCCAGCCCTATGCCCCGCTCGACTGGGGCCGCGACGACATCGATCCGGAGCCGGGGCGGACCATGGCCACCGTCTCCATCGTCGAGCGTGACTATCCCGCCACCTATGCGCGCTTCACGTCGCTGGGCCCGAAGCTCGAGGCGCTGGGGAACGGCGGCAAGGGCCTGAACTGGCCGACCAAGGAGGAAGTGGCGGCGGTCGGCGCGCTGAACGGCCGCGTCGAGACGGGGCCGACCGCCGGGAGGCCGAACGTCCTCACCGACATCGACGCCTGCGAGACGATCCTGATGCTGGCGCCGGAAACCAACGGTCAGGTCGCGATCAAGGCGTGGGAAGCTCTCGGGAAGGCGACCGGGCGCGATCACACGCATCTTGCGGCCGGCAAGGAGGAGGAGAAGATCAGGTTCCGGGACGTCGTGGCCCAACCCCGCAAGATCATCTCCTCTCCGATCTGGTCCGGCCTCGAGAGCGAGAAGGTTTGCTACAACGCCGGCTACACCAACGTCCATGAACTCATCCCCTGGCGCACGCTGACCGGCCGGCAGCAGCTCTTCCTCGACCATGAGTGGATCCTGGCGTTCGGCGAGGGCTTCGTGACCTGGCGGCCTCCGATCGACACCAGGACGGTCGCGCAGGTCGTCGGGAAACTGCCGAACGGCAATCCCGAGATCCAGCTCAACATCCTCACGCCGCACCAGAAATGGGGCATCCACTCGACCTATTCCGAGAGCCTTCTGCTTCTCAGCCTCAATCGCGGCGGGCCCGCGATCTGGATCAGCGAAGTGGACGCCCGGAAAGCCGGAATAGAGGACAACGACTGGATCGAGGCGTTCAACGTGAACGGGGCGGTGACGGCGCGGGCGATCGTTTCGCAGCGCGTGATGGAAGGCACGGCGATCATGTATCACGCGCAGGAAAAGCTCGTGAATACTGTCGGGTCCGAGATTACCAGCCAGCGCGGCGGCGTGCACAACTCGATCACCCGCATCAACATGAAGCCCACTCACATGATCGGCGGGTACGTCCAGTTCGCCTACGGCTTCAACTATTACGGGACGGTCGGAGCGAACCGCGATGAGTTCGTCATCGTTCGCAAGATGAACAACGTAAACTGGTTCGATAAGGCCGTAGACGACGCGTTCAACCTGGACGCCACCGCCGATTGGGGCGGACACAGCGCCGCGTCAAAGGAAAAAGTGACATGAGAGTCCGCGCGCAGATCGGGATGGTGCTGAATCTCGACAAATGCATCGGGTGCCATACCTGCTCGATAACTTGCAAGAACGTCTGGACCAACCGCGAAGGCGTCGAATACGCCTGGTTCAACAATGTCGAGTCGAAGCCCGGAATCGGCTATCCGAAGGATTGGGAGAACCAGAGCCGGTGGAAGGGCGGTTGGGTCCGCAAGGCGAACGGCCGCATCGAGCCTAAGATCGGCGCCAAGTGGCGGGTTTTGGCCAAGATTTTCGCCAATCCGGATCTGCCCGAGATCGACGACTTCTACGAGCCCTACACTTTCGAATACGCCTGGCTGCAGAAGGCGCCCGAGCTTCAGGCGCAGCCGTCCGCCAAGCCGCGCTCGCTCATCACCGGCGAGGTGATGAACAAGATCGAATGGTCGGGCAACTGGGAGGACGATCTCGGAGGAGAGTTCGAGCGGCGCTCGCAGGATCATAATTTCGAGGGCATCGAGAAGGAAATCTACGGGCAGTTCGAGAAGACGTTCCTGATGTATCTGCCGAGGCTTTGCGAGCATTGCCTCAATCCGTCCTGCGTCGCGTCCTGCCCGTCCGGAGCCATCTACAAGCGCGAAGAGGATGGCATCGTCCTGATCGACCAGGAGAAGTGCCGAGGCTGGCGCATGTGCGTCTCGGGCTGCCCCTACAAGAAGATCTACTACAACTGGTCCTCGGGAAAATCCGAGAAGTGCATCTTCTGCTTCCCGCGCATCGAGGCCGGCCAGCCGACCGTGTGCTCGGAAACCTGCGTCGGACGCATCCGCTATCTCGGCGTCATGCTCTACGACGCGGATCGGATCGAGGAGGCGGCGTCGGTCGAGAACCCGCAGTCGCTCTATGAGTCGCAGCTCTCGATCTTCCTCAATCCCCGAGATCCCGAGGTCCGCAAGCAGGCGCTGGCCGACGGGGTGCCGGAAGAATGGCTCGACGCCGCCATCCTCTCGCCCGTCTACAAGATGGCGATGGAGTGGAAGGTCGCCTTCCCGCTCCATCCCGAATTCCGCACCCTGCCGATGGTCTGGTACGTGCCGCCGCTTTCGCCGATCCAGTCCGCGGCCGAGGCCGGAAAGATCTCGGCCAAGAACGGCATGCCGGACATCGAGAGCCTGCGCATCCCGATGCGCTATCTCGCGAACATGCTCACCGCGGGCGAGGAGGCGCCGATCATCTCCGCGCTCAAGCGGATGCTGGCGATGCGCGCCTTCATGCGGGCCAAGACGGTCGACGGCCGCCTCGACGAGGGCATCGCGCAGGAGGTCGGGCTCACCGCCCTCCAGGTCGAGGAGATGTACCGCTACATGGCGCTCGCGGCCTATGAGGATCGCTACGTCATCCCGACCAG
Organism: Hansschlegelia beijingensis; assembly: GCF_014196425.1. Taxonomy (GTDB): domain Bacteria; phylum Pseudomonadota; class Alphaproteobacteria; order Rhizobiales; family Methylopilaceae; genus Methylopila; species Methylopila beijingensis. Next base: position 26,385 of record NZ_JACIDR010000001.1, read on the forward strand.
CCATCGCGAGGTGGACGAAAACGCCTACCACCTGCGCGGCTCGGGCGGCTTCGCCTTCGACGAGCCGACCAACGGGGCGACCAAGACGAACCTGTTCGGCGGCGCCAAGCGCACGCCGCGCAAGCCCTACATGGACGTGCCGCTATGAAGTACACGCTGCGCGGCCTTTCGGCTCTGATCGCCTATCCGAGCGAGGAGCTTCAAACGCATATCGGCGGCGTCCGCGCCGCCTTGCATCAGGAGGCGGAGCTTTCCCCCGAGGCGCTGGCGCGCCTCGAGCCGGTCTTCGACGCCTTCGGGCGAGACGATCTGTTCGACCTGCAGTCCCATTACTGCGAGCTGTTCGACAGTTCGCGCGCGCTCTCTCTCCATCTCTTCGAGCATGTCCACGGCGACGGCCGCCAGCGCGGCCAGGCCATGATCGATCTCGGGCAGGCCTATCTCGCCCGCGGCTTCATGATGCGGGAGACGGAGCTTCCCGATTACCTGCCGATGTTCCTGGAGTTCCTTTCGGTTCTGCCGAAGGAGGAAGCGGAGGAATGGCTCGGCCAGCCGGCCCATGTGCTGGCGGCGCTGGAGCAACGCCTCGCCGAGCGGGAAAGCTACTACGCCGGCGTGCTGCACAGCCTTGTGCGGCTCGCTGAGCGGCGCCCTGCGCCGGAGGCCGCCCCCGACCTTCCCGATTATCGGGACCCGGCGACGCCCGAGGAAGTCGACCGCGCGTGGGAGGATGCTCCCATCAACTTCAACGCCCCTCTTGGGGAGTCGGCCGAGCCGTCCCGGCTGATTACGCGCCTGCGCGCCGCGCAACGCGACGCGAACGTGCAAGCAAAAGGAGGCTGAGATGTGGGAGACAGTGAACTACCTCCTCTTCGGCTGGTACCCTTATCTGGCCGTCACCGTCCTGGTGTTCGGAAGCATCCTGCGCTTCGATCGGGCGCAGTATTCCTGGCGCTCGGAATCCTCGCAGTTCCTCCGGCGCAAGCAGATGCTGGTCGGATCGAACCTGTTCCACCTGGGCATCCTGGTGATCCTGGTCGGACACTTCGTCGGCCTGCTCACCCCGATCGCGGTCTTCGAGCAGTTCGGCATAAGCCACACGGCGAAGCAGGTGATGGCCATCGCGGTGGGCGGAATCGCCGGCATCGCGGCCCTCATCGGTTGCTCGCTGCTGCTTCACCGCCGGCTGTTCGACGCCCGCATCCGGCGCAGCTCCTCGATCGGCGACATCCTCGTGCTCACCCTGATCTGGGTACAGCTGATCGTCGGAATCGGCAGCTTCTACTGGACGTTCCAGGCGCTCGACGGGCACGAGATGGTGCGCTTCATGGGGTGGGCGCAAGGCCTCCTGACCTTCAAGCCGGACGCGTCGAACCTGCTGATGGAGACCGCGCTCGTCTACCGTCTGCACATCGTCATCGGCCTGACGATCTTCCTGATCACCCCGTTCACCCGGCTCGTGCACGTCTTCAGCGCACCGATCTGGTACCTGTTCCGACCAGGCTATCAGGTGGTGCGGTCGCGCCGCGGGCCCTCGCAACCAGTCCAGGATCCATTCGGCGGCGCGGTCAGCGGCGCCGTCTCGATCGGTCGGGCTCAGGCGGAGAGCGCACAATGAGCGCCACCGTGGTCATCGACCGCCGTTCCGAGCCGGTCATGCCGAGCAGCTGCGGCAGCGGCTGCGGCTGCGCCTCCGCGTCTAAGCCGGCCGTTCAGCCGCCCCCCGAAGGCAAGGTCTCCGTCAACGGCGTGGAGATCGAGGCCGAGGCGATCGCCCGCGAGATCCAGAACCATCCGGCCGGCGACGGCGCGGCCGCCTGGAGGTCAGCCGCTCAGGCGCTCGTCCTGCGGGAGCTGATGCTTCAGGCCGCCCGCGCGGCGGGACTGGACCCCAGACCGGAAAAGGATCACGCCGGACGCCTCGAAACGGAGGAGGAGGCGCTGATCCGCGCGATCCTCGATCTCGCTCCCGAACCGCAGAAGGCCGGCGACGCGGAGTGCCGGCGGTACTACGACGCGAACCCTCACCGGTTCCGTATGCCGAGCCTCATCGAGGCGTCGCACATCCTGCTGGAGCCGGGCTCCGGCGATCCGGACGGTTGGGAGAAGGCGGAGCGGGAGGCCCGGGCGCTCGCGGCCGAACTCGGCGACGACGCCGCAGACTTCGCCGCCGCCGCACGCGCCTTTTCGGCCTGTCCGACGTCCCGGCAGGACGGCTCGCTCGGCCAGGTGCGCCCGGGCGAGCTGGTCGCCGAAATCCAGAGCGTTCTGGAGCAGTTGCCGGAGCAGACGACCTCGCGGGCGCCCGTGCGGTCGCGCTTCGGCTGGCATGTCCTGCGGCACCACCGAAGCATCCCGGGCAAGACGCTGCCCTACGAGATGGCGGCGGGAAAGATCGCCGAGATGCTGGACGCGCGGGCCTGGATGATGAGCGTCGCGGCCTACGTCCTGCAGTTGGCGAGGGAAGCGGACATAGAGGGCGTCGTTCTCGATCCGGACAGCATGGCGGTCGCCTCGCCGCCGCCCCCGCGCGCAACGGGCGGACCCATGTCAGCCTCGCTATAGAAGGCGTGATTCATGAGCGATCAACGGCCCTCGGACACTCAGCAACTCAACCCGTCGCTGCGAAGCGCCGATGACGGCAGCCACGACACGAGCCGCACGGCCGCGCCGATGGAGAGCATCTCCATCCGCAAGCCGCACGGCGGCGGCTGGGCCTGGGTCGCGCTCGCCGTGTTCATCCTTTGCGTCGTCGTTTCGGCGATCCTCATCTTCGGATGAGGCGCCTTCGATAGTCGCGACAGCGGCCCGCGGCGAAACGCGGCCGGAGGGCTGCAGACGGAAGCTCCATCGACCGTGGCAGCGGACGCCAATGACAGGCGTCCCTCCACGGAACGCCGAGTCTCGAGCCGACACGCGTCCCAGGAAATTTGGGCCGGGCCTCAGACCTGCACGATTGACGTGTGGTGGGCATGGTTCCAAATCCAGAAGGTGGTAATGTGGTCCGGGGTGGTCGAAGCCATGCGGAACGACCCTCGGCGGAAAGCGGTCTCCGCGTTCGAGGCCGACGGCCAGGGCTCATCGTCGAGGAGACGGGAGCTCGTGCGACGGAGCGGCGCGCCTGATCCTCGGCTTTCTCTCGATCGTCACAGTCGCGAGTTGCGGCGGGTTTACTGTGGGGCGCACAGAAGCCGCCGGCCTCGGGGGGACGCGGCGGGGCCGAGCGCCCGCAGCCGCGCGCCGCTCGACCCACGCGGCCCAAGGGGCCGCGAGGGCAGGGACGCAACCCCATGACGAGCCCTGTCGTGCATATCGTCGACGATGATCTGGACCTCCGGCGCTCGCTCGCCTTCCTGGTCGCCTCCGACGGCTTCGCGGTGCGGCTCTACGAGGGTGCGGAAAGCTTCCTCAATGAGTTCGACGACGCCCAGGACGGGTGTGTTCTGGTCGACGTCCTGATGCCCGGGATCAACGGGCTGGAGCTCATCACGATCCTGCGCCGGCTCGGCTCCACGATCCCGGTCATCGTCATGACGGGGCATGCCGACGTGGACCTGGCGGTCGAGGCGATGAAGCGAGGGGCCGTCGATTTCATCGCGAAGCCATTTGATCTCGCCACGCTGCTTGGCGCGATCCGGGACGCCCTGCAGCGCTCGAACAGGCATGTCGAAACCGACGCGAGCGTTCAGGCCGTCCGTGAGCGCCTGGCCAGCCTGTCCAAACGGGAGAGGGAGGTGCTCGATAGGCTGCTCGCGGGCAAGGCGAACAAGATGATCGCCTTCGACCTGGAGATCAGTCCGCGCACCGTCGAGATCTACCGCGCCAACGTCATGTCGAAAATGGGCGCGAAGAGTCTGTCGGCCCTTATCCGCCTTGCGATGTCGGCGACCCAGGAGCCTTGACTCCATCTCCGGGGAGGTGGCGTCAAGAAGTCACCGCGCATTAGACGGAACGCTCGGAATTCCGAGATCCCGACGCAGACGCCGAAACCCCGATAGGGGCGCGTTAAGGGTATCTACCTAGGTACTTCATCTGGATTTCGTCCGTTCCCAGCCTCTTTAGGGTCGATCCTCCGGCTAGGCAGAGGAGGGGTCCATGGTCCAGGTTCGGGTCGCGGCGTATCCCGTCAACGGAATCGACGAATTTCTGGCGGGCACGCGCTCTGACCCAGCCTCGCATTGCGTGAACTGTTCGGCCCGCCACCTCAGCGTTTGCAGCGCTCTCAAGCCCGAAGACCTGCTCTATACTCATCAGCTCTCGGAGACGGTCCGCATTCCGGCCGGCGAAACTGTCTTCATCGCCGGCGAGCCCGCTCGCTCTGTCTACACGATCAAGTCGGGCACGTTGCGGCTCTACCGGATACTCCCGGATGGCCGCCGGCAGATCGTCGGGTTCATCGGGGCGGGCGACTTCCTCGGCCTGGCGCTGGCTGGCCGCTACTCCTATTCGGCCGACGCCGTGGATGAAGTGTGCGCATGCCGCATCGACCGCGGACTCTACATGTCGTTCATGTCGAAGCGGCCGCATCTTCTGCGACGCCTGCACGAGGTGGCGAACCAGGAGCTGATCCTGGCCCACGACCACATGGTGCTGCTCGGGCGCCGGTCCGCGGAGGAGAAGGTGGCGGCTTTCCTCCTCTCCCTGCGGGAGCGGATGCGCCGCCTCGGCACGAGCATGGTCACTCTGGCTCTGCCGATGAGCCGGGCGGACCTCGCGGACTATCTGGGTCTCACCATCGAGACGGTCTGCCGCGTGGTGTCGAAACTCGCCCGTCAGAAAATCCTGCTCGTCGTCCCGCACGGCGTGCGTCTGCTCGATCCGCGGCGGCTCGAGGAGATCGGCGCAAGCTGACCCTGGCGAGGCGGGACGGCCGTTCGAACGCCGCGGCTCCCCGCGCCCGCAGGCCTCAACCTGAAGCCCGAAGGGCGCTCAGCCGTGCGCTGTCTCGACCGCGCGAGCTCTCCAGCTGGCGCGCAGGAAGGCGGCCATGAAGGCCAGCGACAGCGTAAGCACGATGGTCGAGGCGGGCGCGCTGTCGATGAAGAAGGACGCGTAGACGCCGACGAAGCTGCCGGCGGCGGCGACCAGAACGGCCACTGCGAGCATCGCGCTGAAGCGGCGGGTCAACAGAAAGGCGATCGCGCCCGGCGCGATCAGCATGGCGATCGCGAGGATCAGGCCGACCGCCTTGAGCGCGCCGACGACCGTGAGCGAGATCAGCGCGAGCAGCCCGTAATGCAGCAGGCCGACCCGCAGCCCGACGGCCTTGGCCTGCGTCGGGTCGAAGGCGTGGAGGAGGAAGTCCTTCCACTTCAGGCCGATGACCGCGACCGTCACGGCCGCCACGGCCGCCGCCTCCGCGACGTCGCGCCAGGCGACGCCGAGCATGTCGCCGAACAGGATGTGGTCGAGATGCACGTCCGGCCTGATCTTGACGTAGAGCACGAGGCCGAAGCCGAACATGCCGGAGAACACGACGCCCATCACCGTGTCCTGCTTGATGCGGCTGTTGTCCTTGAGGAAACCGGTCGCGGCCGCGCACAGCATGCCGGCCGCGAAGGCGCCCACCGCGTAGGGCGCGCCGACCGCATAGGCGATGACGACGCCGGGGAAGATCGCGTGGCTGATCGCGTCGCCCATCAGCGACCAGCCCTTGATGACGAGGAAGCAGGACAGGAGCGCCATCGGGACCGCGATCAGCGTCGCGATGACGAGCGCCGTCACCATGAAGTCGAACTGGAACGGCGAGGCGAGGGTCTCGAGAAGGCTCATCGCGCGGCCTCCGGCGTCCGGGCGGCGCGGCGGCGGGCCGCGATCATTCCGTGCTTCGGCGCGAACAGGAAAGCGGCGAGGAAGATCGCCGTCTGCAGCGTGACGATGACGCCGCCGGTCGCGCCGTCGAGGAAGTAGCTCACATAGGCGCCGACGAAGCTGGTCGCGGCGCCGATCGCGACGGCGATCACGAGCAGGCGCGGGAAGCGGTCGGTCAGCAGGTAGGCCGTCGCGCCGGGCGTCACCACCATGCAGATGACCAGGAAGGCGCCGACCGTCTGCAGCGCCGCGACCGTCGAGGCCGAGAGCAGCGTGAAAAACAGAACCTTGAGCCAGGTCGGGTTGAGGCCGATCGTGCGCGCGTGGCTCTCGTCGAAGAACACCACCATCAGATCCTTCCACTTGGCGAGAAGGATCGCGAGCGAGACGAAGCCGATGACGGCGAGCTGCAGCGTGTCCTCGGGCGTGATCGCGAGGATGTTGCCGAGCACGATGGTCTGGATGTTGACGGACATCGGCGACAGCGACGCCATGAACAGGCCGAGGCCGAAGAAGGACGAGAAGATCAGCCCGATGATGGCGTCCTCCTTGAGCCGCGTCCGCTGGTTCAGGAACAGCATCGCAGCCGCCGCGAGCCCGCCGGAGAAGAAGGCGCCGATCGAGAACGGCAGGCCGAGCAGGTAGGCGCCGGCGACGCCGGGCACGATGGAGTGCGAAAGCGCGTCGCCGATCAGGGACCAGCCCTTGAGCATCAGGTAGCAGGAGAGGAAGCCGCAGACGCCGCCGACCAGCGCCGACACCCACATGGCGTTGACCATGTAGCCATAGGCGAAGGGTTCGAGCAGCGCGGCGGTCACGCGCGGTCGCTCCCGGCGGCGTCGGGGGCGCGCAGCGTCGCGCGGCCCTCATGGAGGATGAGCGGCCGCTCGTCGTCGGTGAACACGCCGAACGGCGCCGCCTGGCCGCCCTTGGCCTGGTTCAGCACGAAGTGCCGCAGAACGCCCCCGAACGTCGCCTCGAGATTGGCCTGGGTGAAGGTCTCTTCCGTCGGGCCATAGGCCAGCACCGTGCCCTTGATCAGGATGGTGCGGTCGCAAAACTCCGGCACCGAGCCAAGGTTGTGGGTCGAGACCAGCATCACCCGGCCCTCGTCGCGAAGCTCGCGCAGCAGCGCGATGATCTGGTCTTCGGTCGTGACGTCGACGCCGGTGAAGGGCTCGTCGAGCAGGATGACGCGCGCGTCCTGCGCCAGAGCGCGGGCGAGGAAAACGCGCTTCTTCTGGCCGCCCGAAAGCTCGCCGATCTGGCGCTTGCGGAAGTCGCTCATGTTGACGCGGTCGAGCGCGGAGGCGACCGCCTCGCGATCGGCGGCGCGGGGAATGCGGAGCATGCCCATGCCGCCATATCGGCCCATCATGACCACGTCCTCGACCAGGACGGGGAAGTTCCAGTCCACCTCCTCGGCCTGGGGGACATAGGCCACGAGATTCTTTCGCAGGGCCTCAGGGACCGACATGCCGAGCACGCGGATCTCGCCCTTGGCGAGCCGCAGGAAGCCCATGACGGCCTTGAACAGCGTCGACTTGCCCGAACCGTTCACCCCGACCAGCGCCGCGATCGTTCCGGTCGGGATCTCGAAGCTCGCGTCGCGCAGCGCTGTGTGCCCGTTGCGGTAGGTCACCGTCGCGCCGCGGACCGCGACGCCCGAACCGTCGTGGGTCGAGACGGGCACAGGCGCGCTCACTGAGTCAGGCCGCTGGCGAGGCCCTTCTGGATGGTCTCCGAGGTCACGCGCAGCAGGTCGATATAGGTCGGCACCGGTCCGCCGGCGTCGCTCAGCGAGTCGACATAGAGCACGCCGCCATAGGCGGCCCCGGTCTCGCGGGCGACCTGCCGGGCCGGCTTGTCCGAAACCGTGCTCTCGCTGAACACCGCCGGGATCCTGTTCGCCTTCACAACGTCGATGACCTTGCGGACCTGCCGCGGCGTGCCCTGCTCGTCGGCGTTGATCGGCCAGAGATAGAGCTCCTTCATCCCGAAATCACGCGCCAGATACGAGAAGGCGCCCTCGCTCGAGACCAGCCAGCGCCTGTCTTCCGGGATCTCGGCCAGCTTCTCCTGGATCGGCCCGACCGCGGCCTGGATCTTCGCCTTGTAGGCCTCGGCGTTGGCCTTGTAGGTCTCGGCGTTCGCCGGGTCGTTCGCCACGAAGGCGTCGCGGATGTTGTCGACGTAGGTGAGCGCGCTCCTGGGCGACATCCAGGCGTGCGGGTTCGGCTTGCCCCGATAGGGCCCCTCCGCGATGCCGATCGGCTCGACGCCGGTGGAGACCACCGCCTGCGGCACGTCCTTGAGGTTCTGGAAGAATTTCTCGAACCAGAGCTCGAGGTTCAGCCCGTTCCACAGAATCAGCTTGGCGCCCTGCGCCCGGCGGATGTCGCCCGGCGTCGGCGCGTAATTGTGAATCTCCGCGCCCGGCTTCGTGATCGACTCCACCACCGCGGCGTCGCCGGCCACGTTTCTCGCCATGTCGGCGATGACCGTGAAAGTGGTGACCGCCTTGAACTTCTCGGCCGCGGACACGGGAAGCGTGAGCGCCATTGCGGCCGCGAGTCCGGCCAACGCTGCGACCCCGATGCGCCCCGCGCGCATCGTCGTGAGAATTCTGGCGGTCATGTCCTCGGCCCGTGCTGCGAATTTTCGGAACGGATCGGCTCGGGTCATCTCGTCTGCTCCACGGGACTTCTGCGGCCGCTCGGTCGCCAAGCCCGTAGTTGAGAATGACCCGCAATTGCATCGTTCCCGATCATGCGGGCTCTGTCAACGGTCTTGCAACTCATTCGCAAAAGCAGCGCCGACGGGAGTCGCGCGCGCCGAGACAACCGGCGGCCAGCGAGATCACGCGGCGGCGACCGGACGGGGCCATAGGAGAGTTTCGGGAGGGACGGGGACGGACGCGGCAGCGTCGGGCGTCTGGCGCTCCGGCGGCGTCGCGCCCTCACGCGCTGCCGTCGCCGCCGGCGTCACGAGCGGGCGGAGCCCAGCGAGTCGCGAAGGCGGGCTCATGCGCCGCCCACTGCGCCGGAGCCTCGCGAGGCGCGGGGAGCTGTCGTGGGGGGCGAGTCCACGCGGGCTATTGGCCCCGCCTGACCCTAGAGGGCGGCGTAGCTCGCCGCCGCCTCGCAGATCTCGGCGTCGCTCGCCTGCCGCCAGTGCGGGTCCGTCGTGAACTTGTAGCTGCCCGGACAAGCGGCGACGCGCGGCGGAACGCCCGTCTGTGCGAAGGCGTCATAGCCGACCTTCAGCATCTCCCAGAACGGCATGTTCGGGTTGTCGGCGTGGCGCATCATGTTCTCTTCCGTCATCCGGAAGGGGAAAGCCTGGATCGGGATCGAGCGTTGCCCCGACAGCAGCGCCTCACGAACCAGGCCGTAGATCTCCTCCATCCGCCGATGGGTCATGGCGTAGCAGCCGACCGATTTGCAGCCGCCATGCACCATCAGATGGCTGCCGGTGCGGCCGAGCGAGCGGTCATAGGCGTTGGGGAAGCCGATGTTGAAGGCGAGATGGTTGCGCGAGAACGGGTTCAGGCTGCCGCGATCGATCTCGTAGAAGCCTTCCGGCGCCTGACGATCGCCCTCTCGCTCCTTTGGCCCGAGCGTGCCTGAGAACTGGCAGATCGGGTAGCTGCGGAGCAGGCCGTAACGGCCGTCGCGCTCCTGCTTCCAGACCTCGAGCACCGCCTCTTCCTTGAAGATGCGGATGAGAATCGGCGCCGAGCGCGGCATGTCGAGGCGGCTCATCAGGCTCACCGTCGCGATCGAGACCGATCCCGTCTTGATCCTGGCCTGCCGGCCGGACGAGCACGCCCCGAGCGCGGCCGCCATGAGGATGACCAGCGCGACCGCGAACGGGCGCGCGCGCAACGACGACATACTCAAATCGTCGACTCCGAACTATGCGAACCGCAATACTGGCGCGGTCCGAGCGGCCGCCGGCGCGGCCGGACCCTCCGCATTCACTTCGCCGAAAAAGGCGCGGGATCAGCGTCGGCCTTCGGCCCCTAACGGCATGTTAATGCGACCGGCCGCGCTGCCGCCGGATCGTGAGGCGGCCGAAGGGCGCGGCGTCGCCCCCGCAGAACGATTCGCCGCGAGGCCCGTCGAGAATCGCGAGCCGCGGCCGGCCGAATCAGACAGGCCGGCGCGCTCCTGCGCACAGCCCGAATCCAACTCTGATGGCCGTGGTCGCTCACCGTCGCCGCGGAGGCGCTGGCTGCAGCCGCGGATCATCGCGTTCGCGCGGCCGCAGCCTGAGGGGCTCCGCCACGCGATCGATTCGCTCTGCGCAGGCGTGGTCGGTCGGCGCTGTCGCGCGCCAGATGGCCATCTGGCCCAGAGATGCGGAACGGGGAGAGAAGGGAGGCCTGGGTCCCGGACGCCGCGCGGCGATGATCATCGCGCCGCCAACCCAAGGTCCTCAGAAAGTGTTTGGTGGAGCCAGGCGGAATCGAACCGCCGACCTCTTGAATGCCATTCAAGCGCTCTCCCAACTGAGCTATGGCCCCACCGGGGTGCGGTCCGAAGGCGGGCGTTGGGATCGCCCTCGGGCCGGACGTCTCACGCCTCTTGCGAGACGTGTCGCCGGATCTCTCCGGCCAGTTCTCCGCGTCGGCTAGGCCGGCGCGGCGCATCTTCCATCACGTTTCGGCTCGCCGTTCAAGCCTCGTCGTCTTTTTCTCGGTCGCCGATGATATCGGTCATGTCGTCGTCGCTGTCCTCGTCCGGCTCGAGGAAGGTCTCGTCCGGCTCGTCGTCGTCGTCGACCGTCTCGATCTCGACCTCGTCGTCATCCTCCGAGGTGGACACCTTATCGCTCGCGGAGGCCTCCTCGTCGGCGTCCTCGAGCGAGATCGCCTCCACGTCCTCCTCGACGTCGAGCTTCTCGACGTCGTCGTCGTCCACCACCGCGGCCTTGCGGGCCTCGGCCTTGGCCGCCCGGGCCACCGCGGCGCTCGACATGATCGCCGTGGCGACGAAGGTCGCGCCGCATTTGGGGCAGACCGGAGGGTCGCGCCTCAGGTCGTAATATTTGGCGCCGCAGGACTGGCAGGTCCGTTTCACGCCGAGTTCAGGCTTGGCCAAAGCGTCATTCCGGGCTGTCGAAGCGAGGCGGTGGATTGACGTGACGGGACCGGGCTGTCAAGAGCCAATCCGCAGCAAATCCGCCCGCGAGCGCCTCGCCGCGCCGCCAGACGAAGCGCATCCAGTCCCGTGTCCTCAGCCTCCGCCGCCGTCCCCGCGCACGCCAGCCGTTCGCCCTCCCTCAAGGGGCGGGTGCGTGTCCCGGGCGACAAGTCGATCTCGCACCGGGCCCTGATCCTCGGGTTGCTCGCGGTCGGCGAGACGCGAATCGAGGGTCTTCTCGAGGGCGACGACGTGCTCGCGACCGCCCGCGCCTGCGAGGCGCTGGGCGCCGGCGTCGTGCGCCTCGGGGAGGGCAGCTGGCGGGTCCGGGGCGTCGGCGTCGGGGGGCTCGCGTCGCCTGCGGCCCCGCTCGATTTCGGCAACGCCGGCACCGGTTCGCGCCTGATGATGGGCGTGGTGGCGGGCCACCCGATCGAGGCGACCTTCGACGGAGACGCCTCGCTGCGGTCCCGGCCGATGCGGCGCATCCTCGATCCGCTCGAACGGATGGGCGCGACCGTCGTCTCCTGCGCCGAGGGCGGCAGACTGCCGCTCACCTTGCGCGGCGCCGAACGCGCGCTCCCCGTCGAATATGAGAGCCCGGTGCCGTCCGCGCAGGTGAAATCCGCGGTGCTGCTGGCCGGGCTCAACGCGCCGGGCCAGACCGTGGTGCTCGAGCGCGAGGCGACCCGCGACCATACCGAGCGCATGCTGCGCGCCTTCGGCGCCGAGGTCTCGGTCGAGCCCTGGGGCGCGCATGGCCGACGCGTCGCGCTGAGCGGCGAGCCGGAGCTCTCGGCCGTCGACGTGATCGTCCCCGCAGACCCCTCTTCGGCGGCCTTCCCGCTCGTCGCCGCCCTGGTCGCGCCGGGCTCGGAGGTGACGCTCGAGGGCGTGATGACCAATCCGCTGCGCTCGGGCCTGCTGACGACGCTGCTCGAGATGGGCGCCGACATCCGGCTCGAGAACGCCCGCGAGGAGGGCGGCGAGGAGGTCGCCGATCTCCTCGTCCGCGGCGGTCGCCTCTCGGGCGTGGACGTTCCCCCCGAGCGGGCCCCCTCGATGATCGACGAATATCCGATCCTTGCCGTCGCGGCGGCCTACGCCACCGGCGAGACCCGGATGCGCGGCCTGCACGAATTGCGGGTGAAGGAGAGCGACCGGCTGGCGGCGGTTCACGCCGGCCTCATCGCCTGCGGGGTGGAGGCGCGGATCGAGGGCGACGACCTCGTGGTCGTGGGCCACGGCCGCGTGCCCGGCGGCGGGCCGGCGATCGCCACCCATCTCGACCACCGCATCGCGATGAGCTTCCTCGTCATGGGGCTCGGCGCCGAACGCCCTGTCGCGGTCGACGACGCGGCGATGATCGCCACCAGCTTCCCGGCCTTCGGGCCGCTGATGCGCGAGCTCGGCGCGGAGATTCATCTGGAGGCCGGCGCATGATCATCGCCATCGACGGTCCCGCGGCGTCCGGCAAGGGCACGCTCGCCCGCCGGCTGGCGGAACGCTATCGGCTGAAGCACCTCGATTCCGGCGTGCTGTATCGCGCCGTCGCGCAGCGGATGATCGACCTCGGCCTCGACCTCGCCGATCCGGCGGCCGCCGCGAAGGCCGCCCGCGAGATCGATCCGGCGCGCTTCGACGATCCCGCGCTTCGCAGCCGGCGCACGGGGGAGGGCGCGTCGATCGTGTCCGCGGTCCCGGAGGTGAGGGCCGCGCTGCTCGACTTCCAGCGCCGCTTCGCGGCCGAGCCGCCCGGCGCGGTGATCGACGGCCGCGACATCGGCACCGTCATCTGTCCGGACGCAGACGTGAAGCTGTTCGTGATCGCGTCCCCCGAGGAGCGCGCCCGGCGCCGCGCGCTCGAGCTCACGAGGGCCGGCGAGCCGGTCGACGAGGCCGCGATCCTGCTCGACATCCGGGCGCGCGACGAGCGCGACATGAACCGCGCCACGGCGCCGTTGAAGCCGGCCGAGGACGCGATCCGCATCGACACCACCACGCTCGACGCCGACGCCGCCTTCGACGCCGCTGTGTCGATCATCGAGCGACGGATGGCCGAGCGGCCGGCCGGGGCCGACGCGGCGTTGCGCGCCAACGCCTGATCTGCTAACGACGCGCGCATCCGGACAGCCTTCTGACCGGGACCGACGAACGGTCGCGCCTCGTGCGCCCTTTTCGCGTTTCCCGTACGCTATGGCCCCGGTGGATTCTTCGCGGTTGCTGCGTCGCCGAGCGCCGGCCCGCCCCCGAACCGGGGCGGCCATCTGGCGTGGCGATCGCGCCGGAATCCCGTTCCACGCAAACGCCGGCGCCGATAAGCCCGAAGACGGGCAGGAGATTGAATGAACGCCACCGCCGCTGCAGCCGCCCCGTCGCGCGATGATTTCGCCGCGATGCTGGAGGAGTCCTTCGACAAGCACGACGTAGCCGAAGGCACGGTCGTCAAGGGCACCGTCACTGCGATCGAGAAGGACATGGCCGTCATCGACGTCGGCCTGAAGACCGAGGGCCGCGTGGCGGTCAAGGAGTTCTCCGGCCACGGCCGCGAGAACCCGCTCAAGGTCGGCGACGTCGTCGAGGTCTATCTGGAGCGCGTCGAGAACGCGCTCGGGGAAGCCGTGCTGTCGCGCGACAAGGCGCGCCGCGAGGAGAGCTGGGTCAAGCTCGAGGTCGCCTTCAACGAGAACCAGAAGGTCGAAGGCGTCATCTTCAACCAGGTCAAGGGCGGCTTCACGGTCGACCTCGAGGGCGCGACCGCCTTCCTGCCGCGCTCGCAGGTCGACATCCGCCCGGTGCGCGACGTCGGCCCGCTCATGGGCACGCCGCAGCCCTTCCAGATCCTCAAGATGGATCGTCGCCGCGGCAACATCGTCGTGTCGCGCCGCACCGTTCTTGAAGAGTCCCGCGCCGAGATGCGCCAGGAGCTGGTCCAGAACCTCGAAGAGGGCCAGGTCATCGAGGGCGTCGTCAAGAACATCACCGACTACGGCGCGTTCGTGGACCTCGGCGGCATCGACGGCCTGCTGCATGTCACCGACATCGCGTGGCGCCGCGTCAATCACCCGACCGAGCTGCTCCAGATCGGGCAGCAGGTGAAGGTGAAGATCATCAAGATCAACCACGAGACGCACCGCATCTCGCTGGGCATGAAGCAGCTGCTCGACGATCCGTGGCAGGGCATCGAGGCCAAGTACCCGGCCGGCGCCCGCTTCACGGGCCGCGTCACGAACATCACCGACTATGGCGCGTTCGTGGAGCTCGAGCCGGGCATCGAAGGTCTGATCCACGTCTCCGAGATGTCGTGGACCAAGAAGAACGTCCATCCGGGCAAGATCGTCGCCACCTCCCAGGAGGTCGAGGTGATGGTGCTCGAGGTCGATCCGGTGAAGCGCCGCATCTCGCTTGGTCTCAAGCAGACCATGCAGAACCCCTGGGAGGCGTTCCTCGAGAACCACCCGGTCGGCTCCGAGGTCGAGGGCGAGGTCAAGAACAAGACCGAGTTCGGCCTGTTCCTGGGCCTCGACGGCGACGTCGACGGCATGGTCCACCTGTCGGATCTCGACTGGAACCGTGCGGGCGAGCTCGTCATCGAGGAGTTCAAGAAGGGCGACATCGTCCGCGCCCAGGTTCTCGACGTCGACGTCGAGAAGGAGCGCATCTCGCTCGGCGTGAAGCAGCTCGGCGGCGATCCGTTCGTCGACACCACCGGCGAAATGCGCAAGGGCTCGGTCGTCACCTGCGAAGTGCTTGAGGTCAAGGAAGGCGGTCTTGAGGTCAAGATCGTCGACACCGAGCTCACCGCCTTCATCCGCCGCGCCGATCTCGCCCGCGACCGCGCCGATCAGCGGCCCGAGCGGTTCTCGGTCGGCCAGAAGTTCGACGCCCGCATCACCCAGTTCGACAAGAAGGCCCACAAGGTCGCCCTGTCGATCAAGGCGCTGGAGATCGCCGAGGAGAAGGAAGCCGTCGCGCAGTACGGTTCGTCCGACTCCGGCGCTTCGCTCGGCGACATCCTGGGCGCGGCCCTGCGCAAGCGCACCGAGGGCGGCTCGGAGGAGTGATCCTCCGCCCGCCGGCGAACGCCTGCTGACTTCGAAGGCCCGCGCGGAGGTTCCGCGCGGGCCTTTCTCATGTTAGGCCATCGGCTCACGATCGGCGTCGCATCGGGCGGCGCGCCATTTCAGAGCCTCATCCCATGGCACTCGACACCGACGCGATTCTGGAGCGCCGGGCGTTGCGGCGGCGGCTCGCCTTCTGGCGGGTGGGCGCGGTGGCGCTGGTGGGCGCGCTCGTCATCGTCGCGGCTCTCGCGATGCGCGACCGGTCCGGGCCGGACGGCCCCCGCGGCGCGCACATCGCCAAGGTCAACATTTCGGGCGTCATCCTCGACGACGAGAAGCGCCAGAAGCTGCTCAAGGACGTCGCCAAGAGCCACGCCAAGGGCGTGCTGCTGATGATCGACAGCCCCGGCGGCGGCGTCACCGCCTCCGAAGAGATCTATGACGCGGTGCGCAACATCGCCAAGGACCGGCCGGTCGTCGCGGTCGTCGGCTCGCTCGCCGCGTCCGGCGGCTACATCGCGGCGATCGCCGCCGACCACATCGTGGCGCACAAGACCTCGATCACCGGCTCGATCGGCGTGCTCGCGCAATATCCGAACTTCACCGGCCTGCTGAAGAACGTCGGGGTCGAGGTCGAGGCCATCAAGTCGTCGCCGCTCAAGGCTTCGCCGAACGGGTTCGAGCCCACGAGCCCCGAGGCCCGCAAGGCGATCGAGTCGCTGATCCTCGACAGCTTCGCCTGGTTCAAGGGCATCGTGCAGGAGCGGCGGGGCCTCGATCCGGCGGCGCTCGCGAACGTCTCCGACGGGCGCGTCTTCACGGGCCGGCAGGCGCTCGGGCTGAAGCTCGTCGACGAGATCGGCGGCGAGCAGGAGGCGATCGCCTGGCTCGGCTCGAAGGGCGTCAACACCTCGCTCCCGGTGCGGGAGTGGAAGCCGAAATCGAGCGGCTTCGAGATGTTCGGCGTCAGCGGCGCGGCGGCGGCGCTCGCGGACGCCTTCGGGCTGACTTCGCTCGCCAACGCGCTGCGCCGCAGCGGCGAAGGGGTCGTTCTTGACGGTCTACTCGCGATCTGGCAGCCTTCTTAACAATTATTAAATCTGTCGTTGCCGTGTGTCGAAAAGAACAATCCGGTCTGGGTCGGAGGGAACAATGATCAAGTCGGAACTCGTGGCGCGCATCGCCGAGATGAACCCGCATCTCTACCAGCGCGACGTCGAGAACATCGTCAACGCTATACTTGACGGGATCGCTGACGCTCTGGCCCGAGGGGATCGGGTGGAGCTGCGCGGATTCGGAGCGTTCTCGGTCAAGGCGCGGCCGGCGCGGCTCGGTCGGAACCCGCGCACCGGAGAGCACGTTCCGGTCGACGGCAAGGTCGTTCCGTTCTTCAAAACCGGCAAGGAGATGCGCGTGCGCCTGAACAAGGACGAGGCCGAGGGCGCCATCGCATGACGTTCCGACGGTTCCTCGCCGGGCTGGTCGGCATTCCGCTCGCCCTGATCATCGTGCTGTTCGCGGTCGCGAACCGCAGGACGGTCGTCGTCGGCTTCGACCCGTTCTCTCCGGACGCGCCGGCGCTGTCGGTCAGCCTGCCGCTGTTCATCGTGATCCTGATCTCGCTGATGATCGGCGTGCTCGTCGGGGGCGTCGCCTCCTGGGCGAAGCAGGCCAAGTGGCGCCGCGAGGCGCGCCGGCGGCGGACCGAGGTCGCCCGACTGGAGAACGAGCGCGAGGCGGCCCGCCGCGAGGCCTCCGTCGCGCGCGCCGCCCTGCCGGCGCCGCAGCGCGCCGCCTGAGCTCAGCCGGCGCGCGCCGGCTCGTTCCGCTCGACGATGATCTTCGCCACGATGGTGAGCAGCGCGATCGCGGCCAGCACGGTCGCGGCCGCGAAAGCCCCCGCGGAATTGTAGTCGTGGTAGAGCAGCTCGATCTGCAGCGGCAACGTGTTGGTCACGCCCCGGATGTTGCCGGAGACGACCGAGACCGCGCCGAATTCGCCCATCACGCGGGCGTTGGTCAGCACCACGCCGTAGAGCAGCGCCCAGCGGATGTTGGGCAGCGTGACGCTCCAGAGCGTCCGCCAGCCTGACGCGCCAAGCGTCAGCGCCGCCTCTTCCTCTGCCGAGCCCTGCGCCTGCATCAGCGGCAGGATTTCGCGCGCCACGAACGGCGCGGTGACGAACAGGCTGGCCAGCACGATCGCCGGATAGGCGAACATGACCTTGATCCCGTGATCGAGCAGCCACGGCCCGAGCCAGCCCTGCGCCCCATAGACGAACAGATAGGCGACGCCCGCGACGATCGGCGAGACCGAGAACGGCAGTTCGATCAGGGCGGTCAGCAGACCCTTGCCGCGGAACTCGAACTTCGCGATCGCCCAGGCGGCCGCGATCCCGAAGGCGGTGTTGACCGGGACGGCGACCAGCGCGGTCGCGACCGTCAGCAGGATGGCGTGCCGCGTGTCGGGCGTGGCGAGGTTTTCGAGATAGGGGCCGAAGCCCGCGCGGAACGCCTCGCTGAAGATCACCGCGAGCGGGCCGCCGATCAGCAGCGCCGCGATCGAGACCGCGGCGCCTATGATCAGCGTGCGCGCGAGGAGGGAGTCGCCGACCCGCGGCCGCGCCTGTCTGCTCATGAGGGCCTTCCGTAACGCAGCCGCCAAAGCTGGATGGCGTTGGTGACGAGCAGCATCAGAAAGGCTGCGGCGAGCAACACGGTCGCGATCGCGGCGGCCGTCTGATAGTCGTATTCCTCGAGCCGGATGAACACGAGCAGCGCGGCGATCTCGGTGCGGAACGGCTGGTTTCCGGCGATGAAGATCACCGCTCCGAACTCGCCGAGCGAGCGCGCGAAGGCGAGGCTGCACCCCGCCAGGAACGCCGGGAAGATCTCCGGGAACAGCACGCTGCGGAAGATGCGCCAGGGGCCGGCGCCGAGCGTCTCGGCCGCCTCCTCATAGTCGCCGGTCAGGTCCTGCAGCACCGGCTGGACCGAGCGCACCACGAAGGGCAGGCTGGTGAACGCCATCGCGACCACGATCCCGAGCGGCGCATAGGCGACCTTCACGCCGAGCGGCTCCAGCACCGAGCCGTACCAGCCGTTGCCGGCGAACAGGGCGGTGAGCGCGACGCCCGCGACCGCGGTCGGCAGCGCGAACGGCACGTCGACCAGCGCGTCGAGCAGCCGCTTGCCCGGAAACTCGTAGCGGACCAGCGCCCAGGCGAGCGCCAGCCCGAGGATGGCGTTCAGGGCGGTCGCCGCCAGCGCCGCCAGCACCGTGATCCTGAACGCGGCGAGGGCCCGGTCGCCGGTCACGACGGCGATGAAGCGGGCGGCTCCCATGCCGCGCGTCTCGAGCACGAGCGCCGCCAGCGGCAACAGCACGATCACGCCCAGATAGGCGAGCGTCAGGCCGAGCGCGAGGCGGAAGCCGGGAAGGGGCGAGCGGGGCATGAGGACTCGGGCGTCATCCCGGACGGCCGCGAGGCCGGACCCGGATCATCGGCGGGACGACGCCTTATAGGGAACGCGGTCCCGGATCGCGAGCTTTCGGCGCGTCCGGGAGGCGGCTGAGGAGGCGTCAGCGCCCGACGAACACCTGGTCGAGCTTGCCCCCGGAAGCGAAATGGGTCTCGCTGGCCTTCTTCCAGCCCCCGAAGACCTCGTCGACCGTCAGCAGTTCGACGTTGGGGAAGCGGTCCTTGTTGGCCTCCATGATCTTCGGATCCTGCACCCGGTTGTTGAACGAGGCGATGATCTCCTGGCCCTTCGGGCTGTAGAGGTAGTTCAGGTACTCGGTCGCAAGCGCCCGGCTGCCCCGGCGGTCGACCACCTTGTCCACGACCGCGACGGGGAATTCTGCCAGCAGGCTGAGCGGGGGCACCACCACGTCGACCTTGTCGGCGCCGTACTCCTTCTTCACCGCCGCGGTCTCGGCCTCGAACGTCACGAGGACGTCGCCGATGCCGCGCTCGACGAAGGTCGTCGTCGAGCCGCGCCCGCCGGTGTCGAACACCGGGACGTTGCTCAGCAGCTTCTTCACGAAGGCGTCGGCCTTGGCCTCGTCGCCGCCATTCTGCTTCAGGGCGAAGGCGTAGGCGGCCAGATAGGTGTAGCGGGCGTTGCCCGAGGTCTTGGGGTTCGGGAACACCACCTTGACGTCGTCGCGGACGAGGTCGTCCCAGTTCTTCACGTTCTTCGGATTGCCGGAGCGCACGACGAAGGCGGGCAGCGAGTAGTAGGGCGAGGCGTTGTTGGGGAACTTGCTCTTCCAGTCCGGAGAGACGAGCGCGCCCTTGTCGGCGAGGAGCTGGACGTCCAGTTCCTGGTTGAAGGTCACGACGTCCGCCTCGAGCCCTTCGAGGACGGCGCGCGCCTGCTTCGAGGTGCCTGCATGGCTCTGGTTGACGGTGACGTCCCGGCCGTCCTTGGCCTTCTGGTCAGCCGAGAACTGCTTGTTGATCGCGCCGTAGAGCTCCCGGCCGATGTCGTAGGAGACATTGAGAATCGTGTCGGGCCCGTCCGCCCAGGCGGGGGCCGTGGTCAGGCCGAGCAGGCTCAAGGCGAGAACGGTGCGGCGGGCGAACGAGGCGGGCATTGGTGCGGCTCCGAAGCGGCTGTCGCGGATGCGCGACGGCGCGGGCTTCCGGCCCGCGCCACCGATCTACAGATGTACAGCTTAAATGTCGAATTTAATTATAAATACGTATCATCAGTGTTGAATTCGGCGCTTGCTCAGGGTGCGATATTCGCGTTGGACCTCGGCGGCGCTCCATGCGAAGCGAACGCGTGAAGGAGGCCGGAGCGGCGATGTCTCTGGAGGTCAAGATCTGCGGGCTTTCCGAGCCCCGGACGCTGGACGCTGCGCTGGACGCCGGCGCCGACGTCGTCGGGTTGGTGTCCTTCCCGAAAAGCCCGCGGCATGTCTCGGTCGAGCAGGCCGCCACGCTCGCCGCGCGGGCCCGGGGACGCGCCCGGGTGGCGCTGCTGACGGTCGACGCGACGGACAACCTCATCGCGGAGCTCGTCGCCGCCACGATGGCCGACATTCTGCAACTGCACGGTCAGGAGAGCCCCGAGCGGGTTCGGGCGCTGCGGCTGATCTTCGGCCGCGAGGTCTGGAAGGCCGTGCCGATCGGCGAGGCCGCCGACGTGGCGCTCGCGCAGCCCTATTGGGATGTCGCTGACCGGGTGCTGTTCGACGCCAGGCCGCCCGCCGGCGCGAGCCTGCCCGGGGGCAACGGCGTCGCCTTCGACTGGCGGCTGCTCGCCGACCTTGACCCCAAGCAGTCCTTCGTGCTTTCCGGAGGCCTTACGCCGGACAGCGTGGTCGAAGCCGTCCAGACCACGCGCGCGCGCGCCGTCGACGTCTCTTCGGGCGTCGAGCGCGGGCCCGGCGTCAAGGATCCGGATCTGATCGCCGCCTTCGTGACGCGCGCGCGGTCGGCCGCGGTCTCGTCCAGCCAAAGGTGATCGCCTTGACCGCGCAGCCGCAGCCGAATTCTTTCCGGACCGGGCCCGACGAGCGCGGGCGTTTCGGCATCTATGGCGGCCGGTTCGTCGCCGAGACGCTGATGCCGCTGATCCTCCAGCTCGAGGCCGAATACCGCTCGGCCAAGGACGATCCGGCGTTCCAGGCCGAGATGGGCTCCTATCGCACGCATTATATCGGCCGGCCGAGCCCGCTTTATTTCGCCGAGCGTCTCACCGAGCATCTTGGCGGCGCCAAGGTGTATCTGAAGCGCGAGGAGCTGAACCACACCGGCTCCCACAAGGTGAACAACGTGCTCGGGCAGATCCTGCTCGCGCGCCGCATGGGCAAGAAGCGCATCATCGCCGAGACCGGCGCGGGCTCGCACGGCGTCGCCACGGCGACGCTCTGCGCGCGGTTCGGGCTGCAGTGCGTCGTCTACATGGGCGCGGTCGACGTCGCCCGTCAGGCGCCGAACGTGTTCCGCATGAAGATGCTGGGCGCCGAGGTCGTGCCGGTCGAGTCCGGCTCCAGGACTCTGAAGGACGCCCTCAACGAGGCGCTGCGCGACTGGGTGTCGAACGTCCACGACACCTTCTATTGCATCGGCACCGTCGCGGGCCCGCACCCCTATCCGGAGATGGTGCGCGACTTCCAGTCGGTGATCGGCGAAGAGACCCGGGCGCAGATGCTGGAGGCCGAGGGGCGGCTGCCGGACAGCCTGTTCGCCTGCGTGGGCGGCGGCTCCAACGCGATCGGCCTGTTCCATCCGTTCCTCGACGACACCGACGTCGCGATCTACGGCGTGGAGGCGGCGGGCTTCGGCCTGTCCGGCCTCAACGCGGCGTCGATCGCGGGCGGCGCGCCCGGCATCCTGCACGGCAACCGCACCTACCTGTTGATGGACAAGGACGGGCAGATCGAGGAAGGCCACTCGATCTCGGCCGGCCTCGACTATCCGGGCGTCGGTCCGGAGCACGCCTGGCTGAACGATATCGGCCGCGTGAAGTACCTCTCCGCCACGGACGACGAGGCCGTGAACGCCTTCCAGGTCCTGACCAAACTCGAAGGCATCATCCCGGCGCTCGAAAGCGCCCATGCGATCGCCAAGGTGCTGGAGCTCGCGCCGGGGCTGCCCAAGGACCACCTGATGGTGGTCAACCTCTCGGGCCGCGGAGACAAGGACGTGCCCCAGATCGCCGAACGCCTCGGGACCAAGCTGTGACCACGACACGATCGAGCGCGCGCCTCCGGCCGGTCGGCGCGGGGCGCAGCGGTGCTGCGGACGAAGCCGTTTGCGTCCGGTGGAGCCTCGCATGAGCGACCGGATCGGTGCGCGGTTCGCGCAGACCGCCCGGGAAGGCCGCGCGGCGCTGGTGACCTTCGTCACGGCGGGCGACCCGGACCATGAAACCTCGCTCGAGATCCTGCGCGCGCTTCCCGGCGCGGGCGCGGACGTGATCGAGCTTGGCATGCCGTTCACCGACCCGATGGCGGACGGACCCGCGATCCAGGCCGCCGGGCTGAGGGCGCTCGCCGGCGGCGAGACGCTGGTGAAGACCCTTGATCTGGTGCGCGCCTTCCGGGAGCAGGACCAGGCCACGCCGCTCGTGCTGATGGGCTACTACAACCCGATCTACGTCCATGGCGTGCAGCGCTTCCTCCAGGAAGCCAAGGAGGCCGGCGCCGACGGGCTGATCGTGGTCGATCTGCCGCCCGAGGAGGACGAGGAGCTTTGCCTGCCGGCGCTCGAGGCCGGTCTCGCCTTCATCCGTCTGGCGACGCCGACGACCGATGACGCGCGCCTGCCGATGGTGCTGAAGAACACCGCGGGCTTCGTCTATTACGTCTCGATCGCCGGCATCACCGGCGCCGCGACGCCCGACTTCACCGTGGTCGCCGAGGCGGTCGCTCGCCTCAAGCGCCACACCACGCTGCCGGTCGCGGTCGGCTTCGGGGTCAAGACGCCGGAACACGCCGCCGCCATCGCCGCGGGGGCGGACGGCGTGGTGGTCGGCTCGGCCCTCGTCGACGCCGTCAGGTCCAGCCTCGACGGCCAGGGCCGCGCCACCGAAAAGACCGTTGCGGCTGTCACCGATCTTGTCGCCGCGCTCGCCGCCGGCGTCCGCCGCGCCCGGGCCGCCGCATGAGCGACGACCGCGCCGAAGGAGTCTCCAGGCCGATGAACTGGCTGGTCAACGTCGTCCGTCCGAAGATCAACAGTCTCTGGACCCGACGCGAAAGCACCCCCGACAATCTCTGGATCAAGTGTCCGGAAACCGGGCAGCTCGTGTTCCACAAGGATGTGGAGGCCAATGACTGGGTGATCCCCGGATCGGGCTACCACATGCGCATGGGCGCCAAGCGCCGGCTGGTGGCCACGCTGGACGCCGGCTTCGAGGACATCGGCCTGCCGGAGGTCGCAGCCGATCCGCTGCGTTTCCGCGACGAGAAGAAGTACGTCGACCGTCTGAAGGACGCCCGCAGCAAGACCGGAATGGCTGACGCCGTGAAGGTCGCGGTCGGGACGATCGAGGGCGCGCCCGCGACTGTCGTGGTGCAGGACTTCGACTTCATGGGCGGGTCGCTCGGCATGGCGGCCGGCGAGGCGATCGTGCGCGGCTTCGAGACCGCGCTCGAGCGCGGCACGCCGCTGGTGCTGTTCGCGGCCTCCGGCGGCGCCCGCATGCAGGAGGGAATCCTGTCGCTGATGCAGATGCCGCGCACCACCGTGGGCGTCGAAATGCTCCGCGAGGCCCGGCTGCCCTACATCGTGGTCCTCACCAACCCCACGACCGGCGGCGTCACCGCCTCCTACGCGATGCTGGGCGACGTCCACATCGCGGAGCCCGGGGCGCTGATCGGCTTCGCCGGCCCGCGCGTGATCGAGCAGACGATCCGCGAGAAGCTGCCGGAAGGCTTCCAGCGCGCCGAATATCTCAAGGACCACGGCATGGTCGACATGGTCGTGCATCGCAAGGACATGCGGGCGACGCTGGCGCGGCTGTGCCGGCTGCTGACCAAGGCGCCGGGGCGCGAGTCGGAGCAGCCCTCCGGCGAGATCCAGGCGGCGGCCGCCCACGCGTGAGCGCCCTGCCAGCACGGACATCGTCGCTCGGTCCGAGCGACGCCTATCTCGAGCGCTTCCTCGCGCTGCACCCGAAGGAGATCGACCTCTCCCTGGGCCGCGTCGGGGGGCTGCTGGCCGCGCTCGGCCGGCCGCAGGCCTCGATGCCGCCGGCGATCCAGATCGCCGGCACGAACGGCAAGGGCTCCACGACCGCCTTCCTGCGCGCGATGCTGGAGGCGGCTGGCAAGAGCGTCCACGTCTACACCTCGCCGCATCTGGTGCGCTTCCACGAGCGCATAAGGCTCGGCTCGCCGGAAGGCGGCGCCTTCGTGGACGAGGACCGGCTGGCGGCGACCTTCGAGGAGGTCGACCGGGTCAATGACGGCCGGCCGATCACGCTGTTCGAGATCACCACGGCCGCGGCCCTGCTGCTGTTCGCCCGCAACCCCGCGGACGTGTTGCTGCTCGAGGTGGGCCTCGGCGGGCGCTATGACGCGACCAATGTAGTGACCAACGCGCTCGCCGGCGTGATCACGCCGGTCAGCCTCGATCATCAGAAGTTTCTCGGCGACACGCTGTCCGCGATCGCGCACGAGAAGGCCGGCATCCTGAAGAGCCTGGTGCCCGCCGTGATCGCGCGGCAGGAGCAGGAATCGCTCGCGGCGATCGAGCGCGAGGCCGCGCGTGTCGGCTCGCCGCTCGCGATCTCGGGCCAGGACTGGCAGGCGCGCGAGGAGCGCGGCCGGCTGGTGTTCGAGGACGGCGACGGGCTGCTCGACCTGCCGCTGCCGCGGCTTGTCGGCCGCCATCAGATCGAGAACGCCGGGGCCGCGATCGCGACCCTGCGCAGCCTGCCCGCGTTGGGCGTCGACGCCGCCGCGATCGAGGCCGGGCTCGGGACCGTCAACTGGCCTGCCCGCATGCAGCGGATCGCTTCGGGAGCGCTGCACGATCTGCTGCCGCAGGGCGCCGAGCTCTGGCTCGACGGCGGCCACAATCCCGACGGCGGCCGCGCGGTGGCCTCCACCCTCGCAGAGCTGGACGAGCGCTCTCCCAAGCCGATCGTGCTCGTGGTGGGCATGCTGAACACCAAGGACTCGGACGGCTTCCTCGAGGCCTTCGCGGGGCTGGCCGGACGCGTCTACACGGTGCCCATCGGCTCCTCGACGGCGGCGCTGCCGCCGGAGGAGGTGGTCGAGGCCGCCGAACGCGCCGGGCTCGCGGCCGAGGCCTGCGGCTCCATCGAGGAAGCGCTCAGCAAGGCGGCGCGCGCCGCGGGGCCGGTGGCGCCGCGCGTGCTGATCATCGGGTCGCTCTATCTCGCCGGGGACGCGCTCGCGGCGAACGGCACGCCGCCCGCCTGAGCGGGCGCCGCGCGGAGCTCAGATCGCCTGCGTCGGGAGCAGCCGCTTGCGCAGGCGGCGGCCGCCCTGCAGCAGGCGCTTTGCGCCGTGCGCCAGCCGGAGGCGCAGCGCGTCGGGCGCCGTCTTGCGCGCGGCGAACTCCAGCAGCTCCGCCACGGCCGGCGTCGCGGCGAGCGCCGCGCCGTCGTAATAGGTCCAGCTGTCAGGCTCGGAGCGGAAGATCCTGTCGCCTGTCGGAAGGGGGCGCATCTGCGCCGAGAGCGCGCGGAGCAGGCGCTCCTCCAGGGCGAGCAACTCGGGCGTCTGGCGGCTGACCGCGATCGTCCGCCGCGCGGCCGCGCCGTCTGTCCGGACCGTCTCGACGATCGTCCGCCGCTCTTCGTCCGAGAGCAGATAGCGGACGCTCTCGCCGATGTTCAGCGCCCCGCCGCCGGTCAGGTGGAGGCTGCGCGCCGACAGCAGCCGGATGAACTCGGTCATCTCGATCGGCAGCCGCTCGTTGGCGTCGGCCTTTCGCCGGGGCTGCAATCCGGAGACGCCCAGAATCTCCTCGCAGAACACCGAGAAGATATCGAGCTTCCGCCGCACGATCTCGTCGTAGAGCAGGAAGCTGTAGGGCAGGCCGCGCCGCATCATCGGCTCGATCTCGATCAGCGGATTGAGGATCCGCGACCGCTCGTTCTTCCGCTGGTGGCGTTCGATCCAGCCTGGCAGGTCCTCGGTCCCGCCGAGCTTCACCGCCTGCGCCCAGAGCGAATACATCACGCTCACCGGGTCGCGCAGCGTGTAGACGAGGCGGAGATCATGGGGCTGCGCGATCTGGCGCAGCGCCTCGTAGTGCCGCGGCCGCCAGCGCCGGAAGCCTTCCGAGGACAGCAGGACGTCGAGGCCCTTGCGGGACGCTTCGACGATGCGGACCAGGTCGGCGTGGGCCGAGCCCTGGCCGGCGATCAGGTGCTCGCGGTGATCCGAGATGTCGTGGTGGGCGACGCCGACGCGCTCGCCCGTGGCCGGATAGAGCCAGCCGCGCCGGCGGAGCGCCGCCCGCTGCGCATGAAAGTTCGCCTGGAGATATGTGGTCGCGGTCTTATGCGGACCGACATGCAGGACCATCATGAGCGGAGCGCCCCGGGAGCGACCGCTCGCACAACGAAAAAGCTCCCCGGCCGGGGCCGGAGAGCTTCAGCGACATGAACAGCGCTCAGGCGCCTCGCTCCGTCAGACGGAGGTCTCGATCCAGCTGACGAGCTTCGACTTCGGCGCGGCGCCGCGCTGCGTGGCTACGTGCTGGCCGTCCTTGAACATCATCAGCATCGGGATCGCCGAAATGCCGAAGCGGCTCGCCGTCTCGGGATTCTCGTCGACGTTCAGCTTCACGATCTTCACCTTGCCGGCCATCTCGTTCGAGATTTCCTCGAGCGCGGGGGCGATCGCGCGGCAGGGGCCGCACCATTCCGCCCAGAAGTCGACGACGACGGGTTCGGCCGACTTCAGAACTTCCTGCTCGAAGTTGGCGTCGGAGATCTTGGCGGTGGCCATGAAAGCACCTCTGTGTGAGATCGGCCGCGCCTTGCGGCGGCGCCCTCTCTGTTTCGCAGCGGAAGGTATGGAGGCCCCCCGTGAGCGTCAAGCAACGCGCCGTCGCGGCGGCGGCGCGCCCGGCGCAGCCCTGAGTCCGTTCAGCCGAGCGAGAGGCTGAGCTGGGCGGCGGCCGGCCCCGGCTCCGGCAGGAGGTCGAGTCGCGGCGCCGCGGTCCACAGAATCGCTGCGCGGACCGGGCGGTCCGGCCAGATCTGCCGCAGCAGCTCCGCATAGGCGCCGAGCTGGGCCGCGTAGGGTCCGGGCGGCGGCTCGCCAGCCGGCGGCGGGTCGCGGTCAGTCTTGTAGTCGACCACCAGCACCCGCTCCTCGCTGACCGACAGGCGGTCGATCCGGCCCGAAACCGCCCGTCCGTCCGCCAGCCGGCCGACCACCGGGACCTCGCCGCGGCCGCCGGGAGCGAACACCTCCGCAAAACGCTCGTCCGCCAGCACCGCGAGCGCCGCGCGCACGATCTCGGCGCGCGCCTCCTCCCCAAGGACGCCCGCCGCGGTTTCGACGATCCGGACCGCGGCGTCCCCCCGCCGCTGTTCGGGGACCTCCGGCAGCGCCTTGAGCAGGCGGTGAAGCAGGACGCCGCGCAGGCGCGCCGCCTCGGCGCCAGGGCCGGGAACGAAGGCGGGCGCTTCGCCATCCTCGGCCACCAGCGCCGAGGGCGAAAGCGGCGGGCCCGGCGCGGCCTCGAATGACGCAGGCTCGGCGAGCCAGGCCGGCGGAGGCTCGGAGCGGGGCCGCTCGGGAAGCGGAGCGGCGGGCGCCTCGGCCGCCTCGCCGGATTTCAGGCGCAGCAGCACGGCGCCGTCTTCCGTCTCGATGCGCTCGACGTCCGGCGCCGCCGCGAGGCCGTCGCAGACGAGGTCGTACCAGGCGCCCTCGGGCCGCTTGCGGGGCGTTTCGTGGCCGCAGACGATCAGCCGGTCCTTGGCGCGCGTCATCGCGACATAGAGCAGCCGCCGGTGCTCGGCTTCCGCCCGGGCGGCCACGACCGCGCGGGCGGAAGCGAGCGCCGGAGGATCGTCGTCCTTGCGGCCGGCCCATACGGGGATCTCCGGCGCGTCCTGGCCCGCATGCGGACGCGGCAGCATGATGATCGGCGAGCCGCGACCGGCCGAGGCGCCGCCGCAAGTGTCGGCAAGGATCACCAGACCGGCTTCGAGCCCCTTGGCCCCGTGCACGGTCATGACCCGCACCTCGCCCGACGAGACGTCGAGGTCGCGCTTGATCTCGGCCGGCGCCGCCCGCATCCAGCGCAGGAAGCCCGCGAGAGTCGGGGGATGCGAGCGGCCGAACTCGGCGGCGAGGTCCAGGAAGGCGTCGAGCGGATCGTCGACCTCATGGCCGAGCCGCGCCCGATAGGCGCGCCGCGCGCCGGCCTTCGAGAGAAGATGCGAGAAGAAGCCGAAGGGCGTGCGGCCCCGGGCCTCGGCCTCATAAGCCCGGTAGGCCTCGTAGGCGGCCCTGGCGCGAGGCGGCCCGGCGCGCAGCGCCTCCAGGAGCCGCCCCGGCCGGCGCGGCGCGACTTCCAGCAGATCGCTGTCGTCGAGCCCGAACAGCGGGCTTTTCAGCGCGCAGGCGAGCGCGAGGTCGTCGTCCGGCGTCACCAGCGCGTCGCCGAGCGCGAGCAGGTCCATCACCGCGATGTGCTCGCCCACGATCAGCCGGTCCGCGCCCGCGACCGGCACGCCGCGCGCCTTGAGGGCCCGCAGGACCGCCTCGAACAGCGCCTTGCGCTGGCGGACGAGGATCAGGATCTCGCCGAACGGCGTCCCGTCCTCGCGGTTGGCGCGGGCGATCTCGTCGGCGATCCGCTGCGCAAGCCGCACCACCGCGCTCTGCGGGTTCACCCGGTCGAAGGGCGCGTCCCACGCCTCCTCGGCGAACACGGCCTTCTCGGCGGTGACGATCGGCCAGGCCTCCACCGAGCCCGGCGCGTTCAGCCGCGTCGTGAAGTGCACCGTGCCGACGGCCTCGTCGGTGGACAGCCCCTGATGCGCGGCGGGGCGCGCGAACACCGCGTCGACGCCCTTCAGCACGGCGGCCGTCGAGCGGAAGCTCTCCTGCAGCCGAACGTCCTCGAACGCCTTCTCGACCGTCTGGTGCGCCGCCTGATAGGCGCGCCGGGTGGCGCCGAAGGCGGCGGGCTCGGCGCCCTGGAAGCCGAAGATCGACTGCTTTTCGTCCCCGACCGCGAACACGGTGCGGTGCGACGGGCGCGCGCTCGCGCCGGCGAGGAAATCCTCGGTCAGGCGCTGCACGATGTCCCACTGCGCGGGCGAGGTGTCCTGCGCCTCGTCGACCAGGATGTGGTCGAGCCCCCCGTCGAGCTTGAACAGCACCCAGGCTGCGTCCGTGCGGGAGAGCAGGGCGCGGGCGCGCGAGATCAGGTCGTCATAGTCGAGCAGGCCCCGCGCGGCCTTGGCGCGGCCATAGGCTTCGATCGCGGCGTCCGCCAGCGTCAGCAGCGCGTGCGTGCGCTCGACGATCACGGCCGCCTTGAGCCGCGGCAGCAGGCTTGCGAGCCGCGCCATCTCGGCGTCGAGCGCGGCGGCGAGCGTCGGCCGCGCCTTGCGGGTCGCGGCGGTGACGAACCGGCTCTGGGCGCGCATGCCGCCGGTCGAGGTCGTGAACACGCAGAGATAGGCCGCGCGGCGGCCGGCCTCGTCGCGCGCGGCCGCGGCCGCCGAGAAGGCTGCGGCGAGGTCGCAGTCGGTCTTGGAGCCGGTCGCGAGTTCCGCCGCCAGCGCCGGCCACTCCGAGGCCGCTATGCCGTCGCCGAGGATCGCCGCCTCGAGCGTCGCCTCAGTGTCCGCGGGCCCGAGCGAGAACATCGACCGCAGCTCGCGCGCCGCGCCCGCAGCGTCTCCGACGCCGCCGGGGCCGGTGAACAGCTTGCGGATCACGTCCCGCTCCGCCACGGCGCCGGAGAGCGCGTCGTCGATCGTCTGCTCGCCGAACCGGGCCACAAGGTAGCCGAGCGCCCGCCCGACGGCTCCGTCGGGCCGCCGCGCGGCCTGGCCCAGCACCTGCGCGCGCGCCTCCGCCATCAACTCGGCCTGATCGCGGTCGTCGAGCTCCGCGAAGCCCGCCGGCACGTTCGCCTCGAACGGGAACTGGTGCAGCAGCCGGCCGCAGAAGGCGTGGATCGTGTAGATCTTGAGGCCGCCGGGGGTTTCGAGCGCGCGCGCGAACAGCTTGCGGGCGAGGGCGAGGCGGGCCGCGTCCGGCCGCTGGCCCTCGAGCGCGCCGATCTCCGCCGCAAGCGCGGCGTCGGAGGCGGTCGCCCAGCCGCGCAGTCGCTCGACCACGCGGTTCTGCATGTTGGCCGCCGCCGCCTTGGTGAAGGTCAGGCACAGGATGCGCGACGGCTCCGCGCCGGCGAGCAGCAGCCGGACGACACGCTGCACCAGCACGTAGGTCTTGCCGGAGCCGGCGTTGGCCGAGACCCAGGCGGACCTGCGCGGATCCGAGGCCGCGGCCTGCCGGGTCAGGGTTTCGGCGCTCGGACCGCTCATTCGCCGTCGCCCTCCGAGGCGCCGCCGGTCGCGGACCATTCCTTGACGCGGGCGAGGTGGCCGTAAGGCCCTTCCGGCCGGGCGAGGAACTTGGGATGCGACAGCGAGCGATAGGGCTCGTCCGGGTTCTCGAAGCGGTCCACCACCTGGCGGAAGCGGTCGAGCGCCTTGGCGGCGATCTCCTCGGGCGCTTCGGTCTCGCCGCGGATCTCCACCAACTCGCCGGCGGGGTCGCGGCCGATCAGCTTCACGAAGGCGAGCTCGCTCACCGTCGCGCCCTTGGCCGCGGCGTCCGCGAAGCCCCCTTCCTGAAGGATGGCGCCTTCCAGCGGCAGCTGCGGCGCGAAGCCCGCGAGAGCCTGCTTGAGGCCCGGGACCGCGCCTGTCTTGTAGTCGAGGAAGGCGAATGTGCCGTCCTTCAGCGCGTCGATGTGGTCCGCCCGGGCGCTCAGGCTGAAGCTCCGGCCGGCGGCGGTCTCGAAACGGATCTCGCCGCGTTTCTCGACGTGGGACGTCTCGACCCTCTCGGCGCGGCCGCGGTGGAAGGCGAGCGTCCAGTCGGCGATCCGCTCGAAGCGCGGCCACCACAGCGTTCTGGCGTCCTCGCGCTCGAGCAGCGCCCCGAAGGCCTCGCGCCCGAAATCCAGCAGCCGCTCCCGGGCGTCGGCCGCGTCGAGCGCGAAGCCCGCCTTGGCGAAGCGCTCCAGCGCGCCGTGGATCGCGTTGCCGAGATCGGCCGCGTTGGGCTCCGGCCCGACGGCGCCGAGCTCCTCGAGATCGAGGATGTGGCGGGCATAGATCGCGTAGGGATCGCGCAGCCAGGTCTCCACCGAGGTGACGCTCATGCGGCTCGGCCTGAGCTCGAGCGGCGGCCGCGGCTCGGGCGGCCGCGGCGCGGGCTCGCGCTCCGCGTGGCCGAGTTGTTCCGCGAGCGTGACCAGCTGGCGCCCGCGTTCGAGGGCCGCCTGATGGGCCGGGCCGGCCGCCACCGCGGCGATGCGCTGCAGCCACCGTGACGGGATGGTCGGGGCGCCGCCGACCTTGGCGGCGCGGGTGAGAACGACCTCCGCCGCGCCGAGCCCCTGGGAGAAGTCGTGAGCCGAAAGGCCGATGCGGCGCTCCGGCGGCGCCAGGCCGAGGAGCGCGCGCAACGGCCGGTTGATCCACGGGTCGGCCTGCGGGACGGGCGGCCACACGCCCTCGTTGAGGCCGCCCAGCACGACCCGGTCGAACCGCAGCAGGCGGGCCTCCAGCGGGCCCAGGATACGCAGGCGCGGATGACGGTCGCGGGGAGGGCGCACGACGCGGCCCGCCATCAGCGCGTCGAGCACGCCCGGAAACGCGCCCGGCGCGAGCGGGTCGGCCTCGCCGGCGGCGTCTGAAAGCTCCTCCAGGAAAGCCGAAGCGGCGGCGTGATCGTCGCTTTCCGCCCCCTCGGACAGCGCCGCGTAGGCCCAGGCGAGCGCATCCACGAGTGCGCCGAACGCCACGGCGCGCTCCGCGGCCAGCGCCGCGAGCGGCCCGAGCGCGGCCTCCAGCCTGTCCGCCAGCGCGGCGGCCTCGGCCCGATCCGCAGCGCCGAAGCGCTTCGGGATTGCGCTGCGGGGGTTGGAATGTCCCTCGACGCCGGCCCGCAGCCCTGCGAAGCCCGCGCCCGGCAGCGGCGCCCGCAGGACGCAGGCGTCCAGGAAGTCGAGCGCGCGCGGCGAAAGGCCGGCGGCGGAAGCGAGCCGCGAGGCGGGCGCGCGCAGCAGCGTCAGGATCGCCTCCGGCCGGAGGTCGAGCGCGGTCTCGGCCGCGAGCCGGAGCAGCGCGCCAGCGGGCGTGCAGGCGAGCGCCGCGCCGGCGCTGTCGTCGATCGTGACGCCCCAACGCTCGAGTTCGCCCGCCACCCGCGCGGCGAGGTCGCGGTCGGGCGTCACCAGCGCGGCGGTCTTGCCCGCGGTCGCCAGCGCCTCGCGTAGCGCGACGGCGATCGCGGTCGCCTCGCCGCGCAGATGCGGCGCCTCGACGATCGTGACGCCCGCAAGCGCGCCTTCGATCTCCGCCGCGGACCTGCCGCTGTTCGCCCACATGTCGGTGGTCTCGGCCGGCCGCAGGGCGTCGGCGACCAGCCGGGCGCGCGCGCCGAGCGCGGGAGGCGGCGCGCCGAGCGTCCGCACCGCGCGCCGGGCGAGGCCGAGCGCCTCGACGAGCCGCGCGAGGCCTCGCTGGGGGTGTCCGTAGAGGCCCGGCCCATCGCCGGAGAGCAGGGTGGCCCAGCCGGCCTCGTCGAGGCCGTCGGTGTCGAGGCCGGGCAGCACGACCGCCCCCAGCGGGTGGCGGGCGATCGACGCGATCAGCCGACGGGTCGCGGGCGCGGTGCCGGTCGAGCCGGCGGCGATCACAGGGGCCGCGCCGTCGGCGACGCGCCGCGCGGCGGCGTCGAGCTGCAGCCGTCGCCTGCGGCTCGGGTCGAGCCGCCCGCGCTCCTCGACATGTCCGGGCCACGCCGCGAGCGCCACCTGGAGGAAGGACTGGGTGATGGCCCAGTAACGGTCATGCTCGCCGGGCACCAGTTGCGACAGGCCGGCAAGGTCGATCTCCTCGGTCTCGACGGCGTCGATCAACGTCTCGAGGTCGCCCGCGAGATGGATGGCGTCCGCGGCGGTCGCGGGGATCAGCGGGCCGTCGTCCGCCGCGAGCGACAGGACCGACCGGTCGAGCGCGTCCGCGAAGCGCAGCACCAGCTTCGCCAGCACGAGCCGCCGCTCGAGCGGCGCGGCGGCGGGCGGAAGCTCCGCCTCCTGGGCGTCGAGCGGCTCTGCGAGGCTGAGATCCTCGTCGACGTCGCCCAGCGGCGCGATCCGCGGCAGCAGGGTGGCGCGCCCGTCGAGTTCGGCCAGGAAGGCGTCGCGCAGCGCGCGGGCGGAGCGGCGGCTCGGCAGGAAGATGGTCGCGCCCGCGAGCGCGATCGGATCGTCGCGCGGCGCGAAGCCCGGAATCAGCTCGCCGTCCAGCAGCCCCCGCACGAGGGTCGGCAGGAACGGCGCGCCGGCCGGGATCGTCAGGACGTTCGGATCGCGCGAATCGGCCATCCGCGCAGGATAGCGCGCGGCGGCCGCCACGGGTCAGCGGAAGGTCAGGCGGCCGACAGCGTGAACGCCTGCTCGGCCTCGCCGATCGCCTCGGGCGTCCCGACGTGCAGCCACAGCCCGTCAAGCCGCAGACCGAACAGGCGGTCCTTCGCGATCGCGGAGTCCCATAGCCGGTTCAGCGAGAACGGGCCGTCGGGCGCGTCCGCGAAGGCCGCGCGGGGCATCACGGCGGCGCCCGCATAGACGAAGGGCGCGACCTGCCGCTCCGGCCGCCGCCTGAGCTTGCCGTCGGGCGTAAAGCTGAAATCGCCCGGGCCGTCGAAGCCGACGCTGCCGGTGAGGGCGGCGACCAGCAGCAGCGCGTCCATGCGCGCCGGGTCCCAGTGCGCCATCAGGCGCTTCAGGTTCGAACTCGCGCCGTCGATCCAGAAAGTGTCGGCGTTGAGGATCAGGAACGCCTCGCCGTTCAGCAGCGGCAGCGCCTTCGCGACCCCGCCGCCGGAATCGAGCAGCCCGGACCGCTCGTCCGAGATCGCGACGTGCGGCGTGCGGCGGCCGGTCAGATGGGCCTCCACCTGATCGGCGTGATGATGGACGTTGACCACCGCCCGCTGCACGCCGGCGCGCGCCAGGCCGTCGAGCGCATGATCGAGCAGCGTCCGGCCGCCGACCCGGACGAGCGGCTTCGGCAGCGTGTCGGTGATCGGGCGCATCCGCGTCCCGAGCCCGGCGGCGAGAACCATCGCGTCGGTCACGGGCGTCACGCCGCGTCCTCCGTCACCCCCAGATGGGCGTGATACCAGGCCGCGAGCTCGGCCAGGTCCGGATGGGCGAGGTTCGTGGCCAGCGCCCGCCGCACGCGGGGAATGTTCTTCAGGTAGCCGGGCTTGCCGTCGCGCTTCGCGAGCCGGACGAAGATGCCGAGGATTTTGGTCGCGCGCTGCGCGCCCATCGTGGCGTAGGCGCGGGCGAACTGACGCGGCTCGAAGGCGGGGTCGGCCGCGCGCCGCCCTGCGAGATAGCGCGCCGCGAGCGTCATCTCGAGCTGCTCGGGCATGTCGACGCGCGCGTCCTGCAGCAGCGAGACGACGTCATAGGCCGGCGGGCCCAGCACCATGTCCTGGAAGTCCAGCAGGCCGAGGCGCTTCAGCCCCTCGCGGTCCGGCCGCCAGGTCAGGTTCGGCGAGTGATAGTCGCGCAGCGTCCAGGTCAGCGGCTCGGAGAGCACCGGCTGCAGCGCGGCCGCCCAGAGCTCGCGGAACGCCTGGCGCGCCTCGGGCTCCGGAGCGGATCCGGTGACGTGCGGCAGGTACCACTCGTTCAGCAGGTCGCTCTCGGCCAGGAAGGCGGAGAGATCGTAGAAGGGCGGGCGGTAGAGCTCCTTGCCCACCGGCAGCTCCGTCGGAAGCGGCCGGCAGTGCAGGTCGGCCAGCAGGTCGACGGCGGTCTCGTATCGCCCCGGGATCGGCGAATCGAGCGCCACCACCGGCTCGACGCCCAGATCCTCGACCAGCAGGAAGCCGGTCCTGACGTCGGAGGCGTAGATCTCGGGCGCGGCGTAGCCGAGCGCCCTCAGCCCGTTCGCGACCGCCACGAAGGGCCTGACGTCGGTGGCGAGCTTGGCGAGCTGCGCATAGGTCTTGCCGTCGCGCACGATCGGCCCCGGGGAACGCGGCGGGGAGTCCATCAGGATCGCGGTGCGGCCGTCGAGCGTCAGCCGCTCATAGAGCCGGCTGGAGGCGTCGCCCTGGATGTGGTCATGCGCGGCGGCGGCCCAGCCGGCGCCTTCGAGGAACTTCTGACCGTCGCGGAGCCGGGCCAGCCGGGGGGCGAAGCCGCCGCGGCCGGTGAGGCGGGCGCGGCGCGCCGCCGGATCGGGGCCGAGGTCCAGCTCGAGGTCGAGCCGGTCCGGCGGCAGCTCGGCGCCGAGCCGGTCCGGCCATTCGACCAGCACGATCGCGTCTTCGCCGGCCTCCTCCCAGCCGAGTTCGTCGAGCTCTTCAGGGCCGGACAGACGGTAGAGATCGGCGTGGACGATCACGCCGCGCGGCAGGTCGTAGGTCTGGAGCAGGGTGAAGGTCGGGCTCGGGGCCTCGAGCTCCGGGTCGCCGGCGCGGGCCCGCACCAGCGCCCGCGCGAAGGTGGTCTTGCCGGCCCCGAGTTCGCCCGAGAGCGTCATGAGGTCGCCGGGCTTCAGCGCGCGGGCGACGACCGCGGCGAGCGCCGCGGTGGCGGCCTCGTCCGGGAGCGCCACGTCCCAGCGCGCCTCGTTCATGGTTTCGGGCTGCAGCGCCGTCCTGGTGCGCGCGGCGGGACCTCTCATTCGGCGGCCTCGGAGTTGATGGCGCGGAGCGGGAAGCGGCAGGTCACCACCGTGCCCTCTCCGATCCTGGAGTCCAGCGCGACCGAGCCGCCATGCAGCTCGACGAAGGAGCGGACGATCGACAGGCCGAGCCCGACGCCGCGATGCGCGGCCCCTGCGGTGCGGCTTTCGAACCGGTCGAACACCTTGTCGGCGAGCTCCGGCGAGATGCCGCTGCCCCTGTCCGCGACCCTGAAGATCATGGCGTCCTGCGTACGCTCCGCGCTCACCCTGACGGCATGGCCGGGCTTTGAGAAGCCAATAGCGTTCGCCAGCAGGTTGAACAGGATCTGGCGCACGCGCTTGCCGTCTGCCACGAAGGTCCCGACGCTCGGCGGCGCGTCGATCTCGAGCCCGAGACCGGCTTCGGCGAGGCGGTCCCGCACGCCCTCCACCGCGCCGTCGATCGCGTCGCGCGCGTTCACCGGCCCGAGCTCGAGCTCCATCGCCCCGGCGTCGATCGTGGTGAGGTCGAGAATGTCGTTGATGATGGCGAGCAGCGCCGACGAGGACGACAGGATGTGATCGACATATTCCCGCTGCTTGGGGCTGAGCGCGCCGAGCCGCGGGTCCCCGAGCAACTGGCCGAAGCCGATGATGTTGGTGAGCGGCGACCGCAGCTCGTAGGAGACGTGGCTGGTGAAGTCGGCCTTCAGGCGGGCGGCGGCCTCGACCGCCTCCGCGCGGTCGCGCAGCGCGCGTTCCACGTTCACCCGCGCTGTGACGTCCGTGAACGTCGCGAGCGTGCCGCCGTCCGGCAGCGGGAGCGTCACGACGTCGATCACCGCGCCCTCCGCGCGGTCGATGCGCGCCGTCAGCGGCTGGCGCTCGTCCGGCATCGCGGTCATGGCCATCTTGAGCCGGCGCCAGAGCTCGGCGTCGGCGTGGCGGGCGCCGCACGCGGTCAGGATCTGGTCGGCGTGCGGGCGCTCGGCGAGTTCTTCCTCGGAGAGGTCCCAGAGCGCCTGGAAGGCCGGGTTGTGCAGGCGCAGCCGGCCGTCCGAGCCGAACACCGCGACCGCCTCCTGCAGATGGTCGATGGTTTCGCGCTGCACCTTGGAGAGCGCGTTGAACCGGCTCTCGAGCGCCAGCCGCTCGGTGACGTCGTCGAACAGATAGGTGACGCCGCCGCGCGGATTGGGGGCCGCGACCACGCGCAAGGTGCGGCCGTCCGGAAGATGCCACCAGTGCTCGCGCGCTTCGATCGCCCGGTAGGCCTCGTGCAATTGGGCCTTCCAGGTCCGGAAGTCCGCCTGCTCGGGCAGCTTCCGGTCCGCCCGCAGGCGATCGAGGATCACGGCGTCGCTGGGCGAGGTCTCCAGGAAGGCGGGGTCCAGCGACCACAGCTGGCGGTAGGCCTGGTTGTGGAAGACGAGCGCGCCGTCGGGCCCGAAGATGGCGACCGCCGTGGTGAGTTCGTCGAGCGTGCGGCGATGGGCGTCCATCTGGCGCGACAGGTCGGCGCGCACGTCCTCGAGCTCGGAAACGTCGGTCGCGATCGCGGCGGAGCCGAACGCCGCCGGGGCCTCGACCACGTCGAAGATGCGCCGGGCGCCGGCGAACACCGCAGGCGCCCGCTTGCGGAACACCTGCCCGGCGTCGTTCGCGCGCCGCGCCGCCGCCCGCTCGTTCTGATCGAGGAACTCGGCGCCGCGCTCGACCGCGGCGCGGCCGTCCAGCGCTTCGACCGCCTTGCCATAGGCTTCGTTGGCGTAGATCAGCCGCCCACTCTCGTCGCGCAGCCACACGGGGTGGATCAGCGCCTCGGCGAGCGCCGTGAACCGCCCGAGCGCGGCGTGCAGTTCGGCGTTCCTGGCGTCGGTCTCGGCGCGCGCCAGCCGTTCGCCGGTGACGTCGCGCAGCCGCAGCATCACGGCGGATCCGATGGCGCGGCCGTCGGCCTCGATATGCG
The DNA here is from genome assembly GCF_014196425.1 of Hansschlegelia beijingensis. Taxonomy (GTDB): domain Bacteria; phylum Pseudomonadota; class Alphaproteobacteria; order Rhizobiales; family Methylopilaceae; genus Methylopila; species Methylopila beijingensis. The sequence goes on from NZ_JACIDR010000001.1 coordinate 63,776, forward strand.
CGCCGCGCGCGGTGCGCAGCATCAGGCGGAGCGGCTCTCCGCGTCGGCGCAGCGCCTCGACGGCGCCGTCGATCATTCGCGCGGAGGACGCGTCGAGCCAGGTTCCGAAGGCCAGCAGGCGGGTTCCGGCGGGGGCCCCGGGCAGCCGCGAGGCGTCGCCGACGATCTCGGGATCGCGTGCGCCCGCCCGCCAGATCACGATGGCCTGGACGTCCGCGGCGGCGAGCACTTCAGCGAGATCGAGGCGGGCGCGCAGTTCGCCGATGGTGGCGTCGGCCTCGGCGCGGGTCTCGGCGATCCGCCGGCGGGCCCGCACCAGCAGGACGGAGCTGACGACGGCGGCGAGCGCCGAGCCGACGAACAGCGCCAGCGCGGCGGTTTCGGGCGCGCCCAGCGCTGCGGCCTGCGCGTGCCCGGGAATCAAAACGCCGACGGCTGCTGATGCGGCCGTCGGAAGAGCGGCGCGTGGCCGCAACCGTTCGGACATGTGGCGAAGCCCCCGACGACGACGGAAGAGCGTCGCCGCTCCCGCCTTCAGGCGCCTCGCCCCCGACGGCGCCCGTCCCGAATCACCTTGAAGTTAGCCGAGGCCGAGGCCCCGCCCCAAGAGTCCGGAACGGGAACGGGCGGCGAAAATCGCCGCCCGTGGCGCCTCAGTACCGGTAGTGCTCGGGCTTGAACGGCCCTTCGCTCGGAACGCCGATGTAATGCGCCTGCTTCTCGGACAGCTTGGTCAGCTTGACGCCGATCTTGCCGAGGTGAAGCGCGGCGACCTTCTCGTCGAGCGTCTTGGGCAGGGTGTAGACCTGCTTGGCGTAGCGGCCGTTGGTGTTGTTGGCGTAGAGCTCGATCTGCGCCAGCGTCTGGTTCGTGAACGACGCCGACATCACGAAGGACGGATGGCCGGTGGCGTTGCCGAGATTCACCAGGCGGCCTTCGGACAGAACGATGATCCGCTTGCCGTCCGGGAACTCGACCTCATCGACCTGCGGCTTGATGTTGTCCCACTTGAAGTTCTTCAGCGCGCCGATCTGAATCTCGCTGTCGAAGTGACCGATGTTGCAGACGATCGCCCGGTCCTTCATGGCGCGCATGTGGTCGACGGTGATGACGTCGATGTTGCCGGTCGCGGTCACGAAGATGTCGGCGCGGGTCACCGCGTCCTCCATGGTCGTGACCTCGTAGCCTTCCATCGCGGCCTGAAGCGCGCAGATCGGGTCGGCTTCCGAGACCATCACGCGGCAGCCGGCGTTGCGCAGCGAAGCCGCCGAGCCCTTGCCCACGTCGCCGAAGCCCGCGACCATGGCGACCTTGCCGGCCATCATGACGTCGGTGCCGCGGCGGATCGCGTCCACGAGCGACTCACGGCAGCCATAGAGGTTGTCGAACTTCGACTTGGTGACGCTGTCGTTGACGTTGATCGCCGGGAACAGCAGCTCGCCCTTGCGCGCGAGGTCGTACAGGCGGTGGACGCCCGTGGTGGTCTCTTCGGTCACGCCGCGGATCGCGAGGGCGTTCCGCGTGTACCAGCCCGGATGGCTCTTGAGGCGCTTCTTGATCGCCGCGAAGAGGATCTCCTCCTCCTCATTGGTCGCGCCGTCGAGGAACTTCGTGTCGCCCTCTTCGGCCCGCTTGCCGAGGTGGAGCAGCAGGGTGGCGTCGCCGCCGTCGTCGAGGATCATGTTCGGCGTGCCGCCGTCCGCCCACTCGAAGATGCGGTGGGTGTATTCCCAATACTCTTCAAGCGTCTCGCCCTTGACGGCGAAGACGGGGGTGCCGGAGGCCGCGATCGCGGCGGCGGCGTGGTCCTGCGTCGAATAGATGTTGCACGAGGCCCAGCGGACGTCGGCGCCGAGCGCCTTGAGCGTCTCGATCAGCATCGCGGTCTGGATCGTCATGTGCAGCGAGCCGGCGATGCGCGCGCCCTTGAGCGGCTGCGACGGACCGTATTCCTCACGCACCGACATCAGGCCGGGCATCTCGGTCTCCGCGATCGCGAGCTCCTTGCGGCCCCAATCGGCGAGGGAGATGTCTTTCACGACGTAGTCGGGCTGGCTCATTGGGAGGTCCTTGCGTTGACGGGCGCGTCCCGCGGGCGCGCCGAGATCCGTTCCGGTCGTCCGTAGCACGTCGCCCGACGGCGTTCAATAAAGACATAAAGAAGTCTTTATGTGTGACGGCCACTGAAGGCGGACGCACGCAAGCGCCCGGCGGGCGGCCGCGGCGGCGCCAGATCTGCTGCTGTGGAGGAAATGCCCCGAGGCGTCTGGCTCAGAAACCGGACGTCACGGAGGCGAGGCGCGTCGGGAAGATGGTCGGCCCGCTTCCGCCGGTCGGCACGATGGCGGTGCGCATCGAGGCGGTGACGAAGTCGTTCGCCCCATATGCGAGCGCGTTGGCGTCGGCCGCGCCGAAGCCCGCGAAGGCGACCTGGACCCGGCGGTCCACCGGTCCGCCGGCGATCGACGTCAGCGTCTCGGTCTGCGGCCTGGAAAGGCGTTCCTTGTCCGCCCTGACGGCTGCCGCCACCACGGCGGGGTCGAGGCCGGAGCCGGATGAGGGCGCGCCGAAAGCTGGCGTTTCCGGGGCGACGGAGATCGTCAGGAAGCCAGCGGCGAAATCCCCGGCGAGCGCGACGGGCGCCGCCGGCATCGCCGGAAACGGCGTCGGCGCGGGCTCAGCGCTGACGGTCGTGACGAAGCCCGCCACGGCGCCGCAGGTCAGAATCCATCGGGAACGGCGAATCCGCCGAGCCATGCTCATGTCCAAAGGGATAGGTCATCACCGCCGCTCAGCCGAGCGCCAAATGTCCGACCGAGGCGGTTCGTCGCACCCGTTGCATTTGGGCCGCACTGTGGCGCCGCGGGGGCGCTCGTCGGGCGGCCTCCCGAAGAGGTGACATTCCAAGCCCGGCTCCCCATGTCAAAGGGAGCAGGGGCATCTCGCCCCGGGGACAGACAGGATTATGACCGCTCGCATGCCTCGCCGCCTCGCCGCCCTCGCTTTCGCGAGCCTCATCGTCGGCGCCTCGTTCGCGCCGGTCGACGCAGATGCGCGGGCCGGCCGCAGCTCGAGCTTCGGCAGCCGCGGCGCGAAGACGTTCTCCGCGCCGCCTCCGACGGCCACGATGCCCAACGCCGCTCCCGTCCAGCGCTCGGTCACGCAGCCGGGCCAGGCCGCGGGCGCGCAGTCGGCCGCCCAGCAGGCGCCGCGCCGCGGCGGCATGTTCGGCGGCGGTCTCGGCGCGGGTCTGCTCGGCGGCTTCCTCGGCGCCGGCCTGTTCGGCATGCTGTTCGGAGGCGGCCTGATGGGCGGCCTCGGCTCGATGGCGTCGATCTTCGGCCTTCTGCTGCAGGTCGCCCTGATCTTCATCGCCGTCCGCCTGGTCATGGGCTGGTTCGCGCGGCGCAACAGCCAGCAGCAGCAGCCGGCCGCGGCGGCCGGACCCTCGGGCTATCGGTTCGAGGCGCCCGAGGAGCGCACCCGCGGCGGCATGTTCGGCTCGACGTTCGGCGGCGGCCTCGGCGCTGGCGCGGGTCCCGCGTCGGAGCCCGTGACGCTCGAGAAGGCCGACTTCGACGTGTTCGAACGTCTGCTCGGAGAGGTCCAGCAGGCCTGGTCGGACCAGGACATCACCCGGATGCGCTCGCTCGCCACTCCCGAGATGGTCGAGGTCTTCGCTGACGACGTCGCCGATGACGCCAGCCGCGGCGTGATCAACCGGGTGAGCGACGTGAAGCTGCTGCAGGGCGATCTGGCCGAGGCGTGGCGCGAGGGCGGTCGCGATTACGCGACCGTGGCGATGCGCTACGAGCTCAAGGACTGGACCGAGGAGCAGGGCAGCGGACGGGTCGTCGACGGCGACCGCGACGCGCCGACCGAGGCGGCGGAGCTGTGGACCTTCGTCCGCGCGAGCGGCGGCCGGTGGCTGCTCTCGGCGATCCAGCAGTCGGCCTGAGCCGACAAGGCGAAGAGGAGCCTACTCCTCTTCGCCGAACCTGCTCTCGACAAGGCGCGTCAGGGCGTCGAGCGCGGCTTCCGCCTCGGCGCCTTTGACTTCGACATGGATGGTGGTGCCGGGCCCGGCCGCGAGCATCATGAGGCCCATGATCGACGTTCCGCCGACGGTCTCCCCGGCGCGGCTGACGCGCACCGAGGCGTCGAACTTCTCGACAGTCTGGACGAATTTGGCGGAAGCGCGGGCATGCAGCCCGCGCTTGTTCACGATCGCAAGCTCGCGAGAGACGCTTTCACACGAGTCCACAAGCGTCTCCGCCTCGAGCCCACGATCATTTGCCGGAGAGCACGCGGCTCGCGACGTTGATATATTTGCGCCCCGCCTCCTGAGCCTGGACGACCGCCGCGTCAAGTGGAAGATCGGACCGGACGCTCGCGAGCTTGATCAGCATCGGCAGGTTGATGCCGGCGATCACCTCGACCTTCCGTCCATCCATGCACGATATCGCTAGGTTCGACGGCGTGCCGCCGAACATGTCGGTCAACACCGCGACGCCGTCGCCGCTGTCGACCTCGCGCACCGCGGCGAGGATGTCCCCGCGGCGCAGCTCCATGTCGTCTTCCGGGTCGATGGTGATCGTCGCGATCTGCTGCTGCGGACCCACGACGTGCTCCAGCGCGGAGCGGAACTCGCAGGCGAGACGACCGTGTGTCACGAGGACGAGGCCTATCATGCAGTCTTTGCGCAAAACTCATTGCGCTCCGGGTCGGGATCGGCGGCCATGGGCCGGCCGTTCCTTTGGACAGGCGCGTGCGGCGCCAAACGCTTCATTTTTCCATGTTGCGGCGCGAACGCAAGCTCTGATGCTTCACGGTCAGGCGCCGGCCAGTTCCGGACCGTGAAAAGCAGGAGGGCCGCCGCCTCCGGATCGCCGCGGCGCACGGCGATCCGCGGCAGAGGAACGTCCAACAGGCGCGCAGTGGCGGCGTCCGGCTCGGGCATGCGCTCCGGCTGCACCTCGATGTCCGCCACGAACCTGACCACGCACGCGCTCAGCGCGGGAAGCCTGAGGAGGCCGACGCCGCGACGCTCGATCAGACCTTTGAGGACGTCGGGCGCCTCCGCGACCAGGCGGCCGCCGGCCAGACTCAGCCGCGTCCGGTCGTCAGCGACCAGCCGCGCGAACAGCCCTGCGGCCTGGGCGCGCTCGATGAGAGCCGCCGAGAGGCTGGATTTCCCTGCGCCCGAGGGGCCGCGGATCAGGACCCCGGCCTCCCCGACGACCACGCAACTGGCGTGAACGGAGCCCGTCCCGGTCATTTCATGGCCGCCGGCAGCCGCACGACGAAGCGCGCGCCCGTCACCCTGGCTTCGCCCGCGACCGTCTTCATGCGGTTCTCCGCCTTGATCCGCCCGTTATGAGCCTCGACGATCTGCTTCGAGATCGAAAGCCCAAGGCCGGAGTTCTGCCCGAAGCCCTGCTCAGGTCGATCGGTGTAGAAGCGGTCGAAGATCTTGTCGACGGCGTCCGGCCGGATGCCCGGACCGGTGTCGTCCACCAGAATCTCGACCGAGTTCCGCACGCGCTTGCAGGTCACCTTCACGACTGAGCCAGGGGGCGAGAAGGAGCGGGCGTTGTCGATCAAATTGGTGATCACCTGCGCCAGCCGGGAATCGTGGCCGAGCACCAGATAGGCGTCGCGGCCCTGCGCCGCATCGACCACCTTGAGCTCCACAGTGACGCCGTGCTCGCGCGGCGCCCCGTTCTGCATGTCGATCACCGTGGTCAGCAGCTTGACCATGTCGACCGGCTCGGCGTCCTGCCGCTGAAGCTCGGCGTCGAGCCGGCTCGCGTCGGAAATGTCGCTGATCAGCCGGTCGAGCCGGCGCACGTCGTGCTGGATGACGCCGAGCAGCCGCTCGCGCGACTCCTCGGTCTTGGCGAGCGGCAGGGTCTCGACGGCGGAGCGCAGCGAGGTCAGCGGGTTCTTCAGCTCATGGGCGACGTCGGCGGCGAAGCGCTCGATCGCCTCGATCCGCGCGTAGAGCGCGCTCGTCATGTCGCGCAGCGCCCCGGACAGATGGCCGATCTCGTCCGAGCGCTTGGTGAAGTCCGGGATCTCGGCGCGGTGCTTGTAGCGGTGGCGCACGCGCTCCGCGCCGTCCGCGAGCTTGCGCACCGGTCCGGCGATCGTGCTGGCCAGCAGCAGCGACAGCACGAGCATCACGGCGGCCGCGACCAGGAACACGCGCATGATCGCGAAGCGCTCGGCCTGCACGATGGAGTCGATGTCGCCGCCCTGCGTCGACAGCAGCAGCACGCCGGTCACCGCCCTGAAGCGCTGCACGGGCACGGCGACCGAGACGATGATCTCGCCCGCGTCGTTGACCCGCACGATGCTCTGCGGGGAGCCCGACAGCGCCTTCGTGACCTCCGGATAGCCGCGGCCGTTGCTCGCGCCGAGCTCCGCATAGAGCGGAAGGTCCGAGCGTCGAAGCCAGCTCTTGATGGTGCGGCCGATCTGGTCGAGCAGCCCCGGATCATGGGTCTGGGGCGGCGGCAGGTCGAAGCGCAGGATGTCGCCGCGGGCGTAGAGCGAGCGCGAGTCGAGCAGCAGCGCGCCGTCGCGGTCGTAGATGCGCGCGCGGGTCCGGGTCGGCGTCACCAACCGGCGCAGCACCGGAGCGACGCGCTCGGGATTGATCGGGAATTCGAGGCTCTGCAGCCCCTCGTCGCCCGGCGAGGCGGTCTGCCCGGCCTGGAGTTCGAGCAGCTTGTCGGGGTCGACATAGAGCTGGTTGGTCTCGACGGTCGCCGAGGAGGCGATCGCGCCGGCGATGATCTCGCCCTGGATCAGCAGGCTCTGGACGCGGGCGTCGATCAGCCCGGCGCGGAACTGGTTGAGGTAGAGGATGCCCGAGACCAGCGCGACGAGGCCGGCGAGGTTCAGAACGACGATGCGCCGGGTCAGGCTCGAGAAGCCGAGGACGCGCAAGGCGCGGAGCGCGCGCATGACCTTGACGCGCCATGGCTCGCGCTGGCCGGCGTCCTCGTCTGCGTCGGTCGGGACGACGTCGTCCGCCCGCTCGGCTTCCACGCTCATGAATGATGGACTGAAGCGCCGCGCGAGCCGCCGGCGCTCAGATCTCCTTGAACCGGTAACCCACGCCGTAGAGCGTCTCGATCATGTCGAAGTCGTCGTCGCAGGACTTGAACTTCTTGCGCAGCCGCTTGATGTGGCTGTCGATCGTGCGGTCGTCGACATAGACCTGATCGTCATAGGCCGCGTCCATCAGCGCGTTGCGGCTCTTGACGACGCCGGGCCGCATGGCGAGCGCCTGCAGGATCAGGAACTCCGTGACGGTGAGCGTCACCGGCTCGCCCTTCCAGGTGCAGGTGTGGCGCTCGGGGTCCATCATCAGCTGGCCACGCTCGAGCGCCTTGGAGTCAGGCCCCTTCGGGGCGCCGGGGACGGTCGGCTCCTTGGCGGCCGCGCGCCGCAACACAGCCTTGACGCGCTCCACCAGCAGACGCTGCGAGAACGGCTTACGGATGAAGTCGTCGGCGCCCATCTTGAGGCCGAACAGCTCGTCGATCTCCTCGTCCTTCGAGGTCAGGAAGATCACCGGAAGCTCGGACTTCTGCCGCAGCCGGCGCAGCAGCTCCATCCCGTCCATGCGGGGCATCTTGATGTCGAAGATCGCGAGATCGGGCGGAGAGGCGCGCAGCCCCTCGAGCGCCGTCGCGCCGTCATTATAGGTCTGGATCCGGTAACCCTCGGCCTCAAGCGCGATGGACACAGAGGTCAGGATGTTGCGGTCGTCATCGACCAGGGCGATCGTCGGCATGGCGCCTTCTTGTATAGCACAGAGTGCAGGGCATGAACCGACTTGGCGTGGCTTTAATGTGACGCAAGGTCGCGAGCCCTCTTTTTGGCCGCATCTGCGATCGAAGCGAGGCCAGGACCGTCGAAGGAGCGCGAAGCATGACCACCTCGAACGCTTCTCCCGCGCCGGAGGAAACCGCCGCTTTCGACCCTGCCTCGGTCGCCCGCGCGCTCGTCAGATCCGCCCGCCGCGCCAGCCTGGGGACGATCGACCGCGTCTCCGGCCTGCCTTACGTCTCGCTGGTCGCGGTCGCGACCGCGCCCGACGGCGCGCCGCTGCTGCTGGTCTCGAACCTCGCGCGCCACGCCGCCAACCTCGCGGCGGATCCCCGCGCGAGCCTGCTGTGCGCGGAGGTCGGCGCCGGCGATCCGCTGGCCCATCCGCGGGTCACGCTGTTCGGACGCTGCGCGGCCACGGACAAGGCGGCGCACAAGGCGCGCTGGCTCGCCCGTCAGCCCGAGTCCGAGCTCTATTTCGACTTCGCGGATTTCAACATGCTCCGGCTGGAGCCAGAGGGCTGTCATCTCGTGGCGGGCTTCGGGCGGATCGTGGATCTCGGATGGCCGGAAATCCGCACCGAGACCGCGGGCGCGGAGGCGCTGCTCGCCGCCGAGGCCGGGGTGGTCGAGCACATGAACGAGGACCATGCCGACGCCACGCGCCTCTACGCCACCGCGCTGCTCGGCGCGCCGGACGGCGACTGGACGTTCCAGGGCGCCGATCCGCTCGGCTGCGAGCTCGGCCTTGACGGCCGCGCCGTCTATCTGCGCTTTCCCCAGCCCGTCACGGGGCCCGGAGAGGTTCGGCGCGCGCTCGTCGATCTGGTGGCCGAGGCGCGGTCGCGCGGCCCAGCACGGTGAGCCGCCCGGGCCCGGAGCCCGGCCAAACGTGAAGGCGAGATTAACGGTCCGTCACGTTGAGGTCGTTTTTAGCTGTTTGATGCCGCGCCTCGCGTGCTAGCGACGGCGCCTGTCAGGGCGACCTTCTCGAGCCAAGGAGAGACGCGTTGAGGCAGATCGGCGTTTGGAATCGCGACTTCGGCGCGGAAGCTTTCGGCTTCGAGGCGCTCGCGGGCGTGAACTGGAACCTCGGGCCTGCGGCGCTCGTCGAGCGGGCGGTCCGGCGCGGCGAAGGCGCGCTCGCTTCGAGCGGCGCGCTCGCGGTCGACACCGGGCCGCACACCGGGCGATCTCCCGAAGACAAGTTCATCGTGCGGGACGAGGCGACCGAGAGCACGGTCGACTGGAACGCGCACGCCAGCCTGACGCCGGAGCAGTTCGAGACGCTGCGCCAGGACTTCCTGGCCCACGCGCAGGGGCGCGAACTGTTCGCCCAGGACCTTCACGTCGGCGCCGATCGCCAGCGTCGCCTGCCGGTGCGCACGTTCAGCGAATACGCCTGGCGCTCGATGGCGGTGCGCACGCTGCTGGGCGAGCCCGGCGCCGACGAACTCGGTGGCTTCACCCCGGAGCTGACGGTGCTGGACATGCCGTCCTTCCGCGCGGATCCGGAGCGGCATGGCGTGCGGTCGGCGACCGTGGTGGCGATCGACCTCACGCGTCGCATCGTGCTGGTCGGCGGCACGGCCTATGCGGGCGAGATCAAGCACGCGATCCTCACGGTCATGAACCACCTGCTGCCGGATCGCGGCGCGCTGCCCCTGCACGCCGCGGCCTCCGTCGGTCCCGACGGCGACGTCGCGCTGTTCGTAGGTCTGTCGGCCACCGGCAAGACGACGCTTGCGGCGGACCCGGCGCGCAGCCTCATCGGCGACGACGCGCTTGGCTGGAGCCCGGACGGCGTCTTCAACCTGGAGGCCGGCTGCTACGCCAAGGCCGCGGCGCTGTCGGCGGAGGCCGACCCGGCGCTGCGCAGCGCAGCCACGCGTTTCGGCGCCCTGCTGGAGAACGTGCCGCTCGATCCGGAGACCCGCGACCCCGATCTCACGGCCCGCCCGCGGACCGAGAATGCGCGCTGCGCTTTCGGCCTGGCCTCGCTCCCCGGCGTCAGCGCGTCCGCGGTCGCCGGCCACCCCACGAATCTCGTGCTGCTGACCTGCGACGTGCATGGCGTGATGCCGCCGATCGCGCGGCTGACGCCCGAGCAGGCCGTCTATCATTTCCTTTCGGGCTACACCTCGCGCGTCGCCGACGCCGAAAAGGGGGCGCGCGAGCCCGAGGCGACGTTCTCCGCCTGCTACGCGGCGCCCTTCATGCCGCGCCCCGCCGCGGTCTACGGCGAGATGCTGCGCAGCCTGATCCTGGAGCACGACGTGAAGTGCTGGCTGGTGAACACCGGCTGGACCGCGGGCGCCTATGGCGTCGGCCGGCGGGTGCCGGTTGAGGCGACGCGCGCGCTCATCGCCGCGGCCCTCGACGGATCGCTCGACGCGGCCGAGACCTACACGGACAAGTTCTTCGGCTTCACCGTGCCGCTCAGCGTCCCGGGCGTCGACACGATGCTCTTCCGGCCGCGCAAGGCCTGGGCCGACAAGCGGGTCTACATCGCCACCGCCCGCAAGGTGATGACGATGTTCCAGTCGAACTTCGCGGCCTTCGGCGACTCCGTCGATCCCGAGGTCGCCGCGGCGGGGCCCCACGAATATCGCGAGGCCGCGGAGTAGCCGGCGGGCGCTCGCGGAGCTCCGGGACCGGCTTCATATCAGGGTCAGCAAGGTGACCACCGCGAAGCACGGGATCAGCACGGCGAACGACCACGCCATGTAGCCGAAGAAGCTCGGCATCTCGACGCCGCGGTTGCGGGCGATCGACAGGACCATGAAGTTCGGAGCGTTGCCGATATAGGTCAGCGCCCCCATGAACACCGCCCCGCCCGAGATCGCCGCCAGGGTTTTGGCCTTCACGGTCATCAGCTCCGCGGCGTCGCCGCCTGCGAGATTGAAGAACACCAGATAGGTCGGGGCGTTGTCGAGCACGCTCGAGAGCAGGCCGGTCAGCCAGAAATAGACGGCGGGGCGGGGCGCGCCGGCCTCGTCCGAGACCAGCGCGACGAGCGGGGCGGCGGCGCCGTTCATGCCCGCCTTCAGGATCAGGAGGGCCGGGATCAGCGTCACGAAGATGCCGGCGAAAAGCTTGGCGACCTCGCGGATCGGCTCCCAGTCGAAGCCGTTGCGCTCCCGGTACTCGGTCGGCGTGATCTTCAGCGAGATAAGAGCGAGCACGATCAGAGTGACGTCGCGCGCCACCGCCTGCAGGGAGAGGTGCGTGCCGTAGACGTCGAACTCGATGCCGGGCTTCCAGAAGCCGCTCACAAGGATGGCCGCGACCGCGCAGGCGAGCAGCGGGATGTTGCGCAGGCCCGACAGGCCGAGCGGGGAATCGGGCGACGGATCCGGCTTCGGCGAAAAACCCTCGCGGGCGTAGAACCAGCGGTCCAGCACGTAGAACAGCGGCAGGAGGATCGCGACCAGGACGCCGGTCTGGGGCGCGAGATGCGTCGCCGTCCAGAAGAAATCGACGCCCTGGAGAAAGCCGAGGAACAGCGGCGGGTCGCCGAGCGGCGTCAGCGAGCCGCCGATGTTCGACACGAGGAAGATGAAGAACACCACCACATGGGCGTTGCACCGGCGCTGGTCGTTCGCCCGGATCAGCGGGCGGATCAGCACCATCGAGGCGCCGGTCGTGCCGATCACGCTCGCAAGCAGGGCGCCGACGGCCAGCAGCGCGGTGTTGACGGCCGGGCTGCCGTGCAGATTGCCCCGCACCAGGACGCCGCCCGAGATCGTGAACAGCGTGAACAGCAGCACGACGAACGGCACATATTCGGCGACCGCGGCGTGGATCACCTCCGACGCCGCCGGACCGACGCCATGGACGAAGCCGAACGGGATCAGCAGCAGGGCCGCCCAGAAGGCCGCCACCTTCCCGTAGTGGTGGTGCCAGAAATGGGGGGCCGCGAGCGGCAGGATCGCGATCGAGCCGAGCATCCCGACGAGTGGCGCGACCCAGGCGACCGACAGTTCCTGGCCGTCGACATGGCCCGAAATCACCCCGCGCAGCAGCGGATCGAAGCCGTACAGGACGGCGGCGAGCACGATCACGAAGGCCGCGAGTTGCGGTAGAAGCCGTCGCTCGGCGCGGCGCGTGATCATGCGGACCTCGTCGGAAGACTCTGGTGGTTCAAGGCCTAGACGGCGAGGCGGGGCGCGCCAAGGCCGCGCGTCGGCGCCGGCCGCGGCCCGACGACGATACGGGAAGCATTCGCCCGCTCAGGGCTTCAGATCCATGGGGATCGCGCCCGGCGCGGCGGTGAGCGAGATGGTCACCCGGCGGTTGGCGGCGATTTGCGGCGCGTCCGGGAACATGGGCTCGGTCGAGCCCTTGCCCTGCACGGCGGCGAACCGAGCGTCCGGGACGCCGTCGGCGGCGAGCAGCCCGCGGACGGCGCTCGCCCGCTCCGCCGAAAGCCGCCAGGCGTCGGTGTTCGCGCCCTCGGACACGCCCGAAGCGGTGTGGCCGGTGACGGAGATCGGATAGTTCAGCGCCCGCAGCGAGGGCGCGAGCGCCGCGAGAGCGTCCACGACGCGCTGCGAGGGCGCGGCCGATCCGGCCGGGAACATCGAGCGGCCGTCCTGGTCGACGATCGCGATCGAGACCCCGTCGGGGCTGTCCTCCACCACGATCTGGTTCGAGATGTCGGCGATCTCGGGCATCGACCGCAGCGCCTGGCGCAGCGTCGCGGCGGCGCGGGCGAAGCCGCGCGCGGCCGGCTCGGTGTCGCGCCGGTCGGGCGAAAGGGGGCCGGCGAGATCGGAGGTCTCATCCGGGGTGCGGGCGGTGTTGTTGAGCAGTTCGGTGCGGGCGGGCGAGCCGGCGATGTCGATCACGCCATCGGCGATGACCTGCTTCTGCGAGCCGAAGGCTTCGCGCATCGAGCCCGCGACGATGGCCATCTTCTTCTTGTCCTGCGACGAGAACGCCACCAGGACCACGAAGAACGCCATCAGCAGCGCCATCAGGTCGGCGAAGGTGACGAACCAGCCGTGCCCGCCGCCGTGGGCGTCGTGCTTCTTGCGCGCCATCAGGCGGCCGCTTCGAGCAGATCTGCGCGATGCTTCTCGGGCAGGTAGGCGAGCAGCATCTCCTTGATGACGGCCGGGCTCTTGGACGCCCTGAGTTGCAGCACGCCGTCGATGACCAGCGTCTGGTTGAGCTCGTCATGGGCGAACTTGATGGTCAGCTTGTCGGCGATCGGCAGGAAGAAGAAGTTCGCCACCACCGCGCCGTAGAGCGTCGCGAGCAGCGCGATCGCCATGAAGGTGCCGAGCTTCGAAGGGTCGGACATCTCGGCGAACATCTGCACCATGCCGATCAGGGTGCCGATCATGCCGAAGGCCGGGGCGCAGTCGCCGATCCCGCGGAAGACCTTCGAGGCCATTTCGAGCCGGTGCAGGTTGAGGTCGCGCTCTCGCTCCAGCGTCTCGCGGATGAAGTTCTCGTCGAAGCCGTCGGCGACGTAGCGCACCCCCTTGGCCAGGAAGGCGTCGCGCGGGTTGGCCTTGTCGAGACCGACCGGCCCGGATTTGCGCACGATCGCGGCCATCTCGGCGATCTCGGAGATCAGGTCGCGCGGGTTGCTGTGCGCGCCCTTGATCACCGTTTTGAACGCCGTCGGGAAGGCCGACAGGATCGCCGACAGCTCGAAGCGGATGAAGGTCGCCGCGAAGGCGCCGCCGAAGATCACGAGCACGGCGTGCTCGGAATAGTAGCGCTCGAGCCCGCCGCCCTCGTGGATCAGGAACCCCAGGACGCCCGTCCCGAAGGCGAAGCCGATGATGGTGGCGAAATCCATGCCCGTCCCTCAGGCGCGCCGGAGCGGCGGCGACGCGGGCATGGTGAGGAGTTAGGGTTAAGGCCCTTTTAAAGAGGCGCAAGGCGCCGCAGGAACGTGAGCCGGCTTGGCTCGGCCTCAGGCGAGGCCGAGCTTCAGCAGATCGTGGATGTGCACGAGGCCCGCCGGCCTGCCGTCGTCCACGACGAACAGCGCGGTGATCGCGCGGCTCTGCAGCTCGCTGAGCGCGCTCGCCGCAAGGTCGTCGGGCGCGATCACGCGGGGCGCGTGCGTCATCACGGTCTCGACGCGCTTTGCGGTCAGGTCCGGCCCCATGTGACGGCGCAGGTCGCCGTCGGTCACGATTCCGACCAGCGCGCCCGCCGGATCGACGACGCCGACGCAGCCGAAGCTCTTGGTCGTCATCACGATGAGCGCCTCGGACATCAGCGTGCCCTCGGCGACCAGCGGCACGGCGTCGCCGGAATGCATGACGTCGCGCACGAAGGTGAGCACAGCGCCGAGCTTGCCGCCCGGGTGGAAGCGCTTGAAATCGCCCGGCGTGAACTCGCGGCTTTCCAGCAGCGCGACCGCAAGCGCGTCGCCGAGGGCGAGCTGCATCGTGGTCGAGGTCGTGGGCGCAAGCCCGTTCGGGCAGGCCTCGCCGACGCGCGGCAGCACGAGCGCGACGTCCGCGGCCCGAGCGAGCGCGCTGTGGGCGTTGGAGGTGATCGCCACCACGGGCACCCGAAAGCGGGACGAGTACTGGACGATGTCGCGCAGCTCGGCGGTCTCGCCCGACCAGGACAGCGCCAGCACCACGTCGTCGGGCGTGATCATGCCGAGGTCGCCATGGCTCGCCTCGGCCGGATGCACGAAGAAGGCGGGCGTGCCGGTCGAGGCCAGCGTCGCGGCGATCTTGCGCCCGATATGGCCGCTCTTGCCCATCCCGCTGACGATCGTGCGGCCGCGGGCCGAGGCGATCTTCTCGACCGCCGCCGCGAACGGCCCGCCAAGCTCTTCGCGCAGGGCGCGCCCCAGCCGCTCGAGACCGGCCGCTTCGATGTCGATGGTGCGCGTCGCCGACGCGACGGCCGCAGCCTGCACGGCGGCCGCGTCGACGGGGCTTGCGGCGATCCCGGGGGCGGGGAGGGGGGACGAGGAAAGAAGCGGTTGAACCATTCGGGACGCGGACTCCGGAGAACGCACTGCGAAACCTTGAAACTAGCACTTTTGATCCCGGCGCGCAGCGAAGGCGCGGCGGCCGGGAGGCAAGGCTTTGTTAACCACGGCTGTTTCATCCTCGTTAACCATGCCGGAGCGCGCGGCGCCATGTTCCTTCGCGGCCAAAGGAAGCGATGTCCCGTCGCCGGGCGATCTATGTCGGCCTCCTGATTGGCGGGGCGCTCGTCGCGTGCGGCGGCGTCCGCGCGCAACAGACGCAGCCCGACCCGACCCGCGCGACCAACGCCGCGGGCGATGAACCTCTGCGCCGGCTCGACCCCTCGACTCTCGCGGGCGGCGACTATGGCGGGACCGAGCCCGCGCCGCTCGCCGGCGGGGACTACGGCCTCACGTCGCCCACCGAGACGGACACGGCCGTCCCGGGACCGGCGCTGATCGGCGATCCGCTGGCCTCGCCGCCCGGCGGTGCCCAGCCGCGCCGGCCGGAGCCGCCTGACTTCAGAGCCGACGAAGAGGCGTATGCGCCAACCGGCGTGCGCGCCGGCGCGTTCATCCTGCGGCCCTCGCTGGAGACGGCGGGCGGCTACGACAGCAACCCGCTGCGCGATCCCGGAGGCGGCAAGAGCTCGCCCTTCTACCGACTGCGGGGCGTGCTGGACGCCCAGTCGGACTGGGAGCGTCACGAGGTGACCGTCAAGCTCGACGGGCAGATCCGCCGCTACACGGACCTGCCGTCGCCGGGCTACGAGCCCAATCTCAGCGCGGTCGTCGACGGGCGGTTCGACGTCACCCGGCAGACGCAGATCACGTCCCAGCTTCGCGCCTCGCTCACCACGCCCCGGCGCGGCGACCCCGACACGCCGACAAACATCAAGGGCGACGAGGTCGACAAGTCGATCGGGGCGACGCTGGGCGCGTCGCACGCCTTCAACCGGCTGAGCTTCAAGGTGGAGGGCCTCGTGGATCGCTACCTGTTCAACGACGCGAAGCTCCAGAACGGCGAGACTCTCGACAACTCCGACCGGATCTACAACGCCTATGAGATCAGGGCGCGCGGCGCCTATGAGCTGTCGCCGGCGCTGCAGCCCTTCGCGGAGGTCGCGGTGGACACGCGCGACTACGACAGGACCATCGGGGACGACGGCCGCCGGCTCGGCTCGAGCGGCTACGCGATCCGGGGCGGCGCGCGCTTCGAGGCCACCCGTCTGATCACCGGCGAGGCAGCGATCGGCTACGGCCGGCAGACGCCCAAGGACAACGACCTCAAGCCGGTCGACGGGCTCATCTTCGACGCCGACGTGACGTGGTCGGCGACCGCTCTCACCACGGTGCGGCTGAACGCCCAGACGTCGTTCCAGGAGACGACGCTCGACGGCGCCGGCGGCGTCCTGGAGCGCACCGCCGGCGTCGCGATCGAGCACCGTCTCCGCCGCAACCTCATCCTGACCGGCCGGGCCGATTACGCGCGGTCGAGCTATCGCGGGATCGGCCGGATGGACGACGGGCTGACGCTCACGCTGGAAGGCGAGTACCGGCTGAACCGCACGCTTTCGATGATCGGCAGCTTCCAGCACGAGCGGCTCGACAGCAATCTGCCCGGCGAGGACTACAAGGCCTCGATCATCGAGTTCGGCATGAGGGTTCGGCGCTGACCCGCTGCGCGCGCATGGCGGTCATGCGCTGAAAAGCGCCGTTCGTTGACGCGCGTTAAGCATCGTTGCGGTAGCTAGAGGCCTCCTCTCGCTCCCCGGCGCTTATCTTCATGTCAGTCACCGATCTCGGAGTCTCGGCGCGCGGCCGCGCGCTCGATCCAACGGCGCGCGGCGTCATCGCGATGGTCGTCGGCATGGCGTTCCAGGTGACGAACGACGCCGTGGTCAAGCTGATCGCCGCGCGCCTTCCGGCCTCGGAGATCATGGCGCTGCGCGGCGTGATGGCGATCGCGCTGATGCTCGCCGTCATCCTGGCCGCCGGCCACGGGCCGCGTCTGAGGACGCTGGCCCATCCGCTGGTCGTGCTGCGTTCCGCGCTCGAGGCCGGCTGCTGTCTGCTCTACGTCACCGCGCTGTCCGGCCTGGGGCTCGCCGAGTTCACCAGCATCGTGCAGGCGACGCCGCTCATCCTGACCGCGATCGCGGTCGCGATCGGCTGGCAGAGCGTGGGGGCGCGGCGCTGGGCCGCCATCGGGGTCGGCTTCGTGGGCGTTCTGCTGGTCGCCAAGCCGTCGCCCAGCGGCGTCAACGCCTATGCGGCGCTCGCGCTGCTCTCGGCGGTCATCATGGCGGTGCGCGATCTGGTGACGCGCCGCATTCCGGGCCACGCGCCCTCGCTGGTGGTGACCCTCGGGGCGACGATCGCGGTGACCCTGCTGGGCGCGGCCGGCGGCGCCGCGCAGCCCGCCTCCTGGATCGCCCCGGACGCCCGCGAGATCATCCTGCTCGTCGGCGTGGCGGCGCTCGTCTGCGCCTGCAACATGACGATCGTGCTGGCCTTCCGGCTCGGCGACATGGCCGTGGTCGGGCCGTTCCGCTACAGCGTCATCCTCGGCTCGTTGATCCTCGGATACGCCGTGTGGGGCGATCGGCCCGACGCGCTCGGCCTCGTCGGGGCGGCGCTGATCGTCGGCTCCGGCCTCTATGCGCTGCGGCGCGAGCGCGAGCGCGGCGAACCGACGACCGCCGCGGAGGGCGTCGCCGGTCCGGTCTGAGCGCGCTCAGAGAGCGAGCAGCGTCTCGAGCTCCGCGCGGAAGTCGCCGGCCATGTCGGGGCGGGCGAGCGCATAGGCGACGTTCGCGGTCAGGAAGCCGATCTTGGATCCGGTGTCGTAGACCTTGCCCGGGAAGGCGTAGCCCGAGAAGGGCTGCGTCTCGGTCAGCCGGAGCATCGAGTCCGTGAGCTGGATCTCGCCGCCGGCGCCCGCCTCCTGCCGGCTGAGCAGATCGAAGATCTCCGGCTGCAGGATGTAGCGCCCCGAGATCGCAAGGTTCGACTCGGCCGTGCCGGGCTTGGGCTTTTCGACCATCGAGGTCATGCGGAAGCCCTTGCCGACCTTCTCGCCGGCGCCGACGATGCCGTACTGGTGCGTCTGGTCCTCGGGCACCTCGTAGACCGAAACCACGTTGCCGCCTCCGGCCTCCTCATAGACGTCGATCATGTCGGCGAGGCAGCCGCGCGGCGACTGGTGCAGCATGTCGGGCAGCAGCAGCGCGAAGGGCTCGTCGCCGACGATGTCGCGCGCGCACCAAACCGCGTGGCCGAGGCCGAGCGGCTCCTGCTGGCGGGTGAAGCTCGTCTGCCCGGCGGCCGGGAGCATCTCCCGCAGCAGTTCGAGCTCCTTGGTCTTGCCGCGCCGCTCGAGCGTGGCGTCGAGCTCGAAGTGCTTGTCGAAGTGATCCTCGATCACGCTTTTGTTGCGTCCGGTCACAAAGATGAAATGCTCGACGCCGGCCGCCTTCGCCTCCTCGACCACATGCTGGATCGCTGGACGGTCGACGATGGTGAGCATCTCCTTGGGAACAGCCTTGGTGGCGGGCAGGAAGCGCGTGCCGAGACCGGCGACAGGGAACACGGCTTTGCGGATCTTGCGGGACATGAGGGCTCCAGGAGGGGGCAGCAGCCGCAGATTGGCCGCGGTCGGCGTGTAGATTTGTGTCGTTCGGGCGGTCCGTAAAGGGCGGCGCCCACGATCCACGTATCAAAGCGGGATTGGAACGCGGTTAACGGAATGCAAACTCTGACGCGTATCCTCAGTGGAGCATTCAGAGCAGCGGCGTCGCCCCGCCGTTCGGGGCGCGCGTCGCCGGGAGAATACGCCATGACGAACGGAACTCGCGCGCGCCTCCTGCGCGCCTTCGCCGCGACGGCCCTGGGCCTGGCCGCAGCGCTGGCGGTCGCGCCGGCGTCCGCGCAGAGCGACCCGCGGCTCGCCGCTTTCATCGCCAAGCTGAAGCCGGAAGCCGCCCGCGCGGGCGTCAGCGCCGCGACGGTCGACCGCGCCTTCCGCGGCGTGCGGCTCGACACCGAGGCGATCGCCAAGTCGCAGACCCAGCTCGAGTTCAAGCTGACGATCGCGCAGTATATCGACACCCAGGTGTCCGACACGCGGATCGCGGCCGGCAAGTTGAACTACGCGCAGTGGAGCGACCTGCTGGCGCGCATCGAGCGCAGCTACGGCGTGGATCGCTACGCGGTGCTCGCGGTGTGGGGCATGGAGACGAATTACGGCGCCTCCATGGGCGGCCACAATGTCATCGAGGCGCTCGCCACTCTGGCCTGCTGCCAGCCGAAGCGGCCGCAGTTCTTCCGCAAGGAGCTGATCGCGGCGCTGCAGATCCTGCAGAACGGCGACATCACGCCCGACAAGATGATCGGTTCGTGGGCCGGCGCGATGGGCCAGACCCAGTTCATGCCGACCAGCTACAAGGCCTACGCGGCCGACGGCGACGGAGACGGCAAGCGGGACATCTGGACCTCGGTTCCGGACGCGCTGGCCTCGACGGCGAACTACCTGCGCAAGCATGGCTGGAGGTCGGGCGAGACCTGGGGCTACGAGATCGTGCCGCCGGCCGGCGCGAAGTCCGGCCAGGCCATGTCGCTCGCGCAGTGGCGCGCCGCCGGCGCCAAGCGGGTGGCGGGGCGCGAACTGCCGGGCGGCGCCGCGCGCGCGACGCTGTTCCTGCCGGGCGGCGCGGGCGGGCCGGCCTTCCTGATGTTGCAGAACTATCGGGTCATCAAGCGCTACAACAACGCCGACGCCTACGCGATGGCGGTCGGCCATCTGTCCGACCGCATCCGCGGGGGAGGGCCGTTCGTCACCCAGTGGCTGAACCACGACCGCCCGCTCGACGAGCCGAGCCGGATGGAGCTGCAGGCCCTGCTCGGCCGTATGGGCTTCGACGTCGGGGAGCCGGACGGCAAGATCGGCCCGGCGACGCGCTCCGCGATCATGTCCTATCAGAAGACCCAGGGACTTCCGCCCACGGGCTACGCCAGCGTTTCGCTGCTGCGCCGGCTCAAGACGGGGCGGTGAGCCCCGCCGGCGTTTGCGGGCTACGCGGGGCGTGGTAGCGTAGTCCGCATGAAACGGCTGGTCCTGGGCGCGCTGCTGGCGATCTTCGCCGCTCAGATGCTCGCCTTCGCGCCGGAGGCGGGCGCGCAGGACTATTACCGTCGCTACCAGGAAGCTCCGCCGCCGTCCGAGCGGTCGGCGCGCCAGCGCCGCTACGTGGACGAGGACGACGCCTACTTCCAGCGGCGCATGCAGTATTACCGGCGCGACCAGGTCGCGCGCCGTCAGCAGGAGGCGCGGCGCTCGACCGAAGCGGCCCGGCCGCGGTCCGTCTTCCCGATCCCGTTCCTGCAGCGCCTGTTCGGGTCGCGTGACGACGACGAGCGGGAGGCTCCCGGCGACTGGCGGGCCAGGCGCGATCCCGGCGCGGTCGAGGTGCGGCCGCAGCGCCGGACCGTACGGCGCAGCAGGCCTCCGGCCGAGCCCGCCAAAACCCCTCTGCCGCCGAACGTCGTGGCGTTGCCCAAGGTCGCCCCCGACACCTTCGTGGCCGTGTTCGGCGACACCGTCGCCGACGAGCTCGCCGGCGGGCTGGAGGAAGCCTTCGTGGACGCGCCGGGCCTCGTGGTCCGCCGCCACGTCAAGGCGAACGCCGGCCTCGTGCGCTCGGACTATTTCGACGTCGTGGCGGACGCCCGCAAGGCGGTCGAGTCCGAGCAGATCACCTTCGCGGTGATCGACGTCGGGGTGAACGACCGGCAGCCCTTCGTCGACATGCGGCACGCTCCGCCGCTCTCCGACGAGTGGATCAGGCGCTACGGCGAGCGGGTGAACGCGCTGCTCGCGCCCTTCAGGGAAAAGAAGATCCCGGTCTACTGGGTGGGCCTCGCGCCGAGCGAGAGCCGCAAGGCGAGCGCCGATCACACCGCGCTCAACACCCTGATCAAGGAGCGCGTCGAGGCCGCCGGCGGAACCTATGTGGACGTCTGGGAGGGCTTCGTCGACGAGGGCGGCGCCTATATGGCGGACGGCCCGCAACTCGACGGCCAGATCGGCCGGCTGAGGCTCGACGACGGGGTGCATTTCTCGCGGGCGGGCGCCCGCAAGCTGGCGCACTACGTCGAGCGCGAGATCCGCAAGGTCTACCGGCCCTCGGCCAGCGATCCGAACGCGATGATCGGAGCGATCGCGCCCGAGGGGGATCCGCAGCCGCCGCCCGGCGCGCCGGGCGAGATGAACCGGCCGCGCCCGCTGTCGAGCCCGATGATCGTGCTGACCGCGCCCCGCAAGGCGGAGGGCGGCGCGCTCGCGGCGGCCGCAATGGCGGTGCCGGCGCGCGACGCTTCGCCGGACGCCGAACGGGTTCTGGTGAACGGGGAGACGCTCGACCCCGAGCCGGGCCGGCTCGACGATCACCGCTGGCCGGGCGCGACGCCCGCGAAGGCGGAGAGCAAGCCCGAGACGCCGGCGGCCCCCGATGCGGGGCCTCGTGCGGGCCTGGACAATGCCCGCACGCCCACGCCCTCGCCGACTGCGCCCCAACCCCAGCCTTGAGCTAGCGCTGCGGCCGTTCCCCGCCGCAGCCATCAGGCGGAGACGCCCGGTCGGGCCGTCAGCGCGGCAGCGTGGTGGCGCCGGTGAGGAAGACGTCGATCGCGCGCGCCGCCTGGCGGCCTTCGCGGATCGCCCACACCACCAGCGACTGGCCGCGCCGCATGTCGCCCGCCGCGAACACCTTGGGGCTCGAGGTGACGTAATTGTCCTCGTCGGCGAGCACGTTGCCGCGCTTGTCGAGCGCGACGCCGGACTGCTCGATCAGGCCCTCGAACACCGGGCCCGTGAAGCCGAGCGCGATGAACACCAGGTCCGCCTTGATGACGAACTCGGTGCCGGGGATCGGCTGGCGCTTGGCGTCCGCGCGCGCGCAACGCACGCCGGTGACCTTGCCGTTCTGCCCCTCGATGCCGAGCGTGACGGCGGCGAACTCGCGCTCCGCGCCCTCCGCCTGGCTGGACGAGGTGCGGAACTTGGTCGGCCAGTAGGGCCAGGTGATCAGCTTGTCCTCGATCTTCGGCGGCACCGGGCGGATGTCGAGCTGCGTGACCCGGATCGCGCCCTGGCGGAACGCGGTGCCGACGCAGTCGGACGCCGTGTCGCCGCCGCCGATTACGACGACATGCTTGGCGCCGGCTTCGACGGTCGCCTCGGGGATGTGGTTCTCGAAGCCGTTGCGGCGGTTCTGCTGCACCAGATAGGGCATCGCGTAGTGCACGCCCTCGAGCTCCTGACCGGGCAGCTGCGGGTCGCGGGGCTTCTCCGCGCCGCCGGCGAACAGCACGGCGTCATGGCCGGCGACCAGCTCGTCCACGCTCATGTCGACGCCGACATTGACGCCGTAGTGGAAGACCACGCCCTCGGCTTCCATCTGCTCGACCCGGCGGTCGATGTGGCGCTTCTCCATCTTGAAGTCCGGGATGCCGTAGCGCATCAGGCCGCCGGCCTTGGGCTCGCGCTCATAGACGTGGACCTCGTGGCCGACGCGGGCGAGCTGCTGGGCGGCCGCCATGCCGGCCGGCCCCGAGCCGACGATCCCGACCTTCTTGCCGGTCTTGTGCTCGGCGGGCTCCGGGACCACCCAGCCATTGGCCCAGGCCTTGTCGCCGATCGCCTGCTCGATCGTCTTGATCGCGACCGGGATGTTCTCGAGGTTGAGCGTGCACGCCTCCTCGCAGGGCGCGGGGCAGATGCGGCCGGTGAACTCGGGGAAGTTGTTGGTGGAATGGAGGTTGCGGGAGGCCTCCTGCCAGTCGTCGGCGTAGATCAGGTCGTTCCAGTCCGGAATCTGGTTGTGGACCGGACAGCCCTGCGGCCCGTGGCAGAACGGGATGCCGCAATCCATGCAGCGCGCGGCCTGCTTGCCGACTTCCGCGTCCGACAGCGGCAGGGTGAATTCGCGGAAATGACGGATACGGTCGGAGGCCGGCTGATAGCGCGCCTCCTGCCGCTCGATCTCGAGAAAACCTGTGACCTTGCCCATTTCCTGGTCTCCTCCTTGCGGAGGCCCCGTTCGCTTGTCCGCACGCCATGACCGTCACGGGCTCAGGCCCGGTCGACACAGGTTTAGACCCGTTCTGATGAGACCCCGGAGGCGCCCTCTTAGGGCCTCCGGGACGACGACGCTAGTCGCGGCTGCGCATCACTCCGCCGCCTGCAGGGCCCGCGCCGCCTCCAGCTCGCGCAGAGCGCGGCGGTATTCGACGGGCATCACCTTGACGAACTTCTTCCGGTAGGAGGTCCAGTCGTCGAGGATCGCCTTGGCGCGGGTCGAACCGGTGTGGGCGAGATGCGCCGAGATGAGCTGCTTCAGCCGCTCCTCGTCATGGCGCGTCATGTCCGGATCGACATGGATGCGGCCCTTGAACTCCAAGTCCCCGCCGTGGTGGTGGAGCTCCTCGAGGAGCTCCTCCTCCTCCGGCACCGGCTCGAGATCGACCATCGAGAGGTTGCAGCGGGCGGCGAAGTCGCCGGCCTCGTCCAGCACATAGGCGACGCCGCCCGACATGCCGGCCGCGAAGTTGCGGCCGGTCTTGCCCAGCACCACGACCACGCCGCCCGTCATGTACTCGCAGCCATGATCGCCGGCGCCCTCGACGACCGCGATCGCGCCGGAGTTGCGGACTGCGAAGCGCTCGCCGGCGACGCCGCGGAAGTAGCACTCGCCCTCGATCGCGCCGTACAGCACGGTGTTGCCGACGATGATCGACTCCTCGGCCACGATCCCCGCGTTGGCCGCCGGACGCACGATGATGCGCCCGCCCGAGAGGCCCTTGCCGACATAGTCGTTCGCCTCGCCCGTCAGGTCGAAGGTCACGCCCGCCGCCAGGAACGCGCCGAAGCTCTGGCCGGCGGTGCCGGTCAGCTTCACCGTGATGGTGTCGTCCGGCAGGCCCTGGCTGCCGTAGCGCTTGGCCACCTCGCCGGACAGCATCGCGCCGGCCGCCCGGTTGCGGCTGATGATCCGGTGCTCGATCACCACCGGCTCGCCGCTCTCGAGCGCAGGACGCGCCGCCTCGATCAGCGCGCGGTCCAGCACCTGCTCGAGATGGTGCTCCTGGCTCTCGTTGTGACGGATCGCGACGTCGGCGCCGACCACCGGCTTGGCGAACAGCTTGGTGAAGTCGAGGCCGCGCGCCTTCCAGTGTCCGATGGCCTCACGCTTGTCGAGCAGATCGGCGCGGCCGATCACCTCCTCGAGCTTCGTGAAGCCCATCTCGGCGAGCAGCAGCCGCACCTCTTCGGCGACGAAGAAGAGGTAGTCGATGACGTTCTCGGGCGTGCCCTTGAAGCGCTTGCGCAGCACCGGGTCCTGCGTGGCGATGCCGACCGGGCAGGTGTTCAGGTGGCACTTGCGCATCATCAGGCAGCCGGCCGCGATCAGCGGGGCGGTCGAGAAGCCGTACTCGTCGGCTCCGAGCAGCGCGCCGATGACGACGTCGCGACCCGTCCTGAGCCCGCCGTCGACCTGCAGGCGGACGCGGCCGCGCAGCTTGTTCATGACGAGCGTCTGCTGCGTCTCGGCGAGACCGGTCTCCCACGGACCGCCAGCGTGCTTCAGCGAGGTCAGCGGGCTCGCGCCGGTGCCGCCCTCGAAGCCCGAGATGGTGATGTGGTCGGCCCGCGCCTTGGCGACGCCCGCCGCGACCGTGCCGACGCCCACTTCGGAGACGAGCTTGACCGAGACGTCAGCCGTCGGATTGACGTTCTTGAGGTCGTAGATGAGCTGCGCCAGGTCCTCGATCGAGTAGATGTCGTGGTGCGGCGGCGGCGAGATCAGGCCGACGCCCGGCGTCGAGCGCCGGACCTTGGCGATCGCGGCGTCGACCTTGTGGCCCGGCAGCTGGCCGCCCTCGCCGGGCTTGGCGCCCTGCGCGACCTTGATCTGGATCATGTCGCCGTTGACGAGGTACTCGGCCGAGACGCCGAAGCGGCCGGACGCGACCTGCTTGATCGCCGAACGCTTGGAGTCGCCGTTCGGCATCCGGGTGAAGCGCTCCGGCTCCTCGCCGCCCTCGCCGGTGTTCGACTTGCCGCCGATCCGGTTCATGGCGATCGCGAGCGTCTCGTGCGCCTCGCGCGAGATCGAGCCGAACGACATCGCGCCGGTCGAGAACCGCTTGACGATCTCGGAGGCCGGCTCGACGTCCTCGAGCGCCACCGGCTCGCGGCCGCGCTCCTGCGCGGCGCGGATGCGGAACAGGCCGCGCAGCGTCAGCAGGCGCTCAGCCTGCTCGTTCATCTCGCGGGCGAAGTCGGAGTACTTGGCGAAGGAGCGCTGCCGCACGGCGTGCTGAAGGTCGGCGACGGATTCCGGCGTCCAGGCGTGGTCCTCGCCGCGCATGCGGTAGGCGTATTCGCCGCCGACCTCGAGCGCGGAGCGCAGCACCGGCACGTCGGCGAAGGCGAGCGTGTGGCGGCGCACGGTCTCCTCGGCGATCTCCGCCAGGCCGACGCCGCCGATCGGGGTCGCGGTTCCGTAGAAGAACTTGTCGACGAACTCCTTCGACAGGCCGACCGCGTCGAAGATCTGCGCGCCGCAATAGGACTGGTAGGTCGAGATGCCCATCTTGGACATGACCTTGAGCAGGCCCTTGCCGATCGACTTGATGAAGCGGGTCTGGACCTCGCGCGCGTCGACCCGCTCGGGAAAGTCGAGCGCCTTGTGCATCGACTCGAGCGTCTCGAAGGCGAGATAGGGGTTGATGGCTTCGGCGCCGTAGCCCGCCAGCACCGCGAAATGATGGATCTCGCGCGGCTCGCCGGACTCGACCACCAGGCCGACCGAGGTCCTCAGGCCCTTGCGGATCAGGTTATGGTGGACGGCCGCGGTGGCGAGCAGGGCCGGGATCGCGATGCGGTTCGGGCCGACCAGCCGGTCGGACAGCACCACGATGTTGAAGCCGCCATGCACGGCCGCCTCGGCGCGCTCGCACAGCCGCTCGATGGCGTCCGCCATGCCGGCCGCGCCCTTCTCGGCCGGATAGGTCGTGTCGAGCGTGCGGGTCTGGAAATGGCTCTCGGCGAGATCGTCGATCGCGCGGATCTTCTCCAGGTCCTCATTGGTGAGGATCGGCTGGCGCACCTCGAGCCGCTTCTTCTTCGACGAGCCGTCGAGGTCGAACAGGTTCGGCCGCGGCCCGATGAACGAGACGAGGCTCATCACGAGCTCCTCGCGGATCGGGTCGATCGGCGGGTTCGTGACCTGGGCGAAGTTCTGCTTGAAGTAGGTGTAGAGCAGCTTGGAGCGGGTCGAGAGCGCCGAGAGCGGCGTGTCGGTGCCCATCGAGCCGACCGCCTCCTGGCCGATGGTGGCCATCGGCGGCAGCAGCAGCTTGACGTCCTCCTGGGTGTAGCCGAAGGCCTGCTGCCGGTCGACGAGGCTCGCCTGAGCGCGCGGCCGCGGAGCGGGCGCGTCCGGCAGGTCCTCGAGCACCAGCTGGGTCTTCTTCAGCCACTCCTTGTAGGGACGCGCCGCCGCGAGCTGCGCCTTGATCTCCTCGTCGGAGACGATGCGGCCCTCTTCGAGGTCGATCAGCAGCATGCGGCCGGGCTGCAGCCGCCACTTGCGGACGATCTTCTCTTCCGGGACCGTCAGCACGCCCATCTCGGACGCCATGACGACGAGGTCGTCGTCGGTCTGGAACCAGCGCGCGGGACGCAGGCCGTTGCGGTCGAGCGTGGCGCCGATCTGGCGGCCGTCCGTGAAGGCCACGGCGGCCGGACCGTCCCACGGCTCCATCATGGCCGCGTGATACTCGTAGAAAGCGCGGCGCTGCTCATCCATCAGCGGGTTGCCGGCCCAGGCCTCGGGCACGAGCATCATCACCGCGTGGGTCAGCGAGTAGCCGCCCTGCACCAGGAATTCGAGCGCGTTGTCGAGGCAGGCGGTGTCCGACTGGCCCTCATAGGAGATCGGCCACAGCTTCGAGATGTCGTTGCCGTAGAGTTCGCTGTCGAGCGAGGCCTGGCGGGCGGCCATCCAGTTGACGTTGCCGCGCAGCGTGTTGATCTCGCCGTTATGGGCGACCATCCGGTACGGATGGCTGAGCGACCAGGTCGGGAAGGTGTTCGTCGAGAAGCGCTGATGAACCAGCGCGAGCGCGCTCTCGAACCGCTCGTCCTTCAGGTCCGGGTAATAGGCCGCGAGCTGGTCGGCCAGGAACATGCCCTTGTAGACGATGGTCCGGCAGGACAGCGAAACCGCGTAGTAGCTCGAGGCGCGCGGGTCGGCGCCGTAGATCTCGTTCGAGACCACCTTGCGCAGGATGAACAGCCGGCGCTCGAAATCGTCCTCGCTCTCGATCGAGGGCGAGCGGCCGATGAACAGCTGCAGCTGCGCGGGCTCCGTCGGCTTGACGCTCTCGCCGAGGGAGGAATTGTCGGTCGGCACCTCGCGCCAGCCGAGGAAGGTCTGGCCCTCGTTCGTGACGACGCGCTCGAACACCGCCTTGACGTGAGCGATCGCCTCCGGGTCCCGCGGCGCGAAGATGTGGCCGACCGCGTAGTGGCCCGGCTCCGGCAGGGTGAAGCCGAGCCGCTCGGCTTCGGCCGCGAAGAACCTGTGCGGGATCTGCACCAGCATGCCGGCGCCGTCGCCGGCGCGCGGGTCCGCGCCCACGGCGCCGCGATGCTCGAGGTTCTCGAGGATCTTGATGCCGTGCTCGACGATGGCGTGGCTCTTGCGGCCCTTCATGTCGACCACGAAGCCGACGCCGCACGAATCCTTCTCGTGGCGCGGGTCGTACAGGCCCTGAGCGGCCGGAAGACCGGAATCGATCGTATCCGGAGCCTGGCGCGTGGCGGTCGCCACGGGACCGGGGTTCCGAATGTCGCTCTCGCTGGTCTTCGTCATCGCCGTCCCTCGCGCTGGGTCGATCTTGAGGTCGCCCGCCATTCAGCCGCACGCACGCGTATGGCGGCCGAAACGGGACCGGCCGGTCCTCCGACCGCCCGCCGCCGCATCGTCCGCAATTCGCAGAACACAGCCGCAGTTCGCAAATGGACAGCCTTGCTGTCCTATCGCGCACGTTTAAGCAGAAAACCGTCGACCGGTAAAGCGCCCGCGTCAACCCGCCGGCGCTGAAGCGCGGCCCGCGGGAGAGGGGCGCGCAAATAAAAAGGCGTCCCGGGTTTCCCGGGACGCCCCCGTCTGGCGGCGCTGTTTCGCCGATTACGCAGCCTTCGCCTGCGAGTCGACCACCTGCGCGTCGATCTGGGCCGGCTTGGCGCCCGCGCCGATCGGGATGATCCGGGGCTTCTTGGCCTCCGGAACCTCACGCACGAGGTCGATATGCAGCAGGCCGTTCTCCAGGCTCGCGCCCGTCACCTGGACGTGGTCGGCGAGCTGGAACCGGCGCTCGAAAGCGCGCGCGGCGATGCCCTGGTGGAGAACGTCAGTCTTCCGCTCCTCGGCCGCCTTCTCACCGCGGACGGTCAGCGCGCTTTCCTTGACCTCGATGTTGAGGTCCTTCTCGCTGAAGCCCGCGACCGCGACCGTGATCCGGTACGCGTTCTCGGCGGTCCGCTCGATGTTGTAGGGCGGGTAGCCCGGGGTCGAGGCGTCGCCGCCGGCCACGCTGTCGAGCAGCGAGAACAGGCGATCAAAGCCGACGGTCGAACGGTAGAGCGGGGCAAGGTCGAACTGGCGCATCTCATATCCTCCTGATGAAGCGACATAAGCTCGGTCCGCCATGACGGCCGGACCTGATTTCACCTTTCGCCACAGCCGGTTGGCCTGTGACGGACGAAATTTGGGAAGTCCGCCGAGAACCGTCAAGAGGGGTCCGGGACGGCGCCGGATATGTTTGCTAAGACGGGCCCGGAGCGGCCCGGCCGCGCGACGTTCCAACCGGGTTTGCAATGCCGTTCTCTGCGCCAGGACGCTCGGCTCCGCCGCGCGACGCCTTCGACTCGCTTCTGTTCCCGCCGGGGGAGGGCGCCCCGGCCGGCGCGCGCGTGCGGATTCTCTCCGCGGCGGACGGCGTGCGGCTGCGCGCGGCCTTCTGGCGGCCGCCCGGGACCGCCCGCGGCACGGTGTGCCTGTTCCACGGCCGCATCGAGTTCATTGAGAAATACGCCGAGACCGTCGGCGACCTGCTGGGCCGCGGCTTCGCGGTCGCGACGCTGGATTTCCGTGGGCAGGGTGGCTCGCAGCGCCTGCTGCGAAACCCGCTCAAGGGGCACGTCGCGGACTTCGCGCAGTACCGCCTCGACGCCGAGGCGCTGATGCGCCAGCTCGTCTTCACGGACTGCCCGCCCCCGTTCTTCGCGCTCGGCCACTCGATGTCCGCGCCGGTTCTGCTCACGCTCGCGGAGCGGCAGCCGCAATGGTTCGAGCGCATCGTGCTGATCGCGCCGCTGATCGGCCTGCGCCGCAACGTCAACGGAAGATGGGCGCACGGGCTTGCGGCCGGGCTCTGCGGCGCGGGCCTGTCTCGGGCCTATGTGCCCGGCGGGGTCGACCGTCCGATGTCCCTGCTGCCGTTCGAGGGCAACCCGGTCACCTCCGACAGCAAGCGCTACGAGCGGACCGCGGCGCTGATCCGGCACGCCCCCGAGCTCGGTCTCGGCGCGCCCACCATCGGATGGCTGCACGCCGCCTACCAGGCGACCGCCGCGATCGGCCGGCGCGGGCGACCCGAGGCGTTCCGCGTGCCGACGCTGATCATGACGGCGGGCGACGACCGCATCGTGGATCCGCTCGCGGGCGCGAGCTTCGCGGCGCGGCTCAGGGGCGGCGGACATCTGATGATGCGGGGCGCGCGCCACGAGATCATGAGCGAGCGCGACGACATCCGCGACCTGTTCTGGGCGGCGTTCGACGCCTTCGTGCCAGGCAGCCGCGCGCTCCGCTGAGGGCGCTCAGGCGAGCGGATCGGGGCCGTAGCGGTTGGTCCTGCGCGACCCGCGCACGAAGCCGAGATAGACGAACAGCGCGAGGCTGACCGCGCCGCCGAGCACCGCCGCGTAGGTGGGCGCGAGGCCGAAATCGCCCCCATAGGCGATCGCCGCCGCGGCGACCAGCACGCCGAGCCCGAGCCAGCCGTTGCGGCCGTGATCCTGGAAGCGCCGCACCGACAGCGAGGCGAGCGTCAGCGCCGAGACCACGAAGGCGATCGAGGACAGGATGAGAAAGGCGGGCTGGCTGTACGGCTGCGCCAGCCAGCCGGCGGCGACCAGAAGGCCGCTGACGATCGCGGACGCGAGCGAGCGCCGCCAGTAGACGAGCCGCGGGATGCGTCCCGCGAAGCTCAGATAGTCGCGCCTCAGGCGGGCGAGCATGCCGGCGCTCAGCCGCGCGCGAGCCGCTCGAGCGCGGCCTCGTGCAGCCGCCGGTCGCCCGCGGCGACGATGCGGCCTCCCTGGCTGGCCGGCCCGCCCTCCCAGTTGGTCACCACCCCGCCGGCGCCCTCGATCAGCGGGATCAGGGCGACGATGTCGAACGGCTTGAGGTCCGCCTCGATGATGAGATCGACATGGCCGGAGGCCAGCATGGCGTAGGCGTAGCAGTCCGCGCTCCAGCGCGTCAGGCGGCTCTCGGCCGAGACGGCGTCGAACGCGGCGCGCTCCTCCGGGGTGAACATGGTCGGCGAGGTCGCCATCAGCATGGCGTCCTCGATCCTGCTGCAGGGGCGCGTCCTCAACCGACGCGTTCCGGCGGGGCCGCGATAGGAGGCGCTCATGCCGTCGCCCGAGAAGCTCTCGCCGATGAAGGGCTGGTGCATCAGCCCGAAGCACGGGGTCCCGCGGCGCAGCAATCCGATCAGCGTGCCCCAGATCGGCATGCCGAGGATGAAGGAGCGCGTTCCGTCGATCGGGTCCAGCACCCAGACGAACTCCGCGTCCGTGGCCTGGTCGCCGTGCTCCTCGCCGATCACGCCATGGCTCGGGAAGGTCTCCCGGATTATCGCGCGCATCACGCTCTCGCCGGCCTTGTCGGCGGCCGTCACGGGGTCGAAGCCCGCGCCGCGGCCCTTGTCCTCGACGCCGATGGAGGTCCTGAAGAACGGCAGAATCGCCTGCGCCGAAGCGGAGGCGAGACGATCGACAAAGGCGGCGAAGTCGACTGCGGTCATCGGGTGCATCCGCTGAGAAGCAGCTCCGGAAGCGCCCGGAGCGCCGTGTATATCGCCGATCACGCTGTCCGAGTGACGCGCAAAAAAATCGCCGGCTTATGCGACAGGCCGTCGCATCCGGCGATTAGAGCGTTTTGCCCTTGCTTTTTGTGCGGCGCAGCCGCATTTTATTGCGGCGCGGCATTGCGATCTTCGATCGTACCGCCGCTGCCCTCCTTGGGCGTTTCCTCCCTAGACTTGGCCGCTCGCTTTACTGCGGGCGGCCTTTTTTTTAGGTCATTTTGTCCAGGCAGCGGGACATTGGCTTCATCCGTGGCGGATTGCAACGGTTTTTCTATCAGACGATAGGAGCCCCCGCGGCAGGCCCTATTCGGCCGCCGCGCGAGGCGACGCGAGCGCCCCGAAAGGCTCGGCGACCAGCTGCTCCACGAACGCTGTCAGCGTCTGCCGAAGCCGGTCGAATCCGTCGAGCTTGGAGTGGCTCCGCTCGTCCATGTAGAGCGCTCGGTTGATCTCGATCTGCAGTGCGTGGAAGTCGCTCGCCGGCGCGCCGTAATGCTCGGTGATGTAGCCGCCCGCATAGGGCCGGTTGCGGACCACGCTGAAACCGAGCTCCCGCAGGGTCTCTTCCGCGAAGCCGATCAGAGCCGGAGAGCAACTGGCGCCGTAGCGGTCGCCGAGGACGATGTCCGCCCGGGAGCGCTCGTCCCGCGCCAGCCCCGCCGAGGGCATCGAATGGCAGTCCACCAGCACCGCGACGCCATGCAGCCGATGGGCGCGGGCCAGCACCCGTCGTAGCGTGCGGTGATAGGGTTTGTAGATGCCCTCGATGCGGTCGAGCGCCTCGCCCACCGGCAGCCGGGCGCCATAGATCTCCTGCGCCTCCCCCACGATCCGGGCGATCGTGCCGAGGCCCCCCGCGACCCTGAGAGAGCGGGTGTTGGCGAAGGGCGGCAGCCGGCCTTCGAACATGCGCGGGTCGAGCTCGTAGGGCTCGCGGTTGACGTCCAGGAAAGCGCGCGGGAAGTGCGCCCGCATCAGCGGCGCGCCGAACGACGGCGCGGCCCCGAACAGCTCGTCGACGAAGGCGTCCTCCGAGCGACGGAGCGCCCGCGCGTCGAGCCGCGAGGCGGCGAGGAACCGGGCCGGATAGCGAGCCCCGGAATGCGGCGAGTTGAACGTCACGGCCGCCGGGGAGCCTTCAGGCTCGATGACCTCGAATGCCGGGTCGAGGAGATCCGGATCGTCCAAGAAAGTCACTTTCCTCAGGGCCGTCGGCGGCGTCGATCCACCGATTGTGGCCCGTGGCGGGCGCCCGTGTCCATCACCGCCTCCGCGGAAACGATCTGTTTACCAAACCGTCCCCTTATGGGATGAATCCGTGGTCCTCGCGCGAACATGCAGAGCTCTTTCTCAGTGAACGCCAACACCAAGATCCTCCTCGCCGAAGACGACGACGACATGCGCCGCTTTCTGGTCCGCGCGCTGGAAAACGCCGGACACTCGGTCGTCTCCTTCGACAACGGCCTGTCGGCCTATCACCGGCTGCGGGAAGAGCCGTTCGAGCTGCTCCTCACGGACATCGTGATGCCCGAGATGGACGGCATCGAGCTCGCGCGGCGCGCCACCCAGCTCGATCCGGACATCAAGGTGATGTTCATCACGGGTTTCGCGGCGGTGGCGCTCAATCCCGATTCGCAGACGCCGAAAGACGCCAAGATTCTGTCGAAGCCGTTCCACCTGCGCGAGCTGGTGACCGAGGTCGACAAGCTTCTGGCCGCCTGAGGGCGCCCCTCTGCTTTCCTCGCGCGACATCGTTCCGCTGACGCTGATCGTCGGCGCGATTCTGCTTTGGGCGACCGGAGCCCTTGACCGCCTTGGCCTCGAGGGCGCGGGCGACGGGCTCGCGATCGGCGCGGCCATCTGCACGCCGCTCTGGCTGCTCCGGCTTTGGCGCAGCCGGCGGTCTTGATGGAGGCGACGGACAGCGCGTCCACCGCTTGCCAGCTCTGCGGCGATCCGATATAGCCGCGCTCTCTTCGGGGCCATCCCGCACGGACCCCGGAACGACATATCGCCGGCCTTCGGATCGGCGAATGGGCGTGTAGCTCAGCGGGAGAGCACTACCTTGACATGGTAGGGGTCACAGGTTCGATCCCTGTCACGCCCACCACTGATAAATGAGGGGTTTCCGGCTCGCCGGAAGCCCCTCTTTTGTTTCCGGGACCCGGATCTTCGCGCCCCCGGGCCCGGGCGGCGTTTCCCGCCGCCCGTCAGAGGCGTTCAGCTTCCGAACGACACCACGAACTCCCGCACGCCCGAGGCGATGAACTGCACGGCCACGCAGGCCAGCAGGAACCCCATGACCTTCGTCACCGCCTCGATGCCGTGCTCTCCGAGCGCGCGGGCGATCCACGACGAGAAGAACAGCGCCACGTAGGCGATCATGACCGTGATCGCGACGCCGACGACGACGATGGCGTGTCCGATGACGGTGCTGTCCCCGGGGATCTGCGACCCGTAGCCCATGACGACAGCGATCGATCCCGGCCCGGCGAGGCTGGGCATCGCCAGCGGCGAGAACGAGAAGTCGAGCGTCGCCCGCTTGATCTGGTCCGGCGATTCGTCGACCGTCGAGGCGTCGGTCTCGCCGGTGAACAGCATCCGGAACGCCAGGACCAGGATGATCAGCCCGCCCGCGACCCGGATGCCGGCGAGCGAGATCCCGAACACGGCGATGATCGCGTTGCCCAGGAACAGGAACGCGGAGAGAATCGCGAAAGCATAGAAGCAGGCCATCCGGGCCTGATGATCCTTTTCCTTCTCCGGCATGTGCTTGGTCAGCGCCAGGAAGAGCGGGATCGTGCTGAGGGGGTTCATGATCGGCAGCAGGCCGAGGACGATCGCCGGAATGTATCTTACGGCGGCGTTCAGTTCTTCCATGGGCGGCTGATCCGGTCAGAGCGCGGGTGTGACGGCTTTTAGCACGAGAGGGGAGCCGGCCGCAGCCAGAGCGCCAACCGGGGCGCAGCCGGCGCGGAAAGCCTGCCCAATCCGGCGCCTTGCGCGTTGTAGGCTTGTCCTAGCCGCCGGAGGCCGCCCGCCGTGAAGATCGCGACTTTCAACGTCAACGGCGTCAACGGCCGGCTTGCCGTGCTGCTGCGCTGGCTCGAGGAGGCGAGGCCGGACGTCGTCTGCCTCCAGGAGCTCAAGGCGCCGCAGGAGAAGTTTCCCGAGGAGGCGATCCGAAAGGCCGGATACGGCGCCGTCTGGCTCGGCCAGAAGAGCTGGAACGGCGTCGCCATCCTGGCGCGGGGGAGGGTGCCGGTCGAAACGCGCCGCGGGCTGCCCGGCGAGCCGGAGGACGCCCACAGCCGCTACATCGAGGCGGCGGTGAACGGGGTGCTGGTCGGCTGCCTCTATCTGCCCAACGGCAATCCCGCGCCGGGTCCCAAGTTCGACTACAAGCTGCGCTGGTTCGAGCGCCTGACGGCCCATGCGGCGGAGCTGCTCGCGAGCCGCGCGCCGGTCGCGCTGGTGGGCGACTTCAACGTCATGCCGACCGATCTCGACGTCTACAAGCCGGAGCGCTGGACCGACGACGCGCTGTTCCGCCCGGAGGTCCGCGAGGCGTTCCGCCGGCTTGTGGATCAGGGCTGGACCGACGCCGTGCGGGCGCTTCATCCCGGCGAGCGCATCTACACCTTCTGGGACTACTTCCGGAACGCCTGGGGACGCGACGCAGGGCTGCGGATCGACCATCTGCTGCTGAGCCCCGCCCTGGCCGGCCGCCTTGTTGCGGCGGGCGTCGACCGCGAGGCGCGGGGCTGGGAGCATGCGAGCGACCACGCGCCGACCTGGATCGAGCTCGCCGCGGAGGACGCCGCGCCGCCGCGGCGGGGCCGCGCGCGCAAGGGAGACGGCTGATGGCGCAGGACCCGTACGACCTCGAGCGGTTCGTCGCCGCCCAGGCGCCTGTCTTCGAGCAGGCGCTGGCCGAACTTCGCGCCGGCGCCAAGCGCAGCCACTGGATGTGGTTCGTCTTCCCGCAGCTCCGCGGGCTCGGCTCGTCCCCGATGGCGAGCTTCTACGGCCTGTCCTCGCTCGACGAGGCGCGGGCCTATCTGGCGCATCCGGTGCTGGGGCCGCGGCTGGCGCGGTGCGTCGAGACAGTGCTGGGCATCGAGGGCCGGTCGCTGGGCGAGATCTTCGGAACGCCGGACGACATGAAGTTCCGGTCGTCCATGACGCTGTTCGCCCGCGCCGCCGGCGAGGCCGACAGCGTCTTCGCCCGGGCGCTGGCGCGCTACTGCGACGGCGCGGAGGACGCGCGGACGCTGGCGCTCATCGGCGCCGGCTGACGGGGACGTCGGGGGGCCGTCCAGCACGGCGAAAGCTCGAGCCCGACCGGCGTAGTCCCGCAGGCCTCCGGCCCCTCGGCCACGAAAGCGAGCGCGGCCGCGATGTGGGCCGGCGAGTAAGGCTTGGCGATCACCCCGACCGCGCCCGCGAAGTCGTCCGGCACCAGCGAGCGGTGGCCCGTGGTCAGCACCGCCGGCACCCCCTGATCGGCGGCCGCGCGGGCGACCTCGAGCCCGGTGAGGCCGTCGGCGAGACCGAGATCGATCAGCGCGAGGTGCACCCGGGCCGAGCCCAGCAGGGCGATCGCCGAGTCCCGGTCGGCCGCGAGCCCGACCACCTGATGGCCCGCTTCGACCACCGCGGGCTTGAGGCATCCGGCCACGACCATGTCGTCCTCGACGATCAGCACCCGCATCAACACCCCCCGAATCATCCCCACCCGGTGTTACCGCCGCAGCCCCGCCGGCGCCACGCCCGAGGCCCGGGAGGGGTCTTGGAGGCTGACGTTTGGTCGCGTGCGCGGCCTGCGGGAGACATGCTATCGGTTCGCCCGGGGAGACATCGGCCTTGCATCGGGTCCGCACCTTCACACGGCTGCTCGGCGTCTGGGCCGTCGCCTATGTGCTGATCGCACAGGCGGCGCTGGGCGCGTTCGCCATGGTCGGACAGGCGCACGCCGCGCCGAGCGATCCCTTCGGCGTCCACTGCCTCAACGGAGACGCCTCCGCGGACCAGGACACCCACGGCCAGCTTCAGCGCGCCGCGTGCTGCACGATCGCCTGCCTGAGCCACGCCGCGGCGCCGCCGCCCGAGCTGATCGTCTTCACCTTCGCCTACGCGCCGCAGCCTGCCGCGCCGCGGGCGGCCTTCGCGGCCGAACGGCCGTGGCGCGAGATCGCCGAACGAAGGCCGACGCGCCCGCGCGATCCTCCGGCCGCCGTCTGACCACCACGCATCGGGGCGATCCGGGCGCGCATGCGCCTGCGCCCTGCGATCGCGTGGCCGCCGCCTAGGCCCGACGGCGAGCGCCGCCCGGGCCGACGCGACCGATCGGCCCGTCCCGGACCTTCCGAAATGCTGAGATCTGCCCTTCTCGCAGGGGTCGCGCTGTGTGGCGCAGCCCTGCCGCAATACGCCTATTCACAAGACGCCGAGAGCACGCAGCTCGAGGAGATCGTCGTGCAGGGCGCCGGCTCCGCCGACAGCCTGACCTCGCCGCCGCTCGAGGAGCGCCGACGCGAGATCGAGCGCACGCCCGGAGCCGTCGAGGTGATCGACGCCGACGGCTACAAGAAGTCGACGCCGGCGCTCACCATCAAGGACGCGCTCGATTTCACGCCGGGCGTGTTCGTGCAGCCCAAGTGGGGCGACGACACGCGGCTCTCGATCCGCGGCTCGGGCCTGTCGCGCAATTTCCATCTGCGCGGGGTCCAGCTCTACATGGACGGGATTCCGATCAACACGGCGGACGGCTACGGCGATTTCCAGGAGATCGACCCGTCCGCCTATCGGATGATCGAGGTCTACAAGGGCGCCAACGCGCTGCGCTTCGGCGCCAACTCCCTCGGCGGCGCGATCAACTTCGTCACCGCGACCGGCCGCGACGCGGACGCCAGCCTCGTTCAGGGCGCGGTGGACGTCGGCTCGTTCGGGACCTATCGGCTGCAGGCGAGCTCCGGCGGCGCATATGGCGCGGTCGACTATTTCGTCACCGGCTCACGCACGCACACCGACGGGTTCCGCGACCACAGCAACGGGCACGCGGCGCGCTTCAGCGGCAATGTCGGCTACCGGATCGGCGACAATGTCGAGACCCGCTTCTACCTGAACGCCAATGAGGTCCGGCAGAACATCCCCGGCAGCGTCACGCGCCGCGCCGCGCTGCACGACCCGAAGGCGGCCGCGCCGAACAACCTGGCGCTGGACCAGGAGCGCAACGTCGACACCCTCCGGTTCGCCAACAAGACGACGATCCGCCTCGCCGACACGACCTCGGTCGACCTCGGAGCCTTCGTGGTGGACCGGCATCTGATGCACCCGATCTACCAGTGGCTGGACTACAAATATCTGAACTACGGCGGCTTCGCCCGGGTGACGGACGAGCGCGAGATCGGCGGGCGCGCCAACCGCTTCGTGGCTGGCGTGAACGTGCTGGCAGGGACCACGGACGCCAGGCAGTACGTCAACGTCGCCGGCCGCAAGGGCGCCAAGACCTTCGACGCCGACCAGTTCTCGAACAACGTCTCGCTCTACGCCGAGAACACGTTCTACGTCGCCCCGACGGTCGGGGTGGTGACGGCGATCCAGTACCTTTACGCCAAGCGCCGGCAGAAGGACCATTTCTTCAACGACCCGCCGCTGGGCGGCAATCCCGCCACGCCCGACCCCGTCCCGGACGATTCCGGCTCGAAGACCTACTCGCTCGCGAGCCCCAAGATCGGCCTGCTGTGGGACATCGATCCGACCTGGCAGGGCTATGCGAACGTCTCGCGCAGCGTCGAGGCGCCGAGCTTCGGCGAGAACAACTTCGCCGGCCCCGCGCTCGCCAAGCCCCAGAAGGCGTGGAGCTACGAGATCGGCACGCGCGGCCGGCGCGAGAACTTCACCTGGGACGTCGCGGTCTACCGCATGAACATCCGCGACGAGTTCTTCTGCCGGGACAGCGGGACCAACTCCGGCTCCTGCACCGTGGTCAACCTCGACAAGACCGTCCACCAGGGGGTTGAGCTCGGCCTCGGCGCGGCGGTGCTGAAGGACATCTTCGTCAAGGATGCGGGCGTGGCGACCGGGCAGGGCGCCAGCGGACCGTCCGGCGACAAGCTCTGGCTGAACCTCGCCTACACGTTCAACGACTTCCGCTTCGACGACGACCCGAGCTTCGGGAACAACAAGCTACCCGGCGCGCCGCGGCACTATCTGCGGGCGGAGCTGCTCTACAAGCATCCGGGCGGCTTCTACGCCGGCCCGAACGTGGAATGGGT
Source organism: Hansschlegelia beijingensis (assembly GCF_014196425.1). Classification (GTDB taxonomy): domain Bacteria; phylum Pseudomonadota; class Alphaproteobacteria; order Rhizobiales; family Methylopilaceae; genus Methylopila; species Methylopila beijingensis. The sequence continues at coordinate 102,080 of NZ_JACIDR010000001.1, forward strand.
CCCGCAGGCCTATTACGTCGACAGCGCCAATACGCTGAAGACGAAGGCCTATGCGCTGCTTGGCGCGAAGGCCGGCTACGACGCCGGCGGGGCGTTTTCGGCCTATGTCGAGGCGCGCAACCTCGCGGACAAGAAATACATCGCGAGCGTCAGCGTCACCGACCGCGCGAACCCGCAATCCGCGCTGTTCGAGCCGGGCTCCGGCCGAGCCCTCTACGCCGGCGTCAAATACCGCTGGTGATCCGCCGCGCATCGGCCGGCGGGCGCCGCCGGCCGTCCTCCAAGACGATTTCTCCGATCCAGATGAGGCAGACGCCCATGCTGAAATCCGCCCTCGTTCTCGCCGCCGTCGCGCTCGGAAGCGCTACGGCTGCGGCTCACATCGTGGTCGATCCGGCGGAGGCGCCGGTCGGCTCCAGCGTCCGGGCGACGTTCCGCGTCACGCATGGCTGCGACGGCGCCCCCACCACGGGGCTGCGCGTGGTGATCCCGGACGGCTTCATCGGCGTGAAGCCGATGCCGAAGCCGGGCTGGTCGATCAAGACCGGGCGGGGCAAGTACCAGGGCGCCTACGCCTACTATCACGGCAAGACGCTCACTGAGGGCGTGACCGAGGTCTCCTGGTCCGGCGGCGAGCTGCCGAACGCCTTCGTCGACGAGTTCACGCTTTTCGGCTTCGCGGCCCGCGAGCTGAAGGCGGGCGACGTGCTGCGCTTCTCGGTCATCCAGGACTGCGCCGGCGGCAAGACGACGGAATGGACCGAGATCCCCAAGACCTCGGACGATCATCCGGAGCGGCCGGCGCCGAGCGTCACGCTGACCTCGGGCGCCGAGCCGCACCGCCACTGAGGCGGAGCGGGGTCAGCCGCCCTTGGCGGCGATCGCCTCGTGCCAGGCGACGGCGCGGCGCGCCATGCCGATGTGCTGGCGCTCATACATCCGGCCTTCGACCCGGATCGCGCCGCGCCTGGCGTTCTCCGGGAGGTCGAAGGCCGCGATCACCTTGCGGGCGCGCTCGACCTCCTGAGCCGAGGGCGCGAAGCAGGTGTTCGCCGGCTCGATCTGGTTCGGGTGGATGATGGTCTTGCCGTCGAAGCCGAGATCGCGCGACTGGCGGCACTCCTCGCGGCAGCCCTCGATGTCGTCGAGATCGTTGAACACGCCGTCCAGGATGGCGAGCCCTTCGGCGCGCGCCGCCGCGAGCGCGAACATGATCCAGGGCATCATCGGCGCCCGGCCCTTCACGATCTGCGCCCAGGTGTCCTTGGCGAGGTCGTTGGTGCCGAGCACGAGGCAGGAGAGCCGGCAGCCCGGCACCGTCCTGCGGGAGGCCGCGACCTCCTTGATGTTGAGGATCGACGCGGGCGTCTCGATCATCGCCCAGACCGCGATGCTCTCGGGCGCGTCGAGCGCCTCGAGCCGGTTCGCGATGCTCTCCAGCACGGCCGGGGAGTTCACCTTCGGCATCAGGATCGCGTCCGGCCGCGCCTCGATCGCGGCCTTCAGATCCTCCTCGCCCCACGGCGTCTGGGGGGCGTTGACGCGGATCACGATCTCGCGGCTTCCGTAGCCGCCAGCCTTCACTGCCGCGCACACCTGTTCGCGCGCCAGATCCTTGGCGTCCGGCGCCACGGCGTCTTCGAGGTCGAGGATCAGCGCATCCGCGGGCAGTTGCCTGGCCTTCTCGAGAGCGCGCTGGTTCGAGCCCGGCATGTAGAGCACGCTGCGGCGGAGACGGAGATCGGCCATGGGAAAGCGTCCGTTCGATTGAAGACGCCGATCACCTACCAAAGTTTTTGCGCGTGCGAAGCCCCGCTGATGGCCGGGGCTGCGTCAGGCCTCAGGCGCGCGGGCGCGCAGGGTCGTTCTTGAGGGCGGTGCGCACGAAGGTGACGACCGCCCAGACCCCGAGGCAGAGGCCGATGCCCTCGAGCGCGTAGGCGCCGTATTCGCCGAGCCCAAGGAAGCCCGCGACCGCCCAGCCGCCGGCCACGGAAGCGGCGATCGTCTGCGTCGCGATCAGGACCGTCGCGGAACCGAGGGTCACGATCCGGGCGAAGCCGCTTGAGGATTCCTGTTCGGGCGCGTCGGACACGGGCGGATGCTCCAGAGTGGGCGGCAAAGAAGCGCCGCGGCGCCCTTTTAGCATGACGGGGAGCCGCGTCGAGGCCTGCGGGTTGCCCCCTGCCGGCCGGGCCTATAGGCCTTTCGCCTTCTTCGACGGCAGGACTGATCGCTGATGGAAGCAGCCCGTTCGGATCGCGGGGTCGTGGCCGCGCCTCATGCGGCGGCCGCCGAAACGGGTCGCGCGATACTTGCGGAGGGCGGCAACGCCTATGAGGCCATGACCGCCATGGCGGCGACCATCGCGGTCGTCTATCCGCACATGAACGCGATCGGCGGCGACGGGTTCTGGCTTGTCCGCGAGCCGTCCGGCAAGGTCCGCTACATCGAAGCCTGCTGCCGCGCCGGCTCGCGGGCGACCATCGCCTTTTACCGTGACCGTGGCCGCGACGTGATCCCGCCGCGCGGCGCCATGTCGGCGCTCGCCGTGCCGGGCGCGGTCAATGGCTGGCGGCTCGCGCTGGATCTCGCCGCGGCGGCCGGCGGCCGGCTGCCGCTCGACGTGCTGACGGCGGACGCGATCCGCTTCGCCCGGGAAGGCGCGCCGGTGTCGCGCAGCCAGGGCCGCACCCTGCCAAAGGCCTGGGAGGATCTGGTCGAGGCGCCAGGTTTCCGCGAGACCTTCATGCGCGACGGCAAGCTGCTGGCCGAGGGCGAACTCCTCGTGCAGGCGAAGCTCGCCGACACGCTCGAGCATCTGACGCGCGCCGGGCTGCGGGATTTCTACGAAGGCGATGTCGCCCGCGAGATGGCGGCCGATCTCGACCGCATCGGCGCGCCGGTGTCGCGCGAGGATTTCGCCTCCCACCGCGCGCGACTGCTGCCGCCGCTCGAGATGCGGGTGCGCGGCGGGACCATCTACAACGCGCCGCCGCCGACCCAGGGCCTCGCCTCGCTGATCATCCTCGGCCTGCTCGACCGGCTTCAACTGCCGGAGGACGGCAGCGCCGGCTTCGTGCATGCGCTGGTGGAGGCGACGAAGCGCGCCTTCCGGATCCGCGATCATGTCTGCGTCGACTATGACCGGGTTCCGGCCGACCCGCAGAGCTTCCTCACACCCGAGCGGCTCGACCGCGAGGCGGCGGCCATCGACCTCGGCCGCGCGGCGCCGTTTCCTGCGCCGAAGTTCGACGAGGGCGACACGGTGTGGATGGGAGCGATCGACGCCGAGGGCAGGGCCGTCAGCTACATCCAGAGCATCTTCTGGGAGTACGGCTCCGGCTGCGTGCTGCCGGGGACCGGCGTGCTGATCCAGAACCGCGGCGCGGCCTTCTCGCTCGATCCGCAGGACAGCAATCCTCTGGCGCCGGGCCGCCAGCCGTTCCACACCCTGAATCCGCCGATCGCGGCGATGGACGACGGCCGGGTGATCTCCTACGGCACGATGGGCGGCGAGGGGCAGCCGCAGACCCAGGCCATGACCTTCGCGCGCCACGTCTGGCTGAAGCGCTCGATCGAGGACGCGCTGTCGGCGCCGCGGGTGCGGCTCGGTCGCTCCTGGGGCGAGCATGACGCCTCGCTCAAATACGAGCCGCGCTTCGACGGCGAGACCATCGACCGGCTCGCCGCCATGGGGCATGAACTCTCGGCCTTCGAGGACGGCTTCAGCGACGAGGCCGGCCACGCGGGCATGATCGTGCGCGACGCCGCAGGCCGCATCGAGGGCGCGCATGATCCGCGCTCCGATGGCGGGGCGCTCGGCGTCTAGCGGCGGGGGCGGGGAGCACGATGGCCTGATGGAGACCATCCTCACCAATGCGCGCCTTGTCCTGGAGGATGGGGTGGTCGCGGGCACGCTGGCGCACGCCGACGGGGTGATCCGGGACGTCTCCGAGGGGCTCTCGCGCGCGCCCGGCGCCGTCGATCTCGAAGGCGACCTGCTCGCCCCGGGGCTGATCGAGGTGCACACCGACAATCTCGAGAAGCATTTCGTGCCGAGGCCGGGCGTGATCTGGCCAAATCCGCTCGCCGCGGCGCTGGTCCATGACGTGCAGATGGCGGCCGCCGGCGTCACCACCGTCTGCGACGCCGTCTGCGCCGGCGGCTACGACGCCGACAACGACTACCGCCGGGCGATATTCCCGGACATGGTCGCGGCGGTGGAGCGCGGCGTCGCCGAAGGCGTCTTCCGCATCGACCATCGGCTGCATCTGCGGTGCGAGCTGAGCGATCCCAACTTCGCCGAGGACGTCGCGCCTCACGTCGCGCGGCCGCTGGTGGCGCTCGCGTCCCTGATGGACCACACCCCCGGTCAGCGGCAATGGCGCGACGTCGCCACCCTCAAGCGCTTCATGGCCGGCGAAGGGCTCAAGGGCGCCGACGCCGACGCGCTGCTCGCCAGGCGCATGGAGCGCGGCGCGGCCGCCGCAGCCACGAACTGGCCTCATGCGGTCAGGCTGTTCCTCGAGCAGGGCATCCCCCTCGCGAGCCATGACGACACCACCGCCGAGCATGTCCGCGAGGCGGCTGCGGCCGGCTGCGTGATCTCGGAGTTCCCCACCACCCTCGAGGCCGCGCGGGCGGCCCGCGCCGCGGGGCTCGCGACCGTGGGCGGCGCGCCCAACGTGGTGCGCGGCGGCTCGCATTCCGGCGGCGTCGCGGTCGAGGAGCTGGCGCGCGCCGGCCTGCTCGACGCGCTGTCGTCCGACTACGTGCCGGCGAGCCTGCTGCAGGCGGTCGAGCGTCTGACCCATGCGCCGGGGCTTCCGCTCCACGAGGCTTTCGCGCTGGTGACCTCGAGGCCCGCGGCGATGCTCGGGTTTTCGGATCGCGGGCGGCTCGCGCCGGGCCTGCGGGCGGATCTGGTCCGGCTGCGCTTCATGGACGGGACGCCGGTGCTGAGAAGCCTCACCGTCGCCGGGCGGCGCGCCCTATGAGCGCCGCCCGCTACGCGATCTATTACGCGCCGCCGCCGGAGAGCCCGCTCTGGCGCTTCGGGTCGGACGTGCTCGGCTACGACGCCGCGACCGGCGCCACCCGCCCTCCGCTCGCGCCGGAGGGGTTTTCGGCGGAGGAGTGGCTGCGACTGACCGCCCAGCCGCGCCGCTACGGATTTCACGCCACTCTGAAGGCGCCGTTCCGGCTCGCCGAAGGCGCGACCGAGGACGACCTCGTGGCCGCCGGGCGGTCTTTCGCGCGCAAGCGTCGCGCCTTCGATCTGCCCGATCTCGCCGTCACCGCGCTCGAGACCTTCGCGGCGCTGACCACGCGGGAGCCCTCCGAGCCGCTCTCCGCCCTCTCGGCCGCCTGCGTCGAGGCGTTCGAGCCGTTCCGCGCGCCGCACAGCCCGGAAGAGCTCGCTCGCCGTCGCTCGGCGGCGCTGACGGAGGCGCAGCAGGCGAATCTCGAACGTTGGGGCTATCCTTACGTGTTCGACGAGTTCCGCTTCCACATGACGCTGACCGGCAGCCTGCCCGAGCCGCTCGTGCCGCGCGCCGTCGACGGGCTCGCGCGGCTCTACGCCGAGCATGTCGGCGCCGCCGCCTCGACCGTGAACGCCGTGACGCTCTACGTGGAGGAATCGCCCGAGGAGGGCTTCCGGATCGTCGACCGCTTCGTGTTCGGGAGCTGACGGCAGGGAGGGCCGGCATGATCGCAGTGATCTTCGAGGTGACGCCGCGGGAGGGCCGCGCCGCCGACTACTTCGCCATCGCGGCCGCGCTGAAGGCGGAGGTCGAGCAGGTCGACGGCTTCATCTCCGTCGAGCGCTTCGAGAGCGTCACGCAGCCCGGCAAGTTCGTGTCGCTGTCCTTCTGGCGGGACGAGGAGTCGCTCACGAGATGGCGGGCGCACGCCCGGCACCAGAACGCGCAGAAGGCCGGCCGCGGCGAGGTGTTCGCCGACTACCGGCTGCGCGTCGCCTCGGTGGTGCGCGACTACGGCATGGACCAGCGCGCCGAGGCGCCGGCGGACGCGATCGCCCTGCACGGCTGAGGCGGCCCGGGAGCCGCCCCGACTCTGCGGTCCGGTCGAGGGTTCCGGCGCGTGCGGCCGGACATCGCCGCACGCCGCGATGACAGGCGCGTTCGCGGGCCCTATCTAGGCCTTGCGAAACAGAGAAATTCCAATGAACGCGCCTTTCCCTCCGGCCGGCGACCGCGCCGTCCGCCTCCCGATCGATCATCCTCCCGTGAAGGTCGGCCGCATCGGCGTGCTGCTGGTCAATCTCGGCACGCCCGACGGCACGGACTACTGGTCGATGCGGCGCTACCTGAAGGAGTTCCTCTCCGACCGGCGCGTCATCGAGACCAGCCGCCTGATCTGGTGGCCGCTGCTCAACGGGATCATCCTGACCACGCGGCCGGGCCGGAAGGGCAGGGACTACGCCTCGATCTGGAACCGGGAGCGCGACGAGAGCCCGCTCCGGACCATCACGCGCTCGCAGGCCGAGAAGCTCGCCGCGAGCCTCGCGTCGGCGGCCCCGAACCTCGTGGTCGACTGGGCGATGCGCTACGGCAATCCGTCGATCGCCTCGCGCATCGAGGCGCTTCAGAAGGAGGGCTGCGACCGCATCCTGCTCGTGCCGCTCTACCCGCAATACGCCGCCGCCACCTCGGCGACGGTCTGCGACAAGGCGTTCGACGCCCTGAAGGCCATGCGCTGGCAGCCGGTGCTGCGCGTCGCGCCGCCCTGGGCGGACGACCCGGTCTATATCGAGGCCGTCACGACGTCGCTGAAGAAGGAGCTGGCGAAGCTGTCCTTCGAGCCCGAGGTCATCCTGGCCTCGTTCCACGGCGTGCCGCAGTCCTACCTGCTCAAGGGCGACCCCTATCACTGCCAGTGCCAGAAGACCACGCGGCTGATGCGCGAGGCGCTCGGCCTCGACGACAGCCGCTTCCGGATCACCTTCCAGTCGCGCTTCGGTCCGGAGGAGTGGCTGCAGCCCTACACGGACAAGACCGTCGAGGGGCTGGCGAAGCAGGGCGTCAAGAACCTGGCGGTGGTGATGCCGGGCTTCACCGCCGACTGCCTTGAGACGCTGGAGGAGATCGCCGGCGAGAACGCCGAGATCTTCAAGCACAATGGCGGCGAGAACTTCGCCGCGATCCCGTGCCTCAACGATTCCGAGGAGGGCATGCGGGTGATCGAGCACGTCGTCCGGCGCGAGTTGATGGGCTGGATCTGAGCCCGGCGCCGCCGCGACGGCGCCGAGGACCGACACGAGGACGTCGTCCGCCGTCCGGCTTGCCTTCGCGCCCCCCGTGGCGCCTCATGCGGGCGTTCTCTGGGGAGTAGCCAATGCCTCTGTCGGGCTTCGACATCGCCGCCATCGTCGTCGCGGCGCTCGTGATCTTCGTCATCTTCGCCGGGGTGAAGACGGTCCCGCAGGGCTACAACTACACGGTCGAGCGCTTCCAGAAGTATACGAGGACGCTGCGCCCCGGGCTGACCCTCATCATCCCGTTCATCGACCGGATCGGCCGGCGGATGAACATGATGGAGCAGGTGCTCGACATCCCGAGCCAGGAGGTCATCACCCGCGACAACGCCTCCGTGCAGGTCGACGGCGTCGCCTTCTACCAGGTGGTCGACGCGGCGCAGGCGTCCTACGAGGTCACCAATCTCGAGCGCGCCATCATGGCGCTGACGATGACCAACATCCGCTCGGTGCTGGGCTCGATGGACCTCGACCACGTGCTGTCCCAGCGCGACGAGATCAACACGCGGCTGCTGCACGTGGTCGACGCCGCCGCCTCGCCCTGGGGCGTGAAGGTCACCCGCATCGAGATCAAGGACATCACCCCGCCGGCCGACCTCGTCGCCTCGATGGGCCGGCAGATGAAGGCGGAGCGCGAGAAGCGCGCCTCGATCCTGGTGGCCGAAGGCGCCAAGCAGGCGCAGATCCTCGAGGCCGAGGGGCGGAAGGAGGCGGCCTTCCGCGACGCCGAGGCGCGGGAGCGCTCGGCCGAGGCGGAGGCCAAGGCCACCACGCTGGTGAGCGAGGCGGTCGCGCGCGGCGACACGGCTGCGCTCAACTACTTCGTGGCCCAGAAATATGTCGAGGCGCTCAAGAGCATGGCCACCTCGCCCAACCAGAAGACCTTCGTGCTGCCCTATGAGGCGACCGCGCTGCTCGGCTCGCTCGGCGGCATCGCGGAGATCGCGCGCGACGCGCTCGGCCGTCCGGCGCCCGGCGCGCCCGAGCGGCCCGCGCGGCCGCGCAGCGGCGTGCCGGCGAGCGGGTCGGTCCCGCCCGGGCCGGAGAGCGCCTGAGGCATGCTGGCGAGCCTCGTCGTCGCGCTCGGGGCCTGGCGCTGGTTCGTGTTCGGCCTGCTGCTGCTGACGGCGGAGCTGATCATCCCCGGCAGCGTCCTGCTTTGGCTCGGCATCGCGGCCATCCTGGTCGGCTTTCTGGCCTTCCTGTTCGATCCCGGCTGGCAGATCGAACTGGTCGCCTTCGCGGTGCTCGGGCTCGTCGCCGCGATCGCCTGGTGGCGCATCGGCCGGCCGGCGGACGAGACGAGCGACGACCGACCCATGCTGAACCGCCGCGCCGAGCGCCACATCGGCAAGGTCTTCACGCTCGAGGCGCCCATCGTGGGCGGCGAGGGGCGGGTGAGGATCGACGACACCTCGTGGCGGATCTCCGGACCCGACCTGCCGTCCGGCGCCCGCGTGAAGGTGGCCGCCGTCGACGGCGCCACCCTGCTGGTGCTTCCGGAGGTCTAGGGGCGCCTCAGAGGTCGAACCGCACGCCCTGTGCGAGCGGCAGGGCGCGGCCGAAATTGATCGTGTTGGTGGCCCGCCGCATGTAGGCCTTCCACGCGTCGGAGCCGGACTCGCGGCCGCCGCCGGTCTCCTTCTCGCCGCCGAACGCGCCGCCGATCTCCGCGCCCGACGGGCCGATGTTGACATTGGCGATGCCGCAGTCGGAGCCGCGGGCGGAGAGGAACAGCTCCGCCTCGCGCAGATCGCTGGTGAAGATCGACGACGACAGACCCTGGCCGACCGCGTTGTGCAGCCGGATCGCCTCGCCGAGCTCTGAGAAGCGCATCACGTAGAGGATCGGCGCGAAGGTCTCCTGCAGCACCGGTCCGGCCTGCTCCGGGAGCTCGACCAGCGCCGGGCGGACATAGAACGCGTCGGGGCTTTCGCTCTCCTCGCGCGGGCCCCCGGTGACGGCGCCGCCGAGCGCCTCGGCCTCGCGCAGCGCCGCCTGCATCGCCTCGAACGCGGCGGCGTCGATCAGCGGTCCGACCAGCGTGCGCTCGTCCAGCGGGCTTCCGACCGCGACGCTGGCGTAGGCGGCCTTCAGGCGCGGGAGAAGAACGTCATAGGCCGCGTCATGCACGAACAGCCGCCGCAGCGTGGTGCAGCGCTGCCCGGCCGTGCCCATCGCGGCGAACGCCACGGCCCGCACCGTGAGGTCGACATCCGCGGACGGGCAGACGATCGCGCCGTTGTTGCCGCCGAGCTCCAGGATCGCGCGCGCGAAGCGGGCCGCGAGACGCGGCGCGACGGCGCGGCCCATCCGCGTCGAGCCGGTGGCGGACACGAGCGGGACGCCCGGATGATCGACCAGGGCCGCCCCGATCTCGCCGCCGCCGATCAGCACGCTCGACAGGTTCTCGGGCGCATGCCCGAAGCGGGCGGCGGCGCGCTGGAAGAGCGCCTGGCAGGCGAGGGCGGTGAGCGGCGTCTTCTCCGACGGCTTCCAGATCACGGGATCCCCGCAGACGAGCGCGAGCGCCGCGTTCCAGGCCCACACGGCCACGGGGAAGTTGAACGCCGAGATGATCCCGACCGGCCCGAGCGGATGCCAGCTCTCCATCATGCGGTGATCGGGCCGCTCGCTGGCGATCGTCAGCCCGTGCAGCTGGCGCGACAGGCCGACCGCGAAGTCGCAGATGTCGATCATCTCCTGGACCTCTCCGAGGCCCTCGGAAAGGATCTTGCCGCACTCGATCGTGACGAGCCGGCCGAGGGCGGCCTTGTGGGACCGCAGCTCCTCGCCGAACAGCCGCACCAGCTGGCCGCGGATCGGCGCCGGCGTGTCACGCCACGCCGGGAAGGCGGCCTGCGCGGCCGCGATCTTCGCCGCGGCGCCGGCCGGGTCGTCCTCCGCGACCCAGCCGATCGGGCGGCCGTCGATCGGGGAGCGGACCTCGAGCGCGCCGTCGGTCGGCGGCGCGGCGCCCAGATCGGCGAGCAGAGTTGCGGTCTCGGCGGCGAGCGAGGTGCGGAGCGTCATCGCTCTCCCATATCAGGAGAGACGGGCCGCGCAGAAGCGAGGCGCCCGCAATGGGAGCGCGCATGCACAAGGCGGCCTCGCCCGACACGCCCTTCGCCCGCTTCGCCGAGCTGCCGCGACGGGAGCCCTCCCGCGCGGCCGTCACTGCGGCGAACCTCCGGCCGGAGCCCGACTGCCTGCCGCCGCTGATCGCGGCGGCGCGGCTCGCGCCGGAGCAGGTCGCCGCCGCGCAGGCGACCGCCGGCCGGCTGGTGGAGGCCCTGCGCGCCAAGCGCGCCTTCGAGGGCATGGAGGGCCTGATCCACGAATATTCGCTGTCGAGCCGCGAGGGCGTCGCGCTGATGTGCCTCGCCGAGGCGCTGCTGCGCATCCCGGACCCCGCCACCCGCGACGCGCTGATCCGCGAGAAGATCGGCCATGGCGACTGGCGCGCCCATCTCGGCCACAGCCCGTCGCTGTTCGTGAACGCCGCCACCTGGGGCCTCCTGGTCACCGGCCGGCTGGCCGCGCCCGCGGACGGCGCGAACCTGTGGGGGGCGCTGAAGCGGCTCGTGGCGCGCGGCGGCGAGCCCGTCGTTCGCGCGGCGGTCGACCTTGCGATGCGGCTGCTCGGCGAGCAGTTCGTCACCGGGCGCACCATCGAGGAGGCGCTGGCGCGCGCCCGGAAGCGCGAACAGGCCGGCTTCCGCCACTCCTTCGACATGCTGGGCGAGGCCGCGCTGACCGCCGCCGACGCCGAAAACTATCTTGCGGCCTATCGCGAGGCGGTCGTCGCCATCGGTCAGGAGGCCGCCGGCCGCGGCTGGCGGGAGGGGCCGGGCATCTCGATCAAGCTCTCGGCGCTGCATCCCCGCTACCAGCGCGCGCAGCGCGGCCGGGTGATGGCTGAGCTGGTCCCGCGGCTGACGGCGCTCGCCCAACTCGCGCGCGGCTTCGACATCGGCCTCAACATCGACGCCGAGGAGGCCGACCGGCTGGAGCTGTCGCTCGACGTGTTCGAGGCGCTCTGCCTCTCGCCCGAGCTCGCCGGATGGGACGGCGCCGGCTTCGTGGTGCAGGCCTACATGAAGCGCGCGCCGTTCGTGATCGACTGGCTCGCGGATCTCGCCCGCCGGTCGGACCGCCGGATCATGACCCGGCTCGTCAAGGGCGCCTATTGGGACAGCGAGATCAAGCGCGCGCAGACGCTGGGGCTCGCGGACTTCCCGGTCTTCACCCGCAAGATCCACACCGACGTCAGCTTTCTGGCCTGCGCCCGCAGGATGCTGGAGGCGGGCGATGCGCTCTATCCGCAGTTCGCCACCCACAACGCGATGACGCTCGCCTCGGTGATCGAGATGGCGGGCCGGGACCGGCCGGCGTCCGATTACGAATTTCAGTGCCTGCACGGCATGGGCGAGCCGCTCTACGAGGAGGTGGTCGGCGCCGCGAAACTCGGGAGGCCGTGCCGCATCTACGCGCCGGTCGGGGATCACGAGACGCTGCTCGCCTATCTGGTGCGGCGGCTGCTGGAGAACGGGGCCAACTCCTCCTTCGTCAACCGCATCGCGGACGACACGGTGTCGACGGCGGAGCTGCTCGCCGATCCGGTCGCGGCCGCCTGCGCGGTCTCGCCCGTCGGCGCGCCTCACGAGGAGATCGCAGCGCCCGCCCGGCTGTTTGGGCCCGAGCGCGCCAATTCGGCCGGGCTCGACCTTGCGGACGAGAGCGTTCTCGCCGGCCTCGCCGGGGCCCTCGGGTCGAGCGCGCGATCGGAGTGGTCCGCCGCCCCGGGGGCCGGGGAGGGGACGCGCCGGCCGGTGCGCAATCCGGCCCGGCCCGCCGACGTCGTCGGCCATGTGACGGAGGCCTCGCCCGCGGCGGTCGTCGAGATGCTCGACCGGGCGGAGCGGGCCGCGGCGCGCTGGCCCGAGAGCCCGCCGATGATCCGGGCGGCCATCCTGGAGCGCGCCGCCGCGCTGATGGAGGCGCGGAGCGGCGAGCTGATCGGCCTCATCGTCCGCGAGGCGGGCCGCACAGCGCCGAACGCCCTCGCCGAGCTGCGCGAGGCGGTCGATTTCCTGCGCTACTATGCGGCCGGCGTCAGGGGCTGGTCCGAGGCCGCGCACCGGTCGCTCGGGCCGATCGTGTGCATCAGCCCGTGGAACTTCCCGCTGTCGATCTTCACCGGCCAGGTCTCGGCGGCGCTCGCGGCCGGCAACGTCGTGCTGGCGAAGCCCGCGGAGGAGACGCCGCTGACCGCCGCAGCTGCGGTCGCGCTGCTGCACGAGGCCGGGATCCCGAAGGACGCGCTGCAGCTCGTTCCGGGCGACGGCGAGGTCGGGGCGGCCCTCGTGGACGATCCGTCCGTGCAGGGCGTGCTGTTCACCGGCTCGACCGAGGTCGCGCGGCTCATCCAGAGGCGGCTCGCGCGGCGGCTCGGGCCGAACGGCGCCCCGACGCCGCTGATCGCCGAGACGGGCGGCCAGAACGCGCTGATCGCGGACTCCTCCGCCCTGCCCGAGCAGGTCGTGGCGGACGCGCTCGCCTCCGCGTTCGACTCCGCCGGCCAGCGCTGCTCGGCGCTGCGCCTGCTCTGCCTGCAGGAGGACGTCGCGGACCGGCTCCTCGACATGCTCAAGGGCGGGATGGCGGAGCTCACGGTCGGGGATCCGGCGAGCCTCGCCACCGATGTCGGCCCGGTGATCTCCGACGAGGCTCGCAGGACGGTCGAGGAGCATGTCGAGGCGATGCGCCAGAAGGGCTTTCCGGTCACGCGCGCGGCGCCGCGCGGCCCGGCGGCCGGAAGCTTCGTCGAGCCCACGCTGATCGAGATCCCGCGCGTCGCGGAGCTGAGCCGCGAGGTGTTCGGGCCGGTGCTGCATGTCGTGCGCTACGCGCGCGACCGGCTGGACGAGCTGATCGGGGAGATCAACGCGACCGGCTATGCGCTGACCTTCGGACTGCACACCCGCATCGACGAGACCGTCACGCGGGCGCTGGCGCGCATCTCCGCCGGCAACCTCTACGTCAACCGCAACATCATCGGCGCCGTGGTGGGCTCGCAGCCCTTCGGCGGACATGGTCTGTCCGGAACCGGGCCCAAGGCCGGGGGGCCGCTCTATCTGCGGAGGCTTCTGGCCTGGAAGGGGCCGGACCGCGACCTCGTGGAGGCGACGGCCGCGGATCCGTGGGCGCAGTGGCTGTCGGCCGCTGGCTACGAGGCGGCCGCCGCGCGCTGCCGGCGGCTCGCCGCCCGTTCGCCGCTGGGCGTCAGCCTGAAGCTGCCGGGGCCGGCCGGCGAACAGAACACGTATGAGTTGCGTCCTGGCGGCGCCGTGCTCTGCCGCGCGCGGGCGGCGGACGCGCTGTTCGTGCAGATCGGGGCCGCACTGGCGACCGGCAATGTCGCGCTGGTCGACGCTCCCCCGCAGGTCGAGGGTCTGCTCGACGACCTCCCGGAGACGCTGCGGCCCGTGATCCGTCTCGCGCGGCTGGAGCAGTCCAGCCCGCTCGCCGCAGCCCTTGTGGAGGATCAGCCCGAGGAGACGCTCGCGCTGCTGCGCGAGATGGCGGCCCGGCCGGGCCCGGTCGTCCCGGTCCATGTTGTCCCCGCGCCTTACGGCGACGAGGCGATCGGCCTCGAATGGCTCGTGCGCGAGCGCAGCGTCAGCGTCAATCTCGCGGCGGTGGGCGGCGACGCCGGCCTGATGTCGCTCGACGTCTGAGATCAGGCGCGCTGCAGCGCCTTGGACGCGTCCGGAAGGTCCGGCATCTGGATGCGGCGGTAGAGCGCCTGCACGACCCCGAACGCGCCGAATGCGAACAGGCCGAGCGCGACCAGCCCGAGCAGCGCCCAGCCATAGGGCTGGCTCTCGAGGCTGTGCAGCGCGCCGCCCAGTCCCTTCGCCTCCTTGGAGTTGCCATGCAGGGCCGCGGCCACGAGGAAGCCGCCGATCAGGATGAAGGTCACCCCGCGCGCCGCATAGCCGATCCGCCCGAGATATCTGGCGAACCGCTCCCGCGCCGGAGGAACCGACAGCCGCTTCAGCACGTCGCCGCGCCAGCCCTTCAGCACGTGAACGCAGCCGCCGACGATGAAGCCGATCCCGACGGCCGCGACGAGCCAGCGCCCGAACGCATGCGCCAGCGCCCATTCGGTCCAGTCCTGCGCGGCCTGATCGTCGCCGCCGGAGCTGAAGCCGAGGCCGAGCGCGAGGCTGATCGCCGAGACCGCCAGCGCGCCGTTGGCGAAGCCGCTGAGCAGGTGGACGGCGCGCGTCGCGAGCCCCTTGGGGGACGAGCCGCAGCCATCCGCGTCGGTCGTGGCCTCCACGATCCGCCACAGCGCGAAGAAGGCGAGCCCGAGCCCGACGGCGAGCAGCAGCGCCGCCCCGAAAGGCTGGCCGAGCAGCGAGCGCAGCGCGCTCTTGTTGCCGCCGACGTCGCCGCCCGAGCCGATCGCGGCCAGCAGCGCGAGCCCGCCCACGAGGCAGTACACGGCGCCGCGGGCGGCGAAGCCCGCGCGGGCGAAATGTTCGAGGCGAAGAGCGGCCGGGGGAGTCATCTAAGGATCATCGGTCGCCGCGGCCGGGCTTCAAGCCGCCGGCCCGCGAGCGGCCGAAAAAACCGCAAGGCGCGTGAGCGCTTAGCTTGCGGTCGTCCCGCGCCGGGCCCACATGGGCTCTGTCGTCAACAACCGAAAGGAGGTGATCCAGTGTCTCGTTGCGCCAATCGCCGTTCGCAGAACGCCGTGACCTGGATCTTGGCCTCAGCCGGGATTCACGCCTGATCAAGGCGAAGGCCGCGGCCTTCTCGAAACGCCGCGATCTGCAATGTGAAGGGCCGTCCCTCCGGGGCGGCCCTTCTTCTTTCCGGCTCAGGCGGCGCCGACGGTCCGCGCCTCGGCCGGCAGGGCCACGGCCGGCAGCGTCTCGAACCCCGGCCGGGCGAGCAGATAGCCCTGCATCAGCCGCACGCCCATCTCCTGCAGGCGGCGGAACTCGCCCTCGGTCTCGATCCCTTCGGCGATGAGCTCGACGTCCAGTTCGCGCGCCATCCGGACGACGCTCGCCACGATCGCTTGGCGCGGACGGTCATGGTCGAGGCCCCGGACCAGATCCATGTCGAGCTTGATCACGTCGGGCTGGAACTCGGCGAGCAGGTTGAGGCCGGAGTGGCCGGCGCCGAAATCGTCGATCGCGGTGATGAAGCCTTGCCGCTTGTACTCGTTCAGGATCCGGACGAGATGCGGCCGGTCCTCGATCCGCTCGCCCTCCGTGACCTCGAACATGATGCGCTCGATCGGAAAGGCGTGGCGCCGCGCGGCCGCGAGCGTGGTGCCGAGGCAGAGGCTCGGCTGATAGACGGCGTTGGGCAGGAAATTGATGCTGACCCGGCTTTCGACGCCGAGCCGGGCGGCGTGCTCGACCGCGGTGCGGCGGCAGAGCTGGTCGAATGCGAACCGGTTCTCCGGCGTGACCCGCGACAACACCGCGCCGGCGCCCGATCCGTCCGCGCCGCGCACCAACGCCTCATAGGCGAACACCGATCCGTCGGCGACGTTCACGATGGGCTGGAAGGCCATCGTGATCGCTCCCTCGAACGGCGCCCGGCATCCCGGGCAGCCGCTCTCCTCCAAGAGATCAGATGATTCCCGGCCCTCTGTCATGCCATCCTCTTCGGCGGGAAGGAGTGGGGTTTGGTGTTCGGCTACCACCCTGCAGCCCTGACTCTTACGAGCCGGTTACTCCTGGCGGGGATGCGTTCGATGACGAGCAGGTATCGCGAGGTTTACAGGGCGTCGCTGGAGGACCGGGACGCCTTCTGGCTCAAGGCCGCGGAGGCGATCGACTGGTTCGAGAAGCCGCTCAAGGCGTTCGATCCCACGCTCGGCGCCTATGGCCGCTGGTTCCCGGACGGCATGACGAACGCCTGCCACAACGCGCTCGACCGGCATGTCGAGGACGGCCGCGGCGACCAGGCGGCGCTGATCTATGACAGCCCGGTCACGGGCGCGAAGCGGACCTACAGCTACGCGGAGTTGCTCAACGAGGTCTCCAGCTTCGCCGCGATCCTGCAGGATTTCGGCGTCCGGAAAGGCGATCGCGTCGTCATCTACATGCCGATGGTCCCCGAGGCTCTCGTCGGCATGTTCGCCTGCGCCCGGCTCGGCGCGATCCATTCGGTCGTGTTCGGCGGCTTCGCCGCGAACGAACTCGCCAAGCGCATCGACGACGCCCGCCCGAAGGTGATCCTCACCGCCTCCTGCGGCGTCGAGCCGAGCCGCAAAGTCGCCTACAAGCCGCTGCTCGACGAGGCGATCAGGCTGTCGAGCCACGCGCCCGAAGCGGTGATCCTGCTGCAGCGGCCGCAGCTCGAGGCGGAGCTCGTCTCTGGCCGCGACCATGACTGGGCGACGCTGCGCGAGGCCGCGCGCGGCCGCAGCGCCCAGTGCGAGCCGATGCGGGCGACCGACCCGCTCTACATCCTCTATACCTCCGGCACGACCGGCGCGCCCAAGGGCGTGGTCCGCGACCTCGGCGGCTACATGGTCGCGCTCGCCTGGTCGATGGAGGCGATCTACGGCGTGAAGCGGGGAGAGACCTTCTTCTGCGCCTCCGACATCGGCTGGGTGGTGGGCCACTCCTACATCGTCTATGCGCCGCTGCTCGCGGGCTGCACGACCATCCTCTACGAGGGCAAGCCGGTCGGCACGCCGGACGCGGGCGCGCTGTGTCGGGTCGCGTCCGAATACGGCGCGGTCGCGCTGTTCACCGCGCCGACCGCGATCCGCGCCGTGAAGAAGGAGGACCCGCAGGGCGAAAAGCTCGCGGGCCACGATCTGTCCAGGATGCGCGCGCTGTTCCTGGCCGGCGAGCGCGCAGACCCCGCGACGGTCGACTGGGCGGAGAAGCTGCTCGGGGTCCCGGTTATCGACCATTGCTGGCAAACCGAGACCGGCTGGGCGATCGTGGCGAATCCGCTCGGGCTCGGCCTGCTGCCGGTGAAGCACGGCTCTCCGACCGTGCCGATGCCGGGCTACGACGTGACGATCCTCGACGACGCCGGCCACGAGGTCGCGCCCGGCACGCTCGGCAACATCGTGATCCGCCTGCCGCTGCCGCCCGGCTGCCTGCCGACGCTGTGGAACGACGAGGAGCGCTTCCGGTCCGCCTATCTGACGGGCTTCCCCGGCTACTACCAGACCTCGGACGCCGGCTTCATCGACGAGGACGGCTACGTGTTCTTCATGGCCCGCACCGACGACATCATCAACGTGGCCGGGCACCGGCTGTCGACGGGCGGCATGGAGGAGGCGATCGCCAGCCATCCGGACGTCGCGGAGTGCGCCGTCGTGGGCGTCGCCGACACCATCAAGGGGCAGTCGCCGCTCGGCTTCGTGGTGCTGAAGGCGGGCGTCGACCGCACGCCGGCGGAGATCGAGCGCGAGATCGTGACGCTGGTGCGCGAACGGGTCGGGCCCGTGGCCTCCTTCAAGCAGGCCCTCACCGTGCCGCGGCTGCCGAAGACCCGCTCGGGCAAGATCCTGCGGGGCACGATCCAGAAGATCGCCGACGGCGAGGCGTGGACCATGCCGGCGACGATCGAGGACCCGGGCGCGCTCGACGACATCGGCGACGCGCTGGCGGACCGGCGCTAGGCCAAGCAGCACGACCTCGGCGCCGCGGCCGGTTTCGGCGGGGCGTCGAGCAGCGCATATTGCGCGCCAATCTTCTCGGCGATGAGCATCCAGATCTGCCGCAGCCGGTGGACGTGCAGGTCGTCGATCATCAGGCGCACGAGGCGCCGGACGCCTTGCCGGGTCAAGGCCTCGGCGTTGTGGGCCAGACGATCCGGCGCGTCGGCGGGCGCCGCGCCGGCGTAGGTCGGCTCGAACTTGAGCGCGCGCCGGCAGCGCGCGTTGCGGTCGTGATCCGTGAGCAAGACGGCGCCGACCAGGTCGACCAGCGTTTCGTCGCTCTCTACCGGAAGCACCGCGCGCTCGAGATCGAAGATCGTCCGGATGTTGTAGGACTTGAGCAGCAGGAACCGCTCCGGCCCCACGACGGTGCAGAGTTGCGCCTGCGCCACCCAGTCGATCGCCTCATAGATCCCATAGGGGTTCTCGATGTGGATCATGATCGGATTGGCGGTGGCGAGGTTCTGGATGTCGAAGATGTTGGCCTCTTCGAGCCGGAACGCCGTGAAGGCGTCCACGCCGTCCAGAATGGTCAGCGGGACCGTCTTGGCGTGCTCCTCGATCTCCACATAGCGGTCCTTGAAGCGGACGCCCGAGCGCTGCAGCACATATTGCAGGGCCGCGTCCGGCACGAAGCCGAGCGCGAAGGACAGCATCAGCCAGATCGAATTGACGCCGTCGCGCGGGTCCGGGCCGGGGATCGCGCCGGGCGCCGGCTTGTCCGCCAGTCCCACGGACGCGACGCTGTCCCTGATGAAGTCCGCCGCGCCCGCGACGCTCGGGAACACCCGATACAGGACGATCGCCAAGGTGGTGGCCAGCACCATATGGGCGAACGCCCGCAGGAAGGTCAGCGGCGAGAGGTCGAACACGCCGACGGCCCTGAGCAGCAGCCGGACGCAGTAGAAATACGCGCCGGCGAAACAGAAAGCGCCCACCGTCAGCAGATTGGCGTGCGCGGCGGCGAACATGTCGGGGTCGCGGATGAGGCCGACCGGGGCTCCTCCGAGCGACAGGAAGCTCGCCCACAGCCAGCCGCTGATGCTCTTCTCGGGCTCCAGCACCTCGATAATCGGCGCGAACAGGATGAAGCCCCAGAAGAACGAATAGGCCATCAGGGGCAGGGCGCAGACCAGAAGCATCCAGTCCGCGTGCAGCATCATGGGGAAGCGCGGGATCGTCTCGAGCTTCGGCTCTTCCCCGTCTCGCAGGTCGAGGTCGACGTAGTACTTTCCCTTGACGAATTCGAACGACACCGGCGCGCCCTCGCGTCCGGCGGCGCCCGGGGCGGCCATGCTCAGATCGAAGGTGGTCGCGAACAGGCTGATCAGCTTGATGCGCGTCAGCCGGATCTGGTGCCGGATCGCGATCGTCGTCACCGGGAGGATGACGGCCAGGAACAGGCTCGTCACGATCGGGAACAACAGCTGGGTCCGCCAGCCGAGCGCGGCGTAGACCAGGAAGCCGATCAGCGCCGCCAGCGCCGCAAAGCCCAGAAATCCCAGGACGCCGACGGCGACGCCCTTCGCCCGATGGCCTGCCATTGGCGCGGTCCCCCTGAAGGCGCGCTCGCAAAGCGAGCGCCTGCAGGGTGACGCTACCTCAGATTGTATTCAGCGGAAGGCGTACAACTACGTACCGGCCGTGGGGGGCCGGCGCTGGGAAGCGCTTCGGATGTCCGTGACGTGACGAGGAGACGCCGGGGCGCCTCCCGGGAAGCCGCCTTAGCGACGGTCCTCGTCGTCGTCCTCGTCCTGATCTTCGCGCTTGAGCTGGTTGAGCTTCGCGAAGACGCTCTGGACGTCGAGTTCGGCCTCCGCGCCGGGCTCGGCGGTCGTGACCTCGGCCGGCAGCAGGGTGTCCTCCGGCTCCTCCTTGCGGAGCACCGCGTCGGGATTCGCCTTGCCGGCCTTCGCCACCTCGAAGTCGAGGTCGATCTGCGAGCAGAGGCCAAGCGTGACCGGATCGGCCGGCGCCAGGTTCTGCGCGTTCCAGTGGGTGCGGTCGCGGATCGCCGCGATCGTCGTCTTGGTCGTGCCGACCAGACGCATGATCTGGCTGTCCTTGAGCTCAGGATGGTTGCGCACCAGCCAGAGGATCGCGTTCGGACGGTCCTGGCGGCGGGACACGGGCGTGTAGCGCGGACCCTTGCGGGGCTTGACCGGCGGCAGCCGCACCTTCGACACCGCCACGCTCAGGCGGTAGTCCGGGTTCTTCTGCCCGCGCTCGATCTCTTCGCGGGTCAACTGGCCCGAGGTGATCGGGTCGAGGCCACGAATGCCCTGCGCCGCCTCGCCGTCCGCCACCGCCTTCACTTCGAGCTCGTGCAGCTTGCAGAAGTCGGCGATCTGCGCGAACGACAGCGACGTGTTCTCGACGAGCCAGACCGCGGTCGCTTTCGGCATCAGCGGCGCGTTCGACATCTGCAATACTCCTCTCGCTCCGTCCGCCGGAACTGCGACGGAGCCCTGACCGATATCTCGATGACGGGATCGGGTGGATATAGGCCTTTCGGCATATCCGCGCAACGGAGCCGGAGACCGGACTTCTCGTCTTCGGCGCCCGCTCCGGATCGGGACTCGCGGCGGCGCCTTGCGGCCGCACGTCCCGCTGCGGCACGGTGCCGGTCCCGGCGCGACAGGAGATCAGACATGGCCGCGTTCGACGACGAACTTCCCCGGGCCCCCGCGGCGTCGCCGGAGCACGTGATCGGGCAGGATCTATCGACGCTTTCGGTGGAGGAGCTGACGCGGCGCGTCGCGGTGCTGAAGTCGGAGATCGAGCGCCTGGAGGCGGCGGTCGCGGCCAAGACCGCGCACCGGAGCGTAGCGGATTCGCTGTTCCGCTCCTGAAACTCCAGGACTTAACGCTCTGTTAACCTTTCGTCGGGCTCAATATCGGCGAGTGGTTTTCCTGCCCACTCGGTACGCCTCCCTATGATCAGCCTCCGGCCGCCCCCTCCGGCGGCCTTTTTTTGGCTTAACGTTTCGGTAACCCTCGACTCAGGTCGGCTGGGGACAAGCGGCCGGTTGGTCCGGCGTTTGCCCACCGGGTCTCGTTGATGCGAAGATCGGGTCCCGCTAGCGTGCGGCGCCCGCGTGGCGTTCCGGAAGGGTGGCGAGGATGACGGACAGGACCGCGAAAGCGGAGGACGGCGGCGCGGTGTCGTTCGGCGCGCGGCTGGTCGGCTCTGCGGCCTTCACCTCGCTGTTCCGCGAGGGAATGGCGCTGGTCGAGGAGACCGCCGCCTATCTGGACGGCGACGGACGGACCGAGTCCCGCAGCCTCGGCCGCCCGGAATCGATCGCCTACGCGACCGAGAGCATGCGGCTCACCACCCGGTTGATGCAGATCGCGTCCTGGCTGCTGGTCCAGCGCGCGGTCAACGACGGCGAGATGTCGGCTGATCAGGCGCGCGACGAGAAGCGCAAGGTGCGGCTCAGCCCGATCACCTCCACGCTGTCGCCGGAGATCTTCGGGCGGCTGCCCGAGCGGCTGCGCGACATCGTCGAGCGGGCCGGGCGGCTGCAGGAGCGCGTGCAGATCCTCGACGCGCAGCTCGACGGCAAGCTGGTCGCCGAAGAGCCCTCGCGCAACCCGCTCGAGGGCCAGATGGAGCTGCTGCGCCAGGCCTTCGGCCGCGGTTGACGGCGCAAACGAAAACCCCGGCCGCAGGGCCGGGGTCGGGCAGCTCGGCTATCAGGCCGGCGCTCAGGTCTTCGAGATGCCGAAGTTGGCGAAGCGCTTGTTGAAGCGCGACAGGCGGCCGCCGCGGTCGGTCAGCTGCGCCGAGCCGCCGGTCCATGCCGGATGGGTCTTCGGGTCGATGTCGAGCTGGAGGGTGTCGCCCTCTTTGCCGTAGGTCGAACGGCTCTCGTACTCGGTGCCATCGGTCATGACGACCTTGATGGTGTGGTAGTCGGGATGGATGTCGGCCTTCATGGGTCGTCTCTGTCGGTTGCGCGCGAGAAACCGCAGCGCGTCTGAAATCGTCGCGATGGCGTCAGGCCGCAGCCTATATCGCAAAGGCGCCCGCCGGACAACCGCGCGCGACGAGACGGCCGCGGACTTGTCCTCCGGCCTCCGAGGGCTCAATAAGGCCGCGCATGACGACTGGAAAGACCCAAAAGAAGCGCGCCCATGGCCCGACGCCGCTCCGCCGCCGCTGACGCCGGAACGGAGGCCGCGCCCCGATCCCGCTCGCTGAGGCCGCTCGCGGCGCTCAAGCCCTATGCGCTTGCGCACAAGGGGCGGCTCCTCGGCGCGCTGGTCGCCCTCACTGCGGCGTCGGCCGCGACGCTCGCGATCCCGGTCGCGGTTCGCAGGCTGATCGACTTCGGGTTCTCGCGCGACCATCCGGGCATGGTGGACGCCTATTTCGGCGCGGTGCTCGCGGTCGTCGGAATGCTCGCGGTGGCGAGCGCCGCCCGCTACTGGTTCGTGACGACGCTCGGCGAGCGCGTGGTCGCGGACCTCCGCAAGGCCGTGTTCGCCCATCTCACGCGGCTGTCGCCGGCCTTCTACGACGCGACCCGCGCGGGCGAGATCGTCTCCCGGCTCACCGCCGACACCACCCAGATCAAGTCGGCCTTCGGCGTCACCGCCTCGCAGGCGCTGAGAAACCTGTTCCTGTTCATCGGCGCGGCCGTGATGATGGTGGTCACCAGCCCGAAGCTGTCGGCGATGGTGCTGATCGCGATCCCGGTCATCGTGCTGCCGCTCGCGGCGTTCGGGCGCTCGGTCCGCCGCCGCTCGCGCGCCGCGCAGGACACGCTGGCTGAAGCCTCCGCGCTCGCGGCCGAAGCTGTCGGCTCGATGCGCGGCGTCCAGGCCTTCACGGCGGAGCGCAGCGTCGTCGCGCGCTTCTCGGCGGCGGTCGAAGACGCCTACGGGGCCGCGCAGGGCTCGATCACCGCGCGCGCGGTGCTGACCTTCATCGCCATCTTCCTGATCTTCGCGAGCGTCGTCGGCGTGCTGTGGTATGGCGCGAACGGCGTGCTGACCGGCGAGATGACGCCCGGCACCCTCGGCCAGTTCGTGCTCTACGCCGTGTTCGGCGCGGCGGCGATCGGCGAGCTCTCCAATGTCTGGGGCGAGATCTCGCAGGCCGCCGGCTCGGCCGAGCGCCTGAACGAACTGCTGCTGACGCAGCCGGCAGTGGCCGATCCGGCGAGCCCGCGCCGGCTGCCGACGTCGTCGCGCGGGGCGCTCGCCTTCCAAGACGTAGTCTTCTCCTATCCGGCCGAGCCTGCGGCCGGCGTGCTGAACGGCGTGACGCTCGAGGCCGCGCCGGGCGAGACGGTCGCGATCGTCGGTCCATCGGGCGCCGGCAAGAGCACGCTGTTCCACCTCGCGCTGCGCTTCTACGACCCGCTCGGCGGCCGGGTGACGCTCGACGGCGTCGACGTGCGGGAGGCCGCGCTCGCCGAGATCCGTTCGCGCATCGCGCTCGTGCCGCAGGACCCGGTGATCTTCGCCGCCAGCGTGCGCGACAACATCCGGCTCGGCCAGGACGAGGCCGGCGACGCCGAGGTCGAGGCCGCCGCGCGGCTCGCCGGCTGCGAGCGCTTCGTGTCGGCGCTGCCGCAGGGCTACGACACGCCGCTCGGCGAACGCGGCGTGAACCTCTCGGGCGGCCAGCGCCAGCGCATCGCGCTCGCCCGCGCGCTCCTCAAGGACGCGCCCGTGCTGCTGCTCGACGAGGCGACCTCGGCGCTCGACGCCGAGAGCGAGACGCTGGTCCAGGAGGCGCTCGCCGCCACCCGCGCCGGCCGCACCACGCTCGTCATCGCCCACCGGCTCGCGACCGTGCTGGCCGCCGACCGGATCATCGTGCTCGACGGCGGCAGGATCGTCGAGGAGGGCACGCATGCGGAGCTTGTCGCCCGGCGCGGCCTCTACGCCCGCCTCGCCGAGCTTCAGTTCGGCGGACATGAGCGCGTGCGCCGCGCGGAGATCGCGGCCGGCTGAGGTGGCCCTCGAGATCGTCCTCTCCGATCCGCCCTCGGCTCACGACCACGCCGCGATCGTGCGGCCGCTGGTGGCCTTCAACACGGCCGCCTTCGGCCCCTCCGGCCATCGCACGCTTGCGCTGCTGCTGCGCGACGAATCCGGCGCGACGGCGGGCGGCCTGTGGGCGCGGGCGAACTTCGGCTGGCTCTATGTCGAGATGCTCGTCGTGCCGGAGGCGCAGCGGGGCAGGGGGCTCGGCGCGCGGCTCATGCGCCGCGCCGAGACGGAAGCGCGCCGCCTGGGCTGCCGCGGCGTGTGGGTGGACTGCTTCGCGCCGATGCGGGGCTTCTACGAGACGCTCGGCTATGTGGCCTTCGGGACGATCCCGGACCACCCCGAGGGCGTCGAGCGGGTGTTCCTCAGGAAGCCCCTGTGACCGCCCAACTCCGCCTCAGCGCTCGGTCAGCTTGAGCTCGATGCGGCGGTTGCGCTTGTAGGCCTCTTCGTTCTGCGCCGTGTCGAGCGGCTGGAACTCGGCGAAGCCGGCCGCGAGCAGCCGCTGCGGGGCGACGCCCTTCTGGACCAGATACTCCACCACCGCGATCGCGCGGGCGGTCGACAGCGACCAGTTCGACGGGAAGGCGCCGCGGGTCGGTCGGATGTCGGTGTGGCCGTCCACCCGCATCACCCAGTTGATGTCCGGCGGGATCTCCTTGGCGAGCTCGATCAGCGCGGTGGCGATCTTGTCGAGCTCGGGCTTGGCGGCCTCGTTCAGGTCGGCCTGGCCGGTCTCGAACAGCACCTCCGACTGGAACACGAAGCGGTCGCCCACCACCCGCACGTCCGGCCGGTCGGCGAGGATCTGGCGCAGTCGGCCGAAGAAGTCCGAGCGGTATCGGTTGAGCTCCTGGACGCGCTGGGCGAGCGCCACGTTCAGGCGTGAGCCGAGATCCGCGATCTTGGCCTGGCTTTCCCGGTCGCGCGATTCGGACGCGTTGAGCGCGTCCTCGAGCGCGGCGATCTGCCGGCGCAGCGCGGCGATCTGCTGGTTCAGAAGGTCGACCTGGCTGAGCGCACGGGCGCTCACCTCCCTCTGCTGATCGAGCTGGGCCGCGAGGCCGCTCGCCTTGTCGCCCTCGGAGCGAGCGCGGTCGGCGCCGCTCGCCGCGTCCGCCTTGAGCTTCTCGGTCTCGGTCTGCAGCGCGCCGAGATTGGCCTGCAGGCTGGTGAGCTCGTCCTTGGCGGAGCGCGAGGCGCCGCGCTCCAGCGCCAGCAGCTCGGTCAGCTCCTCGATCTGCGCATTGAGCCGCTGCAGCGCGGTGTCCTTGCCCGTGACCTCCCGGCCGAGCAGGAACTGGGCGATCATGAACACGGTCAGCAGGAAGATGATGACCAGCAGCAGCGTCGACAGGGCGTCGACGAAGCCGGGCCAGTAGTCCACCGCCCGGTAGCGCCGGCGGGAGCTCAGCGCCATCAGGGGCGCTCCGCCGCCGTCACGGCTCAGCCCTGGCGCGCTGCTCCAGCAGGCGCTCGAGCAGCGCCTTCAGGTCGCCCTGCTGGTTGGACTGCGCCTCGACCCAGTCGCGGATCATCTGCTGCTCGGAGCGCATGTGCTTGACGAGGCCCTGAATGCCTTCGGCCAGATGCGCGGTCGCCTGGGCGGCGGTCTTGGTGCCGGATTCGGAGAGCGTCTTGTTGAGCCGCTCGAGCGACGCGATCAGCTCCGCCGGGTCGCGCGTTCCGGGCGAGCCGACCGGCGACGCCTCATCGTCGAGATCGGCCGAGACCACGGCGGCCAGCCAGTCCTCGAGCTCGTTGTGGAAGCGGTTCTGCGCCTGGCCGGCCTGGAGGTCGAGGAAGCCGAGGATCAGCGAGCCCGAGAGGCCGAACAGCGAGGCCGAGAAGGAGGTGCCCATGCCGGCGAGCGGGCCCGCCAGGCCCGACTTCAGCTCCTCGAACAGCGCCGCCGTGTCCTCGGTTCCGTTGCCGCCGAGCGTGGAGATGACGTTGGAGATCGAGCCGACCGTCTCAAGCAGGCCCCAGAAGGTTCCGAGCAGGCCGAGGAACACGAGCAGCCCGGTGAGGTAGCGGCCGATCTCGCGCGCCTCGTCGAGACGCGTGCCGATCGAATCCAGGATCGAGCGCATCAGCGCCGTGCCGATCGGCGCGTTGCCGAGCCGGTCGCCGAGCAGGGACGCCATCGGGGCCAGCAGCCGCGGCTGCTCGCGCAGCGCCAGGCCGGGCTCGCTCATGCGGAAGCCGTTGACCCAGCGGACCTCCGGGAACAGCCGGATCACCTGCCGGAACGCCAGCAGCACGCCGATCACCAGCACGGCGAAGATCAGCCCGTTGAGGCCGGGATTGGACAGGAAAGCGCGCTTGATCTGCTGGTTCAGGATCAGCGCCACGAACCCCGCCAGTGCGAGGAAGATCACCATCCGGAGCAGGAAGACCCGGGGCGACGACAGCTTGTAAGGGTCTAGCTCGGACAGGGACATCGCGGACCGGAGGCCGTGTTGAACGCGCACGCGTCCATAGTGCACGGTTTGCGTTCGCGAAGAAGTGCGCCGCAGCCACGCCGCCCGGTCATTGCGAGGAGCCTTGGCGGGCGAGGAGCCCTCAGGCCTTCACGAGCTTCAGCAGCTCGCCATGCATGACCTCGTTGCCCGCGACGATCGAGCCGTTGGTCAGCATTCCGTCGCCGCCCTGTCCGTCGGTCACGAAGCCGCCGGCCTCGCGCACCAGCAGGATCCCGGCCGCCATGTCCCACGACTTCAGGTGGCGCTCCCAGTACCCGTCGAAGCGGCCGGAGGCGACCCAGGCGAGGTCGAGCGCCGCCGAGCCGAAGCGGCGGATGCCCGAGACCTTGATCTGGACGCGCGCCAGCTCCTCGCGGAACCGGTCGTGGTTGGGCTTGCCGAGATGCGGCACGCCGGTCGCGATCACGGCGTCGGCGAAGTCCCGCCGGGCCGCGACGCGCAGACGCCGGTCGTTCATGTAGGCGCCGCCGCCGCGCTCGGCCGTGTAGAGCTCGTCGGTCGCCGGATTGAAGATGACGCTCGCCACCAGCACGCCGGCGCGCTCGAGCGCGACCGAGATCGCGAACATCGGGATGCCGTGCAGGAAATTGGTGGTGCCGTCGAGCGGATCGATGATCCAGCGGTGGTCGGGGTCGCTGCCCTCGATCACGCCGCCTTCCTCCATGACGAAGCCGTAGCCCGGCCGCGCGCGGGACAGTTCGGCGCGCAGCGCCTCTTCCGCCCGGCGGTCGGCGACGCTGACGAAGTCGCCCGGTCCCTTGGTCGAGACCTGAAGCTGCTCGACCTCGCCAAAGTCGCGCCGCAGGGCGCGGCCGGCCTTCATGACGGCCTGGACCATGACGTGGAGAACGGGGGAGCGGGCCATGGGTGCTTTCAGTCTGCGGAACGGGGCGCGCCCCGAGCGTCAGCCCGGACGGGGCGACGCGCAGGGCCGGGTTCGTCGCGCCTGGGGCGGCGCTGGTTCTGCGACGGTCGGCCGGGCGGCGTGGCCGCTCACGCCGGACCGACGTCCTCGGAGCGCCGCGTCAGTCGGCGCGGCGGAGATAGGTGACTTCGTTGGTGTCGACCACGATGCGCTCGCCGGACGCGATGAAGGGCGGCACCATCACGCGCAGGCCGTTCTCGAGCTTCGCGGGCTTGTAGGAGGAGGCGGCCGTCTGGCCCTTCACGACGGGGTCGGCCTCGACGATCTCGAGCGTCACCTGGTCGGGCAGCTTGACGCCGATCGGACGCTCCTCGTGCATCTCGACCGTCACCGTCATGCCGTCCTGCAGGAAGGCCGCGCGCTCGCCGACGAAATCGCTCGCCAGCTGCATCTGCTCGTAGGTCGCGAGGTCCATGAACACCAGATCGTCGCCTTCGGCGTAGAGGAACTGGAAGTCCTTCTGCTCGAGCCGGACGCGCTCGACGGTCTCGTCGGCCCGGAAGCGCTCGTTGAGCTTGCGGCCGTCGATCAGGTTCTTGAGCTCGACCTGGTTGAACGCGCCGCCCTTGCCGGGCTTCACGGCGTTGGTCTTGACGGCGGCCCAGAGGCCGCCCTGGTGCTCGATGACCATGCCGGGGGTGATCTGGTTGCCGTTGATCTTCATTCGTCAGGTCTTTCGAGAGAGGCGGCGTGCGTGCTGGGCGCCACGTCGGCGCCCGCTCGTTTGCCCTCGGATCACAGCCGCGTCAAGGTTTGCGGCCGCCGGCCTCGGCGGTCGTCTCCTGCGCGATCGGGCCGAAACCTTCGCTCCATTTCGCGACAAGACCGTCCGCCGCGGCGCGGTCCGCCGCCGGCAGGCTCGCCACGAAGCCGTCGAGCCAGGCGTCCGCCAGTCCCTGGCGGCGGGCGAGCTGGTGCCAGGCGGCGGCGCGCGCGGGATCGCGCGCGAGGCCCCGGCCATGGGCGTAGAGCCGGGCGAGCCGGTTCTGGGCGATGGCGTTGCCGCGCTCGGCGGCGCGCCTGAAGAACTGCGAGGCGGCCGCCTCGTCCTTTTCGACGCCGCGCCCGTTGAACAGCGAGATGGCGTATTCCACCATCGCGGGGATGTCGTCCTGCTCCGCCGCCCGCCTGAGCCAGTCGGCGGAGGCCGCGAGGTCGCGATCGACGCCCTGGCCCTCCCTGAGCAGGACCGCATAGGCGTACTGGGCCTGCGCCTGGCCGAGCTCGGCGGCGGCCTTCATGTGCCTGGCCGCCGAAGCGAAGTTCTGCGGCCGGCCTTCGCCCTGCAGCTCGATCACCGCGAGGTTGTAGAGCGCCTCCGGCTCGCCGAGCGCGGCCGCCTTCTCGAACAGCTTCGCCGCGCCCGCCACGTCCCGCGATGCGCCCTCGCCATTAAGCTTGAGCAGGCCGAGCTGCAGCATCGCCTCGCGGTCGCCCTTGGCGGCGGCGCGCTCATACCAGCGGGCGGCCTGCCTGGGGTCGCGGGCGACGCCGGCGCCGTCGGCGTAGAGCTGGCCGAGCAGCGTCATCGCGGCGGTGTCCGGCGGGTTCGCCTCAGCGCGCTTCTTCGCCTCGTCGAAGGCGGCGCGGTAGAGGCCGCGCTGGTAGGCCCCATAGGCGACGTCGGCGTTGGGGTCCGTTGGGCCCTCGTCGTCCTCGACGGCCTGCGTCGGCGCGTTCTGCTGCGCGTCCCAAGGGTTGACGAGCATCATGTCGCGGAAGCTCGGCACCGCGGTCGAGGGCTGCTGCAGGTCGGACGCCGAGGGAACCGGGGCGGACAGCGTCTTCCGCGGCTCGCTCGCCGCGAACGCGCCGCCGGAGGCGGCCAGCAGGGCCGCCGCTGCGAGCAGCGCCCGCGTCATGGGGCGGGCTGGCGGGAGAGCGACAGCATCGCCTCCGCAGAGGCGACCGCGGCCGCAGGGCCTTCCTCATGGCGCCAGACGGCGTCGCCGAGCGCCGCGAACTCCGCGTCCGCGGCCGCGAGCGCCGCGACGTCGTCGAGCGCGCGGGCGAAGCCGACGCAGGGCACCTCGAAGATCGGCGCCCACCATTCGACCCGCTCCAGCGTCGCGGCGAACGGCTCGTCCCTCGCCGGGTCGCCGAACAGCACGTAATCCGCGCCGGCCTCGCCGGCCGACATCGCGTCGTCGCGCGCGCCCTGCGCCACCGCGCCCACGATCTTCTCGGGCTTGAACCGGCCGATCACCTCGCCGAAGCCTTCGCCGGCCTCCGCCTGCAGCCCGTCCGCGCCGGATCTGCCGACGATGTCCTCGACGCCCTCGCCCGAAAGCAGCGCCGCGGCGCCGGCGTCCTGCGCGGCCTGCACAAGCGTCTTGGCGCGGGCCAGCCGGGACCGCTCGTCGGCCGGCGCGAGGCGGATCACCACGGCCGCGACGTCGCCCGCCGCGAGCGCGGCGCGCAGCATCGGCTCGAACGCCTCGACCTCGTCGAGCTCGGGCGTGATCAGCATCAGGCGGGTGGCGGGCGCTTGGGCCATGGCTGAGGACTCAGGATAGGAGAAGGGATCGTCGCGAAGCCCGATGGCGAAACCGGGGCGAGGTCGACCGGATCGGCCTGCGAACGACAAGGGCGCGGCAATCGCCGCGCCCCTGCCTGATGGGTCCGCTCCGGCTGGCGATCCGGGCGATGCGCCCGTTCACGCCGCCTTGGCGTAGATGTCCATGATCTGGTGGAGGAGCTGGATCGCCTCCTCCTTCGGACGCTGGAAGGCGTTGCGGCCCATGATCGAGCCGAACGCGCCGCCGGCGGCGATCTCGCGGATCTCGTCCAGCACGGCGTTGGGGTCGCTCTTCGCCTCGCCGCCCGAGAAGATCACGATGCGGCGGCCGTTGAAGCAGCTCTTCACCACGTCGCGGATGCGGTCCGACAGGGTGCCGAGCTCAATGCCGCCGGCCTTGTAGGCCTTCTTGGCGGCGTCGAGCGCGATGTGGTCCGACGGCGGCTTCACCTTGATGATGTGGGCGCCGAGCAGCGCCGCCATGTGCGCCGCATAGGAGATCACGTCGGCCGCGGTCTCGCCCTTCTTGTCAAGCGTGCCGCCGCGCGCATAGGACCAGATCACGACCGCGAGGCCGACCGACTTGGCTTCGGCCGCGAGCTGGCGGATCTCCTCCATCTGCGAATAGGCGCGGTCGGAGCCGGGATAGATGGTGAAGCCGATCGCCGAGCAGCCGAGCCGCACCGCGTCGGCGACCGAAGCCGTGACGGCCTGGTCGGCGTCCTCGTTGAGGCGCGACAGCGAGTTCGCGCTGTTCATCTTGAGAATGGTCGGGATCTGGCCCGCGAAGG
Source organism: Hansschlegelia beijingensis (assembly GCF_014196425.1). Taxonomy (GTDB): domain Bacteria; phylum Pseudomonadota; class Alphaproteobacteria; order Rhizobiales; family Methylopilaceae; genus Methylopila; species Methylopila beijingensis. The sequence continues at coordinate 132,802 of NZ_JACIDR010000001.1, forward strand.
TGTCGGCGCCGGCCTCCAGCATGCCGAGCGGCGCGGCGTAGGCGTTGAGCCCGGCGTCGATCGCAAGCTGGAAGTGATAATGCGGGTCATAGGCCGGCGGATTGACCGAGAAGGAGCGGGCAGGGCCGTGCTCGAAGCCCTGGTCGACGGGCAGGATCACGAGCTTGCCCGTGCCGGCGAGGCGCCCGGTCATCAGCAGCCGGACGAGATTTCCCTTCGTCCCCGGATTGTCGCTTTCGTACCAGGACAGGATCTCGCGCACCCGCGGCGTGATCGCGAGGCGGCGTTCGGCGGTGATCGGGGTGGAGACGTTCATCGTACTCTCGGAAGCGCGTTTTCTGATTGGGCGCGGATTATAGGGCGGGGCCGCTACTTTGTCGCGGTCAGCGCGGCGACGCCGGGCAGTTCCTTGCCCTCGAGCCATTCGAGGAAGGCCCCGCCGGCCGTCGAGATATAGGAGAAGTCGTCCGCCACGCCGGCTGCGTTGAGCGCCGCGACCGTGTCGCCGCCGCCCGCCACCGTCAGCAGCCGCCCCTCGCGGGTGAGCGCGGCGGCCTTCTGCGCCACAGCCACGGTCCCCTCGTCGAAGGGCTGCATCTCGAACGCCCCGAACGGTCCGTTCCAGACCAGCGTCCTGGCGCCCTCGATCACCTGCGCGACGCGCTCGACCGACTTCGGCCCGATGTCGAGGATCATCTCGTCGGCGCCGACCTCGGTGGCCGGGACGACGCGATTCTCGGCGTGGGCGCGGAACTCCTTCGCGACCCGGCCGTCGACCGGCAGCACGATCTCGCAACCGGCCTCGCCGGCCTTGGCGACGATCTCGCGGGCGGTGTCGAGCAGATCGCGCTCGCACAGCGACTTGCCGATCTCGGCGCCCTGCGCGGCCAGGAAGGTGTTGGCCATGCCGCCGCCGATCACCAGCGCGTCGACCCGCTTCACGAGATTCCCGAGAAGGTCGAGCTTGGTCGAGACCTTGGCGCCGCCGACGATCGCCACCACCGGCCGCTCGGGGGAGGAGAGGGCCTTGTCGAGCGCGTCGAGCTCGGCCTGCATGGACCGGCCCGCATAGGCCGGCAGCAGCCGGGCGACGCCCTCCGTGGAGGCGTGCGCGCGGTGCGCGGCCGAGAAGGCGTCGTTGACATAGATGTCGCCGAGCCGCGCCAGCGCTTCGGCGAAGGCCGGGTCGTTCTTCTCCTCGCCGGCGTGGAAGCGGGTGTTCTCGAGCAGCAGTACGTCGCCCGGCGTGAGCTTCGTGACGGCGGCCTCCGCGGCCTCGCCGACGCAGTCGTCGGCGAAATGCACGTCCTGCTTCAGCGTCTGCTCGAGCGCCGGCAGGATCGCCTTCAGCGACTGGCTCTCGTCGCGCTTGCCCTTCGGCCGGCCGAAATGGGCGAGCAGGATCGTCTTGGCGCCCTTCTGGGCGAGTTCGTTGATGGTGGGCGCGACGGCGCGCAGCCGGGTGTCGTCGGTCACCCGGGCGCCGTCCATCGGCACGTTGAGATCGACGCGCACCAGCACGCGCTTGCCGGCCACGTTGACGTCGTCGAGGGTCTTGTAGGCAGCCATCAGAGCACCCGCGCGAAGAGTTGTGCGTAGTCGGTCACGAGCCCGTCCTCGTCGACGGAGAGCTCGGCCTCGAAGGATAGGTCGGCCGCTTGGTACTGGAAGCGCCGGCCGGGCTCAATGCAGCGGTAGATCTGCGCCTCCGCGACGGGCTCGAAGCTGTCGAAGGGCACGAACGCCATCTTCAGCTCCCGCTGCTCCCCCTCGCGCCATGACAGGCGGCGGATCGGCAGGGTGTTGGTGAAGGGCGTGCCCGAGAGATCGAGGTCCAGGCAGCCGTCGAGGGCGGGGAGGGGCTCGCCCGTCCCCATCGCCCAGCGCCCCTCGCCGTTCGCGACGAGGTGGAGGCCGCGTCCGTCGGAGGTCGCCAGCGCGAGCTCGCGCGTGCGCCAGCCGAGATCGCAGTCGATCCGGTAGTAGACGCCGTAGGGGACGTCGCCGCGCGCTCCGACCGCAACGCCGCGTGCGACGATGCGGTCCGGCTCGGACGCGAGGGTCACGTGGTCGAGACCCTCGCAGTCCAGGCTCCGCCAGCGGGCGGAGACGGCCTTCAACTCACGGAAGGCCGGCACCGCGTGGCGCTCAGATGAGCTCGGCCATCGCGACGGCGGTGTCCGACATGCGGGACGAGAAGCCCCACTCGTTGTCGTACCAGCTGAGCACGCGCACGAAGTTGCCCTCGAGCACCTTCGTCTGGTCGAGCGCGAAGCTCGACGAGTGCGGGTTGTGGTTGAAGTCGGACGAGACCAGCGGCGCGTCGACGATGTCGAGGACGCCCTTGAGCGGGCCGGCGGCGGCCGCCTTGATGGCGTCGTTCACCTCCTGCACGGAGGTCTGCCGCTTCGCCACGAACTTGAAGTCGATGCACGACACGTTCGGGGTCGGCACGCGGATCGAGACGCCGTCGAGCTTGCCCTTGAGCTCCGGCAGCACGAGGCCGACGGCCTTCGCGGCGCCCGTCGAGGTCGGGATCATGCTGAGGGCCGCCGCGCGGGCGCGGTAGAGGTCCTTGTGCATGGTGTCGAGCGTCGGCTGATCGCCCGTGTAGGAGTGGATCGTCGTCATGAAGCCGTGCTGGATGCCGATCGCGTCGTTCAGCACCTTGGCGACCGGCGCCAGGCAGTTGGTGGTGCAGGACGCGTTCGAGACGACGATGTGGTCCTTCGAGAGCGTGTTCTCGTTGACGCCGAACACGACGGTCAGATCGGCGCCGTCCGCGGGAGCGGAGACCAGGACGCGCTTGGCGCCCGCCTGGAGATGGGCCGAGGCCTTCTCCTTGGAGGTGAACAGGCCCGTGCATTCGAGCGCGATGTCGACGCCGAGGTCCTTGTGCGGCAGCTCCGCGGGGTTGCGGATGGCGGTCGCCTTGATGTCGCCGTAGCCGGCCACCGAGATGACGTCGCCGTTGACCGACACCTCGGCCGGGAAGCGGCCGTGGATGGAATCGTAGCGCAGCAGATGCGCGTTGGTCTCGACCGGGCCCAGGTCGTTGATGGCGACCACCTGGATGTCCTTGCGTCCGGACTCGACGATCGCCCGCAGCACCAGCCGGCCGATGCGCCCGAACCCGTTGATCGCGACCTTCACCGCCATTTTCGTAACGTCCTTCCCTGAACCTCTGCGCGGCTGATCCGCCGCGACCCTTATCTAGGCGCCGTTCGCCTGTTTTTCCTTAGCGAGCGAAACGATCGCGTCGGTCGTGATGCCGAAGACGCGGTAGACCTCCTTGTACGGCCCGCTTTCGCCGAAGCCGTTCATGCCCACGAAGCCGCCGTCGGAGCCGATGATGGCGTCCCAGCCCTGCCGGATCGCGGCCTCGATCCCGATCTTCACCGGGGCCGTGCCGATGACCTCGGCCCGATAGGCGCCGGGCTGGTCGAGGAACAGGTCCATGCAGGGCACCGAGACCACGCGGGTCGGCAGCCCCTCGGCCTCGAGACGCTCCCTGGCCTCCATCGCAAGGCTGACTTCGGAGCCGCTCGCGAACAGGCTGACCGCGGCGACGCCGTTCGCCGGCGCGAGCTCGTAGGCGCCCTTCGCGGTGAGGTTCTCGCCGACGTCCTTCAGGCGGAGCTGGGGCAGGTTCTGGCGGGTCAGCGCCAGGATGCTCGGCCGCGTCTTGCTCGCGACCGCGACCTCCCAGGCCTCCGCCGTCTCGATCGCGTCGCAGGGGCGGAACACGTTGAGGTTCGGGATCGCGCGCAGCGCCGCCAGATGCTCGACCGGCTGATGGGTCGGGCCGTCCTCGCCCACGCCGATCGAGTCGTGCGTGAAGACGTGCACGACGCGGATCTTCATCAGCGCCGCGAGCCGGATCGCCGGACGGCAGTAGTCGGAGAACACCAGGAAGGTGGAGTCGACCGGCAGCAGCCCGCCATGGATCGCGAGGCCGTTCGAGGCCCCCGCCATGCCGTGCTCCCGGATGCCCCAGTGCATGAACGAGCCGCCATATTCGCCGGGGCGGATCACCGTCATGTTCTTGGTGAGCGTGTTGTTGGACGGCGTCAGGTCGGCCGAGCCCGAGATCAGCTCGGGCAGCTGCCCCTTGACCACGGTGAGCGCGGCCTCGCCGGCCTTGCGGGTCGCCATTTCCTTCGGCTCGGCGAACAGCTTCGCCTTGTGCTCCGCCATCGCGGCCGCGAAGCCCTCCGGCAGGTCGGCGCGCAGCCGGCGCTCGAGATCGGCGAGCGTCGCCGGGTCGACGGCGGCGCGCCGCTTCTCCCAGGCTTCGCGCTGAGCCGCGCCGCGGCGGCCGGCCTCAAGCCAGAGCGCGCGCAGGTCGTCCGGGATCTCGAACGGCGGGTAATCCCAGCCAAGCGCCTTGCGGGCGCCCTCGATCTCCTCCGCGCCGAGCGGCGAGCCGTGCGCCTTCTCGGTGCCGGCCTTCTTGGGCGCTCCGAAGCCGATGATGGTCTTGCACGCGATCAGCGTCGGCTTGTCGGAGCCCTCGGTCGCCCGGAGGGCGGCCTCGATCGCGTCGGCGTCATGGCCGTCGACCCGCACGCCGTTCCAGCCGCAGGCCTCGAAGCGGGCGATCTGGTCGACCGAATCCGACAGCGAGGTGTCGCCGTCGATCGAGATGGAGTTGTCGTCCCACAGGAAGACCAGCTTGTTCAGCCGGTAGTGCCCGGCGATCGCGATCGCCTCCTGGCTGATGCCTTCCATCAGGTCGCCGTCCGAGCACAGCGCGAAGGTGCGGTGGTCGAACAGCGTGGGGTATTCCGCGGCCAGGATGCGCTCGGCGAGCGCGAGGCCGACGGCGTTCGAGATGCCGGCGCCGAGCGGGCCGGTCGTGGTCTCGACGCTCTCGGTGTGGCCGCGCTCCGGATGGCCGGGCGTCTTCGAGCCGACCTGCCGGAAGCGCTTCAGCTCGTCGATCGTCATCTCCTTCGAACCCGTGAGGTGAAGGAGCGCGTAGAGCAGCATCGAGCCGTGGCCGGCCGACAGGATGAAGCGGTCGCGGTCGATCCAGTGCGGATCGGCCGCGTCATATTTCAGGACCTTGGTCCACAGCACGGTCGCCACGTCGGCCATGCCCATCGGCATGCCGGGATGGCCCGAATTCGCCTTCTCGACCGCGTCCATGGCGAGCGCGCGGATCGCGTTCGCCATCCGCCGGGTCGTGGTCGCATCAGTCATTGCGAGAAGTCCGATCCTGGATATGCGGGCCGCTCCCGCCTGCGTCCGCGCCTGCGAGGGGCCGGAGCCGTCGCGCGGACGTTTAAAGTGGACCTAGGGCATGTCAATACAGGGGCTGCCCTGCGGTTTTGCCGAAACTCCCGTGGACGAGGCCGGTCGCGGATTGACGGCTTTTCAAGGCGGCTCCTAAAGTCGCACCCGCAAGGCGTTGCGGAGCCGTCGGTTTCGCCGCGCGGCATGGTCCGCGACTTGGCCCGGGGGGATTGGGTGAGCGATCTCGACGTGGCGCTGCGGCGCCTCGACCAGGCTCTGGAGGCGGCGGAGGCCGCCGTGGGGCGGGCGCTCGACGCCGCCGATGCGGCGCGCGCCCGCGAGGAGGAGCTGTCCGCCTTCGCGGAGGACCGCCAGCGGTTGGCCGAACTGCTCGACGTCTCGGCCGCGCAGGCCGAGTCCGCCAAGGCGGCGCGCGACGAGGTGAAGACGCGGCTCGACTCCGCGATCGCCACCGTGGAGTCGGTGCTGGCCGAGGCGGGGAGCTGACGCCATGCCGCAGGTGACGGTGCAGATCGGCGGCCGCGACTACAAGATGGCCTGCGGCGAGGGCGAGGAGCAGCACCTGCTCTCGCTCGCCCGCAGCGTCGACGAGCGCCACGCGCAGCTGAAGCGGCAGTTCGGCGAGGTCGGCGACATCCGCCTGTCGATCATGACGGCGATCATGATGGCCGACGAGCTCAACGAGGCCAGTCGGACGCGCGCCGAGCTCGAGGCCGAGATCGTCGCCCTCAAGGCCGCCGACCAGAACGCCGTGGAGGCCTTCGACGCCCGGCACGCCGACGTCGCCGAGCAGGTCAGCAACGCCGCGGCGCGGCTCGAACGGCTCGCCGAGGAGCTCGCAGAGGGCGTCCGGCGGGAGTGAGGCGCCAAGCCACTGGCGCGCGGCCGCGCGGTCGCCTATCTTCCCTCCCGCGGTGCTGCGGGGCGCGTCAGGAAACTAGAATCCCCGGGCCCTTACGATTCCGAACGGGAGCTGTCACTGGCCTTGACCGTGGTCTTGGCCACAACGGCGCCCACCTACTCTGTAGGTGTCCCGGGATCAAAACTCCAACGGCCATCGTGGCTCCGCGCTCAGTTTCTTGATGATCCAGCAGGCCCTTCAGACCACCGCCGCCGACGAGCAGAAGGCGGCGCTGCGCGCCAGCGCTCTCAAGGCGCGCTCGGAGCTCGCGGAGGAGGGCCGCATCGCGGCCGGCCTCGCGGTCGCGGCCGAAGGCGCGGCGCTGGTCGCGCGCCGGCGCCCGAAGCGGGTGTCGCTGTTCTTTTCCGTCCGCGGCGAGATCGACACGCTGCCGCTCGCGCGCCGTCTGGCGGAGCAGGGCGTCGCGCTCTGCCTGCCGGTGATCGTGAAGAAGGCCGCGCCGCTCGTGTTCCGCGACTGGCGGCCGGGCGACCCGCTGGTGGACAGGCCTTTCGGCCTCAAGGAGCCGCCCGCCGACGCCGCCGAGGTCACGCCCGATTTCGTGTTCGTGCCGCTCGCGGCCTTCGACGCCGCCGGCGGCCGGCTCGGCTATGGCGGCGGATTCTACGACCGCACGCTTGAACAGCTGCGCGCGAAGCAACGCGTCGTCGCTGTCGGCCTCGCCTTCGCGGCGCAGGAGGTCGAGGCCGTGCCGACGCTCGACCATGACGCGCCGCTCGACGGCGTGCTGACCGAGCTCGGTTTCCGCCCGACGGCCGGAGCCGAGATCTGATGCGCTTTCTGTTCCTGGGCGACGTGGTCGGACGCGCCGGCCGCAACGCGGTCGCCGAGCGCCTGCCGGCGCTGCGCGAGCGCTGGTCGCTCGACCTCGTGGTGATCAATGGCGAGAACGCCGCCGGCGGCTTCGGCATCACGGAGCAGATCTACGAGGATCTGCTGAACGCCGGCGCGGACGCGGTCACGCTCGGCAACCACTCCTTCGACCAGCGCGAGGCGCTGGTGTTCTCCGAGCGCGCCGAGCGGCTCGTGCGGCCGGTGAACTTCCCGCCCGGCACGCCCGGGCGCGGCGCCACGATCGTGGAGGCGCGCGACGGCGCCCGCGTGCTCGTCGTCAACGTCATGGGCAACGTATTCATGGGGCAGGCGCTGAACGATCCGTTCCGCGCGATCGACGCCGAGCTCGAGGCCTGCCCGCTGGGTCTCGGGGCCGACGCCGTGATTGTGGACTTCCATGCCGAAGCCACCAGCGAGAAGCAGGCCTTCGGGCATTTCCTCGACGGCCGCGCGAGCGTGGTGGTGGGCACCCACACCCACGCGCCGACCTCCGACCACAGGATTCTTCCGGGCGGCACGGCCTTCATGTCAGACGCCGGCATGTGCGGCGACTATGACAGCGTGCTGGGCATGCGGAAGGACGAGCCGATCCACCGCTTCCTGACCAAGCTCTCGGCCGGGCGCTTCGAACCGGCCGACGGCGAGGCGACGCTGTCGGGGCTGGCGGTCGAGATTGACGGGCGGGGCCTCGCCGCGAAGGTCGCGCCGGTGCGCGTGGGCGGCGTGCTCAGCGAAGCGCTGCCGGAGTTCTGGGAAAGCTGAGGACACGCGGCGCGGTCCGCCGCCGGACCGGCGCCCGATGGCCCGCCGGCTTGCCAACACCCCCGCCAGGGGGTATGTATTCATTGTCGATCTTGTCCGTTGGATGTTGTTGAGCGCCTCTGCGCGGCGGCGAACTTCCTCTCAATATCGATGTTTCAGCGCCGTCGGGTTTAACTCCGGCGGAGTAAATCCGCGTCGATTTTAGAAGGAAATCGTCATGACCACCGGAACCGTGAAGTTTTTCAACGTCCAGAAGGGCTACGGCTTCATTCAGCCGGACGGCGGCTCGACCGACGTGTTCGTGCACATCTCGGCCGTTGAGCGTTCGGGCCTCCACACCCTCGTCGAAGGCCAGAAGGTTAGCTTCGAGATCGTGCAGGACAAGCGCTCCGGGAAGAGCGCCGCCGAGAACCTGCAGGCCGCGTAAGGCCTGATTGTCGTGGGGAACGCGATGGCGCTCCCCACGGCCGATCAACGCTTCGAAGGCCGGGTCTCCGACCCGGCCTTTTTCATTTCTCGAGCGGAGTTGGCCGGCATGCAGAAGATGTCCAAGGAGACGTTGTTCAAGCCGTCCCGCGGCGAGGTGAAGGGCGACGCCACCACGCGCGCCGCCCGTGAGATCATCGACCGCGAGCGCGCGGAACGTGACGCCAAGACCGAGCGGCTGCGCACGGCGCGCCTGGCCAAGGAGGCCGCTGACGAGGAGGCCGCCCGTCTGGCTCCGCCGCCGGCCCCGCGTCGCGCCGCCGCCAAGAGCCCGGCCAAGAGCACGACCAAGACCGCCGCGAAGGCGAAGCAGTCCGCCTGAGGGCGGGACGGCCTAGGCCGCGAGCGCCGCGCCCTCGAGGAGCCGCGCGCCGGCGTCGGTGAGTTCGAGCCGCGTGCGCTGCGTGCGCGGATCGCGGCCCGTCACTGCGACCAGACCGAACTCGTCTGCAAGCTCGCTCGTGGCGCGCAGCACCAGCGCGTGCGGGACGCCGAACACCTTGGCGAAGGCCCGCGTATCGCCCGCCACCCCCATGCGCAGCGCCGCCAGCAGGCCCGCGTCGAGCGGCGACAGCTCAGGCGCCCGCCCGACCAGCGATTCCACAGCCGCCATGAAGGCGCCCGCGTCGGGAGCCTCCGTCGCCATCAGGCGGCCTCGCGCGGCCGGAACGTCACCATCACGGACTTCGACAGCGGCGTGTCGCTGAGGTCGCCGGCCTCGGAGAACGGCACCACGGCGTTGAGCTCGGGGTAGTAGCCCGCCACGCAGCCGCGGGGGATGTCGTAGGCGACGAGCCGGAAATCCTCCGCCACCCGGGTCCGGCCGTCCTCGTGCAGGCCGACCACGTCGACCCGCGCATTGGGCGTCGCGCCCATCGCGGCGATGTCGTCCGGATGCGCGAACACCACGCGGCGCTCGCCGTAGACGCCGCGGTAGCGGTCATCCATGCCGTAGATCGTGGTGTTGTACTGGTCGTGGCTGCGGAAGGTCTGCAGCACGTAGGCGCTCTTCCGGCGGCGCGCCTGCTGGTGCTCGATCTCGGCGGGCAGGGGCGCGGCCGAGAACTCCGCCTTGCCGGAAGGGGTGTTCCATTCGCGCTCGGCCGCGGCGTTGCGCAGGCGGAAGCCGCGCGGCCTGCGGACGCGGACATTGTAGTCCTCGAAGCCGGGAATCACCCGCGCGATCGCGTCGCGGATGCGGTCGTAGTCGGCCGCGAATCCCGCCCAGTCGATCCGCTCCGAGCCGACGGTCGCGGCCGCCATGCCGGCGATGATCGCGATCTCCGACTTCAGATGCGGGGAGGCCGGCTTGTTGATGCCGCCCGAGCCGTGGACCATGCTCATCGAATCCTCGACGGTCACGATCTGCGATTTGCCGGCCGCGTCGCGGTCGATCTCCGTGCGGCCCAGGCAGGGCAGCAGGAAGGCGACCTCGCCGACCGCCATGTGGCCGAGGTTCGGCTTGGTGGCGATCTGCACCGTCAGCCGGCAGCGCCTCAGGGCTTCGGCGACGAGCTCGGTGTCCGGGGTGGCGCGGGCGAAATTGCCCCCGAGGCCGATGAAGGCCCGGGCGCGGCCCTCGGTCATGGCGTGGATCGCGTGCAGCACGTTGTGGCCGGGCTCGCGCGGGACAGCGACGCCGAACTCGCGCTCCAGAGCGGCCAGAAACCACTCCGGCGCGTTCTCGTTGATGCCGACCGTGCGGTCGCCCTGCACGTTGGAGTGGCCGCGCACCGGGCAGAGCCCCGCGCCCTCGCGGCCGACATGGCCGCGCAGCAGCAGCAGGTTGGTGATCTCCCGCACCGTGATCACCGAATGGCGGTGCTGGGTGACGCCCATCGCCCAGGTGGCGATCACCCGCTCAGCGCCGAGATAAACCTCGGCGAGCGTCTGGATCTCGTCGAAGGTGAGGCCGGACTGGTCCTCGATCTGGCCCCAGGAGGTGGCCTCGACTTCGGCCCGCCAGGCGTCGAGGCCGGTGGTGTGCTGCGCGATGAAGGCGTCGTCGAGCAAGCCCGGCTCGCCCGCCGCGCGCGCCTCGGCGTCGCGCATCAGGACGATCTTGGCGACGCCCCGGATCGCGGCCATGTCGCCGCCGAGCTTCGGCTGGAAGTAATGCGTCGCGATCGAGGTGGAGCCGCCGCGCAGCATCTCGATCTTGGCCTGCGGATCCGCGAAGCGCTCGAGGCCGCGCTCACGCACGGGGTTCAGCACCGCGACCCTGGCGCCGCGCTGCGCGGCCCGGCGCAGGTCGCCCAGCATGCGCGGATGGTTGGTGCCGGGGTTCTGGCCGATGACGATGATCGCGTCGGCGCGCTCGAAATCCTCGAGCAGCACGGTGCCCTTGCCGACCCCGAGCGACTGCGTCAGCCCCACGCCCGAAGCCTCGTGGCACATGTTCGAGCAGTCCGGGAAATTGTTGGTCCCGTAGGCGCGGGCGAACAGCTGGTAGAGGAAGGCCGCCTCGTTCGAGGCGCGGCCGGAGGTGTAGAACTCCGCCTCGTCCGGCGAGGCGAGGGCGCGCAGTTCGGCGCCGATCTCGGCGAACGCCTCGTCCCAGGACACCGGCAGGTAGCGGTCGGTCTTGGCGTCGTAGCGCATCGGCTCGGTCAGCCGGCCGACATTCTCGAGGGCGTAGTCGGTCCAGCCGCGCAGCTCGCTCACAGTGTGCTGGGCGAAGAAGGCCGGCGTGGCGCGGCGGGCGGTGGCCTCCCACGAGACCGCCTTCACGCCGTTCTCGCAGAACTCGAAGGACGAGCCGTGCTCCGGATCGCCCCAGGCGCAGCCCGGACAGTCGAAGCCATCGGACTGATTGGCCTTGAGCAGCGTCATCGCGCCGGTCAGGGCCGAGCCGCTCTTCAGCAGGTGCTTTCCGCAACTGCGAAGGGCGCCCCAGCCGCCGGCTGCATGGGACTTCTTGAGAGGCGGCGCGACGTTCGCCATAGTGTTTACCTATTGGAAAGAAGCGCAGGGCAAGCCCCGGCCCGCCTTTGCCATCTACGTCCGAATGCGCTGATGTTCAATATGAAAAGCGCAATTTGGAGGTGTTGAAAGATGCCGGAGCGCGATCGCTTGATCGGAGATTCTGATCACGGCGTTTAACGGTCACGATAGAGAAACCCGATCGCGTAATTCGGTTGGGGCCCGCCATTGGCATGCCAGACGGAGCGTCCTTGCTGCGATGCAATGCGCGGGCGGCGCTGATCGGTGGGCGCGAACTCGTGGCCCTCGGTCGCGCAGGCGCGGACGCTTCGTCTTCCTTTCGAGCCGTCCCGGCCCTATAAGGCCGCTTTCCTCAAGCGTCGGACGTCCGCCGCGCCCGCCTCGCCGGCGACCCGGGACGTCCCCACATCTCGGAGGCGACCCTTGGCCGGGCATTCGCAGTTCAAGAACATCATGCACCGCAAGGGCCGCCAGGACGCGGTCCGGGCGAAGCTGTTCTCAAAGCTTGCGCGCGAGATCACCGTCGCGGCCAAGGCCGGTCTGCCCGATCCCGACATGAACCCGCGCCTGCGGCTCGCGATCAACGCCGCCAAGGCCCAGTCCATGCCGAAGGACAACATCCAGCGCGCCATCAACAAGGCGTCCGGCGGCGACAGCGAGAACTACGAGGAAGTCCGTTACGAGGGCTACGGCCCGGGCGGCGTGGCGATCATCGTCGAAGCGCTGACCGACAACCGCAACCGCACGGCGTCGGCGGTGCGCTCCTACTTCACCAAGTCCGGCGGCGCGCTCGGCGAGACCGGCTCGGTCGGCTTCATGTTCAACCGCGTCGGCGAGATCGTCTATCCGGCCAAGGCGGGCTCGGCCGACGACGTGCTGGAGGCGGCGATCGAGGCCGGCGCCGAGGATGTCCAGTCGGACGAGGAGAACCACGTCGTCACCTGCGCCTTCGAGGACCTGAACGAGGTCTCCAAGAGCCTGGAGGCGAAGCTCGGCGCGGCGGAGAGCGCCAAGGCGGTGTGGCGTCCGACCACCACGACCGCGCTCGACGAGGACAAGGCCGCCTCGCTGATGAAGCTGCTCGACGCGCTGGACGAGGACGACGACGTCCAGAACGTGCACGGCAACTACGAGATCTCCGACGAGGTGATGGCCAAGCTCGGCTGACGGCGGCCGCTCAGCGCCACGCTGCGTCCCACACCGGGGCCGAAAGCGCGGCGGCGAGCAGGATCACCGCATAGGCGGCGCGCCGGTAGCCGGCCTCCGTCGCGCCGAGGAAGCGCCGCGCGCCGAGGAAGATGCCGATCCCGTAGGCCGGGCCGAGCCAGAGGCAGAGCCACAGCACCTCGGTGGTCACGAGGCCTGCCCACAGCAGCGACCCGAAGGTCACGAACGACACCAGCGCGAACACCGCGATCATGTTGGCGCGGATGATCCCGCGCTCGCCCGGCCCCGCCAGCCAGTAGGCCGCGATCGGGGCGCCGGAGATCTGCGCGGAGCCGCCCAGCACGCCGGCCGCGGCGCCGACCGCGAGCGTGGCGGCCGCCGGCGGCCGGCCACGGTAGCGCAGTCCGCTCGCCAGCAGCGCCAGCGTGGCCGCGACCGCAAGCGCGATCGCCCAGCGCAGCGTGACGGGATCCACCGCCACCAGCGCATAGACGCCGAGCGGCGTGAAGGCCGCCGTGGCCAGCGCCATCGGGGCGACCTCCGCCCAGTGGCAGCGCCCGAAGGCGCGGAGCGCCATCGGAGCCATCAGGGCTGCGTCGATCAGGCAGAACGTCGGCGTCGCCCGCGCCGGATCGTAGAGCGCCGAGATCAGCGGCACGAAGATCAGCGCGCTGCCGAAGCCCGAGAATCCGCGGACGACGCCCGAAAGCAGCGCGATGGCGATGGCGAGAGCGAGCGTCATGGAAAGGCCGGCGGCGGGGCGTTCATCTAGCACCGGGGCGCGCGCGCCGACGACCCGTCCTTTAGCCGGCGGCGCCGCGGCGCGTCGCTTCGTCCAATCGCCTTCGCGGGCGTCCTGCGCGACACGAGCGCGATGACAGCCTGCGGACTCGATTTCGGCACTTCAAACACCACGCTCGGCCTCGCCGAGGCGGGTCGCCCTGCGCTCATGCGGCTGGAGGGCGACGAGACCACCATCCCGAGCGCGATCTTCTTCGCCCCCACCACGGAGGCGAAGGTCGGACGGGCGGCGATGAGCGCCTATCTGGACGGCGAGCCCGGCCGGCTGATGCGCAGCCTCAAATCCGTGCTCGGCACGGGGCTGATCGACGAGGCGACGCAGGTCGGCCGCGAGCGCGTGAAGTTCCGCGAGGTCATCGCCCGCTACCTGGCCATCGTTAAGCGCCGCGCTGAGGCGGCGGCGGGCCGCCCGCTCGACGCCGTGGTGCACGGCCGCCCTGTGCATTTCGTCGACGGCGACCAGCAGGGCGACCAGCGGGCCGAGGACACGCTGCGCGAGATCGCGCTGTCGCTCGGCTTCCGGGAGGTGTCGTTCCAATACGAGCCGGTCGCGGCCGCGCTCGATTATGAGCGTGGGGTGGCGGGCGAGGAGCTTGCGCTGATCGCCGACATCGGCGGCGGCACCTCGGACTTCTCGGTGATCCGGCTCGGCCCGGACCGCCACGCGCGAGACCGCGCCGCCGACATCCTGGCCAATGAGGGCGTGCGGGTCGGCGGCGTCGATTTCGACCGGCGGCTCAGCCTTGGCGCGGTGATGCCGCTGCTCGGCTACGGCTCGCGGATGAAGCGCGCCGAGCTCGAGGTGCCATCGACCTATTTCCACGAGCTCGCCACTTGGTCGAGCATCAACAAGCTCTACGACGGCCGCGCCGTCCGGCAGATCAGGGAGGTGCGGCGCGAGGCGGCGCGGCCCGAGCTGCTCGACAGGCTGATCCGGGTCATCGACGACGAGCGTGGCCACGGGCTCGCGGCCGAGGTCGAGACCGCCAAGATCCGGCTCTCGGAGCAGGACGAGGCCGCCCTGCCGCTCGGCTGGGTGGAGAGCGGTCTCGAGGCGCGCATCCGCCGCGAGGCCTTCGAGCGGCACACCCACGCGCTCGCAGAGAAGATCCGCGAGCGCATCGCGCGTTGCCTGATCGCCGCCGGGATCGCGGCCGACCGCATCGACGCGGTGTTCCTCACCGGCGGCTCGACCCGCATCCCGCATGTCCGCCAGGCGATCCTCGGCGCGGTTCCGGCCGCCCGCGCGATCGAGGGCGACACCTTCGGGGCGGTCGGCGCCGGGCTCACCATCGAGGCCGCCCGCCGCTACGGGTGAGGGCGGTTCCGTTCCGCTTGTGTTCCGTCAACCTCTGCGCGGCTATGCTCGCCGCATGAGCCTTGCCCCGATTCGCATCCTCGGCATCGACCCCGGACTCCGCCGCACCGGCTGGGGGGTGATCGGCGTCGAAGGCTCGCGGCTGTCTTTCGTGGCCGCGGGCGTGGTCACGCCGGACGACGCGATCGACCTCGCCCGCCGGCTCGCGCTGCTGCATGAGGGGCTGTCGGCGGTGATCGCCGCCCATGCGCCGGACGAGGCGGCGGTCGAGGAGACCTTCGTCAACGCCAACCCTGCCGCGACCCTAAAGCTCGGCCAGGCGCGCGGCGTCGCCATGCTGGTCCCGGCGCTTTGCGGCGTGCCGGTCGCCGAATATTCGCCGAACCTGATCAAGAAGACCGTGGTCGGGGCCGGCCACGCCGACAAGCGCCAGATCCAGGCGATGATCTCCATCCTGCTGCCCAAGGCGGTCGTCAGCGGGGCGGACGCCGCCGACGCGCTCGCCATCGCGATCTGTCACGCTCAGCACCGCGGCGCGGCCGCCCGCATCGCGGCCGCGAGGCTCTCGGCATGATCGGCAAGCTCACCGGCAAGGTCGATTCGGTCGGCCCGGACTGGGTGATCCTCGACGTCGGCGGCGTCGGCTATGTGGTGCACTGCTCGAGCCGCACGCTGGGCCGGCTGCCCAAGGCGGGCGAGATCGTGCGGCTGTCGATTGAGACCCATGTGCGCGAGGACCGCATCCAGCTGTTCGGCTTCATGGCCGATCTGGAGCGCGAATGGTTCCGGCTGCTCAACACCGTGCAGGGCGTCGGCACCAAGGTCGCGCTGGCGGTGCTGTCGACGCTCGAAGCCTCCGATCTCGCGACCGCGATCGCGCTGCAGGACAAGGCGGCGGTCTCCCGCGCGCCGGGCGTCGGCCCCAAGGTCGCGGTGCGGATCGTGACGGAGCTCAAGGACAGGGCGCCGCTGTTCGCCGACGTCGACCCGGGGCTCGCGCGCTTCGCCGGCGAGGTGGCGGAGGCGAGGGGGCCGCGCCCGGCCCGCGACGCAGTCTCCGCGCTCGTCAATCTCGGCTATGCGGCCCCGCAGGCGAGCGCCGCGATCGCCGCCGCCATGAAGGCCGCAGGCGACGACGCCACCACCGAGACGCTGATCCGCGCCGGCTTGAAGGAGCTGGCGAAGTAGCCAGCTTCGACGGGCTGCAGGCGCGGTCGGCCGCTCGCGCGTTTGCTGATCGCCGCGGATGCCGTATCACCGAGCAGCCCCCTTCGCACCGATCGGCCGCATGACCGCTCCAAGCCCCGTCCGCGATCCCGCCGTACGCGAGGACGACGCGCTCGACGCCACCATCCGGCCGCAGACGCTCGCCGACTTCACGGGCCAGCGGCAGGCGCGCGAGAACCTGTCGGTGTTCATCCAGGCCGCCAAGGCGCGCGGCGAGGCGCTCGATCACGTGCTGCTCGCCGGCCCGCCCGGCCTCGGCAAGACCACGCTCGCCCAGATCGTCGCCCGCGAGCTCGGGGTAGGCTTCCGGGCGACCTCGGGCCCGGTCATCGCCAAGGCGGGCGATCTCGCCGCGCTGCTGACCAATCTGGAAGAGCGAGATGTCCTGTTCATCGACGAGATCCACCGGCTGAACCCGGCGGTCGAGGAGATCCTCTACCCGGCGATGGAGGACTTCCAGCTCGACCTGATCATCGGGGAGGGGCCGGCGGCGCGCTCCGTGCGGATCGACCTGTCGAAGTTCACGCTGGTCGGCGCCACCACCCGCGCCGGCCTGCTCACCACCCCGCTGCGCGACCGTTTCGGGATTCCCATCCGGCTCAATTTCTACGAGGTCGACGAGCTGGAACTGATCGTCGCGCGCGGCGCCCGCGTGCTCGGGCTGCCGATGAGCCGCGACGGCGCGCGCGAGATCGCCCGGCGGGCGCGCGGCACCCCGCGCATCGCCGGCCGGCTGCTGCGCCGCGTCCGCGATTTCGCCGCCGTCTCGGGCGAGGTCGAGGTGACGCGCGCCGCCGCCGACCGCGCGCTCCGGCTGCTCGACGTCGACGATCTGGGGCTCGACGCCATGGATCGCCGTTATCTCTCCGCCATAGCGATGAACTACGGCGGCGGACCGGTCGGGGTGGAGACGATGGCGGCCGCGCTGTCGGAGCCGCGCGACGCGATCGAGGAGATCATCGAGCCCTATTTGCTGCAGCAGGGGTTTTTGCAGCGGACGCCGAGAGGCCGCATGCTGACGGCGCACGCCTATCGGCACCTCGGCCTCGAGGCTCCGACCTCGACGACCCAGATGCCGCTGTTCGACGGGACCGAAGATTGAGCGCAGACGTGAATGACCCCCTCGGGGGCCGGATGGACGGGGTGCGTCACATCATGACGCTCCGCATCTACTACGAAGACACCGACTTCTCGGGCGCGGTGTATCACGCCAGCTATCTGCGCTTCCTGGAGCGCGCCCGCACCGAAATCCTCCGCGCGATCGGCTTCGACCACCGCCATCTCTACGAGACGAAGCGCGAGGGCTTCGTCGTGCGCCGCATGACGATCGACTATCTGAAGCCGGCGCGGATGGACGACGTCGTGGCGGTCGTGACCTCGGCCGAGAGCGTCAAGGCCGCCTCGCTGGTGCTGCGCCAGACGGTGGTGCGCGACGGCGAGACGCTCGTCACCGCGCTCGCGCAATGCGCCTATCTGCGCCACGGCCGGCCGGCGCGCATGCCGGAGCGTATGCGCCGGGAAATGATGCGCACCGAGTAGGGTCGTTCAGTTCGACCGCTTGGCCCGCGACAGCATGGTGCGGAAGCCGCGCGACCGCGGGTCGAGCACGGCCATGAACACGGTTGAGTTGCAGAGGCTCTTCTTCCGCACGATCGCGATCACCACGCCCCAGACGCCGGCGGACGACGCCACCGGGCCGCCGCTGTCGCCGCGGCAGATGGAGCCGCCCGCGACCCCGAGCGCGACCGCGGTCGGCCCGTCGGTGACCACCTCGGCGTCGACGCGCGCGATGCGGAGCTGGCCGGCGGAGCCTTCGTCGGCCGGGACCCGCAGCCCGGCCCCCAGCAACACGGACGACCGCTTGGCGGCGTCGAGCGGCCGCGAGGCCAGCGCGATCGGCCGGCGGTCGGCGGGCGCCGGGTCCGCGAGCTTCAGGATGGCGAGGTCGGCCCCGAGCATCTCGGGCTTGGGATCCTCGGCGCTGGCGCGGCCCGCATAGTCCGGGTGCAGGGCGCCCGAGGCGACCTGCACGGTGCGCACGATGCGATTGGAGCTGTCGAAGAACTGCGCCACCACGAGGCTCGGGCCGCCCATGTCGGACAGGCAATGGCCCGCGGTCAGCACCAGGTCACGTTCGATCAGCACCCCGGTGCAGTTGCCGACCTCGGCGCGGTCGCGGCCGGACGGGGTCAGGCTGGTGATGAACACGGTGGCGCGGGTCAGCCGGTCGCCGGCGCGCGCGGGCGAACCCCCGGCGAGCGCGCCGGCTGGCGAAGCCAGGCCCAGCGACAGGCACGCCGCCAATGTCATACGCCACGCCGTCGACCGCATGCTCACGTCCCGAACGAGCCGCCACTGCGGTCTCCAATGCGGCGCACCTTGGCACGCCAAAAACCGCCCGGGCGATGATTAATCGCCGCGGAGGGGCCTGCGCGACGGGGCTGTGGCCCCACGGCGACATCCCCTCTCAGGGGGCGGCGACCATCGACCGCATCCGCGCGAAGCCCGGAGAGGCGGGGTCGACGAGGGCGGCCGCGAACCGCCCGCCGCAGCCGGAGGACGGGCGCAGAACCGCGACCGCGACCGCCCAGACGCGCTCTCCGTCCGGGCCCGGGGCGGCGAGCGGGCCGCCGGAATCGCCGCCGCAGACCGTCCCGCGCGCGCTCGCGAACGCGATCGTCGCGCCGGTTCCGGAGGACAGCCTGAACGACGTCAGCGGCAGCCGCTTGAGCAGGCCGCCGCGGGCGCCCGCGGCCGCCGGGCCGGTTCCGCTCACCGTCGCGGCCTGCGTCGCCACATCCGGCGGCGGGCCAAGCCGCGCGGGCGTGACGCCGCCGGGCGGGGTCGCGAGGCGCAGCAGCGCAAGATCTGCTGCGATCTCGCGCTGCCGGGTCTCGGGAGCGCCCGGGCGGGCCCGCCATCCGAGGACGTGGTCCGGGTGGCGGGCGAAGGCCGCGACAGCGAGCGGGCGCGGGACCGGGCGGGGGCCGTCATAGGCGAAGGCCGCGACCTGCGCGGGCGACGAGATCAGGTCGAGGCAGTGGCCGGCGGTCAGCACGAGGTCAGGCGCGATCAGCACGCCGCTGCATTCGGTGACCCGCGCGCGGCCGTCCGGGGTCGGCGCCACCGCCTGCACGGCGAGCGTCGCGCCGCGCGGGTCCTGCGCGGAGGCAGGCGATGCGGCGAGCAGGAGCGCGGCGGCGAGCAGAAGGGGACGGTGGCGCATCCCGCGAGCCTATCAGGCCACGCCGCGACGGCCGTCGCCGCCGGGCAACAGGGGAGGGCGGTAACGCCGTCTTAACCCTGACAGTTCATGAACGAAGCCGGATATGCGGGATCGGGTCGCAGTTTCAACACATTAACGCGCGACACGCGCCGTCGCTCCGAGCCTTGGGTCGAAGGATGCGGCGCCGGCGGCGGACATGGCCGCGTCGCGCCTCCCGTGAACGTGGCCGCGCACGGAGACTGGAGACGACCTGACGATGCATACCCCCGACATGTCGCTGTGGGGCCTGTTCCTGCAGGCCAGCATCATCGTGAAGTTCGTGATGCTCGGGCTCATCGCGGCCTCGATCTGGTGCTGGGCGATCGTCATCGACAAGCAGCTGCTGTTCTCCCGCACCAAGCGGAACATGGACCGCTTCGAGAAGATCTTCTGGTCGGGCCAGAGCCTTGAGGAGCTCTACCGCTCGCTGGTCAACCGGCCCAACACCTCGATGGCCGCGCTTTTCGTGGCCGCGATGCGCGAGTGGAAGCGCTCCTTTGAGGGCGGCGGCCGCTCGGTGGCCGGGCTCCAGCAGCGCATCGACAAGGTGCTCGACGTCACGATCGCGCGCGAGGTCGAGCGGCTGGAGTCCAAGCTGCTGGTGCTCGCCACCGTCGGCTCGGCCGGCCCGTTCATCGGCCTGTTCGGCACGGTGTGGGGCATCATGACCTCGTTCCAGTCGATCGCCGCCTCGAAGAACACCTCGCTCGCCGTCGTCGCGCCCGGCATCGCGGAGGCGCTGTTCGCGACCGCGATCGGCCTCGTGGCCGCGATCCCGGCGGTCATTTTCTACAACAAGTTCTCCAACCAGGTGACGCGCCAGGCGAGCCGCATGGAGGGCTTCGCGGACGAGTTCTCCGCCATCCTGTCCCGCCAGATCGACGAGCGGGCCTGACCCGATGGGCATGAGCGGCGCAGGCGGAGGATCGAGCGGCCACGGCGCGCGCCGGCGACGGCGCAGCCATGTGATGTCCGACATCAACGTGACGCCGATGGTCGACGTCATGCTGGTGCTGCTGATCATCTTCATGGTCTCGGCGCCGCTGCTCACCGTAGGCGTGCCGATCGACCTGCCGCAGACCTCGGCCAATCCGCTCAACGAGGAGAAGGAGCCGCTCACCATCACGGTGAAGAACGACGGCGCCGTGTTCCTGCAGGAGACGCCGATCGAGGTCGACGAACTCGCGCCGCGCCTCATTGCCATCACGAACTCGGGCTATGAGGAGCGCATCTATGTTCGAGGCGACCGCAACGTGAACTACGGCCAGGTGATGAAGGTAATGGGCACGCTGTCCTCGGCGGGCTTTCGCCGGGTCGCGCTCGTCACCGAGCTGGAGCAGGGGGGCTGACGCTTGAAACTGCGTCCGGGCCTCATCTGCTCGTGCGCCGGCCACGCGCTGGTCCTCGCGTGGGGGCTCATCAATTTCTCGTCCGCGAAGCCGTTTGACGTCGGCGCCACCGAGGCGCTGCCGATCGAGATCCTGACGCCTCAGGAATTCGACGCCATGACCAAGGGCTCGAAGACCTCCAAGAAGGTCGACGCGCCCAAGGTGAAGGCCGAAAAGGTCGCCGAGGCCGATCCGGAGCCTGCCGACGACGACACGCCCGTCGCCAAGGAGGACGTGAAGGCGCCGCCGCCGCCGCCGGAGGCCGCGCCCGTCACCGCCGAGGCGCCGCCGAAGCCGGAGCCCAAGCCCGAGCCGAAACCCGATCCTGAGGCCGCTAAGGCCGCCGCCGAGAAGGCCGCGCAGGCGGAGGCCGCGAAGGCCGCCGAGGCCAAGGCCGCGCAGGAGAAGGCCGCCGCCGACAAGGCCGCCAAGGCCGCCGCCGAGAAGGCGGCGCAGGAGAAGGCCGAAAAGCTCGCCCAGGCGGCCGAGGCCGAGAAGCTCGCCAAGGCTGAAGCCGACAAGGCCGCCAAGGAGAAGGCGGAGGCCGAGAAGGCCGCCAAGGCCGAGGCCGAGAAGGCGGCCAAGGAGAAGGCCGAGAAACTCGCCAAGGCGGAAGCCGAGAAGGCCGCCAAGGAAAAGGCCGAGAAGCTCGCCAAGGCCGAGGCCGAAAAGGCCGCGAAGGAGAAGGCCGAGGCGGCCGCCAAGGCCAAGGAGCGCAAGTTCGATCCGTCCAAGATCGCGAGCCTGCTCGGCGACAAGCCGTCCTCCAGCGACAGCGCCATGAAGGACGTGCGCGACGCGAGCCGCAAGGCTGCGGCGGCGCGCGAGACCTCGCCCGAGACCACCGCCGGCACCTCGCGCGGCACGGCGACCAAGCTGTCGATGTCGCAGCGCACCGGCATCGACAATGCGGTGCGCGAGCAGGTCATGCAGTGCTGGAACCCGCCCTTCGGCGCCTCGAGCGACGGCAGCCTTGCGGTGCGGGTGCATTTCACCCTGAACGCCGACGGTTCGCTGTCCGGCGGCCCGGAGGTGATGAATTCGTCCTCCAACCCCGCGTTCCGGGCCGCCGCCGACGCCGCGACCCGCGCGGTGCGGCGCTGCTCGCCCTTGAAGCTGCCCGCCGAGGCTTACGATTACTGGCGCCAGGTGAACATCAATTTCGACCCCAAGGACATGATGGGCGGATGACGGCGTTTCGACGTTCTCCGTTCCGGCCCGGCCGACCCGGTCCGACCTCTCATTCGCGACTGCGCTTCGTCGCCTTTTCATTCCGGCGCAAGCGCGCCTCATCCGGAAGAGCCTGATGACGCTTCTCCCCGCTCGCCTTCTTCGAGCCGCAACCTTCGCCGCGCTCGCGCTCCTCGC
Organism: Hansschlegelia beijingensis; assembly: GCF_014196425.1. Lineage (GTDB taxonomy): Bacteria > Pseudomonadota > Alphaproteobacteria > Rhizobiales > Methylopilaceae > Methylopila > Methylopila beijingensis. The sequence continues at coordinate 154,542 of NZ_JACIDR010000001.1, forward strand.
CGCGGCGCCCCTTGCTCCGGCGCGCGCGCAGGTGTCGATCGACATCAACCAGGGCAATGTGCAGCCGCTGCCGATCGCGATCCCGGACTTCCTGGCCAATGGCAGCGATCCGAAGCTCGCCGCCGACATGGCGGGCGTCATCGCCGCCGACCTGCAGCGCTCCGGCCTGTTCGCCCCGATCGACAAGCGCGCCTTCATCGAGAAGATCTCGAATTTCGACGCCGCGCCGCGCTTCGGCGACTGGCGCATCATCAACGCGCAGGCGCTGGTCACCGGCCAGATCGTGCGGCAGGGCGACGGCCGGCTGCGCACCGATTTCCGCCTGTGGGACGTGTTCGCGGGCAACCAGCTGGAAGGCCAGCAGTTCTTCACCGACAAGAACTGGCGGCGCGTCGCGCACCTGATCGCCGACATGATCTATGAGCGGCTGACCGGCGAGAAGGGCTATTTCGACACCCGCATCGTCTATGTCGACGAGAGCGGCCCGAAGAACAACCGGGTCAAGCGCCTCGCGATCATGGACCAGGACGGCTATGGCAGCCGCTTCATCACCTCCGGCAGCGAACTGGTGCTGACGCCGCGCTTCAGCCCGACGAGCCAGGAGATCACCTACATGTCGTTCGGGCAGGGCGACCCGCGCGTCTATCTGCTGAACATCGAGACCGGGCAGCGCGAGGCGGTCGGCAACTTCCCCGGCATGACGTTCGCGCCCCGCTTCTCGCCGGACGGCCAGAAGGTGGCGATGAGCCTCGAGCAGGGCGGCAACGCGTCGATCTATGTCATGGACCTGCGCTCGCGCGCGACCACCAAGCTCACCGATTCCGGGGCGATCGACACCTCGCCCTCGTTCTCGCCCGACGGCTCCAAGATCGTGTTCGAGAGCGATCGCGGCGGCAATCAGCAGATCTACGTGATGAGCGCCTCGGGCGGCGGCGCGCAGCGCATCTCGTTCGGCGACGGGCGCTACTCGACCCCGGTGTGGTCGCCGCGCGGCGACCTGATCGCCTTCACCAAGCAGTCCGGCGGCAAGTTCGCGATCGGCGTGATGCGGCCGGACGGCACCGGCGAGCGCATCCTGACCGAGGGCTTCCACAATGAGGGCCCGACCTGGGCCCCGAACGGCCGCGTGCTGATGTTCTTCCGCGACGTCGGGCCGGGGCCGAAGATCTTCTCGATCGACATCACCGGCCGCAACGAGCAGCGCGTCCCGACCCCCGGCTTCGCCTCCGACCCCGCCTGGTCCCCGCTGCTGAACTGACCCCGCTCCAGCGCACGCGAGCGCGCCGCCTTTTCTCCCTCCTCGCGGCGAAGCCGCGGCGAGGGTGGCCTCGGCCGCAAGGCCTAGGTCGGGTGGGGCCTTGGGCGTGGGGAGGCGCCCGTCGTCCTCGGGCCTGCGACGGACCCGCGGGGCCGCCTCGCCGTGATGCCCGCTTGCGAGCATCCACGACTTCCTTCCGCAACGCCGGTCAGAGAAATCGTGGATACCCGCGCGAAGGCGCGGGCATGACGCGCAGGTTCGGGCGGTCCATTCCGAGAACACCCCACCCGGCCGGCTTTCGCCACTCACCCTCCACCCTCCGCGTCTCGCGAGGGAGGGAGAAGAGCGGCCTTCGCCTTGGCGGGGCGCTTCATCTCGCCCTTGAGGGCTGTGTCCTCAAGGACTCACACGGCGCCGAACACTCCACGGCCGCGGTCGCGCCATGAAGCGGTCGCGTTCGCCGGAACAAGGTTAACGGCGCGGGTTTATGAAGAGGCCGAAATAAACCCTTGTTTAAGCCTAACGGAACCTTCGGTTAAGGGGGAGAATGCTATGGATCGCGCAACCGACAGCCACAAGGAGTCATCGGGCATGTTGCGTACCATGCGTATCGGTCGGAGCGCGAAAATCGCCGTCGTGCTCTGCGCGGCGCTCGCTCTCGGCGCCTGCGCCAAGAAGCCGGGCGACGGCCTCGACGGCGCGAACGGGGCCTATGGGGCCGGCGGCCGCGGCGGCCCTCCCGGCAGCCAGCAGGATTTCGTGGTGAACGTCGGCGATCGCGTCTTCTTCGAGACCGACTCGACCGAACTCACCTCCACCTCGCGCGCCACCCTCGACAAGCAGGCCCAGTGGCTGTCGCGCTACCCGCGCTACGCCATCACCATCGAGGGTCATGCGGACGAGCGCGGCACGCGCGAGTACAACTTCGCCCTCGGCGCCCGCCGCTCGCAGGTCACGCGCGACTATCTCGTGGCGCGCGGCGTGCCGGCCAACCGGATGCGCACGATCTCCTACGGCAAGGAGCGGCCTGTCGCGGTGTGCGACGACATCTCCTGCTGGTCGCAGAACCGGCGCGCCGTCACGCTGCTCGGCGGCGCCGGATCGTGATGATCTCTCGGTCCCGGCGGGCGCGCCTCTGGCGTCGCCCGCCGGGATCGGCCCTAATTCAGCCGAACTGCGAGCGTAGCGGCCTCATGACAGCCCTCGCGTCTCAGCCGGGATTCCCACTCAAGATGTTCGACGTCCTGCGCTCTTCGCCCGTCCGACGCTTCGCGCTCGGCGCCCTGCTGGCTTGTGTCGCGTCCGGGGCGGCCGTCGCCGCGCAGCCCGGAGACGCGGAGGCGCCGTCCTGGGTCGAGCAGCGCGTCAGCGGCCTCGAGCAGAAGCTCGCCTTCTTCGGCGAGCGGCCCGAGCGGCGCGGCGAGCCGAGCTATGTGCAGCCTGCGCAGTCGTCCTCGATGGCCGACATCGCGGTCCGGCTAGACCGGCTCGAGAACCAGATGCGCCAGCTGAACGGCCGGCTCGAGCAGCTCGAATTCCAGAGCCGCAAGAACGACGAGGCGCTGAAGCGTTTCCAGGGCGACGTCGACTACCGCTTCCAGGACCTCGAGAGCGGCAAGGGCGGCGGAGCCAAGCCGGGGCGGCGCAGCGACGTCGGGCCGGCGTCCGGCTCCAGCGGCCCGGCGCAGATCGGCTCGTCCTCCGGACCGGGCGCGCCGCCGGCCTCGCTGGGCGCCTCGCGCTCGGCCGACAGCAGCGACGCGATCGGCGGCCTGCTGGGGAGCGATCCGGGCGACGATCCGGATGGGCCGATGAGCATCCAGCCGCCCGGCCTCTCGCGGGGCGACGCGGGCCCCGCCCGGGGGCCGAGCGCGACCGCGTCGCTCGGCGACGGCGGCGGCGTCGTCGCGGGCTCGGGCAGCGCCCGCGACCAGTTCGATCTCGGCGTCGGCTTCATGCAGCGCCGCAACTACGACCAGGCGGAAGCCACCTTCCGCGACTTCCTGCGCAGCTATCCCAACGACGCCAAGGCGCCGGAGGCGCGCTACTGGCTCGGCGAGAGCCTGTACCAGCGCAGGAAGTACACCGACGCGGCCGACAGCTTCTTCACGATCTACAAGGAGGCGCCGCAGTCCTCCAAGGCGCCCGAGAGCATGCTCAAGCTCGGCATGTCGCTGAACGGCATGGGCAAGAAGGAGGAGGCCTGCGCGACCATCGCGGAGGCCGGCCGCAAATATGCGCGCATCAAGGCCCAGTCCGACCGCGAGTTGAAGCGCATCTCCTGCTAGCCTGCGGCCCCGGCTGAAGGCGGCCGGAGCGGGCGCGGGCGATGCTGCGGAAGGTCGAGACTCCAGAGAAATCCGAGCGCCCGATCGAGGCGGCCGAAGCCGAGGCGCTGTTCGACGCGGCGTTCGGCGGCGTGTCGCATGTGGTGCTCGCCGTCTCCGGCGGCGCCGATTCCATCGCGCTGCTCCGCCTCGCCGCCGAATGGGCGCAGGCGCGCTCGGCGCCGCGGCTGTCGGTCGCGACGGTTCATCACGGACTGAGGCCGGAGGCCGACCAGGAGGTCGCGCTGGTCGCGGCCCACGCCGCCGCGCTCGGCCTGGCGCACGCCCGCCTCGACGCGCCGCTCGCGCCGGGCGCGACCCGGATCGAGGAGACCGCGCGCGACCTGCGCTACGCCGCGCTCAAGGCTCACGCGCGCGCTCTCGGCGCCGACGCGATCGCGACCGCCCACACGCTCGACGACCAGGCCGAGACGGTGCTGCTGCGGCTCGCCGCCGGCAGCGGCCCGCGCGGCCTCGCCGGCATGCGGGCGACGACCGAGCGTGAGGGGCTTCGCCATCTGCGCCCGTTGCTCGGGACGCCCAAGAGCCGGCTGGTCGCGAGCCTCCGGAGCCGCGGCCTCGCCTGGGCCGAGGACGCGATGAACGCCGATCCGCGCTTCGCCCGCGCCCGGCTCAGGGCGTCGCGCGCGGCGCTTGAGCGGGAGGGCCTGACGCCTGAGCGGCTCGGAACGCTCGCGGCCCGGCTGGCGCGATGCGAGGCGGCGCTCGAGAGCGCGGTGGACGCGGCGCAGAGCGCGTGTCTGGCGCAGGACGGCGCGGCCTGGCGCATCGACCCGGCCGCCGCGGCGCTGCCGGCAGAAATCCGCCTGCGGCTGCTCGAACGGGCGCTTGCGGCGGGCGAGGGCGGACGGCTGCGGCTCGACCGCGTGGAGCGGCTCGCGTCCCGGATCGCGGCCGAGCCAGCGGGCGTCGCGACGCTCGCCGGGTGGCGGGTGGCCTGGACGGCCGAGAAGGAGATCCGCGGCGCCCCGGCGCCGGCGCGGAGATGGCGCGGCGCGCCGTCCGGGCGTAAGGAGCCGGAATGATCCGCCTGCTCAGCGGCCGCCGCCGCTTCGCCTATCTGCTGGCCTCGATCTTCGCCGCCTACCTCATGGCGGCGGGCGCGACGCTTGGCGGCCACGCCGCGCGGGCGGCGGAGTTCGGCGCTTTCGTCATCTGCTTCGGCGAGCCCGGGGGCGCCCCGCCAGCCGATCAGTCCTGCCCCTGCGCGGACCTCTGCCGGATCGCCGCCTCGCCGATGCTGGACGTGGTGGGGCCCGCGGCCGTGGCGGCCGCGCCGCCGGTCGCGTTCCGGGCGGATTTCCTGCTGCGCCGGCCGGCGCGCGCGGCCTCGCCGACCGAGCCATCGGCGCGTGACCCTCCGCGACCGGTCTGACTGCTTTTCGTCGTCAGATCATGCAGCCGCGGCAGGCTGACCGGCCGCGCATGGAGGCACCAAAAATGTTCAGATCCCTTCTTCCCGCTCTCGCGGCGCTCGGCCTTCTCTGGGCCGGCGCGGCCTCGGCGGAGGACTACAAGGCGGGCGACCTGCTGATCAGCAATCCCTGGTCGCGCGCCACCGCCAGCGGCGCCAAGGTCGGCGCCGGCTATTTCACCCTCACGAACCATGGCGCCACGCCGGACCGGCTGGTGTCGGTTTCGAGCGGCTTCTCCGAGAAGGCCGAGATGCACGAGACCACCACCGAGAACGGCGTCTCGCGCATGCGGCCGATCCCGGACGGGCTGGAGATCAAGCCCGGCGAGACAATCCAGTTCGAGCCGGGCGGCAAGCACCTGATGTTCCTGGGGCTTCGCCAGCCGCTCAAGCAGGGCGAGAGCGTCAAGGGCGCGCTGGTGTTCCGGAACGCCGGAAAGGTCGACCTCGAATTCGAGGTGAAGGCCGTCGGCGCGTCGCCGAAAGCCGGGGAAATGAGCGGCGGTAAGCGGATGGATCACGCCAACTGACCCCGCGCGGATCGCTTCCGGCCGGCGAATCTCCTAGACCGGCCGGATGACGGCGACAGCCCTTCTTCCCCAGTCCGCCATGCCCTCTGTGGAGCCGGCGGTCGAGGACGAGAAGCGGCGGGTGCTCAAGAGCGCCTTCGGCTTCGACGAGTTCCGCCCTGGACAGGAGCGCGTGATCGACGCGCTGCTGTCGGGGCGGAACGTGCTCGCCGTGATGCCGACCGGCGCGGGCAAGTCGCTCTGCTATCAGGTTCCGGCGCTGGTGATGGGCGGGCTGACGATCGTCGTCTCGCCGCTGATCGCGCTGATGGAGGACCAGGTCGCGGCGTTGCGGCTCAACGGCGTCGCCGCGGAGGCGATCCATTCCGCGCGCAGCCGCGAGGAGAACGTCGCCTCCTGGCGGAGAATCGCGTCCGGGGAGGCGCGGCTGCTCTATCTGGCGCCCGAGCGGCTGATGACCGAGCGCATGCTCTCCGCCCTGTCGCGCCTGCCGGTGTCGCTGATCGCGATCGACGAGGCGCACTGCATCTCCCAATGGGGGCACAGTTTCCGCGCCGAATATCTCGAACTCGGCCGGGCGCGCGAGGTCCTCCCGGCCGCCCGCATGATCGCTCTCACGGCGACCGCCGACGAGGCGACGCAGCAGGACGTGCTGCAGAAGCTGTTCGGAGGAGACGCCGAGGCCTTTGTGGCCGGCTTCGACCGGCCCAACATCTCGATCGCCGTGGCCGAGAAGCGCGACGCGGCGGCCGCGATCGAGCGCTATGTCGCCGCCCGGAAGGGCCAGAGCGGCGTCATCTACCGGATATCGCGCAAGAAGGTCGAGGAGACGGCGGAGCGGCTGAGGCGGTCGGGCGTCAACGCGCTCGCCTATCACGCCGGCATGGAGGCGGCGGCGCGCGCGGCGGCCCAGGAGGCGTTCCTGGCGGAGCCCGGGATCGTGATGGTCGCGACCGTGGCGTTCGGCATGGGCATCGACAAGTCGGACGTGCGCTACGTGGTCCATGGCGACATTCCGGGCTCGCTCGAAGCCTATTATCAGGAGATCGGCCGCGCAGGCCGGGACGGCGCGCCGGCCGAGGCCATGATGTTCTATGGGCTCGAGGATGTTCGCACGCGCCGCCGCTTCATCGACGAGCAGGACAGCGCGCCGGAACGCAAGCGCGTCGAAGCCCGCAGGCTCGACGCTCTGATCGGCTTCTGCGAAACGACCGCGTGCCGCCGTCAGACGCTGCTCGCCTATTTCGGCGAGACGTCGGGCGCCTGCGGAAACTGCGACGTCTGCCTGAATCCGCCCGAGGTGGTCGACGGCACCGAGGAGGCGCGGCTGCTGCTGTCCCTGGTCTCCGACACCGGCGAGCGTTTTGGCGCCGCGCATATCGTGGCGCTGGCGGTGGGACATCTGTCGGAGACCGTCGAGGCCCGCGGCCACGATAAGCTCGCGGGGTTCGGGCGCGGCGCCGACCGGCCGGCCTCCGACTGGCGCGCCATCCTGCGCCAGCTGGTGGCCGCCGGGGCCCTCACGGTCGAGACCGGCGCCTATGGCGGACTGACGCTGACGCCCAGGGGCGCGCGTATCCTGCAGGCCGGCGAGCGGATCTCGATCGCGAAGCCCAAGCCGAAAACGCGGGAGCGCGGCCGGATGGCGGCCGAGGCGGTGGCGCCCGACGGCTACGACGCGGAACTGCTCGCGAAGCTCAAGGCGCTGAGGCGGGAACTCGCGACCGCCCGGGCGGTGCCGGCCTATGTGATCTTTTCGGACAAGACGCTCGTGGAGATGGCCGCCGGCAAGCCGCGTGACGCCGAGGCGCTGTCGCGCGTGAAGGGCGTGGGCGCCGCCAAGCTCGAGGCCTTCGGCGACGTGTTCCTCAAGGTTCTGCGCGCAGCCTGAAGCGCTACGCTCCGCGCGCCAGCCGGTACAGCGCGATCCCGCTGGTCGTCGCGACGTTGAGACTGTCGAAGCCGTGCGCCATGGGGATGCGGACCGTCGTGGCGCGGGCCATCAGCGCGTGCGGAAGACCGGGTCCTTCGGCGCCGAGCATCACGCAGGTGCGGGCGGCCGGCCGCGCCTCCTCCAGCGTAAGCTCGCCCGAGGGGCTGAGAGCGAAGGTGGTGAAGCCGGCGTCGGCGAGGGCGTCGAGCAGTTCCCACCCGGAGCCGCCCCGCGCGAAGGGCGTGACGAGACTCGCCCCGACCGAGACGCGGATCGCCTTGCGGTAGAGCGGGTCGCAGCTCGCGCCGTCGAGCAGCACGGCGTCGGCGCCGAAGGCCGCCGCGTTGCGGAATACGCCGCCGACATTGTCGTGGTTGGAGACGCCGACGAGGGCGACCACGAGCGCCCGCGGCGGAAGCCGGGCGAGCAGGGCGGCGGCGTCTTCGGCCGGCGCCCGTCGGCCGATCGCCAGAACCCCGCGATGGATGTGGAAGCCGACGATGGCGTCCATGACGGCGGGGCTCGCGACATAGATAGGAACGTGGCCGGCCGCGCCGAGGAGGGGCTCCAACCCGGCCACACGGCTCTCGGCGATGAGGACGCTTTCGGCCTGGTGGCGGGAGCTGTCGCCCAGCAGCAGGCGGAGCACGACCTCGCCTTCCGCCACGAAGCGTTCGCCGCGGCCGACGACGTCGCGTTCGCGCACCGCCCGGTAGGCAGCGATCCGCGGATCGTCGGGATCGTCGATCCGGATCACCCGGCGGCGAGCTCTTCCCGCAGCATCTCGAGCTCGAGCCAGCGGTCCTCCGCCGCCGCCCGCTCATGCTGCGCTTGGCTGAGCGCCTCGCTCGCGGAGGCGAACGCCGCGGGATCGGACGCGTACAGCGCCGGATCGGCGAGCCGCGCCTCGAGCCGCGCGATCTCCGCCTCCAGAGCGGCGATCCGAGCCGGCAGCGTCTCCAGCGCGTGCTGGTCCTTGAACGACAGCTTCTTGCGGGCCGGAGCGGAAGCCGGCGCGGCCGCCGGAGCCCGTTCACGAGGGGCCGAGGGCTCGGCGGACGCGCGCGGGTCGATCCCGCGGCCCCGCTGCGCGACCATGTCGCCATAGCCGCCCGCATACTCGACCCAGCGTCCGTCGCCTTCAGCGACGATCACCGAGCCGACCGTCCGGTCGAGGAAGTCACGGTCGTGGCTGACCAGCAGGATCGTGCCCGGATAGTCGGCGATCATCTCCTGCAGCAGGTCGAGCGTCTCGAGGTCGAGATCGTTGGTCGGCTCGTCGAGGACGAGCAGGTTGGCCGGCTGCGCGAGCGCGCGCGCAAGCAGCAGGCGACCGCGCTCGCCGCCTGACAGCGCGCGGACCGGCGAGCCCGCCTGTTCGGGCGCGAACAGGAAGTCCTTCATGTAGCTGACGACATGCTTGGTCTGCCCGCCCGCCTCGACCGTGTCGCCCCGTCCGCCGGTCAGCGCGTCGCGCAACGTCGTGTCGGGGGCGAGGCTCGCGCGCCGCTGGTCGATGGTCGCGATCGCGACATTGGCCCCAATCCGCACGGTCCCTTCGTCGGGCGGGAGCGCGCCCGTGAGCAGGTTCAGCAGCGTCGTCTTGCCCGCGCCGTTGGCGCCGACGAGGCCCACGCGATCCCCGCGCGCGATCCGGACCGAGAAGTCGGAGACGATCGGGCGATCGCCGAACGCCTTCGACACGCGCTTGGCCTCGATCACCAGCGCGCCCGAGCTTTCCGCCTCCGTCACCGTGAGCTGCACCGAGCCCTGGGCGCGGCGCGCGTTGCGGCGCGTTTCGCGCAGCGTCTCGAGCGCCCGCATACGACCCTGATTGCGCTTGCGGCGGGCGGTGACGCCGTAGCGAAGCCAGTCCTTCTCCATCTCGATCTTGCGATCGAGCTTGTGGCGGTCGCGCTCTTCCTGGGCGAGCAGCTCGTCGCGCCACGCCTCGAACGCAGCGAACCCCTGGTCGAGCCGGCGCGTCCGGCCGCGGTCGAGCCACAGCGTCGTGCGCGTCAGATTCTGGAGGAAGCGACGGTCATGGCTGATGAGAACCAGCGCCGAGCGCGAGCTCTTGAGCTCGGCTTCGAGCCACTCGATCGCCGGCAGGTCGAGATGGTTCGTCGGCTCGTCCAGCAACAGGATGTCGGGCTCCGGCGCCAATGACCGGGCGAGCGCCGCGCGGCGCGCTTCTCCTCCGGAGAGCTTGTCGGTCGGGAAGTCGCCCGAAAGACCAAGCGCCTCGAGCAGGTATGCGCCACGGTACGGGTCGTCACCGGGAGCGAGGCCGGCGTCCACATAGGCGCGCAGCGTCGCGAAGCCCGAGAGGTCAGGCTCCTGCGGCAGATAGCGGATGGTCGCGCCCGGCTGCACGAAGCGCGAGCCGTCGTCCGCCTCCACGGCGCCGGCCGCGATCTTGAGGAGCGTGGACTTGCCGGAGCCGTTGCGGCCGACAAGGCCGAGCCGCTCTCCGGCCGATACGGAAATTTCAGCGCCGTCCAGCAGGGGCTGACCGCCGAAGGTCAGCCGGACGTCCTTGAGCAACAAAAGGGGAGGGGCCATGGCGGTGGAGATACGCCGGGCCGGCAGGGTCCTGCAAGGTGGACAGCCGCCTCAGGCGGCCGTTCGCGACCGCATCCCGATCGTAGGCTTTTCGGAGGCGAGGGAGACCACGAGCCGGATCGCGCCGCCGTCGAGTTCCTCGATCGCCGTTCCAAGCTGATCCGCATAAGCGCGGATCAGACGCTGCGACAGGCCGGGACCGGGCAGCCATCCGGGAGGCGGCCCCGAAATGGTCAGCGCGAGCTTGCCCCCAGGCTCCGCAGAGGCTTCGACGACCGCAGAGTCGGCAGCCGCAGCCGCGGCGCTGAGGAGTTCGGTCAGCAGCAAGGCGAGCGACACCGCGAGGTCCAGATCGACCTCGAAGGCGTCCTCGGGGAAATGCGCCACGACCTCGAACAGCCGCGCGCCGTTCGTCTGACGCGCCTGAAGCGCGACGTCGCGGATCAGCTCCGCGACCGCCACATGGCCGATCTCGCCGGACGCGTAGGAAACCTTGTAGGCCGCGGCCATCGCGCGCACCCGGTCCTCCGGGGCGCGGAGCACGGCGCTCAGAGTGTCCGGCGCTTCCTGGCGCTGCAGCGCGAGCAGGCTCGCGATCATCTGGAAGTTGTTCTTCACCCTGTGGTGCAACTCACGCAGCAGGCGGTCGCGCTCCTCGATCGCCGCCTCCAGCGCCAGCGAGCGCTCCTCCACGCGCCGCGACATCGCCGCCAGCGTATCGCCGAGCTCCGTGAGCTCGCGCGGCGCGCCCTTGAGCGTGGCGGCCTTGGTGTCCAGGCGACCGCCGTCATAGGAAGCGGTCGACGCCCGGAGCGCCCGGATCCAGCGGAGAACGAAGCGCTCGATCCCGAACAGCACGAGGCCGACGCACAACAGGACCATGAGCGCCGGGAGACCGAGCGCGAGAAGCAGCCACTGGGTCTGGCTGTGGCCGGTCACGTCGAACGGAGCGGCCACGATCGCGGAAAGCCCCGAGCGCGGTATCGGCGCGATGGCGTAGCGATAGGCGCGTCCATCCTCGCCACGCGCCTTCAGGACGCGAGGGTCGTCGTCGAGCCGGTTCGTCGGAAGGCCGTCCTTCGGCAACCAGGCGGAGCCATAGGGCGCGGTCTCGTCGTCGCGAGCGAGCAGGCGGCCGTCCTTGTCGACGATCGCAGCTGCGATCTCCGCTCGTGAGCCACGGTCGCGGAAGATCTGGTGGCGCTCCTCCGCCGTGATCGGCTGCTCGGCCCGCAGGGCTGCCGCGCGAGCGGAGACCAGCTCCGCAGCCTGCACAAGCCTGTCGCGGTCGAACCGGTCGGACAGGGCGAACTGCTGCAAGCCGATCGTGATCGCGAATGCGATCACGGGAAGATTGGCGGCGATCAGGAGAAGCGCGATGCGGCTTCGGAGAGTCTTGAACACATGAACCCTACGGTTCGGCGCCTCGCGCCATCAGCCGGTTCCGGAGCCCACCGCCGGTCCCAGAGCGGCCTTGAGAGCGGGCTCGATGCCAATCTCGCCGACTTCGAGATTGAGCCGGCGCGCCAGCGCGGTGCGAGCGCGGTTGACCCGGCTTTTCACCGTGCCGACGGCGCAGCCCGAAATCTCCGCCGCCTCCTCGTAGGAGAATTCCGCGGCGCCGATCAGGATCAGGGCCTCGCGCTGCTCTTCCGGAAGCGCGGTGAGCGCCTTGCGGAAGTCCTCGAGGTCCATGTGGCCGTTCTGCTGAGGCGCGACGGCGACGTTCTCGGAGAAGACGCCGTCGGTGTCCTGAACCTCGCGCCTGCGGCGGCGGATCTCGGAGATGTAGACATTGCGCAAAATCGTGAACAGCCACGCGCGCATGTTCGTGCCCTCGGTGAAGCTGCCGAGGTTGCGCCAGGCCTTGACCAGCGTCTCCTGAACCAGGTCATCGGCCCGGTCCAGTTGCCCGGAGAGCGAAACCGCGAAGGCCCGGAGACTTGGGATGTGAACAAGAAGTTCGTCGCGCGGTGCGCGGCTGACACCTTCGCTCATCGAGAGCCGTTCTGACGCAGCTCGTCACTCGTCCGTTCCGCCTCGCCCTCGCGGGTGTCGAGTTCCGCAAGGAGCTCAAGGAAGCGATCAGGCACGGGCTGATTGAGGATATCTACGTAGCCGGCCCGCAGTTGCCGGCCGATATGCGCCTGGACATCAGGATCCAGCTTATTTTCAGGCTTCCGCTGGGTCATCCACTCACCTTCCCGCACGCTCGCAGGCTGTTCCGGCGAGGTGCGATGAACCCGCGCGTACTGCGCAGGCGCGCCCGCGAGGGCGCTCGTCCCATGATCGCCGACTGCGGTTGACGATCTGCTAACGATATTGGTGCGGTCGCCGCCGTTGGCGAGTGGCGCATGGCCTTGATCGTGAGGCACTTCGAAAGCGTCACTTCCCTGCGTCATCCAGCGGCGAATGCCTCGTTAGCGGCACCGTCGCGTTTCGCGCGACGGTCGTCACCTGGCCGGCAGGATCGTTCATGTAGACGACGCGGCCCGCCGCGTCACGGCGGATTTCAGCGCCTCCGGACAGTCGCCCGCCCTCGGTTGCCACTGACGCCATCCTGATCGGAGCGCCCGCGAGGCGATCCCCCTTGGCCGCAGCGCCGCTCGCGACCTCATGGCGGCTCATGCCGGCGCCCGAGAGCGCCACGATCACGGCTCCGGCAGCGACAGCGACCAGCGCCGAGCGAGCGAGGAGCCCGCTGCCGGCCGGCGACGACGAGAGGCTGCGGCGGTCGAGATGATACGCGCGATACTGGCCTTGGCTGACATACGCCATGAGCGGCTCCTTTTCGTCAGTCGGCGACGATCGCCCTCAGCATCCAAATCGCCTTCTCGTGGAAGGCGAGACGCTCGGTGAGAAGGTCGTGCGTCACGAAATCGTTAACTTCTTCGGCCTGCGCCGCGCCTTCGCGGACGAGACGCACAAGCGCCTCGTGGTCTTCCACGAGCTCTTCCACCATCGCCTTGGCGGTGAGCTGGGAGCCGAGCGAGAGCGCCTTGTCGAGGCCAAGCGCCGCCTTGCCGGTCGGCACCGGATAACCCAGCGCCCTGATCCGCTCGGCGAGAAGATCGATCGCGGCGAAGAGGTCGGAATAGTGCTGTTCGGTCAGCGCATGGATCGGCTGGAACAGCGGGCCGACCACGTTCCAGTGCACGACCTGGGAGCGCAGCAGCGTCCGGTAGGTCTGGACCGTGAGTTCGCTCAGCGTCTCCGCAATGAGCTTGCGGTCCGCGTCGCGCAGACCGTTGTTGGGCTTTTCGGCCCTGGTCCTTACCTCAAGTACGACGCCGGCCTTCGACATGCACCATCTCGCTGTAGTGAGCGGCAGTGCGGCGATCGGGCCGCGCTGCCTCGCTCCAACAACGTTGATGCAGCCATAAGGTTGCAGTGCGTCGTGACGTGATCGTCAGGCCGCGCCGCGGCGGTCCGTGTTCCGGGCGCGGGCGCCGAAGAAAAGCGCTTGGCTGACGATCGCCTTCACGGTCGAAGCCTGGAACGGCTTCGTGACCAGGAACACCGGCTCCGGCCGCTGGCCGCTGAGCAGGCGTTCGGGATAGGCGGTGATGAAGATCACCGGAACCTCGAGGTTCGGCAGGATCTCCTTCACGGCGTCAAGGCCGGAGCTGCCATCCGCAAGCTGGATGTCCGCGAGCACGAGCCCGGGGGAGGTGCGCTCCGCCAGGGCCAGCGCCTCGGTGTGCGTGCGGGCAGTGCCCACCACCCTGTGGCCGAGGCCCTCGACGAGCTTCGCGAGGTCCATGGCGATGATCGGCTCGTCCTCGATGATCAGGACGTCGGTCGCCACCTGCTCGGCGATCTCACGGCCGGCCTCATCGATCGCGCGCGTGATCTCGGCATCGGACAGCGAGAGGATCTGGCCGGCTTCCGACGGCGTGAAGCCCTCCACCGACACCAGCAGGAAGACCTGCCGCGAGCGCGGCGTCAGAGCCTCGATGGTGCGCTCGGAGTAGGGCGCCTCAAGGCCGGTCTCGACGTTGAGGGCGACGGACGACCAGATTCGCGAGAAGATCGAGTAGAGCCCGACGCGCGGCTCGCAGTCCGAAGGGAAGATGCTGGGATCGGCGATCAGCGCCTTCAGCACCGCGGCGACATAGGCGTCTCCGCTGTCCTGCCGACCGGTCAGCGCGCGGGCGTAGCGCCGCAGGAACGGAAGATGGGGAGCAATGGTGTCGGCGAGAGCCATAGCGATGCGTTTCCAAGGGCGAAGTCAAAGACAAGCGAAGCCGGGCAGGCCGGCGCAAAATGGAGCGCGCCACGCAATGAGCAAGCCTTAGCGGGTGAAGTCAACGCCGTTTGCTTCGCGGGGAACCGACACCCGCCTGACCAGGCCGTCGCCGCCCCGCACGGCCGCGCCGCCAAGACTTCGGGCTAGCCCTTCCAGAAGAAGCTCCCCGAGCGAGCCTGAGGCGGCCGCGCTCTCGTCAGCGAACTCCCGCTTGGTCAGCCAGATAGCCAGGAACTCCCCGTCCTCGGCCAGGACGATCTCCGCTTCGTCATCTTCGCTGCGATAGATCTTGATCAGCAGCTCCGTGACGATCTGCGCGAGCACGCCGGTCTGGCGCGGCGGCGCCTGCAGCGGGCAGATCTTGACGGCCACCCGACGACGGCCGTCCGGATCGTAGAGCTGGCGGATCCGGTGGCCCAGCAGCGTCAGCATGCGATCGGCCGCGAGCAGCCCGCCGGAGGCGGAGTCCTCAGGCTGGATGATCGTCAAAGCCTCCATGCGCGCGCGCAGATCGTCAAGCGCGGCGCGGCTTTCCTCCGCCGAAGCGCGCTGAGCCGCCAGGCTCACCAGGCTCGCCATCGTCTGGAGCTGGTTGCGGAACTGATGGATGAGACTCGCGACGGCCGGGCTTTGGCGATCGAGAGGCGCGACAGAGGCGGCCAGTTCCGTTGTGTCCATTGAAGCGATCTAGCGCGCGCAGATCGGCTTAGGTATGTGTTTTGACATAGCGCGATTGGGTAAATTCATGGATGGCTCGCGCGCGTCGCAAGCCTCCTCTTCCGAGCTCCTGAATCCGCTCATGTACGTACGCTGTCACGGTTGCCCTCTCCGCACCAAACCGGCGTTCCACGACAAGACTCAAGACGAGATCGCGGTCATCGACCAGATGAAGAGCGATCATCTTCGGGTCTCGGCGGGAACGGAATTCATCCATCCCGAGCAAACGGATGCGGAGCTCTACACGCTCTTTTCCGGTTGGGCTTTCCGCTACAAGGAACTGGCGGACGGCCGCCGCCAGATACTGAATTTCTCCCTGCCCGGCGACCTGATCGGGATGCAGGCGGCGCTGCTCGACAAGTCGCTCTACGGGGCCGTCGCGCTGACTGACGCGGAGCTCTGCGTCGTGCCGAGACGCCGCCTGTTCAAGCTGTTCGAACATGCGCCCGGCGCCGCCTACGAGCTGACCTGGCTCGGCGCGCGCGAGGAGGCTCTGGTCGACGAAAACCTGCTCACGGCCGGGCGACGCAACGCGATGGAGCGCGTCGCCGCCATGGTCGCCGCGCTCTACAAGAGGGCCGAGCAACTCGACCTGGTGCAGGACGGGGTGATGGATTTCCCCCTGACGCAGCAGCATATCGCCGACGCGCTGGGTCTTTCGCTGGTCCACACCAACAAGACCCTCGCGCGCCTGCGGGCGCAGGGCATGTTCAGGATAGCGGACGGCAAACTCGCCTTGTTGAACCCACGCGCGGTCGCTCGGCTGGCTCAGTACTTCGAGAAGGAGCCGGCCCGGCGGCCTATCATCTAGCAGCCAGGCGGGGCCGCCCGCGGACAAGACAGCTTGCGGCGATCGCCGCCGCCGTGTCCTTCTCCGCGTCAGTGCTCCCGTTTCGAAAGGAACAACGATGACCGTCCTCGTCACCGGCGGCGCCGGCTATATCGGCAGCCACATGGTGCTCGCGCTGTCGGACGCCCGGCGGCCGGTCGTGGTTCTGGACGATCTGTCCACCGGCTCGCGCGCCGCCGTGCCGTCCACGGTCCCGTTGGTGCAGGGCTGCTGCGGCGACGAAGGCCTGCTGGACGACGTGATCCGCGACCATGGCGTCACCGCGATCGTGCATTTCGCGGGATCCATCGTGGTCCCCGACTCCGTCACCGACCCGCTCGGCTACTACCTCAACAACACGGTGCGGTCCCGGGCGCTGATCGCCGCCGCGGTGCGAGGCGGGGTCAAGAGCTTCGTCTTCTCATCGACGGCCGCGGTCTATGGCGAAGGCGCCGCCGAACCGCTGCGCGAGACCGCCGCGCTCGACCCGGTTTCTCCCTACGGGGCGTCCAAGCTCATGACCGAGCGCATGCTGTCGGACGCCAGCCGCGCCCATGGCTTCGCCTACGCGGCTCTGCGCTACTTCAACGTCGCGGGAGCCGATCCCGCCGGGCGCGCGGGGCAGTCGACCCCGCGCGCGACCCATCTGATCAAGGTCGCGGCCGAGGCCGTGACCGGCAAGCGGGACAGGTTGCAGATCTTCGGGGACGACTACCCGACGCCGGACGGCACCTGCGTGCGCGACTACATCCATGTGAGCGATCTCGCCAAGGCCCACGTCCTGGCGCTCGATCATCTCGCCCGTACCGGCGAGAACCTGGTGGCGAACTGCGGCTACGGCCGCGGCGCCTCGGTGCTCGAGGTGATCGAGTCGGTGAAGCGGGTGTCGGGCGTCGACTTTCCGGTCGAGCGCGCGCCGCGCCGGCCGGGCGATCCTGCGCTGCTCGTCGCAGATCCGGCGCGGGCGCGCACGACGCTCGGCTGGCGCCCGGACTACGACGATCTCGACACCATCGTCGGTCATGCGCTCGCATGGGAGCGCAAAATCGCCGCCAGGGCCGCCGCCGAGTGACCGCCCGGGGGCAGGCGGACCAGCGCGCCGCGGCTGTCGAGATCGACATCCCCGCCCGCATGGACCGGCTGCCCTGGTCGCGCTTCCATCTGCTCGTCGTGCTGGCCCTTGGCGTGACCTGGGCGCTGGACGGTCTCGAGGTCACCATCATCGGCGGCCTCGGGCCGCGGCTTCAGGACAAGGCGACGCTCGGGCTGTCGGAAGCGGACATCGGCGCGCTCGCCTCGGCCTACCTGATCGGAGCGGTCGGGGGCGCCCTCGGCTTCGGCTGGCTGACCGACCGCTACGGCCGCCGGCTGATCTTCTTCGTGACGCTCGGCATCTATGTCGCGGGCGTGCTGTTCTCCGCATTCGCCTGGGATTTCTGGAGCCTCGCCGCATTCCGGCTGCTGACGGGGATCGGCATCGGCGGCGAATACGCGGCGGTCAACTCGGCCATCGACGAACTGATGCCCGCACGCCTGCGCGGGCGGATCGCCCTGATCGTGAACGGCAGCTTCTGGGCCGGCGCCGCCGTCGGCTCCGTCGCGACGATCGTGCTGCTCGATCCGGCGATCTTCGGGCTCGACGTCGGGTGGCGGCTGGGCTTCGGGGTCGGGGCGGCGCTGGGGCTCATGATCCTGCTGACGCGCCGCTTCGTGCCCGAAAGCCCGCGCTGGCTGGCGAGCCATGACCGGATCGCCGAAGGCGAAGCGGTCATGGCGGAGATCGAGCGACGGGTTCAGCAGGACACCGGCGAGCGGCTCCCTCCCGCGGAGGGGCGCCTCACGATCCATCCCCAGAGGCATTTCGGGCTCGGGGTGATCTTCAGGGCGATGTTCCGCCAGTACCGCTCGCGCTCGCTGCTGGTGTTGCTGCTGATGGCCGCGCAGGCCTTTCTCTACAACGCGATCTTCTTCACCTACGGCCTGGTGCTCGCGCGCTTCTATGGCGTCCCCCCAGCCCATGTCGGGCTCTACCTCATCCCCTTCGCGATCGGGAACGTGCTCGGGCCGATCGTGCTCGGGCCGTTCTTCGACAGCGTCGGGCGGCGCAAGATGATCCTGCTGTCTTACGGGCTCGCGGGCGTTCTGCTTCTCGGGACCGGCTGGCTGTTCGCCGTCGGCGTGCTCACCGCCGTCACCCAGACCGCGGCGTGGTGCGTGATCTTCTTCTTCGCGTCGGCGGCGGCGAGCGCGGCCTATCTGACAGCGAGCGAGGTGTTCCCGCTCGAGGTTCGGGCTCTGGCGATTGCAGCCTTCTACGCCCTCGGCACCGCGATCGGCGGGGTTCTGGCGCCGTACCTGTTCGGCCTGCTGATCGGCGCCGGAGATCCGTGGGCGATCTTCTGGGGATATGCCGGCGCGGCCGTTCTGATGATCGTCGCCGGGGTCGCAGCGCTGCTCTATGGCGTGGATGCGGAAGGCCGGTCGCTCGAAGAGGTCGCGGCGCCGCTCTCACAAGCGGCCTGATCGGCGCATCGATCCGCGACGCAACCTTCGCCGCATTTCTGGCGTTTGTTCGGCTGGTCGATTCGGTGCGCGCGCTGGCGCGAGCTCGTTCGGATATGGCGGCCTTGAGCCCGGGAGGATCGATGTCTCAGCGAGAGCCGGCTGCCGCCACGCCCCCCGCCGCCCCCGGCGCGAGCGCCCGCGACTGGCGGATCGATTTCTGGCGCGGCCTCGCCATCGTTTTCATTTTCTGGAACCACTCTGTCGACAACGTCATGAGCTGGTTCACGACCAAGAACTTTGGCGTTTCGGACTCCGCCGAGCTGTTCGTCTTTCTGTCGGGCTTCGCGATGGCCGGCATGTTCACGGCCAAGTTCCTGACGCGGCCCGTGATGGCGATGCCCTATGCGGTGAGCCGCGCCTTCACCCTCTACCTGCATCACCTCTCGGCCTTCGTGGTGATCGCCACGCTCGCGGTTCTCTACCGCGGCTATGCGGGCTCCAGCGTGATGGAGCGCGACCTCTTCATCCGCCCGTTCCTGATCGCGACCGAGACCGTGCTGCCGAAGCTCGCGACGCTCGCCTATCTGCCGCCGCTGCTCGACATCCTGCCGCTCTACATTCTGCTGACGCTGCTTGTGGGCGTGCTCTTCTTCGCCTTCCGCGCCCAGTGGCGGCTCTACGCGGTTTTCGCCGTCGTGGTGTGGCTGATCGCCGAGGTGACCGGCGCCACGCTCTCGTCCTATCCGGACACGCGGCTCTGGACCTTCAATCCTTTCGCCTGGCAGGCCGTCTTCCTCGCGGGCTTCGTCGTCTGTCTGGCCCGCGACGAGCCCTGGCTGCGCAGGATCGTGAGCGCTCCGGCGACGGTCGCGCTCTCGATCACGATCCTGATCATCGGCTTCATCGCGGCCGCGCCCTGGGCGACGCTCGGGCTGCTCGAGTGGCGGCCGCTGCGGATCATCACCGACTACGCCTCGAAGGCGAACGCGTCGCCGATCCGTCTCGCGCACTTCCTCGCGATGGCGCACATCGCGACGCTGCTCCTGAAGCAGACGAACCCGCTCGGCAAGACGCTGATCGGGCGTTCGATGATCCTGATCGGCAGGCGCAGCCTGCCGATGTTCGTCATCTCGACCGTCTTCGCGGCGATGAGCCACGGGGTGTTCGACTGGTTCGGAAAGTCCGTTCCGGTTCAGGCCGCCTATTCACTTGGCATGGCGGCCATCCTTGTCGGCCTCGCCTTCGTCGCCGACGCCCTTGGCCGGGCGAGCCGGGGCGGCCCGGGGGCGCCGTCGACCGCGCCCCGCGACAAGGCCCCTCGCCCGGCGAAGGCCGCGCCGATGCTGCCGGCCCCCGCAGCGCCCGAGTTCCGCTGACCCCGGAGCCCGGTCCGGAACGACGCCGTTTTAGACCGTTCCCTCCGCGCGACTTTGGTTTAACGTCGGCCTGAGCGGCCGCAGGTGGGGGCGGGCGCTTTCCCGCCATTCGGCCGCCCGGCCGCCCGCCTCATTGAGGTCGCCGCTCGCGATGAACGTCGATAGCTCCGTAGCGTCCCGGAAGATCACCAAGCTTCTCGTCGCCAACAGATCCGAAATCGCGATCCGGGTGTTCCGGGCCGCGGCGGAACTGGGGATCCGCACCGTCGCGATCTATGCGGAGGAGGACAAGCTCTCCCTCCACCGGTTCAAGGCGGACGAGGCCTATCGCGTCGGCAAGGGGATGGGGCCGCTCGAGGCCTATCTGTCGATCCCCGAGGTGATACGGGTCGCGCGCGAAGCGGGCGTGGACGCGATCCACCCGGGCTACGGCTTCCTCTCCGAGAGCCCCGAATTCGCGGACGCCTGCGCCGCGGCCGGCATCCTGTTCATCGGGCCGAGCCCCGACACGATGCGCAAGCTCGGCAACAAGGTCGCGGCTCGCAATCTCGCGATCAGCGTCGGCGTGCCGGTGATGCCCGCCTCCGAGCCGTTGCCGGACGACCCCGACGCGATCCGCAGGGCCGCGGAGGAAATCGGCCTGCCGGTGATGCTGAAGGCGTCATGGGGCGGCGGCGGGCGCGGCATGCGCGTCATCCGCGACATGGCGAAGCTTCCGCAGGAGGTGATCAACGCCAAGCGGGAGGCGAAATCGGCCTTCGGCAAGGACGACGTCTATCTCGAGAAGCTCGTCGAGCGCGCTCGGCACGTCGAGGTCCAGGTCCTCGGCGACCGGCACGGCAATGTGGTGCATCTGTTCGAGCGCGACTGCTCGGTCCAGCGGCGCCACCAGAAGGTCGTCGAGCGCGCGCCTGCGCCAAATCTTGACGATGAGCGCCGGGGCGCGCTCTGCGAAAGCGCGCTGAAACTCGCCCGCGCGACAGATTATGTCGGCGCGGGCACCGTCGAATACCTGATGGACGCCGACACTGGCGAGTTTTACTTCATCGAGGTCAATCCGCGCATCCAGGTCGAGCACACGGTGACCGAGATGGTCACCGGCGTCGACATCGTGAAGGCGCAGATCAAGGTCATTCAGGGCGCCGCCATCGGCTCGCCCGAGTCAGGCGTGCCGGGCCAGGCGGAGATGCGGCTGAACGGCCACGCGCTGCAGTGCCGGATCACCACCGAGAACCCGGAAGACAACTTCATCCCGGATTACGGCCGGATCTCCGCCTATCGGGGCGCCATGGGCTTCGGCGTGCGGGTCGACGGAGGCACCGCCTATTCGGGCGCGGTCATCACCCGCTTCTACGACCCTCTGCTCGAGAAGGTCACCTGCTGGGCGCCGACCCCGGACGAGGCCTGCCTGCGCATGAGCCGGGCGCTGCGCGAGTACCGCATCCGCGGCGTCGCCACCAACCTCGCCTTTCTGGAGAACGTGGTCGAGCACCCGATCTTCCTGCGCGGCGAGACCACGACCCGCTTCATCGACGAGACGCAGGAACTGTTCGCCTTCGAGAAGCGGCAGGATCGCGCCACGCGGCTGCTGACCTACATCGCCGACGTCAGCGTCAACGGCCATCCGGAGGTGAAGGGGCGCGCCCGGCCCAAGGAGGGAGCTCCCCGGCCGCTTGCGCCGCTGTTCGGGGAAGGCGAGCCGCCCGCCGGCTCCCGCCAGCTGCTGCAGCAACTGGGACCCAGGAAGTTCGGCGAATGGATGCGCGCCGAACAGCGCGTGCTGGTCACCGACACGACCATGCGGGACGCGCACCAGTCGCTCTTGGCGACCCGCGTGCGCACGGCCGACATCGCCGCCGCCGCCGGCTCCTACGCGAGCGGCCTTCCGAACCTGCTGAGCCTCGAATGCTGGGGCGGCGCGACCTTCGACGTCGCCATGCGTTTCCTCACCGAAGATCCGTGGGAGCGGCTCGCAAAGATCCGCGAAGGCGCGCCGAACCTGCTGCTGCAGTGCCTCGTGCGCGGCTCGAACGGCGTCGGCTACGCAAATTACCCGGACAATGTCGTGGCCGCCTTCGTGAAGCAGGCCGCGAAGGAGGGCATGGACCTCTTCCGCGTCTTCGATTGCCTCAACTGGATCGAGAACATGCGCGTCACGATCGACGCCGTGAACGAGACCGGCGCGATTTGCGAAGCGGCGATCTGCTACACGGGCGACGTGCTCGACCCGTCGCGGGCCAAGTACGATCTCAAATACTATGTCGATCTCGCCAAGGAGCTCGAGCGCGCCGGCGCGCACGTCCTTTGTCTCAAGGACATGGCTGGGCTGCTGAAGCCGGCGGCCGCGAGCGTTCTGATCAAGGCGCTGCGCGAGGAGGTCGGGCTTCCGCTGCACCTCCACACCCATGACACGTCGGGCATCTCCGGCGCGACCCTGATCGCGGCGATCGACGCCGGCGTCGACGCGATCGACGCCGCTATGGACTCGTTCTCCGGCATGACCTCGCAGCCCTGCCTTGGCTCCGTCGTGGCCGCGCTGAAGGGCGGGCCGCGCGACAGCGGCCTCGACATGGACGCGATCCGCAAGATCTCGCTCTACTGGGAGGCCGCCCGCGCGCAATACGCGGCTTTCGAGAGCAACCTGCTTGCGCCCGCCTCCGAGGTGTACCTGCACGAGATGCCCGGCGGGCAGTTCACCAACCTCAAGGAGCAGGCGCGCTCGCTCGGTCTGGAGACCCGCTGGAACGAGGTCGCCACCACCTATCGCGAGGTCAACGACATGTTCGGCGACATCGTGAAGGTGACGCCGACCTCCAAGGTCGTCGGCGACATGGCTCTGGTGATGGTTTCGGCGGGCCTCTCCCGGGAGGAGGTCGAGGACCCCCGCGTGGAGGTCTCTTTCCCCGAGAGCGTCGTCCAGCTGATGAAGGGCGAGCTTTCGATGCCGCCCGGCGGGTTTCCGGAGAAGATCCAGAAGAAGATCCTGAAGGGCGAGGAGCCGCTCAGGGAGCGCGCCGGCGCGTTGATGCCGCCAGCGGACTTCGGGGCGGTTCGCGCCGAGCTCGAGGAGAAGATCGGCCGGCTGCCCTCCGACACCGAGCTTGCGTCGTTTCTGATGTACCCGAAGGTCTTCGTCGATTACGTGGCGGCGGAGAAGAAGTACGGGCCGGTTTCGACCCTGCCGACCCCGATCTTCTTCTACGGGCTGCCGGTCGGGGAGGAGATCTCGGTCGAGATCGAACGCGGCAAGACGCTCGTGATCCGCTGTCTCGGCGTCGGGGAGACGGACGAGGAGGGCCAGGTCAAGGTCTTCTTCGAGCTGAACGGCCAGCCGCGCGTCATCAAGGTCCCGAACCGCCACGCGACCAATGTCCGCGAAGCGCGGCGGAAGGCGGAGGAGGGCAATGCGAGCCACATCGCGGCGCCCATGCCCGGCGTGATCTCGACCGTCTCGGTCAAGCAGGGACAGGCGGTCAGCCAAGGCGACGTGATCTGCTCGATCGAGGCCATGAAGATGGAGACCGCGCTGCACGCGGAGCGCGGCGGCGTGGTGAAGGAGGTCCTCGTCAGCCCCGGCACGCCGGTGGACGCCAAGGATCTGCTCGTCGTGCTCGGAGACTGACCTGCTGACTCCCGCTGCGCGCGGGGACCGGCTAGTGTCGCCGGATGCAGGACGCGGACGTCAGGGGCGGATCGCCCCAGAAAACCCCGGTGGTCGGGCCGCTGCGCGAGGCGCTGCGGCGCGCCCGGGCGGAAGCTGCGGAGCGTGGCGAGGTGGTGGCCGATTTGCGCCAGGCGGAGATCGCGCGGCTCGAAATCCTGCAGGACGCCCTGCGGCCGGTGTTCGCCGAGGTTCCGGAGCCGATCGACATCTTCGATGTCGGACTGGTGCCGGGCGAGCGGCCGCGCCTGTTCGTCGACATGGTGGCGTTCGTCGAGATGGGCCCCGACCGCAAGGTCTACCGGTTCCTGCGCGACGGACGGCATGGCCGCTCCGTGGTGGCGGAGAGCGAGCAGACCCAACCGATCGTCGACGCGGTGACGGCCTATGTGGCGCGCCGCCTCGTGGAGCGTGAGCAACTGCTCGCCGACCAGGAGAGGTTCGTCGCGCCGCGCGCCGCGCCTGCGGCCGCTCCGGCGGCGGCGCCGGTCGAGCCAGCTGCCGCTTCCAAGGCGGAGGCTGCGGTCCCGGCGCCCGCAAGGCCTTCGGCCGGCGCCCGTTGGCTTCGGCTGGTGGCGATCGTGCTCGCCTTCTGCGTCGGCGGCGGCGTCGGAGGCGCGGTCGTCGTCGGACTGATGGTCGCGGCCGCGAAGGGATTGCTGCCGGGCGTGGGGTGACGCCTCAGGGCAGCGCGTAGCGGTCCGTCTCGCCGATGGTGCCGTCAGGGCGAAGGCCCCGAGTCACCACCTCGCAGTTCCACGCCGAAGTCTCTCCGGTGACGCAGTAGAGGTTATAGGCCGCCAGCGGCTCATGGCTGAGCGGCCCTGCGGAACAGGACGGCACGCCGATCACCGGAATCGGCTTCTCGGGGCCAGGAATCTCGTTCCGCGCGGGCTCGTGATTGTGGCCGTGGATGACGAGTTCGGCGCCCTCCAGCGCCAGCACCTCGCGCAGGCGGTCGGCGTCCCTCAGCCGCCGAAGCCAGGGCGTCCCGTCCTCGGCCACCGGGTGATGCACCATCACGAGCCGGAAGAAGCCCTCCTGCTTCAGTCCGCGCAGCATCGGACCGAGCGCGTCGAGCTGGACAGCGCCGACTTCTCCGGTCGCGGCGAGCGGCGCCGTGGCGACCGCGGAGGACAGCCCGATCAAGGCCACCACCCCCTGACGCCGGATGAACGGGAAGCCGACGCGCCCGTCGTCGCTCGACATGTGCGCGCCCCAGACGCGCGCCGGGGCGCTCTTCACGGTGCGCACATAGGCGTCGTGATTGCCCGGAATCGCGGCCACGCGGTCAGCTGGGCCGAGCTTGCCCAGGAACTCGGCCGCCGGCAGGAATTCAGCCTGCAATCCCAGGTTGGTCAGGTCGCCGGTGACCGCGATCGCGTCGGGCGCCTCGTCGACGACGTCGGCTACGATCTGCTCGAGCACCGCCATGTCGTGCCAGCGGCGGCGGCGGCGGAAATAGTTGATCGCCCCGAGCCCGCGCTTCGACATCATCTCGAAAAGCGTGAAGTGGGGCAGCGGCCCGAGATGCGGGTCCGACAGGTGGGCGATGACCGTCACGAGCGAGCGCCGGATGAGAGGGCTGGAAGGTTCCGGGGCGGCTTCGCCCCGCCGTCAGTCATACGGTCAGGCGCAGGCGCCGTCAGTTCTTCGCAAATGTCGCGAGCGCGGTCACCGCGGCCCCGCTCGGAGTGCGCAGCGCGCTCAGCCATGAATGAGCCGCCTGGGCCGGGCCCTGACGGAACGAAAAAAGCCAGAACATATGATCCTCGTCGAGGCGCAGCCTCGGCCCCCGATGGGCGTCCGGCTCCGCTGAGCTTGAGATGGCGACGCAAGGCTCCGGACGCCAGCGGCGGGCGGGAAGGCGGCGCGCGCGCGGGGGCTATATCACGTTCCGGCATGAGGCGGGAGGGGAGACCATGAGCTCGATCCGAGGGCGGATCGTTCGGGCCGCGGCGGCGCGCTGGGGCCGCGCGCGCCGCGCGGTCACGCTCGGCGTCAGGGTTCTGGCCGTCGATGGCGATCACGCGCTGCTGGTCCGGCATGGATATGTGGAGGGCTGGCACCTGCCCGGCGGCGCGGTCGAGCTTGGCGAGACCGCCGAGGAGGCCGCCGCGCGCGAACTGCTGGAGGAGACCGGGGTGTCGGCGGCGCGGCCGCTGCGGCTCGTCGGGCTTTACTTCAATCCCGCGTTGGGCGGACGCGATCATGTCGCGCTGTTCAGAACCGACGCCTTCGCGATCGGCGCGGCGCCCGAGCCGAACCGCGAGATAGCCGAGAGCGGCTGGTTCCCCTTGTCGGCGCTTCCACAGGGCGCGACGCCCGCCACCCGCCGCCGCATCGAAGAGTGTCTGGGACAGCGGGCCGCGAACGGTCGATGGTGAGCGCGGATGCGCTGGCGCGCGGCTTTGCGCCGTGCTAAGCGCGCGCCGTCATGGTCATCATCCGCCACACCCCTTCGCGACGACGCGCGGCGCGCCGGCTGCCGGCGCCGATCCAGCGCGGCTGACCCTCGCACAGGCGACGGGCGGCCTCTCAAGACCCTTTCGTCCGAGCCCGCCATGACCTCCCTTCCGCTTGCGATCCTCCATGAGCAGCCCGACGACCGGGCGGCGATCGACCGCCTGCAGGAGCGCGCGTTCGGGCCGGGCCGCTACGCCCGATCGGCCTATCGCCTGCGGGAGGGCGTCGCGCCGCTGCCGAAGCTTTCCTTCGTGGCCCGCGTGGGCACCTTTCTGGTCGGGTCGAACAGGATGACGCCGATCCGCATCGGGAGGACGCCGGCTCTGCTGCTGGGGCCGCTCGTCGTCGATCCGGCCTTCCGTAGCCGGGGCATCGGGCAGGCGTTGATCAACGCCTCGATCGCCGCCGCGGAGAGCGCCGGACACCGCCTCGTCCTGCTTGTCGGCGATGAACCCTATTATGCGCGGCTCGGCTTCCAGCGCGTGCCTGACGGCCGGGTGGTCATGCCGGGACCCGTCGACCCGGACCGCGTTCTGTGGCGAAGGCTCGCGCCGGATGCGGACAGCGAGGCGCGGGGCCTGGTCTGGAAGACGTTCTGAGCCGCTGAGACGTCAGCACGCGACGGCCTCGACCGCCTCCAGGATCACGCCGATGCAGACGAGGAACAGGCCGATCGGGATGATCAGCAGCCCGATCAGGTATTTGAGGGTCGCGACGCCGAACGCGACGACCTTCCAGCCGAAGTTCTTGGTGGCTTTGCCCTGCCCGCAGCTGTCGTCCTTCTTCTCGACCGCCAGCGACGGGAGGCTGATCGCGGCTGCGGCCGCCGGATAGCCGCCGGCGCCGCTGACGCGAACCCCTCCCGTCAGACAGAGCAGGCAGAGCAGCGTACGGATCAGCAGGGTGCCCCGAGCTTTCATGGCGGAAGTCCTTCCGGTTGCGGGGGTCATCGCGCAGGAACGCCGGGACCGCAAGTCGGCCGCCAGGCAGACGGACCTCGAGAGGCTGCCGGCCTCGCGGTCGCCGTGAACCGGCGAGGCGCTACTTGTCACGAGTTCCACCTCGGAAGGAGCACTCGATGACGCGCATTCGCACGCTCGCCCTCGCGGCCGCCATCTCGTTCGGAGCCGTGAGCGCCGCGCTCGCCGACGAGCCAGGACCGGACTGGATGTCGGCCGAGCAGGTGAAGGAGAACGTTCTGAAGTCGGGCTACACGGGCGTCGCGGAGATCAAGGCGGAGAAGGACCATTGGCGCGGAGAAGGGATCAAGAACGGTCAGAAGATGGAGTTCTTCGCTGATCCGAAGAGCGGCGCTCTGGTGATCGAGAAGCCGGTGGTGGAGTGACGGCGTTCACCGGAGGGCCGCTCCCAGTCCTGCGGCGCGCAGTGCGTCCAGAACGCCGTTGAGCGTGATCTGGACCCCGACGCACAGCAGGATGAAGGCGGCGAGCCTGGCGATGATGCGAATGCGCGGCTCGCCCAGCAGCCGCGTGATCCAGTCCGCCGAGGAGTAGGCGAACCAGACGACCGCCGCGATCGCGATGGCGGCGAGCGATGATCCGACCACGAAGCCGATGAACGCGCCCGGCTCGGACGGCCGGTTCGCCCCGAGGGCGATGGCGACCGAGATGGTGCCCGGCCCGGTGGTCAGCGGCAGCGTCAGCGGGAAGAACGCGACCTCGTCGGCGTTCATGGCGTGGCCGGCCTGAGCCTGCTTGACCTCGTCCATATGCTCGGGCGCCGTCAGCAGACGCCAGCCGCTGACCGCGACCACGAGGCCGCCCGCGATCCGCAGGGCGGGGAGCGTTATTCCGAAGAAGGCGAGCACATAGGCGCCCATCCAGAGCGAGATCAGCATCACCAGCGCCGAGTAGGTCCCGACGCGCCGCGCGAGCAGGATACGTTCGGCGTGTGTGCGGTCGCCCGTCACCTGCGCGAAGATCAGCGCGCCGCCCATGGGGTTGACGATCGAAAACAGCGCTGAGCTCGCAAGCAGGAAGCTCTGGAGCAGCTCGACCTGCCAGTTCAAGGCGCGCTCCTCAGGATGGCCGGCGCGAGGACGCGCTCATCGTCCTTCGCGCGCCCAGGCGGCGGCGAAAGAACCTATCAGCAGCAGAAGGCCAAGCAATCCCGCGAAGATCGGCAGAATGCCAAGGCCGCGGACGACGCTGGCGTCCGCCTGATGAACGCCGATCCAGTCGGCTCCGGACGCGCGCGCGCCCGAGCTCACCGGCACGACGCGCGGAATGTCCAGATCTCCTCCGGCGTCGGGCTGGACCCTGCGAACCGAACCGCCCGTCGCGGACGCGACCGCCTGCAGCCGCTTGTCGGTGCTCGCCACTTCGGTGAACTCGCGCGGATTGGGCGGTCCGACATTGACCAGAGTGGTGAACGTCCCGTCGGTCGCGCGGTGCAGCCCCAGCTCCGGCGTCTCCAGGACGCCGCGCCACAGCCCCGGCTCCGCTTCCGCGAGCGCCACGCGACGGCGCTCTCCGCTCGGCAGGGCCACGTCGACCGGGCTGACCTCGTCCTTCAGCGTCTGCCGCTCGAAGGTGACGGTCCTGCCGGTGGCCCTCGCGCGCAGCGCCTCCTCCTCGAGGTCGGGCTCCTTCATCAGCCAATGCGACAGCCGGCGCAGCAGATCGACATGCGGGCCGCCGCCGTCGAAACCGCGCGCCCATAGCCAGGCATGGTCCGACAGCAGGACCGCGACGCGCCCCTTGTCCTCGCGCGCCAGCACCAGAAGCGGGCGGTCCTCGGGACCGTCGAGCACGGCTTCGCCCCCGCGAAGCCGGGAATCGACCATCCGGAACCATGGCGCCCAGCTCGGCGGCTCGGTCTCGGAGCCCGTCAGGCCACGGGTGACCGGGTGCTTGCGGCCGACCTCCGAGAGCGTCGGTCTGAACTCCCGCTCGATCACCCCGCCCATGGGCTCCGCCGGAAGCACCTGGGCAAGCGGCGTCTCGAAGAGCGAGCCGGGATCGGCGTAGTCGGGTCCGCCCGCGACCAGCACGGCGCCGCCGTTGCGGACGTAACGGGCGATGTTGTCGAAATAGACGATCGGCAGGATGCCCTGACGCGCGTAGCGATCGAAGATGATGAGGTCGAACTCGTCGATCTTCTGAGCGAACAGCTCGCGCGTGGGAAAGGCGATCAGCGAGAGCTCGTTGATCGGCGTGCCGTCCTGCTTCTCCGGCGGCCGCAGGATGGTGAAGTGCACCAGGTCGACGCTGGCGTCGGCCTTGAGCAGGTTGCGCCAGGTGCGTTCGCCCGCGTGCGGCTCGCCCGAGACCAGCAGCACGCGCAGCTTCTCGCGCACGCCGTCGATCGGCAGGACGGCGCGGTTGTTGACCGTGGTGATCTCACCGCCGGCGTCCTCGGCCTCGACCTCGACGAAGTTCACGCCCGGATGGACGATAGGGACGTCGATCGTCGTGACCTGACCGGGCGTCGCGTTCAGCCGCTGGATCTCCTCGCCGTCACGCCGGACGATCACCGGGGCAGGGCCGCCGAGGCCTGGGCCGACCTCGTCGATCCGGAAGCCGATCTTCTGGGTCTGGCCCACGATGCCGAAGCGGGGCGCAAGCGTCAGCGCCACCCGCCGGTCGCGCTCGTCGGGCCTCCCGGTGATCAGCGCATGCACCGGCGCGCTGAAGCCGATCGATCTGGCGTCCGGCGGCGCGTCGTGGACCACGCCGTCCGTCAGGAACAGCGCGCCCGCGATCCGTTCGGGCGGCACGTCGGCGACGCCGTCTCGCAGCGCCGCGAACAGTTCGGTGCCGTCGCTCGACGTCGCGTCCTGACCGGCCTCGATCCAGCGCACCTCAGTGTTCGGCAACCCGGCCAGCCTCTGGGCGAGCTGCTCGCGAGCGGCGTCCGTCTGTCCCTTGCGGCCGTTGAGCGTCTGGCTGCCGGAGCGATCGACCACGACCGGGAGCACGTTCGTCAGCGGCTCGCGGTCTTCCCGGGTGAAGGACGGGTTCGCCAGCGCGAGCAGCAGGCACGCGAGGGCCCCCGCGCGCAGCCAGGCGCCGCGGGTGCGGCCGAGCAGGCACAGCAGGACGACGACGCCGCCGGCGATCGCGAGCGCGATCAGGCCGGGGAGCGGAATGAGCGGCGAGAAGGCGACGTCGAGATTCATGCGCTACGGCTTGCCGCGCGGCGGCGTCCCAGGGGCTCGTTCATTGGCCGAGCCTTTCCAGCAGAGCCGGCACATGCACCTGGTCGGCCTTGTAGTTTCCGGTGAGGGTATACATCACGATGTTGACGCCGACCCGGTAGGCCATCTCCCGTTGCCGCTCGTCGGTCGAGGTCGGCAGCAGCGGCTCGCCATTGGCGCCGATCGCCCAGGCGCCGGCGAAGTCCGCGCCCGTGATCAGGATCGGCGAGACGCCGTCGCCTGCGCGCGCGGGGCGCTCCTCGCCCTCATCGACCGGCGGCAGGGCTTCCACCCAGAGCGGGCTGCCGGCGTATCGCCCCGGAAAATCCTCGAGCAGATAGAAGGCCTTCGTCAGCACGTGGTCCGGCGGCGCCTTCTCGAGCGCCGGGACGTCGAGACCGCCGAGCAGGCGCTTAAGCGTCTCGTTCTGCATGCCCGGCCCGCTGGTGAGCGCGTCCCGCGTGTCGAACAGAATGGTGCCGCCCTGTTTCATGTAGGCGTCGATCCGCGCCAGCGCTTCCGGGGAAGGCGCAGGCGCGCCGTCGACCACAGGCCAGTAGAGCAGCGGGAAGAACGACAGTTCGTCCTTCGCCGGGTCGACGGCCATCGGCGCGCCGGGCTCCAGCGCCGTGCGCTGTCCCAGCGTCTGCGTGAGGCCTTCGAGCCCGGCCTTGCTGACGCGATCGACCTCGGAGTCCCCCGTCGTCACATAGGCGAGCCTCGTCGAGAGCGTCGCCTCGAGGGCGAAGCGATCGTCGATCGGAGTGCGCCCGGCCGGCTCGGCGCGTAGCGCGCCGGGTCCCGCGAACAGAGCGAGCCCCGCAGCCGCAAGGAGAAGCGCCGCGGCTCGCGGACGGCGCCCGAGCAACGCCGCGCCACCCCCGAGCAGGAACACGACCAGGCTGTCCACAATGGCGGCGATCGCGGCCAGCGTGAGCAGCCATGGCGCGATCGGCATGGGCTCCTCGGTCGCGATCTGCGCCACGGACATCCTCAGCCCCGCCAGGTCGAGCCGCTGCAGCGCGGCGTCTGCGGGCAGCGTATTGATCGCCACGCCGGCGTCGATGGGGCCGTAGAAGCCTGGCGGATTGTCCGGCGTCGCAGCTGGGCGGCCCTCGGCGGGAGCGGGGCGGGCGGTCGCCGGCGGGCTGCGGAAGGCGCCGTAGCCGTCCAGGGTGCGCGTCGGCGGAAGCGCGGGACGCCGGGCCGAGGACGCTGCCGACGCAGCGTCGGGCGCGAGCGCGGCGGGACTGGAGCCGGCGAGGTCGACGATCCGCCGCAGCATGTCCACGAAGGCTCCCGAGAGCGGCAGGTTCGACCACCGCGTATCGGACGTGACGTGGAAGAGAACGCTCAGGCCCTTGTCCTGGCGCGCTCCGGTCACCAGAGGCGTGCCGTCGCCGAGCGTCGCCCACACGCGCCCCGGAAGCTCCGCGTCGGGTTCGGCCAGAACCTGGCGGCTGACGGTTACGTCGCTAGGCGCGACGAGCGGCGCGAAGGGGCCGTTCGGCGAGAAGCTCGCAAGCGGCTGCGGGGTCTCCCAGGCGAGCGCCCCGCCCAGCACCCGTCCTCCCTGGCGCAGGCGAACGGGAGAGAGTTCGTCGTCCGGCGCTCCGGCCAGGCGCGGCCCGGCAAAGCGGATCAGCACGCCGCCGTTGCGCAGCCACCCCGCGAGCGCAGCGTGAGCCTCCCGGGTCAGAGCGCCGACATCCGCGAGAATGATGACCGGAAGCTTCTCGGAGACGAACCTCTCGACCGCCTGGCTTGCGCCCTGGCCGCTCGCTTCACGGACGTCGGCGAACGGCTTGAGCGCGCGCGAAACATAGTAGGTCGGCGACAGCAGCGGCTGGGCGACGTCGGCGGTCGCTCCGGTGACGAGCCCCACAGCGCGCCGCTTGGAACGTTGATCGAGCAACTGGACGGCCCCTGCGGACCGCGCGGCCACGATCTCCAGCCGCGCAACGTCGTTGCGGAGTTCTATGGGGAGGTCGAAGGTCGCGCTAGCGTCACGGGCGCCAATTGCGAATGCGCCCTCGGCCTCGGCGAGCGGGCGGCCGCGGAGATCGGAGGCGCGAACGCGGAACGGCTCCGGCCCGGCCGCCTCGGCCCGCAGCGCCTTCACGGTCAGCGCCGCCGGCGTGTTCTCGGCGGCCGCCAGGGCGCGGGCCGAACGCGTGTCGTCGAGCCGCATCTGCAGGCGACCGCCGAGCGCCGCGTCGAGGCCTTCGGCGAAGGCGCGCGCCTCGCCGCCGGCGAGGCCGTCGGAGATCCACACGGCCTCGGTGGCGGGATTGGCAGAGAGCAGCTTGCGGATCGGACCCAGCAGCGGCGTCCGGTCGGGCGTGAAGGGCTCCGGCGCAAGGACGCGCAGCCGCTCGGTGGCCTCGCCCGCCGTGGTCAGCGTCAGCTCGCGGGGCGGCTCCGCGGTCCCGACCAGGGCCACGGGACGCCCGGCGTCGCCCGCGGTCGCGATCGCCGCCTCGGCGGCTGCCGCCCGCGCCGCCCAGTCCGGCGCCGACGCCCAGCCATTGTCGATGATGACCAGCAACGGGCCGCTCTGGCCGGAGGCCGCCTCAGCCGGGTTCCAGATCGGCCGCGCCAGAGCGAGAATGATGAGCGCTGCGAGCGCGAGGCGCAGCAGCAGCAGCCACCACGGCGTTCGGACCGGCGTCTCGCGCCTGGCGGTGACGTCGAGCAGCAGGCGCAGGGGCGGGAAGTCCACGCGCCGCGGCCGCGGCGGCACGATCCGCAGCAGCAGCCACAGCGCGGGCAGCGCAAGCAGCGCCGCCAGCATCCAGGGGCTGAGAAACGCGAGCGGCAGCGCGCTCATCGCTCGGCCTCGCCGAGCTGCGCATGCAGGCCGAGCAGCGCCTCGGTCGCGGGCCGATCGGTGCGGTGGATGATGAAGCTCCAGCCATGGCGGCGCGCGATCCCGGCGACTGCGGCGCGGTGGCGCGCAAGCCGTTCCTCATAGCCCGCCCGCCACTCCTCGGCCCGGCCCGCGACCAGCCTGAGGCCGCCATCCGGGTCGATGAATTCGGTGCGGCCCCAGAACGGGAACGTCTCCTCCGCGGGGTCGGCGATCATCACCAGATGCCCCCGGCCGCCGCGTCCGGCGAGACCCGCGACCGCCGCTTCGATCTCCTCTTCGGGCGCCAGCAGGTCGCCGATCACCACCGCTTCCGCGAGGCGGGCGATCGGCGCCGTGGCCGGCGGCAGATGTCCGCCATCGTCGGGAGCGTAGGCGAGCGCCTGCGCCAGACGCTCGGTGGCGAGCCGGCTGGCCGTCGGCCGGCTGAGGCCAAGCAGGCCGACCCGCTCTCCGCCCCGCACCAGAAGATCCGCGAGCGCAAGGCCCAGCACCACGGCCCGCTCGATCTTCGGGACGGGCGCGAGACTCGATCGGAAGGCCATGGACCGGGAACGGTCGATCCAGATCCAGACGGTGTGGGCCGCCTCCCATTCCTGCTCGCGCACGTAGAGGTGCTCGTCCCGGGCGGAACGGCGCCAGTCGATCCGGCCGGGAGCGTCGCCGGCCGAGAAGCGGCGGAACTGCCAGAAATTCTCGCCGACGCCGGCCCGCCGCCTGCCGTGCAGCCCATGCACGACCGTGGCCGAAGCGCGCCGCGCCGCGACCAGCAGCCGGGGCAGGCTTCCGGCGAGATCGAGCGCGGCCTCCTCGTGCCGCGAGACGATCCGGACGGCCGAGGAATCGACGAGCTCGGCGCGAACCGCCATCAGCGTCAGCCGAGCCGCTCGACGAGCCTGGCGATCACCGCCTCGAGGGTCTCGCCCGAGCTGCGCGCCGAGAAGTTCAGGGCCATGCGATGCTTCAGCACCGGCGGCGCGAGCGCGGCGACGTCGTCGATCGATGGCGCGAACCGCCCGTCGAGCAGCGCGCGGGCGCGAACGGCGAGCATCAGCGCCTGGCTCGCGCGCGGGCCGGGGCCCCAGGCGATCTTGTCCGCGAACGCCTTGTCGGCGGTCTCCGGCCGCGCCGAGCGCACCAGGTCCAGAATGGCCTCGACCACGGACTCGCCGACCGGCAGGCGGCGCACCAGGCGCTGGGCGCCCATCAGGTCCTCGGCGCTGAGCGCCTGGCGGGGGCGAACCTCCTCGGCGCCGGTCGTCGCGAGCAGGATCCGCCGTTCCGCGTCGCGGTCCGGGTAGTCGACGTCGATCTGCAGCAGGAAACGGTCGAGCTGGGCTTCGGGCAGCGGGTAGGTGCCTTCCTGCTCCAGCGGGTTCTGGGTCGCGAGCACATGGAACGGACGGGGCAGGTCGTGGCGCGCGCCCGCGACCGTGACGTGATACTCCTGCATGGCCTGCAGCAGCGCGGACTGCGTGCGCGGGCTGGCGCGGTTGATCTCGTCCGCCATCAGGAGCTGAGCGAACACCGGCCCCTGGATGAAGCGGAACGAGCGGCGCCCGTGGGCGTCTTCCTCGAGCACCTCGGAGCCCAGAATATCCGACGGCATCAGGTCCGGCGTGAACTGCACGCGCCGTGCGTCGAGGCCGAGCACCGTTCCCATCGCTTCGACCAGCTTGGTCTTGGCGAGGCCGGGGACGCCGACGAGCAGGGCGTGCCCGCCGCACAGCACCGTCAGAAGCGCCTGCTCGACCACCTTCTCCTGGCCGAAAATGACCTCACCTATGGCCGCGCGCGCCGCCGCGACATGGCCGCCGATGGCTTCCGCGCCCCGCACGATGGCGGCGTCCAGGTCAGTCGCCGGCTCGGTCATCCGAACTCTCCTCGATTCCGCGTTGGCGGACTTGCCGTTCATCCGACGACCCTACGGGCGATATTGCAACCGCCGATCTGGCGGCGCAGCAAGGCGCGGACCTTACCCGCCGCGTCCGGGCGCCATACCTTCAGGCGGACCAGAGACCGACAACCGGGCGATGTTGAGGCCGGCATGTCGACCATGAGAGCGTCAACCTGAAGTGAACATGGAAGTTCCAGACGCATCACCGCAAGACGCGGCAGCCGCGCGGATGCAGCTCCTCGCCGAGGCGGCCCGTGAGGCCTGCAGCCGGGGGCCGGCGCCGGTCGAGGCCTGGAACCCCGCCCATTGCGGCGCGCTCGACCTCGTCATCAAGGCGAACGGAACCTGGGTCTATGAGGGCTCGCCGATCAGCCGGCCCGCAATGGTCAAGCTGTTCTCCACGGTGCTCCGGCGGGACCCGGACGGCTATGTGCTCGTGACGCCCGCCGAGAAGCTGTCGATCACGGTGGAGGATGCGCCGTTCCTGGCGGTCGAGATGGCGGCCGAGGGCGAGGGTCTGGCGCGCCGCATCCGCTTCCGCACCAATGTCGACGAGGTGATCGACGCAGGGCCCGACCATCCGATCCGGTTCGACCAGTCAGGCCCGGGCCTCAAGCCCTATGTGCGGGTGCGCTCCGACCTGTGGGCGCTGGTGGCGCGCTCCGCGACCTATGATCTGGTCGAGCTGATCGAGGAGCGCGACGGTCAGCAGGGCGTCGCGGCCGGAGGGATGTTTTTCCCGGTTGATCCGCAGGGGACGACGCCGTGAGCGGCGTCTCCGCGGTCGCCGAGCAATCGCTCTTCGGGCTCGATGACATCCGTCGCCGGGCGAGCCTTCGCCTCCTGCCCGAACCGCCTGACCCCGACGACCCCGAGACGGTCGTGACCGGCGAGAGCGAATTGCTCCCGGCCCATGTCACGCCGCGCGCGGCTGCGGTTCTGGTCGGGGTGGTGGCGCGGCCGCAGCCGCAGCTGCTGTTCACCCAGCGCGCGCAAGGCCTGCCCGTCCACGCCGGGCAGATCTCTTTTCCGGGCGGCAAGCGCGAGCCAGAAGACCGGTCGCCGCTCGATACGGCGCTCCGCGAGGCCGAGGAGGAGATCGGCCTCGATCGCGCCCTGGTCCGGCCGCTCGGCTATCTTGACCTTTACGTGACCAACTCGGGTTTCGGCATTGTGGGGGTGGTGGCGGAGATCGACCCGCTTTACCGACTGACGCTCGATCCGGGGGAGGTGGACGACGCCTTCGAGGCGCCGTTCGATTTCCTGATGAGCGAAGAGAACCACAGCGTGGAAATGCGCGAATGGCGCGGCGGCTTCAGGCGGATCCACCACATGCCCTGGCAGGAGCGCCATATCTGGGGCGTGACGGCGGGACTGCTCCGCAATCTGTATGAGAGGCTGTACGGCTCATGAGCCGCATCGCGCTTCAAGCGCTCCTGTTTTTCCTGCCTTTCGTGATCTACGCGCTGTGGCTCGGCGCAAGCGGCCGCGGCTGGCGGGCGCCCGAGCGGTGGCGCGGCGTTCCGATGGCGTGGCTCGGCGCGGCCGGCGTCGCGCTCGTGCTCTCGAGCCTCGCGGCGCTCGCGCTCACGAGCGGCGGCTCCACGCGGGCGCTCTACATCCCGGCCCATGAAAAGGACGGCGTTTTCGTGCCCGGCCGGCTCGTCGAACCGGGCCAGCAATGACCGAACGTCGCGGCCGGATCGCAGATCTGGCGTGGCTGACGTCGCGGCCGCTTGCGGGCCTGCTGGCCGCGCTCGATTCGGACGGCGAGGAGGCGCGGGTCAGCGGCGGCGCGGTTCGCGACGCGTTGCTGGGCGATGCGCCCGGCGACGTGGACGTCGCGACCACGGCCACGCCGCAGGTCGTGCTGGCGCGCGCCGCTGATCGCGGCTGGAAGACGGTCCCGACCGGCCTCGCGCATGGCACGGTCACGGTCATCGTCGACGGGACGCCATTCGAGGTGACCACCCTTCGCCGCGACGTGGCGACCGACGGCCGACGGGCGGTGGTGGCCTTCACGCGGGACTGGGCCGAGGACGCGCAACGCCGCGACCTCACCATCAACGGCCTCTATCTGGATCGCTCCGGCGTGGTCCACGACCATGTCGGAGGGCTCGCGGACCTGAAGGCGCGGCGGGTGCGCTTCATCGGCTCGGCGTGCGAGCGGATACGGGAGGACTACCTTCGCATCCTCCGCTTCTTCCGCTTCCATGCCCGCTACGCCGAAGGGGCTCCGGATCCTGACGGCCTTCTCGCCTCGGTCCGGCAGCGAGAGGGGCTCGTGAGCCTCTCGCGCGAGAGGGTGCGGGCGGAATTGCTGAAGCTGCTCGTCGCGCGTCGCGCGGCCGAGACCATCGCCGTGATGGCGCAGGCCGGCCTGCTCGCCCCGCTGATCGGCGGCGCCTACCGGCTCGCCCGTCTCGACCGCCTGACCCGGCTCGACGCGCGCGCCCCGGACGCGCTGCTTCGGCTCGCAGCGCTCTCGCAGTTCGTCAGCGAAGACGCAGAACGCCTGCGCTCACGCTTGCGGCTGTCGAACGCGGAAGCCGAGCGCCTCGAAAAGATCGGCGACATGATCCCCGCCCTTTCCCCTGACGGCGACGAGGCGGCCGCGCGCCGCCTGCTGTACAGGGAGGGGGCCGAGGCCTATCGGGACCGCGTCCGTCTCGCCTGGGCGGACGCGGGAAAGGAGCCCGGCGACTGGCGCTGGGCCATGCTGCTGACGCTCCCCGACCGCTGGAAGGCGCCGCCTCTGCCGTTCTCGGCGGCGGACCTGTTCGACAGGGGCGTGCCGCCTGGCCCGCGCATGGGCCGGGCGCTGCGGGCCGCCGAGCGGGCCTGGATCGCGGCGGATTTCCCCGACGGCGCCACGGCGGTCGCGCAGGTGCTCGAGTTCGCTCTCGGAGAGGTCGGAGAGCTCTAGGGCCAGGCCGCGTGCGGCGGCAGGGAGGAGAGGATCGAGGCGACGTTGCCGCCGGTCTTCAGCCCGAAGATCGTGCCGCGATCGTAGAGCAGGTTGAACTCCACATAGCGGCCCCGGCGGACGAGTTGCTCGGCACGGTCCTGCTCGGT
This sequence comes from Hansschlegelia beijingensis, assembly GCF_014196425.1. Taxonomy (GTDB): domain Bacteria; phylum Pseudomonadota; class Alphaproteobacteria; order Rhizobiales; family Methylopilaceae; genus Methylopila; species Methylopila beijingensis. The sequence continues at coordinate 192,393 of NZ_JACIDR010000001.1, forward strand.
CCATGGCGTCTGCACGTTGGCTCGGACGATCTTCGGATAGATCTCCAGGAATTTCTCACCGACCGAACGCGTGAAGGCGAAGTCGGCTTCCAAGTCCCCGCTGTCCAGCCAGTCGTAGAAGACGCCGCCGATGCCGCGCGGCTCGCCGCGGTGCTTGAGGAAGAAATACTCGTCGCACCACGCCTTGTACTTGGCGTAGTCGGCCACCGCATGACCCTCGCACGCCTCGCGCATCGCGGCATGAAAGGCCTGCGCGTCCGGATCCTCCTGCGTCCTGCGCCGGTCGAGCACCGGCGTGAGGTCGGCCCCGCCGCCGAACCAGGCCCGGCTCGTCACCACGAACCGGGTGTTCATATGCACGGTAGGCACGTTCGGATTGATCGGGTGCGCGATCAGCGAAATCCCGGACGCCCAGAACTCCGGCGCCTCCATCGCGCCGGGAATCTCCTTGCGGAACTCGGGCGCGAACTCGCCATGCACGGTGGAGACGTGGACGCCCACCTTCTCGAACACGCGGCCCTTCATCATGCCCATCACGCCGCCGCCGCCGGGCTTGCCGGTGTGGTCGGTCCTGTTCCAGGGCGTGCGCTCGAAGCGTCCCGCCGGGCCGTCGCCCGGGCCGGCGTCCTCGATCGCCTCGAACGCGGCGTGCAGCCTGTCGCGCAATTCCTCGAACCAGGCGCGGGCGCGCTCCTTGCGGTCAGCGATGTCGACGAGCGACGCGGTCATGGGTGTCTCCAGCACAATCAGTGCGGTCTACGCCGGCGGCGGCCAGGAGGGAAACTGCCCGGTCTGCCGGAGCGCCTCCGACAGGACCATCGCGGCCGCTATCGCGACATTGAGCGACCGCAACTCCGGCAGCATCGGGACGGCGACCCGCAGCTCGGCGGCGTCATGCACCTCCGGCGGCGCGCCGACCGATTCGCGACCGACCATCAGGACGTCGTCCGGGGCGAAGCGCGCGTCCAGATAGGAGGTCTCGGCGCGGGTGGTCAGCAGCACGAGCCGGCTGCCTTCCGCGCGCCGCCGGGCCTCGAACGCCGCGAACGACGCATGCCGGACGACCGAGACCTTCTCGAGATAATCGAGCCCCGCCCGCCGGAAAGCGCGGTCCGAGACCGGGAAGCCGGCAGGCTCGACGATGTCCGCCGCAAGGCCCATGCAGGCGGCGAGTCGGAGGAGCGTTCCGGCGTTCTGCGGAATGTCCGGCTGGTACAACGCAAGGCGCATGATCGCGAAGGCCTTAAAATCACCGCGTGTTACCGCGCTGCGACATGGTGTCCCGATCGGTGCGACACCGCGTCGTAACCCCGGCCGCAGGGTGGACAGCCGCGGCTTCCGGGTGCGAGAAGCCGGCGACTGTTTCGACTTACTCTCATGACAAGCCGACCGGGAAACGCGGCGCGTGAGACGAGACGAATTCGTGGCTGGGAGCACGAGTGTGACAGCGATGGACGACGCGCAAGATCCGAATCGTCGCGACTTCCTTTTCCTGGCGACAGGAGCTGCGGCGGGGGTCGGCGCCGCGTTTCTGGCGTGGCCGTTCATCGCGCAGATGAACCCTGACCGCGCGGCGCTCGCGCTCGCCTCGACCGAGGTCGACCTCTCGCAGATCCCCGAAGGCCAGGTCGTCACCATCAAGTGGCGCGGCAAGCCCGTGTTCGTGTGGAACCGGTCCAAGGAGCAGGTCGAGGAGGCCAAGCAGGTCAAGCTCGAGCAGCTGGTCGACCGCGTGGCGCGCAACGACAACCTGCCGCCCGACGCTCCGGCGACCGACGAGAACCGCGCCGCGCAGGGCAAGGAGAACTGGCTCGTCGTCGTCGGCGTGTGCACCCATCTCGGCTGCGTGCCGATCAGCAACGCCGGCGACTTCGGCGGCTGGTTCTGCCCCTGCCACGGTTCGCATTACGACAGCGCCGGGCGCGTCCGGCAGGGTCCGGCGCCGCAGAACCTTCAGGTTCCCACCTACGCATTCGAGTCGGACACCAAGATAAAAATCGGCTGAAACGACACAATCATAAGCAACGCCGATATTCGGGGACGGGACGTCGATGGAAGGGCACTCAACGTACGAGCCGAAAAGTCGGGCCGCGCGATGGCTCGAAGACCGGCTGCCGATCGCGGGTCTGGTTCATTCCAGCGCAATCGCCTATCCGGTGCCGCGCAACCTGAACTATTTCTGGACGTTCGGCGCGATCCTCGTGGTCATGCTGGTCGCGCAGATCCTCACCGGCGTCGTGCTCGCGATGCACTACGACCCGAACGCCGGCAACGCGTTCCTGTCGGTCGAGAAGATCATGCGCGACGTCAACTATGGTTGGCTGCTGCGCTACATGCACGCCAACGGCGCGTCGATGTTCTTCATCGCGGTGTTCATCCACATCTTCCGCGGCATGTATTACGGCTCCTACAAGGCGCCCCGCGAAGTGCTGTGGATCCTCGGCGTCATCATCCTGCTGCTGATGATGGCCACCGCCTTCATGGGCTACGTGCTGCCCTGGGGCCAGATGTCCTTCTGGGGCGCGACCGTCATCACCAACCTGTTCTCGGCGATCCCCGTCGTGGGCGAGGCGATCGTCACGTGGCTGTGGGGCGGGTTCGCGGTCGACAACGCGACGCTCAACCGGTTCTTCGCGCTGCACTACCTGCTGCCGTTCATGATCGTCGGCGTGGTCGGGCTCCACATCTGGGCGCTGCACCATGTCGGGCAGAACAATCCGACCGGCGTCGAGGTCAAGGACATCCGCAAGGACACCGTTCCGTTCACGCCCTACGCGACGCTCAAGGACGCCTTCGCGGTCGTCTGCTTCATGATCATGTTCGCGTGGTTCATCTTCTACACGCCGAACTACCTTGGGCACGCCGACAACTACATCCCGGCGAACCCGCTCGTGACGCCGGCCCATATCGTTCCGGAATGGTACTTCCTGCCGTTCTACGCGATCCTGCGCGCGATCCCGTCCAAGCTCGGCGGCGTGATGGCCCTGTTCGGCTCGGTCGCCATCCTGGCCTTCCTGCCCTGGCTCGACACCTCCAAGGTCCGGTCGGCGAACTACAGGCCGCTTTACCGTCAGTTCTTCTGGATCTTCGTGGGCGTGTGCATCCTGCTGGGCTGGCTGGGCTCGAAGCCCGCCGAGGGCTGGTACGTCGTGTTCGCCCGCATCGCGACGGTCTACTACTTCGCGCACTTCCTGATCATCCTGCCGCTGCTGGGCTTCTTCGAGAAGACCAAGCCCTTGCCGCCGTCCATCGCGGACTCTGTTCTGGACGTCGCGCGCGGGCCCGCGCCGGGCACTCCCGGCCTTGCGGCGCCGGCGACGGGAGGCGGGCGTTGAGCGCGGCCATGTGGGGGCGGATCGGGGGAATGAGCATGAACGCCGCACACGCTGCGCGCACGCTGCGCGCCGCCGCGCTGGCCATGGGCGTCGGCCTGGCGTTCGCCGCTCTTGGCGCGGGCGCCGCGGGCGCCGCCGAGCAGGTCCAGCCGCCGCGTGAGAAGTGGTCGTTCTCGGGGCCCTTCGGCAAGTTCGATCCCGGCCAGCTCCAGCGCGGCTTCAAGGTCTACCGCGAGGTCTGCGCGAACTGCCATTCGCTCTCCATGGTGGCGTTCCGCAATCTTGCGGAGGAGGGCGGCCCGGGCTTCACGGAGGCCCAGGCCAGGGCCATCGCGGCGGAATACCAGATCAAGGACGGCCCGAACGACCAGGGCGACATGTTCGAGCGCCCGGGCCGGCTGTCGGACTACTTCCCGGCCCCGTTCCCGAACGAGCAGGCGGCGCGCGCCGCCAATGGCGGAGCCTATCCGCCGGACATGTCGACGCTCGCCAAGGCGCGCACCTATGAGCGCGGCTTCCCGTGGTTCGTGTTCGACATCTTCACGCAGTTCCAGGAGCAGGGGCCGGACTACCTCCACGCCGTGCTGAACGGCTACGAGGAGCCGCCGGCGGGCCAGAAGCCCGCGCAGGGGAACCTGCACTACAACAAGTACTTCCCGGGCCACTGGATCGCGATGCCCAAGCCGATCCAGGACGGGCAGGTCGAGTACACGGACGGCGCTCCGACCACGGTGGACCAGTACAGCCGTGACGTGACGGCCTTCATGGTCTGGGCCGCGGAGCCGCACCTGGTCGACCGCAAGCGGCTCGGGCTTGTGGTGATGTTCTTCCTGATCGTGTTCGCGGGACTGCTGTACTTCACGAAGCGGCGGGTGTGGGCTTCCGCTCACTGACCTGTTGATTTCCGCGAGCAGGGATTTTCGTGCGGCGGGCCCCGGTGGTCCGCCGTTCCTGCATCTGGAGGGAGACAGTCATGAAAGCGACCCTCGGCATCATCGGCGGCTCCGGCGTCTATGATCTGGCGGAACTCACCCGCGTCCGCGAACTCGACATCACGAGCCCCTGGGGCATGCCTTCGGCGCCGCCCAAGGAGGGCTGGCTCGGTGAGACCCGGGTGGTCTTCATGCCGCGGCACGGGGCCGGGCACCGGCTATCGCCGTCCGACATCAACTACCGCGCCAACATCGACGTGCTGAAGCGGGCGGGCGTCACCGATCTGGTGTCGCTGTCGGCGTGCGGGTCCTATCGCGAGGATCTGCCGCCCGGGACCTTCGTTCTCGTCGACCAGTTCATGGATCGCACCTTCCGCCGCGAGACCTCGTTCTTCGGCGCCGGCTGCGTCGCCCATGTGGCGTTTTCGGATCCGGTCTCGCCCAACCTCGTCGCGCGGCTCGCGAACGCGGCCGTCGAGGCCGGAGCGCGGCATGTGGTGGGGGGGACCTATGTCTGCATGGAAGGCCCACAGTTCTCCACCCGGGCGGAATCGCTGGCCTACAAGGCGATGGGGGCGTCGGTCGTGGGCATGACCAACATGCCCGAGGCGAAGCTCGCCCGGGAGGCGGAGATCGCCTATGCGAGCGTCGCCATGGTCACGGATTACGACGCCTGGCGGCCGCACGAGGACGGGGTCGGGGTCGCCGAGATCCTCGAGGTGATGCGGGAGAACGGCGCGGTGGCGCGGCGCCTGATCGCGAGCCTCGCGGCCGCCTTCCCGGCGGAGCATGAGCCGTGCCCGATCGGGTCCGACCGGGCGCTCGATTTCGCTCTCGTCACCGCGCCCGAGCATCGCGATCCGGCTCTGCTGGCGAAGCTCGACGCCGTCGCGGGCCGCGTGCTCGGCTGACGGCGAGGCGGCGGCTCAGTCCGGTCGCCGCTCCACCAGAACCACGCTGGTGAATTCCAGGACCTCGACGCCGTCCTGATTGACCGCCGAGTTCCGGGCGCGCAGCACGCCCCAGCCGGGACGCGAGGCGCTCGGCCGCGTCTCCAGCACCTCGGTGAAATAGGTGATCCGGTCGCCGGCGTAGACCGGACGCTTCCAGCTCAGATTGGAGAAGCCCGGCGAGGGGCCGACGCGGCCGACCGGAAGCCCCGCCGCGGTCCGCTCCTTCGCGAGCCGCGCCTGGAAGCCCAGCAGCAGCCGCATCCACACCGCGCAGGTGTGCCAGCCGGAAGCCGCCAGCCGCCCGAACGGGCCGGCGCGGCCGCCTTCCTCGGAGAGGTGGAAGGGCTGCGGATCATATCTGGACGCGAACCGGATGATGTCTTCCGCGGTGAACAGGTGCGAGCCGAGCTCGGCCTTGTCGCCGACGGCGTAATCCTCGAGATGCATCAGGCGGCGCTCCGGTCGCGGCGGCCGAGCATGACCGGGTTGACCTGGCGCATCGCGACGACGCCGTTCTGGTTGATGACCTCGAAGGCGAAGGTGACGAGGCCCATCTCCGGCCGCGACTTCGAGGGGCGCGTCGCCAGGGTCGTTCGCCGCACGCGCAGCCGGTCGCCGGCCCGAACCGGCGCCAGCCATTCGACGCTCTCGACGCCGGGCGCGCCCAACGAGGCCGCCTGGAGCAGCATGTGCTCGCAGTTGATCCGCATCAGAAGGGCGATCGTGTACCAGCCCGAGGCGATCAGCTCGCCCAGCATGGTTCCGCGCGCGCCTCCTCGGAGAGGTGCATGGGCTGCGGGTCGAACTCGCGCGCGAAGGCGACCATGTCCTCGCGATCGACGAGCCAGTCGCCATATTCGGCGACCTCGCCCGGCGCGAAATCCTCAAAGGTAAGCAGGGGCTCGGCCATCTTGCTCTCCGCAGCCGCGCCCCTTGCGGCCGCAGCTAGTTCGCGAACCGGAAGTGCAGCACGTCGCCGTCGGCGACGACGTAATCCTTTCCTTCGAGCCGCATCTTGCCGGCCTCCTTCGCGCCTGTCTCGCCCTTGAGCGCGACATAGTCGGCGAACGAGATCGTCTCGGAGCGGATGAAGCCCTTCTCGAAATCGGAATGGATGACGCCGGCCGCCTGCGGGGCCTTGGTGCCGCGCTCGATCGTCCAGGCGCGCGCCTCCTTGGGCCCCACGGTGAAGTAGGTGACGAGGCCGAGCAGCCGGTAGCCGGCGTTGATCAGGCGGTCGAGGCCGGTCTCATGCAGCCCCAGCGCATCGAGATACTCGGCGCGCTCCTCGGGCGGCAGCGTGGCGATCTCGCTCTCGATCCGGGCGGAGATCACGACGGCGACCGCGCCTTCCTCCTTGGCGCGCGCCTCGACCTGCGCGGAATAGGCGTTTCCGGTCGCGGCCGAGCCCTCGTCGACGTTCGCGACATAGAGCACCGGCTTGGAGGTCAGCAGGTTGAGGGCGGCGAAGGCCGCGCGCTCGTCGTCGGAGATCTTCGCGAGCCGCGCCGGCTTTCCGTCGCGCAGCAGCGGCAGCACCCGGTTGACGAGATCGAGCTGCTCCTTGGCCTCCTTGTCGTTCGAGCGCGCGCGCTTCTCGAGCGCCACGACCCGCTTCTCGAGGCTCTCGAGGTCGGCGATCATCAGCTCCGTCTCGACCGTCTCGGCGTCCGACAGCGGATCGATGCGGCCCTCGACATGGGTGATGTCGTCGTCCTCGAAGCAGCGCAGCACGTAGGCGATGGCGTCGACTTCACGGATATGGGCGAGGAACTGGTTGCCGAGGCCCTCGCCCTTGGAGGCGCCGCGGACAAGGCCCGCGATGTCCACGAAGGTGAGCCGGGTCGGGATGATCTGCGCGGACTTCGCGATCGCAGCGAGCTCCGTCAGGCGCGGATCCGGAACCGCGACCTCGCCGACATTCGGCTCGATCGTGCAGAACGGATAATTCGCGGCCTGCGCGGCGGCGGTCTGCGTGAGCGCGTTGAAGAGCGTCGACTTGCCGACGTTCGGCAGGCCGACAATGCCGCATTTGAAACCCATGGAACTCGCTCGTGACGTTCGGGAGATGGGGCGGCTTCTAGCACGCGCCGAAGATCATGCGCGAGCTTCGCCGATCCTTTGCGGATTGGCGAAGCCTGCGGCCTCCATCCGGAGATGGACCTTGTTCTGGAAGCTCTCGTCCTCGTTCCGCGCCAGAAGCTCGGCGGCCTCCGCCACGGCGTCGGTCAGCCCGTCCACCCAGGGCTGCTCCGATTTGCCGAAGTCGTTCAGCACGTAGGAGAGCACCGCGTCCCGGCCGGGATGGCCGATGCCGAGCCGCACGCGCTTGTAGTCATTGCCCATATGGGCGGTGATGGAGCGCAGGCCGTTATGGCCGGCGTTGCCGCCGCCGACCTTCACCCGGAGCTTGCCGGGCGCGAGGTCGAGCTCGTCGTGGAAGACAGCGAGATCGGACAGCGCGGCCTTGTAGAAGCGCGCGGCCTCCGCGACCGCCCGGCCGCTCTCGTTCATGTAGGTGCGCGGCTTCAGCAGCAGCGCCTTGACGCCCGCGATCGAGCCTTCGCACGCATCCGACTGGAAGCGCGCCCGCCAAGGGCCGAAGCCATGGCGGGCGGCGATCCGGTCGACGGCCATGAAGCCGATATTGTGCCGGTTCTTCGCGTATTTCGGCCCCGGATTGCCGAGGCCGACCAGGAGCAGCATCGCGAGTGGCTCCGGCAGGTTCGCGTCAGCCCTCGGCGGGCTTCTCGCCTTCGCCGGCTTCCGCCTCGTCGGCGGACTCGGCTGCGGCCTCGGTCTCAGCCGGCTCTTCAGCCTCGACCGGGACGGTCGGAGCCGCGATCGTCGCGATCGTGAAGTCGCGATCGTCGATCGAGAAGGCGACGCCTTCCGGCAGCTTCACCGCGGAGGCGTGCAGGCTGTCGCCGATGTTCAGGCCCGCGAGATCGACCTCGATATGCTCCGGCAGATGGCCGACGTCGGTCGTCACCTCGACGGTGTGACGGACGATGTTCAGCACGCCGCCGCGCTTGAGGCCGGGCGCCTTGTCCTCGTTGAGGAAGTGCACCGGCACGTCGACATGGACCTTGCTGGTGGCCGAGACGCGGAAGAAGTCCACGTGCAGCAGCGTGTCCTTCACGACGTCGCGCTGATAGTCGCGCGGGATCGCCCGCTCGACGCCGGCGCCCGTGTCGATCTCGAACACGGTGGTCTTGAAGCCGCCGGCGTGCAGCAGGCGGAACATCTCGTGGCCATCGAGCGCGATGCTGACGGGAGGCTTCTTGCCGCCATAGATGACAGCCGGAATCTTGCCTTCACGGCGAAGCGCGCGGGCGGCCCCCTTGCCGGCCTTCTCGCGCGCGACCGCCTTCAGGGGCTTGGTCGCAGTCATATCCGTTCTCCGAAATGAAATGGCCGCTCGCGACGAGCGGCCTGCCGCGGCGAACCCCTCCAGGGGTGTGGGACGCCGCGCGCGAGGCCATAGCCCAAAAACCGCCCCAAGACAATCAGGGCCTTGGGGATGACGCCGTCAGTCGAACAGGCTCGACACCGATTCCTCGGAGGAGGTGCGGGCGATCGCCTCGCCGATCAGCGTCGCGATCGAGACGGTGCGGATGTTCTTGGCGACGCGCACCGCCTCGGTCGGCTGGATCGAGTCGGTGATCACCATCTCCTTGATCCGGGAGGCGGTGACGCGGGCGACCGCGCCGCCCGAGAGCACGCCATGGGTCAGGTAGGCGTAGACTTCCTTGGCGCCCTGGGCGAGCAGCGCCTCGGCGGCGTTCACCAGGGTGCCGCCGGAATCGACGATGTCGTCCACCAGGATGCAGGAGCGGCCCTCGACCTTGCCGATGATGTTCATCACCTCGCTCTCGCCGGCGCGCTCGCGGCGCTTGTCGACGATGGCGAGCTGGGCGTCGATGCGCTTCGCGATCGCGCGGGCGCGGACCACGCCGCCGACGTCCGGCGAGACCACCATGACGTTGTCGGCCGGCAGCCGCTCCTTGATGTCGCGGACCATGACGGGGGCCGCGAACAGGTTGTCGGTCGGGATGTCGAAGAAGCCCTGGATCTGGCCGGCGTGCAGGTCGAGGGTCATGACCCGGTCCGCGCCGGCCTGGGTGATCATGTTGGCGACGAGCTTCGCCGAGATCGGCGTGCGGCCGGAGGAGCGGCGATCCTGACGGGCGTAGCCGAAATAGGGCATCACGGCCGTGATGCGCCGCGCCGAGGAGCGGCGCAGCGCGTCGATGATGATCAGCAGCTCCATCAGGTGGTCGTTCGCCGGGAACGACGTGGACTGCACGACGAACACGTCCTCGCCGCGCACGTTCTCGAGGATCTCGACGAACACCTCCATGTCGGCGAAACGCCGGACATTGCAGCGGGTGAGCGGTGTCGCGAGATAGGCGGCGATAGCCTCGGCGAGCGCCCGGTTGGAGTTGCCGGCGACGACCTTCATGCGACTTGTCCTGATATTTTCGCGTCCCGCAGCCTTGAGCATGCGGGGCCAAAGGGGCTCTGGGCTCTTAACAGCGATTCAAAACGGGCTCAACAAGCGCTGAGCCGCGGCCGGCCGCCGTCCGCCGGCAAAACCGCCGACATGGTTAGCCTCGAGCGCCTGTCGAGAACGTTGGCGGCCGCTCGCCGCGGGCGCTTCAGGCCAGCGTGATCGCGGCGATGAGCCGCCCGTAGTCCGGCTCCGCGCGATGGGTGGCGCGGCGGAAGCTGAAGAAGCGGGCTTCATCCGCATAGGTGTCGAGACCGAGATCGTCGACCTCGCCGACGCCTGCCGCCTCCAGGCGCGCCACGACGAAGCCGCCGAGATCGAACAGCGCGTGCCCGGGCTTGCCGGAGGGGACGAAGAACCGCGCATTGCCCGGATCGCCCGCGGTGAAGCGGGCGGCGAACTCGGGCCCCACCTCGTAGCTCGGCTGCCGGATGCACGGGCCGAGCGCCGCCGTGACGTCCTTGCGACGGGCGCCGAGCTCCTCCATGCGGACGAGCGTCGCCTCGAGCACGCCTCCGATGGCGCCCTTCCAGCCCGCATGGGCGGCCGCCACCACGCCGGACTTCGGATCGGCGAACAGGATCGGCCCGCAATCCGCGACCGTGACGGCGACCGCGAGGCCCGGCGTCGCGGTCGCGACCGCGTCGACATGCGGCGCCTCGTGGCGCGCCCAGGGCGCGGCGGCGATCGTCGCCTCCGCCGAATGCACCTGCCACGGCACGGCGAGACGTCCTGCAGAGAGCCCGAGCGCGGCCGTCATGCGCCGGCGGTTCTCCTGCACCGCATCCGGGTCGTCGTTCGACCCGAGTCCGCCGTTCAGGCTGGCGTAAAGCCCGGTCGAGACGCCCCCCTGACGGGTGAAGAAGGCGTGCCGGACCCCCGCCAGCGCCGCCAGCTTCCGCGACTGCACGAAGACCGCAGCCTCGGTGGGGGGCTCGCTCAAGGCGGCGTCGGTCATGGCGTCGGCTCCTCTCATGGGGCCGCGGGAGCGAATCCCGGCAGCGGTCCGAGCCGAGGATCGGCGAAGGCGAGCGCCTTGAACAGCGCCCCCATGCCGGTCGGCGCGCGATCGGTCAGGCGCGCGGCCGCCGCCTCGATCGCCGCGCGCTGCTCGTCCGTCGCCGCCCGGCGCAATTGCGCGGCGCGCTGGGGGAGGCCCAGTCGCTCGAGGAAATCACCCTGGGGCAGCAGCTCCATGACGCTCGCGCCGGCAGCGGCGGCCGCGCGGGCGAGAGCGCCGAAATCCACATGGGCGGTGAGATCGGCCTCGCCGGGAGCGCAAAGCGGATCGACGTAGCGGTGGGCGCGCACCGCCTGCAGCGTGTCGCCGCCGGCCGCCCCTGCGCCGTAATCGATGGCGAGCGCCGCCCCGCCATGCGCGGCGACATGGCGCGCGATCCGCGCGCCGATCACAGCCGCATCGGGGCAGATCTCGAGAACCGCGCCAGCCGGACTTTCCGGCAGCCGCACGTCGCGCGGCGCTTCCGGCGCCAGTCCGAAGACGAGGGAGCGCTCGGCCGAGAGCCCCACCAGCCGCTCACGCCAGCCCGCCTCGGTCCGAACGAACTGGCGGACCGCAAGCGCGTCGAAGAATTCGTTGGCGACCACGAGCGCAGGGGCCGGGGTGGAGAGCGCTTCCTCGACCGTGGCGGCCCAGCGCGGCGGGACGGCCGTTTCGGCGAGAGTCCCGGCCTGGACATCTCTCAGCGTGGGACTGGTCTCGACCAGCACGACGTCGAGCGCGGCGCGGAACTCCGGAACCGCTTTCGCCGCGCGCAGCATGTCCGTCATCAGGGTGCCGCGGCCCGGGCCGAGCTCGACCAGGAGGACGCGCGCGGGGGAGCCCATCTGGCGCCAGACTTCGGCGCACCACAGGCCGATCAGCTCGCCGAACATCTGGCTGATTTCGGGCGCCGTGACGAAGTCGCCGCGCGGGCCGAACGGATTTCGGGTGACGTAGTAGCCGTGCGCCGGATGGCCGAGGCAGAGCCCCATGTAGCGGGCGACGGTGATCGGGCCCTCGTGGGAGATCAGCTCGACGATCTCGCGCTCGAGCGCGGTCATGCGGCCGCGGGACGCCTTGCCGCGTAGACCACCAGCGCGAGGCCCGCGAGCAGCATGGGGATCGACAGCAGCATTCCCATCGTCAGGCCGCCCGCCAGGAAGCCGATCTGGGCGTCCGGCTGGCGGAACTCCTCGCCGATGATCCGGGCGACCGCATAGCCGGCCGCGAAGGCGCCGGTGACCAGGCCGGGCCGCTTCAGGGCGCCCGATCGCGCCAGGATCTGGACCAGCAGGAACAGGCAGACCCCTTCGAGCGCCGCCTGATAGAGCTGGCTCGGATGACGGGGCTCCGGGCCGCCGCCCGGAAACACCATGCCCCACGACACGTCGGTGGCCCGGCCATACAGCTCGCCATTGATGAAGTTCGCGATGCGGCCGAAGAACAGGCCGATCGGCGTCACCGCCGCCGCGAGGTCGAAGGTGGGCAGCACCGGCAGTTTTCGGGAGCGGGCGAACAGCGCGAGCGCGAGCGCCGCGCCGAGCAGGCCGCCATGGAAGCTCATGCCGCCGCGCCACAGCTTCAGCGCCTCGAGCGGCTCCTCGACGTAGAGCGCGAAGTCGTAGAACAGCACATAGCCGAGGCGCCCCCCGAGGATGACGCCGAAAGCGACCCAGACAATGAGGTCGTCGACGTCGAGAGGCTTCGGATGGGCGGTCGCGCCCCAATACGCGTCGCGGCCGGCGATGCGCTTGGCGAGCCACCAGCCGATCAGCAGTCCGGCGATATAGGCGAGCGCATACCAGCGGATCACGAGCGGTCCGATCTGGAGCGCGACCGGATCGATCATCGGAAAGGCGATCGCGAACAGCGGCATCGGACGCTCCGGAGGGACCGGCGCGTGATGGTCGAAGCCGCCCGGAGCGTCAAGCGCGCGTGGTCGCTTTCCCGTGTCGCCGTTCACGTTTGCCCAACCGCCATCGGGCAATCTGACGTTCAGGGGGAGATCGACGATGACGCGAGGCGGATTGCTCACCACGCTGGCGGCGGGATTGCTCGCCGGCGCCGGAACGCCGGCGGCGGCGCAGGACGTCGGCCCGTTGAAGACGTTCAAGGACTGGGTGGTCGGCTGCGACAACCTCAGGGCGTGCGTGGCGCTCGGGTCCTCCCCCGACGAGGCGAAAACCGCCTATGTGAAGATCACGCGCGGCGCCGCCGCCGACGACGAGCCCACCGTCTCGTTTCATGTGGCGCCCGATGCGGAGCCGGCCGCGCCCGGTCTGTCGCTCGTTCTGGACGGGGCGGCGCCGACGCCGCTTCAGGCGGCGCTCGACGGCTCCTATGTCGTCGCCTCCCTCCCTGCAGGAAAGGCGCGCGAAGTCGCCTCCGCGCTGAAGCAGGCGAAGAGCCTCGCCGTGACCCTGAGCGACGGCGGCAAACTCGCCGGGTCGTTCAATATTTCGCTGTCGGGCTCTGCGGCCGCGCTCCTGTTCATGGATGACCGCCAGGGCCGGGTCGGAGGCGTCACGGCGCTCGCAAAGCCCGGCCCGGCGCCGGCCAGCTCCGTTCCGCCGGCGCCCCGTGCGCCGCTTGTGAAGGCGCTCGCGATGAAGGAGGTCGAGCAGCCCGACCCTCTACCGTCCGGGATCGGGAAGGCCAGCTCGGACGACTGCAAGGATGTCCCACCGATCGAGCTGCGTCTGGAAGGCGGCAAGGCGCTGTGGGGCGTGTGCACCTACCTGGCGGCCTACAATGGCGGCTTCCGGATGTGGCTCGCCGGCCCCGAGGGGGCGTCTCAGGTCAACTTCGCGCCGCCCGGCGAGAAACCCGACGACGCCGCCGAGCTGACCAATCCCTATCTGTCCGAGGACGGCCTCATCCTGAACGCCTTCGCGAAGGGGCGCGGCATCGGCGACTGCGGCGAGGCGACGTCCTGGACATGGGACGGCTCCGCGTTCCGGCTGGCGCGGCTGATGCGCATGGAGGAGTGCCGCGGCGTGCCGCAGAGCGACTGGCCGGTGCTCTACCAGGCCGAGCTCGCGCGCGACTAGGCCGCCGAGGGCGCCGCGTCGGTCGGGAACTGGTCGGCCGCAGGCCTTGGCGCGGCGACCGGGCCCAAACCTGCGGGGTTCGCGGCCGGCCTGATCGCCAGAAAGCGCATCATGCCGTGGGCGATCTCGCGCTCGCCCATCACCACCTCGTCGGCGCCGAGCTTCATGAGATGCTCGACTTCCGCGTCCGAGTGCGCGCGCGCGATGATCTTGAGGCTGGGGTTGAGGGCGCGGGCCTGCTCGACGGTCTGGCCCGCCTCGAACGCCTCCGGGATGGCCACCACGAGGGCCTGCGCCTGGGGCAGGTTCGTGAGCGCGAGCACCGCCGGGTCAGCGCCGTTGCCGACGATCGTCTCCACGCCGCGTTCGCGCAGTTCGGTGAGCGGCTTCTCCGAATCCTCGATGACGAGAAAGCGCGCGCCGCTTTCCGCGAGCTCCGCCCCGACGGCGCCGCCGACGCGGCCGAAGCCGACCAGCACGACATGGTCCGTCAGCGCCGTGGGATGCGGCGTGCCTTCGTCGGCCGAGAGCTCCGGCGTCGAAGACTCGGAGCGCGTCTGGGCGGCCGGGGCGACGGCCGCCTCCAGTGGAGAGGACGGCGCCGCCGCGGGCGCCGCCGTCGCCTCGACGGGCGCTGCCTTGGGCTGCCTGCGCCCGATGAATGTCTCGATGCGCGACCGGAATCGCTCGGCCGCGAAGAACGCCAGCGGGTTCAGGACGATCGAGATCAGCGCGCCGCCGAGGATCAGATCCCGCCCGGCTTCAGGCAGAAGCTTCAGCCCGACCCCGAGCTCGGCGAGGATGAAGGAGAACTCGCCGATCTGCGCGAGGCTCGCCGAAATCGTGAGCGCCGAGGACACCGTGCCGCGGAAGGCGAGCACGATCAGGAAGGCGGCGATCGACTTGCCGATGAGGATGATGAACACGACCGCCGCGACGCTCCATGGGTCGCGCAAGATGATCGACGGGTCGAACAGCATTCCGACCGAGACGAAGAACAGCACCGCGAAGGCGTCACGCAGCGGCAGGCTCTCCTGCGCGGCGCGATGGCTGAGCTCGCTTTCGGCGAGCACCATCCCGGCGAAGAACGCCCCGAGCGCCAGCGACACGCCGAACAGGGCGGAGGAGCCGAAGGCGACGCCGAGCGCGATGGCGAGCACGCCGAGGCGGAACAGTTCACGCGAGCCGCTGTGCGCGATGCGGTGGAGCACGGCCGGGATCAGCCGGCGTCCCACGACGAGCATCAGGCCCACGAACACCGCGACCTTGAGCAGCGTCAGGGCGACCACGCCCGCCATGCCGATCTTGATGCCGAGCGCCTCGCTGACCGCCGCGGCCAGCGGCTCCGGCGCTTGATCCGCCGATCCCGCAAGCGCCGGGATCAGGACCAGCGCGAGCACCATCGCGAGATCTTCCACGATCAGCCAGCCGACCGCGATCTTGCCCCGCTCGCTGTCGAGCAGGCGTCGATCCTGAAGCGCCTTGAGCAGCACGACCGTGGAGGCGACCGAAAGCGCGAGGCCGAACACCAGGCCGCCGCCCAACGACCACCCGAGCAGCCAGGCGAGGCCGCAGCCGAGACCTGTCGCGGCCGCGATCTGCACGATCGCGCCGGGAATCGCGATGCCTCGGACCGACATCAGGTCCTTCAGGGAGAAGTGCAGGCCGACGCCGAACATCAGCAGGATCACGCCGATCTCGGCGAGTTCCGGCGCCAGGCTCTGATCGGCGACGTAGCCGGGGGTGTGCGGCCCGACGAGCACGCCGGCGAGAAGGTAGCCGACCAGCGGCGGCAGCCGCAGGCGATGCGCGATCGCTCCGAAAATAAACGCCAGAACAAGCCCCGCCACGATGGTCGAGATCAGCGGGGTTGCGTGCGGCATAGGCTTGGCGGACCTCCTGCGGGTGCGGCCGTCTTTCTAAGTCAAAGCGGCGTCGGCCGATATTGGCCGCCCGCAATGGTCAATTCAACTTGTCGTAGAGGCCGCGGCTTGATCGCCGGGGCAGGACGGGCCACATCTGGGGAGAACAGAGAGGATGCCTCATGACTGAAACCCGCGGGCGCATGTTCGACGAGATCGGACGCCTGATGACCGACGCCGCCGGCATGGCTTCAGGCTTGCGGCGCGAGGTCGAGACGGTTGTGCGGCAGCAGGCCTCGCGGATCCTCTCGGACCTCGATCTCGTGCGTCGCGACGAGTTCGAGGCCGTCCGGGCGATGGCGAGCCGCGCGCGGGAAGAGAACGAGAAGCTCGCCGAGCGGCTTGCGGCGCTCGAGGAGCGTCTTGGTCGCTCCGAGGTCGACGCCGACAGCGTGTTCGGCGAGAAGGCCGCCGAGCCGGCCCCGGTCGGCGCGCCCAAAGGCTTTGACGACGCGGTGGGGGATTGATCCCCCTGTCTGCGCAACAGCCTGTGTGCAGCGCCGCGAGAGGCGCCATATACTGAACCAGGCGGCTCGAATCGCCGGAGGTTTTCCGGGGTTAGGAGTCGCGGTTGGCGAGCCGCGCACAGCGGCGCGCCCGTCACGCGCGACGTCGTTCCCACGCCCGCTGACGTCGGGCCTCACCCGGGGAGGAGCTTATGGCTCTCATCGACGTGGACGCTGATCGCCAGGGACATCCTGTCGACATGATCGAACGTATCGCGACGTTGAACGACTGGGTGTTCGACCGGTCGGGCGACGACGAGATCACGATCTCCGTCGACGGAGCATGGACCGATTACCACGTGTCGTTCACGTGGATGGGCGATCTGGAGTCCCTTCACCTGGCCTGCGCCTTCGATCTCAAGGTTCCCGATCGCCGGAAGACGGAGGTCCTGCAACTGCTGACGCTCGTGAACGAGCAGATGTGGCTCGGCCATTTCGACCTGTGGAGTCAGGAGGGCGTGGTGGCCTATCGTCACTCTCTGCTGCTGTCCGGAGGCGCGGAGGCGAGCGCGCCGCAATGCGAAGCTCTGCTCGAGGCCGCGATCGAAGCGTGCGAGCGCCACTACCAGGCCTTCCAGTTCGTTCTGTGGGCCGGCAAGAGCGCCAAGGAGGCCATGGAGGTGGTGGCCTTCGAGACGGTGGGGGAGGCGTGACGACCTCAGCATTCTCTTGAACGCGCACTGCTCCGGGCCGCTCGATGCGGGCGGCCCGGTTCTGCTGATCGGCGCCGGCAAGATGGGCGGCGCGCTGCTCGACGGCTGGCTCGCCCGCGGGCTCGACCCGGCGAGCGTGTTCGTCGTCGACCCGGCGCTGCCGGAGTTCACGGCCGAGCGCTGGCGCCGCGCCGGCGTGCGGCTCGGGCCGCAGCCGGGCGATCTTTCCGGCCCGGCCGCCATCCTGCTCGCGGTGAAGCCGCAGGCGGTCGAGGGCGCGCTGCCGGCCGCGGCGACCTTCGCCGGCCCCGACACCGTCGTGGTTTCGGTGCTCGCCGGCACGACGCTCGCCACCCTGTCCGCAGGACTGGCCGACGGTCAGGCGGTCGTTCGCGCCATGCCGAACACGCCCGCCGCCGTCGGCCGCGGCGTCACGGGCTGCGTCGCCGGCGGCCAGACGCGTCCCGAGCAGCGCGATCTCGCCGACCGGCTGCTGCGCGCGGTGGGCGATGTGGTCTGGGTCGAGGACGAGGGGCTGATCGACGCCGTCACGGGCGTTTCGGGCTCCGGCCCGGCCTATGTTTTTCTCCTGGTCGAGACGCTGGCGCGCGCCGGCGTCGCCGCGGGCCTGCCGGCCGAGCTGGCCCAGACCCTCGCGCGCAAGACGGTCGAGGGCGCAGGCGAGCTGCTCGCGCGCTCCTCCGAGCCGCCCGAGATCCTGCGCAGGAACGTCACCTCGCCGAACGGCACCACGGCGGCCGCGCTCGAGGTGCTGATGGCCGAGGACGGCCTCGCGCCGCTGATGGAGCGCGCCGTGGCGGCCGCCACCAGACGCTCCCGCGAGCTCGCCGGCTGAGGCGACCTTGGATGCCGGCCGGGTTCGGCCCTATCTTGAAGGCGCGACCCATCAGCCGAGGAGAGACGTCCATGGCGGCCGATTTCAATGCGGGCGCGACGCCCGGCGCAGGCGAGGCGGGCCCGGGCGCCGCAAGGCTCGACAGGCCGGCGGCGCCCGCTGATCCGAAGGACAAGATCGTCGCGGCGCTTTTCACGCTTCTCGGTGAGAAGAGCTGGGGCGAGATCGGGCTCTATGAAGTCGCGCAGCGGGCCGGCGTGTCGCTCGCCGAGCTCCGCAGCGCCTTTCCGTCGAAGGGCGCGATCCTCGCCGCCTATCTGCGCAAGATCGACCTCGACGTGCTGTCGCACGACATGCGCGACATGGCGGACGAGCCGGCCCGTGAGCGGCTGTTCGACGTGCTGATGCGCCGGTTCGAGGCGATGGCGCCGCAGCGCGAGGCGCTCCGGGCGGTGCGGGACGGGCTGCGGACCGATCCGCTCGGCGCGACGGCGCTGAACCAGGTCGCGGTCTCCTCCATGCAGTGGATGCTGGCGGCGGCGGGCGTCAACGAGGCGGGTCCGCTCGGCGCCGCCCGCGCGCAGGGCCTCGTGCTGGTGACGGCGCGCGTCTTCGACACGTTCCTGCGTGACAGGGAGCCCGGCCTGCCCGAGACCATGAAGGCGCTCGACGAGGAGCTGCGGAAAGCCGAGCGCTGGGCCCAGCGCGCGGACGATCTCGGTCGCCTGGCGGCGCCGTTGCGCTCCGCCCTCGACCGAATCCTCGGACGCGATCCGCGCCGCCCGCGCGATCGCAGCGGCGGCGACGACATGGCGTCCGCCGCGTGAGCGGAGCGTCCGTCGCGCCGCAGATCGGCTTCGATGATTTCCTCCGCGTCGACATCCGGGTCGGCACGGTGATCGAAGCCGAGCCCTATCCGGAGGCCCGGAAGCCGGCGATCAAGCTGCGGATCGATTTCGGACCGCAGATCGGCGTGAAGCGTTCGTCGGCGCAGATCACTCGCCACTACGCGCCGGAGGCGCTTGTCGGGAAGCAGGTCGTCGCGGTGGTGAATTTTCCGCCGCGGCAGATCGGCAAGTTCATGTCCGAGGTGCTGACGCTCGGCGTTCCTGACGAAAGCGGCGAGGTGGTGCTGCTGTCGCCCACCGTCGCGGTTCCGGACGGCGGGCGGATGTTCTGACGGAAGCTGGCTTCACCCTGACCTGGGCGGGACGGGAGCGTCGGAGTTGATGACCGTCCGCCAGTGGTGATGGAGAGCCGCAACGTCGCCGCTGGTCAGGATGGGCATGGCCTGCTGCAGTTGGTCGTCGCTCCAATTCCACCAGCGAAGTTCGAGCAGTCGGTCGATGTCGGCGTTGGCGAAACGCTTCCGGATGATCCTGGCCGGGTTCCCGCCAACGATGGCGTAGGGCTCGACATCCTTCGTCACCAGAGCCCGCGTCCCAATGACGGCGCCGTCGCCGATCGTGACGCCGGGCATCACGATCGCTTCGGACCCGATCCAGACATCATTTCCGACCACCGTATCGCCGGCCGGCTGGAATCCGTTCTTTGCCCCGGCGAAGGATGAGACTTCAGGCATCCAGAAGAAGGGAAAGGTGCTGATCCAGTCGCTGCGATGCCCCTGGTTTCCGGCCATGATGAAGGCGGCCCCTGAGCCGATGGAGCAGAACGAGCCGATGATGAGCTTGTCGGCGTCTTCGTCTGGCAGGAGGAAGCGGGCGCAGTCGTCGAAACCATGCCCGTGATAGTAGCCAGAGTAATAGCTGTGCCGCCCGACCCGAATGTTGGGATGGGTGACAAGACGATCGAGAGTGATGCCCTTGAAGGGGCTTTCGAAGACATTGTGCATGATGAGCGCCATCGGCTAGTGGGCCGCGCATGCGGCGACGGTCCACCCGCTGGGTGCGGGCGAACGTCCGCGGACGACCATTGGTCGCCTGCTTCAGCTTCTCACGTCAGAGACGCGGAAGCGCGATGCGGATGGTACTCGGAGCGACCTTCATTCTCCGATGATAGATTGAGCGGCCGCCCGCCGCCAAGCGCGGTGGCGGCCAGCCGCCTGGCTGACACGCTCTGACAGACCCTAGGCCGGTACCCGCACCACCGCCCTCAGGCCGCCGAGGGGGCTGGCCTCCAGCGTCACGTCGCCGCCATGGCTGCGGGCGATGTCGCGGGTGATGGCGAGGCCGAGACCGGAGGAGCCCGCTCCGTCCTGGTTGCGGGCTTCGTCGAGCCGCAGGAACGGTCGAAAGACCTCCTCGCGCTTGTCCGGCGGAATTCCCGGGCCGTCGTCGTCGATCCTCACCTCGAGCAGGCGGCCGTCGTGGACGGCGACGATCGCGATCCGCTTGGCGTAGCGCGCCGCGTTGGCGACGAGGTTCTGCAGGCAGCGCCGGAACGCGTCGGGACGGACGATCGCCATGCGCTCGCCGTGGCTCTCGACCGTGGCGCCCACGCCCGAGGTCTCGGCCGCCCGCTTCAGATCCTGCAGCATCTGCGGGATGTCCGTGGGCGAAGCCGGCTCGCCGGCGTCGCCGCGCATGAAGGCCAGATAGCCTTCCAGCATGCGCGACATCTCCTCGACGTCCCGGTTGAGGTCCTCGACCTCGGGCGAGTCGTCGAGCAGCGCGAGCTGCAGCCGGAAGCGGGTCAGGATCGTGCGCAGGTCGTGGCTCACGCCTGCGAGCATGGTGGTGCGCTGCTCCATGGCGCGCTCGATGCGATCCCGCATGCTGACGAAGGATTCCGCCGCCAGCCGGATTTCGCGCGCCCCGCGCGGCCGGAAGTCCGGCGCCGCTCGCCCTTTGCCGAAGCTGTCGGCCGCTTCGGACAGGGCCAGGATCGGCCGCAGCTGCGCGCGCAGGAAGTAGATCGCCACGCCGAGCAGCACGAGCGAGGCCCCGACCATCCAGATCAGGAAGATGTGGCTGTTCGAGGCGTAGGTCTGGTTGCGGCGGGCCAGCACCTTCATCACGGCGTCGCCGAGCTGGATACGGATCTCGACGAAATTCGATCGTCCGACGGTGTCGATCCAGAACGGCAGCTTGATGTCGTCGGCGATTTCCTCGGAAAGGCGCTCATCCAGGATCGAGAAGAACGGCCGCGGCAGCGGCGGAGGCAGCGCCTGCGGCGGCAGGAATTCGACCTGAAGCGCCAGCCGCTCGCGGGCGATGCGAACGATCTCGGCGTCGCTCACCGGCGGCTTCGATTGATGCAGGTCGACCAGTGCGGCGATGTCGCGGCTCACCGCCGAGGAGAGGCGTTTGGTGACGAGCTCGTAGTGCCGCTCCAGGAACACGAACGCGACGACGCCCTGCAGCAGCACCATCGGGGCGATGATGATGATCAGCGATTGGGTGTAGAGCCCGCGCGGCGCCCGCCGCCGGAGCCAGCCTATGAAGCCGGTCTTCCTGCTCATTCGTCTGTGAGCAGGCGGTAGCCGAGCCCGCGCACCGTCTGCAGCAGGATGGGGTTGGCGGGATCCGCCTCGATCTTGCGGCGGAGCCGGGTGACCACGACGTCGACCGCCCGGTCGCCCGGCGCGGCGTCGTCGCCCGCGATGGCGGCGCGCGGCACCGTCTGGCCGGGGCGTTCGGCGAGCGCCGCGAGCAGGTCGCGCTCCCGGTCGGTGAGCCGGACCACCTCGTCGCCGCGCTTCAGCTCGCCCCGACCGCGGTGGAAGACGAACGGGCCGAAGCGCACCTCGGGCGCCGACCCGGAGGTGGCGGCGGCGGCCGAGCGGCGCAGGATGCCGCCGACCCGCAGCAGCAACTCCCGCGGGTTGAACGGCTTGATCAGGTAATCGTCCGCGCCGGTTTCGAGCCCCGCTATGCGGTCCTCCGCCTCGGAGCGGGCGGTGAGCATCAGGATGGGCACCGGGGAGCGCGCGCGCACCGCGCGGGCGAGCTCGAGGCCGTTTTCGCCGGGCATCATGACGTCCAGCACGAGCAGGTCGAACGACAGCGAGTCGAGCTTCAGCCGCGCCTCGCTGGCCGAGGACGCCGTGGTCACCCGATAGCCGTTCGTGGTCAGGAACTTGTGCAGCAGCGACCTGATCCGCGAATCGTCGTCGACCACCAGCAGGTGCGCCGCGTCGTCGGCTATCGGCCGGCGCTCCGCCGCTCCCGCCATCATCTCACCTCCGTCCGTCCGCTCCGAAGCCCGACAGGCGCGAGACCTTGCCGCGCTCCTCCGGATCGATGATCTCGAACAGAAAACGCTTCACGGCGTCCCGCTCGGCCGGCTCCGCGTCCACCAGCGCGCGCGCGACGCGGCGTCCCTGCAGCCGGGCGAGCTCGCGCGCCAGCCGGTCGCCGCGATCGGTGACATAGAGCAGGCGCTGGCGGCGGTCGGCTTCGCCTTCGCGCTGCACGATGAAGCCCTTGTCGACAAGCTCGCGCAAGACGCGCCCGAGGCTCTGCTTGGTGATCTTCAGGATGTCGAGCAGTTCCGTGACCCTGAGGCCGGGATTGCGGTCGACGAAATGCAGCACGCGATGATGCGCGCGGCCGAATCCATAGACCGCAAGCGCTTCGTCGGCGTCCCGCACGAAGTCCCGATACGCGAAGAACAGCAGCTCGATGATGTCGTAAGCGGCGCCGCTCGCGGCCTCCAGCGCCGGGGCGCTCGCCGCGGCGACGTCGTCCCCGGCCGAAATTACGTCAGCCATGTTGACTTATTTCGATCCCGTGGCAAAGTGCCGACCGTTTTCGGAACCGGCCGGTTCCGTCGCGCCAGCCGGCCCGCGGGCCCTCCAACGCTCTTGCGAAGATACCGGCTAGAAGGCGGCGACGCAAAAGAGCTTGCCCAGCGCAGCCTTTGCGACGATCTGATTTATTGTGGTCACGCGCTTGGGCGCGGGTCCATACGCAGCCGGCGACCCGGCGACTGGTCAAGGAGCTCGAACCATGGCGGACGCTCAACCCTTCGATAGCCGGGACGGCGTCATCTGGTTCGACGGCGCGTTCGTGCCCTGGTCCGACGCCAAGGTGCACGTGCTCACGCATGGCCTGCATTACGCCAGCGGCGTGTTCGAAGGCGAGCGCGCCTATGGCGGCGTCATCTTCAAGATGCGGGAGCATAACCAGCGGCTGATCGAATCCGCGCGGCTGCTCGGCTTCGAGATCCCGTTCACGGTCGAGCAGATCGACCGCGCCTGCGTGGAGACGCTGGCGCGGCAGGGCTTCGAGGACGCCTATGTGCGGCCGATCGCCTGGCGCGGCAGCGAGATGATGGGCGTCGCGGCCCAGCAGAACACGATCCACCTCGCGATCGCGGTCTGGCAGTGGCCGAGCTATTTCGACCCGGCCCAGCGCCTGAAGGGCATCCGGGTCGACCTTGCGGAGTGGCGCCGCCCCGACCCGCGCACCGCGCCTTCGCGGGCGAAGGCGACCGGCCTCTACATGATCTGCACCCTGTCGAAGCACGCGGCGGAGCAAAAGGGCTACGCGGACGCCCTGATGCTCGACTGGCGCGGCCAGGTCGCCGAGTGCACGGGCGCGAACGTGTTCTTCGTGAAGGACGGCGCGCTGCACACGCCGACGCCGGACTGCTTCCTGGACGGCATCACCCGGCGCACCGTCATCGATCTCGCCCGCAAGCGCGGCGTCGAGGTGATCGAGCGCGCGATCATGCCGGAGGAGCTGGCAGGCTTCGAGCAGTGCTTCATCTGCGGCACGGCGGCCGAGGTGACGCCCGTGTCCGAGATCGCGCAGTGGCGCTTCACCGTCGGCGACCTCACGAAGGCGCTGATGGAAGACTACGAGGCGACGGTCAGGCCGGCCGCCAAGGCCGAGGTCGCGGCGGCCTGAGAACAGCCTCGCCTGGCCGTTCTCCTGTTCGTCAGGAGACGGCCGGGCGACGGGCGATCAGGCGCGCCAGCCGCGCCTCCAGACTGTCGACGCCGTGGTCGGCCTCGGCTTCCGCGGTGAGCCGCGCGAGGCGATCCGGATCGGCCTCCAGCCAGACCGCCATCAGCACGCCGGCGTCGTGCGCGATCAGCGCGCCGATCCGGGCGAGGATCGCCGCGCTCGGGATCATGGTCGCGAACCAGAGGCCGGGGATCGACTGAAGCCCGCCGTCCTGCATCGGAAGCCGCAGCGCGTGGAGGGCGGCGGCGGTCAGGCCGGCCAGCGCGTACAGCGCCGCGATCGCGATCAGATAGTTGAGGGCCTTGTCGAGGCCGATCACGCTGGCCCCCTTGTGCACGACGCCCCAGGCGAAGCCGCCGGCGGTCAGGGCGCCGATCAGCCCCCAGGAGAGGGAGGCGGCAAGCGTGTAGAGCCCGGCCGTTCCGGGATGTCCGGCGGCCTTGAGCGCCGCCACGCGGGCGCCCGTGGTCTCGGCCGTGAGCCATGAGACCTGAGGCTCGTAATGACCGACGGCCTGCCAGAGATCGCGGCCGACGCCGAAAACGAGGACGCTCACGATCGTCGCGTAAGCGCCGACGATCAGGGCCGTTCCCATACGAAACGAGATGCCTTGGCCCATTGGCGGCGGATCCTGCGCCCGCCCCGCGGGCCGGCAGCGTTAACACTTCGTTACGCTACCAGCATTTTTTACGCGTCCCAAGACGGGACAGCAAAGCGCGGACTATTTTTTCCAGCGGTCCGCGGCTGCGTCGTCGGTCGCCTTGGCCGCGACCCATGAGCGGCCGTCCGCCGTCTCCTCCTGCTTCCAGAACGGAGCGGAGGTCTTGAGGTAGTCCATCAGGAACTCGGCGGCCTCGAAAGCCGCCGCCCGATGCGGCGCCAGCGTGACGACCAGAACGATCGGCTCACCGGCGAGAATCCGGCCGTGACGGTGGATCACCAGCGCGTCGGCGAGGCTCCACCGCGCGCGGGCCTCCGCCTCGATCCGCGAAAGCTCGTCCTCGACCATACCAGGGTAATGCTCGAGAGTCAGCGCGACGAGCTCGGCGCCGGAATCCGTGCGGTCCCGGCAGACGCCCATGAAGGTCACCACTGCGCCGACGTCGGAGCGGCCGTCGGTCAGGCGCGCGACCTCGGCGCCGAGGTCGAACGGCTCCGTCTGCAGCCGGACCGTCATGCCGGGCTCAGCCGCCCGTCATGGGCGGGAAGAAGGCGATCTCGCGCGCGCCCGCGATCGGCGCGTCGGCCCGCGCGTGGCGCTTGTCGATCGCGGCGCGGATCGCGGGTCCAGCCTCGAAGGCGTGCTCATATTCGGGGCCGCGCCCGCGCAGCCACTCGATCAGCTCGGCGACCGTGCTCACGCCGGCCGGCGCCTCGGCCTCCTCCTCGGCGCGGCCGACCCGCTCGCGCACCCAGGCGAAATACAGCAGCTTCATTCCGAAGGCTCCTCCAGGACGTGGCGAAGGCCAGCCCGGAGATAGTCATAGCCGGTGTAGAGCGTAAGGAGCGCCGCCACCCACAGCAGGCCGATGCCGATCTGGGTGTTGCCGGGCAGCACCTTGTCGCCGGCGGGCCCCGCGAGCAGGAAGCCGATCGCGATCAGCTGGGTGGTCGTCTTGTATTTGGCGAGCTGCGTCACCGGTACGCTCGCCCGCAGCTCCGCCAGGAACTCGCGCAGGCCAGAGACCAGCACCTCGCGGCACAGGATCACCATCGCGGCCCAGATCGACCAGCCCGAGATCGTGTTGTTCGCGGCCAGCATCAGCAGGCAGGCCGCGACCAGAAGCTTGTCGGCGATCGAGTCCAGCATGCGCCCGAGCGGCGACTGCTGCTGCCAGGCGCGCGCCAGATAGCCGTCGAGAAAATCGGTGACGGCCGCGATCGCGAAAATGGCGAACGCCGCCCAGCGCAGGGAGTCGCCGCCGACGAACAGGCACGCCGCCACCATCGGCACGGCCGCGATGCGCCCGTAGGTCAGCATGTTCGGCAGGCTCAGCGCGTGCAGCCGGGATGGATTGACGCGCGGACGACGGAGGCCCATCGGTGCGAGATGGCTCTCAGAACTCATGTTTTCGAAGCGAACTCAGGCGCAGGTGACCCGGGACACGACCACGCGGGGCGGCGGGCGTCAACACGCAGATTTGAGGGTCGGGCGGCCGGCGGGATGCGGCCTCAGCCACGGTCGCCGCGCTCGTGGAAGAAGTCGTAGATCACCTTCGCCATCGCTTTGCTGACCCCGGGGGCCTTCTCGAGATCGGCGAGACCGGCCCGCGCCACCGCCTTCGCGGTTCCGAAGTGGCGAAGCAGCGCACGTTTCCGCGTCGGCCCGACGCCCGGCACCTCGTCGAGAGGATTGGCGACGAACTCCTTCGAGCGACGCGCCCGATGGGTCCCGATCGCGAAGCGGTGCGCTTCGTCGCGCAGCCGCTGGACGTAATAGAGGACGGGGTCGCGCGGCGGCAGACGGAACGGCGTCTTGCCTTCCACGAAGAAGGTTTCGCGACCGGCCTCCCGGTCGACGCCCTTGGCGATGCCGACCAGCGGCGCGTCGGCGAGCCCGAGCTCGGCCAGCGTCTCGCGCGCCGCAGTAAGCTGCCCCTGGCCGCCGTCGATCATCACGAGATCGGGCCAGGGAGGCGCGTCCTGCGCCGTGCGACCCTCCGCGTCGCGCGGGGACTCCTTCTGCAGCCGCGCGAACCGCCGCCGCAGCACCTGCCGCATCATCGCGGTGTCGTCGCCCGGCGTGATGTCGTCGGGGCGGATGTTGAACTTGCGGTAGTGGTTCTTCTGGAAGCCCTCGGGCCCGGCCACGATCATCGCGCCGACTGCAGCGGTCCCCATGATGTGGCTGTTGTCGTAGACCTCGATCCGCTGCGGCGGGGAGGGCAGGCCGAACGCCTCGGCGACGCCGGCGAGCAGCTTGGCCTGCGTCGAGGTCTCGGCCAGCCGGCGGCCCAGCGCCTCGCGGGCGTTGGCCAGCGCGCGCGCCACGAGATCGCGCTTTTCCCCGCGGGCGGGGACGGAGACCTCGACCCTGCGACCGGAGCGGATGCTCAGCGCCTCGGCGAGCAGCGCCCGATCCTCGATCTCCTCGCTCAGCAGGACGAGGCGCGGCGGCTCCTCGGCGTCATAGAACTGGGCGACGAACGACCCCAGGACCTCGCGCGGCTCCAGACTGCGGTCCGCCTTGGGGAAGTAGGCCCGCGCGCCCCAGTTCTGATAGGCGCGGAAGAAGAAGGCTTCGACGCAGGTCTGGCCGCCCTCGGCGTGGATCGCGAAGACGTCGGCCTCCTCCACCGTGCGCGGATTGACGCCCTGATGGGACTGGATCGCCGCGAGCGCCGCTAGACGGTCGCGGTAGACGGCCGCGCGCTCGAAGTCGAGCGTCTCGGACGCCTGCTCCATGGCGTGGGCGAGCTCCTGCTTCACCTTGTCGGTCTTCCCGGTGAGGAAATCGCGCGCCTCCTGAACGAGCTCTGCATAGGCCTGCGGCGTGATTTCGCCGGTGCAGGGCGCCGAGCAGCGCTTGATCTGGAACAGCAGGCACGGCCTCGTCCGGCCCTCGAAATAGCTGTCCGAGCAGGAGCGCAGCAGGAAGGCGCGCTCGAGCGCGTTGATCGTCCGTCCGACCGCGCCGGCGGAGGCGAACGGGCCGAAGTAGTCGCCCTTCCGCACCCGGGCGCCGCGGTGCTTGGCGATCTGCGGGGCAGGGTGGTCGGTCGCGATCAGGATGTAGGGGAACGACTTGTCGTCGCGCAGCAGCACGTTGTAGCGCGGCCGCAGGCGCTTGATGAGGTTCGCCTCGAGCAGCAGCGCCTCGGTTTCGGTCTCGGTCGAGACGAACTCCATGGAGCAGGTCTCGGCGATCATCCGCGCGATGCGGGTGTTGTGGCCGATTCCGCGCGCATAATTCGCGACCCGCTTCTTCAGCGAGCGCGCCTTGCCGACGTAGAGCACCTCGCCGGCGCCGTCGAACATGCGGTAGACGCCGGGAGCGTTCGGCAGATGTCGCAACTGTGACCGGATCACCTCGACGCCGCGCCTGAGGTTCTCCGGGGCGGCTTCGAGCTCTCCCGTTTCGGGGGAAGAGAGCTCCAGGTCGTCGATGTCGTCGGCCTCGTCCGCTTCCGCGGGCGGCCTGTCTGGTTCGGTCATGGCGTCAAGGCTGGGGCGGGGCGATCGCGCATTCGCTGCCTCCACATAAGGGCAGGAGAGCGCTTTGGCACGCCCCGTCGGTCCCGGGCGGCGGGCTCCCCCCGCGAGCCTGGCCCCGCAGATCCACTGGAGCGCGGGGCCTGCGAGGCGGGGACGTGGCGCGGAACCGCCGCGCCATGTTGCACTGCGGCCACGGAGGGCAGGCGCCACATTTTGGCCGGTGGGACGCCACATTGCCGCGCGCCAGGGCCCCTATGTGGAGGCCGCTGTCTTGAATCGCGGCCGCCTCGTCACTTCATGGAACTAAGTTGAAGCGACGGGCGTTTGCGGGGCAGGTCTGGGGCTCACGCCTCGACTGGTCGCTCATCAGAGCGTCGGGGAGTTTGGAAATGAGGCGCATTGCAGGGCTGGTCGGCGCGACCATCGCGCTGCTGTCCGGAGGAGCGGCCGTCGCGGCCGACCTCGGCGCGCCCGCGCTTGCGCCCGCAGTCTCCGTGCCGTCGTTCTCGTGGACGGGCCCCTATGTCGGGGTTCAGGCCGGCTATGACTGGTTCAAGGCCGATTCGAAGGTGAACGGCTTCTCGGCGAACTCCAGCCCCAGCGGCGTCACCGTCGGGGGCTATGTCGGCTACAATCATCAACTCGACGGCTCGCCGCTCGTTCTGGGCATCGAGACGGATCTCAGCTTCTCGGACGCCAAGGACAGCGGACGTGGCGGCGGCACGCGGCTGCGGACGGATCTCGGCCTCAACGGCGCCGTGCGCGGCCGGGTCGGATACGCCTTCGAGCGGTTCCTGGTCTATGGCGCGGGCGGTCTCGCCTATGCCGACCGGGACACTAAGGCCCGCGGCCTGGCGAACGGTTCGGATGACACTGTCGCGGTCGGCTGGACGATCGGCGGCGGCGTCGAAGCTGCGCTCAGCGACAACGTCACGGCGCGGGTGGAGTATCGCTATTCAGATTTCGGCACGGACTCGTTCAGCGTGGCCGGGACCCGGATGAAGTCTGATGTTACCGATAATCGAGTTCTTCTTGGGCTCGGTTACAAATTCTCAACGGGTTGGTGACAACCACTTATGAACGTCGACTAAAAGGTCTCGGCCCATTTTTGGACACGTTTCGTCCGGAATGACGTCATGGTTACAGGGGATTTGCTAGCCGGCGTAGGAATTTACAGGTGAATGGTGTGTTGCAGAAGCGTCACTGTTCTCCTGTCTGTGAGACTGGCTCTATGAATGTTCAGGGCCGTGCAGTAGAACTAGCTCAAGTGTCTCAATCGGAGGGATTCAAATGATCCGCCACATCGCCCTCGGCGCAGCGTCTGCCGCCGTTCTTGCCCTTTATGCGCCTGCCGTCATGGCGGCGGATCTTCCGGCGTATGAGCCCGCTCCTGCGGTCATCGCTCCCGCCGGCTTCACCTGGACCGGCCCGTACATCGGCGCCCAGGCCGGCTACAGCTGGGGCGACGCCGCGAAGGCCAGCCCGGACGGCTGGATGGTCGGCGGCTATCTCGGCTACAACTACCAGTTCGACGGCTCGCCGGTCGTGATCGGCATCGAGACCGACATCAACTACGCCGACATCGACGACCGGCGTAGCGCCCGTGGCGGCCGCACCAAGGTCTCCACGAACTGGGCCGGCGCGACCCGCGCCCGCATCGGCTACGCCTTCGACCGCTTCATGGTCTACGGCGCGGGCGGTCTCGCCTACGCCGGCCGCGAGTTCAGCCGCAGCCCGGGCGACAAGGACAAGAAGACCGCTGTCGGCTGGACGATCGGCGGCGGCGTCGAGTACGCCGCGAGCGACAACGTCGCGGTTCGCGCCGAGTATCGTTACAGCGACTACGGCAAGGACACCTTCCGGCTGGCCAACAGCTCGCCGAAGTCGAGCTACAGCGAGCACCGCGTGATGGTCGGCGTCGCCTACAAGTTCGACTCGCCGTTCTGATCTGACATCGCGCCCCTCGGGGCGCCGTGTTCCGGAAAACCCCGCGACGCAAGTCGCGGGGTTTTCTTTGTGTTCGGCTAACCTTCACCAATCGCTAAGGAATGCGCGGTAGCGTCCGGGCGACGTTCGGGACCTTCCCCGGCGTCTCTGCCAGCGTGATGCGTTCCGGATATCCCCCCGTTCCGGCTGTTGAGTACCGAGGTTCACATGTTGCGTAACATCTTCGTCGCGGCGGCCTCCGCCGCCGCCGTGGCCGTCGCGGCGCCGGCCGCCATGGCCGCCGATCTGCCGGCCTACGAGCCCGCTCCCGCCTACGCAGCTCCGGCTCCCGCCTCCAACTGGAGCGGCGCCTATATCGGCGCTCAGGCCGGCTATGGCTGGGGCCGCGCCACCAACAAGCGCGGCGCTCCGAACACCAAGCCGGACGGCGCCGTCCTCGGCGCCTATGCCGGCTATGATCATCAGTTCGACGGCTCGCCGGTCGTGGTCGGCGTCGAGACCGACCTGAACTACAACAACGCCCACGACACCAAGAGCAACGCCGGCGGCCGGATCCGCAACGAGCTGAACTGGTCGGGCGCGACGCGCGCCCGCATCGGCTACGCCATGGACAACGTCATGGTCTACGGCGCCGCGGGCGTCGCCTATGGCGAGCACAAGGTGAAGGCGCGCGTCGGCGCGGCCCGGTCCACCGACGACAAGACGGCGATCGGCTACACGGTCGGCGGCGGCGTCGAGGCGAAGGTCGCCGACAACGTCACCGCGCGCGTCGACTATCGCTACAACGATTACGGCACGGACAGCTTCCAGGTCCCCGGCGGCAAGGTGAAGTCCGACCTGACCGAGAATCGTCTCACCGCAGGCGTCGCCTACAAGTTCAGCTCCTGGTGAGCTGAACCGCTTCTGCGAACGAGCAAGCCCCGTGGCGCAAGCCGCGGGGCTTTTTCGTTTTCGGACGATTAAGGGCTTGTTGATCTTCTGACAGTTCCATTCGGGGGCCGGCCCTTCTTCGGCCGGCGTTCCGACGCCGCGCGGGGATAAGCGCCACCGGACGGTCCATGTCGCTGCTGATCCGCTCAGCGCTGACGGCGTCGCTGCTCTGGACGCCGTCGCAGCTTCAGGCCTGGGAGCGCCTGGAAGCCTCGTCCGCAGGCTCGCCGACCGCGGCGACCTGGCTCAGCCTGCGGGCGCTCGATTCGCTGCTCACCGGCTCGACGCCGGATCTGTCGGTCCCGCGCAGCGCCTTCGACCGAATCGTCGTCGGGTTCGGCGGCGGGTCGAGTCGGGCGGGCGCCGACGCGCGGTTCGCCGACAGCCTGACCGACGGCCGCATCTCTTCCGCGATCGAGGCGCGGATCGGCTACGCGTTCGGCCGGTTCGTCGCCTACGGCGCGGCCGGACTGGCGTCGGCCTCCGCCGAGTTCGCCCGGGGCGGGCAGGGAAGGTCCGCGCTCGCCTGGAGCCTGGGGGGAGGCCTGGAAGCCCAGCTGCCGGGCGGCGTCACGGCGCGGTTGGGGTACCTGTATGTCGATCTCGGCCGGCGGCGCTCGGAGGGGAATGGCGAGGCCAGCCTCGCGCCCGCCGGGGGACAAATGACGGCCGGGCTCAACTATCGGTTCTGAGGCGCCTTCTCCGACCGCCTTCGGGCGGTATCATCAAGTGCGGTCACGACAGAGGAGGCCGCGCGCATGGGCGTGTTCGATTTCATCAAGGACGTAGGCGAAAAGCTGTTCGGGGCGAGCGAGGCTCAGGCCGCCAGCGCCGAGAAGATCAAGGCGGAGATCGAGAAGCACGGGCTCGACGCGAAGGACCTTAAGGTCGACGTGTCGGGCGACACCGTCAAGATCAGCGGCACCGCGGCATCCAACGAGGTGCGCGAGAAGATCATCCTCGCCGCCGGCAACACGCTCGGAACCGCGAAGGTCGAGGAAGCTCTCCAGGTCGAGAAGTCCGAACCGGAGTCGCGCTTCTACACCGTCAAGAAGGGCGACAATCTCTCGAGGATCGCGGAGGCCGAGTACGGCAAGGGTCAGGCGGGGCGCTACAAGGACATCTTCGAGGCCAACAAGCCGATGCTGAAGGACCCCGACAAGATCTATCCCGGCCAGGTCCTCCGCATCCCCGCCTGACGCTCGGCGCGCCTCACCCGGTGGGGCGCGTCTTGTCGAAGGCGGGGGTGGCGGCCTCGAAGGCCTTCAGCCATTCGGCGAGGCGCGGGTGCTGCTCGCGCCAGCCCTCGCCGAAGCGGAAGTCGAGATAGCCGAGCGCGCAGGCCACCGCGATGGTTCCGACATCGTGGCCTGCGCCCGGCAGGTCCGCCTCGAGCGCCGCGAGCGACCGGGCGACCTTGTCGGCCTGCCGCTGGGTCCAGCGTTCGGAGCGCTGTCCCTCGTCCCGGAACCGCACCTCGTAGACCTGCAGCAGGGCGGCGTCGAGAACGCCGTCGGCCAGCGCCTGCGTGCGCAGCGCGCGGAAGCGGGCCGCAGGCTCGGCCGGTATGACCTTGCCGCCGCCGGCGAGGTGGTCGAGATATTCCAGGATCACCCGGCTGTCGAAGAGCGTGCTCCCGTCCTCGAGCTCGAGCGTCGGGATCTTGCCGAGCGGATTGAGGCGGCGGATCGGGTCGTCCTCCGCCACCGTGTCGGTCTGGACGACCTCGATCCTGTCCGACAGGCCGAGGATCGCCGCCGCGATCTTGACCTTGCGACCGTAAGGAGAGGGCGTCGCGGAACGCAGGATGAGCATCGTCATTTCCCGAGCATGAGCGGCGCGGCGCGCGCAGCGGATGGACCGCTTCTAGGCGATCCGCCGCTTCGGGAAAACCTTCGGCGTTGCTGAAGACCGGCCGCGCGCGCGAGCACAGGCGCCGCCGGCGCGGCGCCTGCCGAAGGCCCGCGAGCGCCGTAGGATCGGCTGCGCGCCGATCCTCCGATGGCGCGAATTCAGCCGACGGAGATGTTGACCGCCTTGGGGCCCTTGCCCTTGCGGTCCGGCTCCACTTCGAAGGACACCTGCTGTCCTTCCGAAAGCGTGGTCAGCCCCGACCGCGTCACGGCGGAGACATGCACGAAGATGTCGGACCCGCCGTCGTCCGGCTTGATGAAGCCGTAGCCTTTTTCAGCGTTGAAGAACTTTACCGTTCCGCTCTGAGCCATCGAGCGCCCCCTTGCCAGTCCCCCGGTCCCGCGCCGTCCGCCTATCGGCCACGAGAGCTCCGGCAGGTCGAGACGACGCAATGCGAATGCTGGCAAGTATTCGCCGGCTGCGAGCCGCTAGAGCCTCTATTTGGTAGCGGCATGTTCATTCGGATGGCAAGGCGAAAAAGTGGCGTGTTCCGGAGGCGGACCGCTGCATTCCTAAGCGCCGGCGAGCGTCTCCACGACGGCCGCCGCCCCGGGACCCTGCGCCAGCGCCTGCGCCACCTCCGGAAGGCCGGCGCGGAGATCGGCCTCAAGGGTCCACGGCGGATTGGCGATCAGGAGGCCCGAGCCGGAAAGCACTTTCGGGTCGGAGGGCGCGCGAACGAGCAGTTCGACGCGCAGCAGCTTGGCCGCGCCGCTGGCCCGGATCGCGTCGAGGAACGCGCGCGTGTCCGCCGGGTCCTTGATCGGCCGCCAAAGCGCGTAGACGCCCGTCGGCCAGATCCGCTGCGCGCGCGAGAAGGCGTCCGCCATGCGCCTGAGTTCGCCGGGCTCCTCGAACGGCGGGTCGATCAGCACGAGACCGCGGCGCTCGCGCGGCGGCAGCCAGGCGTTGAGCGCCGTCCAGCCGTCGATCTCCACGACCTTCACGCGCCGGTCGCGGCCCATCGCCTCCGAGAGCGCGGCGCAGTCCTTCGGGTGCTTCTCGCAAAGCCGCAGACGGTCTTCGCGCCGCGCCATGCGGCGCACGATCTCGGGGGAGCCGGGGTAGAGCCGGCCGCCCGGGTGGTCCGCCGCAAGCCCCGCGATGACCTCGCGCCAGGGCGCCAGGAGGGCTTCCGCGGCGTCGCCCAGCCGCCGTCCTTCGAGACGGCCGACGCCGTTGCGCCACTCGCCCGTCCGCTCCGACTGCTCGCCTTCGAGGTCGTAGATCCCGCAGCCGGCGTGGGTGTCGAGATAGCTCCAGGGCGAGGGCTTTGCGTTCAGATGGCGCACGATCAGCGCGAGCACGACGTGCTTCAGCACGTCCGCGAAGTTTCCGGCGTGGAAGGCGTGGCGATAGTTCACGGGACTGCGACGGGCCTCACGCCTCGTCCGCCTCGGGCGGCAGCATGACGACGAAGTCCTTGGCGCAGGGTTCGATCACCGACCACACGCCCGTGAAGCCTGGCTCCAGAACCATCGCGTCGCCGGGTCCAAGCGTGGTCGGCTCGCCGCCGTCGGGCGTGACGACGCAGCGCCCGGAGCGCAGGCGGCACCATTCCCATTCCTCGTAAGCCACCCGCCAGGCGCCCGGGGTGGCCTCCCACACGCCGGCGAACAGCCGGCCGTCCGGCGCCTCGTAATGCACATGGGTGCGGAAGGAAGGCGACCCCTCGATCACGCGATCGGGCCGCGGCGCGCTCTCCTCGGGCGGCTCGGCGGCCGCGCCGAGCCGGTGAAGCCGCATGGCGGCGTCGGGATTGCCGGTCATCCTTCATCTCCGCCAGAGGCCGGCAGGACCACGCGATCGGACCGGCAGGCGCGCCGGTCGACCTCCGCGCAGGGCCTGAAACGCAGATCCTTTGTCATGCAGACGCGCACCTCGTTGAGCAAGCGGCCCCGGCACTGGACGGCGATCATCGACGGGCGCAGCGAGGGATTGGCCGCGACGAACGCCTCTTCCACTGCGGCCGGGGACGTCTCGATCGGGCTGTCCGGCGCGGCGAAGGCCGGCGGCACGCGGACGTGCTCCGCGGCCCTGCGAACCTGCCTGAAATATGAGCTCGGATCGAGACCCGAACAGGTTCCGTGCTTGCGCCATTGATGGCGGATCAGGCCGGGGCTCGGCATCAGGTCGAGCATTCCGTCGACCTGAGCGCGCGTCGGATTGCGGCCCGTGACAGCGCAGAAGCCGGGGAAGCCGCGCTCATATTGCGGCCACAGCCCGTGAACCACGAAGCCGCGGGGCGCCGCCGAGCCGCACTGGACAGGATCGGCGCGCGACCCCTTCGCGGCGCAGTAGCTCGGCGACCAGGACAGCGAAAGCACGTAGAAGTCGAAGTCGCCGGGCCGGTCGGACTGCGCCTGCGCAGCCCCGCAGCTCAGCGCCGCGGCGGCCGCCAGGGCCGCCGTCAGCAGCCTCATGGACGCGCCATCTTGCAGTCCGGCGCGTAGGCGTAGTTCCGGTCGAGCCCGGTCACGCACCAGTCGACGCCCGGGCCGAGGGACAGCCATTGCTGCCCTTCCGCCACGAGCCAGTAAACGTGGCGGCGCACGCCGTCATTCGTGAAGGCCTCGGCGGAGCAGAACCTGCGAGGGATGAACTCGACGCCCCAGCTTCGATAGCCGAGCTCGGCCGGGCGGACGAAACCCGAAAGCGCCAGTCCCGAATGCCAGTACATGCGCTCGCGCTTGGCGAACGCGTCGCGGATCTGGCGATGGACATGCGGGTCGGCGCAGGACGGCAGGCGTCCGGTGTAACCCCGGTAGAAGGAGTCGGACGCGCTTCGAGCCGTCGAGCCGCCGCCGTAGCCGTAATCCGCCGCTGACGCGGCGCCGCCGCTCGCGAT
Organism: Hansschlegelia beijingensis; assembly: GCF_014196425.1. Lineage (GTDB taxonomy): Bacteria > Pseudomonadota > Alphaproteobacteria > Rhizobiales > Methylopilaceae > Methylopila > Methylopila beijingensis. The sequence goes on from NZ_JACIDR010000001.1 coordinate 227,783, forward strand.
GCAGAGCAGGGCTCCCGCGGCAGCCGCAATCAACGCGTTTCTCATCACGAAACCCTCTGGCCGACAGCGCCGACCATCCTTCGGCCGGCCCCGCAAATCAAGCGGAGCGGACGACGGGGGTGGGGATCGCGCCCGCGACCGCTACCTTCAGGCCCGGGCGATGGAAGGGCGTGCGCATGCAGAAGTTCGAGACGGCGCGGGACGCGGCGCTGGCGCTGAGGCCGGACCGGCCGCTTTACGCTTTCAGGCCATCGGTCCTGACCGCGGACGCCGGCTCCTTCCTCTCCGGCTTCCGCGGCCTCACCGCCTATGCGGTCAAGACCAACGGCGAGGATTTCGTGCTCGACGCGCTCGCGCGCGCGGGCGTGTCCGCCTTCGACGTCGCGAGCCCGGCGGAGTTCGCGGCCGCGCGCCGGGCCTCGGGCTCGGCCCGGCTGCTCTACATGCATCCGGTCAAGGCGCAGTCCGACGTCAGGCTGGGCCTCGAGACCTACGGAATCAGGTCGATCGCGGTCGACCATGAGGACGAGATCGCCAAGGTTCTGCGGGTCGTGCGCGCGCAGGACATCCCGCCCGGCGACATCACCGTCTTCGTCCGCCTCGCCACCAAGGGGCATGCGGCTTACGAGCTGTCGAAGAAGTTCGGGGCGACGCCGGCTCACGCGGTCGAACTGCTGCGCCGCATCGACGGCATCGGCTTCCGGGCGGGACTGACCTTCCATGTCGGCAGCCAGGTCGAGGACCTGGCCGCCTATGATCGCGCGGTCGCGACCGCCGCCTGGGTGCGCGGCCGCGCCGGCGTGCCGCTGGCGGAGCTCGACATCGGCGGCGGCTTCCCCGCGCCCTATGGCCATGATCCGAAGCGCCCGGCGCCGCCGCCGCCGGACCTTGGAGGGCTGCTCGCCCGCATCCAGCGCGAGATCGACGACTGGGGCCTCGGCGACCTGCCGCTGGTCGCCGAGCCCGGCCGGGTCATCGTGGCGCGCTGCCTCTCGGTGGTGGTCCGCGTGCTGCTGAAGAAGGGCCAGCGGCTCTACATCAACGACGGCATCTGGAGCTCGCTGTCCGATTCATGGACGGGCAAAATCATGCTGCCCGCGCAACTTATTCCCGATCCGGCGCGGACGCGGGCGAAGCGGAACACCGCCCCGAGGCTCGCGCCGTTCCGCGTGTGCGGGGCGACCTGCGACTCGGTGGACATCCTGACGCGCCCGTTCTGGCTGCCGGACACGGTCGCGACGGGAGACTGGATCGAGATCGGGCACATCGGGGCCTACAGCCTGGCGCTCAGGACCCATTTCAACGGCTTCTACCCGAACGATTTCGTCGAGGTCGCAGCGCCGTTCGAGAGCACCGAGGGGCTCGAGGGCGTCGCCAATGTGGAGCCGCGCGCCGCGATGGCGTGAGGCGCTCAGCGCTCGCCGCGGAACACGATCGGAAAGTTCTCCGCCTTGCCGGAGCCGTCGCACTCTTCCTTGGCCCGGTACTCGATCATCCGGAACGCGGCGCCGACCCACTCCCACGTGCCGACCGTTCCGCAATCGCCGGCCGCGCGTCCCTTGTCGAACGCCGTGAGCTGCCTCTTGTCGGGGTCGTAGGCGACGTTCGAGAGCGTATCGACGCCGGTCCAGCCGATCGACTCGACGAAGGACGCGAACAGCAGCGGCTCGAACCGGTTGGCGGCGCGCGAGGGATCCTCGACGAACAGCACGGATTCGACGTTGTAGGCGCCGGACGTGCAGACGATCGACCACAGCGTGCGCCCTCCGCCGAGGTCGGCCGCGAACGATTCCTCGGCGAGGAAGGAGGGGTTCCCCTCGGTCGTGTCCCAGACGGGGCAGTCCCGGTCCGCCATGGCCTGCTTGAGCGGCGCAGGCGCCGCGTCGCGGGGGACGTCCCTCAGGCGGCCTGACAGCGCCGCCGGGCTCGACCCGCCGATCAGCGCCGTGAGCGCGTCCTGGCGTTCGGCGCGGCCCTGCCGGTTGTCCATCTCGGCGGCCGCGGGTCCGAAGCCGGCGAGCGACAGCTCGACCGCGATCTGGTCGCCGCCTTCGCCGGACACCGATGCGCTCAGCGTCTTGCCGCGCCGCAGGAACGGCAGAAGGCGGCGCGTCGCGCTTTCGGAGAGCCGCAGTTCGATCGCGCCCGGATCCGCGCCGGGGCCGATGCTGAGATCAGAGCCCGAGGCGAGCCGGACAGGCGGCCCGCCGTCAATGGCGAGCGCCAGCCTTGGACGCGGAGGCGTGCGCAGCGCGCCCACGAAGGTCAGGCTGAGCCGGGGCGGCGCGTCCTTTCCCGGCTCGCGGGAAACCGTCAGCCGCACGCTCTGCGCGCCGGAGGCCGGGGCCTCGGTCCGCGCGTGGCAAGCCGGGCCGCTCTTGGCGTCGGCGCACGCGGCGGTCCACGCCTCGAAGCTCGTCTCGGCCCCGAGGGCGGAGCCGGGCAGCAGGATGCTGGCGAGCAGGAGCAGAGGCGATCGCATGGGTCATGGCATCCGGCTGCGAAAGGGCGGGAATCCCCGATCGGTCTGGTGGGGGAAAGCCCAAGTTTAATCACGAAGACGTTATCGCGTCGCGGGGGAGGGGGTCTGAAAAGTCGCAACCGGTGGCCTCCCGCCACAGTTGAACCCCCGGGCGGACTGTGGCGCGGCGACGCGCCGTGAGCATCAGAGGAGAAGAAGATTTGAAGAAGGCCCTCACTTTGGCGTTCGCCGCCACCTTCGGATTCGCAAGCTTCGCGGAAGCGTCCCCACGCACGCAGGGCGACGCTCCGCGACCGGCGCAGTCGCTCGAACAGGTTCGCGCGGACGCGATGGCGCGTCTGGCGGCCGGCGACATCGAGCAGGTCGGCAAGCGCGGGAGGCGCGGCGGCCGCGGTTGGCACGGCGGCGGCGGTCGTGGCTGGCACGGAGGAGGCCGCCGGGGCCATCGCGGTCACTGGAACCGCGGCTGGAACGGCGGCACGAACTACGGCTATCGCCGGAACTGGCGCGGGGGCCGTCATTGGGGAGGGCGACGCCACTGGGGCGGCCGCCGCTACTACTATGGCCACCGTCACCGCCACAGGGATTACGGCTACTGGGGCGCCGGGGTCGCGGGCCTGGCGCTGGGCGCCGCCATCGCAAGCTCGGCCCGGCCGGGCTATCGCGCGGGGCCCGGCTATCGCACCAAGCGCTGGTGCGCGAACCGGTACCGCACCTACGACTGGCGGACCGAGACCTTCATCGGAAACGGCGGCCGTCGTTATCGTTGCCCCTGACGCATCCGACCCGGCCGGCCCGCCGGCCGGGTCTCTTCCTGTCGTCGGAACCTTGCCTGGCGCGGAACGTTGAACGAGAGAACGAAAACAGAACGGAGGCGAGGATGGCGGCCTATGACACACCCGAAAGCCGGACCGACGCGCGCCGCGCGGCGGACCCGGACGCTCCGAAGCCGGGATCGGACGCAAAGACGGTGGACGTAAACCCGAAGACCGCGCCGGACCCGGCGAGCAACACCGAAAAGGATCCCGCGGACTGGGTCTCGGGCGACGAGCCGATGACGGGGGCGCAGGCGTCATATCTCAAGACGCTCTCGGAGGAGACCGGAGCTGCGGCGTTCAGGCCGGACCTCACGAAGGCGGAGGCGTCCATGGTGATCGACGAGTTGAAGACCGCGCGGAACCAGAAACGCTGAAGCGGCCGGTCCGCTTGTGAGGTTCGTGTTCCGCTTCGCCGCCGGTCTATAGTTCCGGCCCACGAAATTGCGCGACGCGGCATGGCGAAGACGAAGATCATCCCGGTCATCTTGTGCGGCGGATCCGGGATGAGGCTGTGGCCCTCGTCCCGCGAGAGCTACCCCAAGCAGTTCCTCCCGCTCGCCGGCGACAACACGCTGTTGCAGGACGCCGCGTTGCGGGTGAACGACCCGGACCGCTTCGAGCAGCCGATCGTGGTGGCGAACCACGAGCACCGGTTCATCGCCGCGGAGCAACTGGGCCAGATCGGCGTCGCCGCGCTTCTGGCGCTGGAGCCGGTCCGGCGCGATTCCGCGGCGGCGATCGGAGCGGCTGCGGCGCTTGCGCTGAAGCGCGACCCTGAGGCGGTCGTGCTGGTCCTCGCCTCCGACCATGTGATCGCCGACACGGCAGGGTTTCTGGCGGCGGTCGACCGCGGCCTGCCGGCGGCGCTCGCCGGCCGGATCGTGACGTTCGGGGTCCGGCCCAGCACGGCGACGTCCAGGTACGGCTATATCCGCGTCGGAGCCCCGCTCGAGGATGGCGGGGACGTGATGGGGGTGGAAGCCTTCGTCGAGAAACCGGACCGGGCGGCGGCGGAGCGGTTGATCGCCGAGGGCTGCGTCTGGAACTCGGGCAACTTCCTCGCCCGGGCCGAGACCCTGCTGTCGGAGCTCGACAGGCTGGCGCCCGGGATCGCCGGGCCCGCCGTGGCGGCGGTCGAACGGGCGAGCCGGGACCTCGATTTCCTCAGGCTCGACGCCGAGAGCTTCGCCGCGGCCGACAAGGGCTCCATCGACTACGCCGTCATGGAGCGCACGCCGCTCGCCGCCGTGGCGCCGGCCGAGTTCGGGTGGTCCGACGTCGGCGGCTGGTCGGCGCTGTGGGACATCGCGGAGCGGGACGCCGCCGGCAACGCCCTGATCGGCCCGACTGCGGCGGCCGACAGCCGGAACTGCTACGTCCGCTCGGAGAAGCACTTCACCGCGCTGGTCGGCGTCGACGACCTCGTCGTGGTCTCGACCGGCGACGCGGTTCTGGTGACGACGCGCGAACGCTCCGACGAGGTGAAGGACCTGGTCGCCCGGCTCGCGGCGGAAGGCGAGGGCACGGCGACCCAGGCCGCGCTGGTTCATCGGCCCTGGGGGTCGTATCAGGTCATCGATCAGGGCGGCCGCTTCCAGGTGAAGCGGATCACCGTGAAGGCCGGCCGGAAGCTGTCCCTGCAGAGCCACGCGCACCGCGCCGAACACTGGGTGGTGGTGCGGGGCGAGGCGCGCGTGACGATCGATGACCAGATCAGGCTCGTTCAGGAGAACGAGTCCGTCTACATCCCGCTTGGCGCGCGCCACCGCCTGGAGAACGCCGGCGAGCAGCCGCTCGACCTGATCGAGGTGCAGTCCGGCGCCTATCTGGGCGAGGACGACATCGTCCGCTACGAGGACGACTATCGCCGCCTCTGACGGTTCAGAGGCCGAGTTCGCTCAGCGACGGGTGATCGTCCGGCCGCCGGCCCAGCGGCCAGTGATATTTGCGGTCCGCCTCCGTGATCGGCAGGTCGTTGATGCTGGCGATCCGCCGCCGCATCAGCCCCTCCTCGTCGAACTCCCAGTTCTCGTTGCCGTAGCTGCGGAACCAGCTGCCGCTGTCGTCGCGCCATTCATAGGCGAAGCGCACCGCGATCCGGTTCTCGCGCCAGGCCCAGACTTCCTTGATCAGGCGGTAGTCCAGCTCGCGCGCCCATTTGCGGGTGAGGAAGGCTTCGATCGCGTCGCGGCCCTGAAGGAACTCGGCCCGGTTCCGCCAGACGCTGTCCACGGTGTAGGCCTGCGCGACGCGATGGGGGTCGCGGGTGTTCCACGCGTCTTCGGCCATCCGGGCCTTTTGCGCGGCGGTCTCGGCGGTGAATGGCGGGAAGGGCGGGCGGCTCATGGGCGGCGATCCTCGCGAGCGGTCGTGGCGGTCCTCAGCCGGCGCAGCTTCCAGCAAAATCGGCGTGAGTCCAGCGCGAGACGCAGGCGTCCGCGGAGCGGCTCCCATGCGGCGGCGGCCGTTGCGCGCGTGCGCGGAAAAGTCCAAGCCCGCCCCCCATGCAGCATCCCGAAAGCGATGCGCCGCCGGCGCGCCGCAGTCCCCGACTGTCGCTCGCCGCCGCGCCGCCGCCGCTTCATTGGGCTGCGCTGCTGGCCCTCTCGGTCGTGTTCGTCGCCGCGCTCGGGCTCCTGCGGCTTCCTGCTGCGGTGCTGCTGGGGCCGATGGCGGCCGGGATCCTCGTCGCGATCAGCGGGGGCGAGCCGCGCGTGCCGCGCCCCGCCTTCTTCGCCGCGCAGGGCGTCATCGGCTGCATGATCGCGATCAGCATCCCGATCTTCACCATCCAGAAGATCGCGGACGACTGGCCGCTGATGCTTGGGAGCGTGGCGTTCGTCGTGGTCGCGAGCAACGCGCTCGGCTTCGCCCTGGCCCGCTGGGGCCTGCTGCCGGGCACGACCGCCGTCTGGGGCTCGTCGCCGGGGGCGGCTTCGGCCATGACGCTCATGTCGGAAAGCTATGGCGCCGACATCCGCCTCGTCGCCTTCATGCAGTACACCCGCGTCGTCGTCGTGGTGCTCGTCGCCTCGGTCGCCATCCGGATGTGGGGCGGGGCGGACCCCGGCGCGACCGGGATGACGTGGTTCCCGGCGGTCCGCTGGCTGCCGCTCGCGGAAACGGCCGCGATCGCCATCGGTGGCGCCTGGCTGGGGCGCGCGCTCCGCGTCCCTGCCGGCCCGCTGCTGATACCGCTGGTGGCCACGCTCGCGCTGCAAGGCTCAGGTCTGGCCACGCTCGATCTGCCGCCCTGGCTGCTGGCCCTGAGCTATTCGGTCGTCGGCTGGAGCATCGGGCTGCGCTTCACGCGCCCCATCATCCTTCACGCCGTGCGCGCCCTGCCGCAGGTGCTGGGCTCGATCCTCGCCCTGATCGCGGTCTGCGGCGGCTTCGGGGCCTGCCTCACGATCTTCGCCGGGATCGATCCGCTGACCGCCTTTCTGGCGACCAGCCCGGGCGGCGCGGATTCAGTCGCGATCATCGCCGCGTTCAGCAATGTCGACCTGCCGTTCGTGATGGCGCTGCAGACGGCGCGGCTGCTGGTCGTGATCGCGACCGGTCCGGCCATCGCGCGCTTCGTCGCCCGCCACGCGGCGCGGCGCTAGGCCAGCCCCCCGGCGCGCTTGATGAACGCGACCACCGGCTCGACGCCGTCGCCGTTCCGGACGCTCGCGAACACATAGGGCCGGTCCTTGCGCATGCGGATCGTGTCGGCCTCCATCACCGAGAGGTCGGCGCCGACCATCGGGGCGAGGTCCGTCTTGTTGACGACCAGCATGTCCGACCGGGTGATGCCGGGGCCGCCCTTGCGCGGGATCTTCTCGCCGCCCGCCACGTCGATCACGTAGATCGTGATGTCCGCGAGCTCGGGCGAGAAGGTCGCCGCGAGATTGTCGCCGCCGGACTCGATCAGGATCAGGTCGAGGGCGGGGAACTTGCGGGTCATCTCCGCGATCGCCGCGAGGTTGATCGAGGCGTCCTCGCGGATTGCGGTGTGGGGGCAGCCGCCCGTCTCGACGCCCATGATGCGCTCCTCGGGCAGGGCGCCGGTCGCGGTGAGGATGCGGGCGTCCTCCTTGGTGTAGATGTCGTTGGTGATCGCGCAGATCTCGTAGGGGCCGTGGAAGGCGCGGCAGAGCGCCTCCAGCAGCGCGGTCTTGCCGGAGCCGACCGGTCCGCCGACGCCGACCCTCAGAGGTCCGTTCGAAGAGCTCATGAGCGAAAAAGCCTTGTGTACTGGGTCTCGTGCCGGGCGGAGCCGAGATCGAGCCTGAAGGTGGACGACGCAAGGTCGTCGAGGGTGAGACTGGCGGCTTCCACGGCGAGGCGCTGCGCGAGCGGCGCAAGCCGCGCCACGATCCGCGCGCCCGCCGTCTGGCCGACGGGCGCGAGGCGGACCCCGGCCGAGACGAGCGCCTGCGTCAGCGCGGCGAGATAGGCTGCGGCGGCGGTCTCGCCCGCGATGCCGTGGGCCGCGGCTGCGGCCCCGACGGCGACCGGGTAGGCGACTTCGCCGGGCAGCTCGGAAGCGGTCGTCCGGAGCGCGTCGTTCGGCCAAGCGGCCAGAACGGCGTCCAGGAAGCTGCGGCCCTGCTGCGCGGTTTCGAGATGAAGCTCCCGCGTGGGCGCGAAGGCGAGCGCGAGCTCGTTGGCTTCCCTGAGCGTCGCCAGGTCGCCTGCGGCCACGGCGCGCTGCGCCGCCTGCAGCAGGATCGCGTCGTTGCGGCCAAGCCCGAGCGCCAGCGCCTCCTCGAGCCAGACCTCCAGCGACGCCGGGTCCATGACGTCGCCATCCTCGACCGCCTGCTCCAGCCCGTGGCTGTAGGCATAGCCGCCGACCGGAAAGGCGGGCGACAGCCACGCGAGCAGCGGGAGGAGGGTGGCGGCGTCGGTTCTGCGCACGCCGTCATGCCCCGGCTTGTCCGGGGCATCCAGGCTTCCGCTCGCGCGGCGCTCGGTCGTCTGGCATGGATCCCCCGGACAAGCCGGGGGATGACGCATCTCATTCTGCAGACGCCGAAGCTCACTCATGCGCGTGCCCGTGATAGGCGCCGTGTTCGGGCCGGAACGGGCGCGTCACCGGCCGCGCGGCGCCGCCGAGGCCGCGGACCATCTCGACCAGCACATGGTCGGGGGCGACATAGATCGCCTCCTCGGTCACCTCGGCCGGCGTGTGCCGGTTGCCGAGGTGCCAGGCGATCTTGGCGAGCCGCAGCGGGGTCGCGGCGGTGATCTCGACCAGCTCTTCGTCCGCCGCGCGCACCAGCACCAGCCGTCCGTCCTCGAGCTCAAGCGCGTCGCCGTCGTTGAGGTTCGCGGGCCGGGCCAGGTCGAGCAGGAAGGCGAGGCCGCCATCCGTCGTCATGGCGAGCCGCCGCCGCCCGCGCGCCTCATGGTCGAGGGTGATGGAGTCCGTGACGGCGCCAGGCTTCACGGCGGGTCGGCGGATGACGGAGACGGCGCGGGTCATGATTGGCGGAAGCGATCTGCGTGCTTCGAGACGCTTCGGCTGACGCCGAAGCTCCTCAGCATGAGGAACGTGGAGGATGGCGAAAGCAACGCCGCCGTCGGCCTCCGGCTTGACCGGAGGACCCATCGTCAGCGTCGAGCCCTACGCCGGACATGGATGGTCCGGTCAAGCCGGACCATGACGAACTCGAGGGCTCAAAACAGAAAATACCGCTGCGCCATCGGCAGGTTCTCGGCCGGCTCGCAGACCAGCAGCTCGCCGTCGGCGCGCACGTCGTAGGTCTCGGGGTCGATCTCGATGACGGGCGTGGCGTCGTTCAGGATCATGGCCTTCTTGCCGATGCCGCCGCGCACGTTCTCCACCGCCACCATCGGCTTGCGGCCGGAAATCTTCGACGGAAGGTCGTCCTCCAGCGCGGCCCGGGAGACGAAGGTCAGCGAGTTCGCGAGCGGCGCCGGGCCGAAGCCGCCGAACATCGGACGGTAATGCGCCGGCTGCGGCGTGGGGATCGAGGCGTTCGGGTCGCCCATGATCGCGCAGGCGATCACGCCGCCCTTGATCACGAGGTCCGGCTTCACGCCGAAGAAGGCCGGCGTCCAGACCACGAGGTCGGCGAGCTTGCCGGCCTCGACCGACCCGACATGCTTCGACACGCCATGCGCGATCGCCGGGTTGATCGTGTACTTCGCCACATAGCGGCGGGCGCGCAGATTGTCGTTGTCGCCGGTCTCGCCCGGCAGGGCGCCGCGCTGGCGCTTCATCTTGTCCGCCGTCTGCCAGGTGCGGATGATCACCTCGCCGACGCGGCCCATCGCCTGGCTGTCCGAGGACATCATCGAGAGCGCGCCGAGGTCGTGCAGGATGTCCTCGGCCGCGATCGTCTCGCGGCGGATGCGGCTCTCCGCGAAGGCGAGGTCCTCCGGGATCGACGGGTCGAGGTGGTGGCACACCATCAGCATGTCGAGATGCTCGTCGATGGTGTTGCGGGTGTAGGGCCGCGTCGGGTTGGTCGAGGACGGCAGCACGTTGGCGAGCCCTGCGACCTTCATGATGTCCGGCGCGTGGCCGCCGCCGGCGCCTTCCGTGTGGAAGGCGTGGATGGTGCGGCCCTTGAACGCCGCGATCGTGCTCTCGACGAAGCCGCTCTCGTTCAGGGTGTCGGTGTGGATCATCACCTGGACGTCCATCGCGTCCGCGACCGAGAGGCAGCAGTCGATCGCGGCCGGCGTCGTGCCCCAGTCCTCATGGAGCTTCAGCGCGCAGGCGCCGCCGCGCACCATCTCCTCGAGCCCGGCGGGCAGCGAGGCGTTACCCTTGCCGGCGAAGCCCAGGTTCATCGGAAAGGCGTCGGCCGCCTCGATCATGCGCGCGAGGTGCCACGGGCCCGGCGTGCAGGTGGTGGCGTTGGTGCCGGTGGCCGGCCCCGTGCCGCCGCCGAGCATCGAGGTGATCCCCGAGGCCAGCGCCTCCTCGATCTGCTGCGGGCAGATGAAATGGATGTGGCTGTCGAAGCCGCCGGCGGTGATGATCTTGCCCTCGCCGGCGATCACCTCCGTGCCCGGCCCGACCACGATGTCGACGCCCGGCTGCACGTCCGGATTGCCCGCCTTGCCGACCTTGTGGATGCGCCCGTTCAGAATGCCGATGTCGGCCTTGATGATCCCGGCATGGTCGAGGATGACCGCATTGGTGATGACGGTGTCGACCGCGCCTTCTGCCCGCGTGGCCTGGCTCTGCCCCATGCCGTCGCGGATCGTCTTGCCGCCGCCGAACTTCACCTCCTCGCCATAGGTGGTGAGGTCGCGCTCGACCTCGATGACGAGCGAGGTGTCAGCGAGGCGAATCCTGTCGCCGGTCGTCGGGCCGAACATGTCGGCATAGGCGGAACGGGAGATCTTGGCTGGCATCAGAGCGGCCCCATCACGTCCTGGCGGAAGCCGAACACCTTCCGGTCGCCGGAGAACGGCACCAGCGTCACGGTCCGCGTCTGGCCGGGCTCGAAGCGCACGGCGGTGCCGGAGGCGATGTCGAGGCGCATGCCGCGCGCGGCGGCGCGGTCGAACTCCAGCGCCGGGTTGGTCTCGGCGAAGTGGTAGTGGCTGCCGACCTGGATCGGCCGGTCGCCGGTGTTGGCGACCGTCACCGTCACGGCCTCCGCGCCGGCGTTCAGCTCGATCTCGCCCGGCGCGGGGATCACCTCGCCGGCGCTGAGCTCCGACGCCTCGCCCCGGATCGGATGATGCACGGTCACGAGCTTGGTGCCGTCCGGGAAGGTCGCCTCGACCTGGATGTCGTGGATCATCTCCGCCACGCCGTCCATGCACTGGTCGGCGGTGACGACATGCGCCCCGGCCTCCATCAGCTCCGCGACCGTGCGGCCGTCGCGGGCGCCTTCGACCACGAAGTCGGTGATCAGCGCGATCGCTTCGGGATGATTGAGCTTCACCCCGCGGGCGAGGCGGTTGCGGGCCACGATCGCCGCCATGGCGACCAGCAGCTTGTCCTTTTCGCGGGGAGTGAGATTCACCGGATCCTCTCAGCAAGACCAGACACGGGGCAGGGGGCGGCCCATCAGCAGCGGCAGGACCGCGCGCGCGGCGTCGCGCAGGCGCTCGGCGAGACAGGCGAGGAGGCGCACGACGAGCAGCCCGTTCCAGGCGCTGGCGCCGGCCTCGACGTCGCAGCCGTCGAGCGCCCGCCGGACATCGTCGACCTTCGCCTCCGCGTCCGGCGCGACGTAGAGCAAAGTGGCCAGGCAGGCGCGGCCGCCGGCCACGGTGCGTTTCGCCATCAGATCGCGGATCTGGCCGTTCAGGCGCAGCGTCTCGGCGAAGATCAGCCTGCCGCCGCGGCGGACGCGCCAGCGGTCCTCGAGATCGCCGACCTGCACGGTCTCGCCGCGGGCGGCGCGACCGAACATCAGCGCCTCCCAAGCGAGCAGCCGCCCGTCGGGGGCGACCTCGGCGTCGAGGCGGCGGGCGAGCCGCGCGCGATCGAACAGGATCGTCTCCTGCGGCAGCCAGGCGAGCGCGCCGCCGGCCTCCACCGCAAGCCGCGTGGCGACCTGCGTGGTCGCGCCGTCGGAGCGATAGATGCGTTCGGCGCCGGGGGTCGAAAGCGTCAGCGCCGCGTGCGGCCCGACCTCCGCCTCGACGCTCATGCGGTCGCCGCAGGCGAGCCCGCCGGCGACGTTCAGCATCGCCCCGTCGAGCCCGTGCTGGCCGCGCGGAAACCTGAGCCGGGACGCGCCGCTCTCCGCCACCCGGACGGCGCGCGACACGCCGCGCGAGGCCTCGACGCGGAGGACGATGGCCCCCTCGGAGCGCTGGCGGCGACGAGCCCCCGCATCCGCGCCGGGGCCCGGACGGGTCGGATCGGAGGAGGCCTGCGCCGTGGCGAATTCCTCAGAACGCAAGGCGCTGCCGTACATCGTCCCCCTGCAGCGCCTTGGCGTCGCCGCTCTCGATCACCTCGCCGCGCTCCATGACGATGAAGCGGTCAGCGAGCTCCTGCGCGAAATCGAAATACTGCTCGACCAGCACGATGGCCATCTGCCCCGTGCCGCGCAAGAACCGGATGGCGCGGCCGATGTCCTTGATGATCGACGGCTGGATGCCTTCGGTGGGCTCGTCAAGCACCAGAAGCTTCGGGCGCATGACGAGCGCGCGGCCGATCGCGAGCTGCTGCTGCTGCCCGCCCGAGAGGTCGCCGCCGCGCCGGTGCAGCATCGACTTGAGCACCGGGAACAGCTCGAAAACCTCGTCCGGGATCGTGCGCTGCCCGCGCTTGAGCGGCGCGAACCCGGTCTCGAGGTTCTCGCGCACGGTCAGCAGCGGAAAGATCTCGCGGCCCTGCGGCACGTAGCCGACGCCGAGGCTCGCCCGCTCATAGGGCTTGAGCTGGGCGATCGGCTTGCCGTCGAAGGAGATGCGGCCGCCCGAGATCGGCCGCTGGCCGACGATGGCGCGCAGCAGCGAGCTCTTGCCGACGCCATTGCGCCCGAGGACGCAGGTGACCTCGCCCACCTCGGCGGTCAGCGAGACGCCTCTCAGCGCGCGCGACGAGCCGTAGTGCAGCGAAACGTCCTCGACCCTCAGCATCCGGCCGTCCTCTCAGAACAAGGCTCGTCATGGTCCGGCGCGACCGGACCATCCACGTCGACCCTGCGCTCGGCGCCCGGCGTGGGTCCTCCGGCCAAGCCGGGGGACGACGACCCTTCTTGAAACCTCGAGCCCGTCCTCATCGCCCGAGATACACCTCGATCACCCGCTCGTTCGACGACACGGCGTCGAGCGAGCCTTCCGCCAGCACCGAGCCTTCGTGCAGGCAGGTCACCTTCACCCCGAGGTCGCGCACGAAGGTCATGTCGTGCTCGACCACCACGACCGAGCGCGTCTTCGCGATCTCGCGCAGCAGGTCCGCGGTGTCGGCGGTCTCCTGGTCGGTCATGCCGGCGGCCGGCTCGTCCACCAGCAACAGCTTCGGCTCCTGCGCGAGCAGCATGCCGATCTCGAGCCACTGCTTCTGGCCGTGGCTGAGCTCGCCCGCGAGCCGATGGCGATGACCCGTGAGGCGCACGCGCTCGAGCAGCGCGTCGATCCGCTCCTTCTCGGGCGGTGTGCGACGGGAGAACAGAACCGGGAAGGGGCGCCGGTCGGTCTTCAGCGCGAGCAGGATGTTGTCCTCGACTGTGTGCATCTCGAACACGGTCGGCGTCTGGAACTTCCGCCCGATGCCGAGCTCGGCGATCGCGGCCTCGTCGAGCCGGGTGAGGTCGTGGCTCGCCTCGAACACGGCCTCGCCGGAGTTCGGCCGGGTCTTGCCGGTGATCACGTCCATCATCGTGGTCTTGCCCGCGCCGTTCGGGCCGATGATCGCGCGCATCTCGGCGTGGTCGATCGAGAGCGACAGCCCGTTCAGGGCGCGGAAGCCGTCGAACGTCACGGAGACGTTGTCGAGGTAGAGCAGGGCGTTGGTGGTGCGGCCGCCGATCACCATGGGCTCACTCCGCCGGGCTCTTCGCGGCCGCGACAATGCTCTGCGCGGCCGGCAGCTCGCTCTTGCGACGGACGCCGAGGAGGTCCGTGACGGCGCCGACGACCCCCTTCGGGATCAGCAGCGTGGTGGCCACGAACAGCCCGCCGAGCGCGAACAGCCACAGGTCCGGCAGCACGCCGGTGAACCAGGTCTTGCCGGCGTTGACCAGGAAGGCGCCGAGCGCCGCGCCGAGCAGCGTGCCGCGTCCGCCGACCGCGACCCAGATCACCGCCTCGATCGAGTTCGCGGGCGCGAACTCGGAGGGGTTGATGATGCCGACCTGGGGCACGTAAAGCGCGCCCGCGACGCCTGCGAGCATGGCCGAGAGGGTGAAGACCAGGAGCTTGTAGTTCTCGACCCGGTAGCCGATGAACCGGGTCCGGCTCTCGGCGTCGCGCACCGCGACCACCACCTTGCCGAGCTTCGACGTCACCACCCAGCGGCAGAGCAGGTAGGACAGCGCGAGCGCGACCGCGGTGGCGGCGAACAGCGCGGCGCGCGTCTCCGGCGCCTGGACGGAGAAGCCGAGGATCTCCTTGAAGTCGGTGAGGCCGTTGTTGCCGCCGAATCCCATGTCGTTGCGGAAGAAGGCGAGCATCAGCGCGAAGGTCATCGCCTGCGTGATGATCGAGAGGTAGACGCCGGTGACGCGGGAGCGGAAGGCGAACCAGCCGAAGCAGAAGGCGAGCGCGCCGGGGACGAGGATCGCCATCAGGGCCGCGAACCAGAACTGGTCGAAGCCGAGCCAGAACCAGGGCAGCTCCTGCCAGTTCAGGAACACCATGAAGTCCGGCAGAACCGGATTTCCATAGACCCCGCGCGGGCCGATCTGGCGCATCAGATACATGCCCATCGCGTAGCCGCCGAGCGCGAAGAACGCGCCGTGGCCAAGCGAGAGGATTCCGCAATAGCCCCACACCAGGTCGAGCGCGAGCGCGAGCATCGCGAAGGCCAGATACTTGCCGAGCAGCGGCACGAGATAGTCGGAGACGTGCAGGGCGGAGTCCGGCGGCAGAAGCAGGTTCGAGGCCGGGACCAGCACGGCCATCGCGAGCACGACGCCGAGGAAGATCAGCCCGGCCGCGTCGAGGAAGCGATAGCGGCTCATGCCTCCACCGCCCGGCCCTTGAGGGCGAACAGGCCCCGCGGCTTCTTCTGGATGAACAGGATGATGGCAACGAGCAGCACGATCTTGCCCAGCACAGCGCCCGCCCAGGGCTCCAGCAGCTTGTTGGCGACCCCGATCGACAGCGCGCCGACGAGCGTGCCCCACAGATTGCCGACGCCGCCGAACACCACGACCAGGAAGCTGTCGATGATGTAGCCCTGGCCGAGGTTCGGGCTGACATTGTCGATCTGGCTGAGCGCCACGCCTGCGACGCCGGCCACTCCCGAGCCGAGCCCGAAGGTGAGCGCGTCGATCCGCGCCGTGCGGATGCCCATCGAGCCCGCCATGCGGCGGTTCTGGGTGACGGCGCGCACCTGCAGGCCGAGGCTGGTGCGCCGCAGGAGGAGCTGGAGCCCGGCGAACACCAGCAGCGCGAACAGCACGATCGCGATGCGGTTCAGCGTCAGCGAGACGCCGAGGATCTCGATCGAACCCTGCAGCCAGTCGGGCGTCTGAACCTCGCGATTGCTCGGGCCGAACAGCGTGCGGACGGCCTGCTGCAGGATCAGGCTGACGCCCCAGGTGGCGAGCAGCGTCTCGAGCGGGCGGCCGTAGAGGAAGCGGATGACGGTGCGCTCGATCGCGACGCCGACCGCGCCCGCGACCAGGAACGCGACCGGGATGGCGATCAGGAGCGAGGCGCCGTCGAGCGCCGGGGCGTGCGCCCGGATGAGGTTCTGGGTGAGGAAGGTCGCGTAGGCGCCGATCATCACCATCTCGCCATGGGCCATGTTGATCACCCCCATCACCCCGAAGGTGATGGCGAGGCCGATGGCGGCGAGCAGCAGCACGGAGCCGAGCGACACCCCGTAGACCAGGTTCTGGATCAGGTTGGCGATCGACCGCCAGCGTTCGATCTTGGCGATGCCCGCCGCGGCGGCGTCGTTCACCGCCTGGGGGGACCCGGCCGGCAGCGAGTTCAGGATCGCGAGCGCGTCCTGGTCGCCGGCGGCCGCGACCGCGTCGACCGCTGCGATCCGCTCGGCCTCCGGCGCGTCGGGCTTGCTCACGATGATGGCGGCGCGGGCCTGTTCGAGCGCGGCCCTTGCGCCGGCGTCGGTCTCGGCGGCCAGCGCGGCCTCGATCGCCGGCAGCGCGGCGGCCTCTCGCGAGCGGAACACCGCGCGGGCCGCGGCGGCGCGTTTCGCCGGGTCCGGCGCGCGCAGCGCGAAGGCGCCGGAGCCGGCCTCGACCGCGCGCCGGATCCGGTTGTTCACCCGCACCGTCTTGAGCGGCTTGCCCGCGATCTCCGCGGACGCCGGCTCGCCCGTTCTGGCGAGGCTCAGCTTGCCGTCGGCGTGCCTGACCAGGACGGTCCTGCTTTCCGGCTCGTAGGCCAGACGGCCGGAGCCGAGCGCAGCGAGGATCTCGGCGCCGTTCGGCGGAGCCGCCGCGACGAGCGCCGCGATCGCCTTCTCGGTGTCGTCGTACTTGTCGGCCGTGAACCCGGCGAGGGCGTCGTCCAGCGCGTCCGCCCGCGCGGGAGCGGCCAGGGCGCAGAGCGCGAGGCCCAGCAGGAGGAGCAGGGCGCCGCAGCGTCCGCCCCCGAAAAATCGTATCGATCGCATGGTCTGGCCGGTCATGTCAGAGGTCGAAGGGCGACGGCGGGAGGAGGAGGCCGCCGCCCTTCGCAAGAGGCTCGTCAGGTCAGCTCACGAGCCCTGACCGCCGCACTTCTTGGTCTTGGCGTTGTAGTTGCCGCACTTGAGGTCGACCCAGTCGGCCTCGAGGTCCTTGGAGCCCGGCAGGAAGTCCGACCAGGCGTCGCCCGCGACCAGCTCGTCGGTCTTCGACACGACGTCGAACTGGCCGTCGTCGCGGATCTCGCCGATCAGGACCGGCTTGGTGATGTGGTGGTTGGGCAGCATCTTGGAGACGCCGCCGGTGAGGTTCGCCTGCTCGGTCCCGGGCAGCGCGTCGATCACCTTGTCCGGGTCCGTCGTGCCGGCCTTCTCGACCGCCTTCACCCACATGTTGAAGCCGATGTAGTGCGCTTCCATCGGATCGTTGGTGACGCGCTTCGGGTTCCTGGTGAAGGCGCGCCACTGGTCGATGAACGCCTTGTTCTCGGGCGTCTCCACGCTCTCGAAGTAGTTCCAGGCCGCGAGATGGCCGACCAGCGGCGCGGTGTCGATGCCGGCGAGCTCCTCCTCGCCGACCGAGAAGGCCACGACCGGGATGTCGGTCGCCTTGACGCCCTGGTTGCCGAGCTCCTTGTAGAAGGGAACGTTGGCGTCGCCGTTGATGGTCGAGACCACCGCGGTCTTCTTTCCGGCCGAGCCGAACTTCTTGATGTCGGACACGATCGTCTGCCAGTCGGAATGACCGAACGGCGTGTAGTTGATCATGATGTCCTCGTCCTTGACGCCCTTCGCCTTGAGATAGGCCTCGAGGATCTTGTTCGTGGTGCGCGGATAGACGTAGTCGGTGCCGGCCAGCACCCAGCGCTGCACCTCTTCCTCCTTCATCAGGTAGTCGACCGCCGGGATCGCCTGCTGGTTCGGCGCGGCGCCGGTGTAGAACACGTTCCGCTCGCTCTCCTCGCCCTCATACTGGACGGGATAGAACAGGATCGAGTTCAGCTCCTTGAACACCGGCAGCACGGATTTGCGGGACACCGAGGTCCAGCAGCCGAACACGACCGCGACCTTGTCCTTGGTGATCAGCTCGCGCGCCTTCTCGGCGAACAGCGGCCAGTTGGAGGCGGGATCGACGACCACCGGCTCCAGCTTCTTGCCGAGCACGCCGCCCTTCTTGTTCTGCTCGTCGATGAGCATGAGCATGGCGTCCTTCAGCGTGGTCTCGCTGATCGCCATCGTGCCGGAGAGCGAATGCAGGATGCCGACCTTGATGGTGTCGTCGGCCGCAGCAGCAGGCGCGGGCGCGCCCGTCAGAAGCGCGGCGGCCATCGCGCCCGCCGCCGCCAATCCCCCAAGGAAGGTTCGCATCTATCGCTCTCCGTCGATCCGTTTCCGCCAAGCGGCGGGCAGGACCACGCAAGCGGGATGCCAACGAAGCAGGCGGCGTCCATCAACGGATTGCCTGAAAGTTGCGCCGCAAACGGGCGCCGGCAGTGATCAAATGTTGAGCAAACTCCAAATTTTGCACACGAAATAGGCTGATACGCCCCGTGCGGCCTCCGCAATCAGGCGAAAGCGGGTGGCGCAAGCTTTGCTGGCTTTCGTGTCTGCCGTTCGGAGCGAACATAGCCGCCCGTTCGTCACGGTGATTCCAGGAGCAGTCGATGCGCAGAACATTCCTCAGGTCAGCCCTCGCTCTGGCGGCGGCCTTCGTCCCGGCCGTCGCGCAGGCGCATGTCGGCGCCGGCGCGACCCACGGCTTCGCGCATGGCCTCGCGCATCCCGTCGGCGGGCTCGACCACGTGCTGGCGATGACGCTGGTGGGCGTGCTGGCCTTCCAGATGGGCGGGCGGGCGATCTGGATGGTCCCGGCGGCGTTCGTCGGCGTGATGATGCTTGGAGGAGCGCTCGGCGCAGCGGGCGTGGAGCTGCCGTTCGTCGAAACCGGCATCGCGCTTTCGGTGGTCGTGCTCGGCGCGATGGTCGCGTTCCGGGCGAAGGCGTCCGCGGCGGCCGCCGCCACGATCGTCGGCCTGTTCGCGGTGTTCCACGGGCACGCCCATGGCGCCGAAATGCCCGCGACGGGCAGCGGCCTCTCCTATGGCGCAGGCTTCGTGCTCGCGACGGTCGCGCTTCATGGCGCCGGCGTCGCGCTGGGCTACGTGCTGCATCTTCTCACCGAAACCAGAGCGAGGCTCCTCACGCAGGGCGTCGGAGGCGGCGCGGCGATCCTCGGCCTCATGATCATGGCCGGCGTGGCCTGACGGGCCTCGCATGCGCCGCTTTCGCGGCGGCGCGGCGGCGCGGCTCCGGCCGGCGCGCGGCGACGCAGAGGGCTTGACGCGGCCGCCATGCATCTATACCTCGCGGTACGATACCGATCGGTATAGTTTCAGGGGGCGGCCATGAGGCAGGTTCTTAGCGGATCGAAGTTCTGGCTCGGCGCCGCTGTCGTGGTTCTGGCGGGCGGCGCCCTCTGCCTTCCCTCGGTCATTCCGGCCGGCGAGGCCACCGAAGCCGTCGCGGCGACGCCGCCGGCCGCGACGCCCGTCGCGGTCGCCAAGGTCGAGGCGCGCGAGATCGTCTCCTGGTCCGAGTTCTCCGGCCGGCTCGAGGCGGTCGATCGGGTCGAGGTCCGGTCGCGGGTCGCCGGCCAGATTCAGACAGTCCATTTCCGCGAGGGCGCGCTGGTGCGCGAAGGCGCGCCCTTGTTCACGATCGACCCGGCGCCGTTCCAGGCCGAGGTCGAGCGGGCGAAGGCCGACGTCGCCGCCGCAGAGGCGCGCGTGACGCTGGCGCGCTCCGACGTCGAGCGCGGGCAGAAGATGACGGCGCTCGCGACCATTTCGCAGCGCGACCTCGACCAGCGGCAGAGCGCGCTGCGTGGGGCGGAAGCGAGCCGGCAGGCCGCCGAGGCGGCGCTGCGCACGGCGGAGCTCAACCTCGGCTACACGGAGGTTCGCGCGCCGATCGCCGGCCGCGTCGGCAAGATCGAGATCACGCCCGGCAATCTGGTGGCGGCCGGCCCCGGAGCGCCGGTGCTGACGAGGCTCGTCTCGGTCGATCCGATCTACGCGAGCTTCGACGCCGACGAGCGGGCGGTGCTGGCCGCGGTCGACACCCTGCCCGGCGAAGGCGACCTGCCGAGCCGGATCGACGCGATCCCGGTCGAGATGACGACCACAACGGCGGGGCAGGCCGTCCGCGGCAAGCTTCAGTACATCGACCCCTCCGTGGATCCCGGCACCGGCTCCGTCCGCGTCCGCGCGGCGTTCGCCAATCCCGGCGGCCGGCTGATGCCGGGTCAGTTCGCGCGGCTGCGGATGGGGCAGGCGAAGCCCGAACAGGCCGTTCTGGTGAGCGAGCGAGCCGTCGGGGTCGACCAGGACAAGAAGTTCGTTCTGGTCGTCGGCGCGGACGACAAGGCGGCCTATCGCGAGGTCAAGCTCGGCTCGTCGACGGATGGTCTGAAGGTGGTGCTGAGCGGGCTGCAGCCCGGCGAGCGCATCGTGGTCAACGGCCTGCAGAAGATCCGGCCGGGCGCCCTGGTCGCGCCCGAGCCCGCCGCGATGGACGGCTCGGCTCTGAACCAGAAGCAGGCTTCGGCGGAGTAAAGCCGTCATCCCGGACGGCCGTCAGGCCGATCCGGGATCGTCACTGAACAGGGCCCCTGCGGGACCCGCATATCCTGAAAACGATCCCGGCTCTCCGCTTCGCTGCGGCCGGGACGACGGCGCGCTCAACCCGGGAGCCGGCCATGAACATCTCGAAGTTCTTCATCGACCGGCCCGTCTTCGCAGGCGTGCTGTCGACCGTCATCTTCCTCGCCGGCCTGCTGTCGCTGCGCGTGCTGCCGATCTCCGAATATCCGGACGTCGTGCCGCCGCAGATCGTGGTGCGCGCGACCTATCCGGGCGCGAGCCCGAAGGTCATCTCGGAAACCACCGCGACGCCGATCGAAGAGCAGATCAACGGCGTCGAGGACATGCTCTACATGGCCAGCCAGGCGACCACCGACGGCGTGATGACGCTGACGGTGACGTTCGCGCTCGGGACGGATCCCGACAAGGCGCAGCAGCTTGTCCAGAACCGCGTCAGCCAGGCCGAGCCCCGGCTGCCCGCGGAGGTGAGGGCGCTCGGCGTCACGACGGTCAAATCATCGCCCGACCTGACCCTCGTGGTGCATCTGACCTCGCCGAACGGCCGCTACGACATGACGTATCTGCGCAATTACGCGGTGCTCAACGTCAAGGACCGGCTGGCGCGCATTCCGGGCGTCGGGCAGGTCCAGCTGTTCGGCTCGGGCGACTATTCGATGCGCGTCTGGCTCGATCCGCAGAAGGTCGCGGAGAACGGGCTGTCGGCCTCCGACGTCGTCAACGAGATCCGCGCCCAGAACGTGCAGGCGGCGGCCGGCGCCGTGGGCGGCTCGCCGACGCCTTCGGACGTCGACCTGCAGCTCTCGCTGAACGCCCAGGGTCGGCTGCAGAGCGAGGAGGAGTTCGGCGACATCATCGTCAAGACGGGCGCGAACGGCGAGATCGTGCGGCTGCGCGACGTCGCGCGCATCGAGATGGGCGCCGCCGACTACGCGCTGCGCTCGCTGCTCGACAACAAGTCCGCCGTCGCGGTGCCGATCTTCCAGGCGCCGGGCTCGAACGCCATCGAGATCGCCGACCGGGTGCGCGCCGAGATGGAGGACATCAAGGCCAACATGCCGGACGGCGTGGACTACTCGATCGTCTACGACACCACGCAGTTCGTGCGCGCCTCGATCGAGGCCGTGATCCACACGCTGCTCGAGGCGGTGGCGCTGGTGGTGCTCGTGGTCGTGCTGTTCCTGCAGACCTGGCGGGCCTCGATCATCCCGCTGGTCGCCGTGCCGGTCTCGGTGATCGGCACCTTCGCGGTGATGCACCTGCTCGGCTTCTCGATCAACGCGCTCAGCCTGTTCGGGCTGGTGCTGGCGATCGGCATCGTGGTCGACGACGCGATCGTCGTGGTCGAGAACGTCGAGCGCAACATCGAGGATGGGCTGCAGCCGCGCGACGCCGCGCTCAAGGCGATGCAGGAAGTGTCGGGACCGATCATCGCGATCGCGCTGGTGCTGGTCGCCGTGTTCGTGCCGCTCGCCTTCATCAGCGGCCTGACCGGGCAGTTCTACCGCCAGTTCGCGCTGACGATCGCGATCTCGACCGTGATCTCGGCGATCAACTCGCTCACCCTGTCGCCGGCGCTCGCCGCGCTGCTGCTGAAGGGCCACGGCGCGCCGAAGGACCGGCTGACCCGCTTCCTGGACTTCACGCTCGGCTGGTTCTTCCGCGGCTTCAATCGCGCCTTCGGCTGGGGCGCGCGCACCTATGGCCGCGGCGTCACCTTCGCG
This sequence comes from Hansschlegelia beijingensis, assembly GCF_014196425.1. Lineage (GTDB taxonomy): Bacteria > Pseudomonadota > Alphaproteobacteria > Rhizobiales > Methylopilaceae > Methylopila > Methylopila beijingensis. Next base: position 249,724 of record NZ_JACIDR010000001.1, read on the forward strand.
ATCGGCCGCAAGGCGGTGATGCTCGCGCTCTACGTCGTCCTGCTCGGCGTCACCGGGCACCTGTTCCGCGTGATCCCCGGCGGCTTCGTGCCGGCGCAGGACAAGCAGTATCTGGTCGGCTTCGCGCAGCTCCCCGACGCCGCAACCCTCGACCGCACCGAGAACGTCATCCGCCGCATGGGCGACATCGCGCTCAAGCAGCCCGGCGTGCAGAGCGCGGTGGCCTTCCCGGGCCTGTCGATCAACGGCTTCACCAACTCGTCCAACGCCGGCATCGTGTTCGTCACGCTGACGCCGTTCGAGGAGCGGCGCGACCCGTCGCTCAGCGCGGGCGCGATCGCCATGAACCTGAACCGGCAGTACGCCGGCATCCAGGAGGCGGTCATCGCCATGTTCCCGCCGCCGCCCGTCCAGGGGCTCGGCACGATCGGCGGCTTCAAGCTGGAGATCGAGGACAAGGCGGGCCTCGGCTACGAGGCGCTCGACCAGGCCACCAAGGCCTTCCTCGCCAAGGCGCAGACCGCGCCCGAGCTCGCCGGCCTGTTCTCGTCCTATCAGGTGAACGTGCCGCAGCTGTTCGCCGACATCGACCGCACCAAGGCGCGCCAGCTCGGCGTGCCGGTCACGGAAGTCTTCAACACGCTGCAGATCTATTTCGGCTCGCTGTACGTCAACGATTTCAACAAGTTCGGACGGACCTACTCGGTCCGCGTCCAGGCCGACGCCAGCTATCGCGCGCGCGCCGAAGACGTCGGCTTCCTGAAGGTGAGGTCGAACTCGGGCGACATGATCCCGCTGTCCGCGCTCATGACGGTCAGGTCGAGCGCGGGTCCCGAGCGCGCGATGCGCTACAACGGCTTCCTGTCCGCCGACATCAATGGCGGCGCCGCGCCGGGCTTTTCGACCGGCCAGGCGCAGGCGGCCGTGACCAAGATCGCCGCCGAGACCCTGCCCAAGGGCTTCGCCTTCGAGTGGACGGAGCTCACCTACCAGGAGTTCATCGCGGGCAATTCCGGGCTGATCGTCTTTCCCGTCGCGATCCTGCTCGTCTTCCTGGTGCTGGCCGCCCAGTACGAGAGCCTGACTCTGCCGATCGCGATCATCCTGATCGTGCCGATGGGCATTCTGGCGGCGCTGACCGGGGTCTGGCTGTCGGGCGGCGACAACAACGTCTTCACCCAGATCGGCCTGATCGTGCTGGTCGGGCTATCGGCCAAGAACGCGATCCTGATCGTCGAGTTCGCGCGCGAGCTCGAGCTCTCGGGACGGACGCCGATCCAGGCGGCGGTCGAGGCGAGCCGGTTGCGGCTGAGGCCGATCCTCATGACCTCGCTCGCCTTCATCATGGGCGTCCTGCCGCTCGTCACCTCGGTCGGGGCGGGCGCCGAGATGCGCGCCGCGATGGGCGTCGCGGTGTTCGCGGGCATGATCGGAGTGACGGCCTTCGGCCTGTTCCTGACGCCGGTGTTCTACGTCGTCATCCGCATGATGGCGGGCGGCCGCAAGCTGAAGGGCGCGGGCGGGCATGCGCCGCTCACCGGCGAGCACGAGCAGCCCGCCCCGGGCGCCGCCGGCGCCCCGCTGTCGATCGGTTAGGGCCTCGCGAGGCGAAAGCGTCCCCACGCGCTCGCCAGGCCTTGACGGTGGCGGCCGCCGAAGAAATTCGGCGGCCGCCGACCTGTCTGGTTTTCGGCAGGAGAGGGGGAGCGCCGAGACCCTGAAGGGTTCAGGCCACCTCGGCGGCGCGGTCGGCGCGGACCGGCAGCGCCCGGAGCGCAAGGTCGGCGACGCGCTCCAGTTCGCAGCGGCTCGCGCCGGAGGCGGCCTTCACCGCCATGCCGAGGCCGACCGACATCACGTAGCGCGCCCAGTCGGCCGGGTCCTCGCCGGGCGGAAGCTCGCCCTCGGCGGCGGCGCGCTCCAGCCGCTCGCGCAACGTCTCCTCGCTCAGCGAGCGTCGGGCGATGAGTTCCTGCCGGATCGTGTCGCTGCCTTCGCCGCCGCACACCGCGCTGTTGACGCCGAGGCAGCCGGGGGGGTGCATCGGGTCGGTCAGCACGTCGGCGTAGCCCTTGAGCAGCTTCTCGATGGTGGAACGCACGCTGGGCTCCGCGAGCGCATGCGCCACGAAGCACATGTGGTTCTGCTCGTAGCGGTCGAGCACCTTGCGGAACAGCTCTTCCTTGTTGCCGTAGGTGGCGTAGAGGCTGGGCCGCGTGATGCCCATCGCCTCGGTCAGCTCGGTGAGCGACGCGCCCTCATAACCGTGCCGCCAGAACACCTGGAGCGCAGCGCACAACGCCTCGTCGACGTCGAATTCCTTGGGCCTGCCCATGGTGGCGACTGATCCGTCCGAGTTCTGTACCGACCGATATAGTGTTACGGTCGGTCTGTGTCGAGGTTGTGGTCGGGGTGCGCCGCAGGGGTGCGGTTCGACATGGCGGCCGCGATCACCTGGACGATCTCGCCCTGCGCGAAAGGCTTCGCAAGCTTCGGCAGCGAGATGTCGAGGTTCTCCGAAAGCTCCGCATAGCCGGAGGTGAGGATGATCGGCAGGTCCGGCCGCTCGACGCGGATCGCGCGGGCGAGCTCGACGCCTGTCATCTGCGGCATCGCGTGGTCGGTGATCACGAAGTCGATGGTGGGCTCGCGCCGCAGGGTCGCGAGCGCCTCGTCGCCGGACGCCGCCGGGAACACGGTGAAGCCCAGATCCTCCAGCATCGCGGTCGTGTTCACCAGCACCAGCGGGTCGTCGTCGACGGCGAGCGCCACGAAGCGGTGCAGGTCGTCGCTCGAATGCGCGGCATCCCTGCGCGCCGCGTACGCCCCCGCCAGCGCCGGCGTTTCGGAGACCGGCATCCAGAGTTCGACCGTGGTCCCTTCGCCCGGCCGGCTCCTGAGCGTCATGCGGCCGCCAAGCTGCTCCATCGTGCCGTGCACCATGGAGAGGCCGAGGCCGGTGCCTTTCCCGACGCCCTTGGTGGTGAAGAAAGGCTCCACCGCCCGGGCCACGGTGGCCTCGTCCATGCCCACGCCGGTGTCGGAGACCGCAAGGCGCACATATCTGCCGGGCTTCAGGCCGTCGGGGGCGTCGGCGATCTCAACGGGCTGCGCCTCGATCACGATCGCTCCGCCGTCCGGCATCGCGTCGCGCGCGTTCACGACGAGGTTGAGCAATGTGAGCTCGAGCTGGTTGGCGTCCGCCTGCACGGCGTCGAGGGCGCCGGGGAAGCGCGTCTCGAGCGTCACCGTCGGGCCGAGCGAACGCATCAGCAGATCCATCATGCTGCGGACGAGCTCGGGAACGTCGACGGCGGTCAGCGTCAGCTCCTGCCGCCGCGCGAAAGCCAGCATGCGCTGCGTCAGCGAGGCGCCGCGGCGGGCGCCCTGCAGGGCGTTCTCGATCAGACGGCTGGCGCGCGGATCGGAAGGCACGTGTTTGCGCAGCATCTCCAGGCTGCCGATGATCACCATCAGCAGGTTGTTGAAGTCGTGCGCGACCCCGCCGGTCAGCTGGCCGATCGCCTCCATCTTCTGCGCCTGGAAGAACGCCTCGCGCACCTTCTCCAGCTCGCGCTGCGCCTCGCGGCGCTCGGTGATGTCGCGGGTGACCTTGGCGAAGCCGATGAGCTTGCCGGCGTCGTCGCGGATGGCGTCGATGACGATGTTGGCCCAGAAGCGGGTGCCGTCCTTGCGGACGCGCCAGCCTTCCTTCTCGAACCGGCCCTCCCGCGCCGCGATGCCGAGCCCGCGGGCGGGCTCTCCGGCGGCGGCGTCTTCCTCCGTGTAGAAGCGCGAGAAATGCTGGCCGATGATCTCGTCGGGCCGGTAGCCCTTGATGCGCTGGGCGCCAGCGTTCCAGCTCGCGATCCGCCCTTCGGCGTCCAGCATGTAGATCGCGTAGTCGGTGACGCTCTGCACCAGAAGCCGGAACTGCTCCTCGCTGCGCTCCAGCACGGCCGCCGCCTGAAGGCGTTCGCTGAGGTCGCGGGTGATCTTGGCGAAGCCGATCAGCTCGCCCGCCTCGTCCCGGACGGGGTCGATGACGACATGCGCCCAGAACCGCCCGCCGTCCTTGCGGACGCGCCAGCCTTCGGCCTCGAAGCGGCCCTCGCGCGCCGCCATCTCCAGGGCGCGCTCCGGTCCGCCCGCCTGGCGGTCCTCGTCGGTGTAGAACAGGGAGAAGTGCTTGCCGAGGATCTCGCCCGGAGCGTAGCCTTTGATCCGCGCGGCGCCCGAATTCCAGCTGGAGACGTAGCCGTCCCGGTCGACCATGTAGATCGCGTAGTCGGTCACCGCCTCGACCAGCAGCCGGTAGCGCTTCTCCTCAGCCTGTGCTTCGCCAACCCGCTCGTGATGCGCCATTACGTTCCTTCACGGGATCGCTCCCGCGTCCCCGCCGTTCATCCGCCCCCCTGCGCGAAGTTGCAAGGAGCTTATGAGCGCAGAGGCCCGGCTTCAGCGCCGGGCGGTCATTTCTCCACGAAGGCCTTCTCGATCACGAAGTGGCCGGCCTCGCCGTGGTTGCCCTCCTGGTAGCCGCCCTCGATCAGCAGCGCGCGCGTGTCGCGGATCATCTCGGGGCTGCCGCACAGCATGAAGCGGTCGCGCTCCTTCGACATCATCGGCAGCCCGACATCGGAGAACAGCCGGCCCGAGCGCATCAGGTCGGTGATCCGCCCGGTGTTGCGGAACGGCTCGCGGGTCACGGTCGGGTAGTACACCAGCCCCGCCGAGATCATCTCGCCGAGATGCTCGTCCTGCGGCAGCCCCTGCGTGATCGTGTCCCCATAGGCGAGCTCGGCCACCTGCCGCACGCCGTGCACCAGGACGACCTTCTCGAACCGCTCATAGGTCTCGGGGTCCTTGATGATCGACAGGAAGGGCGCGAGCCCCGTGCCGGTGCCGAGCAGGTAGAGGTTCTGGCCCGCCATCAGATTGTCCAGCACCAGCGTGCCGGTCGGCTTCTTGCCGATCAGGATCGGGTCGCCGACCTTCAGGTGCTGCAGACGCGACGTCAGCGGCCCGTCCGGAACCTTGATCGAGAAGAACTCGAGCTCCTCGTCATAGTTCGCGCTCACCACCGAATAGGCCCGCGTCAGCGGACGGCCCTCGACCTCGAGCCCGATCATCGTGAACTCGCCATTGCGGAAGCGGAACGACGGGTCGCGCGTCGTGCGGAACGAAAACAGCGTCTCCGTCCAGTGATGCACATGCGTCACGCGCTCTTCCAGATACTTGCTCATCGTCCCGTCTTTCCCGAAGAGGCCGCTCCGCCCCGCAACCGGCAGGGCCCGGGCGAGGCCGTCCCGCTCGACGCGGGCTGAGCCGTCGCGGCAACCTCCACCTGTCTGCGCTCGAGGGGATTTTGCGGGACCGACATAAGCGATCCGGGCGTGGATTTCCACCGTCCCCGGGGGCCTTTGGGGCCACGCTGGCGAAGACCGCCTATGCGGCAGGCTGGGCGCTCGCCGGGGCCGCGGCGTTGGTCCGCTGGGCGGTCGCCTTCAGGATCGCCGTGACCGTCTCGAAGTCCGCCGGCCGCGCGAAATGATAGCCCTGCGCCAGCCGGCATCCCATGGCGGTGAGCTGTTTCGCCTGCAGCGGGGTCTCCACGCCCTCCGCCACGATCTTCATTCCGAGCTTGCGCGCGATCTCGACCAGTCCCTCGACCACCGCCGCGCTCGCCGATCCGGACCTCAGGTCAGAGACGAAGGACCGGTCGATCTTGATCACGTCGACCGGGAAGGTGACCAGATGGGTGAGGGAGGCGTAGCCTGTCCCGAAGTCGTCCAGCGCAACCAGGAGGCCGCGCGCGCGCAGCCCCTTCACGGCCTGGGCGACGGTCTGGTCGCTGTCGCCCATATAGACGGACTCCGTCACCTCCAGGATGACGTGCCTGAGCGGCACGCCGAAGCGCTCGAACGTGGTGGCGATGCGTTGCTCCAGGTCGCCGCGCTGGAAGTCGCCGGTGGTGACGTTGATCCCGACATGCTGGAACGGGATGCCGGCGTTCAGCCATGCGCGCACGTCGCGGGCGACCGCCTCCAGCATCCGCTCGGTGAGGCGAGCCGCCGCCGTCGGATCCGACATCGCCTGATGGAACCGGGCCGCCGGCAGGATCTCGCCCTCCGGGGTGCGGATACGGCAGAGCGCCTCGAGGCCGACGGTCTCGCCCGTGGCGAGGCCGACGATCGGCTGGTAGTGCGCCTGGAGCCGGTTCTCGTCGAGCGCCGAGGTGAGCTCATGGATCGCGCGGAAGCGCTGGGTGATGGTGGTGCTCAGGTCCGGGCGGTAGCGCAGATAGCCGCCGCGCGCCTTCTCCTTCGCGTCGTAGAGCGCGAAGTCGGCGTTCTGCCGGAGAGCGTCCACCGTCGAGCCGTCCCGGTCGAAGACCGCCGCGCCGAGGGTGACGGTCGGTTGCAGCGCGCGGCCGCGGCAGATCGCCGGCAGCTTCATCGCCTGCAGGATCTCGTGGGCGATCTCCTCGATCCGAAGATCGGCGTCAGGCCCGCTATAGATCGCCGCGAACTCGTCGCCGCCCAGCCGATAGCCCACTCCGGGCCCCACGCTGCGCGCGATCCTTGCGCCGACTTCCCGGATCAGATCGTCGCCGCCAGCGTGGCCCAGGGTGTCGTTGACGATCTTGAGGCGGTCCACATCGATCAGGAGCAGGCCGAACGAGTTGGTCTCCGCGAGCTCCGCCTGCTGGAGCGCGAGGTTGAAGCTCACTCTGTTGGCCAGCCCCGTCAGGCTGTCGAAGTAAGCAAGCCTGCGGTTGACGAGTTCTGCTTCATGCCGCTCCAGCGCGATGGCGCAGAGATTGACGCAGGCCTCGACGATCCGTCGCTCCATCGCGTCGGGCCCGCGCGGCAGGCGGTAGTAGAACGCGAAGGTCCCGACGACCCGGCCGGTATTCCCGAAGATCGGCGTCGACCAGCACGCGACCAGCCCGAGCGGAAGCACCAGGTCGCGATAGTTCTCCCAGAGCGGGTCGGTGCGGATGTCGGTGACCGTGACCGGGGCCTTGAGGAAGGCGGCGGTCCCGCAGGAGCCGACTTGCGGCCCGATCTTCAGGCCGTCGAGCGCGTCCGAATAGGCCTGCGGCAGACTTGGCCCGGCGAGCGGATGGATCGCGCCCTCACAGTCGACCGTAAGCACGGAGCAGATGCAGCCCGGCGCGAGGATTTCGGCCTCGGTGCAGATGCGTTCCGCGGTCCGCGCCAGAGGCGCTCCGCGAGCGACCATCTCCAAGACCACATTCTGAAGCTGTACGATCAACATGCGCTTCGTCGCCGCCCCCGCAGCGTCGTTCTACGCTGCGCCACCTGAACCGCAGGTGCATCTCATGCGAGCAATTTTAGACGAATGCGACTTCGCGGATCGCCGCGGCCGATCGGGGGCCTCCGGCGTCGTGGCTTCGCGCCCGAGCAACGGCGGGCGCCCGTCAGTGCGCCGAATGGCGGGGAGCAGGGCTCCCCGCCTCAGCTCTCTTCAGGTCTTCAGGCGGCGGTCTTCTTGCGGCCCCGCTTGGCCGGCGCGGAAGCGGTCTTCTCGGCCGCGGCGGGCTTCGCGGCGGCCTGCGCCGCCTTGCGGCCGAGGCCCATCTTGAGCGCGAGCTGCGAGCGCGCGGCCGCATAGTTCGGCGCGACCATCGGATAGTCGGCCGGCAGGCCCCACTTGGCGCGGTAATCTTCCGGGCTCATGTCGTAGGCCGTGCGCAGGTGGCGCTTGAGGCTCTTGTACTTCTTGCCGTCCTCGAGGCTGATCAGATAGTCCGGCGTGATGGACTTCTTGATCGGAACCGCCGGCTTGAGCTCGACAGCCGGCTCTTCCGTCTTGCCGCGCGCCGTCGCGCCCAGCGCCGCATGCACAGACTGGATCAGAGCGGGGAGCTCGGCCGCAGGCACCGAATTGTTGCTGACATAGGCGCCGACGATATCGGCCGCGAGGCCGACGAAATCAATTTCATCGTTCATCGTGTCTTTCGCTCCTTCACGAGTGAAGCACACATGCGCGCGCAAGACCGGAGATGCAAGCTCTTTCCCGGGAAATTTTTGGTCTCCCGACCTGCGTTGTTGCGCGCGCCGATGACGAGAGGGCCGCGAGGTCCGGAGGAGAAGTAAAAATGGCGCGCATTCAGGTGGACGGCATGTCACGACGGCGGCGACGCGACCGGTCGCAACTGGCGGCCGGAAAAATTGTTTGTCCAGAAGGCGTTATGAGGCGCTTCCTTGCGCGATCCAAGTTCTGTCAGAACGCTGACAGCCCCGTCAGGCCGCGTCCGATAATCAGCGCATGAATGTCATGCGTGCCTTCGTAAGTGTTCACAGCTTCGAGATTCAGCATGTGCCGCATGATCGGGAAATCTTCCGAAACGCCGGCCGCGCCAAGCATGTCGCGCGCCTGCCGGGCGATGTCGAGCGCCTTTCCGCAGTTGTTGCGCTTCACGATCGACACTGATTCGGCGGCCAGCTGGCCTTCGTCGAACAGGCGCCCGACGCGAAGCGCCGCCTGCAGGCCAAGCGCGATCTCGGTCGCCATGTCGGCGAGCTTCTTCTGGACGAGCTGGTTGGCCGCGAGCGGGCGATCGAACTGGCGGCGTTCGAGCGTGTAATCGCGCGCCACCTGCAGGCACTCCTCGGCCGCTCCCATGGCGCCCCAGGCGATGCCGTAGCGCGCGGCCATGAGGCAGCTGAACGGGGCGCGAAGGCCGGCGGCGCCCGGAAGCAGCGCCTCCTCCGCAACATGCACGTCGTCCATCACGATTTCGCCCGTGACGGACGCCCGCAGCGAAAGCTTGCCGGCGATCTTCGGCGCGGAGAGCCCGCGCGCGCCCTTGTCCAGCAGGAAGCCGCGCACCTCGCCGTCATGCGCCTCCGACTTCGCCCAGACGAGGAAGACATCGGCGAGGGGCGCGTTCGAGATCCAGGTCTTGCTTCCGGTGAGCACAAAGCCGTCGGAGACCTTGCGGGCCCGCGTCAGCATCGAGGCCGGGTCTGACCCGGCGCCCGGTTCAGTGAGGCCAAAACATCCGATCAGTTCGCCGGTCGCGAGCCCGGGCAAGTAACGGGCGCGCTGGCGCTCGTCGCCGAAGGCATGGATCGGATGCATCACGAGCGAGGACTGCACGCTCATCATGGAGCGGTAGCCGCTGTCGACCCGCTCGATCTCGCGAGCGGCCAGCCCCGACGCGACATAGGAGGCGCCGGCGCAGCCATATTCCGTCGGCAGGGTCACGCCCAGCAGCCCGCGGGCGCCCATCTCGCGGAAGATGCCGGGGTCGGCCTCCTCCCGGGCGAAAGCCCGGACGACGCGTCGACGCAGCGTCTCGCGCGCGAAATCCGCCGCCGCGTCGCGGATCATCCGCTCCTCCGAGCTCAGTTGCTCTTCGAGCAGAAACGGATCGTCCCAGCGAAAGGTCTTGCGGCTCAACTGCGGCTCCCTGGTGAGACCGGACGATCCTGGCGCTCGGCGCTCGGCGCCCGGCGGTGGCGGCCGTCGCGCTTTGTCGCCAGACAGGTATTGACCGCCTGAAATGCTGCGCATAGCCTTTGCTGCAAGAGCGAAGGGGCTCTCGCCGGCGCAGGCCGGGCGAGGGCCCCTTTTTTCGTTTTTGCGGGGGCTCATGGCGGCGAAACTAGACCTGAACCGTCCGCTGATCGTCGGCGCGCTCTACTCGCAGACAGGGCCGACGGCGTTCGTCGAGCGCACGCAATACAACGCGACGCTGCTCGCCATAGAGGAGGTCAACGCCGCCGGCGGCGTGGGAGGCCGGGAAGTGATCCCGGTCACCTATGACGCGCGTTCCGATCCCGCCCGCTTCAGCCAGCTCGCGGAACGCATGATCGACGAGGACGGCGCGTCCCTGCTGGTCGGCTGCTACATGAGCAACACCCGCCAGGCGGTGGTCCCGGTCGTGGAGCGGCGCGGCGCGCTGCTCGCCTATGCGGCTCCCTATGAGGGCTTCGAGTATTCGCCGAACGTGATCTATGGCGGCGCGGTGCCGAGCCAGCACATCGTCATGCTGGCGCGCCATCTGATGGGCGCAGGCGGCAAGAGCTTCTATCTCGTCGGCACCCGCTACACCTTCCCGATCGAGTGCAACCGCGTGATGATGACGCTGGTGGCCGAGCGCAACGGGCAGACGCTCGCCGAGCGCTATGTGCCGCTCGACGTCTCGCGGCGCGAGCTCGACCAGATCGTGCAGGACATCCGGGCGAAGCGGCCCGACGTCGTCTTCTGCGCCGTGGTGGGGGAGGCGGCGAGCGCGTTCTACGAGCTCTGCGCGGAGGCCGGCGTGGGCCAGCACACCACGATCGCGAGCCTCACCACCACCGAGGCCGAACTGGCCCTGATGCCGCCCGGCCTCGTTGAAGGCCACCTGACGGCCGCGACCTACTTCCAGTCCGTGGCGTCGGCCGCCAATCGTCGCTTCGTGCGCAGCTACCAGGCGCGCTTCGGCCTGCAGGAGCGGCTGAACGCGATGGCCGAGACGGCCTACAGCCTGACCCACATGGTTCTCGCCGCCGTGGGCCGCGCCGGCTCGGTCGACGCCTCCGCGCTGCGCGAGGATCTCGCCGCCACGCCGTTCCAGGCGCCGCAGGGGGAGATCCGGCTCGATGCCGAGAACGGGCACATGTATCTCTGGCCGCGGATCGCGCGGGTTCAGTCGAACGACTTCAAGATCGTGGAGGAGACGGCCGCCCCGGTGAAACCCGACCCGTATCTGATCGACCACGCGCCGCCTGAGTGGGACATCAGGCCGGAGACGACGGGCCGGGCGGTGGGGCTGTAGGCCATGCTCAAGGCTCTGCGCGACATCCGCAACGTCCGCGTCGTGGTCTTTCATCCGAAGGATCGCGAATGCGACGAGCTGGTCGCGCAGCTCAGACGGATCGGCTGCCAGGTGGAGGCCATCTGGCCGCCGCGCGAGGAGGTTCTGCCGCTCGCCGAAGTGGTCTTCATGCTGTTTCGCCAGGACGGCTTCACCCATGTGCTGCTGAAGGCCCTGGCGGAGCGCGGACCCGACGTCACGCTGGTCGGGATCGTCGAGTTCGAGAGCCCGGCGGTGATCGAGGCCGTGGCGCGCGCCGGGGTCAGCGCCATCATCACCAAGCCGATCCGGGCCTTCGGCCTGCTGACCAGCATGGTCGTGGCGCAAACTTTGTCGACAAGAGAAAAAAGCCTGCTTGACAGAGTTCGGAAGCTTGAGGATAAATTAAACGGCTTCAGGCGGCTTGAGAAAGCCAAGTCTATTCTGATGACCCGCAGGGGATGGTCTGAGAAAGAGGCTTACGAAGCTATCAGATCTCGCGCGATGTCTGCGCGAGTTGCTATGGACGTCGTCTGTTCGACGATCATAGATGCAGAGGAATTGACCGGACCCTAGTCGCGTCGGCGCTGCTGCGCCGCCACCGGTCCGGACATATCGATCCGCGCGCGCCACCGATGTCGCGAACGGGTCACGGCTAAGGAAGCCATCGCCAGCATCACCGCTGGCGGTGGCTTTTTTCGTTTCTGCGCCCGGCCGCTGCGGCGGACGGCGCCGACCGCATGGAGAGCGATCGATGACGACGGAAATAGACGCCCTCGACAAGAAGGTCCGGGTCGCCTGCGACGTAGGCGGCACCTTCACGGACATCTGCGTGCTGAACGAGAAGTCCGGCCTGATGCACGTGGCGAAGGTGCCCACCACGCCTGACCCGATCGACGGGGTGTTGGCGGGCATCGACGCCGGCGGCGTCGACCTCAACGACCTGCTGCTGTTCAAGCACGGCACCACGCTCGCCACCAACGCGCTGATCACCCGCCGCTTCCCGCCCGCGGTGATGATCACCACCAAGGGCTTTCGGGACACGATCGAGATCCGGCGCGGCAACCGCGACGATCTCTGGGACACCTACAAGGAGATGGCGAAGCCCTACATCCGCCGTCGCGACCGCCTGGTGGTCACGGAGCGGACGGACTACGCCGGCAAGATCGTCACCCCGCTCGACGAGGCGGAAGCCGCCGACCTCGCGCGCATCGTCAAGAAGCGCGGCGTGAAGACCGTGGCGATCTGCTTCGCCAACGCCTTCGTCAATCCGGAAAACGAGCGCCGGATGCGGGACGTCATCGCCCGCGAGATCCCGGATGCGACCATCTCGATCTCGAGCGACATCATGCCCGAGATCTTCGAGCATGAGCGCTTCTCCACCACCGTCGCCAACGCGGTGCTGGCCCCGGTCGTGGGCGGCTACGCCAAGCGGCTCGAGGGCCGCATGAAGGAAGGCGGCTACAAGGAGGACGTGCTGCTGCTGCACTCCGGCGGCGGCGTGATGACGGCCAAGATGGCGGAGAACTTCGCCGCGCGCCTGTCGGCCTCCGGCATCGCGGCGGGCGCGATCGCGAGCCGTTTCGTGGCCGAGCAGGCCGGCTTCAAGAACTCGATCGGCCTCGACATGGGCGGCACCTCGACGGACGTGTCGCTGTGCGACGACGGCCAGCTGCGGGTCACCAAGGAGTGGTTCGTCGAATACGGCTACCCGATCTGCTTCCCCTCGATCGAGGTGCTGACGATCGGCGCCGGCGGCGGGTCGCTCGCCTGGATCGACGCGGCCAAGTCGCTGCGCAACGGCCCGCAGTCGGCGGGCTCGACGCCGGGGCCGGCCTGCTACGGCCGCGGCGGCGAGAACCCGACGAACTGCGACGCAAACGTCGTGCTCGGCCGGCTCAGCGACGAGCTCGCCGGCGGCAAGGTCTCGCTCGACAAGGCGCTTGCCACCGAGGCGATCCGCAAGGGCGTCGCCGAGCCGATGGGCATGTCGATCGAGGACGCGGCGCTGTCCATCCTCAAGGTCGCCAACGCCAACATGGCGGACGCGGTGCGGCTGCTGTCGATCCGCCGCGGCTATGATCCGCGCGACTTCGCGCTGGTCGCGTTCGGCGGCGCAGGCCCGCTCCATGGCGCGGCGCTCGCCAAGGACCTGTCGATCCCGGTCGTCCTGGTGCCGCCGAATCCGGGCGTCACCTCCGCGCTCGGTTGCCTGCTCGTCGACATCCAGCACGACGTCACGCAGATGTACCTCGCCAAGGCCGACGACGTGGACATCGCGGAGGTCGAGCAGACCTTCCAGGCGCTCGAGCGCGAAGGCCGCGAGCGCCTCAAGATGGAAGGCGTCACCGACGACCGCATGGTGTTCCAGCGCAAGATCGACATGCGCTATCTCGGCCAGTGGCGCGCGCTCTCGATTTCGCTCTCGGCGCCCGTGACCTCGCTCGACGAGGCGATCGCGACCTTCCACCACGAGCACGGCCGCGAGCACAATTACTCGCGCCCTGGCGCGCCGGTCGAAATCTACCGGCTGAGCGTCATCGCGACCGGCGTCACCGCCAAGGCGAAATTCGCCGAGTTCGAGCCCGTGGACGCCAGGCCGGAGCCCTCGGGCGCCCGCATGGTGCGCTTCGACGAACTGCCGGAGGCGGTCGAGACGCCGGTCTACGACCGCACCGATCTCCGCGCCGGCATGAAGGTCGCGGGCCCGGCGGTGATCGACCAGCTCGACTCCACCGTCATCGTTCCGCCCGGCGTCACCGCCGAGGTCGACCGGTTCCTCACCATCGTCATGCGCATCCCGCAGGCCTGAGCCCGGCGAAGCGACAAGGGAAAACAGTCATGGCTGGCAGCTATCAAGACCTCGACCCGGTGACTTTCGAGGTTCTCAAGAACGCCTACGTCAACATCGTCGACCAGATGGCCGAGCAGATCTTCCGGACCTGCTACTCCTTCGTCATCTATTCGCGCGACTTCTCCTCCGCCCTGTGCGACGCCAATGGCGACACGATCATGCAGGGCTCCGGCGACATCGCCGCGCATGTCGGCACGCTGCACTACACGGCGAAGGCGGTGATCAACGCCTTCAAGGACGACATCCATCCGGGCGACGTCTTCGTCGTGAACGACGTCTACCAGGGCGGAACGCACTTCAACGACACCCGCATCGTCCGCCCGATGTTCTACAAGGACGAACTGCTGGGCTTCGCGCAGGCCAACGGCCACTGGGCCGACGTGGGCGGCGCAGTGCCGGGCTCGTTCAACGTCAACGCGCTCGACCACATGGCCGAGGGCCTGCGCATCACGCCCACCCGGGTGTGGAGCAAGGGCAGGTGCCTGGACGACGTCTGCAACCTGATCGCCTCCAACACCCGCGCGCCGGCCGACATCATCGGCGACATGCAGGCCCAGGCCGAGGCCGCCAAGGTCGCGGAGCAGGAGATCTGCCGGCTGGTCGAGAAATACGGGCTCGACGTGATCAAGACATCGTTCGGCGCGGTGCAGGACTATGTCGAGACGCTCACCCGCCAGCGCATCGACGCGCTGCCGGACGGCGTGTGGGAGACCGAGGACTACATCGACGTCGATCCCGGCGCCGGCGAAGGCCTCGTGCCGATCCGGGTCCGCATGACGATCGACGGCGACACGGTGCATTACGACCTGTCGAAGTCGCATCCGAAGTCGATCAGAAGCTTCCTCAACGCCTGTTTCGGCGGCTCCTTCGCGGCGATCGTCGCGGGCACCAAGATGCAGTTCCCGGAGATCCCGCTGAACTCCGGCTTCTACCGCGTCGTGACCGTCGACCTCGGGCCGGAGGGCTCGGTGGTCAACGCCGCCTGGCCGACGCCGGTCGCGGGCTTCTGCTCGGGGCCGTTCGAGAAGATCATGAACTCGATCTTCGAGCTCTGGGCGGAGGTGATGCCGGAGCGCGCGATGGCCTGCACCTTCAACCTCGACTACCTGCTGATCGGCGGGCGGGACGGGCGCGAGGCGGGCCACAAATACTTCATGTGGTACGACTGGATGGTCGGCGGCTGGGGCGCCCGCAACGGGCGCGACGGATGGGCGGCGACCGGACCGGTGTTCGGCGTCCAGCTGGGCACGCAGCCCTTCGAGGGGCAGGAGCGCCTCGCGCCGGTGCTCACCACCTGCCACGAGCTGCGCGTCGACTCCGGCGGACCGGGGGAATCCCGCGGCGGCATGGGGGTCGAGAAGGGCGTCATCCTGACCAATGTCGACCGGACCGTGGTGTCCTACTGCTGCGACCGGGAGCGCTCGATCACCTGGGGCCTCTGGGGCGGGTTGCCCTCGATCCCGCACGGCGTCTGGGTGAACCAGGGCCGGGAGAACGAGAAGTATCTCGGCTCGCTGTTCTCCAACGAACCGCTGCAGTCCGGCGACCTCGTCAGCCGACCTTCCGCCGGCGGCGGCGGCCTCGGCGACCCGCTCGAGCGGGATCCGCAACTCGTCTGCGAGGACGTCGCCGACGGCTATGTGTCGATCGCGCGGGCCGCGCTCGACTACGGCGTCGTCGTGAAGGAGGTCGACGCCGATCTCGCCGAGTACCGCGTGGACCACGAGGCGACGCTCGCCAAGCGGGCCTTTATCCGGGCCAACCGCCTCAAATGGCTGCAGGTCGATCCGGAGGAGATCGCGGCGAAATACCGCGCCGGCGAACTCGACATGCTCGACCTGATCCGGACCTACGGGGTGATCGTCAACTGGGGCTCGGGGGAGTTGCTGCGCAAGACCACGGAGCAGTTCCGAGCGATGCTTCTGCGCCGCGCGGCGCCCTATTGGGGCAAGCGGCGCTCGCCGGGCGAGGACGCCACGGTTTCGCTCAAGGTCGCCTGAGCGCGTGCCGCGCTGGCCGGCCTCCTGCGGGAGGCCGGCTCGGTCATCGGCTGCGGGCCGCGCGGCCAGAACCCGCGCGGCCGGCACGCCTTCGCCGGCCGATACGTCACCTAAACAATTCGTCTAGACGTACAATCGCGCAACATGCCGCCGCCCATGCGCTTGACGCACCTGCGCGGCATGTTGCGTTGCACGGTACGGGCTCTCGCAGAGACGGGGAGGGCGCGCCCCCGGGTCTGTCCGTGGCCTCGAATGGAGCGAAGCCGGCTCATCGACCGAAGCCACGCCAGGCGGGCCCGCTGGGGCGCGGATCAGAGCGCGCTGCGGTCCGTCGTTGAGTTCGCGCCCCGCCGATTTGTCCGACAGGCTGGCGCGTCGGATGCGCGCTCGACGCTTGGCGGCGTTGGAAAAATATAAGCCTAAGCAGACGTTTGTGCCTACGCGCTAGGCGGCTTCTGTTCAGTCGTGGCCCGCTTGATCGAGCTCGGAGGCAGACATGGCCGCAGAGCGCGTCTGCGTTCGGGTGCGGCGCCCGCGCACGCCGCGCGAGGCTCCTTTGGGGCTGATGCGTTCGGAGGCGCGCCGCAGAATCGGCTCCCTTCTGCGGTGCAAAAAACTGCGCCTCTTGGGCATCCGAAAGCGAAAAAAAGCAGCAACGACCGCTAGGCGCTGCGCCACAAAGAACGTCTAGATCATGCTCGAAAGGGGGCTCGCGCCGCCGCTTCGGGATTTGTCCTTCATCATTGATCGGCCCTTGAGACGGCAAGCAGACCGGGGCGGCGGGTCACGTCGTGTCGCAAGTCGATCTGCTGTTGGAGAGCATTATAGAGTCGCACCTAAAACTGAAAACTAGCGTAAAAGTGGCGAGATGATACTTCATGCAATCGGCGTATTCGAAGGTATTATGCTGTTTTGCATGGTGTTCACACGGAGAAACGAGACTGGCACGCGGCTTGCTGACATTGCACGACCTTCAAACGGGGAGAATGCCAATGTCGATGACCCGCCGCACGATGCTCAGCGTCTCGGCAGCTTCGCTCGCCGCGCCTTACTTCTTCACGAGGTCGGCCCAGGCCGCCGGTCCGATCAAGGTCGGGGTGCTGTTCTCGCTCACCGGCGGCCTGTCGATCATCGAGAAGTCGCTGCGCGACGCGACCATGATGGCGATCGCGGAGGTGAACGCGGCCGGCGGCGTCGGCGGTCGCCAGATCGAGGCGATCGTCGAGGACGGAGCTTCCGACCCCAAGACCTACAATGAAAAGGCCTCCAAGCTCGTCATCCGCGACAAGTGCGTGACGGTGTTCGGCTCCTACACCTCGGCCAGCCGCAAGGCGGTGCTGCCGGTGTTCGAGAAGCGCAAGAATCTCTACGTCTACCCGACGTTCTACGAGGGCTTCGAGTGCTCGAAGAACGTGATCTACACCAATGCGGTGCCGAACCAGCAGCTGTCGAACTTCATCCCCTGGATCTCCAAGACCCTTGGCAAGAAGAAGTTCTTCATCGTCGGTTCGAACTACGTCTACCCGCGCGAGATGGCCAAGGTCTCCAAGATCCTGATCCAGCAGCAGGGCGGGGAATACGTCGCTGACGAGTATCTCGAGCTCGGCGATTCCGAGTGGGGTTCGATGGTCAACAAGATCAAGAACTCGGGCTGCGACGCCGTCATCTCCAACGTGGTCGGCGACTCGATCGTGGCGTTCTACCGCGAGTTCAAGAACCAGGGTCTTTCGCAGGACAAGATCCCGATCTGCGCCTCGGTGACCTCGGAGATCGAGATCGCCGCGATGGGCCCGGAATACGCCGCCGGCAGCTACTCGTCCTTCCCGTATCTGATGGCGATCGACACCGACGCCAACAAGAGCTTCATCGAGCGCTACCGGAAGTTCGTCAACGATCCCAAGGCGGTGACGCACAGCCCGCTGCAGTCGGCCTATATGGGCGTGTTCCTCTGGAAGCAGGCCTGCGAGAAGGCCGGCGAACTCGAGCCGCTCGCCATCCGGGACGCCTTCAAGGGGCAGGAGATGGACGCCCCGATCGGCCGCGTGAAGATCGATGGCGAGAACCTCCACACCTACCTGACGCCGCGCATCGCCCAGTGGGGGGCGGACGGCCAGGGCAAGATCGTCGACGAGTACAAGGAGCCGCTGCGGCCGCTGCCCTATGCGGCCTATGGCGAGACCGCCGACAACCTGTTCTGCAAAGAGAGCGGCCTCGACAGCTCCAAGCTGAAGCTCTGATCAAGCCCTGACGACCGGTCGCCATGGCGGCCGGTCGCAAGCATCAATCGAGGTCAGGTTCATGGTAGACACGTTATTCATCGGTCTAAGCGTCGGCTCGGTGCTTCTGCTGGTCGCGCTTGGACTCGCGATCACCTACGGCGCCATGGGGGTCATCAACATGGCCCATGGCGAGATGGTGATGCTCGGGGCCTATACGACGGTGATGACGTCGACCTGGCTCGGTCTGGGGATCTGGTGGTCGCTGCCGATCGCCTTCGTGGTCACGGCCCTCGTGGGGCTGCTCATCGAGCGCCTGATCATCCGCCGCCTCTATGGCCGATTGCTCGACACCCTGCTCGCCACATGGGGCGTGGCGATCCTGATCCAGCAGATGATCCGGCTGGAGTTCGGCCTGTCCTTCTTCGGGATCCACATCCAGGGGCTCGGGCCGGGCCTGCAGAACATGTCCATCCCCGACGTATTGGCGGGAACGATCAATATCTTCGGGGCTGAGTTCAACAAGTACCGCGTCTTCATGATCCTGGTCTGCGCCCTCATGACCGGCGTGACCTGGTTCATCATGTACAAGACCAGCGTCGGCATGCAGGTGCGCGCCATCATCCGCAACGCCAGGATGGCGGCCGCCTGCGGCATCGACGTGAAGCGCGTCAACGCGCTGACCTTCGCGTTCGGCTCCGGGCTCGCGGGCGTGGCGGGCGTCCTGATGGCCGGCTTCAAGACCGTCTTCCCCGACATGAGCACGCCGATGGTGGTCGACGGCTTCCTGGTCGTCGTGGTCGGCGGCATCGGCAGCCTGATCGGCAGCATCCTGGCGGCCGGGCTGCTCGGACAGGTCAACGCGCTCGTGGCGTGGGGCCACAACGACGTCATCGCCCGCGCGGTGGTGTTCGCGGTCGTCATCCTGACCATCGTGCTGAAGCCCAACGGGCTGTTCGCTTACAAGAGGCGCTGAGATGCAAGCCACAAAGCTGCGGCTGAATCTGGCCGTCTACCTCATATTCATCGCCTGCATCCTGCTCGCCCCGATGTTCCTGGAGGAGTTCGCGCTCAACCGGCTCGCCAAGTTCCTCGTCTTCGGAATGCTTGGCGTCGCCATCGCGCTGTCGTGGGGCTATGCGGGCATCCTCAATCTCGGCCAGGGGCTGTTCTTCGGCCTCGGGGCTTACATGCTCGGCATGTCGCTGAAGCTCGCGAGCCCGACCAGCATGGCGCAGGGCTCCGATACGCCCGTGCCGGACTTCATGCTGTGGAACGCGGAGCCGGGCTCCAAGACCGACCTCTGCTGCATCAATGGCGGCTCATGGCTGTGGATCCCGTTCCAGAGCCACTGGTTCGGCATCCTGATGGGGATGGCGCTGCCCACTCTGGTGGCGTTCGGCCTCGGCACGGTGGTGTTCCGCAAGCGGATCGCCGGCGTCTTCGTGTCGGTGATCACGCTCGCCTGCGTGCTGCTGGTCCGCCTGCTGATCGTGGACGCCCAGCCGCTCACCAATGGCTGGAACGGTCTCACCGACCTCGGCGTGCTGACCATCGGCGAGACCGAGTTCGACCCGTACAGCGCCACGACCTACTACCTCGTCGCGATCTCGCTTTCGGTCACGCTCATCCTCGGCCGGCTGCTGACCGAGACGCGCAGCGGCATGATCCTCCAGGCGATCCGCGACGACTACAACCGCGCGCGCTACCTCGGCTTCGAGGTGTCGTCCTTCCAGGTGTTCTTCTTCTGCGCGTCGGCCCTGATCGCCGGCTATGCGGGCATGCTCTACGTCATCGTCGCGGAGTTCGCCTCGCCCTCCTTCATGGAGCTGTCCTTCTCGATCACCATGGTGGTGTGGGCGGCCGTGGGCGGCCGGGGCTCGCTGATCGGCGCCTGCATCGGCGCGCTGCTGATCAACGTGATCGAGACTTCGGTGAGCGAGACCCCTGCGCTGGTCGAGGCGTGGAAGGTCATCATCGGCCTGATCTTCGTCCTTGTCGTGCTGTTCATGCCGCAGGGCATCGCCGGCCTCGCGAGCTCCGTGACGGACCGGGCGCTGGAGCGTTTCAGCGGCCGCGCCGCCCGTCTGCGGCAGGCCGACAGCCAGCACCAGCCTGCGGAGTGATCGAGCAATGACTGTCGCAGCCCTGACCCTGGACGGACTCGGCGTCGCCTTCGCGGGCTTCAAAGCCGTCGACGGCGTCTCGATCATCATCGAAGAGGGAGAACTGCGGGTCGTGCTCGGCGCCAACGGCGCCGGCAAGACCACGCTGATGGACCTGATCAGCGGCAAGACCCGGAACACCTCCGGCCGGGTCTTCCTCTACGACACCGACATCACGCACTGGCAGGAGCACCAGATCGCGCGCGCCGGGATCGGCCGCAAGTTCCAGATCCCGAGCGTCTTCCGGGAGCTCTCGGTGCGGCGGAACCTCGAGGTCGCGAGCTTCGAGACGCCGGGCGTGTTCTCGAACCTCTCGCTTCGCCAGACCGCCGCGAGCAAGCGGCGGGTCGAGGAGGCCCTGGAACTGACCGGACTCGGGCCGCAGGCGGATCGTCTCGCCGGCGGCCTCAGCCACGGCCAGACCCAATGGCTCGAGCTCGGCATGCTGATCACCCAGAACCCGAAGATCCTGCTGCTCGACGAGCCGACCGCCGGCATGACGCAGGCCGAGACCCACAAGACCACCGAGATCCTCAACGCGCTGCGCGGCAAGCACACGATCATCGTCGTCGAGCACGACATGGCCTTCGTGCGCGAGGTCGCCCGGCGGATCACCGTGATGCATCTCGGCCAGGTGCTCGCCGAGGGCGACATCA
Organism: Hansschlegelia beijingensis; assembly: GCF_014196425.1. Taxonomy (GTDB): domain Bacteria; phylum Pseudomonadota; class Alphaproteobacteria; order Rhizobiales; family Methylopilaceae; genus Methylopila; species Methylopila beijingensis. Next base: position 270,431 of record NZ_JACIDR010000001.1, read on the forward strand.
AGACCATCGAGAAGGACGAGCGGGTGAAGCAGGCCTATCTCGGCTCGAAGGGGATCATGTGATGCTGAGCGTCGCCAACATCGACAGCTACTACGCGCGCAGCCAGATCCTGCATCGCGTCACGGCCGACATCCCGACCGGCGAGATCACCGCCGTGCTCGGGAGGAACGGGGTCGGCAAGACCACCTTCCTGAAGACCATCATGGGCCTGACCGACAGGATGTCGGGGCAGATCACCCTGGACGGCAAGCCGCTCGGGACGGAGCCGACCTTCCGGCGCGCGCGCGCCGGCATCGCCTATGTGCCGCAGGGACGCGAGATCGTTCCCGACTTCACGGTGCGCGAGAACATCCTGATGGGCGCCTTCGCGGCCCCTCCGGGCGAGCGCGAAGTGCCGCCGCTGGTCGGCGAGCTGTTCCCCTATCTGCGGGACAACATGAACCGGCACGGCGGGCTGCTGTCGGGCGGGCAGCAGCAGCAGCTCGCCATCGCGCGGGCGCTCGCGGCCAAGCCCAGCATCCTGCTGCTCGACGAGCCGACCGAGGGCATCCAGCCCAACATCGTCGAGGAGATCGAGAACATCATCATCCGGCTCAACAAGGAGCTCGGCCTGACCATCATCCTTGTCGAGCAGAACCTCGAATTCGCCCGCCGCGCGGGAGACAACTTCGTGATGATGGAGAAGGGCCGGATCGTGGCCTCGGGCCGGATGAGCGACCTGACGGACGACCTCATCCACCGCCACCTCGCCGTCTGAGGCCGCCGGCCCGCTTCACCGGCGCCTCTCCCGAAAAGCGCGGCCGGCCGAGGGGGCCGCGGCGCGTGGACCGGCCCGCCTTCCCGCCCCAAGGGTCAATCCGAAACCGTGGATCGTCGGAGCGCCGGCGATCCGCCTCGGGAGCCCCTTTCGGGCGGCTGAACGGCGGCGCCCCCCGGACGCCCCCGGGGGCGCCGTTCGTTCTCTCTTCCCGTCGGAGCAAAGGCGCGCAAATGATCACAGGACGTCTCGAGGCGATCTGGCGTCACCCGGTGAAATCCCTGCTCGGGGAGAGCCTCGGCGCCGCCGCGATCGGCCCGGCGGGCGTCGAGGGGGACAGGGCCTACGCGCTGGTCGACGTCGAAACCGGCAAGGTCGCCAGCGCGAAGCGCCCGCAGCTCTGGCGGCGGCTGCTTGAGGTCGGCGCCGAGACCGCGCCGGACGGAGAGCTTCGGGTGCGCTTTCCGGCCCGTGACCCGGAGCCGCTCGGCGGGGCCGGAATCGATCAGCTCTTCTCCGAGTTTCTCGGCCGCAAGGTCCGGCTCTCCGCTCTCCGGCGGAGCAGCCAGAGCCTCGACCGCTCCGTGCCCGAGGAGGTGCTGGCGGCGGGCGAGGGGGAGGCGGTCGGCATGACCGATCTGCCGATCGCGCAGGCGGCGCCTGACGGCGGCTTCTTCGACTACGCCCCGATCCATGTGCTGACGCGCGCGAGCCTCGATCGCATCCGCCAAGCGTGCGGCGACGACACGGTGACGGCCGAACGCTATCGGCCGAACCTCGTGATCGACTGTCCGGACGCGCCGGCCTTCGCCGAGAACGGCTGGACGGGCGGCGAGATCCAGATCGGCGGCGCGGCGCTGAAGATCATCTGCCCCACCCCGCGCTGCTCGGTGCCGATGCTCGCTCAAGGGGCGCTCGGCAGGGCGCCGGGCGCGCTGACGGCCGTGCTCGAGCTCAACCGCATCGAACTGCCGGACTTCGGCCCCGGCCTCTATCCGTGCCTCGGCGCCTTCGCGGCGCCGGCCGCTCCCGGTCGGGTGAGGGTGGGCGATCCCGTCAGCGTCCTCATCTGACCACGTTGACGGAGGTCCTCACCGTCGCCTGTTCGAAATCCGAGATCAGGATGTCGACCCGCACCGTCCAGCGGCCGGGCGACGGAATGCTGACCTCGTCCACCACCCAGCTCGCGTCGGTGAGCCTGCGCGCCGGACGGCGGATCGGCTCCAATCGCCCGAGCGGATCGAGCAGGACGACGGTGACCTCCCTGGCCGCGAGCGGCGTGGCGTCGACGTTGAGAACGTTCACCGTCGCTTTGGAGCGGCCGACGCGGGCGGGGCTCAGCTCCAGGTTCGCCATCGCGCGCACGCCGTGGGCGTGGAACTGCAGTCCGTTCACGGTGACGGTCACGGCCTCCATGCTGCGCGGCGGCGGCGTGAAGCGCCACAGGCCGACGACGCCGAGCGTCAGCACGCCCAACAGCAGCTCGGCGGCGATCGTCCTGCGCAGCCGCCGGATCGCGGCGGGGCGGCCCGCCGCCACCCCGCGCGCCAGGGCGAAACGGTTGACGGCGCCGAGCGCGAACATCGGCGCGACGAGCGCGAGCTTGGCGAGCAGCACGACCCCGTAGGCGCTGCTCCAGAGCTCCGAGACGGCGCCGAGCTGCGCCCACGCCATCACGAAGCCGGTGAGCAGCAGCACCGCCGAGGTGACGAAGATCGGCGCCGAGAAGCGGGCGAGGGCGGTCGCGCCTTCCCCGGGGGAGGAGCGCAGCGCGTTGAGCAGCGGAGCGAAGGAGCCGAGCCAGAGCAGAACCGCCGCGACGTGAAGCGCGATCGCAGGCTGCATCAGCCATGCGGGCTCCGCGGCGCGCGCATGTCCGTAGGCGACGAAGGCCGCCACGACGGCCGCCGCCGCGGCGGCGGACAGCCAGCGCCCGGCGGCTCCGCTGACGCCTCCCGTCGCGCAGACCAGCGCGAGGATCAGGGCGCAGCCGGCGAGGCCTGCGCCCAGCCCGAAGCCGTTCACGAGCAATGCGTTCCAGACGTCCGACGCCCGCAGGCCGGAGGCCCCGAGGCCGCTGACGTCGACCGCCTGCGCGTAGACGAAGGCCGCGAGGCTCAGCGCCCCAAGGCCGGCGGCGCCGGCCGCGAGCCGCATGTCGCCGCGCCGTTCGGCTGCGAACACCCAGTAGCGGAACAGGATCGCCCCGACGCTTGCGAACAGCCCGACCATCAGGAGGAAGCGCGCGGCCCAGCTCGGCGCCCGATAGGTGCTCCAGGCGAGGTCCTGCGCCGGCTCGGTCCCCGCGCCGATCGTGAAGGTGATGCTGCCGCCGACCGGATGGCCGTCGGCCGAGGCCACGCGCCAGTTCAGGATCGCGGTTCCGGTCACGCCCTCAAGCGCGAGCGGAGCCTCGATCGTCGCCCCGTCGGCGCGCGGATCGGGCAGCCTGACGATCTCGCCGTCCGGGCGCAGCAGTCGAAAGGCGAGCGGCGTCACGGGCTCGCTGAACGTCAGCACGACGCGCGTCGGTGGCGCGTCGAGCGAGGCGCCGTCCGCAGGGGTCGCCGTCTGCAGGATGGCGTGGGCCTGCGCCGCGCCGCCCAGGAGGCACAGCAGGACCGCGAAGGCCGCGATCCGAAGCAGCAGGCTCAACGACCCGCGCCGACCACCAGGCTCGCCGCCGGCGTCTCGCCGTCCTCCGACGGATCGATCCAGCGAATGACGTTCTTCTCGCATTGCTGAACCGACGGAAAGACGAGCCGATCGCCTGGCTTGAGCCCATCCGCGAGGCCGAAGGCGAAGGTGAAGGCGCCCTTCGTATGGGCCCCGAGCCGCCCTGACCAGACAATCTCGACGACGCCGCCCGCGAGCTCGGCGCCCTTGTAGATCTGCGGCTTCCCGTAGGCCCCGGTGACGGTCTCGACCTTCCATCCCGCCGGCGCCGTCGGCGCCACGTCCACCACGCCGGGCGGCATCCGCACCCTGAGCGTCACGGTCGGATCGTCGGCGCCGCAGCCATGGCCGACCATCAACGTCTTTTCCTGCGCCTCGCCCACGACCGCGCCGGGCGCGGTGAACGCCACATGGGCTGCGGCCGGGGCGGCGCCGAGCACGAGCGCGAAGGCGGCGGCGCCGAGGCGGCGAACTGCAGTCATGAGCCGTTCCTTCTGCTGGCGGTCCGGCGGCTTACCATTCATGTCGTCGGGCGCGCCAGCAGGCGCGGCAGCTCCGCCGCGAGCGCGCCGGCCAGGCCGTCGGCGGAGTCGATGCGGACGGATCGCGGATAGAGGCGGCCGACGTCATAGCCGATCCCGATCGCGAACAGCTCGACGAGCCCGCGGCGCTCGATCGCGGCGATCGTCTCGCGCAGATGCGCCTCGAGGCAGTTCCCCGGATAGGCCGACAGCGACAGCGTCGTCTCCTCGCTCGGGGCGCCGTCGGAGACCATGATCAGGATCCGCCGCCGCTCGGGCCGGCGCATCAGGCGGCGGCAGGCCCAGTCGAGCGCCTCGTCGTCCACGTTCTCCTTCGGCAGGCCGCGAACCTGAAGCAGCTTCAGCGCCTGCCGCAGGCCGCGCGAAGGCGCGTCCGCCGCCTTGTAGACGATGTGGAGCAGCTCGCTCACCCGCCCCGGGTCGGCGGGCCGGCCGGCCGCGATCCAGGCCTCGCGGGCGCGACCGCCGCGCCAGCTCCGGGTGGTGAAGCCGAGCGCCTCCACCCGCACGCCGGCGCTCTCCATCGCCCACGTCATCAGCTCCGTCGTCAGCGCGACGATCCTCAGCGGCTCGCCGCGCATGGAGCTTGAATTGTCGAGCAGCAGGGTCACGACCGTGTCGGCGAAAGGCTCGTTCTTCTCCTGCCGGAAGAAGCGGCCGGAAGTCGGGTCCGTCACCACCCGCGCGAGACGGGCGGGGTCGAGGAGTCCCTCGGCCTGGTCGCGCTCCCACCCGCGCGGCTGCATGGCCATCAGCGAGCGGCGCAGCCGCGCGGCGAGGCGGGCCGCCTCCCGGCGCCGCTCCGCGAAGCCTTCGGGATCTTCGTCCTCCTCCGGCGGCGACAGCTCGGCGAGCAATGTCGCGGCCGAGACCGTCCGGTCGAACGCGGTGGTGAACACCCGGTAGTTCGACGGCGCCCGGGACTCTCCGCCGCCGGCTGTCGGTCGGGCGGCCTGGGTGGCGGCGTCCTCGACCGACGCCAAGGCGGCGGCGTCGGTCTCGCCGCCGCTCGTCTCCGTCGCCTCGGGCTGGCCGAACAGCGGCGCGTCCTCGGTCGCCTCCTCGGTCGCGGATTTCAGCCCGCGCGCCTCACCCTCGGACTTCCGCTCGCCCTGGATCGGACCGGGGTCGCGGTCGCCGCGGGCCGGCTCCTCCTTGTCCACGAGGCCCTCGGCGAGGCCTTCGGTCTCCGGCGTCAGCGCGCGCGCCAGCCTGAGCGCGGCGGTCGCGAAACGGCGCTGGTCGCGCAACGCCGTTTCGAGCTCGGGCAGATACGTCGCCAGCGCCGCCGACAGAGCCGCGCGCCGCGCCTCGACGAAGCCGAAGCGGCGCGCGGGCAGGGCCGCCGGCGCGAGCCGCTCGCGCAGCAGCATGGCGAGCGCCTCCGCCTGCAGGATCTCGCCGGCCGCTTCCGCGTAATGCGGCTTCAGGCACCGCTCCTCGAGGGCGGCGGCGAGATTGTGCGCGACGCCGCGATACTCCGCGCCGCCGATCGCCTCAATCCGCGCCCGCTCGAGCGCCCGCAGCACGCGCGCCTCCCGGTCGGACATGGCGGCACCCACGCGGGCGGGGTCGTGATGAGCCCGGTAGAGGCCGACGAGGTCGGCCTCCCCGCGCAGGGCTGCGCGCAGCTCCGGCGGCAGGTCGGGCGCGCGGCGCGTGACGCGCCCGGCCGCCGGGTCGGCCTCCTGCTCCGCGCCGCCGAAGGAAATCGCGACCTCCGCGCCGGCGCCAAGCGCGCGGGCGCAGACGGCGATCGCCTCCTCGAGGTCGTCGCCCTTGGCGCGCGCGCCGGTGCGGTGATCCTGGGTCGCGGCGCCCCGGACGCCCGCGGACGATCCGGTGAGGCTCATGCGGCCGCCGGACCGGAGAGCCGGCCTCCGAGCTCGCGGTCGAAACAGCGCTGGAAGAACTCGCGCACCGCCCCGTGCTCGGCGCGGTCGCACTTGTTCAGGAAGGTGACGCGGAAGCCGAAATCGAGGTCTCCCAGGATCTGCGCGTTCTCCGCCCAGGCGACCAGCCCGCGCGTGCTCATCAGGACGCTGAGATCGCCATTCGCGAAGGCCGTGCGGGTCAGGCCCGCAAAGCGCACCATCGCGGACACGGTCTCCGGACCCTCGCCCTCGCGCATCCAGGGCGCCTTGGCGAGCACGATCGCGAGCTCCTTGTCGTGCGGCAGGTAGTCGAGCGTGGCGACGACGTTCCAGCGGTCCATCTGGCCCTGGTTCATCTGCTGGGCGCCGTGATAGAGGCCGGTCGCGTCGCCGAGACCGACGGTGTTGGCGGTCGCGAACAGCCGGAACGCCGGATGCGGCTCGATCACCCGGTTGTCGTCGAGCAGGGTCAGCGCGCCTTCCGCCTCCAGCACCCGCTGGATCACGAACAGGACCTCTGGCCGGCCCGCGTCGTACTCGTCGAACACCAGCGCGCAGGGCCGCTGGAGCGCCCAGGGCAACACGCCCTCCCGGAACTCCGTCACCTGCTTGCCGTCGCGCAGCACGATGGCGTCGCGGCCGACGAGATCGATGCGCCCGACGTGGCCGTCGAGGTTGACGCGCAGGCACGGCCAGTTGAGCCGCGCGGCCACCTGCTCGATATGGGTCGACTTTCCCGTGCCGTGGAAGCCGGTGATCATCACCCGCCGGTTGTGCGTGAAGCCGGCGAGGATCGACAGGGTGGTCTCGGGGTCGAACAGATAGTCCGGGTCGATCGCGGGGGTGAGGCGCGACCGCTGGGAGAAGCGCGGCGCCCGCAGGTCGCTGTCGAGCCCGAACAGTTCGCGCGCCGTCGCCTCGCTGTCCGGCCGGTCGGCTGCGATCGTCTCTGGCGACGGCATGGCGGTCATTGGCTGACGGGCGCAGGCCCGGGCGCGCCGGGCTCGGGCGTCGGCCGGAACAGCAGGCTCACGGCGCCGTAATGGCCCTGGCTGACCTGACCGCCGCCCAGATAGAAGGTGAGCTCCGCCGCGCGGTCCCCGGCGTCGAGGCTGCAGAGCTGGACGACGAGATATTCGACCTCGGCGCCGTGCAGCCGCGCCGGCATCGAGGGCTCGCCGATCATCTGCAGCCTGAACCATTGCGCCCAGCCATGCGGCTCGTCCTCGCAGGCGCCGCTCGACGGCCGGGGCGCGACGACGTCGCCGCTCACGCCCTGCACCGCCTGGATGCTGCGGACCTCGAGCGGCCCGGTGACGCGCGCCTCGTTGTGCACCTTGACCAGAAAGGTGCTCCAGCGCCACTGGACGAGCGGACGATCCGCGGGGTCGCGCGAACCCGGCGACACGCTGAACCAGGCCTCGTCGTCGAGATGGACCTCGGCCAGCGCATAACCGTTCAGGATCTCCTGAATCCGACCGACCGCGTCGGCGTCGGGCAGGGCGGCCGTGGCCGCCAGCGCGGCGCGATCGGGCTCGGAGATCGGCCGCCCGGCCTCGGCCATGACCTTCAGGATCTCCGCCACATTGGCGTCGAGCCGTTCGCGCGCCGGCCGCGGCTGGCGGGCGACCTCGATCGCGAGTTGAGCCGCCGGAGGCGGCGGGGCGGCGAGGTCGCGCGCCGAAGCGGCGCCCGCTCCGGCGAGCAGGCTCATGACGATGGCGGGCGCGAGCGCGCGGAGACGGGCGACGGCGCTCAATGCTGGTGCGCCTCGAAGCCGAAGCCGAAATGCGCGTGATAATGCGCGATCTGCCACTGTCCTGCTTCCTTGCGAAGTACGTAGGTCGTGAGCACGCTGTGAAAGTGCTGGATCTCGTCGGGCTTCGCCTTGAAGGCGATGTGGAACTGGCTGAGCTCCGTGACCCACGCGACCGAGCCGGACTGCTCCACGACGACCTGCAGCGGCTCGATCGTCAGGGCCTGGACCTCGCCGAAAGTCTTCTTCCAGCTCGCGATGACGTTCTCCGGTCCGAAGAACGGCACCGGCGCCGTCGGCTGCAGCGCGGTGACGCTCTTCTGCGGCGAGAACAGCTCGAACATCGCCCCGAGTTCGAGCGCCGAGAACGCCGCAGTGAAGCGCTCATGGAGCTTCCACACCGGGTCGTCCGGGCGCTCGATCGGCGGCGGCGCGAGGACGATCGTCGCGGGATCGTCGGTCATCGTGCGGAAGCCGGGAAAATGCCCGTGATAGTGCGCGAGCCGCCATTCGCCGTTCTGGCGCTTGTAGACCTCGGTGGTGAACATGCGGTCCAGCAGCACGAACTGCCCGGTCTGGGTCTGGACCGCCTCGTAGCGCACGGCGCTGACGAACCAGGCGACGTCGCCCTCCCGGGCGCTGCGCAGCAGCCTGGCGTCGACCCTGACGTTGCGGTTGTGCGCGAAGGTGCGCCGGAAGCTCTCCTGCACGTTGCCCCAGCCGACCGAGAGCGTCGCCGAGGCGGGGAACGCCGCCGAGATTCTGTCGTCGTCGCGCGCCCAGAGCTGGCTCATGCGCCAGAGGTCGCCGGCCTCATAGGCGCTCCAGAAGGTCCTGTGAGCGGCGATGAGCGCCGCGTCGTCCTGCGCGGCGGGCGCCTGGGGCGCTTCGGCGCTTGCGGGCGAGACGACCGTACAGGCGAGCGCGAGGCAGCCCAGAAGGGCGGCCGCAAAACGGTGACGCATCGGAACTCCCCGCCGGCAGGCGTCGTGAGGGGGCGGCCCGGAGGCCGCCCCGCATGGCGTCTCTCGCACGTCGGCTGTTCCCTCAGGGCGCCGACGTCTCGTGGAGGATCTTCTTGAAGGACTGGTAGGCGTAGTCGTAGGCGGCGGTCGCCTCGTCATAGTCCTCCGGCCGCCAGCCGTTGCGCTTCACCTCATAGGCCTGCTGGAGCGCCCGGATCATCCACTCGACGCTCGCCTTCGACCCGCGGATCGGCTTCTTGTCCACGAGCACGAAGGCCGGGTTGGTGTGGCTCGCCCCGAGGATGCGCAGCGCGATCCAGCTGCTCTGCTCGATCGGGATGTTGAACTCGACCGGCCGGATCTCCCCGTCGGCGACGATCTGCTTGCTCGCTGCCGGCTTGCCGTTGACCACGACCTCGAGCAGCACGTTGCGCGTGTCGCCGATGCGGGCGCGCTCGATGTGCCACCAGGGGATGTTGCGCCAGCTCACGCCCGTGACCGGAAGCTCGGAGATGCGCTGCTTCCTGGGCTCCGGCATGGGGTGATAGACGGTCGCCTGGGTCTCCATCGGGTAGCTCGAGCCGAGCACCTCGATCGTCTCCGGCTCGTCCTGCAGGAGCGCCGTGACGTCGGCCGTGACGGTGACGGTCGAGCCGGCGGGCAGCTTGATCTCGCCGCCGACCTTCCGGGACGGCAGATCGCCGTTGACCTTGAAGTTCATCAGGTGGCTGCGGCCGTCGGAGACGTAGGAGTCGCCGGCGTCGATGGAGTCGAGGATGCCCTGATAGGTGACCGCCGCCTGCGGGTTGGGGATCTTGGCGTAGGAGCGGCCGCGGCCGACATTCTCGCCGTTGATGCAGGGCCAGTCCGTCTCGCCCGCGATCTGCGCCCGGTAGCCGGCGTTGAGCGTGTGATACCAGATGTTCAGTTCGGAGATGAAGTTGGTGTTGCCGACGCCGAGCAGATCCGTCGCGCCATGCGCCACCGTCATGATGTATTCGTTGGCCCCGATGCTGTCCATCGGCGGCGTGATGTAGTTCGGAAGATCCGCCGACTGCACGTCGAGGCCGAAGCCGGAGTGCGTATAGCTGGACAGGGCGCCCTGCGACTGCATCCATTTGAGGACGGGAAGCGTGTAGCTCGGCCAGTCCTCGATCTTCTTGGCGCCCGGATAGTCGATGTCGCGGATGCCGTGGCCGGAGGTGTGTCCGCCGGCGCTGCTCGGGAACTGCGAGACTTCGAGGTTGTGGGTGACGACGTTGTTCGGCGTCGAGATCGGATCGGGCTGGCCGGTGAAGTACTTGGCCTTCTGGTAGTACCAGTTCGGGCCCCAGATCAGGATGTCGGCGACGTCGAGGTCCTCGCCGGTCGAGTAGCGCAGCATGTCCTTCGGCTCGATGCCGTAGGTGGGGTCGTTGTAGTGCAGGCAGCCGGCGGTGTGGACGTGCTTGTCCAGGCTCTGGTAGCCGAGCGCCCGCGGGTTGACCCAGCGCCTGTATTTGAACGTCTCGGTCGAGGGCGCGTCGGCCTTGACCGTTATGGTCCGGCTGTACTTCTCGTATTGCGGGCCGCGGCCGGTCTCGACCGTGTATTCGCCGGCCGGAAGGTCGACGGTCTCGCCGTCATAGCGATAGATCTGGTTCTGGAAGAACAGGTCCGGGACGTAGCGCTTCGAGCGGTAGGGATAGACCCGGCCGAGCTTGTCGCGGATCGTGAAGCGGGCCGCTGTGGGCTGCCCGTTCTCGTCGAGCACGCGCAGCGTCACCGGCACCGCCTTGGCGACGTTGAAGCTGAACTGCGCCTCGCCGCGCATGCCGGGATTGCCGGGCGCGTAGGGCGCGGATCCTGTGCCGCTCGAGCGCAGGCTCCCGACATTGAAGGACATCGTCATCGACTTCAGGCCTTCGTCGCGGCTGTAGACCTGAAGGATCGCGTATTCGAGCGGGAAGCCCGACAGCGTCTTCTGCATCGGCGCGCCCTGGAACAGGCTGACGGCCGCCCACCGGTCCTTGGTCGGCACGAAGGACAGGTCGCCGTGCTGCGGCCAGACCCCGGTCTGCTCCGGCTGCGGCGGCTGCTTGTACGGATAGCCGCCGCCCCAGGTGCCCCAGGTCACGCCGGTGTGGAACACGTGCTCCAGCATGACGTCGGTGAACTGGTCGTCATAGACGCTGCGCTCGACCTGCATGCGGGTGAAGTCGTAGGGCATCGCCGCCTGCGGACTGTCGACGTCGAGAGCGTCGGTCGCGCCGGCGCGGTTCGAGATCTTGACCAGGAAGGTCGTCCAGCCGTCCTTGGTGAGGCCTTCGGCCGAGCCGGTCACCGGCAGCACCGTCACCTTGCGCAGCGGATCGATGTCGACGCGGGCGATGGCGTAGCGGTCGAGGATCTGCTGGAGGGCCGCGACGGCCTGGTCGTCCGGCAGCTGGCCCGCCTTGTAGAGCGCGTCGCGATCGGCGTCGGCGATCGGGCGCCCGACGAAGGCCATGGCCTGCAGCAGGTGATCGACCTGGACCATCAGCGGCTGCTTCGCGATCCCGCTGACGAGGGGCGACAGCGCGCTTGCGGACTGGAAGGGCTGCCCCAGCGCGATCTCGGACGCGGCTGGAGCAAACAGCAAGGGCGCCGCCACCAGGCCGACGCAAGTCACGCGCGACGCGACGGCGCGCATTCCCGAAGAACGCCTGATCATCTCATCTCCTGCCAAAGCCTCGGAAGCCACGGCGCGCCCTCGCCTGCTGCACTGCAAAAGCAGAGTCCGTGCCACGCGGTCGCCGGGGCCTTCAGGGCGCCCGATCGGCGCGGCGCGGCGAGGCGAGCCACGCGGTCCGTCCCCGGGGCGGAACGCTTGAGGCCAGTGGCTTTCCGGCGGCGGGGGCGGGGGGCGCCTCGGGGGCGCCTCCGACCTGAGCAGAAGAGGCGCGGCGGCAAGCAATAAAACGGGAGGGTGTAAAATATAGACGGCGCAATGTGCGGTTTTGGCGAGCGAGTTTCTTAAGCCCGCGAGCCGGAGCGTGGTTCAAGGACGCCCGTCACGAGATGACGCGCCTCGTCCTCGCTCCTGCATGACGCGATCCGTCCGCACGAGCGGAACTTTGCGCCGTCAGGGCGTCTCGGTTTCGTTGAGGATTCCGCCGTAGATCTCGTAGGCGTACTGGAAGGCTGCGGCGGCCACCGGCGCGTCGTCCGGGCTCCATCGGGAGCTTTCCGCGTCATAGGCCTGGAGCAGGGCGCGCTGGCTCCACTCCACGCTGGCGCGGGACGCCCGGACCGGCTTGTTGTCGACAAGCACGAAGACGGGATTCGAGTGCCCGGCGCCCATCAGGCGCAGCGCGATCCAGCTGCTGCGCTCGATCGGGATCGCGAACGTGAGGTTCTGCAGCGTGCCGTCGGCCGGGACGGGTTTGCTCGCCGCCACGCGGCCATTGACGACGATCTCGACCGTCACCGACCGGGTGGAGCCGTAGCGGGCGCGTTCGATGTCCCAGCCGGGCGCGGCCGACGCGGCGGAGGCGCCCTTCAACTCCGCCGCGAGCGTGGCGTCGATCCGGACGACGCCCGGCGCTTCGAGCTTCACCTCCGCGCCGGAGCGGCGGTCCGGGCTCTTCCCCGCCACCGTGAACGCCACCAGCGCGCTGCGGCCGTCCGAGACATAGAGGTTGTGGGCGTCGAAGCGCTCGCGGACGGAGGCCGGCGCGGCGCCGAGCGACGCAAGCGTCGGGGTCGCGGCCTCCACGCCCTCGGTCGCGTCGCAGCGCAGGCCGCCGACGATGTTGGCCCGCATGCCGGCGTTGAGGCTGTGATACCAGGGGTTCAGCTCCGCGACGAACGAGCCGCGGCCGACGTCGAGCACGTCGAGAGCGTCATGGGCGAGGCCGAGCGCGAAGGTGCCGGCTCCGGGGCTCACCGCGTTGGCCGTGTTCGGCAGCCGCTCAAGGCCGGCCTGCGCGGGACCGGGCTCCGGCGTGAAGCCCGCCAGTCCGCCCTGGCTCCGGATCGAGGCCAGCAGGGGCAGGGCGTAGCCGGCCGCGTCGGCGTCGGCCGACGTGCGGATGAGGCTCGGGTCGCGCACGCCATAGCCGTCGATCACGCCCCCGAACGTCCCGCGCAAGGTGGCGCGCGAGACGATCTCCGAGCCCTGGCCGGGGCCGCGGCCGGCGAGCGCGCACAGGGCGAGCGCCTGACGGCGGGGGGCGTCCTGCGCCACGTCGCCGCCAGGGGCCGCATTCGCGGGAGACGAGGCGGTGGCGGGCGCCGCCGCGGCGGGGGCCGCCGGCTGCGCGCCGGCTGCGCTCACCGGCGGTCGCGCGACGTCCTGCGTCGCCGGCGCAGCCCCGCCCTCCGGGGCCGCGGGGCCCCAGGAGACGCGGAACTGGCTGCCGCCGTCGAAGGTCAGGGAGAGCAGGGCTCGGAGCTCGCCGAGGGCCGGCGCGGTCCAGGGGCTGCCGAACAGCGCCTGATAGCTTCCGGCGACGACGATGATCGCCGCTGCGGCCGCCTTCACCGCCGTGGCGAGCCGCCGGTACAGGCGCGCTTTGGCGGCCCCGAGCATGCCTCAGCCGCGCCCGGGGGCCTGCAGCAGAAGCTGCGCGCGCTTCCGCACGACGGACATGCACTTGTCGGCGAAGAAGCCGAGAACGCCCGGCAGCGTCACTTCGAGCTTCACCATTTCGGGCAGAACTTCGATCTGGCCCAAGCAACTCTGCCCCATCGCGCTGACGCGGAACTGGAGCACGTTGTCCGCCCAGCTGTCTTCCTCGATCGTGAGCGGAAGAGACATGTTCTTCGCCTTGACGATCCCGTCCTTTATTCGCTTGATGGCTTGATCTTGCCCGAGTTGATGACTGACCGTCATTGTCACTGGCTTTGACATCTGTACCTCCTGACCGGACCCGATCGATGAAGACTTCCGTCGTCCGACCCATGCTGGTCTTGGTTGCGGCGCTGGGCGTTGGCTCCGCCGCGGACGCCGCCGGCAGCGCAGCCGCCGGAGGGGCGCAGTTTCGCGCGCGGTGCGGCATCTGTCACAAGGCCGCTCCTGAGGCGAATTCCATTGGGCCGACGCTCTACGGTGTGTTCGGCCGGAAGGCCGGGACCGCGCCAGGATACCACTATTCGGATGCGATGGTCTCTGCCGGAACGGTGTGGGACGAGGCGAGCCTCGACGCCTTCCTGAAGAGCCCGAACGCTGCGGTTCCGGGAACGAAGATGTCGTTCGCCGGGATGGCCGACGCCGGGCAGCGCGCGGATCTCGTCGCCTTCCTGAGGACTCTCGGCGAAGGCCAGCCCTGACCACGGTCACAGCCCGGCGCTGCGGAAGCGGGCGCGGGTGATGGCGTCCGCCGACAGGGCTTCGGCCTCCAGCCGGGCGAGCTTCCGCTCCAGCATCGCGAGTTCGTCTCCCACGAGCGCGGACTGCGGCGCCTCGCCCGAGCGGAACGGCGCCTCGATCATCGGTTGCTCCTCGTCGGGCGCGAAGGCGAGGAGCACCCGCGCCACGACGTAGAACGCGGCGTAAGCCAGCAGGGTGGTCGAGGCGCTGAACACGAGGCCGAGCAGGAAGGCGCCCCGGAACATCAGCGGGCTGATCCCCGTGAGGTCCGAGAGCGTGGCGCAGACGCCGAGCAGCCATCCGCCGAGCCGCCGGGGAACGAGAGCCCGCGCCCGCCGGATCATCGCATGAGCTCCGACGCCGCCTGGCCGCGCTCGGCGCGCATCACCGTCTCGAGGTTCTCGATCCGCATCGCGATGTCCGCCGCATTGCTGGTCAGGGCCTGCATGCGGTCCTCCTCGTCGGCCTTGGCGGCCGCGCTCTCCAGCCAGCGGAGGAGCGCCGCCGCGACCGCCACCGTGGGGGTCACGACGAAGCACAGGAAGGCGAGCGCCGACAGCAAGGGTCAGCTCTTGGCGTAGGAGAGCGCGCTCTGGCCGGCGAGCTTCTCCTTGAGGTCCTTGAGCTCGGCGCTTGCGGCCGACTCGATCGCGAGCCGGTTCAGCGCGGCGTTGACCTCCGAGGCGCGGCCGACGTCATAGACCTCGACCCGGCCCTCCAGTTCGTCGAGCAGTCCCTCCACCTCGCCGAGCTGCGACATGGCGGCGTCGATGCGCTGGTCGTAGGTCTTGCGGCGCAGCCACAGCCGCGTGGCGGCGGAGCGCTGGAGGGTGCGCATGGCGCGTTCGCGGGCCTTGGCCTCCTGCAGCTTCATCTGCAGACCCTGCATGTCCTGGCTCTGATGGGCGAGCGAGCGAAGCACGCTTTCGAGCTGCTCCTCGAGCGTCGCCAGCATCGAGACGTTGCGCGCCTTGGCCTGCAGGGCTTCGGTCGCGAGGTCGTCGCGGCCGCGCTGGACGGCGATCTCTGCCTTGGACTGCCAGTCCGCGACCTCGGCCTTCAGCTTGGCGACGCGGCGCTCGAGCTCCTTCTTCTCCGTGATGCTGGCGATCGCGGAGGAGCGCGCCTTCACGAGCGTCTCCTCCATGTCCTGGATGAGCAGGCGAAGGCGCTTCTGCGGATTGCTCGCCCAGGTCACGACCGAGTTCACGTGTGACCGGCCGACATGGATCGCTCGCGAAATGATTCCCATGCCAAGCTCCCTGCTGGACGCGGCCGGAAGCGACCGCGCGCTCCGCCGACGCGGAGCAAGTCGCATGCCATGGGATCTCAACGACGGCGCGTCGCGGGGCGGGGCTTCTGAAACGCGCTGTGATGGCGCAGCGCGGTCGCGCGCTTGATGCCCCTTGGAGCCTATGCCATAGGCAACGCCTCCCCGCGGGCGCAGACTTCAGAAGGTGGCGTAGATGACGGAAGTCCAGGGCCTGATGGCCGGCAAGCGCGGGCTCGTGATGGGCGTCGCCAACAACCGGTCGATCGCCTGGGGCATCGCCAAGGCCGCCGCCGCCGCCGGCGCGAAGCTCGCCTTCACCTATCAGGGCGAGGCGCTGAAGAAGCGGGTCGAGCCGCTCGCCGCGGAACTCTCGGCCGAAGTGGTCGGCCATTGCGACGTCACCGATCCGGCCACGATAGACGCCGTCTTCGAGAAGACCGGCGAGCTTCTCGGCGGGCTCGACTTCCTGGTCCACGCCATCGCCTTCTCGGACAAGGACCAGCTCGACGGTCGCTACCTCGAGACCACGCCCGAGAACTTCCACAAGACGATGTTCGTCTCCTGCTATTCGCTGACCGCGGTCGCGCAGCGCGCCGAGAAGCTGATGTCCGGCGGCGGCTCGATCCTGACGCTGACCTATTACGGCGCCGAGAAGTGGATGCCGCACTACAACGTCATGGGCGTCGCCAAGGCCGCGCTCGAGGCGAGCGTGCGCTACCTCGCGGCCGACCTCGGACCGCAGGCGATCCGCGTCAACGCGATCTCGGCCGGTCCGATCAAGACGCTGGCCGCATCGGGCATCGGCGACTTCCGCTACATCCTGCGGTGGAACGAGTACAACGCGCCGCTGCGCCGCACGGTCTCGATCGAAGAGGTCGGCGACTCGGCGCTCTATCTGCTGTCCGATCTCGGCCGCGGCGTGACCGGCGAAGTCCACCATGTCGACGCCGGCTACCACATCGTCGGCATGAAGAACCCGGACGCGCCCGACATCTCCGTCGTGGGCTGACCCGGCGGGCGCGGTCGTCGCGCCGGCTCGGGGAACTGCATCCTCCAACGGCGTTGGACGTTCGGCGATCGCCAGCATACAATCTTGCGATCGTATGGAATCCGTAGCGAGGATCGTGGCGCGTGACGTCTGCGTGGAGGCCGCGGATCGGAGCTGCGGCGGGACCGCTCTATCTGCAGATCGCCGACCAGATCGAGGGCGCGCTCGCGTCCGGCGACCTGCGCGCCGGCGACCGGCTGCCGCCCCAGCGCGCGCTGGCGCAGGAGCTCGGCGTCGATCTGACGACCGTGACGCGCGCCTATGCGGAGGCGCGCCGGCGCAACCTGCTTGACGCGGTCACCGGCCGCGGCTCCTTCGTGGCCGCGCCAAGACGGCCTGCAGGGCCCGCCATCGACCTCACCATGAACGTGCCGCCGTCGCCGCGCGGCGTGCGGATGGCGGAGGAGATCGGCCGCGGGCTGCGCGAGCTGCTGGCGCGCTCCGACGTCGACACGCTGATGTCCTACCACGCCGGGCCGGGCGCCCCCGGCGACCGCGCCTGCGCGGCCGCCTGGCTGCGGCGGACGCTGGGGCCGGTCGATCCGGAGCGGCTCTGCATCAGCCCGGGCGCGCAGCCGGCGCTCACGGCGGTGCTCGCGATGCACGCGCGCGGGCAGGGCGTCGCGCTCGCCGAGCCTCTCACCTATCCAGGACTGCTGGCGGCGGCCGCGCATCTGCGGCTTCAGATCGCGCCGGTGGAGGCCGACCAGCACGGCATGCGGCCGGACGCGATCGAGGCGGCGGCGGCGCGGACGGGCGCGCGGCTGATCTACCTGAACCCCACGATCTGCAATCCGACGACTGAAACCATGCCGGAGGCGCGGCGGCGGGAGATCGTCGCGGTCGCGTCGCGCCTGGGCCTGACGATCGTCGAGGACGATCCTTACGCTCCGCTCGCCGACGACGCGCCGCCCGCCTTTGCGGCTTTGGCCCCCTCGCTGACCTGGCACGTCGCGACGGTCTCCAAATGCCTCGCGCCGGGCTTCCGGACCGCCTTCGTGGTCGCCCCGGACAGCGCTGGCGCGGCGGGGCTCGCCCGCGGCCTCCGGGCGCTCACCCTGATGCCCGCGCCGCTGATGGTTTCGCTGCTGAGTTGCTGGATCCGGGACGGCGTCGCCGGCGAGGTTTTGGCGGGCGTGCGCGCCGAGGCGGCCGCCCGGCAGACGCTGGCGCGGGAGATCCTGCCCGCCGAGGCGCGGGCGCACCCGAACGGGCTGCACGTCTGGCTGCCGCTGCCGAGCCGCTGGAACAGGCACCGGCTGATCGAGAGCGCGCGCGCCCAGGGGCTCGGGGTCACGCCATCCGACGCGTTTCTGGCGGGCGGCGGCGACGCCCCGGAGGCGGTGAGGATCGCGCTCGGCGGGGTGCCGGAACGCGCCCGCCTAGCCGGCGCGCTGCGGACGCTCGCGGCGGTCGTCGCGGACGCGGAGGCGGCCGCTCACGAGGTCGTCTGAGACTTGATGTCCAGCCAGACGGAATGGGCTTCCGCCTCGTCCTTCCGCACAAGCCGGCCTTCGCCGGCCTTGTGGTGATACTGGCTCGCGACCAGCCAGCCCTTCAGGGGGCGCAGCGGCGGGATGCAGGTCAGCAGCAGCAGCGGCAGGGTGGTGAACAGGTGCACCCAGTAGGGCGCCGTGTAGGCCGCCTCGAGCCACACCGCGAAGAAGGCGGACGGCAGGCACGCGAAGGTGATCGCGAAGAAGGCCGGCCCGTCCGCCGGATCGGCGTAGGAATAATCCAGGCCGCAGACCTCGCATTCCGGACGCAGCTTCAGGAAGCCCTGGAACAGGTGGCCTTCGCCGCAGCGCGGGCACCGGCCGCGGATGCCGACAGCATAGGGCGCGAGGTTGGGCTGGTGAGCGGACATGGCGTCTTGCCTCCCGGCCGCCCGTCACGCGAGCGGCTCCTGTGACGCAATATGGGGAGCCGGAGCATACAATGTCAACATTGTACGCTCCAGAACTCAGCTCCGGGAGAAACGCGCCACCGCCTCCACATGGGCCGAATGCCGGAACTGGTCCACCGGCGTGACGGAGTCCAGCCGATAGCCGCCGGCGATCAGGATCGCGGCGTCGCGCGCCAGCGTCGCGGCGCTGCAAGACACCGCGACTACGCTGCGGACCTTCGAGGCGGCGAGCGTCCGGGCCTGCGCCTCCGCGCCGGCCCGCGGCGGATCGAACACGACGGCGTCGAACTTCGCGAGCTCCGCCGCGGTCAGCGGGCGGCGGAACAGGTCGCGCGCCTCAGCCGTGACGCGCTTCAGCCCGCTCGCCATGCGGGCGGCGGCGGCCAGGGCCTCGACCGCGGGCTTTTCGGTGTCGGCGGCGTAGACCTCCGACGCCCCGGCGAGGCGGAGCGCGAACGGCCCGACGCCGCAGAACAGATCGGCCACGCGCTTCGCGCCCGCGACGCCTTCAGCCACGAGGCGCGCAAGCTCGGCCTCGCCCAGCGCCGTGGCCTGCAGGAAGGCGCCGGGCGGCGGGGTCACCTCGGCGCGGCCGATCGCGAGCGTCGGCCGCCGTCGTTCCACCACGACGTCGCCATGAATCGAAAGGCGGGCGAGATCGAGCCGGCCGGCGAGTTCCACGAGCCGCAGCCGCAACGACTCCGGCGGAGGACCGCCGCCTCTGACGTCGACGTCGAGGCCGGCGAGCGTCGCGCTCGCCACGATGTCGAGCGGCTTGCGGCGCGAGCTCAGCGCCGCCGCGAGCGCCCGCGCGGCCGGCAGGGCGCCGGCGAGTTCGGGCGCGAGCAGCGGGCAGGCCGCGATCGGCACGATCGCATGGCTGCGCGCTTCGGCGAAGCCGACCGCGATGCGCCCGTCTGCGCCCGGGCGCGCGTGAAAGGTGACGCGCCGACGACCGGCTCCGTGGGCGTCGAGGCAGGGCGCGATGCGGTCCTCGACCTCAAGGCCCGCGCGCCCGAACGCCTCCGCAAGCAACTGCCGCTTCCAGGCGAGCGCGGAAGCTTGCGCGAACTGCTGGGTCGCGCACCCGCCGCAGGCGCCGACCTCCGGGCAATAGGGCGCGACCCGCTCCGGGGCCGCTTCGACGACGCGGACGAGGCGCGGCCGCTCCCCCGAAAGGTCCGCCTCGACCAGCTCGCCGGGCAGAGCCAGCGGGACGTGAACGGCGCCGCCGGCGGCGAGCGCGACCCCGTCGCCGCGGTGGCCGAGGCGATTGATGCGCAGCATCTCGGTCATGCGCGTCGCGCTCCGAGCAGGAATTCGCGGTTGCCGTCGCCGCCTGCGATCGGCGAGTCGACGACGCCGAGCGGCTCGCAGCCGAGCCCGGCGACGAGCGCGGTCGCGGCCTCGGTGACGCGGGCGTGCACCTGCGGGTCCTTGACCACGCCGCCCTTGCCGACGTCCTTCCGCCCGGCCTCGAACTGCGGCTTCACCAGCGCGATGAGGGCCGCCGCCGGGGCCGCCAGCGCGAGCGCGGCGGGAAGCACGACGGCGAGCGGCGCGAAGCTCACGTCCACGGCGATGATCGAGGGCGGGGCCGGCAGCGCGTTCGGGGCCAGCGTGCGGATGTCGGTGCCCTCGAGGCTCAGCAGGCGCGGCTCCCCCTGTAGCCGCGGGTGAAGCTGCCCGCGGCCGACGTCCACCGCCGTGACATGTGCGGCGCCGCGCGACAGCAGGACTTCGCTGAAGCCGCCGGTCGAGGAGCCGACGTCGAGCGCATGCGCCTCCGCCACGTCGATCCCGAAATGGTCGAGCGCGAAAGCGAGCTTCACGCCGCCGCGGGAGACGTAAGGGTGGGCCGGCTCCGCCTCGATAGCGGCGTCGGCCGCGAGCCCGTCGGAGGCGCGCCGGACCGTCGCTCCATCGGCGCGCACCAGGCCGGCTGCGATGGCCGCCTGCGCCTTGGCGCGGCTTTCGAAGAAGCCCCGCTCGACGAGCAGCAGGTCCGCGCGGCGGCGGGGAGGGGAGGACATGAGGCGGATGCGGCCGTCTGGATGAACCGGGCCGCTGTCTAGCACGCCGGAAACGAAAACGGGGGCGCAGAGCGCCCCCGTTCCGTCAGATCAGATCTGTCGATCGTCTCAGTACTTGGTGACGATCGGAGCCGGAGCCGCCGGGGTCCACAGCGGGATGATCACGCGGGTCCAGAGACGGGTCTCCTTGCCGCCGAGGTTCCGCTGCCACACGTCGCGGGTCAGGTAGGCCTGCATGATGACCGGGCCGAAGTTGTAGCCGACGAGCGGGCCGAGGGCGAACTGCTTCTGCTTCGGACGGCCGTTCGGGGTGTCGTACTCGGTCGAGCCGAACGCCGCGAGGCCGAGTTCCCACTTGCCGAAGGTCTTGGTCGCGGTCAGGTCGAGGTTGAAGCCGTTCGCGGTCTTGCCGCCGACCGACTTGTCGGTGTCGAACGTGATGCCCCAGAGCAGGTTGGCGGTCAGGTTCCAGCCGTCGCCGGTGTAGCTCGCCGCGAAGTCCTGACGCCAGGTGGTGGCGCGAACGCGGATGTCCTTGTCGCCGGCGTTGAAGTAGAAGCCCGACAGGTAGCTGACGCCGAAGCCGTTGCCGAGGTCCCAAGCGAGGGCGGCGGCGGCGAACGGGTTGTAGAGGCCGTAGTTGTCGGCGCCGCCAGCGGCGTCCACGTGAGCGTTCGGCAGGGCGCCGAGCAGCTGGAAGTTGCCGCCGAGGATGGTCCACGGGG
The DNA here is from genome assembly GCF_014196425.1 of Hansschlegelia beijingensis. Classification (GTDB taxonomy): domain Bacteria; phylum Pseudomonadota; class Alphaproteobacteria; order Rhizobiales; family Methylopilaceae; genus Methylopila; species Methylopila beijingensis. The sequence goes on from NZ_JACIDR010000001.1 coordinate 291,318, forward strand.
TCGACCAGGCGATGACCGGAATGTCGACGAGGAGCTTGGTGTCGGGGTTCGTGTTGCGAACGCCCCAGCTCAGCGTGTTGACGAAGTAGACGCCTTCCGGAAGCGGCGCGCCGCGCGCCAGGCCGACCGTCTCACCGGTCTGCGCAGTCGCGGGGAAGGCGCTGGCCTCCATCGACGAGGCGCCGAGCATCATTGCGCCCACCGCCGCAATTTTCATCACGTTCTTCAGCATGTTGCCTTTCCTCCGATCGGCGCCCTGCCGGGACGCCGCCTCTCCGAGCACGAAATCGTTTTCGCCTACCGGTTCGGTTTCTTCCGTCCCCGAAGTCGAAATCTGTCGGAAACAGAACCGATGGCTCAACAAGCGCCCCCGACTCGGCGCCGCTAGGTGGAGAGGACATTTTTTGGGCGCGTTTCGCCACCGGAATCACGGGGTCTCGCCTTAGTTGCGAGCCCACTGTCGCTGAAATGTCGCAGCACTTGTTGGGTAAACGAGTCGTTAATTCACGTTGCAGCGAGAGCGGAGCGGCGCCCTCTCTTTGTGCAAGTTATAAGAACTTCAAACAGTTGGCGGGTTGCAGAAGCCTCGCCAGCGGCGGCCCACGCTACCTGAGCGTGTTTTGCGCGACCGTCAGCCCCGGCAGACCACCCGAGCCGCCGATCGCCAGATCGGGCGTCGCGACCTGGTCCCAGCGGTAGCCCAGAACCCCGCCGCGCCGTGATCCCGTCACAGTATTGCCCACGATCGTCGCCGGTCCGACGCCTTCGACGACCGAGACGCTGATTCCCACGTCGCAGCCGCGCACGACGTTCCCGGTGATCGTGACGTCGCGCAGATAGGGGCCCCACCCGGCGTTGATCCCGGCGGTCGGCGCGTTCTCGACCACGTTGCCCGTTACGGCGACGTCCGCCTCCACGCCGATCCCGAGGCCGTAGCTGTCGCCCGGGCCGTCGAGCTTCTTCCGCCGGAAGAGGTTGCGGACGAGATTGCCGACCACCGTGCCGAGCCGGCCTCCCTCGTTGAAGTTCGCGATGCAGATGCCGTTGCCGGCGCCGTCGACCAGGTTCGAGGAGATCACCGCGCCCGAGAAGCCGTATTCGGCGAAGATGCAGGTCTCGCCGCTGTCCAGGCACAGATTGTCGGTGATCATGACGTCGTCGGCCGCGTGGGCGCGAACGGCCGAGAAGGCGGAGCGGCGGATGGCGTTGCCGGAGATCATCACGCCGCCGGCCTTGGAGACGTTGATGGCGTTGCCGTTCCAGCCGAGGCCGCCGTCGAGCGCGCCGGTGTCCTCGATCCGGTTGCGGCTGATCACGGAGCTCTCGTCGGCCTTGTCGTTCCGGCGGAGCAGCACGCCGTTGTTGCGGCAGCCGAGGATGACGCTGTCGGTGAGCGACACGCCCTTGCCGTCGATCGAGAACAGCGCCGCCTGACGCGCGCCCTCGAAGCGGCAGTCGCGGAGCGTGCCGCCGGAGCGCACCAGCATCACGCTGTTCGCGCCGGCGTCGAGCACGGTCACGTCGTCCATGGCGAGCCCGGAAACGTCCGCGAATTCGAGAACGCCGGTTTCGGCCGCGCCCGGGATCGAGCCTCCCACGAAGGTGATGCCGCGCAGCGCGATCCGCCTGGCGCCCCTTGCGGACAGCACGGGGCCCGAACCGGAGAGCTCCAGCCGGGTCGCCCGCGGCGCCCCGACCAGCGTGACCCCGTCGGGCAGGCTGACGTTCGACACGCGGTAGGTCCCGGGCCTGAGCGCGAGCGGCCGGCCTTCGCGCGCCGCGCGCTCGAGAGCGCGGCCCAGAGCGCGGCTCTGGTCCGCCTCGCCGGGACGCAGCCCGAGCGTCTCGCCGTCGAGCGCGCCCGGCAGCGCTTCGGCGAAGGGAGGCGCCGCCGCGAGCCCGGCGAAGGCCGCGCTGGCCGCCATGAAGCGTCTGCGCGAGAGCGAGAGATCGGCTGGCGCCGCGCGGGTCACTGGTCGCCTCCGGGAGAACGCGGTCCCGCCGGGCGGGGACGCCTCAAGCTTCGCCGTTGGCGAGCTCGCGAACAAGCCGCGCGTGGGAGTCCAGCGTTCGCGCTCGGTCGATCGTGATGCAGCGGCCCTGCTCGACGACGACGCGGCCGCCGACGATCGTGGTCGCAGCGCGGGCCGGCCCGCACAGCACGAGCGCCGCGACCGGGTCCCACTCCGCACCGGCGAAGGCCGGGCCGGAGACGTCGAACGCGGCGACGTCCGCCGCCTTTCCGGGCGCGAGCCGGCCGATGTCGGGTCGGCCGAGCGTCCTGGCGCCGCCGAGCGTCGCAAGCTCCAGCGCCTGGCGCGCCGTCATCGCCGCAGCGCCGGTCGCGACGCGCTGCAACAGCAGCGCCTGGCGCGCCTCGTTGAGAAGATGGCCGGAATCGTTGGACGCCGATCCGTCGACGCCGAGCCCCACCGTGACGCCGGTCGCCAGCATCCTGCGCACGGGAGCGATCCCGCTGCCGAGGCGCATGTTCGAGCACGGACAATGCGCGACCGCGGTTCCGGTGCGGGCGAACAGGTCGATCTCTGAAGGATCGAGCTTGACGCAGTGCGCGTGCCAGACGTCGGGGCCGCACCAGCCGAGCTCCTCGGCGTACTCCCCGGGCCGAACCCCGAACCGCTCCAGCGAGTAGCTGACGTCCTCGTCGTTCTCGGCGAGATGGGTGTGCAGCGGGACGCCATAGCTCCGCGCCAGTTCGGCGGAGTCGCGCATCAGCTCGCGGCTGACCGAGAAGGGCGAGCATGGCGCCACGCCGACGCGGGTCATGGAGAAGGGGCTCGGATCGTCGAACGCCTCGATCAGCCGTCGCGTGTCGGCCAGGATCGCGTCCTCGCTCTCGACCATGGCGTCGGGCGGCACGCCGCCCTGCGACTGGCCGATGCTGATCGCGCCGCGGGTGGCGTGGAAGCGCAGCCCGACCTCGCCCGCCGCCTCGATCGAATCGTCGAGCCGGGCGCCGTTCGGGAACATGTAGAGGTGGTCGGAGCTGGTGGTGCAGCCGCTCTCGGCGAGCTCGGCCAGCGCCACCATCGCCGAGACCCGGATGTGCTCCGGTCGCATCCGCATCCACAGCGGATAGTGCGCGCTGAGCCAGCCGAACAGCAGCGCGTCCTGCCCCGCAGGCAGCGCGCGCGTCAGGTTCTGGAACATGTGGTGGTGGGTGTTCACCAGGCCGGGGGTCACCACGCAGCCGCGCATGTCGAGCGAGAGGTCGGCGTCGCGCGGCAGCTCCGCGGTCGGGCCGACCTGCTCGATCACCCCGTCGCGGGCGAACAGGCCGCCGTCCCGGATCTCCCGCCGTTCCTCGTCCATCGTGACGAGGACGTCCGCGTTCCGGATCAGCAGGGTCGGCAAGGGCGGCTCCAGGGCAGGGGCGGGTCCGGCGCTTCATGGCCGACGGCGAAGGCGGCGTCGAGGACGCGGAACGAGCGCGGACGGGACAGGACGCGGCTTTCGAGGATAGCCGCTTGCGGCGGCCTATTCGGCCGCCGCCGGCGCCTCGGCGCGCTCCGGTTCGAGCGCCGCCGCGATCGCGTCGTCGACACGCTCCAGCCAAATGAACTCCAGCCGGTCCCGCGCGCCTTGCGGGATCTCGTCATAATCGCGGCGGTTGCGCGCCGGCAGCATCACCCGGGTGACGCCGGCGGCCGCGGCGGCGACCACCTTCTCCTTGATGCCCCCGACCGGCAGCACGAGCCCGCGCAGCGAGATCTCGCCGGTCATCGCGGTGTCGCTGCGGACGGTGCGGTTGGTGAGCAGCGACGCCAGCGCGACATACATGGCGACGCCTGCGCTCGGCCCGTCCTTCGGCGTCGCGCCGGCCGGGACGTGCACATGCACGTCGTTCTTCTCGAACATCTCCGGCTCGACCCCGAGCGAAGCCGCGCGGCTCTTCACCAGGCTCATCGCCGCCTGCGCGCTCTCGCGCATCACCTCTCCGAGCTGGCCGGTGAGGATGAGCCCGCCGCGGCCCGGCGTGCGGGTCGCCTCGATGAACAGGATGTCGCCGCCGACGGGCGTCCAGGCGAGGCCGGTGGCGACCCCCGGGACGCTGGTGCGCATCGCGACCTCGTTCTCGAAGCGCGGCTGGCCGAGGATGGTCGTGAGCTCGTCGACGCCGATCCGCACCTGGGCGGCGCTGCCTTCGGCGACCTGCACGGCGGCGTGCCGCAGCGCGCGGCCGATCTCGCGCTCGAGATTGCGCACGCCGGCCTCGCGCGTATAGGCGCGGATGATCGCCCGCAGCGCGTCGTCGTCGATGTCCGCCTGTTCGGCCGTGAGGCCGTTCGCCTCGAGCTGCCGGCGAACGAGATAGCGCCGCGCGATCTGCAGCTTCTCGTCCTCTGTGTAGCCGGCGAGGCTGATGATCTCCATGCGGTCGCGCAGCGGCCCGGGGATCGTGTCGAGCATGTTGGCGGTCGCGATGAAGGCGACGCGCGACAGGTCGAACGGCACGCCGAGATAGTTGTCGCGGAAGGTCGAGTTCTGCTCCGGATCGAGCACCTCGAGCATCGCGGCGGAGGGGTCGCCCTGCACGCCGCGGCCCATCTTGTCGATCTCGTCCAGCATCATCACGCAGTTGCGCGCCTTGGCCTTGCGGATGCCCTGGATGATGTTGCCCGGGAGCGCGCCCACATAGGTGCGGCGGTGACCGCGGATCTCGGCCTCGTCATGCACGCCGCCGAGGCTGACGCGCACGAAGGGCCGGCCCATCGCGCGGGCGATCGACTGGCCGAGCGAGGTCTTTCCGACGCCGGGCGGGCCCACGAAGCACAGAATGGGCGCGCGGCCCTGCGGGGCGAGCTTTCGGACCGCGAGATATTCGACGATCCGGCTCTTGATCCGTTCCAGGCCGTAATGGTCCTCGTCCAGGATGCGGCGGGCTTCGGCGATGTCGATCAGCTTCTCGTCGCCGAGCCGCCAGGGCAGCTCGATCAGCCAGTCGAGATAGGTGCGCACCATGCCGGCTTCGGCGGCCGCCTCCGGCATGCGCTCATAGCGGCGCAGCTCCTTGCGGGCCTGCTCCTCGACCTCGGTCGGCATTTCGGCCTTGGCGATGGCTTCGCTGAGTTCGGCGACCTCCTGCGTCTTGCCCTCGCCCTCGCCCAGCTGGCGCTGGATCGCGGCCATCTGCTCGCGCAGCACCGCCTCGCGCTGCCGCTCGTCGAACGACGCCTTGGTCTGCCGGCCGATCTCGGCCGTGATGCGCAGCACCTCGATCCGCTCGGCGAGCAGCCGGGAGACCTTCTCCATTCGCGCGCTGAGGTCGAGGGTCTCGAGGATCTCCTGCTTGTCCTCGGGCCTGACGTCCAGATAGGCGGCGGCGAGGTCCGCCAGCTGACCCGCCGACGTTGCGCCCTGCACGGCGGCGATCAGCTCCTGCGGCGCCTGCGGCAGCAAGCTCAGCGCCTCGACGGCCTGGCCCTGCAGGTGCAGGAACCGCGCCTCGATCTCGGGCGAGCGCGACTCCGGCTCCGGGATGTGCAGGACGCGCGCGGTGGGAAACGGCGTGCCGGGCAGGAAATCCAGCACGCGCATGCGCTGGACGCCCTGGCAGACGATGTGATGCGAGCCGTCCGGCGCCGTCATGTAGCGCACGATGTTGGCCACCGTGCCGACGCGGTGGAGCTGGTCCGGCGTGGGATCGTCGATCTCCGCGTCGCGCTGCAGCAGCACGCCGATCGGCCGCTCCTCGCGCACCGCCTGCTGGACGGCGGCGATGGATTTCGGCCGGCCGATCGAGAACGGCGCGATGAGGTGCGGGAACAGCACCGCGTTGCGCACGGGAAGGATGATCAGCGCGTCCGACGGGATCGGCTCGCCCTGCGAGGGCGCCGGAGTGTCGGGGCCGGGGGCGCCCGAGGCGTCGCTTGGCGTCATCGGCTTGCTCCTACGTGACCTTGGAGAGGCTGAAGACGAGGCAGCCATTGTGCGCGACGCGACGGACCACGTAGCGGCCCGCCGGAAGCGGGATGCGGCGCTCGAACCGGCCCTGCGGCAGCTCCAGCCGGTGGATGGCCGCGTTGCGCAGTTCGGGCGGCAGCACGCGCCGACCCGCGACGATCAGCGCGCCGTCGTCGATCACGGCCTCGACCTGGTCGGGATCGACGCCCGGCAGGCCGACGATGACCAGAACCTCGTGCTCGGTCTCGATGACGTCGACCGGCGGCTCCCAGCAGGGCTCCGGCGCGGCGCCTCCCGGCCTGAGCTGAAAGATCTGCCGGCGCATGCGTTCGGCGCGCGCCAGCGTCTCGACCGCTTCCGCCAGCATCCAGTTCGCCGGATCCCGGTTCGCCATTGGGGGCCTCTCTTCGTCGTGTCCGCCGAGCGCGCCCGACAGAGCGTCGTCGGCGAGTCAGCGCGTCTGGCCTGAAAGCGTCAAGCCGACGTCCGGCCCCCAGTTAAGGAGTCCGGACGTCGCCGGTCCATGACCTCGGACAATCGCGAGACGCAGATCGCCTGCTCGCCTTCGTCACTGCTGTTTCCGTCGCTCCGCGACCTTTTCGGGCGTCACCTGGCCCTGCTTCCCGCTGAAGTGGCCGATGACGTAGTTCGCCACGGCGGCGAGCTCAACGTCCGAATAGGCGGCGAAGCTCGGCATCCACGCGCCGGAGTTGATGTCCTTCAGGTCCGATCCCTGAAGCAGCGCCATCGTCAGGTTCACGCCGTCGGGATCGTTCACCGAGCGCAGGCCCGCGAGCCCGGCGTAGGGCGTCTGCTGGCCCTTGCCGTCGTACTGATGGCAGCTGGCGCAGGCGCCCTCGAAGATCTTGCGGCCGAGATCGCCCTTCGCGGCGTCCGCCGGCGGGGCCCAGGCGGTGGATTTCTTCAGCGACTCCGGATCAGGCGCGATCTCGGTCCCGGCGGGCCCGGGCTGCGCCTTCACGATCCGCAGGTAGCTGATCAGCGCGTTCCGGTCGCCCTCGTTCAGGTGGCGGGTGCTGTATTCGACCGCCTCCGCCATCGGGCCGGAAGCCGCCGCGCGTCCCTCGGCGTGGCCCTTCGCGAAGTAGTCGGAGAGCTGCTGGTCGGTCCAGGCGCCGACGCCGAAGGTCTTGTCCGAGGTGATGTTGTAGGCCCGCCAGCCCTGGATGTCGGCGCCGGCGAACTCCTTGCCGTCATCGAGCGCGAAGGCGAGGTTGCGCGGCGTGTGGCACTCGCCGCAATGACCCAGCGCGTTGGCCACGTAGTCGCCCCTGTTCTGCTCCGGCTTGCGGTCAGGATCGTCGCGGAAGCGGCGGGCGTCGAGGAACGCCATGTTCCAGAACGCCATCGCCCAGCGCTGGTTGAACGGGAAGGACAGCTCGTTCTTCTTCGCCGGCGCGTGAACCGGCTCGAGGCTGAACAGGTAGGCCTTGATGGCCACCGCGTCGTCGCGGCTCATCCTGGTGTAGGACGTGTAGGGGAAGGCCGGATAGAGATGGCGGCCGTCCTTGCGGACGCCGTGATGGAGCGCGCGGACGAAGTCGTCGTCGCTCCAGGTCCCGATGCCGGTCTCCTTGTCGGGCGTGATGTTGGTCGAATAGATCACCCCGAAAGGCAGCTTGAACGGCGTTCCGCCCGCATAGGGCTTGCCGCCCGGGACCTGATGGCAGGCGACGCAGTCGGCCGCATGCGCCAGATACTCGCCGCGCCTGACGAGTTCGGGCGACGCCGGCGCGTCGGCCGCCATGACGTCCCTGTCGTTGTGCAGCCAGCGGTAGCCGGCGAGCCCCGCGATCCCGATGGCGGCCAGAACGACGATCGCGACCGCGATCCTGACCAGGTTTCTCACGACCGCCCTCACGCCGCGCCCGCCTTCGGATCAGCGAGCAGCCGGGGGTCGAGCGGCAGCCTCCGCAGGCGGACGCCGGTCGCGGCGAACACCGCATTGGCGAGCGCCGGGGCGGCGATCGCGGTGCCGACCTCGCCCATGCCGCCGATGGGGCCTTCGTTCTTAACGATGTGCACCTCGATCGGCGGCGTCTCGTTCAGGCGCATCATCCGGTAGTCGTGGAAGTTGCTCTGCTTCACGGCGCCCTTCTCGAAGGTGATCTCGTTGAAGAGGGCCATCGTCCAGCCGAAGATCAGGCCGCCCTGGATCTGCGCCTCCACCGTGTTCGGGTTCATCACCGGGCCGCAGTCGATCGCGGCCACGCCGCGCCTGATGCGGATGACGCCGCGCGGCGACACCTCGACCTCCGCGATCGCGCAGACATGGCTTCCGAACGGCGATGCGAAGGCGACGCCGCGGCCGACGCGCGGCGGCAGCTTCTCGCCCCAGCCGATCGCCTCCGCGGCCTTGTTCAGCACAGAGAGCGGACGCGGGTTCTTGGTCAGCATCTTGCGCCGGAACTCCACCGGATCCTTGCCGGCGGCGTGCGCGAGCTCGTCGACGAAGCCCTCGACCTTGAAGATGTTGTGCGTCGGTCCGACGCCGCGCCACCAGCCGATCGGAATGGCCTCCGGCATGTCATGCGGCACCCATTCCACGTGGAAGGCGGGGATGTCGTAGGACAGCTCGTCGGAGCACTCCGTCAGGTCGGCGTCGAAGCCGTCCTTGCGCAGCATCTGCGGCGCCCAGCGCTTCGGCACCGAGGCTCCGCAGGTGCGATCCTTCCAGACCACCGGGTAGCCCTCGTCGTCCACCACGGCCGAGACCCGGTCGAGATAGGCCGTGCGCGGAATGTCGTGGCGGATGTCGTGCTCGCGCGACCAGATCATCTTGACCGGGTAGGGAACCTGCTTGGCGATGTTGACCGCGAGCTCGACGGAGTCGACCTCGAGCCTGCGCCCGAAACCGCCGCCCAGATACTGGTTGTGGAGGATGATCTTGTCCTCCGGCAGTCCGGTCAGCTTCGCGGCCGCGCCGACGGCCCGGGTCGGCACCTGGCTGCCCACCCAGATCTCGCAGGCGTCCGGCCGCACATGCACGACCGCGTTGAGCGGCTCCATCGGGGCATGCGCGAGGATCGGGTGCTGGTAGACCGCCTCGATGGTCTTGCCCTTGCGGTCGAGCGGGCCGTCGCTGCGGGCGACCAGCGCCTTGCCGGTGCGCGACGCCTCGTCGAGCGCCTTGAACAGGCCCTCGGTCGAGAAATCGACGTTGGGCCCGTGGTCCCACTCGATCTCCAGGGCCTCGGCGGCCTTCTTCGCCGCCCAGTAGTTCGGCGCCGTCACCGCGACGCCGTGCGGCAGGCGGATGACGTCCTTCACGCCCGGCTGCTTGCGCGCCTCGTCCTCCTTGACCGACTTCAGCGTGCCGCCGGCGGTCGGACAGGTGATCACATAGGCGACCTGCATGTCGGGCACGCGGATGTCGATGCCGAAGATCGCCGAGCCGTCGACCTTGGAGGGGCTGTCGATGCGCCGCATCGGCTTGCCGACGAGCTTGAAGTCCTTCGGGTCCTTCAGCCCGACCTTCTCGGGCGTCTGCTGCCTTGCGGCGGCCTCGGCGAGTTCGTTGTAGGTCGCGGAGCGTCCGCTGGCGGCGTGCTTCACGACGCCCGCCTTGGTGACGCATTCGGCGGCCGGCACGCCCCACTGCTCGGCCGCGGCGGAGATCAGCATGGCGCGCGCCACCGCGCCGGCCTCGCGCAGGATCATCCAGTTCGCCCGCACCGTCGTCGAGCCGCCGGTGGTCTGCGACTTGAGCAGCGGCGTGCCGTAGAGCGCGTCGATCGGCGGGGCGTGCTGGACGATGACCTGGTCGAGCCCGACGTCGAGCTCCTCGGCGAGCAGCATCGCTTCCGTGGTGTAGACGCCCTGGCCCATCTCGACGTTCGGCATCACCAGCCGCACCGGCCCTTCTCGGTCGATGCGGATCAGCGCGTTGGGGGCGAAGGTCGCGCCTTCCCGGGCGGCGAGCTCGGCGTCGCCGGGCTGGGGGCGCGCCGAGATGGTGGCCCTGGCCGAGCCGACGCCGAGGAAGAAGGCGAGCGCGAAGCCGCCGCCGGTCTGCAGGAGCGCGCGGCGGCTGGGCTGCGCGACGTCGGGGATCGGGAGGGTCATTGCGCCGGCCCCTTCTGGAGGTTGTAGGCGATCGTCTGTTCGGCGACCGGCTTACCGGTGGCGGCCTGATGGATCGCCTGGCGGATGCGCACATAGGTGCCGCAGCGGCAGATGTTGCCCGACATGGCGGCGTCGATGTCCTCGTCGGTCGGCTGCGGGTTGTGCCGCAGCAGCGCGGCGGCGCTCATCACCTGGCCGGTCTGGCAGTAGCCGCACTGCACGACCTCGACGGCGAGCCACGCGTCCTGGATCTTCTTGCCCTCCGGCGTCGCGCCGATCGCCTCCACAGTGGTGATCTTGGCGTCGCCGAGCTCCCCGACCGGCAGCACGCAGGAGCGCACCGCCTGGCCGTCGACATGCACCGTGCAGGCGCCGCACTGGGCGATGCCGCAGCCGAACTTGGTTCCGGTGAGGCCGATCACGTCGCGCAGCACCCAGAGGAGCGGCATGTCCTCGGGAACCTCGACGGAGCGGTCCTCGCCATTGACGTTGAGCGTGAGCATGCCGGCGAGCCTCCCTCGATCCTGAGGCGGCGCCTGGACGCCGCTTCGGGCGACATAGCGCCGGGATCCTGCGCTTTCGACGCTCGCTGCTGCAAGCTAGACGTGCAGAGATGAGCATGGCCGGGAGGGCCGCCGGGGTCGCAAGGTCCGCCGCGACAGGGCCCCGGTCGCCCGCCCGGTCCGTAGGCTGCGTTTTCTCTCGACCGGCCCGTACGGCCCCCATCTGCGAGAACAAGCATGGATTACGTCAAACTCGGCTCCACCGGCCTCGACGTCTCGCGCGTCTGTCTCGGCTGCATGACCTATGGCGAGCCCGGACGCGGCGCCCACGCCTGGACGCTCGACGAGCAGACCAGCCGGCCGCTGATCCGGCAGGCGCTCGAGCTCGGGATCAATTTCCTCGACACCGCGAATTTCTACTCGCTCGGCTCCTCGGAGGAGATCGTCGGCCGCGCGATCCGGGACTTCGCCCGCCGCGACGAGATCGTGCTGGCCACCAAGGTGTTCATGCCGATGCGGCCGGGCCCGAACGGCCGCGGCCTGTCCCGCAAGGCGATCTTCGCGGAGCTCGACGCGAGCCTGAAGCGGCTGGGGACGGATTACGTCGATCTCTACCAGATCCACCGCTGGGACTACGCCACGCCCATCGAGGAGACGCTGGAGGCGCTGAACGACGTCGTGCGCGCCGGCAAGGTCCGCTACATCGGCGCCTCGTCCATGTACGCCTGGCAGTTCGCCAAGGCGCTCTACGTGTCTCGGCTCAATGGCTGGGTCGAGTTCGTGAGCATGCAGAACCACCTCAACCTGATCTACCGCGAGGAGGAGCGCGAGATGCTGCCGCTCTGCGCGGACCAGGGCGTCGGGGTGATCCCGTGGAGCCCGCTGGCGCGCGGGCGGCTCACCCGGGACTGGGACGAGAGCAGCGCGCGGCAGGACAGGGACGAATTCGGCCGAACGCTCTACGTGCCGAGCGACCGGCAGGTCGCCGAAGCCGTGGCCAAGGTCGCGGCGGCGCGCGGCGTGTCCCGCGCCCAGGTGGCGCTCGCCTGGGTGGCGCAGAAGTCGGAAGTCACGGCGCCCATCATCGGCGCCTCGAAGCCCGGCCACCTTACGGACGCGGCCGCCGCGCTCTCGCTGGACCTTTCGGCCGACGAGATCGCCGCGCTGGAGGCGCCCTACCAGCCGCACGCCGTGGCGGGCTTCGCCTGAGCCCTGACGATAGACGTTGCGCCTTGACCGCGTCGGCTGATAGGTCTGCTATATGATATAAGACTGTGCGCGCTGTTTCGGTCGCCCGCCGCTGCGCGACTCCCGCTATAGGGTGGCTGGTCTACGGCATGTCTGGCGCGAGCGCGATGAACGAGAAGGAACTGGCCGAACTCTCCGGCGGCGTGGAATCGCTGGGGTTCCGGCCGCTTTACCGGCAGGTCCGCGACCGGCTGATCAGGCGGCTCGTGGACGGCGTGTGGGCGCCGGGCGAGCCGCTGCCGAGCGAGATCCAGCTCGCCGCGGAGCTCGGCGTGAGCCAGGGGACGGTCCGCAAGGCGCTCGACGCGATGGCGGCCGAGAACCTGGTGGTGCGCCGGCAGGGCCGGGGGACCTTCGTGGCCCGCCACGACGAAGAACGGATCATGTTCCAGTTCTTCAAGCTCGTCGGCGATGACGGCCAGAGGACCTTTCCGCAAAGCAAGGTGCTCGCCCTGTCGCTCGCCAGGGCCAACGCCGCCGAGCGCGCCGCGCTGAAGCTCGCCAAGGACACGCGCGTGATCCGCATCCGCCGGCTGCGCTCGATCAAGGGCGCGCCGGTGATCGTCGAGAACATCGCGCTGCCGGAGCCGATGTTCCCGGGCCTTGCGGCCATGGAGCCGCCGAACAACCTCTACGGCCTCTATGCGATGCGGTTCGGCGTCACGGTCGCCAGCACGCGGGAGCAGCTCAAGGCCGTCGCCGTCTGCGAGGCCGACGCCGAGGCGCTCGGCGCGACGCCGGGCGTTCCGGCGCTCAAGATCGACCGCCTCGCGCTGTCGCTCGAGCGCCAGCCCGTCGAGTGGCGCGTCAGCGTCTGCCTCACCGAGAAGCTGCACTACCTCTCTGAACTGCGCTGAGGCCCGATGGCGGGCGCGCTCGCGAAGCCGTGTCGGCGCGCAGTCTTATAAAAGATATGTTATCACTTTACTTCGCGGGGGAGGGCGTCTAGCGTCCTCGACCTGTCAGAGGACGGCCCGCCAAGAGGCCGCCTCGCAGTCGGCGCGAACCGGCGCCGGCGAGCAGCGGGATGGAAGCGTGACGAACGGCGTGGAACACGCAAAGGCTCACCTGTCCGAATGGCGGAGCATGGCGCACGGCGCCTGCTCCGCCCGCACTGCTGCTCCCGATACGCGACAAGATCAGAACAATCGATTTGTCCTTGGGAGGGACGCATGGCTTCAGAGGGCCCTCTTCTGGAGGTGGCCGGCGTAACGCTTCGCTATAAGACGCCGCAGCATCTGATTACTGCGACCTACCGGGTCGATTTCCAGGTCTTCACCGGCGACCGGTTCATTCTGCTCGGACCTTCGGGCTGCGGGAAGTCGACGCTGCAGAAGGCGGTCGGCGGCTACATGACGCCGACCGAAGGCCAGATCCGGCTGAAGGGCAAGGTCGTGACGCGGCCGGGCCCGGACCGCATGATGGTGTTCCAGGAGTTCGACCAGCTGCTGCCGTGGAAGACGGTGCGGCAGAACGTGGTGTTCGCGCTCGAGGCCTCCGGCCGGCTGACCGGCAAGGCCGCCGACGACAAGGCGATGCACTACATCGAGAAGGTCAATCTCGGCGGCTTCGCCGACAGCTACCCGCACATGCTGTCGGGCGGCATGAAGCAGCGCGTGGCGATCGCGCGCGGCATGGCGATGGAGCCCGACATCCTGCTGATGGACGAGCCGTTCGCCGCGCTCGACGCGCTGACGCGCCGCAAGATGCAGGACGAACTGCTGATGCTCTGGGAGGAGACGCGCTTCACGGTGCTGTTCGTCACCCATTCGATCCCGGAGGCCATCAAGATCGGCAACCGCATCCTGCTGCTGTCGCCGCATCCGGGCCGGGTCAAGGCCGAGCTCAACAGCGTCCAGGACCCGCAGGAGGCTCGGGTGCTCGAGCAGCGGATCCACAACATGCTGTTCTCCGACGAAGTCAGCGAAGCGATGGAGCCGGTTCATGCGTGATTCCGCCGGCGCCGCCGCCATGCCGGGCTTCCCGTCTCCGCGCCCCGAACTGGTGCGCGAGGACGCTTCCGGAGAGGCCATCACGGTCGTCGAGAAGCCGCTTTCGACTTTCGAGATCTGCTACAATTCGAGCTGGCTCAGGAAGGCGCTCATCCTCGTCGTGCTGGCGGTGATCTGGGAGCTCTACGCCCGTTACCTGAACAACGACCTGCTGTTCCCGACCTTCACGGCCACGATCTCGGCCTTCGCCCGCAACGTGGCGGACGGGGTCCTGCCGGCGCGCGCCTGGGCCTCCATCAAGGTTCTGCTGATCGGCTACGCCCTCGGCGTGTTTCTGGCGGCGTTGCTCACCGCGCTCGCCATCGCGTCGCGGATCGGCACGGATTTCCTCGAGACCATGACCTCGATGTTCAATCCGCTGCCGGCGATCGCGCTGCTTCCGCTCGCGCTGATCTGGTTCGGCCTCGGCAATGGCAGCCTGGTCTTCGTGCTGGTCCATTCCGTCACCTGGGCGATCGCGCTCAACACCCATTCGGGCTTCTGCTCCGTCAGCAAGACGCTGAAGATGGTCGGCAGGAATTACGGCCTCGGCGGCGCGCGCTTCATCTGGAAGATACTGATCCCGGCGGCCTTCCCGAGCATCCTCACCGGGCTGAAGATCGGCTGGGCGTTCGCGTGGCGCACGCTGATCGCCGCCGAGCTCGTGTTCGGCGTCAGCTCCGGCTCCGGCGGCCTCGGCTGGTTCATCTTCGAAAACAAGAACATGCTGGACATCCCCAACGTGTTCGCGGGGCTGCTGACCGTCATCCTGATCGGTCTCGTGGTCGAGAACCTGATCTTCCAGACCATCGAGCGCCGCACGATCCAGCGCTGGGGCATGCAGAACTGACGACCGCCCCCTCCATATCAACTATCTTATATATGACCTAAGACGTTGACATCGTCGGACCGCCGGATAGCCTCGGCGGGTCAATAAGAAACGATAAAGCCGCCAACAGGCGGCGGGGAGAAAACGCATGGCCATCGGATTGACGCGGGGCCTCTGCCTCGCCGCAGCGCTCGCTTTCGGCTGGTCGACCGCCGCCTCGGCGGAGGTCAGCACCGTCAGGCTCGCCAAGCAGTTCGGCATTTCCTACCTGCCGCTGACCGTGATCCAGGAGGAGAAGCTCCTCGAGAAGCACGCCAAGGACCAGGGTCTCGACGTCACCACCGAGTGGCTGCGCTTCACCGGCGGCTCCGGCATGAACGAGGCCCTGCTGTCCGGCAATCTCGACTTCGCGGCCGGGGGCGTCGGTCCTGCGCTCACCATCTGGGGCAAGACGCGCAACAATCTGAAGGTCAGGGGCGTCGCCGCGCTCAACGCGATGCCGCTCTACCTCGTCACCACAAATCCTGACGTAAAGACGATCAAGGACTTCACCTCGAAGGACAAGATCGCCCTGCCGACCGTCAAGACGTCGATCCAGGCCGTGACGCTGCAGATGGCCGCCGAAAAGGCGTTCGGAGAAGGTCAGCAGAACAAGCTCGACCCGCTCACGGTCTCGATGGGCCATCCGGACGCGCAGATCGCCATGATGGGCGGCAAGTCCGAGATCAACGCGCATTTCGGCTCCTCGCCGTTCCAGGAGCTTGAGCTCAAGGACCCGAAAGCCCACAAGGTGCTCGACAGCTACGACGTGCTGGGCGGGCCGCACACCTTCAACCTGGTCTGGGCGAGCACCCGCTTCGTCGACGCGAACCCGAAGATCGTGACCGCCCTCGTGGCCGCGCTCGAGGACGCGATGCAGCGGATCAAGACCGATCCGAAGGCGGCCGCGGAGCTCTGGATCAAGGCCGAGAACGTCAAGATGCCGGTCGAGGACGCGGTGGCGATCATCTCCAATCCCCAGAACGAGTGGACCACGACGCCGAAGAAGATGCTCGCCTATCTCGATTACATGAACCGGGCGGGCCTGGTCTCCACCAAGACGGATGACTGGAAGGAACTGTTCTTCCCGAACATCCAGAACGCCCAGGGCAGCTGAGGCGAAACCGGCATGAGCGCAGCGGCGACGGCGGCGCGCGCGGACGCGGACGGTCAATTGACCGTTCGGGTCTGGCGAGGCGCGGAGCACGGCGGGTTCCAGACGTTCCAGGTCGCCCGTCGGGCGAACCAGACGATCCTGGACGTGGTGACCGAGATCCAGCGCGAGCAGGACGCGACGCTCGCCTATCGCTACGCGTGCCGGGTCGGCATGTGCGGGTCCTGCGCGATGGTGGTCAACGGCCGCCCGCGCTGGACCTGCCGCACCCGCGTGGCGCGGGCGGAGGAGGGCGGGCAGATCACGCTCGAGCCGATGCGCAACATGCCGGTCGTGAAGGATCTCGCCGTCGACATGGAAAGCTTCTTCGAGAAGTGGCGCGACGCGAAGGGCTTCTTCGAGCCGGGCGAGACGCCGGCGAACGACTTCGCGGTCGTGCGTCCCGACAGCCCCGAACGCGCCCAGGCCGACGCCGGCGTCGAATGCATCAATTGCGGCGTCTGCTACTCGGCCTGCGACGTCGTCAGCTGGAATCCCGAATATCTTGGCCCGGCGGCGCTCAATCGCGCCTGGACGCTCGTCAACGACGTGCGGGACCGCGGCCAGGACGCGCGGCTCGACGCGGTCAGCGGCGACGCCGGCTGCCACTCCTGCCACAGCCATATGAGCTGCACCGAGTTCTGCCCCAAGGCGCTCGCCCCCACCTATGCGATCGCGGGGCTGAAGCGCGTCACCGCGCGCCGCGTCTGGAAGCGCGGATCGTGAGCGCGCGTCTCTATCTCGCGCAGCGGCTGACCGCGATGGTGCTCGCCTTCGCGGTGACGGTCCATCTCGTCACGATCGTCTATGCGGTGCGCGGCGGCCTCACGGCCGGCGACATCCTGGCCCGCACCACGGGCAATGTCGGCTTCCTGGCGTTCTACGTCGTGTTCGTGATCGCCGCGGCCATCCACGCGCCGATCGGGCTGCGGAGCGTGCTGCGCGAGTGGACGCCGTGGCGCGGCCGCTCGCTCGACCTCGCGATGCTGGGCGTCGCGGCCGTGATCGCGGCGCTGGGCCTCAGGGCCGCCTATGCGGTCTACGCCGCATGACCGCCGCGACCGGCGCGCTCCGGGCCTCCCGCCGCAAGCCCGGCTTCATCGCCGCGATGCTGCATCGCCTGTCGGGCGTCGCGCTCGCGATCTTCCTGCCGATGCACTTCATCGCGCTCGGCACGGCGCTGGGCGGCGCCGACCGGCTCGAGAGCTTCCTGCTGCTGACCCACAATCCGGTCGCGCGCTTCGCCGAGTGGGGCCTCGTCAGCGCGCTCGCGCTGCACATGGCCCTCGGGCTGCGGGTGCTGGCGATCGAGTTCGCGGCGGTGCGCGAGCGCACGGCCGTCACGGTTTCGCTCGCCTGCGCGGCCGGCATGGCGGTCGGCCTCCTGTTCCTGATGAGCGGAGCATGACCGCGCTCGCGGGCATCCCGCTGTCGACGCTGGCCTATCTGTGGGCCGGGGCGTTCGTGGGCGGCGTGGCCTCGGGCGGCGCCGGCTTCGCCTTCGCGCTCGCGGCCTCCGCGATCTGGCTGCACGCGCTCGAGCCGGCGCAGACCACCGCGCTCACCGTCACCTGCGGGACGCTGCTCCAGTTCGTCACCGTCTGGCCCTTCCGGAAGGAGATCGACCGCGGCCGGCTGACGCCCTTCGTCATCGGGGCTGCGATCGGCGTTCCGCTCGGGGTCGCGGTGCTCTCCAGCGTCGACGTGCCGAAGCTCAAGATCGCGATCGGCGCCGGCCTTGCGGTCTACGGCGCCTATGCGCTGATCGCGCCGCGACTGCCCCGCGTCAGCGCCGGCGGCCGGAAGGCGGACGTCGCGGTCGGCATCGCGGGCGGCGTGCTTGGCGGCATCGGGGGCTATTCGGGCGTGCTGCCGACGATCTGGTCGCAGCTGCGCGGCTGGCCCAAGGCGACCGCGCGGGCGGTCTACCAGCCGTACATCCTGTTCGCGAACTTCCTGACCATCGCGCTGCTCGGCGCGGTGGCCTTCGACAGCCGGGGCGTCTCGCTGTTCCTGCTCGCCCTGCCGGCGCTCGCGCTCGGCGGCTGGGCGGGACTTTCGATCTTCAGCCGGCTCGACGAGCGGCTGTTCCGGCGGTTCCTGGCCGGGATGCTGCTCGTCTCCGGCCTGGCGCTCCTGATCTAGGAGGACGAACGATGCGACTGGACATGAACGAGGTCGAGGCGGTCTGCTCGGACCTCTACGTCCGCGCGCTCAAGATCCTGCCGCCGGACATCAAGGCGGGCTTCAAGGAGCTCGTCGGCGCGGAGACCGGCGAGACCGCCAAGGCCGTGCTCGGCACCATGGTGGAGAACATCGCGGTCGCGGAGCGCACCAACAACATCCTGTGCCAGGACACCGGCATCCCGATCTACAACGTCACGATCGGTCGCGGCGTCGATTTCGACGGCGCCGAGCTGAAGGCCGCGATCCGCCGCGGCTGCGAGCGCTCCACGAAGGAGAACTCGCTGCGCTCCTCGGTGGTGCATCCGATCACCCGCAAGAACGACCAGACCTCCTGCGGCGTGCGGGTGCCGATCATCCATGTCGACTTCGACGAGCGCCAGGAGACGGTCGCGATCGAGATGATCCCGAAGGGCTCGGGCTCGGAGAACGGCTCGTTCCTGCAGATGCTGCTGCCCTCCGACGGCATCAACGCCGCCAAGCGCTTCGTCATCGACCGGGTGATCGAGCTCGGTGGCCGGGTATGCCCGCCGACCATCGTGGGCGTCGGGCTCGGCGGCACCTCGGATCTCTGCATGCACCTCGCCAAGATGGCCGCGACGCGGCCGTTGAGGTCGGTCTGCTCCGACCCGGAAGGGGCGAGGATCGAGGCGGAGCTGTCGCGCGCCGTGAACGAGCTCGGCATCGGCCCGCAGGGGCTCGGCGGCCGCTCGACCAGCTTCGCGGTCCATGTCGAGATCGCCGCCACCCACATCACGCAGAACCCGGTCGCGGTGAACATCCAGTGCCACTCCGCCCGGCGCGCCACGGCGACCATCACGCCGGGCGGCATCGCGTTCAGCTGAGGCAGAGATGACCCATCATGTCCTCGACATGCCCGTCGACGAGGCCGCGGTCCGCGCGCTCAGGGTCGGCGACACCGTCACGCTGCGCCGGACGCTGTTCGGCATCCGCGACGCGACGCTGATCCACATGTTCGACCGCGGCCGCGAGACCCGGCTCGAGCTCGCGGGCCACGCCGTCATCCACACCGCGCCAAACGTGCGGCGGGTGGAGCCGTCGGAGGCCGCGCCGGTCGGCTATGAGCCGTTCTGCATCGGCACCACCACCTCGATGCGGATGGAGCGCTTCACCCGCCCGCTGATGGAGCGGGAGGGCGTGCGGCTGATCATCGGCAAGGGCGGCATGGGGCCGGGGACGCTGGAGGCCTTCCGCGACCTCGGCGGCGCCTATCTGGCGATCGTCGGCGGGGCCGCGGCGCTGGAGACGACCTGGATCGAGCAGATCGAGGACGTCGACATGGACGACCTTCACCCCGAGAGCCTGTGGCGCTTCAGGATCCGTGACTTCGGCCCGCTGCTGGTCGGCATGGATTCCCACGGCGGCTCGCTCTACGCCAACGTCCGGGACGACGTCGCCAGCCGGCGCGCCGCGGTGCTGGCGAGCATCGGAGCCGGCGAATGACGCCGGCGCTCCGCACGGTCGACACCGACATCCTGATCCTCGGCTCCGGCGGCGCGGGTCTGTTCGCAGCCCTGCACGCCAAGAAGACCGCCCCCGATCTCGAGGTCACGGTCGCGGTGAAGGGCCTGCTCGGCAAGTGCGGCTGCACCCGCATGGTGCAGGGCGGCTACAACGTCGCGCTGGCGCCCGGCGACTCCGTCGAGCGCCACTTCATGGACACGATCGAGGGCGGCAAGTGGCTCAACGACCAGGATCTCGCCTGGACGCTGGTGACGGAGGCGCAGATCCGCATCCGCGAGCTTGAGAGCGAGCTCGGCTGCTTCTTCGACCGCAACCCTGACGGGACCGTCCACCAGAAGGCCTTCGCGGGCCAGACCTTCGACCGCACGGTCCACAAGGGCGACCTGACGGGCATCGAGATCATCAACCGCCTGTCCGAGCAGGTCTGGCGCCGCGACGTGAAGCGGCTCGAGGATCACAGGGCGCTGGAGCTGATCCCCGCCGCGGACGGCTCCGGCCTCGCCGGCGTGCTGATGCTCGACATGCGCTCCGGCGAGCCGCTGTTCGTGCGCGCCAAGGCCACGCTGCTCGCGACCGGCGGCGGGCCGACCATGTACAAGTACCACACGCCCTCGGGCGACAAGTCGTGCGACGGGCTCGCCATGGCGCTGCGCGCCGGCCTGCCGCTGCGCGACATGGAGATGGTGCAGTTTCACCCGACCGGGCTGCTCGCGGGTCCCGACACCCGAATGACCGGGACGGTGCTGGAGGAGGGGCTGCGCGGCGCCGGCGGCTATCTGCTCGACGGCGGCCGCGAGCGCTTCATGCATCTCTACGACCCGCGCAACGAACGCGCGACGCGCGACATCGTCAGCCGCTCGATCATCCGCCGCATCCGCGACGGCCACGCCACCGAGAATGGCGGCGTCTACATCCAGATGAGCCATCTCGGGCCCGAGAAGGTCAGGAAAGACTTCAAGGGCATGGTGGAGCGCTGCGCGGATTGCGGTTTCGACCTCGCGGCGGGCCTCGTCGAGGTCATCCCGACGGCGCATTACATGATGGGCGGCGTCGCCTTCGGCGGCGACTGCCGGACCGAGCTGCCGCGGCTCTACGCGGCCGGCGAGGACACCGGGGGAGTGCACGGCGCCAACCGGCTCGGCGGCAACGGTGTCGCGAACTCGACCGTGTTCGGCGGCGTGGCGGGCCGCGCCATGGCGCATGAGGTCGTGCGCGCAGGATCGCGCGCCGACCCGGACCCCTCCGCCATCGAACAGGGGCTGGCGCGCTGCTTCGGCCCGCTCGGGCGGCCGTCCGGCGAGCTCGGCGCGATCCGCGAAGCGCTCTACGAAACGATGTGGGCGGACGCCGGCATCCTGCGCGACGCCGCCGGGCTCCAGCGCGCCGAGGTCGCGCTGGCCGGGCTCGCCGAGGCGGTGGCGCGCTCCGGCGCGCCGGACGGCGACCGCCGCTACAACCTGACCTGGATGGACCGGCTGAACCTCGAGAGCCTGGTCGCCGTCAGCCGCGCGATCTGCGCCGCCGCGCTCGCCCGCACCGACAGCCGCGGCGCGCATTTCCGGGAGGATTTTCCGGAGACGTCGGACCTCGCGACCTCGCGCTACACCGTCGTGCGCGAGCGTTCCGGCGCGCTTCAGGTCGGGACCGAGCCGGTCGTGTTCACCCGCGTCCGGCCCGGCCAGTCGCTGCTCGACGAGGCGGCGTGAGCGTGGAGGCGAACGCCATGAAGTCCCTGCGCGGCGCCGACATCGTGGCCCGATCGCTCGAGCGGCTCGGGGTCACGCGGATCTTCACGCTGTCCGGCAATCACATCATGCCGATCTTCGACGCGCTGCTCGAGACCGGCATCGAGATCGTGCATGTCCGCCAGGAGGCGGCGGCGGTGCACATGGCGGACGCCTGGGGCCGGCTGACCGGCGAGGTCGGGGTCGCGATGGTGACCGGCGGGCAGGGCCACTCCAACGCCGCCGCCGCTTTGTTCACCGCCCAGGCGGCGGAATCCCCGCTGCTGCTGCTGTCCGGCCATGCGCCGCTGCGCGAGCTCGGCCGCGGCGCCTTCCAGGAGATGGCGCAGGCCGACATCGCCCGGCCGATGACCAAGGCCTCCTGGACCTCCGCCTCGCTCGACGCTCTTGGGGACGATCTGGCGCTGGCCATGAAGCTGGCGCGCGAGGGCCGACCCGGGCCGGTGCATGTCAGCCTGCCGAGCGACCTGCTCGAGGAAGAGGCCGCCATCGGCGACCTCCGCCTGCCGGACCCGGGCGCCGCCCGGCCGGCTCCGGCGCCGGCCGACCCGCATCTCGTCGACTCGGTCGCGCTGCGGCTCACGCAGGCCGAGCGGCCGCTGATCCTTTGCGGTCCCGCGATGTGCGGCGAGCGCGGCCGGATCGCGATGGAGGCGCTGGAGCAGGCCTCCGGCGTCCCGGTGATCGGCATGGAGAGCCCGCGCGGGGTCAACGATCCGGGCCTCGGCGCGCTCGGCGAGGTGCTCGGCGAAGCGGACCTCATCCTGCTGCTCGGCAAGCCGCTCGACTTCACGCTCAAATTCGGCGCCGCGCCCACGGTCGCCGCCGATTGCGGCTTCGTGGCCGTCGATCCCGATCCCTCCCTGTTGCTGCGCGCCGCGCGCGAAAAAGGCGACCGGCTGCTGGCCTCCGGGGTCGCCGATCCGTTCGCCTTCATCGCCGCGCTCACGGAGCGGCTGGCGGCCTCGAACGACGCGTCGCGCTGGCGCGAGACGGTCGCGGCCGCGCTGTCCTATGCCCCGCCGGACTGGGACGACGTCCGCGGCTCGCCCGGACGGCTGCACCCGGTAGAGCTCTGCCGGGAGGTCTCGGCCTTCCTGTCGCGCCATGCCGGCGGCACGCTGATCTGCGACGGCGGCGAGATCGGCCAATGGCCGCAGGCCCTGGTCCCGGCCAAACGGCGCCTCGTCAACGGCGTGTCAGGCACGATCGGCGCGTCGATTCCGTTCGCGATCGCGGCCAAGACGCTCTCGCCGGACGCGCCCGTGGTGGCGGTGCTCGGCGACGGCACCTTCGGTTTTCACATGGCCGAGTTCGACACCGCCGTGCGCTACGGGCTGCCGTTCATCGCGGTCGTCGGCAACGACGCGCGCTGGAACGCCGAGCACCAGATCCAGCTGCGGAACTATGGTCCGGAGCGCGCCCGCCACTGCGACCTGCTGCCGTCCCGCTACGACCAGGTCGCGGTCGCGCTCGGGGGCTTCGGCGCGCTCGCCACCACGCCGGCCGAACTGTCCGAGGCGCTCGAGGAGGCGCACCGCAGCGGCAGGCCAGCCTGCATCAACGTGATGATCGACGGCGCGCCCGCGCCGGCGATCCGGCGACCCAAAGCGGCCTGAGGCCCGGTCGCGACAAAGAGACTGCCGACAAGAGCAGGCGACTGGGAGGGACGGGCATGCTGGGTAGGGTTTTGTTGGTCGCCGCGACGATGGTCGCAGCGGCCGCGCTGACGGCCGCGCACGCGGAGGTCGATCAGGTCAGGATCGCGCGGCAGCCGAGCCTCGGCCATCTGCCGCTGATGATCATGGAGGAGCGGAAACTCCTCGAGAAGAACGCGGCCGCGCGCGGCGTGCCCGATCTCAAGGTGACCTACGCGACGCTCGCCGGCGGCGCCGCGATGAACGACGCGCTGCTGTCGGGCGCGATCCAGTTCGCGGCCGGCGGCGTGCCGCCGCTCGTCCTGCTGTGGTCGAAGACCGCCGGATCGGGCAATCCGGTGAAGGCGGTCACCGCCATGAACTCGATGCCGCTGCTGCTGAACACGACCAATCCCGAGGTGAAGTCGCTGAAGGACTTCACCTCGCGCGACAAGATCGCGCTGCCGGCCGTGAAGGTCTCGATCCAGGCGATGTTCCTGCAGATGGCGGCCGAGAAGGAGCTCGGTCCGGATCGCCGCAACGAGCTCGACAAGCTGACGGTGACGCTGTCGCACCCCGACGGCATGGCGGCGCTGCTGTCGCGCAACGAGGTCACGGCGCATTTCACCGCGGCGCCGATCCAGGAGCTCGAGCTGAAGCAGGCCGGGGTCCGCACCGTGCTGAACAGCTTCGACGTCATGGGCGGCCCCTGCACCTTCAACGTCATCTGGGCGACGTCGCGGTTCGTCGAGCAGAACCCGAAGGTCTACGAGGCCTTCGTGGCCTCCGTCGATGAAGCCGTCGGCGTCATCAACGCCGACAAGAAGGCGGCCGCCGAGGCCTATGTGCGTCTCGCCAAGGACTCGAGCGACCTCGCGCTGATCGAGCAGATCCTGAACGACCCGCAGGTGACGTTCACGACCACGCCCCAGAACATCCAGAAATACGTGGACTTCATGGCCCGCACCAAGGCGATCGGCCGCAGCGCCGACAGCTGGAAGGAGCTGTTCTTCGAAAACGCGCATTCCAAGCAGGGCGGCTGACGTCGCCCTGGCGCGAACGTCGTTGACCAAAAACATGTCATATGTCTTATACAAGATATGTCCGAGGCAGCCGCTAAGGGCGCGCCCGGCAGCAGGGAGGATCAGGAGCCGATGACCGAGCAAGCCAACGGGGACGGCCGCAACCCGCATGTCCTCGCCCATAGTCCGAAGGACAATGTCGCGGTCGCGGTCATCGAGGGGCTGAAGGCCGACACCGACGCGTTCGGCGTGGTGACGGAGAACGACAGCACGTTCCGCGTCCATGTGAAGAGCGACATACCGATCGGCCACAAGGTCGCGCTGACCGATCTCAAGGCCGGCGACACCGCGATCAAGTATGGTCAGGACGTCGGAAAGATCACCGCGGACGTCGCCAAGGGCGAACACGTCCACACCCACAACATGAAGACAAAGCGCTGGTGAGGGCGGACTGATGGCTGACGTCATGATCTCCAATCAGAGCCCGTTCGTCGGCGGCGCTCCGGACCAATTCTACACCCCGGCGCTGCCGAGCGCGCGCGCGTCGGTCGACGCCGCCAAGGCCACCTTCATGGGCTGGCGGCGCGAGAACGGCCGCGTCGGCGTGCGGAACCACGTCGTGCTGCTGCCGCTCGACGATCTGTCCAACGCCGCCTGCGAGGCGGTGGCGAACAACATCAAGGGCACGATGGCGCTGCCCCACGCCTATGGCCGTCTGCAGTTCGGCGAGGATCTCGCGATCCATTTCCGCACGCTGATCGGCATCGGCTCGAACCCGAACGTCGCGGCCGTGATCGTGATCGGGATCGAGGAGCAGTGGACCAACCGGGTCGTCGAAGGCATCGCCAAGACCGGCAAGCCGGTCGTGGGCTTCGGCATCGAGCAGCACGGCGACATCGCGACGATCGCCCGGGCGAGCTACCAGGCGAAGAAGTTCCTGCAGTGGGCGACCGAACTGCCGCGCGAGGAGTGCTCGATCACCGAGCTCTGGATCTCGACCAAATGCGGCGAGTCCGACACCACGACGGGCCTGTCGTCCTGCCCGACGGTCGGCAACATGTACGACAAGCTGATCCCGCACGGCATCTATGGCGTGTTCGGCGAAACCTCCGAGATCACGGGCGCGGAGCACCTCTGCAAGGAGCGCGCGGCGAGCCCGGAGGTCGCCGAGAAGTGGTACAAGATGTGGAAGTCCTATCAGGACGACGTCATCGAGGCCCACAAGACCGACGACCTGTCGGACAGCCAGCCCACCAAGGGCAACATCGAGGGCGGCCTGACCACCATCGAGGAGAAGGCGCTCGGCAACCTCGAGAAGATCGGCCACGAGTGTAAGTACATCGACGCGCTCGAGCCGGCCGAGACGCCCGCCAAGGGCCCGGGCCTGTACTACATGGACACCTCGTCCGCCGCGGCCGAATGCGTCACCCTGATGGCCGCCGCCGGCTATGTCGTGCACACCTTCCCGACCGGCCAGGGCAACGTCATCGGCAACCCGATCGTCCCGGTGATCAAGATCTCCGGCAATCCGCGCACGCTGCGGACGATGGGCGAGCATATCGACGTGGACGTCACCGGCGTGCTCAGGCGCGACATGACGATCCCGGAAGCCGGCGACGCGCTGATCGACATGATCGTGCGCACCGCGAACGGCCGCCTCACGGCCGCCGAGGCCCTTGGTCACCGCGAATTCGTGATGACCAAGCTCTACCGCAGCGCCTGACGCCTCGCCCCTCCCTGCGGCCGACGCGGGGAGGGGCGACCGTCGGCCCTCCGACATCCTGACGCCCGAAAGCCCTGACGCGAGCCGAGGCCTCGGAGCACGCAGTCGACCTCCGCTCAGCAGGCGCAGCGCATGCCCAAGATCGTCATCCCGGAGTTCATGGACGAGGCCGCGATCCGCAGCGCCTTCGTGGGCTTCGACGTCGTCTATGATCCCGCCCTCGTGGACCAGCCTGACCGGCTCGCCGCCGAGGCGTCCGACGCCGACGCGCTGATCGTCCGCAACCGGACGCAGGTGCGCGGCGCGCTGCTCGAGGGCGCGGCGCGCCTGCGTTGCGTGGGGCGGCTCGGCGTCGGGCTCGACAACATCGATCTCGCGGCCTGCAAGACGCGCGGGATCGCGGTCTATCCGGCGACCGGCGCGAACGACGTGTCCGTCGCCGAATACGTCATCGGAACCGCGATGCTGCTGCTGCGCGGCGCCTATCGGGCGAGCGACGAGATGGCGGCCGGAACCTGGCCGCGCGACGCCTTTTCGGGAGGCCGCGAGATCTCCGGCAAGCGGCTCGGCCTCATCGGCTACGGCTCGATCGCGCGGGAGACGGCGCGCCGGGCGGCGGCGCTCGGCATGTCGGTCGCGGCCCACGATCCCTATCTGGCGGAAGACGACGCGCATTGGCGGCCGTCCTGGGGGCGGGTCGAGCCGAAGCCGCTCGACGACCTGCTGCGCGTCTCCGACGTCGTCTCGCTGCATGTGCCGCTGACCGAGGGCACGCGGGGGATGATCGGCGCCGAAGAAATCGCGGCGATGCAGGACGACGCCATCCTGATCAACGCCGCCCGCGGCGGCGTGGTCGACGAGGCCGCGGTGGCGGACGCGCTGCGGGCCGGCCGGCTCGGAGGCGCGGCGCTCGACGTGTTCGACGCTGAGCCGCTGAAGGGCGCCGCGGCCGAACGCTTCGCCGGCTGCCCGAACCTGGTGCTGACGCCGCACATCGCCGGCGTCACGGCGGAATCGAACGTCCGCGTCTCGCGCGTCACGGCCGAAGCCGTCGCGCAGCACCTGAGGGATCTCTGACCATGGCCAGGCTCTCGCTCGCCGAGGCGCGGGATCTCGTCGCGGCCGCGCTGACCGCCAACGGCGCGTCGCAGCCGAACGCCGCGAGCGTCGCCCGCGCGCTGGTCGGCGCAGAGGCTGACGGGTTGAAGGGCCACGGCCTCTCCCGGGTCGCGACCTATGTGGCGCAGCTGCGCGCCGGAAAGGCGCTCGGCGACGTCGCCCCCGTCGCGACCCGACCTCGGCCGGGGGTCCTGGCGATCGACGCCGCGCATGGCTTCGCCTATCCGGCGCTCGACCTCGCCGTGGACGCGCTGCCGGCGATCGCGCGCGAGCAGGGGATCGCCGCGGCCTCCATCAGCCGGTCGCACCATTGCGGCGCTGCCGGACAGCCGGTCGAGGCGCTCGCGGATGCGGGGCTCGTCGCCATGCTGTTCGCCAACACGCCGGCCGCCATGGCGCCCTGGGGCGGCCGCACGGCGGTGCTCGGCACCAACCCGATCGCCTTCGCGTGCCCGCTGCCGGGCGAGGCGCCGATCGTGGTCGACCTGTCGCTGTCGCGCGTCGCCCGCGGCAACATCATGGCCGCCAGGCAGCGCGGCGAGCCCATCCCGGAAGGCTGGGCGCTCGACGCCGAAGGGCGGCCGACGACCGATCCCGCCGCCGCGCTCAAGGGCACCATGGCGCCGCTCGGCGACGCCAAGGGCGTCGCGCTCGCGCTGATGGTCGAGCTGCTCGCCGCCGGGCTCACGGGCGCGCTCTACGCGGGCGAGGCCTCCTCCTTCCTCGACGCGGAGGGCGGTCCGCCCGGCACCGGCCAGCTGATCATCGCCTTCGATCCCGCGGCCTTCTCGGCCGGGGCCCCTGAGCGCTTCGCGGCGCTGGCGCGCGCCATCGACGGCCAGGAGGGCGCGCGGCTGCCCGGCGCCCGCCGGCTCGCCAACCGGGAGCGCGCGGCCCGGGAGGGGCTCGAGGCGCCCGACGCGCTGATCGCCGAAATCGGATCGCTCGCCGGCCGCAACGGCTGACCCGCTGTCGAGCGATAGATCATCTGGAGGAGCCGTAAGGGCGCAGCTATCGCCGCATAGGAACTAACGTCCTGCTGCGGCTGCGCAATCTTTCGGATCGGCGGCGGCCGTGTGATAGAAGGCGATCACGGATCCGTCACCGGACGATCCGTCGACGCCCCGCCGCAAGCCGGCCGCCGCTCTCGCGGCCTGACTGACACCGCCACGCGAAGATCGCCTCATGCCGCCGATCCTGCCCCGCTCTCCGGCGCAAAGCTCCGCCCGCGACGGGCGCGCTGCGGCCGGCGGGCCTGCGCGGGCCGCCTGCGCCGGGGGCATGCGGTGATCCGGCTCACCTCCGGCTGGTGGCGCCAGGTCAACCGCAACACGGCGCGCGCCGACGCGCTCGCGGGGCTGCTCGGCGCGCTGCTGGTGCTGCCGCAGGGCATCGCCTTCGCGACCCTGGCCGGACTTCCGCCGCAATACGGCCTCTACAGCGCGGTCGTGCCGACCATCGTGGCCGCCGTCTTCGGCTCGAGCCTGCACGTCGCCTCCGGCCCCACCAATGCGAACTCGCTCGCGCTGTTCGCGGCGATCAGCCCGCTCGCGGCGGCCGGCAGCCCCGAATATGTCACGCTCGTGCTGGCCGTCACCGTGATGGTCGGCGTGATCCAGTTCGCGGTCGGCGCGTCGCGGCTCGGCGGCCTCACGGACTTCCTGTCGCCCTCCGTCCTGCTCGGCTTCATGAGCGGGGCGGCGATGCTGATCGCCTGCTACGCGCTGCCCGACGCCGCCGGCCTCCCGGCCCACGCCGGTCGCGGACCGTTCGCGGCCGTGGCCTCGGTGTTCGCCGAGTGGCGCATGATCAATCCCGGCGCGGTGGCGGTCGCGCTGGCGACGCTCGCCGTCACCCTCGGCGCCCGCGCGATCTCGCGGCGGCTGCCCTTCATGCTGTTCGGCCTCGCGGCGGGGTGGATCGTCTCGGAGGCGCTGACCTTCTGGGGCGGGCCCGAGGCCGTCGAGGTGATCGGCGCGATCCCGACCCCGATCCCGCCCCTCAGCATGCCGCTGCCGCCGCTCGACAGCCTGCCGCATCTGGTGCCGATCGCCGGGGCGCTGGCGGTGATCGCGCTCGGCCAGTCGGTGTCGATCGCGAAGGCGGTCGCGGCGCGCTCCGGACAGCGGATCGACGTCAACCGTGAGTTCATCGGGCAGGGCCTGTCCAACATCGCGGGCGGCTTCTTCTCGTCCTATCTCTCCTGCGGCTCGCTCAACCGGTCGCTGCCGAACCTCGAGGCGGGCGCGCGGACGCCGCTCGCGGCCGTCATGTCGGCGGGCTTTCTGGTCGTCATGGTGGCGGTCGCCGCGCCGATCCTGCGGGACATCCCCACCGCGGCGATCGCGGCGCTGCTGCTCTACACGGCCTGGAGCCTGCTCGATCTCGGCCGCTTCGCCGAGACCGCGAAGCTCAGCCGGATCGAGTTCGCGGTCGCGGCGACGACCTTCGTGGCGATGCTGTTCCTGCCGTTCCACGTCGCGATCCTGATCGGCGTCGCGTTCTCGCTGGTCGCCTATCTGCACCGGACGTCGCACCCCAACATCCTCGCGCTCGCGCCGGACCGCGACACCGAGGTCGGCCGCTTCACGCCGCTGTCCCACCTCCCGCAGGCGCGGGAATGCCCGCAGCTCAAGCTGCTGCGCATCGAAGGCGCGGCCTATTTCGGCGCCGCCCCCTATGTGGGCGATCGCCTGCACGACCTCCGGACCCAGTCGCCCACGCAGAAGCACCTGCTGGTCATGGCGCGCAGCATGAACTTCATCGACCTCGCCGGCGCGGAACTCTGGGAGACCGAACTCAAGCGGCGCAGGCTGGTGGGCGGCGACCTTTACTTCCATCGGCCCCGGCAGGCCGTTCTGGACCTCTGGCGCAAGACCGGTTTTCTGAAGCGGCTCGGGGAGGACCACATATTCCACTCGAAGGCGGACGCGATCGGCGCGATCTTCCGCAAGATGGATCCGAAGATCTGCGCGGCCTGCCAGGCGCGGATCTTCAGGGAATGCGGCGAAGGCTCGGCGACCTCGTTCTTCGACGCCAAGGCCGCCGGCAGCTACCGGGACGACGAGGCGGCGCTCGAGACCGCCACGCCCCCGACCCGCTGAAAGGCGCTCTTTCCCCACGCTGCGCGCGAGGAGGGAGAAGAGGCGTCGCGCGGCGGCGAAGGGCGCTCTTTCCCTCCCTCGCAGAGGGGAGGGTGGACGGCGAAGCCGGCCGGGTGGGGTGGTTTCAGGACTGAGCTCTACGCCCGAGGCCCCACCCGACCCTTCGCTGCGCGAAGGGTCACCCTCCCCACGCTGCGCGTGAGGAGGGAGAAGAGGCGGCGCGGCTTGGCGAAGGGCGCCCTTTCCCTCCCTCGCAGAGGGGAGGGTGGACGGGCGAAGCCCGGGGGGGGTCTCAGGACGGAGCTCTACGCCGAAGACCCCACCCGACCTCGGCCTGTCGGCCGAGGCCACCCTCCCCACGGCTCACGCCGTGAGGAGGGAGAAGAGGCGGCGCGGCTCGGCGAAGGGCGCTCTTTCCCTCCCTCGCGAGACGCGGAGGGTGGACGGCGAAGCCCGGCCGGGTGGGGTGGTCTCAGGACGGAGCTCTACGCCCGAAGACCCCACCCGACCTCGGCCTGTCGGCCGAGGCCACCCTCCCCACGGCTTCGCCGCGAGGAGGGAGAAGAAGAGGTCCGCGAAGGCGCGCGTGGAGGAGCCGGCGGCGGAGGAACCTGCTCCCTGGGCGGGGGCGCAAAAAAAGGCCGGCGGGGATCGCGCCGGCCTTTGGCTGCAGAGGGAGAAAGCGGTCAGGCCGCCTTCTTGCTCGCCTTGCCGGCGAGACCGAGGCCGAGCAGCCGGTCGGCGTTCTTCCAGGTGGCCTTCTCCCAGGCTTCGGGGGACAGGCCGAGCTGGCGGAAGTCCTCGACGCCCTGCTTCATCGGCCGGAACGGATAGGAGCTGCCGAACAGGAACTGGTCCGCCATGAAGTGGTTGGCGGCCTCGACGTAGAGATTGCCGCCCGGGCAGAAGGTGTACATGTCCGGCGAAACGAAGACGTTCTCGTTGCGGAACGCGACGGTCACGATCTCCCGGACGTTCGGGTAGAAGCCGTGGCAGCAGACGATCGGCAGCTTCGGGAAGGTCTTGGCGACGTTGTCGACCGCGTAGGGGTCGTTGAGGCGCAGGTCGGGCGTGGTGGGGCCGGACATCACGAAGGCCGGGACGCCGAGCTGCTCGCAGACCTCGTAAAGCGGCATCAGCCGGTAGTCGTCGGCGCGCAGCGGGGTGGCGTAGAAGCCGGCGTCGAGGTTGAGTCCCTTCATGCCGAGCTTCTTGATCGCGCGGGTCGCCTCCGCGACGGCCGCCTCGCGGCCGAGCTCGATCGGATCGACGGAGGCGATCGGCACCAGGCGCTTGCGGTTCGCGGCCGCGACGGCGGCCAGATCGTCGTTCGAGACGCGCACGCCCGGCACGCTGCGGGCGACCATCACGGCGACGCTGATGCCGGCGTCGTCCATCTCGGAGACCACGCCGTCGGCGTCCTTGGCGCGGGTGAAGTGTTCGATGTCGCGGCCGCCGACGCGCTTGTTGAGCCACTTCACGACTTCGAACTGCGGCGTATCCGGCTGCGCGCCGAAGAAGGCGTGAAGAAACGCCGGCCGGCTTCGCATGTCGACCACGGGCGTATTCGTCGGATAGGCCTCGGACATGTGTTTCGCTCCTGAGGGGTGTTCTTGCTTGTTGTGCGCGACGGCGCCGACGCGTGGCCGCCGATCATCCGGCGACCGTCGGAACGACCATGTTCGGGAACGCTCAGCCGGTTACGCCCCGCCACTATCCGCGCGCGCAGAGCCTCAAGGCCATTCGATTTTCTGCATCGTTTCATAGAAGCCGGTTATTCCGCCCGAGGAGCGGCCGGACCCGGAGCGGCGTTGAAAGCGGATATCCCGGTCAATGAATTGATAGACGCAAACGAATTTACAGGCGGAATCTGGGGCTCCACCGTGAACTTTGCGCCGGCGTCAAAGAACCGGCCGTCAGGTCATGGGAGAGAACATTGAGCCCATTCGAATGGAGGTCCGTCGGCGACCACGATCCGAAGCGGCTGGCGGAGGCCCGCAACCAGCTTCTCAGCGCGACGCAGTGGCTGGCGCGGATCGAGCGGAGCTACGCCGCGCCCCACGACCCCGAGGTGAGCCTGCGCTGGCTGGACGACCGCAACGTCATCTCGACGCATGATCTCGGTTCCGAGCTCAGCCTCGTGCTCAACGTCGACGACCTGAGGATGCAGTTCAACGAGGCCGGGAACCCGTCCGATCACGAGATCGACGTCGAGGAGAGGTCGCCGGCGCATATCGAGGCCTGGCTGCTCATCGAGCTGCTGCACCGCGGCGTCGACCGCGAGCGGTTCTCGAAGGACCTGCCCTATGACAGCGTGGGGCTGCTGAACGGCGACGGCGTCGAGTTCTCGCCCGGCGAATACGAGCCCGAGCTGCGGGCGCTCGACGCCTGGATGCGCAACGCGGCGCAGGCGATCAAGGCCGCCGCGTCCGCGCCCGGCGGGCAGGACGACGTGTTGCGGGTGTCGCCGCGCGACCTGCGGGTCCAGGCGGCGGCCGGCGGGCGGGTGCTCGGCTTCTCGCCCGGCGACGAGATGATCCCGGAGCCGTTCTTCTTCGTGGCTGAGGCCGGCCGAGCCGACGGGGCGGCGGAGCCGATCGCCGTCCTTCGCGCCTCGGAGATCCGTGATTCCGACGCGCCCGAAAGGGTGGTCGCCTTCCTCCGGTCCGGCGGCCAGCCGACGACGCACTGAGCGTCGTCGGTGCCTATCGGGGCCGCGCCGGCGCCTTCAGGCCGGCAGGGGGACTGCGTTTCTCGCGCTCTCGCGGCTCGTCTCGCTCGACAGCGGGGCGAGCGAGGCGTTTTCGGGGGTGATCTCCGCAAGGCGGGCGTCGAGGCCGCCCTGCTTGTTCAGCTTCTTGACCGCGCTCACCAGCGTCGCCGCCATCGGCGTCATGATCTCGCCCTCGGCCCAGAACAGGCAGACGTCCTGGCTCACCACCGGGTCGACCAGACGCAGCGCCCTGGTGCCGCGATGCAGGCCCGGCATGTGGGTGAAGTGCGAGGGGATGATGGTGCAAAGGCCCGCGAACTGGACCTGGAACATGAGGTGCAGGATCGACTCGGACTCCACCTTCGCCTCGGGCGCGGCGCCGACCTTCTCGAAGACGCGGTCGACGAAGCGCCGCTCGTGCATGCCTTCCCGCAACATCGCGAGCGGCAGTTCGGCCGCCTCGCTCCAGCTGATCTCGTCACGGCCCCGGAACTCGGCGACGTCCGGCACCAGCAGGCTGAGGTTCTCCTTGTAGATCTTCAGCGTGTTGCGGCGCCCGAGCTCGGCCTGGTCGAAATAGGTGAGGGCGACGTCGAGGGTGAAGTTGTTGAGCCCGGTCTTCATCGCGTCGTTGCCGAGAAACTGAACGTCCATCGCGACGTTCGGGTGCTGCTCGCGCACCATCTGCAGCAGGACCGGCAGAATGGGCGACATCGACGGCATCGCGCCCATGCGCAGCCGGCCGTGCAGGTTCTTCTGCATGGCCGCGACCTCGTCCCTCATCGCCTCGCAGTTCGCGATGACGTTGCGCGCCCACTTCGCGACGCGGTCGCCTTCCGGGGTCAGCCCGCAGAAGCGCTGTCCGCGGCCGCGCAGGAAGATCGGCACGCCGATCTCGAGTTCGAGCTGCTTGATGCCGCAAGACAGGCTCGGCTGAGTGACGTTGCACTTCTGCGCTGCCCGGCCGAAGTGCCCCTCCTCCACCACCGCCGTCAAGTACTTGAACTGACGAAGAAACATGGCGTGCTCCATCCCAACAGTCACCGGACGAAGATGTCTCGACGTCCGTTCGGCCGTTACCGGCTCTTTGGAATTAGTGTAGTTGAACCCGCGCAGTTCGCAATCCGATTGAGCGCTTCAATTATTGAAAGTAGCGATCAAATCGTTTTGAGACGCAGGGAGTCTCGGTTTCGCGCTGCGGTTGTTTTCTCGCGATTAAGTCAAGAGCCCTGCCTCATCACAGCGAGACAGCCCGATGGATGAGCTTGCACTGGCTGTGGGCGTCATCGGCCTGACCGCCGGCGTGATGATCGGCTGCGTCGGGGTGGGCGGCGTGATCGTGGTGCCGGCGCTGGTCTACGGCCTCGGACTGAGGATCCAGGACGCCATCGCCTCCGCGATGATGGGCTACATCCTGACCGGTCTGATCGGCACCATGGTCTACGCCCGGGCCGGGTCGATCCGCTGGTCGCTCGCCGGGTGGATCGCCGTCGGGGCGGCTCCGGGCGCTCTCGCGGGCGCCTGGGCCAGCAATGGGGTCGATCCGCGGCTGCTCGAGCTGCTGGTCGGCGCGTTGGCGCTGTGGTCGGGGGCGAACAGCCTGTTCGGCGGGGGAGGCCATGCCGAACGGGACCGCCCGCTGCGGCCGCTCGAACTCGCCGCCGTGGGCGCGCTGACCGGGGTTCTGTCGGCGATGACCGGCACCGGAGGCCCTCTGGTGCTGGTGCCGCTCCTGATCTGGCTGCGGCTGCCGCCGCTCGCCGCCGTCGGTTTGAGCCAGGCCGCGCAGATCCCGATCGCCGCGCTCGCGACCGTCGGGAACTTCGCCTATGGCGATCCCGACGTCAGCATCGGGCTCGTGCTGGGGCTCAGCCTCGCGGCCGGGACCTGGGGCGGCGCGAAGCTCGCCCATGCGCTCTCGCGCGAGGCGCTCGGGCGGGTGGCTTCGACCCTTCTGGTGGTGGTGGGCGTGCTGATCCTGACACGGCTCGGCCTCAGGCAGTTCGCCTGAGGCCGCTTCAGCCGTCGCGATGGGAGGGGCGTCCCCCGTCGCTCAGCCGAACTTGTCGTAGCGGATCGCGGAGGGGCTGAGCCCGCCCTGCGTGATGAGCGTGCGCAGCGCGCCGTCCACCATCGGCGGCGGTCCGGCCACATAGGCCATCAGGTCGTCATAGCGGCCCGCCATCGCCCGGCTCGCCACTTCGTGAACCATTCCGCCTGCGAGCTTCACGCCGGGATGGTCCGGATGATCCTCCCGCGAGGGTTCCTCGTGCGACAGCGCCAGGGTCACCTCGAGATTGCCGTTCGCCTCGGCGACGCGCCGGGCGAACTCCTCCAGGTAGAAGCCGTCCGCCAGCGTACGGACGCCGAAGAAGACGTAGCCCTTGCGCGTGCGGAAATGATCGGACTCGGCGGCCGAGGCGAGGATCGACATCATCCCGGCGATGCCCGAGCCGCCGGCGATCATCAGGAGGTTCTTGTTCTCGTCGGCGTGGAAGGTGGCCCGGCCGAGCGGCCCGAACACCTTCACCTCGGCGCCTTCCGCGCCCGGCCCGAACAGCCAGTCGCCGAAGCCGCCGCTCGGCTTGCGCTTGACGACCAGCTCGATCCGCTCGGCGGAGCGCGTGAAGTTCACCATGGAGTAGGCGCGGGCGCCCTGCAGGCCCGGAGCCTCCACCACCACGAACTGACCGGCGTCGAACTCCATCGGCGTCGACAGGGCGACCTCGAAGCTGATGACGTCGCTGGTGAGCCTGCGGATGTTCTCCATCAGCCCCGTCCGATAGGCGGGGATTTGGTGGCGCGCCGGCTTCTCGGCGACCTCCGCCGGCACGCGCAGCACGCAGTCGCCGAGCGCCCGGGTCTGGCACAGCAGGATGTCGCCCTTGTCGCGCTTGAGGCGCGCGGCGCCCGGCGCCTCCTCCCAGGCGACGTCGACCTCCCCCGTCATCACCCGCGCGCGGCACGTGCCGCAGGTTCCGGTCGCGCATTCGTGCGGAAGGGTCAGGCCGTGCCTCAGCCCTGCATAGAGCAGGGTTTCGCCCGGCGCGCAGTCGAAACCGAAGACGCCGGACTTCGTCTCGACCGAGACGGCGCAATGCTCGTGCGCGAGCGGCTCCGCCGCGAGGTTCTCAGCTCTTGCTAAAGAAGTCATCGTCCATGTCGTCTTCTTCTTCGAAGTCGTAGGTCAGCTCCTCGGTGATGTAGGCGAGCAGCTTACCGTCCTCCTCCTTGACCTCGTACGTCTTGAGCGGCTTCTCGGTCTCGCCGAGCATGTCGAGCGAGATCAGGTTCCAGGCCCAGAGATGCTTGGTGCAGGTGAGCACGCAGTTGGCGATGACGCCGGATTCTTCCAGCGGCTCCTCCATGTGCGGGCAGATCGGCGGGATCGCGCGGAAGCCGGAGCCGTAATTGGCGACGACGATCCGGATGTCGTTCGCGTCGACGAGCTTCAGGGAATTCGGCGCCACCTCGGCGGCGTCGCAGAGATACGTCCAACTCATCAGGGCGCCCTTTTCTTGGGTGAGGTCGGCGGCCGAGCGTCGATCGGGGCGAACCTCCGACGCCCGGCGCGACCGCCCGCCACGGAGTCCGGCGGCGGACTCACGATCAGATCGGCCAGTGGGAGCCCTTGTCCAGCCGTCGGTTCTCCAGCCTGGTCTCGCGGCTGGTGAACAGAGCGCGGCCGTTTTCGATCCGGAACGTGTCGTAGTACTTGCCGACCAGGAACAGCCGGCTCTCGCCCGAGTCGATATGCGAGTTGGTGCCGTCCAGCAGGTGCTGGAACACGATGAAGGCGCTGACAGTCTTCGCCGTCGCGCCGTCGTCGGCGACATCGACGGTGTAGACGGTCGTGTGGCGGGTCAGCGGCGAATGATCGGTGTTGTGCTTGGGAAGCAGTCGGATCAGCGCTTCGAGATCTTTCCGCGACCCGTGCAGATAGGTCATGTCATAGTTGATCTCGGGGCTCCACGCCTTGATGTCGTAAACGAAGTTCTCGTCGCAGAGCGCGAGCCACTCGTCCCACTTCTGGCTGTCGAGCAGGATGGTGGCGCGGTAGATCGCGTTCCGGACGGCGTCGGCGGCCTCGCGGGCCTGCGCGGGGTCAAGTCCGCCGCTCAGCGGCGGCGCGGTCATCTCGGTCTGGATATCCATCTTGCTCTCGTTTCCTCGCGCGGTGGAGGGCCTGATCGGCCAGGCGCAGCTGCGCCGACCGGCCTCTTCTCGTGTTCTTGCAGAAGAATAAGGAGGCCCGGCGGGAGAGGGGCGACCCGCCAGGCCTCCGACCGTCACTCGGCGGCGATCGCCGGCGCGGAGTAGGGCAGTTCGGGATTGCTGGGCGAGCGGTTCATCCACTTGCCCCACTCGTCGTAGTAGTGACGCATCCCGTTCTCGTCGTGGATCGTCTGGTTCTCCTGGCGGCCGTGCAGGATGCGGCGCGGCTCCTGGCCCGGCCGCATGGTCGTGCCCTGGCCCTGCACGCCGATCAGGTCCTCATGCAGGTTGCGGCCGAACGGGCCCCAGATCGAGTTGTGGTGGTTGATCCGGGTCTGGCGCTCCTCGGGCGTGTCGCTCTTGAGGCCGAGGCCGCGGAACTCGATCATCACCTTGTTGGGCCCGAGCGGCGTGACGACGTCACAACGCAGCGCCGAGCCGCGCAGGTTGAAGTTCATGCCCGGGAACAGGTCGATCATGTACCACTGGTTCGGCGGCAGATGCGGGAAGGAGAGACCCGCCCGGCTCTCGAAGCCTTCGTACTGGTCGTAGTTGACCTCGAAGGTGCCGACCACGATGTGGCCGTGCTCGAAGGACTCGTTCTTCCGCGCGAAGTAGGCGTCGTTAAAACCGGTCACGCGGTTATGATAGTGCATGAAGTCATGATAGAACTCGCAGTTCGTATCATGCCAGAGCTTGTAGTTCGTATCGACGATCGCCTTGTGATAGTGGAAAACCTCCATCGGCTCGGCTTCGAGCGTCTTGCGGAGGCACTGGAACGGCTCTCCGGCCCAGTCTTCCAGTGAGATCGGGTTGTCGTCGAGGTTGACCCACACGAAGCCGCCGAACTTCACCTCGCAGCGCAGCCGGCGCAGGCCGACGTTCTCCTTCGGGAGCCGGTCCTGGTAGCCTTCCTTCTCGCGGCTGATGTAGACGCAGTTCCCCTTCATATCGAACTGCCATGCATGGAACATGCACGTCATCCGCTTCGGGTTCCCGGAGGGCTGGCCCTCATAGAAGCTGCCGGAGGGGCGGCGCTCGATCAACATGCCGCGATGCGGGCACACGTTGAGGAAGGCGCGAACCTCGTTGTCGGGGCCGCGCGTCACGATGATCGGCTCGTTGGCGATGCTCGTGGTGCGGAAATCATAGGCCTTGGGCAGTTCGGACTCGTGGCAGACCGGGACCCACGCCTTCTTGAAGATCTTCTCGAGCTCCTCGTCGAAAATCTCCTGGTCGGTGTAGACGCGGCTGTCGACCCACTCGCCCTTCTGCAGGGGCGGGGTGGCCATCCATTGGGTGTGATTCCTCGCTGGCATCGGCGCTTCCTCTGCTCCTTTTTATCGGCGACGGCTTGCCGCCGCCGTGCGTTGCCGCTCCA
Organism: Hansschlegelia beijingensis; assembly: GCF_014196425.1. GTDB lineage: Bacteria > Pseudomonadota > Alphaproteobacteria > Rhizobiales > Methylopilaceae > Methylopila > Methylopila beijingensis. The sequence continues at coordinate 329,420 of NZ_JACIDR010000001.1, forward strand.
TTCGGTGCGTGGGGAAACGATCGCCGGGACAATCCGATTGGCCAAATGAAAGGTTCTTATTGTTTGATAGATACAGCCTTCGCAGCGCGCCCGTTCCGCCGGCGCCCTCGCGCGCGGGAGCGCGGCGGCGAAAATAGGCGGGCCCCGCATCTATGCGCGTCCGCAATAGCGCGACCCTATCACTCCATTTGAAGGAACAATTTTACTCTGGCGGCGTGGCGGCGTGCCATCGCTGTCGAGACGGGCGCTAGCGCGTCTCCAACGCAAAAAAAGCTCTGCCGGACAAGATCCGCAAAAGCGGGCACGTCAATCAACGGCCGAGCTTCCCTTGGGAGGGAACATGGCCAGCACCAGAGCATCGGCGATGCTCGTCGCAGCGCTCGCAGCTGCGACGACCACGGCTTTCACGCCCGCGAACGCGGCGATGAGCTTCGGCAAGCCCGGCGAGAAGGTCGACCTCGTGGTCGGCTATCAGCCGTACTACACCGCGTCCTGGTCGGGCGTGGTCAACAACGGCAAGAGCTTCTGGAAGAAGTATCTGCCGGAGGGCTCGACCGCCTCGTTCCAGATCGGTCTGCAGGGCGCGGTCATCGTCAACGCGATGACCGGCGAGAAGCAGCACATCGGCTACGTCGGCGACATGCCCGCGATCGCCGCGACCTTCCGCAATCTGCGGGATCGCGGCGGCACCGACCTTCGCATCGTCGCGACGCTCGGCACCTCCGAGCAGCAGTGCAACATCATGCTCGTCCGCAACGACGCGCCCGACTTCAAGGACGGCCAGGAGGCCGTCAAATGGCTGGGCGGCAAGCAGACCTCGGCGCCCCAGGGCGCCTGCTCCGACCGCTTCGCGCGCCTGGCCTTCGATCAGACCGGCGCCAAGCCTGCGACCTACCTGAACCAGAACGTCGAGGTGATCACCACCAACTTCCGCGCCAAGAAGCTCGATGGCGCGACCGTGTGGGAGCCGACCGCATCGAAAATCGAGATGACGGGGCTCGCCAAGCGGGTGGCGACCGGACGCGACTTCAACGCCATCGACGGCGCCTTCCTGGTGATGGCGAACGATCTCATCCAGCAGCGGCCCGACGTGGTGAAGGGTTGGCTCGAATCCGAGATCGACGCGCAGCTGTTCATGGCGGACATGAAGAACGCCGATGAAGTGGCGCAGCTCGCCGAGGCGCAGACGGAGCGGATGGACCGCAAGATCCTCTGGACCGCGCTTTACGGCGCGGCCTCCGAGAAGGACATCGGCTCGACCAAGCTGCAGTTCGACTTCGTCGTCACCGACCGCGTGCACAAGCTGCTCGATGACGCCACCGCCTTCCTGAACACGCTGCCGGCGAAGCCTGCGGCCGAGCCCAAGATCCGCGAAGGCGGCGTCGACGACTCGATCGCCAGGGAAGTGCTGGCCGCCCGCGGCCTGCAGAGCCCGATCGGCGTCATCACCGCCCATCCCGCCGCGGATTCCAAGGCGAACTGACGACTACGCCCGCGGGCGCTCCGGCGCCCGCGCCGCTCCCTGACTCACAGAGGAATGCAAGATGAGCGTACTCGCCGATGACGCGTTCGCGGCCGGCCAGCGACCCGCGAAGGCGCCGAGACGGCAGCCGACAGGGTTCGGCCTCATGGCCTACCGTGCGAGCAAGGGCGTCCGGTCGCCGACGCCATATTTGATGCTGTTCGGGATCAGCCTGTGGCTGGTCGCCTACTGGATGCTGTGCGAGGGCCTGCAGCTTCCACGTTTCGAGAAGATACCGGGTCCGATCACCATTCTGTCAGACTGGCTGTCGAGGACTCCCGCGCAGGGCACGTCCGTCTTCACGCCTGAATACTACCAGCACATCTATGTGAGCTGCCGGCGCATCGCGATCGCCTTCTTCCTCGCGACTCTCCTCGGCGTGCCGCTCGGGCTCCTGATGGGTTGGTCGAAGACCATCAAGGACTACACCTTCCCGGTGCTCGAGACGCTGCGCCCGATCCCGATCATGGCGTGGGTGCCGCTCGCGATCCTGATGTTCTCGGGCTACGAGACCCCCGTCATCTTCCTCGCGACGCTCGCCTCGTTCTTCGCCACGACGCTCAACACCATGCTGGGCGTGCAGTCGATCGACGAATCCTACTTCCGCGCGGCCGGCTGCCTCGGCTCCAAGAAGTGGGACGTGTTCCGCCACGTCGTCGTGCCGGGCGCGCTGCCCTTCATCTTCACCGGGCTGCAGATCAGCGTCGGCGTCGCCTGGTTCTCGCTCGTCGCGGCCGAGATGGTCTCGGGCGATTACGGCCTGGGCTACCTGATCCTGTCTTCGTACGTGAACAGCGTCACCGTCCCGATGGTGATCGGCATGCTCACGCTCGGCTTCGTCGGCTGGTTCTCCTCGGCGGCTGTCCGCTGGGTCGGCAACCGACTGATGCAGTGGCACGTCAAAGCGCTCGCGATGCAGGGCCGGTGAGGGGAACCACGATGCAAACCCAGCTCAATAATCCGGCCGGCGCTCCGGCTTCCAAGGGCGCCATCAGCATCCGCAACGTCACCAAGGTCTACGACCCCGACGGGGCGCAGGTGATGGCGGTGGACAACTGCTCCATGGAGATCGCGCCCGGCGAGGTCTGCATGATCGTCGGCCCCTCGGGGTGCGGGAAGACCACGCTGCTGAACGCGATCGCCGGCTTCCACTCGATCACCGGCGGCGAGATCCTGCTCGACGGCGTCCCGCTCTGCGGAGCGAAGAAGCCGCTCGCCGACCAGGGCTCCGATCGGATCGTGGTCTTCCAGAACGGCGCGCTGTTCCCATGGAAGACTCTGGCCGAGAACGTCGCCTACGGCCCGATGGTGCAGGGCCGCTGGCCGAAGGCGGAGTGCATTGAGCGCGCCAGAAGCGCGCTCAACGAAGCGGGGCTCGGCGCCGTCGCGGACAAGTATCCGGGCGAGGTGTCGTCCGGAATGGCGCGGCGCGCCGAGATCGTGCGCGCCCTGATCAATGAGCCGAAGGTCCTGCTGCTCGACGAGCCCTATCGCGCGATGGACGCTCTGACCAAGCAGATCATGCATGAAGCTCTGCTTGAGATGTACGACCGGACGAAGGTCACGATCTACTTCATCACGCATGATCTCGAGGAGGCGATCTTCCTCGGCGACCGGGTCTACGTCATGACGACCCGGCCCTGCCGGGTGAAGAAGGTGATCGACATCAACCTGCCGCGTCCGCGCGATTACCACACGCTGACGTCCGAGGCCTTCCGCCTGCTGGTGCAGGAGGCCGACGAAGCCGTCCACGAGGAGGCGATCAAGGCCTTCCAGGCGGGCGAGCGCGAGATGGCCTGAGCGGCCTGAGCCCCAGCCATCCAGCGCTTTATCAAGGACACAAGAAAATGAGCGCCGTAACACTCGACCCTGCCGCCGCCCCGCCGCCTCCGGCCTTCCGCCGCCGCTCCAAGCTGGAGCGCACGCTCTCGAACGCCGCGTTCTGGCGGGGGCTCGCGGGCCTCCTCGTCTTCCTGCTGGTCTGGCAGGCGGGCGGCTTTCTTCACACCTCGCTGGGGATCGATGTTCCGTTCTTCAGCAAGCTTCCGGCCCCGACGGCCGTCGCGGCGGCGGCGTCCGAAGTGGTGGTGCAGTCCGGCTACTGGATGAGCTGGATCGAGAGCATCAAGCGCGTCATGATCGGCTTCCTGATCGCTCAGCTGATCGGCATCCCGTTCGGTCTCTTTCTCGCGGTCAACAAGTATTTCCGCGACATCTTCTTCCCGCCGTTCGAGATCCTGCGGCCGATCCCGCCGCTCGCCTGGGTGCCGGCGGCTCTGATCTTCTGGCCGACGAACGAGATGTCGATCATCTTCGTCACCTTCCTGGGCGCCTTCTTCACGATCGTGATCAACGTGCTGGGCGGCGCCCGGACGATCGACGTCCGCTATCTGCGGGCCGCGCAGTCCATGGGCGCCACCCAGTGGCACCTGTTCTCGCGGATCATCCTGCCCGGCACGCTGCCGTCGATCTTCACGGGCGCCGCGGTCGGCATGGGCATCACCTGGAACGTGGTGCTGGCGGCCGAGATGGTCTCCGGCGGCGGCTCGCAGTCCGGCGGCGGCTTGGGCTTCTTCATCTGGAGCTCGTACATGGGCGGCTCCATGGAGCACATCATCGTCGGCATGATCTCGATCGGCATTGCGGGCTACCTCTCGAGCGCCCTCATCCGCCTTCTCGGCGAACGCGTCATGCCCTGGCGGCGCGCCTTCTGAGCGACCGCGCCCGTCATTCTCCAGGAGTTCGACCTATGGTCACGACCGTTCCGCAATCGGAAATCGACATCCCCGCCACCGCGGCCGGGAAGAGCCGCGTTGAACTGAAGAACGTCTCGCGCGGTTTCGGCGAGGAGTGGGACCGCGAGGAGGTCATCAAGAACCTGACCTTCGAGATCAAGCCCGGCGACCTCACCTGCATCGTCGGCCCCTCGGGCTGCGGCAAGTCCACGATCGTCAACCTGGTCGCGGGCTACGACACGCCGGAATCCGGCGAGATCCTGCTGAACGGCAGCCCCGTACGGGGACCGGGCAAGGATCGCATGGTGGTGTTCCAGGAAACGGCGCTGATGCCGTGGCAGACCACCTATGACAACGTCGTGTTCGGGCCGCTGCTGCGCGGCGAGGGGACCCGCGCCGAGATCGACAAGGAGGCGCGCCGTCTGCTCGACCGCGTCGGCCTCGGCGACTTCAAGAAGAAGTATCCGTCGCAGCTCTCGGGCGGCATGCAGCGGCGCGCTGAGCTCGCCCGGGCCCTGATCAACAAGCCCGTGCTGCTGATCATGGACGAGCCGTTCCGCGGCCTCGACGCCATGTCCCGGCCGCTGATGCAGGAGTTCTTCCTGCGGCTGTTCGAGGAGAACCGGCGCACCAACCTGTTCGTCACCTCCGAGATCGAGGAGGCGATCTTTCTGGCCGACCGCCTGATCGTGCTGTCGAACCGTCCCGCCCAGGTTCGCGCGGTCATCGAGATTCCGCTGCCGCGGCCGCGCCAGTTCCACATGATGAGCTCGCCCGAAGTGTTCGAGATCAAGAGGCAAGCGCTCGAGATCCTGCACGAGGAGGCGATGAAGAGCTTCCGCGGGCAGGGCGCGCGGGGCGAGCAGGTTCGGCCTCAGGCCCAGCCATGACGGGGATCGGCCGAGGCGCGCGATGAGCGTCCTCGGCGTCCTCCTCTCGCGCGAGGCGATCATCGCGGTGGCGATCTGCGGCGCGCTCCTGTGCGTCGTAGGCTCGCTCCGGGCGGGTCGAACTGCCCCGGCCGGAGTCCTGGTGAAGACCGGCTACGCGTTGACGGGCGTCAGCATGCTGCTGATGATCGTGGCGGGGTTCATGTCCGGTCGCTGACGGCGAGTGCGCGTAAGAATGCTTGTCGTGGCGCAGTCTCTCGCCAAACGCTTCGGAGGAGCGCCGGCTCTCGGCGGCGTCTCCTTCCAGGCGGGGGCAGGCGAGATCGTTGGTCTGCTCGGGGCCAACGGAGCCGGCAAATCCACGACGATGCGGCTGCTCGCAGGCTATCTGAGGCCCGACGCGGGCTCGGCCTCCATCGCGGGACGCGACGTGGTCTCGGATCGTCTGGCTGCGCGCGCGGCCGTCGGGTACCTGCCGGAATCGCCCACGGGTTTTCCCGATCTCACGATCTCCGAGTTCCTTGCCTTCGCCGCGGAGGCCCGCGGGCTCTTCGGCGCCGCGCGACGCCGCGCCATCGAGCGCGCCGTGGACTTCGCCGATCTCGCCCTGGCGCTCGGCCGGCCGCTCGGCGCGCTCTCTCAGGGCTGGCGGCAGCGGGCCTGGATCGCGCAGGCGGTGGCGCATGATCCGCCGGCGCTCATCCTCGATGAGCCGACGACGGCGCTCGATCCGGAGCAGAAGGCGCGCCTGCGCGGCAGGCTCAGGGACGCAGCGCCCGGCAAGGCGATCCTGATCTCCACCCACATTCTCGAAGAGGCGGAGACGCTCTGCGACCGCGTCATCGTCTTCCGCGCGGGCCGCATCGTGGCGGATGCGCCGCTCCCCTCGCTCCTCGACGAGCGGGGACGGCTCGCCCCGGCCTACGCGGCGCTGAACGCAGCCGATGGCCGCTGAGCCGGCTCTCCCGCGACCGCCGTCCTGGCTGCAGGCGGCGCGCGCCGCGTTCCGCCACCAGCTGCGGCTGCTGGTCTACTCGCGGCTGACGCTGGTCTTTCAGGTCGGCTTCCTGATCACGCTTCCGGTTTTCGTGTTCCTGATCGGCGATCTGTTCGCCGGGGACCGCGCCTCGCTCGACCTGATGCTGGCCTTCCTGCCATGGGTCGCGCTGATCTTCGTTCCGGCGCTCGCGATGCGCGCCTTCGCGGATCGGCCGCTCGACCGGGAGCGGGAGTTCCTCCTCACGCTTCCCCTGCCGCCGAGCGCGATCGCGGCGGGCGCCTGGCTCGCCGGCGCCGTGGTGATGCTCGTCACGCTGCTCTTCACCACGCCGCTCGTCGCCACGCTCGCCTATCTCGGCGAACCGGATTTCGGGGCCGTGGCGGCCGGTTATGTCGGCGCCGCCTGCCTGCTGGTCGCCTTCTACGCGATCGGTCTTTTCGCCTCGGCGCTGGCGCGCAGCGAGGTCGGCGCTTTCGTGATCGCGCTCGCCATGCTGTTCGTCCTGCTGCTGTTCGGCTGGGACGGCGTCGGGCGGCTGGCGCCCGGCTCCTCGACGGCGCGGCCGTTCGACGTCCTGGCCTTCGCCTCGCCCAAGTTCTGGCTCGACCAGCTCGCGACCGGAGAGGTGCAGCTGAGGGCGCTCGCCTATTTCGCGTTTCTGACGGCGCTCGCGGTGGCGGGCGCGGCGGCGGCGTTGCGGGCGGGCGGCGACCGTCGCCCGGGGGGCGCTGCGCGGCTGGTCGCTGCGGTCGCCGTGGCCGCGGCGGCGGTGGTCGCGGTCACCGCCGCCATCCCCGCGCGCTTCGCGCTGGACTTCACCGAGGCCCGGCGTTTCACGCTGTCACGCGGCCTGCTCGAGATCGTCGGCCGCCTGCCGGAGGACGCGCGCATCGACCTCTACTGGAGCGCGCAGGGTCCCGAGACGCCCGAGGCGATCCGGGCCTATGCGGCGAGGGTGCGGGACTTCCTCGAGCTCGTCACGGGCCGCTCGCAGGGCCGGCTCGCGGTCGCGGTTCATGATCCCGCTCCCGGCAGCCGTGCGGAAGCCGCGGCGGAGAGCGCCGGAATCCGCCGGATGCCGCTGAGTTCAGGCGACGCCTTCTTCCTCGGCGCCTCGCTGACATCCGCCGGGCGTCAGATTCCCATCGGCTATTTCGACCAGACGCGCGAGGCCCTGCTGGAATATGACGTCGCCACGGCCCTTGCCGGGCTCGCCCGGGCGACCGCGCCCAGGGTCGGCGTGATCTCGCCACTTCTGGCGCCCGGCGGCGCCGACCCCAGCCAGGCCGGGCTGAACGCCATAGCCGAGCTCAGGCGCGCCTACGACGTCGCCATCATCCCGGCCTTCGCCGACAGCCTGCCCGAGGGGCTCGACTGCGTCATCGTGATCGGCGCGACCTTCCTGAAGAAGGAGATGCTGCGCTCGATCGACCAGGCGGTCACCCGGGGCGCCGGGCTGATCGTGATGATCGATCCACGGCTTAGGCTCAGTCCCAAGAGCGACAGCGCGACGCCCCAGCCGTCCCGCGAGATCGACGACATCTCCGATCTGCTGCTGCGTTACGGCCTCCGCTACAGGGGCGACGACGTGGTCGGCGACGCGAAGCTCGCGACCCCGGTCGCAGACCCGTCCGGCAGGACCATCACCTTTCCGTTCTGGATGAGGTTCGCCAGGGACCGGCTGTCGGCCGCGAACCCCGTCACGGCCGGACTCGGCGACCTCCTGTTCGTCGAGCCCGGCGCGTTCGAGGCGCCCGACGAGGCGGCGTTGGTCGCGACCACGGAGGCGGCCGGCGCAACGCCGCGGGCCGGGATGGCCGCGACGGCCCCGGCGGCCCTCGCGGCGGCGTTTCGGCCGGGCGGCGGCCGCCGCGTCATCGTTGCCGAGGCGGAGGGCCCGTTCCGCAGCGCCTTCAGCGAAGCCGCCGCCGCTCTGCCGCGCGAGGGCGGCGCGTCAACGGTCTTCGCGGTCGCGGACATCGACTGGATCCTGGATCCTTTCGCCTATGAGGGCGGCGCCGACGCGGGCGGCGCGCGCAAACCGCGCAACGACAACGCCGCCCTGTTCCTCAACATGGTGGAGCGGGCGAGCGGAGGCGGCGCGCTGATCGCGACGCGCTCGCGGGCGACCGACAGCCGTCCGCTGAGCCGCGTGGCGGCGCTCGCCCGCGAAGTCTCGCTCGCCGATCAGGAGGCGATCTCGGCGGCGGCCACACGGGTCGCCGAAGTGGAGCAGCGGATCGCTGCGCTTCCGGAGGCCGCGGGGGTGCGCTCCTTCGCGGATCTGCCGCCCGACGTGAGGGAAAGGGCGGACGAACTGCGCCGCGCGCTCGCTTCCGACCGGGCGACGCTGCGGGCGGTTCAGGACCGGGAGCGGGCCGCGCTCCAGACGCTTCGCTCGCGCGTGATCCTGTTCAACCTCGCCGCCGGCCCGGCGCTGGCGCTCGCCTGGACGGCGGGCGTGGCGCTGCTGCGCCGCCGCCGCGCGCCCTAGCGCGCTGGCCTGTTCGGGCCCATGGGCGGCCCTTCTCATCTATTGGCACTGTTTATTTCCGTCGGCGCTCAAGGAAGCGTCTAATGCCGCCTGGCGGCTGCGCGTCGAAGCAATCGGAAAGTACCCGCAAGAAAGCCGCTCCCTCAGGATCGGGCGGGTTCAAAAGAAGATGATAGTAAAATCCTGCGCAGGAAAATCGCTGGTCGCTTCAATGGTCGCGAATGGGCTCGGTTCTACCTCAATCTAAATCGACGAACGAAACGATCGATTTAAATCATAAGCGAATACAGTCCTCATGCGTTGCGGCCAGTTTGGGGCTTGTCTAAAAATAATCAGGCGCTGTTTCGCCTGCTGATCTTGGGATGTGCGGATCGCTATGAGTCTGATCTCTGATGCTCTTGGGCACGCAACCGGCTTCTTCCGGCGCGCCGGCGGGCCGCGCCCGGTTCGGTCCGAGCCTGGCCGTCCGGACATGCTGGAGGCGCTCGCCGGCCCCGGCGAGGTGGTGGAGACCTCTCCCACGGTCGCGGACGAGGTCAAGTACACGACCTGCTACATGTGCGCGTGCCGGTGCGGGATCAAAGTCCACCTGAAGGACGGCCGCATCCGCTACATCGAGGGCAACAAGGATCATCCGGTCAATCGCGGCGTGCTGTGCGGCAAGGGCTCGGCCGGCATCATGCAGCAATATTCGCCGGCCAAGCTGCGCAAGCCGCTGCTGCGGACCGGCGAGCGGGGATCCGGCGAGTTCAAGGAGATCGAGTGGGACGAGGCGCTGGCGCTGGCCACCAAGTGGCTCGGCGACATCCGCCGCACGGATCCCAAGAAGCTCGCCTTCTTCACCGGCCGCGACCAGAGCCAGTCGCTGACGGGCTGGTGGGCCGCGCAGTTCGGCACGCCGAACTTCGCCGCGCATGGCGGCTTCTGCTCGGTCAACATGGCGGCGGCGGGTCTCTATTCGATCGGCGGCGCCTTCTGGGAGTTCGGCGAGCCGGACTGGGATCAGGCGCGCTACTTCATGCTCTTCGGCGTCGCCGAGGACCATGACTCCAATCCGATCAAGATCGGCCTGTCGAAGCTCAAGGAGCGCGGCGCCAAGTTCCTTTCGGTGAACCCGGTCAAGACGGGCTATTCGGCGATCGCCGACGAGTGGGTCGGCATACGCCCGGGCACGGATGGGCTGTTCATCTTCGCCCTGATCCATGTCCTGCTGCGCAACGACATCGTCGATTTCGAATTCCTCGCCCGCTATACCAACGCGACCTGGCTGGTGATCGACAATCCCGGCGGCTCGGACCACGGCCTGTTCGCCCGCGACGCCGAAGGCGCCCCGCTCGCCTGGGACAAGGATCGCGGTGAGCCTGTCGCCGCCTCGAAGGCCGACTTCTCGCCCGCCGTCGTCGGAACCTTCGACCTTCCGGACGGCCGGCGCGCGTCGCCGTCGTTCCAGCTGCTCGCCGACCGCTATCTGAGCGACGAGTTCGCCCCCGAGGCGGTCGCGGACCGCTGCGGCGTCACGGCGGAGCGCATCCGGCGCATCGCCGCGGAGATCGCGGAGGCGTTCAACAATCCGGTGGTGATCGACCAGCCCTGGACGGACTGGGCCGGCCGCCGGCACGAGACGATGGTCGGGCGCCCGATCGCGATGCACGCGATGCGCGGCATCTCGGCCCATTCCAACGGTTTCCACACCTGCCGCGCCCTGCATGTGCTGCAGATGCTGCTCGGCGCGGTCGATACGCCGGGCTCCTGGCGGTACAAGGCGCCCTATCCGAAGCCGCTGCCCGGCGGTCCGAAGCCCGCGGGCAAGACCGTCGCGCCGAACACGCCGCTCGGCGGCATGCCGCTCGGCTTCACGATGGGGCCGGAGGATCTGCTGGTCGAGGCGGACGGAACCCCGAAGCGTCTCGACAAGGCCTATTCGTGGGAGGCCCCGATCGCCGCCCACGGCCTGATGCACATGGCGATCCACAACGCCTGGGCGGGCGATCCCTATCCGATCGACGTCCTGTTCATGTACATGGCCAACATGGCCTGGAACTCGTCGATGAACACGGCGGGGACCATGCAGATGCTGACCGACAAGCATCCGGACGGGACCTACAAGATCCCGAAGATCATCTACTCCGACGCCTATGCGTCCGAGATGGTCTCCTATGCCGACCTCGTGCTGCCGGACACGACCTATCTCGAGCGCTGGGACTGCATCTCGCTGCTCGACCGGCCGATCGGCAGCGCGCACGGCCCGGCCGACGCCATCCGTCGCCCGGTGCTGAAGCCAGACCGCGACGTCCGGCCGTTCCAGGAGGTGATGATCGACCTCGGGGCGCGGCTCGGCCTGCCGGGCTTCGTCAACGAGGACGGCTCCCCCAAATATCCGGGCGGCTACCCCGACTACATCGTCAATCACGAGCGCAAGCCCGGCATCGGGCCGCTCGCGGGCTTCCGCGGCGAAGACGGGGAGACCGCCGGCAAGGGCGCGCCCAACAAGAGCCAGCTCGACCGCTACGTCGCCAACAAGAGCTTCTGGCGGATGGAGCTGCCGCACGATCAGCTCTACTTCAAGCACGGCAACAAGGGCTATCTCGAGAACGCGGTGAAGCTTGGCCTGATCGACAAGGCCGAGCAGATCGTTCTGCACCTCTACAGCGAGCCGCTGCAGAAATTCCGGCTCGCCGCGGAGGGGCATGGCGAACTCCAGCCGCCCGAGCGCGACCGCGAACGGCTCAAGGCCTATTTCGATCCGCTGCCGATCTGGTACGCGCCGCTCGAGGAGCAGGCCGTCTCGGCCGAGGAGTTCCCGCTTTCGGCGATCACGCAGCGGCCGATGGCGATGTACCATTCGTGGCACTCGCAGAACTCCTGGCTTCGCCAGATCTACTCGAAGAACTTCCTCTACATGAACCGCGAGACCGCCAGGTCCCTCGGCATCGAGGACGGCGACTACGCTTGGGTGACCAGCAACCACGGCCGCATCCGCGCCCCGGTGCGGACCATGGAGGGCGTGAACCCTCACACGGTCTGGACCTGGAACGCGATCGGCAAGCGCAAGGGCGCCTGGAACCTGCCGGCCGACGCGCCGGAGGGCCAGGAAGGCTTCCTGCTCAACCACGTGATCTCCGAGCACCTGCCCGAAAAGAACGGCTACAGCCACTCGAACTCCGACCCCGTCACGGGCCAGGCCGCCTGGTACGACGTCCGGGTCCGGGTCGAGAAGGCGGTCGATTGCGAACAGTCGCCGCTGCCGAGTTTCCCGCCGCTCGCGCGGCCTCCCCGCATGCCGAACCGCCCCGACGTGCTGCGCTACGACGCGGAAGGCCGCAAGTGGCCGTGGCAGCGCCGGCAGGCCGCAAAGACGTCTGGAGTTAAATGACGTGACTTGTCTTCCCGAGGCCGTTCCCGGCCAGAAGAAGCTGGGCCTGGTGATCGATCTCGACACCTGCGTCGGCTGCCACGCCTGCGCGGTCAACTGCAAGGAGTGGAACGCGAGCGGCCATTCCGGACCGCTCACCGACTACCAGAACACCTCCGACGGCGTGTGGTTCAACCGCGTCCACACCTTCGAGGCCGGGCAGGGCGAGACCTCCCGCACCGTGAACTTCCCGCGCTCCTGCCTGCATTGCGAGGAGCCGGCCTGCGTCACCGTCTGCCCGACCGGCGCCTCCTACAAGCGCGCCGAGGACGGCATCGTGCTGGTCAACGCCGAGACCTGCATCGGCTGCAAGCTCTGCTCCTGGGCCTGCCCGTACGGCGCCCGCGAGTTCGACGAAGACGACGGCGTGATGAAGAAGTGCACGCTGTGCGTCGACAAGATCTACAATGACAATCTGCCCGAGGCCGACCGGGTGCCGGCCTGCGTCGCCACCTGTCCGTCGCACGCCCGGCACTTCGGCGATCTCGGCGACCCGAACTCGGACGTCTCGATCCTGGTCGCCGAGCGCGGCGGCTACGAGCTGATGCCGGAGCTCGGCTACAAGCCGGTGAACCGCTATCTGCCGCCGCGGCCGCGCAAGAACGGGCCTCCGCCGCCGAGCGCCGCCTCGTCGTCCTCCTGCGGCTCGGACGAAACCATCTCGCTCCTCGATCTTGCGATGAAGAAGCCGGACGGGAAGGGCTCGGCCTTCCTGCGCTGGGCCGATCGCGTCCTGTCGCGGTGACGTCATGCATCCTGCGCTATCAGTCATCATCTTCACCACGGCCACCGGCGCCGGCTACGGCCTGCTGATCTGGTCCGGCCTGTTGTCCGCGTTCTCGGCGACCCCCGCCGAGCGGGTAGTGGCGCTCGTCACGCTTGGGACGGCGTTGCTACTCGTTACGCTCGGGCTGCTGTCGTCCACGCTGCATCTCGGCCGGCCTGAGCGGGCTTGGCGGGCCTTGTCGCAGTGGCGGACGTCGTGGCTGTCGCGTGAAGGCCTTGCGGCGATCGCGACCTATGTGCCCGCGACGCTGCTCGGCCTCGCCTGGATCGTGTCGCCGGACCCGGGCCTTGCGGCCGTGTTGCTCGGCGTGATGACCGCCTGCTGCGCGGTCGTGACGATCTACTGCACGGCGATGATCTACGCGTCGCTGAAGACCGTCCACCAGTGGCGCAACCAGTACGTGGTGCCCAACTATTTCGCGCTCGGCCTGTACTGCGGCGCGCTGCTGTTCGCCGCGCTGCTGCACCTGCTCGGCCACGGCCAGCCGCTGGTCGACGGCGTCGCGGCGGCGGCGGGTCTGGTCGCGCTCGGCGGCAAGCTCGCCTACTGGCGCTTCATCGCCACGACCAGCCACGTCAGCACGCCGGAATCCGCCACGGGTCTCGGCGGCATCGGCAAGGTCCGCCTGTTCGAGGCGCCGCATACTGAAGAGAACTACCTGATGCGCGAGATGGGCTTCACCATCGCGCGCAAGCACGCCGACAAGCTGCGCAAGCTGGTTGTGCTCGCGCTGTTCGGCGCTCCGATCCTGCTGATGCTGATCTCGCTGCTGCTCGGCGGCGTGGCGGCCGCGGTGGTCGCCCTGATCGCCGTGCTCTCGGCGGGCGCCGGGATCCTGGTCGAACGCTGGCTGTTCTTCGCCGAAGCCAAGCACACCGTGATGCTCTACTACGGAGCGCGCGCCGCATGAGCGACCACGCTCCGTCTTCTCCAGTGGGACTGGCGTGGGCGGGGCTTGGTCGCGCGCTGCGACCGCAATGGATCTCCGCCGTCACGCCGGCGACCATCCGCTCCGACGTCGTCGCGGGCCTGACCAGCGCCACCGTTGTCCTTCCGCAGGCGGTGGCGTTCGCGGCGATCGCCGGTCTGCCGCCGCAATACGGCTTCTACACCGCGATCGTCGTGCCGGTGGTGGCCGCGCTGCTCGGCTCCTCCTGGGTCATGGTGTCGGGACCGACGCTCGTGATCTCGGCGCTGATGGCGAGCACGCTCAGCGCCCACGCCCAGCCGTTCACCGCCGAGTTCATCTCGCTCGCGATCTTCCTCACCTTCCTGGTCGGCGTCCTGCAATGCGCCTTCGGGGCGCTGCAGCTCGGCCGGTTCGTGAACTTCATCTCGCACTCCGTGATGATCGGGTTCACGGCGGCGGCCGCGTTGCTGATCTCGGTCAGCCAGCTGAAGGACGCGCTGGGGCTGAGCGCCGAGCGCGGCCAGAGCATCTTCGGCCAGATCGCGAATCTGGCGGCCGCGGCGGGCGAGACGAATCTGGCCGCGCTCGCGATCGCGGGCGTCACGCTCGGAACGCTGGTCGCCCTGCGGGTGTTCGCGCCGAAGCTGCCGGGCTTCATCGTCGCGCTCGGCGTCGGCAGCCTGCTCGGCGTCCTGATCGAGGCGGAGGCCAGGGGCGTTCGCATGGTGGGAGCGCTGCCCTCGGTCGCGCCGACGCCGGCGATGCCGGCGTTCTCGTTCGAGACGCTGCACGCGCTCGGGGAGGGGGCCTTCGCGATCGCTTTGCTCGGTCTCGTCGAGGCGATCTCGATCGGCCGCGCCTTCGCGCTCAAGCAGAACCGGCCGTTCGAGGCCAACCGCGAGATCGCGGCGCAGGGGGTGTCGAACGTCGTCGGCAGCTTCTTCCAGTGCTACGCGGGCTCCGGCTCCTTCACCCGCAGCGGCGTCAACTACGAGGCCGGCGCGGCGACGCCGCTGTCCGCGATCCTGTCGTCCTGCTTCCTCCTGGCGATCCTGCTGGTGGTCGCGCCGCTGTTCGGGCAGGTGCCGATCCCGGCCGTCGCGGCCGTGATCCTCTACGTCGCGTTCCGGCTGGTCGACCTTCGGGCGATCCGGCGGCTGGCGGCCACGAGCCGGACCGAGACGACCATCGTGGCGATCACCTTCGCGGCGGGTCTCTTCGTCAACCTGGAGTTCGCCGTCTATGGCGGCGTGATCGTCTCGCTGCTGATCTTCCTGTCGCGCACCGCCAAGCCGACGCTGTCCGTCGGCGCGCCTGACGGGCTGCAGTCTCACCGCCCGTTCCGCAATGCCGAGCTCTACAGCCTGCCGGAATGTCCGCAGGCTGCCTTCGCCCGGCTCGAGGGGCCGCTTTACTTTGGCTCCGTCGACTATCTCGAGCGCGAGCTTGGCCGCATCCAGCGGCAGCGGCCGAACCAGAAGCGCCTCGGCATCATCCTGCGCGGCGGCGGCGACGTCGACCTTCCGGGGGCGGAGCTGCTGATCTCCGAGGCGAAGCGCCGGCGGGCCATGGGCGGCGACCTCTACCTGATCGCGCGCTTCCCGCCGCTGCTGCGGACGCTCGAGCGGTTCCATGTGATCGAGGCGCTCGGCCGGGACCACGTCATGGCGTCGAAGGGCGAGGCCATCGCCCGGATCGTCCCCGAACTCGATCCCGAGATCTGTCGGGCCTGCAAGACGAGGATCTTCCGCGAATGTCCCGCGGCGGCCGGCATGGAGAGCGCGCCGTCGACCGAGCGCCTGTCAGCGAGCGTCGCGGCGTCATGAGGATGATCCTGTCTGATCGCGACCAGATGCGGCTGCGCCGCCGCCCCGGCCCCGGTCTGCCTGCCCGAGAAGACGGAAAATGCGGCGAGAAAGCCCGCATGGGGAGGAAGCGCAATGAGACGGAGAGGGTCGGACGAAGCGTATGAACCTTTGGCCGCGTCGCGGCCGGTGGACGAGGAGTGCCCCTGCCAGGAGGGGATGAGGCCGCAGGCGGGGCTCGGGCGTCGCCAGCTTCTGCTGTCGGCGGCCTCCACGCTGGGCGCGACGGCGCTCGCGGCCGGCGCGGCGAGGGCGGCTGAATCCGCGCCTCCGGGTTCCGTGCATTACGACGTGCCGGAAGATCCCACCAAGGAACAGGGCCGGCCGCTGCTCGCCGACGGCGGCTACGGGACGCGCTCCCAGTTCGAGACCGAGGTGCGGTCCAAGGCCAACAACCCGACCGACCTGACGTCCTGGACCTTCACGCCGCTCGCAGCCCAGATCGGCAATCTCACGCCCTCGGGCCTGCATTTCGAGCGCCATCACGGCGGCATTCCGACGATCGATCCCGCCCGTCACGAACTGGTCGTGCACGGCATGGTCGGGACGGCCAAGAAGTTCTCTGTCGCCGATCTCAAGCGGATGCCGTCCGTCACTCGGAAGCACTTCATCGAGTGCTCGGGCAACACGCTGACCGAATGGGCCAAGCCCACCGCCAAGAACGTGCAGGTCACGCATGGCCTGCTCAGCACCTCGGAATGGACGGGCGTGCTGTTCTCGACGCTGGCGCGCGAGGTCGGGCTCAAGGAGGCCGCGCTTTGGGTGCTGGCGGAGGGCGCCGACGCCGCGGTGATGACGCGCAGCGTGCCGCTCGAGAAGCTGCTGTCGGACGGCATGATCGCCTACGGCCAGAACGGCGAGGCGCTGCGCCCCGAGCAGGGGTACCCGCTGCGCCTGCTGCTGCCCGGCTATGAGGGCAACACGCACATCAAATGGCTGCGGCGGCTGCAGGTCAGCGACCGGCCGTTCATGACCCGGGAGGAGACCTCGAAATACACCGACCTGATGCCGGACGGCCGCGCCAAGCTGTTCACGCTGCAGATGGGCGCGAAGTCCGTGATCACTTTCCCGTCGGCGGACATGATGCTGCCGAAGCCCGGGCTCTACGAGATCAAGGGGATCGCCTGGTCGGGGCGCGGCCGGGTCCAGTCCGTCGAGGTTTCGACCGACGCGGGCAAGACCTGGCGGCCGGCCAACATCGAGAACGTCGCGGAGCCGATGTGCACCGTGCGCTTCAACTGCCCGTGGGCCTGGGACGGACAGGCGGCGACACTGCAGAGCCGGTGCGTCGACGAGACCGGCTATGTGCAGCCCACGCGCGAGGAACTCGTCCGGCTGCGGGGCCTGAATTCTGTCTACCACTACAACGCGATCCAGAGCTGGGCGGTCGCCGCCGACGGAGGGGTCAGCAATGTCCACGCTTAAGTTCGGCCTCGCCGCGCTCGCGCTCTCGCTCGGCGCCTCCGCCGCCTTCGCCGAGACGCTGGAGGTGGGCGCGCCGGCGTCCGACCAGGACCTTGCGCGATACTTCGCCATCCAGCCGGACGGGGAGGGGCTTCCGCCCGGCAGCGGAACGGTGTCGGCGGGCGCGAAGGTCTACGGGGAGCGATGCGCCGCCTGCCACGGCGACAAGCTCCAGGGCGTCCCGGCGGCGGGCGGAGCGCCGCTCGTCGGGGGGCGCGGCACCCTGTCGTCGGCCAAGCCGGTGAAGACCGTCGAGAGCTACTGGCCCTACGCCTCGACGCTCTACGACTTTGTCTGGCGCGCCATGCCGTTCGACCAGCCGGGTTCGCTGTCGCCCGACGAGGTCTACGCCGTGACGGCCTACGTGCTCGCGAAGGGCGGCGTCATCCCCGAGGACGCCACCCTGGACGCCAGCAGCCTGCCCAAGGTCGAGATGCCGAACGCCAAGGGCTTCTACGACGGGCGGGGGCCGGACCTGCCGCTCTACAACGCCGGGCGCTGACGCCGGGCCGGCGGGACGGCGAGGCTTCACTGCCTCGCCGTCTCGCGATCGTCCCCTGCCATATCCGGAGCTTCGCTCAGGACTGCGGCTTGATCTTCAGCTGGTCGATGGCCCAGAGCCATTCGCCGCCCGCCTGGCGGCGCGCGACCTCCGCCGAAATCGCGCCATTGGGCAGGCGGGCGAACGTCATGGCCGTGTCGCCGTTGCGCAGCGTCGGCAGCTGCTCTGGCGCGGGGAAGCTTTTTCGCCGCTCGAGCAGGGCGGCGTAGAATTTGCGGATCTCCGCGTGGCCGGTGGCCACGATCTCGCCCGCGGCCAGAACGGCTTCGGGCTCGTAGAGGGCGACGAGACCCTCGACGTCGCCTTCGTTGGCGCGGGCGATGAAGAGGCGGGCGAGATCGTCCGGGTCCCGTGCGGCCTCGCGTTCGGCAGTGGTCATCTGCTGGCTCCTTCTTGAGGCGAAGGCGAGCGGCGGGCCCTCAGGTCAGCAGCCGCCCTTCGCGATCGCGCACCACGACGCTCACCGGAACGCCGGTCTGGACGCTTTCGGACACGGTGCAGAAGCGCTGGAACTGGGAGATCGCGCTATCCGCCCGAGGCATCTGGTCCGCCGACGCCCCAAGCGTGATCGCGACGTCGATGCCCTCCACCCGCAGCCGGTTCTCGGCGTTCCGCGCGACCCGGCACGACGCCTCGGCCTGCACGTCGCCCGCATCCTGCTTGTACTTGCCCAACGCGAAGACCAGGCTCGCGCACAGGCAGTTCGCAACGCTCGCGACCAGCAACTGCTCCGGGTGCGGCCCGGCGTCGTCGCCGATCGGCGCGGCCTCGTCGACCAGCAGATCCGGGATGGCGGCGCCGAAGTCGACCATGAAGCGATAGCCGTCGATCTGGCGAATCCGGATTCGCGCTTCGGTCGTCATGGATGATCCCGGGCTGATGCTGCGGCGACGTTCGGGGCTAGCCACGGCGCGGGAAGGGCCGCAGCCGCGGGCCTCGGCCGGCCGGAAGCGGCCCGCTGTTCGTGACCCCGCCGGAGTATGGAGCGCAGGGCGCCGGCGGCAACCGCCGGCCTCAGCGGCCTTGACTTCAAGCCGAAGCTGGCATACCAAATACCACATATAACAGCGCGCAAAGTCACACAAAGTGACGCGCAGTCGGAGACCCAAAAGCGGCTCCGGCAAAAGGAGGAAACAGTAGATGACGAAACAGCGTCCTATTTGCGACTGAAGCCGGCTACCGAACGAGTTTCTCTCGTCTTGAACAGCCGTTGAACGATCTGGCGCCGGTCTTGGCGACCCGTGTCCTGCCTGCGCACCCGGACCTCCATGTCAGGAGCGGGCTGATCGGAGGATTTATGTCGCAGAACGTGGATCTGGAGCAGTTGGTGGCCGCAGTCGGCGACGCGATCGTCGTGTCGGACCGCGACGGCCGCATCACGCTCTGGAACCCCGCCGCGGAACGGATGTTCGGCTTCACCGAGGCCGAGGCCGTCGGGCAGTCGCTCGATCTGATCACGCCCGAACGGCATCGCGCGCGACACTGGCGCGGCTACGCCAGGACGGCCGAGACCGGCAAGACCAAGTACGGGCACGAGCTCCTGAAGGTGCCGGCGATCGGCAAGGATGGCCGGTCGCTGTCGATCGCCTTCACGGTCTCCCTCCTGTTCGACGCTGATCGCCGGGTCACGGGCGTCGCCGCGGTGATCCGCGACGAGACCGCCCGGTGGAGCGAGGAGCGGGAGCTTCGCAAGCGGCTCGCCGCGCTCGAAGCCGCCCAATCCGCGAGGCAGGAGGCTGAGCCACAGGTTTCCCCCGCGTGAGGCGGACGCGCCGAGGACGTTTCGGCGCACAATCGCAAGTCAGTCAACAGAAATCACGATCCAAAGATCGAAAGGGAGCACCACATGAGCAAGCCGCTCGAGGGCATCAAGATCATCGACTTCACGCATGTGCAGGCGGGTCCTGCCTGCACCCAGCTGCTGGCGTGGTTCGGCGCTGACGTGATCAAGGTCGAGCGCCCCGGCGCCGGCGACGTCACGCGCTCGCAGCTCCGCCACGTCGAAGACGCCGACGCGCTGTACTTCACGATGCTGAACTCCAACAAGCGCTCGCTGACGCTCGACACCAAGACTCCCGAGGGCAAGGAAGTCCTCGAGAAGCTGATCCGTGAATCGGACGTGATGGTCGAGAACTTCGGCCCCGGCGCGCTCGACCGCATGGGCTTCTCCTGGGCGCGCATCCAGGAGCTCAACCCGGGCATGATCCTCGCCTCGGTGAAGGGCTTCTCGGACGGCCACCACTACGAGGACCTGAAGGTCTACGAGAACGTCGCGCAGTGCGCGGGCGGCGCCGCGTCGACCACCGGCTTCTGGGACGGCCCCCCCACCGTTTCGGGCGCGGCGCTCGGCGACAGCAACACCGGCATGCATCTCGCGATCGGCATCCTCACGGCGCTGCATCAGAAGAACAAGACCGGCAAGGGCCAGAAGGTCGCCGTGTCCATGCAGGACTCGGTGCTCAACCTCTGCCGCGTCAAGCTGCGTGACCAGCAGCGCCTCGACGCCCTCGGCTATCTCGAGGAGTACCCGCAGTATCCGCACGGCGAGTTCTCCGACGTGGTGCCGCGCGGCGGCAACGCCGGCGGCGGCGGCCAGCCGGGCTGGGTGCTGAAGTGCAAGGGCTGGGAGACCGATCCCAACGCCTACATCTACTTCACCATCCAGGGTCACGCCTGGGCCCCGATCTGCAAGGCGCTCGGCAAGGAAGAGTGGATCGACGATCCGGCCTACAACACCGCCCGCGCCCGCCAGGACAAGATCATGGACATCTTCGCCACGATCGAGGAATGGCTCGCCGACAAGACCAAGTTCGAGGCGGTCGACATCCTGCGCAAGTTCGACATCCCCTGCGCGCCGGTGCTGTCGATGAAGGAGATCGCGAACGACGAGTCGCTCCGCAAGAGCGGCACGGTCGTCGAGGTCGATCATCCCAAGCTCGGCAAGTATCTGACCGTCGGCAGCCCGATCAAGTTCTCGGACATGGAGGTCGACGTGAAGGCTTCCCCGCTGCTCGGCGAGCACACCGACGAAGTGCTGCGCGACCTCGGCTACACCGAGCAGCAGATCGAGATGCTGCACCAGGCCCGCGCGGTCTGATCGCCGCCCGTCAACTTACCTGACGGCATGGCGGCGCGTTCCAACGCGCCGCCATTTTCTTTTCCCGGCCTCGTCCTGTGAGGCGTGCGCCATCCAAAACGGGGCCTCATGATCGACCCCCACCTGGCCGGCCGGCTCGACTTCGCCCACCGGCTGCCGACCCTGCCGCCGCTGCCTCCCGGTCGGAACGCCCTGGGGCTGTTCGACCAGCGCGACGCGGTGCTCTACGTGCCCGAGGGGATCGACGCGCGCCGGCCGACGCCGCTGGTGACGCTGTTCCACGGCGGCGGCGGCCACGCGGCCAAGATCCTGCCGATGCTGGAGGAGCACGCCGCGCGGCGGCGCTTCCTGCTGCTCGCGCCGCAATCGCTGTTTCCGACCTGGGACCTGGTGATCGCCGGCCATGGGCCGGACCGCGAGCGGCTGGACGCCGCCCTCGGGGCGGTCGCCGCGCGATTCCTCCTGGACCCGAGCCGCTTCGTGTTCGCGGGCCACTCCGACGGCGGCAGCTACGCCCTGTCGCTCGGCCTCGCCAACGGGGCGTTCGTCAGCCATCTGGTGATCTCGTCGGCCGGCTTCATGTCGGTGCATCTTCAGACCGGCGCGCCGAAGATCTTCATCTCGCACGGCACGCGCGACGAGCAGATCCCGATCGAGCGCAGCGCCCGGGTCCACGCCGCGAGGCTGACCGAGGCGGGCTACGACGTCTCCTATGTCGAGTATGCCGGACCGCACGCCTGGCAGCCGACGGTGGTCTCGCAGGCCGTGGACTTCTTCATGGCGCCGACGGCCGCCGTCTCGGTGGCCCAGTCCTGACGCCTTCCCGCCGGGCGCCGCCGCGTCCGGCCTGCCTCAACGCCTGATCCGGAAATCTGGAGCGCGCGGCGGCTGCTGCGGCTGCCCGGCCGCGCCGGGCTCCGGCCCACAGGACAAAAAAAAACCGGCGGGCTTGCGCCCGCCGGGGTTCGGATGCCGTGAGGAGGGGAGCCCAGGGCGTCCGTCGTCAGGGTTACTTCTTGCGGACGACCACGCTCTGCGGGTTGAGGCTGCCGATGTTGCCGCTCTCGCTGCCGGCCGCCGGGTCGATCACCGCGTTGATGAGCGTCGGGCGGCCGGAGTCCATCGCCTCGTCGACGGCGCGCTTCAGCTCGTCCGGCGTCGTCACGTGGACGCCGACGCCGCCGAAGGCCTCCATCATCTTGTCGTAGCGCGAGTCCTTCACGAACACGGTCGTGCCGGGGTCGCGGCCGGTCGGGTCCATGTCGGTGCCGCGATAGATGCCGTTGTTGTTGAAGATCACGATGCACACCGGGAGGTTGTACCGGCAGATCGTCTCGACCTCCATGCCTGAGAACCCGAAGGCCGAGTCGCCCTCGACCGCCAGGACGGGCTTGCCGGTCTCGATCGCGGCCGCGATCGCGAAGCCCATGCCGATGCCCATCACGCCCCAGGTGCCGACGTCCAGGCGCTTGCGCGGCTGGTACATGTCGATGATGCCGCGGGCGAGATCGAGCGTGTTGGCGCCCTCGTTGACGAGGATCGCGTCCGGCCGCTCCTTGATGACCTGCTTCAGGGCGCCGAGCGCGGTGTGGAAGCACATCGGCGAGGAGTTCTTGCCGAGCTTCGCCGCCATCTTGGAGATGTTGGCGTCCTTCTTGGCCTTGATGGTCTCGGTCCACTCGGCGGGCACGCCCGGCCAGCTGGAGTCGATCCCGGCGAGCAGCGCGGAGACCACGGAGCCGATATCGCCCACGAGCGGCGCGGCGATCTCGACGTTGGAGTCCATCTCCTTCGGCTCGATGTCGATCTGGATGAACTTCTTGGAGCCCGGCTCGCCCCACTGCTTGCCCTTGCCGTGGCTGAGCAGCCAGTTCAGGCGCGCGCCGACCAGCACCACGACGTCGGAGTCCTTGAGCACCGTCGAGCGGGCGGCGCCCGCCGAGAGCGGGTGGTTGTCGGGCAGGAGGCCCTTCGCCATGCTCATCGGAATGTAGGGGATGCCGCTCTTCTCGACGAACTGGCGGATCTCGTCGTCAGCCTGGGCGTAGGCGGCGCCCTTGCCGAGAACGATCAGCGGGCGCTTGGCGCTCTTGAGCAGGTCCATGGCGCGCTTGACGGCCGAGGGGGCCGGCAGCTGGGCCGGGGCCGGGTCGATGACCTTAACCAGGGAACGCTCGCCCTTGGCGGCGTCGAGCACCTGGGAGAACAGCTTCGCCGGCAGATCGAGATAGACGCCGCCCGGACGGCCCGAAACCGCGGCGCGGATGGCGCGCGCGACGCCGATGCCGATGTCCTCGGCGTGAAGCACGCGGAACGCCGCCTTGCAGAGCGGCTTGGCGATCGCGAGCTGGTCCATCTCCTCATAGTCGCCCTGCTGCAGGTCGACGATCTCGCGCTCCGAGGAGCCCGAGATGAGGATCATCGGGAAGCAGTTGGTGGTGGCGTTGGCGAGGGCGGTGAGGCCGTTGAGGAAGCCCGGAGCGGACACCGTCAGGCAGACGCCCGGCTTCTTGGTCAGGAAGCCCGCGATCGCGGCCGCGTTGCCGGCGTTCTGCTCATGGCGGAACGACACCACGCGGATGCCTTCAGCCTGCGCCATGCGGCCGAGATCGGTGATCGGAATGCCCGGCACGCCATAGATCGTCTCGATGCCGTTCAGCTTCAGCGCGTCGATGACGAGGTGAAAGCCGTCCGTCAGCTCCTGGGGAGCGTCGGCTTCGGCCATGCTGACGTCGGCGGTCGTGGAGTTGATCAGCTGCGCTACTGCGGACATTTGCTTCCTCCGGAGAATTCTTGGCTGTTCATCCAGCCGTTGTTGCTAGGCGCCTGGCGTGTGGGGCACGTGACGTTGCGACCGCTTCAGAGCTCGAACAGGGCGCGCCGGCTGGCCGGGCGCTGGATCTGCGGCGAGGGGCGGCGCGCCGCGCCGTCTCCGCGGGCCATCGAACAGAACCGTGCTGCTGGCGGCGTCAGCCTCGTGGCTGTCATGGGCCGTCTCCTCGATCCCTTCGCGCCGCCGCCGGTTGACCGGTCTCTGGAATGACGCGTCTTATTTAGTTTTCCTGAGCCCGAAGCGGCCTCTCTTCAGGAGACCAAGTATCCGACCCTCAGTCGCGCCCTCATCCGGTCTCCAACGAAAGTCGTGGAGCGCATATGGACGTGTTTCAGCGCGTCAGTACGTTGTCCAGAACACTGGCATGCCAGATGCCAAGCGTCAATACGATCTTCGATCGACCCATTGCCAAATGCGCGCGTCGGCCCATTGCGGCCGGGGCGATTTCGTCGGACGCCGGGGGCCACGAGCGGCGAAACCTCGTGGGGCGGCGCCCGGCCTCTTCCGACCAGAGAACGCCGCTGGCGCGACCCGTTCCGCGGCCCCGGAGTCCCGGGCGCCCGCCCGTCAGTCCGCCTCGGACGGCGGCTGTTTGGGAGGGGCGATCACCGAGATCGCGCGGGGCAGCAGCCGGAAGGTCGCCGGCGTCTTGGTGACGATCTCGCCGTCGGCGTTGACCGAGCGGGGGCGACGCGTGCGGATCTCGAATTCGTGGCCGGACATCGCCCGCACCTCGCTCCACGCGCCGTGCTCGCCCGCGCGGAAAGAGCGGAGCATGAGCGCGAGCCGCCAGGCCCGCGAGAACTCCAGGCTGTAGAGATCGAGCCGGCCGTCGTCGATCTCGGCGTCCTGCTCGATCACGTTGCCGCCGCCATAATAGCGCCCGTTGCCGATCGCGACCTGCAGGGTCAGCGCCCGGCACGTCCTGTCCGCGCTGCGGATGCGGACCCGGAAAGGCCTGGCGCGGGCCAGCACCTTGAGCGCCGTGATCAGATAGCCGAGCTTGCCGAAGCGCTGCTTGATCTCGCTGGTCAGCGACTTGGCGAGTTCGGCGCTCAGGCCGATGCTCGCGACGTTGAAGAACAGCCGGCCGTTGACCTCGCCGAGGTCGATCTGGCGGACCTCGCCTTCCGCGATGATGCGGCACGCCTCCGGAATGTCGGCCGGAATGTCGAGCGTGCGCGCGAGATCGTTGGCGGTGCCGGTCGGCACGAGGCCGAGCGGCCGCCCGGCGTCCACGACGCCGCGCGCCGCGGCGTTCATGCTGCCGTCGCCGCCGCCGACCACGATCACGTCGTAGGCGGGTCCCTCCCGCGCGATCAGGGCCGAGGTCTTGTCGGGCGTGTCGCAGTCGAGGGGGGTGACGGCGAAGCCGCGGCCCTCCAGCTCTTCCCGAATCTGCTTGGCTGCCGCCTCGCCGCTACGGCTTTTGGCGTTTACGACGAGCAACGCGCGACGCATGAACGGTCGGCTCCCCAATGACTCTCGCCGACTATCTAGCGCGCCGCGCGTCCGTGGCGCTGTCTTTCGACATGCCCGCCGCCACTTCTCGGCCGCGGGCTTCAGGAGGGCGACCGGAGCGAAGAGAACGGCGTCTGCGCGAGGCCATCGCGCTCTCGACCTCGTCGCGTCATCCGCACGAAGGCCCGCGGGCGGCGAAAAGCCGCCGCCCGCTTCCTTTCAGAAAAACCCCGTGAGCGGCACGCGCTCGCCCGAGATCAGGTGCTGGCCGACGCCGCGCGCCTTATAGGCGGCGGGGTTGTGGGTCGCGAGCGTGCGGGCGTTCCGCCAGTGCCGGTCGAGATTGGCGCCTCGCCTCGTCGAGCTCGCGCCCCCGACGTCGAAGATGCGTGAGCCTGAGCGGATCGCGAGTTCATCGACGATCACCTTGGCCTTGGCAGCCGCGAGCGCGCCCTCATGGGCCGCTTCGAGATCCGGCGCACCGTCGACACGGCTCTCGACCGCGCGGTCGAGAGCCTCGGCCGCCGCGAGCACCGCCGCCTCGGCCGCGAAGGCCGCGCTCGCGATCTCGCCGACAGCCTGCTGCAGGATCGGGTCGTCGGCCGGCTTCTCGGCCGGCGCGAAGGAGAAGGAGCGGGCGCGGCGCTTCACCAGCGCGGCCGCGTCGGCGGCGGCGGAGCGGATGATCCCGGCGACGATCGAGGTGAGGAACAGCTGCTGGAAAGAGCCGTGATAGGGGCGGTCGTAGGCGAGGCCGCGGCTCTCGTCGTCGAACACCGCCTCGTCCCGTGCGACGGCCGCGTTCTCGAAGATCGTGGAGCCGGTGCCCGTGAGGCGTTGCCCGAAGCCGTCCCAGTCGTCGACGCGCGTGACGCCCTCGCGGTCGACCGGGATGACCACGGTCACGAAGCGGCCCGCGAGGTCCTGCGCGCGCACCGTGACGTAGTCGGCGAACAGCGTGCCGGTGCTGAAATACTTGGTCCCGTTCAGCACGTAGCCGTCGCCGCTGGGGCTGAGCCTGGTGTCGAAGTCCACGCCGCCGACGCTCCGGTTGTTGAGCTCGGTCATGGCGAGACCGACGATCTCTCCGCCGGCGACCAGCCGCGCCCAGCGCCGATGCGCGCCGCCCGGCGCCGGCTGGCAGAAGCGCTCCACGAAGCCGAAATGGTTGCGCAGGATCTGCGCCACGTTCGGGTCGGCCTCGCCGAGCGCGATGACGGTCGCGAACACCTCGCGCAGCGAGGCGCCGCCGCCGCCTTCGTCCTTCGGCACGCGAAGCGCGCCGAGCCGCGCGCGGCGGACGAGCTCCACCTGCTCGAACGGCAGGATGCGCTTGGCGTCGCGTTCGGAGGCCCCCTGGGCGATTCCAGCGAGCAGGGCCTTCAGCTCCGGAGAGCCGAGGCGCGGGATGGCCGGTCCCTTGAACCGGATGGCCGGGGCGATAGCGTTCATCGGATCCTCTTCGGGCGACAGGCGGGGGCGCGTTCGTTCCGCGACCCGCGCGTACGCGCAGGCCGCGGCGGCGGTCAGGGCGGAAGCGCCTGCGGAGATCAGACCTTCGCCAGCAGCTCGCTGACGGTGACCTTCTCGGGCAGCACCTTGCGCTCGACCAGCCAGTCCGCCGCGTTCTGCAGCCGGGCCACGAAGTCCTGGTCGGTGACCGGATAGATCTCGTAGCGACGCTTCAGCTTGAGGAAGTTCTCGCGCACGACGTCGCCGTAGCGGGGCGGCGCGCCCTGCGCGATCTTCTCGGCGTCCTCGGGGCTCGCGCTCGCCCAGTCGGCCTCTGCCTTGAAGGCGGCGTTCACGGCGCGGACGATGTCGGCGTTCTCCTCCGCGAACTGACGGCGCGTGAGCCAGGTCGTGAAGTCGATCTGGAAGTCGAGGTCGCGCTCTTCGATGAAGACGTCGTGCGCCTTGTATTCGACGCGCGCGATGTCGACCCCGGGGCTCCACATCGACCACGCGTCGACCTTGCCGGAAGCGAGCGCGGGCGCGGCGTCCGGCGGGTTCAGATAGACGAACTTCACCTGGCTGCGGTCGAGACCGTTCTTCTCGAGCGCGGCGACGAGCAGAAACTCGCCAAGCCCGGAGCGGTTGACCGCGACCGACTTGCCCACGAGGTCCTTCACGCTGTCGATGCCGGAGCCGTCCCGGGCGATGATCGCCGTCGTGCGCGGCCGGTAGATCAGGAACTGGGTGAACACGAGCGGGGAGCCGGCGATGATCGCCGCCAGCGCGGGCGTCGTGGAGCCGCCGAACGAGAAGTCGGCGCTGTTTCCGGTCACGGCCTGCAGAGTCGGGGCATGGTTCGGGAAGGGGCCAACCCACTCGACCTTGAGGCCCTGGTCGGCGAGCGTCTTCTCGAACGCGCCGCGTTCCTTGGCGATCAGCGTCAGCCCTCCGGACGGGCCGAAGGTCAGCCGCACCTTGTCGGTGTTGCGGGAGAGCGCCGCCCCCGGCTTCAGCCCGAGCGCGACTGCGCCGGAGGTTGCGGCGGCGGCCGCGAGGAGGGAGCGGCGCGACAGTTTCTTGAACGAGGGCATGTCGGGACTCGGTTTGCGACTCAGAGGGTGTTGAGAGAGGGCGCCGGGCGATGCGCGGCGCCGCGGGGGCCGGGCGCCACGCCCAGCTGCGCGAGCAGCTCTTCGCGCAGGCCGGGATGCGGCTCGCCGTCGAGCCTGCGCTCGAAGGCGATCGCGCCTCCGCGCATCACGAGAATCCGGTCGGCGAGGCCGATCGCCTCGTCGACGTCATGGGTGACGAGCAGCACGCCAGGGCGATGGCGGGCGACCAGCTCCTTGACCAGCGCCTGCATCTTGAGGCGGGTCAGCGCGTCGAGGGCCGCGAACGGCTCGTCGAGCAGCAGCAGTTCCGGCTGCTGCACCAGAGCGCGGGCGAGCGCGACTCGCTGCGCCTGTCCGCCCGACAGGTTGCGCGGCCAGTCGTCGAGCCGCTGGCCGAGTCCAACCTCGGCGAGCGCCGCCGCGGCGCGCTGGCGCGCGTTCTCCGCGGGCTGCCCGAGCGACACGTTGCGCCACAGGCTGTCCCAGGGAAGCAACCGGTGCTCCTGGAACACCACGGCGGGCTTGCCGGGGGCCTGGATGCTGCCGCCGTCGATCGGATCGAGGCCGGAGAGCGCGCGCAGCAGGGTGGTCTTGCCGCAGCCGCTTTCGCCGAGCAGGGCGACGAACTCGCCGCGGTCGATCACGAGGTCGAGCCCGTCGATGACCGTGCGCTCGCCGTAGCGGCGGACGAGGCGCCGGACGATGACGGCGGCGCTCATCGACCGCCGCCCCCGAAGTTCGGGTGCCAGCGCAACAGCCGCCGCTCGAGCAGCCGCGCGATCCAGTCCGAGCCCGCGCCGATCAGAGCGTAGATCACGATCGTCAGCACGATCACGTCGGTGCGCAGGAACTCGCGCGCGTCCATGGCGAGGAAGCCGAGCCCCGCCTGCGCGCCGACGGTCTCGGCCACCACGAGCGCGAGCCAGGCGACCGCGAGCGCGTAGCGCAGGCCGGTCAGGATCGAGGGCAGGGCGCCGGGCAGCACGATCCGACGGATCGTGGTCCAGTGCGACAGGCCCTGGACGCGGCCGAGCTCCAGCAGCTTCGGATCGACCTGCCGGATGCCGAGCACGGTGTTCACGTAGATCGGGAACAGCACGCCGAGCGAAACGAGGAAGATCTTCTGTCCCTCGCCGACGCCGAACCAGATGATGGTCAGCGGCAGCGCGGCCAGGAACGGCACGGCGCGCACCATCTGCACGCTCCGGTCGATCGCGGCCTCCGCGACGCGCGAGAAGCCGACCGCCACCCCGAGCGTGAAGCCGAGTAGCCCGCCGATGGCGAAGCCGGTCGCCGCGCGGGCGAGACTGACGGCGAGATCGTTGAACAGGCCGCCCGTGGAGGCGAGCCTGACCGCGGTCGCGGCCACCTTGCTCGGCGCTGGAAGGATCTGCGGCGCGACATAGCCGGAGCGGCAGAGCGTCTCCCAGACGACGAGCAGGATCAGCGGCGCCGCCCAGGAGAGCGCGAACAGCCACGATCCGGAGGGAGCCCGGCGCGGCGCGCGGGGCTTTGCGAGCGGCGCGCTCGCCGGCGCGAAGCCGCCCGTCGGGTGGATCTCGGCGACGCTCATTTCGCCCCCGAGAGCAGAGGGGCGAGCGGCGCCGCCCTGCCGACCCGCGGGAAGACTTCCTCGGCGAAGCGTCGCATTTCGGCGCGCAGCGGCTGGAACTGGAGCATGAACAGCTCCACGCCGGCCTGATGGAACGCCCAGATGCGCTCGGCGACCTGATCGTAGGAGCCGACGAGCCCGGCCGCGGTGCCGCCATTGGTGCCCACGAAGGCGTGCTTCGCCATCGTCTGCAGCATCACGACCTTGCTGTCGGCGTGCGCCCGCTGCGCCGCCTTGTCAGGCCGGTCCAGTTCGGCGAGCGCGACCAGTCGGCGGTGCTCCGCCTGGGCCTCGGCCTCGGTCTCCCGCGCGATCACGAAGGCCGCCAGCCCGAAGCGCAGCCCGGCGCCGCGGCGCGGCCGAGCCTTCGCGTCCTGGATCAGGGTCGCCACCGCGGGAAGCGGCTGGCCGTTGATGAACCAGACGTCGCTCTGCGCCGCCGCGAGGTCCCGCGCCGGCTCCGACTCCCCGCCCAGATAGATGCGCGGACGGGGACGGAAGCGCCCCGCGGGCGCCAGCCTGTAGCCCTCGACCGTGAAGTGCCTGCCGCGATGGTCGACCGTCTCGCCTCGCAGAAGCCGCTCGACGATCCACAGCCATTCGGCGCCGTAGGCGTAGCGTTCGTCATGCTCGAGGAAGGGGAGGCCGGCCCTTTCGAACTCCGCCCTGTTCCAGGCGTTGACGAGGTTCAGGGCGAAGCGGCCCCGCGAAATCTCCTCGATCTGCAGCGCCATCTTGGCGAGCACGACCGGATGGTAGAGCGCTGGCTTGATGGCCGCGATGATCTCGATCCGGCTCGTCAGCGCCGCAAGCGCGGCGGAGGAAGCCCAGGCCTCCAGCTGGTCGCGCTCCGCGAAGCGCGGGTTGGCCGTGTGCTGCGCGACGAGCGTGGAGTCGTAGCCGAGCGCCTCGGCCTCCAGCACCGTCGCGCGGTTGTGCTCCCACGAGGCGTCATAGGGTTCGGCCGGATCCTGCGCGGCCGCGCGGGGCCCGTGCACCGGGGCCCAGATTCCGAAGCGGATGAACGACATGAAAGCTCCCAGACCTGCGATCTGGGGCGCAGTCTAGAAGCAGCTCCGGTCATCAGTCTATAAAAAATATCGAAATAGTGGATTTGCTTTCGTGGCTGCAGCCGAGGCTCCTTGAGACTGCTGGCGCCGAGCCGGCGCGCTTTTGCGAACGCCGGAGAACTCCTGGCGCCTGAGATCGCGGAACGGAGGCATCGGAGCGTCGTTGCTTCCCGAAAGGAGTACGCATGGCTGAGCCGCGTGGCGTCCCTGATCACTGAAGATCCGGCCACTGGCGCGCGCCGCCCTCCGGGCGGGGTGGCGCGGTCGCAGGATGGCGGCTGCCCTGCGGGCGCGTCCCGGCTCAGCATCGACTTGTCCGAAGGACAGGTTTTGGCCGGCTACGAAGCCGGGAGCGGCCCGGACGCGGTGCTCATCCACGGAACGATCGTCACCTCCGAGGACATGGGCGCGAGCCTTCTTGGCCCCTTCGCCCGCCGCTTTCGCACCGTCGCGTTCGACCGGCCGGGGCATGGGGCCAGCACCCGCCCGCCCGGGCAGGGGGCTCTCTCCCAGCAGGCGAGGTTCGTGCGGGAGGGGATGGATCGGCTCGGGCTGCGGCGACCGGTTCTGGTCGGACACTCCATAGGCGGCTCGCTCGCGCTTCAGCTCGCTCTCGCCGCGCCCGAGCGCTATGCGGGCGTGGTCGTGATCGGTCCGCTGGTTTTCCCCGAGCCGCGGCTCGGGCCGGTTCTGTTCGGCCCCCGCGCGCTGGCGCGTCTGGGCGGCAATCGGGCGGGCCTGGGCGGGCCGGGCCTCGACGCCGCCTCCCTGCCGCTGCTCTGGCGCGCGATCTTCCTTCCGCAGCATGCGCCTGCGGAGTTCAGGCGGCGAATGGCTTTCGAAGCGGTCGGGAGCGACGCCGGCATCGCCTCGGTTGGAGAGGATTCCCTGGCGATCTGGAGCGATCTCACGCTCAACCTCTTCAGATACCGGAAGCTGATCTGCCCGGTCGAGATCGTGTGCGGCGAGATCGACATCGTCGTGAACCCCGCGCTGCACGGCCGCGCGCTCCGACGGCTGCTGCCGCGGGCGAGCTTCACCTCGGTCCCCGGCGTCGGCCACATGGCCCACCACTTTGAGCCCAGGCTCATCCTGGAGAAGGCGCTGCAGGTAAGCGCAGCGGCGGCGCCGAGGCCCGTGGCGGCGCGTTGACGCCTGGCTTCGCAGAGAAGGCCGCCACGGCGCGCGGAGCCGGGCTTTCCGCGCGCTTTCGTCAAATTGGGCTCGTCCCGGGAATCGGGAACAAGTGCCGCCCTCGCGGCGTTACGGCCGCAGGCCGGGCGTCTTCGCCCCGGCACAGGAGCGAATACGTATGATTGATCTGACCATCAACGGCCAACCGCGGCGCTATGAGGGCGACCCGGCCATGCCGCTGCTTTGGTATTTGCGCGACGAGCTCGGCCTTACCGGAACAAAATTCGGCTGCGGGATCGCGGCGTGCGGCGCCTGCACGATTCACCTCGACGGCAAAGCCGCCAGAGGGTGCGTCACGCCGGTGTCGGCCGCGGCCGGCAAGAAGGTCACCACGATCGAGGGGCTGTCTCCCGACGGGAACCATCCGGTCCAGGTGGCGTGGAGGGAGCTCAACGTCTCCCAATGCGGTTACTGCCAGCCCGGCCAGATGATGCAGGCGGCCTCGCTGCTCAACGAGAAGCCGCAGCCGAGCGATGACGACATCGATCAGGAAATGTATGGCAATCTCTGCCGCTGCGGGACCTATCCGCGCATCCGGAACGCGATAAAGCACGCGGCCAAGAGCGTGCGGCCATGACGGTGGCGCGGAACCCGGGCGTGTCGGTCGAGGCCGCGCGAAGCGCTCTCAATCCCGACGTCAGCCGCCGCGCCGCCCTCGGCGGCGCGCTCGCGTTGATCATCTCCGCATCCCTGCCGTCGGGCGTGCTCGCCAAGGAAGACGAGCCGCTGAAGTTCGGACGGGACGCCATGCCGAACGGCTGGCGGGACGATCCCCGCGTCTTCGTGGCGATCGACCCCGAGGGGATCGTCACGGTCACCTGCCACCGCTCCGAGATGGGCCAGGGCGTGCGCACCTCCATCGCCATGGTGGTCGCCGAGGAGTTGGGCGCAGACTGGTCGAAGGTCCGCGTCGCCCAGGCGTGGGGCGATGAAACCGTCTTCGGGAACCAGGACACGGACGGGTCGCGCTCGCTCCGTCACTTCTTCATGCCGCTGCGCCGGGCCGGCGCGGCGGCCCGGACGATGCTCGAGCAGGCGGCTGCGGCCGAATGGGGCGTGCCGGCGAGCGAGGTGGTCGCGGGAGACCAGATGGTCCGGCACGAGCCCTCGGGCCGGAAGGAGAACTGGGGCCGGTTCGCCGAGCGTGCGTCGAAGCTTCCGCTGCCCGATCCGGCCTCGCTCAAGCTCCGGGCGCCGGCCGACTTCCGCTACATCGGAAAGGGCGAAATCGGGTTGATCGACAACCACGATTTCACCACGGGCAAGGCGAATTACGGGATCGACGTGCGTCTCGATGGACTGCTCTATGCAGTCATCGCGCGGCCCCCCGTGTTCCGCGGCCGGGTCAGGAAGTTCGACGCCTCCGCCGCCATGAAGGTGCCGGGCGTTCTCAAGGTCTTCGAGATCGAGCCGTCCCCGCCGCCGACCGAGTTCAACCCGTTGGGCGGGGTGGCGGTCGTCGCGCGCAACACCTGGGCGGCGATCAAGGGGCGCGAGGCGCTGAAGATCGAGTGGGACGACGGCCCGAACGCGTCCTACGACTCGGCGGCGTTCCGGACCGCGCTCGAGGAATCGGCCCGCAAGCCCGGCAAGACGGTTCGCGCCGACGGCGACGTGGACGCGGCCTTCGCCGCCGCCAAGCAGCGTGTGACGGCCGAGTACTACGTCCCGCACCTGGCCCAGGCGCCCATGGAGCCCCCGGTCGCGACGGCTCGCGCCACCGACACGTCCTGCGAGGTCTGGACCTGCACCCAGGCGCCGCAGGCGACGCGCGCCAATCTCGCCAAGCGCCTCGGCCTCAAGCTGGACGACGTCCGGGTGAACGTGACGCTTCTGGGCGGCGGCTTCGGGCGCAAGTCCAAGCCGGACTACGTGGTGGAGGCGGCGCTGTGCAGCCGGGCGATGGACGGCGCCCCGGTGAAGCTCACATGGACACGCGAAGACGACATCAGCCACAGCTACTACCACACCGTCTCCGTCGAGCGGATCGAGGCCGCGCTTGACGAACGCGGCTTCCCGACCGCCTGGCTCCACCGCAGCGTGGCCCCGACGATCGGGTCCACCTATGTCGAGGGAGCCAAGAACGAACTTCCGTTCGAGCTCGGCATGGGGCTCGTGAACCTGCCGTTCGCGATCCCGAACATCCGGATCGAGAACCCCGAAGCGCCTGCGCATGTGAGGATCGGCTGGTTCCGGTCGGTGTCGAACATTCCGCACGCCTTCGCGATCCAGTCGTTCGCCGCCGAGCTCGCGCACGCCGCCGGGCGGGACCCGAAGGAGTATCTGCTCGAACTCATCGGCCCGGACCGAATCCTGGACGCGGCGGCGCTGGGCGATGTCTGGAACTACGGCGAGGACCCGGCCGTCTATCGCCTCGATACGGGGCGGCTGAAGCGGACGATCGAGGCGGCGGCCGCCGGCGTCGGCTGGGGGCGCAAGCTCGGCGAGGGCAGGGGCCTCGGCATCGCCGGCCACTACAGCTTCGTGACCTACACGGCGGTCGCGGCCGAGGTCGAGGTCAAGGACGGCGAGATTGCTGTCCGGCAGGTCGACATAGCGGTCGACTGCGGTCCTCAGGTGAACCCGGAACGGATCCGCTCCCAGATGGAGGGCGCCGTCATCATGGGGATGGGCCTCGGGCTCAGCGCCGAGATCACCTTCAAGGATGGCCGCTCCGAGCAGCGAAACTTCGACGGCTACGACCTGACCCGCATCGACGCCTCGCCGAAGATCCTGAACGTCCACCTGCTGCCGTCGGGCGACTATGACGGTCCGCTCGGGGGCGTCGGAGAACCTGGGGTTCCCCCGGTCGCGCCGGCGATCGCCAACGCCGTGTTCGCGGCGACGGGCAAGCGCATCCGCGGGCTTCCGCTCAACAAGCATTTTGGAGCGTGAGGTCATGAAGATGCGTCGATACGCCTACGCGCTCGCGGCCTGCGCCGCGATCTCCGCCTCATCCGCTTCGGCTCAGCCCTGCCAGGACAGGATCGCCGCGCTGGAGCCGCGCCTCGTCGACGAGGGGCGGGAGGCGATCTCCGCGTCCACCAGCGGCAAGGAGACGGGCGCCCGCCGGGAGGCCAAGGCCGTGGACGGGAGGTCTTCGGCCGCAGGGGGCGCCGAAACCCAGGGAGAGCGCGCGGCTGAAGAGGCCGCGGGCGGAGGGGACGGGGTCCTGCAGGCCAAGGCCCGGCTGAACGAGGCCCGGATCGCGTCGCGGGACGGCGACGAGAACCGCTGCGCCGAATTGGTGACGGAAGCCGAGCGGCTGCTTGAACCTCGGCCCTAGCCTGAACCCCGCCAAGATCGCCGAGGGACCGGTCGTCATGCGGGCGACCGGTCCCAGCCTTGCCGCCGGCGGCCAGACGCCCGCCTCCCGATGAGACGCCGCGCCCGGGTCGCCTTCGGCGTCATGGGCAGGGCGGCCGTCGCCCTCGCGTTCCTCGCCCTTTCCGCGTGGACTTGCCTGGCCCTGTGGCATCAGGCGGGGGACGACGACCGCTGGCGTCTGGCGGCGGTCGTCGCCTGGGCCGCGCTTCTCGTGTTCCTGGCCCGGTTCGCGTGGCGCCGGACGAGGCTCGGCCTCATCCTGATCGCGGCGGCCTTCGCGGCCTTCGGCGCCTGGTGGCTGTCGATCGAGCCCCGGCTGGACCGCGACTGGGCGCCGGACGTCGCGCGGACCGTCACTGGGCGCATCGAGGGCGATGTGGCCACCCTGGAGAACGTCAGGGACTTCGCGTGGCGCGACGCCTCCGACGCCGAAGAGCGGTGGAAGACCGAGCGATACGACCTGTCCGAGCTGAGGGAGACCGACGTCATCCTCTCCTACTGGGGCACGGAGGCGATCGCCCACACGCTGGTGAGCTTCGGGTTCTCGGACGGCCGGCGCGTCGTGTTCTCGATCGAGATACGCCGCGAGACGCACGAGCAGTTTTCTTCCCTCGCGGGCTTCTTCAAGACCTATGAGCTGGCGCTCATCGCAGCCGAGGAGCGGGACATCCTGTACCTGCGCACCAACGCCCGGGGCGAGCGCGCCTACCTCTATCCGCTGAGGCTGCCGAAACCGGCGGCGGCGGCCCTGTTCCGGAGCTATGTGGAGACCGGCGACGCCCTGGCCCGGGAGCCCGAATTCTACAACACCCTCACGGCCAACTGCACCACCGTGGCGTTCGATCTCGCCCGTCTGATCGAGCCGGGAATTCCGTCGGACTGGCGCATTCTCCTATCCGGGTATCTGCCGGGCTACCTGGCCGATCAGGGCGTGCTGCTGTGGAACATGCCCCTGGAGGCGCTGCGGCGACGGGCGGAGATCAGCACGAAGGCGAAGGCCGCGCCGCCCGGCGCCGACTATTCCGAGGCGATCCGCCGTGAGCCCTGACCAGAGGCTTTCGCCTGAGGCGGCGCCGGTCGAGCCATACGACAGCGCCGCGGGGCTTCGTCGGAGCACAACCCCGCCTAGATGATCTGGCCGCGGCCGGCGCCTGAGGGCGTCAGCTGCGCTCGACCTTTCCATCCCTCTGTCCGGAGCAGACATGTGCGCGCATTGATCGTCGTCGCCCACCCCGATCCGGGCTCACTGACGCACGCCGTCGCGACGATCATCGCGAACGCCGTGAAGGGGGCGGGCCCGGGCCATGCGGCGAGCATCGCCGACCTCGCGGCGGAAGGCTTCGACCCGCGGCACAAGGCGGACGATCTGGCCTTCTTCAGAGGGGAGGCCAGCGCTCCGGCCGACGTTCTGGCCGAGCAGGCGCGGATCGACCGCGCGGACGCCCTCGTCCTGGTGTTTCCCGTCCACTGGTGGTCGATGCCCGCGCAGTTGAAGGGCTGGATCGACCGCGTGTTCACCGGCGGCTGGGCCTTCAACGAGCGGCCCGACGGGTCGATCGAGAAGATGCTGGGACGCCTCGCCGTCCATCTGGTCGCCATCGGCGGGGCCGATGAGGGCGTCTACGACCGGCACGGCTACGCCGAGGCCATGCGGACGCAGATAGACCACGGCGTCTTCGGCTATTGCGGCGCTCGCGTCCTGAGCTCGGACCTGCTCACCCCTTCAGACGCGCCGTTCCCGCGCGCGGCTCTGGACCGTGCGGAAAGCATCGGTCGAGCCGTCGTGGCCGGTTGAGGCCTGACTAGTCGGGCCCCCCAGACCGGGGCGCGCGATGCCAAGAGAGTGATGGTGCCGCGTGCAGGGATCGAACCCGCGACCCCCTGATTACAAATCAGGTGCTCTACCAACTGAGCTAACGCGGCGGATCTTCGTTCTGTCTGGCTCTCGCTCCGAACACGCCTGACGGCGCGTCCGGAGCTTTTTGCAGCGACAGGCGGCCGATCACAAGAGCGTCGGCCGTATGTCGCGTCAGGCGAGCGCCGTGCGGCGCGCCGTGACGAGGTTCACCGCCACCGCGACGCCCACGTTCAGCGCGAGCGCCACCAGCCCGATATAGACCGTGACGCCGGCGGGGCCGCCGAACGGCAGCGCCTGCAGCGGCTTCAGGCCCTCCGGTCCCCAGGCCATCCAGCTGCCGCTCGCGAAGCCCACCGCCCAGCCGGCCAGCAGCCCGGGGGCGCGGAACCAGCTGGTGTAGAGGCCGAACACCAGCGCCGGCAGGGTCTGCAGGATCCAGATGCCGCCGAGCAGCTGCAGGTCGAGCGCGAACTTGGTGGGCAGGTAGACGATCACCAGCAGCGCCCCGACCTTGACCACCAGCGAGGTGATCTTGGCGACGGCGGCCTCGCCCGCAGGCGTGACCTGCGGATTGACGTAGGCCTTCCAGAAGTTGCGGGTGAAGAGGTTCGCGGCGCCGATCGACATGACGGCCGCCGGGACCAGCGCGCCGATGCCGATCGCCGCATAGGCGAAGCCCGCGAACCAGCCGGAGAACAGCGTGTCGAACAGCGCCGGCACGATGTCGTTGTTGGTGGCGACCTTGATGCCGGCGGCATGGCCCATATAGCCCAGCATGGCGATCAGCCCGAGCAGCAGCGTGTAGGCCGGCAGCAGCACCGCGTTCTTTCGGATCGTGTTGGCGCTGTTGGAGGCGAAGATGCCGGTCAGCGTGTGCGGATACATGAAGGCCGCGAGCGCCGAGCCGAACGCCAGCGTGGCGTAGGCCGCCATCTGGTTTCCGCCGAGCAGCAGCCCGCCCTTGCCGGCGGCCGCGAAATCCGCCCCCGCCTTGTCGAACACGGCGCCGTAGCCGCCGAGCTTCATCGGCACCACGACGACCGCCACGATCACCACGATGTAGATCATGATGTCCTTGACGAAGGCGATCAGCGCGGGGGCCCGGAGGCCCGAGGAGTAGGTGTAGAAGGCGAGGATCAGGAAGGCGGTCGTGAGCGGGACATTGTGGATCGGCCCGAGCGAGATGCCCGCCAGACCGAGCGCCTTGATCACGGCCTCCATGCCGATCAGCTGGAGCGCGATGTAGGGCATCGTCGCGACGACGCCCGTGATCGCCACGACGAGCTCCAGCGCGCGCGAGCCGTACTTGCCGTGCACGATGTCGCCGGCCGTGACGTAGTTCATCCCCTTGGCCTTCTTCCACAGCAGCGGCATCACGAGGAAGACGAACGGATAGACCACGATCGTGTAGGGCAGGGCGAAGAAGCCGTAGGCGCCGACCGCATAGACCAGCGCCGGCACCGCGATCACCGTGTAGGCGGTGTAGAAGTCGCCGCCGACCAGGAACCAGGTGATCCAGGTGCCGAAGTTGCGGCCGCCGAGGCCCCATTCGTCGATATGGGCGAGCGTTTCCGGCTTCCGCCAGTGCGCCGCCACGAAGCCCATCAGGGTGACGAGCAGGAAGAAGAACAGGAAGACGGCGAGCGCGGGATAGTTGAGCGTCGGCGTCCAGACCGCCGGAGCGGCCGCCGGATCAGTCGTCATCGCGCACGCTCCGATAGGCGACGTACGTCAGGAGCGCGGTGATCGGCACGAAGGCGAGCTGGTACCAGTAGAAGAACGGGAAGCCCCACAGCCTCGGCTCGAGGTGGTTGTAGAAGGCCGGGTAGAGCAGCCCGACATAGGGAATGATCAGCAGCCACAAGGCTGCGCGCGGCTTCCGACGGTCCATCCTTACCTCCCAGCCGATAACGAAGTTGTGATAGCGGTTTGGGGAGTCGGCGCGGCCCGTCAAGTCGCGGCGCTCGGGCGGGGCCTCCTGGCGGGTCGCGGGAGACGTTCCGTCGCCAGTCTTTGCCGTCCGGCCGGCCGCGCGGCCCGCTGACGTCGCGCGGCCGCTTCTTCTGCGATCTCCGGCGCGTCCCATGCGGTCAAGGGCATGGCGCCGCTCCATGGCGGCGAACTTCTGCATGCGGCGTTGCAGGGCGAACTTCGCATCGACGCACTCGAGCGCGCGGCCGCGCGCGAGACCCGCGCTTTCGAAGAATTCTTCGAGCAGAAGAGCGTCGTTAAACTGAAATAAACGGCGGATCGCGCCTTTTAGTAGAATTGTTCCCGCCGGACACGTCCTCCATGCGTATCAGCACCAAGATCTTCGCCCTTGTGGGCTCGCTCGGCCTCGTGGCCGCGACGCTGACCGGTGTCGGCCTCTACTCGCTCTCAAGCTTGCGGACCGCTTTCGTCGCCGCCCAGCACGCCGACACGGAAGCGCTGAACGGCGAGCGGCTCAACCGGCTCGTCACCGCGACCGTGATGGACGCGCGCGGCATCTACGCGGCCGAGGACTCGGCGAGCGCGAAGCCCTTCGGGGCGGGCGTGATGGCCTCGCTCGACGCGATCGACGAACTGCTGAACCGGTGGCGGGCGATCGTTGACGAGCAGGACCGCGAGCTGTTCGAGGCCGTGGCCCGGGACGTGGCCCGGTTCCGGGAGTTCCGCACCGAGACCGTGCGCCTCGCCGCGGAGGTTTCGCCGCGCGCCGCCAACGAGCAGGGCAACAACGAGGCGAACCGCTCCAACCGGAAGGCGTTCCAGGCCAGCATCGACGCCCTGACGCGAAGGAACCTCGACCAGCAGCGGGCGATCAACGCCGCCGAGGAGGAGCTTTACGCCCGAACAATCACGCTTCTTCTTCTGCTGTCGATCGGCGGCGTGGCCGGCGCCCTTGCGCTGTCCTTCTTCGTGGCCCAGCGCACGATCGTGCGGCCGCTGCGCGGCGTGACGGGCGCGATCCAGCGGCTCGCCGCCGGCGACTACCGCCTCCCGGCGGTGAAGGAGAGCGCGGACGAGATCGGAGACATCTGGCGCAGCATGCGCGTGTTCGCGGCCGCGATGGAGGAGGCGGAGACGCTGCGCGCCCGGCAGGCGGAGGCCGACAGCCAGCGCGCCGCGGGCCGCCGCAGCGAGATGAACGGGCTCGCCCGCACGTTCGAGGGCAGCGTCGGCGAACTGGTGCAGAGCCTTTCGGCGGCCGCGCAGGAGATGGAGGCGACCTCCCGCGGCCTCGCCGCCAACGCCGAGCAGACCACGCGCCAGTCGGCCGCCGCGCTGTTCGCCGCGAACGAGACCTCCGCCGCCATGCAGGCCTGCGCCGCCGCGACCGAGGAACTCGCGACCTGCGCCGAGGAGCTCGGCCGCCAGGTCGAGCGCACCTCCGGCGCGGCCTCCGAAGCCGTCAACAATGTGCGGCGCGCCCATGAGCGGGTCGACGTGCTGGTCAACGGCTCGCGCAAGATCGGCGAGATCGTGTCGCTCATCCAGAGCATCGCGGAGCAGACCAACCTGCTCGCGCTCAACGCCACGATCGAGGCGGCGCGCGCCGGAGAGGCCGGGCGCGGCTTCGCGGTCGTGGCGGCCGAGGTCAAGGATCTCGCCGGACAGACCGCGAAGGCGACGGAGGAGATCACCGCCCAGATCGGCGCCATCCAGGACGCCACCAACGGAACCGCCGGCGCGATCCAGGAGATCGCCGGCATCATCGACGACGTCCACCACATCGCGACCGAAACCTCCGCGGCGGTGGAGCAGCAGCGCGCCGCCACTCAGGAGATCGCGCGCAACGTCAGCCAGGCGGCCGCCGGCACGCAGCAGGTGAGCTCCGACGTCTCGCAGATGCAGATCGCGGCGCGCGAGGCCGGCCAGGGCGCGGTGGACGTGAACTCCGCGGCCGGCGAGCTCGCCCGCCAGTCGGCGCGTCTCGAGCAGGAGGTCGACGGCTTCCTGGTCGGCGTCCGCGCCGCCTGAGACCGCTACGCCGCCAACCGACTGGCCGCCTCCGGCGCGCCGCGCCGGCGCTCGGCCGCCTCCAGGCGGAACGAGGCGAACAGCACGACGCCCCCGGCGACCGCGAGCAGCGCTCCGACCGCGCCGGGGGAGGTCCAGCCGAAGCCCATCGCGATCGCGGCGCCGCCAAGCCAGGCGCCGAGCGCGTTGGCGAGGTTGAAGGCGGAGTGGTTGAGCGCCGCCGCGAGCGTCTGGGCGTCGCCCGCGACGTCCATCAGCCGGGTCTGGAGCGCCGGCCCCATCGCGATGCAGCCGCCGATCAGGAACAGGTTGATCGCCGCGCTCCAGCTCGCCGCCGAGGTGAACACGAACGCGCCCAGCACCGCGCCGTTCCAGACCAGCGCCCCGACCAGCGTCGCCTTGAGCGCCCTGTCCGATAGCCAGCCGCCCGCGACGTTGCCGACGATCATGCCGAGCCCGAGCAGCGCGAGCATCGGCGGCACCATCGACAGGCTGAGGCCGGTGACGTCGGTCAGCGTCGGCGTCACGTAGCTGTAGACGGCGAACATGCCGCCGAAGCCGATCGCTGCGACGCCCAGCGTCAGCCAGACCTGCGGCCGGCGCAGCGCGCCGAGCTCACGGCGCGGGCTGGCGCCTTCCGGCGCCGGGATCTCGGGCGTGAACAGCCGCACCGACAGGGCCGTGAGCGCGGCGAGCGCCGCCACCACCAGGAAGGTCGTGCGCCAGCCGAATTCCTGCCCGAGCCAGGTCGCGAACGGCACGCCCACGACATTGGCGACGCTCAGGCCGAGCAGCACGTTCGCCACCGCCCGGGCGCGCCTGGCGGGCGGCACGAGCGCGGCCGCGGCCAGCATGGCCACGCCGAAATAGGCCCCGTGGGGCAGGCCGGCGATGAAGCGGGCGGCGATCACGCTCTCGTAGCTGGAGGCGAGGGCGCTGAGCAGGTTGCCGACGCCGAACACCGCCATCAGACCGATCAGCAGCATCCGCCGCGGCGCCCTGGCGAGCGCCACGGTGATCGCGGGCGCGCCCACCACCACGCCCAGCGCATAGGCCGAGATCATGTGGCCGGCTTCCGGGATGCTGACGTCGACGGCCGTCGCGACGGACGGGAGAATCCCCATCGCGGCGAACTCGCCGGTGCCGATGGCGAATCCGCCGATCGCCAGGGCGAGCTGCCCGAGGGCGGCGCCATGAGGCGCTTCCATCGGCGCCGCCGCAAGCTCGGCCTCGGCGGCGGCGAGGTCGGCGGGATCGGAAAGGCGGCGCTCGGCGGCGGTCATAGGCGCTCGGCGTGATATCGGCAGAGCCGGCGAAGCTGGGCCTGTCCCCCGTCTGTTGCAATGCAGCAGCCGCGCATGGCGGCCATACGCCTCACCTGTGTGCGGCCCCGCATCGCAAAGCCGTGCGGGCGGCGCTAAGGTCGGGCGGGAAACGACGGACGATTCCGATGCAAGCCTATCTCGAGCTCCTGCGCCGCATCCTCGATGAGGGCGCGCGCAAGGAGGACCGCACCGGCACCGGCACGCTCTCGATCTTCGGCGCGCAGCTGCGCTTCGACCTCAGCCGCGGCTTCCCGCTCGTCACCACCAAGCGGCTGCACCTCAAGTCGATCATCCACGAGCTGATCTGGTTCCTGCGCGGCGACACCAATGTCGGCTATCTGCGGGAGAACGGCGTCACGATCTGGGACGAGTGGGCGGACGCCAACGGCGATCTCGGGCCGGTCTACGGCAAGCAGTGGCGCTCCTGGGCGGCGCCCGACGGCCGCGCGATCGACCAGCTGGCGGGCGTGCTGGCGGAGCTTCGCCGCAACCCGTCGTCGCGCCGTCTCGTGGTGTCGGCCTGGAACCCGGCCGATCTGCCCGATATGGCGCTGGCGCCATGCCACTGCCTGTTCCAGTTCCACGTCTCGGAGGGGCGGCTCTCCTGCCAGCTCTACCAGCGTTCGGCGGACGTGTTCCTGGGCGTGCCGTTCAACATCGCGTCCTACGCGTTGCTGACCCATCTGGCGGCGCGGGACGCCGGGCTTGAGCCGGGCGACTTCATCCACAGCTTCGGCGACGTCCATCTCTACCTGAACCATGTCGAGCAGGCCCGCGAACAGCTGACGCGCGACCCGCGGCCCCTGCCGAGGCTGCGGCTGAACCCCGCCGTCCGCTCGCTGTTCGACGTCGCCTATGAGGACATCTCGATCGAAGGCTACGATCCGCATCCGGCCATCAAGGCGCCGGTCGCCGTATAGGCGCCGCGCGGCCGGCCGACCCCGTTCCGGCGCGGGAACGGGTATTGGAAGGCCTTCAGGGACGTGGCGAGCCACGTCCAGACGGTGTATCGCGTGAGCGGGGCCGGGGCGGCCCGACTCACAGGTTCTGGTGGACAACGCGCCATCGCCCGCGCGTTCGGGGACAGGGACGGACAGAGATGAACCTCAGGATCGCGGCGCTGGCGGCCGCTCTGCTGGCCGGAAGCGTGGGAACGGCGTTCGCGCTCAGCACGCCGGCCGTGTTCGCGCAGACCGAGCAGGCTCTTCGGGCCAAGCTGAAGTCGGCCTACGCCGGCCAGCCGGCCCGCTTCGGCTTCGAGAACTTCCGCCGCCGCACCAACGGCAAGGACGAGGCGGTCTGCGGCCAGGCCACGATCTATATCGGCCGCGACAAGCCGAGCCTCGTGCGCTTCGTGTATCGCTACAATTCCGGCGACGCGGCGATCGAGACGCTGAACGCAGGCGAGACCGCGACCGTCCAGAAGCTCTGGACGCCGCTGTGCCTGCGCGGACGGCCGATCGAGTGAGGGTTCCGATCGCAATCGTCGCGGCGGTCGCGTCGAACCGGGTCATCGGCCGTGACAACGGGATGCCCTGGCGGCTCCCGAGCGACCTGAAGCGGTTCAAGGCGATCACCTGGGGCAAGCCGCTGATCGTCGGCCGCCGCAGTCATGCGGCGATCGGGCGGCCCTTGCCCGGGCGCGAGACCATCGTGCTGACCCGCGACAGGGCCTTCCAGGAGGAGGGCGTGCATGTCGCCCACGACCTGAAGGACGCGCTGGGCCTCGCCGAGGCGATCGCGGAGGGGATGGGGGCGGACGAGATCATCAGCGTCGGCGGCGGCGAGATCTACGAGCTGACCCTGCCGCTGGCGACCGTGATGCACCTGACCGAGATCGACGCCGCCCCGGACGGCGACGTGCTGTTCCCGGAATACGACGCCTCCCAGTGGCGCGAGACCTTCCGCGAGGAGCATGCGGCCGGCGGCCGGGACGAGTATGGCTTCACCTTCCGGGACTTGGTCCGCACACGTGGCGCTTGAGAGGACGTGATCGGATCCATGCCGAATTCCGATTGACGGGCCGGCGCCGGCGCCCCACTGGCTGAGCGCCGGCGTTGAACGCGCGCGCAGCGGGTATATCCTGCGCCCGCCGGCCACTGACGTAGCAAGGAGTCTTGATGCCCTGGAGCAACCAGAGTGGCGGCGGCGGGCCGTGGCGCAACCAGGGCGGACCCTGGGGGCAGGGCCCGCAGCAGCCGGGACCGACCCCTCCGGACCTCGAGGACATGCTGCGCCGCGCCCAGGAGCGGTTCCGCACGATGCTGCCGGGCGGCGGCGGCGGCGGCCGTGGCCTTCTCGCCCTCGTCTTCCTCGGCCTGATCGGCTGGGGCCTCTCCGGCTTCTACAAGGTGGAGGCGGATGAAGAGGGCGTCGTGCTGCGCTTCGGCAAGTATGTCGGCACCACCCAGCCGGGCCTGAATTATCATCTTCCCTATCCGATCGAGACCGTGCTGACCCCCAAGGTCACCACGCAGAACTCGATCGAGGTCGGCAT
The DNA here is from genome assembly GCF_014196425.1 of Hansschlegelia beijingensis. Taxonomy (GTDB): domain Bacteria; phylum Pseudomonadota; class Alphaproteobacteria; order Rhizobiales; family Methylopilaceae; genus Methylopila; species Methylopila beijingensis. The sequence goes on from NZ_JACIDR010000001.1 coordinate 373,865, forward strand.
GCGCAGCGGCCCCGGCGGAACGCGCGGCGCAAGCCGCGACATCCCGCAGGAGAGCCTGATGCTGACCGGCGACGAGAACATCGTCGACGTCAACTTCTCGGTCGTCTGGGTGATCAAGCCCGCCAACGGCGCGACCGGCCAGCCGAGCGGCGCCGCCGACTATCTGTTCAACCTCGAGAATCCCGAAGCCACCATCAAGGCCGTCGCCGAGAGCTCCATGCGCGAGGTGGTGGGCCGCTCGCGCCTCCAGCAGATCCTCACCGAGGGCACGCCGGAGACCGAGAGCGTGGCCCAGCCGCTGGCACCCGACGCGCCGCCGGTCGAACCCGTCGGCCCGCAGGTCGAGGCGCAGCCTGCGGCGGTCACCGCCGCGGCCGTTCGCGAGCTGATGCAGAAGACGCTCGACAGCTACCGCGCCGGCGTCGACATCACCCAGGTCCAGCTCCAGAAGATCGCGCCGCCGAGCGAGGTGCTGAGCGCCTTCCGCGAGGTGCAGGTGGCGCAGGCCGACCGCATCCGTCTGACCAACGAGGCGCAGGCCTACGCCAACCGCGTCGTGCCGGAAGCGCGCGGCAAGGCGGCCCAGGCGACCCAGGCGGCGGAGGGCTACAAGGCCTCCGTGGTCGCGGCCGCGCAGGGCCAGGCGTCTCGCTTCCGCGAGGTCGCCGCCGCCTACGACCAGTCGCCGGCCGTCACCCGCGAACGGCTGTTCCTCGAGACCATGGAGCGCATCTACGGCGCCGTCGACAAGGTGATCATCGATCCGAAGGCGAGCGGGCAGGGCATCGTGCCGTTCCTGCCGCTTGATCAACTGCAGAAGTCGGGGCGCAACGCTCCCGCGGCCGAAGCGACGGGAGCCGCGCAATGAACCGCAGCGTGTTTGGCGGCTTCTTCGCCGCGATCGTCCTGTTCGCGCTGGTCGCGCTCTACAGCGCGCTCTACACCGTCTACCAGACCCAGCAGGTCATCGTGCTGCGCTTCGGCCAGCCGGTCGCCACCGTCACCGAGCCGGGCCTGCACGTGAAGATGCCCTTCATCGAGACCGTGACGCGGATCGACAAGCGCATCCTCGACCTCGACATGCCCGAGCGGGAGGCCACCACCAACGACCAGAAGCGGCTCGTGGTGGACGCCTTCTCGCGCTACCGCATCACCAACCCGCTGCGCTTCAGGCAGGCGGTCGGGTCGATCGAGCAGGCGAATGCGCGGCTGACCAACGTGCTCACCGACGCGCTCCTGGAGGTGATCCGTTCCTCGACCTTCCAGCAGATCGTGCGCGACCGGCGCGATCAGATCATGGAGCGCATCCGGGACCAGGCGAACCGCGAGGCCGACCGCTTCGGCATCCAGGTCGTCGACGTCCTGATCCGCCGCGCGGACCTGCCGGAGCAGAACTCGAAGGCGGTGTTCGAGCGCATGGAGTCCGAGCGCGCGCAGGAGGCGGCTGAGATCCGCGCCCGCGGCGCCGAGCAGGCGCAGGGCATCCGGGCGCGCGCCGACCGCGACTCGCAGGTGATCATCGCCAACGCCAACCGCGACGCGGACATCGTGCGCGGCCAGGGCGAGGCCGAGAAGACGCGGATCCTCGCCGAGGCCTACAGCTCCAATCAGAGCTTCTTCGAGTTCTACCGCTCGATGCAGGCTTACGAGACCGCGCTGAAGAACGGCACCCGGCTCGTGCTGGCGCCCGACAACGCGTTCCTCCGGTTCTTCCAGCAGCCCGCTGGCGCCCAGGGCGCGCCGGCCGCGCCGACAGGCGCGCCGCCGGCGCAATGACGGACTTCTTCGCGGCTCTCGGGCTGGTCCTGGCGATCGAGGGACTTGTGTTCGCCGGGTTCCCCGGGGCCGCGAAGCGCGCCAGCCAGAACATCGTGGCCACTCCGGATCAAACGTTGCGGCTGATCGGAGTGGCTTCGGCCGCGCTCGGCGTCCTGATCGTCTGGATGGTCCGCGGCTGAGGGCAGCCTCCCGGTCAGGCATGCTCTGGCCGCGTGGCGGGACGTCGTGCTAAACCGCGCCGTCCCCGCCATGGAGCTCGCCCGGATGGACGGTCCGACCGACCCTGCGCTGCATCTCATGCAGGCCTATATCGACGGCGCGCTTGTGGGCGAGCCGACCGAGCCGGTGACCGACCCGGCCACCGGCCGTCTCGTCGGCCGCGTGCCTGATCTCGGCGCGGAGCACGCCGCGCAGGCGATCGACGCCGCGCAGCGCGCGTTCCGTCCGTGGGCGGCGAAGACCGCCAAGGAGCGGTCCGCGATCCTCCGGCGCTGGTTCGATCTCGTCATCGCCAACAAGGAGGAGCTCGCGCTCCTGATGACGCGCGAGCAGGGCAAGCCGCTCGCCGAGGCCCGCGGCGAGATCGACTACGCCGCCTCGTTCATCGAGTTTTACGCCGAAGAGGCGAAACGCGTCTCGGGCGACACCCTGCCGACCCACCGCGCCGACGCGCGCATCCTGGTGCTGCGGCAGCCGGCCGGCGTGGTGGCGGCGATCACGCCGTGGAACTTCCCGGCGGCGATGATCACGCGCAAATGCGCGCCGGCGCTCGCGGTCGGCTGCACCTTCGTGGTGAAGCCCGCGATGGAGACGCCGCTCACCGCGCTCGCGCTGGCGCGCCTCGCCGAGGAGGCGGGGTTCCCGAAGGGCGTCTTCAACGTCGTCACCGGACAGGACGCGGCGGCGATCGGCAAGGTGTTCACCAGCCACCCGGCGGTCAGGGTCGTGTCCTTCACGGGCTCCACGGAGGTCGGCAAGATCCTGATGAGCCAGGCCGCGGCCGGCGTGAAGCGGGTCGCCCTGGAGCTCGGCGGCAACGCGCCGTTCATCGTCTTCGACGACGCCGACCTCGACGCTGCGGTCGAGGGCGCGATGGTGTCAAAGTACCGCAACATGGGCCAGACCTGCGTCTGCGCCAATCGCATCTATGTCCAGTCCGGCGTCTATGACGCTTTTCTCGAGAAGCTGACCCGCGCGGTCTCCCGGCTCAAGGTCGGCTCCGGGACCGAGGAGGGCGTGACCCAGGGGCCGCTGATCACGCTCGAGGCCGTCGAGAAGGTCGAGCGTCACCTCGGCGACGCAGTGTCCAAGGGCGCGCGCGTCCTCGCCGGCGGCAAGCGCCATGCGCTCGGCGGCTCCTTCTTCGAGCCGACGGTCGTGGCGGACGTCACGCAAGACATGGCGGTCGCGCGGGAAGAGACCTTCGGCCCCGTCGCGCCGGTGTTCCGCTTTGAAACCGAGCAGCAGGCGATCGAATACGCCAACGCGACGGAGTTTGGTCTCGCGGCTTACTTCTATGCGCGGGACGTGGGACGGATATTCCGGGTCGCGGAGGCCCTTGAATACGGCATGGTCGGCATCAACTCTGGTCTGATATCGACCGAGCTGGCGCCCTTTGGGGGCGTCAAGGAAAGCGGTCACGGCCGCGAGGGATCGCAGCGCGGCGTCGACGAGTTCGTCGACATCAAATATCTGCTCGTCGCCGGCATCTCCGGCTGAAAGGACGGGACGTCTTGAGCATTCAGGATTTCAAGCGCGCAGCCGCGGAGGCGGCGCTCGCGCATGTCGAGCCCGGCATGAAGCTCGGCCTCGGCACAGGCTCGACCGCGGCGATTTTCGTGGAGTTGCTAGGCCAGAAGGTCGAACAGGGGCTGGACGTCGTCGGCGTGCCGACCTCCGAGGCGACGCGCGAACTCGCCGAGCGCTTCGGCGTCCCGCTGACGACGATGAAGGACGAGCCGGAGCTCGACCTCACCATCGACGGCGCCGACGAGGTCGACCCGCAGCTCCGGCTGATCAAGGGCGGCGGAGGCGCGCTGCTGCGCGAGAAGATCGTCGCCTGCGCCAGCAAGCGGATGATCGTCATCGCGGACGAGAGCAAGCGCGTCGAGCGGCTCGGCAAGTTCCCGCTCCCGATCGAGGTCGTTCCGTTCGGCAAGGAGTCCACGTTGCGCGCGATCGCCAAGCTCGCGCTCCGACTCGGGCTGGAGGGCGAGGTGGTGCTGCGCCGCTCCGAGGACGGCTGCCCGGTTGTGACCGACAGCGGGCACGTCATTCTCGACGGCCATTTCCACCGGATCGACGATCCCGAGGGGCTCGCGGCCGCGCTTGTCAGCCTTCCGGGCGTCGTCGAGCACGGCCTGTTCCTCGGGCTCGCCAGCCTTGCGATCATCGCCGGCGAGAACGGCGTTTCGACCATCGAGCCAACCCAGTTCCAGCAATCCCCCAGGAGGATCGCATGATCCTGTCGCTCGCTCCGCGTCGCGCCGCGTCGGCGGTTCTGTTCGCAGCCGTCATGGCGTGCGCGCCGGCTTCGGCGGCGGACCTCAAGCTGGCGAGGCAGGTCGTCGAGGTCTCCGGAGCGGCTTCGAGCTTCAAGGACATCGTGCCGATCTTCCTCGATGAGGCGAAGCGCACCTTCGTCCGCACCAACCCGGAGCTCTCGGGCGATCTGGATCAGGCGATCAAGACCCTGACCCCGGAGTTCGAGCAGCGGCGGGAGCAACTCCTCGATGAGATCGCGAGGGCCTACGCGGCCCGCTTCTCCGAGCAGGAGCTCATGGAGATCAAGACGTTCTACGAGACCCCGACCGGCGCGAAGCTGGTCAAGGCCCTGCCGGGCATCCTCCAGGAAAGCTACGACAAGACCAACGCCTGGAGCCGCCAGATGAGCCAGGACGTGGTCACGCGCCTGCGCGAGGAGCTGAAGAAAAAAGGTCACGACTTGTGACCTGGCGCGAGGAGCGCGACTGCATTGAGTGAGTACGACGTCGACCTCTTCGTGATCGGCGCGGGGTCCGGCGGGGTTCGGGCCGCGCGCATCGCGGCGGGCCATGGCGCGCGCGTCGCGATCGCGGAGGAATTCCGCATCGGAGGCACCTGCGTCATTCGCGGCTGCGTGCCGAAGAAGCTGCTGGTCTACGCCAGCCGGTTCCCGGACGCCTTCGAGGACGCGGAGGGTTTCGGCTGGACCCTGCCGCAGGCGCCGCAGTTCTCATGGCCGGCGCTGATCTCCGCCAAGGACCGGGAGATCGCGCGGCTGTCCGGTCTCTACGAAGCCAATCTCGAGCGCTCCAACGTCGTCGTGCACCAGCAGCGCGCCGTCATCGACGGCCCTCACGCGGTGCGGCTCGCGGACGGCTCCCGCATCACCGCGGGGGCGATCGTGATCGCCGTCGGCGGCTATCCGGTGACGATGGAGTTCCCCGGCTTCGAGCTCGCGATCTCCTCCAACGAAGCGCTCGATCTCCCTGAGCTGCCTGAGCGAATTATTGTCCAGGGCGGCGGCTATATCGCGGTCGAGTTCGCCTCAGTGTTCGCGGCCCTCGGGGTCGAGACCACGCTGATCCACCGCGGCGGCAAGGTGCTGCGCGGCTTTGACGAGGATCTGCGGGACGACGTCCAGGAGGCGATGGCCCGGCGCGGCGTGAAGTTCCTGATGAACGACCATGTGGTCGCGATCGAACGGACCGAGGCCGGCAAGCTGGTCCGCACCGATTGCGGCGCGACGCTCGAGGCGGGCGAGGTCATGATGGCGATCGGCCGCCGGCCGCTGACGGCCGGGCTCGGCCTCGAGTCCGTGGGGGTCGAGCCGGACCACAAGGGCGCGATCGCCGTCGACGAATACTCGCGCACCTCGGCGCCCTCGATCTACGCGATCGGCGACGTCACCAACCGGATGAACCTCACCCCCATCGCGATCCGCGAGGGCCATGCGCTCGCGGACACGCTGTTCGGCGGCCGCCCGACGTCGATCGACTACGCCAACGTGCCGACGGCGGTCTTCACGACGCCGGAGATCGGCACCGTCGGCCTGAGCGAGGAGCAGGCCCGCGAAAGCGGTCGCGCGATCGACATCTACAAGACCCGCTTCCGGCCCATGAAGGCGACGCTGTCGGGCGCCGAGGGGCGGATGCTGATGAAGCTCGTCGTCGACGCGCAGAGCGACCGGGTGCTGGGCGTCCATGTCCTCGGCGAGGACGCCGCCGAGATCGTTCAGGTCGCGGCGATCGCGGTGAAGATGGGCGCGACGAAGGCCGACTTCGACGCGACGGTCGCCCTCCATCCCACGGCCAGTGAGGAGCTCGTCACCTTGCGCACGAAATGGACGGGGGCTTGAGGCCAGCCGCCACGGCGTCCCGGCCGGCGCGGGAGGCTGCGAGCGAAACGCCGCTGACCGAGGCGCGCAAGCGGCAGATTGTGGTCGGCGTGCTGGTCGCGATGCTGCTCGCCGCGCTCGACCAGACCATCGTGGCCCCGGCCATGACCACGATCGGGCAGAGCCTCGGGTACATCGAATATCTGCCCTGGGTGATCTCGGCCTATTTCGTGACCGCGACCGCCGTCACGCCGCTCTACGGCAAGCTCGCCGACATCCACGGCCGGCGGACCATGATGGTCCTGGCGGTCGTGATCTTCGTCGTGGCGTCGGTGCTGTGCGCGCTGGCCTCGACCCTGTGGGCGCTGATCCTCGCCCGCGCGCTTCAGGGGCTTGGCGGCGGCGGGCTGATCGCGCTCGCCCAGACCATCATGGGCGACCTCGTCCCGCCGAAGCAGCGCGCGAAATACGCGGCGCAGATCTCCGCCGTGTGGGCGACCGCGAGCGTGCTCGGTCCGCTCGTCGGCGGCGTGTTCGCGCAGCACCTGCACTGGTCGCTGGTGTTCTGGATCAACCTGCCGCTCGGCGTCGCGGCGCTCTGGGTGATGAACGCGCCGCTGAAGGATCTGCCGTTCCACCGCCACCCGCACCGGCTCGACGCGCCGGGCGCGGCGCTCGTCGTGCTCGGCACGTCGATCGCCATGCTGGCGCTGTCGATCGGCCGCCAGGGCGGCGACTGGTTCTCGCCGACCGTGCTCGCCCTCACGGGGGCCTCGCTGCTGTCATGGCTGCTGTTCGGCGTGCGGCTGAAGACTTTCGCGGAGCCGCTGATCCCGATCGAGGTGCTGCGCGACAGGGTGGTGCTGTGCGGCACGCTCACGGTCGCGATGGGCATGGCGAGCTTCGTCGGCCTGGCGGCGATCGCGCCGATCTATTTCGAGGTGCAGAATCAGGTCAGCCCGGACGTCGCCGCTCTCGGCCTGATCGGCATGGCGGCCGGATCGGTCTCCGGCGCGGCGCTGACCGGCCGCTCGATTCCGAAGCTCGTGCACTATAGGCGCCCCGCGCTGTTCGGCCTGGCGCTGTCGGCGGCCGCCCTGGCGGCTCTCGCGGCGACGATCGAGATGCGCTCCTTCGCGCTCGCCGACGGGCTGCTGTTTCTGTTCGGGCTGGGCCTCGGGCCGATCTTCCCGACCGTGACGGTGAGCGTGCAGAACGCCGTGGCCCGGCGCGATCTCGGGGCGGCCACCGGGCTGCTGGCCTTCCTCCGCTCGCTCGGCTCCGCCTTCGGGGTCGCGATCCTCGGCGCGATCGTGCTCGGCGCGGGCGGCGAGGGGGTGACGGCGGCGGGGCTCGACATCGACCCGTCCGACTTCCGGCTCGCCTTCATCGCGGCCCTGATCGCGACCCTGATCGGCCTCGGCTGCCTCGCCGCCATGCCCGAGCGCCCGCTGCGCGACACGATCGAGCCGCACGTCTCCGGCGACTGACGGGTGGCGATGTCGGGCCGGCGGTGCTAGAAGCCCGCCAACGAGCGGCCGCCTGCGGCCGGGCGACGCATGGTCGTTTCCGCGAAGAGCCGCTCGGTCGACCAAATGGAGCAGGACATGTCGGAGCGTTGGAGCCCGTCGAGCTGGCGCGACAAGCCGATCGAGCAGTCGCCGGTCTATCCGGACCACGCGGCCCTCGGCGCCGCCGAGGCGCAGCTCGCGAGCTTTCCCCCGCTCGTCTTCGCGGGCGAGGCGCGCAAGCTGAAGCGTCAGCTCGCCAAGGTCGCGGCGGGCGAGGCCTTCCTGCTGCAGGGCGGCGACTGCGCCGAGGCCTTCGCGGAGCATTCCGCCGACAACATCCGCGACTTCTTCCGCGTGCTGCTGCAGATGGCGGTGGTGCTGACCTATGCGGCCGCCTCGCCGGTGGTGAAGGTCGGCCGCGTGGCGGGCCAGTTCGCCAAGCCCCGTTCGTCCCCGACCGAGGTCATCGACGGCGTCGAGCTGCCGATCTATCGCGGCGACATCGTCAACGGCACCGAGCCGACGCCTGAGGCGCGCATTCCCGACCCGCGCCGCCAGCTCGAGGCCTACCGGCAATCGGCCGCGACGCTCAACCTGCTGCGCGCCTTCGCGAATGGCGGCTACGCCAATCTCGATTTCGTGCACCAGTGGATGCTCGGCTTCGTGAAGGAGAGCCCGCAGTCCGGCCGCTACCGCGAGGTCGCCGACCGGATCGCCGAGGCGCTCGACTTCATGCGCGCCTGCGGCATCGACCCGGAGTCGCATCCCGAGCTCAAGACCACGGATTTCTTCACCAGCCACGAGGCGCTGCTGCTCGGCTATGAGCAGGCGCTGACCCGCGTGGATTCCACGACCGGCGACTGGTACGCGACCTCCGGCCACATGATCTGGATCGGCGACCGCACCCGGCAGCTCGACCACGCCCATGTCGAATACGCCCGCGGCGTGAAGAACCCGGTCGGCCTGAAGTGCGGACCGTCGCTCAAGCCGGACGACCTGATGCGTCTCATTGAGACGCTCGACCCGGACAACGAGCCGGGGCGGCTGACGCTGATCGCGCGGTTCGGCGCCGACAAGGTGTTCGACCACCTGCCGGCCCTGGTGCGCGCCGTGAAGGCCGAGGGCCGCAGCGTCGTGTGGTCGTGCGATCCGATGCACGGCAACACGATCAAGTCGGCCTCCGGCTACAAGACCCGGCCGTTCGAGCGCATCCTGCAGGAGGCGAGGGCGTTCTTCGAGGTGCACCGCGCCGAGGGGACCTACGCCGGCGGCATCCATGTCGAGATGACGGGCAAGAACGTCACCGAATGCACGGGCGGCGCCCGGGCGATCTCGGACTCGGATCTGCACGACCGCTACCACACGCACTGCGACCCGCGGCTCAACGCCGAGCAGGCGATCGAACTCGCATTCCTGGTGGCCGAGGAGCTCAAGAAGGAGCGTCTGGCGCGCGGGCCGCGGCAGGTCATCGCGGCGGAGTGAACGGAACGCGCGGCGGGGGCGAACAGCGAGCAGGGTTCAAGCGTTCACTTCGTGGCAGAGGGTAAGGCGACGGTCATCCGACCGGCGTCCCCGACACGCCAGGGAGGAAAGAAGATGCGAAAGCGTCTGATGCTGCCCGCCGTTCTCACCGTCGCCGCCTGCCTGTCCGGCGCAGGTTTCGCCGCCGCGCAGGCCGGGCCCCCGCCGCCCCCGCCGCCGCCTCAGGGCGGTCCCGGCGGCCCCGGCCCTGGGCCAGGCGGTCCCGGCCCCGGCATGCGCGGCATGCCGATGCACGGCATGCACGGGATGCGCGGCATGTCCCACCACGGCATGCGCGGCGCGCGCCGCGCGATGTGGCTCGCCGAGCGTCTTTCGGCCATGGAGACCCTGCTCGGCATCCGGCCCGACCAGCTCGACGCCTGGCGCGCCTTCACGGCGGCCGCGATCAACTTCGTCTCGCCGTTGCGGCCAAAGCCGCCCGCGGAGGGCGACAAGCCGGATGATGGCGGCGGGGCCTTCGCCCTCGCCGAACGCATGGCCGACAGGGCGATAGCGCGGGCCGACAGGGCCAAGGCCCTGAAGGACGCGATCGCGGCGCTTCGCCAGAAGCTGACGCCGGAGCAGCTCGAACGCGTCAAGTCGGTGGAGGCCGAGATGCGCGGCCGCTTCCATGGTCGTGGCCACGGGCCGATGCACGGCCCCGGTGGGCCGGGGGCCGGCGGGCCCGGGCCGGATGGACCTGACGGGCCCGATGGGCCCGATGGACCGGGGCCGGATGGGCCGCCGGAGCCCGACCAGCAGTAGCGGTCCCGCCAAGCGGGACATGAGCCTCGAAGGCCTCGCAGTCCGCTGCGGGGCCTTCTTCTTGGGGGCTGGCGATTGCCCGCGGGCGGGCGGGCGGCTAGACGACCTGATGCCACGCTTCCCTGCGCCGACCCTGACCAGGAACTCGCCCGAGACACCCGCTTGCGCGTGGCTGACCCCATGAACGTCTACCGCTTCGCCCCGTCGCCCACGGGCTATCTCCACCTCGGCAACGCCCGCACGCTGCTGCTCAACGCGCTGCCGGCGCGCGCTGGGGGCAAGTTCATCCTGCGGCTCGACGACACCGACGCGGCGCGCGTGCGCGAGGAGTTCGTCGCGGGCATCCGGGAGGATCTGGCCTGGCTCGGGATCGCGCCCGACGAGGAGCGCCGCCAGTCGGAGCGGGAGGAGATCTACCGCGCCGCCTTCGAGCGGCTGCGCGCCGCCGGCCGCATCTACCCGGCTTACGAGACGCCGGAGGAGCTCGAACGGGCGCGCAGGCTTGCGCGGCTCTCGGGTCGGCCCCCGGTCTATGACCGGCGCGCGCTCAGGCTGACGGAGGCGGAACGGGCGGCGCTCGAGGCGGAAGGCCGGCGGCCGCACTGGCGCTTCCGGCTCTCCGAAGGCCGGATCGGCTGGCCGGACGGTTTCCGGGGACCGCAGGAGATCGATCTCGCGAGCCTCTCGGATCCGGTGATCGTGCGCGACGACGGCGCGTTCCTCTATGTCTTCAGCAGCGTCGTGGACGACGCCGACCTCGGCGTCACCTCGGTGGTGCGCGGCGAGGACCACGTCACCAACACCGCCGTCCAGCTCGACATGTTCGCGGCGCTCGGCGCGACCCCGCCGGCTTTCGCGCACCACAACCTGCTGACGAGGGCGGACGGCGAGGGGCTTTCGAAGCGGCAGGGCAGCCTGTCGCTGCGATCGCTTCGCGAACAGGGCGTCGAGCCGCTGGCGGTCGCAGCCTATGCGGCGCTGATCGGCAGCTCCGAGGCGGTGCGGCCGGTCGCGGATCTCGGCGAGCTCGCGGCTCTGGTCGCGTCCGCCCGCCCGTCGCGCGCGCCGGCGCGGATCGATCCGGACGAACTCGCCGCGCTCTCGGCCAAGACCGTCCATGCGCTCGATTTCCAGGCGGTCGCGCCCCGGCTCGAACAGCTCGGCGTGGGCGGCGGCGCCGTGTTCTGGGAGACCGTGCGCGGCAACCTCGCGACCTTGGCGGAGGCCGCGGACTGGTGGCGTATCGCGCGCGAGGCGGCCGCGCCCTCGTCGCCAGCCCTCGAAGACGTTCCGCTGCTCGCCGAGGCCGTGCGGTCGCTGCCGGCCGAGCCCTGGGACGAAACGACGTGGAAGAGCTGGACCGCCGGCCTTTCGGCCGCGACCGGACGAAAGGGGCGCGCGCTGTTCGCGCCGCTCCGGCTCGCGCTCACGGGTCTGCCCCACGGGCCCGAACTCGCCCGCCTGCTGCCGTTCATCGGGCGTGAGCGCGCGCTCGCGCGGCTCACGGAAGCTCAGCTTCGCGCAGCCTCGTCCTCGCCGGCCGAAGGCGACGGCTGATCGCGCAGCCAGCGGACGACGCCGTCGGCCGCCGCCGCTCCGGTGGCGAAGCATGCCTGCAGCAGATAGCCGCCGGTCGGCGCTTCCCAGTCGAGCATCTCCCCGGCCACGAACACGCCGGGCTTGCGCACGAGCATGAAGCGGTCGTCGATCTGGTCCAGGCGCACGCCGCCTGCGGTCGAGATCGCCTTCTCCAGACCGTAAGGCGCGACAAGGGTTAGGGGCAGATTCTTGATGCGCCGTGCGAGCTCTGCCGCCTCCTCGGGCAGGGGCCCGGCCTCGCGCAGGAGCGCCACGGCGACCGGCGGCAGCGCCGCGGCCTTGCGCAGATGGGTCGACCATGAACGGGACCCGCGCGAAGCGGCGAGCCGCCGCGCGAGTTCGTCCTGCGAGAGATCGGGCCGGAGGTCGAGCAGCGGCCGGGCCGATCCGTCGCGCTCGATGGCGTCGCGCAGCTGCGCGGAGAGGGCATAGATCAGCCCGCCCTCGATCCCCTCGCGGGTCACGATGGCCTCGCCGCGGGCTCGGCGGCCCTCGAACGAAAGAGCTGCGCGCTTGATCGGCTCGCCGGCGAAGCGCTCGCTGAGATGCTGCGACCAGCGCACGACGAAGCCGCAATTCGCCGGCCGCAGCGTCGCCGCCTCGACGCCTTCAGCCGCCAGGATCTCCAGCCAGCCGCCGTCGGAGCCGAGCCGTGGCCAGCTGGCGCCGCCGAGCGCCAGCACCACCGCGTCGGCCTTGACCGCGACCGCTCCTTCCGGAGCCTCGAACAGCAGGCCGCCATCGGGGGCGAACCCCGTCCAGCGATGCCGGAGACGAAACTCCACGCCGAGCTCCGCCAGCCGCCGGAGCCAGGCGCGCAGCAGCGGCGACGCCTTCAGGGGCCGGGGGAAGACGCGGCCGCTCGTGCCCACGAAGGTCTCGACCCCGAGCCCCTCGCACCAGGCGATCAGCTCAGCGGGCGAGAAGGCCTGCAAGGCGCGCTCGAGCGCCTGGCGGGCGCTCCCGTATCGCTCCAGCAGGCGCTCGAACGGCTCCGAATGGGTGAGATTGAGGCCGCCCCGGCCGGCGAGCAGGAACTTGCGCGCAGGCGCGGCCATGCGGTCGTAGACCGTGACCGCGCAGCCGGACGCGGCCAGCCGTTCGGCGGCGATCAGCCCGGCGGGGCCCGCTCCGACGATCGCGACCCGGCGTCGCGGCGAGCCCGGCCGGGCCGTTTCCGCGTCCGTCACAGGGGCCGATCCGGCCGGACCGCGCGAACGAGAAACGCCCGACGATCAGGGCGCTTACCCCCTGATTTCTCAGTGCTCATTGTCTTTTCTTTAAGGCGTTTTTGCTAGACCGGGCAGGATCGCGTCAGTCCGACGAGAGGCTTCCGGCGGCTACCTGCGCCGGCCAGTCATCGTCATTCGCACGGTTTACGCGAGCGAGGCCGGCGCGGCCAAGAGGTTTCGACGACCGACATGCCGCTGATCTGCATCCTGGACGACCGCGTCACCAACCGGAACATCTTCGCCAAACTCGCGGCGTCGATCGAGCCGGACGTGACCGTGCGCGCGTTCGGCAGCCCGCTCGAGGCGCTCGCCTGGATGGCGGAGAACACGCCCGACCTCGTCATCACCGACTTCAAGATGCCGGAGCTCGACGGCGCGGAGTTCACGCGCCGCTTCCGGTCGCTGCGGGGCTGCGAGGACGTCCCCGTCGTGGTGCTGACGGTCTACGAGGAGCGCAGCTTCCGCCTCAGCGCGCTGGAGGCCGGCGCGACCGACTTCCTGCAGAGCCCGGTCGATCATCACGAGTTCCTGACCCGGGCGCGCAACCTGCTGAAGATGCGCCGCCAGCAGCTGGTCATCGCCAGCCGGGCCGTGACGCTCGAGAAGGAGCTGCGCAGCAGCGAGCGCTCGCGCCAGCAGGCGCTGCGCGATTCCTCGGAGCGTCTCGCGCAGGTGATCGACACCGTGCCGGCGATGATCAGCGCCGCCGACCGCGCCGGCCGCTGCATCTTCGTCAACGCCTACCAGGCCGCCCTGAAGGGGCTCGAGGCGCCGGCGCTGCTCGGCCGCTCGGCGATCGACATGTTCGGGCCCGAGCACGGCGCCCGCAGCGCGGCGCTCGACCGGCTGATCTGCGAGAGCGGCGCCACGATCCCGTCCTTCGAGGAGGAGATCGTCACCCGGGGCGGCGAGCGGCGCTGCTTCCTGACCACCAAGGCGCCGCTGCGCGACGCCGCCGGCGACATCGTCGCGGTGCTCACCACCTCGCTCGACATCACGGACCGCAAGCGGGCGGAGGGCCATCTCCGGCATCTCGCGCACCACGACGCGCTGACCGACCTGCCGAACCGCGCGCTGCTGCACGAGCGGGTGCGCCACGAGATCGCGCATGCGCGCCGCACCGACCGCAAGTTCGCGCTGCACCTGTTCGACCTCGACCGCTTCAAGGGCATCAACGACGTGCTCGGCCACCATGTCGGCGATCGGCTGCTGCGCGCGGTCGCCGACCGGCTGCGGGCGACGGTGCGGGACAGCGATACGGTGGCTCGCCTCGGCGGCGACGAGTTCGCGATCCTCCAGGCCAATGTGCTCACCGTCGACGATACCACGGAGCTCGCCCGCAGGGTGCGCGAGGCGCTCGCCATCCCGTTCCGTTTCGACGGCGAGGAGGTCTCGACCTCGGCCAGCATCGGCATCGCGCTGTTCCCGGACAACGGCTTCGACGTCGACGACCTGCTCAAGAACGCCGACCTCGCGATGTACCGCGCCAAGGCGGACGGCCGCGACGGCTTCCGCGCCTTCGCGGCCGACATGGACACCAGCGCCCGCGCCATCACGGTGCTGGAGAGCGATCTGCGCCGCGCCCTGGTCCGCAATGAGTTCGAACTGCACTACCAGCCGCAGGTCGACCTCGCGACCGGCCGCATCGTCGGCGCGGAGGCGCTGATCCGGTGGCGGCGGGAGAACGGCGATCTGGTGAGCCCGGGCGAGTTCCTGCCGCGCGCCGAGGAGAACGGCCTGATCGTCCCGATCAACGAGTGGGTGCTGCGGGAGGCCTGCTCGCAGGCCGCCTCCTGGCCGAAGCTCGGGCTTCCGCCGATCCGCATCGCGGTCAACCTCTCGGGCGTCCAGTTCCGCAAGGTCGACGTCCGGCAGGTGGTGCTCGACGCGCTGGAGGCCTCCGAGCTCGACCCGACGCGGCTCGAACTCGAGCTGACCGAGACCATCCTGCTGCAGGACACCGGCACGGTCGTCGGGCAGCTCAAGGCGCTGCAGGAGCGCGGCGTCACCTTCTCGATCGACGACTTCGGCACCGGCTACTCGTCGCTGGCCTATGTGAAGAACTTCCCCGTCGACCGGCTGAAGATCGACCGCAGCTTCGTCGACAACCTCAAGAACGACGCCAACGACGCCGCGATCGTGCGCGCCATCATCAATCTCGGGCACAGCCTCGATCTCGAGGTCATCGCGGAGGGCGTGGAGACCGCCGCGCAGGTGGCGCATCTGCGCGCCGAGGGCTGCGACGAGGTCCAGGGTTTCTATTTCGGGCGGCCCATGCGCGCTCCCGACCTCGTGGAGCTGGTCCGGCGCGAGACGCTGCTGGTCCGGACTGCATGATGAGGCGCCGGTCGAAGGCCGCGGCGGCGCAGCAGACGCCGCGTCGCCCGTCGCTTCTCAGAAGGATGATGACGCGTCTCCGGAACAGGCCGGACGGCGAGCACGAGATGGCGCTCAACCGCCTGGTGCTGGCGTTGCTGGTGCTCGGCTATCTGAGCGTCCAAGCCTATGAGGAGAGCAACCCGTTCACCGGGCCGTTCGAGATCACGGCCGCCTACACGCTCGGCGCGATCGGCTTCCTCGCGCACATGCTCTGGCGGCCGGGCTCCTCGCTGCCGCGTCGCACGATCGCGATGGTGTTCGACTTCGCCGGCATCTCCTATTGCCTGCACGCTGGCGGGGCCATGACGGCGATCATCTACCCGACCTATCTGTGGGTGATCTTCGGCAACGGCTTCCGCTTCGGGATTCCCTCCCTGCTCGGGGCCGCCTCGGTCGGCATCGCGAGCTTCGCGGTGGTGATCGCGACCACGCCCTACTGGCACGACAATCTCGGCCTCTCGCTCGGCCTGCTGTTCGGGCTGCTGGTGCTGCCCGCCTATGCGGCGACGCTCATCAAGAAGCTGCAGCGCGCGAAGCTCGCCGCCGAGGAGGCGAGCCGGGCGAAGAGCCAGTTCCTGGCGAGCGTGAGCCATGAGCTGCGCACGCCGCTCAACGCCGTCATCGGCCTGACCGACCTGCTGGACGCCACCGAGCTCGATCCGGAGCAGCGCGACATGGTGCGCACCACGGGCGAGTCCGGCCGGGTGCTGCTCGGGCTGATCGACGAGCTGCTGACCTTCAGCCGCATCGAGGCGGGCCGGATGCCGACGAACATCGTCGACTTCGACCTGCACGAACTGCTCGCGGGCGTCCGCGGCCTGCTGACGACGCAGGCCCGCACCAAGGATCTCCGCTTCGGGATCCACGTGACGCCGCGCACGCCGTTCCGGCTGCGGGGCGAGTCCCGGCAGATCCGTGACGTGCTGCTCAACCTCGCGGGCAACGCGGTCAAGTTCACGGAGCAGGGCGGCGTCGCGGTCAGCGTCGATCTGGTCGGCGGCTCGGACGAGCGGCCGCGGCTGCGCTTCGAAGTCTCCGACACCGGCATCGGCATCGCGCCCGAGGCACGCAGCCGGATCTTCGACAGCTTCACGCAGGCCGACGAGACGATCATCAACAGCTACGGCGGGACCGGCCTCGGCCTCGCCATCTGCAAGCAACTCGTCGAGCATCAGGGCGGGACCATCGAGCTCGAGAGCGAGCCCGGAATTGGCAGCACCTTCGCGTTCGAGCTCGATCTCGCCGCCGCCCAGGATCCGGCCACGATCCCGGAGCGCGTGGAGGCGCAGGTCGTCGCCCTCGCGCCGCGACCGGACGCAGCGGCCGCGCTCGCGCAGGCTCTGCGGGACATCGGCGTCGAGGCGGCCCCGGCCGTCGACGTCCGTTCGGCGGTGCGGCTGCTGCGCGCGGAGCCGGGCGGGCGGCGCGTCGTGATGGTCGAGGCGCAGCCCGGCGAGGCCGACGCCGAGGCGCTGGCGCGCGCGGTCCGCGCGGCCGACACGGAGGAGCTCGTCGAGATCGCGCTCATCGACCGGTCGCTGGGGGCGGGCCTGCCGGAGATCGACCTTCGCCTGCTGTGCGCCTCGGCCGCGGCGCGGCCGAGCTCGGCCGAGCTCGCCGCCATGGTCAGGGCCGCAAGCGCGGGCTCGGGCGGACGGCTGGGCGCGCGTCGCGTCGCCGGCGAGGTGAAGCTCGCGGAACGCCGGCTCGCCATCCTGGTCGCCGAGGACAACCGCACCAACCAGAAGGTCATCACCAAGATCCTCGAGCGCGCCGGCCACGAGGTCCGCATCGCGGACAATGGCGAACTTGCGCTCGACGCGCTGACCGAGCGGCAGTTCGACCTGGTGCTGATGGACGTCAACATGCCGGTCCTGGACGGCATCGAGTGCGCCAAGCTCTATCGCTTCGCCTCGATCGGGAAGGCGCGGACGCCGATCGTCGCGCTGACGGCCGACGCCACTCCGGCCGCGCGCGAGCGCTGTCTCGAGGCCGGCATGGACGCCTGCCTGACGAAGCCGATCGAGCCGGACCGGCTGCTTGCGATCATCGACGAGGTCACGGCCGGCGCGCCCGGGCACGCGACGGCCGAGGCCGAGGCGGCCGCGGCGGAGCCGCTGCACCCGGTCGACGACGAGCTCGTCGCCAACATCGCCGCGCATCCGAACTTCCGCCCCGCGCGCCGCGCGGTGGTCGACAAGCGCACGCTGTCCGACCTCGAGGACCTCGGCGGCAAGGAGTTCGTCGGCGATCTCGTGGGCGAATTCATCGGCGAGGCCGCCGGCGTGCTCAAGGCGCTGAACGACGCGGTCCGGCATGGCGAGCCCGGCGCGTTCCGCGAGCAGGCCCACGCGCTGCGCAGCGGCGCGGCGAATATCGGCGCGCGCGGCATCTACGAGATCTGCCTGTCGTGCCGGAACTTCGACGCGCGCGAGCTCGCCGCGCACGGCGCCGAGCGCGTCAGCAGGCTCGAAGCGGAGTTCGACAGGGTCCGCAAGACGCTGCTGCGGCAGTTCCCGGATCGCGAGGAGCGCCAGGGGGAAGGCGGCTAGCCCCCCGGGCTACTCCGCGGCCACCGAGCCGCCGGTCTGGAGCCGGCGGTCTTGCGCGGCCGTCAGCCGGCCCATCTTGCGAAGGTCCGACTCCTCGATCTGCAAGGCGGCGTCCACCCAGATGTCGGTGATGTCGCGCAGCTCGTCATAGAGCAGGGGCGCGACCCGCCGTCCGGCCCGGAACAGGGCGGAGAGGCCGTTGTGCCGCCGCAGGTTGCGGCTCAGCAGGCGGTGCGTCTCGGCGACGCCGTCGCCCGGCTCCGCGAGCGCCTGCACGAGCCCGCGCTCGTGAAGCTCCTCCGCCGAGTAGAGCTTGCCGCTGGCGATGATCTTCTCGGCCTCCGCCATCCCCACCCGGCGGGCGAGCAGGCTGTAGGCGCCCATGCCCGGAAACAGGTTGAACAGGATCTCGGGCAGCCCGAACTTGGCGCCGCGCTCCGCGACGATCATGTCGCAGGACAGGGCCGCCTCGAATCCTCCGCCGAGCGCGTCCCCCTGGACCAGAGCGACGGTGATGACCGACTGGTCGAAGCCGATCGCGTTCTCGTGCAGCACGTCGATGCAGGCCCGCGCGTAGTCCCGCAGCCCCTCGCGATCCTGTGCGCGGATCCAGCCCCGGAACAGGTCGAGGTCTCCGCCGAGGTTGAACATGCCGGGCAGGCGGGACGCCAGCACCCAGTATTTCAGCGGCGGCTCCTCGGGCGCGGCCTCGGCGAACGACTCGCGGATCGCCATCTGATGCGCAGAGATGTCGCGCAGCAGGCCTGGGGTGAAGCTCGGCGCGCCGATGGGGTTCATCCAGCACCAGCAGGCGCTCTGCGCGGCGTCGAGCTCGACCTCGATTTCATCGTAGCCGATTGCGTCCAGCGCGGGACGGGCGGGCTGGCGGATCGCCGACGTGGCGCCCAGCGCCGAGCGCAGCTTCGCGCGCGCTCGGTCAAGGCTCACGAAAGGGCGACCTTCAGGGAGGCTCATCGACACCGACATTGCGAACTCACCCAACCCAACTGACAACCGCAGAGCGTCCGTCCTTGCGATATTAACGTTCTGTTTACCTCTCTGAAAGGGGCGGCCAATTCTCACTCCCTTGTTTACGTCTCGTTAACTATATATTCGCGCTCCGGGCCAGACGATCTGAATGAAGTAGTGTTGTCTCACGTCGGGAATACTGATGATGCGGCGGCGCGGCAGAAGTCGAGAGCATGCGGTGCGGCCCAGGATTTTGCGTTAGTTCCCGCCGCGACCGCCTCGCCGGAGGTCGAGGGCAGGTCGAGAGATCGAATAGAGGGCGCCGCGGAGGCGTCCGGCGCCGGGAGTTTATTGTAAGCTGGCCAACCTCTTGGCGATTCCTCAACGGCACATAGGGCGGGACCGGCGAACTGGGCCCCCCGCCACTGTCACGGATGCGTGGCGTGCGGCATTCTGACGCACGTCCGGCGGCGGCGCCCCTCCACGGGTGCACCGCGTGGCGGCCGGCCGGAAGACACCGGCCGTGGGAGCGGGTAGGTTCCGCGGCGACGTTGGGCTCGGACGGGACTTGTGATGACAGGACTGCGCTGGCTGCTCGCTCCGCTGTGGGCGGCGCAAATCTTCACCGGGGCCAAGTCGTTCTGCGACAATGGCATCCTGGGCAGCGAGAAGCTGAATCGCCGGGGCCTGCATGTCTGGCGCGTGCGGCTGGCGTATCGGATGGCCGAGAAGCGCCGCGCGCGTCTCGCCTCAAGGGTCGCGGAGAGCGACCGCCGGGCGTTCGCGCGCGACGGCTTCATCATGAAGAACGATTTTCTCCCGCCGGAGGCGTTTCGCGCGCTCGTCGCCGAGTTGGAGGACGCCCGCGTCCCGGCGCGTGAGATGAAGCAGGGCGACGCCGTCACGCGGCGGATCGCGCTCGATCCCGAGACGCTCAAGGACCTTCCGGCCTGCGCGGCGCTCGTGCGGCGGCCGGAGTTCCAGAACCTGCTGCGCTACGTCGCGAGCTTCGACGTCGAGCCGATCATCTACGTCCAGACCGTGTTCGCGCAGGTGGACCGCTCCGCGACCGATCCGCAGACGGCCGTCCACGCCGACTGCTTCCATCCTACGATGAAGGCGTGGCTGTTCCTGCACGACGTGGAGGAGGATCTGGGGCCGTTCGTCTACGTGCCGGGCTCGCATCGGCCGACGCCGAGAAAGCTCGCCTGGGAGAAGCGGATGAGCGTCCGCGCCTCCTCGCTCGACCGGCTCTCCGCCCGCGGCTCCTTCCGGGTCGGCCCGGGCGACCTCAAGCGGATGCGGTTGCCGGAGCCGCGCAAGTTCGCCGTGCCGGCGAACACGCTGATCGTGGGCGACACCTCGGGCTTCCACGCCCGAGGCAAGAGCGAGCGGCCGTCGACGCGCGTCGAGATCTGGGCCTATTCGCGGCGCAATCCGTTTCTGCCCTGGACCGGGCTCGACATCTGGTCGCTCGGTCCCCTGCGCGGCCGTCAGGCGCCGCTGTTCTGGGGTCTGCTCGACCGGCTCGAGCGCTTCGGCCTCGGCCGCAGCCCGTGGCGAAAGGCCGGGATCGTCACCCCGTCCTCGCCGCCGGCTCCGCGCCGGTGATCGCCGCTCACCATTTGCCGCTGTTGGGCATCGAGGCCCAAGGCTCGGCCGGCGGCTTGGCCGGCCCCACCTGCAGCAGTTCGATCGAGATGTTGTCGGGGGAGCGCACGAAGGCCATGCGGCCGTCGCGCGGGGGCCGGTTGATCGTGACGCCGGCCGCCATCAGGCGCTCGCAGGCGGCGTAGATGTCATCGACCTCATAGGCCAGGTGGCCGAAGTTCCGGCCCTCGCCATAGACCTCCGGGTCCCAGTTGTAGGTCAGCTCGATCTGGGCCTCGGGCTGCCCGGGCGCGGCCAGGAAGATCAGCGTGAAACGTCCTTGCGGGCTTTCGGTGCGGCGGACCTCCTCCAGCCCGAGCTTCGCGCAATAGAAATCGAGCGAGGCGTCCACGTCGCTCACGCGCACCATCGTGTGCAGATATTTCATGAAGGCGTTCTCCGGCTTCCGGCGCGGCTAGCTATAGGCCCGAACGCCAAGCGCAAGAGAGGCGCGACGGACCGCCTCCGCCGAAATTTCGACCTCCGGTTTAACCGGCTCTTCGCCCTGTGCATGGACGCGACGCCTTGATTGGGCCATTTTTCGCTTCCCCCCGACCCGTCGGGTGGTATCGTTAGGTTTGATGGAGTCGAGGCGGCGGCTCTCGTCACGCGGTGTTTCCGGGCGGGCGGTTGTAATGGGTGCTGACAGGGCGAGGAGTGGTTCCCCCGGAGCGATGGAGCGTTCAGACGCTTCGTCCGAGGCGGTTCCCATCGATCTGTACGAGGTCTCCGGCACCATCAAGTGGTTCGATGTGGCCAAGGGATACGGCTTCATCGTGCCCGATAATGGCGGCCCGGACGTCCTGCTGCACGTCACCTGCATGCGCCGCGACGGCTTCCAGACCGCCAATGAGGGCGCCCGCATCGTCTGCGAGGCGCAGCTTAGGCCCAAGGGCGCCCAGGCGTTCCGGGTGCTGTCGATCGACGACAGCACGGCGCTTCACCCGGGGGAGCTTCCGCCGCCGCGCACCCATGTCTCGGTGACGCCGACCAGCTCGCTGGAGCTGGTCGAGGTGAAATGGTTCAACCGGCTGCGCGGCTTCGGCTTCCTGACGCGCGGCGACGGTTCGCCTGACATCTTCGTCCACATGGAGACGCTCCGCCGGTTCGGCATCATGGAGCTGCGGCCCGGACAGAAGGTGTTCGTCCGCTATGGCCCCGGCCCGAAGGGGCTGATGGCCGCTGAGGTCCGGCCGGACGGGCCGGGCGGCGGCCCGTCCTCGCACTGACCGCGGCGCCTCCACGGGAATCCGCATGACGACGCAAATGCTGGCGCGCTTCGCGCTCGCCTTCGCTCTGCTTGTCTGCGGCCTCAGCCCGGGCCGGGCCGCTGCCCTCGAGAAGCTGACCTTCGAGACCGCGACCGGCCCCCATACGTTCATGGTCGAGGTCGCCGTCACGCCGGAGGAGCGCGAGGTCGGCCTGATGTACCGGCGGTCGATGCCGGCGGATCACGGCATGCTGTTCGACTTCGGCAAGTCGGACGAGATCGCCATGTGGATGCAGAACACCTACCTGTCGCTCGACATGGTGTTCGTCACCGCCGACGGTCGCGTGAGGCGCGTCGAACGGGCCACGCAGCCGCTGTCGACCCGCGTGATCCCCTCCGAAGGCCCGGTGAGATACGTCGTGGAGCTCGTGGCCGGCGCCGCCGAGCGCATCGGGCTGAAGCCCGGGGATCGGGTCGTCCACCCCCGCATCGCGCAAACCGACCTCTGAGGCGGTCGCTCAGATCTTCCTGACCTCGCCCGGAGCGACGCCGAGGCGGCGGAGCTCATCGGCCGACAGCGGCAGCAGGGGCGCGCTTGGAACCGAGGAGCCATAGGGGATCGCGCGCCTGGCGGCGGCCTTGTCCACGATCGCGGCGGCCCATGAGCCGGCCTTCGCCCGCTCCTCGCCGCGAAGGTTCGCGAGCGGAAGAGTGAGCCGCCAGCCGGCGGGCGTCACGTCATGCGGCGCAGCGTCGGACGCCATGCGGCCCGCCTCAGCCCGCGCCGTCATCGTTCTCACTCGTCAGCTGGTCCACCGGAATGGCGCCCGCGCCGGAGGCCGCGGCGAGCCGTCCGCGCACCGCCTCGCGCAGCGTGTCGTTGATGCGGTCCTGCCAGCCCGCGCCGTCGGACTGGAACAGCTCGAGCACGTCCGAGTCGATGCGCAGCGTCACCATCTCGCGCGCTCCCGGAACCCCCTGCTTGCGCTCCGGAGCGGGCGCGGGCGGCGCCTTTGGCCGGAACGCGGCTTCGGCGGCTGCGCGCGGGTCGATCGGTCGACGGGCCATCGATGCTCCTGCCTTACTGCTCGCTGTAGGTTTCGCCGCGCCGGCCTCCGACGCGCTCGAAGCCGGCCACGGCGCGGGGATCCTTGCCGTCGATGTTGAGCGCCTGCGCGAAGGACGCGCGGGCGTTGCCGATCTCGTTGCGCTTCTCGAACGCCAGGCCGCGGCCGATCCAGGCGTCGATATATTTGGGGTTGAGCGTGCGGGCGGTGTTGAAGTCGTCGAGCGCGGCCTTGTCGTCGCCCTGAGCCAGATAGCTCATGCCGCGCCCGACATAAGGCTCTGCGGCGGTGACGGAGATCGCCGTCGCCTTGGTGAAGTCGTCGATCGCCTCGTCCTGTCGGCCCTGCGACTGATGGATCAGTCCGCGATTGTGCCAGGCCTGCGCGTTGTTCGGATCGAGCTGGATCGCCTGGTCGTAGTCCGCGACCGCGGCGTCGAGGCGGCCCGTCTGCCGGTAGAGATTGCCGCGGCCCACATAGGCGGGGCTGTAGTTCGAATCGGCCTGGATCGCGCGATTGTAGTCGGCGAGCGCGGCGCTCATGTTGTTCTGCGAGCGGTAGGCGAGCGCGCGGTTGGCGTAGGCCTTCGCGAAGGAGCCGTTCAGCTGGATCGCGCGGTTGAAGTCGCCGATCGCGTTGTCGTACTGGCCGAGCCGCGCATAGGCCGAGCCGCGCATGTTCCAGGCTTCGGGGTCGCTCGGGTTGTTGTTGACCACCTGGGTCAGCGAGCCGAGGTCCGTCTGGCGGGCTGCGTAGACGTCCGGGTCGATCGAGCGCGAGCCTGAGCCCGAGCCGACGGTGTCGCATGCCGCGAGGCCGAGCGCCGCGAGGGCCAGCCCCGCCAATCCGCCCAACGTTCGTGAAGCGCTGCCCCGTCCCATAGCCTGTCCCGCCTTCTGTGCGCCGCCTGAAGGCCCGTCAGACAAGGCGATTGCGGCGGCAATGCGATTCTAGGGCGCGTCCGGCCCGGCGTCGCGTCGCAACAGCCACGGACACGAAAAAACGCCCGCCGGCGTGGCCTGACGGGCGCACTGCGCGAACCCGGCGGGCGGCTCTGGGCCGGCGCGCCGCGTCCGCCGAAGCGATCAGCGAATCACTTCTTCTTCATGGGAAGCAGGCCCTCGCGCTGGGCGCGCTTGCGGGCCAGCTTGCGGGCGCGGCGGACGGCTTCGGCGGCCTCGCGGGCGCGCTTCTCCGACGGCTTCTCGTAATGGCCGCGCAGCTTCATCTCGCGAAAAATGCCTTCGCGCTGCATCTTCTTCTTGAGGGCCTTGAGGGCCTGGTCGACATTATTGTCGCGAACGAGAACCTGCACGTCGTGCCTCGTCTGGGCGTTTCGGGATCGGCGAAACAGTGGTCCGCCTGCGCGGACGCGGAAAACAAAAAACAGCGCGCCCGCATTGGCGCGGGCCGCCGTCTGCGAAGGAAACTAGCAAAGACCTTGGGGCTTGTCACGCGGGCGTGTGGGGCGGCCATGCGATTTCCGCAAGGCCCTCCGGGGACGCCTGGCTTCAGCTTTTCACCCGCGTGACATGGCCCATCTTGCGGCCCGGCACAGGCTCGGACTTGCCGTAGAGGTGAAGCGCGGCGCCGGGCTCCGCCAGCAGGGCGCGCCAGTCGTTCGCCTCGGCGCCGAGCAGGTTCGTCATCGTCACCCGGCCGCGCGTGTCGGTCGCCCCGAGCGGCCACCCGGCGATCGCCCGGACGTGCTGCTCGAACTGGCTCGTCAGCGCGCCCTCGATCGTCCAGTGGCCGGAGTTGTGCACCCGCGGCGCGATCTCGTTGACCACGACCCGCTCGCCGGCCGGCCCGTCCACGAGGAACAGCTCGACCCCCAGCACGCCGACATAGTCGAGGGCCTCCGCGATCTTGCGCGCGATGGCGACCGCCGAGGCGGTGGTCTCCGGCTTGACGTCGGCCGGCGCTTCCGATGTGCGCAGGACGTGGTTCTCATGGCGGTTCTCGACCACGTCGAACGCCGCGAAGGTCCCGTCGCGGCCGCGCGCCGCGATCACCGAGACCTCGGCGCGGAAATGCACGAAGGCCTCCAGGATGGCGGGCTGGCCGTTCATCATGGCGAGCGCCGCGTCGAGGCCGAGCCCCTCCCGCACCAGCACCTGGCCCTTGCCGTCATAGCCGAAGCGGCGCGTCTTCAGCACGGCCGGGCGCCCGATGGCCCCGACGGCCGCCGCCATGCTGGCGCGGTCGTCGACCGCCGCGAAGGCCGGCGTCGGGATGCCGAGATCGCGGACGAAGGTCTTCTCGAGCAGGCGGTCCTGCGTGGTCGCGAGCGCGCGGGCGTCCGGATACAGCGGCCGGTGCTGCGCGACGAGCTGCGCGGTCGCGGCCGGCACGTTCTCGAACTCATAGGTCACGACGTCGACGCTGTCGGCGAACAGCGCGAGCGCCGCCTCGTCCTCATAGGCCGCCACGGTCCGCTCGGTCGCGACGTCGAAGGCCGGGCTCTTGGGGTCCGGCGCATAGATGTGGGTCTTCAGTCCGAGCGGGGCGGCCGCGAGGGCGATCATGCGGCCGAGCTGGCCGCCGCCCAGGATGCCGATCGTGTCGCCGGGGGCGAGAATGCGCGTGGTCATGTTCAGGCGCTCCCGGAAGGGGTCTCGGCGACGCCGTCGGTCTGCGCGCGCCGCCATCCGGCCAGGCGTCCGGCGAGCTCGCGGTCGGAGAGCGCGAGCACCGAGGCGGCGAGCAGGGCGGCGTTCACCGCGCCGGCGCGGCCGATCGCCAGAGTGCCGACCGGCACGCCGGCCGGCATCTGGACGATCGACAGCAGGCTGTCGAGCCCCGAGAGGGTGCTGGACTGGACCGGCACGCCGAACACCGGAAGCGCCGTCATGGAGGCGACCATCCCGGGCAGATGCGCCGCGCCTCCGGCGCCGGCGATCACGACCCTGAAGCCCTCGGCCTCGGCGCCCTTGGCGAACGCCACCAGCCGGTCCGGGGTCCGGTGCGCGGACACGATCCTGGCCGAATAGGGCACCCCGAGCGCGTCCAGCGTCTCGGCGGCGTGCGCGAGCGTGGCCCAGTCTGACTGGCTGCCCATCACGATCGCGACGGGGGGCGGCTCGGCGCGGTTGTCCGCGACCATCTGGGCATGCTCCGAAGAAAAGAGGGGATCAGCGGTCGACAATAGGCGCCCGCGGTTTGGCAGGCAAGCAAGCCCGCCGGACGTCAGGCGATGATGTCGGGCGTGAGCTGGTCTTCCAGGAAGCCGATGCGGTCCTTGAGGCTCAGCTTGCGCTTCTTCAGCCGCTGGACCTGCAGCCGGTCGCCGGAGCCCAGCGCCTCGAGCGCGTCGATCGCGTGGTCGAGATCGCGGTGCTCCTCACGAAGGCGGGCGAGCTCCTCCCGGGCCGCCTGTTCCTGGGCCCGCGTCTCCTCGTCCCGCCCCGTCATTCGTCAGCCTGTCTCTCACGCACGCGCTCTCCGCCCCCGAGTATCGCCGCCGTCCGCACGAGCGGCAAGCTCCGCCCGGCACGGCCCTGTGAAGGTCCGGAGAGCGATCTCTGTTCGACAGGCGGGGTCGACCGTGACATCATCGCCACGTCGATCCTAAAAAAAGGGAGACGTGCTTTATGTCCATCGAGTCCCACATCGCTGAGCTCGAGAAGAAACATCAAGCGATCGAACGGGAAATTGAGATCGAACTCACGCGCCCGAGCACCGACGATGTCAGGGTAGCGTCTCTAAAGCGGAAGAAACTCCGCATCAAAGACGAAATGATGCGTTTGCAGTCACCGCAGCCCACGATTCACTGAACCAGCGGTTTTCAAACCTATCTTGCGTTTGCGCCGTCGACCTCATGGTCGGCGGCGCTTTCATGAGCGGAGCCGTGCTCGCGACGCGGCGGCCGCAGGCGCCTCAGCGCACCACGACCTTGGTGCCGATCGGCACGCGCTCATAGAGATCCTGCACGTCGAAATTGATCATGCGGATGCAGCCCGAGGACATCGCGCGGCCGATGGTCAGCGGTTCGTTCGTCCCGTGGATGCGGAACAGCGTGTCCTTGCCGTCGCGGTAGAGATACATCGCGCGGGCGCCGAGCGGGTTCTCGGGGCCGCCCGACATCCGCAGCGGCAGCTCCGGGCGGCGCTGGAGCATCTCGGCGGGCGGAATCCAGTCCGGCCACTCCTGCTTGGCGCCGACCTTGGCCTCGCCGGTCCAGCCGAAGCCCTCCTTGCCGACGCCCACCCCGTAGCGCATCGCCTTGCCGTCGGGCTCGACGAAATAGAGGAACTTGTCCTTCGTATCGATCACGATCGTGCCCGGCTTCTCGCCCGTCGGATCGACGACCTGCTGCCGGCGGTACTGGACCGGAAGGGCTGAGGGGTAGCTGGTCGACATTGCCGCGGCGATCGGGTCGGAGCCGAGATTGCTGGCGCAGCCCGCCAGCATCGAAGACGCCGCGAGCAACGCGGCCGCGGCGCAGCCTCGTACGACGTGAGACACTGAACTCATCTTGATCCCTGGCGTCCTGCACGTCGCGCTGGGGTCTCTTCCGGAGGACCCGAGCCGCCTGCTCCCTTGTTCGGACGATAAACGCAGCAATGGCCGTTCCGGGAGCATCCGGTTTCTTCGTTGTTGTTTTCGAAGCTGCTCGTGGCGCGCGGGCCACACTCCGGGGCCAGGAAATCGCCAAGACGGCCCAAGAAGAGACGGGCCCGGACCCCGGAACCGACGCGGCGCGGTCTTCAGCCGCGCGGCCGGCCGATCCCGTGGTAGACGAAGCCGTGCCGCTGCATCTCCTCGCGCGCATAAACGTTGCGCAGGTCGACCACGATCGGCTCACGCAGCAATTGCCTGACCCGGGCGAGGTCGAGCGCGCGGAACTGATCCCATTCGGTGAGCAGCACCAGGGCGTGGGCGCCGTCGAGCGCCTCATAGGCGTGGCCGGCGTAGATGACGTTGGGGAGATGGCTCCGCGCCTGCTCGGTCGCCTCGGGGTCGTAGGCCGACACGACGGCTCCCGCCGCCTCCAGCGCCGGCACCAGCGCGAGCGCCGGGGCCTCTCGCATATCGTCCGTGTTGGGCTTGAAGGCCAGACCGAGCAGACCGATCCGCTTGCCCGCGACCGACCCGCCGCAGGCCGCGATCACGCGGCCGGCGAGCGCGTCGCGGCGCGCCTCGTTGACCGCGATCACGGTCTCCACGATCCGGACCGGCGAGCCGTATTCCTGCGCCGTAAGGGCAAGCGCCCGCGTGTCCTTCGGGAAGCAGGAGCCTCCGAAGCCAGGCCCCGCGTGCAGGAACTTCGGCCCGATGCGGTTGTCGAGACCGATGCCGCGCGCGACCTCCTGCACGTTCGCGCCGACCTTCTCGCACAGGTCGGCGATCTCGTTGATGAAGGTGATCTTGGTCGCGAGGAACGCGTTCGAGGCGTATTTGATGAGCTCCGCCGAACGTCGGTCGGTGAACACCAGCGGCGCGACATTCAGATAGAGCGGGCGGTAGAGAGCCTCCATGGCCGCCCGCGCGCGGGGATCCTCGACGCCGACCACGATCCGGTCGGGCCGCTTGAAGTCGTCGATCGCGGAGCCTTCCCGCAGGAATTCCGGGTTGGAGGCGACGGCGAGGTCAGCGTCCGGATTGGTCTCGCGCATGACGCGCTCGACGTCGTCGCCGGCGCCGACCGGCACGGTCGACTTGTTCACCACCACCGTGAAGCCTTCGAGCGCCCCGGCGATCTGCCGGGCCGCCTCCATCACGAAGGTCAGGTCGGCGTGACCGTTCCCGCGACGCGAAGGCGTGCCGACGGCGATCATCACGACGTCCGCCTCGCGCACCGCAGGCGCAAGCTCGGTCGAAAACGTCAGCCGGCCGGCGGAGAGATTTCGCTCGACGAGTTCGTCGAGGCCGGGCTCGTAGATCGGCACGATCGCCTTGTTGAGCGCTTCGATCTTTCGTTCGTCAGAGTCGATGCAGGCCACCTGGTGGCCGAAATCCGCGAAACATGCGCCGGAGACCAGCCCGACGTAGCCCGAACCGATGACAGTGACGCGCAACGACTAGGCCCTCTGATGCTACGCCCGCGGTTCGGCCCGTGGGATGGTGGGCGGATATGGCTTTCCAAGCGAACCAAGTAGAGCGCCCGCGTCGGAAGTCCTCAGGGCGCAAGGTCGCGGAATAGTTGTGCGTACACCTTGGCGGACGCGGCCCACGAGACGTCGGTCGCCATGCCGTTGCGCTGGAGGCGGGCCCAAGTTCCCTGATCGGCGTAGAGCGCGGCCGTCCGCCGGATGGCGGCCTCGAGAGCCCCGCGGCCGGCGGGAGAAAACTGCACGCCGGTCGCCACGCCGGCGGCGATCGCCACCGGGTTGGCGTCGATGACCGTGTCGGCGAGCCCGCCCACCCGGGCGACGACCGGAACCGCGCCATAGCGCAGGGCGCAGAGCTGGGTGAGGCCGCAGGGCTCGAAGCGCGACGGGACCACCAGGGCGTCGGCGCCGCCCTGGATGAGATGAGCCAGCGTCTCGTCATAGCCGAAGGCGCAGCCGATCCGGCCCGGATGCGTCTCCGCAAGGGCGCGGAAGCGATCCTCCAGGGCCACGTCGCCCGCCCCGAGCACCGCCAGGTTGGCGCCGGCCTCGAGCAGGGCCGGCATCGCGTCCGCAAGCAGGTCGAGGCCCTTCTGCGCGGACAGCCGGCTCACGACGCCGAAGGTCGGCCCGGCGCTCGCGGCCAGCCGGAACCGCTCCGACAGCGCGCGCTTGTTGAGACGCCGGCCCGAAAGGTCCTTCGCCGAGTAGCGCATCTCGAGCGCGGGGTCGGTCGCGGGGTCCCAGACTTCGACGTCGATGCCGTTCAGTATGCCGAAGACGTCGCGCTTGCGGCTGCGCAGCAGCCCCTCGAGGCCCATCCCGCCGGCGGGCTCCAGGATCTCGGAGGCGTAGCTCGGCGACACGGTGGTGATCCGGTCGGCGTAGTAGATCCCGGCCTTCAGGAAGCCGATCCCGCCATAATACTCGACGCCTTCGATCGACATGGCCTGCGGGGGAAGCCCGAGGCGCGGAAGCAGATCCGCCGGAAACGAGCCCTGGAAGGCGATGTTGTGAATGGTGGCGACGATCCGCGGCCGCCGTTCGGCATGGGCCATGTAGGCCGCCGCGAAACCGGACTGCCAGTCGTGCAGGTGCGCCACGTCGGGGGCGGGAAGAGCGGTCGCGCCGCGGCCGATCTCGGCGGCGACCCGCCCGAGGGCCGCGAAGCGGAACGCGTTGTCCGGCCAGTCGCGGCCGCCGGCGTCCGCGTAAAGCCCGCCGGGCCGCGCGTAGAGATGAGGCGCGTCGATCGCGATCACCTCGAGCCCCGCGGCTCGGCCGGCCACCGCAGCGGCGGGCCCGCCGAACAGGTCGTCGAAACGCGCGACGATCTCGCCGTCGCGCAGCGCGTGCAGCACCGCCCCGAAGCCCGGGAGTAGGGTCTGGACGCGCACTCCGGTCGGCTCGAGCGCGGCGGGAAGCGCGCCGACCACGTCCGCCAGCCCGCCGGTCTTGACCAGCGGGTAAGCTTCGGAGGCGACGGCCAGAACGTTCAATGACATCGGCTCTCTCTTGTGGGAGCGAGGCGAGGTTCATAGCCCTTGATGGCGGCGGAGACGACCCCGCGCCCGGGGATCAAAGACGGTCGATCATCGACTGGGTGATCAGGCAGACGCCCTTCTTGGTCCGCCGGAAGCGTTGCGCGTCGAGTTCGGGGTCCTCGCCGACGACGAGCTTTGGCGGAATCTTCACGCCGCGGTCCACCACGACGTTCTTCAGCCGGCAGGAGCGCCCGATGTCGACATAGGGGAGCACGACGGCGCGCTCGACCTCGGTGTAGGAGTTCACCCGCACGCCGGTGAACAGCAGCGACTCCGTCACGCAGGCGCCCGAGACCACGCAGCCGCCCGACACCAGCGAGGAGACCGCCTGGCCGCGGCGCCCGTCCTCGTTGTGGATGAACTTGGCGGGCGGGACCATCTCGGCGAAGGTCGAGATCGGCCAGTTCTGATCGTAGAGATCGAGGGCCGGGACGAAGTCGGTGAGGTCGAGATTGGCCTCGAAATAGGCGTCCACCGTGCCGACGTCGCGCCAGTAGGGCTCCTTTTCCGAGGATGACCGCACGCAGGAGCGCGAGAAGTGGTGCGCCACCGCTTTCCCGCCCTTCACGATCTGCGGGATGATGTCGTGCCCGAAATCGTGGCTGGAGTTCGGGTCCTCGGCGTCCTTGCGCAGCAGCTCGAACAGGAACGGCGTGTCGAAGACATAGATGCCCATGCTGGCGAGCGCCTGGTCGGGCTTGCCGGGCATCCCGGGCGGATCGGCGGGCTTCTCCAGGAAGGCGATGACGCGGTCGCGTTCGTCGACATGCATGACGCCGAAGGCGCTCGCCTCGCTGCGCTCGACCTCGAGGCAGCCGATCGTGACGTCCGCGCCGCTCTCGACGTGCTGCGCGAGCATCTGCTCGTAGTCCATCTTGTAGATGTGGTCGCCAGCCAGCACGACGATGTGGCGCGGCGCGTAGTCCTCGATGATGTCGATGTTCTGATAGACCGCGTCCGCGGTCCCGAGATACCAGGCGCCTTCCGAAACCCGCTGGCTGGCCGGGAGCAGGTCGAAGCTCTCGTTGCGCTCGGCGCGGAAGAAGTTCCAGCCCCTCTGCAGGTGGCGGAGCAGGCTGTGCGCCTTGTATTGCGTGGCGACGCCGATCCGCCGGATCCCCGAGTTCAGCGCGTTCGAGAGCGCGAAGTCGATGATGCGCGACTTGCCCCCGAAATAGACCGCCGGCTTGGCGCGCCGGTCGGTCAGCTCCCTGAGGCGGGATCCGCGCCCCCCCGCCAGGACGAACGCCATCGCCCCGCGGGCGTAGGGCGGGCCAAGCGGCGTCTTGGGGGGCATGCGGGCGTCTCCTGGCGTCGCCTGGCTCCGCGGCCTCAGGCGAGATCGCTCGAGGGCTGCACGTTCCAGATCTCCTTGGCGTACTCAAGTATGGTCCGGTCGGACGAGAACCAGCCCACCTGCGCGGTGTTCTTGACGCTGGCGCTCATCCAGGCGGACTTGTCGCGCCACAGTCTGTACACGCTCCGCTGGGCGTCGAAATAGGCGTCGAAGTCCGCCGTCACCAGGAAAACGTCGTTGTCGAGCAGCCCGTCGATCAGGCCGCGATAGCGGCTCGGATCGTCCGGCGAGAACACGCCGTTGCGGATCGAGTCCAGCACCTCGCGCAGGGTCGGGGAGGCCTCCACGGCGGCGTGGGCGTTGAAGCCGCGCTGCTTGCGCGCCTGCACCTCCTGGGCCGTGAGCCCGAAGATGAAGATATTGTCGTCGCCGACGCGCTCGCGGATCTCCACATTGGCGCCGTCCAGCGTGCCGATGGTGAGCGCGCCGTTCAGGGCGAGCTTCATGTTGCCCGTGCCGGACGCTTCGGTGCCCGCGGTGGAGATCTGCTCGGAAAGGTCGGCCGCCGGGATTATCGCCTCGGCGAGGCTCACATTGTAGTTCGGCAGGAAGGCCACCTTGAGCAGCCCGCGCACGGTCGGGTCGGAATTGACGATCCGGGCGACATCGTTGGCGAGCTTGATGATCAGCTTGGCCTGATGGTAGCTCGCCGCCGCCTTGCCCGCGAAGATCTTCACGCGCGGCATCCAGGCGCGCATCGGCTGCGCGCGGATCGCGTTGTAGACCGCCACCGTCTCGAGAATGTTCAGAAGCTGCCGCTTGTATTCGTGAATGCGCTTGATCTGGACGTCGAACAGCGCGTCCGGGTCGACCCAGACGTCGTTGCGCTCGGCGATGATCTTGGCGAGCGCCACCTTGTTCTCGCGTCGCGCGTTCAGCAGCGCGTCGTGCAGTCCGGCGTCGTCCGCCATCGGCAGCAACAGCTCGAGCCGCTCCGGATCGTCGAGCAGCTCCGGGCCGACGGCCTCGATCAGGATTTTGGTCAGCCTCGGATTGGCCTGCGCCAGCCAGCGCCGGAAGGTGATGCCGTTGGTCTTGTTGACGATCCGGTCCGGGTGCAGCGCGTGCAGGTCCCGGAACACGGTCTGCTTCATGAGGTCGGTGTGAAGCGCCGAGACGCCGTTCACCTTGTGTGAGCCGATGAAGGCCAGCACGCCCATCCGCACTCGTCGGCCGCCGTTCTCGTCGATCAGCGAGACCGAGGACAGCAGCCCGTCGTCGCCCGGCCGCTTGCCGCGCGCGGTCTCGAGCTCGAGCGCGTTGATCATGTAGATGATCTGCATGTGGCGCGGCAGCAGCCGCTCCATCAGCGGCAGCGGCCAGCTCTCCAGCGCCTCGGGCAGAAGCGTGTGGTTGGTGTAGGAGAACGTGCCGACCGTGATCAGCCAGGCCTCCGCCCACGGCACGTCGTGGAGGTCGATCAGGATGCGCATCAGCTCAGGGATGGCGATCGCCGGATGCGTGTCGTTCAGCTGAATGGCGACGTGGTCGGGCAGCGACCCGAGGTCGCCATGCTCCTCCAGATGCCGGCGGACGAGATCCTGCAGCGAGGCGGAAGCGAAGAAGTATTCCTGGCGCAGCCGCAGCTCCTGGCCGGCCGGCGTCTCGTCGCTCGGGTAGAGGACCTTGGAGATCGACTCGACCCGGACGCGGTCGGCGAGCGCGCCGACATAGTCGCCGCGGTTGAACGCCGCGAGGCTCAGCGGGTCGGGCGCGCGGGCGGACCACAGACGCAGCGTGTTGACGTGCTTGCCGCGCCAGCCGACGACCGGGATGTCGAACGCCACCGCGTCGACCTTCTCGGCCGGCCGCCAGACGTGCTTGGCCCGGCCGCCCGAATTGATCTGTTCGACATAGCCGCCGAAGCCGATGGCGTAGTCGATCTCCGGATGGGCGAACTCCCAGGGGTTGCCGAACGAGAGCCAGTCTTCGGGATATTCCTGCTGCCAGCCGTCGCGCATGCCCTGGCGGAACAGGCCGTGGTCGTAGCGGATGCCGTAGCCGAAGGCCGGGACGCCGACGGAGGCCATCGAATCCATGAAGCAGGCGGCGAGCCGGCCGAGGCCGCCATTGCCGAGCGCGGCGTCCGGCTCGGCTTCGCGCACGCGGTCGAGCTCGACGCCAAGGCCCGCGAGCGCTTCGCGCGCGGCATCGGTGAGGCCGAGATTATGCAGCGCGTCGAACAGCAGGCGGCCGATGAGGAACTCAAGCGAGAGATAGTAGACGCGCTTGCGCGGCCGCGCGTGATCGGGCGCATGCTCGAGCAGCCAGCGATCGACGATCCGGTCGCGCACGGCGAGGGCGGTCGCGACGAACCAGTCCCGTGTGCTGGCGGTCTCCGGGGAGCGGCCGACCGAATAGGTCAGCTCCGCCAGGATCTCCTGCCGCAGCTTCGTGGCGTCCGTCGTTCCGCTCGCCTCTGAGCCCGCCTTGCGCACAGGGCGGCGCGCCACGTCCGCCGCGAGGGCGGTGGGTGTGTCGTTCATCGCGCTGTCTCCGTCTTCGCCGGCGTCCGCACCGACGCCGCGGCTCCAGTCAAACACGTGGAGTTCGCGATGGCGACCTCCAGAGCCGGCCTCTGTGGAAGATGACGCGGGGCGACGCCGGCGCCCTCAGGAGCCGACGGGGCAGGCCACGAAGGAGAAGGCGCGCAACCGGTCAGGCGCGCGCGAACAGCAATACGTTGCCTTCAGGGTCGTCCGTCGCTTCGCGGACGGCGTCCTCCTGGTCGGCGGCGGCTTCGAGCCGGCCTCGCAGGTTGCGCACCGCGCCCAGCATCTCGAGGCCGAGGCCGAGCGGGGCGCACATCAGGGTCGTCGCATATACGTCCAGAGCCTGACCCAGCAGTTCCGCGTCGTGACGGGAGAGCGGCAGTTTCAGCGTGTCCATGGCCAAACCATCAGGGAGCCGTGGCGCGAGTGGGAGCTCTAATCCTGCGACTCGCGCGGTGTTGGCCGGCTCACTGAATTTCTGCTCTCGCACGGCATGAATTGACATACGCAGTATGTCTCATGCCCCGTCGCCGACGCTCAGCAACGCGACCGGCAGGCTGAGCGCGTCAGCCAAGGAGATCTTGGCCTGAAGCGCGACCTTGCGGCCCGAGAACAGCTCCGTCGCCGATCGGCCGACAAGCTCCGATGGAAGCGTGACGTGGCATTCGCGCAACAGTTCGGGTTTAGCCACAAGGCTCGGGAACGAAGTCTGCTTATCGTAAAGGTTGCGGAGGCCGACCACGCACACGGCTTCCCCGTTGAGCGTCCGCGCGAAAGCCACCACGTCGTCGGCGTTCCCTCCCTCGGCCTTGAGCGGGGTGTAGGCCCCGTCGGCGAACAGCGCGGCGCGCTTGCGGCGCTCGGCCAACACGGTGCTGATCAGGGCCTGCTTCACCGCGCCGTCCCGCCAATGCTCCGCCGCCTCGAGCACGGTCTCGCCGCGGGCGAGGGAGGCCTCGCGCGCCGGGTAGTCGACCGGGCGGCGGTTGTCGGGATCGACCAGAGTAAGGTCCCAGTACTCCGTCCCCTGATAGGTGTCGGGCACGCCGGGGACGGTGAGCTTCAGCAGGATCTGGAGCAGGCCGTTCGCCGCGCCGGCGAGACCGATGCGGTCGGCGAAGGCGGCGATCTCCGCCCGCAGCGGCAGGCCGGGCTCGGTCAGGAGGCGCGTCAGGAGCTCGCGCGCGGCCGTTTCGTAGGGCTCGTTTTGCTTGCTCCAGTCGGTGGCGAGCTTCGCCTCGCGCATGGCCTTCTCCTGCCAAGCCACGAGCCGTTCGGCGAAAGCCTTGCAGCCTTCGAGATCGTCGGGCGCGAGATCATGCGGCCATGCCCCGACGAGCGTCTGGTAGAGGATGGCCTCATCGCCGGGCGCGGGCGCGGCCTCGCTCCGCAGCGGCTCGGCGGCCGCGCGCCAGCGGGTGACGGCCTCCGCCCAGTCCTCCGGGATCTCGCTCAGCACCGCCACCCGCGCGCGGACGTCTTCGCCGCGCTTGTGGTCGTGCGTCGCGGTGGTCAGCATGGCGCGCGGGAAGCTCTTGGCCCGGGCGATCATCTTGTCGTGGAAGGTCTCGACGCTGATCGAGAAGGTCGCGACGTCGAAGCCGACGTCGGTGCGCGAGATCAGGCGGCCGTAGCGGTAGAAGGCGGTGTCCTCGACCGCCTTGGCGGCCACCGGCGCCGACAGCTGCTGGAAGCGCTGGATCGCGCGGTCGCGCAGATAGAGCTGGTCGGCGGGGCCGACCTCGCCGCCGAGCCATTTGTCGAGCAGGTCCAGCACCGGCGCGTCGGCCGGCAGGATCGTCTGCCGGGCCTTCTCCAGCGCGCGGCCGAACAGCTCCTTGTCGGCCTCGGTGCGGCCGGTCGCGGCGGAGGCGTAGGTCCGGTAGGCGGGAAAATGCACCAGCAGCTCGGTCAGCGCGCGCCGGATGGCGGCGCGGGGCGTGTCGCGGGTGTGGTAGTCGAGCCGCGCCACGGCGTGCAGCGCGTTGGTCGCCTGGTCGAGCTGCGCGGAGAAGGATCGGTCGAGGATCTCGCGGCGGGCGATCTCCTCCTCGGCGTGGAAGTCCGGCGAACGGCCGCTGATCTCGGCCCAGAAGGCGCCGAGCTTCTCCTCGCCGCGCGGGTCGTGCAGCAGGGCGCTCACGTCGTCCATGAAGTCGTAGCCGCTGGCGCCGTCGACCTTCCAGTCGGCCGGCAGGCGCTCGCCGGGGCCGAGGATCTTCTCGACGACCAGATAGGCGGGCTGCCTGGCGAGCTCACCGGGCCGTTCGCGCTGCGCCTCCTCGAGATGCTCCCGAAGGTTGCGCGCATAGAGCTTCGGGTCCGCCAGACCGTCGATGTGGTCGACGCGGAAGCCGTCGATCAGCCCTTCCGCATAGAGCCGCAGCAGAAGCTCGTGGGTGGCCTCGAACACGGCGGGATCGGAGATCCTGAGGCCCGCGAGTTCGTTCACGTCGAAGAAGCGCCGCCAGTTGATCTCGTCGCCCGCCACCGTCCAGGAGGCGAGGCGGAAGTTCTGCTTCTCGAGCAGCGCGTGGAGCAGGGCCTCGCCCTCGGGCGTGGTCCCGTCATAGGCCTCGAGGCCGTTCGCCTCGATCTCGAGCCGGTCCTGCGGCCGAAGCGGGAACAGGTGGTCGGCGTAGCGCAGCGTCAGCCCGCCGCGCCGGCCCTCGCGGGTGATCTTGAGCTCGCCGGACCGCAGCGCCTCGCCATAGGACATGCCGAGCGTCGGCAGCAGGATCTTGCCGTCGAGCGCGGGGTCGGCCGGCTCCCAGTCGATGTCGAAGAAATGGCCGAAGCGGCTCCCGCGGCCATAGGCCAGCACGTCGAGCCACCAGGCGTTGTCGTCGCGCCCCACCGCCATGTGGTTCGGGACGATGTCGACGATCATCCCGAGCCCTTCCGCGCGCAGCGCGGCGACCAGGGCGCGGAAGCCCTCCTCGCCGCCGAGCT
Source organism: Hansschlegelia beijingensis (assembly GCF_014196425.1). Lineage (GTDB taxonomy): Bacteria > Pseudomonadota > Alphaproteobacteria > Rhizobiales > Methylopilaceae > Methylopila > Methylopila beijingensis. The sequence goes on from NZ_JACIDR010000001.1 coordinate 410,815, forward strand.
CGGGATTGACGGTGGTCGGGTCGACCACGTCGTAGCCGTGCATCGAACCGGCGCGCGCGGTCAGGATCGGCGACGAGTAGAGGTGGCTGATCCCGAGCTTGCGCAGATAGGGGACGAGCGGAATGGCCGCCTGGAACGGAAAGTCCTTGTGGAACTGCATCCGCATGGTGGCGCGAGGGGGGTAGGCGGGCGCCTGCGCTTGCGTCACGAGGAACGTCTCCTGTCGAGGGCCGAGAGGCGGCCGGCGGCGTCGGGTTCGGCCAGCAGTTGCGGCGCAGGCGCGGGCAGGCGCCGCCGCCAGTTGGGATGTTCGTCGAGCGTGCCCGGCAGGTTCGGCTGCTCGGTCTGGCCGAGCGCGTCCTCGAGCGGGAGCAGCACCAGCCGCGACGGCGTGGCGCTCAGGAACCGGATCGCGGCGTCCACCACCGGGCCGGTGTCGTCAGGCGCGGGCGGCTCGCCTTCGGCCGCGCCCGCCTCGCGGAAGGTCGCCCATAGCAGCGGCCGATCCGTGGCGCGCTGGGCGGCGGCGCCCGCCTCGTCGTCGCCGAACTGGTCGCCGGGGATCGAGGCCTTGAGCTTGATGTCGGCGCCGGACCACCAGCCGGCCGTGGTCGGCAGGTCATGGGTGGTGCTCATCGCGAGCGCCTCGGGCGGATAGGCGCTGGGGGCGAAGAAGCGCCGCTCGTCCCGTTCGAACTGCAGCACGCGCATGCCCGCCACCCCGGCCTCCGCCAGACGCTCGCGAAAACCCTCCGGCACGGTGCCGAGATCCTCGCCGACCACCACGGCGCCGTGGCGGTGGGACTCGAGCGCGATCAGCCTGAGCATGTCGTCGAGCGGCAGGCTGAGATAGGCGCCCTCCGTGGCGCGCGCGCCGTCGGGCGCCATCCACAGCCGGGTGAGCCCCATGACGTGGTCGATCCGCACGCCGCCGGCGTGCCGCATGCAGGCGCGCAGCGTCGCCAGGAAGGGCGCGAAGCCTGTCGCCCTGAGCGCGAGCGGCGAGAAGGTCGCGAGCCCCCAGGACTGGCCGTTCGGATTGAACAGATCCGGCGGAGAGCCGACCGAAAGGCCGACCAGCACGTCCCTGTGCCGGCTCCAGGCGTGGCTGCCGCCGGCGTCCATGCCGACCGCGAGGTCAGAGATCAGGCCGATCGACATGCCGGAATCGCGCGCGGCCTTCTGGGCGGCGGCGAGCGAGCGGTCCGCGATCCACTGCATGAAGCTGTGGAAGTCGACCTCGCCGGCCGCCCGCGCCGCGAACGCCGCGACTTCCGGGCTGTCGGGATCGCGCAGCGGCTCGGGCCATGAGCGCCAGTCCCACTGCGAGGGATCGGCGCCGAAACGCTCGGCGTGCAGCGCCTCGAAGCGCGCGTGCTGCTCCAGCAACTCCCCGCCTTCCTTGCGGAAGGCCGCGAAATCGAGCGCGAGGCGGCCGCCCGGCTGCTGCGCCTGATCGAAGGCGCGGAAGCTCTCGAACAGGGTGCGCAGCGTGGCGAGCTTGGCGGCGGCGGCCGTCGGCCAGTCGATCAGACCCGCGCCTTCGCCGGCGCGCCGCGTGTCGCCGACGCCCGAAGCCTCGATGGCCTCCGCGACCCGGTCCTCGCCGAACAGGAACTCCGGGTCGGCGTTGAGCGGATTGAGGAACAGGCGGCTCGACGGCGAATAGGGCCCGAAATGGTGCGGATCGGCGCTGAAGCCGGCATGCAGCGGGCTCAGCGCGAGCGCGTCCGCTCCCGCGCGGCCGAGCGTGTCGGCGAGCGCCGCGACGCCGCCCATGTCGCCGATGCCGCCGTCGCCGCGGCGCGGCAGGCCGTAGACCTGCGCCGCCACGCCCCACATCCGGCGGCCGCCGCCGGCGTCGAGGATGCTCCTGCCACAGGTGGGCGCGGCCGCGATCGTCACGACCTGGTCGCCGACTTCGAGGCGGTGATAGCCGGGCTCCAGGACCGGGCGCATCAGGGCGAGCCCGCCCGGGGCCTCGCCGAGCGTCAGGTCGAAGGTCGCGCCGTCCTCGCGCACGAAGCGGGCGGGCGCGTTCGGCCGGGCCTTCAGGGCGAAGGACTGGCCGACGGGGGCGGTGACGAGCGGCTCGGGGGTCCGGTCGATCTGGTCGAGCCGGTTCAGCGAGTCCTGCGCGTCGGCGTCCGTCCCGCAGGGAAGGTCCATCGCGTCCAGCAGACGGCGCAGCGCGTCCGGCGCGACGGTCTGTTGCTCCCCTGCCTGATCCGTCCAGTCGACCGCGAAGCCGACGCGGGTGGCGACCTTGCTAACGAGATCGTCCTTGCTCAAGCGGCGCGCTCCAACAACGCTACGGTCGTGTAGCCGGGCAGCGTTCCGGCCGCGGCGGCCTCGGCGGCGCCGGAGGACGATTCAAACAGCACGGGTCCGGCGAGACCGGACGCCGCGATCGAAGCATCGGCGAGGTTCACCGCGATGGTGAGCACGGCCCCGTCCTCCGCCTTCCAGCGCGAGACGACGGCCTTGGGTCCGATCACCTCGGCGCCCGCCGGGGCGAAGCCGGGAAGGCGGGGCGTTATCTCGGCGGCGCGCAGCGACAGCAGGCGCCGGAACAACGCCGTTCGGGCCTCCGCCCGCTGCGGGTGCGGCTCGGGGATCGAGGCCTCGAAGGTCTCGACCGCGTTCGGGTCCGGCACCTCGGCGCCCGCGAAGGCGGCGAACTTGGCGAACTCCTTCCGCCGGCCCTCCCGGACCGCGTCGGCCAGGTCGCCATGATGGTCGGTGAAAAACAGGAAGGGGGTCTCGCTGGCGACCTCCTCTCCCATGAAGATCATCGGCACCTGCGGGCACAGCAGCAGCACGGCGGTGGCGGCCTCGACGCCCTCCGGCGGGGCGAGCTTCGTCAGGCGATCGCCGAAGGCGCGGTTGCCGATCTGGTCGTGGTTCTGCAGGAAGCTGACGAAGGCGGTCGGCGGCAGATGGGCGCTCGGCGTGCCGCGCGGCTTGCCGCCCTGATGCGGCGAGGGATCGCCCTGGTAGACGAAGCCCTCCTGCAGCGTGCGGGCGAGCTTGCCGGCCGTGTCGTGGGCGAAGTCTTCGTAATAGCCCTCGTGCTCTCCCGTCAGCAGCACATGGAAGACGTGGTGGAAGTCGTCGTTCCACTGCGCGTCCACCTCGCCGGCGAGGTGGCTCTGCTCGTTGAACTCGTTCTCGAGGATGAGGTGGACGTAGCGGCCGTCCTGCTCGGCTTCGCGCACGGCGCGCGCAGTCTCGTCGATCCAGTCCTGCTCGGAGATCGCGTGGACGGCGTCCATGCGCAGGCCGTCGAAGCGATACTCCTGGAGCCAGAACAGCATGTTCTCGGTGAAGTAGCTGCGCACCTCCGGGAGCCGGAAGTCGATCGCGCCGCCCCAGGGGGTCTGGAGGTCGTCCCGGAACATCGGCGGCGCATAGGCGCCGATGTAGTTCCCGTCCGGGCCGAAGTGGTTGTAGACCACGTCGAGGATCATCATCAGGCCGAGCTCGTGGGCGCGGTCGACCAGCGCCTTGAGCTCCTCCGGCGTGCCGTAGGCAGCGTCCGGCGCATAGGGCAGCACGCCGTCATAGCCCCAGTTCCGGGTCCCGGGAAAATCCGCGATCGGCATCAGCTCGATCGCCGTCACGCCGAGCTCGGCGAGCAGGGGCAGGGCTTCCGCCACGCCGACGAAGCCCCCGAAGCAGCCGACATGCAGCTCGTACACGACGGCTTCCTGCCAGGGCCGGCCGCGCCAGTCGCCCGATCGCCAGGAATAGGCCTTCGGGTCGACCACCACGCTCCAGCCATGCACGTCGCCGTCCTGGAAGCGCGAAGCCGGGTCCGGGACCGTCAGCCCGTCCGGCAGATGGAAGCGGTAGCGGGCGCCGGCCGGAACCTCGACCGTCTTGCTGAACCAGCCCCCGTCCTCGGGATCCATCAGGATCGGATCGCGGTCGCGGATCTCGAGCCGGACCTCCGGATGCGCGGGCGCCCAGAAGCGGAACGTCGCGCGGCCATCGGAAAAGGCCGCGCCGAAAGGCAGGCGGCGTTCGAACACGGAGGGCAAAAAGCTAAGCTCCCGATGGGCCGGACGGGGATCCCGGCTCTGGCGAGGGGACGAGGGAAAGGCCGAGCACCGCGCTTTTCGCCGCGACCTGCACCACCTCGCGATCGACGACGCGCTCAGGCGCGTCGGGCCGGGCGCTGTCGATCAGGAGAAAGGTGGGCAGGCCCGGAGAGGGCAGCCGGAACGCGCGGTCCTTGTCGGTCGGATTGAGCATGAGAGTGAGAATGGGCGTCGAGCCGTCCTCGCGGCGCTCGGCGCGGCGGAGCGTCAACGTTCGCTCCGCAGGGTCGTTCCAGGCCTCCGCGCTGATTGGCTCGCCGTGCTCGTCGAACCACGCGATGTCGAGCACGCCCGGCGCCGGCTCCTCCCGCCCGTGCAGGAAATTCTTCGAGCGGAGAACCGGCTGCGCTTTGCGGAGCGCGATCAGACGGGCGACGAAGGCCGTCAGGGCCGCGCCCTCGTCCTCCTCGGCGAGCGTCCAGTCGATCCACGAAATCTCGTTGTCCTGCGCGTAGGCGTTGTTGTTGCCCCGCTGGCTGCGGCCGAACTCGTCGCCCGCCAGCAGCATGGGCGTGCCGTTGGCGAAGATCGTGGTGGTGAGCATGGCGCGCGCCACACGGCCTCTGATCGTCCGGATGATGGGGTCGAAGGTCGGGCCCTCGACGCCCCAGTTCGCCGAATAGTTCTCGTGGTGGCCGTCGCGGTTCTCCTCGCCGTTGGCGTGGTTGTGTCGCGCGACGTAGGAGGTCGCGTCGGCCAGCGTGTAGCCGTCATGCGAGGCGACGTAGTTGATCGAGGCCCACGGCTTCCTCGAACGGCGGTCGAACAGGTCGCTGGAGCCGGCGAGCCGCGCGGCGAGCTCGGGGCGCTGGCCGCCGTCGCCGCGCCAGAAGCGGCGCACGCTGTCCCGGAACCTGTCGTTCCATTCCGCGAAGCCCGGCGGGTGGTGGCCGAGCTGGTAGCCGCCCGGACCGATGTCCCACGGTTCCGAGATCAGCTTGACCCGGGCGAGGGTCGGATCCTGCCGCAACGCGTCGAAGAAGCCCGAGCCGGGATCGAAGCCATGGGCCTCGCGGCCGAGCGTCACCCCGAGGTCGAAGCGGAACCCGTCGACGTGGTAGGCCTCAACCCAGTACCGCAAGCTGTCCATGACCACCTGAAGCACCCGGGGGTGCGAAAGGTTCACGGTGTTGCCGGTGCCGGTGTCGTTTACGCAGTAGCGCGGCTCGCCCTCGATCAGCCGGTAGTAGCTGGCGTTGTCGAGTCCGCGGAACGACAGGGTGGGACCGAGCTCGCTGCCCTCGGCGGTGTGGTTGTAGACGACGTCGAGGATGACCTCGAGGCCGGCCGCGTGCAGCCGGCGAATCGCAACCTTGAGCTCGTTCAGCGAGCCGTCGGAAAGATACCGGGCCTCGGGCGCGAAGAAGCCGAGCGTGTTGTAGCCCCAGTAGTTCCTCAGGCCTTTCTCGACGAGCACGCGGTCCTGCAGGAAGGCGTGGATCGGCAGAAGCTCGATCGCGGTGACGCCCAGCCGCTTGTAGTGCTCGATCATCGGCGGGCTCGCCAGCGCCGCGAAGGTGCCGCGCTCGTGGGCGCGGATGTCCTGGCGCAGCATCGTCAGGCCGCGGACATGCGCCTCGTAGATGACGGTGTCGCTCCACGGCGTGTTGGGCGGCCGGTCGTCTCCCCAGTTGAAGACGTCGTCGGTCACCACCGCCTTCGGCATCGCGGGCGCGCTGTCCCGCCGGTCCATGGTCAGGTCGGCGCGCGGGCTGTGCAGGCGGTAGCCGTAGAGCGCGTCGGACCAGCGCACCTCGCCCGCGATCTGCTTGGCGTAGGGGTCGAGCAGCAGCTTGTGCGGGTTGAAGCGGTGCCCGTCCTGCGGCTCGTAGGGGCCGTGCGCGCGGAAACCGTAGAGCAGTCCTGCGCGGGCGTCGGGCAGATAGCCGTGGAAGACCTCGTCGGTCTTCTCCGGCAGGGGCATCCGGGCGATCTCCCGGCGCCCCGAGGGGTCGAAAAGGCAGAGGTCGATCTGCTCGGCGTGCGCGGAGAACACCGCGAAGTTCACGCCGAGCCCGTCCCAGGTCGCCCCGAGCGGGTAAGGCGAGCCGGGCTCCAGGACCCCGCTCACGAGCCGCCCCCTCGGACGGCTTTCGTCCCTCTAAGAGCGGAGAACGGAGCGCTCGGCCGGCGGTCAGGCGGGCCTGAGCGCCACGACGCCAAGCGGCGGAAGCGTGAGGTCGAGCGCCTGCTGCTCGCCGTGGCTGGCGGCCTCGACGGTCGGGACCGCGCCCCCATTGCCGACGTTGGATCCGCCATAGATCTCCGCATCCGTGTTGATGATCTCCCGCCAGACCCCGGCCGTCGGGACGCCGATGCGATATCCGTGCCGAGGCACGGGCGTCATGTTCGCGACGACCAGCACGGGCGGGGCGCCCGCCTCACCGTAGCGCAAGAACGCGAACACCGAGTTGGCGCGATCGTCGCCGATCATCCAGCGGAAGCCGGCCGGCTCGGCGTCCTTGGCATGCAGGGCGCCCTCCGCCGCGTAGACGCGGTTCAGGTCGCGGATCAGGCGCTGCACGCCCGCGTGATTGGGGTTGTCGAGCGCGGGCCAGTCGAGCTGGTCGTCATGGTTCCACTCGCGCCCCTGCGCGATCTCGCCGCCCATGAACAGCAGCTTCTTTCCCGGATGGGTCCACATCAGGCCGTACAGGGCGCGCAGATTGGCGAATTTCTGCCACGCGTCGCCCGGCATCTTGCCCAGCAGCGAGCCCTTGCCGTGCACCACCTCGTCATGGCTCAGCGGCAGCACGAACTTCTCCGAAAAGGCGTAGACCAGCCCGAAGGTGATCCCGTCATGATCGTACTGACGGTAGATCGGGTTCTGCTGCATGTAATGCAGCGTGTCGTGCATCCAGCCCATGTTCCACTTGTAGTGGAAGCCAAGTCCGTTCTCCTCGGTCGGGCGGGTGACGCCGGGCCACGCCGTCGATTCCTCCGCGATCGTCATCGCGCTCGGGACCCGCTCCCGCACCACCGCGTTCATGTGCTGGAGGAAGGCGACCGCCTCCAGGTTCTCGCGCCCGCCATACTGGTTCGGGATCCACTCGCCGGCCTTGCGGCTGTAGTCGCGGTAGAGCATCGACGCGACGGCGTCGACGCGCAGCCCGTCGACGTGGAAGCGCTCCAGCCAGAACAGTCCGCTCGCGATCAGGAAGTTCTGCACCTCGCGGCGGCCGAAATTGTAGATCGCGGTGTTCCAGTCGATGTGGAAGCCTTCGCGCGGGTCGGCGTGCTCGTAGAGCGCTGTGCCGTCGAAGCGGTAGAGGCCGTGGCTGTCGGTCGGGAAATGCGCCGGAACCCAGTCGACCACCACGCCGATGCCGGCCGCATGCGCGGCGTCCACGAAGCGGGCGAAATCCTCGGGCGCGCCGTACCGGCCGGTCGGCGCGAACAGGCCGAGCGGCTGATAGCCCCACGAGCCGCCGAACGGATGCTCGGCCACGGGCAGCAGTTCGATATGGGTGAAGCCGAGATCGGCCACGTAGGGGATGAGCTTCTCGATCGCGAAGCTCCAGTCGACCTCGCGACCGTTAGGCTTCATCCACGAGCCGAGATGAACCTCATAGAAGCTGAGCGGCGCCTCCGGCGCCTGGCGCTCGCCCCGTCGCGCCATCCACTCGTGGTCCGTCCAGGCGTAGGGCTCAGCGGACGCCACGATCGAGGCGGTGCCGGGCGCCTTCTCGGCGGAGCGGGCGATCGGGTCGGCCTTGTCGGGCAGCCGCGAGCCGTCGGGGCCGATCAGCGCGAACTTGTAACGCTCGCCGGGCCTCAGCCGCGGAACGAAGATCTCCCAAACGCCGGAAGGCAGACGGCGGCGCATGCCGTGCCGGCGGCTGTCCCAGGAGTTGAAGTCGCCGATGACCGAGACGCGCCGGGCGTTGGGCGCCCAGACCGCGAAGCGCACGCCCTCGACGCCGTCGATGGTCATCGGGTTGGCGCCGAGCGCGGAGGCGAGCTCGAAGTGCCGGGATTCGCCAAGCAGATGGAGGTCGAGGTCGCCGAGCAGGAGCCCGAACGAATACGGGTCCTCGGTTTCCTGAACGCCGCCCGGCCATTCGATCCTCAGCAGATAGGGATCGACGCCGGAGATCGGGCCCTCGAACACGCCAGTGCCCTCGATCTCGCGCAGGACGCCGAGCGGCCGACGATCATCGCGCGACACGACCTCGACGGAAGCCGCGCCCGGCAGGACGGCGCGCACATAGGGTCCGTCGCCGTCGTCACGCCGGCCGAGCGCTCCGAAGGGATCGCCGTGCGTTCCATCGGCGAGCGCCGCCAGGGCGCCGGAGTTGAGCGACGTCGTCGCCACGCTCATGCCGCGCCTCCTTCCTCGGGAGCGAGCCGTTGGGCGAGCGCGTGGAGGCCGCCCAGCGGCACGTCGAGCCAGCTCGGCCGGTTCGCCGCCTCATAGGCGATCTCGTAAGCCGCCTTCTCGATCAGGAACATGTCCAGCAGCTCCACGGATAGCGGCAGCCCGGCGGCCAGGGTGGTCTGGCGATAGGCGTTGAGGAAGGCTTCGGCCGCGTCGGAGCGGAAGCGCTCCAGGAAGTCCTCGCGGCGCGCGCCGGAGACGTGCGGAGACGACTGCTCGTTGCGGCCGACCATCGCGGCCGCATAGTCGAAGGACCGCAGCACGCCGGCGACGTCGCGCAGCGGGCTCGCCTTGCCGCGTCGCTCCTCGAGGGGCCGGGCCGGCTCCCCCTCGAAGTCGATGAAGACCGCGTCCTCGCCCGCGACGAGGATCTGGCCGAGATGGAGGTCGCCGTGGATGCGCGTCACCGGGGAGCCGATGCCGGTATCCGCCAGCCGCCCGATCGCCGCCTCGAGCGCGTCCTTGCGCCTGATGAGCGACGCCGAGCGCTCGGCGTCTTCCTCGCGCTCCCAGTCCGACCGCGCCTCGAGCGCGTGCATGGCCCCCTCGAGCAGGCTCAGGGCGCGCTTCTTCCAGCTCTCGACCTCGCGGGTCGTGGCGGACAGCGGCGCGAAGTCCGGCTCGGAGCTCGGGCGCGCCAGCACGCCGTGCAGCTCCGCGAGGCGCGCGCCCAGATTGCCGGCGAACCGCGTGAACTCGGTGAAGCGGTGGTGTTCGGACATGTCGCCGCCGCCGGCCGCGCCGAAATCGTCGAGGGCGCGGGTGAGATGGTCGAGCGTCCACTGCCAGGCGTCGCCCTGGTTGCGGACATAGCCCTGGATGATCGCGAGCGTCGCGCGCGAGCCGTCGGCCGCGACGCGCACCATCTCGCCCAGGAAGGGCGCGGCGTTGCCGTAGCCCTGCTCGGTCAGGTAGCGCCCCATCTCGGCTTCCGGGTGGACGCCGGGGGCGACCTTGCGGAGCAGCTTGATCATCATCGCGTCGCCGGCGATCAGCGACGAGTTGGACTGCTCGGCCGAGAGCCAGTGGATCTCGGCGTCCTCGGGCAGCTCCGGAATCTCCACGCCCGCGGCGCGTTCGAAGATGATCTCGCCTTCGCCGCTCTTGAGGCGCTTGCCTTCCCGCAGGGAGCTCCCGATCGCGAATGCGAAGGACGGCAGCGCGAAGGCGTCGGTCAGAAGCTGGACCTCGCGGCCGCGGCGGACGCGGGCGAGCGCCAGCCGGCTCGCGAGCGCGGACAGGCGCTCGTCCTCCGAGACCACCGCGAGCGGGAGCAGCCAGCGCGTCGGCTCGGCGCCGCCGGTGACTTCGACCTCGATCAGGCCGATCTCCTGTGCGCCCCCCGGCAGACGGGAAAGCGCCTTGATCCGCGCCACGATCTGCTTCTGGTCCTTGCCTGAGAACCAGCGGCGTTTCGCCAGATAGCTCGGCAGCACGGCGCTCTCGAGCGTCTTGCGAGCTTCCGTCTGCATCGCGTCGTCCACGCCTGCGCGCAGCACGAGTGTCTCGTAGTCAGCCATGGGTTCGGGCGCCGGGGTATGCCAGGCGGGCCGGGCTTCCTCGGTGGCGAGGACGAACCAGTAGAACCCGTATGGCGGGAGGGTGAGGAGGTAGGTCAGCTGGCCGATCGGCGGGAACACCGATCCCGCCGTCAGTTCGACCGGCACGCGGCCGGCGAACTCTGAAAGCTCGAGCTCCACCGCCTGCGGGGACCGTCCCATATTGGCCACGCACAGGATGGTCTCGCCTTCGTGCTCGCGCAGATAGGCCAGCACCCGGCGGTTCTGCGGGAACAGGAACCTGATGCTGCCACGGCCGAAGGCCGGGTGCTGTCGCCGCGTCGCCAGCATGCGGCGCGTCCAGTTCAGCAGCGAATGCGGGTCGCGGGCCTGCGCTTCCACATTGACGGCGTAGTAGCCGTAGAGCGGGTCCATCACCGGCGGCAGCACCAGCGACGCCGGGTCGGCGCGCGAGAAGCCGCCGTTCCGGTCGATCGACCACTGCATCGGCGTGCGCACGCCGTCGCGGTCGCCGAGATGGATGTTGTCCCCCATGCCGATCTCGTCGCCGTAGTAGATCACCGGCGTGCCGGGCATCGACAGCAGCAGGCAGTTCATCAACTCGATGCGGCGCCGGTCGCGCTCCATGAGCGGGGCGAGACGGCGGCGGATGCCGAGGTTGATGCGGGCGCGCTTGTCGGAGGCGTAGGTGTTCCAGAGGTAGTCGCGCTCCTTGTCGGTGACCATCTCGAGCGTCAGCTCGTCGTGGTTCCGCAGGAAGATCGCCCACTGGCAGTTGTCCGGGATCGCCGGCGTCTGCCGCATGATGTCGGTGATCGGGAAGCGGTCCTCGCGCGCGATCGCCATGTACATCCGCGGCATCAGCGGGAAGTGGAACGCCATGTGGCATTCGTCGCCGTCGCCGAAATAGTCCTTGGTGTCCTCCGGCCACATGTTGGCCTCGGCGATCAGGAACCGGTCCGGATAGGTGCGGTCGAGCTCGGCCCTGATCTTCTTCAGGATGTCGTGGGTCTCGGGCAGGTTCTCGTTGGAGGTGCCGTCGCGCTCGATCAGGTAGGGGACCGCGTCGAGGCGCAGCCCGTCGATGCCGAGGTCGAGCCAGAACTTCATCACCCCGAACACGGCCTTCAGCACGGCAGGGTTCTCGAAGTTCAGGTCGGGCTGGTGGCTGTAGAACCGGTGCCAGAAATACTGGCCGGCGACCGGGTCCCAGGTCCAGTTCGACCGCTCGGTGTCGAGGAAGATGATGCGCGTTCCGGAGTAGAGCGTGTCGTCGTCCGACCAGACGTAGAAGTTGCGGTGCGCGGAGCCCTTCTTGGCCTTGCGCGCCCGCTGGAACCAGGGGTGTTGGTCCGAGGTGTGGTTGATGACGAGCTCGGAGACGACCTTCAGGCCCCGCCGATGCGCCTCGTGGATGAAGCGCTTCACGTCGGCGAGCGTGCCGTAGTCCGGCGAGACGCCCTTGTATTCGGAGATGTCGTAGCCGTCGTCGAGCCGCGGGCTCGGATAGAACGGCAGAAGCCAGATCACGCTGACGCCGAGGCCCGCGATGTAGTCGAGCTTCGAGATCAGGCCCGGGAAATCGCCGATGCCGTCCTCGTTCGAGTCGAAGAACGACTTGACGTGCAACTGGTAGATGATCGCGTCCTTGTACCACAAGGGATCGACGCCCTCGCGGGTGACGACGGTTCCGCGCGGCTTGGTCAGCTCGGCGTGGGCCACGGGCGCATTCATCAAGCGACTCCCTGGAGGCGGGTCAGCCTCCACACGTGAAACGGCATTTCCCGGGGGTTGAAATAGACCGATTGGGTCTTGCCGGTCAGCGTGAAACGATTGCCGCGCATGAGATCCTCCACGGCCAGTGCGCCATGGTCGGGAAGACCAAACTCCCAAAGCGGCAATTCGTAGGTCGCGTGGCGTTCAAAATCCGGATCGAGCGAGATGAGGACGAGGATCATCTCGTCGAGCGGGGCGCCGTCCGGCGAGCCGCCCGGCTTGCCGAAGCACAGCACCATGTCGTCGAACGCGTTGTAGAAGCGGACGTTGAGGTGCGTCTGGAGCGCCGGGTTCTCGCGCCTGATGCGGTTCAGGCGGGTGATCTCGGTGATGATGTTGCCGGGCTGGTTCCAGTTCCGGACTCGGATCTCGTACTTCTCGCTGTCGAGATACTCCTCCTTGCCCGGCAGCGGCGCGGCCTCGCAAAGCTCGAAGCCGTTGTACATGCCCCAGAGGCCCGACAGCGTGGTGGCGAGCGCCGCCCGGATCAGGAAGCCGGCGCGCCCCGACGTCTGCAGGAAGAACGGGTTGATGTCAGGCGTGTTGACAAAGAAGTGCGGCCTGAAGAAATGCTTCGGGTCCGCGGTGCTCAGCTCCGTCAGGTACTCCTGAATTTCCTGCTTGTGGTTGCGCCAGGTGAAGTAGGTGTAGGACTGCGAGTATCCGAGCTTGGCGAGCCGATACATCACCTTCGGGCGCGTGAAGGCCTCGGCCAGGAAGATCACGTCGGGATGTTCGGCGCGGATGTCGGCGATCATCCATTCCCAGAAGGCGAACGACTTGGTGTGCGGGTTGTCGACCCGGAAGGTCTTCACGCCCTGCTCGACCCAGTACAGCACGACGTCGCGCAGCGCCTGCCACAGGCCGGGCACCGCGTCGGGCGCGTAGAAGTCGACGTTGACGATGTCCTGGTACTTTTTCGGCGGGTTCTCGGCGTATTTGATGGTGCCGTCCGGCCGCCAGTCGAACCAGCCCGGATGCTCCTTGAGCCAGGGATGGTCGGGCGAGCACTGGATCGCGAAGTCGAGCGCGATTTCGAGCCCGTGCTGCGCGGCGGCCGCGACCAGCTCGCGGAAATCCTCGATGGTGCCGAGCTCCGGATGCACGGCGTCATGGCCGCCCTCGGCCGATCCGATGGCGTAGGGGCTGCCGACATCCGCCGGCCCGGGGGTCAGGGTGTTGTTGCGGCCCTTGCGATTGGTCTCGCCGATCGGGTGGATCGGCGGGAAATAGAGGACGTCGAAGCCCATGTCGCGGATCATCGGCAGCCGCCGGATGACGTCGCGGAACGAGCCGTGGCGGTTGGGATCGCCGCTCTCGGAACGTGGGAACAGTTCGTACCAGCTCGCGAACTCCGCCTGGATCCGCTCCACCTCTAGCGGATAGGAGTCGCTGCGCGAGGCGAAGGCGCGCCGGTCCGCCCTGAGCGCGGCCTCATGGGTCGCCCGCGAGAGCAGCTGGCTCACCCGGTCCGCCACGTCGGAATCGCGCGCCCTCAGGATCAGGTCGACCAGCGGCCGCGCCGCCTCGGGGCGGGCGGCGGAGGCCAGCTTCTCGAGCAGGATCAGGCCTTCCTCGGTCTCCAGCGAGACGTCCAGGCCGACCTCGCGCTTCTTGGTCAGGTCGCGCCGGAACGTCCCGAACTCGTCCCACCAGGCCTCGACGACGATCTCGTGCCGCCCGATCGCCTCGGGCGTCAGCACGGCCCGCCAGCGGTCGTTCGCGATCAGCCGCATCGGCGCCCGGCGGAACTCCTGGTCGTCCGGGCCTCGCCACAGCACGTCGGCGAGCAGCATGTCGTGGCCGTCGGCGAAAATGTCGGCCTCGACCGTGACGGGCCGGCCGACGATCGTCTTCACCGGGAAACGCCCGGCGTCGACCGTAGGGCTCAGCGCCTCGATCGCGATCCGGGGCCGCCTGGCCGCCTCGACGGCTCCGGCAGAGTCATCACGCATAAAAAGGGCTCCGGCTGGTTCAGCGACTGGCAGGGTGGTTCGAACCGGGAAATGCTGTGCGGGGTTCCGCCCGGAACTCGACACATCGGTCGGAGGTTCTTTCCGACAACCCCTGAGCACCACGAAGGAAGCCAGGAATGAAGGACCGCGAACGCAGAACTCGGGAAATCGCCTATCGGCTCTGGGAAGACGCGGGGCGCCCGGAGGGCCAGGAGCGCGAGCACTGGCTGGAGGCGGAGCGTCGGGTGGCGGCGGAAGCCGGCGAGCCCGCTCCGAAGGCGGTCCAGAAGGCCGACAAGAAGGCCGACAAAAAGCCGGTCAAGGCGCCGAAGGCGGCCGCGCTCGGCGCCGCCGACGCCGCGAAGGCGGCGGTCGCCGCCGGCAAGGGCAAGGCGGACCCGAAAATGCAGCCCAAGCCGTCGGGGAAGAAGCCGTCGCCGGCGGACACGCCCGCGGTCTCGGCGCCTCCGGTCCGCGGCGCCGCCGGCAAGGCCGCCAAGGCGAAGCCGGCCAAGCCCTCCAAATGATTTCAGCCGGAACGTCCGGCGGGCGGGAACGCCTGTCGCGGGTTCGCCGTTAGGAAGGCTGCGATTGGCAGGCGGCTTTCCGCCCGCCGCAGAGGGGCGACATCCATATGGCCGATATCAGGACGGACCGCCGGGCTGAAGCCGGGCGGCCGACGCAGCTTGGCGCGACCTATGACGGGGAGGGCACCAATTTCGCGCTGTTCTCCGCCTATGCCGAGCGGGTGGAGCTCTGTCTGTTCAACGCCGACGGCGTCGAGACCGAGCGGGTCACGCTGCCCGAATACACCGACGAGATCTGGCACGGCTATCTGCCGGGCGTCGGCCCCGGGCAGATCTACGGCTACCGCGTCCACGGCCGCTACGCCCCGGAGGAGGGGCACCGCTTCAATCCGAACAAGCTGCTGATCGACCCTTACGCGAAGTCGCTGGTCGGTTCGATCGACTGGAACGACGCGCATTTCGGCTACGATCTCCTCGCCGAGGACAAGGATCTGACGTTCGACGAGCGCGACAGCGCGCCGTTCATGCCGAAATGCGAGGTGATCGACCCCAGCTTCGATTGGTCGGGCGACGTCAAGCCGGACGTCCCGTGGGACCGGACGGTGTTCTACGAGACCCATGTGCGCGGCTTCACCAAGCTGCATCCGGGGGTGCCGGAGGAGCTGCGCGGCACCTTCGACGGGCTCTCCCAGGACGTCGTCGTGGACTACATCAAGGCGCTCGGGGTGACCTCGGTCGAGCTGTTGCCGGTCCACGCCTTCCTCGACGACCAGCATCTGCTCGACAAGGGGCTGCGGAACTACTGGGGCTACAACACCATCGCCTTCTTCGCCCCGATGGGCCGCTACATGGGCAAGGGGCGGCTCGCGAGCTTCAAGAACATGGTGCGCCGGTTCCACGACGCCGGCCTCGAGGTGATCCTCGACGTGGTCTACAACCACACCGCCGAAGGCAATGAGCTCGGCCCGACGCTGTCGTTCAAGGGCATCGACAACCTGTCCTACTACCGCACGATGCCGGACGAGCATCGCTATTACATCAACGACACCGGCACCGGGAACACCGTCAACACCAGCCATCCGCGCGTCCTGCAGATGGTGACCGACAGCCTGCGGTACTGGGTGGAGGAGTGCCACGTCGACGGCTTCCGTTTCGATCTCGGCACCATTCTCGGGCGGGAGCCGCACGGCTTCGACCAGCGCGGCGGCTTCTTCGACGCCGTGGGCCAGGACCCGGTGCTCAGGAACGTCAAGCTGGTGGGCGAGCCCTGGGACATCGGCCCGGGCGGCTATCAGGTCGGCGGCTTCCCGCCCGGCTGGGCGGAGTGGAACGACAAGTACCGCGACGAGGTCCGCGATTACTGGAAGTCGGGCGCCGGCCATCTGGGCAACTTCGCGGCGCGCGTCACCGGCTCGGGCGACGTCTATGACTTCCGCGGCCGGCGGCCCTGGGCGGGGGTGAACTTCATCACCGCGCATGACGGTTTCACGCTGAACGACCTCGTCTCCTACAACGAGAAGCACAACGAGGCGAACGGCGAAGACAACAATGACGGGCACGGCGACAACCGCAGCTACAATTACGGCGTCGAGGGCGAGACCGACGATCCCGGCATCATCGCCGTCCGCGAGCGCCAGAAGCGCAACCTGATCGCGACGCTGCTGCTCAGCCACGGCACGCCGATGATCCTCGCCGGCGACGAGTTCGGCCGCACCCAGGGCGGCAACAACAACGGCTACTGCCAGGACAACGAGATCTCCTGGGTGAACTGGGAGCTCGACGAGAAGGACGAGATTCTGCTCGCCTTCACCAAGCGCCTGCTCCAGCTGCGCGCCGACAACCCGATCCTGCGCCGCGCGAACTGGCGCGACGGCATGGGCGTCACCTGGATCAATCCCGGCGGCGGCGAGCAGACCGCGGAGCAATGGGCCGACGAGGCCGCGGACTGCATCGGCCTGCACCTCAGGACGCCGGAGGGCGCGGAGGCGGTGCTGGCGTTCAACGCGCATGACGGCCCGGTGCCGTTCGTCCTTCCGGAGCGCGAAGGGGGAGGGGCGTGGCGGGTCGTGGTCGACACCGGCCAGCCGCAGGACGACGCTCGCGAGGTTTCTGGTCCCGAGCCGATCGAAGTCGAAGGCCGCTCGCTCCTCCTGCTGCTCTGAGCATCCTCGCCCCAATCGCGACGCCTCTTTCTCCCTCCTCGCGGCGAAGCCGTGAGGAGGGTGGCCCCTTGCGGCAGCGAGGGGTCGGGTGGGGTCTTGGGCGTAGGGGCGCAGCCGCCCGTCGTCCTCGGGCCTGCGCCGGGCCCGCAGGCCCTCCTCGCCGTCATGCCGGCGTGCGGGCATCCACGCCTTCCTTCGCCGTCACGCTTGAGCAAGTCGTGGATACCCGCGCGAAGGCGCAGGTATGACGCGGAGGTTCGGGCGGTTCGGCCTGAGAACACCCCACCCGGCCGGGCTTCGCCCGTCCACCCTCCCCTCTGCGAGGGAGGGAAAGACCGCTCTTCATCCACAGCGCGACGCCTCTTCTCCCTCCTCGCGGCGAAGCCGTGGGGAGGGTGGCCCCTCGCGGCAGCGAGGGGTCGGGTGGGGTCTTGGACGCGTGGGACGCCCGTCGTCCTCGGGCCTGCGACGGACCCGGGCCCTCCTCGCCGTCATGCCCGCTTGCGGGCATCCACGCCTTCCTTCGCCGTCACGCTTGAGCAAGTCGTGGATACCCGTGCGAAGGCGCGGGCATGACGGGGAGGTTCGGCGGCGTTCCGAAGACACCCCACCCGGCCGGGCTTCGCCCCGTCCACCCTCCGCCTCTCGCGAGGGAGGGAGAAGAGCGCCCTATGCCTGAGCGGGGCGCTTCTTCTCGCCGAGCGTGCGCGAAGGCATAGGATCGCCGATGCGACGGCCAGAACTCCGCGGCTCGAGGCCGCCGGAGCGATCACGGCTGGGCGCGCGATGAATCGCTTCCGCGCAGCGCCGGACGCACTGTTTGGCGGCCGCCGTCGCCACCATATGACCCCATGAACCGCCCCGCGCGGGGGCGCCCCGAGGGTCCCGCGCGGATTCACGCCCGACCCGGATCGTTGTGCTTGATGCCTTGATCGGCTAGGGTCCGGCCCGCGCGCGGCGTCGCCTCACAGCGGCGACTTCCGATTCGCGCGCGCGCCGGAACGACGACCGCATCCGGTCATGCCCGACCAACCGGCAGGTGTTATGGATTTCCTCAAGCCACGGTATACGCCGATGAACCGCCGCCGCCGCATCTATGAAGGCAAGGCGAAAGTCCTCTATGAGGGCCCCGAGCCCGGCACCCTGATCCAGCACTTCAAGGACGACGCGACCGCGTTCAACGCCAAGAAGCACGAAGTGATCGACGGCAAGGGGGTGCTGAACAACCGCATCTCCGAGTTCATTTTCCAGAATCTGAACGACATCGGGGTGCCGACGCATTTCATCCGGCGGCTGAACATGCGCGAGCAGCTCATCCGCGAGGTCGAGATCGTTCCGCTCGAGGTGGTGGTGCGCAACGTCGCCGCCGGCTCGCTGGCGACCAAGCTCGGGCTTGAGGAGGGCACGCAGCTCCCTCGCTCGATCATCGAGTTCTATTACAAGAACGACGCGCTCAACGACCCGATGGTGTCGGAAGAGCACATCACCGCGTTCGGCTGGGCGACGCCCCAGGAGATCGACGACATCATGGCGCTCGCCATCCGGGTCAACGACTTCCTGTCGGGCCTGTTCCTCGGCGTCGGCATCCGTCTCGTCGACTTCAAGATGGAGACCGGGCGGCTCTGGGAGAACGACACCGTTCGGATCGTGGTGGCCGACGAGATCTCGCCGGATTCGTGCCGGCTCTGGGACATCAAGTCGAACGACAAGCTCGACAAGGACCGCTTCCGCCGCGACATGGGCGGCCTCGTCGAGGCCTACACCGAAGTCGCGCGCCGTCTTGGCATCCTGCCCGAATCCGAGACCCCGAACGGTCGCGGCCCGGTGCTGGTGACGTCCAAGGACTGAACGGCCTCGCCCTCCGATATCCGGAACGCCCCGCTCGACGGCGGGGCGTTTTGCGTTCCGCGGGAGCGTCAGAACCTGAGCGGAACGGCGAAGGTCACCACGTCGCCGGTCATTTCCCCTGGCGGCGGCGCGGGGAAGTATTGGGAGGCGCGCCGCACGATCCGCTTGGCCACGTCATCGACGGTGGTGGAGCCGAAGCCCTTGATGGCGCGGCAGCGGACGAGCTTGCCCTGCCGGTCGACCGTGAACTGGACCACGACCACTCCGCTGTAGGGAACGGAAATTCTGGCGTGCGGCGGCCGCGAATGCATGAGGATCAGGCTGTAGATCGACGTCGCATAGCGCGACATGGCCTGGGACGGGGCGCTCTGCGCCGCCGCGCCCTCGCATGCCGCGACCATCATCAAAGCGGCCGCCAGGAAGGATCGGATCGTTCGCGAATCGCGCATGGGAGCCCCCCGGCTTTGCACGAGGACGATTGTCGAGCGGAACCTGGCCGCCCGCAAAGGAGGTCCCGCAGCCGATTGCGCGCCACGCCCGGAAACATCGGCGAGCGATCCTGTGGCGCTCCGTCGTTTGATATGGCCATCGCGGCGCTCGTTCGTTAAACGGCTCGTCTGACCGATCTCTGATCCGGAGCCCCAAATGAAGGCGCGCGTCACCGTCACGCTCAAGAACGGCGTGCTCGATCCGCAGGGCAAAGCCATCCAGGGGGCCCTCGGCTCGCTCGGCGTCGCCGGCGTCGAGAGCGTGCGCCAGGGCAAGCTGTTCGACGTCGAGCTCGCGACCAGCGACCGGGCCGAGGCCGAGGCGACGCTCAAGGCGATGTGCGAGAAGCTGCTCGCGAACACCGTCATCGAGAGCTACCGCTACGAGATCGCCGGCTGAGCTCGCGACCGCCCGCAAGGGCGCGCGGCGCCAGGAAAGCTCAGGGAGAACACGCCATATGACGTCTGTCCTGCGACTGAGCGCGGCCTTCGCCGCCCTGCTGGCCTGCTCTCCGGCCTTCGCCCAAGGGGCGCCTGCGCCGTCCCAGGGGGCCGCGCCGGGGCCGGGCGGCCAGCAGCAGCCGTCAGGGCCGGCCGCCGGCCAGGCGCCCGGGCCGTCGACGCCGATCATCGGCCCGAAGGGCTCCTTCCGCCTGACGCCGGACGGCGAGAAATGGGCGCGGTTCCAGACGGTGCGGGCGATCGGCGTCTCCTGCACGGACAAGAACTGCGGCGGCGACCGCGTGTTCTGCATGATCCAGGTGCGCGCCGCGGCCGACGCCAAGCCGGGCGGCGACGTGCCGGCCGAATCGGCGAAGAAGCTCGGCGACGGCCTGATCGGCCACACGCCGAAAGAGATGAAGGCCGAGTGGGCCGCCCCCTTCGCGCCGAAGACGATCGGCGGCCATAAGGGCCTCTGGGGCGAGATTCAGGCCTCCGGGGAGCCGGGCTCGGTGCATTCGGGGCTGTTCATGGTCGCGGCCGAGGGCCACGAGGTCGCCTTCAACTGCGTCGCTCCCGCCGACAAGTGGACGACGCATCTCCCCAAGATCGAGCAGGTGATCGCCTCGCTCGAGATCACCAAGTAAGCCGCCGCCGGAGACCGCCGTGAACGCCGCCGTACTCGTCTTCCCCGGCTCGAACCGCGAGCGGGACGTCGTCCGCGCCCTCAAGGCGGGCTCCGGCCAGGAGCCGAAGCTGGTGTGGCATGCGGAGACCGAGCTGCCGGCGGGCACCGACCTCGTCGTGCTGCCGGGCGGCTTCTCCTATGGCGACTATTTGCGCTGCGGCGCGATCGCGGCGCGCGCGCCGATCATGGACGCGGTGCGGGCGCACGCCGCGCGCGGCGGCCTGGTGCTCGGCATCTGCAACGGCTTCCAGATCCTCGTCGAGGCCGGCCTGCTGCCGGGGATCCTGACCCGCAACGCCAATCTGCGCTTCATCTGCCATCTTCAGCATCTGAAGGTCGAACGCGCCGACACCGCCTTCACCCGCGCCTATCAGCCCGGGCAGACGATCGAGGTGTGCGTGGCGCATGGCGAGGGCAACTACTTCGCCGACGCCGAGACGCTGGCGCGGCTCGAAGGGGACGGCCGCGTCGCCTTCCGGTACTGCGACGCCGAGGGCAATGTCGGCGGCGACGCCAACCGCAACGGCTCGCTCAACGACATCGCCGGGATCTACTCCGAGAAGCTGAACGTGCTCGGCATGATGCCGCACCCCGAGAACCTGATCGACGCCGCGGTCGGCGGCACGGACGGCGCCAAGCTGTTCGCCGGGCTGGCTCAGGCGGCGTGATGGCGGCCGGCGCGATCCGGGTCGGGATCGGCGGCTGGACCTACGAGCCCTGGCGCGGCGTGTTCTATCCCGCCGACCTGCCGCAGAAGCGCGAGCTCGCCTACACGGCCGAACGCCTGACGGCGATCGAGATCAACGCCACCTTCTACGGCGCGCAGAAGCCAGAGAGCTTCCGCAAATGGGCGGCGGAGACGCCGGAGGGCTTCGTGTTCTCCGTGAAGGGTCCGCGCTTCGCGACCCAGCGCCGCGTGCTGACCGAAGGCGCGGAGTCGATCGAGCGCTTTCTCGGCGGCGGCGTGACGGAGCTGGGCCCCAAGCTCGGCCCCATCGTCTGGCAGTTTCCTGCGACCAAGCGCTTCGACCCGGCCGACATAGAAGGCTTCCTCAAGCTGCTGCCGCGCGAGCGCGGCGGCGTGCGCCTCCGCCACGCCATCGAGGCGCGCCACGAGAGCTTCGCCGATCCGGCCTTCGTCGACCTGCTCAGGGCCGCCGATGCCGAGGTCACGCAGGTGGTCCTCGATGATCCGGACCACCCGATGATCGCCGACGTCACCGCCGAGTTCGTCTATCTGCGCCTCGAACGCGCCCAGGAGGAGCTCGAGGGCGGCTATCCCGCGGAAGATCTCGACGCCTGGGCGCCTCGCCTCGAGACCTATGCGAGAGGCGGCCAGCCGGCGGATCTGCCTGCGCTGACCGGCGACAAGCCGAAGAAGCAGCCGCGCGACGTGTTCGCCTTCTTCATCTCCGGGGCAAAGGTCCGCAATCCGGCCGCCGCGATGGCGATGATCGGCCGGCTCGACTCCGCGCACTAGCGCGCCGGGCCCCATTGGCGTAGCAAGACCTCACCTTTCCCAGCCTCAGCCCGCGAGTCCGATGCCGACGTCCGAGCCCGCAATCACGCCCGAACTCGTCGCCGCCCACGGGCTCAAGCCGGACGAATACGAGCGGATCCTGAAGCTCATCGGCCGGGAGCCGAGCTTCACCGAGCTCGGCATCTTCTCGGCGATGTGGAACGAGCACTGCTCCTACAAGAGCTCGAAGATCTGGCTCAAGACGCTGCCGACCTCCGGGCCGCGCGTCATCCAGGGCCCGGGCGAGAATGCGGGCGTGGTCGACATCGGCGACGGCGAAGCCGTGGTCTTCAAGATGGAGAGCCACAACCATCCCTCGTTCATCGAGCCCTATCAGGGCGCGGCGACCGGGGTCGGCGGCATCTTGCGCGACGTCTTCACCATGGGCGCGCGGCCTGTGGCGGCATTGAACGCGCTTCGGTTCGGCTCCCCGGAACATCCCCGCACCCGCCACCTGGTGTCCGGCGTCGTCGCCGGCGTCGGCGGCTATGGCAACTCATTCGGCGTCCCGACGGTCGGCGGCCTCGTCGGCTTCCACAGCCGATATGACGGCAACATCCTGGTCAACGCCATGGCGGTCGGCCTCGCCAAGGCGGACGGCATCTTCTACGCCAAGGCCACCGGCGTCGGCCTGCCCGTCGTCTATCTCGGCTCGAAGACCGGCCGGGACGGCATCCACGGCGCCACCATGGCGTCGGCGGAATTCGACGAGTCGTCCGAAGAGAAGCGCCCGACCGTGCAGGTCGGCGATCCGTTCGCGGAGAAGCTGCTGCTCGAGGCCTGCCTGGAGCTGATGGCCTCCGGCGCAGTCGTCGCGATTCAGGACATGGGCGCCGCGGGCCTCACCTGCTCGGCCGTGGAGATGGGCGCCAAGGGCGACCTCGGCATCCGGCTCGACCTCGAGAACGTGCCCACCCGCGAGGAGGGCATGACGGCCTACGAGATGATGCTCTCGGAGAGCCAGGAGCGCATGCTCATGGTGCTGCATCCCGAAAAGGAGGATGTGGCCCGCGCGATCTTCACCAAGTGGGGCCTCGACTTCGCCGTCGTCGGCCACACCACGGACGATCTCCGCTTCAAGGTCTATCTGAACGGCGAGCTCAAGGCCGACCTCCCGATCAAGGAGCTCGGCGACGAGGCCCCGGAATACGACCGTCCGTGGACCGAAACGCCGAGGCAGCAGCAGGTCGCGGTCGCGAACGTGGACGCGCCCTGCGACACCCGCGAGGCTTTGCTGACGCTGATGGGCTCGGCGGAGCTCTCCTCCCGGCGCTGGGTGTGGGAGCAGTACGACCACATCATCCTCGGCGACACAGTCCAGAAGCCCGGCGGCGACGCCGCGGTGATCCGCGTCGAGGGCGGCCGCAAGGGGCTTGCGTTCACCGCCGACGTGACGCCGCGCTACTGCGAGGCTGATCCGTTCGAGGGCGGCAAGCAGGCGGTCGCCGAGGCGTGGCGCAACCTCACCGCCGTGGGCGCGACCCCGCTCGCCGTGACCGACAATCTGAACTTCGGCAATCCCGAGCGGCCCGAGATCATGGGCCAGCTGGTGGGCTGCATCAAAGGCATCGGGGAGGCCTGCCGGGCGCTCGACTTCCCGGTCGTGTCCGGCAACGTGTCCCTCTACAACGAGACCCAGGGTCGCGCGATCCTGCCGACCCCGACCATCGGCGCCGTCGGCCTGCTCGACGACGTGGCCAAGAGCGCGACGCTCGCCTTCAAGCGGGAGGGCGAGGCCGTC
This sequence comes from Hansschlegelia beijingensis, assembly GCF_014196425.1. Classification (GTDB taxonomy): domain Bacteria; phylum Pseudomonadota; class Alphaproteobacteria; order Rhizobiales; family Methylopilaceae; genus Methylopila; species Methylopila beijingensis. Next base: position 433,961 of record NZ_JACIDR010000001.1, read on the forward strand.
CTGCTGATCGGCGACTCCAAGGGCTGGCTCGGCCGCTCCTGCTGGCTCTGGCTGGTCGCCGGCCGGGAGGAGGGCGCGCCCCCACCGGTCGATCTCGCGGCGGAGAAGCGCAATGGCGACTTCGTCCGCAGCATGATCTCGGCCGGCGTCGCGACCGCTGTCCACGATGTCTCGGACGGCGGGCTTCTTGTCGCGGTCGCCGAGATGGCGCTCGCCGGCCGCATCGGCGCGAGGCTCGACGGCGCTCATCCGGGCGCGCCCGCCCACGGCTACTTCTTCGGCGAGGATCAGGGTCGCTACCTCGTCACCGTCCCGGAGGATCGCGCCGGGATGGTGATCGACGCGGCGAGCGCCGCCGGAGTGACGGCCACGCGGATCGGGACCACGGGCGGCGACCGATTGATTCCCGGCGACGAAGCCCCCATCCTCCTGAACGAACTGCGCGAGTCCCACGAAGGTTGGTTCCCGCGCTACATGGCCGGCCCGGCGATCGACGCCGCGCCCGCGGACTGAGGAGGCTCCGACCAGATGCCGATGGACGCACGCGAGATCGAGCGCCTGATCCGCGACGCGCTGCCCGACGCGCAGGTGACGATCCGCGACCTCGCCGGCGACGGCGATCATTATGCGGCGACGGTGGTCTCGGAGGCTTTTCGCGGCAAAAGCCGCGTGCAGCAGCACCAGATCGTATATCAGGCGTTGAAAGGTCAGATGGGCGGGGCGCTTCACGCGCTTGCGCTGCAGACCAGCGCGGGCCCGGCGCCGGAGCCCGACACAGCGAAAGGCTACGTATTATGAGCGCACAGCAGCAGATCGCCGACGCGATCGCTTCCAATGACGTGGTGCTCTTCATGAAGGGCACGCCGCAGTTCCCACAGTGCGGGTTCTCCGGTCAGGTCGTGCAGATCCTCGACTATCTCGGCGTGCCGTATGCGGGGGTCAACGTCCTCGCGAGCGACGAGATGCGTAACGGCATCAAGGAGTTCTCGAACTGGCCGACGATCCCGCAGCTCTACGTCAAGGGCGAGTTCATCGGCGGCTGCGACATCGTGCGCGAGATGTTCCAGGCCGGCGAGTTGCAGAGCCACCTCAAGCAGGCAGGCGTCGCGGTCAAGCAGCCCGCCGCCTGAAAGATCCTGACCATCCAGAAAACGCCCGGCTCAACCGCCGGGCGTTTTCTTGTTCAGGCCGCCGCTCCGGAGCAGACGAGTCAGGGCCGTTCGGTCCGCCGTGGCCGCTCGAGAGCGACTGGTTAACCGCTCCGCCGGCCGTGACTGGACCGGCGTCCCGCCCGGCGCCATAGGTCACCTGCCTCCCGCCCCTGAACCGAAACGACCGTGATGCCGCTCGTCACCCGCCGCGCTTTGCTCACCGCCGGCAGCGCGGGCTTCCTGGTCTCCGCCGCGGGCGGGGCCTATGCGGGGCTGATCGAGCCGTCTCTGATGCTCGACGTCACCGAGTACCGGCTGACGCCCCCAGGCTGGCCGGCGGATCTGCCGCTGACGATCGCGGTGATCGCGGACGTGCATGTCTGCGAACCCTACGTGCCGATCGGCCGGGTGCAGCGGATCGTCGAGACGGTCAACCGGCTGAAGCCCGATCTGATCGTCCATCTCGGCGACCATGAGGCGACGTCCCGGAAGATCGCTGCGCGGCGGGTGCCGCCGCGCGAATGGGCGGCGGCCTATGCGGACCTCTCGGCGCCTCTCGGCCTCTACACCGTCCTCGGCAATCACGACTGGTGGCACAACGCCGACGAGATCCGGCGCGCGCTCGACGGCGCCCGCATCCGGGTGATGTCGAACGAGGCCGAGCTGATCGAGCATGCGGGCAGGCGCTTCTGGCTGTGCGGTCTCGGCGACCAGCTCGCTCATTGGCTGAAGCGCGGCGGCTTCCGCGGCGAGGACGACCTGCCGGGCACTCTCGCCCAGCTGAAGACCGACGATCCCGCGCTGCTGCTCGCCCATGAGCCGGACATCTTCACCGAGGTGCCGGCGCGGGTGTCGCTGACGCTCTCGGGGCACACCCATGGCGGGCAGGTCCACATCCCGCATCTTAGGAACCCGTTCATCCCCTCCGCCTATGGCGGGCGGTTCCGCTACGGCCACATCGTGGAGGACGACCGACACCTGATCGTCTCAGGCGGCATCGGGATGAGCGGCCTGCCGGTCCGCTTCGGCGTCCCGCCGGAGATCGTCCTGGTGCGCCTCGGCCAGCAGACCGCGACCGTCTAACGAAAAAGGCCGCCCGGAGGCGGCCTTCGAATTCGTCAGGAAGAACCCGTCAGCGCGAGTAGAACTCGACGACCAGGTTCGGCTCCATGTGGACCGGGTAGGGCACCTCGGTGAGCACCGGGATGCGGACATACTTCGCGGTCATCTTGTTGTGATCGACCTCGAGATAGTCCGGCACGTCGCGCTCGCCGGAGGCGGCGGCCTCGATCACGATGGCGAGCTGCTTCGAGCTTTCCTTCACCTCGATCACGTCGCCGACCTTCACGAGGTAGGACGGGATGTTCACGCGGCGGCCGTTCACCCGGACGTGGCCGTGGTTCACGAACTGGCGGGCCGCGAAGGGGGTCGGGACGAACTTGGCGCGGTAGACCACCGCGTCGAGACGGCGCTCCAGCAGGCCGATCAGGTTGGCGGAGGTGTCGCCCTTGAGGCGGGTCGCCTCGGCGTAGATCCGGCGGAACTGCTTCTCGGAGATCGAGCCGTAGTAGCCCTTGAGCTTCTGCTTGGCGCGCAGCTGGACGCCGAAGTCGGACAGCTTGCCCTTGCGGCGCTGGCCATGCTGGCCGGGGCCGTACTCACGGCGGTTCACGGGGCTCTTCGGGCGACCCCAGATGCTCTCGCCCATGCGGCGATCAATTTTGTACTTCGAGGCGTGCCGCTTCGACATCGCGTCCTCCTGTGACAGGTTGAGGAACGCGCCCTCCTGCTGCGCCCTCTCGGGCGCCGACAGGTCCAAGCGTCGCGAGAACGCCGGACCACGGGTGCGCAAAACGCCGACGCGGGGCTTTTTGGCCCCGCGCGACGAGGCCGTTCTCTAGAGGGAGAGGGGGGCGGTGTCAATCAGTCCGGCGGCGCGGAGCCGCCGACCCCCGCTCCCGCCAGCCCTGTGAATTACGGGCGGCGTTGAGCGCGCCGTCCGCGACTCGCGCCGCACGTTGTATTATCGCCGATTGGTCACCCTCCGGAACGATCCCTGCGCGATGCGCTTCAGCCCTTCCTTCCTCGACGAACTGCGCCAGCGCCTTCCGGTCTCGGAGGTCGTGGGCCGTCGCGTGAAGCTGAAGCGGCAGGGGCGGGAGTTCGCCGGGCTCTCGCCGTTCAATCAGGAGCGGACGCCGTCCTTCTTCGTCAACGATCAGAAGGGCTTCTATCACTGCTTCTCGTCCGGCAAGCACGGGGACGTCTTCAAGTTCCTGATGGAAGTCGAGGGACTGTCGTTCCCCGACGCGGTCGCGCAGATCGCGGAGATGGCCGGCGTGCCGCTGCCGAAGGACTCGCCGGAAGAGGAGCGCCGGCAGGAGCGTCGCGCGGGTCTCGTCGAGATCATGGAGATGGCGGCGCGGTTCTTCGAGGCGGAGCTGCAGGGCAGGGCGGGCGCCGCCGCGCGCGGCTATCTGGCGAGCCGGGGCATGAGCCCGCAGACCCAGGCCAACTTCCGCGTCGGCTACGCCCCGAATGATCGAGGCGCGCTCAAGGGGCGCCTGCGCCAGCAGGGGGTCTCGGTCGCCGACATGGTCGAGGCCGGTCTGCTCGTCGCCGGCGACGACGTGCCGGAGCCGTTCGACCGCTTTCGCGACCGCGTGATCTTCCCGATCCAGGACGTGCGGGGCCGCATCATCGCCTTCGGCGGCCGGGCCATGCAGGCCGACGCGCCGGCCAAGTACCTGAACTCCCCGGAAACCCCGCTGTTTCACAAGGGAGCCACGCTCTACAACCACCATCGCGCGCGAGCCGCCGCGCACAAGGCTGAATCGGTCGTCGCCGTCGAGGGCTATATCGACGTCATCGCGCTCTCGGCCGCCGGCGTGGAGCATGTCGTCGCGCCCCTCGGCACCGCGCTGACCGCCGAGCAGATCGAGCTGCTCTGGCGCATGGCGCCGGAGCCGATCCTCTGCTTCGACGGAGACAAGGCCGGACGACGGGCGGGCTTCCGCGCGGTGGAGACCGCGTTGCCGTTGCTCCAGCCGGGGCGCTCGCTGCGCTTCGCCTTCCTTCCCGAGGGTCAGGACCCGGACGATCTGGTTCGCGCCGAGGGCCGGGAAGCGGTGGACGCGGCGCTCTCCGCCGCAGCGCCCCTGGTCGACGTCCTATGGGCGCGGGAGCTCGACGCCGGGCCGACGGACACGCCCGAGCGGGCCGCGGCGTTCGAGCGGCGCCTGCACGAGGCGCTCGCGGCGATCCGGGACGAAACGGTCCGGCGCCACTACCGCACCGCGATCGAGGACCGGCTGGCGCGGTTCGGTCGTTCCGCGCCTGCGCAGCGGCGGCAGGGCCCGCGGCCGCAGGGCCGCCGGGGTAGGACGGACCGGGCCTGGCGCGAACCTGCGGCGCCGCTCGCCGCCTCGGCAGGCCTGCGGAAGAGTTCAGCGGTGGCGGGCCCCTCGGGGCGGCTCCAGTCGCGCGAGGTTGCGCTCGTGCTCGCCATCGCCAATCACCCGGCGCTGCTCGACCAGCTGGCGGAAGCCTTCGCGGAGCTGGAGCTCACGAGCCGTGAGCTCGCCAAGCTGCGGACGGCCGTTCTGGACGCCTACGCCCACGGCGCGCTTGAACGGGAGGCGATCGTCCAGGAGCTCGACGCGGCGGGCCTCGCTCCGCTCCTTGAGCGGGCGCGCGCGGCGCTCTTGCCGGGCGATTGGTGGGTGGGCGACGAGGCGGATCCTGCCGACGTGGGCTTGGCGTGGCGGCACGCGGCCGCCTTGCATAACAAGGTCCGGGCGTTACATAGAGAGCTCCGCGAGGCGGAGCAGGAATTCGGGCGCGAATTCACGGACACGAATTTCCGCCGCATCGTGGAGATTCAGCGTCAGCTTTCCACAGCGGAAGGCTCTGAAGCGTCGATTGACGGCTTCGGCGGCGCTTCGGGTCGCGCGGTGCGGCCGATGTGACAGATGGAGCCGCCGCCGTGGGACTCGCTACGTGGCGGCCCGTGGTTTATGGCGAGGTTCCTCCAGGGTTAAAGTGGGCGTAAGGCTGCTCTGCTTTACCTTTTAAGCGACACTGATTCGCCGCCGCCGGGACGCCGGGGGCGGTTATTGCGTGGCCGGGCGGCGCGGTCTGGCGCGGAGATTGGACGAATGGCGACCAAACTGCAGGCGAAGGACGAAACCGAGACGAGCGCGCCGGAGGCCGAAGCTGGTCCCCTGCTCGATCTCAATGATCAGGCCGTCCGGCGCATGATCAAGGCCGCGAAGAAGCGCGGCTACGTCACCAATGACGAACTGAACGACGTTCTGCCGTCGGACCAGAATACGGCCGATCAGATCGAGGACATCATGTCGATGCTCAACGAGATGGGCATCAATGTGGTGGACTCGGAGGAAGCCGAGGAAAAGACGGAGCGCGAGGAAGGGGCGTCCGACGAAGACGAGCCCGAGGGCGGCGAACTCGTCGAGAGCAGCCCGCGCGCCTCGGCGGTCGCTGTCACCCAGAAGGCCGAGCCGACCGATCGCACCGACGATCCCGTCCGCATGTATCTGCGCGAGATGGGCTCGGTCGAGCTGTTGTCGCGCGAAGGCGAGATCGCGATCGCCAAGCGCATCGAGGCGGGCCGCGAGGCCATGATCGCCGGGCTCTGCGAGAGCCCGCTCACGTTCCAGGCCATCATCATCTGGCGTGACGAGCTCAACGAAGGCAAGATTCTGCTCCGCGAGATCATCGATCTCGAGGCGACCTACGCCGGTCCGGAGACCCGAGCCGACGCGACGCAGACGGACGGCGAAGGCGAAGAGGCGGAGGCCTCCGAGGCCGCGGCGCCCGAGAGCGACGTCGACGACGACGACATGGAGAACAATGTCTCGCTCTCCGCGATGGAGACCGAGCTGAAGCCGAAGGTCGTGGCGACCTTCGACGCCATCGCTGACGACTACAAGAAGCTGCGCCGCCTGCAGGACCAGAACGTCGAGAACCGGCTGCAGAACCGCACCCTGTCGCCCGCGCAGGACCGCAAATACAAGAAGCTCAAGGACGACATCGTCGTCAACGTGAAGTCGCTGTCGCTCAACCAGAACCGCATCGACTCGCTGGTGGAGCAGCTCTACGACATCAACAAGCGGCTGGTGGCGCTTGAGGGCCGGCTGATGCGTCTCGCCGAGAGCTTCGGCGTCGATCGGCTGGACTTCCTGAAGCAGTACCAGGGCTACGAACTCGACCCGAACTGGATCCGTCGGGTCGCCAACCTCGGCACGAAGGGCTGGAAGGGCTTCGTCGCGGCCGAGAAGGATCTCGTCAAGGACATCCGCGGCGACATCCATAACCTCGCGACCGAGACCGGCCTGGAGATCCAGGAGTTCCGCCGCATCGTCCAGATGGTGCAGAAGGGCGAGCGTGAGGCCCGGCAGGCGAAGAAGGAGATGGTGGAGGCGAACCTCCGCCTCGTGATCTCGATCGCCAAGAAGTACACCAACCGCGGCCTGCAGTTCCTGGACCTGATCCAGGAGGGCAACATCGGCCTGATGAAGGCGGTCGACAAGTTCGAGTACCGCCGCGGCTACAAGTTCTCGACCTACGCGACGTGGTGGATCCGGCAGGCGATCACCCGCTCGATCGCGGACCAGGCGCGCACCATCCGCATCCCGGTCCACATGATCGAGACGATCAACAAGATCGTCCGCACCTCGCGCCAGATGCTGCACGAGATCGGCCGCGAGCCGACCCCGGAGGAGCTGGCCGAGAAGCTCGCCATGCCGCTCGAGAAGGTCCGCAAGGTCCTCAAGATCGCCAAGGAGCCGATATCGCTCGAAACCCCGATCGGCGACGAGGAGGATTCTCACCTCGGCGACTTCATCGAGGACAAGAACGCGATCCTGCCGATCGACGCCGCGATCCAGAGCAATCTGCGCGAGACCACGACCCGCGTCCTGGCCTCGCTCACGCCCCGCGAGGAGCGCGTTCTGCGCATGCGTTTCGGCATCGGCATGAACACCGACCACACCCTCGAGGAGGTCGGCCAGCAGTTCTCGGTGACGCGCGAGCGCATCCGCCAGATCGAGGCGAAGGCGCTCCGCAAGCTCAAGCACCCGAGCCGCTCGCGGAAGCTCCGCAGCTTCCTCGACAACTGAGGCTGTGCAGCTTGGCGCTAATTCGATCCTTTGAGGAGACGGCCAAAGAGCGCGTGTCTCTTCACGAGGAGATCAGCGCCAAATACTGCGTCATTGAACGTGATGGCCGGACCCTAGTCCAGATCGACACCTACGGCCGCACCAGTCGCGAAATGCCAGGTAAGATAAGTCAGTCGTTTCAACTGGATCGAACAGGTGCCGAACGTCTGGTGAAGATCCTGAAAGCGGCATTCGACCTCTGATGTGCAACGTGTGACCGTCGGGCGTCTCTCCCGTCCCGATCGCGTCCCCTATGCCGACCGCAGCGGCGCCTCCGGCGTCGTGGCCTATGCGGCGGGCGACGGCTTCATTGACCTCTGGTTCAGGGACGGCGGCGGTTATCGCTACGACGCGACCGCGCCGGGGCAGGAGCACGTCGCGGCCATGACGCGGCTCGCGGCTGCGGGCGAGGGACTCGCCACCTACGTCAACCAGCACGTCCGCACGAACTACGCCCGCAGACTAAGAAGGCGCGGGGCGGTTCTGCGCGCCGCCGTCAATCCGCTCAACGGGGTTTGAGCGTGAGCGGCTTCACGCCGGCCGCGGGATGGGCGACAAACCGCCTCCCCCGTAACGGTCCGGAACGCAGATCATGAAACAGCTTCTTTCGGCCCTCGCTGTCGCGCTCGTCGCAGCCGCCGCGCCCGCTGTGGCGCAGCAGGTCCCCGGCGCGGCCGACGTCTCGAAGGTCCAGGCCGGCGCCTACAAGGCCGACCCGAACCACACCCAGGTCGTCTGGTCCGTCGATCACATGGGCTTCTCGACCCTGACCGGCATGTTCGGACAGATCACCGGCAGCCTCACGATCGATCCGAAGGAGCCCGCCAAGGCGAAGCTCGAGGTCGAGGTCCCGATGTCGGGGCTCGCCGTCACCTCCGAGAAGTTCGCGAAGCACCTCGCGACGCCGGAGTTCCTGGACGTCGCCAAGCACCCGACGGCGACCTTCCGGTCGACCTCGATCGAGGCGTCGGGCGATAAGGCGACGATCGTCGGTGACCTGACGCTTCACGGCGTCACCAAGCCCGTGACGCTGCAGGCCGTCTTCCACGGCGTGGGCGTCAACCCGATGAACAAGGCCGAGACGATCGGCTTCTCGGCGACGGGCAAGGTGAAGCGCAGCGATTTCGGCCTCGGCGCCTTCGCCCCGGTGGTCTCCGATGAGGTGGACCTCACGATCGCCGGCGCGTTCGAGAAGTAGGTCTCCCGGCGGACCCTCAGCCGCGGAACACCGAAAACGCGAACGGCGCCCCGTGGGGCGCCGTTCTGTCGTTGTGACTCTCGCCGGATCGTTCAGTTCAATGCGCGGCCGGCAGGTATCACCAACTCGCCGTCGGTATGGTGGCTCTTGCCGTTGACCGGGGCCGTCCAGAGCGGAACAGCCTCCTGGATCCGCCGGAACTCCGCGAGAGCCTGACCGACCACCTGATCCATGTTGTAATAGCGATAGGTCGCCAGCCGCCCGACGAAGTGGACGTTGTCGGTCTCGGCGGCAAGAGCTTGATACTTCTTGTAGAGCGCCTGATTTTCAGGCCGCGGGATCGGGTAGTACGGATCGCCCTTCGCGGACGGATATTCATAGGTGATGGTCGTGGCGTGGTGCTTCTGCCCGGTCAGGTGCTTGTACTCACTGATCCGGGTGTATTCCTCGCTCATGGGGTAGTTGACCGTTCCGGTCTCCTGGAACTGTTCCTGCTCCAGCGTCCGGTGCTCGAAGCGCAGCGACCGGTAAGGGAGCTTGCCGTAACGGAAGTCGAAGAACTCGTCGATCGGGCCGGTGTAGATCAGCCGCCGGTGCGGAACGATATCGCGGATTTCGCGATAGTCAGCGTTCAGCATGATCTTGATGTTCGGATGCGACAGCATCTTCTCGAACATGCGCGTGTAACCATGCTTCGGCATGATCTGGTGCGTGTCGGTGAAGTAGCGATCATCCTCATTGGTCCGCGTCGGCACCCGCGCGGTCACCGACTTGTCGAGCTCCGACGGATCAAGGCCCCACTGCTTGCGCGTGTAGCCGCGGAAGAATTTCTCGTAGAGCTCGCGCCCGACCTTGCTGACGACCACGTCCTCCGACGTCCTGATCTCCTCGACGGGCTCTGCGCGCGAAGCCAAGAAGGCTTCCGCCTCCTCGTCCGTCCGCAGGTCCAGCCCGTAGAGCGCGTTGATCGTCGTCCGGTTGATCGGAATAGGGACCAGCTTGTCGTCGATCCGTCCGAGCACCCGATGCTCGTAAGGCCGCCACTCGGTGAACTGCGACAGGTAGTCGACGATGGCGTCCGAATTGGTGTGGAAAATGTGCGGACCGTACTGATGCATCAGGACGCCCGCGTCGTCGTGCCGATCGTAGGCGTTGCCGGCGATGTGCGGACGGCGGTCGATGATCAGCACGGACTGGTCGCGCTGGGAGGCGATGCGTTCGGCCAGCACGCTGCCGGCGAAGCCGGCTCCGACGATCAGCCAATCATACACGGAAGGTATCCTTTCTCAGGTGCGCCCCTTCGTGGTCCGCGCCGCTGCGCCGACCGGCGGCCGCGACGAGTTCGTAAATCCTCTCGAATGTCTGATCCCAGGAGGACTCCGCGAGCTTCTGGTCGACGCGCTGGAGCCAGTCCGTCCGTTCCATCGCCATCAGCTCTTCGGCAGCTTCGACGAACGCCGCAGCGCCTTGAGCGATCACGACATGCTTCTCGTCGCCGTATGAACGCACGACGTCGACGATAGGGGTCGAGACGACCGGCACGCCGGCCGCCAGAAACTCGGGCGTCTTGGTCGGGCTGATGAACTGGGTCGACTCGTTCATCGCAAACGGCATGAAGCCCACGTCCCAACCGCCGATGTACTCGGGAAGGGTCTTGTAGTCGCGCCCGCCGAGCCAGTGGATGTTCGACCGGCGAGGAAGGTCCGCCGGGTCGATCTTGACCACCGGGCCGATCATTACGAACGACCAATTCGGCCGCGTGTCCGCGAGCTCGCGCACGAGGTCGAGATCCATGCGCTCGTCCACCACGCCGAAAAAGCCGACGCGAGGGCCGGGGATCGCCGCCTGGTCCTCCGGCTCCATACGGTCATGGGCTCGTCCGCGCCCGAAATGGGCCACGTCGATGCTGCTCGGGAAGGCGTGGATGTTGTCGTGCCGGTGCTTCTTCGCCTCGTAAAGGCTGTGTCCGCCGGTGAACACGACGTGCGCGCGGGCCAGCATCTCGTCCTCGAGCGCGACCAGCTCGGGCGGCGCGCCCTTGAAGGCGGACAGCTGGTCCATGTTGTCGAAGACGACGACGTCGGCGTCGAGATGGCGGCTGAACAGCAGCGCCATCGGCGTGTAGTACCAGAGGATGCGTGGGGAGGGGGGCAGCGACGCCAGTTGCTGATCCACCAGTTGCCGTTGGGCGAGGATCTTGCCGCTTTCGCTCAGCCCGTGCGGCAGCACCGGAACGCCGACCCGGACGCGGCCTTCGCGCGCGCCGAGGCGCATCGTCGGCTCGGCGACGTCCTCGAACACCGGCTCCTCGATGAACAGCACGTCGTGACGGCGCGCGAGGCGGCTCAGCAGATGTTGCGGCCGCTGATAGACGAAGTCCCATCTGAGATGAGAGAAGCAGACGACGGTGGCGTCCTCGATTGTCAGAAGCTCTTCGGATCCCACGCTTTCGGCGTAGTTGGCCGTCGTTCGCATATTCTCTCCCGCTGATATGTGGCGACAGTCCGAGGCTGGCGGAGGCAGACGACATGGCGACGCGCGCCGCGCCCCGCACTTCGTCCCTTGCGAAACAACCTCTGGCTCCGGCGGTTCCCGGCGGCCCTATTTTGTACGCTGCCGTACAAAAGCCTCGACGGCGGGTTTACTATTCCCAAACCGGGCGTGGGGAAGGCGCGTCGCGCGGGCTTTCAGGAGTGGCTTTTGACCGGATCAGCGTTGCCGCCCACAGCGGGGCTGCGAAGCTTCTTTCTTGCGGGCTTTGAATGCGCCGCGCAGAAGAGAGGCGATGGCCGCAGGCTCGATCTGCTGGCGTCGACCCGGCACGACCTTCATGCGCGCGCCGACTACGCGGCGGTCGCCGCGCATGGCATGCGCGCCGCCCGGGACGGAATGCGCTGGCACCGGATCGAGGTGTCGCCCGGCTTCTACGACTGGTCGAGCGTCGCTCCCATGGCCAAGGCCGCGGCGGAGGCCGGAGTCCAGGTGATCTGGGACCTGTGCCACTACGGCTACCCGGACAAGCTCGACATCTGGTCGGCCTCTTTCCCCGAGCGCTTCGCCAGGTTCGCCAAGGCCGCCGCGCGTTTCCTCCGCAACGAGAGCGACGACGTTCCCTATTTCTGTCCCGTGAACGAGATCTCGTACTGGGCGTGGGCCGGCGGCGACATGGCGCTGTTCAACCCGATGGCGCGTCGCCGGGGCGCCGAGCTCAAGCGTCAGCTGGTGCGCGCCGCGATCGCCGCGACCGACGCGATACGTGAGGTCGAGCCGCGGGCGCGTTTCATCTGCGCCGAGCCGGCGATCAACGTCGTCCCTGCGTCGGCCCGGCAGGCTGATCAGGCAGCGGCGGAGAACTACCGGCTCTCGCAGTTCGAGGCCCATGACATGCTCGCCGGGCGCGTCGCGCCGGAACTCGGCGGATCCCCGGACAAGCTCGATATCATCGGCCTCAACTTCTATCCGGACAATCAGTGGGTGCACGGCGGCGGGGCGATCCCGATGGGCCACCACGACTACAAGCCGTTCAGCGAGATGCTCGCGGAGACGCACGAGCGCTACGGCCGCCCGGTGATCGTCTCGGAGACCGGAGCGGAACGCTCGGCGCGGCCGGCCTGGCTCAACTATGTGTCCGGCGAGGTGCAGGCGGCGCGCCAGTCCGGCGTTCCGGTCGAGGCCGTGTGCCTTTATCCCATCCTCGACTATCCAGGCTGGGAGAACGACCGCGCCTGCGAAGTCGGCCTCCTCGGATCGCCGGACGAGAGCGGTCGACGCGCCGTCTATCAGCCGCTCGCCGAGGAGCTGGAACGTCAGCAGGCGCGGTTTGCGGCCGCGGCCGAGAGCGCTTCCCCTCCGCTTCTGCGGCGCGTCGCCTCGTGAGCGCGGCGGAGCTCGCCTACGCGCCGGAGCGCCGCGAGGAAGACGCGCCGCTCGCCTCCGCGCTGCGCAGCCCGAAGGCGTTCCTCTGGCGCTACTGCAAGCGCTGGCCCGGTCACTTCATCGGCCTGATGACGGTCGTCACCGTGGCCTCGTGCTGCATGATCGCCTCCCAGTACGGGATGAAGCTTCTCGTCGACGCGATGGAGAAACCGGCGCGCGGCAATGAGGCGGTGTGGTTCGCGCTCGCCTTCTTCATCGGCCTGACGGCGATCGAAAGCATTCTGTGGCGTGTGAGCGGATGGCTCGGCTGCCGGACGACGGTCGGCGTCGGGGTCGATATCAGGCTCGATCTGCTCGACTACGTCGCCGGACACCCCATGCGGTTCTTCCAGGAGGAACGCGCCGGCGGCCTTGGGCACCGGATCACCTCGACCGCCGGTGATTTCGGTCAGTTCGTGAACAAGCTGACCTGGAACGTGATGCCGCCGATCGTCAGCTTCTTCGGCGCGCTCCTCATCTTCTTCACGATCAATGTCGGCATGGCGGTGGCGCTCACCGTGGCTGTCGTCGGCATAACCCTCGGGCTGATCGCCTTCAGCGTGAAGGGCAGGCCTCTGCACCGGCGCTACGCGGAGCAGGCCGGGACGGTCGGCGGCGAGCTGATCGACGTCATCTCGAACATCTGGGCGGTCAAGGCTTTCGCCGCGAATGCGCGGGAGCGGGCGCGGCTGCGCGCGACGTTCGACGTCGAGGCGCGGGCGCAGCGAAGGAGCTGGATGTTCACCGAGAAGGCGCGGATCCTGCACGACGCGCTGCTCTGGGTGATGGCCGGTTCGATGCTGATCTGGGCCGTGACGCTCTGGACGCGCGGAAGCGTCACCGGCGGCGACGTGGTGGTGGTCAGCACGCTGGTCTTCCGGATCCTTCACGGGTCCCGCGACCTCGCGATGGCCCTCGTCGATATGGAGCAGCACCTCAGCTACATCGGCGAAACGCTCAGGGTGATCGGAAAGCCGCACGAGGTCATCGACGCCCCGAACGCGCGGCCCTTCCGGCGCAAGGGCGGCGCCATAAAGTTCGAGAACGTCAGCTTCGGCTATGGCGGCGGCAAGCCCGTGCTGCACGACTTCTCGCTCGAGATACCGGCCGGCCAGAAGGTGGGCGTGGTCGGCGCCTCGGGAGCGGGCAAGTCCACCCTGATCCACCTCGTCCAGAGGCTGCACGACGTGCAGCAGGGACGGGTGCTGATCGACGGCCAGGCGACCTCGGAGCTGACGCAGGAGTCCCTGCGCTACGCGATCGCGGTGGTGCCGCAGGAAATCTCGCTGTTCCACCGGACCGTGATGGAGAACATCCGCTTCGGCCGTCCTGAGGCGACCGACGAGGAGGTCTATGAGGCAGCCGCGGCGGCGCAGTGCGACTTCATCCTCGACCTCCCCGAGGGGTACGACACCCTGGTGGGCGAACGGGGCGCCAAGCTTTCGGGCGGGCAGCGGCAGCGCATCGGCATCGCACGCGCGATCCTGAAGAACGCGCAGATCGTGGTGCTCGATGAGGCGACCTCGGCGCTCGACACCGAGGCGGAGATCGAGGTGCAGCGCGCGCTCGACCGGCTGACGCGCGGCCGCACCGTTATCGCCGTCGCCCACCGTCTGTCGACGCTGTCGGATTTCGACCGCATCGTCGTGCTCAGCAAGGGACGCGTGCTCGAAGACGGCTCGATCGAGGAGCTCCTCGGCTCTCATGGCGCCTTCGCAAAGATGTGGCGCCTTCAGTCGCGCGGGCTCTCGGTCGACGAGGCTCTCGAAGAAGTCGGGTGACGCGCCGGCGGTCGTCGCGCCGTCGCCGTCAGCCCGTCGGCGCTCGCGGGGCCTCGCATCCGCAGGACAGCGCCTCGAGCCTCGCCGGATCGCGGATCTCTATCCGGCCTCGCCAGCAGCGGATCGCCATCTCGCCCTCCAGCAGATGAAGGCTCGTCGTGACGCTGGCGCGCCGGACGCCGAACAGCGAGGCGAACTGCTGGTGCGTGATCTCGACCGGCTTGTGCCCGAGCAGCTGCGACGCCTGCAGCAGCCAGCGCGCAAGGCGCCGCTCGATCGAGTGACGCGCCGCGCAAACGCAGAGCTGCTCGGTCTCGGCGATCCGCCGCGCGGCGTAGTCGAAGAGTTCACGCCGCAGGACCGCGGAGCGCTGAAGGGCCTGGAGAACGGCGGACCGGGGGACCTGCACGCCACGAACCGACGTGAGGGCGACCGCGACCGTGCGCGTCGCGCTCGTCCCCAGCACAGCCTGATACTCGACGAGCCCGGCGGGCCCGACCAGACCGGCCTCCGCGATTCCGTCGGGCGCCTGGGCGAGGATCGCCACCAGTCCTTCCGTGACGAAGTGCAACCGATCTGGGCCGTCCTGGGAGGAGTGAACGAATTGGCCGCGCTCCCGCTCAAAGGCCTGCGCCGTGGGCCCAATCGGGGCGGCGCCTTCCATGCGAGCGTCCAGAAGCAGCCTTTGCAGCTGCCCCAGGGTCGAGTTCCTCGACGTCCCCGGATCCACCGAAGCTCCCGTTCTGGCTCAGCGCGACAGGAGCGCCATCCTAGATCTCGTACACGAACGAATTCATGTCGGTGTCGCCGATGTCCCTGAGCTCCGCGAGGCTCTGCTTGTCGAGCACATCGGAGATCGAGTTGCGGACCTCGATCATCAGCAGGCGCACCTGGCAGGTCTTCACGTCGCGGCAGTCGTCGCAAGGCACATAGGCGCTGCGGCTGGCGCAGGCGATCGGCGCGAGCGGCCCGTCGAGCGCGCGGACGATGGAGCCCACCGTGATCTGCTGGGGCGGCTTGGACAGCATGTAGCCGCCGGCCTTGCCCTTCTTGCTCGTAAGCAGGCCGGCGTTACGCAGTTCCCCGAGAATGGCGTCGAGGAACTTCTTCGGAATGCCGTTTCGCTCGGCCACGTCCGCGACGAAGCTGGAGCGCCCCGCCTCCAGCCGCGCGAGGTCGACCATCGCCTTGAGACCGTATTTGGCTTTCTTGGTGAGCATTCTGCCGTCCTGAGCGCGAGGACATAAGCTGAACGCCCTACGCAAACAATAGAAATGCGGGAGAGCGGCTAGCTCCCTGCGGCGGCTTCGTCCGAACGGCTCGTCGCGCGCGGCTTCAGGATCTTCCAGAGCCCCGCCGCGGAGGCGATGTTGCGGCGGCCGACCCGCAGCGTCCCACGCAGGAACACGATAGAGGAGGTCAGCCGCAGCACCTCGGGCTCCACGAAGACGAAGGAGCCGAGCGGGGCGGCGGTCAGGAACTGCATGTCGAACTGAACGGTGACGCAGGGCCGGCCGCCGGCCGCGTCCCATGCCGCCACGCCGAGCGCGCGGTCGGCGAGCGTCATCAGCATGCCCCCCTGCACGACGCCGACAAGGTTCGAGTGCTTCTGCCCGGCGCGAAAGCCGAAGGCGCGGGGCGAGCCCGGATCGCTGCGCTCGTAGAGCGGCCCCACCAGGTCGATGAACCCTTCGTCTTCGAAGAGCGTCCAGCCCTCCGGCGCGGCGTCTGTCCGATTGATCATGAGCGCCTCGGGAGCGGAATACGGCCTGCCCCCTCAGGCCGCATTGAGCCTCCCGCGTCAACCGCGCGCGTGAGTTGTGAAGGCCAGAATAGCAACGAGGAATTGCAAAAGGATCCTCGGCGCCTACTCTGGGTCGGCACAGGCGCGGGGGACGGCGCATGACGGACGGGGCCGTCGAGGCTTTCATCCAGCGTTGGCAGGGACGCGAAGGCGGGCAGGAGCGCGCGAACTACGCGCTGTTCCTCTCGGAGCTGACCGACGTGATCGGCGCGCCCCGTCCCGAGCCCGCCTCGGCGGTGGACGCGGACCGCTATGCGATCCGGCGGTCGCCTTGAGCCTGACGTCGCGGGGTTGGCGAATCGCGGCGTCACCCGCCATGGTCGCGAGCTGACGAGACCGGAGTCTCCATGAGCTCGTTTCGCTTTCTCCATGCGGCCGATCTGCACCTCGGCAGCCCGCTTGCGGGCCTCGCCCGGGCGGACGCCGAGGTCGCGGCCCTGTTCGCGGCGGCCAGCCGCGACGCCTTCGCCGACCTTGTCGATCGGGCCATCGAGGCGCGCATCGCCTTTGCGGTGTTCGCCGGCGACATCTACGACGGCGAGTGGAAGGACGCGTCCATCGGCCTGTTCTTCAACCGCCAGCTCGCGAAGCTCGACCGCGCCGGAGTGCCGGTCTTCCTGCTCAAGGGCAACCATGACGCGGACAGCGTCGTCACCAAGAGCATTTCGCTTCCCCCGAGCGTGCGCGAGTTCGGCTCCAGAAAGCCCGAGACGTTCCGGCTCGAGAGCCTGCGTGTGGCGCTGCACGGTCAGAGCTTCGCGGCGCGCTCCGCGCTCGACAATCTGTCCTCCTCCTACCCGGCCCCGGTCCCCGGCTGGTTCAATATTGGCGTGCTGCACACCTGCTGCGAGAGCTCGGCCCATGCGCGCTACGCGCCGTGCACGCTCGATGAGCTCTGCCGCAAGGGCTATGACTACTGGGCGCTCGGCCATGTTCACGAGCACGCGGTGCTCTCCCGGGAGCCCTGGGTCGTGTTTCCCGGCAACCTCCAGGGCCGCAGCGTGCGGGAGTGCGGTCCCAAGGGCGCCGTCCTGGTCGACGTCGCGGATAGCCGCGTCACGGGCGTCGAGCGCCTCCTGACCGACCGCGCGCGTTGGGCGGCTGCGACCGTGGATCTTTCCGGCGCGGAGAGTGAGCAAGCGGCGCTCGCGGCTGTCGAGAGCGCCATCCGGCCGGTCGTCGCCGAGGCGGACGGGCGGCCGGTCGCGCTCCGGATCACGCTTGTGGGGGAGACGCGGCTGCACGGCGGCTTCGCCCGGGACCCGCGCCGCCTTGCGGATGAGGTTCAGGCGGCCGCGCATCGGGTGTCTCCCAATGTCTGGATCGAGAAGGCGAAGCTCGAGACGGCGCCGCTTCACCGCGGCGACGGGGCCGCGCCCGAGTTGAAATCGCTCGACCTGGCGGCCTTGCTCGAGGGCCTGGACGCGGAGCCTGAACTGCTCGAGCGCGCCGCCGAGACGGTCGGCGTCATCGCCGCCAAGCTCCCCGGCGGCGTCTTCGTGGATGAGGCGGCCTTGGCCGACGAGCTTCCTGAACTTGTGAACGAGGCGCGCGAGCTCGTCCTCGGCCGCCTCGGGCGCTGACGCGTGCGGCTTCGACGGCTCGATCTGGAGAAGTACGGCGCCTTCGAGGGCCGCTCGCTCGTCTTCCGGCCGGAAGCCGCGCTGCATGTGGTCTACGGACCCAACGAGGCCGGCAAGACCTCGGCGCTGGCCGCCGTGTCCGATCTGCTGTTCGGGTTCGGGCAGCGGACGGATTTCGCGTTCCGCTACCCGACGAGCGACCTTCGCCTCGGGGCGACGATCTGCGACGCCAGCGGCCGGGAGCTCAGCTTTCGCCGTCGCAAGGGAAACAAGGCGACGCTCGTCGGCCCCGACGACGCGCCGCTGCGCGACGATCTGCTCGCGGGCCATCTCGGCTCGCTGACGCGCGACGTGTTCGAGCGGGCCTTCGGCCTGAGCGCCGCAGCGCTGCGGGAGGGCGCCGAGGATCTGCTCTCGGCGGACGGCGAGAGCGGCGCGAGCCTGTTCGCGGCGGCGTCCGGACTGCGTGGCGTCGAGGATCAGCGCAAGGCGCTGGAGGCGGAGGCCGATGCGCTCTTCCGTCCGCAGGCCTCCACCCGGCGGTTCAACGAAGAGTTCCGGCGTTACGAGGCGTCGCGCCGGGATGTCGCGACGCATGAGCTCGGGGCGTCCGCGTGGAAGCGGATCAACGAGAGCATCGAGGCGCTCGAGGCGCGCCACGCCGACCTCGATGCGAAGCTCAAGGCGCTGAGAACCGATCGAGCGCGCGTCGAGCGGCTGGGCCGCGCCCATCGCGCGGCCGCCGCGGTGGACGAAGCGCGCCGGGCGCTCGACGAGGCGGGCGCGGCGCCGGAGCTTGCCCCCGGGGCGGCGGACGCCCTGAGGCGCGCGCTCGACGCCGCCGACGGCGCGGAGGCGCAGGCGGCGCGCGCCGCGGAGGCGCTGAAGCGGGCGGAGGCGGACGCCGCCGAGATCGCCCTCGACCCGCGCCTGATCGCCGCCGCGGAGGAGATCGAGGCGGTGTTCCGGGATTCCGGGGCGTACCGCACGCTGCAGAACGACCTGCCGCGCGTGCAGCGCGAAGCGGACGAACGGGACGCGGCGCTGCTGCGACTGGCGGCCCGTCTCGGCGTCGCCGAGATCGGAAGCGCGCGACCGACCGACGCCGCGCGCGCCGATCTGAGGGCGCTGATCGAAGAAGGACGTGAGTTCGCCCGCGCGGTCGCCGACCGGACGGCCGCGATCCAGTCCGAGCGCGAGCGGCTGCAGGCGTTGAGGGAGCAGGGCGCAGGCGGCGAGGCTGTCGATCCGCGCCCGCTGCGCGAGGCCTTCGACGCGCTCGAAGGGCGCCTGAGGGCGCTTGATCGGCGCGACGAACGCGCAGCCGAGGCGGCCGGGGAGGCGCGGGCCCTGCGTGACGCGGCCGCGCGGCTTTCGCCGGCGGTGGACGATCTCGACGCGCTCGCGGTCCGGCCGCTGCCGACCGCGGAGACGATCGCGCGCTTCCGGGACGAGATCGAAAAGCGCGCTCAGGCGGAAGGTCGCATGCGCGAACGCGCCGAAGCGGCGCGGGCCGAGATGGAGCTGGTCGACTCCGAACTCCGGGCGCTCGCGTCGGACGGCCCGATCGCGTCCCCTGACGCGATCCGCGAGGCGCGGGAGGCGCGGCAAGCGGCCTGGGAGCCGATCCGCGAGCATGTGCTCGGCCTCGCGCCCCTGGACGCCGGGAGCCTGCTCCCCAATGTGGCTTCGTTCGAGCGGAAGACAGCGGAGGCTGATCGCCTTTCCGACCGCGCGGCGGAGGACGCCGCCCGGGCCGCGCGCGCGGCGGAGCTCGCCAGGCGACGCGCGGACCTCGCGCGCGCTGTCGAAAGCGGCGAGGCGCGCCTTGCCGAGTTGGCCGCGGCCATGGAGGCGACCGAAGGCGCCTGGCGCAAGGCGTGGCGCGCGTGCGGCGTAGCCCCGGAGTCGCCGGCGGAGATGGAGGCATGGCGAAAGGACCTCGCCGCCCTGCTCGCCCGACGCGACCAGAACCTGCGGCGTCTCGCCGAGATCGCGGTGCTGGACGAGGCGGCGGCCGCCTTGCTGCCTGAGCTGTCGTCGATCTGCGAGCAGGCGGGGCTGGACGACTGCGGCGACCGGAACCCGCGCGCTCTCGCGGCCCGGCTCAGCGCGCGCCTCGCGACGCTCTCCAGCCGCTGGCACGAGGCGGCGGAGAGAGCCGCGGCGATCACCGAGCTCGAGCGCCGCATCGCCCATCTGGCGGCGCAGGAGCGCGCCGCCGAGGCGGAGGCGACGTCCCGTCGGGAGCGGTGGGGGGCCGCTCTCAGGTCGGTCGGCCTCGCGCCAGACTCCTCGCTCGCGGCCGCGGCGGCCGCGCTCGCGGCCTGGGATGAGGCGCCAGCGCTGATCGACGAGCGCGACAACAGGCTTCGGCGCATCCGCGGCATCAAGCGAGACGCCGATGCGTTCTCCGCGCGCGTCTTGGCCCTGGTGTCATCGATCGCGACGGACCTGGCGGACCTCGCGGCCGATGCGGCCGCCCGCAGGCTGCACGAGCGGCTGACGGCCGCCCGCGAGGCGCATGCGCGCCACGCCGAAGCGTCCCGCCGGCGAGACGAGGCGCGTCGCGCCGACGCCGAGGCGCGCGTGAAGGCCGCGGACGCCCGCGCTGCGGTGGCGGCGGCGGCGGCCGGCCTGCCCGAGGACACGGATCTGCGCGCGCTTCTCGCCAGAGCGGAGACCCGCGAGGGACTCATGAGGACCTTGGCCGAACGTCGGGCGCAACTGGCGCTCGTCGGCGAGCGCGCCGAGGAGGAGATCCTGAGAGCCGAACTCGACGGCTTCGACCCCGACGCGGCGCCCGCGATCATCGAGGCGGCGAAGGCCGAAGAGGCGCGGCTCGAGGCCGAGGACCGGCAGGTCTATGCGGAGCTGGCGGCGGAGCGCGAACGGCGCGAGGCGCTCGGCGGGGCCGCGGCGGAGGCCGCGGCGGCCCAGCAGAGAGCCGCCGGGGCCGCGCTCGCGGCCACTGCGCGTGAATGGGCGGTGTTGCGGATCGCCTCTCTGATGCTCGGCGCCGCGATGGAGCGTGCGCGGCTCGCGGAGCGGAACCCGACGCTGGAGCGCGCCTCGGCGCTGTTCCGGGAGCTCACCGGCGGCGCCTTCGCCGGCGTCGCCGAACGGTTCGAGGACGACGCCCAGAGGCTCGTGGCGCTGCGGCCCTCGGGCGAGACCTGCCCGGTTTCCGGCTTGAGCGAGGGCACGCGGGACCAGTTCTACCTGGCGCTGCGTCTGGCCTATCTCGAGGATTACGCCGAGCGCGCCGAACCGGCCCCGTTCATCGGGGACGATCTGTTCGCGAGCTTTGACGACGCCCGCACGGCCCACGGCGTCCGGGCGCTCGCCGCCACCGGCCGCAAGGTTCAGCCGATCCTGTTCACGCATCACCGCGCGGTCGTCGACATCGCCCGCTCCGCTCTTGGAGACGCGGTGGACGTGGTGGAGTTCGCGCAGCTCACGCCCTGAGAAGCCGCCGCAGGCTCGCCCGCAAACGTCTCAGCAGCGCGGCGCCCTCCCGCCACACGCGCGTCGCGCGGATCCACGCGAGCGCCGCATCCCGCAGGCCGGTGAGGAAGAAGAAGCCGCGCGCGAACCAGCCGATGGTCAGCAGCTTCGGTCGGCCGACATGAAAGATCCGCTCGCAGATCAGGATGCTGGCGAGATGTGCGGCGATCGTGGTGACGGCGCCGAGAAGCAGGCGGCCTTCCGCGAGCCAATAGAGCCCGATGTACTTGAACGGCTCGATCACCGCGAACGGCGCCAGCAGCAGGACGAGGATGACGTAGGGCGGCAGCGCCGCGATCGCCCTGCCGAGGCGCACGAAGAAGGGCGCGCGCGCGAGCACGGCGATCGCCGGCAGGACAAGCCGCCGGAACAGCGCCTCGCCCGCCTCGTAGATCAGCAGGAACGCCGCGAGCGGGACCGAGGCGAGACGTTTCAGATGCTCCGTCATGCCCGCGGCCGCCCGGCCAGGACGGCGACAGGGGGCGGGAGGGCTGGGCGCTCGCTCAGCTCAGAGGATCTGTCCGAGGAAGGCGCGCGTGCGTTCATCCTTCGCATTGGCGAAGAACTCCTCGGGCGGCCCATGCTCGACGATCACGCCGCGGTCGGTGAAGTAGATGTGGTCGGCGATCTCGCGGGCGAACTTCATCTCGTGGGTGACGAGGATGCAGGTCATGCCCTCTTCCGCGAGCTCCCGGATCGTGACGAGCACCTCCTTGACGGTCTCCGGATCGAGCGCCGCCGTCACCTCGTCGAACAGCATTATGTCGGGCCGCATCGCAAGCGACCGGGCGATCGCCACGCGCTGCTGCTGACCGCCTGAGAGCTCGCCCGGATAGCTGTTCTCCTTGCCCGTCAGCCGGACCTTGGCCAGGAGGCTGCGGGCCCGCTCCTCCACCTCCGCCTTGTTCTGCTTCAGCACCTGGATCGGCGCCATCATGACGTTCTGCAGGGCGGTCTTGTGCGGGAACAGGTTGTACTGCTGGAACACCATGCCGACCTTGCGGCGCAGCATCAGCTTGTCGAGAGCGGGATCGTTGACCTCCTGGTTCTCGACCAGGATGGAGCCCTGGTCGATCGGCACCAGCGCGTTGATGCAACGGATCAGGGTGGATTTGCCTGATCCCGACGGGCCGATGATGCAGACCACCTCGCCCTTCCGGACGTCGAACGAGACGTCCTTCAGCACCTCGAGCGCGCCGAACGACTTCCGCACGGACCGGATGCTGACGATCGGCTGATCCGGGGTCCAGGGGGCGGCGGCGGGTGCGCCGATGGGAGCTTTCAAGACCGGTCTCCTTGCCGTGCGGTCAGGTCTTCACGTGGAAGCGGCGCTCGAGATACTGCGTGGCCCGGTCGATCGGCCAGCAGTAGATGAAGAAGCACAGCATCGCGAAACCGTAGAGGGGCGCCAGCAGCTCCGGCCGGCCGCCCTCGGCGGCGTGAACCTCCGCGGTCAGCGTCAACATCTCGGACACGCCGACGAGGTTCGCCATCACGGTCGCCATCGTGATCAGCGAGTACAGGTTCATCCAGGGCGGCAGCATGCGCTTCACGCATTGGGGCAGGATGATCAGCCACAGCGTCTTGTTGCGCGAGAAGGCGAGGGATTCGGCGGCCTCCCACTGGCCGTTCGGGATCGAGCGGATCGCGCCGCGCAGCAGTTCCGCGACGTTCGCCATGACGGGCAGGCCGAAGCCGATGATCGCCTTCACCCAGTCCGGGAACGGGATGACGTAGCCGAACACGGTGAACTGGTACGGGATCATGAACATCGCGAAGAACAGCAGCACGAGCCACGGCGCGTTCCGGAAGAACTGCGTGGTGACCCAGGCGAACTGCCGGAGCCAGCGATGCTGGCTGATCTGCGCCAGACCGAGCATCAGCCCCGCGACCGTGCCGAGCGCCATGGCCAGCACGGAGATCAGGATGTTGAAGAGGAAGCCCTTCATCAGGAGGGGCAGCCACTTGATGATCACGGTCAACGCGGTCGCCGGCGCCTGTGTCAGCGCTTCGGCCGCGGGCGCCGCGGCCGGAGCGTCCGGGGCCTGCGCGTGGGCGACCGTCGCGATGAGCAGCACCGCGGTCACGAACAGGAGGCCGTGCCGCGTCGTGACGCGCGGCAGCGGCTCCGGCTCGCGGGGCCGCAACGGGAGCAGCACCGCCATGGGGCGGAACGGAGGATCGCGCTCCGGGGTCATCGGACGCCTCCCTGTCCGTAGCCCGGGATCGCCAGCGCGCGCTCCCACCGGTGCATCCCCCAGACCAGGACGCCGACCAGCAGAACGTAGACGACGAGCAGGGTGATCATCATCTCCGGCACGTTCTGGCGGTCCGTCCAGATCTGCTTGCAGACATAGAGCAACTCCGGAACCGCGATCGCATAGGCGAGCGACGTCACCTTGAGCAGGTTGACGAGATTGTTGTTCAGCGCCGGCAGGCAGACCCTGAGCGCGAGCGGCAGGACGATGTGGCGATAGACGCCAAGCCGCGTATAGCCGAGCGCCTCACCGGCCTCCTTGGTCGAATTCGGCACCGCCTCGATGCCCGAGCGGAAGATCTCGATGTTGAAGGCGCCTGCGAACAGCGACAGCGCGATGATCGCCCACTGCACCGAACTCAGCAGCGGCTGCATCATGCCGTCGGGGTCCTCGACGCGCGGCAGCAACGGGCTGAGGCCGAAGTAGAAGAACAGGATCTGGACGAGCGGCGGCGTGTTGCGGAAGAAGGTGACGAAGGCGTTCACCAGCCAGCGCACCGGCGCCAGCGGGGAACTCTGCGCCCAGGCGCCGACCGCGCCGATGATGAGGCTGAAAATGACGCCGACGACGCTGAGATAGATCGTCATCCAAAGGCCGGACAGGAACCGCGCCCGGTCCCAGGGATCATAGATGTAGCTTAGATTGATCCCGGTCGTCTCGTAGAGGCTTCGCGCCCACTCCGCCAATAGGTCCATCGGTCCTCGCGCCCGCCAAGGAGAAGCTTCGGGCCGGCCGTGGCCGGCCACAGGCGCGCCGGGTCAGGCCGGCGCGCCGCCCGAGCTCAGCCCTTGTGCTTGTCGCGCATGCGCAGCGAGTAGTCGGTGGGCTGGATGCCCCATTTCTGCTCTTCCTCGACCACCGTACCGTTCTTGAACCAGTCGATGGTGGTCTCGCTGAGGAACTTCTGGAAGCCGTCCTCGCCGTTCTTGACCGCCATGATCCACGGGGTCTCCAGGATGCCCGGAAGCGGCATGTGGTAGCCGGACTTCCATTCGTCGTCGAGCAGCTTCCCCTGGACGAAGGTCTGGTCATACAAGTAACCGATGCACTCACCCTGCTTCAGGGCGAACAGCGGCTTGTCCGAACCGTCGAAAGCCTTGATCTGGACGCCGTACTTCTCCGCGACATCCTTGTTGTAGAATGATCCCGAGGTGGCGCAGAGCGTCTTGCCCTTCAGGTCTTCCCAGTTGGTGTATTTCGCCTTCTTGTTCATCAGGACGTTGACCGAGTCGGAATAGTACTGCGGGTCGACCGCCAGCACGCTTCGGCGTCGCTCGGGCTTGTCCGACATCGTCGCGATCAGCAGGTCGATCTTGCCCTGGTTCAGGAACTCGATCCGGTTCGAGGCGACCACCGGCACGAGCTCCAGCTTCACGCCGAGCCGCTTGGCGATGTCTGCTGCGAGGTCGGGCTCGATCCCGACCACCGTTCCCGAGGGATCGCGGAAGCCGAACGGCTTGTAGTCCGCCTTGACCCCGACCACGAGCGTGCCGCGCTGCTTGACCTGCTCCATGACGTCCGCCGCGGCGGGCGCTGCTCCGGCCAGGAGCAGGGCGATCGAGCCGATGATCAGCTTCTTCATTGTCAGACATCCTTCCGGAGCGGCGTCTGGCGACGAGCCCAGACGTCCTGTCGCTTCTTAGCGTCACCAAAGTTGGAGCAGCGTCAAGCGGCGGCCAGCGAATGGCGCCCATGAATGCGCCTTGCCTTGATTGGAGGCGCGAAGGCGACCTAAAGCGCCCTGGAAGGAATCGGCAGGCGCCGAACCGGCCGGGGCGGGTGCGTGAGGGAGCGCGCGCCGCAGCCTGGAGGCAGAAGGGCTTCGCGAGACAAAGCGCGTCGCGGCGCTATGCGCGGTCGCCTCAGTCGGCCGATCTCGCGTCGGTCTCGGGGGGTGCGCCGAGGTCGG
Organism: Hansschlegelia beijingensis; assembly: GCF_014196425.1. GTDB lineage: Bacteria > Pseudomonadota > Alphaproteobacteria > Rhizobiales > Methylopilaceae > Methylopila > Methylopila beijingensis. The sequence continues at coordinate 459,246 of NZ_JACIDR010000001.1, forward strand.
CCAGGAACGCCTTCAGCGCCTGCGTGACGTAGCGCTGCCGGTGCATCAGCGCGAGGAAGCGGCGGCGGGGCAGGGGGAAGCTGACCGCCACCAGGGAGCCGGCGCGCAGCGCCGCCTCGGCGACCAGCCGCGACATCACCGTCGCGCCGGCGCCGGCCTCCACCGCCGCCCGCACCGCCTCGTTGGAGGGCAGCTCCATCGCGACGTCGAGGTCGGCGAGCGAGAGCCCCGCGCTTTCGGCCGCCCGCTCCAGAATCGACCGGGTGCCGGAGCCCGGCTCGCGCAGCGTCCAGCGGCTGTCGGCGAGATTGCGCCCCTCGATGGCCCGGCCGTCGGCCCAGGGGTGGCCCGGCGCGACCACCAGCACGAGCTCGTCCTCGGCGACCGGAGCGACGCTGAGCGTCGGGTCCTCGGTCTCGCCCTCGACGATGCCGAGATCGGCGGTCCCCTCGCGCACCAGCTTGGCAACCGACTCGGTGTTGCCGATGGTCAGCTCGACCGACACCCCCGGGAACCGCTCCTGGTAGCGGTGGATCAGCGGCGGCAGCCAGTAGCTCGCGACCGTCTGGCTGGCGCCGAGCGCGAGCCGGCCCTTCTTCAGCCCGGCGAGATCGGCCAGCACCGTCTCGGCGGCGGCGGCGCGGGCCAGCACGGCGCGGGCCTCGTTCAGAAACAGCCGGCCCGCCTCGGTCAGCACGATCCTCCGGCCGACGCGGTCGAACAGCTTCGTGGCGTAGCGCGCCTCGAGCGTGGCGACGGCCGCGCTGGTGGCGGACTGCGTGAGATGCAGGTCGCCGGCGGCGCGGGTGACGTGCTCCCGCTCGGCGACCGCCACGAAGATCCGGAGCTGTTCGAGGGTCATCGGCCTTCTGTCATGCGGCGAGCTTCACGAGGACGAGGCTGAAGCCCGCGATGAATAGGAATGACGCGAGGCCGAGAAGCAAGGGCCGCAGACCCATCGCCCTGAGCTTCCGCAGGTCGGCCGAAAGCCCCATCGCGGCGAGCGCCGCCGAGAGCAGAAAGCCGGTCGCCGTCGCGACCGCGGCCTTGGCCTCGGCCGGTATGACGAAGACGCTGTTCAGGGCCGCGAGCGCCAGGAAGCCGAGCACGAACCACGGCATCGGCGCGCCGCCGCCGCCTTCGCCGCGCCGTGCCGCGAAGAAGCTTAGCGCGAGCACCGCCGGCGCGAGCAGGATGACCCGCGAGAGCTTGGCGATGGTCCCGAACTCGCCGGAGTCCTGGCCGTTCTGGAACGCTGCGGCGACCACCTGCGCGATCTCGTGAATCGAGGCGCCCGACCACAGTCCGTAGGCCTGCGGGTCGAGATGCAGCAGGCCCGGCAGCCACGGATAGAGGAACATGGCGATCGAGCCGAACACCGTGACGCACGCCACCGCATAGGCGACGTCCTCGTCCGAGCCGCGCGTCACCGTGTTGGCGGCGATCACCGCCGAGGCCCCGCAGATCGAGGTGCCGGCTGCGATCAGCTGCGCCAGCCGCGCCTCGACGCCGAGCAGCCGGCCAAGCCAGACCGTGAAGATGAAGGTCGCGCCGAGCGTGGCCGCGATCACCGCGAGGCCGCTGACCCCGACCTCGGCCACCTGGCCGAAGGTCAGCTGCAGCCCGAGCAGGATGATGGCGAGGCGCAGGATCCGGCGCAGCGAGAACGCCACCCCCGGGCCGGCGAGCGCCGGCATGCCGAACATGTTGCGCGCCGCCATGCCGATCACGATCGCCAGGATCATCGGGCTGAGCGCGGTGAAGCCCGTCGCCCAACGCGTCGCGTAGGCCAGCCCGGCGATCCCGAAGGCCAGCGCCAGGCCCGGCAGCAGCCGCCCGCCGGCCTGGGCGGCCGTCACCCAAACGGACGCCGGCTGCGGCAGCTCGGCCGCGTGATAATTCGTCGTCATCGTCGTTCTCCTCGAGGGGAGAAATGACGCATTGCGGTAGTTCAGAAAAACGAATTGTTCTCCTAGAAACGTTCGAGTTTATCGAACGATCGTGAGGGCGTCATTCCCTCCCCTCAGAGGGGAGGGTGGACGGGCGAAGCCCGGCCGGGTGGGGCGATCTCAGGACAGAACTCTACGCCCGAAGACCCCACACGACCCTTCGCTGCGCGAAGGGCCACCCTCCCCACGCTGTGCGTGAGGAGGGAGAAGAGGCGGCGCCGATAAGGGGCGCTCTTTCCCTCCCCCGCAGAGGGGAGGGTGGACGGGCGAAGCCCGGCCGGGTGGGGTGGTCTCAGGACAGAGTTCTATGCCCGAAGACCCCACCCGACCCTTCGCTGCGCGAAGGGCCACCTTCCCCACGCTGTGCGTGAGGAGGGTGAGGAGGCGGCGGTTGGGCGAAGGGCGGGCGAGCGCTCGCGCGGCGTCGACGCCAAGCGTCGCGCGGGCCGAGGAGCGAACGGAAACCTGAAGAAAGGGAAAGTGGAGGCTTCTGTTGCCAGGCGCCTCCGGGCCCCGCCCGACAGCTGCTAGACCGTCAGGACTTTAGGTTTGGTCTTTCAAACCGCTCACGCGGCCTGAGCAACCGGAGCATAGTTGTCGTTGGCAACTATAGAAAGGCCCGATAACGGCGGTACCATGCCGGGCAAAAGCCCGCCCTTTACGCCCCCGTCGATCCTGTTTCGCCCCCGCCGAAATCCGCGAACTTGCGCGGACTTTGGTGGAGGCGCCGGGTACTGCCCCCGGGTCCGAAGGGTTTATTGCGGCGAACGTTTATCACCATAGCCGGATGCCTCCGGCAGGATTGAATATAGGGGACCAGGCGGCGCCGCGAAAGGGGTGATCGCCCGCCCGGGCGCGATGTCGCGCGTCAGTACCGGCGGAACGAGGGCTTGATCTCGACGATGTCGGCGAACCTGACGGTCTCGACCAGCGCGCCGCCCTCGTCGCAGATCTCGATCCGGTCGCCGTCGAGCGGGCGGCCCTCCTCGATCTGTTCGGCCAGGATGTCGCGCGCGCCCACGATGGCCGCCGCGACGGCTTGGGCGAGCCCTTCGAACTCGGCTCCTTCGGCGTCTTCGGTGAAACCGTCACGGTCGCGGATGTGCAGAAAATATCGCGGCATCGGTCTCGGGCGCTCGGGTGACGCTTGCTTTCCCGCCTGCAACGGGGACGGGAGGGCAACCGTTCCACCAGAGCCGCGCCATCGACTGTGCGGTGACACAGGGCCGCGGACAGCGGCCCGGAAGCCTCACATGGCGAGGGCGAGGCGCCCCGCTTTGGACCGCCGGGCGCGGGGCATGGCCGACGCCGCGGCGCCGCGGCGGAGCTCGTCGATGACGCCCGCCAGGAAGCGCCGGCAGCGCGCGTTGACCGGGTTCGCGAGCTTGACGGGGAACATCGGGTCATAGGCCTCGAGCGACTTCAGGAGCGCCTCGAGCCGGAACAGCAGAAGGGCCCGCTCGTGGGCCAGCGAGCAGAGCAGCTCCCGCGACAGCTCGCCCGCGAACTCGCGGGCGCGGGAGCCGATCTCGTCGTCCTGCGCCAGGGCGCAGGACAGAAAGCGGGCTCGGGCCCTGCTCTCGACGCCTTCGATGTTCATCGCAGCCGTGCCTCGTCATGCCTGTCCGTGTCCCGAGCGGACCATGACGGCGATGACGGCTTGATGACGCGGCGGCGCCTCGGCCGGGCGTCAGGACTCCCGGCCGGCGAACTGCGCTTCGTGAAGGCTGCGATAGAGCCCGGCGCGGGCGAGCAGATCCTGGTGCCGCCCCTGCTCGACGCGGCCGCCGGCGTCCACCACCACGATGCGGTCGGCGTCGCGGACGGTCGCGAGCCGATGCGCGATGACCAGCGTGGTGCGCCCGCGGGCGAGCTCGCTGAGCGCCTGCTGGATCAGCCGCTCGGTCTCGGTGTCGAGCGCCGAGGTCGCCTCGTCGAGGATCAGGATGGGCGGGTTCTTCAGGAACATGCGGGCGATCGCCACGCGCTGCTTCTGGCCGCCAGAGAGCTTCACGCCGCGCTCGCCGATGATGGTGTCGAGCCCGTCCGGAAGCGAGGCCACGAGGCTCTCGAGCCGCGCGCGCCGGGCGGCGTCCATGATCTCGGCGTCGGAGGCGCCGAGGCGGCCATAGGCGATGTTCTCGCGGATCGTCCCGGCGAACAGGAACACGTCCTGCTGGACGACGCCGATCTGCCTGCGAAGCGAGGCGAGCGTCATGTCGCGGATGTCGATCCCGTCGATCGTGATCCGGCCTGAGGTCACCTCGTAGAACCGCGGCAGCAGCGAGCAGAGCGTGGTCTTGCCCGCGCCCGACGGTCCGACGAACGCCACCGTCTCGCCGGCCCCGATGGCGAGGTCGAGGTCGCGCAGGACCTCCCGCCCGCCCGAATAGCCGAAGCTCACCCCCTCGTAGCGGATGTCGCCGCGCAGCGACTTGACCTCGATCGCGCCCTGTCGGTCGACGATGTCCGGCTCGGTCTCCAGGAACTCCAGATAGCGGCGGAAGCCCGCGACGCCCTTCGGATAGGTCTCGATGACGGCGTTGATCTTCTCGATCGGCCGGAAGAACACCGTCACCAGCAGCAGGAAGCCAACGAAGCCGCCTTGGGTCAGCGAGCCGGTGATCACGAAATAGCTGCCGGCGATCATCACCACGAGCTGGGTGAGCCGCATGCTCAGATAGCTGAGCGACGTGCTCGCGGCCATGATCCGGTAGGCGTGCAGCTTGGTCGCGCGGTAGCGGACATTGTCCTGAGCGAACAGGCGGCGCTCGTGGTCCTCGTTGGCGAAGGCCTGCACCACCCGGATGCCGCCGACATTCTCCTCGATGCGGGCGTTGAAGGCGCCGACGCGGCCGTAGAGCTCGTGCCAGTTGCGCGTCATCCGCCCGCCATAGCGGCTCGTCACCCAGGCAGTGAGCGGCAGCGCCGCGGCGGTGATCAGCGCGAGCTTCACGTCGACCGAGAACATCAGCACGAAGGCCCCGATCACCGTCATCACGGCGATGAACAGGTCCTCGGGGCCGTGATGCGCGACCTCTCCGATCTCCTCCAGGTCCTTGGTCAGGCGGCCGATCAGGTGGCCGGTCTTCTGGTTGTCGAAGAAGCCGAAGGACAGCTTCTGGAGATGGTCGAACGCCTTGCGGCGCATCTCGGTCTCGATGTTGATGCCGAGCATGTGGCCCCAATAGGTGACCACCGCCATCAGACCGGTGTTCAGCAGGTAGATCGCCAGCAGGCCGAGCACGGCGAGCACGACCAGGCCCCAGTGCTGGCTCGGCAGCAGGTCGTCGACGAACATCTTGACCGCCAGCGGGAAGCCGAGCTCGAGCAGCCCCGACACGACCGCGCTGGAGAAGTCGAGGATGAAAAGCCGCTTGTGGGGTTTGTAGTAGCCGAAGAAGCGCCTCAGCGTCGGCTGCGCTCCGGGCGATCGCTGCGTGTCCATGGCGTGAGGCGATAGCGGCACCTGAGCCGCTCGTCCACCATGGTCGCGCGGCTGTTCAGGGAGAGCCGTCGGGCCGCCGCCGCCTTCATGGCCGCGCGCGATGCGGAAGCGGTCCCGAAACGCCTTCCTCAGGCGCTGGAATCCGCCGCCTCACGGGCCCAAGGACAGCGTTCGCCGTGGCATTGTGCATACCCAATGCGGCGAATTGTGCTGTCTTTCGAAACGCAGTAGGGAGGGAAAATTCTCGTGTGCATCCGGAAGAGAACATGGCTCGCAACATTCTAGTTCTTGGGGCGTCTTACGGCTCGTTGCTGGCGACGAAGCTGTTGATGGCGGGCCACAACGCTACGCTGGTGTGCCGGCAGAAGACTGCTGATCTGATCAATCGCGAAGGCACCGAAGTCCGCATCAAGCTGCGCGACGAGCCGACGCACCGGGCGATCTTCTCGCGCGACCAGCCGGGCCGGCTGGACGCCACGCCGCCGCAGGACGTCGACGTCTCGAAATACGACCTGGTCGTACTGGCGATGCAGGAGCCGCAATACGCCAACCACACGATCCGCGTGCTGATGATCAAGATCGCGGAGGCCGGGCTGCCCTGCCTCTCGCTCATGAACATGCCGCCGCTGCCCTACCTGAAGCGCATTCCGGCGCTCGCCGGCATGGACCTCGACGAGGCCTACACCAACGCCTCGGTGTGGGAGCGCTTCCAGCCGGGCCTGATGTCGCTCTGCTCGCCGGACCCGCAGGCGTTCCGCCCGCCGGAGGAAGGGGCGAACGTCCTGCATGTCGGCCTGCCGACCAACTTCAAGGCCGCGACCTTCGAGGACGAGGCGCACAACCAGCTCCTGCGCGAGCTCGAAGCCGACATCGACGCCGTCCGGATCGACGGCCACGACGTGCCAGTGAAGCTGAAGGTGTTCGATTCGCTGTTCGTGCCGCTCGCCAAATGGTCGATGCTGCTCACCGGCAATTATCGCTGCATCACCACCGGCGAGCCGCAGTCGATCCGCGACGCCGTGCATGGCGACCTCGAGCTCTCGCGGTCGATCTATGAGCATGTCGACGCCGTCGCTCGCCGGCTCGGGGCCGACCCGAGCGACCAGGTGCCGTTCGAGAAGTACGCCAAGGCGGCCGAAAGCCTGCTCAAGCCGTCCTCGGCGGCCCGCGCGGTGGCGAGCGGCGCGCCGTTCATCGAGCGCGTCGACCTGCTGGTGAGGCTGATCGAAGATCAGCTCGGCATGCCGAACGCCGAGATCGACCGCACCGTGAAGACGGTCGACGCCAGGCTGGGCGAGAGCATCGTTCCGGGCTGAGCTCCGAAGACGCGAAGCGGGAGCGCTCCGGCAGGAAGCGCTCCCGCGACGCTCTGCTTCTTCGCCCCCGGCGCCTCGCGGAAGAAGGCGGGTGACCATGCGGGCCCGCGGGCCATCGCCATCGCGACGGCCAGGGTCCATATCAAGCGTCACGTCGGGATTCGAGGTGACGAGATGGCCGCTGCGAGCGCGCTGAAGCTCCGCATCGAGGGCATGGACTGCGGGTCCTGCGCCCAGAAGATCGAGACCGCGATGCGCCGCCTGCCGGGCGTCGCCGAGGTCGAGGTCAGCGTCTCCGCGGCCTCCATGTCGATCACCGTCGACGAGGACCGCACCAGCCGCGCCGCCATCCGGGCCAAGATCGACGCGCTCGGGTTCAAGGCCCACGATCCCGCTGCGGCCGGCGCCGATCTTTCTCACGGTCACGATCACGGTCACGAGGAAGGCCCCTGGCACGCCTCCTCGAAGGGCCGGCTTGTGCTCGCGACAGGGGCGCTTCTGGCGGCGGCCTGGGCCGTGTCGCTGGCGGAGCCCGGCTGGGCGGCCTGGCCCTATGTGGCGGCCGCGGCGCTTGGCCTCGTGCCGATCGTCCGCCGCGCCGTCGTGGGCGCGCTCAACGGCACGCCCTTCAGCATCGAGACGCTGATGTCGGTCGCGGCGATCGGCGCGATCGCGATCGGCGAGGCGCCGGAGGCCGCGGTCGTGGTCTTCCTGTTCGCGGTCGGCGAACTGCTCGAGGGCGTCGCGGCGAGCCGCGCGCGGGCCGGCGTGAAGGCGCTGGCCGACCTCATCCCCAGAACCGCCCGGCGCGTCCGCGGCGACGCGGTCGAGACCGTGGCGGCCTCCGAGCTCGAGGTCGGCGACCTCGTCCTCGTCCGGCCGGGCGACCGCATCCCCTCCGACGGTTCGGTCGTCAGCGGGACCTCCGAGGTGAACGAGGCGCCGATCACCGGCGAGTCCCGTCCCGTCCCCAAGGAGGCCGGGGCGAGCGTCTACGCGGGCAGCATCAACGCCAATGGCGAGCTCCACGTCGCCATCACCAGGACCGCCGCCGACAACACGATCGCCCGCATCGTCCACATGGTCGAGGAGGCGCAAAGCTCGAAGGCGCCCACCGCCCGTTTCATCGAACGCTTCAGCCGCTGGTACACGCCGGCCGCGATGGCGCTCGCGCTCGCGGTCGTGGTCGGGCCGCCGCTTCTCGTCGGCGCCGACTGGCAGACCTGGATCTACCGCGGCCTCGCCGTGCTGCTCATCGCGTGTCCCTGCGCGCTCGTGATCTCGACGCCGGCGGCGGTCGCCTCGGGGCTCGCGTCGGGCGCGCGCCGCGGGCTGCTCATCAAGGGCGGCGCGGCGCTTGAGACGCTCGGCCGGATCAGGACGGTCGCGTTCGACAAGACGGGCACGCTGACCGAGGGGCGGCCGAGGGTCGTCGACGTGGCGGAGATCGGCGCGCCCGCCGAGGCGGTGCTCGCGAAGGCCGCGGCGGTCGAGCGCAGTTCGAGTCATCCGCTTGGCGCCGCGATCATCGAGGCGGCCGAGGCGCGCGGGCTCGAGATCCCCCGCGCGTTCGGCGGGATCGCGACGCCCGGCAAGGCGGTCACGGCCCGCATCTCCTCGGGCTTCGTGTCGGTCGGCTCTCCCCGTCACGCCGCCGAGCAAGGGATTCTGACAGCGGAGGCCGCCGAGCGCGTCGCCTCGCTCGAGAGCGAGGGCAATACGGTCGTCGCGGTCAGCGAGGGCAAGCGGCTGCTCGGCTTGGTCGCCCTGATGGACCGGCCGCGCGCCGACGCTGTCGCCGGGCTCGCCCGGCTCCGCTCGCTCGGCCTGCGCGCGGTCATGCTGACCGGCGACAATGCGCGCGCCGCGGCGACGATCGCGGGAGAGCTCGGCATCGAGCACCGGGCGGAACTGCTGCCGGCCGCCAAACTGGACGCGATCGCGGCTTACCGTGCGGACGGGCCGGTCGCGATGGTGGGCGACGGCGTGAACGACGCCCCGGCGCTCGCCGCGGCCTCGGTGGGCGTCGCCATGGGCGGCGGCGCGGACGTCGCGCTCGAGACCGCCGACGCCGCGCTGCTCAAGGACCGGGTCGGCGGGGTGGCGGAGCTGGTCGTGCTGTCGCGCGCGACGCTGGCGAACATCTGGACCAACGTCGCGCTCGCGCTCGGGCTGAAGGGCGCGTTCCTGGTTGCGACCCTGGCGGGCGCGACGCCGCTCTGGATGGCGATCCTCGCCGACACCGGCGCGACCGTGCTCGTCACCGCCAACGCGCTCCGGCTGCTGCGTTTCAATCCGTCGGACGCGTCAAGGTGAGGTCGCGCGGCTGAGGCCTCGACCTCCCCGGGCTCTCGCGTCGTTCGTTGCGTCTGTAACAGAAGCCGATTTTTCGGTAGCCGGGACGTAACTCTCCCGGCGCACCTCACGAATGTACGCTCGTGCCCCTTTTCGGCTCGGCGCGACCTGAGGTCGCGTCGTCGCCGGGCCCTTCGTTGAGAAGGGGCGGGGTTCGTTCGTCCTCGGCGGGGGCGGGAGATCGCGGCCCAGGATTGGGCGCATTCGCCCGATCCAGTCACCGCCGCCGGCCGAAAGTGTTCGATCAGATCTGACGCGGAAACGACTTGCGTGAACTTGGCGCGGCGCGTCATCCATTAGCAGCGGGGCGGGCGTGGCGCGGAAGTATCATGTCGCCGTCGTCGACGACGACGCATCAATGCGCGATCTGATCGGAGATTACCTGGTCAAGCACGGCTTTGACGTGAGCCGCGCCGCGGACAGCGTGGCGATGAAGCGGGCGTTGGCGTGGAAGCCCGCCGATCTCATCATGCTCGATCTTCAGCTCGGCGAAGAGAACGGCCTCGACGTCCTGCGCAAGCTCGACGGCGAGGACGACCTCCCGGTCATCATCATCACCGGCAATGGCGGGGAGGAGGCCGACAAGGTCGTCGGGCTGGAGCTCGGGGCCGACGATTACATCGTGAAGCCATTCGGCCTGCGGGAGATGCTGGCCCGCGTCCGGGCCGTCCTGCGACGGGCCGAGGGCGCCCGGGCCGCCGCCCGGCGGCGGGCGGAGCGCGCCGTCTACCGCTTCGCCGGATGGAAGCTCGCGATGAAGACGCGCGTGCTCACCGGACCGGACGGCGCGGCGACGCGGCTGACGGCGGGAGAGTTCAACCTGCTGGCGGCCTTCGTCCGCAACCCCCAGCATGTGCTGACGCGCGAGCAACTGCTCGGGGCGAGCCGCGTCCATGACGAGGAGGTGTTCGATCGAAGCATCGACGTGCAGATCCTCCGGCTCCGGCGAAAGCTCGAAGTGGATCCGACGCAGCCGAAGCTGATCCGCACGGAGCGAGGGGTCGGATATGTCTTCGCCGTCGCCGTCGAAGTCGTCTAGGCGCGGCGCGGCTCTCGCCCGGGTCCTCGCGCCGCTCGTCGGGGCCGCTCTCGTCGCCGGCGCGGTGTTCGCGATCGGCGGCTCGGGGGTCGGCCGCAGCTGGGGCGCCGCGCAGAGCTACGCGATCGCGCCGATCGTCCCGCTTCCCGTGGACCCTGCGAAAGCCGTGCTCGGGGGGATGCTGTTCGAGGACGAGCGGCTGTCCCATGACGATCAGACCTCCTGCGCCACGTGCCACGATCTGAAGAAGGGAGGGGTCGGCCCCAGCCCGGCCAAGCCGCGGAACGGCGCGAAGAGCGCCTTCGACACGCTCAGCGTCTTCAACGCCGTTTTCAACTACCGCCTGAACTGGCTGGGGGAGTTCAGCAGCCTGGAGGAGGCGATCGACTCGGCGGTCGACGATCCCGCCGAGCTCGCGACCAACTGGAACGACATGCTGACGAAGCTGAAGGCGGATCCTCTCTATGCCGACCGGTTCCGGGCGCTCTACGGCGGCGGCTGGGACAAGGCCGCCGTGCTGGACGCCCTCGTTCAGTTCCAGCGCACCCTCGTCACGCCGGACAGCCGGTTCGACCGGTTTCTGCGGGATCAGGAAGGCGCGATCACGGCGGAGGAGGAGAAGGGCTTTCGACTGTTCGAGGGCTTCGGCTGCATCGCCTGTCATCAGGGCCGCAACGTCGGGGGCAATCTCGTCCAGAAGTTCGGGGTGTTCGCGAAGCCGGCCGGCGACCGGAAGATGATGAAGCCGGCCGACCTCGGGCGCATCGCCATCACGGGTCTCGAGCGCGACCGGTTCGTGTTCCGCGTTCCAAGCCTCCGGAACGTCGCCGTGACGGCGCCGTATCTGCATGACGGCAGCGTCGCCTCGCTCGAGGAGGTCGTCGCGATCATGGGGCGGACGCAGCTCGGCCGCGAGCTCGGCACGTCGGACATCGACCTGATCGTGAAGTTCCTCCGGACCCTTACCGGGCGCTACCAGGGCGTGCCGCTCGACCAGGCCGAGGATGTCGGGGCCGCGAAGTGAAGCGTATCGGCGGGCCGGCTCTCATCGGCGCCCTGCTGCTGGTGTCTGTCTACCTGGTGACGCGCGGGGCCTTTCCGGACGCGACGCTGCATCAGCGCGTGCTGGTCGCCCTGATCGAAACCTTCCTCGACGACGCCGCGCTGCAGCGGGACGTGCTGCAGGCCCGCGCCGGAACGCTCGGCAACTACGACAGGCTCAACGAACGCATCGCGGAGCTGCGGCAGGCGACCGAAGAGCTGAAGGCCGCGAACTCGATCGCGTCGGGGGAGGCCAAGGCCGGCATCGAGGATGCGCTGGTCGAGCTCGACGACGCCGTCGCCGCCAAGGAGGACCTCGTCGAGCGCTTCAAGGGAGCGGTCGCGCTCACGCGGAACTCGGTGCGCATCTTCATCTACGCCGCCGAACGTATCAACGAGAGCAGCGCGGCCGCGGGCGCGGACTGGGCCGCCGCGATCTCGCAATCCGTGGTGGCGATCATGGCGTTTCTGGAACGCCCCGAGATCGACAATCGCGATCGCGCGATCGCGGCGCTGAAGGGGCTCGACGCCGAGGCCCAGAAGCCCGGCGCGCCAGCCGAGTTCAAGGAGCTCGCGCTCCACGGCAAGCTGCTGATCAACTACGTCCCTACGCTCGCCTTCCTCACCGACGAGATCCAGGGCGACGCCGTCCGGGATCGCGCGAAGACGCTCCGCTCCAGATATCTCGAGGCCTACAACGAGGCCGAGACGCACGCGGCGCGGATCCAGGCCTTCCTCGTCCTGAGCGCTATCGGCCTCTGCCTTCTCAATTTCTTCCTGATCGTGCGCCTCGGCGTGGGCGCGCGGCGCCTCGAGCGGCGCGCGTCGCTGGAGCGCGCGGCCGCCACCATATCGGGGCGCTTCATCGCGCTTCCCTGGCGCCAGACGGCGGACGCCGTGCGGTTCGCGCTGGAGCGGCTCGCCGAGCAGACCGGGGCCGACGAGATCGACCTGCTGGTCCTCGACGACGACCGGCAGATCGACGAGAAGCACCACTGGCCGCCGTCCGGAGGCGGGCTCTCGGACGCCGAGACGGCCGCCGTGCTGTCGCTTTCGGAAGGCGCCACCGGCCCGCTGATTCATTCGGTGCGTGACGCGCAGGGCAAGTTCGTGGAGTCACGGGCCGTCCTCAAGTTCCCGCTTCAGGGGCCGGGACGCTCCGCCGGCTTCCTCGTGCTGAGGGCGCAGGATCCGAGCGCGCGTTTCGTCGACGAGGACCGCGCCCTGCTCGGAATGGTGGGCGACATCTTCCGCTCCGCCCTCGAACGATCGCGCAACGAGAAGGAGCGCCACGCGCTTCAGACGCAGCTGTCCCGCGCCCAGCGGCTCGAGGCGCTCGGCACGCTCGCCGGCAGCGTCGCGCACGAGTTCAACAACATCCTCGGCGCCATAAGGGGGCATGCCGAGTTCGCGTCCGACACGCTTCGGCGGGACGGGCCGGCGCGGCGCCACATCGCGCAGATCCTCACCGCCAGCGCCCGGGCCCAGACCGTGATCGACCGGATCCTAGCCTTCGGCCGCCGGCGGCGCGAGCACAACCGTCCGTTCGACGCCAGCCAGGCGCTGGAGGAGGCGCTGACCCTGCTGCGCGCCTCGCTGCCGGTGGGCATCGAGTTCAAGACCCAGATCGCCCCTGACGTGATCCTCCACGGCGAGGTGACCGAGCTTCAGCAGATCGTGCTCAACCTCTGCACGAACGCGGCGCACGCGATGAACGGGGAGGGCGTCGTCACGGTCGAGCTGTCACGGGTGAAGCTCGACGGCGATCGCGCGCCGGCTCTGCGCCGCCTGCCGGCCGGCTGGTGCGCGCGCATCGCGGTGGCGGACCACGGCAGCGGCATCGCGCCGGGCATGCTGGACCGCATCTTCGAGCCGTTCTTCACGACGAAGAGGGTCGGCGTGGGGACGGGCCTCGGCCTGTCGACCGTCCAGGAGATCGTGGAGGCCTGGGGCGGCGGGTTGACCGTGTCGAGCGCGCTCGGCGCCGGCACCGTGATGCAGGTCTACCTGCCGGTCTCGCGCCAGAGCGCCCTGAACCAGGACAAGGGCGCCGCGCGCGGCAGCGGGGAGACGGTCCTGATCGCCGAGCGCGACCGTCAGGCGCTCGAGCGCGACGAGGAGATCCTAGCGGCACTCGGCTACGAACCCGTCGGCTTTACGGACGCCGGCCAGGCGCTCGCCGCGATCCGCGCAGAGCCGGACCGGTTCCAGATCGGCGTCATCGACGACCGTTTCGCGCGCGAGACCGGCGTCGACCTGCCCCGGCGCATCGCCGAGATCGGAGCGGGCTTCCCCCTCCTGCTCATCGCCCATTCCGAAGAGGAAGCCGACGCCGCCTATCTGAAGGAGGTCGGCGTGTCCGACGTTCTGCGGAGACCGCTCCGGCTGCGCGACATCGCGGACGCGCTCTCGCGGCGCAAGGCCAAGGCGTCCCAGGGCGGCTGAATCCGGCGTGGCCGGCGATCCGGCCGGGCATGGCCGTCCGCCGCGGTTTCAGCCGTAGCCGAGAAACGGCGTGCGGAAACCATACACAGTCCCGGCGACGGCACCCTCGGGGGAGACGGACGCGTCGCGCCCGCTTGCCCACGCTACGAGGGACCGCCAATGGTCGAAAGCCTCCGCACGCCCGAGACCTTTTCCGACTTCAGCCACACGCCGCCCGCTATCAAGACCACCGAGGCGCTCACGCTCTACAACCCCTTCTACTACGACCTCTCGACCACCCCGCTCGCGATCGACCCCGAGTGGGCGGCGGCGCCCGGGATCACGCTGAACTGGCTCGCGCAGACGATCGACGGCCAGACGCGGCTCGTCTTTGGGGTGGAGGCCGACACGCCGGCGAACTTCCTCGCCTTCGCCGACCGTTTCGCAATGGGGCACAACCTGACGGAGCAAGACGCCGCCCGTCTGTGCTTCACGGGGCACCCGACGCTCGCGCATATCGGGACCGGCGCGCCCCAGGGTCGCGACCTCAGAGGAAGGGACCTCGCCGGTTACGTGGGCAGTCTCCAGAACTACACCGGGGTGATCGGCGGCGAGCTGAGGCGTCAGCACGACGAGTGGTGGATCAACGATCAATCCGGCCGCTATGGCAGCCAGCGACAGTCGCGGGGGCCCAACGCGGCGGAGCTCAGGCTGGACAACCCGGCGCGAATGGCGGCCTTTCGGAAGGAGCTGATGACCATCGTGAAGAGGAAGTTCAGCGAATCCGCGAGTCTCGACGTGCAGTTCGCTCCTTGATGCGGTGAAGCGCCCGGCGTTACGGCCAGTCGATCGGCGAACGATCGCCTGATCACGCCGCTTCCGCGATCCGGGCCGAGGAGAACGTCGCCTCGGCCGCGTCGCGCCTTCGCCCCCCGCTGACCGGAAGCCATCCGGTCCAGCCGAGCCTGCAGGGGGCGTCGGGACCAAGGGTCGGGGCCGGAACGGCCGGCGCCGCCAGCACGGGGTTCACCGCAAAGCCGGTCGCGGCGCCGAGATAGGCCCGGGCGAGCGCAGCCAGACGCTCGAGCAGCGCGCCGCCGGGAAGCAGGGCGTTGAACTCCTCCAGATCAAGCGGCCCGATCCTCAACGTGATCCGGGACTGGATGTCCCATGCGCGCGCGCCGATGGCGGCGTCGACGCCAAGCCGATTGAAGCGGCCCGCGCCGGCCCTCGGCAGCATCGTCATCTGCCCCTGGCCAAGCTCAAGCCACCCCCCGGTGAATTGCTCGACGGCGACCGGCCGTCCCAGCCATTCCGAAAGAAGGCTCTCGAGCCGGTCGGCCGAGCGGGGGCGGGCGGAAAAGGCGCCCGAATAGAACAGCAGCGGCTCCAGCCCTGGACGCGCGCGCGCCTGCAGATCGGGGGCGGCGTATCCGACCAGAGCGAGCAGCGCGTCGCGGATCCCGTCTTGTGGGGAAACGGTCGCGTCCGCGCCGCCGATCGCTGCGGCGTCGGCCGATCGCGCGGGGCGATACTTGAGGCCCGCGGCGGCGAACTGGGCCGCCGGCCGCTGGACCAGCAGGTCCAGAAACTGGCCGAGCGCACCGGACCGGTTGCGCGCCTCCGAGATCGCCAGCTCCGTGTAGGACCGCGGCAGGACGCCGGCCGGCCCCGTCAGCCCAAGGAGGCCCGTCCTCACGATGAAGCCGCCGTCGTCGGATCGGCGGATGGCGAGCACGTCGCTCGGGACGAAGGCGAGGCCGAGCGCGGCTTCATGCCGGACGGCGCTTCCGGGATCGCCGCGCCCGCTCGCGCGCCTCAGGACCGACAGGGCGGCGTCGAATGAGAAGCGCGCGGGCTCGTCCAGCAGGGTCTGCAGCAGGGAGCGGCGCGCCGCGTCCGGCGAGACGCGTGGGAGAACAGGCGCTAAGCTCGTCCGGCCGAGCTCGCCCGCGGCGGGAGCGGATCCGTCGCGCGTCACAGCAGCGCCTGCGCGCCCGCGCGGGGCGGATATCGCACGACCGGGCCGGGCCGCCCGCGCAGCATGACCTCCGTCCTGACGAAGGAGTTGACCGTGGCGTGCAGCGCCAGGAACCGCTCCAGCACCGTCGCGAGCAGGAACAGGCCGCCGCTCTCCCAGGCGTCCTTCTCGAAGGTCAAGGTCACGTCGAGTCCCCGGCAGAAGCTACCGCGCCTGGCCCCCGGAACCCGGGCGGTCGCGTCGGACGAACGGACGTCGACCAGCGCCGCGATCGCCGCGCGCGTCTCGGCGGTGTCGCGCACGTCGTAAAGCCGAAGCGCTTCGCGAAGCGTCCCGGCCGCCTCCTGCCCACCGACGATCGACAGGTGGCCGAGCGAGAGGTGCGAAATCAGCCGCCAGCTCCGCGGCTCGTGAAGCGGCGGCCGCCAAGACGGGGTCGGCGCGGTCAGACAGGCGATGCGCGAGACGGAGCTCAATCCGTCCTGGGCGAACAGGCGAGGCTGGTCGCCCCCGAACGGAAGCTGCGCGGGAAGCTCCCGATTGGTGCAGAGCGCGTCGACGGAGAGAACCTTGTCGGCCGGTCGGTTCACGTCCAGCTCGGGATAGAAGGGCGCCAGCAGAACCTCCGACCCGCCTGCGGCGCCCGGGCTGTCGCGCCTCGCGGTGGCGTAGAAGCCGGCGGGCGCCTCTCCGGCGTGAAGCGCGCCGACGTTCCTGTAAAAGGGAAGCAGCGGGGCGCTGGAGCCGTCGTCGGCGATCTCCCGCACCTGCTCCACGCTCCAGACCTCGTAGGCCCGCGGACTCTGGTAATCCGGGACGAGGGGATATTCGACGCGGGCGCCGTCGACCTCGACGGGCTCGCATCGCCGGGGGAACAGGTTCACGATCGGCGTGCAGCCGAGCGCCAGCGTCTCGGCGCGCACCGAGCGTTCGAGCGCAGGGGCCGCCTGGTCGAAATAGATGAACAGCTCCAGGCGGCCGCTGTCCTGCACGAGCGTGCGCGCGCCCAGTCCCGCGATGTCCACGAACAGGAATTTCTCGGGCAGGGCGAAGTATTCCGTCAGGAGCCGGAACCCGGAGAACGATCGCGCCGGCCATGGGCACAGGGCCTCCTCCGGCGCGAAGCCGACGGGGCGCAGGCTCGCCGCCGGCAGGAGGGTCGGCCGGTCGTCGTTCGGCCCGTCGGCCAGGGCGAGGCCGACCGTGTGGGCGCACAGCAACTCGTAAAGCGGAAGCGTCTGCTCCGATGGGCCGCGCAGAAAGAAGCGCAGCTCATCCGTCTCTAGTTCGGCGAAGGTGGCTTCCGGGTCCGTGAGGCGCAGCACGACCCTCAGGCTGGCGCGCGCCCCCGGCGCCGCCGGGTTCGCCGGCGCGGTCAGCGGGAGGCCCGAGAGGCGCGCGCTCTCGACCTCGATCGGCCAGAGCGTGGCGGGATAGACCGTCCGGTAGCGGATCGGCTCGCCGGCGACCGGTTCGGTCTCGAGCATCGTTCCCGCCGGGACGACGACCGGGACGCGGAGATCCGGCTTGCAGCCGAACTGCGCGATCGCGGCCGACGGAGTCGGGCGGAGATAATTGGGGTAGAGGACGCCGAGCAGCGCGTCGGTGAGCTCCGGCAGCTCGTCGTCGAGCCGCTGATGCGTCCGCGCGGTCAGGAAGGCCACACCCTCGAGCAGCCTCTCCACATGGGGATCGTCGACCTTGTCGCCGCTCAGCCGCAGGCGGCCCGCGATCTTGGGATGCGCGTCGGCGAATTCACGCGCGAGACCCCGCAGCGCCTCGAGTTCCCGGTTGTAGGAGAACAGCAGCGCGTCATCCACGGTCAGACCTCCTCGGCCAGCCGGAGCACGACGTCCGCGGTCGTGGTGTCGACCAGCGTGTCGAAGCTGATGGGTTCGGGACTCGGGTCGATCATCAGGAGCCCGCCGATGCTGAGGGCGAGCGTGGCCCGGAGCGTCGAGGCCTGTTCGGCGAGACGGACCTGAACCTGGCCCAGCCGGGGCTCGAAGCGCCGGATGGCGTCCTCGATCTCCGCCCGGAAGTCCTCCCGGGCCTCCTCGTCGTTGAAGGCGCCGGCCGTCAGGTCCGGGACGCCGTATCCGAGAGGCGACGTGCGCAGCGCCGGCCAGGCGACGGACCGCCAGGGGCGGCGGGCGTTGAGCAGGTGCTCGACGTCGCGCTGAACGGCGGATCTGAGGTCCTCGACCGTCTGGGAGGTGGTCTTCGTCCTGTCCCTTGCCCTCTGGGGCTCGGCGTCGAGCAGCCGGTCGAGCACGGAGGCTCTCGCCCGCAGAGGCTTTGACGCGGCGCTCATGCGAACTCCACCGAGCGGAGGTCGCCGAGAGCGACGCCATCGTCGCCGGCCAGAAAAATCCTCTGGCCGCTGCCGCGCACGGGCGCCGTGTCGGTCCAGTCGGTGCGCCGGCCGAGGCGCAGCTCGTCGTCGGCCGTCGGCCCGTCATAGAGCGCAGGCAGGTAGACGTCGCCCTGCGGGCCGTCCCGCACGGTCAGCGTGCAGCGCCGCCAGAACAGGTCGCGCGGCCGCTCCTGCGGGTGCAGCTCCATGCTGACCACCCGTTCGAGCGGCGCCCAGAAATACTTCCCGGTGGTGGTCAGAACCTCGAGGCTGCCGCCGCAAAGGTCGTCGGCGTCACGGAAATCCTCGAACGCCGCGCCGTTCGCCTGACCGGAGACGGACGGGCGGAGCCGCTCCGCCGCCTCCGCGGCCGCGGCCGCGCCGGCGTCGTCCCCGTCGCGCAGCGCGACGACCACGCCGAGCGCGGCCTTCTGGCTCTCGGTGGGCTCGCCCAAGAACTCCGGGAGACGGCCTTCGCCGAAAAGCTGCCGTCGCGCGGTCGCGGCCCGGAGCAGCTGCCGGAACTCGGCGACCACCAGCGCCGCCCCCGGCTCGATCGCCTCCGCCGCCGCCATCATGTCGTCCGCCCGCTTGAACTCGCCCGCGAACAGCAGGAGCTCGGCGAGCAGAAGGCGCGGCGCGACGTCGGCCGGGCGCTTCTGGACGCTCGAGGCGGCCGCCGCGATCGCTTCGGCGAGCCTGCCCTGCCGGAAGAAGGCTCCGGCGTCATGGCTGTCCATTCTCTGCCTCCATTCTCTTCGGGTTCGTCGGACGGCTCATGCGGCGGCGCCCGGGGCGCCGAGGCCGGTGACCAGGCGGAAGGTCGTCGAGAGATCGTCGAGCTGATGGTGCGGCTGCAGGTGGATCACGCAGCCATAGGCGCCCGGGCGCCCGGGCGTCTCGCGGACCTGCACCGAGGCCGCGACGAGCGGGTGGCGGGCGCGGCCGTCCGCCGACTGGCCGGGGTTCACATTGGTGTAGCGGGCGAGCCATGCGGACAGGCGTCGCTCGATGGCTGCGGCGTCCGCGAGCGAGCCGGTCAGCTCCCGTCCGATGATCTTCACGTAATGGGCGAAGCGGGAGACGCAGAGCATCGCGCTGATCTGCGCCGAGAGCCGCCTGTTGGCGAGGAAGGCCGTGGGCTCGCGCCCGGGCGCGCCGGGCGGCGTCGCGTGCAGGCTGTGGACCGAGGCGAACGCCGCGCCGCCATGCGGCAGCGTGTTGAGCGGCATGATCCCCGCGAGCACGAGATCGCGCTCCTGGCGATCCGTCAGCGCGAGGTCGAGCGGCGACCGCTCCCAGCGGGTCCTCTCGCCGAGGACGAACGCCTCGCCCGGAAGGTCCAGCACGAGGCCGCCGCCGATCCGGTCGATGCTGACGCCCCGGATGTCGGCCGGCCAGCCATGGGCGGCGAACGCTCGCCCGACCGTGGCCGCGAAGGCGTAGCCGGCGACGAACCAGGTCCGCTCGCGGGCGCTCGGGGCGTGCTCCCGGTACCAGAGGCTGCCGGGATGCTCCGACCAGGGCGGCCGCGCCAGGATGCGGGGCATGGTCACGCTCAGGAAGCGCGCCTCCTCACGGGAGGCGAGGGCCCGCCAGCGCGCGTGGTCGGGCCCGGCGAACTGCGCCGTGACGTCGTGCGACAGAACGAGGTCGGCGAAGTCGTCGACCCCGAGAAGGCCGGGCGAGGCCGTCAGAACCACGGGGGCGAAGGCCGCGGCCGCGATCGCCGCGAGCGCCTCCATCACCACGACGTCGTCGATCGGCGCC
This sequence comes from Hansschlegelia beijingensis, assembly GCF_014196425.1. Taxonomy (GTDB): domain Bacteria; phylum Pseudomonadota; class Alphaproteobacteria; order Rhizobiales; family Methylopilaceae; genus Methylopila; species Methylopila beijingensis. The sequence continues at coordinate 478,925 of NZ_JACIDR010000001.1, forward strand.
GGGTCGCCCGGACGGCGCGGCGCGGGCCTGTGCCGGACTTCATGGTCCACGACCAGCAGGCCAAAAGGCTCTCCGCCCGCATGGCCGAACTCGTTCTCGTAGATCAGCCTGAAGAGGTGCGACTGGTCGAACTCGATCGCCCGCGAGAGGTCGCGCTCGAGTTCGCGCCAGCTCGCCGCCAGCAGCGAGATCTTCAGCCGCTTGCCCGGCTCGAAGCGCTCCACGAGCCAGTCGAGCCCGCGCCACGACCCTTCAAGCCGCCTGAGCCGGGGGTGATGCAGCACGGCGTCGAGCTGCGCCGTCAGAAGCCGGTCGATCAGGACGAGGTCGCGGTCGATCAGCCCGCGCAGTCGCGCGGGGTCGGCAGCCAGGGTCTCCATGGCTTCCGGACCGAACCAGCGCGTGAGCGCGCCCGCGTCGCTGTCGAGGAACAGCGCGAGATCGTCGCCGAAGTCGGCGGCCCCGGCCAGGCTGTGGCGCCCGCTCAGGAGCAGCGCGCGCAGCCCGGCCCGAGCCGCGGGCGCGTCCTGAGCCGTAAGGCCGGTCAAACCCGCTCCGGGATGCGAGCGACCATGCGCATGCTGGTGGTGAGCTCCTCGAACTGGAGCCAGGGGCGCAGGAAGGCGACGGCGTTGAACGCTCCCGGGCGTCCCGGGATCTCCTGCACCTCGATCCGCGCCTCGCGCAGCGGATAGCGCGCCTTGTTCTCGGGGCCGGCGTCCTCGTTGGTGTTGACGTAGTTCTGGATCCAGCGGTTGAGCCAGCGCTCGCAGTCGTCGGCCTCCATGAAGCTGCCGATCTTGTCCCGCGCCATGACCTTCAGGTAATGGGCGAAACGTCCTGTCGCGAGGATGTACGGAAGACGCGCCGAGATCCGTGCGTTGGCGTTGGCCTCCGGCCGATCGTATTCCTTTGGCTTCTGCGCCGTCTGGCCGCCGAAGAACACCGCGTTGTCTTCGTTTTTGTAGTGGCAGAGCGGCAGGAAGCCGAGGTTCGACAGCTCGTATTCGCGCCGGTCGGTGATGCCGATCTCCGTCGGGCATTTGGCGTCGAGGTCGCCGTCGTCCGACATGAAGATGTGCGTCGGCAGGTTCTCCACCTTGCCGCCGCCCTCCGCGCCGCGGATGGCGGTGCAGAAGCCGTATTTGGCGAACGCTTCCGTCAGCCGCGTGCCCATGACGAAGGCGGCGTTCATCCAGCAGTAGTGGTCGTGCTCCATCTGGAGCGGCGCGCCGTTCGGGTCGATCGGCGCCTCCTCGTAGCCGAACTCGTCGATCGGGCTGGTCCGGGCGCCGTAGGGAAGCCGGGCGAGGACGCGCGGCATGACGAGCGAGACGAAGCGGCTGTCCTCGCTTTCGCGGAACCCGCGCCACTTCTGGTACTCGACGGTGTCGAAGATCTTGGCGAGGTCGCGCGGCCGCGACAGGTCGCTCCACCGCTCGAAGCCCATCAGCGAGGCGCCGGCGGCGGAGATGAACGGCGCGAACGCCGCCGCGCTGACGCTGGAGATCAGCCGCAGGGCCTCGATGTCCTCGGGGTGGTTGGTCCACTCATAGTCGCCGATCAGCGCGCCGTAGGGTTCGCCGCCGGGCGTGCCGAACTCGTTCTCGTAGATCTTGCGGAACAGCAGGCTCTGGTCGAACTCGACCGAGCGCGTCAGGTCGCGATGCAGCTCGCGCTTCGAGGCGTTGACGATCCTGATCTTCAGGTTCGTGCTCGTCTCGGTGTTCATGACGAGGTAGTGCAGGCCGCGCCAGCTGCCTTCGAGCTTGAGAAAGCGCTCGTCATGCATGACGGCGTTGAGCTGCGACGACAGCGCCTCGTCGATCTGCCGGATCGCCGCCTCGATGGTGCGGCCGAGGTTTTGATCGAAGCTGACGGTGCCCCTGTTGGCTTCCTCGATCAGCGTTCGCACCAGCTCCTGGGCTCGGCTGGGCTCGGTCTGGCGCGTCGCCGACACGACCTGGTCGAGCAGGCTGACGGCGTCGGTCGCCGGCGCGGCTTCGGCGAGGCCCTGGGTCTCGGTGTCGGCCATGTCAGTCGTCCTTTCCGGCGGCTTCGACGCCGAGCTCGCCCGCGATGGCGTCGAGGTCGGCCCTGTTCTTCAGGATCTTCTCCAGCAGCAGCTCGAGGTTCTCGGACCTGTCGGCCTTGCTCATGAGGTCGCGCAGGCGATTGCGGGTCTCGAGCAGGGTCTTCAGCGCCGGCACCTGGTCGAGCACCCTGCCGGGCTCGAAATCCTCGATGCTGTTGAAGGCGAGGTCGACGGCCATCGAGCTGCCGTCGCCGGCGAGCTTGTTCTCGACCTTGAGCTTCAGGCCGGGCGCGAGCCGCCGCATGACCTCGTTGAAGTTGTCGCGGTCGATCTGGATGAACTTCCGCTCGGCGAACGGCCGCAGCGGCTTGGTCGGATCGCCCGAGAAATCGCCCACGACGCCGACCACGAAGGGAAGCTCCCGGACGATCTCCGCGCCCTCGGTCTCGACCTCGTAGGTGATGTGGACCCGCGGCCGGCGCACGCGCGCGAGCTTCTCGTGGATGCTGGGCATGGTTTGCGCTCCTGCTGTCAGTCTGGCGTTCCGGTTGCGTCGGGGCGGCTCAACCCGGCGGTGGTCAGCACCGCGCTCCGGGCGCCGGCGTCGGGCATCAGTTCGCGCAGCAGGTCGGGCCAGGGCATCCGCGCGCGGCGGACGGCCTCCTCCAGCGTGAAGCCGACGGGAGAGCTCGGCTCGCTGAGCCGGAAGGCGGCCGCGATGCGCAGCACCTCGTCGAGCAGCGCCTCCCGGCCATGCGCCGGCGCCGCGCCTGCGGCCGGCGCCCCGCCGGCGGCTTCCTCCGCGCCGGCGGGGGTGTCGGGGGCGGCGGGGCTCTCGGGCGCGTAGCGCGTGGCGATCCTGCGCACGGTCTCGAGCAGACCGCGGACGCGGCCGGTGGACGGGCGCATGGCTTCGGGGACCGATCGTTCGATGGAGGCCTCCATCGTCGCCCACGCGGCCTCGGCGCGCGCGGCGTCGCGCCCGACGGCCTGCAGCGCGGCGCGGCCCGGTCCGCGCGCCTCGGCCTCGAGATCCGCGAACGGCGCGACCGTGTCCGGAACGCGCTGGGCCTTGCCCACCTCGGCGCCCAGCGCCGCCACGCTCATCGAGCGCTCGAAGCTCCAGAGCGTGACCGGCGCCCCATCGGCGCGCGCGAACAGTTCCGTCTTGCGCAGGGGCTGCATCAGCGACCCGTCGCGGTCTCGTCCGCTGAGGCCCGTCAGCGCCAGAAGGCGACCCTCCGGATCGTCCTGCTCCGCAGCCGGATGGAGGCCCACGTCCCAGTACCGTTCGACGAGACCGGCGATGAGCCCGGCGCCGGCGGCGAGACCGGCGAGGCCGTCATGGCGCGTCAGGCTCTCGGTCAGCCAGCAGGCGATCTCCACGTCCTTGCTGCGCGTCGCCAGCGCCTCCAGCGCAAGCTCACGCACGGTCGACCATTGCGGCGGAGCCGCGTCGCCGAGATCCGGGTCGTTGTCCGCCAGTCGTTCGGCCGCCCGCGCTTCGAGCCGGGCGTCGCGAAGCCTCGAATAGAGCCCGTCATGCGTCTCATCGAGCCGGAGATCTTCGCCGGCCGGCGCCTCATCCAAGATGGGCTCGAGCAGCGATGACAAATGTTCGGTTTCGCCGGAAGCCAGCATGGAGCCATCGATACGATTTGCAGGTAGATCACGTCTTCATTTGACGTCGCAGAAAGTATGGATGTCATCCGTGTTTATTGTTTCAGCGATAAGTCTGAGTGTTACAAATGAAGGTAAGTAATAATGGATCGGCGGGCGGTATGAGAGATAGCGTTGCTGGTGACGCCGGGCGAAAGCCGGCCGCGGGAGCGAAGAGCCTTGCCGAGCATCGATCTGCCAAAGCTGGTGAGCCGGCTCGACGGGCCCGCCCGAAGGGCGCTCGAGGGCGCGGGCGGAAGCGCGCTGTCGCGCACGCACTACAATGTCGAGATCGAGCACTGGCTGTCGCAGCTCATCGACGAGCCGCGGGGAGAGGTCGGCGCGATCCTTGGCGCGCACGGCGTCGACGCCGGGGTGGTCCAGGCGGCGCTCACGGCGGCGCTCGACCGCATGACCTCGGGCGCCGGCCGCACGCCGAGCCTGTCGCCTGACATCGTCCGGGTCGCGAAAGAGGCGTGGTTCCTCGCTTCGGTGGAGCAGGGAAGGGCCGCGATCCGGCCGGGGCACCTGCTATGGGCCGCGCTCGCCGACGAGGCGGTGGCGGCGCGGCTGCACGCCGCCGAGCCCGCGCTGAGGAGGATCGTCCCCGACGTGCTTCGGCGCGACCTGCCGGAGATGCTGGTCGGCGACGACGAAGGCGGCGCACGCGCTGCGGCGTCAGGCGCCGCGGACCCTGCCGCCGGAGGCCCGAGCCAGACCCCCGCGCTCGATCGGTTCACCGTCGATCTGACGGCGCGGGCGAAGGCCGGGCGGATCGATCCGGTGCTCGGCCGCGACGCGGAGATCCGGCAGGTCGTCGACATCCTGCTGCGCCGCCGGCAGAACAACCCGATCATGACCGGCGAGGCCGGGGTGGGAAAAACCGCCGTGGTCGAGGGGCTCGCGCTCCGGATCGCGGCCGGGGACGTCCCGCCGCCGCTGGCCGACGTGGCGCTGAGGACGCTGGACCTTGGCCTGCTTCAGGCCGGCGCGGGCGTGAAGGGGGAGTTCGAGAACCGGCTCCGCGCCGTCATCGACGAGGCGCGCGGCGCGGCGGTCCCGACGATCCTGTTCATCGACGAGGCGCACACGCTGATCGGCGCCGGCGGCGCGGCCGGGCAGGGCGACGCCGCGAACCTGCTCAAGCCGCCGCTCGCCCGCGGCGAGCTTCGCGTGGTCGCGGCGACGACCTGGGCGGAATACAAGCGCTACTTCGAGAAGGACGCGGCGCTGGCGCGCCGCTTCCAGCCGGTCGCCGTGGCGGAGCCGAGCGAGCCGGTCGCGACCGACATGGTGCGCGGCCTGATCGCCTCGCTCGAGCAGCACCACGGCGTCCGCATCCTCGACGAGGCGGCGGAGGCCGCCGTGCGGCTGTCGGCGCGCTACATCCAGGGCCGGCGACTGCCCGACAAGGCCGTCAGCCTGATCGACACCGCCTGCGCCCGGGTTGCGATGAGCCAGGCCGCCACGCCGCCTGCGATCGAGGATCGCCGGCGCCGGATCGCCGCGCTCGAGACCCGGGCGCGCGTGCTGCGGCGGGAGCAGGTCTCCGGAGCGGACCATGCGGCGGCGCTCGCCGCGCTGGAGACCGAGAGCGAGGCCGAACGATCCGCGCTCGCGGCGCTGGAGGCCCGCTGGGCGGAGGAGCGCGGCCTCGCCGCCGAACTCGGCCGCCGCCGCGAGGCCGCCGAGAGCGGACCCGACGATGCCGGCCTTCGCGCCGGAGTGGCCGCCGCCGCCGCGGCGCTCTCCAGACTGCAGGGCGAGCAGCCGATGGTGTTCCCCGTGGTGGACGGCCAGGCGGTGGCCGAGATCGTCGAGAACTGGACCGGCGTCCCGGCCGGCCGGATGACGGCGGGCGAGATCGGAAGCGTGCTGAACCTTCGCGAGGCGCTCGGCCGCCGGGTGATCGGACAGGGCCACGCGCTCGAAGCCGTCTCGCAGGCGATCCGCACCTCACGGGCCGGGCTGACCGATCCGCGCAAGCCGGTCGGCGTGTTCCTGATGGTCGGGACGTCGGGGGTCGGCAAGACCGAGACGGCGCTCGCGCTCGCCGAGCTGCTCTATGGCGGCGAGCAGAGCCTCACCACCATCAACATGAGCGAGTTCAAGGAGGAGCATAAGGTCTCCCTCCTGATGGGAAGCCCGCCCGGCTATGTCGGCTATGGGGAAGGCGGGGTCTTGACCGAGGCGGTCCGCCGCCGGCCGCATTCGGTGCTGCTGCTCGACGAGATCGAGAAGGCGCATCCGGGCGTCCAGGACGTGTTCTTCCAGGTCTTCGACAAGGGGACCATGAAGGACGGCGAGGGGCGGGACATCGACTTCCGCAACACCGTCATCATCATGACCTCGAACGCCGGGACGGAGCTGATCGACAGCCTGTTCGCGGACCCGGAGACCGCCCCCGACGCCGCCGGCCTCGCCGAAGCGCTGCGGGGCGAGCTGTCGCGGCGCTTCAAGCCCGCCTTCCTCGGCCGCGTCACGCTCGTCCCCTATCTGCCGCTCGCGCGCGAGACGCTGCGCCGCGTCGTCGGCCTGCAGATCGACAGGATCGCGGAGCGCCTGGCGCGCGCCTATGGCGCGACGCTGAGCGTGAGCGACGCCGCGCGTGAGGCGATCCTCGCGCGGTCCGAGTTGCCCGGCGCAGGCGCCCGGGGCGTGGAGGCGTACCTGTCGCAGACGGTCTTGCCGGCGCTGTCGGCGCGGCTCTTGGCGCAGATGGCGGAAGGCGTCCCCACCGGCGAGGCGCGGATCGACCTTGGTCCGCACGACGAGATCGTCTGCCAGGTCGGATGGGCCGCCGAGGGGCGGCCACCCGAGCACGTGATGAAGCGTTGCGCTGTCGGCTCGTAATTGGTGGCGATGGAGCTGCGCAGTCAAAGCGATGCTCCGAATAGTTACAGATCAAACGTGCCGGCTCGTTCTGAAAGACGGGCGTCGCGCAGGCACGATTATATTGAATTTCGCTGCTTTGGCGGATGGAGAGATGAAATGGCGATCTACATGAAGCTTGCAGGCGCTGACGGCGACGTGACCGAGCAGGGCCACAAGAACTGGATCGAACTGCTCGACCTGCAGTGGAGCATGTCGCGCACGGTCCGCAGCGCCGTCGGCGTCGGCAAGAACCGCGAGTCGACCTCGGCCTATGTCAGCGAGATCACGGTGACGAAGTATGTCGACTCCGGCAGCAAGGGCGTCGCGACCAACGCCTTCGTCGGCAAGGCGTCCGACGTCCAGATCGACTTCACGCGCGTGGAGAAGGGCCAGGAAGCCGTGTTCCGGACGCTGAAGCTCACCAACGCGATCATTAGCGGCCTCAGCAACAAGGCGACCGGGGGCGAGCGTCCGGTGGAGGTGATCGCGCTGAACTTCACCAAGATCGCCATCACGGACAAGACCGCCGGGGTGGACAATTCGGCGGGGTCGCAGTCGGTGACGACCTACAACCTCGAGACCGCGCAGACGGAGTGACGGTCGCGGGTGTCGTCTGAGGGCGCGCGGTCGCGAGACCGTCGCGCCTTTTTTCGTGACGCCGCGCCGGTCCTGTTCCGCGCCGGTCCTGCGCCGTGTCGTCAGACGGCCGCGACGATCGCGGTGACGTTGTCGCTGGCCAGCGCGACGAGCGCGGCGTCCAGAAGCGCGGTCACCGGCTCGCGGCGCGCCATGCAGGCGGCGATCGTCTCCTCGGGCAGCGCCTTGAGCAGGCCGTCGCTGCACAGCAGGATGCGGTCGCCGGGTTCGATCGTGGCGATGACCTTGTCGATCAACGCGTCCTCCGGCCCGGCCCCGATCGCCCGGGTGATGACGTTGCCCCTGGGGTGCCGGCCGGCCTCCGGGTCCGTCAATCGCCCGGCGCGAACCATCTCCTCCACCAGGCTGTGATCCGCGGTGAGCCGCGTCAGCCGCCCGTCCCGCAGGACATAGGCGCGGGAATCGCCGATCCAGACGCAGGTCAGGTGGCGGCCGCTCACCAGCACGACCACCACGGTGGTGGCCGGCGAGCCGCCCTTCGCGTCCGGTCCGGCGCGCCGGAGCGTCTCGTGCGCGGCCTGCAACTGGCGGCGGACGGCGTTGAGCAGTTCGGCAGGCCCCAGCTCGGGCGGAAGCTCCGCCAGCAGCCGCACGACTTCCGATGAGGCGAAGCCGCCGCCTGCGCTTCCGCCGACGCCGTCCGCGACGGCGAACAGGCCGATCTCGGGCCGGCTGAGGAAGGCGTCCTGGTTGCTCCGGCGCAGCGCGCCGGGATGAGTGGCCGCCCAGTGCCGAAGAGCGGGCGTCATGGCGTCAGCATCCGGGCCAGCATGCCGGCGTCGGGCATTCCGGCGCTCTCGAAACGTCTGTGGGCCGCCGGAGCGTCGCTGCGCCACCAGCGCGCGCCGGCCTGCGGCGCGGCCGGTCCGGGGAGCGCCTCGGGCATGTGGCTCAGGCGCTCCGCCAGGTCGTCCGGGCCGAGTTCGCCCGCGATCGTCGCGAGCCCGAGCGCCTCGGCGCGATCGAGCCAGATCTCCGTGATCGCCCCGCCCGTCGCGACGACCAGCGGAAAGGGCCGTCCGGCGCGGTCCGCGCTGGTCAGCCAGACGCCGGTCATGGCGCCCCCGCAGAGACCGGGCGCGAGAGCGAAGCGCCACGGGCGCGCCGCGCGCCAGGCCGCGATCCAACGCCCGTCGAACAGCGCCGCGACCTCGGGCAGGGTCGCGTCCAGCCAGCCGTCCCAGGCCGCCGCCGCGGCGCGCGGCAGCCCCCTCCGGACGAAATCGCCCCGCGACGGGATCTTGCCGTAGAAGCCGACGGGCGCGGCGGCCCCGTTCATCGGATGATGGGGCATCTGAAGCCGGTCAGCACGTCACGCGCGAACGGGTTCCGCACCGAACCGGCCTGAAGCACGAAGGCCGCCCGCCGGCCGGCTGCGTCGAAGGTCAGGTTGAAGACGGTCGGGTTCCGGGTCGGCGCCACGCGGCCGCGCCTGATGAGCCGCAAGGCGGCCCAGGGGCCGCTGAACTGCAGCGCAGGGCCGGCCGCCTGCGCCCTCGTGGTCAATCCCGGGAACTGGAACCCACCCTGGTCCTCGAAGGACAGCGAGGCGGCGCTCAGTCCGCCGCCCCCGGGCCAGTTGAACGACGCGGCCTGGTTGACGTCCTTGCTGACCGTCGTGCCGCCGATCGCGAGCGTCGCGGCCGGCTCGCCGCCCGCGGCCGGCGCGAGCGAGAAGCTCAGCTGCGGCGCGCCTCCGGTCGGAAAGAACGCATCGCGGATGGCCGCGATCCGCTGAAAGCCGGCTGCGGTCGCGGCGTCGATCGGCGGCTCGACCCCGCCGAGCGTCCGCGGACGCCAGGTCGCGCCGCTGGTGTCGACGAAGGGCGCGATCTGCTTCGCGAAGTAGAGGTCGAACTGGCCGCCCGGCCCGAACAGGCGGGCGAAATCGTCGATCGGCGCGTCGAGCGTCGACGAGGCGTCGAACGGGAAATGGCCGTCCACGACGCTTCGGCAGGTCGCCTGAGGCCCGTTCGCGGCCGCATAGGCGGCGACGAGCGAGGCGCGCGTGGCGTCCCCGAGAATGGCCCGGCCCGAGGTGGCGAGCTCCCGAAGCCAGCTCGAGACCGGCGCGGGCTGGCGATCGGCCTCGGCGAGCAGCAGCTCGGCCGGATCGCCGCCGCCCGGCAGGCCGTTCTCCGCGTTCGCGGCGGCCGGCCCCGACGCGGCGAGCGCCTGATGCAGGGCGGAGACCGCCTGGAGGATCCTGCCGAAAGGCGCGGCGTCGTCGCCCTTGCCGACGAGCTCGAAGAGCGCGCCGTAATGGCTTGCGATCGCGGCGAGAGCGGGCGGCGGCGGCCCGCCCGCCTCGCGGCCGTTCTCGGAGGCGTCCTGCGGCTCCCGGACGCGCAGCTCCTGCGTGATCGCGACCAGAAGATCGCGCATCGGCGATTGCGGCGACGACAGGACATAGAGGTCGCGGATGGTCTGCTGGCGGCCGCGGAACGGCGCGAGGACGAGGTCGCCGAGAAGCGCGTCCCAGACCTTCCTGAACTCCTCGGCGTAGAGCGTGACGACCGACTGCTCGAGCGCGGCGAGCTGCGGACCTTCCGTCGGCGCCTGCTCGACGCGTCCGAGCACCCAGCTTTCGACCGCGACGTCGCGCGTGACCGCCGGCAGCGCGCGGACCAGGGCTTCGCGGTGGCCGCGGGCGGTGAACAGGCCCGGGACACCGTCGGTCAGCGGGCGGCCGGACGGACGTCTGAAAAAGCGGACGCCGTTCGGCCCGAGGACCGCCGCCGGCGCCCAGTCGGGCAGGCTCTGGGCCGCGCTGTCGGCGCGGACCCGGCTGTAGATGCGCTCGGCGAGCGACACGCGGCTCAGGACCGCGCGGGCGGCCTCGATCAGCGCGGCGTCCGACGAGATCTGCGGCAGCGGGGCCGCCAGCAACGCGTCGAGGTTCGCGGCGAGCGAGCTCCTGAGCGGCGCGTTCAGCGCTCCGGGAAAGCGGACGTCCCAGTCGGCCTTCATCCAGGCGCGGACGGCGCCGGCCTGCAGCGGCCCCTGGCCGGCGAGCATGAGGTAGACGCGGGTGGCGTCATAGAGGCGGGCCGGGTCCTCGAAGCTGGCGCGCAGCTGGTGCTCGAGCCGCCACAGCAGCCGGGGGAGCAGGATGCGCTCAAGCGCGCGCCGGTAGACGAGCCGGTCGGCCTGAGCGAGCTTCGCCTCCTGCGACAGACCGAACGACGCCGGGGGCTCGGACGCCGCCCGCTGCAGGGCTGCGGCGGCGTCGAGCGCGGGCGCGACGCCGGGCAGATCGTCGTCCGTCACGGGGTCGAGCTTGAGGCCGGAGATCCTCTGGCGGTACGCGGCGAAGGCTTCGCTGGCCTGCTCGACGGCGACCCGGTTCGCGGCGTCCGCGCGCCAGATCAGCCCTCCGCCGACGGCCAGGCCGAGGCCGATCGCAGCGAAGCTCGCGACGCGCAGGGCGCGGGTGGTCCGCCAGCCGCGGTTGCGGGAGACGAGCAGCGCCTCGCCGAGGATGACCTCGCGGATAAGGCGGGTCACGAAATAGCTTTTGCCGGAGACCGGCCGGAGCGCCTCGATCGAGGTCTGGTCGAGGCCGAACGACCGCGCCAGCATGCCGGTGAGCCGGTCGATCGGCGTGCCGTGCTGGGTGGCCGAGGTCATGTAGACGCCCCGGAGCATCGGCGCAGGGTCGACCCGGCTCCCGGAGAAGGCGAGCTTGAGGAACTCCGCCAGCGGCTGTTCGAGGCTCGCGACCTGCAGGGGGAACTGGCCGATCAACGCCCTGCGCTGGCCGGCGCGCTCGGCCTGCAGGCGCTCCACGAGCCGGTCCTCCAGACGGCGCAGCAGCAGCCTGAACTCGGATGCGAAGGCCTCCGCGCCCTTGTCGAGCGGAAAGGTCACGCCCCAGACCTGCGAGCGGCCGCCGGCGTCCAGATCGTCGAAATAGGCGTCGAAGCCCCGGAGCTGGTCGGCCTTGCTGAGCATCAGGTAGACGGGGACGCGCAGACGGGTGCGCTCCGTGATCTCGTTGATGCGCAGGCGGACCGCCCTGGCGTGCGCGCCCAGCTCCGCGGGCGTCGCGGTGGCGAGCTCGGGCAGGGACAGGACCACGATCACGCCGTTGATCGGCTGCCGCGGTCTCGTCCGCCGCAACAGGTCCAGGAAGCCCCGCCAGCCGGCGGCGTCCACGGCGGCCGACGAGTCCTGCGTGGTGTAGCGGCCGGCCGTGTCGATCAGCACCGCCTCGTCGGCGAACCACCAGTCGCACAGCCGGGTGCCGCCGACGCCGCTCACCGCCGCTCCGCCCTCGTCGTCGCGAAGCGGGAGATGAAGGCCGCAGTTCATGAGCGCGGTGGTCTTGCCCGAGCCCGGCGGCCCGATCAGCACGAACCAGGGCTGGTCATAGAGCTGGCGTCCCCGCCAGCCCCTGCGCCGGAGCCGGAGAAGCGACTGCTTCAGCCGCGCGCGCAGCTCGGCGACCTCCTCGGCGGCCTCGGCTTCGTCCGCCTGCGCCCGGCCCGCGGGGGGATCGTCCTCCATTCCGGCCGCGAGCGCCCGGCGCCGGAGGCGCGCGCGCCACGACAGCGCGCCGTTGACGGCGAGACAGACGACGAGCAACGCCGCGATGGCGCCGAAGCGCACCGCCGGCGGCTCCAGCGCCGGCACGAGCGGAAACAGGTAGTAGATCGCGGCGCTGACGATCGCCCAGCCGGCGAGGCCTGCGCCCCACGTCGCGGCGAACTGCATGAGAACAGCGACGAGCTCGTTCATCGTGGGGGCGCTTCCCGGCCGGCGACGAGTTCGATCCGCCGGTTCGCCCGACGACCCGCGGGCGTCGCGTTGCTGGCGATCGGCTCCGCGTCGGCGCGGCCCTCGATGGTGATCCGAGCCGGGTCGATCTCGGTCGTGATCGCGGCGCCGGCGGCCTTCGCCCGCGCTTGCGAGAGCTCAAAATTGGAGGGGAAGGCCACGGTGCGGATCGCGACATTGTCCGTATGGCCGACGATGCGCACGGGTCCGCCGAAACCCTGGAGAGCCGCGCCGACCCGCCTGAAGATCGGCAGGAACTTCGGATCGATCGTCGCGCTGCCGGAGGCGAACATGCCCGCGCTCTGGATGCGGATGATCGGGGCGGCCGGAGTGCCAGCGATGCTGACGAGGCCCTCCCGCACCTCGGGCTCGAGGAAGCGCGCGAACCGGTCGCCGACGTTGTCGGGCGGCGGCGATTGCGGCGCCGGGGCAGGCGGCGCCTCGGTCTTTGGCGGCTCCTCGCGCGCGATCGCCGGCATCGCGACGGGCGGGACGACGCCTGCGGCCGCGAACAGCCGGTCGGAGGCGCCGTTGAGGCCGAACAGCACGAGCGCGTAGGCGAGGCCCAGAAGTCCGGCCGCTGCGAGCGCCGCGAGCCAGACCGGGACCTCGGCCCTCAGCGGCCGATAGGGGGCCGAAACGCCCCGCCAGTGCGGCGACAGCGCCGGATCCGCGGCGCCCCGCTGGCGCAGGATGACGAGGTAGGTGTCCTCGCGCACGCGGTCGAGTTCAGCCACGCCGCGGGCCGAGACCCGATAGCGCCCCTGCATGCCGAGCGACATGCACAGATACATGAGCTCGATGGCGGGCAGGAACGTGCCCGGCGTCTGCCGCAGCCGGGCGAGCAGATCGAAGAAGCGGTCGCCGCTGCGGACCTCCTGATGAAAGGTCGAGACCAGCGAGGCCGACGCCCATGAGCCGCGGCTGCCCCAGGGCGTGTTCTGCACGACGTCGTCGAGGCTCGCGCACAGCGCGTAGTGACTGGCGCGGATCAGCTCGAGCGGCAGCCGGGCGTCGCGCAGCGCCTGCTCGTAACGGCGCACCTCGATGATCGCGCGTTCCCGCAAGCCTGAGGGATCGGGCGCGGTCGCGACGTTGCGCAGGCTCGCGAGCAGCGCGAGAAGCGGCGCGGCGGCCGACAGGACGGGCGAACCGCTGACGGCCGGAAGGTTGGCGAAGGCGTCCGAACCTGCAGCCTCCGGCTGCCGCGGGGCGGGCGGAGCGGGAGCGGTCGCCGGGCGCGGCGATCTTGGAATGACGATGGTGCGGTCGTCATCGCCCGGCTCCGCGAACGGGTTGTCGCTCAACGGCGCTCTCATGCCCGGATCGCCCAGAGCTCGAGAACCAGGCCGGGAAAGTCCCCGGAGACGTGGACGGCGAAGCCGCCCGAATTCTGCATCTGCCGCCAGTGCGGCGAATTGCGGTCGAGCTCGAAGTACTGCGCCTCGGGGATGAAGCGCATCTGCCTCGGCGCGACCGGCAGGGGCCGCAGCTCGATGCCCGGAATGGCCACGTTGACCAGTTCGCGGATGTGCTCGACGGCGCCGATCTTGGCTGTGCTGGGAAACAGGCGACGCAGGTTCTCGCTCGGCACGTCGGCCTTCGCGACGAGCACGATCGTCGTGCCGGCGAGCAGCGTGCGATCGAGGATCGGCCCGACCCTGACGCCGTGCCGGCGCTCCTGCAGCGGGATCTGGATCGCGGTCTGCTCGAGCACCGCGGAGAGCGACCGCCGGATGTCCGCGATCACGGGCGTGAACGTCCGCTGCAGATCGTCGTGGCGATAGGAATCGAACCGACTCGGCCGCCGCCGCGGATCCGTGAAGGTCGCGAGCTCGCCCGCCATCTGCAGCAGGATCACGTAAAGCGACTCCGGATGGATGTTTCCGGCGTCCGCGAGATGCGAGAACATCGTCTGCCAGCCGTTGATCGACTGGAGCAGCAGGAAGTCCGCGACCTCGGTGTTGCTCTTCGACGCCGCCGCCGTGAGCCGCGCGGCGATCGCTTCGCCGCGCTGGTTCAGCATGCCGGCGAGCTCCGTGAGCACGCTCGCCAGCTGCGGCGCCGCCACGCAGGCAAGCACGGTCGGTATCCACGCGTCGTCCAGGATGACGCGCTGGTCGGCGGTCACCTCGACGATGCGGGCGACGGGCAGGCAGACATAGCCCTCGCGGTCGTCGGTCCCGAGAAGCAGGCGCAGGCGCAGCGTGCCGACCTCGAGCTGCGCGGCCTCCGTCGCCCCGGAATGCGTGTCGAAGGCCTCGAAGGTCTCGGCCTCATAGCGCCCCGAACGGTCGTGCCCGGCGACCTCGGCGGCCCCAGGCTGCTGCAGCTGGACGCCGAGATAGACGAGCACGTCCCGCGCGGACTCAGGCGGCGTCAGGGGCGGCGGAAGCGGCCCCTCGTCGGGCGCCGAGAACACGGTGCCGTCGTCGAACGAACCTGCAGCGGCGGTCAGCGCGAAGCGGCCCGAGCCCAGCAGGTCGCGCGAGACGGAGAGCGTCGTGAAGCCGAACGGGAACGGCCGAAGCCCCCGCACGCTTCGGCGCAGCTCCGAGGAGGCCCAGCGGTCCTGCTGCTGGAAATGCTGCGCGCGCAGGAACATGCCCTCCTGCCAGAGGACGCGGCTGTGCCACGTCACGTCGCCCTCCTCGGGGTCGTGGCGGGCCGGGCGGCGGGAGCGGCGGTCATCGCTCTTCCTTCATGGAGATCGAGGACAGCGCGGCCTCGTAGGCGCGGGCGAACGACCTGCCGAACACGCTGTCGAAGTCGTCCCCGAGGGCGCGCAGCACCTCGGCGTGGCGCGCGGCGTAGATGTCCCAGGCGAGCTGCTTCCGGCGTCCCAGAACGCCGTCGATCGCGCTCTCGCGGACCCCGTTCAGGATCTTCCGGGGCGCGATCTCCGCGACGAGGTCGCGGACCGCGCTCTGCAGGGCCGCCGCGGTGGCGAGTTCGTGCAGGCGGATGTCGCGCAACGCCTCGCTGACCGCTTCCTCCGGGCTCATGCCCCCGCGGCGTCCCGCACCGAGCAGCGCCGCCAGCGCGTCGTCGTCGTCCGCTGCGAACTTCAGGGGGTTGTTCCCGGCGGCGCGGATCATCGTCTGGCCGATCCGGAACTCGTCCTTCACGGTCGCCCGGGCGATCATGCTCTGGCGCAAGCCGCTGACCATCGCTCGGAACGCCGCCCCAAGCGCCTCGAAGGCCTTCCGGACGTCGGCCGGCGGGACGCCCGCCAGCCCCGCGCCCGTCAGGAAGGCCGCGAACGCGTCGGCGTCGGCCGGAGTCGTGTTCGCCTCGGGCTCCTGCGACGGAAACGGGACGGGGCCATTCGGCGCCGGCGGGGCGGCGTCCGGGTCCGCCACGGCCGCCGGCGCCTCCTGCTCGGCGTCCCAGTCTTCAGGCAGCAGGTCGAAGGTGGGGCGCGGAGGCCGAAAATGCGCGTGGATGTCGGGGACGTTGTCCGAGGCGGGGAATGGGCTCTCGGCCGGGTCGTCGTCGAACCTCAGCGGATCGAAGTCCTGGGGCAGTCCAATGGACGCGCGCGCTGCGCCGAGATCGTCATCCGCTTCGGCGCGGAACGGGTCGCTGGTCAGCCGCCCGTCGCCGGGCGCCTCGGAACGGAAGGCGAAGCGCGTCGGCGCGTCGCTCGGGTCCTGAATCTCCGCGTGACCGATCTGCGCCTCGATCTCGTAGTCGCCGAGCGTCAGCCGGTCGTTGTCCCGCAGCGGATGCGGCAGGTCGCCCTCCAGCGCCGCGCCGTTGAGGAAGGTGCCGTTGACGCTGGTGTCGGTCACCAGCCACCCGTCGGGGCGGGGCGCTATCAGGCAATGCCGCTTGGAGAGCACCTTGGCGGGATCGGGAAGCACCCAGCCGCATTCCACGCCCCGGCCGATCGCGAGCGGCTCGCCCGTCACCTCCCGCCGCGTGGCCGCGACGCCGTCCGGACAGCGGGTGGTGGTGAGGATCAACGGCATCTCTAGGCGACGCTTCCGCTGAGGAGGTCGCCGCCGGTCAGCCGGCCGGCGCCGCCATTGCCGATGTCGACGCCGCTGTCGAAGAACCGGGCGAAGCGTCTCCGTCGCTCCTCGCCGTCGCGCCGGCCGCGCTCCGCCGCGCGCGTCACGGCCATCGCCGCGCCCCGTCCTCCGCAAAGGTCGGCCATGAACTCTTCGCGGTGGCTCCACGAGGCGCCGAGCGCCGACCAGGAGCCCGGGGCCGCGTAGCCTGCGGCGCTCGCGGCCATCGCGGCCTCCCGGCGAGCCTCAGTCTCCGGCTGGCGGACCCAGGCCTCGGCGGCCTCGACCGCGACAAGCTCGAGCCCCGTCACCGCGTCTCCGGCGTGCCGCACGCACATGCAGCTCCACCACACGGCCTCGCGCTCGGGCAGCCCGTAGGCGAGCAGACGCATCGCCTCCGCCCAGAGGCCGAGCTCGCGAAGCCGCGCCAGCAGCGCCGCCGGCTCGTCCGTCTCCCGGATCAGGCCGACGTGGTCCGGGGGAAGCTTCAGCCAGTGCTGGAGCAGCTCGGGCTCGAAGCGGCGCAGCTTGGCGCAGGCAAGATCGCTCATCCGCGCTCCTCAGGCCGGTATCGGAGGCGGCGCTTCGAACAGCGGCGTCGCGAGGACGACCGCGCCCGCCTGCACGGTGAACGTCGCCGCGGTGACGTTGAAGGTGGCGCCGACTGTCTGGATCGCCGGCGCCTGGATGCTGAGAGCGGGGGTCGCGATCCTGATGCCGGCGGGGGTCAGGACGATGGAGCTCGCCCCCACCCTCAGGGTCAGCGTGGTCGCCGCGGTCACGGTGACCGCGCCTGCGGCCGCCGTTATGGAGACGGCGCCGGTGCGGCTGGTCAGGCTGTCGTCGCGGATGGTGGCGACGGTCCGGTCGCGGCCGATCTCGACGTCCTGGTCGTTCTCGACCTCGACCTTGTGGTCCTTCTGCGCGTGGAGAAGCACGACCTCCTGGCCCGCGCGATCATCGAAGGACAGCTCGTTGTAGTCCCTTGTCCTGCCTCGCAGGGTGGAGCGGCTCCTGAAGCCCTGCTTCGTCTGCTCGGCCGGCGCCGGAAAGGGCGGCAGATTCTCGTCGTGGTAGAAACAGCCGACCACGACCGGATTGTCCGGATCTCCGTTCATGAAGGAGATGCCGACTTCCGTGCCGACGCGCGGCAGATGCTGCCAGCCCCAGCCGTCTCCGGCCCAGGCGTGAAGGATGCGGACGAAGATCGACTTCGCCGCCGTGGTGTCCTTGCGGTGATCGAACAGCGGCTGAACCTTGACCCGCGCCAGACGGTCCGAGTGGATTTCCTCGCCCGGCTCGCCGAGCACGATCGCCGAGAACACGCCGGTCATCGCCGGGCGCGGGATCGACAGGTCGTCCCGCCATGTCACCGCCTGCCGGAAGCAGACGAAACTGCTCTCGAAGCTGGCCTCCCCGGCGCCGCCGAGCCAGGTGTCGTCCGCCGCCGTGTGGACCACGCTGTGGATCACATGCTCGACGCTCCGCGCGCCCGTGATCGGATCGGTCGCCAGCGTGAAGCGGAAGCCGGGGCAGAAATTGGGATCGTAGCCGTGCCCGCTGCAGAGCGCCGCGGACGCCTCCGCCGCCTCCTGCCGGAACCGGGCGCGATCGGCGGCGACGGCGTTGTCCGTGGTCATCGCCGGCCAGCGATAGGCCCTTCGCCGCGCGGCGCCTGCGGTGCGGAGGCGCGTCCGCCGTTCGCCGTTCACCGGCTTGCGCGGCTTTTCGGGATCGTAGTCCTGGAGCTGCACGCGGCCATAGGTGGTCTCGCGCGCGTCGCTCCAGGCGTCCACGATGTCGCTGTTGTCGCCCTGATAGACGACCCGATGCACGGTATCGACCTGCGGCCGGAACGCCTGGTTGTGATCCGCTATGACCAGGACGTGCTTCGAGGCGGAATGCTCGAAGAAGTAAAAATAGCCGCTCTCCTGCATGATCCGCTGGACGAACTGCAGGTCGGTCTCGCCGAACTGGGTCGTGTAGGGGCGGACGCCGCCGCGGCTAAGGACGCGGAACTCGACATGCTCGACGCCGTGCTCCCCGAAGATCTCCTTCAGGATGTCGATCGCCGTCTTCTGCTGGAAGATCCGGCAATCGCTGATCTGGCTGAGGAACCAGAGGCGCGGGACGATCTCCAGCCGGTACCGCCACCGGTCGCGCTGGTCGCTGCCGAGCGCCTCCATGCGGCGGACGACGCCGTGGAACAGTCGTTCATGCCCGTCCTTGAGCCGCACGGTGATCGTGACAGGCTGGTAGAGCAGTCTGTCGGGGTCGAGCGCCCGGATGGTCGAGACGGCGAGGACGTCGATCTCGAACGGCGCGCTCAGCCGCTCCCGGGCGCTCATGCTGACCGCATGAAGCGTCTCGTCCTGGAATGGCCGCCGGTCAGCGCCGAGCGGCGACTTGAGCAGCAGGAGCGGGGACGATCCGCCGGCCATCAGCGAGCCGCTCCGGCGCGCCGGGTGATTTGCTCGTCGGGGACGGGGGGCCGCGCCGGGTGGGAAGAAGCCATGAACGATCTGCGTCGCCGGGCATGAGAGCGCCGGCGTCATCCTCTTGCGGGTGCGTGTCGTTGATCCGGAGCCTCGGCCCGCTCGATTACGCGACGGTTTCAGGATCGTCGGGCTTCAACACAGCGGTAATCGGCCTTCGCGCGTGGATGGCATCCGATCCTCGCCGCCGCCGGCGCTACCGGTCGGAGTGCGCCGGCGCGCGCGGTTTCGGAACCGGGCGACACACGCCTGTGCTCTGCACGAGGAGCGGCGTGGCGCCGATCATCGCCTGTCGGCCGAGGGCGCTCGGAACGCCGCCGCTCCGTCCCGCCGAGACGAACAGCGTCAGGGTCGCGGCGTCGCCGTTCGGGTTCACGGAGGCGAGCAGGGCCTGCCTGTCGGTCCTGATGATGCGCGCGACGGTCGCGCCGTCTCGGTCGATCAGCGCCGCGCGCCGCCGCCGCACGTCCTCGGCGGAAGCCGCGATGAGCAGCGTCGACGAGCCGCTCGGCGCGCCGGGTCCGTAGTCCAGCCCACGGAACTGGCCGACCGACACGGCGTGGAAGCTGCAGGCCAGCGGCGCTGCGAGCAGATCGTCGAGCGCATCCGGAGCGCCCCCGGACGCCGGCGGCCTCTCGGCGGACGGAGCCGCCGCGTCGAGGACGGCGAGGCTTCGTCGGAGGAGATCGCGTGCGCTCGGCTCGGGCTGGTCTCCCCCTGCCGCGCCGCCCGCGATGGCGTCGATCCCGAACTGACTGATGCGCTCCGCCAGCGCGGTCTCGGCTGACGTCAGGGGCTTCTCGGGAAGGGTAGCGGATGGAGGCGCGTCGGCCGATCCAGCCGCATCCGGTTCCGGAGAACCGGATGCGGCTGGCGCAGCCGGCGGATAGGTCGCCTGGCGCTTCTGCTCTCCCGAGGCGGAGGACGGCCCGAACTGGGCGAGCTTCGGCGGGGACCCCGTCCCGCTCTCGGGATTCGGGCGCATTTCGCCCGGGCGAGGAGGGGCGAAGTCGTAGCTCCTTCGAGCTGTGTCCGGCTTCTCCGGCGCCGGCGCCTCCGCGGGGGAGAACGCGGTCAGGGCGACGATCGCGGCGATCCCCATGAGCCGCCGGGCCCGCGCCGCCAGCATCCGCTCACAGGACATGAACGGCCACCACCAAATTGTTGAAGGTGAGATAGAAAAGGAGGTTGCTCGCACGATCGGCGCGCTGCTTCGGGACCCGGAAAGCGATCTTCCCGAGCACAACGCGATCGGGATCGTCCCGGCGCAGCGTCACCTTGACCGGTCGAGCGTCGTCGAACAGCCAGTCGACCTTCCGGCCGCGTTCCGCCGGGCGGTACAATGAGAGGCCGAGCCAGTCGAAGTGGAGCTCGCCCGTCTCCCGCGTCGCGCCGCCGTCGCTCGGGTCCATCGACACGTTGAGATAGTCGACGGTCACGACGTAGGCGTCGCCCTCGTCCTGGCAGCGCGCCGCCCCGCTTGCGAGGACGCCCCAGGAGGCGCCGGCGATCTTGACCGGCGACGGCTCGCCCCGCCCCGCGCAGAGCGCCGCGTTCCGGCCGAAGCCGAGCCAGAAATCCGGCTGGCCCTCGTCGGCCCCGGCTGCGGCGGATGACGTCAGAGCCGCCGCCAAGGCGAGGCAGATCGGGATGCGCCGTCGCGCGCGGGCGTCACCGAATGACGACACGGCCGTCGTCCTCCACCGTGAGCGTGGCCGCCCGCACCCGCTCCCTGGCGGTCCGCAGCGTCCGGGGCGGAAGCGCGCGGCGTCCCGTCCGGTCGAACACCGCGCCGCTCACCTCGACGGTCGACCCGGCCGGCAGGCCGTTCGCCACATAATCGATCTGGTAGGGGCCGGGCGTCGCCGCCGGATGCTCCCAGACTTCGACGCCCGGGCCTCCGGTCATGTCGGAGCTGAGTTCCGCGGCGCTCGAGGCGTAGTCGAGGCCGCTGGCGTTCGGCCGGCGCCAGAAGAACTCCTGTCCGGCCGGGTCGGTCACGTGCAGGTCGACGTCGGCGCCGCTCGCGGCCCAGCGGATACGCACCAGCACGAAAGGCGGCCCCGGCGGCCGCGCGGCTTCGAGCTGGCTCTCCAGCCTCCGGATCGTCTCGTCCTTGAGCGCGAGCCGCTCGGGCGCGGTGCGCCCTTCGCCGTAATAGGGGAACAGGATGATCGTCACGAGGATGAAGGCGCCGAGCGCCGACGCGAACAGATCGAGCGCGGAGATGCTGAAGATCTCGATGTGGCGGCGTCGCCGGCGAAGCATGGCGGCGGCTCAGTCCGCGGCCGCCGGGGCGGCTGTGCGCTGCGTGGGGCCGTCAGGAACCTCCCGTTGCTTCGGGACCGGGATGCGGGACCGCGCGTCTCGGCGCCACCACGGTCGCGTCCGGGTCACGGGCCAGGTCGCGGCGCGTCCCGCCGTGATCCTCGGGCCGCGAGGCGGCCTGCTCCTCCCTCGCGCGTTCCCGTCCTCGGCTGGCGTCGCGGGCCGGCCAGGCCAGGCGAGCGGAGACCGGGACTGGTCGAGGCGGCAAGACGGTGACGTCGAGCTCCCTGTCCGGCCCGCGGGTCGCGGCGAGCTCGGCTTCGGGCGTCCGCCGAAGCGGGGCGCGGCGGGGCGAGCGCGACAACAGGGCGAGGATGCGTCTGAACACGGGGGCGCCTTCATGCGGCCGGCTCGGGGTTCGGGACGTAGAGCCGGTTGATGAGATGATCGAGGCAGCGCTGGCCCGAGAGATTGAGGGCGTGCTCTTCGCGCGCCTCCGCGACGCCCTGCCAGAACAGCAGGACCGCGGCCATCAGCAGCGCCACCAGCGTTCCGTCGAACGACACGGCGAGCCGGGCGGTCACCTCGGTCAGCAGCGTGGGCTCCTGGAGCCGGCCGGGCTCGCCCGCGTAGGACAGGGCGTGGCCGATGCCCGTCACGGTGCCGATGAAGCCGAGCGACGGGATCAGCCAGGTGATGTAGCGGAGCGGGGCGTAGCGCAGCTCGATCTCGTGGGAGATCAGGTCGAGCGTGGAGTTCATCAGCATGGTGCACTGCTCGACCGAGGAGCTGATCTGGAACTGGAGGATGCAGCGGGAGATCAGCCGGGGCAGGAAGCTGCGCTCCGCCGCGCCGCTCTCGCGCACCCGCCGGTAGATCAGTTCGAGATCGTCGGCCTGCAGCACGACGCTCGGGTCTTCCGGCAGGTAGCCCAGGGTCAGTTGCCGCAACTCGCGGGAGGCGGCGCGCATCCGCAGCGCGAGCTCGCCCGCCGCGATGCAGAACACGATCCACATGACGTTCTGCACGGAGAACGGATAGAGCAGGCCGCCGCGGTCTATCATGATCTTCGCGGCGGCGTCGGGCAGCACGGCGTGGAAGGCTGCGCAGAGCGCGACGCCGAACAGGCCGGTGGCCGCCGCGAGCGTGGCCCGGCGGTCTTCGAGCCGGGGGCGGCTTCCAGAGAGGCCGTCCGGCGTCGCCGGTTCGGCGGCTGCGATCGTCATCGATTGCGCACCACGATCCGCCCCGTGAGGGGGTCCCTTTCCACGCGACGGAGCGGCCGCGTGGGAGAGGGCAGTTTTGCGCGCTCGAGAAGATCCCCTACCGTCGTCTCGAACTCGCCGAGGCGGATGAGGTCCCCGGCCGCGAGCTGCGCCTCCGTCATCGGCAGCCAGTCGTCGCCCTCCCTGCGGCAGCTACCGGCGGTGCTTCCCGTGTCCACGAACAGGAACCGGCCGGGCCCCACGGCGCTGAGCCGGGCGTGCTGGCGGGACACGGTCGGATCGACGACGACGATGTCGCAGCTCGGCGCGCGGCCGATCGAGAAGCTCGACATGGTCTAGCGCCCCTGCTTTCCGGCCAAACGGACCACCACCGACAGGCGCTTCGACATCACCGGCGGATCGAACTGCCGGCCGTCCGCGTCGGTGAAGACGAGCTGCAGCGTGTGCCGCCCGGGCGGGAGCCGCAGTTCCGCCTCGGTGGCGCCGTCCGGGAAGCCGCGATGACGATCGTCCTGCGGAAGGAGATCGTCCGGCGAGAGCTCGCCCGCGTCGACCAGCAGATGATGATGCCCGGAGTTCGGCCGGGCGCCGGCGTCCGCCGGAGCGACGCCCATGCCCCGAAGGCCGAAATAGACGGTCATGCGCGGCGGGACGGTCTGGCCGTCGCGCAGCCCGACCAGGTAGACCTCGGCCCCGGCCGGCGCCGACAGGCGTGGCGGGACGGCGACGACGTTGATCGTGGGCGAGGCCACGGACGGTTCGAGCGGCGCGTGATCCTTGTCGCCGATCACGAGCTGCAGCGTGTGGGGGCCGGGGCTGAGCTCTATGTCGGCCTCGGTCTGGCCCTGGCCGAGATGCAGATGATTGTCGTCGGCGGGGATCGGCCGGTCGGGCGCGGGCGGTGGGGCGTCGATGAGCAGGTGATGGTGGCCGGTTCCGGGGAACGCCACGCCGGCCGGCGAGACGCCCATGTTGGACAGGCCGAAGCGGACCCGGAGCTTCAGCGGCACGCGCGCGCCGTCCTGGAGATCGATGAAATAGACGGCCGCCCCCTCCGGCGCCCGCGTTGGCTCGGCGTGCGGCGGCGCCGCGTGGGATTGGTCGGCCCGCACGTCGGCGGCCGCGCCCGCGAGAAGCAGGGCGGCGACGGCGGCTGACCGCCATCCGCGCAGGAAGCAGCCGGCGCTCCGCTCAGGCGGCGGCCCCGGCCGCCGGCTCGGATCAACGTGGGTCGCGGCTTTCCTGAACATGATCTTCCCTGGGTTCGAGGGGCGCTGACCAGACGCGGGCGCTGAAGCCGTCACTCGTTGTCGAAGGGCCATGGCTTTCGCTCCGGCGGCGCGCCCGCGTCCGTCGGCGTGGCGGTGTCCAGGCCGTCCGCCGCGATCGGCGCCGCGAAGCGCTGTCCGGGCGGGCTCGGCCTCGCGAAGGGCGGGAAGGCGCCGGTCCGCATCGCCGCAGCCATGCGGCGCGCGCGCAGGGGCGAGTCCGAGCGGCTCCACTTGGACTGCTCCATCGACGCCGTGGCGGCCGGCCAGTCCTGCGCCTGCACGGCCGGGATCAGCCGCCGGAACTTGCCGAACCGCGCCTCGCCCATCTGGTAGACCATCGCCGACAGGACGATCTGGCGCGGCAGGTCGATGACGCGGAAGCGGGGGAAGTGGCGGCACACGCCGTTGAGAGCCACGAACTCCGATATCAGCAGCAGCGACTGAGCTTCGGGCTCGGTCAGGAAGGCCGCCTTGGCGATCAGGTCGGACGTCGTCTTCGCCGTCACGCGGCGCAGGACGCCCGCCGCGCCGCCGTCCTCGAGGTTGAACCCGTAGCCGATGGTCGCGATGCCCTTGCTGTCCCGGTAGGACACATGCAGCCCGTTCCGCACGATGCGGCCCTCCTCGAAGATCAGGAGGTTCTTCAGCCGGTCGGTGAGCTCGTCGGCGGAGCCGGCGGCGACGCAGGGCGGCGGGGGCGAGAGCGCGGCCGTCATGGCAGGTTGATCGTCACGATCGCGCTGTTTTTTTTTGAGCAGGCGGCGTCCGCGCAGGTCTGCGCGATCCAGAACTCGCCGCCCGCGAGGCCGACCTCGTCGCCGCGGACGATCATCCGGCTTTCGTCCGTCACGGCCTCCCGGAGTTGCGCGGCCTTCAGCAGTTTTTCGGCGACCGTCCGCAGCTGCTCCCTGGGCACGACGGTGTTGGACGCGCCTTCCGTCACCCGCACCTGCGGGGCCGTCAGCTCCAGGATCGGCGCAGGGTCGCCGGATGCGGCGCTCCGGGCGATGCCGTTGACGACGCCTTCGACCTGCGCGACGTCGAAATCGCGCGCCTCGAGGTCGCGTCGCAGCGTCGGCGAGGCGGCGTAGACGCGCCGCTCGGCGGTCTGCGCAGCGGCGAGGGCGCAACTCCCCAGCGTGAAGGCCAGGCTTGCCGCGAGCGTCCTGATCATGATGGCCATGATGCCGCCTCCTATGGCCGCGCTGCCGGCGCGGGGGCGGCCGCGAGATCGCTCACGACCCGCAACCCGTTGGTCACGTAGGGGACCGCCGCGTCGTACTTGAAGCGCGCGGCGGACCGCACATAGCGGGCGTCGCTGTTGAAGCCGCCGCCCCGGAGCACGCGCTGTCCGCAATCCGGAGTGGTCACAGCGCGCGCGTCCGACGGTGCCGAGCGGTAGTCCGGGGTCCAGCAATCCTCGACCCACTCGGCCGCGTTTCCCGCTGTGTCGTAGAGCCCGAAGCCGTTGGGCGGGAAGCTGCCCGTCGCCACGACGGCGCCCCGGGCGCCGCCGCAGTCCGCGCAATTCGCGTGGGTCTCCCCGACCTCGTCGCCCCACCAGAACGAGCCGACTGCGCCGCCCCGCGCGGCGTATTCCCACTCGGCCTCGCTCGGCAGGCGGTAGGGCTGGCCGGTCGCGTCGGAGAGCCAGTCGGCGTAGCGGCGAGCCTGGTTCCAGCTGACGCCGGTGGCGGGCGCGCGGTCGTCCGCGGCGCGCGGATTCCGGGCGAGCGGCTCGCAGCCTCCCGCGGCCACGCAGGCGACCCATTCACGCCGCGTCACCTCGCGCTGGCCGATCGCGAAGGGCTTCGCCAGCGTCACGATGCGCACCGGCCGCTCGTCGGCGCGGCCGTCGTCGGAGCCCATCCGGAACGCCCCGGCGGGCGCCACCGTCATCACGGGGCAGTCCTGGCAATCCTTGAACGTGGCGCCGGGACGAAGACCCGCGGTCTCCCGCTCGGAAAGCGCCTTGGGCGGCGCGCTCGCTATCGCGGGCGCATCGGCTTCCGGCGCCCGTGCCCGCGGCAGCAGGAACGCCGCGGCCCCGGCGACGATGACGACGGTCGCGACCGCGAGGCCGACGACTTTCGCGCGGCCGCTCGCGGACCTGGCGCCCCCGCCGGGCGCGGGCGCCGCAGGAGCCTGCGCGGCGGCCGGCAGCAGGCTTCTTGCGTGGGCGACCGAGGCCGGCCGCCCGGCGGGCTCGATCGCGAGCAGCGCATCGACGAGCCGAAGAAGCGCCTCGTCGTAGCGCCCCGCGGCGGCGACGCCGGCGGGCGGAAGCGGATCGTCCCGCAGGCGCCTCAGGGAGTCGGTCGGAACCTTGCCGGTGACCGCCCGGTAGAGGATCGCCCCAAGGGAGTAGATGTCCGACCAGGGTCCCTGCTGATCCCCGATGCCGTACTGCTCGGGCGGCGAGTAGTTCGGCGATACGATCTGGGTGACGGTCGCGCTGTGGCGCAGTCCGAAATCGCGCGCCGCGCCGAAGTCGATGAGGACCGGCGTGTCGTCGTCGCGCAGGATCACGTTCCTCGGCTTTAGGTCGCGATGCAGGATGGCCCGGTCATGGAGCGCGCCCAGCCCATCGAGCACGCCGTTCAGGATGCTGAGGACGCGGCGCTCCGGCAGCGGCGCCTCCTCGAGCGTCGCCTCCAGCGAGCGGCCCTGCACGAAGTCCAGCACGATGTAGCCGGTGCCGTGGGCCTCGAAGAACCTGCGGACCTGCACGATGTTGGGGTGCCGAACGCGGGCGATGATCCGGGCCTCGTCCAGGAAGGACGCGACGCCGGCGTCGAAGGTCGCGGCGTCCCGGCTCGACCGCGCCCGCGCCGACTGGTCGCTGGCCCTGATCGCCGCGTGCGCGGGAAAGAACTCCTTGACCGCGACCGGCTCCCTGAGAAGCGTGTCCTCGGCCAGATAGGTGATGCCGAAGCCGCCGTGGCCCAGCACGGCGTCGATCCGGTACTCGAACAGGCGCGTGCCGCGCGAAAGCGCGGCCAGGTGGTCGTCCGTCCCGCCGAAGCGGGCGGCGTTCCGGAGCGCCGGATCTGTCGCCCGCAGAAGATCGCCGCTGTCCTCCTTCGCCATCAATCGGCGCTTCGGAAGGTGAGGCCGGCGAACGTCCGGCATCCCGGCTGCGCGGGGTCGACCGCAAATCCTCCGAAGACGCTGGCGACCCGGCAGGTGAAGGGAAACCGGGTTCTTCCGACGTCGCCGTCGCCGTTCACGAAGGTGATGGCGCCGGCGCGGCTCTCGTAGCGGCCGACCGCCTGGCGAGCGCCTCCGAGTTCCTGGACCAGGAACGCGCCGTCCGGCTGGAGGGAGAGGGCGACGGAGGCCGAGAGGTAGATTCCGGGCCGCACCCTCGCGCCGCCGCCGCTCTTGGTCCCGACCGCGTCCGCGGCCGCGATCCCGAGGACGGACGCCGCAAGCGCGACCACGCCGACGCTGCGGCTGCGCGCCGGCCGTAGCGGCGCGGCCGCGCCGTCCCGTCGAGAGGAGGGAAAAAGCTTCCTGCGGCTCAGCTTGGACCGTCGCCGGACGTCGGCCTCGGTCGGGCGCATCATGATTTCGAACAAGGGATGACCGGCGGCTGAAGGGCTTCGATGACTGAATGAAGACCCGGCGCGTTGCACCCAGATGTTCCGCTGGTTACGCCTGTAATTGCGTCTTCCGGGGAATGGGGCGCCGAATTCATGCCGGCCGCCGCGAAAGCGCTGGTCGCCCCTCGCGCCTGCTTCAGTCGGCGAGCGGCCGCTTCGGACCGCCCAGCAGCGCGGCGCGCACCCGGACGTCCGCGAGCGCCAGCCCGACCCAGATCGAGAGCCCGAGGAAGATGCTCAAAAGCTGAGGCGGGGACCCGAACCCCTCGACCCGAAAATGCGAGCAGATCGCTCCGCCGAGGAAGCCGGTCGTGAGCACCGCCCCGAGCGGCGCGAACCGGGGGATCGCAAGCAGGGCCGCGCAGGTCAGGGTGATGACCGCAAGTCGCGGGCCCTGGTCCGCGGCGAAGCCGATCTGCGTCAGGGCGCGCACCATCACGTCCGGCGAAAGGATCTGGAGGATGCCGTCTGCGAGCAGGAGCAACGAGGCCCCCAGGACAACCGCGCGCCCGAGCACCGCGGCGCGCACCGTCCCGATGCTTCGGGATGAGGGAAGTGCTTCGTACGTCATCTCTGGATGTCCTCGTCTGAGGGTGAAGTCGTCTTCAGACCGCGCCAGCAACGCCGACGGCCGCGCCGCCGCGTGAGGCGGTCGCCTCGGATCGTCGGCGTCGCGCTAGATGGTCAGTTCGCCCGTCCGGGCGGCGCGGTAGCGTTCCTCGATGCGCGCCCAGTTCAGCACGTCCCACCACGCCTTGAGGTAGTCGGCGCGCCGGCTCTGATACTTGAGGTAGTAGGAGTGCTCCCACAGATCGTTGCCGAACAGGACGCGTTTGCCGTCCATCAGGGGCGTGTCCTGGTTCGGCCGGGTCTCGATCGCGAGCCTGCCCGTCCGGTCGACCGTCACGAACACCCAGCCCGACCCGAAAACGCCGGCGCCGGCTGCGTTGAACCGGCGCTGCAGGTCATCGAGCCCGCCGAAGTCGCGCTCAATCGCCTCCATGGCTTCGCCGGTCGGCGCGCCTCCGGCGCCGCCCATGACCAGCCAGTACATCGAGTGGTTCGCATGGCCGCCGAGATTGTTGTGCACCGTGGCGCGCACGGCGTCCGGCAGGTCGCCGAGGCGGGAGAGCACGTGCTCGATGGGGCGCTTCGCGATCTCCGGGGCGACCTTCGCGGCCTGGTTCAGGTTGGCGACGTAAGCCGCATGATGCCGGCCGTGATGCAGAGCGACGGTCTGGGCGTCGATGCTCGGCTCCAGCGCGCTCGCCGCGTAGGGCAGGGGAGGAAGCTGGAACGGACCGGAGGAGCCGCCCGCGCTCGTGTTGTCGTAGGACTGGCTGAAGCCGTCGCGCGAGGTCGCGACGATCGCCGTCGCGCCGGCGGCGACGGTCAGCAGGGTGCGGCGTGTCATGGCCACGGTCGATCCTTTCCCGAGAGGAACGGAGGGGGAGCCGGAGGCGAGGATCGCCTTCGGGTTCGATGCGGAACTTGTGGGCGGGGCGGCGCGACGGGCGCTCAGCCGCGGAGAAAGACGTACTCCGCGGCGTAGGGTTGGAGATGGAGAGCGCCGGGCTCGCCGCAGATCCCGCTGAAGACGCCGCCATGGGTCTCCAGCCGCTGGATCGTTGTGGCCTGCGCGAGCGATCCCTCGCCGCTTCGCCGGACGACGGCGAGCTTGAGCTGGGCGATGTCGCCGGCGGTCGGGCCCGGGCTCTGGGCTTCCACGCGGCCGACGACCACGTCTCCGGAAAGCTCCCAGCTCGGACCTGCGAAGTGGCGGCCGACCGTCTTGCCGTCCTGCAGCAGCGTGGCGAGCGGCTCCCGGAACCGCCACGCCAGGCCCGCCGGCCCGGCGACGCATTCGTAGATCTGGACGCCCTCAGCGTGCAGCCGCGCGATCTCGACCTTGCCGGGCGCGGCGATCTGCGCGGGAATGTCGGCGGCGGTCGGGGCGCCGGCGGCGAGCAGACCGCCGATGGCGATCAGGCCGAGCCCGCCCGCCGCGAGCCAACTCGCTGACATGCGAGGCGCGCCGGGCGCGCTCGCGGAGACGTCAGGCTTCATCGCGATTACCCCTCCGAGAGCGCCGGGGCCCGTGTCGCTCGGCCCGTGTGCGGCTCCGCCGAAGCAAGTCCGTCAGTGCGACGGGGCTGGCGCGGCGGCGTTCCTGGAGGTGATCTGCAAGTATGGATAATGCAGTCGCGTTTCACTTGGGGTTTGTCCTGCTACAGAAGTAATGGCGCTCCGCTGATGCGCGAAGATGCGCCGGCTCCCCAGCGCCCCTTGTGTTGCATTCGTAATGGGGCGGCCGATCGCGCCATGCCCGTGTAACCGAGGCCAGCTACCTCGCGGCCCTTCAGGACCGCCCGCGCCATCCCGGCCGGCGGCCCGCCGGAGAAGCGAGATGGCGATGGACAGACAATCGAGCCTGGGCGCGGCCGCCCGCATGCGTGAGCGCTTCGAGGAGCCGGCCGGAGCGGCGCGCATCCTCGCCGAGATCGACGCGCTCGCGCCGGTGATCGTCGCGGAGGCGTCGAAGGGCGAGGCGGAGCGGCGGATATCGCCGGTCATCATGGAGCGGCTCGGCGCGGCCGGCCTCTACCGGGCGACCGCCCCGCGGAGCCACGGCGGCCTCGAGGTCGACCTCGCGACCATCGGCACGATCATCCGCCGCCTCGCGCGGCTCGACGCCTCCGTCGGATGGGTCGCGGGCGTGCGCATGGTGGTGCAACTCGGCCTGCCTCTGCTGCCCCGCGACCGGTACGAGGCCGTGATGGGCGATGGCCCGGACGTCCTGCTCAACGCCAGCAACCAGCCCGGCGGACAGGCCGAGGCGACGCCGGAAGGACTGCGCGTCACCGGCCGCTGGCCGTTCGCGAGCGGCTGCGAGGATTCGCACTGGATGGCGCTCGCCTGCGTGCTGACCCGGGACGGCGCGCCGCTTCCCGGCCCGATGGAAGGCGTCCCGGCGATGCGGATGGTGCTCGTGCCGCGCCGGCACATACGGATTGAAGACACCTGGCGCGCCCTGGGGCTCGAGGCCACGGCGAGCCATCATGTGGTGGTTGATGGCGCGGTGATCCCGGAAAGCGACGCGATCGACGTCGGGTCGGCGCGCTCCTGCCTGCCGGGCCCGCTCCAGGGCCGGGCGATGCAGATCGCGGCGCTCATGCATTGCCCCCTGGCGCTGGGCGTCGCCGAAGGCGCGCTCGACGACCTCGTCGCCGCGGCGAAAGCCGGCCGCCGCCTGCTCGGCTCCGCGACGGCGTTGAAGGATTCCGAGGTCTTTCAGTTCCAGCTCGGTCAGGCCCAGGCTGAACTGAGGGCGGCCGAGGCGCTCACCGACGCCGAGACCGCGCGGCTGTGGAACGACGCCGAGGCCGGCCTGCTTCAGCCGGGGCTCCCGCACCCGGCGCTCCTCCAGTCGGCGGCCTGGATCACGCAGGCCTGCCTGCGGGTGACCCAGAAATGCTTCGAGCTCTGCGGCGCCTCGGCCGTCTACGAAAGCTCGTCCCTGCAGCGTCGTCTGCGCGACCTGTCGACCGCGGCGCAGCACACCCATGTGCAGGGCCGCAACTACATCCCGGCGAGCCGCCTGCTCCTCCAGTGAAGCCGGCGTGACCGGCGCCGTGTGGGCTGGCGGAGGCCTGCGAGCAGGACTGTCCTCACCGCCAAGCACGTTCGGGAGCGCGGATGCGCGCGCTCTCGAACGATGCGGCGCACGAGCTTCAGCGGCGCGGCCTCAAGGCTTCCCGCTGGAAGGCGCTGCGCCTCCAGCAATGCCAAGCGGACGGCCGAATATGCGCCGCGGTTCGCCCAAGGCGTCTAGCGGGTGTCAGGCCGCCTCGAGCACCCTGACATCGAGGGTCCGCCCAAGCGCATCGAAGGCGGCTTCCAGTTGATCAAGCCGCGAGGCGTGATCCAACCGGAAGAGCCGGTCCACCTGCTCACGATGCCAGCCAAGGCGGCGCGCGAGTTCAGCCCGCGACATGCCTTGAGCCTTCAGAGCCATGTAAAGCAGGGTCTTCACGGCGGTGAGCGCCGGAAGCCGCGCCACGCTGTCGCCGGCCTTCAAGGCCGGCGTCGGGATCTCGGCGCCCTCTGCGATCCTCGCGGCGATCGCCTCCTCGATAGCGGAGACGGCGTTCGACAGGACGCTCGGACCATCCTCGCCGTAGGTGGTGACCTCCGGCAGATCGGGACAGGTGACAAGGAACGTGCCGTTGTCATCCGGTGTGGTCTGGATCTTGTACGCGAGCATCACTTCAGTCCCAGGTCCTTGAGGATCTTGTTCACGAGCCCCGTGCCGAGCTCCTTACGGCCATGCATCGGAAGCTGAGAGGTCCGGCCGTCACGCTTCACCGTCAGGTGACCGCTGCCGCCCCGGTGTGTCTCGAAGGTGCAGCCGCTCCTGGCGAGGAGCTTCTTGAGTTCGTTCGCGTTCACGAAATTAGGGTGCTCCACACTTCTGTGGAAGTCAACAGAAGTGTGGAACGTTGGTCTCGTTGCTGCAGCGCCTGCGATTGGGAGACCGACATCAGTCGCCGTTAGAACCCGATGACGTCCCTGCTGGCGTTGGTCGCGGGCATCAGCGAACTGCCGGCTTATGTCCGGCATCCGGGAGCGTCCTGTTCCGCCATGTCGGCTTTGTCCGCAGGACACTTTCCCAAGAAGCTCTCGGGATGTATGGCTGGGGCGGGAGGAACCCCACCTGCATACAAGCTCTCTCTGCGGCCCTTGAGGCATCAAGGATTTCCGCCGACGCGCGGGTGGACGGTGCGCCACCCCAGCGCGCCAGGTCAAGGCCCGGGCGCGAGACGTGTCAGCCGCACGACCGAGGGACGACAGACGGGCTGAGGCCATGGGCCTCGAGGATGGCGAGCGCATCCGCCAGAGCGGCTTCAGCATTGTCGCCGCGCGACCGCTGCGCTGCGAGCTCCGCGTCCATGGAGGCGCGGTAACGCCTGGCCCTGTGGAACTCCTCGGCCGCTTCAGCCTCGCGCGCCGCCAGACGTGCTTCGTCCTCGTTCCTCAGCTCGATAAGGCGGTTCTGAAGCCGGCGCTTCGCATCCATGATCGCCTTGTCCCGTTCGCGCTCGAGGCGCCGCGTCGTCAGATGGACTTCGCGCGTCCGCCGGCGGCGACGAGGACCATAGCGCTCATGGCCGAACCGGGAGCCGACAGCGTCGTGATAATCGTCCAGCAGGCCGCTCATCGCCGTGCAGTAAGCGAGCCGCTCGGCCCGCTTACTTTCCCTGTCGGAGCCGGGCGCGGGCGCGCCTGCGACGACGCTCTTTTCCCTGGCGGCGACGATCGCGGCGCGACCGCAGTGGATCAGATCGTGCCGCAGCCGGCCCTCCAGGAGTGG
Organism: Hansschlegelia beijingensis; assembly: GCF_014196425.1. Taxonomy (GTDB): domain Bacteria; phylum Pseudomonadota; class Alphaproteobacteria; order Rhizobiales; family Methylopilaceae; genus Methylopila; species Methylopila beijingensis. Next base: position 511,181 of record NZ_JACIDR010000001.1, read on the forward strand.
CGGCACGATGAAAAAGTGGATGTGAGGATATTCCTCGTCGAGGTGCAGGACCGCGGACTTAAGCGCGGAGCCAAACTGCTTCTGCGCCCATTTCAGCGCCGCTTCCTTCCAGGCGAGGAAGGCGGGATCGACGATCCTGCGGCGGCCGCCGTGATCACGGCTCACGACGCTGCTTGTCTGCTTCGGGTAGCTCGCGACTGCGGCGAACATGACGATGGCGTCGATCCGGACTTTTCTTCCGATGGCGTCTCTGGCGTGATCAGCCTGCGCGATCGCCTCGGCGGCCGCCTCGCTGGGCGAGCCGCCGAAGAGGCGGATCGGCTTCATCGGCGACGGAACGTGGCGGCAGGCATGCCGCTGGCGTTCAGCCTCGGCGATGATCCCGGCGACATGCGCCTTCGGATCGCCGGTTTTGCGGGCGGCTCGCGGGTACCCGATGATGTGGAAAAAGTCGAACTTTGGCATCGCTGTCTCCTTCGAGACGTTGATGCCCGAGAGTCTGGAAAGAGACACGCGATCATCGAACGTGCCATCGGGCGCGATCGATATCCTATGACCGACTAGGCTATGTTTTTTTCCGGGGGCGCGAAGGACGATAGAGGGTCGACACCTCTGCGAGATCGGGGCGCGGCGGCGGCATGCGGATCCCCAGCGGCGCCGGGCGAGATTTGCGGGTCCGGCTAAGGTAGCGGGCTATCGCCGGAGCCCTGTCGCGGATCGTCGGACGGCCGATGGCTTCGAGTCCCACATCGAGCAGATGATGGACGAAAGCGTTGACGGACACGCGGTGCGTCCGAGCGAGATCGTGCAGATCGTCGATCACCGCGCGAGGCGTACGCACGACTAGCTGGTCCACAGCTCCAATTGCGGCCGTCAGATCCGGATCACGCTCGGCCACGTCGCGGATCTCGTCGAGGAGGGTTCTGTGTGCGGAGCTCACGTCACGCTCCTGCGGTCTGAGCAAGCCGGCGGCGGATCGCTCGCCAGGCGACCTTCGGCTCGTCCGCGAGCTCAGGGTCTCCGGACATCTCGGAGACCGAGAGACCGCTCGCGATCGCCGATTGATATCGGACCCGGTCCGAAAGCTGCGCATCAAGCACGCAGCCGCCAGACCGGCGATGGTAATCTCGGATCTGCTGCACTCGGGCTTCCGTGTTCGCCTTCACGCATGTCAGCAAGACACCGAACGCGACGCCCGCCCTCCGGCAGGACCAGACGTTGGGCGCGATCGCGTCTCGATCCAGCACCGTCGGACGACACGGCACAGCGACGAAGTCGGAGCACGCGATCAAGCCGGTCAAGGCCGGGTCGTCACGACCGGCGGTGTCGACGAAAACGAGATCGAAGCCTTCATCTCGGGCCCGGCGCAGCCTGCGATCAACGTCAGCCAGGCGACACGCTTCCACCACAGGCCAGGGAGCGTTCCGGCGGCCGCGCCAGGCCAGCGCACTGCCCTGCGCTATGTCGGTGTCCAGGATCAAGACGCCGGCCCTTTCCATCCGCGCAGCGGCCACGGAGACTGAAATAAGGCTCGTGGTCTTTGCTGAGCCGCCCTTCTGCGAAATGAACGCGACGCATTCCATCTCCGACCTCACCGCTGATCACTGGAGCCGGCTATTGGGCTCTATGCAAAAAAGCGTAAGAGGAGATCGCCTCGCGGAAAAAGGAATTCTTGTCGAGTAAATCGCGGCGGCTCGCAGAACGCGAGTTTCGTCGATCTCAAGACATCAAGACCACAAGACCTCAGCGTCTCTGCCGCCGGGCTTCAAAGGCCGCGTGGGTAGCTCGGGCGAAGAACATCAGCGAGGGGAGGAGCCGGGGCCCCGTTCCACCAGGTAACGCGTCACTCAGCAGTCGGAAGGCCAGTGGCGTAGCGCATGTGCGTCACGGCTGACCGCGAGTTCAGACCCTAAAGCGCCACGCCGTCCTGCTTTTCACCACGCGCGACAACCATCAGCGCGTCGTCCGGCAACGGACGCTGGAGCGCCTTCGCCTCATCCCAGGACGCGCGCATCCAGACGTCGATCTCCTCCGCCGTCGTGAGGATCACCGGCATCGCCTTCGGGTGGATGAGCGCGACGACGGCGTTCGGCTCCGTCGTGAGGAAGCCGTAGACGTCGCAGGTGACCTCGCCCTCCGACTTCTTCCGAACGCAGCTCCAGTTCGTCCAGAGCCCGGCGAACACGCAGAGCGGCCGGCTCTCGTCGAGCGCGAACCACACGGGGACTTTCTTGCCCTCAGGGTTCGTCTCGTATTCCGAGAACGACGTCATCGGAACGACGCAGCGGTTCGCCGGGCCCAGCCACCGCCGCCAGTGCTGAGACGCGACGTTGCGGATGTTGGTCGTGCCGATGTCCGGCTCCGCCCTCAGCAGCGCCTGGAAGTCGACGGGCTGCCCCTTCTTCTCCAGCGCCGCGGCACGCTTCTTCGTCGCCTCGAAAATGGCGCGGCTGGAGGACGGCATTCCCCACCGGGCGAGCACGAGCTCGCGGCCCTCTTCCGAGTTGCGGACGATGGGGGCGGGATAGTCCGGGAAAATCGCCGGCATGGGTGGGAGGTTGCCGGTGCGGTCGACGAGAGCCTTGGTCAGCTCGCGGATCGCCGCCTGGCCTTTGGTGACGCTGTAGAGGTTGCACATCGGCGCAGTCTGCCGCGGTGGACGACTCACTTAAAGACCCGCTTGCGGCCCTTCGGAAGGTGGGCGCGGACCCGTTCGATCTCCGCGTTCACCGCGGCCGGCGCCTCCGTCGAGGGCTCCGGTTCCGGATGCTGCGCCACCAGCTGTCCAAAGCGCCGAAGCACGATCTGCTGCCCCTGCTCCAGCTTCAGAACCTCGATCGCGGCATGGAAGGCCGCGCGCGCGACGTCGCTGTCCGCTGAGGCGGCGATCATGCGGTCGAGAGAGCCACCGGCGCGGTAGAGCTCCACCCGATGCGGCAGCGCCGCCATGTCCTCGCGTGGCGAGGGCGCACGGACGCCGCCCTCGTCCGTGATCGGAGGCGGCATGAAGGCGACGGCGACTTTCAGCGACCGGCACGCCGGGCAACGGAGCCGGCCCGCAAGATCGCCAAGAGGAAGCCCGGCGCCGCGCGTCCAGACGAGCGTCTCCATCTCGAGCTCGTATTCGCGATGACACTCCCGGATCGACTTCATTCCGTCGCGCTTGCCGTGCGCGCAGCGCGCCTTCACGCGCCAGCCGGCGCGCCAAGCTTCGCCGAGCGTCTCGACGGTCACGGGAGCTTCCGCAGCGGCTGGCGTCCGCGCCGATAGCCGAGCGAGATCCGGCTGTGCGCCAGGGCCCTGGCCTCCTCGCGCTCAGCCAGCTGCACAAGCAGCGCCCAGACCGCCGCACGTGGGTCCCCGCCGGCCGCCCGAATCGCGTCGTCGACGGCGGCTTCGCGCGCGCCTAAGCTCTCGTCCTCAAGCCGCTCGGCAGCGTCCGTCATGATCCATCTCCATCTTCAGGAGAGATGGATTCCATGAGAACGAAATGAGAACAAGAGCGATGAGGAAGGACGGTCGCCGGCACTGGGATCATGACGAGGATCCGCGGCCGATCCTCTCGACCGTGTTCGCGATCGTCACGCCGCTAGCGCTTGCGGCGCTCATCTGGCTGCGCTGGGGATGAGATGAAAGCCCCCGAACGCCGCCCGATAAAGTAATGCCCTTAGCGCTAGTGGGTAAATTTGGCCCGGCTTGGTTAGCTTCATACGACGCGCTTCCTGTGTCCCGCGCTGCTCCGCCGCCGCGGTGCGCCGATCTTCCCGGCTCCACGACAGCTGCAGAGACGTCAGTCCCCAAGCGGCCACTTTCGCCTCAGGCCCACGGCGCATGCTCCTCCGATCAAGCAGCGCTGCTCCAGCAGCAGCTCCCCCAGCGTCCTCACCTCCGCCTCGCGTGCGCTGACGAGCTCCATGGTCTCCCCCATCAGCCGTTCGAGGTCTTTGCTGACGATGCGCCGGAGCTCCGGATCAAGCGCGAGCGCCTTTTCGGCGCGCTCCGGAGGCACGCGTGAGAGCAGCGTGTCGGCGAGCCCGAACGAGGCGTGGACCGCGGTCACGAGCGCCGTCGCGTGCCGCAGATCGGACGTCGCCCCGGTCGTCGCTCCGCCCGAGAACAGGACGTCGGCGGCGCGACCGGCGAGCGTCGTCTTCACGTCGCGCTCGATATCGCCGCGGCTGAGGACTCCCGTGTCGGCCGCGAAGGTGGTGACGCCGCCCATGGCTCCTCTGGAGACGATCGAGACGCTGAGCAGCTTGCGGCCAAGCGCCAGGCCGACCACGGCGTGAGCCGCTTCGTGCAGGGCGATTGCCCGCCGCAGCTCGAGCGGCGTGGCGTCCGGCGGCGCGATGGCGTCGATGAGGTCGGCGAGCGTTATGGACCGAGAGGCAACGCGGGCGCGCTGACGCGCCTGCTTCACCCAGCCCTCCGCCTCCGCGCCAGTGGCGCCAAGGCCGAGGCGTGCGGCTCTCGTGACGTCATGATCTCGCAGATCGTCACCAAGATGATGGCGAAGGACCTCCGAGAGTTCCTCCACCGTCTCCGGCGGGCGGATCTCGATGTGACGGTCGAAGCGGCCCGGTCGCTTCAGCGCCCCATCGAGCCGATCGATGTGGTTGGTGGCGCCGATCAGGATGACCGACGGCCGCTCGGCGCGGACGCGGTCGATCATCAGCAGCACGCCCGTGATCACAGGCGTCCACCAGTCGCGTCCGCGGTCTGACAGGCGCTCCCGATCCGGCAGAGCGTCCAGCTCGTCCAGGAAGCCGATCGCAGGCGCGGCCGCGGTCAGCCAGTCGAAGAAGGTCTGAGCCGCCTTCGCGACGTCGCCGAGGTTGCCCTCGGTCCTGGCGAACCATTCGCTGACGCTGGTGGTGACGATCGGCAGGCCGAGCGTTCTGGCGATCGACCTGGCCAACATGGTCATGCCCGTGCCGGGCGCGCCATGCAGCAGCATGCTCGGCGGCGGCGCTCCAGCTGCGTCCGCCGCGATCCAGTCGCGAGCCTCGGCGATGATCGTCTCGATCTCAGCCATGGCGCCGCCATAGCCCTTGAGCTGCTCGAGCGTCGGGGTGGCGTGGTCTGCCCGAACCGCGATGCGACGCTCCGCCGTGCGGCGCATGCGCCGAACAGCGGCCGCGGCGCTGGAACGGGGCCTTACCGCCAGCATGAGGTCCGGCAGATCGAGGCCTGCGACGTCGCGCGGCGTCACCGCTGCGCTGCGGCCAAGCGCGAGGCGCAGCCCCTCACGCGCGATCCTCGGCGTGAGGCGCAGGCGCACCCGAAGATCGGCCGCGTCCACATAGCCCGCCGGCAGCCAGGCCGGATTGTTGGTGATGGCCAGCACCGGCCGGTCGGCCGGCAGCGTAACGAGCTGCTCGAACCGGCTCGGCGCCTTGTTCATCGCGATGATGCGGCAGAGCGGCCAGAGCTCGCCGGCCGCACGGCCAAGCTGCGGGACCCAGTCCGGCGTGGGCGCCTCGACGACCACCACCAGCGGCTTGCCGCGTTCAAACGCGCGCCACACCCTGCGGGGCAGCAGCTCGACGATCGCGGCTCGCGCGAAGGCCGCGCTCGGCGACAGCTGCGGATCCGGCCCGTCCAGATCGTCATCGGGATCCGTATCATCATCGGAAGCCCCCTCGATGAAGGGGAGCAACGGCTCGTCGATCACCTGCGCCGTCTCCTTGTCTGCCGGCGCGTGGGGGCTGCGATCGAGCCGCGCGAGGGAGACGCTGGTGGACAGCGTCTTCCCCTTGGGCGTGTCAGCGGCTGCGGAGCGGGAGGCTTTGGAGCTGGTCATGATCAGAACCCCATCCCGATCGGCGCGCTGATCGCCAGGCCCCTGGCCTTCAGGCGGATCAGCAGAATGTCGAACACGTCCGCCGCGCTCGGCGTCCCGTCGATGGCGCAGGCCAGCACCGCGCTCATGGCGAGGTCGAGCGAGCCCGTCGCGGCCGGCTCGCCCTGGAGCGGGTTGGTGACCCTGAGCGCCGCCCGCACCGCCGCCTTGAGGTCTCCCTGCACGGCGCGCGGCCAGTCCGGCTCGCCGAGCAGCGCGGTGCGCCCCAAGACCTCGCGGATGCTCTTCGCGTCCTCCGCCGTGCAGGCCTGCGGGGAGGCTTCACGCCAGAGCGTGAGCCAGGCGGCGGAAGCCGCCCGCGGCTCCGCCTTCGGCGTGGAGGCGCGCTTCCAGTGGCCGGACGTGCTGCCCGAGACGAAGCAGGCGAGCCGCGTCTGGTTCTCGAACAGCAGGTCGCGCATCGTGATGAGCGCGCCGTGCTGCTCGGTCACCAGGCCGGCATAGAGCGCCTCCTGCCGGTGGATCGCCGCCCGGGTCCCGATGCTGGCGACCGTGAAGGAGCGGACGTGGCTGCCCTTCTTCAGCAGGCAGCGACCGTCCTGCAGGAACAGGGCCTCGGCCTTGTAGCCGCCGCCCCGGGTCCGCATGCGCCGGGCGCCGATCAGCGCCTCGAGCGCGGGCTCCACCAGCAGCTCGGCGCACATGCTCATGCCGGTCAGAGCCTGCCGCCAGCGGCCCCCAAGAGGCAGCAGACTGGACTGGCCGATGCGCGTCAGCACGTCGGCCGTGAAGCAGCAGAGCTGCTCGAAGCGCGGCTGGTCGACCGGCGCGTGGGAGGGCTCGTCGAGATTGTCGAGCTCGATCATCGGCTCGGCGGCAAGCCCGAGGTAGATCAGCCGCTCGAGCGTGCGGACATCCGGCTTGGCGAGGTCGCCACGCTCGGACGTGACCGCGATGACGAACACGGCTCCGCTGTTCGGCCGCAGGCGGCTGTGCCCGGCGAGCCGGTTCGACAGCAAGCCGGCCTCGCCGACATAGATGGAGGGCGGCGAGCCGGGCTCCTCGCGGACGATCAGATAGGCCCCGGCGTTCTCCAGCGCCTCGGCGTCGCCGAGGGGCAGGCTCGAACCCGAGATCACGGTGATGACGGGACGGCTGAGGGTGGGCGTCAGGGTGTAGACGGTCGGCAGCCCGGTGAGCAGGTGGGGGCGGGGCTTGGCGCCCGAGAAGATGAGTGAAGACATGGAGAGAGTCCTTCCGCGCCGCGTCCGGCAGCGCAGTTGAGATGAAGACAGAGGGGTTCAGAAGCGCGGACGCGCGCCGCCGCGGGCAGCCGTCACGAGCGACGTGACGTCAGATCGAAGCTGCTGATGCGGAAGACGTGCGCCCGGGCTTTGGCGTCAGCGCTCGATGCGCAGCCGCGACGCCGCGCGGCGCGTGAGGTCGGGCGTGCGGCGTCGGCGGTCAGGCCTGATCCGGCGGCGTCCGGCGCTGCTCTGCTGAGCCCTCAGGCTCTCTCCGGGGGGATTGCGGTCGGCGCGCAGCCGACCATAGATGGCGCAAGCCATGCTTGGTTCTCCTGTCACAGCAGGATCGCCGACATGGTCAGGGCGTCGGTCGCTGTTAGCGCAGCTTCCGGCGCCCGCCTCACCGCTCATGCGGGGACCAGGGCGAATCCGCGACGTCGGTGACGTCACATGCCAAGGATCAGCGGGGGTTGCGCGGGGCGCAAGCGGTTTGTGGCTGAAGACAACGCGATCGTCCGGGATGGTTAATCGCTCTGCGGTTGCGCGATGCTTGTGGCAGTGTGGCGCGCCGTCGGCGCCCGCCCGACTGGGCGCGTGGTGCGTGATGGCGTCTCTGAACGGCCGTGCGGCCGCTGCAGTTGCAGGGGAGGCGACCTGGCCGACGCTCGGTTTGTCTGCGCGGAGACGGCTACGAATGCGGGCGCCGGAACTCGAACCTGGAGCGGTCTCGTTCTTGGCCCTTCTGACCATCACCAAGGTCGGCCGCTGCGTCGCGCTCACCGCCAATCGTGATAAGCCAACGCGCACGGGAAACGGCAGGCGCCGTGCGGCCTTGTCCGGTGATCAGGTAGCTCATGCGAGCTGAACCCGAGTTCGAAATCTCTGTGCCGGCTTGGCGGGCTCGGCGGCTCCGTGGTCATCTGGCGGCGCAGAGAGCCGCGGGGCGCGCGGCAAAGGCGGCCGGTGAGTCCAGGATCGTCCCATCTGAACTGGCGCATCGAGCCGAGGCTCGGTGCTGGCTCTCTGGCTGGGATCAGGCCGGCTCCGACAGCGGCGACGTCAAGCCCGCGCCGACGGCCAGGCAACTGATGAAGCTCGACCGGTGGCAGCGCGGCGCCGGCCGGCTGTCGCAGACGCAGGGCCAGCTTCGGCGAGCGATTCTGCAAGGCGTCACCGATGAGTTGCTCGCCAACCGCCCATTGAGGTCTGGCGCCATTGCAAAGGCACACAGGGAAGCGGTGCGCCGCTGTCGTGATGCGGGACTACCAGCGCCGAAGGCGTCTCGGTATCGTAAATGGCTGAAGCTGATCAGAGGGATATAGAAGTAACTGTCTGCTTCTGACCCGTCTCGGACCTTCGCCAGGTCCGCTTCCGGTAGACTGGTTGCCCGAAAACTGACCTGTCCTCGGACAACGGAACCGAGCTGACGCCGCACGCCATGCTGCAGTGGCAGGAGGAGTGCAGCGTCGGTCGGCATTACATCGCGCCGGACACGCTGGAGGCGAAGGGTGCCGATACCTTGGCAGCCGGTCCAGGCTTACGAGCGGTCGGAGCGCTTGCCCATGGGAAGGCTGGTCCTCACCGACGACAGCAGCGCGCTTGCGCGAGCCAGATCTCGCGTCGAGAATCCTTCGTCGAATTGCCTGTACAGGCGCTCGAGCCTTTCCGTCGCGTCGGGCTGAAGGCCCATTTCCATCATGCTGACGGCGATGCGAAGCTGCCACGACTTGGCGCCGATCGCCTCTGCATCCGCCATCGCGCGGGCAAACAGGCGGGTGGCGCCGTCCGTGTCGCCGCCTCGCATGCGCACGACGCCAGCGACCCGCAACACTTCAGGACGGCACCACCCTTCGCGCTGCGTTTCTACGCCTGCCTCGGCCGCGGCGATCACCCTCTGCGCTTCGACAAGTTGACCGTTCGTCGCGAGCGCCTCGGCGAGGACGCTCCGGTAGAACGGCACGCGTATTAGGAACCGCCCCCCTGCAAGTTCGGCGATCGAGGAGCGTAGCGTTTCGATCGAACCCGGGCTGCGGCGCTCCGTGGCGGCCCAAGCTGTGAGCGTGCGGCCGAGTGGACGCCAGATCCAGATGTCGTTGCGACGAACGGTGTCGTCGAGAAGCGCGAGATACTTATCGGTCTCGTCCAGATCTCCGCGCCAAAGCGCCACTAGGAGCGCTGACGCGACGAGCGAATTGGCGACCGACATGCCGTGTTCGATCGATTGCGCGATGCCCACGGATTCCGCGGCGGCCTGCGCCGCCTGATCGGGGAATCCCAAAAGCCAGAACGTGAGTGACCGGGTGCTGCGGATCCCAACTGTGAGATCGAAGTGGAACCGGCCTAGCTTCACGCGCGGCGACGAGGCGTGATGGCCGCGCGCCAGCGCTTCGAGCCGACGATGCGCGGCTTTTAATTCGCCAGCTTGAAACTCCGCGAGCGCGCGAAGTCGCTCGCCATCCGGAAGCGCTGCGGCGTCCTCACGTGTCGCGACCTCGGCGAAACGGTCGAGCGGCGACAACGCTTCGAGATGACGACCCGAGTAGATAAGGTAGTAGACTAAGCCCCAAAGCGCGCGCAGCTGGATGTCCGCGTTCCCAACGCGTTTGGCGAGTTCGATGCAGCGCTCCCATGCGCCCTCGATCTCGGGCACGAGCGTTTCTTCGCGTGTCAGACCCCATGCGTGCGACGCGCGCAGCTTCGCCTCGATGGAGCCGTCGCCGCACTTCCTATCTTCTAACAGGGCGAGCGCGCGGGCGACATGAGATCGGCTTTCTCCGACGAGCGACAGCGCATCCCAAAGCGGGATCGCGGCGCTCGTCAGGCGCAGTCCGAGGTCCGCGTCTTCGCAAGGGCCGAAAGCCCAACCGAGCGCCTTGCGAAGATCGTCGATCCGGCCTGCGTAGAGAACTGACCAGTCGCGGGTCGGACGGAAATGCCATTCAGCTTCGGCTCTTTCGAAAACCGCAAGCAGATGGCGCGCATGCCGGCGGGCGCAGTCGCGATCCTCGCCCGCGGCCCGCAGGCGACTTGACGCATAGACCCGCGTGCTTTCCAGAAGGCGGTAGCGAAGGGTGCCCCCGCGATAGTCGCTCGTGATGAGGGATTTCGCTGTCAGTGCCGCGACGCCGGCCGCGACTTCGGCGGGGAAAGGTGCGCGTTCGCGACCACGGCGATCGCATCGTCGGCGCCGAAGTAGCCGGCGAACACCGACACGCTGCGCAGAATGAGCGCCTCGTCTTCCGACAACAGGCTATAGCTCCAATCCAGCGTCGCGGTCAGTGTCTGTTGTCTCAGCGGAGCGCTGCGGGGGCCATGCGCGAGAAGCGCGAGGCTGTTCGACACCAGGGCGCGGATGGTTGTGAGATCCAGGGTGATTACCCGCGCGGCGGCGAGCTCGATCGCCAGCGGAATGCCGTCGAGAAGGCGGCAGATGTCGGCGACGACCGGCGCGTCGCCGCTGCACAGTTCATAACCGTTCCGCTGGCGCGCACGGATCACGAAAAGCTCGATCGCGGGGAAGGCGAGTGCTTCGTCCACCCTTAGCGCCACGTCCGGCCGGGGGCTGGCAAGCGGCTGGAGCCAGTAAACGTGCTCTTGGCTGAGGCCAAGAGGCGCGCGGCTGGTCGCAAGGATGCTCGCGGCCGACGCTAGCTTGTGAAGGCGCTCCGCCGATACGGCGACGACGTGCGCCAGATGCTCGCAGCCGTCGAGTACGACCAGTCCCGGCTGGAGGCGCAGCGCGGCGACGGCGGCGTCGAGTGCATTGGGATAGGTCGCGGCGCCGAGCGCAGCAGCGATTGCGATGGGCGCCAACTGCGGATCGCCAACAGTCGAGAGATCAACGAAGGTTACAGTTTGCCCAAGCGCAGCCGCCCGGCGCGCAGCAGCTGCGGCCACCGTGGTCTTGCCTACGCCGCCTGCGCCGACGATCGTCACAAGCCGCGCTGTCGCCAGCTGCCGGACCACTGCCTCGATGTCGTCGGCGCGGCCGATAACGCCGAGATCCTTGGGCAGGTTCGCGGGACTGTTTGCGACGGGCGCGATCACCATGGTCTCGACGCTGACCGGAGCGACGAAACGATAACCCCGCCCGATTTCGGTGGCGATGAACGCCATTCCCGGCGCGACTGCAGCGAGCGCGCGGCGCAGGGCGGCGATGTTCACCCTCAAGTTGTGTTCTTCGACGAACGTGTTCGGCCAGGTATGGCGTACCAAATCCTCCTTGGAGACAACGCTTCCGGCACGTGCAACGAGTAACGTTAATATATCAAAAGCGCGAGAGCCGATCGTAACTGGTTGCCCGTCGGCCAACAGAAGTCGTGTGTGAGGCACAAAACGAAACGGACCAAAGAAATACTGAGATTCTTCGGGCGCGTACTTATCTGTAACGGCGATCGCGTTCTCCGGAGCGCCAGGCGGTGTCAGATCCTCAGGTGATGACATGGCGTTTCCGCTCCCCCAGCCATGATCGCGCCAGTCCGCACGCCAAGCCGGCGAGGCCTAGCTGGAACCAGCCTCCACCAAACGACGGAACCGCGACATCGAGGGTGAAGCGCATAATTTATACCAGTTTACGCCGCTTAACGAGACAGGTCCTCCAAAGACGAGCAGGTTTTCATCAACGCTCTGTGCAAGCAGCGTGGATCGCGCATTGCGATACAGGCTAGGCAACCAGAGTACGGAAAGCCGCTCGCGGAAAAAGAGGACAGTTATGGAAACGATGCGTGCAGTCGTAGCGGAAGAGCTACGTAGGCCGATGGAAGTCAAGAACATACCGATCCCGAACATCGGCGACGATGATATTCTCGTTCGTCCCTCAGCGTCCGGCATTTGCCGGACTGATTGGCACGTCTGGAACGGCGACTGGACTTGGGGCGGGCTAAAGCTCCCGCTTCCGATCGTGCTCGGTCACGAGATCGGTGGCGTGGTCGAGCGTGTGGGAGCGAACGTCAGGCACCTCAAGCCCGGCACGCGCGTCTGCGTGCCGTTCAACTACGCCGACGGAGACTGTCCCTACTGTCGCAAGGGGCTGCAGAACCTCTGCGACAATCCTGCCTGGGGGTTTACCACCCAGGGCTCCGGAGGTTTCGCTCAGTTCGCCCGGGTCCCGAACGCGAACCTCAATTGCGTGGCTTTGCCCGAGAACGTCACGGAGAAGGACGCCGCCGCACTGGGGTGCCGCTACATGACGTCCTTCCGGGCGGTCAAGACGCGTGCGCAGGTTCAGGGCGGCGAAACCGTCGTGGTGGTCGGCTGCGGAGGCGTCGGCAGATCCGCGGTGCAGATCGCGGCGGCGATGGGCGCCCTGGTGGTCGCAATCGACACCAAGGACAGTGCGCTGGAAGCATCCAAGGCGCTGGGCGCGAGCTACGCGATCAATTCCTCCGGCCTCACGCCCTTTGAGGTTCGCGAGAGCCTCGACAAGCTCGTCGGAAGCCGGGGCGCTGACGTCGCGATCGACGCGATGGGTGGACAGAATTCGACTCTTACGTCCCTGCATACGCTGGCGAAGGGCGGTCGCCTGTGCGTCGCCGGCCTGACCACGCAGGATGACCGAGGCGAGATAACGCTTCCGATCGACATGCTCGTGTTCAAGGAGTGGTCGCTCGTCGGCACGCTCGGCAACCCGCACAGCGACTATCCCGAACTGCTGCGATTGGTCGACAGCGGCAAGCTTCAACCAAGCAAACTGATAACGGAGGAGGTCGGGCTCAAGGACGTCCAGAGCGTCTTCGATCGGATGCCGAGCTTTAAGACAGAGGGCTTCGTCGTCGTCACCGATTTCAACTGAGCCGGATCACAGGAGATACCTCATGCCCATCATGTTCCTCAGCGCCGCCGAAGGCACCTTCGACCAAGCCGCCAAGGATGCAATCGCCCAACAGTTGACCGATCTTGGTGCCGAATGCGAGCGCCTCGCCCGCACCGACTTCGTGCGCAGCACGACTTTTCTGCACGTCTGCGATCTCCCCGCCGGCGACATCTACCATGGCGGCAAGCGCGCCACGGCCAAGATTGCAACGCTTCTCGTCAATGTCCTCGAGGGCGGCTTCGACGCGACGGCGAAGGAGCTCTTCATGGAGCGCGCCACCAAGATCCTTGGTGACGCCTCCGGCCAGACCGGACGGGTGCCGGCCTACATCATCTTCAGGGACGTCTCGAACATCAGCCTAGCCCTGTTCGGCGGGACGGCCACGCTGAAGGATCTTCGCGAACCCGATCCGAACGCAAAGCCGATCTGAGTTCGGCGAGTAGACGGCAGCGGTGTCGATGACCGACCGGCAGGCACAGCCGTCGGCGCCGCAGGCTCTAAACAAGCAGTAAGCTGCCGATCGGAAACAGAGATGAGCGAGAACATTATTTTTTCGGACGCAGTCAGACTGGCCGAACGGATCCGCACCAGGGAGGTGTCGCCGGTCGAAGTCGTGAAGGCGTATCTCGAGCGGATTGAAACGGTCGACCGGAAGATCAACGCCATCGTCGCCCTCGCAGACGGCGCAATTGAGGGCGCTAGGAAGGCGGAGGCCGCGATCTTGGCCGGCGACGACGTCGGACCGCTCCACGGCGTTCCGTTCACAGTCAAAGATTCAATCGACACAGCCGGCGTCCTCACTCAGCGCGGCTCCCCGATCTTCGAGGGGCGCATCCCGGAGACAGACGCCACGAGCGTCGCGCGAATGAAGAAGGCGGGCGGCATCCTGCTCGCCAAGACTAACCTTCCCGAATTCTCCTACTGGATCGAGAGCGACAACCTTCTTTCCGGTAGGTCGAACAATCCTTGGGACGTGACCCGCACGCCCGGCGGATCGAGCGGGGGCGAGTCGGCCGCAATCGCAGCTGGTATGTCGCCGATCGGGCTCGGCACGGACCTCGCCATTTCGGTTCGCGGCCCGGCCGCGCAGACCGGCATCGTCTCGCTCAAGGCGACGCATGGGCGGGTGCCGATGACCGGCGTCTATCCACGCGCGCCGCGCCGCTTCTGGCACGTGGGCCCGATGGCGCGCAGCATTCGCGACCTCGCTCTCGCGTTTTCGCAGCTTGCAGGTCCGGACGGAAAGGATGCCTTCGCCACCAGCGCCGGACAGTTCGACGCGGGCATCGGGCGTCAACCCTATCGGCAGCTCCGTGTCGGCTGGCTGGTGGAGCCGGGCTTCGGTCCGATCGACCCTGAAGTCGCCAGGACAGTCGAGGAAGCGGCTGAAGCTTTGAAGAGCCTCGGCCTCCACGTCGAACCCGTCCGCATTCCCGCGCTCGAGACGGACTTTGCGCTAGACGTCTTCAACCGGCTGCACGTGATGGAGATGAAGCCCGAGTTCGCCGCGGCGACTGCCGGGCACGAAGACCAGATGTACAAGATGTCAAAGACAATGCTCTCGCTGCCTGACACGTCCATGAAGGACTTCATCGCCGCCGAACAGGCCGCCGAGCGCCTGCGCGACGGCTATGCCGAATACTTCCGAAGCTTTGACGCGCTGGTCACGCCCGTATTGCCGCTGCCTGCGCACAAGCATGGACAGGCAGAATTCGTCATCAACGGGCAAAAGGTCGACGCAACCTACCTGCAGGGCGCGACAGTCCCACTCAACATCACGGGCCTGCCGGGTATTTCGATGCGGTTTGGCAGCAGCCAGGAAGGGCTCCCGATTAACGTTCAGATCGTCGGAAGTTGGCTGGCCGAGTCCACGATCCTCAACGTCGCATCGCTTCTCGAAAGCGTAAGTCCGGTCCGCGGTCTGAATCCGGACCTCTGACAGGTCTCGGGCCAAGTCTGTTGTGCTTGCCCGCCCCCTACGTGGTCGGGGCGTTCCGGCTAACAACCGGCGCCAACGCGACGGACTCGGGCGCCTTAGACGATCCTGCCTTTCTCTGATCGGATCTGCATATAGGCGAAGTTCCCGGCATGCTCGTCTTCGTCTCGCGCCTGATCGAGGCATTCAGTAAGCCGTTTTTGCTTGGCGACCATGATGAAGATAAGCATGCAGAATAAGTCTTACTCTTCTGTCAACCGACGTGATCTTGTACTTAGATCGTCTGCCGGAGCTGCGTCGGCGGTCATGCTCGCGGATGCGGCTACCGCACGGGACCAGAACGCGCCGGTCCGGAACCCGCACGACCCGAACCGAAGAGATTTGCAGGCAAACGCGTTCTCGTCACGGGCGACTCGCGCGGCATCGGAGCAGGGATGGCTGCCGCACCATCAATTGGTTCAATCACCGGGCGTCAGGTTCGCCGCCACCTCGCCGATCAGCGATCTCAGCCAGCGGTGCGCGGCATCGTGCCGATAGCGCACGTGCCATGCCATCTCGACCGGGAAGGTCCCGAGGTCGACCGGGGCAGGCAGAACCTTCAGCCTCCGATCGTGCGCCACCCTGCGGCAGATCAGCTTTGGCAGCGTCGCGCAGTAGTCGGTGACGGCGATCATCTCAACGACGGCAAAGAAGTTCGTGACCGAGATCGCAACGTCGCGCCTCAGCTGTTGCTGCGACAGTGCCTGGAACAGGCCGGCGCGCATACGGCCGGGCGGCACAACGTTGATGTGCTTGAGCCGCTCGAACTGTTCGCGGCTGATTCTGTCGCCGATCTCGGGATGATCCGTCCTCACGACGCAGGCCAGACCGTCGTCCAGCAGGTGCGTCACGACCAGATTGTCGGGGGGATCGACGATGCGGCCGAGCGCAAGCGCGGTCGCGCCGGAGCTGACGCCGGTCTCCACCAGGTCGTTTCCATAGGGGATCAGGCGCAGCTTAACGCCGGGAGCGTCACGCCCGAGCCGAGCGATGATCGCGGGCACGATCGCAAACTCGACGTAGCCGTTGGGCGCGATGGCGAACAAGCGTTCGGCATTCGCCGGGTCGAAGTCCTGCTGGCCGAGGACCGCGTCGTCAAGCCGGGCTAGGGCCTCCGCGATGACCGGCGCAAGCTCGAGCGCGATCGGCGTCGGCTGAACGCCGTAGCGCTCACGGGTGAAGAGCTGGTCCTGCATCATCACGCGCAGGCGCGAGAGGGCGTTCGAAAGCGCCGGCTGGGTCATGCCGAGTCGGTCCGCCGCGCGGGTGACGCTGCGCTCCTCCATCAGGGCGACGAAAATCGGCAGCAGGTTCAGGTCGTAGCGCATCAGTTATAACGCAAAGCACATAACTAAGATTAAGGAAATAAATTTCTGTAATATGTGGTGCTGAGCCACATTCCGTCTGCCCGCAGCGACCGCGGCCAAACTCAGACGGAGGCTCAGATGACAAACGCCACAGTTCTCGTGATCGGCTCCAACGCCACCCGGATCGAGCTCCAGGGCGGCGGCTCGGCGGAGATCGGCCAGTACCTCAACGAGACGGTCGTGCCGGCGATGGCGCTGCTCGAGGCCGGCTACGACATCGTGCTCGCGACCCCGGACGGAACCAAGCCGCACATCGACGAGGCGTCGGATACCGCGGACCATTTCGGCGGCGACGCGGCATCCTATCAGCGCGCCAGGAGCTTTTACGCCGACCACCCGTCGATGAATCAGGTCCGCACGCTGGCGTCCGTGCTGCGCGACGGCCTGGACGGTTACGCCGGCGTATTCGTTCCCGGCGGACACGCGCCGGCGGTCGATCTGATGCAGGACGCGGACGTCGGCGAAATCCTCCGCCGCTTCCACGACGCCGGCAAGCCGACCGCCCTGCTGTGCCACGGCCCGATCGCGCTTCTGGCGGCGCTGCCCAACGCGCGCGCGTTCCGCGCCGCGCTGATCCAGGAAGACAGGGAAGCCGCGACCGACGCGGCGCGCGACTGGCCCTACGCCGGCTACGCCATGACCGTGTTCTCGGCCAGCGAGGAGCGGGTCGCCGAGGAGCATCTCCTCAAGGGCAGGCTGCACTTCAACATGCCCGAAGCCCTGGAGCTCGCCGGCGGCAAGGTGAACGTCGTCGCGACGGACTTCGCGCCGAACGTGGTCGTCGATCGCGAGCTGATCACCGGCCAGAACCCGGCCTCGGATCACCAGATCGCCGCGCAGCTGATCGAAGCGCTCGGCGGCCGCCGCGCGGCCGCATGAGCACGCGCATGACCGGCTGGGCGCCTCCGTCTGCGCCCCGCCTTCACCCCCACGCACCGCAAGAGGAACGTCACCATGTCCCGTCACGTGAAGATCACCGCGATTCTCGTCGCCCACCCGGGCAAGGCCGCGGAGCTCAGGACCCTCCTTGAGGGCATGACCGCTCCGAGCCGGGCGGAGGCCGGAAACCTTCGCTACGACCTCTGGCAGGATCAGGCCGATTCCGACCGCTTCGTGATCGACGAACTCTACGTCCACGACGACGCCGTCGCGGCCCATCGCGCCACCCCGCATTTCCAGAACTACGCCGCCGCCGTCGGCGGCCTGGCGGAGCGCACCGCCCTCGTCCTCAACCCCGTTTCAGTCGCCTGAAGAAGGCAAGAAGGAGAAACTCGTCATGTTCGGCAAGATTTCAGGCCTCCTCGCTTTGGCGATGGCCGCAGCGGCCGTTCTTCCCGCGAAGGCCGCGGAGAAGCCGGTCTCCATCGTTCTGGTCCACGGCGCTTTTGTCGACGCTTCCGGGTGGCGCGCGGTCTACGACCGGCTGACCCGAGACGGCTACGAAGTGCTGGTGGTCCAGAACCCGACGATCACGCTCAAGGACGACGCGGCCGTCACGAGACGCGCGATCGCGAAGGCGAAGCACCCGGTGGTTCTGGTCGGCCATTCCTACGGCGGCGCCGTCATCACCGAGGCCGGCGACGATCCCAAGGTCCGCAGCCTCGTCTATGTCGCGGCCTTCGCGCCGGACGTCGGAGAGTCCGTCGCGACGCTGGCCGAGAAGCCGGTTCCCGGCGA
The DNA here is from genome assembly GCF_014196425.1 of Hansschlegelia beijingensis. Taxonomy (GTDB): domain Bacteria; phylum Pseudomonadota; class Alphaproteobacteria; order Rhizobiales; family Methylopilaceae; genus Methylopila; species Methylopila beijingensis. The sequence continues at coordinate 529,062 of NZ_JACIDR010000001.1, forward strand.
ACCGCAGGCGCCGCTGCTGCCGCCCGCAGATGGCTTCCTGATCGTGGACCCGACCAAGTTCGCAGCCGCCTTTGCGGCGGATGTGGACGCCGGAACGACGGCGTTCATGGCGAACGCGCAGAATCCCTGGGGCATCGGCGCGGTGGGCGGCGCGGTCACCACGGCGGCCTGGAAGTCGAAGCCGAGCCACTACCTCGTGGCGACGGAGGATCTGATGGTGCCCCCGACCGCCCAGCGCAGGATGGCGAAGCGCATCGGCGCGACGATCAAGGAGCTGAAGGCCAGCCACGCCGTGATGATGTCCCAGCCCGACGAGGTCGTGGCCTTCATCGAAAGCGCGGACGCAACGCCCAGGTGAGCGAAAGACGGAGCGCTTCTCTTTACGGAGCGGGGCGCTTCAACGCTCAAGGGCTCTCTCGGAGCTTTTTGCGACGAGAGGGGCGCGGTCCAAGAGTCCCGGGGTGCCTGCCGAGACGTCGAGCCGCCCTGCCGATTCCGTCGCCCGAGCGCCACGACGCCGAGCGCAAGCCTCGTCTTCAACCCCGTCACCGAACCGTCCGGCCGCCGCCGAACAGAGCGCCAGCGACCGCGACACTCTGAAAAGGAGAGCAGACATGAAAGTCTTCATCATCGGCGTCGCCGGCGGCGTGGGACGCCGGGTCGCGGAGCAACTGGCCGAGGCGGGCGACGAACCCACCGGTCTCGTGCGCCGGCCTGAGCAGGCGGCGGCGCTGGCCGCGAGCGGCGTACGAACCGCGGCAGGCGATCTGGTCGCGATGTCGGTCGACGAGTTGGCGGAGGCCATGCGCGGCTCCGACGCCGTCGTGTTCAGCGCCGGAGCCGGCGGCAGGGACAGCGACGACGCGACCACCCAGGTCGACGGCGACGGACCAGGAAAACTGGCCGCTGCGGCGAAGCTCGCGGGCGTTCGACGCTTCGTCCTCGTCTCGGTCTTCCCCGAGGCGTGGCGCGAGCGGCGCATGGACGCCGCGTTCGAGCGCTACATGGTCCAGAAGAAGAAGGCGGAGACCCACCTGGTCCTGACCGGCCTAGACTGGCTGATCGTGCGGCCCTCCGCCCTGACGAACGAGCCCGGGACCGGCCGCGTCGACCTGGGCCTTGCGAAGACCCACACCGAGATCGCGCGTGACGACGTCGCGGCCACGATCGTCGCGCTTCTGAGGGCGCCCCACCTCAAGCGGCTGATCCTGGAGGTCACGGGCGGACCGACGCCGATCGCCGACGCGGTCGAAGCGATGACTGGCGCGCCGCAGTGAAAAGGGGTCATCGGGTGGCGATGGGTTCACCGATTCCAGCGCGCTTCCGGCGATCGGCGCCAGTTGACCCTCAGCGGATGTTCGTGAGGTCTGCTGTAGGGCAAGGGAGCAGATGTCCCCGCAGACGATCTGGGGCTGAGCTCGGCGCTCCGGGGCCCGGCGCCCCGAGGCCCTGCTTTGCCAGCTTGGCCGGCTGGACGGTACGCTAGCTGCGCGTCTCGGCGAGGGCGTCGCTCGTGGCGTGCTCTGGCTTCTGCACAAACATCTTCATGTTCGTCAGCTCGCCCAGCCTGTCGAGCACCGCCTGGAGCAGGAGGTCAAAGGGCTCCCGGGGCACGCCTCCGGACACAATGCCGAAGATGCCCCGCTCGCGCCCGATGTCGGCACCGTGGGCGCAGCGGGCGCGCATTCGCGGCGCGTAGTTCCGGAACGCCTGCGGATCGAGGTCCAGGCGGCGGATCTCATTCTCATACCGGTCGAGCCACTTCGACCGCTTTTTCTTGTCCACGATGAGCAGCTCCAATGCGCGGTAGAGCGCCAGGAAGCGGTAGTGGCGGGGGATCTCGGGACGCATGGCCTCCCTGAGCGCGGCGAGCGCGTCCGAATGCTCGGCCGTTTGAGCCGCGAGGGTGAGCAGGCCGTTGAGGTCCCAACGATGAGGCAGGCCCTCAGGCAACGTGATGCCGATCCCGTAGGCGCTCGGCACGGGCTCGGCGCTGAAGTAGCCGACGGAGATGAAGTCGCCGTCATCCCCAGCGAGGACCGGCCGGACCTGGGTGGAATAGCTGATGCTGGCCGCCGCGAGCAGCCGGCTCAGGGCGTCGCTGACCAGCCGATGGTAGGGCTCTTCCGACCGCATGAACCAGGACGGCACGGAGACGCCGAGCACGTCGATGTGGCCGGGCTCGCCCTTGCGGGGGCCTGGACGTCCCATCAGGTACATGTGCCAGGTCCAGCCCTTGTCGTGCCGCACATCTACCGCCGCAAGCAGCCGCACCTCGGCGGGCTCTGGCGGGGGCGAGAGGGGCCAAGCGCAATGCCAGTAGGGCTTATCGTCCCCAGGTCCGCCCTGCCCGGGCCGGGAGGGCTCAGTCCTCGTAGCTCCAACGCAGGTCGATGTTGCCGAAGTCGACGTGCAGGCGGCGACGGTTAACCTCGACCTCCACGGCGGAGGGCTCTGGATCCAAGGCGCGGTTGATGGTGACGCTGACGCTGACGCGGTGGCTGCTCTCAACGTCGTCCGACTGGGTGTTCAGGCGCACATACTCCCCGTCAATGCTGTCGCGGACCGAAAGGTCGAACTGCGCCACGAACCGGATCAGGCAGTCGAGCTCCATCGAGAAGGTGACCTCGTCGCCTTCGAGCGACAGCACCTGCGGGGGCGAGGCGATCGTCCAGGTCTGCTGAGAGGCGCTTTCGGGCTCCGCTTCGAAGTGGAAGGACGAGCGCGCCTCCACCTCGAAGTCGGCTTCGTCCAGCCAGGCCTGGATCGCTATATTGAGGTCGTGCTCCACGTCCGGCGCCTGGCCGGCCTTGAGCAGCTCCACCGCCCGGTGCACCACTCGCTGTCCGGCCTGGTTGAAGAGGTTGAGCGCGCCGGTGAAGTTGGGCGTGCAGACGAGGCGCGTCGAACCCTCCGCGAAGGCCCGCCAGTCGCCGTCGCGGCTGATGGCGAGGACGGTGGTGTCCTGCTGCTCTGCCCAAGCTTCGAGAGCCAGGAGGGCTATGGCGTCCGGGAACTCGGCCTTCTTGGACACCGCGCCCCTGAAGGGCGGCTGGGAGCTGAAGTAGCGCTGCAGCAATGGGCCGACCTGCCAACCCCTCGCACCTGATCTCCGTCCCCCCGACAGCGCTCAGGAAAGACTCCCACTCCTCTTGCGCCAGCTCTGCGGGGTCGGCCTGCAGGTCGTCGTCAGCGCCGACGCTTCGTTTTCGGGCCTGCGCCAGGCCTTACGGTACTGGTTCAGGGCGGCGGTGAGCTTGGCGGCTTGGTCGGTCGCCGCGCGCGCGATGTGCGCCTGCACCTCCCGCGCGGTGACATCGGTGAAGATGAGCGCCACCCCATGCTGGGAGGCCACCGGTCCGAGCGACCGCAGCGCCCGGTAGTCGAGGTTGCACTCGAACTGGTCGAAGACGCTTGTGTCCAGGGTCATGGCGCCGAAGCAGCCCTCGGCGACGGCGTCGGCCAGCTCGGCGTCGCTCATGGCAGGCAAGGGGCAGGTCTCCTCGACGGCGCTAGTCTGTGCTCCGCAGCGGTGGGGCCAAGCGCCGCCGCCGTCACCCGCTGCAACCTCATGGGGCCGCTGAAAGCCGCTCCCGGAGCTGGCTGATCCAGACCTTCACCATAGCGGAGTACGGCGCCTGGGGAGCCGCCATTCGCCTGAGCTCCGCCAAGATCTGGTCCTGCAGGAAGTGCAGCCGCTTCACCGCCACGGGAACGATGGCCCCCGTGGCGCCGGTCTCCAGGTCTTCTGCCAGCTTGCCCAGCTCGATGATCAGCATCTCCAGGAACTCGAGGCGGCGAAGGACGCGCGTGCGCTCCTGGACGAGGCCCAGGCGGTTGAGGCCGTAGACCTGGATCGAGACTGCGCCGCGTTGGCTGATGGCGGGATCGCCGGCCTCAGGATCCGGCGTGGCGGCAGCGTCGGGCCGGGGCAGGACCAGGCTGATGGGGTTGGTGCCTTCGGTGTAGAAGAGCAGGTGCTCCTCTGGATCGTCGTCACAGGGGTTCAGCAGGAGCGGCTGCTCCCCGGCGAGAGGGTCGTTCTCCGACCTCGCCCGAACCCCCGCGATGGGGAAGGCGTCCTTCTTGCCCGAGGACAGGACGGCGGACGAGCCGAGCGTCCGGCTGTTCTCGTCCAGGGTCTGGAGGCTGGCGCTGCCGGTGGGGGTCACCTGCCGGCGGCGACGGTTGCAGTCGATGCAGCTCGGCAGGAGGTTCTCCCACACCATGGCGAGCCACCAGTAGCCATGATGCTGGTCGTCGCCTTCCACCGCCGCCTTTGGCCTGAAATGCTCCACGTCGACCGGGGCGCTGGAGGCGTAGACGGTCTCGCAGTAGGCGCACTTGCCGTGGAAGAGGTCCTCCAGGCGACCCTTCACCTCTGCGGCCTTGTAGACCGCGAAGGGGAAGCTGCCGGTCTTCGGATCGTAGGGGTCGGAATAGTGCGCCCTGCCGCGCTCGAGCTCGGTCTGACCCTGGACGAGGACGGCCAGGGCGCGGGGAGGCGGAGAGACGCCGCGGCTCGCCCTTCGCATTAGACGCCCTCCAGCGCTTTGACGATCCGGCGCCGCGTGTCCTCCCGAAGCTCCCGCAGGCTCTGGCTAGACTGCTCGCGCTTGAGCTTCAGGTAGTCGGCGACGGCCTGCTGCACCTGGCGCTGCACTTCCGTGGCGCCCACCGGGAGGGCCGAAGCGACTTCCGCCTCGAACTGGGAGAGCGTCGCCGCCTCTTCAGGGTCCAGCGGCTTGCCCGCCGCGCGCTTCGTGAGGAGGTCGGCGACGCTCGCAAGCCTCCGCTCCGTCTCCGGCTCGTCGGTGGAGAAGAGGCTGAAGAAGTCCGATGTCAGGAGCTGCTGGACCGTAAGCGCGCCCACGTTCGGCAGATCTGTGAGCTGTTCGACGAAGATGGGCAGGCTGGTCCTGTCAGTGGCCGCGCCGGCGATCCGGTGCAGGACCAGCACCTCCCCGTCGGCCATCCCGCGCAGGCAGAGGGGGTCGTGGGTCGTGGCGATGAAGGTCATGTTCGGCAGCGCCCGGCGAAGCCCGGTCATGATCTGTATCTTCCACCGTGGGTGCAGGTGCGCCTCGACCTCGTCCACGAGGACGACGCCGCGGGCCGAGGCGAAGGTGTTGAAGACCGGGTTGACCCGCTCGTCCATGAGGCCTTCGAGGATGTCGCAGATCATGGCGAGGACGGAGCGGAAGCCGGACGAGACCAGGCCGAGGGGCGTCTGCGTCTCGACGAGGCGGCCGTCGGGGCCGCGGGTCGCCGTGACGACGAGGCAACGCCGCCGGGCCGGGTCACGACGAAGGACCTCGAAATCCTCCTCCACGGAGAGGATCTCACGAAGGGCACGGACCACCATGTTGAAGCGGTCCTCCTTCAGGCCCAGCAGCCACTCCTCCGGGTTGGACAGCAGCGTGTCCGTCCTGAACAGGCTGGCGATGGATCGGGCGGGCATATAGCGCCGGCGACCGTCCAAGTACTGGCGGTAGGCGCCGTAGGCGAAGACCGGCGGCCGGTCCTGCCGGCCGGAGGCGGCCATGCCGCGCGCATCGATGACGAGCCGTCGCTCCTCCCCGTCGTCGAACGACAGCACCACCTCCGCAGATGGCACAGGTCGGGCCTGGTCGACGCCCATAAAGGCCGGATCCAGGCGCAGCTTCGACGGATCGAGCTTTAGGCCTTCCCAGGCCAGACCGGAGCACATGGCCAGGGCGATGGCCTCGAGGATGGAGCTCTTCCCCGCGGCGTTCTCGCCGAGGATCAGCAGCGCCGGCGTGGGCGCCTCCGGATCGGAGTCGGCCGCATTGAGCCCAACCGGAAAGTCCAGGGACTCCAGGCCCTTGAACCTGCGGATGCTGACGTGCGTCAGGCGGGCCTTGCTGTGGGTGAGGTCCTGCGCCACGGGCTCGAGGGGCGGCCCCGCCTCATCAAGTTCCCGGACGGCTTCGAAGGCGGCCGTCAGCTCGGTCGCTGAGACCCGCCGCCGCGGCGACGTCAGGAAGGCGGCGATGCGGGCGGGCGAAAGGGTCGGCGTTCCGCCCTCGCGGCGCGCCAGTTCGCCGGCGACCCGGCGAAGGAGGAGATACCAGCCGCCGCCGAAGGGCAGGGCTGGGAAGTCGAACACCTCGGGGGTGTCCGGCGGCCTTGGGGCGTCCTCCCCGTCGATGGAAAGGAGCCGGAGCAGGCGGGCGCGATAGCTGGCGAAGGCCGTCGCTCGCTGATCGACGAGCTTCGGGCGATGGAGCCTGAATTGCTGGATCGTGAACCTCGCGCGGTCCGTCTTGCCGACAACGCGGCCGTCCTCCTGGAGATGGAAGTGGGACACGAAATCCTGCTGCACGCAGGGCTCGATGAGCATGGGCCGCTCGCGAGGAGGATAGTCCCGCCACAGGCCGGCCCCTTCCTCCACATAGCGCTCGATCTGTTTGGGCGTCGGCACGGGCGCCCGCGAGCCGCGCACCGGAAACAGGTCGGGCTGTTCGGGGCGGCAACCCTCGCAGATCGGGTAAAGGTTCTCCCAGGCCTCCGCGAGCCAGGCGTAGTAGAGATGGCCAGTGCGGGGCTGGAAGGGCAGGGCTTCGCTGGCGGGTCTGAAGCGGTAGGGCGTGATGGGATCCGGCGCCTCGCAGAAGGCGCACCTGCCCCGGAAGAGCCGCCTCAGGGATTCCCTGACGGAGACGTGGTCCAGGTTCGGGCGGCGGTTGACCGCCGTCTGCAGTTGCCGTTCCGCGCCGGAGCTGAAGAGCCGCTGCAGGTCCTCGCGCGCGACCTGGGCTTCCCTTTCCAGGAGAAACTTCGGCGGCGGCTCTGTGTTGCGCTCGAACTTCTGCATGCGGCCCTCCTTCCCCAAGGCGACGCTAGCAACTGTAACCTCAGGTTGTGAAGCCTAAGGGCCTCGCTCACCTCTGCTGAAGCGACCGGTAGTAGACGCGCGGGGCGCCCGGCGTGGGCTCCCACGTAAAGCACTCGCAGTAGTCGTCGATGGCCTGAATGACTCCGAGGAGCGAAGCGCCGGTGAAGGTTAGGGTCTGGCCCGTGCCCCAGTGGCTTAGAAAGTTGCTGGTGATGGTGAAGAAGTTGGCGTTGAGGCCCGCGACCTGCGCCGGCTCCAGCACCAGGATCCCGGCCGCCTGATGCAGCTTCACGGCGGCCTCTAGGGCCTTCAGAAATTCGCCGGCCAGCTGCTTGTTGTCGTTGAAGGCGACGTCCACGGGCACTGGGATCCGCAGCCGGCTGATCAGGTCGCTCAGGCGGTACTCCAGGTATTGGCGCAGGCCTTCCTTGGCGTTGTCCACCTGGCCAGCCTGGAGCATAGAGATGGTGCCCTCACGGACCTTGTTGACCGCGCCCGCCTGGGGGAGGACGGCGAACTTGGGCGTCCCTTCCAGGCGCTGATGCCACCATCCCCCTAAGTTGCAGTGCTTGTTGAACAGCTTCTCGAGCATGGTGTCGTGGCTGAGCATGATCACCTGCGGGCCGCACGGATTGCCGGGCCTCGCGTAGCTCGTCCGGATCAGCTCGACCAGGTAGTTCTGGTGGCCGGCGTCGAAGCTCGAGGTGACATCGTCGAGGATTATGAACTTCGGCAGCCCGCCGAAGAGCGAGGCCGCGGCCAGGTAGAGGGAGATCGAGAACGCGTTCCGGAAGCTCTCCGAGAGGACGGCCTGGGGCGAGACATTCGACTGCCCGTGGAAGTCGGCGAGCCGGATCTGCAGGTCCTCGCTGCTCGCGCGCTTGGCCACGGCAGGCTCGACGCCCAGGAACCACATCCGCTTATAGTAGTCTTTGAAGACCGGCTCGACCGCCGCCAGCCGCGCCTTGCTGAGATTGGATTCCGCCACGCCGAAGGTCTGGGACGCGAAGTCGAGGAAGGTCTTGACGCGGGTGACGCGCCCCTCCTGCTCCAGCAGGCGCGAGACTTCCGCCTGCGCCGCGGCGAGCTTGCGCCAGTTGTCCTGCAGCCGGCGCGCGGTCTCGATCTTCTTAGTGACCTCCACCGAGGATTGGGGCAGCTCCTTCTCGAGCTGCGTCTGTTCCGTGGCGAGGGCCTCTTCGCGGGACCGGGCCTGCTCGCGCAGCGCCTGCAGCCAGTCCACGAGCTGCTGGGCCTCTTCGCGCGTGATAGCGCCCGCCTCCGCGCGCGGATGCAGCGCGCCGATCAGCCTCGCCTCGGGCGCGGCTTGGAGCTCCGCCTCCAGCGCGGTCAGCTCCGCCCAGCCCGCCTCGCCCCATTCGACGCCGCAAGCCTCCGCGGCCTGGTCCAGCAGGCTGAATTCGGCAAGCTTCGCGGCGAGGTGGTGGCGCAGGTCGTGGGGCGCAGAGCTGTCGCAGAGAGGGCAGATCTTCGGATCCGTCCAGTCGGGATCCTGCACCACCTTTGCTCCGGTCTGGAACAGCTGGAGCATGAGGTCGCCCGCGGTCTTGGCGAGGGCCTCGTCCCGTTCGGCGGCGCGGCTGACCAGCTGCTTCGCGCGCTCCGTGGACGGGGCTTCCAGGTTGAGCTTGCCGAGCTCGGCGCGCTCGCGCAGGCAGGCCGAGAGTCGCTCGCGCTTAGGGCCGCCCTCGGCCGCCTTGATGGCCTCGATGCAGCCCTCGATATCTACCTCGCCGAAGGTCTTGGCCTCGCACAGCCCCTTCAGCGGCGCGATCTGGGCCAGGGCGTCGAGGCATCGCTCTTGGGCCTGGGCGTCGCCGAGACCCTGCAGGGACGCGCCCACATGGAGCTCGAAGTCCGTGGCGAGCGCCGCATTGGCGTCCGCCGCCGCCTTGCGCTCGCGCGCCAGCGCCTGGGTCCTGGCCGTCACCTCGAAGTGGTTGTTGAAGGCCTTGGCGTGGGCGAGACCGGCCAGGGCTTGGCGCAGGGCGCTGTAGGCGGAGAGGCCCAGCAACCCTGCGAATGTGCGTCCACGCTCCAGCGGCTTGTCGGCGATGAACCGCCGGAAGGTTGGGCCATCGAGGAACACGAACTCCCGATCCAGCCCGGCCAGGATGGCGTTCGCGTCCCAGGGGGCCGGCGCGCTGACGGTGCGGACTCCCTGATCGTCGCGGACGACGGTGATCTCGCATTTGGCGCCCGTGGGCTCGGCGACCAGCCGCAGCTTGATGGTCGCCTTGCGCCCGGAGTGGAAGCGATTGAGGTAGTAGTCGCCCTCGCGCTCCGCAGCGGGCAGGTCCTCCAGCCAGGGCAGGCGGCCGGTGATCGCGTAGCGAACGGCGTCGTGGACGGAGCTCTTTCCCACCCCGTTGACCGCCGCGACGCTGTTGACCTTGTTGGGGTGGAACTTCAGGTCAAGCGGCTTGCCCTCGTTGTTCACGCCCCGGAAGCCCTCGATGCTAATCCCCTCCAACAGCCAACCGGTGATCGGGTTGGGCGCTGGCGGCGACGGTCCAGCTGCCGGCGGCGTAGGAGCAGGCTGAGGCGTAGCTGCCGGCCCAGGGGCGGCCACGGCGGAGGATGGCGGCGACGGCGATGTCGCGGCCAGGAGGTCCCGGACGGCCTCCTCGTCGTGAGTGTCCGCCGCCATCGCGGCGAAGTGCTTCGCCAGCTCCGGGCCGAGCGCAGCGTCGGCCTGGGTCAAGTGCGCGGCGAAGCGTGCGAGATTGTCCTCCAGGGAGGCGCTTTCGTCGAAGGCGAAGGAGCTGACTGGGGTCGGCATGGCGTTTTCTTAAGGGCCCGATCCTAGCCGCCGGGGGCGTCCGCCTCGTCGCCAAATAGCGCATGCGGAAGATTACGGCTCGTGCGTCTCAGGAGCGGGCAAGTGTGTCCTGCGCCGTTGTACCGTGTAGCCTGGGCGGGCAGTAGCTGAGATCACAATGAGCTCACAAGACCGGATCGATCCCAATGCAGCTCGAAGACGGCCGACTCCTGCTCAGCGCCTCGGACCTCGTCGGCCATCTGAACTGCCGTCACCTCACGGAGCTGGACCGCGCGAGCGCTCATCGCCAGCTGCAACGCCCACAGGTTTGGGATCCGCTCCTCGATCTCCTGCGCGAGCGGGGCGCGCGCCATGAGCAGGGCTATGTGGACAGCCTGCGCGCCCAAGGCCTGGGGGTGGTCGCCATCGACGGTGTGGGTGTGGACGCCGCCGCCGTCGCCCGGACGGTCGAGGCGATGCGGGCTGGTGCGGCGGTCATCGTGCAGGGCGCGCTGCGCCATAGCGCCTGGGGAGGCCGGGCCGACATCCTCTTGCGCGTGGAGCGGCCGAGCCAACTGGGCGGCTGGTCCTATGAGCCGCTCGACGCCAAGCTGGCACGCGAGACCAAGGCAGGGTCGGTGCTGCAGCTTTGCCTCTACGCCGACCTGCTGGCCGCCGTGCAGGGCGCGTGGCCGGAGACGGCCTACATCGTCGCGCCGTGGACGGACTACACCCCGGAGCCCTTCCGACTGGCCGACTACGCCGCCTACTACAGGCGCGTGAAGGCGGGGCTGGAGGACGCTGTCGCCGGCGGGCCCGGCGCGACCTACCCCGACCCCACAACCTATTGCGACGTCTGCCGGTGGCGGCTCGCCTGCGAGGCGCGGCGGCGGGAGGACGATCACCTCTCGCTGGTGGCCGGGATCAGCAAGATCCAGCACAACGAGCTTCGCGCCCACGGCGTCGAGACCGCCAGCGCCTTGGCCGCCCTGCCGACGCCCCTTCCGTGGCGGCCGGAGCGCGGCGCGCGGGAGTCCTATGAGCGCATCCGCGAGCAGGCGCGCATCCAGCTGGAGGGCCGCACGGCAGGCGCTCTGCTCTACGAGCTGCTGCCGGTCTCCGCCGAGTGCGGGCTCCCGCGCCTTTCGGAGCCCAGCGCAGGCGACATCTTCCTCGACCTGGAGGGCGACCCGTTCGTCGGTGAGGCCGGGCTCGAGTACCTCTTCGGCTACGCCTGGGCCGAGGCGGACGGCGCAGAGCAGTACCGCGCCGCATGGGCGCTCTCGCGAGACGCAGAGCGGCAGGCGTTCGAGGGGTTCATCGACTTCGTCCTCGAGCGGCTCGAGACTTACCCGGACCTGCACGTCTATCACTTCGCGCCCTACGAGCCGGCGGCGCTGAAGCGGCTGATGGGCCGCTACGCGACGCGGGAGGAGGCGTTGGACCGCCTGCTCCGCGCGCAGGTCTTCGTGGACCTCTATGCGGTCACCCGCCGCGCCATCCGGGCCAGCGTCGAAAGCTACTCGATCAAGAAGCTGGAGCCCCTCTACGGCTTCACGCGCGAGGTGCCGCTGGTGGTGGCGAACCAAGCCCTGGCCCGGCTGCAGGCGCACCTGGAACTTGGCGAGACGGCCGCTATCGGGCCAGCGGAACGGGCCGAGGTGGAGGGCTACAACCGCGACGACTGCATTTCCACCTGGCGTCTGCGGGACTGGCTTGAGGCGCGCCGCAGCGAACTCGTCGCCGCCGGCGTGGAGGTTCCCCGGCCCGAGCCGGTCGTGGGGGAGGCAGGCGAGGGTGTGGCGGCCTGGACCGCGAGGATCGCGCCTGTCATGGCGGCGCTCCTCCAAGGCGTGCCGGACGATCCGCAAGCGCGGAGCGCCGAGCAGCAGGGACGATGGCTCCTGGCCCACATGCTCGACTGGCATCGGAGGGAGCAGAAGGCGGTCTGGTGGGAATTCTTCAGGTTGGCGGACCTGACGGCGGAGGACCTCCTGGAGGAGCGGGCGGCCATCTCCGGCCTGGAGTTCGTCGAGGCCGCCGGCGGCACGGCCGCGGCGCCGATCCACCGCTACCGTTTCCCGCCGCAGGAGACGGAACTGCGCGGCGGCGAGGAACTGCGATCCCGCGGCGGCGGCAAGTTCGGCAAAGTGGAGGCGATCTCGGTCGAGGCCCGGTGGGTTGACATCAAGAAGCGGAAGGACACCGCCACGGTCCATGCGGACGCGGTGTTCTCGCACAAGCTGGTGCCCGTCGAGGTGCTGCAGGAATCGCTGCTTCGCCTTGGGACCTATGTGGCCGAGAACGGGCTCACGGGCGCGGGCCCTTACAGCGCCGCCCGAGACCTGCTGCTGCGCGCGCCACCGCCTTCAGGAGGCGGGGTTGTCCAACAGCCCGGGGAAACGACCCTGGACGCCGCTCTCCGGCTGGCCGACGCGCTCGGACCCGGCGTGCTGCCGATCCAGGGCCCGCCCGGTGCCGGCAAGACCTTCACGGCGGCGCGGATGATCTGCCGGCTGGTCGACCGGGGACAAACCGTGGCCATCACCGCCAACAGCCACAAGGTTGTGCGCAACCTGATCGACGAGGTGCTCGTGGCCGCCGCCGAGATGTCGGTGGACGTCATCTGCCTGCAGAAGCCGGACGTCATGGAGCCGAACCAGGCGCGGCTGCGCTTCGCCAAGGTGAATGGCGAGGTGTTCGCGGGCCTCGGGTCCGACTGCTCGGTGGCGGGCGGGACCGCCTGGCTCTGGGCCTCGCCCGAGGCCTTCGAAAGCGTCGACGTCCTCTTCGTCGACGAGGCGGCCCAGATGTCGCTCGCCAATGTGCTGGCGGTCGCCCAGTGCGCGCGGACCGTTGTTCTGCTGGGCGACCCGCAGCAGCTCGATCAGCCCTTGCAAGGAAGCCACCCCGACGGGACCGACGCCTCCGCCCTCCACCACCTCCTTGAGGGTTGCCAGACCATCCCGCCGGAGCGCGGGCTCTTCCTCGACGAAACCTGGCGGCTGCACCCGCGAATCTGCGCCTTCACCTCGGAGGTCTTCTACGAAGGCCGTCTGCAGTCGCGCCCCGGGCTGGAGGGGATGCGCTTGGAGGGCGCCGGTAGCCTTGGCGGCGCAGGGCTCCGCTACCTGCCGGTCCTCCATGAGGGCAACCAGAACGCCTCCCCGGAGGAAGCCGAGCGGGTGGCCGCGCTGGTGCGCGAGCTCCTCGCCGCGGCCCCCATCTGGGTGGACCGGCGCGGGCAGTCGCATCCCCTCCGCCTGGAGGACGTGCTGGTGATCGCGCCTTACAACGCCCAGGTCTTCGAGCTGCAGCAACGACTCCCCGGCGCGCGGGTCGGTACGGTCGACAAGTTCCAGGGGCAGGAGGCGCCGCTCGTCATCTACTCGATGACGACCTCGTGCCATGCGGATGCGCCTCGGGGTATGGAGTTCCTCTACAGCCTGAACCGGCTGAACGTGGCCACCTCGCGCGCCAAGTGCGTCTGCGTGCTGGCGGCGTCGCCCGCCCTGCTCGCCGCCGACTGCCGCACCCCGCGGCAGATCCAGCTGGTCAACGCCTTCTGCCGCTATCTGGAGCTGGCGGAGCCGGTCTAGACGAGGTCCGCGAGCTTGAAGCGGTCCAGATAGTCGGGCGTCTTGGGCCAGGGTGCCCCTGGCAGCCGCTGGACAAGCCGCGAGAACACCTGGGCGAAGGCGGCGCGGCCCGCCTGGTCCGTCAGCGCCGCCGCCGCGGCGTTGGGCAGCAGGGGTCTCCCCTGAAACGGTGCACGAGCACCTGGAGCTGGCGGAGCGGCGCTATGGGCCGCTTACGGACTGCGTCCGAGGTGTCGTGTTTCCGCGCCGACCTCAATGTCGCCTCCTGGCGCCAAGCGGCTGCCGACGACCGGCTGCTGACCTGTTGCGGGCGATGAGTGAGCGTGGAAGCGGAACGGCCGGCGTGGCATGATATGGGCATGACCTACCACGTCGAGATAATCGAGTTATCGGATCCCACTGACGACGGTTTCCTGTCGCAGCGGCTATCTGGGGCCTATCCCACGCTAGACGCCGCGCGGGCGGGCGCTCATGCCTATCTTGGAAGGCGAGACGCCAATCTCGGCAGGGTGACGTTCAGAATCGTGGATGAGAACGGGGATCCTGCGGAGACCGGCGGCGGTTAGTCTCGGTTTGCCCTGGACTGAGAGGGCGGGTAAGCGGACTTCCCCTCAGCCTCCAGCTGAGCTTTGGCGCGCCCCCAGTATAGCTCGGCCCTTCCTTCCGGCCTTCCGTCTTGTTCCCACATGCTATACGCAAGCTCGCGAATGCGATCTTCTATGTGAGCGGGATTTTTGTCGTTCTTGTCATAGTGCTGGTTTGGCTGGTCAGCCATGGCTCGATCTTTTTCTTAGTTTGAACGCTGACCTTAGCACACGGAAGGTGAGCCAAGCAGCGTTAATCGCCGTTCTTCCATCGGGCATTTATCTGCAACCGGCCGCTAATGTGGAGCGAGGCTCAGTACCCGAAGGCGCCTCGCGATCGCGGCTTGGACAAGGTCGGCTACGGCGCTGCCGTCTGCTTGCAGGAAGAAAGAGACCTCCAGCAGCCGAAGCCCTTTGGTCTGAGAAGCGGCGTTCGAGGCATAGCCGGTCAGGAACTTGCTGATGGCGATCTGGCCGATCGGCAGATCTAATGGCCCCAGCTTGGTGAGGGCTCCGAGGCATGTTTCGAGTTTGGACATGCCTTCAAGTACGCGCTTGTTTCCAGACGAACGCAAGCTGCGGGAACCCAAAGACCCGGCGACAGCCCTTTGAACACACAACAAGACCATGCGGATGGCACATGCGCCGCCTCACGCGCCTGACGAGCGTCTTCTTAGGAGCTATGGTTTACCCATGCCCCGCCGGCGGCGTAGCCTTGAGCTCTTCCTGGGCCTCGACATCCTCTCGGATGATCCACCAGGAGCCGCGGCGGCGTTCCGCAGCAGAAGCGATATCTTCTCTGGCGTCAGCTCGGCCCGGACCTCCGTCCCTGTCCGAGCTGAGCAGGAAGCGGAGGTGGCGCCGGTCACTAATTTTGCCGCGCCCGATCGCTTCCGATCTCTTTTGAAGCTGGAACATCGCCTCGCACGCGGTGAAAGACGAGCGCGAATAAGCCGAACAGTGCGGAGGCAGCGGCGCAGTTCGGCATGTCGGACCACAAGAAGATCGCTGCGAGCCCGGCCGACGGAACCACGATCAGGGCGAACCGGACCGTGCGGAGACGCCACCGTTCAGTCGTCGGCTTGGAGAGAAACGCGCGGCGTTCCTCCAATTCCCTCGCCATCTGTTGATCAAAGGCGCGACGCCAACTCATTCTTCTGGGCCTAACGTCAGTTCGGGTGGCGACCAGCCGACTGGGTGCACCAGCCGGCCGCGCTTTCGAACGGTTCCGGGAGTGACGCCCTTATTGGGCGGCTCTCCAGGCGGCGTGCACGGCCGTCAGCCGGCCTCGGCTCTCGCCGCGGACGGCCGCTGAGTTGGCGGCTAGCCCGGCCGTCGCATAGTGCATCGCGCCGATCGTGCCCGGGCTTTGAGACGCGGCCCCGTCGTTCGCGGTGCGTCCCGCAGGGCCCATGCGGCGGTCCATTGTTGAAGCGTCCAGTCGATCGGGCCGGTCGACGGCCATGGACGACGTCGCCGTAAGCGCCACGATCGCTGCGGCGAATAAGTATTTCAATAGCATCAGAGGATCCTTCCGGAGGATGGCCTCAAACGTTTCCTCGAAGTTTAAACATTAATTTCCCTAGATAATGCACGAATGAACGTCTATGTCAATATTATTCGTAGCGGCGTTCTATTTTTTACAATCCGGACGTCGCTATCCATCGGTCCGTGAGCATAGGCGCAAGCGCAATATTCAGGCCGCCGTGCGCTCGAACATTCTGGTGCGGAGACGCCGCGCTGAGAAATCAGGAGCGATTCGGCATTCTGCGACTGCTGCGGACCAAGAAGATCGACCCTGGCGGCCGCTGATCTAGATGCCGACCAGACTCGCGGCGCCGTTGGCGGGGCGGTCTCTACGCCGCCCCTCTGGGCAGACAGAGCGTCAGGTCGTGCTCCTGCGCATCGAGGGGTATCCGCACGCCTTCAGCGGTAAGCTCGAGCGTTGATCCGTCAAGCGTATGTGACGCTTGACGGAGACCCGGGGGGAGCCTTTCGACCCGAACCCGACAGACTGTGCCTTCAACTGAGAGCGTCGCTTCGAAGCCTGGCCATGACGGCGGCACCACCGGCGCGACCCGAAGATGCGACGCCTCGCGGGTGACGCCGAGAATGCCCTCAAGGCCGGCCCGGTACATCCACGCGGCCGAGCCCGTGTACCAGGTCCAGCCGCCGCGGCCGACATGGGGAGCGACCGAGTAGACGTCCGCGGCCACCACGTAGGGCTCAACCTTGTATCGTTCGACCAGTTCGGCATCGAGCGCGTGATTTATCGGATTCAACATGGCGAACAGGTCGTGCGCCTTGGCTCCGTCGCCGAGCTTTGCGAAGGCGAGTACCGACCACATGGCCGCGTGGGAGTACTGGCCGCCGTTCTCGCGCAGTCCTGCCGGATAGCCCTTGATGTAGCCCGGATCGCGCGGCGTGGAGACGAACGGTGGGGTAAACAGCGCCGCGACGCCGTCCTCTCGCCGGATCAGCCGCTCGTCGACCGACGCCATCGCTCGGGTCGCCCGCTCCGGGTCGGCGGCGCCGGACAGCACCGCCCAAGACTGCGCGATCTGGTCGATGCGGCACTCGTCACTGGTCGCGGACCCGAGCCAGGCGCCATCGTCGAAGGTCGCGCGACGATACCATGCGCCGTCCCAGGCCTCGCGTTCGATCGCAGCGCGGACGTTTTCCGCGTGCGCCCGCCAACGCGCGGCGCGGTCGGGGGCGCGCGCGTCCGAGTGGGGCGCGAACAGCTCCACGGACCGGATGAACAGCCAACCGAGCCAGACGCTCTCGCCTCGGCCGCCTTCCCCTACGCGGTTCATTCCGTCGTTCCAGTCCCCGGTGCCCATCAGGGGCAGCCCATGCGGGCCGGTGAGTTCGACGCACTGGTCAAGGCCGCGGGCGCAATGCTCGAAGAGCGAGGCGCGTTGAGCAGACTCCATCGGCTGGAAGAAGGCGTCATGTTCGCCGGCTTTCAGGAGCGGGCCTTCGAGGAAGTTGGTTTCCTCCTCGAGCACTGCGGCGTCGCCGGAGGTCGCGACATAGGTCGCGGCCGCATAGGCAAGCCACACGCGGTCGTCCGAGATGCGCGTGCGGACGCCCTGGCCCGAATGCGGCAGCCACCAATGTTGGACGTCGCCTTCAGGGAACTGACGGCCCGCGGCGCGCAGCAGGTGGCGGCGGGTCTCAGCAGGATCGATCAGCGACAGCGCCATTCCGTCCTGCATCTGGTCGCGGAACCCGTAGGCGCCGCTCGCCTGATAGAAGCCGGAGCGCGCCCAGATCCGGCAGCCGAGCGCCTGATAGAGCAGCCACCCGTTGAGCATGATGTCCATGGCGCGATCCGGCGTGCGGACCTGCACGGCTCCGAGACGCCTCGCCCAGCTTTGGGAGACCACCATCAGCATGGCGTCGATGTCCGCCGCACGGGTGCGGACCAAGCAAGCGCGGGCTTCCTCTTCCGAGCGGCACTGCCCCAACAGCCAGACGATCTCGACGCTTTCGCCTACGCCGAGCGCGACATCAGTTGAAAGGGCAGCGCAGGGATCAAGGCCGGCTCCTGCGGCGCCTGAAAGGCAGCTTTCGCGGAACAATGCGGCAGGCGCCTCAGGCCCGCCATTCCGTCCTAGAAATTCCGTTCGGTCGGAGGTCCAGCTTGTTTGGCGGCCCAGCAGATCGGCGAACGCCACGCGATCGGGGAACGCGGAACGCCAGCGGTTGCGCGCGAACAGCGCGCCGGTTTCGGGGTCTACAGAGGTGACGACGAACGGCGCGGACGCCTCCCGCGCGGTGCCGAGCGCCCATTCGGCGAACGCCGTGACCGAGAGCCGCCTCGGACGCCCGGAGGTGTTGCGAAGCGTCAGGCGCGAGATCTTGATGGGGTCCGCGACAGGAACGAACTGGGTCAGCGCCAGCGCGACGCCGTTGGCCTCGTGCTCAAAACGGGTCGAGCCAAAGCGATGCCGCGCCACGTAGAGCCCGCCGTCGCAGATCGGTTGGGCGGTCGGCGTCCAGACGTCCCTAGTCACTTCGTCCCGGACGTACATGGCTTCGCCCACTGGGTCCATGACGGGATCGTTCGACCAGGGCGTCAGCTGGTTCTCCCGGCTGTTTTCGGACCAGGTCGAGCCGCTGCCGCCGGCGGAAGCCTGGAATCCGAACGCCGGGTTGGCGATCACGTTGATCCACGGCGCGGGCGTCGTCTGTCCGCCGTCGAGAACGACGACATATTCGCGGCCGCCGTCGCCGAAGCCGCCGAGCCCATTGAAGAATTCGAGGTCGTCAGTCGCCCTGCCGCGCTGCGTTTCCGTGCTTTTCGTTGCGGGGGTCTTCCGCGGCCGGGGCGCGGCGAGCGGCGCGGCCGCGGGAAGGCGCTCCATCTGCGCCGCGATAGGCCCGCGCCGAGCGACGAGCACGACGCGCGCGACCGACAGCAGCAGATTGCGGGCTTCAATCGGAAGCAGGTCGGCGCGCAGCGTGTAGACATCGCCCTGCGCGGGCGCATCGCCGGACCGCGGCCGCGACTGGCTTGAGCGTACGGCGGTGTCAATCGCGATCTGCAGGTCCTGAAGATAGGACGAGGCGTGCTCGTTGATGATGACGAGATCAACCGAAAGGCGTTTCATACGCCAGTACTCGATGGCGCGGAGAAGCTGCCGGACCTGGTTGATGTCCTCGACGTCATCGATCCTGAGCAGGACGATCGGCAGGTCCCCAGAGATCGAATAAGGCCAGAGCCCGGACTGCGGACCCGCGCCGCCGAGGATGACGTCCGAGGCCGCCCGAAAGCGCGCGTCGGGGTAGAGAAGCGGCGCCGCGAGACGCTGGAAGTCGGCGGCTTCGTCCGCCGTCACGTCGAGATGACGAAGCTGCACCTGCGCCTGCGTCCAGGCGAGCGTCTTCGCCCGTTCGAATGCACTACGGTCGTGATGGGCGTCGACGAGGTCGAGCAGGTCCGCACGCGTGGCGGCGACCACCGTCCAGAACGCAACGCGCACCTGGGCCCCTGAGGGGACCACCACCCGGCGGCGGATGGAGAACACCGGGTCGAGGACCGTTCCTGCGGTGTTCGAAAGCGGCCGGGCGGCGTTGCATGCGAAGGCCGCCGGGTTGGGGAGGCCGCGCCCGAGGAATTTCGCACGATCACTCTCGTATTGTGGCTCGGCGGACTCGGCGCCTTCGATAACCGCGAAATGCGCCGCCCACGGTGTCGCCTCACCATTTGCTCGCGGGCGGCGGGTCGCGACCAGCGCGCCGAACTCGGGCAAATGCTCGGTCACGACAAACAATTTCGCGAAGGCCGGGTGCGCGGCGTCGGCGGCCTGCGGCCCGAGCACGATCTCGGAATAGGACGTGAGTTCGATTTCGAAGGCGGTGCGGCCGGCGTTCGTCAGCGTCACGCGTCGCACCTCGGCGTCGACCTCGCCGGACACGATGACCTCAACGGTTGTGGTGAGCGGACCGTCGCGGCGAATGAAGCTCGCCTGGTCCTCGGCGAATACCACCTCCTGCTGGTCGGCCGGAGCGCCGAGCGGCTGGGCGGTCGCCGACCAGATCCGGCCGCTCGCGACATCGCGCAGCATCACGAACGAACCGAGGTCGTCGCGCGTGGCGTCGCCGCGCCAGCGAGTGACCGCGAGGTCGCGCCAGCGGCTGTAGCCGCCGCCGTCCGCACTCAACATGACGGCGTATCGGCCGTTCGACAGCAGGTGCGTGACCGGGGCTCCGCCCGTCGCCGGCGTCACATGCCGCACGACCGAGGCTTCCGTGAGGTCGCCCGGCGAGGCCCTGACTTCTTCGGCCCGCGGCTGGAGCACGGCGACGTCCCGCGGCACCCGCTCCTGCATCAGCGAATCGCAGGCCTCGATCATCGGCTCCCGGTGAAAGCGCGCACGCATCCGGCCGTCCTGCAGGACGTTTGCGAGGGACACGATGGTCATGCCCTGGTGGTGGGCCATGAAGGTGCGCACGATCGCGACGTTTTCGCCCGCCGGCAGGCGGCCGCGCGTGAAATCGATCGCGTCGTAGAAACCATAGCGGCCGCTGGCGCCAATGGCGGCGAGGCGGGTGAAATTCGCCAGCGCTCCCTGCGGATCCACCATGGCGGCGAGGGCGGTCGCGTAAGGGGCGAACACCGCGTTCTCAGCGAGGCCCCGCTTGAGCCCCAGGCCTGGCACGCCGAAGTTCGAATACTGGTAGGTGAACTCGAGGTCGCGGGCGTTGTAGGCCGACTCCGAGACGCCCCACGGAACGCCGAGCGATCGGCCGTAATCCTGTTGGCGGCGTACGATCAGGCGGTTGGTCTGCTCCAGCAGACTTCCGGCCGGCGCGCGCATGACGAGCGACGGCATCAGATATTCGAACATTGAGCCCGACCACGAGAGCAGCGCGGACGCGCCGCCGGTCGGAGTCGCAGTGCGGCCGAGGCGGAACCAGTGCCGCGTTGGGGCGTCGCCCTTAGCGATGGCGAAGAGGCTCGCAAGCCGCGCCTCTGAGGCGAGGAGGTCGTAACAGCTCGGATCGAGCCGGTTGTCCGGCAGCGAGTAGCCGATGGAGAACAGCTTACGCTCAGGGTCCAGCAGGAACGCGAAGTCCATCGCGAGTGCAGTGGCGCGCGCTTCCACGGCAATCCGCGCAGCCCGTTCGCGAAGAGGGAGGGCCGTTCGATCGCACCCCGCGTCGCGAGCGTGCTCCGTGACGCCGCGCATAAACGCCGTGATCCAGAACTGAAAATCCGCCGCGCCTTCGGATGCGATCGGCGGCAGCACACCACGAGCGATCTTCAGCGTCTTGTCGGACAGTCGCATCAAGGCCGGCGCGAGTGTCGAAATAGGGACGCCGCCGTTCAGCTGGGCGTCGATCTCGTCGATGATCTCGCTGATCGGCCGGGTCTGGGCCTTGTTCCCCGAAACGAGCTTGGTGAGGGTCCTCCGAGCCAGCGCCAGGGAGTCGGCGAGCCCCTGCCGGGCGAATAGCGCCACAGGCTCCGCAGGCCAATCCTCGCAGGCGTTGGCGAGTGCGATGAGGTGACCGGCAAGGTTGCCACTGTCGACAGTCGACACATAGGCCGGGATCAGTGGCTCGCCGTTCTCGGTGCCGTACCAGTTCAGAAAATGGCCGCGGTGGCGCTGCAGCGTCTTGAGCGACGCGAAGGTTGCCTCGAGCCGATCCAGGGTCTCGGTCGTGCCTGCCCAGCCGAAGTCGCGCGCCGCTACCGCCGACAACAGATAGAGCCCAATATTGGTGGGCGAGGTGCGCCGTGCGATGACTGGGTGAGGATCTTCCTGGAAATTGTCCGGCGGCAGCATATTGTCGGCCGGCGTCACGAAGGTCTCGAAGAACCGCCACGTCCTGCGGGCGATCAGACGGAGTTCAAGTGCGTCGTCCGGCGACAGCGCGAGATCCGTGGCGGCGTCCGGAGAGCGGCTCGCCCATAGCGCGATCGCAGGGGCCGCGCCCCAGGCGACGGCGAACGGCAGAATCAACGCCCAGCTTGCAGGGGCGAGCACGAGGCACAGGCCCGCAAGCCCAAGCCCGAGAGCCACGCCTCCCGCCATCATCCTGTAGAAGCCGGCCAGCGTGAGCCGCGGCGCGGCAGTGGACTGCGCCGCAGTTGTCCATTCGAGCAGCCGCCGCCTCGTTCGAAACACGCGGTCGATCGTGCGCCCGATGGCGTCGCCCGCCCGCCAAGCCTGATCCGGCAGGAAGGCGAGGGACAGGCCGATCTGGGTCGCCGCCAGCCTAAGGTCGCTGAGCAGCGCCCGGTTGTGGGCCGCGAGCTGGATTCCGGCCCGGCGTGGCACGACGGAGAAGAACAGGTGGAGGGCACCGGGCAAGACGAGCGCCAGAACCAGGAACAGCGCACCCCACGCGGCTGCGGGCGGTGGAGCGAGCCAGCACGCCGCGAGCGTCGCTAACGCGGCCGGCGCGACGAGCGAGCGGCGGAGATTGTCGAGCATCTTGACCCGACCAACCGGGGAAAGGGCTCCGGGCCCTCCCAAGGCGCCCAGCACCAACGGCAGCAACTGCCAGTCGCCGCGCATCCAGCGGTGCTGCCGCCGCGCTGCGACGTCGTAACGGGACGGGAAATCCTCAATGACCTCGACATCCGATGCGAGACCCGCCCGTGCGAACACACCTTCGAACAGGTCGTGGCTCAGCATTGCGTTTTCGGGGGTCCGGCCAGCGAGCGCCGCCTCGAAGGCGTCGACGTCGTAGATCCCTTTCCCCGTGTACGAGCCCTCGCCGAACAGGTCCTGATAGACGTCCGAGATCGCAGCTGCATACGGGTCGATGCCGCCGGGCGCCGAGAATGCTCGCTGATAGACCGACCCCTCCCGGCCAATCGGGAGGGACGGCGTCACGCGGGGCTGAAGGATGCCATAGCCCGCGACGACGCGCTGTCTGTGGGCGTCGAAGTTCGGCCGGTTCAGCGGATGGGCCATCTTGCCTATCAGCCGGCTCGCGGCGTCTCGAGGCAGGCGCGTGTCGGCGTCGAGCGTGATGACGTAGCGAACATCGGCAGGGACGCGCGGCGCGCGTTCGTCGACCCGAGTGAAGGTCGTGTCGGTCGCGCCGCGTAGAAGTCGGTTCAGCTCGTGCAACTTGCCGCGCTTGCGCTCCCAGGCCATCCAGACGCCGTCGACGGAGTTGAAGACGCGGCGGCGATGGAGCAGCAGGAAGCGGTCGCCGCCGGGGGCCGGCCCATGCTTGGCGTTCAACCGCGCTATCGCCGAAGAGGCTATCGCGAGAAGGGCGGCGTCGGTGCGAAGCGTCTCGCGGTCCGCATCGACGCCGTCGACCACGAGCGCGAACGAGATATCGCCGCCTGCGCCGGACAGATGGTGCACCTCCAGGTGTGCGATCTGCTCGGCTAGATCGGCTTCGCCCGTGAGTAGGGTCGGTATTGCGACCAAGGTCCGGAACTCGGACGGCACGCCGGCGGACAGGTCCAGCCCTGGAAGGGGATGGGCTCCAAAGCTCCAGCCGATCAGGCGGTTGACAAGCGCGGTCGCGACGTCCGTGGCCGGAATGAAGCCGAGCAGCGCGATCACAGCCGGCCAGGTCGTTCCGCCGCCCGCCGCGATCAACGCCGAGACGGCACCGCCGAGCAACGCAGCCGTAAGGGCCAGGATCGCGCCCAAGTAACCGGCGACGCCGAGCCTTATGCTGAGCCGGTTGAACCACAGCCGGGGCGACGCTCGAAAGTCGAGCGCCCGTTCGAGGTCGAGGCGGCCTTCCGCGATTAGATGGTAGCCGGGATCGCGGACACGCTGCGTCCCGGGGGCGTCCGTCGGACCCTCGCGTCGCGACGCGGCCAGAGCCGCGTCGGCGACTACGAGTTCGCTGGCCAATGAGCCGCGCGAGAGTTGCTCTATCGCGCTCCGATAGAGATTACGGGTCGGGAAATCCATCGCCGCGAAATCGCTCGAGCGACGCAGCTTCTCGTCGACGAGACTGACAGCTTCGAATAGCTCCGCCCAATCGATGTCCGAGATCAGCCGCATGCTCGTGATGACGTTGCGGATCGTGAGGTTTGACGCGCCCTGACGCATCTGAGCGTGCCGGATGGCCTCCTCGATCGACGAGCCTTGCAGCGTCATGCGCCGATCGAGCCACTCCAGCGCGGGATTGGTGCGCGGATCCTGATCGCGGAGCCGTTTGGCCAGTTGAGCCGCGAACAGTTCGGAGACTGGTCCGGTGGCGCGTGTGGCGATGTCGGTCTCGAGCGCGGACCGCGCGCCGCCGGACGCGAGCAGCCGGTCGGCCAGAAGATCGGCGTCGGCGCGGGCCGCTCGCGCGACGCTGATCTGATCGGCGAGCCTTCGCAGATTCTCGATGAGGACTATGCGGATCGTGATCGCTACGGCCCAGAGTTCACCCATCGTGAGCGGCTGCACTCCTTGATAGGCGGCCACGAAACGCTTCAGGATCTCTGGATCGAAGTGGCTGTCGGTGTGGGCGACATAGGCCCAGGCGAGGCCGAATACACGCGGATAGCCCCTGAACGGTCCTCCGGAAAGCTTCGGTAGCTGGCGGTAGTACCCCGGCGGAAGATCCTCACGGATCTCTCGCACTTGATCTTCGACAAGATGGTAGTTGTCGAGCAGCCACTCCGCCGCCGGCGTGACGCCACCTCCGCTCTCGAGCTCCGCGGCGCTTGCCTTGTAGGCGGCGAGCAGTCTAGCCGCATTGTCGTTCAGTCGAACTCGAAGCGATCGGACGAATAGCGGCCGGTCAGTAACGGATTGGGCGGCCGCGAGAGATTCTGCGTGCTGCTCGAGGCGCTCTACTCCGAATAACTCATCCCGGACTGGCGCCGCACTGTCCCAAGGAGCTGAGGACGATCGACCATTAAAGAGATTTCCTACAACTTCAAGCATGCTCACCCTCGCTGCCCGGATCTAACGGCGAGGAGAACTGCAGCGGCTATTGATGCGGCAAGGCCATCGTTGACGTCAGAGGACGGGCTTGATCGATCTCGTCCCTCGGAGAAGGGTGGTAGTCGTGATAATCGCCGACGGAAGATAAATCTCTCCTTTATCTGATGTCGACTTTGCGCGGCAGGTTGCAATCGACCAGAAGGTCTCACAATCCTGCAACCGCTTTCTTGTCGGCCTCGAGAGCTGCTTCGAGATCCGCGGGCTCGACGAGGTGGGACTGAACGGTTCGGCTGCGGGTGGCGAGCGCGGGCGTCTGTAGTCGCGTGGCGACTCGATGGTAAGCGAGGATGGAGACGCCAAGAATCTCGGCTTCATCGACAACCAGCCGATAGGTTCCGGGTGGCTGCGGACCATCCAGCGCCTTCAGAGTAAAGGGTCGCTTGAACGTCACTGTGGTTTCGAGTGTTCGATCAGCCACATCTCTCTCCGTCGGGTTCTTTAAGTTCGGGCGCGTGTCCAGTAGGAAAGGGGTTGAACGTCATGCAGGTCAGGTCCCGCTTCGGCCCTTGATCTTGGTCCGCCGGGCTTCTCGCGGTGGCGGTCTTCTTCTGTTCTCCGTCGGACGTCGTGCCATCCAAAAAGAAGACGACGCCGCGAACGCTGCGGCGGGTTTGGGACGCCAAGACGCCACTTCGGAACTGATGCCGTCCCGCCGCTGAACGAGGTTAGATCGTTGTCGACTTCGCTCGTTAACGCGTGTCGCTGTCCCCTGGAGCGCCGGTCGGGGAGGGCGACAGTCAGGTCTGATCTGCAGCTGATCGCAGTGAGCTATCCGCTCTTGCGGTCAAGAACGAGCTCGTAAGCGATCTTCTGGATCTCCTGCAAATCAGATATGCCGGCGCGCTCCAAAGCGCTCATATGCACGAACTCGTCACCGCCGCCATTGTCCGGCTCGCTGAGGCCTACGCCTTATCGGCGTAACCTTTGACCTGCTCCGGAGGAATGAAGTCCCCTCTCAAGTAATAGACGCGTCAGCCTTTGAGGCCGGAGAGCGGCAGTGTTCCGGATGAAAAATAGAAACGGGTCGCTCGGGTGCCGGGTTGAGTGGCGCAACATCGAGCGATTCTGTCAGCAAATCAGAAGATGATGTGCTTTTTGCCGCTTGCAATGATGTGGCTGGCTTATTTTTGCAGAATTGCATCCTTATGGCTGAATTTATCGTGCCACACTCCTGATCCTCGGCGCGCTTGGGTCTACAGCTAGCGGATCGTCCGCGAGAAGTTGGTTTTGACCGTTGCGGCCCGTTCGCGGCAAGTCCCAAGGCCGTCGCGTCATCTCCTCCGAGGTCAGGTGCCCGTCCTCGTGACTGCTGCGCGAAGGATCTTGACGAGGTCTGCGCTCGATTAAGCACCACATCGCCATCGTCACGCTGTCGTTCGCCGGGGACGCTGTCTTCGACGATAGTTAGATAAATGAGCGCCGCGCCCTCTGGAGGGCGCGGCGCTTGCGCGCGGCCGTCAGAGCGGCAACCGTCAAGCGGATGTCGATCGAGGCGGCTGACTAGCGCTCGACCCGCCGCGGTATCATCATCGAGCGAACATCTCATCGTTCCGGGCGCGCCAGGCGAGATCCGTCAGCCAACCGAAATCCTGGTCTGGCATTTGCGGAATAGTTGTCATCTCAGCGTGCGATATTCTAAGAAAGAAGATGCTGCGCTCCTGAGCGACTTGCATCGACTGTAGCGGGACGACGATGCTGCTTGTCCCGGGGGTGAAAAATCCGCCTGAGGCTACAATCACGTAGTCGCGACGATCTTTCGTCCCGAACACAATGTTCCTGACCTCTCCGACGATCTTATCATCGGCGCTCCTGACCTCGGCGCCCATGATTTCGTCAGCTCTCAGTCCGGGCGAGAGACTGTCAACGGCGACGAGTGGCTTAGCGCCTGCGTCTGCCCGGTGCCCCACCCCGCCTCCTGCCCGGATTTGCGGCTTCAGCGCGTCGGCTTGCTTGTCAGCTTCCTCCTCGTCGTTATCTCCCAAGGATGACATCACGGGGCCCGATATGA
The DNA here is from genome assembly GCF_014196425.1 of Hansschlegelia beijingensis. Classification (GTDB taxonomy): domain Bacteria; phylum Pseudomonadota; class Alphaproteobacteria; order Rhizobiales; family Methylopilaceae; genus Methylopila; species Methylopila beijingensis. Next base: position 555,330 of record NZ_JACIDR010000001.1, read on the forward strand.
GCTCTCTGATGTTTCCGAGAAGGCGCTCGCAATCCTCGTGGCGCCCATACGAACGAAGGGTAAAAGCCGCGTCTCGGAGATTTCGAAGGTCGCGAACCGCTTGTCTGTTCGCCGGACCGCGAAGGGCCGGACTTTTGAGGACTGCTTCCTCCAATTTCGCGTCGGCAATCTGACAGTCGGCGAGAGCTCCCGCAGCCCCAGACCCGCTCAGAACAGCCGCTATCAATGCAATTTTCGCGATTCGCATAATTGGTCCCGTCTCTGGCAAAGCAGATGTTGGAGTTAGTGTATCAGCAATCTCGTCAGGCGAGGGAAAAAGAGAAGAAATAAAATCGACTGGTGAGAATGAAGCGAGGGCGGTGAAGCTGCTGAGCGTCACGTGGCACCGGCGTAGGCTGGCATTTTACACGGCGTTATTTGAATGGGAGCTTAGGCGCCCCATCGATCCGTTGCTTGAGCTGCGGCCCATCGGATCGAAGGCGCTCGCCTCAAGCGACGGTGACGGAGCGGCCTCGTCGTGCGCACGCGGTCGGTGGGGCAGACCGCACGGCGGCGACCCACAACGGTTCTGAGCGGCGGATCGCTGCTGCGCCTTCAGGGGCGGCGGCAGCCCGACTCGGCCGTCAGAACGCTCTTCGAGGAGTCGGCCGACCGGCTGAACGCGATGGCTCGCGTCCACGACATGCTGAGTCGGTCCGAACACGCGCAGCGCGTCGATGTCGCCACCTATGTCGCCGAGCTCTGCGAGGCGCTGAAGTCGCTGACCGGCGGAGATGGGCGGATCGCCCTGAGGGCGCGCGTCGAAGAGGATATCCTAGTCGACGCCGACGCAGCCTTTCCGATCGGTATCGTGCTGACAGAGCTGATCACAAACGCGGTGAAGTACGCCTTCCCAGAGCACCGCTCGGGGATCATCCTGGTTCAAGCTAGGCGTAGCGGACCCGGTCGGGTGGAGCTGATCATCAGGGACAACGGCGTCGGGATGACTGACTTCCGGGAGGGATCGCTCGGCTACGGCTTGGTCCGTTCTCTTGTGAAGCAAATCGGGGGCGAGCTGGAGATACAGGGCGATGCAGGCGTGACCGTCACCATCTCATTCTCGGACGCCTCCCGGTTCCCGCCGCCGGGCGGCCGCGATCCCGCATCGGCCTAGGCAGAGGACGAACCCCGGAGCGAGCCACGGTCGCGGCTGGGACCGCAGGGCAGACCCCGGCGGCCGCTCCGAACAGCGGACGTGAGACCGTGTCGCAGCAACCTTCTCGGCCGTCGCCTTGAAGCGGACGAGTTCGCGGTAGCCGAATGTGACCTTTCGGAAGCTCAGGATGTCCGCCTTCCGGGCGGCGATCAGCAGCGCGTTCCTGGGAGTCCCGCGAGGGTGAGGACGCTCCCCCGGAGCTTGTCCGGGGGAGCTGTCAGCGAACGGGCTCGCGCCGCTCAGAAGCGGTAGGAGACGCTGGCGGTCGCGCCGTGCTTGGTCGTTTCACGGCCGAATTCGCCATCGTACTGGACGCGCAGATCGATCGAATTGTCCTGGTAGAGCTGCAGCCCGGCGCTGGCGCGGCCCGTGACCCGATCGAGAGGCGCGTTCAGCCGGAAGTCGTCGCTCGACGAACCGGCGCTGAATTTGCCGCGGCTGCGCCACTCGTCATTGGTGCGCACGTTCAGGCCGACCGTCACGAAGCTCCGCAGCGTCCGTCCGCCCCAGACCTCGTCCGCCCTGCCGATCTCCAGCGCGGGGGTGACGATCGCCGAGGTGTAGGAGCCGTGCGAGATGGTCAGGCCGAGGCCGCCCTTCTCCTTCTCCGAGAAGCCGCTGTTGCGCGCATGAACGAGGTCGAGGTTGAGGTAGGGCCTCAGATAGAAGTCCTCCGCCCCGAGCGTGTAGGCGACGCGGGCCCGGACGCCCGCGCTGTACGCGTCGCTGTCGGACTTCGCGGTGGCGGCGTAGCCGGCCGCGGAGATTCGGCGCTTGATGTCGTAGTCGCCATAGCTCCCGAACAGCGCTCCCGTCAGCAGGAACGGGCCGCTCTGGCGCTTCAGGGTCAGGGCGCCCTGCACGCTGGAGCCCTTAGCCGAAACGCCGTCGTGGCCGTTGAAGGAGTCCGCCTGATAGGCGAGCGAGCCGCCCAGCAGCAGCCCGGAGTCGAGCTCTCCCTGGACGCCGACCTGCCAGGACAGGCTGTCCATGTCGGACTTGCCGCGATTGGCGTCGCCCTTGAACGAGGCGCGCTGTCCGCGCGTCGTTCCGTAGACGCAGGAGCCCTCGGTGAGGAACGTCTTCGAGCCCGACGGTCCGGCGTCGAACACCGGGCAGCTCATCGACGCGTCGGCGATTCGCGAGGCGTCCGCGGCGACCCGCGCGAACAGCGTCGAGATGCTACGCGGCGAGACTTCCGCGATGGCAGCCTCGTAGCGGCCGAGATCCGCGCCTGCTGTCGCGTCCAGTCCGGCGAAGAACGAGCCGAGCTCGGCGCGCCCTTCCGCGAACACGTTCTCGAGCGCGTTGGCGACCGCGCTGTGATGCGACGTCAGACCGAAGCTGTCCTTGTCGAACTGCGCGCCCGTGATCGCGATGTCGTAGCGGCCGGCGTCCTCGCGCAGCGCGTAGGAAAACAGCGGGCTGTCGGGCGCCGTCAGCGAACCCGTGACGGCGCCCTGCACGGTGAGCGCCGGCAGGAAGATGTTGGGCAGCGCGCTCGCAAGATTGGGCCGGACGCCGCCGTCGAGGACGGCGTTCCCGGTCACCACATAGGCGCCGCTGGTCATGTTGCTGAAGTCGAGATGCGGCGCGATGCGGCCTTCGGCGGTCTGGATGAGGTGCCCGTCGAGGTACGAGCGCTGGCCCGGAAGCGCGACGAGCGTACCGGAATTCGTCAGGGTGCCCGCCATCTCGCGGGGCGGCGAGCCGTTGGTGTTCTGGAAGTTGCCGGTGATCGACCCGCCCTGAAGCCAGGTGTCGCCATAGATCTGGCCCTGGTTGTCGACGTCGACCTTCTGCGATCCGTAAGCCCCCGTGGTCTTGATGGCGTTTCCGGACGCCGCCCACACCCAGCCGTCCTTGCCGATGTTGATCTGGTTGGACGCGTTCCCGCCGTCGATCAGGATGCCGACGCCCTGCGCGCCGGAGCCGCCGGCGACCGTGCCGTTGACGTTCACCGTCACCGCGCCTGCGCTTCCCGGCGCGCTGCTCTGCGCGAGCACGCCGATGCTGTTCTCGCCCGTCGCCGACACCCCGCCATCGACGTTGACCGTCACCGCCCCCGCCGTGGACGAGGCGTTCCGGCCAGTGTGGCCGATGAACACGCCGCCGCCGTTCGCGATCAACCCGCCGCCGCCGCCGATGCTCTGCGCGATGATGCCGAAGGCGCCGGCGGCCGAGGTCCCGACATAGCCTGCGGCGCTCACCGTGACGGCGCCGCCGGAGCCGACGCCCGCATCGGCGTCGGAGCTCTTTGGGCCATCATATGTGCCGGTCAGCACCGGAGGCGCTCCGCTCGAGGCGTATCCCATGAACAGGCCGCCGCCGCCGCCGACGCTCTGCGCGATGACGCCATGGCCGCCGATCCCATAGGTGTAGACGCTGCTTTCGGACTGCGGGAGCGAGACCGAAACGCTCCCGCCGTCGCTCGCATATTTCGTGCTGGAGTTCAGCGAGCCGAACTGCGCGACCGAGGCGCTCTGGCCGGGCGTCGCCGCCGCGATGCCGCCGCCGCCGCCGACGCTCTGCGCGATCATGCCGGCCGCGCCCGTTCCGCTCGTCCTGATGTTGGTGACGCCCTGGCCGAAGTCGGCGGTGACCTTGCCGCCCTTGCCCGCCGCGCCGGCGCCGCCCCCGAGCGTGAAGTTCACCGCCCAGTCGTCGGTGGAAGTCGTTGATCCGGTCGCCCCCATGCCGCCGCCGCCGCCGACGGATTGCAGCACGACGCCATGCGAGACGTCGCCCTGGGTCACGACGCTGAACCCGTTGGACAGGGCGGCGAGCGACACCGAGCCGCCGTCGCCTGCGCCCTCGGAGGAATCCGTGATGGTCAGGCCGAGCGCGACGCTGCCCGAAGGCGCGTCCGAACCGTCATAGGCGCTGCCGCCGCCGCCGCCGACGCTCTGCGCCAGAAGCCCGACGGCGTGGGCCCCGACGGTAGACAGCGAGGGGATGCCCTGGTCCAGATTTACGGCGACCGAGCCGCCATTGCCGCCATAACCGCCGGACCCGTTGAAGCCCAGCGTCATGGAGGAGCTGACCGAGAGCTGCGCGAAGGTATAGAGCAGGCTGTTGGCGCTGCCGCCGGCGACCGCCATGCCGCCCATTCCGCCGCCGCCGCCGATGCTCTGCGCCAGCAATGCAGGCGCGTGATCGCCCTGCGTCGCAATCGAGCCCTCGAGGTTCACGGCGACGGCGCCGCCGTCGCCGCCCGGGCCCCCCAGTCCCCCGAGCGAAAGGGTCGGCGTGACGTAGATCGTGGGCATCGGCACGCCCTCGACGTTCCGCGCGACCACCTCGGCGGCCGACGTCGTCCCGCCATTCGCCGGAGCGACGCCGGCGGTCCCGCCGACGCCGCCGCCGCCGCCGACCGACTGCGCGATGAGGCCGGCGGAGTTCGCCCCCTTAGTGGTGATGGCCCCTGCATGGGTCACGGTCACCGTCCCGCCGTCCCCGCCCGAGCCTCCGGTGCGGCCGACATTCACCGTCGGCACGATGGAGATCGTCGGCGTCACCTGGGTCTTCTCGACGCTCTTCGCCCAGCTCAGAAGGCCGCTGACGTCGAACGATCCGCCCGACGCCACTCCGCCGCCGCCGCCGATCGACTGGACCAGCAGACCGTTCGAACTGACGCCCTCGGTGGCGATCACGCCATTGGCGTTGACGGTCGCGGCCGCCGCGCCTCCGTCGCCGCCCGCGCCGCCATTCGATCCCGTCGTGACGCTGACGTTGATGGTCGAACCGGCGCCGACGCTGTTGGCGTTCGCCGAGCCGATCCCTGCGTTGCCGCCGCCGCCGCCGATGGACTGAACCAGGCCGCCATTGGAAAAATCGCCATAGGTGGCGATTTGCGACGTCGTCGTGGAGGCGTCTCCGACCGTCAGGGTCGCGTGGCCGCCGGCGCCGCCGGCGCATTTGTCGTCGCAGTCGCCGCCGACCGCGACGCTCAGATCGACGGCCATGCTCGTCAGCGTGTTGTCGGCGATATAGCCCGAGCCGTAGCCGACGGCGGCCGCCATCGCCGAACTGTCGCCGCCCTGGCCGCCGCCGCCGCCGATGGACTGCACGACGGCGCCGCTGCTGCCCGCGCCATAGGTGAGCACTCCGGCGCCGTCAGCGAGCGAGATGGACGCGGAGCCGCCGTCGAGCACCGCCGAGCCGCCATTGCCGCCGGAGCCGCCGGTGGCGTGGGCGATGCTCAGGGTAGGGGTTCCGGAGATCCCCTCTTCGGTCGGAACCGGCAGCGAGATCGCGGTCGCGAGCGCCGAAGCGCCGCCGCCGATGCCGCCGCTGCCGCCGATCGATTGCGCGAGCACGCCGATGGCGTCGAACTGGGCGTTGTCGTCCGAGGACACGCCTGTGGTGATCCGGGATCCGGACAGCGTCACGTCCACGGTTCCGGGAGCGCCGCCATCGCCGCCGCTGCCGCCCACGGCGACTGCGTAGCTGAGCAACCCGTTGGCGCTCGTCGCGTAGGCCGCGCCGCCTGCGCCGCCGCTGCCGCCGATCGACTGGGCGACCACGCCGATCGCGCCGCTCCCGGTCGTGGTCGCGGTCAATCCCGTGGCGTCGAGCGCCACGGCGCCGCCCGCGCCGCCGGTCCCGGCCGTGCCGCCGATCGAGATCACGCTTTCGAGGCCGGAGCCATAGGCGTTGCCGCCGATGCCGCCGCCGCCGCCGATCGACTGCGCCACGATGGCGTGGGCGAGCGTGCCTGCGGTCGACACGGACGCGCCGTCGTCCCCGCCGAGCGTCATGTCGACCTTGCCGCCGGCGCCGCCATTGCCGCCGGCGCCGCCCTCGACGCTGATCATGCCGCCCGCGGTGCCGCCGGCGCCGCCGTCGCCGCCGATCGACTGCGCGACGACGCCCTGGGCGCTCTCTCCGGACGTGACGACCGCCCCCGTATGGGTCAGCTGGATCTCGCCGCCGGAGGCGCCGGACGCGCCGCGCCCGCCCTTGTCGGAAAAGGGGCTGCCCGAGGCGGTGCCGGCCGCGCCGCCGCTGCCGGAGATCGACTGGGCCAGTATGCCCTGGGAGTACGCGCCATGCGTGGTGATCGCGCCGGAGTTCTTGACCGTGATCAGCCCGATGCCGCCGCCGCTGCCGGCGTTTCCGCTGGTGGTGCCGCTCGCGCCCGTGGCGGAGCCGCCCGCTCCGCCCGCGCCCGACATCGCCTGGACGAGGATGCCGCGCGCGGTGGCGCCCGACGTGTTGATGGTCGCTCCGGACGTGACGGCGACGCCGCCCGAATCCCCGCCGCGGCCGCCGTCGCCGCCATGACCGTCGCCCAGGCCGGCGGTGATCGCCCCGGCGTCGCCGGCGTCGCCGCCGATGCTGAGAGCCGTTATCCCGTTCGATGAATCGCCCGAGGTGGTGAGCGTGACGCCGGCGTCCGCCGAGACCGTTACGAGCTTGGCGGCGCCGCCGGCCCCCCCGGGCTGGCCTTGGGAGAAGGTGCCGACGGCGTCCACCGTCCCGCTCATGCCGCCTTGGCCGCCCTTCGCGGAGGCCAGAACGGCGCTCGATGAAGAGCCGCTGGTCTTGATCGTCGCGCCGGCGCCGACGCTGACGCTCACTGAATCGCCGCGACCGCCGGCGCCGGCCGCAGAGGGGGTGATGCCGGTGCCGCGCGCTTCGCCGCCGTTGCCGCCTTTCCCGCCCTGGGCTTTCGCCTCGATGCCCGACGAATCCGAGCCTGTCGTGGTGATCGCGAGCAGGCCGGTAGTGGTCACCGACACCGCGGTCAGCCCGGCGGCGTGTCCGGCGTTGCCGCCGTCGCCGCCATTGCCGGGCGTGACGTTGATGCTGACCCCGATGCCGTCGTCGCCGCCGGTCGAGCCATTGCCGCCGGCCGCTACGGCGGAGACGCCGGACGCGGTTGAGCCGGCCGTCGAGATGACGTTCCCGGCGCCGGAGCCCTGCGTGAGCGTGATCGTCAGAGCGTTGCCGCTGCCGCCGATGGCGCCGTTGCTGTTGTCGTTGTCGTCGCCGTCGGCCACGCCGGCCGCGCCGCCGGTCTGTCTGGCGACGAGACCGCCCATGTGGTCGCCTTTGGCCGAGATCGTGCTGTCCGTCACCTTGATCGTCGCCGGACCGCTGCCGCCGCCGAGCCCCGCGGACTGGTCGTGATAGCCGGCGCCGCCGGCGCCGCCGATCTGCTCGACGAACACGGCCGCCCCCTTGGGGGTCTGCGCGTTGGTGTTCACCGAGATGGTGCTGTTGCTGAGCGTCAGATCGACCACGCCCGCCGCGGAGCCGGGCGCGCCGCTGTAGTCGTGGCTGGTGCTGTCGCCTCCCGTCCCCCCGTGAGTCTGGACGTAGAGCCCGAATACGGCGTTCATCGGTATCGAGCCGGGGGTGAAGGCGAGCTCCATGTCGAGCAGGCTCAGGTTGGTGGTGATCGATCCTGTCGGAGTGCCTGCGCCGGGCGGCTCCCCCTTCTGACCGCCGTTTCCGAGGGTCGACTGGTAGATGCCCCCGATGACCCCTTGAGCGGTCGACGCCGAGGGGTTGGTGAACGTGACGCTCGCGCCGGAGCTCGTCAGGGAGAGGGGCGTCGCGTCGGTCACGCTGCCCAACTGCTCCACCGCGAAGCCCGGGCGGCCGGAGATCGTGTAATTGTATGAGCCGCTCAGCGTGTCGTCATAGCCCATATACTGCTGCGCGAGAGCCGCGCTTCCGGAGAACCCCGCCTCGACGGTGAAGACGATCGACAGAACCATTCGATTTGTTAGTCGGCTCATCTTTTGGCTCCAAGAAGCTCTTGCGGCCGCTCCCCGGGCGGGGCGCAGTCCAGAACGTCACGGCTGCGGACCGCGGTCGCGCATGTTTGATCGCCGGATTCAGCGGCCACCTTCAGATGAGAGGCGGCGGAGATCCTTTGGCGTCGCCGAGTTGCGCCGTGGTCTAAGTTTAGGCTGACCGATAGGCGCGACGTCAGTCCGCGCGTCTAAGACGTGATTTAATGTAAATTTTTTTATAGCTTTCCATTATTCGTCCCCTTCGCCGTCCTGCGATCGACACTTGTCCAGCTGGCGCCCTTGCAACGTCGAATTCTATTCGTCGGCTAATTTGAAATGTACATTGATGGCGCGGAAACACCGAAATCAAGCGCGCGGCCGGTGTTAATCCTACGATCAACAACCGCTGGTAGCTGGTCCGGCAGATTGCGGGGGGGGGGGGGGGGGCGAGCGTGCCTCGTCGACGGCGGGCAGGTCCGGATCTTCACGAAGAACGGCTTCGACTGGGCGGCGCGCATGCCAGCGATCGCCGCGCTCGAGCAGCTGCCGGTCTCCTCCTGGCCTCAGCCAGGCGCTGACCGAAGCCGGCGCGCTTCCCCTCTCGGCCGGCTGGGATACACGACAGGAAGTGCCCGGCGTCGGCGCATTGCCCCAGCGCCGGATTCCATGCCCGACCTTCGCTGCCACGCGATCGGTTCTGGAACGCGTCATCAGCCAAAGGCTAAAGGCGCAGACCAACGTCACGATCCGCCGCGGGGTCGCCGCGCTTGGCGTTTCCACGGCTCCTGACGGAAGTCGGGCGACCGGCGTCCGCGTCGACGACGAGAACGGAGAGGCCAAGGATATCAGGGCCGATCTGGTTGTGGACGCCTCGGGCCGGATTGGTCTTATCGCCAGGGCTCTGGAGGCGATGGGGCGCCCGACGCCGAGGGGCGAGGCGATCGGCATCGACATCGGCTACACGACCGGAGTGTTCCGGATCCCGAACGACGCTGAGCCCCATGTCGGGGAGGGGTTTGTCGCCCCTCGAGCCGAAACGCTTCTGCGCGCAAGCGCCTCGTTCAGCAGGCTAGACCGGGGAGATGCCGTCAGACAGGCCTCGCGTCGGCTCGCGATCTGATGATGTCATCACATCAAAATCTCCTCACATCGCCGAATACCGCGACGACCACCGGCAGAGGCAAGTCCTCGGCCGCCGGTCGTTCAGGCTCGCAGAAGAGCCGCTCGGCGAGAGGCTTTCGCCCAAGGCGCGGCTTCACGGTTTGCGACCCAGTCGAGCAGCTGGACTTCGACCGGTTTCAGGTGCTTCGTCAGTGTGGGAAGCTTCTCCAGAAGCTTGCGCTGCTTCATGACCTCAATCGGGTCGCAATAGCGGTTGGTCGTCTCCGACCTGCCTGTGTGGCCCATCAGATCCTGGCGAAACTCTTCCGCTACGCCGGCCTTCTTGAGCTGGTCGTTGAAGAAGTGACGGTAGCCATGGGGCGAGGCGGCGTTCGTTTCGATGACCGACGCGATCTCCTTGTAGAAGCGGTCTCCCAGCTGGCCCCTTGAGGAGGCTGAGTAGAGATCAGGAAACAGCAGCTCATGGCCAAGGGCCCTGATTTTCTCGACATAGCCGACAAAGCCGAGGCGGATGAGTTCGGGATGAGCGAGGATGTTCCGCTCCGAGACCTCGTTCTTGAGGCGCCGGAATTTGTTTCCGCGAACCATGAAATAGGCTGCGCCGTCAACGAAGCCGACATCATCGACGGCCAGGCCGCAGGCCTCGTCGCGTCTCATGCCGGAGTAAGCCAGTATGATCGGGACCCAGTAAGCGGCCCGGTGAAGGACGAGCGGTCCGGGTTTGGCGAGCCTGCGCCAATGGGCGTAGCCGGTGTAGATCGTGGACCCGAAAAGGCCCGCGACGGCGTCCTCCTTCGGGACCGGCCGTTGTCGGCGAGCCGGCTTGTTCTGACGCTGGTGAAATTTGGACGCGTCGAGCCGCTCGTCCACGGTCTCGCCGCTTGATTTTGCGAACTCGATCAGCTGGCCGATGAAGGTCCAGTGCCTGTTGCGCGTGCCGATTTCGAGACCGCGTTCCGCGCTTTGCGGCCCCTTCGCGCTGTCCTCGAACTCGCGGATGGTCCTGAGTTTGTCGTGAGGGCTCTTGCCATACGTTTTGGGAAGGGTCCGACGTAACAGGACATCGAACGCGGCGAGGCGGTCCTGTCTCAGATCGGCGATCCGATCCGATCCATGGCTCTCGCTCATGAAGCGCTGGAGCAGATTGAAGATCGAACGGGCCTGCGAGGCGGTCTTCGGCGTCCAGTGATGATCGTCGCCCTGCTTGTTCGCGCAGAGGCGATCGCCGAGCGCCACGATGGTTGGGCCGACTGCGGCGCTCCTGTTCGTATCCTGAGCGTTCGCCACATTGCTCGGCGCGGGGGAGGGCGTCCGGGGCGAAGTTGCGGCGAGCTCGCCCGCACGGTCGATCGGGGCTCCTTCTTCCAGAAGCGCCGCGACCGCCTCCACCACGAGGTCGTCGTAGGGCAGATCAAGGTTGACCATGTCCGCGCTTCGGATCAGGGCTTCGCCAAGCGCGCGATAGTAGATGTTTTTCGAGGCCGTCACGTTGCGCGCGTTCGGCTCGGCTCCGATGGTCGAAAGCAGCTTCTGGATCCGACCGACCGATGTTGCCGAAGCCGTTATCGTGCGGAGCTCTTCGAGCTGCTGGAGGGCGCGATCCGCGCCCGGTTCGCTCAACCCGCGTGAGAGCAGGTGCTGGCGCTCTCCGGACGACGGGGCTGCGCCAAACTCCGACAGCATCAGATAGGCGTGGCCTCTCGCGCGCTCGAGCTCGGCGATGTTCTCGAGGTTGCGGCCGTCGGCGCGGTCGATTTCCCTCAGCTGCATCATCTTGACGAGATGCTTCGTGAAGGCCGCGGTGAACAGGTCGCTGGCCTGCTGCTTGGTGAGGATTGCGGAGATCGGCATTGCGAACAGACGCTCGGCGAGTGCTGACATCTGCGCTCCCCGGAAACGTGCGATCCGCGAATCCATCGTGCGCAATGAAATTTTCAGGTGTGATTTGCCAATCCGACAAGCGATTTCGGCGGGCAGCCTGCGGCGCCAGTAATAGACGGCGCCGCGCCGCGCGAGATTTGAAACCCGACCCATGGGACTGCGCCTTCGCTTCAGGCGCGCGTTCAGAGTGTTTCGCCGGCGGTTGAGGCGCGTGACCCAGGCTTGTGACCCCGGACTGTGCCCCACCTCGCGGCTGGACTCCCCAGCTGGAACGGAAGATCCAAGAGGTTCTTGGGCCAAAGATGTGCTTGGCTGGGGCGGGAGGATTCGAACCTCCGCATGGGGGAATCAAAATCCCCTGCCTTACCGCTTGGCGACGCCCCACCGAGCGGCTATGGCCGCTCGCCGTGGGCGATGGATAGCGGCGCGCGGGAGCGCCCGCAACCGCCAACATCTCGGGGAGCCGAACAGGGGCCGGTGATGAGCGACGACCTCGACCTCGACCTGAGCGCGGAGGCGCAGCCCGGCGCGGTCGTCGAGGTCGCCCCGCTGGTGCGCCGCATCGTGGCCCCCAATCCTTCGCCCTTCACCTTCACGGGCACCGCCAGCTACGTGGTCGGCCGCGGCCAGGTCGCGATCGTCGATCCGGGCCCGGACGACCCTGCGCACCGCGCCTCCCTGCTGCGCGCGGTGGCGGGCGAGACGGTGCGGTTCGTGGTGGCGACCCACACCCATATGGACCACACAGCGGGCGCGCCCGCGCTCGCCGCGGCGGTCGGGGCGCCGATCGTCGGGGCCGGGCCTCACCGCACGTTCCGCCCGCCGCACGAGGGCGAGGCCGCCCGGCTCGACGCGGGGGTCGACGGGACCTACCGGCCCGACCAGGAGATGGCGGACGGCGACGTCGTCTCCGGGCCCGGATGGTCCCTGAGGGCGGTCGCGACCCCGGGCCACACCGCGAACCATCTGGCGTTCGCGCTGCCGGAGGCGGGGCTGCTGCTCTCGGGCGATCACGTGATGGGCTGGTCGACGACCATCGTCGCGCCGCCCGACGGCTCCATGGCCGCCTATATGGCTTCGCTCGAGAAGCTGCTGGAGCGGCCGGAGGAGCTCTATCTGCCCGGCCATGGCCCGGCGGTGCGCAACGCCCGGGCCTTCGTGCGCCAGATCATCGGCCACCGCCGCATGCGCGAGGCGGCGATCCGCAGCCGGCTGGAGGAGGGCGCCCGCACGATCCCTGAGCTGGTGGCGGAGCTCTACCGCGACCTCGACCCCCGGCTGAAGGGCGCGGCCGGGCTGTCGGTCTTCGCGCATATCGAGGAGCTGGTCGCCCGCGGCGAGGCCGCCGCCGAGGGTCCGCCGGCTCTCGCCGCGACCTACCGGCGCGCCGGCTGAAGTCGGTTAGGGCACGGCGTTCGCCGCCGCCGCGAGATCCGCCAGGAAGCTCCTGATGCGCGCCGCCCCGGCCCCGAAGTCGACGCCTCCGACCCGGGAGGCCGAGCGCATGTCGACCCGCGCGCCGTCGCCCTCGGGGCGAACGCGGATCGAGACGTCCGATTGCAGCCCGAGAATCGACGAGGCCGCGACCGCCTCGATGCGCCCGGTCGGCGGACCGCCGCGCGGGAAAGCGGTCGGCCCGAGGATGCGCCATCCCCGGCTTTCCACGACGCCGAGCACGAGGCCGGCGACGTCGTCGGGCGGAAGCGCGAGCCGCAGCGGGGCTAGGTCCGGATAGGCGCTTCGTTGCCGCTGCGCCTGTTCGGCCGGGATCAGCTTCGGCGGCGCGGGAAGGTCGCCCGTCATCCGGTCGTGCGCCGCGCGCTCGAAGCGCGGCGGATCCGCGAGGTCGGTCGAGACGTCGTCGATCCGCGTCGGCCAGGAGCCGTGCCCAAACGCGACGTAGAGCGGTCCGGCGAGCACCGCCGTCCCGAGCAATGTCGCGAAGATCGCGCGCACGCCGCCGCGTCGGCCGCTCCGCCACACCGCCGCCATCGCGGCGAGGCCGGTCAGCACCGCGAACCCCGCGATGGCGAGGCCGGAGGCGAAGGCCGCGAAGCCGGGTCCGGCCGCGACCGCATGGGATCGCAACAGCAGCATCGAATAGAGCGTGACGCAGATCGCGAAGCCGGCGAGCGCGAGGGCCGCCCCCGCGAGGCGCGAGCGTCCGCGCGGGGTGAGCCGGAGATCGAGCGTCATGCGGCGCTCCGAGGACCGAAAGCCCGCTGATCGCGGGAGAAAGGCCTGTCGTTTCCGCGCACCGAACCACCCCTTCGGCGTGACGCCGACATGCGACTTCTTCCACATCGAGGGGGAGGGTGAAAGGTGGCGGCGCCGTTCAGGCGGCCTGCCGTGCGCCTTCGGAGGCGGCCCAGCTCTCGGCCCGGTCGAGCGCCCGTCCGAGGCGATCGAACAGCTGGTCGATCTCCTCTTCGGTGATGACGAGGGGCGGGCAGATCGACACGGCGTCGCCGATCGCGCGCACGATCAGGCCTTCCTCCTGCGCGAGCGCGACCACCTTGGCGGCGGCGAAGCGCTTCGCGTCGAACGGCCGCTTGCTGGCCTTGTCGGCGACGAGGTCGACCGCGCCGACGAGCCCCATGCCGCGGGCCTCGCCGACCATCGGGTGATCGCCGAAGGCGCGCAGCCGCTGCTGGAAGTGCGGCATGACCTCGCGCACATGGCCGAGGATGTTCTCGCGCTCATAGATCTCCAGCGTCTTGAGCGCGACGGCGGCGGCGACCGGATGGCCCGAATAGGTGAAGCCGTGGCCGAACACGCCGATCTTCTCGCTCTGCCGGTTCAGCGCCTCGTCGATCCAGTTCGGGATGATGACGGCGGCGATCGGCAGGTAGGAGGAGGAGAGCTGCTTGGCGACCGACATCGTGTCCGGCTTCATGCCGAGAGCGGTCGAGCCGAACCATTCGCCAAGCCGTCCGAAGCCACAGATCACCTCGTCGGCGATCAGCATGACGTCGTATTTCTCAAGCACCGGCTGGATCTTCTCGAAATAGGTCCGGGGCGGCACGATCACGCCGCCGGCGCCCATCACGGGCTCGGCGATGAAGGCCGCCACCGTGTCCGGGCCTTCGGCCTGGATCATCGCGTCGAGTTCGGCTGCGAGCCGGCTGGCGAACTCCTCCTCGGTCTCGCCCTCGAGCGCGAAGCGATAGTGATGCGGGCAGCCTGCGTGCCGCACCTGCGGCAGCGGCAGGTCGAAGTCGATGTGGTTGTTCGGCAGCCCCGTCAGGCTGGCGCTCGCCACCGTGACGCCGTGATAGGCCTTGATGCGGGAGATGATCTTCTTCTTCTGCGGCCGGCCGAGCGCGTTGTTGACGTACCAGACCAGCTTCACCTGGGTGTCGTTGGCTTCCGAGCCGGAATTGCAGAAGAACGCCTTGGCGGCGTTGCCGGGGGCGAGCTCCTTCAGCTTCTCCGCAAGCGCGATCGCCGGATCATGGCTCTTGCCCGTGAAGAGATGCGCGAAGGGCAGCCTGCGCATCTGCTCCGACGCGGCCTCCACGAGCTCCTCGCGGCCGTGTCCGAGCGCATTGCACCACAGTCCGGCCATGCCCTCGATGTAGGGCTTGCCCTCGACGTCATAGACGAACACCCCGTCGCCCCGCTCGAGGATGAGAGAGCCCTGCTGCGGCAGCGCGGCGAGGTTCGTGTAGGGGTGGAGGACCGTGGCGGCGTCGCGCGCCTGGAGATTGCTGAGCATTCAGGAGTCCCTTCCAGCTTCGCCGGCGGCTGCGGCCCCTCAGGATAGCGTCCGGGCGCGTCGATCCGGGCCAGCGTTTTCGGCGCGGCTCCGCCCCACAAAAGAATCTTCACGAACGTCGACTTTAGTGGAACTATCCAATCAGGTCGCCGTTGTCGCGGCGGCTCCCACTCTTACCCCGGGTGATCTTCGATGCGGCTCGCCCTGTTCGGCGCAGCTCTGGCTGTTGCGGCGTTCTCGGCCTTCAGCCATGTCACCTATCTCAACACCGGCGGCTTCTCGGCCGACTGGGCGGAGCATCGTCGGATCGACGTCGTGTCCGCCACCGCCTGCGCGGAGATCCTGCAGCGGGCGGAGAGGACGCTTGGCGCCGGCAACGGGCTGCGCTGCGAGCCGGTCCCGCTCTACCGCCACTGGTTCAACCTCGCCCGCGCGAGCTATGAGCAGCGCGGGCTGATGACGCTCGCCTCGACGCTGTTCGGCGGCGAAGCGCTGGCGAGCGCCGCGGCCCCTGCGCCCTCCAACGCGCGCTGACCTCAGTCCGGACGCCACTGGCACAGCCGGGAATTGCTGCGCCGGGGCTGCAGGTCGACGTGAAGATGGTCCTCGTGGGCCTCGTCGGAGCCCGGCCCCAGCACCGTGTTGAACCGCGTGCAAGCCGCGCCCTTGACCACGACCCCCAGAAGCTCCGGCAGCTCCTTGGCGTAGACGCCGACTGAGCGGCCGCCCGACAGGCCGAAGCCCGAAATGTCGAGCGCGTTCGCCCGGCCATGCTCGCTGAGCTTGGCGCCGGAGACGTTGTTGCGCCCCCGGCAGGCATAGGAGCCCGCGACGTTGACGGCGTCGAGCTTCGCGCCCGACGCCTCGGCGGCCGGGGCGAGGTCGTTGCGCACATAGGCGGCGACGACCCGCGCCATCGCGCAGCGCAGGGTCGCGGCGGGCTTCAGCTCGACCACGCCGCCATCCTTCCGGCGCACGCCCGAAAGCTCGACCAGCGCGCCCGTGCGGCAAATCTCCGGCTGGTCGGAAAGCTCCGCGGGCTTGAAGATCGCGACGCCCTCCGAAGTCAGCTCCCGGCAATCTGCATCCTCCTCGCGGGAAGTTTCCGGAAGCGGGAGGTCGGGCGGGGCAGGACCCGCCGGCTTTTCGGCCGGCAGGGGCGCCTTCGGGATCAGGGCGGCCGTCCTGGCGTCTCCGTCGGGGCGCTCCGGCGGAACCGGAACCGAGGCCTCGGGGCTTTCCTTCGGCGGCTCGGGCGCAGTCGGGCCGTCGGGCTCGGCGCGCGCGACGGTCTCGACGGGCGGCGCAGGAGGCTCGTCGCGCGGCCGCTCGGGGGGCAGCGGGACGCCCGGAGCGCCGGCCTCGGCGCGCTTCGGCGGCGCCGGCGTCTCCACGACGGGCGTCGGGGCGGGCTCCGCGACCGGCTTCGGAACCGGTCTCGGGGCGGGTTTGGCCGCCGGCTTCGAGGCCCGCCTGGCGGCAGGCTTCGCCGCCGCCGGACGCTTCTTCGCCGTCGCGGGTTTCCGTGCGCGGCGCGATGAGGCCCGCGAACCCTGCCACGGCAGTCCCAGCTGCGACAGGAATGAACCGCCGCGCGTCTCGCGCGCCACGGCCGGACTTTCCGGAACCGCGGAGGCGACGAACGCGAGGCAGGCGAACAGCAGGACGGCGCAGCGGCCGGACAGGATTGGCATCGCAGGACAACTAGGTCGCAGGGCCGCAAAAGCCCGGCCTCAGCCGAATGGCCGATGCCAACGCCCGGTTTGCGCAAGCTATCGTGTTTGCGCGCCTCTGGCGGCTGGTGTAACGCTCCGAGGCTGAATTCTGAGGACGCCGTTCCGCCTGTGCCCCTGCCGACAGCCAAGCCGGCGCTCGACTCGGTCCGTACGCCGGCCGACCTCCGGCGCCTCCCTGAAGACCGTCTCCGCCAGCTGGCGGACGAGCTCCGCCAGGAGACCATCGAGGCCGTCTCGGTCACCGGCGGCCATCTCGGCGCCGGCCTTGGCGTTGTCGAGCTCACGGTCGCGCTGCATTACGTGTTCGACACGCCCGACGACCGGCTGATCTGGGACGTCGGCCACCAGTGCTACCCGCACAAGATCCTGACCGACCGGCGCGACCGCATCCGCACGCTGCGCCGCGGCGGCGGGCTGTCCGGCTTCACCAACCGGGCGGAGAGCGACTACGACCCATTCGGCGCCGGCCACTCCTCGACCTCGATCTCCGCCGGCCTCGGCATGGCGGTCGCCCGCGATCTCAAGGGCGGCGACAACCACGTCGTCTGCGTGATCGGCGACGGGGCGATGTCGGCCGGCATGGCCTATGAGGCGATGAACAACGCCGGCGCCCTCGGCTCCCGGCTGATCGTCATCCTGAACGACAACGACATGTCGATCGCGCCGCCGACCGGCGCGATGTCGGCCTATCTCGCGCGCCTCGCGTCGAGCCGCACCTATCTGTCGCTGCGCGACATCGGGCGCGGCCTGGTGAGGAAGCTGCCCAAATTCGTCGAGCGCGGCGCGGCCAAGGCCGAGGAATACGCCCGCGGGCTCGCCATGGGCGGAACGCTGTTCGAGGAGCTCGGCTTCTACTATGTCGGGCCGATCGACGGGCACAATCTCGACCACCTGCTGCCGGTGCTCAAGAACGTGCGGGACGCCGGCCACGGGCCGATCCTGGTCCACGTCGTGACCCAGAAGGGCAAGGGCTACGGGCCGGCCGAGGAATCCGACGACAAGTATCACGGCGTCTCGGCCTTCGACGTGGTGTCGGGCGCCCAGGCCAAGCCCAAGGCCAACGCCCCGACCTACACGAGGGTTTTCGCCGAGGCCCTGATCCGCGAGGCCGAGGCCGACGAGCGCGTGGTGGCCGTCACCGCCGCGATGCCGGGCGGCACGGGGCTCGACCTGTTCGGCCGCGCCTTCCCGGCCCGCACCTTCGACGTCGGCATCGCCGAGCAGCACGCCGTCACCTTCGCGGCCGGGCTCGCGACCGAGGGGCTGAAGCCGTTCTGCGCGATCTACTCGACCTTCCTGCAGCGGGCCTACGATCAGGTGGTGCACGACGTCGCCATCCAGCGGCTGCCCGTGCGGTTTGCGCTCGACCGCGCCGGCCTGGTGGGCGCCGACGGCGCCACGCATGCGGGCGCCTATGACCTCGCCTATCTGGGCTGCCTGCCGGACTTCGTCCTTATGGCGCCGGCCGACGAGGCGGAGCTCGTCCACATGGTGGCGACCGCGGCGGCCTATGACGAGGGCCCGTCCGCCTTCCGCTATCCGCGCGGCGAGGGCGTCGGCGTCGAACTGCCGACCCGGGGCGAGGTGCTGCCGATCGGACGCGGCCGCGTGCTGCGCGAGGGCGCGACCGTCGCGCTGCTGTCGCTCGGCACGAGGCTCGCCGCCGTCCGGGAGGCGGCAGAGGAGCTCGGCCTGCGCGGCGTCTCCGCCACCGTGGCCGACGCCCGCTTCGCCAAGCCGCTCGACCGGGAGCTCATCCTCCGGCTCGCCCGCGCGCACGAAGTTCTGCTCACGGTCGAGGAAGGGTCTTCGGGCGGCTTCGGGGCCGCCGTGCTGCAGCTGCTCGCCGGCGAAGGCGCGCTCGATCGCGGCCTCAAGATCCGCACGCTCGCGCTTCCGGACCGCTTCATCGAGCATGACAAGCCCGAGGTCCAGGTGGCCGAGGCGGGGCTCGACGCCCGCGCCATCGCGGCGGCCGCGCTCGCGGCTCTGGGCCGCGAGGTCCGGCCCGCGCTCAGGGCCTGATCGGCGCCTCGGGCCGCATCGTCGCGCTGTCGAACACCCGGAACGCGCCGCGCCCGGCGGCCTTGGCGGCGTAGAGCGCGACGTCGGCCTGCATGAACAGCTCCGAGGGGGTCCCTCCGGCGGAGAACGCCACGCCGACCGAGGCCCCGAAGCGGATCCGCCCGGCGCCGCGCTCGACCGGCGCGCCGAGGGCCTCGACGACCGCCGCCGCCAGCCGCTCCGTCTCCGGCCGGGCCCAGCCGCGGTCGAGCAGGACGGCGAACTCGTCGCCTCCGATGCGCGCGACGAGCGCCGCGCCGCGGCACGCGGTCCGGAGCCGCGCGCCGGTCTCCCGCAGGCAGTCGTCCCCGATCGCGTGGCCGAACGTGTCGTTGACCTGCTTGAAGCCGTCGAGGTCGGCGAGCAGCAGCGCTCCGCCGCGGCCTTCCACGCAGAGCCCGGCGAGCCGGGCCTCGAACAGCGCCCGGTTGGCGAGCCCGGTGACCGGGTCCATCTGCGCGAGCCGGCGGGCCTGTTCGGCGGCCGCCTTGGCTTCCGTCACGTCCTGCTTCAGCCCGTAGAGCTCGCGGACCCCGCGGCTTCCGCGCCCCACGGTCGCGGAGATCCGGATCCACCGGCTGCGGCCTCTCGCGGTGACGATCGCGGCGTCGAGCGCAAAACCCTGGCCGTCGCTGATCGCGCGGGCGCGCGCCGCCTCGAGCGCCGCGCGCGAGCGCGGCTCGTAGAGCTCCAGTATCTCCTGCCGGCGCAACGGCGAGCCCTGCCGGACGTCGAAAAGGTCATAGACGCCGGCGGTCCAGTTCAGGCGCTCGTCGGCGAGCCGGCAGCGCCAGACGCCGGCGCCGGCCGCCGAGAGCGCGCCGCCGATAAGCCGCCGGGCCTCGCGCAGGCAACTCTCCCGCTCGCGCAGCCTTTCCCGGGCCGCGGCAAGCTCCGCCTTCAGCGACGCGACGGTCTCGGCGTCCGCGCCGGGGCGCGCGGCTGGTCCTGACCGGTCTTGCGGTCGTCTGGCGCGGGTCGCGAGATCGAGCATCGAAGCCGGGAGTCTCCCAAGGGGGCTGCCGCCATCCTGGCCCGGGAGCCTTAAACCTTCGTTTGAAGCTCGCCTGCGCGCTCGGGAGTCGCCCGGCCCGCCGATTGTCCCTCCAGAAGCTCCCTGAACTCCGGGATCCCGAACGTGGCGACGACCTCGCCCTCGGGTCCGAGTATCTCATAGATCGGTCCGCGGACGTTCCTGTTGGTGAAATAGACGATCGCGTCGCAGTCGCCCCCGCCCTCGGTGTGCGGCTCGCCTCCGGCCGCGGCCGCGACATAGCTGCCGACAGGCCTCACTTCCTTCAGCTCGCCGTCCGGACGGTAGATCCGGAGTTCGCCCTGGAGCACCAGGGTTCGGTAGTCGGCCATGTGCCGATGAAGAACGATCCGCTCGTTGGCGGCGAACCGGAAGAGCAGATCGACGATGCGGGCGTCTTCGTCCACGCTCAGAACGTGGTAGGCGATGTGCTCGAAACCTTCGATGGTTCGCCATGTGATGTTTCGATCGTCAAAGCCGCGTTCCGGCATCCTCTGCTCCCATCTCCGCCGTGTCGGGCGGGATCGTAGGAACGCGTTCTCCACGCCGCTTGCCATTTCGCGCCAAACCACGCCCTCCGCGGCGAGGAGCGAAGCGCCATGACGCTCGCGCTCACGCGCGCCAGCACCGTCGGGCCGGTCGCGCAGGCGGTGGAGCAGGCGGGCGGCTCCGTGCGCCGCCTCCTGCGGGCGGTGGACCTTCCGGCCCGGACGCTGGAGCGGCCGGACTCGCTGATCCTGCTGCGCGACCAGTTCCGCCTTGTCGAGGTGGCCGCGCGGCTGATCGGAGACGACGCCTTGCCGGCCCGGCTTGCGACCGACGCCGGCGTGCAGGGCCTCGGGCCCTACGGCGACCACGTCATGTCCTTCCCGGATCTCGGGGCCGGGATCGCCCGCGCCTATCTCGACTATGGCCGCCTGCTGCAGGCGGCGACGCAGATGGAGCTTCGCGTGCGGGACGGCCGGGCGGTCTGGTCCTACCGGGTGACCGCGCCGCTCACGACCGGGCGCCAGAAGAACGAACTGCTGGCGCTCGGCTACATGCTCAGCATCATCCGCAGCTTCGCCGGCGCCTCCTGGACTCCGGACCGCGTCGAGGTTCCGGGGACCCTTCAGGGAAGGGCGGCGGTGGAGGACGTCTTCCGGGCCGCGATCGCGCCCGGCGCGCGGGCGGCGGTGGTCTTCCCGGCGGCGCTGCTCGCCTGCCCGGCGCCCGCTACGGCCGGAACGAAGCAGGCGGCGCCCGAAGCGCCCGTTCCGGCCGCCGACGACGTGCGCGGCGTCGCCAGGATCATGATCGGGATCGAGCGCGATCTCGGTCGTTTTGGAGTGGCGGCGGTCGCGGCGCGCCTCGGGATGACGCAGCGCAGCCTGCAGAGGCTGCTGTCACGGTCGGGCACGTCCTACACGGCGCTCAGGGCCGAGCATCATCGGGACGCCGCCATGGAGCTGCTCGGCGCCGTCGGACTGTCGGTGACCGAGACCGCCGCTCGGCTTGGCTACGCAGACGTGGCGCATTTCTCCCGGGCCTTCCGACGCTGGACCGGGATGGCGCCCAGCCGGTGGCGAGATCGACGGGGCTGATCGGCCTTGCGCGCAGGTTCGGCTCCAGCGGCGGGGCTCAGAACCCCAGCACGCGGGCGATCTCGTCGGCCGCCATCGTGGGGGCGGTCTCGCCGGAGGCGACGGCGCGCTCCAGCGCGGGAAGCCGCTCGGCCAGCCGCGAGTCTTCGGCGAGGCGCTCGCGGAAGCGCGCCTCCACCATCGTCCACATCCAGCGCACCTGCTGGCGCTCGCGCCGGGCGCGGAGTTCGCCGGCCGCTTCCCGGGCGGCGCGACAGGCCAGGACGCGCGACCAGAGCGTGTCGAGGTTCAGGTCGGCGCGGCCCGAGATCGTCAGCACCTCCGGCTCCCAGGCGCCGGACTGGGCGTCGAGGATCCGCAGCGCGGCCTTGTACTCCGCGGCGGCCGCCCGGGCCCCTGCGGCGCCGTCGCCGTCGGCCTTGTTGACGGCGATGATGTCGGCGATCTCCAGCACGCCCTTCTTGATGCCCTGCAGTTCGTCGCCCGCGCCCGGCAGCATCAGGACGAGGAAGACGTCGGTCATGTCCGCGACCGCGACCTCCGACTGGCCGATCCCGACGGTCTCGACCAGGATCACGTCGAAGCCGGCGGCTTCCGCGAGCAGCATCGACTCGCGCGTCTTGGCCGCGACGCCGCCCAGCGTGCCGGCGGAGGGCGAGGGGCGCACATAGGCGTTCGGATCGAGCGCCAGCCGGTTCATGCGCGTCTTGTCGCCGAGGATCGAGCCGCCGGTGCGGGTCGAGGACGGGTCGACCGCCAGCACGGCGACGCGGTGGCCGGCCGCCGTGAGGCGGGAGCCGAGGGCGTCGATCGTGGTCGACTTGCCGACGCCCGGCACGCCGGTGATCCCGATCCGCACGGCCTTGCCGGTGTCGGGCAGCAGCGACTGCACCAGCGCGCGGGCGGCGGCCTGATGATCGGTCCGGCGGCTCTCGACCAGCGTGATCGCGCGGGCGAGCGCGGCGCGCTCCCCGGCGCGGATGCGCGCGGCGTAGTCGTCGACGTCGATGGCGGGCCTTTGCGGGGACACGCGGCAAACCTTCGGAGGAGGCGGGGGAGGGAGGCTAACGCGGCCGGAGAGGCCCGTTCACGGAAATTTCGTGAGCTGCCGTCCGAACTGTCATCAAGCCTTTAGCGTTCTCGGAGCATAAAGACGTTACAAAGTGTTTCAGCTCTCAGGGAGGGCGCCATGAACGCGGATCGCTTGGAAGGCCGGTATCGTCAGCTGAAGGGCCGGCTGCAGCAGATTTGGGGCCGGATCACCGGCGACCGCACGCTGACGCTGCGGGGCCGGGCCACCGAATTCGCCGGCGCCGCCCAAGCGAGCTTCGGCCGCGCGATGGACGCCGCGCGCCCCTTCGGCCTGCGTCGCCGCCTCGGGGTGTGAAACTGCACAGCTGAGGCGCCGTTACTGCGGCGCCTCGAGCAGCATCTCGTGGGCGCGCTTGCGATAGGCGTCGCGCGCCTCGTCGGTCGCCACCTGGAAACCTTCGGTCGAACGCCCGGGGGCCTCGAACAACTTGGTGTCCCAAAGCAGCGAGGGCGGGTTCTCCGCCCGGAACAGCTGCTTGGCCATCGCCTCGACCAGTTCGGGCGACGGCTCTTCGGGCGTGTCGTCGATATCGCTCATTCGGCCGCCTGAGCCTCCGTATAGCCGAGCCGCGCGCTGAGCAGCCGCATCAGCTCCTTGGCGGCCTCGGCCACCACCGTGCCGGGCGGGAAGATCAGGCTCGCGCCCGCGTCTTTCAGCGCCGGATAATCGACCGGCGGAATGACGCCGCCGACCACGATCATGATGTCGTCGCGACCCTCGGCGCGGAGCGCGTCGCGCAGCGCCGGCACGAGCGTCAGATGGCCGGCGGTCATGGTCGAGATGCCGACCACGTGCACGTCGTTCTCGATCGCCTGCCGCGCGGCCTCCTCGGGCGTGGCGAACAGCGGCCCGATGTCGACGTCGAAGCCGAGGTCGGCGAAGGCCGAGGCGATGATCTTCTGGCCGCGGTCGTGGCCGTCCTGACCGACCTTGGCGACAAGAATGCGCGGCCGGCGCCCGTCGGCGCGCTCGAAAGCCGTCACCTGCGCCTGCACGTCCTCGATCGCGCCCATGGCGCGGGCCTCCCGCTTGTAGACGCCGGAAATCGAGCGGATCTCCGCCTTGTGCCGGCCGAACACCTTCTCCATCGCCTCGGTGATCTCGCCGACGGTGGCCTTGGCCCGCGCCGCCTCGATCGACAGCGCGAGCAGGTTGCCGTCGCCCCGCGCGCCGTTCTCGAGCGCCGTCAGCGCCGCCTCGACGGCCTTCGGGTCGCGCTCCTCGCGCAGGCGCTTGAGCTTGGCCTCCTGCGCGGCGCGCACCTCGGCGTTCTTGATCTGGCGGACGTCGAGCGTCTCGTTCTGCAGCACCTTATACTTGTTGACGCCCACCACGGTCTGCTCGCCGGAGTCGATCCGCGCCTGCGTGGTGGCGGCGGCCTCCTCGATGCGCAGCTTCGGCACGCCGGCCTCGATCGCCTTGGCCATGCCGCCCAGCCGGTCGATCTCGGCGATGTGGGCGAGCGCCTTGGCGGCGAGGTCGTGCGTCAGGCGCTCCACATAGGCAGAGCCGCCCCATGGGTCGATGAAGCGCGTCGTGCCGCTCTCCATCTGCAGCACCAGCTGCGTGTTGCGGGCGATGCGGGCGGAAAAATCCGTCGGCAGCGCCAGCGCCTCGTCGAACGAGTTGGTGTGCAGCGACTGGGTGCCGCCCTGGGTGGCGGCGACCGCCTCGAGCGTGGTGCGGATGACGTTGTTGTAGACGTCCTGCGCGGTGAGCGACCAGCCGCTGGTCTGGCTGTGGGTCCTGAGAGGCAGCGACTTCGGGTTCCTGGCCCCGAGGTCGCTCATGAGCTTCGTCCAGATGAGGCGCGCGGCCCGCATCTTGGCGATCTCCATGAACACGTTCATGCCGATCGCCCAGAAGAACGACAGGCGCGGCGCGAAACGGTCGATGTCGAGCCCGGCCGCCATGCCGGCGCGGACGTATTCGGCGCCGTCGGCGAGCGTGTAGGCGAGCTCGAGGTCGGCCGTCGCCCCGGCCTCCTGCATGTGGTAGCCGGAGATCGAGATCGAGTTGAACTTGGGCATGTGCTCGGACGTGTGCGCGAAGATGTCCGAGACGATCCGCATGGAGGGCTGCGGCGGGTAGATGTAGGTGTTGCGGACCATGAACTCCTTCAGAATGTCGTTCTGAATGGTCCCGGCCAGCTTCTCCTGCGGCACGCCCTGTTCTTCGCCCGCCACGATGAACAGCGCGAGGACCGGCAACACGGCCCCGTTCATCGTCATCGACACGGTCATCTTTTCGAGCGGGATGCCGTCGAACAGCGTGCGCATGTCGTAGATCGAGTCGATCGCGACGCCCGCCATGCCGACGTCGCCCGCGACGCGCGGATGGTCGCTGTCATAGCCGCGGTGGGTCGCGAGGTCGAAGGCGACCGACACGCCGGTCTGCCCGGCCGCGAGGTTCGCGCGATAGAAGGCGTTGGAGTCCTCGGCGGTGGAGAAGCCGGCATATTGCCGGATCGTCCAGGGCTGCGAGGCGTACATGGTCGGGTAGGGGCCGCGGATGAACGGCGCCAGCCCCGGCCAGGTGTCGAGGCCTTCGAGCCCGGCGAGATCGGCCTCGCCGTAGAGCGGCGCGACCGCGATGCCTTCCGGCGTGATCCACGGTTCTGCGGCCCGCGGGGGCGGGGCGAGATCCGGCCGGCGCCACTCGATCGCTGCGAAATCGGGGAGCTTGGCGGTCATGATGCCTCTCCGGCGCGCGCGTCCACGACCGCAGCGAGCTTCGACGCTTCCCGCAGAACGTCAAGCGCGTTGTCTCCGGCGGCGACGAGGCGGCTGACGCCCGCCTCCTGCAGTTCCGCGGCGTTCTTCGGCCGGCCGGCGAGCCACACCGTCGCGCCGGCCGCGCGCAGCGCCGCCACGCAGGCCGCCGCCTGTTCGTCATAGGCGTCGTCAGAGCCGCAAAGGATCGCGAGCGGAGCGCCGCTGGCGCGCCACGCCGCGGCGGCGGCCAGCGGCTCCGCTCCGATCGGCCCGTCCACGGCTTCGACGCCGCCTGCGGTCAGCAGGTTGCGGACGAAGCCGGCGCGCGGCGCGTGGCGGGCGATCGGGCCGAGCAGAGCGAGGAAGGCGCGGGGCCGGCGCGCCGCGCCTTCATTGACCGCGCGCAGTTCCTCGAAGGGAGACGCCAGGCGGTCGAGGTCGAGCGGCGTGGCGGAGGCGGTGGGCCTCGGCCGCGACGCCAGCCGGATGTCCGCGACGCTTGCGCCGGCGGCGAGCGCCGCGACGATCGCCCGGAAGCCGGCCGCGTCGTCGCCGAACTCGCCCACCGTGCGGCTGGCCGCGGACGGCGCAGGGCTGTCGACGGCGGGCTGCGGCGCGAGTGACGGCGGAACCTCGCCGCTCTGCGGGAACTCCGAGACGCCGACGAGCGGCGCGCGGCGCGTCGCGACGGCTTCGGCGCGCGCGGCCCTGATCTCGAGGATCTGGGTCTGCCAGAAGCCGGAGCGCAGCGCCTCGAACAGGCCGCCCTGGCGCTCGATCTCGCGGAACGTCCGCCAGCCGGCTTCGGCGAACTTGTCGGTCAGCCGTTCGATCGCTCCGGCGCCGGCGGCCGGGTCCGCGACGCGATAGGCGTTGCTCTCCTCGAGGATGATCGACTGCGCGTTGCGGGCGAGCCGCCGGCTGTCGGCGTCGGACGCGCCGAAGGCATGGGTGTAGGGCAGCACGACGATGGAATCCGCCCCGCCGACGCCGGCCGCGAAGGCGGCGATCGTGGTGCGCACCATGTTCGTGTGGGCGTCCCGCTGGGTCATCATCCGCCGCGAGGTCTCGGCGTGGATGTGGACGGGCGCGGGCGCGAGACCCGCTTCCTCGCGCCAGCGCGCCCACAACAGCCGGGCCGCGCGCAGCTTGGCGATCGAGGCGAATTGCTGGGCGTCGCAGGCGAAGGCGAACGCGATCTGTCCCGCCGCCGCCTCAAGCGTGAAGCCATGATCGATCATCGCCCGGACGTGGTCCGTGGCCGACCCCAGCACTGTCGCGAGTTCCTGGATCTCGCTCGCGCCGGCGCAGTGCACGACCCGCGAGTCGGCCAGCACGACGGGGCCGGCGAAGCCACGCGCGGTGATGTCCTCGGCGACGCCTGCGAAGCGTCGCCGCATGTCCGGCCACGCCCTGGCGAGCGCGCCGGTGCGGCTGAGGTCGCGAAGCAGGTCCACCCCGAACAGCGCCTTCACGGAGGCGGGCGCGAGGCCCCGCCGCTCCACCAGCGCGGCCAGCATCGCGGTCGCGATGCGGCCCTCATAGGGCGCGAGGTCGAGATGGATCGGCGCGAGATCGAGCAGCACGCCGTCCAGCGTGCGGTCGAGATCGCTCAGGCTCTCGATCCGCAGCCCCTGGCCGATGCCTTGGCCCGCCAGCGTGAGGGACAGGCCCGTGGCGCCGTTGTTCAGGTCCTCGAGCGCCTGCGCGTTGGCCTCGGACGGATCCGCCAGATCGATCCGCGTCATTGCGATCCAGGGCGCGCCCGCGGGTCGCCCGGCGATGGTCCGGGGAGCCGCGCGGGACGCGATGGCGTCGACCGAGACGCCGTCGATCGTGCGGTGCGAAAGCACCGAGTCGAGCGAGCGGCCCTTGAGCGCCGCTTCGGCGGCGCGGCGCCACTCTTCCTCGGTCGCTGCGAATTCGGCGGCGAAGCTGGTCGCCGTCATGTTCGATTCCATCGTCATCCGGTTCTCGGCCTGAAGCGGCGGGGACCCTGCCACACGGGCCGTGCCCTCGCCATTACCGACAATGGAATTAGGGCGTTCGCAGCATGTGGCGCGATCGCCCTGTCGACACAGCGCGCCAGGCGCTGTGCGCTGCAGCGAAAATAGGCCCGTGCGCCGGACGGGGAGCCTAGAAGTGAACGCCCAGTCGGGCGCGGCTCGAATGGGTCGCCAGATCGTCCCGGCGCCCATAGTCGTAGTTCACGCTCAGATTGACGCCGGGCGCGAGGTCGGTCCCGGCGCCGACGCCGCCCACCACGCCGCGCCCGTTGGGGCTGCCCACCGAGGCGAGGCGGGCGCGGGCGCCGGAGGCGTCGGTCGACGACAGCGCTCCGGCCTTGAACGCGAGCACCTCCTCGGCGCCGATGAACGCCTCCAGCGCCAGTTCATGCCCCGGGGCGAGCCCGACCTTGCGCGCGCCCGTCAGGCGGAACGACCCGATCGCCGCGCGGGCGCTGCGGGAGGCGAACGACCGCGGGTTCTCCCCGCCGCGTTCCCGGTAGGCGGTCGAGGTGCTGGAATAGGCCGCGAGCCCGACCGTCGGCGTGATCCTGATGCGGTCGAAGGTCAGCGTGGCGCCGATCTGGCTGCCGGCGCGGAAGCCGTAGCCGAAGGCCGAGGCGCGGCTCCGGCCGTCCTCGGGGCCGCGATCAACCGACCAGAAGTCGAAGACGGAGCCGCCGAACAGCATCTTGACGAAGACCGGCCCGCGGTTGAGCCGGCCATAGATGTCGGCGTTCTGCGCGAAGGTCTTGGCGCTCAGGTCGCCGGAATTGACGTCGCCGAAGCCCGCGCTGGCCGCCGCGCCGACGATGGTTCCGGACCCGATGTCGCGATCGACCCCGAGCCGCATGACCGACGTCGATCCGCCCGAGCCAAGCCGGCCGTCTCGCTCGGCTTGCCCGAACGAGGCGGAGCCGTTCTCCCAGTAGACGGAGGCCTTCGGGATCGGCTGCTTGTCGTCGGGCCGGGCCGCGTCGAGGCGGGCGAAGGCGGCGTCGGTCTCGGCATGCGCCAGGAAGGCGCCGCTCTCGGCCAGCGCCTGCGCGGAGCGCAGATCATCGGCGCGTGCAGCCGAGGCGCAAGCCAGCGCCGCCATGCCGAGCGCGAGCCCGGCGCGTGATTTCAGCAAGTCCATAGTCGTCACTCGGAGCGACGCTGCCGACGGCCCGCACGGCGACGGCCAGCGTTCTTCGCAGGCGCAGTATGAACGAACGTTCAGATTTCGCGATTCACACTGGTTCACGATGGCGAGAGAGGTATTCGGCTAAATACCTTTCTCGTCTTCCCGGCCGCCTGCGCAACAATCCCGGCCCGCCGCCGCGCGCCCCGGAGAAGCTTTCGCGATCAGCCGGCGAGCGCCGCAAGTATGCGGATCCAGGAACGCGTGCCTTTTCGGAAGCTCTCCAGGTCGTATTTCTCGTTCGGCGAGTGGATGCGATCGTCATCGAGCGCGAAACCGACGAGCAGCGCGTCGAGCCCGAGCGTCCGCTTGAAGTCGCCGACCACCGGTATCGAGCCGCCTGAGCCGATCGTGACCGGCGCGACCCCCCACTCGGCTTCCAGCGCCGTCCGGGCCTTGGCGAGCGCCGGGCTGTCGAACGGCAGCTGGATCGCGCGCGAGCCCTTGTGGCCGGTGAACTCGACCTTGCAGTCGGCGGGCGTCCGTTCGCGCACGAAGGCGCGGAACGCCTGCCGGATCGCCGCCGGGTCCTGGTCGCCGACCAGCCGGAAGGAGATCTTGGCCTGGGCTTCGGACGGGATGACGGTCTTCGCTCCCGCGCCGGTGTAGCCGCCCCACAGGCCGTTCACGTCGCAGGTAGGGCGCGACTGGATCTGCTCGATCACCATGCGATCCGTCTCGCCGGCCGGGACCGAGAGGCCGATCGGGCCGAGGAACGTCTCCGCGTCGAGGCCGAGCCCGCGCCACTGCTCCCGCACCTCTTCGGGGATGTTCGGGACGCCCTCGTAGAAGCCGGGCAGCGTCACGCGCCCCTGCTCGTCATGGAGGTCCGCCACGATGCGGGCGAGCACGTGGAGGGGGTTGCGCGCCGCCCCGCCATACATGCCGGAGTGCAGGTCGCGATCCGCGGCGCGGACCGTGACCTCCTCATAGAGCAGGCCACGCAGCGAGGACGTGATCGCCGGCGCGCCCTCGGCCCACATGGTGGTGTCGCAGACCAGCGCGACGTCGGCCGACAGCTCCTCCCGCGCCTCCTCCAGGAAGCCCGGCAGGTTGACCGATCCGGACTCCTCCTCGCCCTCGATCACCATCGTGACGCCGCAGGGCAGCGAGCCGGTGGCGGCCTTCCAGGCGCGGCACGCCTCGACGAAGGTCATCACCTGGCCTTTGTCGTCGCTCGCGCCGCGCGCCACGATGATCTGCCGGCCGGCCTTGGTGGCGGCGATCCGCGGCTCGAAGGGCGGCGTCTCCCATTTCTCCAGCGGGTCGACCGGCTGCACGTCGTAATGGCCGTAGAACAGGACGTTCGGCCCGTCCGGCCGGGGCTGCTTCGCGAGCACGATCGGGTGACCCGGCGTCTCGCGCAGCTCGGCCGCGAAGCCAAGCGTGGCGAGGTCGCGCCGCAGCCAGTCGGCGGCCTCGCGGCAGCCGTTGCGGTAGGCGGGGTCGGTCGAGATCGACGGGATCCGCAGCAGCGCGAACAGCCGCTCCAGGCTTTTGTCGAGGCTGTCGTCCGCGGCTGCGAGGGCGCGGTCGAGATCGGACATCGCTGTCGGCTCCTGTGGCGAAGGGCGCAAGGTGGCGCGGTATGGACGAAACCGGCCCCGATGTGGAGCCTCGCTCGCGCGGCCCAGATCTACCGACGCATCAGGCTGCCGAGCACCCCGCGCACGACGGCCCGGCCGAGCGAGCCGCCGAGGCTGCCGGCGACCGACTTGCCGACGGAGGCCGCGACGTCGCCGGCGGTGCGGTTGACGATGGTGCGGGTCACCTCGCGGGCGACGCGCTGGCCGGGCGTCAGCGTCCCCTTGCGGCCTGCGCCGGCCCCGAAGACCGTCTTGAACAGGCCGCCCAGCAGGTCTTCGCCGCCCGCGTCCGCCTGCGTCGCCGCCTGATCGGCCGCGACTGTCGTCTCCGCCTTTCGCGCGAGCATCTCGTAGGCGGAGTCCCGGTCGATCGCGATGTCATAGCGGCCGGCGACCGGCGAGGACGCGATCAGCGCCTTGCGCTCCTCGGGCGTGACCGGGCCGATGCGGCCCGCCGGCGGCGCGATCAGCGTGCGCTGCACGATGGTCGGCGCGCCCTTGCCCTCGAGCGTCGAGACGAGCGCCTCGCCGACGCCGAGCTCGGTGATGACCTGCGCGGTCTTGAGGTCGGGGTTCGGCCGGAAGGTCTCGGCCGCGGCCCTGACCGCCTTCTGGTCGCGCGGCGTGTAGGCGCGCAGCGCGTGCTGGATGCGGCTGCCGAGCTGCCCCGCCACCGTCTCCGGCA
This sequence comes from Hansschlegelia beijingensis, assembly GCF_014196425.1. Classification (GTDB taxonomy): domain Bacteria; phylum Pseudomonadota; class Alphaproteobacteria; order Rhizobiales; family Methylopilaceae; genus Methylopila; species Methylopila beijingensis. The sequence continues at coordinate 585,675 of NZ_JACIDR010000001.1, forward strand.
CGTCGATCGGGTTCTGCGTGACGAAATAGACGCCGACGCCCTTGGAGCGGATCAGCCGCACCACCTGCTCGACCTTGTCGATCAGCGCCTTGGGCGCCTCGTCGAACAGCAGATGCGCCTCGTCGAAGAAGAACACGAGCTTCGGCTTGTCGGGGTCGCCGACCTCCGGCAGCTCCTCGAACAGCTCCGACATCAGCCAGAGCAGGAAGGTCGCGTAGAGCCTGGGGCTCGCCATCAGCTTGTCGGCGGCCAGGATGTTGATGACGCCGCGGCCGTCTCGCGCCGTGCGCATGAGGTCGTTCAGCGACAGCGCCGGCTCGCCGAAGAACTTGCCGCCGCCCTGTTGCTCCAGCACCAGCAGCTGGCGCTGGACGGCCCCGACCGTGGCCTTGGCGACGTTGCCGTATTTGGTCGTGAAGGTCGCCGCGTTCTCCGCCACGTAACCGAGCAGCGCCTGCAGGTCCTTGAGGTCGAGCAGCAGCAGGCCCTGTTCGTCGGCGACGCGGAAGACGATGTTGAGCACGCCCTCCTGGGTGTCGTTGAGCCCCATCAGGCGCGCGAGCAGCAGCGGCCCCATCTCGGACACGGTGGCGCGGATCGGATGGCCCTGCTCGCCGAACAGGTCCCACAGCGCCACCGGAAAAGCGCTGTTCTGATAGGGCTCGAGGCCCACCTCCCTGGCGCGCTTCACCAGGAAGTCCTTGGGCTCGCCCATCTGGGAGACGCCCGAGAGATCGCCCTTGATGTCGGCGGCGAACACCGGGACGCCGGCGCGCGAAAATCCTTCGGCGAGGACCTGCAGGGTGACGGTCTTGCCGGTTCCGGTTGCGCCGGTGACCAGACCGTGCCGGTTGGCGAGCCGCAGCTCGAGCTCCTCCGCCTTCACCCGCGCGCCATGGGAGTCGAAGCTCGTCCCGATGAAGATCTTGCCGTTCTCCGCCATGCGGCCTCGTCCTTCGCCCGTCAGGCGCGAGCCTGCCACGGCGGGCGGAGCGAACCAAGCGGGCCTCCTTCCAATGGCCGCTTGTCATGGGACCACCGACCCCTAAACTGCGCCGCCGAACGGAGGGGACAGGCATGGACGAATTGGTGAACCGGCTATCCAACGCCGCTCACATCGACCGCGCCAAGGCTGCGGCCGCGGTCAAGACCATCTTGGTTTTCCTCGACAAGGAGGCGCCTCCGGCGGCCGTGAAGGAGCTGGTGGACGCGATCCCGGGCGCCGCTTCCGTGCTCGACGAGGGCAGGGCGGAGGCGGCGGAGTCCCCCGGCTACCCGGGCTTCGGCGCGATGGCGGCCTATCACGCGCTGACCGCCGCCGGCCTCTCGGGCGGCGAGGTTCAGGTCGTGACGCGTGAAATGCTCGCCTATTCGCGCGATGCCGTCGGGGAGGAGACCACGGGCCGCATCGTCGGGGCCGTGCCGGGGCTCGAAGCCTTCATCTGACCGGAACGCCGCCTCGCGCGGCGTTCCTGCCTGCGCGTTCGCATGGCCCGCATAGCATTGGGCTCGGGCCGATCACCATGCCGCGCAGGAGGGGCGACGCATGTCCTATCCGGTCTCCGAGGTTGGGTGCGTCGGGCCGGAGGTCATCGCGAAGCTGAAGGCCGTGCGGGTGCGGACGACGGCGACGCTTCTGGAGAAGGCCAGCACGCCGAAAGGCCGCAAGGCGCTCGCGGCCGCCGCCGGGCTCGACGACACGGTGATCCTGAAGCTCGCGAACATCGCCGATCTCACCCGCGTGCCGGGCGTCGCGCTCGACTACGCGGTGCTGCTCGAAGCCGCGGGCGTCGACACGGTTCCGGACCTGCGCAACCGCAATCCCGCCAATCTCGCCCGGGCGGTGGCCCGGCTGAACCAGGCGCGCAGGATCGTGCACGCGCCGCCGTCGGAAAAGCTGCTGGCGAAATGGATCGAGCGCGCCAAGGCGCTGCCGGTCACGCTGACCTATTGATCGCCCGCGGGGCTTCTTCCGGCGGCGAAATCATGCTGATGGTCTGCCGCTCGCCATCCTAGCGCCCGGGTTCCGCATGTCCGACGGCTCGTCCAAGCCCGCCTTCTCCGCCGCCCGCCTGTTCGATCGCGCCGGCGGCCCGCGCATCATGGGCATCCTGAACGTCACGCCGGATTCGTTTTCCGACGGCGGGCGTTTCGCGGCCGTCGAGAACGCGGTCGCGCACGCCCGCGCGATGGCGGAGGAGGGCGCCGACGTGATCGACATCGGCGGCGAGTCGACCCGGCCGGGCTATCAGGCGGTCGACGCCGAGGAGGAGATCCGCCGCGTCGTGCCGGCCATCCGCGCCGTGAGGGTGGCGGTCGACACGCCGATCTCGATCGACACAATGAAGGCCAAGGTGGCGGCCGCCGCGCTCGAGGCCGGCGCCGAAATCGTCAATGACGTCTGGGGCCTGCAGCGCGATCCGGACATCGCCCGCGTGGCCGCCGAGCACGGCGCCCCGGTCGTGGTGATGCATCACCGCACGGAGGTCGATCCCGCGCTCGACATCGTCGAGGACATGAAGCGGTTTCTCGGCCGCTCGGTCGAGATCGCCCAGAAGGCTGGGATCCCGGACGCCGCGATCGCGCTTGATCCGGGCGTCGGCTTCGGCAAGACGATCCCCCAGAACCTGATCGCCATCAGGCGGGTCGACGCGCTCGTCGCCATGGGTTTTCCGGTGCTGCTCGGGACCTCGCGCAAATCGCTGATCGGGCACATCCTCGAACGCCGGCCGGAGGAGCGGGTGTTCGGTACGGTGGCGACCTCGGTGCTCGGCTGGCGTCAGGGCGCGGTGATGTTCCGCGTCCACGACGTGCGCGCCAATCGCGACGCGCTGCTGGTGGCCCAGGCGATCCTCGACGCCTGAGGGGGCGCTCCAAACGAAAAGCGGGGCCCGAAGGCCCCGCGGGATCAGTCGCTTGCGACGATCACTTCGCCTTGGAGTACAGCTCCTCGACATACTCCCAGTTCACCAGATTCTCGATGAACGCCTTGAGGTAGTCGGGACGGCGGTTGCGGTAGTCGATGTAGTAGGAGTGCTCCCAGACGTCGACGCCGAGCAGCGGCGTCGCGCCGTGCACCAGCGGGTTCTCGCCGTTCGGGGTCTTCATCACCTCGAGCTTGCCGTTCTTGAGCGCGAGCCACGCCCAGCCGGAGCCGAACTGGCCCTTGCCGGCCTCGATGAAGTCCTCCTTGAACTTCTCGACGCCGCCGAGGTCCTCCTTGATCTTGGCCTCGAGCGAGCCCGGGATCGCGCCGCCGCCGTTCGGCTTCATCCACTTCCAGAAATGGATGTGGTTGAAGTGCTGGCCGGCGTTGTTGAACAGCGCCTGGTTCTTCCCGTAGGAGCCGATCACCACCTCTTCGAGGGACTTGCCTTCAAGGCCGGAGCCGGCGAGCAGCTTGTTGCCCGTCTCGACATAGGCGTTGTGATGCTTGTCGTGATGGAACTCCAAGGTCTCCTTGGACATATAAGGCTGCAGAGCGTCGTAGGCGTAGGGCAGGTCCGGAAGCTCGAAGGCCATCGAAAATCTCCACGTGAAAGATGGGCGTTCCGCTGGGCCGCGAGTCGTGACGAAGCTCCGCGTGCAGCGGCAGGTCGCCCGCGTTAGATATGCTTGTCGGCCCTTGGGGACAACGCCGCTGCTGATCAGCGGTCGCTTCACCGGCCGGTAACCATCACGGGTCGAGACAGACGCAAGAGCAGACACCTCGCGAGGCCGCCATAGCCATGTCCGTCGTCCTGTACCTGCTCGGAGCGGGCCTGCTGGCCTGGAGCGGCGTCATGCTGCTGCAGGGCGACGCCTTCGCGACGCTCGACATCGCGACCCGGCTCGCCGGGTCGGGCGTGCTGGCGATCGGCCTTGGGGCCGTGACCGGCGCGATCCAGAGATTCGGCCGAATCGTCGCCCGCGTCGCCGGCGGGCGCGAGGGCGAGGCCGGCTGGCTGGATGGCGTGCTTTCGCGCCGCCGGAGGCCCAGCCCCCCGCCGCCGCCCCGGCCGTTGCCGAGGGCGCCCGCCCCGGCCGCCGCTCCTTCCGAGCCCGACCCCGTGGTCGCGGCCGCGCCCGAACCCGAGGTGGAGCGGCCCGTCCCCCGGCCGGCGCCTGCGCCGGAGCCGGTAGCGGTCCGTGTGGAGCCGCCGGTAGCCGTGGAGCCCCGCCCCGGGAAGGGCAAGCGCGCAAGGGAACGCCAGGCGGCCGCGGCGGCTTCGGCGACGTTCGAGCCGCCGGTGGTGGTCGCGCCGGCGTTGGGCGGGGTGACCGCGCCCCAGCCGCCCCGGCCGGAGCCGTCGCCCGAGGCCGTCGTCCGGGAGCGCGACCCCGCGCCCGAAGCGTCGGAGAAGATCGAGGTCGAGCCGGCGCCTGCCCCCGAGCCCGTCCCCGAACCCGAAGCCGCGCCGGCGGCTGCGCCGGCGGTCGAGGTCCAGGCTGACGAGAGCGCCGGTTCGCCGGAGCCCGCGCCGGTCGAGGAGCCCGCGCCGCAGCAGCCCACGGCCGCCGCGGAGGTCGCGTCAGATCCTGCCCCGAACGAGAAGCGCGCGGCGCCGCCCGAGTGGCTGATCCGCGCCCGCGAGCGGCGCGAGGCCCGGGCGCGCGGAGAGCGGGTCGAGCCGAGGCTCGGCGAGCCCGCGCCGGAGCCTGCGCCGATCGCGCCGCAGGCCGAAGCCCAAACCGAAACCGAAACCGAAACCGAGGCCTCCGTCGCGGCGGATCCCGCGGTCGAGCCGGAGGCGCAGACCGCTGGTCCGCGGCTCGTCCGGGAGGGCGAGCTCAAGGGCGTGACCTACCGTTTCTTCGACGACGGTTCGGTCGAGGCGGAATCGCCGCATGGCCGCCGCCGCTTCGCTTCGGTGGACGATCTGCGCAGGACGGTGCTGGCCGCGCGCGGCGGGGTGTTCGACCCCGCGGACGAACCCGAGGAGGAAGACGAGCCGGCGCCGGCGGCGGCCTCGGCGGAGCACGATCGGCCGCGCTTCGGCGGAGAGCCTCAGGAGGCGCCGCCGGTCACCGTCAGCCCCGCCGATCGCGTCTCGGAGGACCCGCTCGACGCCGCGCTCGCGGAGCTCGAGCAGGGCGCGCCGCCGATCAGGCGGTAGCGGCGGCCGGCTCCGCTTCGGCCTTTCCGACGGCCCAGAGCGCGAAGGCGTAGGACAGCGCGACCTCCTCCAGCCGGTCGAACCGGCCCGCGGCGCCGCCATGGCCGGCGTCCATGTTGGTCTTCAGCAGGATCGGCCGGTCGGAGGTCGTGGCGTCGCGCAGCCGCGCCGCCCATTTGGCCGGCTCCCAGTATGTGACGCGCGGATCGGTGAGGCCTGCGAGCGCCAGGATCGCCGGATAGGGACGCGGCCCGACATTGTCGACCGGGCTGTAGCTCCGGATGCGCCGGAACGCCTCCGGGTCCTCGATCGGATTGCCCCATTCGGGCCATTCGGGCGGCGTCAGCGGCAGCGTGTCGTCGAGCATCGTGGTCAGCACGTCCACGAACGGCACGTCGGCGATGATCCCTGCGAACAGGTCCGGCCGCAGATTGGCGATCGCGCCCATCAGCATGCCGCCGGCCGAACCGCCATGAGCCACGATCCGGCCGGAGGAGGTGAAGCCGGCCTCCGCGAGATGCTCCGCCACGGCGATGAAGTCCGAAAAGGTGTTCGGCTTGTTCTCGAGCTTGCCGTCGAGATACCAGCCCCAGCCCTTCTCGGTCCCGCCGCGGACATGTGCGATCGCATAGACGAAGCCGCGATCGACCAGCGACAGCCTGCCGCCGGAGAACCCGGCCGGGATCGAGATGCCATAGGCGCCGTAGCCGTAGAGCAGGCACGGCGCGGAGCCGTCGAGCGCGAGACCCGCCCGGTGCAGCACGGTGACCGGCACCTGCGCGCCGTCCGGCGCGGTCGCGGTCAGCCGGCGCGTCACATACGCGGCCGGGTCGTGGCCGGAGGGAATCTCCTGGCGCTTGCGCAGCCGGCGCTCCCCCGTCGCCATGTCGTAGTCCCACACTTCAGCTGGCGTCGCCGGCGAGGAGTAGGTGAAGCGCGTGCGATCGGCGTCGAACTCGCGGCCGGCGTCGAAGCCGAGCGCGTAGGCCTCCTCGGGGAAGGCGATCTCGTGCTCGCCGCCGTCCGCGAGCGTGCGGACGACCAGCCGGGGCACGGCGTCGACCCGCTCGAGCCGCACGAGGTGACGCGCCGTGACAGCGTGGTCGAGCACGTAGGTCCCCGGCCGGTGGGGCAGGATCTCGCGGGCGGGGCCCGCCGGCTCGTCCGCCGCGACGGCGACCAGCTTGAAGTCGACCGCGCCGTCCGCGTTGGTGCGGATGACGAGGGTCGAGCGGCCGTCGAGATCAGGGTGATGGTCGAGCTCATAGCGGACGCCGGTGCGGCGCGGCCAGACCAGGCGCGGCGGGCTTTCGGGCGCGCCGCGCGGGATGAGATGCGCCTCGCTGGTGTCGTGGTCCGAGACGGTGATGACGCAGAACGCGCCGGAGCGCGTCTCCTCGACGCCGACGAACCAGCCGGGATCCTGCTCCTTGAAGACCAGTTCGTCCTGCTCGACCGGGCTCCCGAGGCGATGGCGATAGACCTCGAGCGCGCGGTGCCGCTCGTCGAGCCGGACGTACCAGAAGCTCCGTCCGTCGGCCGCCCAGACGGTCGCGCCGGTTGCGCTCGGGATCTCGTCAGGCAGATCCGCGCCGGTTTCGAGGTCCCTCACCCGGATGGTGTCGAACTCCGAGCCCTTGTCGTCGGCGCTCCAGGCGAGCAGCGCGTGGTCCGGCGAGGCGCGCCAGTGGCCGAGCTGGAAAAAGGCGTGGCCTTTCGCCAGAGCGTCGCCGTCGAGCAATGTGCGCTCCGCTTCCGCCTCCGCTCCGCGGGGCCGGCGGACGATCAGCGGGTGCTGGCCGCCCTCGCGATAGCGGACGGCGTATTCGTACGGGCCGTCCGGCGAGGGCGTCGTCGAATCATCTTCCTTGATGCGGCCGCGCATTTCGCCGACGAGTTTCGTCTTAAGCGGCTCGAGCGGACCCAGCAGCGCCGCCGCATAGGCGTTCTCGGCGTCCAGGTAGGCGCGGATGTCCGCCGGCAGGACCTCGGGCCGGCGGATCGCCTCGGCCCAGTTCTCGGCCTTGAGCCAGGCGTAGGGGTCCTCCAGCCGGACGCCGTGGATCTCGCGCGCGAACGGCCGCCGCTCCGCCCGGGCCGGCGTGGGGTCGCGACGTTCGGGTGTCTGAGCCGGAAGGGTCATGCCCGCCTTTCTTTCGCCGTTTACCGGAGCGACTTGGCGTCGCAGAACGCCGGGACCGTAGTTTTGGCGGGACGCTTCGGCAAGAACAGGACCGCTTCGCCGGCCGACGGCGAGCTGTGCGGCATTTCGCCGGAGCCGAAATTGGTTGGTCGGCTTCTAGGAAGCGCCGGTAATCGCTACAGTCATTGCGATGGGGCGCAAACAAAAGCAGTTGAGAACGTCCCCGAGAACTTGCGCCGACATGGGTGATTGTCTATTTCACAATGACTCCCGCCGGCCGGATCCATAAAGCTCGCGGCCGCCGCCAGTCCACAAGGGCGCGCTGATATTATCTCACAGGCCCGGCCGGTCGCCTGGGCCGACAGTTTTCAACAAAACTCACGGAACGGGATCTCCATGAGCGAAACCGCCACGACGTCGAACTATATCGAGCTCGCGGCAGACATCGTGTCTGCCTATGTCAGCAACAATTCGGTCGCATCGGCTGACTTGCCTGGGCTGATCAACGAGGTCCACGCAGCGCTCACCCGCATGTCGACCGGAGCGGCCGAGCCCGCCGCCGAGGCGCTCAAGCCCGCGATCCCGGTCAAGAAGTCCGTGACCTCGGACTACATCGTCTGCCTCGAGGACGGTAAGAAGTTCAAGTCGCTCAAGCGTCACCTGCGGACGCAGTACAACATGTCGCCCGAGGAATATCGGGAGAAGTGGGGCCTGCCGTCCGATTACCCGATGGTGGCGCCGAACTATGCGGCCGCCCGCTCGGAGCTGGCCAAGAAGATGGGCCTCGGCCAGCAGCGCGTCCGCGGGCGCTGAAGCTCGAACTGCCCGCCTCTCGAAAAAAGCCGCCCCTTCCGGGCGGCTTTTTTTGCGCCTGAAGCGCACGTCCGGCCGAGGGCTCAGTCATCTCCCGGCGGCGGGTCGTCGTCCGTCCTGTTCCGCCTGCAGGGCCTGCAGCAGGGCGATATGGCGGTTGAGATCGTAGGTCCAGTGCCCGGCGCGGCCGCGCCGTCGCTCGGCTCGGAGCGCCTGCGCAAGCCGCGTCACGATCCGGCGACGAAGCGCCGGCCCGTCTTCCGCGAGCTCCCGGGGGTCGAGCCCGATGAGACGCGGGAGAGCAAGGCGCCGATCATAGTCCCCGGTCGCGCGCGTCGTCGCGGCGAGGCCGCGCTCCGCCGCGGCTCGCAGCGCCGAATCCAAGCCCGGCGAGCGTCCCCGCCCGAGCTCCGCCACGACGCGTCGTCCATCCTGTTCCGGCCTCATCGCGCTCTCCTCCAGGTCGCCGGGGAGCATGCGGAGCTTTGTGTCGCTGGACAAGAAAAAAATCCTATGCAAGTTTTCTGTCCTAAAGCGGGAGGCGCGCATGGCGAGACGCAAGGCGGGTGGGGACGAGGGGGCGGCGGTGTCGGCCGCCGGGATGAGGCTGCTCGGCAGGGTCATGGCCGCGGGCCGCGCCGGGTTGCGCTCGGCGCCGGCCGGGCCGACGGCCGAACTCGAGAGCCGCGGCCTTGTCCGGGTCAGCGGGGAGGGAGGGCTGGTGGCCACCGCGGAGGGCGCGGCGCGGCTCGCCCGCGCGCAGGGCGGCTTTCTCGCGCAGCACCGCGCGCTCGGCCGGCGCTCGGTTCCGGCGGACGGCGGCGGCGGCTTCGAGAGCGCGCTGGTCGATCTCGACGAGAGCCCGCTGGGCTGGCTGGCGCGCCGCAAGGGGCGGGACGGCAAACCGCTGCTCGCCCCCCATGAGGTGGCGGCCGGCGAGCGGCTGCGGGCCGATTTCACGCGCGGTCAGATGACGCCGCGCGTCACCGCGAACTGGGAGGCGTCAGTGTCGCGCGGCAGGCGGGGCGGCGCAGGGGCGGGCGCCGAGCTTTCGGACCACGCGATGGCGGCGCGCGATCGGGTGCGCCGCGCCATCGAGGCCGTGGGCCCCGAGCTCTCCGGCGCGCTGCTCGACGTGTGCTGCTTCCTGAAAGGGATGGAGGAGGTGGAGCGGGATCGCGGCTGGCCGGCGCGCGGCGCCAAGCTGGTGCTCGGCCTCGCGCTGTCGCGGCTCGCCCGGCACTACGGCTACGCGCCCGACGAACCGGCGCCGGACAGGCCCGGACGTATCGTCAGGTGGGGAACGGCGGACAGCCGGCCCACGATCGACGGCGCCGAGCCGCAGGCCTGATCGTCAGGAAGCCGCCGCGGCGGTCTCCGCGCCTGCCGCCGCGGCGGCCTCGCGCTTGATGCGCTCCACCATCGAGCGAAGCCCGTTTGAGCGTTGCGGGGTGAGATGCTCGCGCAGCTGGATGCGGTCGAAGACCTCTCCGGCGTCCGTCTTCAGGATCTCCCTGGCGGTGCGGCCCGAATAGAGCGTGACCGTGATCGCCACGAGCCCCTTGACCAGATGGGCGTCGCTGTCGCCCCTGAAGGTGAGCACCGGATCGGCGCCGTCGCCGATGGTCGTCTCGAGCCAGACCTGGCTGGCGCAGCCCTGCACCTTGTTGGCGGCGGTGCGCGCCTCCGGGGGCAGCGGCTCCAGTTCGCGGCCGAGCTCGATGAGGTAGCGGATGCGCTCCTCCCAGTCGTCGATGAACTCGAAGCCTTCGAGGATTTCGTCGATCTTCATCACGCCCTCTCGTCACGTCCGAGGTAGTGCGGATGCCGGCGCTCTGCAAAGGAAAAGCGCCGCTCGTGGCGGCGCCGGGGGCAGGGAGTCCGAGCCGTCAGGCCGAGCGGGCCGGGACGGGGCCGCGCCAGGCGGGCTTCCTGTCGGTGGCGGTCAGCGTGTCGCGCGTTCCCGCCGTGCTGGCCGCGGTCGCCTTCGGGGCGCTCGCGCCGTCGCTCAGATAGCCGGTCAGCATCTCGGCCCCGCTGCGGGCGCGCTCGCCCACCAGCTTGAGCGCCTGCGAGCCGACCGCGCAGGCGTCCGGCTGCCGCTCGCAGAAGCCGCTCACGTCCGAAACGGTGGCGCCGGCCGCCGCGAGCGCCGACAGGGCGTCGATCGAGGCCCGCTCCTTCTCGTTCGGACCGTCGCCGCCTCCGCCGCCGATCGGCAGAAAGACCGCGAGGACGCAGAGCCAGAACGCGATGCGCAACAGGAAGAACATGGCGGGCAGCCTCTCGTGACCACGGCGTCCGGCGGCGCTGGCCGGGCGACATCCATCAAGCTAGCACGGCCGCACTAACCGCCGTTGAAGCCACAAACGGCAAATGTCTCAGATGGTTTCATGTTTTTGAAAGGAGCTGGAAAGGTTCCGTAAAGTGTTGCGGCCGCGCCGCGGCCTGCGCGTGAAGGTTGATGCCCGGCGCCTGTAAAATCGCGCTTTTTAGCGTTCGCTTAAGCGGCGCCTGCGAACGTGGCGGTGGAGGCGGAACCCGGATCAGCGCCGCCGCAGGCGAAGCGGTTCCAGGGCGTCGACGCGTGGAGTGTGCGTGTTGCTTCAGTTCGCGGATCTGAAAGCGTTCGCGGAGCAGGTCGCAGCCAGGCTCCGTGTGTCCGCCGAAACGAGCGCAGGCGCCAGCTTCCGCCAGCGCGCCTTCGTGGCGACCCATCTTATCCTCGGCGTGCTGCCGTTCGGCGTCCTGCCCGTGCTGCTGGCGCTCGGCCGCGCGCCGTCGGCGCTCGACCTGGCGGCTTTCGCGCTGTCCGTGGCGCCCATCCTGATCGCTCTCCAGCTGTCCCGCTCCGGCGACCTCGACCGCGCCTGCGCGCTGTCTGCGGTCGCCTTCGCGTCGTTCGCGACCTGCGTCGGGGCGGTGCAGGGCGGCCTGGCCTCCGCGGCCACCGCCTGGCTCGCCCTGCCGCTGATCGAGTCTGCGCTGTCGGGCGGCCGCCGCGCCGTGTGGGCCGCGGCCTCCGCAAGCGCCGCCGCCTTCGCGGCCCTCGCACTGGTGAGCGTCGCCGGCGGGGCGCCTGCGCCCGACGCTTCGGCGCTCGCGGTCGCGGGCGTGCTGGTGGCGAGCGTCTATGGCGTCGCGCTCGCCGCGCGGACGGCGCTGACGCTCGGCGCCGCCGAGCACGCGCAGCGTGAGCGGGGCGCGCTCGCGGATCTGTTCGCCGGCTCCGTCGCCGATCTCGTCACCCGTCACGGGCCGAACGGCGCCGTGAGCTTCGCGTCGCCCGCCGCGAGGGCGATGCTTGGCGTCGAGCCGCGGGAACTCCTGGGCGGCGGTCTTCTGGCCCGAATCCATATCGCCGACCGGCCGGCCTTCCTGCAGGCGCTGGCGGCGGCGAAGGATTCGCATGGGCCGAGGGCGGTCGAAGTCCGGCTGCGGCGAGACCCGCAGGACGGCCGCGTGGGCGCGCCCAGCTTCATCTGGACCGAGATGCGCCCGCTGCCGCCGGCGGCCGCCATGGGGGCCGAACTCGTCGCCGTGTTCCGCGACGTCTCCGAGCGCAAGGCGCATGAGGAGGCGCTGGTCGCCGCCCGCGACGAGGCCCGGCAGGCGAACGTCGCCAAAACGCGCTTCCTGGCGCATATGAGCCACGAGCTGAGGACGCCGCTCAACGCCATCATCGGCTTCTCGGAGATTCTCTCCGACGACGAGCTCTGCCGCCTCGCGCCCGAGCGGCGCGCCGACTACGCGGCCCTGATCCATCGCTCCGGCGCGCATCTGCTCGAGGTGGTGAACTCGATCCTCGATATGGCGCGGATCGAGAGCGGCGCTTTTGCGATCCTTCCCGAGCCCTGCGAGGCGGCGCCGATCGTCGGGCACTGCGTGAGCCTGATGGCGCTGAAGGCGCAGGCCGCCGGCGTGCGCCTCTCCGCGCATGTCGATCCCGAGGTCGCGGAGATCCACGCCGACCGCCGCGCGCTGACGCAGATCCTGATCAACCTGCTGGCCAACGCGATCAAGTTCACGCCGCGGGACGGCGAGGTCTGGGTCGAGGTCCGCAGCCGCCACAAGGGCCTGGCGCTCTCGGTCCGCGACACCGGCGTCGGGATCGCGCCCGAGGACATCGGGCGGCTCGGCGAGGCCTTCTTCCAGGCCGACGCCGGCTACGGGCGGCGTCATGAGGGCGCGGGCATCGGCCTGTCGGTGGTGCGCGGCCTTGTGGCATTGCACAATGGCGAGATGCAGGTCGAGAGCTCGCTCGGCCGGGGCACTCGGGTGACGATCCTGCTGCCGGCCGACTGCCGCGGCGGCGCCAGCGTCGTGACCTCCATGCCGCGCGCCGAAGCGAGCCTCGGCCTGGCGAACGAACCCCAAACCCTGAGGATGAAACGACGTGCCTAGCGCCCGCCCAGACCCGCGCAGTTTCGATGAGCCGCACGGGATCCTGTCCGCCGTCGCGGGGGTGCTGCGTCGCCGGCCGCTCGACTGCCTTGCGGGGGCGCTCGCCGCGGCCTGCGTGGCCATGGTGTTCGTGAACGCGCTGGCGCTGCAGCCGGCGCGTCCGCGCACCGAGGCGTTCGTCCCGCCGGTCAAGGCGGAAGCAGTCGCGGCCGCTCCGGCCGCGAAGCCGGACGAGCTCGTCTCCCAGATCCAGTCGGCGCTCGCCGCCCTCGGCTATTATGACGGCCCCGTCGACGGGCTGATGGGCGCCCGCACCGGCGCCTCCATCCGCGCCTTCCAGCAGGCGCAGCGGCTCGATCAGACGGGCGCGCCGAGCGAGGGCCTGCTGGCGGCGGCGCTGATCGCCTCGCCGCGCAAGGCGGAAGCCGCGGCGCCGGCGCCCGTCGCGCGGCCGGCGGCGGCTGCGCCGGCCACCACCGGTTCGACCGAGATGCCCGCCGGCAAGCTGATGGCCGTGCAGCGCGCGCTCGCCCGCATCGGCTACGGCCCGGTGACGATCGACGGCAAGATGGGGGCCGAAACCCGCAACGCGATCCGCAGCTTCGAGCGCGACCACAAGATGCCCGAGACCGGCGAGCCGTCGCCCCAGGTGCTGCGGGCCCTGCAGGCGATGACCGGCGCGCAGCTCCAGTGACGCGGCGCGGCTGATGTCGTCCCGCCTGACTTCCGACTTCTGGGTCTCCGCCTATGTCCGGCGCTGTCACCTCGAGGGCGGCTTCGCGCTCGTCCGCCGGCGGGGCGCCAAGGAGGCCGGCGCGATCTTTCTGGTGATCGACCGGCTCGACGGCGGCAACGACCTCTATGCGCCTGCTCCCCAGAGCGAGGCCGATGATACGCGCGGCCGGTCGTTCGAGCGCGTGCTCGAAGCGGTCGACGGGCTGACCATCGAGGAGCGGCTCGCGCGCGAACTGCGCTTCGACTCCGACATCTGGATCGTCGCGGTCGAGGACCGGCAGGGCCGGGCCTTCCTCGACGAGGACTGAGCGTCAGCCGCGCTGGCGCGCGGCCACGTCGCCGGCCCGCGAGAAGGTGCGGCGGGCGCGGGGCGCGGCGCGCGCGGCGCCGGCGCGTTCGGGCGTCCCGGAGGGGTCGAGCAACGGCTCGTGCCGCGCCGGCGCGCGGGCTTCGGTTCTGGTCAGAGCCGCCACGATGTCGCCGGCCACAGCCCGGGAGGTGCTCTCGGCGACCTCGACGAGCTCGAAGAAACGCGCCACCGAGGCGGCGATCTCCGGCTGGCCGACGAGCAGCGCGCGGGCCACGGAATCGCTGTCGACGCCCGTCGCGCGCAGCATCATCACGAACGCCTCTCCACTCGGCTCGGAGGCGAGCCAGGCGGCCTCCTCGGGCTTGAGTCCAAGCGCCTCGCCCAACGCTTCGACGATGACATGGCTGCGGCCGCTTTCGGTCGCGGCCTCCACCAGGGCCGCGTCCACGGCGTCGGCGTTGCGGACCGGCCGCGCCGCGAAGGCCGGGCGGGTGGGGCGGCTCTCCAGCGCCTGACGGATCTCGGCGCGGCGCTCGCGGCTCGCCAGCAGATAGAGCGGCGCGAGCCCGGCCGCGTCGAAATCCTGGCGGCGGAGCACGGCGGAGGCGAGCGGGGGCGCGGCGAGCGCGCGCGAGACGAGCGCGGCGAGCGAAGCCTCGCCGGGCTTTGCGGCCGGATTTGCGACCAGGCTCTCGAGCACCAGGTCGTCCGGGTGATGCGAGAGGATGCGGATGATGTCGCTGTCGATGTCGGACCGCAGCGCCACCGCGCTCGCCTCGATCGCGCCGCCGTCGAGCGCGACCGTCAGCAGCACATGACGCGGCACGTCCAGGCAGCGCGCAAGGATGGGGGCCGCGACCGCGGGTTCGTCCTGCAGCAGCCGGTCGATCAGCCGGCGCGGCGCGCGCGGCTCCTCCGCGAGCTTGCGGGCCACGATCGCGCGGGTGTGGGCGTCGACCGTCTCGATCAGCTGAAGCGCGAGTTCTTCGTAGCGCGCGACCTCTTCGGGGGCGTGGTGCGGCTTCTGGATGAACAGATCGGTCAGCACACGCACCAGGATCGGGCGCACGTCGACGCCTTCCTGACGGCTCAGCCGGTCGAGCGTCTCTACGGGCAGCAGCTCGTCGCTCATCGATCGTCCGTGTTCGCAGGGAGGACGCCGCGTTTTATCGGCCGTCCCACGTTGGGACGCTACCCGCACTATGGTTAGCATTCGGTAAAGGAGCGGCTGAGACGCGCATGGTTCTGGCGACGGTAACGAGCCGTTAACCATTCCGGCCGCTCAATCTCATGACGAGGGCCCGCATCCGCCATCCGCCCCGGGCCCAGAGCGAACCAACCCCCTGACGGGGAGGAGCGACATGGGCCTGGTGCTCGCCTTCCAGACGCCGCGACCGGCGTCCCGACCGCCGCAGCGGCGCGCAAATCCGGCGCGCAGCGCCGAGGTGCTGTTCTTCACCGGCGTCCGCTACGAGCGTGAGAGGCCGCCCGCGCGGCCGTCCACCTCCGAGCGCGCGGCTGAGCGCATCCCGCCCGCATCGTGAGCGCCGCTCCTGCGCTGGCGGCGACCGACCCGCCGCCCGGCGCCGGACGACGCGCCGCGCTGGCCGGTTTGGCGGCTTTCCTCGTCGCTCCGCTTGCGGGCTGCGGGCCCGCGACCGGCGATTTCGGCCGGCCGGTCCCGAACGTGATCCACGACGAGCTGATGCCGGCCGCCGGCGACGCTCTGGCGCGCGCGCGCCGGGAGCCGGTCTCCGCCTATCCTCTCACGGACGACGAACGACTGCTGCGCGATCTCGGGTGGGCCGTGGTGATGCCGCCGCTTGAGGCGCAGCGGCGCCAGCGCGCGCTCGCCGAGCTGCGCCGCACCCGCATCCTGCCGGTCGACCGCCGGAGGTTCGACAAGGCGTCCTACGTGAAGACGCTGCTCGCGGAGCCCTATCGATCGAGCGCGGCGCGCTACGCCCGGCTCAAGGACGACGTCGTGGCCGACACGCTCCGGATCGACCCGTTCTTCCAGGTCGCCGCGCGGGTCGCCGCCGCGGACCGGGCGCGGCGCAGGGCGCTCGGCCTGGCGCCCGAGGTGCAGCCTGCCGAGCAATCGAACGCGCTCGCGCGGATCGAGGAGAACGGACTGTTCATCGCCTGGGTGCGCGAGTCATTCGATGAGCGCCTGATCTCCTACCGCTATGCGCTCGATCGGCTGATTCTCGCGACGCCCGACCGGGCCTCGATCGAAGTCGCGGGCGCGATCGACGCCTTCGAGGACGTTCTGGCGAGCCTGAGGCCGCTCGGCGCGCCGCGAGGCGTGTTCAAGGGCTGATCTGACGCGTCGGCTCGCGGTCGCAACTCGCCTTGCCGGCGAGATCCCGCAGCGCCGGCCGCGCGCTCGGACCGGACGCGAACAGCCGCACGAGCACGAAGCCCGTCGCGGTCGGCGACACGATCCGCAGGGCGGGCCGTCCCTCCGGCGCCTCCTCGACCTCCGCCGCGGCGACGTCGTCCGAACTCAGGATCGTCACCTCGACCGCCCCGTCGGTCGCCGCCTTGTCGGTGAGCGCATAGAACGGCTGGCCGTAGCGGTTGTGGACCGACATGGAGCCGTAGGTGGAGGGGAGGCTCGCCCGGATTGCGACCGGGCCGGCCGCCAGATCGTAGCGGCAGGCGGCCACCACGAAGCTCGGGTCGCGGAACGGCAGCGTCTCCGCGCCGGCCTCGGGCAGCACCGCGAAGCGGCCGACCGGCGCCGCGCCCGCGAGACGATCATAGGCGGAGCCCGGCGCCATCAGCGGCACCGCGAACAGCGTCGCGATGTGCACGAGGCCGCCGAGCGTCACCCCCAGCGCGAGCGCGTAAAGCAGCCGCATCATCGGCAGCTCTCCCGCCGGATCGCGAGCAGCGCGTCCGGATCGGAGCGGTCAAGCGGCGTGCCGATCGTGGTGTCGTAGAGGGTCAGCCTCAGCACGAAGGGCCCGGCGCCGCTGAGCTGCTGCCAGTTTCCGGGTCGCGCCTCCCGCGACAGCGCGATCCGCAGCGGGCCGCCGTCGAACCGGATGATGTTCGCGCTGTTCAGGCCGACCGTCTCGCCCTGGCTTTCGATGGGGCTGCCGGAGGGCGAAAAGGCCGCCAGGCTCCAGAGCCGCGCATTGGGCAGCCGGCCCTCCAGCGCATAGTCGCAGGCGAGGTCGAGCGGCCGTCCGGCGTCGTCGGTCTCGGCCGTGAAGGGCAGCCCGTCGCCGGCGGCCAGCGGGGCCTCGCCTCGCCGCGCGGCTCCGGCGCGCTCGTAAGGATCGGCCGCGAGCGTGCCGGCGTCCGGCTCCGCCCGCCAGGGGCCGATCGCGAGCCGGGCCACCGGCAGGCCATGCGCCACGGTCCACCAGGTCGCCCCCAGACCGATGCCGGCGGCCAGACCGAAGACCAGAATGACGAGCAGGATCAGGCGCATCGCCGCGTCCGTGTCACTGAGCGACCTGCGCCGGGGCGCGTCCGGCCGGGATTTCGAGCGAAGCCCTCTCGGGCTTCGGACCGCCGGCCGCGGTGACGTCCGAGACGATCGCGTTGAGGATCCGCGCCGCGCCGTCCGTCAGGTTGC
Source organism: Hansschlegelia beijingensis (assembly GCF_014196425.1). GTDB lineage: Bacteria > Pseudomonadota > Alphaproteobacteria > Rhizobiales > Methylopilaceae > Methylopila > Methylopila beijingensis. Next base: position 602,768 of record NZ_JACIDR010000001.1, read on the forward strand.
GGGAGCGCGGCAGGCCATCGTCGCCGCCGCCTGCGCCGGCCGCGGCGACCGCTGCGCCCGGCGGCAGCTTCAGCCCCGGGATCGGGCGCGGCGGGAGGCCCTGATGCGCGAACGTCATGATCTCCTTCCAGGTCATGGCCGGCAGCGAGCCGCCGGTCATCTCCTTGGTGGTGGTGAAGTCGTCATTGCCGAACCAGACGCCGCCGACGAACGACCCCGTGAACCCGACGAACCAGGCGTCGCGATAGGACTGCGACGTGCCGGTCTTGCCGCACACCTGGTAGCCGTCGAGCCGCGCCCGGCCTCCGGTGCCGTTCTCGGTGACGGCGAGCATCATCCGCGTCATGTCGGCGACCACGTAAGGCGCGAGCACCTGCTCGGGAGGCTTGGTGTCGCGGTCGTGCCGCCAGATCAGCTCGCCCTTGGAGTCCGCCACCTCGATCGCCGCGTAAGGCGGCGCGCGCCGCCCGCCGTTGGCGATTGTGGAATAGGCCGAGGTGTGGTCGAGCACCGTCACCTCCTCGACCCCCAACGCGAAGGCGCGCCCCGGATCGAGCTTGCTGCGCAGGCCCATGCGATGCGCAAGATCGATCACCGGCTTCTGTCCAATTGCCAATGCGAGACGTACAGGCACAGTATTGATAGATTTCGCATAAGCATTGAGGAGTTGGACTCGGCCGGCGAAGCGGCGGCCGTAGTTTCGCGGGCACCAGTTGCCGATGCAGAACGGCGCGTCGACGATGTAGGCCTCGGGCGTGTAGCGGCCGGAGGCGAAGGCGGCGGCGTACACATAGGTCTTGAACGACGAGCCCGGCTGCCGGAGCGCGTCGGTCGCGCGGTTGAACTGGCTCTGCCCGTAGTCGCGCCCGCCCACCATGGCGCGCACCGCCCCCTCGGGCTCCATCACCACCGCGGCCGCCTGGTCGACGTCGTACTGCTCGCCATACTGCCGGAGCGTCTGCTCGATCGCGCTCTCGGCGTGGCGCTGCAGCGCCGGGTCGAGCGCGGTGCGCACCGTCAGCACCCGCTGCCCCCGGAACGCGCCGTCGCGCGCAAGCCCGCGCACCTCCGCATAGGCCCAGTCGAGATAATAGTCCGGGCTCGTCGCCTGCGCGGTCGGAACCGGCGTCGCGGGGCCGAGCCGCGCCGGCTGCACCTGGCCCTCGGTCATGAAGCCGGCGTCGACCAGATTGTCGAGCACCTGGCTCGCCCGCGCGCGCGCCGCCGCGAGGTTGATGTGCGGCGCGAACTTGGTCGGCGCCTTGAACAGGCCCGCCAGCATCGCGCTCTCGGCGAGGTTCACGTCGCGCGCGCTCTTGCCGAAATAGAAATGCGCCGCCGCGTCCACCCCGAACGCCCCGCCGCCCATATAGGCCCGGTCGAGATAGAGCTTCAGAATCTCGTCCTTGGTCAGGTGGTGCTCGAGCCACAGCGCCAGGAACGCCTCCCGGATCTTGCGCTCCAGCGTCCGCTCATTGGTCAGAAAGATGTTTTTTGCGAGCTGCTGGCTGATCGAGGAGCCGCCCTGCCGCACGCCGTTCGCCCTTGCGTTGGTGACGAGCGCCCGCATCGTGCCCGCGATGTCGATGCCGAAATGCTGGTAGAAGCGCCGGTCCTCGGTCGCGAGCGCGGCCTTGATCAGATGGTCGGGATATTCGGCGAGCGGGATGCCGTCGTTCTGCATCACGCCGCGCTTGCCCATCTCGACGCCGTGCCGGTCGAGGAAGGTGACCGAGATGTCGCCGCGGTTCAGCCAGTCGCCGACCGTGTCCTGGAAGGCGGGGGTGGCGAGCGCGAGCAGCAGCACCGCGCCGGCCGCCCCGAGCGTCAGCCCCTCGCAGGCGAGCTCCACCGTCCAGCGCCGCCAGCCGCGCGCCCGGAACGCGTCGAACGCCGCGCACACCCCGTCCCACTGCCGCGAGAAGCCCGGCCAGATGCGCCAGACCGTGTCGTCGAGCCAGGAATCGAGCGCCAGCAGCGTGCGCCGCATGTCGAACTTTTTCCGCCCGCCGCCCGCGGCAGCCGCCGCGCCGCCGGCCGCCGCCGCTCCGGCGCCCGTCCGCCGCATCAGCGCGGCGCGCCGCTCGGCGGCCTCTTTGCGCTCCGTCCGGGCCGCGGCGCGCGCGGCGGCTTTCTCCGCCGCCGCCTGCTCGGATTCCGCCCGCGCCTGCGCGAGCCTTGCGCGGCCGCGGGCCTGCCCGGCCTCCAGCGCGTCGAGCGTCCGTTCCGCCTGGGGCCGCAGGCGGGCGAGGAGCGCCTTCCATGCCGCGCGGGCCTTTGCGCCGAACTCGTCCACTCGAAAAAAGCCCCCGATCGCCGCGCGCGTCCTGCCCAGACACGACTTGACGCCACGCCCCCTGCGCGCGCAAGAGCCATGCCGCGCGGTATTTTGGAACAGCCCGGCTCCCTTGACGCAAGCCACGACCCTAAAGCCCGCCCCCTTCTGGAGGGTGAAGCGGCTCGACGAGATGTCGTCACAAGAATGGGAGAGCCTGTGCGACGGCTGCGGCCGCTGCTGCCTGCTCAAGCTGCAGGACGAGGAGACCGAGCGGGTCTACTACACCGACGTCGCCTGCCGCCTGCTCGACTGCGACAGCTGCCGCTGCAAATCCTACCCCGACCGCAAGGCCCATGTGCCGGACTGCGTGCAGCTGACGCCCAAGACCGTCGAGGACATCGGCTGGCTCCCGCTCACCTGCGCCTACCGCCTGGTCGACGAAGGCCACGACCTCCCCTGGTGGCACCCGCTGGTGTCCGGAAGTCCCGAAACGGTGCACGAGGCCGGCGTTTCCGTGCGGGGGAGGGTCTCCGGCACGGAAGACGAGGTGCCGCCGGAGGACCTCGAGGACCGGGTGGTGGACTGGCCGGTGCGGAAGGTGCGGGGAAAGCGGAGGGGGTGAGGGGGCCGGGATAGGGGGGAGAGCCCGCTACGCATTCGAGCTCATCCAAGATGGACGGTGCGGTTCCTTAAGTTAAGGCTGCTTCTACTCCGAACCGATACTTGCGCCGTCTAAGGTCGAAAGCCATTTCTCCGCCTTCCATTATATCAGTGATTGCGCGCTTTACAGATGGCGTCTCGATTGCTCCGTCAGTCTTCAATCCCACGCGAGGGCTCTCCGCACCCGGTCGCGGGTCTGCCCGGCCACCCTCCAGCGTGATTACTTTATCCGCGTCTCCGTTCACGACAATGTTCGGATTATGCGTGGCAAACACGAGCTGACGGTTGGTTTTCGACGAGCGGATTAGCTCTACGATCTTCATGACAACGTTGTTATCTAAATCGTCTTCGGGCTGATCGATGATCAGAGTCCCGGCCGATTGACGCAACAGTAGTTCGAGCAACGCTGAGGCCTGCTGTCCCTCCGATGCTTTCTCAAAGGCGAGATCTTTTCCGTTCGAATCCAAGTAAGTTAAAATGATGTGGTCTCGTGGAGCCGCCGACAGGACGGCTCCGACGGTGGCATCGGACAGCAGACTATAGACGCGGGTAGCGGCGAAGGGCGTCAGCTGTCCTCCTCCAAAGAATAACCCCTGGATACGGGTGAGGAGCGTATCCCCCGGCTCGGCTGGCGCGCCAGCCATCGACTTGGTCTCGTACAGCTGAAGGATCTGACCGGAAATCGAAGCCCAGGCTCCTGGATCACTGCTGAGTGCCGCTTTGATCCAGTCCCCGATCCGCTCGCGGCAGTCTGAAACCCGGCTCCCCTCTAGGAGAGCCGCTATCGCATCCACATACTCGGACGGAACGGGGTCGGCCTTCACCCTTGCTTTGAGGGTTTGGCTGGAGTGGTCCGCGACCTTGGCGGCTGCATCTTTAAGAACCCGGCGGCGGCGTTCTAGGTGTTCCTTCAGGCGCTCGGATGCTGTGGCCAAACCGTCGACCGCGTGACTGGCCTCTTCTGCCGCCTTTGCCGCAGCCTGCTCCTCTTGCTTTGCAGCCTGAAGAGCTTCGGTCAGCTTAGCGTTCTCATCGATGATCGCTCGATGCGCTTGCTGCTCAAGGCGAGCTTCCTCGTAGATCTCCCTGAACGCTAATTCTTCGTGTCCAAAAGCGACTTTCGCAACGTTCTTCAGCCGATCTAACTCACTAAGTGCTCGGATCGCCTCTTGGATATGCTGCTGAACGGCGATTCGCGCCTCGCCGGCATCTTTCTTCAACTGACTGATAACGGGTAGATCGGCGTCGTTCGGCGCCTGTCCTGCCGCGCTGAGTACCCTTGGCGAGATAGCAGTTAACTCGGCTACTGCCGAGCTAATGCTAGCGTCAAGCTGTCGGATATAAGCGCCACTCTGCGCGAAGCTGGGCGCTTTGGCGATGATCTCACGAGCCTCGGAACTTACACCTTCCGCCCTGAGTCGCTCCGCCACCAGTGATGCTCTAGTTTGCATTTCGCTTGTGAAAGCCGTCTTCCGCTGAGCGTCCAGCCGGGCCTGCCAGTAGGCGGCGAGTTGTTGCAAAGCCAGCGTCACCGACCTTTTCGCGGACTGGATATCCTCGTCGATCCTGCGCCGCTGCTCGACCTCCTCGGCGGCCGCGATGCCCGTGATCTGGTCCGCCGCCCGCTTGGGGTCAGTCATCGTCGATGACAGTCCCTTCTGATCGAAAGCCCTCGCAGGGAACCTGCGCTGGGCATCGCCGAGGGGAACTATGGTCTCGCTGCCGGCAGCATCGCGTACAGAGATTGTTTCTCTGTTCGCGTAGTCCCGCCTCCAAGTCTCGGCGATGCCTTCCCGCTCAAGAGCGACCTCAACATAACCGCCGTCTTTTAACGTCTCCTCGATCAGCTTAGCGGTACGGTCCTTCAGTCGGGATTCACCGCCCGGCATGTCAGTTGCGGTGCGTCCGAGCCCAAATCGTAGGTATTCGAGAAGCGCACTTTTGCCTGAGCCGCGGCCCCCAATTATGGCGTTGAACCCGGGATTGAAGCGAATGCTGACGGGATCATTGCCGAACAGTGTGGATTGCACCGTCAGTGTAACCAGGCGCTCGTCCGGCTCCCTGGGAGCCTCGAACGCGACCCGCGCTTCATCCGCAAGAAGCGCCTGACGGATGCCCTCTATGGTCGGCTCGCCCAGCTTTATCCAGCAGCCGTGAGCACCGAGCCGGGCCCAGTCTTCCCGTCGATTGTCGCCTGTCGGGATAAGGGCGCGGCGACGGCTACCCCAGTCCGGGATCTCTCCACGGATCTTCCGCTTTGTCAGTTCGTCCACTTGAGCGATCGGGACTTCAACGTAAACGCCGTCGCAACCGAGGGATGCGAACCGGTGGTGATGCCCCACCTCGTTCAGGCTCTTGTGAGAAGTGTCCTGGTTTCCAAAATGTGGGAAGAGGATGCAATGCTCACGGAGATGCTCGTCATCAAGTATTGCTTGGTACAGCTCGGCTACGGTCCTCCCGATCGGCTGGATCACGCATGTTTTCTCCTCCTCTCGACCGGCAGGCATCGCGTTAGTAAGAAGGCCAAGGACCTTGTTCTGGAAGTCAACGCCGCATCTGGGATCAAAAATAACCAGGCATTGCGCGTTGTCTCTGCAGGTTATCTCGATACCGGGATAGAAAACGAAGCTATCATCATCTTCCGCGGTGATCCTGACATAATCTGCCAGGCAGATGTCATGATGGTCGGTGATGGACGCGATACTCAGCCCCCTTTCCTTGCAGGCGGCGATGAACTCGGCCGCCCAGGCACGCCGCGCATGTTCTTGCGCTTGGCGGCCACCCGGAAGAGAGGCTGTGCCTTGCCACCCGCGATCTCGTGGTGAATGACACTGTAGGTCGGCCTTATGCCATACGGTTCCCGGATGCATGCCCTTTGCGTACGCCACCGCGGTCCCCCAGCTCCTCAACCGACGACAGTTTGAATAAGGGGGAGGCGCGCACGCAAGCATATGTTCGCGCCTGGGCTGTGGCAGCTGAGACGGACGGCCAGGAAGGCCCATTCACAGGCGCTGCAGAAACATCCGCTTCCGGCGCTAACCGGCCGAAGCTTCGCGCTAGTCACCTAGGAAAAAAAGCATAGAACGCGCCGCGGCGTCGTGCGATGATCGGCGGGTCGCCGCCCGGACCCCCACCATGCCCGCCTTCCGCGCCCATTCCGCTGACGAGATCGCCCACGCCAGGACCCTCTATGAGGAGACCGATCTCTCGCCGCATGACATCGCCAGAATTCTCGGGATCGGGACCAACACCTTCTATCGGCGGGTGAAGAGCTGGGGGTGGCGGCGGCGCAGGCTTCGGGTGGAGGAGGTGGAGGCTGCGGCGGTCGTGGCCGCGGGCTCGCGCGACAGGGCGCTCCAAGAACTCGGCCAAAGGGTGCTGGACGAGCGGCGGGCGGCGATCGACCGGGCGGAGGACGCCATCGTCGCGCAGCTCGACGCGCTCGAGACGATGCAGGCGCGGGTCGCGGCGGCGGCCATGACGGTGCTTGAGGGCGAGAAGGCGGCGCGCACGCTGCGGCTTCTGACGCAGACGCTGGTCGAGGTCGGCCGCTACCGCAGCGAGGCGGCGGCGCAGGCCGCGGGGCGGCGCGCGCGCGGGGAGGCGGACGCGGCGGAGCTGGAGAAGGCGCGCGAGGCGCTGCGCGGCAAGATCGAGGCGCTGTGGGCGCAGGAGCGCGGCGGCGGCTGATTTTTGGCGCGTAGCGCGCCTTGGGGGCCGGCGCCTCTGCGGCGGCCGGCTCCACGCCTGTCTGGGCGCGGGGCCCGGCGAGGCGCCGAGGGTCAAGAGGGCGGCGGTCGGCGCGAGGGCCTGAGCGCGGCTCGCTTGACAGCGGGGCCGGCGGCGCCTTCCTACGCCGGTCTCTCCGAGCGCGAGCGAATGCTGGCATGACCGACCTTCCGGCCGCAGTCCGGCTCCGCGCGCTCTCCAAGACTTTCGGCGCGAAGCCCGTGCTGCGGGAGCTCACGCTCGACGTCGCGGCCGGCGAGATTCTCAGCCTGGTCGGCCAGTCCGGCTGCGGGAAATCGACCCTGCTGCGCCTGATCGCGGGGCTCGACACGCCGTCCTCCGGCGAGATCCGGATCGCCGGCGCGCTGGTCGCCGGGCGCGGCGTGTTCGTCGAGCCGGACCGGCGCAGCGTCGGCTTCATGTTCCAGGACTACGCGCTGTTCCCGCATCTGTCGGTCGCGCAGAACGTCCGCTTCGGCCTGCGCGGCCTTCGGCGGGCGGAGGCTGACGCGGTGGTCGACGCGTGGCTGGAGCGGGTCGGCCTCGCGGGCTTCGGGCCGCGCTATCCGCACGAGCTGTCCGGCGGCGAGCAGCAGCGCGTCGCGCTCGCCCGCGCGCTCGCGCCGGGGCCCGCGGTGCTGCTGATGGACGAGCCGTTCTCGAACCTCGACCGCAGGCTCGGCGCGCAGATCCGCGAGCGCACGCTCGACGTGCTGCGCGCCGCGGGCGCGGCCGCCATCCTGGTCACCCACGATCCCGAGGAGGCGATGGCGAGCGGCGACCGCGTGGCGCTGATGCGCGCCGGCGCGCTGGTTCAGGCCGGCCCGCCCGAGGAGGTCTATCGCCGGCCGGCGAGCCGCGAGGCGGCGGACTTCTTCGCGCCGGCGGTCGCCCTGCCGGGCCGCCGCGTCGGCGCAGCGGTGGAGACGCGGCTCGGCGCCTTCCCCGCGCCGGCGACGGTCGCGGACGGGGAGGCCGCCACCGTGTTCGTCCGGGCGCGGGACGTGAGGCTGGCCTGCGCCGCCGAGGGCGTTCCGGCCGAGGTGCTGGCGGTCGCCTTCGTCGGCCACGCGCATGACCTGACGCTCCGGGTCGCCGGGCTGGAGGAGCCCGTGCGGGCCCAGGTCATCGACCCGCCGGCGCTCGCGGCCGGCGACCTCGTTCACATCGTCGTCAACCCGGCCGCCGGAATGATCTTTCCGGCGAGCGCGAAACACTGAAGAACAGGCGGCCTCATCGGCGCCGATGGTGTAAATCGCGCCCTCGCCGCAGTATCTTTGAACAACTCTAAAACAACGCGCTTGATCTTGGGCCGGAACTGTCGCCAATCCTCTTCGCCGCGCCCCGCGGCGAGACGAAAGGAGACGACAATGGCCATCGCCGGACGTTCCATGCGCCTCGTTCTTGCGGGGATGATCGCAGCCGCCGCGCCCGCGGCCGCCGGCGCCGCCGAGGTCAACCTCTACACGACGCGCGAGCCCGGCCTGATCAAGCCGCTGCTCGAGCGGTTCGAGAAGGAGACGGGGACGAAGGTCAACACCGTCGTCCTCAAGGACGGCCTGGCGGAGCGGGTCAAGTCGGAGGGCGCCAGTTCGCCCGCCGACGTGCTGATGACGGTCGACTTCGGAAATCTCGTCGATCTCGTCGACCAGGGCGTGACCCAGCCCGTGACGTCCGCGGCGCTCGAGAACGCCATTCCGCCGCAGCTGCGCGACAAGGACGGCCAGTGGTTCGCGCTCTCGATGCGCGCGCGGGTCGTCTACGCCGCGAACGACCTCGACCTCTCGAAGATCACCTATGAGGAGCTCGCCGATCCCAAGTGGAAGGGCAAGCTCTGCATCCGCTCCGGGCAGCATCCCTACAACACCGCGCTGGTCGCGGCGTTCATCGCGCGGAACGGCAAGCCGGCGGCCCAGGAGTGGCTGACGGGCCTCAAGGCCAATCTCGCCCGCAAGCCGGCCGGCGGCGACCGCGACGTCGCGCGCGACATCCTCGGCGGCGTCTGCGACATCGGCGTCGCCAACTCCTACTATGTCGGCCTCATGCGCTCCGGCAAAGGCGGCAAGGAGCAGGAGGAGTGGGGCAAGGCGATCAAGATCGTCCTGCCGCGCTTCGAGAAGGGCGGCGCGCATGTGAACGTCTCGGGCGCCGCGATCGCCAGGAACGCGCCCAACAGGGACGCCGCGGTGAAGCTGCTCGAGTTCCTGGTCTCGGACGAGGCGCAGAAGATCTACGCCGAGGCGAACTTCGAGTATCCGGTGGCCCGCTCCGCCCAGGCTCATCCGCTCATCGCCGAGCTCGGCGAGCTGAACGTCGACGACACGCCGCTGATGACGATCGCCGCCCATCGCAAGGAAGCGAGCGAGCTCGTCGATCAGGTCGGCTTCGACAAATGACGCGGCGTTGATCCGGCTGCGGCGTCAGTGACGGCGGCGCTGAAAGCGGGCGTGGTCGGCCGCCGGATTCTGCCGCGCCACGCCGGCTGGATCGCCGCCGCGGCGCTGGTCGCGGCGCTGCCCGCGGGCTCGGCGCTGTCGCTGGTCGCGACGGCGCTCGGCGGCTCGCTCGAGCAGTGGCCGCACCTGCTCGCCTATGTGCTGCCGGACGCCGTCCGGGAGACGGCGGCGCTGCTCATCGGCGTCGGCCTGTTCGTCGCGACGGTCGGCTGCGGCGCGGCCTGGCTGGTCACCGCCTGCGATTTCCCCGGGCGGCGCGCGCTGGAATGGCTGCTGCTGCTGCCGCTCGCGATCCCGACCTATGTCGTCGCCTTCGCCTATCTGGACATGCTGCATCCGGTGGGGCCGGTGCAGGGCGCCGTGCGGGCGCTGCTCGGCTATGAGAGCCCGCGCGCGTTCCGCCTGCCCGACATACGCTCGATGACGGGCTGCATCCTGCTGCTCGGGCTCGTGCTCTACCCTTACGTCTATCTCTCGGTGCGCGCCGTGTTCCTCACCCAGTCCGCCGGTCTGCTCGAGGCCGCGCGCACGCTCGGCGCCTCGCGGCGGGAAGCGTTCTGGCGGGTGGCTCTGCCGCTCGCACGGCCGGGAATCGCGCTCGGGGTCAGTCTCGCCCTGATGGAGGCGCTGAACGACATCGGCGCCTCCGAATTCCTTGGCGTCCGGACCATCACGGTCACGATCTACACCACCTGGATCACCCGCTCCGACCTCGCAGGCGCGGCGCAGATCGCGCTCGTGATGCTCGCGCTCGTCTCGGCGCTCGTTGCGATCGAGCGCTGGGCGCGCCGCCGGCAGCGCTTCGCGAACGCCGGCCACGCGCCGCGCCGCTGGGAGCCGCGGCGGCTGTCGCCCGCGAAGGGCGCGCTCGCCTTCTCGCTCGGCATGCTGCCGGTCCTGTTCGGCTTCGCCGCGCCCGCGGCCCATCTCGCGGTGCAGGCGGCGAAGCGCGTGGCCGAGAACGGTCTGTCGGACCAGATCCCGCGCGAGATCCTGAACACGGCGCTGGTCGCCGGCGCCGCCACCTTGGTGGTGATCGCGCTCGGCGCGCTCGTCGCCTATGCGGCTCGCCTCGCGCCGCGGACGGCGGCGCCCGGCCTCGCGCGCGTCGCGACGCTCGGCTACGCGATGCCCGGGACGGTGGTGGTGATCGGCCTGCTCGGGCCGCTCGGCGCGCTCGACGGTCTGATCGCCGCGGCGGCGCAGGCCGGCTTCGAGGCGCAGCTCCGCGCGCCGCTGATCGGGGCCGGGATCGCGCTCGTGACGGCCTATGTGATCCGCTTCCTCGCCATCGGGGTCGGGGGCGCGGAGAGCGGGCTCGCCCGCATACCCCCGGCGGTCGACGGCGCCGCGCGCACGCTCGGCCAGAGCGCAGGCGGCGCCTTCCTGCGCATCCACCTGCCCCTGTCGAAGAGCGCGCTCGCGGCCGCCGCGCTGCTCGTCTTCGTGGACTGCATGAAGGAGCTGCCCGCGACGCTGCTGATCCGTCCGCTCAATTTCGAGACGCTGGCGACGCATCTCTACGGCGAGGCCGCGCGCGGAACCTATGAGGACGGGGCGGTGGCGGCGCTGATCATCGTCGCGGTCGGGCTGCTGCCGGTCATCCTGCTGTCCCGGATCGGCGCTACGAGGACGGCCCGGGCGACCGTCTCGGCCACGCTTGGCGACGCCCCGCGCGGACCGGTCGAGGTCAGCCCCGCGCACTAGACCGGCGACGCCGGGCGCCCTCTCGGCAAGCCGGCGCTTCGTCGGAAGACGATCCGGACCTCGCCGGGCGTTCCGTCCGGCCATGACGCTGGGCCTCGGCGCGCTATCCTCAAGCGGGCTGCGGCGCGGCGCAGGGCCGGCCGGCGCGCGGGAGGCAAGCTCATGTCCGAAGCGAAGCGCGTTCTCATCATCGGCGAGAAGCCCGACATGGTCGACTTCTCGGACCCGGCGATCCCGCCGGGCATGGACGCCGCCAAGGTGCAGGCCGGCCTCGACGCCGCGATGCGCGCGCTGCGCGAGCGCGGCCATGAGGCGGAGCTTGCGCTCACCACGACGGCGGAGGCCGCGGCCGGCGAGGTCGCGGCCGCGCTTGCGGGCAAGCGGTTCGACTGCGTCGTGGTCGGGGCGGGGCTCCGGATCGTGCCCGCCATGACCCCGATCTTCGAGGCGGTGATCAACGCGCTGCGCGAGCATGCGCCGGAGGCGCGGCTGGCGTTCAACCTCAGCCCTGAGGATTCCGCGGACGCGGCCGAACGGCAGTTAAGCCGGGCGGGCTGAGGCGAGGGAGGCTGCGGATCAGCGCACCTGCTGGCGCTCGCGCGCCTGGGCGACGGCGTCGCGGAACTCCTCATAGGTCGGCGCGGCTGCGACCAGCAGCGGACCGATCAGATAGACCGGCGTGCCGGCGAAGCCCATGCCGCGCGCCTGCGCGTCGTTGCGCTTGAGCAGCGCGACGATCTCGGCGTCGTGGGCGGCGGCGTCGGTCTCGAGCCGGGCCATGTCGATGCCGGCCGTGGCGGCGGCCGCCAGCATCTTGGCATGCGCGACATTTCCCCCCGGCAGGCTCATCAGCGCGCGATGGGCGGCCTCGTACTTGCCCTGATACTTGGCCGCGAGCGCGATCTTGGCGCCGGCGACCGAGCTTTCCGCGAGGATCGGCCAGTCCTTGTAGACGAGCTTGATCCTGCCGTCGGTCTTCACCAGCCTCTCGAGCGCCGGGGCCGACCTTTTGCAGAAGCCGCAATTGTAATCGAGATAGGCGACGATGGTGACGTCGCCCTTCGGATCGCCCCCGACCGGGGCCGCCGGGTCGCCGATGATCATCTCGCGGCTGATGTCGCGCGCGTCGAGCCCGGGCGGGGCCGCGTGCGCCGCCGCCGGCGCGAGCGCGGCCAGCAGGGCGATCAGGCGGAGGGCGAAGCGGCGGGAGCAGGGCGGGGCGATGCGCATGAGGCCAGCCTGACAGCCTTGCGCCTCGCGGTCGAGCGGCGGCCGCGCACGCTTTCGCACCGCTTTCGCACGGCGCCCGGCAAGAACTGCCGGGTCGTTTACGCCCCGTTAACCAAGCGGGCGTCAACTCAGCTCAACGCTTCCTTAACCACCTGAGTCCGGGACGCCGACCGTGCCGCCAGCCGCCGCCCTCCAGATCGTTCCCAACACGCCCGAACCGGAGGGCAAACGCCGGCAGGTGCGCTTCCGCGGCCGCTCCTTCATGGCGCTGGTGCTGACGCCCGAACCGCCCACCGAGGACTGGCTGGCCGAGCTCGACGCGCTCGCGGCGCGTTCGCCCGGCTTCTTCGGCGACCGCCCGGTGGTGCTCGACGTCTCCGCCATCAAGGCCTCGCCGCGCACGCTCGCGGCGCTGCTCGGCCAGCTCGAGAGCCGCGGCGTGCGGCTGATCGGCGTCGAGGGCTGCGACCCGAAGTTCCTGGACGGCCCCAACGCCCGGCTCGCCATGCCGGTCGGCGGCCGCGCGGCCGGCGAACTCTCGGCGCCCGAGCCCGGCAGCGTCGCGACCGGCTCGCTGGTGGTGGAGCAGCCGGTGCGCTCCGGCCAGACCATCTCGTTCAACGGCGACGTGACGATCTGCGGCTCGGTCGCCTCCGGCGCGGAGGTGATCGCCTCCGGCTCGATCCACGTCTACGGCGCGCTGCGCGGCCGGGCGATCGCGGGCTCCGCCGGCAACGCCAAGGCGCGCATCTTCTGCCGCAAGCTCGACGCCGAGCTGCTCGCCATCGACGGCGTCTACATGACCACCGAACGCCTTGATCCGAAGCTCAAGGGCAAGGCCGTAAAGGCCTGGCTCGACGGGGAAAACTTGCGCGTCGACGCGCTCGACTGACGTGACGCTCCAAACATCCTTTACGGGGAGAATTCCAAATGGCTGAGGTTCTGGTCGTCACGTCGGGCAAGGGAGGCGTCGGCAAGACCACGTCGACCGCGGCGCTCGGCGCGGCTCTGGCGCAGACCGGGCAAAACGTCGTGGTCATCGACTTCGACGTCGGGCTGCGCAATCTCGACCTCGTCATGGGGGCCGAGCGGCGGGTGGTGTACGACCTGATCAACGTGGTCCAGGGCGACGCCAACCTCAACCAGGCGCTGATCAAGGACAAGCGGGTCGATTCGCTCTCGCTGCTGCCCGCGAGCCAGACCCGCGACAAGGACGCCCTGACCGCCGAAGGCGTCGAGCGCGTCATCAACGAGCTCAAGGGCCGCTTCGACTGGATCATCTGCGACAGCCCCGCCGGCATCGAGCGCGGCGCCTATTTCGCGATGCGCCACGCGGATCTGGCGGTGATCGTCACCAACCCGGAAGTCTCCAGCGTCCGCGACAGCGACCGGATCATCGGCCTGCTGGACAGCAAGACCGAGAAGGCCGAGCGCGGCGAGACCATCGAGAAGCTGCTGCTGCTGACGCGCTACGACCCGGTGCGGGCCGAGCGCGGCGACATGCTCAAGGTCGACGACGTCCTCGAGATCCTGTCGATCCCGCTGCTCGGCATCATCCCCGAGAGCCCGGAAGTGCTGAAGGCCTCCAACCTCGGCTCGCCCGTCACCCTGGCCAACCCGATCTCGGCCCCGTCCCGGGCCTATCTGGACGCCGCCCGCAGGCTGAGGGGCGAGACGATCGAGATGACGGTCCCGACCGAGAAGAGGGGCCTCTTCGGCTCCCTGTTCGGAAGGAGGGCGGCATGAGCGTTCTCAAGTTCTTCTCCCGGCGCAGCTCCGCGCCGGCGGCCCGCGAGCGGCTGCAACTGCTGCTCGCCCATGAGCGGGCGGTGTTCGGCCGCACCGACCTGGTCGCGACGCTGAAGGACGAGATCCTCGCGGTGATCGCCAAGCACATCGCGATCGACCCCGAGAAGGTGCGGATCACCACCGACACCAAGGACACGCTGGCGACCCTCGAGGTCGACATCGAGATCCGCACGCCCAATGGCGGGCTGAAGCTCGCCGGCTGAGGCGCTTGCCGCAAGGGTCGCTTCCCCGGCTTCGGGGAGGCGTTATGATCGCGGCGGGGAGAAACGCCTTGCCGACGATCTTCGATCTGCAGAGCCGTCCGCTCGACGCGCTCAGGGGCCTGATGGGCCGAGCGCCGCGCGAGGCCGTCCGCGGCGACGGGCCGGACTTCTTCTGCGTCGGGCTGCAGAAGGCCGGCACGCAGTGGCTCTACGACCAGCTGCAGCTCCATCCGGACTTCTGGATGCCGCCCTTCAAGGAGCTGCATTACTTCGACCGGACGTTCCCGACCGGCCGGATCGCGCACGCGACCCAGCGCTTCCTCACCGATCCTGAGCGCTATGCGCGCACGCGCCGCCGGCGCGGCCTGAAGCCGCTCGACGCCCGTGACAAGGCCTTCTTCCGCAAGGTCGCGGCGCTCGCGGACAAGCCCAAGGACCTCGACGCCTATGCGGATCTGTTCGCCGACAAGGCGGATCAGATCTCGGGCGACATCACGCCCGGCTATTCCTCGCTGGCGAACCCGGTCATCCGGCAGCTCGCGCGGCGGTTCCCGTCCGCGAAGGTCGTGCTGCTGCTGCGCGATCCCGTCGAGCGGGCGTGGTCGGCCTGGCGGATGGCGCTCGCGGGAAACGACGACGCGGCCGAGCGCGAGCAGGACCTCGCGGCGGTCACGGCCTTCCTCGACCGGCCGGGGGTGATCCACCGGTCCTATCCGACGCGGATCGCCGCCAAATGGAGCAAGCGCTTCGACGGCCGCTTCCGCTTCTTCTTCCTCGACGACATCGCCGCCGAGCCCGAGGCCACGCGCGCCGAGATCCTGGGGTTTCTTGGCGCGGCCGCCGCGAAGCCGTCCGGCGTCCGCCCGGATTTCAACCGCAAGGCGAAGCCGAAGCCGCCTTTCCGCTCCGAGCCGATCCAGGCGCTGATGCGCGAGCGGTTCGCCGAGGAGCGCGAACGCTGCGCCCGCATGTTTGGAGGGGCGGCGACCGAGTGGCCGAACGCCTCCTACTGAGCTTCGCCGGGCCCCGCGTCGCTTCGACACGTCTTAAGCGATCTGCTACCCGTCCTGCCGAAAATAACGAATCAGGCCTCACGGGGCCGGCGGCGAAAGGGTCGGGGGGACCATGAGCGACCTGGAGCTTGAAGCAGCGCTGGCCGGCATTCTGGCGCGCCTGTCCGACGGCGACGACCCGGCGCTCGCGGACCGGGCGATCGACCTCCTGCTCAACCGCATCGGCGACGATCAGGCGGCCCGCATGGCGGCGATCAAGCGGCTCACGCGCGACCTGCTGGCGGCGGCGCCCGCCGAGGACGAGGCATCCGAGATCGAGCCTGCGCGCGCACGCAGCAAGGCCTGATCGCGCGCCGTCAGGCGGGCGTGAGGCTGGTCGTCATCGCGTCGCTCACGAAACCGAACGCCGCAAGCGCCCCCGCCAGCACCGCGTCTTCTTCTTCGGCCGGCACCGGGGCGGCGTCGAGCCGGCTCCGGAAGCTGCGCCAGAACGCGCCGAGGCCTTCGGGCGGAGGGGCGAGGTGGCGCGCGCCGAAGGCGGCGTTCAGGCCGAGGCGGTCGGCCGTCGCGGCGAGCACCGCCCCGCCGAGCCGGGAGCCCTCCGCCACATAGAGCCAGCCCAGCCCTTCCGCGGAGGTCGCCCGGAGGCGCGGAACGGCCCGCAGCGGAGGCGCCCCGAGGTCCTCGGCGTCGGCGTTCACCGCGCGGAGCCGCGAGGAGCCGGAGAGCCGGGGCAGCCAGCTCGCCAGCACCGGATCGTGATAGAGGTCTTCGACGTGGTGCAGAAAGCTTCGCTGGGCCGAGAGAAAACCGGCGAAACGCGCGCGGTCCCGGAACGGCTCGGCCGCCATGATCCGGCGGTCCAGGCCGGCGTGGGAGGCGGCCGTGTCACGGCGAAGCCGGGCGGCGCGGCCGGCGTTCGGGTAGGCAGGACACGTCAAATCAGGTTTTCCATATCGGCGTACCATGCCATAGCTCGCGGCGGGGAGCTGTCCAAGCCGGAGACCCGTCACCTTTGAGCAGTCCCGACCTGACGGCGTGCGACCGGGAACCCATACACGTTCCGGGCGCGATCCAACCCCATGGCCTTCTTCTCGCGCTGGACGGCGATCAGAACGCGGTCGCGGGCGCCGGCGACATCCAGGACGTGCTCGGCGTCGGCGACTGGCTCGGCAAATCCGCGACCGAGCTGCTTGGCCTCGAGATCGTCGACGCTCTGCCGGCCGCCTCGGCGGCGCGCTCCGGCGCGGCCTGCATCGGCGTGTTGCGCGGGCCGTCGGGCGCGCTCTTCGACGTCAGCGCGCAGCGATCCGGCGACCTCACCATGGTGGAGCTCGAGCCCGCCGGCCCCGACGGCGCGCGGCTGGGCGTGGTGCTCGGGGATCTCGAAGCGGCTGCGTCCGAGTTCGAGCGGGCTTCCACGGTGGAGCAGCTGTGCGGGTTTGCGGCCGCCGAGTTCCGGCGTCTCACCGGCTTTGACCGGGTGATGATCTACCAGTTCCTCGACGACGATTCCGGTTCGGTCGTCGGCGAGGACCGGCGCGAAGGTCTCCGCTCGTTCCTGAATCATCGCTTCCCGGCTTCCGACATCCCGCGGCAGGCGCGCGCGCTCTATCTCCGCAACCCGATCCGCGTGATTCCGGACGTCGACTACACGCCGGCGCCCCTTCAGCCCGCGACCCTCGGCGGCGAGCCGATCGACCTCAGCGACGTCGCGCTTCGCAGCGTCTCGCCGATCCACCTCCAGTATCTGCGCAACATGGGCGTGCGCGCCTCGGCGTCGGTCTCGATCGTCAAGGACGGGGTCCTGTGGGGGCTGGTGGCCTGCCACAACGAGACCCCCCTGCACATTCCGTTCGCGCGGCGCGCCGCCTGCCGGGCGCTCGCCGGAATGCTCGGACGGCAGATCCGGGCCAAGGACGAGAGCGACGCGTTCCGCGAGCGCGTGCGGCTGCGGGGCTTCCAGGACGATCTCGTGGCGCTGCTGTCGCGGGAGGGGTCGCTCGACGCCGCGATCTCCAACCATGTGGCCGAAATCCGCCGTGCGCTCGG
Organism: Hansschlegelia beijingensis; assembly: GCF_014196425.1. GTDB lineage: Bacteria > Pseudomonadota > Alphaproteobacteria > Rhizobiales > Methylopilaceae > Methylopila > Methylopila beijingensis. The sequence goes on from NZ_JACIDR010000001.1 coordinate 619,905, forward strand.
GGGCGACGGCGTGGCGATCCTGCGCGGCGGCGATCTGCTGACCAATGGCCGCTGCCCGGCCGAGGAGCAGATCCGCGCGCTCGCCGCCTGGGCGCTCAACCGTAGCGCCGACCAGGTGTTCAGCACCGCGCGGCTTGCTGAGCTGCTGCCTGACGCGGCGGCCTACCGGCACGCCGCGAGCGGCCTGCTCGCCATCACGCTCTCGCTCAGCGAGCCCTGGATCGTGATGTGGTTCCGCGCGGAGGAGATCGAGGTCGTCGAGTGGGCCGGAAACCCCCACAAGGACGTTGCGAAAGGACCGGAGGAGGCGCTGACGCCGCGCGCCTCGTTCGAGAGCTGGCGCGAGACGGTGCGCGGGCGCGCGCGGCGCTGGACCGGTCCTGAAATAGAGGCCGCGGGTCGGCTGCGGGCCGCCGTCACCGAGGTCTGGCAGTCGCGCCGGCTGCGCGACCTGAACCGTCGCCTGGTGGCCGCGCTCGACGAAAAGGACCTGCTGATCCAGCAAAAGGACTTCCTGGTCGGCGAGGTCAATCACCGCGTCCAGAACAGTCTTCAGCTGGTGTCGAGCTTTCTGGCGCTGCAGGCTCGCGCGTCCGATCAGCCGGGGCTCGCCCCCGCGCTGGACGAGGCGCGCCGCCGGCTCACCGCGGTCGCGCTCGTGCATCGCCGGCTCTACCGCGCCGACCAGGTCCGCTCGGTGGACGCCGCCCGCTATGTCGAGGAGCTGGTCCACGACATCGCGGCCTCGATCGGCGACGACTGGGCGCGCCAGATGTCGCTCGACGTCGCGCCCGTCCTGGTTCCGACCGACCGCGCGATCAGCCTTGGGCTGGTGCTCACCGAGCTCGTGATCAACGCCACCAAATACGCCTATGGGGGCGCGGCCGGCCCGCTCGCGATCTCGCTCGTCGAGGATCGGGCGCGGCTCCGGCTTTCGGTCGCGGACCAGGGCGTTGGGGCGCAGGATCAGTCCAAGCAGGGTTTTGGCACGCGCATGATCGCCGCGCTGGTCAGGCAGCTCGAGGGCGAGCTCGTCCAGGAAGACAACCGGCCGGGCCTCAAGGTCACGCTGGTCGCGCCCGTGGCGGCCGACGCCGCGCTCGCGCCGCACGGCGTCTGACGCCGCGGCGGTTTCAGCCGGCCGCGTCGTCCAGCACCGCCCGCACGCGGCCGGCGAGATTGTTGAACGTGAACGGCTTGCTGATCAGCTCCACGCCCGGGTCGAGCCGGCCGTGATGCACGATGGCGTCGCGCGCATAGCCGGAGGCGAACAGCACCTTGAGCGACGGCCGCAGCGCGCGCGCCCGCTCCGCGAGCGCCGCGCCCGTCATTCCGCTTGGCAGCACGACGTCGGTGAACAGCAGGTCCACCCGGCCGTCCTGGCGCTCCAGCAGCCGGAGCGCGGAGGGCCCGTCATGCGCCTCCAGCACATGGTAGCCGAGGTCGCGCAGCACGCCGACGGAATAGGCGCGGACATGGTCGTCGTCCTCGCAGACCAGGATGGTCTCGCCGCCGCCGCGCCGGGTCTCGACCGGCTCCGGCTGCGTCTCCCCGGGATCGCGCTCATCCTGTCCGACAAGACGCGGCAGGTAGATCCGCACGGTGGCGCCGCCGCCGAGCTCTGAAATCGCCTTCACATAGCCGCCGGACTGCCGGACGAAGCCGTACACCATCGAAAGCCCGAGCCCGGTGCCCTTGCCGACCTCCTTGGTGGTGAAGAACGGCTCGAAGGCCCGCTCCAGCACGTCGCGCGCCATGCCCACGCCGGTGTCGGCGACGCTGATCGTGACGTATTCGCCGGGCGCTATGTCGCGTGTCCTCGCGTCGACCTTCTCGTTCGCCGTTTCGATGGTCAGCCTGCCGCCTTCCGGCATGGCGTCGCGGGCGTTGATGGCGAGGTTGAGCAGGGCGTTCTCGAGCTGGTTCGGGTCGACCTCGACCCGCCAGAGATTGGGCGCCGGCGCGATCGCGATCTCGACGATCTCGCCGAGCGTGCGGCCGAGAAGCTCGGACATGCCCGCGATCAGCCCGTTGACGTCCGTCGGCTTCGGCTGGAGCGGCTGGCGCCGGGAGAAGGCGAGCAGGCGCTGCGTGAGCTGGGCCGCCCGCCGAGCGCCCGTCATGGCGTTTTCCGCGGCGCGCCTGAGCCTCGGCGCGTCCTCCGGCAGGTTGCGCTGCATGAGCTCGAGATTGCCGCTGATGATCTGGAGCAGATTGTTGAAATCGTGCGCCACGCCGCCGGTGAGCTGGCCGACGGTCTCCATCTTCTGCGCCTGGCGCAGCGTCTCCTCGGCCTCGCGCAACGCCTCGGCGGCCTCGATCTCCCGGGTGACGTCACGCGCCACGCAATAAACCAGCCCATCCTCCGCGACGGCCGTCCAGGAGAAGCGCGAATAGCCGCCAGTGCTGCTGCGGAAGCGGCTTTCGAACCGCTCGACGGTCTCCTCGCCGGCGGCGAGGCGCGCCAGCCAGTCCCTCATCGTGGCGCGATCGTCGGGGTGCTCCATCCACTCGGAGGTCCGCCCCAGCAGGTCCTGCTCGGTCCAGCCGAGCAGGTCCGTCCAGGCGGGGCTGACGCTCAGCCAGCGCCCCTCGCGGTCCGCCACCAGGAAGGGGTCGCGGGACAGCCGCCAGATCCGATCGCGCTCGCGGGTCCGCTCCGCCACCCTGGCTTCGAGCGTCCGGTTGAGCGCCTGCTGGGCCTGGAACAGGCGGGCGTTGTCGATCGCGATCGCAGATTGCGCGGCGAGCCCGGTGATCAGCCGCTCGGTCCGGTCGCCGAACACGCCGGGCTCGGGATGTCCGAAGAAAAGCCCGCCGATGACGTCGCCGCCGCGGGAGGTCACCGGAACGGCCAGATAGCTCCGCACCGACAGCGGCGCCTCGGAGGCTCCGTCCGCCAGCAGGGCCTGCCCGTAGCGCGGATCGGCCGCGAGGTCGGCGCAACGCACGACGCCTTCCCCGCGGAAGGTCGGCCCGAACAGCTCGGGCGCGTGCGGCGTCGGGAACTGCGAGAAGCCGCCGACCTCGGCGCCCGGAAGGCCCTGCGCAGCGCCGCCGGCGTCTTCCTCGTCGCGCGGCGCGCTGTGGAAGAACGCGCCATATCGGGCGCCGGAGAGCTCGACGCCGGCGTCGACCACCGCCTGCACGAGCTTGTCGAGATCGAGCTCGGCGGCCAGCCGGGCGGCGGTGGAGTTCAGGATCTCGAGCGCGTTGGTCTCCTCGCGGAGCGCCCGCTCGGAGGCGATCAGCGCCGCCTCGGCCTGCTTGCGGCTGCTGATGTCGACCACGGTGCCGACGAAGCGGCCGCTGGCGCCGCCCTCGCCGACGACCTTGCCGCGGGCCGACAGCCAGCGCTCGACGCCGTCGTCGATCCCGATCGTCCGGTATTCGATGTCGAACTGGGCCCCCTCCAAGGTGGCGGCGCGCACCGCGGCCGCCACGCGGTCGCGGTCGTCGGGATGCAGGCCAGCGAGGAAGGCGTTCTCATAGGTGATCGGGCGGTCAGGCGAGATGCCGAACAGCTCGCGGCAGCGCCGGTCCCAACGCAGCGCGCCGCCGCGCGGGTCGTAGTCCCAGGTGCCGACCGCGGCGGCCTCGGTGGCGAGCCGTAGCCGGTCCTCGCTCTCGCGCTGCCCCTCGAGCGCGCGCATCTGGTCGGTGACGTCCGTGCCCTCGACGAAGATCCCGGTGACGCGTCCGCCGCGGTCCTTGAGCGGCTGGTAGATGAAATCGAGCGAGCGCTGCTCCGGCGGCCCACCGCCGGCGCGCGGCAGCGCCGCGGTCATGCCGCGGCCTGTGAACGGCTCCCCTGTCGCGTAGACGCGGTCGAGCAGCTCCAGAAATCCCTGGCCGGCAAGCTCCGGAAGCGCCGCCCGCAGGGGCTTTCCGAGAACCTTGCGGCCGCCGATCAGCCTCTGATAGGCGGCGTTGGTCAGCGTGAACACGTGGTCGGGACCGTCCAGCACGGCCATGAAGCCCGGCGCCTGCTTGAACATCTCCGCCAGACGCTCGCGGTCGGCGATCGCCTTGCGCTGCGCCTGGATGCGGTCGGTCGTCTCGTTGACGATGCACAGCACGCCTTCGACGGCGCCTCCGTCGTCGAACAGGGGCGAATACGAGATGTCGAAGAACACCTCTTCGCCGAAGCCGTGACGCTCGATGTAGAAGGGGCGGTCGTGCGCGAACACGGTCCCGCGGCCGTCGCGGACCCGGCTCAGCAGGGGCTCCAGGTCGTCCCAGAGCTCGCCCCAGTTCTCGATCGCGGGGCGGCCGAACGCGCGCGGATGCTTGTCGCCGATCGTGGGCGCGTAGGCGTCGTTGTACAGGGCGACGAAGTCCGGGCCCCAGAACAGCACGATCTGGACGCGCGCCGGGAGGATCGTCGTGACGATGTTGCGGAGCGCGAGCGGCCAGCGGTTCGCGGGGCCGAGGGGACAGTTGCCGGCGTGGAGGCCCGCGAGCAGCCTGGAGCAACCGTCGCTCGCTGAGCCAGGCGGGGCGAAGCTCACCTGCGTCTGCAACTCGCCCGCCATGCCAGTCCATCCTCCGCCCCTGCCGGCAAGCCGGCTCAGGCTAACTCGCGACAAGCGGCTTCAGGTTCCTCGCCGACCGCTTTATTTCGCGTCACCATGCATCGCGCGCCCTTTCCGGAACCCTTACCCGGCTTCAGAAGTTTGCTGCTCGTAAGCGCGTCGTTCGACGCCGTGACGAGCGGTTAGATTCGGAGCCAACAGATGTCGACGATCCTGATCATCATTCTCGTTCTGCTCGTCATCGGCGCGCTGCCGACCTGGCCCTACTCGTCGGGCTTCGGATACGGCCCGAGCGGCATTCTCGGCATCATCCTGATCATCATCGTCATTCTGGCGCTGACCGGGCGGCTCTGATCCGGCGGCGGCGCGGGGAGCTTCCCGCGTCACCGCCAGAGCCCGTAACTCTCCCAGTCCTTCTGGGGGATCGCAGCGCCGACGCGGTAGGTCAGCGCGAGCACGCGCATGCGATCGCCCGTCGCGCGGCAGCTGAAGGCGAGCCGATACCACTTGCCGCCGCTGCGGATGGCCGCGCCGCTGCCCGACAGGGTGTCGCCGGTCGCCGTGGCGGGGCGGATCGCGTCCATCACCATGCGGTCCGGCTTCAACGGGCCGCCTTCCTCCTGGATGCGCCGCATCGTTTCGATGTCGCAAAGCTGATGGAAGCGCGTCTCCGGCTCGAGCCGCCGGAGGCTTGCCGCGAGGCCGGCGTCGGCGGCCGAACAAGGAGCGGAGCTGAGCAGGAGCGCGAGCGCGCAGGCAAGGCGACGCATGAACAGGGACCCTCGATTCGTGTGTCGGGGTCCCGACTAGCATACCTCGCGGACGACACGGCCCGGCTCAGTCGACGCGGCGCAGCACCTGGGTCTTGCACAGAAGCCCGCCGATCACGCAGCCGCGCAGCTTCAGCCGGCTGCTCCCGTCGGCCATGATCGTGCCTGCATAGGTGCGGCCGTCGTCCGGATTGTAGAACCGGCCCGCCCATCCGTTGCCCTCGCGCCTCATGTCGGTGAGCAGCGAGAGACCGATCACGGGGCGATTGCGCAGGGCAGGGTTGGGGTTGTGCTTGTCCACCTTGGGGCGGCCGTTCTTGTCGTTCGGCTTCCTGAGGCCGATCAGGGTCGCGCACAGCGCGTCGCCGCAGGTCGAGATCCGGATCGTCGCCTTGTCCTTCGGCATGCTCCACACGCCGACCGGAGCCGGGGCCGCGACGGCCGACGCCGCGAGCAGCAGCCCCGAAGCGACCAGAATCCCGCGCATCATGAGCGCCTCCTTCTCACATACGTTCTGCGGCTTGCACGCAGCGGCCCCGGGCTCTCTGCGCGCCGCACGCGCAGGCGAGCGTTCGGGCTCAGGCAGCGGGTCGTCGTGCATATCGGCGCCCATGACGTAAATGTTCCATGCGGCGGCGAAAACAAATCCGGCGCGTTCGCGAAACAGATGTGTCGACACGGACCGTATCGGGATCGCGGCTGCGCTTCTGCGGCCGCTGTCTGGCGGCGCACGTAAGCCTGATCCGAAGCCGTGTGACCTGCCGCCCCAAGTCGAAGACATAGCGGAGGAATCATGATCACTCGCAACGCCATCGCGGCCAGCGTCGCCGCGCTCGCGCTCGCCGCCGCGCCGACCCTCGCCATGGCGCAGGCCACCGGCGCCGGGAACAACGCGTCCGGCATGGGCGCGAACTCGGCCATGGAGCAGGGCCCGAGCGGCTCCATGAGCGGCGATCACATGGGGAAGCACGCCAAGGACAAGAAAGCGGACAAGCACAAGAAGGCGGACAAGCACCACAAGAAGGCCAAGCACGACAAGAAGTCGATGGACGGCTCGGCGGGCGCGGATGGGATGAAGGACACGCCGACCTCGGCCGGGACCGCCGACGCCCCCGTCAAGGACCTGCGCGGCCACAGCGAGACCCCGACCACCGGCAGGTGACGGAGCGCCCGAACGCGCCGGCCGTCCTGCGCAGGCGGCCGGCGCGGTTCGTTCTGCGCGAGAATAGGAAAATAGTCATTGAGAGCGTGACGCTCCTCGGTTAGGGTTCAGCCATGCTCCGAAATCGCGTCCAGAACGGCCGGGCGGTCCCCGCCGGCGAGGACGCGGCGTTCCCCAGGCGGACGGCGCCGGCGTCGCGCATCACCGAGACGATGGTCGCCGAAGCCCGGCGGCTATACGAGGAGAGCGAGCTCAGCCAGGTCGAGATCGCCCTTCGGGTCGGCCTCTCGCGGAGCTCGCTCGGCCGGCTCGCGGCGCGCGAGAGCTGGCGGCGTCGCAGCGTCGAACGCGCTCGCGCCGTAAGCCGGATTCGCTGCGAAGTGGACAGGCAGATCAGCGCCGTCGAGGCGGTGTTCGCCGGACAGGACGGCCTCGCCGCCGGCGAGGCGGCGGTCCACGCGCGGACGCTCGCGAGCCTCGTGCGCTCTCTGCGCGAGCTTCAGAAATACGAGGCCGGGCCGGCGATCGGCGCTGCGGAGGATGATGACGCGGATGGCGCTCCCGCCGATATTGACGCCCTCCGCGATGCGCTTGCGGACCGCATTGCTCGCCTGCGAGGGGAGGACGCGTGACCGCCTGCTGGCGTCGCTGTCGCCCAATGAGATAGAATTCCTTGACGGCGACTGGCCCGTCTGGTCCCGCGAGGACCAGCAGCCGCCGCCCGGCGACTGGACCACCTGGCTCGTGCTGGGCGGCCGCGGCGCCGGCAAGACCCGGGCCGGCGCCGAATGGGTGCGCGGGGTCGCGCTCGGCGCGACCGGCTTCGCGGAGCGGCCGGCCGGGCGCATCGCGCTGGTGGCCGAAACCTATTCGGATCTGCGCGAGGTGATGATCGACGGCGTTTCCGGCCTGCTCGCGGTGCATCGACGCTGGGACCGGCCGACCTATGAGCCGAGCCGGCGCCGGCTGGTCTGGCGCAACGGCGCGATCGCGCAGGGGTTTTCGGCCGAAGACCCCGAGGCGCTGCGGGGGCCTCAGTTCGACGCCGCCTGGTGCGACGAGATCGCCAAATGGCGGCGCGCGGAGGAGACCTGGGACATGCTGCAGTTTGGGCTGCGCCTCGGGCGGCTGCCACGGCAGATCGCCACCACCACGCCCCGCGCCGTCCCGCTGCTGAAGCGGCTGCTCGCCGATCCGGCGGTCGCCGTCACCCGGGCCACGACGCGCGCCAACGCGGCCAACCTTGCGCCGGGCTTCCTGCGCGCGGTGGTCGGGACCTATGCGGGGACGAGGCTCGGCCGACAGGAGCTCGACGGCGAACTGCTCGAGGATCGGGACGACGGGCTCTGGACGCGCGAGGCGATCAACCGCGGCCGGGTCGCGGCCGCGCCTGAGCTGACCCGCATCGTGGTGGCGGTCGATCCGCCGGCCGGCGGCAAGAAGTCGGACGCCTGCGGGCTGGTGGCCGTCGGGCTCGGCGCGGATGGGCGCGGCTATGTGCTGGAGGACGCGACGCTCCACGCCAGCCGCCCCGAGGTGTGGGCCGCGCGCGCGGTGGCGCTCTGGCGTCGCCTGGAGGCGGACGCACTCGTCGCGGAGGTCAATCAGGGGGGCGACATGGTGCGCGCGGTGATCGCGCAGGCCGACCCGCAGGTTCCGGTGGTCGCCGTGCGGGCCACGCGCGGCAAGTGGTTGCGGGCGGAGCCGGTGGCGGCGCTCTACGCGCAGGGCCGCGTCCTCCATGTCGGCGCGCATGCGCGGCTGGAGGACGAGATGGCGGCGCTGGGCCTCGACGGCCTCGCCGACGGGCGTTCGCCGGACCGCGTCGACGCGCTGGTCTGGGCGGTGACGCATCTGATGCTGAGCGCGCGCGGCCGAGGGCCGCGCGTGCTCGGCCTGTGACTAGCGGCGCTCGATGCCCGCGTTGAGCGAAGGATCGTCCGCCGCGCCTTCGGACGCGCCCGGCGCCCTTCCGCCGGCGGTCGCGCCGGATCGGCCGGCGCCCGCGCTGCCCTGGCCGGGGGCGGTTCCGGACGAGCCGGTCAGCTGGCCTGTCTGACCGGACTGGATGTTCGACTCGACGCTCCCGCCGCCGTCGATCCGGCTGTTGCGGGTGGTGTTCGGCTGGCCGCTGCTGTTGAAGCTCGGATTGGACAGGCCGCCGGTTCCGCCGGGGGCGACGCCGACGGAGTTGCCAGGCCCGCCGTTCATGGCGCCGCCCATGGTCCCGCCGGTCGCGGCCGAGCCGGTTCCGGCGGCTCCGCCCGATCGGCCGGCCGCGCCGCCGACGCTCGAGCCCGCCGAGCCTGCGGACGCGCCCCCGGCCGAGCCGCCGCCCGAGCCGCCTCCGGAGCCGCCGCCGCTCTGGGCGAGGGCCGCGGGAGCGGCAAGAAGCGCCGCTGCGAAGAGCGGCGCGAGAAGTTTGTTCGTCATGGCGAGAATCCTCCTGATCGCGAACGTCTCGTTCGCCTGGAGCTCGTCCCGGAAACGTAGGGCCGTCTGGCTTTGTTCCAGTCGGGCCGCGGATGCGCTCCGCGGCCCGACCGGACGTCGGTCAGCTCTCGATGACGTAGACGATCTCGTAGGTGTCCGGATCGACGATGACGATCACGTCGTCATCGGTGATGAAGTAGCTGTACTCTGCGTATTCCGGGACGATCTCGACGATCTTCGGCGGCAGCCGATGGATCGTGACCGTCCGCGGCACCGACACGCCGACGCTGACCTTCGCTCCGCCCAGGCTCGAGCGCGAGACTTTCGCGCCGCCGCCGGAGCTCACGATGGTCTGGCGGATCGTCGTCCGCTGATCGCTGGTGACGTTGACCTTTGTCTTCGAGGTGCTCGTCTCCCGGGATGCGCCGCCGCTGCGCGTGTCGCTTTCGGTGGTCGAGCGGGAGTCCGAGCGGTGATCGGAGCCGGATTTGTCGTCCGGAGAGGAGGTGGAGCGATCCGAGCCCGAGCGATGCCCCGCGCGATCCTTCGTGGCGTCGTCCCGGCCCGCAGAGCCGGACCCGGTGCGCGACTTCTCGGAATCCTGGCTCGGTTCCGACCGGTCGGAACCGCTCTTCTCCATTTCGCCCGGCCGGGTTTCGGAACGCGATCCATCGGCCTTCTCGGAACGCGAGGACTCTCCCGCGGAAGGCGAGCCGGAGCCCGAGCGGTCGCCGCCACGCTCATCCGACGCTGAACCGCCGGCCGAACCGGACATGCCCCGCTCGCCGGCCGAACCGCCTCGCGAGCCGGGCTCCGAGCCGGCGGAAGGCGAGGTCCCGCCTGAGCTCGTGCCGCCGCCGGCGGTCGAGCCGGACGAGGATGCGTCGCCGCCTGCGGAGCCGGACGAGCCCGCGCCGCTCATGCCCGCGCCGCCGGACGAGCCGGATGACGAGCCCCCCGCGCTGGACGGGCTCGATGATGAGCCCTGGTTGGAACTCTGCGCGAACGCGCCGACCGGCGCCGCGACGATGGCGATCGCCGCGGCCGTGCCAAGAAGAATGTTCCTCATGAATAAAGCCCTCATACGCCGCGATATTGCGCGGCTCACAAGTGCGCCCTCGGCTCCCGAACGTCGCCCAGTCAGAATTGTTCCAGAACTCCCGCGCCGGTCTCTCCGTCGGAGCTGACGATTACGCTGCAATGCGGCAGGGGCGCTGCGTGCGATCCTGCGAAGATCTCCTCTCCGCCGGACGGGCGTCCAGCCCGTTCATCTCTAGTTCAGAATACTGGAGGGCTTCATGGGCTTTGCTTTCCCGCGCCTGTTCCGCCGCGCGCCGCACACCAAGAGCGGGGGCTTCGCGGCCTTTGCGGCGCTGCACGGAGGCGCTCGGGCGGTCTGGAGCGCGCGCGATCCGGCGACGCTCGCCCGCGAGGGCTACCAGCGAAACCCCGTGGCGCATCGCGCGGTGCGGATGGTGGCGGAGGCCGCGGGCGGGGTGCCGCTGATCCTCACGGAAGGCGAGCGCGAGCTCGACGCCCACCCCCTGCTCGACCTGCTGGGCCGACCCAATCCGCGGCAGGGCAAGGCCGGGCTCGTCGAAGCCCTCGTCTCGCACCTGCTGATCTCCGGCGACGCCTATCTGGAGGCCGTGACGCTGGACGGCGAGCCGCGCGAACTGCACGTGCTGCGGCCGGACCGGATGCGGGTGCTGCCCGACCCGGAAGGCTGGCCGGAAGCCTATGAGTACCGCGTCGGCGCGGAGGTCTCGCGCTTCGACCAGCGCGCCGAGCCTACGCCGCCGATCCTGCACCTGACGCTGTTCCACCCGTTCGACGATCATTACGGGCTGAGCCCGCTCGAGCCGGCCGCGCAGGCGGTCGACCTCCACAACGCCGCCTCCGCCTGGAACAAGGCGCTGCTCGACAATGCGGCCCGGCCCTCCGGCGCGCTGGTCTACAAGGGGCCGGAGGGGCAGGGGCTTTCGGACGACCAGGTCGAGCGGCTGAAGGCGGAGCTCGAGGCGCAGTTTTCGGGCGCCGCGAACGCCGGGCGGCCGCTGCTGCTCGACGGCGGGCTGGACTGGCGGCCGATGGCGCTGACGCCGCAGGAGATGGACTTCCTGCAGGCCAGGAACGCGGCGGCGCGCGACATCGCGCTCGCCTTCGGAGTGCCGCCGATGCTGCTGGGCATTCCGGGGGACGCCACCTACGCCAACTACAGCGAGGCCAACCGCGCGCTGTGGCGCCAGACGGCGCTGCCGCTGCTGTCGCGGATCGCGCAGTCGATCGCCGGATGGCTCGGCCCGGCTTGGGGCGCGGAGCTGGCGCTCAGGCCGGACCTCGACGCGGTCGAGGCGCTGGCGGGCGAGCGCGAGGCGCTGTGGCGCCGGGTCACCGCCGCGACCTTCCTCAGCGACGACGAGAAACGCGCCGCGGTGGGTTATCAGCCGCGAGACCGGAGGCGCGACGAGGCGTGACGGCCGCTCAGCGCTTGTCCTCGCCCGCGGGCTTCTCCGGAGGCGGCGGCGGCTCCGGCTTGAAGCTGGCGCCGGCGTAGTTCGCCCAGCCGCGCTCGACCGCCGTCTTCAGGGGACCGTCCGGACACTCGGTCCGCCGGCCCGCGCGCCGCGCCGCGGCGAGGCGTCTTTTCTCCTTTGCGGTGAGCTCGCCGAGCCCCGCGCTCAAACGCTCGAACATCTCCGCGGCCTGCGCTTCGGTCGCCACCTTGCAGGCCACGACATAGCCCGCGAACAGCCCGAGATTGAGGATCTTCTCCTCCTGGATCCGGGGGTCCGTCGCGCTCGCCCGGGTCTGCGCGCAGACGAGCGCCGCCAGCGCGATGGCGGCGACCTTTCCCCGGCTGGTCGTGGCTGAGCTCATCGCTGCGTCATAGCGCTTCTGGAAGAACCCGCCATGCCCCATCCGCTCACCCGGGCGCGCTCCGACGCGCCCGAACTGAAGCGCCTGCCCGTCGCGCCGGCGGTCTCCGCCGATGGGCGGGTCGAGGGTTACGCCTCGCTGTTCGGCGTCGTCGACCTCGGCCGCGACCGGGTGGAGCGCGGCGCCTTCGCAAGATCGCTCGCCGCCAGAGGCCCGCTCGGCGTGCGCTTCCTGTTCCAGCACGATCCGGCCGAGCCGATCGGCGCCTGGAGCGCGCTCGTCGAGGATTCCCGCGGGCTGCGCGTCACAGGCCGGCTCAACCTGGCGGTCGCCCGCGCCCGCGAGGTCCACGCGCTGCTGCGGCAGGGCGCGCTCGACGGGCTGTCGATCGGCTTCCGCGCCGTGCGCAGCGTCCGCGAGGCCGGCGGCGTGCGCCGCCTCACCGAGATCGACCTCTGGGAGATCTCGGTCGTCACCTTCCCGATGCTGCCGGACGCCCGCGTCGCGGCGGTCAAGCGCGGCTCACTTCATCCTTCCCGCCGCCTCAGCGCGGCTGTTTCGCCAGAGGCTGACCGATGACGCATGCCGAACTCCGCTCGCCCGAGACCAAGGCCGCCGAGGGCGCGCCGTCGAGCCTCGAGGTGGTGACCGCCTTCGACGACTTCATGCGCGCTTTCGAGACCTTCAAGGAGGTCAATGACGAGCGCCTGGCCGAGATCGAGGCGCGGCTCTCGCCTGACGCGCTGACGAGCGAGAAGCTCGCCCGGCTCGACGACGCGCTCGACCGCCAGCAGCGGGTCCTCGACACGCTCGCGCTGAAGAGCCGCCGTCCCCCGCTCGAGGCCGCAGGCGGCCGGGAGCCGGCGGCGCGCGGCGAGCACAAGGCGGCGTTCGACGCCTATGTGCGCCGCGGCGAGGTCGCCTCGCTGAAGAGCCTCGAAGGCAAGGCGCTCGCCGCCGTGACCGACGCGCAGGGCGGCTATCTCGTGCCGGAGGTCACCGAACGCGAGATCGGCCGCCGGCTCGCCGAGGTCTCCCCGATCCGCGCCATCGCGACCGTGCGCCAGGTCACCGCCTCGGTGTTCCGCAAGCCGTTCGCGACCGCGGGCTTCGCCTCCGGCTGGGCCTCCGAGACCGGCGGCCGGGCGCAGTCCGCGACGCCGACGCTCGACGAGCTCGCCTTCCCGGCGATGGAGCTGTTCGCGATGCCGGCCGCGACCCAGACGCTGCTCGACGACGCGGCGGTCGACCTCGACCAGTGGATCGCCGAGGAGGTCGAGACCGCCTTCGCCGAGCAGGAGAGCGTGGCCTTCGTCACCGGCGACGGAACCACCCGGCCGCAGGGCTTCCTGACGCCCGCCAAGGTCGCGAACTCGGCCTGGGAGTGGGGCAAGATCGGCTATGTGGCGACCGGCGCGGACGGCGCCTTCGCGACCACGAGCCCCTCCGACCGCCTGCTCGACCTGATCTATGCGCTGCGCTCGGGCTATCGCCGCAACGCGACCTTCGTGATGAACCGCCGCACCCAGGCGGCCGTGCGCAAGCTCAAGGACGCCGACGGCCGCTATCTCTGGGAGCCGCCGGCGACCGGGCAGGGCAGCGCCACGCTGATCGGCTTCCCCGTGGTGGAGGCCGAGGCGATGCCCGACGTCGCCGAGGACGCCCACGCCATCGCCTTCGGGGATTTCCGCCGAGGCTATCTGGTGGTCGACCGGATCGGCGTGCGGATCCTGCGCGATCCCTTCACGGCCAAGCCCTACGTGCTGTTCTACACCACCAAGCGCGTCGGCGGCGGCGTCCAGGACTTCGACGCCATCAAGACGCTGAAGTTTGGCGAGAGCTGAGCTTCCGTCATCCCGGCCGGCGGCGCCGCGCCGCCGATCCGGCATCGCGTTCAGGATCGAGCGCCCCTCGGGGAGGACGATCCCGGCTCGCAGCGCGCGGCCGGGATCACGCGCTCACGCCTTTCCTTCATCTCAGGACATCGTCATGCCCGCCGTGATGCTCACCGCGCCGGAGGCCGAGCCGATCGGCCTCGCGGACGCGAAGGCCTATCTGCGCCTCGACCACGACGCCGAGGACCCGCTGGTCCAGGACCTGATCGCGGCCGCGGCCCGGCAGGTCGAAAAGCTGACGCGTCGCGTTCTGATCGCGCAGCGCTGGCGGCTCGACGTCCGGCTGCCCTGCGGCGAGGCGATCCCGCTCAGGCCGCGCCCGGTGCGCGAGGTCGAGGCGGTGCGCCTGCGCCGCCCGGACGGCGGCTTCGAGACGCTTCCCACGGACGCCTGGAGCTTCGACTGGGCCGGGGAGCGGCTGATCCTGCTGCGCCCGCCGCCCGGCCGCGGCGCGCTCGAGATCGAGCTCGCCTGCGGCTATGGCGATCCGGAGGACGTGCCGGAGTCGCTGCTGCTCGCGATGCGCCGGCTGGTCGCGGACGGCTACGAGCGCCGCAGCCCCGCCGAGGGACCGCCGGCCGACGTCGCGGCGCTGCTCGCGCCCTACCGGGACCTCTCGCTGTGAGCCCGGGCGCGCTGCGGCGGCGCGTGACGATCGAGGCGCCCGCCGACGCGCCGGACGGCGCAGGCGGCGTCGTCCGCGGCTTCGCCCCGCTGGCTCAGGCCTGCGCCGCGCTGGAGCCGGTCTCGGCCGCCGAGGCCGAGCAGGGCCGCGCCGCCGGCCTCAGACGTCTGTGGCGGGTGACGATCCGGGCGCGCGGCGACGTCACCGGCGGCTGCCGCCTCGTCTGGCGCGAGAAGCGTTTCGACGTGCTGTCCGTCCGCCCGCTCGACGCGGACGGGCGCTACGAGGAACTGCTCTGCGAGGAGACCGCGCCGTGACGCAGCTCTCCTCCGCGCTGGCGCTGCGCAGCGCCGTCCATCAGCGTCTCGCCGGCGACGGCGCGCTCGGCGCCCTGCTGGGCGGCGCGCGGATCTATGACGAGCCGCCCCGCGCGGCCGCGCCGCCTTACCTGGTGCTGGCCGAGATCGAGACGCGCGATCTCTCGGGCGACGCGGCGCCGGCCCACGAACACGCCTTCGCGCTGGAGGTCTGGTCACGGCAGGGCGGTCTGTCGGAGGCGCTCAAGGCCGCCGACCGCGTGGTCCGCCTGATCGACGGCGCGGCGCTCGAGCTCGACGGCGTCCGGCTCGCGAACCTCGCCTGGATCTCGACCGAGGCCGAGCGGCTCGTCGGCCGGGACCTGCGCCGCGCCGCCATCCGTTTCCGCGCGGTGACCGA
The DNA here is from genome assembly GCF_014196425.1 of Hansschlegelia beijingensis. Lineage (GTDB taxonomy): Bacteria > Pseudomonadota > Alphaproteobacteria > Rhizobiales > Methylopilaceae > Methylopila > Methylopila beijingensis. The sequence goes on from NZ_JACIDR010000001.1 coordinate 634,922, forward strand.
GCCCGCGGCCCCCACCGACGCGCTCTAGACGAGGATCAAGATGGCCATCCAGAAGGGCAAGGACCTGCTCCTGAAGGTCTCGGACGGCGCCGGCGGCTTCGTCACCGTGGCGGGGCTGCGGTCGCGCTCGCTGTCGTTCAACGCCGAGCCGGTCGACGTCACCCATTCCGAAAGCGCCGGCCGCTGGCGCGAGCTGCTGGCGGGCGCCGGCGTCAAGAAGGCGAGCGTGGCCGGCGCGGGCGTGTTCCGCGACGAGGCCTCGGACGGCCTGGTGTTCGACGGCGCGATCGCCGAATTCCAGATCGTCATCCCGGATTTCGGAGCCGTGCAGGGCCCGTTTCAGGTGACGGGGCTCGAGTTTCGCGGCGAACACGCCGGAGAGGTCGCCTACGACCTCGCGCTGGAGAGCGCCGGCGCGCTGAGCTTCGCGGCCGCCTGATCAGGCCGCACGCGGGCTGTCGAAGCCGCCGTCACGTCGTCCCGGAAGGTTTCACCGGCAGGCCGACGGCCTCACGCTCGGCAGCGAGCGCGTCCGCGATGTCTTCGCGGCTCACCGAAGCCTCCGGAAAGGCGTCGTGAAGTTGTGCGGCGGTCGCGTGCACGTCCAGCGGCCCGTCCGCCGCGGTCGCGACATCTGCGATTTCTACCGCCAGGGGCAGCTTGCTCATCGTCTTCCTCCGGAGGGCAGGTGACGCAACGCGTTCGTTACCGGACCAATCGTCCCCGGCGGCTCTTGGTTCCTTGAAAAAGCAGAGGAACTCGCCATGGGCGTCGTCGAGCTGATCGTCGCGCTCTGCCTTCAGGCGGAGCCCGGCGCCTGCCGCGTCGAGCGCCGGCAGCAGCCTGCGCCGTTCACGGCCTGCGTCGTCGCCGAGGAGGCGCGGGAGCTCGCGCCGCCGCCCGGCTGGTACCTGGCGCGCTGGACCTGCCGGTGGCGGGGTTAGCCCCCGAACGCTTGGATTCAGAGGAGATCGCGATGCCCGTGAACCGCCGCCGCGGCGAGACCGAGGCCGTGTTCGACGGCCGGCCGCACCGCCTTGCGCTCACGCTCGGCGCGCTCGCGGAGCTCGAGCACGCGTTCGGCGTCGCCGACCTCGCGGCGCTTGCGGAGCGCTTCGAGAGCGGCCGGCTTTCGGCGTCCGACGCTTTACGCATTCTTGGCGCGGGCCTGCGCGGCGCCGGGGCGGAGATCGCCGACGCCGAGGTGGCGCGCCTGACACACGCGGCCGGCGCGGCCGGCTTCGTCCGGGCCGTGGCGGAGCTTCTCGAGGCGACCTTCGGCGGCGCGACGGAGGGCGGCGGCGGAGGCGCCCAAAACCCTTTCCCTGGGACGAACTGACTGCCTTCGGGCTCGGCGTGCTGCGGCTTTCGCCGGACGCCTTCTGGCGCGCGACGCCGCGGGAGATCGCGGCGGCCGCCGAGGGAATGTTCGGCCGCCGGACGGCCGCGCCGCTGAACTGCTCCGAGCTCGCCGCCCTGATGGCGCGCTTTCCAGATCGGGAGACCATCCATGCCGGACGCTGATCCCATCGTCGTCTCCGTCGACATCAGCGCCTTCCGGCGCGAGGTGACGGAAGCCGAGCGCCTGTCGCGCGGCTTCGGGCGCGCGCTCGGCGACGCGCTGGAGGGCGGGGTCGTGCGGGGACGCTCGCTGACCGACGTGCTGCGCGGTCTCGGGGCGAGGCTCTCGGCGCTCGCGCTGTCCGCAGCGCTGAAGCCCGTCGAGAACGCGCTCGGCGGCCTGTTCTCGAACCTCACGCGCGGACTGCTCGGCGGCGTCGCCCCTTTCGCCGCGGGCGGCCAGCTGAGCGCGCCGGGCGTCCTGGCGTCGGGCGGCGCGGCGTCCGCGCTCGCTGACCCCGGGGCCGCGCCGCCGCCGGCCCGCGGCGGTCCGGCGGCGGCCGCGGCGACCGCGCCGGTGACGGTGAACATCGCGACGCCCGACATCGAAGGGTTCCGGCGCTCGGAGACCCAGGTGGCCGCGGCCCTCGCCCGCGCCGTGGCGCGGGGCCGCCGCGGGCTGTGAGGTCGACGCGTCATCCCGGACGGCCTTTGGGCTGATCCGGCGTCGCGCCCCGATCCGCTCCTTTTCTGCTCACGATCCCGGCTGTCGCGTCGTTCGGCCGGGATGACGGAGGTCTCCATGACCCCCTTTCACGAGGTGCGCTTCCCGACCGACATCGCGCGCGGCGCGACGGGCGGACCGGAGCGCAGGACCGAGATCGCGACGCTCGGCTCCGGCTTCGAGGAGCGCAACGCGGTGTGGGCCCATGCGCGCCGGCGCTGGGACGCCGGGCTCGGCGTCCGCACGCTGGCGCAGCTGTCCGTCGTGGTGGCGTTCTTCGAGGAGCGGCGTGGCCGGCTGATCGGCTTCCGCTTCCGCGATCCGCTCGACCACTCCTCCGCCGCGCCCGGGGCCGCCGTCACGGCGACCGACCAGCCGCTCGCGACGGGCGACGGCGAGACCATGACGTTCGGGCTGCAGAAGACCTACGGCGCCGCGTTCGATCCCTACCGGCGGCCGATACGAAAGCCTGTCGCCGGAACCGTCAGGGTCGCGGTGGCGGGCGTCGAGACCACAGCCTTCACGCTCGATCCCGTGAACGGAGCGGTGACGCTCGACGCGCCGCCGCCTGGGGGCGCAGCCGTGACGGCCGGCTTCGCGTTCGACGTGCCGGTCCGGTTCGACACGGACCGGCTGGAGATCGAGCTATCCGCCTTCGAGGCGGGCTCCGCGCCGTCGGTCCCGCTCGTCGAGATCCGGCTGAGCTGACGAGGGCCGCCATGCGCCAGATCCCCGAGCCCCTGCAGGCGGCGCTCGCCTCGGGCGTCACCACGCTCGCCCGCTGCTGGCGGCTGACGCGGCGCGACGGCGTCGCGATGGGCTTCACCGACCATGACGAGGACATCGCTTTCGACGGCCTCGCCTATCGGGCCGCGAGCGGCATGACGGCCTCCGCCGCCGAGACCGCGCTCGGCCTCGCGGTCGGCGGGCTCGAGGTGGCCGGCGCGCTCGACGACGACGGCCTGGGCGAGGCCGACCTCGCCCGCGGCCTCTATGACGGCGCGGAGGTCGCGCTGTTCCTGGTCGACTGGTCGGCGGCCGACAGCCGGCTGCTGCTGTTCGCGGGCGCGCTCGGCGAGGTCGCCCGGGAGGGCGGGCTGTTCACCGCCGAGCTCCGGAGTCTGGCGCACGCGCTGGCCCAGCCGCAGGGCCGCGTCTACCAGCGGACCTGCGACGCCGACCTCGGCGACGCCCGCTGCGGCGTCGATCTCTGCCGCCCGGAGCATCGCGCCGAAGGGCAGGTGGCGAGCTTGGCGGGCGCCCGCGGCTTCTCCTCCGCGGCGCTCGCGGGCCGCGGCGCGATCTTCGCCCGCGGGCGGCTCGTCTGGACGGCCGGCGCCAATTCGGGCGCGGCCTGCGAGCTGCGCCGCCACGCGGACGCGCTCGCGGAGCTCGCCGAGCCGCCCGCCATGCCGATCGCCGTGGGCGACGCGTTCACGGTCACGGCCGGCTGCGACAAGCAACTCGCGACCTGCCGCGAGCGCTTCGCCAACCTGCTGAACTTCCGCGGTTTCCCGCAGATGCCCGGCAATGACTGGCTGTCCGGGGCGGCCCGCGAGGACGGCGACAATGACGGAGGCCGGCTTGTCTGAGCGTGCGCACGGCCCGACGCAGGACGCCGCCGCCGTGGTGGCCGCCGCGCGCTCCTGGCTCGGCACGCCCTACCGCCACCAGGCGAGCCTCAAGGGCGCGGGCGCCGATTGCCTCGGCGTGGTGCGCGGCGTGTGGCGCGAACTGGTCGGGCCCGAGCCCGAGCCGCCGCCGCCCTACGGCCGCTCCTGGGCCGCGGACGGCGCCGGGGAACTGATGCTGGAGGCCGCCTCCCGCTGGCTGGTCGCGGCGCCGCCCGTCCCGGTCGCGGCCGGCGACGTGCTGCTGTTCCGCGTGCGCCGTGACGGTCCCGCGCAGCATGCCGGGATCGCGACCGGCGCGGACACGATGGTCCACGCCTATGACGGCCACGCCGTCGCCGAGACCGCGATCCCGGACGTCTGGCGCGCCCGGCTCGTCGGCCGCTTCCGGTTTCCGGCGCGCTTGACCGGTTGAGCCGAAGCCGACGCCCGCAAGGCTGAGCTCGCCGTCCTCCGGCCTGGCCCGAGGACCCATGCCCCGCCGGGGCTCGACGCTCGAACGACTCCTCCGGCCAAGCCGGAGGATGACGCCCTTCTTCCCCACGCGCTTCCTGATCCCGAAAGCCCTTCTCATGGCCGTGCTTGCGCTCACCGCCGTCGGCTCCGCGATCGGCGGGGCGCTGCTGCCCGGAGGGCTCAGCTTCCTCGGCGCGAGCCTGTCGGGCGCCGCGCTCGGCGGCGCGCTGGGCGGGCTCGCGGGCGCCGCGCTCGACCAGAGCCTGCTCGCGCCGACCCACAAGGCCAGGGGGCCGCGCCTCACCGATCTGCGCATCACCGCCTCGACCGAAGGCGCGCCGGTGATGCGCGTCTATGGCCGCATGCGGATCGGCGGGCAGGTGATCTGGGCGAGCCGGTTCCGGGAGACCAGCTCCACCGAAAGCCATGGCGGCAAGGGCGGCGGCCCCAAGGTCCGGACCACCACCTACGCCTATTCGGCGAGCTTCGCGGTCGGCCTGTGCGAGGGCCCGATCTCGGCGATCGGCCGGATCTGGGCGGACGGCGAGCCGCTCGACCGGGGCGCCCACGAGATCCGGCTCCATCGCGGCACGGGGGACCAGCAGCCCGACCCCAAGATCGTGGCGGTGGAGGGCGCGGACTTCGCGCCGGCCTATCGCGGGCTCGCCTATCTGGTGTTCGAGGAGCTGCCGCTCGAGGCTTTCGGCAACCGCGTGCCGCAGATCACCGTCGAGGTGATCCGCCGGCCGCCTTCGGAGGCGCCGCAGCTCGAGGATCTCGTCACCGGCGTGACGCTGATCCCCGGCGCGTCCGAATTCGCCTATGCGACCGACGTGGTCGAGCGCAGGACCGGCTTCGGCGCCTGGCGGGCCGAGAACGCCCATGTGGCGGGCGGGCGGGCCGATCTCGTCGAGGCGCTCGAAGACCTTCAGGCGCTGGCGCCTGCGGCGGGCCACGTCTCTCTGGTGGTCGCCTGGCACGGCACGGATCTGCGCGTCGGCCATTGCGAGATCGTCCCCAAGGCGGAGCTCGTCGCGAAGCCGACGCGGCCCTGGGAGTGGCTCGTGTCGGGCCGCGAGCGCCATCAGGTCCCGCTCGTCTCCCGGCGCGACGGCGCGCCCGCGGTCGGCGGCGCTCCGGCGGACCGCGCCGTCTTCCAGGCGATCCGCGAGCTGAAGGCCCGGGGCCTCAAGGTCATGCTGAACCCGTTCGTGATGATGGACGTCGCGCCGGAGAACGGCCTGCCCGATCCCTATGGCGGGCCGGAGCAGGCCGCCTATCCCTGGCGCGGCCGCATCACCTGCATCCCCGCGTCGGGGCGTCCGGGCTCGCCGGACAGGACGACCGCGATCGCGGCCGAGGTCGACGCATTCTTCGGGGCCGCGGCGGCCGGCGATTTCACGTGGCGCGAAGGGCCCATGACGGTCGGCTATGACGGGCCCGACGAATGGTCCTACCGCCGCTTCGTGCTGCACATGGCGCGGATCGCGCTCGCGGCCGGCGGCGTCGACGGCTTCCTGATCGGCTCCGAGATGGTCGGCCTGACCCGGCTGCGCGACGCGCCCGGAAGCTATCCGGCGGTCCAGAAGCTGCGGGAGCTCGCGGCCGAGGCGCGCGCCATGCTCGGGCCGGAGGTCCGCATCGGCTATGCGGCGGACTGGACCGAATACGCCAATCATCGCCCGCAGGACGGCTCGGGCGACCTGTTCTTCCACCTCGACCCGCTGTGGGCCGACGACAACATCGACTTCGTCGGCGTCGACAATTACGCGCCGCTCGCCGACTGGCGCGACGGCCCGGGCCATCTGGACGCGGAGGCCGGCTGGCGGGGCCCGCGCGACGCCGCCTATCTCGACGCCAACATCGAGGGCGGCGAGGGCTTCGACTGGTTCTACGCCAGTCCCGCCGACCGGCTGTCGCAAAGCCGCACGCCGATCGTCGACACCGCGCATGGCGAGCACTGGGCGTTCCGCTTCGAGGATTTTCGCGGCTGGTGGGAGAACCCGCACCATGACCGGCCGGGCGGCGTCCGCGCCGCCACGCCGACCGCCTGGGTCCCGCAGTCGAAGCCGATCGTGCTCTGCGAGATCGGCTGCCCGGCGGTCGACCGCGGGCCCAACCAGCCGAACGTGTTCGTCGACGCCAAGTCCGCCGAATCCGCCATTCCGCATTTCTCCAGCGGAAGCCGCGACGACCTCGCCCAACGCGCCTGCCTGACCGCGCAGCTCCAGCACTGGGCGCCGGCGAGCGGCGCCAATCCCGTCTCGGCGCTGACCGGTGAGCGGATGATCGATCCGGCGCGGATCTTCGTCTGGACCTGGGACGCGCGCCCGCACGCCGCCTTCCCGCTGCGCCGCGACGTGTGGGCCGACGCGGAGAACTGGCGGCTCGGCCACTGGCTCACCGGCCGGCTCGGCTTCGCGGCGCTGCGCGACGTGGTGGCGGACATCGGCGGCGGGCTCGGCGCGCCGCTCGCGCTCGACGATCTCGACGGTCTGGTGCGCGGCTACGCGCTCGACGCGGTGATGAGCCCGCGCGAGGCGATCGAGCCGCTGCTCGACGCCTATGGCGCCGTGGCGCGGGCGAGCGGCGCCGCGCTGCGCTTCTCGAACGCCGCGCCGGCGCTCGCCGCGGAGCTCACGCCGGCGGAGCTGATCGATCCCGGCGCTGACAAGCGGCTCTACCGGCTGACGCGCGGCCAGGCCTCGGAGGCGCCGCGCGCGCTCAAGCTGACCCATATCGACCCGGAGGCCGACTACCGGCAGAGCGCGGTCGAGGCGCGGCGGCTCGCCGGCGAGGGCAGGGCGGTCGCCGAGGCCGCCTTCCCGCTCGCGCTGCCGTCCGAGGAGGCGCAGGCGCTCGCCGACGGCATGCTGATCGAGACCTCGGTGGCGCGGGAGCGGGCCGAATGGGCGCTGCCGCCGAGCCGCCTCGCGCTCGAGCCGGGCGACCTCGTGACCTTCACGGCCCAGGGCCGCGCGATGCTGATGCGGCTCGACAGCGTCGGCGAGGAATATGCGCGCCCGATCAGGGCGACGCGCTTCGACCCCGGCGCGCGCGACGTCGAGGCGGCGGCGATCGAGCGTCGCCCGCCGCCGCCGCCCGGGCGGCCGACCGCGCCGGCCTTCGAGATCCTCGACCTGCCGCTGCTGTCCGGCGAGGAGCCGGCGCACGCGCCGCGGCTCGCGGCTTACGCGCGACCCTGGACCCCGGTGGCGGTCTACCGGTCCGACGGGGGCGACGGCTTCGTCTACGACCAGACCTTGCCGCAGCCGGCGGTGATCGGCCGGCTCGCCGCGCCGCTCGCCCGCCACGACAGCGGCCGGTTCGACCGCGCCAACGCGCTCGAGGTCGAGGTCGGGCCGGACCGCACGCTGGAAAGCCGCAGCGAGGCCGCCGTGCTGAACGGCGCCAATGTCGCGGCCGTGCGCGGTCCCGCCGGCGCCTGGGAGGTCCTGCAGTTCTGCTCCGCCGAACTGGTCGGCCCCGGGCGTTATCGCCTGACGGATCTGCTGCGCGGCCAGGCCGGGACCGAGGACGCCATCGGCGCGCCGACGCCGGAAGGCGCGGCCTTCGTGCTGATCGACGCGCGCACGCCGCCTTCCGCCGCGCCCGAGACCGAGCGGGGACGCCTCGTCAGATGGCGCGTCGGGCCGGTCAGCCGACCGCGCGACGATGCGAGCTATGTCGAGGCGCAGGCCGTGATGGCCGGGCGGGGCCTGACGCCGCTTGCGCCGGTCCACCTGCGGGCGCGGCGGAACCCGGGCGCCGGCGACGTGACGCTGAGCTGGGTCCGTCGCACTCGCCTCGGCGGCGACGATTTCGAGATCCGCGACGTGCGGCTCGGAGAGGACGCGGAAGCCTACGAGGTCCAGATCCTCGACGGCGGCGTCCCGGTGCGGACCATCCCGGCCTCCTCGCAGTCGGCCGTGTACCCGCACGCAGAGCAGCTTGCGGACTTCGGCGCCGCGCCTGAGGCGGTCGAGATCGCGGTCCGCCAGCTTTCCGCGACCGTCGGGCCGGGCCTCACCGCCCGCGCGACCCTGCCGCTTTAGCCGTCCGGGGTCCGCCCGTCTTCACCCGCCTTCTCGGGAGCCTGCCCATGAGCCAGAGCCCGCATCTCGGCCTGAGCTATCTCGCGCCCGCGCAGGCGCAGAAGCACGTCACCGTCAACGAGGCGCTCCGGCGGCTCGACGCGCTGGTGCAGCTCGGCGTGCTCGACCGCACGCTGACCGCGCCTCCGCCGGATCCGGAGGAAGGCGAGCGCCACATCGTGGCGGAAGGCGCGGCCGGCGCGTGGGCGGGCCATGACGGCGACATCGCCGCCTTCCTCGACGGCGTCTGGGTGTTGGTCACGCCGAAGCCCGGCTGGCTCGCCTATGTGGCGGCGGAATCCGTCCTGCTCGCCTATCTCGGAGGCGCGTGGGTCGGGGCGGTCGGCGCGCTCGCCTCGCTCGACGGGCTGGCGCGGCTCGGCGTCGCGACGGAAGCCGATGAGGTCAACCGGCTCGCGGTCGCGTCCGGCGCCGTGCTGCTCACCCATGCGGGCGCGGGCGTGCAGCTCAAGCTCAACAAGGCCTCCGCCGGCGACACCGCGAGCCTGCTGCTGCAGGACGGCTATTCGGGACGGGCCGAGTTCGGCCTGGCGGGCTCCGACGCGCTCAGCCTGAAAGTCTCGGCGGACGGCGCGGCGTGGACCACGGCGCTCGCCGTGGATCCTGCGAGCGGCGCCGTCAGCCTGCCGCAGACGCCGCGCCATCAGGTCGACAGGTTCACCGCCTCCGGGACCTGGACGAAGCCGGCCTGGGCGAACTGGGTGCGCGTCATGCTGTGCAGCGGCGGGGCCGGCGGCGGGTCGGGCGCGACGGGGGCGGCCGGGGCGCAGACGGCGGGCGGCGGCGGCGGCGCGCCCGGAACCTGGGTCGAGGCCCTGTTCGCCGCGGCGGATCTGCCGGCCAGCGTCGCCGTGGTGGTGGGCGCGGGCGGCGCGGGCGGCGCGGCGCAAAGCGCCGCATCCTCGGCCGGCCTCTCCGGTTCGAGCGGCGGCCACACGACCTTCGGGACGCTGCTCAGGGCGTTCGCCAACGGGGCCTCGCCCGGCGGCGGCGGAGGTCTCGCGGCGGCGGGCGCAGGCGGCGCCGCCGCGGGCAGCCGCTTCGTGCCCCCGGCGGGCGACATCTCGGGCGGCGCCGGAGGCTATTCGGCCGCCGCCGTCGCGGGCGGGGTCGGGGCCGGGCGCTATTCGGGAGGCGCGGGCGGCGGCGGCCGCATTTCGACCGGCGACGTTCCGAGCGTCGGTCAGGCGAGCGGGGCCACCGCTTCCGGCCTCGGCTTCTATTCACAGACCGCGGCCGGCGGCGCGGCGGGCCTCGACGGCGCGGACGGCGCGGCCGGACCCTCGCTGCCCGCGATCCTGGGCGGCGGGGTCTCGGGCGGAGGCGGGGCGCCTTCGCGACCGGGAACGGCGGCCGCGGCGGCGACGGCGGCGCGCCGGGCGGGGCGGGCGGCGGCGGCGGCGCGGCGCGCAACGGCTTCTCCTCCGGCCGCGGCGGCAATGGCGCGCGGGGCGAGGCCTGGATCATCGCCTACGCCTGAGCGGCCCCGCGCGGCCCTCCATCGGCATCTCTCGCACCGGAGACCTTCCATGAACGTGCTGGACCTCCAGCGGCGGCTCCACGCGCTCGGCTTCGATCCGGGCCCGCGCGACGGCGTCTGGGGCCGCCGCACCATCGCGGCGCTGAAGGCGTTTCAGCGCACGCGCGGGCTCGTCCCGGACGCGGTCGTCGGGCCGAAGACGCTCGCGGCGCTCGGCGCCCCGAACGGCGCCGTGGCGCCCGATCCGCCATGGCTGATCGAAGCGCGGCGCTGGATCGGGCTGACGGAGATCGCCGGTCCCCGTTCCAGCGCGCGCATCCTGGCCTGGGGGCAGGCGATCGCGGACTGGTATCGCGACGACGACACGCCCTGGTGCGGCGCCTTCGTGCACGGCCAGATCGCCGCCGCGCTGCCCGAGGAGCCGCTGCCGGCGAACGCGTTGCAGGCGCGCGCCTGGGCGACGTTCGGCGTCGCGCTGCCGCGGCCGGCGCCCGGGGCCGTGCTGGTGTTCTCCCGGTCCGGCGGCGGCCATGTCGGCTTCTATCTCGGCGAGGATTCCGCCCGCTACCGGGTGCTCGGCGGCAACCAGTCCAACGCCGTCGGCGAAACCTGGATCGCCCGGTCCCGCCTGCTCGCCATCCGCTGGCCGAAGACCTTTCCGGCGCCGTCCGCGCGCCCGGTCCTGATCACCGCCGGCGGGCCGACCAGCCTGGACGAAGCCTGACTGCCCGCCGGCATTTCCTCTCCTCCCGCCGAAAGGTCGCGCCATGTCGAAGGCGATCACGAAGTCGAAACTGCAGAGCGTTGTGGCGGACGTCGCCGCAGGCGTGATCCGCGAGGCCGCCGTTGCGGGCGAGGCCACCCCGGGCAAGGCGGTCGCCAAGGCGCGCAGGGTGGCGGACGCGGTGGTGGCCGATCCGCGCATCGCCGCCGCGCTCGAGCCGGTGCCGCGGCTCCAAAGCCAGACGCTGCGCGGCCTCCTGATCGCGGCCGGCGCGCCGCTCGTGGTGGCGCTCGCGCGGCTCGCCGGCGTCGAACTCGCCGAAGGCGACGCCGTGACCGCCGTGTCGAGCCTCGTCTCGCTCGTCGGCGCGGCTTACGCCTGGTACGGCCGCGAGACCACCACGCGGCCTCTCGGCCGATCATGAGCGCGGCGGTCCAGCCGCGGGGCGCGGCGCCCTATGTCCGCGGCGACGCCAAGCTCGCGGCGCTGGAGCAGCGGGTCTACGGCCTGGAACGCGGGGTGCAGGACCTCAACCAGCTCTTCACCGGGCGGATCGGCGAAGTCTCGGCGCAGCTGTCGGGGCTCGCAGCGAAGCTCGACGAGCGCTCCCGCACCCCGTGGGCGACGATCGTCTCCGCCATGGGCGTCGTGCTCGCGATCGTGATCGCCGGCGGCCAGCTCGCCAAGACCCCGGTCGACGACGCCATCCGCCGGCTCGAGCGAGACGCCGCCGAGGCGACGCCGCTGACGACCTTCGGGGACTTCAAGGCGACCTATGAGAACAACCGGCTGGTCAACCGGCAGGACATGGACGCCCGGTTCCTCCGCGTCGAGACGATGCTCAAGGCGCTGGAGATTCAGGCGAGAGAGGCCCAGGCCGCGGTCGTGCCGCGCGGCGAGCATCAGGAGCGGTGGCGGTCCCAGGATCTCGCGCTGCAGACAGTCCAGCGCCAGATCGACGATCTGAAGCAGGCGCTCGGATCGATCTATGGCGCGCGCGACGTGATCATCGATCTGCGCGAGCGGCTCGATCGGGTCGAACGCGCCGGCGCGCCGCCCGCGGGCTGATCCGCACTGGTCGCCCGGCGGCGGTCGCTTACCTGTCCGGGGGAACGCGGCGCCAGCCGCTCATTCATCGCGGGTTCAGGGCGGAGGCCCAAGAAATCGCCACCATGTTCCGGCCCATCGCAGCAGCGTTGATCGCGTCTCTGGCGATCTGCGGCATGGCGGTCGCCGTCGTCGCCGAGGACGCCCCGCGCGTCATGCGCGGCGACGGCCCCCGCGAGCAGCCGCGCGCGCCCGACGACCGCCGCGGCCCCGACGACTTCCGCCGCCCGCCGGATGATCGCGGACGCAGTTCCGACGACGCCCGACGCGGACCCGACGACCGGCCGCGTCCGGAGGAAGGCGGCGGCGGGGATGACCACCCGCGGCCCGGCCCGCGGGAGTCGGAAGACGCCCGCGACATCGACCGCGCCCGCGCCGCGGCGCGGGCCAGCGAGACGCCGGGCGACGACCTTGACCGGGCGCGCGCGGCGGCCCGGGCCGCAAGTCCGTGGTTCCAGGGCCTCGAACGCTCGCGCGCTCTCGCCCGGGGCGGCGACCCGACCGGCGGCACCGACTGCCTGTCCGGCCGCGACGCCCGCCGCGCGATTATCGCCAAGCGCGCCGTCCCGCTGTCGCAGGCGGTGCGCTCGGCGCGCGAAGCCTGGTCGGGCGAGGTGATCGACTATCGGCTGTGCACCTACGCCGGCAGCCTCGCCTACGAACTCACGCTCCTCAACGCCGACGGCAAGGTGGCCCGCGTCAGGGTCGACGCCGCCGACGGCCATCTGCTCGGGGTGAGATAACCATGCGCGAAGCTGCTCTCACCGCGGCCCGTTCCGGAGCGCTATAACCAGCGGCTCAACCGCCCGAGGCCTGTTCAATGCGTCTGCTCGTCGTCGAGGACGATCCCGACCTCAATCGCCAGATCACCGCCGCGCTGGAGGAGGCCGGCTACGCCGTCGACCGCGCGTTCGACGGCGAGGAAGGGCATTTCCTCGGCGACACGGAGCCTTACGACGCCATCGTGCTCGACATCGGCCTGCCCAAGATGGACGGGATCAGCGTGCTCGAGCAGTGGCGGCGCGACGGAAAGACCACGCCGGTGCTGATCCTGACGGCGCGCGACCGCTGGTCGGACAAGGTCCAGGGCTTCGACGCCGGGGCCGACGACTACGTGCCGAAGCCGTTCCACATGGAGGAGATCCTCGCCCGGCTGCGGGCCCTGCTGCGGCGCGCCAGCGGTCACGCCTCGAGCGAACTGCTGTGTGGCCCGGTGCGCCTCGACACCCGCGCCGGCCGCGTCACGATCGACGGCCGGGCCGTCAAGCTGACCTCGCACGAATACCGGCTGCTCGCCTATCTGATGCACCATCAGGGGCGCGTGGTGTCGCGCACCGAGCTTGTCGAGCATCTCTACGACCAGGACTTCGACCGCGACTCCAACACGATCGAGGTGTTCGTCGGGCGTCTGCGCAAGAAGCTCGGCGCCGACGTGATCCAGACCGTGCGCGGCCTGGGCTACGTGCTCGCGCCGCCCGAGGCCGCATGAGCGTCGGCGCCGAGGGGTCGGCCGACGCGGGCCTCGGCGCCTCGGCGCCCGCGGCGCGCGCCGAGCCTGCGCCAGCCCCGGCCGTCGCCGACGCCTCGCGCAAGCCCGCCTCGATCGCGGTCCGGCTGTTCCTCTCGGCGGCGCTGTGGACCGGCGCGGTCCTGCTGATCGTCGGCGTGACGCTGTCGTCCTACTACACCCGCTCGGTCGAGCGCGGCTTCGACCAGCGGCTGCACGTCTATCTCAAGACGCTGGTCGCGGCGGTCGCCGACGGCACCTTCAGCCGGGAGGACCCGGGCTCCTTCGGCGAGCCGCGTTTCGATCTGCCGCTCTCCGGCTGGTACTGGCAGATCACCCGCATCGATCGCGAGCCGCCGGAATCCACGACCTCCAAATCGCTGTTCGAGGAGCAGCTGCCGCGCCTCGCCGATCTGGGCGTCGGCGAGACGCTGGTTGGCACGCGCGAGGGCTATGCGCTGGGGCCGGAGGAGCAGCGCCTCCGGATGGTCGAGCGCATCATCGATCTTGGGCAGGACGGCCGCTACCTGATCTCGATCGGGGCGGCGTCGGGCGAGATCGACAAGGACGTCGCGGACTTCAACTTCGCGCTTCTGATGAGCTTCCTTGCGCTCGGGCTTGGCCTGATGGCCACGACCGGGTTCCAGGTGGTGTTCGGGCTGCGCCCGCTCGGGCGGATGCGGAGCCAGCTCTCCGAGATCCGGCGCGGCGGCCGCTCAAGCCTCGATGGCGATTTCCCCAAGGAGATCGCGCCCTTGGTGGGCGAGCTCAACGCGCTGCTTGAATCGAATCGCGAGATCGTCGAGCGCGCCCGCACCCATGTCGGCAACCTCGCGCACGGGCTGAAGACGCCGCTCTCGGTCATCGCCAACGAGGCGCATGCGGGCGAGGGCGGCTTCGCCGAGAAGGTCCGCGAGCAGGCGCTCGTCATGCGCCGCCAGATCGACCACCACCTCGAACGGGCCCGGCTCTCCGCCGGCGTCGCCTTCACGGGCGAGACCGCCGAGGTGAAGCCCGCGCTCGAGGCGCTCGCCCGCACGATGCAGAAGGTGCACCGCGAGCGTGAGCTCATCGTCGAGGCCTCCGCGCCGGCGGATCTGCGGTTCCGGGGCGAACGGCAGGATCTCGACGAGATGGTCGGCAACCTGGTGGACAACGCCTGCAAATGGGCGCGGACGCGCGTGACGCTCTCGGCCGAGGCGGGGGCGGCGCGCGGCCGCCCGACGCTGCGCGTGGTGATCGAGGACGACGGTCCGGGCCTCGGCGCCGACCAGCGCGAAGACGTGCTGCGGCGCGGGCGAAGGCTCGACGAGAGCAAGCCGGGCTCGGGGCTCGGCCTCGCGATCGTCAGCGACCTCGCCGCCATGTATGGCGGCCGGCTTCAGCTCGGGGAATCCGCCTCCGGCGGGCTGCGCTGCGAGCTCGAACTCCCCGCGGCGTGACGCCGTCGGGCTCTTCTCCTCAGATCGAGGTCACGCCCGGTCGGCCTTGAAGGGGGCCGTGGCGCGCGCGGCGAGCAGTCCGACCGTCGGGCGCCCGGGCGAGGGCGCGGGCGGCCTGCCGGCGCCGATCGTGGCGAACAGCCGGGCGGGAAGGTCGGCCGAGAGCCGGCCGCCGTCGAGCCCGCCGCCGAGCCCCAGTCGCCGCGCCAGAGCCCCCGGCCCGGGGGTCACCGCCGCTTCGGCCGCCGCATAGACGTCCGCGGCGGTGACGTCGGCGCCGATGTCCACGAAGGCCGTGCCGGCGCGCGCCGGGTCGAGCCGCTCCAGATAGCCGGCGACGCCGTCGTCCGGTTCGTCCCTGGCGGCGTCCACGTTCGGGGCGGCGGCGGTCGGCTCCGCGCCGAGGCGGCGCGCGGCCGCCGCTCCGGCGGCCCAGCCGCCGGCGACCGCATCGGCCGCGTCCGGCCCCGTGTGAGCGACGAACAGCCCCTCCGCTTCGGTCAGGCCGCAGCGCCGCGCCAGTTCATCGCGCGGCGCGAACCCGCCCGACACCACCAGCGCGTCCGCCTCGAGCGTCCGGGCGCCGGCCGAGACGCCCTCGCCGAAGCGGTTCTGCGCCCGCACCTCGCAGAGCCCGCCCCGCGCCGGGTCGTATTCGACGCCGGTCACGACCGAGAACAGGCTCAGCGGGACCCCGAGCGCCTTTGCGAGATCGACCGCAGGCCCCTGCGGGTTGTCCCGGGCGTCGAGCACGAGACCGACCTCGACCCCGGCCCGCCTGAGATCGATCGCGGTGCGGTAGCCGTCGTCGGAGGTGGTCGCGACCACCACCCGCTCGCCCGGGGCGATCGCCTGCCGGCGCAGCAGCGCACGCGCGGCGCAGGACAGCACCACGCCGGGCCGGTCGTTGTCGGCGAAGATCAGCGGACGTTCGCGGTATCCGGTCGCGAGCACGATCGCGCCGGGCGAGAGCGCCCGGACCGCGATTTCGCTCGGCCGGCTGGCGTCGGTCCGTTCGACGACCGTCACCGCGCCGTCCGCGCCGATCGAGATGGCGGTCGAGTTGAGGGCGAGCGCGCCGCCGAGCGCGGCGGCTTCGGCGTCGGTCCAGACCTTGAGCGAGAGGCCGTCGATCTGGCCGTCGAACAGATCCGCGACGCCGCCGGCGCGCCTTGAAGCCTCCACGACGCGGACGTCGAGGCCGGCCGCGCGCGCGGCGGCGGCTGCGGCGAGCCCCGCGAGGCCGGCGCCGATCACCACGAGATCGCAGGTCTCGCGCCGCGCCGGGGGCGGCGGGCGCGTCGCGGCGAGCCGCGGCGCCGGGAGCGGCAGGGAGCGGCGCAGCGCCTCGGTCAGCCGCCGGACCGCGGGCAGCAGCGCGCGGCCGCCCGCAAGACCGGCCGGATCGGCGCCCGCCGCAACCGCGCGGCGCGCGCTCATCGCCTCCCGCAGCACGATCTCGTCCGCGGCCGCGGCCGACCAGGCGCCGGAATCGCCGCCGACCGTGAGCAGCGCGGCGTCGTCGACGCCGAGCCCCATGGGGCCGCGCGGCCGGCCGAGTCGCGGGCTCGTCGACCAGACGGGCACGCCCGCCGCCAGCAGGCCGCTCGCCAGCGTGTCGCCGTAACAGCCGGTGTGCTGGCGGCCCGCGAAGCGGAAGCTCGCCGGCTCCGCCGCGTCGAGCTCGACGCCGAAACCGGCCGGAGGCGCCGGCAGCCGGCGAGGACCGCTCATCGCGAGAGCTCCCTTTCGCGCGCCGCGGGGCGACGGGTCGGGGCGAACGGCTCGAAGGCGGGGTCCACCCGGCGATCGAACAGCAGCCCTGCGATCTGCCGTGCGGCCGCGCCGGCCGCCGAAAGCGGGTCGCGGCCGAAGCCGAGCGCGAGCCAGAGCCCCGGAATGTCCGCGGCCCCGACCTGGGCACGACCGTCGATCCCGGTCCAGACCGTCACGGGCTCCTCGGCCGCGACCGAGAGCCCCGAGAGCGACGGCGCCAGCCTGACCAGCCGCTCCGCCAGCGCGTCGATCGGACCGGAGGTCGTCAGCACGCCGGCCGGGTCGCGCGACAGCGTCACGTCGCCGGCGATCAGCGCCGGCCCGATGTAGGGCGCGCCGGGTTCGGTGGTCAGCGACAGCCTTTCCTCGCGCTTCAGCGACAGCCGGCCCTTGCCTTCACGCACGAGACGGATCGCCGAGAGATCGTCGGCCAGCACGACGGCGCCGGCCGCGACGACGGCGTCGCCGAGGACGACCCCGCGCACCTCGCCGTCTTCCCGATCGAGCGCCGAGACCTGCGTGAACGGAAACAGATCGACCCCTGCCTCCGCGATCGCGGTCGCGAGCGCCAGCGCGAGCGCGTCCGCATCCAGCGTGACGGCGCGCTGCTCGTGCAGCGCGGGGGCCAGGGCGCGACCGCCGGCGAGCGGCGGGCTGAGGGCCGCGACCTCGCGGGCCGGCACCATCCAGGCGTCGACGCGCGCTGCCTTGGCCTGGGCCGCGACGGCTGTCAGCGCCTCCACGGTCTCGGCGCCTCCCGACAGGGCCAGGCATCCGGTCACCTGCCGCGGGACGCGTGTGGGCAATCGCGAGATCAGGCGCAGCACCCGCTTCGGCGCGCGCGCCTCGACCGCGAGCCGCAGCCGGTCGCCATGGGCGGACCGTACGACGGGCCAGGCCCGCTCGTCGGGCGCAGCCGCGATCTCGCCGGGCGCGAGCAGCGCGACCGCCGCCCCGTTCGCCGCGCAGGAGCGCGCGATCGCAAGCGCGCGCACGCCGCCGCCGATCACGATGACGTCGTAGGACGCTCGCAGCGTCGGCCGGCGCGCCGCCGGATTCTCAGCGGAGCGCTGCGTCAGACGCAGGAGAGGCAGCGTGGCGAGGGCGCTTCGGAGCAAGGGTCCCGCGGGGGAGGGAATGAGCCTTCAACCCGTATAATGCGTTGCGGCGCCGGGTTCAGCCCGCCCACGACGATTTCACCGCCCCTGCGGCCTTCGCGCGACGGCGTGTCCCTTCACCTCGCGGCGTGGGCCCGCTATGTCACGCCCCGGAAGGAAACGGACCAATGACGGCTCTCTGGCTGACGGTCGCGCTGATGACCGGCGCGGCGGTCTTCGTCGTGCTGGGCTCGCTGGCGCGTCGGCGCGAGGTTCCCGCCGACGCCGCCGAGGCGGACGTCGCGGTGTATCGCGACCAGATCGACGAGATCGCCCGTGATCGCGCGCGGGGGCTGATCGACGAGCGCGACGCCGACAGCGCCCGGGTCGAGGTCGCGCGCCGGCTGATCGCAGCCTCCGACCGGGGCGGCCTGGAGGCCGAGGCCGCGCCGAGCGTGCGCCGCCGCCGCGCCGCCGCCGTGATCGCTCTGGTCGGATTGCCGCTGGTCTCGCTCGGCGGCTACGCGGTCCTCGGCAGTCCCGGCGTTCCGGATCAGCCGCTCGCAGCCCGGGCGAAGCAGGCGCCGGACGTGAGCCGCGTCGCCGACATGGTTTCGCGCGTCGAGGCGGCGCTCGCCAAGAACCCCGACGACGGCCGCGGCTGGGAGGTGATCGCGCCGATCTACCTCGGCATGGGACGGGCCGACGACGCCGCCGGCGCCTACCGCAACGTGATCAGACTGCTGGGCTCCACGCCGGACCGGCAGGCCAATCTCGGCGAGGCGCTGTTCGCGGCCGCGGAGGGCGTGGTCACGCAGGACGCCCGAATCGCGTTCGAGCGGTCCGTCGAGGGGGACGCGCCGTCGATCAAGGGCTCGCTCTATCTGGCGCGGGCCGCGCAGCAGGACGGCGACCTGCCGGCCGCGCTCGCCCGGCTCAAGACCCTGATGGAGCGCGCGCCCAAGGACGCGCCCTATCTGGGCGCGCTGAAGGACGAGCTGCAGCGCATGGCCGAGGTTCCGCCGCTGCCGCTGCCGACGGGAGCGGAGGCCGAGGCGCTCAAGACGCCAGAGCAGCGCATGGCCAAGGTGCGGGAGATGGTCGACGCCCTGGGCGACCGGCTGGCCGGGGAGGGCGGCGACCTCGGCGAGTGGCTGAGGCTGGCGAGAGCGCGCGCGGTGCTCGGCGACACGGACAAGGCGAGGGCCGCGATCGAGCAGGCGAGGGCGAAGTTCTCCGGCGACGGCCGGGCGGCCGCGCGGCTCGATGCGCTGGCGCTGGGGCTTGGTCTCGAGGGCAGAGGCGCGTAGAGGGTTCAGGAATGACGATCGACGCCGCTCCTTCCTTTCCGTCTCCGCGCCGGCGCGCGGGCGCCCGCAAACGGCGAAGGCTGGCGCTGCTGGCGGTCGTCGGCGTGGTGCTCGCCGCCGCGACCGCGCTGATACTCAACGCCTTCAGCGACACGCTGGTGTTCTTCCGCACCCCGAGCGAGATCGCCGCGCGCGCCGAGGCGCCCGGAGCGAGGCTCCGGCTCGGCGGCCTCGTCAAGCAGGGCTCCGTCAGGCATGAGGGGACGACGACGCACTTCGTCGTCACGGACATGAAGAGCGAACTGCCGGTGACCTTCACCGGCCTGCTGCCCGACCTGTTCCGCGAGGGGCAGGGCGTCGTCACGGAAGGCTCGGTCGGCCAGGACGGCGTGTTCCGGGCCGACTCGGTGCTCGCCAAGCACGACGAGAACTACATGCCGAAGGACGTCGCCGATCGGCTCAAGGCCCAGGGCGAATGGCGGCCCGAAACCGGCGGAGCGGCCCCCAAATGATCGCGGAAGCCGGACATTACGCGCTCGTTCTCGCGCTCGCCGTAGCCCTGCTGCAGGCGGCCCTGCCGCTGTGGGGCGCCCGGGCACGGGACGCCGCGCTCATGGGCCTCGGGAGCCCGCTCGCGGTCGCGCAGTTCGTGCTGGTGGCGATCTCGTTCGCGGCGCTCACCCACGCCTATGTGACCTCCGACTTCTCGGTGCTGAACGTCGTCGAGAACTCGCACTCGGCCAAGCCGCTGATCTACAAGATCTCCGGCGTGTGGGGGAACCATGAGGGCTCCCTGCTGCTGTGGGTGCTGATCCTCGTTCTGTTCGGCGCGCTGGTGGCGCTGTTCGGGCGCAATCTCCCGTTGCGGCTCAAGGCCGACGTTCTCGCCGTGCAGGCGATGATCTCCGTCGCCTTCCTGCTGTTCGTGCTCGTCACCTCGAACCCGTTCCGGCGGGTCTGGCCCGCCCCGCTCGAGGGGCAGGACCTCAATCCGCTGCTGCAGGACCCCGGCCTCGCGATCCATCCGCCGCTGCTCTACATCGGCTATGTCGGCTTCTCGATGGCGTTCTCCTTCGCGGTCGCGGCGCTGCTCGAGGGCCGCGTCGACGCCGCCTGGGCGCGGTGGGTCCGGCCCTGGACGCTCACCGCCTGGCTGTTCCTGACGCTCGGCATCGCAATGGGCTCCTACTGGGCCTATTACGAGCTCGGCTGGGGCGGCTTCTGGTTCTGGGACCCGGTCGAGAACGCCTCCCTGATGCCGTGGCTGTCCGGGACCGCGCTGCTGCACTCCGCGGTGGTGATGGAGAAGCGCGAGGCGCTCAAGGTCTGGACGATCCTGCTCGCGCTGCTGACCTTCGCGCTGTCGCTGCTCGGCACCTTCCTGGTGCGCTCGGGCGTGCTCACCTCGGTGCACGCCTTCGCGGTGGATCCCGCCCGCGGCGTCGCGATCCTGCTCATCCTCAGCGTGTTCGTCGGCGGCAGCCTGACGCTCTACGCCTTCCGCGCCCCGGTCCTGAAGCAGGGCGGCCTGTTCGCGCCGGTCAGCCGCGAAGGCGCGCTGGTGATGAACAACATCTTCCTGACGGCGGCCTGCGCGGCGGTGTTCATCGGCACGCTCTACCCGCTCGCGCTCGAAGCCTTCACGGGCGAGAAGATCTCGGTCGGACCGCCCTTCTTCAACATGACCTTCGGCCCGATCATGCTGCCGGTGCTGATGGTCATGCCGTTCGCCCCGCTGCTCGCCTGGAAGCGAGGCGACGCGCTGCGGGCCGCCCAGGGCCTGACCTTCGCGTTCGGCGTGGCGATCCTCGGAACGGCGCTGGTCGCGGGCTTCCTGCGCGGCGGACCGACGCTCGCGCCCCTCGGGGTCGGCGTCGCGCTGTTCGCCATGGTGGGCGCTTTCGCCGAGATCCAGGAGCGCACCAAGCTGTTCCGGGCGCCGTTGGCCGAAAGCCTTCGGCGCGCGCGCGGCCTGCCGAGCTCGGCTTGGGGCGCGGCGCTCGCCCATGCGGGCGTCGGCGTGACGCTGCTCGGCATCGTGGCCGCCACGGCCTGGTCGAGCGAGTCGATCGTCGCGCTCAAGCCGGGCGAGACGGCCAAGCTCGCGGGCATGGAGCTCACCTTCGACGGCGTGTCGCAGCGCAAAGGTCCGAACTATCGCTCGACCATCGCCGCGCTCACGGTGCGGGAGGACGGCAAGGTGATCGCGACGCTCGAGCCGGGCCGCAGGCTCTATCTCGCGCGCAATATGGACCTGTCGGAATCGAGCATCGCCACCTTCGGCTTCTCGCAGCTCTACGCCTCGATGGCGGAAGAGCGCGACGACGGACAGACCGGGCTGCGGCTGCATTACAAGCCGCTGGTCGTGCTGATCTGGCTCGGCTCGGTCATCATGAGCCTCGGCGGGCTGCTGTCGCTCGCCGACCGGCGCCTCAGGGTCGGGGCCCCGCGCAAGGCCGCGCGCCCGGCGCCCGCGCTGCAGCCCGCCGAATGAGGCCGCGCCGGCGGAGCGGGCGGCTTTCGGCGGCGGCGCTCGCCCTCGCGCTGCTCGCCGCGCCGGCGCTCGCGGTAAACCCGGGCGAGCAGCTGCCGGACCCGGCCCAGGAGGCGCGGGCGCGGGAGATCAGCGCCGAGCTGCGCTGCATGGTTTGCCAGAACCAGTCGATCGACGATTCAGACGCTCCGCTCGCGAAGGATCTGCGGCTGCTCGTCCGCGAGCGCATCAGGGCGGGCGACGACGACAAGCAGGTGCTGGCCTTCCTCACCGAGCGCTATGGCGAGTTCGTCCTGCTGCGCCCGCGGCTGCGGGGCGAGACGCTGCTGCTCTGGGGTTTTGCGCCCGCGATCCTCGTTCTCGGCCTCGCCGGCTACGCCATCTGGGCGTTCCGGGCGCGCCGCCGCACGGCCGCCGCGCAGGGTCTGACCGAGGAGGAGCGTGTCAGGGTGGAGGCGCTTCTGGCGCGCGAGGCCGGGCCCGGCGCCAAGGGCTGACGCGCCGGCCCGGAGCCTTAACGAAATTTCACGCCGCAGTCAGACAGCCGTAAGGCCGAATACGTGAATCTCCGCATCAACCGCCCATATGGGGCTCAGGACCTTTCCGCCTGGAGATCACACGAATGACGATTGAACCCAGAAGGCCGTCGGATACCGGCAGCGGCTTCCTCGCTCGGCGCCGCAGGACGGTCATCGCCTCGGCGCTGGCGCTCGGCGTCGCGGGCGCGCTCGGCGGGCAGGCGCTCACCTCTTATGTCGCGCCGGCTCACGCCGACACCGCCTCCGCCATCCAGCCTCAGGCCGGCCCGGCTCTGCCGAGCTTCGCCGAGGTCGTGGACCGCGTTAAGCCCGCGGTCGTCAGCGTCCGCGTCAAGAACATCGCGACCGACGACGAGGCCAGCGCCGGCGGCATGCCCGGCGTGCCCGGCCTCGACCAGCTTCCCAACGATCATCCGCTGAAGAAGTTCTTCAGGGAGTTCGGCCAGGGCCAGGGCGGCAAGCCGCGGCAGCATCGCGGCATGGCGCAGGGCTCCGGCTTCTTCATCTCGTCCGACGGCTACGTGGTGACCAACAACCACGTCGTGCAGGGCGCCAAGGAAGTCGAGCTCAAGCCCGACGACGACACCACCTACAAGGCGAAGGTCGTCGGCACTGATCCGCGCACCGACCTCGCGCTGCTCAAGGTCGAGGGCGACAAGAAGGACTTCCCCTATGTGAAGTTCGCCAAGGACGGTCCCCGCGTCGGCGACTGGGTGATCGCGGTCGGCAACCCGTTCGGTCTCGGCGGCTCGGTCACGGCCGGCATCGTCTCGGCGCGCGGCCGCGACATCGGCGCCGGCCCGTATGACGACTTCCTGCAGATCGACGCGGCGGTGAACCGCGGCAACTCCGGCGGCCCGACCTTCAACCTCCGGGGCGAAGTGGTCGGCGTGAACACCGCGATCTACTCGCCGTCCGGCGGCAATGTCGGCATCGCGTTCTCGATCCCGTCGGAAGTCGCGACCGGCATCGTCGAGAAGCTCAAGACCGGCGGCACGATCGCCCGCGGCTATATCGGCGTGCAGATCCAGCCGGTGACGGATGAGATCGCCGAGAGCCTCGGCCTGAAGAAGGCGCAGGGCGCGCTCGTCGCGGAGGCCCAGAAGGGCACCCCCGGCGAGAAGGCTGGCCTCAAGTCCGGCGACACCATCCTCAAGGTGGATGGCGAGGAGATCGGCAGCGCGCGTGACCTGTCGCGCAAGATCGCCTCGATGGACCCGGGCAAGGAAGTCACGCTCACCATCTGGCGCGACGGCAAGGAAGAGACCAAGACGCTCAAGCTGGGCACGCTGCCCGAAGAGCCCAAGCAGGCTGCGCTCGACCAGAGCGACGACGACGCCTCCGGCTCAAAGGTCAAGCTCGGCATCGAGGTCACGCCGGCCAGCAAGATGGCGGGCGCGGGCGACCAGGGCCTTGTCGTCACCAATGTCGACGAGGACGGGGCCGCAGCGGGCAAGCTCGAGGCGGGCGACGTGATCCTGCGGGTCGGCGGCAAGGACGTGTCGAGCGTCTCTGACGTCACCTCCCAGCTCGACGCTGCGCAGAAGGAGGGCAAGAAGTCCGTGCTTCTGCTCATCAAGCGCAGCGACGCCACGCGCTTCGTGGCGATCGAGATCGGCAAGAGCTGAGGCTCTGCCGACAGGTCCCGCCCGGCCGACCCCCCGCGGCCGACGGGACCTGACTGCGAGCGGCGGACGGACCTCCCCCCGACCGTCCGCCGCTTCGCATTCGCGCCCGGGCGGGCCGCCTCTCCCTCGCCCGCCCGGGACCGCGCCTTTCAGCAGCGCCGCGCTTGCAGCCGGATCGCCTCCGCGCCATGACCAACTCCATGAAACTCCTGATCGTCGAAGACGACCGCGAAGCGGCGGCCTACGTCGTCAAGGCCCTGACCGAGGCCGGCCACGTGGCCGACCACGCGGCGGACGGGCTGGACGGCTACGCGCTCGCCACCGGGTCGAACTACGACGTGCTGGTGATCGACCGCATGTTGCCGAAGCTCGACGGCCTGTCGCTGATCGGGCGCCTGCGGGCGGAGGGGCTGAAG
Organism: Hansschlegelia beijingensis; assembly: GCF_014196425.1. Taxonomy (GTDB): domain Bacteria; phylum Pseudomonadota; class Alphaproteobacteria; order Rhizobiales; family Methylopilaceae; genus Methylopila; species Methylopila beijingensis. Next base: position 658,709 of record NZ_JACIDR010000001.1, read on the forward strand.
ACGCCGGTCCTGATCCTCTCGGCGCTCGGCCAGGTGGACGACCGCGTCCAAGGCCTGCGGGCCGGCGGCGACGACTATCTCACCAAGCCCTACGCCTTCGCCGAGCTGCTCGCCCGCGTGGAGGCGCTGTCGCGCCGCGGCGGGCCGGCGGCGGCCGAGACCGTCTACCGGGTCGGCGATCTGGAGCTCGATCGCCTGTCCCACACGGTGACCCGCGCCGGGCAGGACATCCCCCTCCAGCCGCGCGAATTCCGCCTGCTCGAATATCTCATGCGCAACGCCGGCCAGGTGGTCACGCGCACGATGCTTTTGGAGAATGTCTGGGATTATCATTTCGACCCCCAGACCAACGTGATCGACGTCCATGTCTCCCGCCTGCGCTCGAAGATCGACAAGGGCTTCGACAAGCAGCTGCTGCACACCGTGCGCGGCGCGGGCTACATGATCCGTGACGGCGCTCGGTAAGCTCCTCCGCACGACCGCCTTCCGGCTGGCGCTCGCCTATCTGCTGGTGTTCGCGACGCTCTCGACGGTCGTGCTGGCCTATGTGGCCTGGCACGCCAACGCGCTGATCGCCGCCCAGCTGAACGCCACCGTCGACGCCGAGATCACGGGCCTCGCCGAGCAGTACCGGCAGGGCGGCATCCGCAAGCTGGTCGCTGTGGTCGAAGAGCGCTCCAACCGCTCCTCGCAGGGCACGCTCTACCTGCTGACGACCGCCCAGGGCGACGTTCTGGCCGGCAACCTCCAGGCGATCCCCGGCGCCTCTCTGGCGGAGGCGGGCGAGCGCGAGATTCCGTATCAGCGCGTCGGCGAGAACAGCGTGGCGCCATATCCGGCGGTGGTGCGGGTGTTCGTGCTGCCGGGCGGCTACCGGCTGCTGGTGGGGCGGGACACCGAGGAGCGCGAGCGGCTCTCCGCGGTCATCGCGAACGCCGTGCAGTGGTCGCTCGGGCTGGTCGTGGTGTTCGGCCTCGCCGGCGGCGTGTTCGTCGCCCGTCGCGTCCTGAGGCGGCTCGACGCCATGACCGAGACGAGCCGGACCATCATGGCCGGCGATCTTTCGGGTCGCCTCGCCGTGACCGGGTCCGACGACGAGTTCGACCGCCTGGCGCAGGCCACCAACGCGATGCTCGACCGCATCAACGAGCTCATGGCAGGCCTCAAGGAGGTCTCGGACAACATCGCGCATGACCTCAAGACGCCGCTGACCCGCCTGCGCAACCGGGCCGAGGCGGCGCTGCGCGCCGCCCATGGCGATGAGGAGTGGCAGGCCGCGATGGAGCAGATCATCTCGGATTCGGAAGGCATGATCCGGATCTTCGACGCGCTGCTGCTGATCGCCCGCGCCGAATCGGGCGGCGCCCGGGGGCAGATCTCCGAGGTCGACGTCGCGGAGGTCGCGCGCGGCGTGGTCGAGCTCTACGAGCCGCTCGCCGAGGAGCGGGGCGCGACCCTCACGGTCGACGCGCCCGCCAGCATCCGGGTGCTCGGCAACCGCGAACTCATCGGGCAGCTCGTCGCGAACCTTGTGGAGAACGCGCTCAACTATGGCGCCTCGGAAGGCCGGCCGGGCGAGGTGACGGTCTCCGCGTCGGCGAGCGAGACGGAGGCGCGCATCGTGGTGGCCGATCGCGGGCCGGGCATCCCCCCGCAGGACCGGTCGCGCGCCATGGAGCGCTTCGTGCGGCTCGACACCAGCCGCTCCAGGCCCGGGTCAGGCCTCGGCCTCGCGCTGGCGGCCGCGGTCGCGCGCCTGCACGGCGGCGCCTTGACGCTCGAGGACAATGGGCCCGGGCTGAGGGCGACGCTGAGCCTGCCGCGCGCGGCCGACGCCATCCTGGCGCCGGCGGAGACTGCGAAGCTCCCGCCGCCCGCCGCCGCCGAATAGAGCCGCGCCGCCGGGCTTGCCTCGCTCGCCCGCGCGTGGCAAGCCCGACCCACCACCAGACGGGGCAGGCTTCCTGGCCGCTCTTCGCTGGCTCCCCCCGCCCCAAGGAGGCAAGCTTGGAGAAACGCGAGCTCGAGCGCGTGCAGACCTACATGCGCAAGCTGTTCCAGAACCAGACGGTTCGGGTCGTGGCCCGGCCGCGCAAGGACGATTCCGCCGAGGTCTATCTCGGCGACGAGTTCGTCGGCGTGCTGTTCCGCGACGACGAGGACGGCGACCTGTCCTACAACTTCCAGATGGCGATCCTCGAGACCGACCTCGAGTGACGCCGGACTGACCGTCCCGCGACGGGACGGCCCGCGTCTTGCCACAGGGCCGGCGACCACGACGCCGACGCGGAGAGTGTCCCATGTCCTTCCTGATCCCGGCCCTCACCGTGGCGCTCGGTTTTGCGATATCGGGCGCCGCGGCGTCCGCTTTCGAGGCGCTGACCGAGCGGCGGGCGAGCTTCGGACTGCTGCGCGAGCCGGACGTGACCGCGGCGGCCGCCGTGCCGGTGGTCACCATCGGCGCATCCTATATCCTGGCGCGCAGCCTGCTGTTCGGCGGCCGCCGGCCGGCCTGGGCGATGTGCCTGGGGACGGCCCTGCTCGGCGGATGGAGCCTCGTGCTCGGCGCCGCGGCGCTCGCAGCCTTCGTCGGCTAGAGAAGAACGGAGATCCAAGGTGGCGCTTTATTCGCTCGGCGGCGTGAGCCCCAGAACCCCGGCCAACGGCCGCTTCTTCGTGGCCGAAAGCGCCGTGGTGGTGGGCGACGTCATCCTCGAGGAAGACGCCAGCGTCTGGTTCGGCTCGGTGCTGCGCGGCGACAACGAGCCCATCACGATCGGCGCGCGCTCCAATGTGCAGGACGGCTGCGTGCTGCACACCGACCCGGGCTTTCCGCTGGTGATCGGCGAGGACTGCTCGCTCGGCCACGGCGCGATCGTGCATGGCTGCACCATCGGCGACTGCAGCCTGATCGGCATGGGCGCGACCGTGCTGAACGGCGCGAAGATCGGCCGCTACTGCCTGGTCGGCGCCGGCGCGCTGGTGACCGAGGGCAAGGAGTTCCCGGATTTCTCGATGATCATCGGCGCGCCTGCCCGGGTGGTGAAGACGCTCGGTCCGGAGTTCGAGGTGCGCCAGCTCGGCTCGGCGGCGCGCTACGTGGCCAATGGCCGGCGCTTCCGCGAGGGCATGGCGCGCGTCGGCTGACGTCCTGATCGCAGAAAAAGGCGAGGCCGGCTCCCTGGCGGAGAGCCGGCCTCTGGCTTGCGGCCTGTCGGGCGGGAGTTGGGGACGTGACAGGCTGCGAGCGTTCCCTGGAATTGCGGCTTACGGGGCGGTGGCGACCCCGACCGGGCCGATGCCGTCGCCCAGCAGCACCCACACGTTCGGGTCGATCTGCGACTGGCGCTTGATGTAGGTGTAGCCGGTCTCGAACCACGGCTTCACGTCGTCGGCCTGGTTGTCGAGCGTGTAGTCGCCGCGGTCGGTGACCACGGTCAGCACTGCGTGACCATCGCCCTTGAGGTCGCGCACGACCGTGATCAGCAGCGCCTGGCGCGGCCAGCCGGCGTCCATCAGCATGCGGCGCTTGAGCAGGACGTAATCCTCGCAGTCGCCCTTATCGACCGGATAGGTCCACTTCTCCTCGACGCCGTAGAGCTCCTGGTCGGTCATCGGCGCGATCGCCGCGTTGACCTTGCGGTTGATGGCGTCGAGCTCCTTGAGGCGGGCTTCCGTGAGCGGCGCGCGGACAGGCCGGGCCGCCTTCACGTCGCAATCCGCCGAATGGGTCTTGCAGAAGTCGATCCAGCCGATCGGCGACTTCGCCGAGCCCTCGACCTGCATCGGCGTCGCAAGCGCCAGCTTCACGGACGGCGCCGCCTGCGCGCCGGAAAAGGTGAATCCAGCTGCAACCAGTCCAAACAAGAAGTAAATCGACTTAAACTTACCCCGCAGAAGCATTTCCAACTCCCGTTCTGTCCCGGGAGCAAAAGTCTCATATCCGATTTGCCGTCCGTCTAAGTCGAAGTTCAGAGTTTTAGGAACGAGATTTGGACTTTGGCAAGGTTCTGGAGATGATTTGTTTAGAGATGCATTGCAAGTTTTATTTACCAACAGGCATGGAGCCAAGAAGATGAGCGGTCGACTTGGCGACCAAAAAGTTAACGCGACCCCGGTTTCGGCAGGGTCGTTTTAGAAAGTGTAAACCATGTCGCTGAATGGCTGTTCAGGCGTCAGCCGAGCGCCCGCCTCGTCCCGAGGTCGGACGGCGCGCATGAACGAAAAACGCCGCCCCTGGGGCGGCGCTCTGAAGACCCGGCAGACGGAAGGCGGCGTTAGCCGAACTGCTCCTGCAGCGCCTCGAGATTCTGCGTGCGGGTGAACTCGACCGCCAGGCCGCGCTCGAAATGCCGGACCACCCGCGCCGCGGTGCGGCCGAGCATGACCGGGGTCCCGATCGGCAGGTCGAGATTGATGTTGATCGCCGCGCCCGACAGCGAGACGTCGATCACGCGGCATTCGTGCTCGACGCCGTCCTCGGTGGTCAGCACCGAACGGGCGTTGCGCGGCACGAGACGTTCGTGGCGGCGATCCTCGGGCAGTCCGAGGATGCTGCGGTTGGCCAGCCAGGTGAGCTGGGCCGCCAGCTTGTCGCGCTTGCGGATGGTGGCGGTCACGGTCATCGCGAAGCCGTTGGCGATCGGCCGCACCATCAGCCCCTCGATCCGGCCGATATGGTCCAGATAGGCGACGACGCGCTCGCCGGGCTGCGCCGGGACGGGCGCGATCAGGGCCAGTCCGCCCGGCGACATGTCGAGCGTCTGGCAGGGATATTCGCGCCGGGACGTCAGCATGTAGCGCCCGAGCAGCGCGACCTTGACCCGCTGGTGGCGGCGGCGCTCGTCGGAGAGCGGCATCTTCAACGAAAACATCGAAGGGCCTTCGAGGATGGGTGACGCCGGCCGCAGCCAGCCGCCTTCCTCGAATCTAAAGGAACGCCGTTAACGCGGCGTAACCCGCTCGCTCAGCGTCCCCCGTCGAACACCAGGAAGCGGCCGATGCGCCGTCCAAGCCCCGCGAGCGTGTGGGGCGCAGGCGCGACGGGCTCGGGCGAGGGATCGGAGAAGGAGCGGTTGCGTCCGCTCGGCCAGATCATCCGGAGCGAACTGAGCTCGAAGCGGGTGACCGGGCAGGCGCCGAGCCAGTAGGGCGTCTCGACCGGCGCCAGCGAACCGAGGATGCGGGCATGCGTGCGGCCGCGGTGGCGCAGCGGCAGCAGGGCGAGCTCGAGGTCCACCTTCCGGCCGAGATCCGTCGACCCCTGCGCGCCCAGCACCGCGACGGCGGCGTCGTCCGAGACGGTCTCGAGCGCGCCGAGCAGGGTCGCGCGATCGGGCCCCCGCCACAGGGACAGGAACTGCTCGTCCCGCATCTCGTGTCCGGTGACGGCGCAGATCCGCGACCCGGACAGCCGGAACGGGTAGCCGGCGGAGCCGTCGGCTTCGAGGATGAAGGTGTCGCCCAGGATCGAGCGGATCTGGCCCGGGTCCACGTCGGAGCGCTCGGGGGCGGCCCGGGCGCCGCGCAGGCGGTTCCAGTACCCGAACAGCTCCTTCGTGGTGACGGCCTTCATCGTGACGCTCTCACACGGTCTGATCTGCGCCGGTCGTCCCGCTTCGGCACAGGCCGGGCGGCGACGGGCGGTTAACAAACCGTTGAGCAGGAGCCGTGCCATTCTTCGGTGGTTCTCCGTGAGCCTCGCCTTGCAATCGCCTGAACTTCAGGCGAGCACTTGCGCGTGGCGCGTCCATGATGGGACCAGCCCCGTCCCGAGAGACCGATCCAGCCCTTGCCCCGCGAACATCAGCCGGCCTTCAACGCTCCGCGCGTGATCACCGTGACGCTCGTCGTCCTGGCGGCGATCCACCTCGTCCGCTTCTTTCTGAGCGACGAGGCGGACCTCGAGCTGCTGCTCCGCTTCGCCTTCATACCGGCCCGGTACGACCCCTCCTTTCCATACGCCGACGAGCTGCTCGGGGGGGAGGGGGCGAAGGTCTGGACCTTCGTGACCTACGCCTTTCTCCACGGGAATCTCACCCACCTTGTGGTCAACGGTGTATGGCTGCTGGCTTTCGGCAGCGCTCTGGCGTGGCGGTTCGGCACAAGCCGCTTTCTTGTGTTTTCGGCCTTGACGGCGGCCGCAGGCGCGGCCACGCACCTCGCGCTCCATTACGGAGAGGCCACGCCGGTGATCGGCGCGTCGGCCGCGATCTCCGGACACACCGCGGCCGCGATGCGGTTCATGTTCGAATCCGGCGGCCCGCTCGACGTGTTCCGCCGCGGCGGGCGCGAGGCCTTCCTCATCCCGGCCGAGCCCCTGCGCACCTCCCTGCGCCGCCCGCAGGCGCTCATCTTCCTGCTCGTCTGGTTCGGCGGCAACGCGCTGGCCGGCCTCGGTTCGACGACGATCGGGATGGGCGACGCCAGCATCGCCTGGGAGGCGCATATCGGCGGCTTCATCGCCGGGCTGCTGCTGTTTCCGCTGTTCGACCCGGTCCGGAGGGGCGTCCGCCCTTCGTCGCAAGAGACTTTCGACGTCTTGCCACCCTCGCGGCATCCGCCCCATGATGACGGAACAGGGGCCGCGGGTCGGCCGTAAGGATCAAGAGTAGCCGCCGCCGACGTCCCGCGCCCGACCAGATACCGCCGACCGCTCCGGCGGCGGCGAACAGGGAGGACAGGACATGCGCGTCAAGGCGATTCTCTCGACCAAGGGCAGCGGCGTCGTCACCGTCTCGCCCCAGGCGCTCGTCTCCGACGTGGTCCGCACGCTGGCTGAAAAGAGCATCGGCGCCGTCGTGGTGGACGACGGGGCGGACGGACTTTCCGGCATCCTCACGGAACGGGACGTGGTTCGCGCGCTCGCCGCGCACGGCTGCGACGCGCTCGACCGCCCGGCTTCCGACTTCATGACCCGGGAGGTCGTGACCGGGCATTTCGACAACACGGTCGACGAGCTCATGGATCGCATGACCAACGGCAAGTTCCGCCATGTCCCGATCATGGACGGGAACCGGCTCGCCGGCATGATCTCGATCGGCGACGTCGTGAAGCACCGCATGGACCAGATCGAGGCCGAGGCCTCGGCCATGCGGGACTACATCGCGACGGCGTAGGATCAGGACGCCTCATCCCGGCCGTTTCCGGGAAGAGGCGCGTGCTTCAGAGATCCAGAAGCTCTTCCGGCTTCTCCGGCAGCCGGCCTTCGGGAACATGCGCGGCCTGCCGGTCGAGACGCTCGCGCCGCACATCGGGCGGCGTCGCCTCGTCGGCGAGGCTCGCCACGCACTCGTCGAGCGACATCGGCGTCTGGTTCTGCGAGCCGAGGCGGCGGATCGAGACGTGGCGCGTCTCGGCCTCCTTCTTGCCGACCACGACCAGCACCGGGATCTTGGCCAGCGAGTGCTCGCGGACCTTGTAGTTGATCTTCTCGTTGCGGAGGTCGAGGTCGACCCGCAGCCCGGCCTTGCGGAGCTCCGCCGCGACTTCGCCCGCGTAGCCGTCCGCCTCCGAGGTGATCGTGGTCACCACCGCCTGCACGGGCGCGAGCCAGAGCGGGAAGTGGCCGGCGAAATGCTCGATCAGGATGCCGGTGAAGCGCTCGAGCGAGCCGAAGATCGCGCGGTGGATCATCACCGGCGCATGCTTCTCGCCGTCCGCGCCGATGTAGAAGGCGCCGAAACGGTCGGGCAGGTTGAAGTCGACCTGGATGGTGCCGCACTGCCAGTCGCGGCCGATCGCGTCGCGCAGCACATACTCGAACTTCGGCCCGTAGAACGCGCCTTCGCCGGGGTTCACGGCCGTCGTCACGCGATTGCCGTAGCGCGACGAGATCTCCTTGAGCGCGTCGCCCATCACCTGCTCGGCGCGGTCCCACAGCGCGTCCGATCCGACCCGCTTCTCCGGCCGCGTCGAGAGCTTCAGCACGATGCGGTCGAAGCCGAAGTCGGCGTACATCGACAGGATCAGTTCGTTCAGCGCGAGCGTCTCGGCCATGAACTGCTCGTCGGTGCAGAAGATGTGCGCGTCGTCCTGCGTGAAGGCGCGCACGCGCATCATGCCGTGCAGCGCGCCGGACGGCTCATAGCGATGCACGATTCCGAATTCGCCCATGCGGATCGGCAGTTCGCGATAGCTCCGCAGGCCGTGCTTGAAGATCTGCACGTGACCCGGGCAGTTCATCGGCTTGATCGCGAAGACGCGCTCGTCCTCGGTCTCCGTGACGAACATGTTCTCGCGGTACCAGTCCCAGTGGCCGGAGGTCTGCCACAGCGAGGCGTCGAGAACCTGGGGGGTGTTGACCTCGACGAAGCCCGAGCCGGCCGTGCGGCGGCGCGAATAGTCCATCAGCGTGCGGAACAGCGTCCAGCCCTTCGGGTGCCAGAACACCGCGCCTGGGCCTTCCTCCTGGAAGTGGAAGAGGTCCATCTCGCGGCCGAGGCGGCGGTGGTCGCGCTTCTCGGCCTCCTCCAGCATGTGCAGATAGGCGTCGAGTGCGGCCTTGTCCGGGAAGGCCGTGCCGTAGATGCGCTGGAGCATCGGATTGTTGGAGTCGCCGCGCCAGTAGGCGCCCGCGACCTTCATCAGCTTGAAGGCGTCGCCGACCTTGCCAGTCGAGGTCATGTGCGGACCGCGGCAGAGGTCCATCCACTCGCCCTGGGCGTACATCTTGATCGTCTGGTCCGCCGGGATGGCGTCGACCAGCTCGACCTTGAAGGTCTCGCCCCTGGCGGCGAACCAGTCCTTGGCGCGGTCGCGGCTCCAGACGTCCTTCGTGAACGGCCGGTCGCGCGCGATGATCCGGCGCATCTCGGCCTCGATCGCCGCGAGGTCGTCGGTCGAGAACGGCTCGTCGCGGGCGAAGTCGTAATAGAAGCCGTTCTCGATCACCGGGCCGATCGTGACCTGCGTCTCGGGCCACAGCGTCTGCACGGCCTCCGCGAGGACATGCGCGCAATCGTGGCGGATCAGCTCGAGCGAGCGGGGATCGTTACGGTCGAGGAACTCGATATGGACGTCGCGCTCGATCGGGTCGGCGAGGTCCACGACCTGGCCATCGAGCGCCATGGCGACGGTGCGCTTCAGCAGCGACTTCGAGATTTCGCCGGCGATCTGCGCGCCGGTGACGCCGGCCTCATAGGATTTCTGTGCGCCGTCGGGAAAGGTGACGAGGGGCATGTCGGGTCTCCGCTCACTCGCTGCCTACGAATGCAGGTAAGCGCTTCAGGTGGTTGGTCAGACGGTCCGCCGGCCGCCGCCGACGGGTTCGCAGCGGGGCCGTTCGGGGCCCGCCGCATAGCGCCACGGCCTAGACCAGCGGGCGCCGGGAGGCAATTCCCGCGGGACCGGTTCGTAGCCCGAGCCGCCCCATGGATGGCAGCGGCAGACGCGGCCGGCCGCCATCCAGCCGCCGGCCCATGCGCCGTGGCGGGCGATCGCCTCGTCGGCGAACTCCGAGCAGGTCGGAAGATAGCGGCAGCGCCGCCCGATCAGCATCGACAGCGAATAGCGATAGGCCAGGATCGGCAGGCGCAGCGCATGGCGCGGCGCGCGCCGGAGCCACGCGAGCAGGCGCGCGCTCACGCCGCCCGCTTGGCCGCGATCTGGTCGAGCGCGTCGACGACGGCCTCGAAGGTCAGCAGGGTGGAGGCGTGGCGGGCCTTGTAGTCGCGCACCGGCTCCAGGACCTTCAGGTCCTCCCACACGCCGTCCGGCGCGGGCCCGTTCTCCTTGAGCATCCGGCGCACGGCCTCGCGAACCTCGCGCAGCTCCTGCGCCGTGCGCCCCACCACGACGCGCGCCATCACGGAGGACGAAGCCTGGCCGAGCGCGCAGGCCCGCACCTCGTGAGCGAAGTCGGTCACCGTCTCGCCGTCGAACACGATATCCACCGTCACGGTCGAGCCGCACAGCCGCGAGTGCTGGGTCGAGCTCGCGTCAGGCGCCGCGAGGCGGCCGAGCCGCGGGATGTCCGCCGCGAGCTCGAGGATTCTGCGATTGTAGATGTCGTCGATCATCGGGGCTCCCGCCCTACGCCAAGCGTTTTGATCAATCGCGTCGATTGTTCGGCGCCGTGGGTCCATTATATAAGCGGCCGCGCCGGCCCTCGCCATGATCCGTTACGGGCCTTGTGCCAGGAGTGCAGGTTGAGTTCCGCCGGTGGCGTTGAGGGGGCCGACGGTCCTCCGAAGAGGAAGCCCATGGACGCTGTCGTACAGCACCCGTTCGCGCGCGTGCCCATCCCGGCCCCGAAGGGCCACCAGACCTTCCGCAAGCCGACCCGGGAGGAGGCGGAGGCCGCCGTGCGCACGCTGATCGCCTGGGCGGGCGACAATCCGAACCGCGAAGGCCTGATGGACACGCCCAAGCGCGTGGTGAAGGCCTATAGCGAGCTGTTCGCCGGCTACGCCCAGGACGCCGCGCAGGATCTCGAGCGCGTGTTCGAGGACGTGCAGGGCTACGACGACATGGTCGTGCTGCGCGACATCCCGTATTTCTCGCATTGCGAGCACCACATGGTGCCGTTCTTCGGCAAGGCGCATGTCGCCTATTACCCGCAGAACGGCGTGGTCGGCCTGTCCAAGATCGCACGCGTGATCGACACCTACGCCAAGCGCCTGCAGACGCAGGAGGCGCTGACGGCGCAGATCCTGGCGGCGATCGACGAGCATCTGCGCCCGCGCGGCGTCGCCGTGATGCTCGAGGGCGAGCACATGTGCATGTCGATGCGCGGCATCCAGAAGCAGGGCGTTTCGACCGTGACCACCCAGTTCACCGGCGTCTTCCGCGACGAGCCGGCCGAGCAGGCGCGGTTCATCACGCTGGTGCGCGCCGGCCACGGCTCGCGCTGAAGCGCCCAAGGGGCGGCGCTCGCCCGTTCCCTCTCCCCAGGCGCCCTCGATCATGACCTCAAGCTTTCCGCCCCCCGGTCCTCATGAGGAGCTGGAGGAGGGGCTGCGCCTCACGCCCCGATTCGACCGCGACGGGCTGGTGGCGGCGATCGTGACGGATGCGCGCGCCGGCGGGGTGCTGATGTTCGCCCACATGAACGCGGAGGCGCTGCGGGCCACGATCGAGACCGGCGTCGCGCATTTCTGGTCGCGCTCGCGCGGCAAGCTCTGGCGCAAGGGCGAGGAAAGCGGCCACCAGATGAAGGTGGTCGAGCTCCGGGTCGACTGCGACCAGGACGCGCTGTGGCTCTCGGTCGAGGTCGCCGGAACGGGCGCCGCCTGCCACACCGGCCGCCGCTCCTGCTTCTACCGCAAGGTCCCCGTGGGCCCCGGCGCGCTCGGGGAGGCGCTGGCGCCCGCCGACGCCGCGCGGCTGTTCGAGCCCGGCTCGGTCTACAAGGCGCCCAAGGGCTAGCCGCCGTCGGCGGTGAGCTGTACGGCCGTCGGCACGCCGGTCTTCACGGCGAAGCTCTGCTGATACATGCGCCCGTCATGGCGCGCGATCGCCATGTAGTCGCCCTCCGCCAGCACGATGCGCGGGAGCGCGCCGATCGAGTCGCGGATCACGTCGCCGCCCGGCGTCAGGATCGTCCAGGAGGTGTTGCCGAGCTCCCGGCCGCCCGCGCGGTCGACGAGCTTCAGCGTCACCGAGGCGGCCCTGTGGTGAACCTGGGCGTTGACGAGCTTGCCGGGCGGGACCTGCAGGTCGACCTCGACGATGGCGTTGGCGTCGCCATAGTTCGACACGACGTGGTAATCGCCCGCCGGCAGGCGCAGCAGCGTGCCCGGACGGACGTTATCGGCCACCTTCTGGGCCATGCCGCCCTCGTCGCGCGACAGGGTGAAGGTGACGTCGGCCTCCGGCGGCTTGGCGTCGCCCACGAAGGCCGACAGCCTGACGCCGCCCGCCTTCAGCACCATCCGCTGGGTCGTGGGCTGGCGCGGGCGGACGGTCACGAACTTCGCCGCGCTCGCAAGCCCATAGACCGCGTGCACGATGTAGTTGCCGGGATCGAGCTCGAAGCGCGGCTCGGCCTCGGTCGATTCGGCCACCAGAAGGTGCTCGCCATTGGCGTCCGGCTGGTCGGTGAACACGCGCCACTTGACCCCGCCCGGAACCTTGGCGCCGCCCTCGTCGAAGACGGCCGACAGGGACACCGGCTCCTTGATGACGGGCGCGACGGGCGGCGGCAGGGCCGCTTCCTTGGGCGCCGAGGGCGAGGGCGCCGCGGGCCGCACGGGCGCCGGCCCGGCGGGGTCGAGCCTCGGCAGCCGGAGGCCGTCGATTACCGCAGGGTCGACCTTGTCGAGCCGCTCCGGCGAGAACATCGACGGCGGCGGCATACGCGGGGTCTGCTCGCGCTGAGGGGCTTCGCTGGAGGACGGGCCGATCAGGTTCATGCGGCCCGAGATCGTGCCGCCGATCAGGCCGCCGCCGGGCTCCCGGCCGGGCATGGCGGGCGCGGGCGTCCGGTTGGCCGCCGGCGCGCCGGGCGGCGTGCGGTCTTCCGCGGCGGCGGTCGCCTGGACGCTGACCGCCAGCAGGACGGACGCCAGAGCGCGATGCAGGATGCGGCCCATGCGTGGAGCGATGCCACCGGCGACCACGCCTGGCAAGATCGTCACTTGGCGGATCACGCCGACTTTTTCGCCTTGGCGAGCCGCGACATGGCCCGTGACGGCGCAGCGCGGCCGGGGGAGGTGCGGAATGGCTTGAATCCCGCTGCGGGAGCGATCGGCAATGGCCGGAGCCAGAGCCTTCCTGAGGTGAGGGCCTGCGTGATCTACACGCCGGAACGCGGGATGAGAAGGCGACGGCTGCGCGCGCCTCGTTGGCGCGCGGGGACGAACATCGCTAAAGCCTTGGTCCCCACAGCGCCCCGTCGGCCTCGGGCCGGCGGCGTCTCCTCAGGAGAGGTCATGAACGAGACCCTGGACCTGCTCGGCTCGCGTCGCTCCGTGCCCGCCAACGCGCTGGCCGAACCCGGCCCGTCGACCGACGAACTGGACCGCATGCTGACGCTCGCGGCGCGCGTGCCGGATCATGGCAAGCTCGCGCCCTGGCGCTTCATCCTGATCGAAGGGGAGGCGCGCGCCGCCCTCGGCGCGCGGCTCGCCGCGCTGCTGAAGGAGCTCGATCCCGGCGTCGCCGAGGGCCGCGTGCAACAGCAGGCGAACGCGTTCTCGCAATCCGCCCTGGTGGTCGCGGTGGTGAGCTGCGCCGCGCCGCATGTGAAGATCCCGGAATGGGAGCAGGTGCTCTCCGTCGGGGCCGTCTGCATGAACCTGTCCGTCGCCGCCAACGCGCTCGGCTACGGGGCGCAGTGGGTGACCGGCTGGGCCGCCTATGAGCCCCGGGCGCTCGAGATCCTCGGCCTCAAGCCGAACGAGAAGCTCGCCGGGTTCATCCATATCGGGACGCCGACCGAGCGCCTCCCGGATCGCCCGCGTCCGGCGCTGTCGGAGATCGTCACCCGCTGGAGCGCGTGACGATGTTCTACGAGCCCGGGGCCGGCCACGGCCTGCCGCATGATCCGTTCAAGGCGATCGTCGCGCCGCGCCCGATCGGCTGGATCTCAACCGTGGACCCGGCGGGGCGGCCGAACCTCGCGCCCTACAGCTTCTTCAACGGCGTCTGCGACGATCCGCCGATCGTGATGTTCTCGTCCGCGGGCCGGAAAGACTCCGTCGCGAACGCGGAGGCGACCGGCGAGTTCGTGTGCAACTTCGTGAGCTTCGCCCTCAAGGACGCCATGAACGAGAGCTCCGCGCCGCTTCCGGCCGGCGAGAGCGAGTTCGAGCGCGCCGGGCTCGAGACCGCGCCATGCCGGCTGGTGAAACCGCCGCGCGTCGCGCTCAGCCCTGCGGCGCTCGAATGCAAGGTGCTGAACGTGACCGAACTGCACGACCTCGCCGGCCGCTCGGCCGGGCGGTTCGTGGTGACGGGCCAGGTCGTCGGGGTCCATATCGACGACGCCGCGTTGACGGACGGGCTGTTCGACACGAGCCGCGAGGGCGCGGTGGCGCGCTGCGGCTACCTCGACTACGCGGCCGTGTTCGAGATGTTCGCGATGCCGCGGCCGCGCGGCTGAGGCTGCTCAGGGGGCGTCCCGGAACACCTCCGCAAGCGCGGCGAGCTGCGCCGCGTCGACCGCGATCTTTCCCGCGAATCCGTCCCGACGGGCGGTCTCGGCTTCGCCACGCAGGGCGCCGGCCGCAGCGTTCCGGAAGGGCGCGTCGATGGCCGGGATCCCTGCCGCCGCGGCGGCCGCGAGGACGAGGGAGCGCGCCGTCTGGCAGCACCCGGTCCAGCTTCCTTCGGCGTCGCGCGCAGCTTCCGCGCCGACGTCCCGCGCCAGCGACTCGCCGTCCCAGAGCAGAGCCTCCAGGCGGCCGCTGCAGCCGGGCAGGGAGGGGAGACGCAGAAACGCCGCTGCGCTGTCCACGCAGGGCAGGAGGGTGAGCGCGCCGTCGGGCAGGCCGGCGCGCGCTTCCGCGACCGCCAGCAGCGCGGCGACGTGCTGGACGTCGGCGCCGGACGCGGCGTCGGTCAGCACGACGCCTTGCAGCTTCGCCTCGGCCGCCGCCGCGAGATCGGCTTCCGCCTCATCCGTCTCCAGAGAATGGATCCGCGCGTAGAGCGGGGTCGGGGCGGTCCGCGAGATCAGCACGAGCCGCGCGCGAGCCTCCCGGACCGACAGAGCGGTCGCCGGCAGGTCGAGCACGAGCGCCTCGGCGCCGGCCGTAGGGCCGCTTTCGGGGGCGTCTTCCGGCCGCAGCATGAGCCAGCGCCGGGGACCGGGGGAAAGGCGGGCGGCGACGGCCATCTGTTAAGGTCTCACAGGCGCCTGAAGGCGGCGTTAACGGCCGGTTTACCATAAAGGCCCGATAGTTTGCCGGCATCGCCCATTGGCGGCGCAAAGGGCGCGTGGCGCGTCGGCAGAGCGGGCATAGGGCGAATGCAGCTCATCACTCCGGCGGATGCTGCGGGGGGCGTGGCGGCGGCGCTTCGGAAAGCCGCGCAGGCCACCGGGGCGAGTTTCGACTATCTCCTGCAGACCGCCAAGCGCGAGTCCTCGCTCGATCCGGCCGCCAAGGCGCCGACCTCCTCCGCGCGCGGGCTGTTCCAGTTCATCGACCAGACCTGGCTGCAGGTGTTGAAGGAAGACGGCCCGAGCCTCGGCTACGCCAGCGAGGCCGCGGACGTCTCCCGCACGTCGTCCGGCCGCTACGTCGTCGCCGATCCCGCCCGCCGCGCCGAACTTCTGGCGCTGCGCGACGACCCCACGGCGTCTGCGCTGCTCGCCGGCGCCTTCACCCGCCGCAACGCGCAGGCGCTCGGCTCCGCGCTCGGCCGGTCCGCTACCCCGGGGGAGCTCTACGCCGCGCATTTCCTGGGCGCGCAGGGCGCGATCCAGCTGGTCAGCCTCGCCGCCAACGCCCCGACGGCTTCGGCCGCCGACGCCTTCCCGGCGCAGGCCTCCGCCAACCGGGCGATCTTCTTCGACAAGGGACGGCCCCGCACGGCCTCCGAGGTCTACGCGCGGATCACCGCGGCGCATGACGAGATCCCGAACGCGGCGCCCGCGCGCGCGACCGTTCTGGCGCTCCAGGAGGCTCCGCAGGACGAGCAGTACGGGCCGTTCAACGGCGGCGTGGAGAACGACGCCGCGCCGTTCCATTCGCTGTTCAAGACCGGGCGGCGCTCGCCCGTCTCGGCCTATGTGGCGCAGGCCTGGTCGTCCTTCGGCGCGGCCGGGCTGGTGTCGGACGCCGCGCCCGCGACGCGGCGGCGCGCCGCCTCCGCGGCCGAGGCGCAGCCGGCGGCGCGCGCGCAGGCCGTGGCCTCGCCGGTTTCGGCTCCGGCCGGCATCGCGGTCCGCAGCGCCGCAACCGCTCCGGTCGAGGCCCCGTCCTTCGCGAAAGTCCACCTCGCCGCGCCGCCCGCGTCCTCTCCCGCGCCGCAACGGATCGCCCGCAGATGATCGTCGAACGCTACCTGGAATGGGCCGCGGGGGCCCCGGCGCATCTGCGCGCCGAGGCGGCCGGAGCGCTCGCCCGATCCTGGCTGCATGGCGATCTCGAGCCGCAGGTCCGCGACGAGGTCGAGGCGGTGCTCACCCGCAGCCTCGACGATCCCGCCATCGCGGTGCGCTGCGCGATCGCGGAGGCGCTCTCCGCCGCGCCCGACGCCCCGCATGCGCTGATGCTCTCGCTGGCGCAGGACGCCGCCGACGTGGCGGAGCCGGTGCTCGCGCGCTCTCCCGGGCTGACCGATCTCGAGCTCGTCGATCTGGTGGCTCTCGGGGATGTCCGCGCCCAGGTCGCGATCGCCAGGCGGCGTATGGTCTCCGGCCCCCTCGCTGCGGCGATCGCCGAAGTCGGCTCCGCCCGCGCCTGCGAGGCGCTGCTGCGCAACCCCGGCGCGCGGCTGACGCGTTCGGCGGCGGCCCGCATGGCGGAGCGCCATGGCGGCGACGGCGGGGTGCGCGACGCGCTGCTGGCGCATGACGAGGTCGGCGCGGAGCTCCGGCATATCCTGATGCGTTCGGTGGCGCAGGCGCTGTCGGCGTTCGTGACGGAGTGCGGCTGGCTTCGTCCGGACCGCGCGCGCCGGGCGGCCGACGAGGCCTGCGACCGCGGCGCGGTCGCCATCGCGGGGCGCTCGGACGACGCCGGGGCCTTCGTGCGGCATCTTTCGGAACGCGGCGAGTTCTCGCCGAGCCTCGCCCTGCGCGCGCTGCTTTCGGGCAATCTCGCTCTGTTCGAAGCCTCGCTCGCCACGCTGAGCGGCCAGCCCGCGCGGCGGGTCGCGGGCTTCGTGCGCGATTTCGAAGGGCGCGGCTTCGAGGCGCTCTATCGCTCCGCGGGCTTTCCGATGTCGGCGCTGCCGATCTTCCGTGCGGCGCTGTCGGCGGTCCGGGAGTCCGGCTTCGTCGGCTCGGCGTCGGGCGGCGCGGCTCTTTCCCGCCGCATGGTCGAGCGCGCCCTGAGCGCCTGCGAAGGCTCCGACGTCGACGTCGAGAGCATGCGCGCGCTGCTTCGCCGGTTCGCGGCCGAGGCCGCGCGCGAGGAGTCGCGTCGCGGCTATGCGGCGGCTCCGGACGTGGCGCGCGCCGCCTGAGGGCGGACTACTCGGCCCCCATCCCCGGAGCGTATTGGGCGCGCAGCTGGGCGAGCCTGAGCGTGAGCGCGACGCCGACCGGGTTGTCGCGGCCGCGCACGTCCTGCCGGACGATCGCGCGGATCGACTCGACGTGGCGGTCCACGACGGCCTGCGGGAGCGGCCTCGCCTCGAGCCGTTCGATGAAGACGCAAAGCCCCTCGGCGATCTCGCCCGCGAGCGGGTAGCCGAGCGTCGCGGCCTGGCCGCGCAGATCATGGGCGACCCGATAGAGCGCGTCCGCCGCGTCCCGGTAGGGCTTCGTCGCGAAGGCCTTGCGCGCCTCCTCGAGACGCTCGATCTCGGCGTCCATCCAGGAGGCGAACTCCTGGGACAGCACTCCGAGCGCCCGTTCGGCCCGATGGATGGCCTCGGCCTCGCCGGAGCCCCGGGGGCCGATCAGCTCCGTGGCGCGCTCCTTCAGCCGGTTAGGCGGATGCAGCACCGTGTGATCGGAGAACACCTCGGCGTCGACTTTGCGCCATTCGACGTCGAGCGGCGGATCGAGGGGCGTGTGCGGCATCTGGGCTCGCCTCAGGACAATGCGCTGTCGCGCAGCCGCTTGGCCGCTGGATCGGCCACCACGGCGTCGTTCGAAGTCCGGCGCTCGGGACCGCTGTACACGCCGGAGATGTTGCGGCGACGGTCCGGGCCGAAATAGTCGCGTGTCTTGATGAAGGGGCGCGGGTTGAGCACGCAGTTGAGCAGGCGCTGGTGCAGCGACTTCGCCGAGATCGGCTTGCACAGGAACTCGGTCACGCCGGCGTCCCGGGCGCGCATCACCTTGCTCTTCTCGGAATGCCCGGTGAGCATGATGATCGGCACATAGGGGTTCACGGCGCTGTTCGGGCGCCGGATCATGCTGGTCAACTCGATGCCGTCGAAGATCGGCATCGCCCAGTCCACGATGATGATGTCCGGCAGATGCGTGGTGAACATCTCGAGGCCCGCGGCGCCGTCCTCGGCCTCGTAGACCTCCCGCGAGCCGAACCCGTGCAGCAGCGTCCGGACGATGCGGCGCATATGCGCGTTGTCGTCGACGACGAGGATTCGGAGCTTGGTGAAATCGACGCGGACCATCTCGGTCGACGATGATCCGCCAACGTCGTTAACGGCGAGTGTGCGGCGTCACCAGCCGAACTGCTCGGCCAGTATCCGTTCGTCGAGGCCGTGGCCGGGATCGTGCAGCATGGTCAGGCTGGTCTTGCGGTCGAGCGCGATCTCGACCCGCCGGATGTCGCGGAACTCGCTGTTGTCCGCGACGGCCGCCACTGGCCGCTTCTCGTGCTCCAGCACCTCGATCGCCACCGCGGCGCGGTCAGGCAGCAGCGCGCCGCGCCACCGCCTCGGACGGAAGGGCGAGATCGGCGTCATGGCGAGCAGCGGGCTTGCGAGCGGCAGCAGGGGGCCGTGGGCGGAGAGATTGTAGGCGGTCGATCCCGTCGGGGTCGCGACGAGGATGCCGTCGCAGGTCAGCTCCGCCAGCCGCACCTTGCCGTCGACCTCCACCCGGAGCTTGGCGGCCTGGTAGGTCTGCCGCCACAGCTGGACTTCGTTGATCGCCTTGGCGATGTGGACCCGACCCTCGCAGTCGCGCGCCCGCATCGTCAGCGGGTGGATCACGGCGCGCTCGGCCGCGGCGATCCGCTCCGGCAGGGCCTCCTCCGAATAGTCGTTCATCAGAAAGCCGACGGAGCCGCGGTTCATGCCGTAGATCGGCAGGCCGCGGCCCATCACCTCGTGCAGCGTCAGCAGCATCTGGCCGTCGCCGCCAAGCGCGACCACCACCTCCGCCTCGTCGAGCGACGCCTCGCCATAGCGGGCCGCCAGCGCGGCGCGGGCGGCCTGCGCGTCTTCCGTGGCGCTCGCCGCAAAGGCGATGCGTTCGATCGGCCGGTTCGCGCTCATCTGGATCGGGATTGGCTCGACAGGACTCCGGGCCGGCCGTGCTTACACGGGGCCGGAGCCGTTCGTCCATCCGCGGGAGGGTTCAAGGCCTAGAGCGCGGCGTCCCACATCACCGGAACGAACGTGTAGCTCGTGCCGCGCCGCGCGATGTGGCCGACGGCCGGGAAGGGGAAGTGGTAGCCGGCGATCGGCAGCCGGTCGGCGGCCACCATGTCCAGCATCCGCCGGCGCGTCGTTTCGGCGAGTTCGGGATCCATGTCGAACACCGCATGCCATCCGGGATTCCGGACGAACAGGGCGGGGTGGTTCGTCACGTCGGACCAGATGATCAGGTCCTTGCCTTCCGAGCTCAGGCGGAAAGCGGTGTGGCCGGGCGTGTGTCCGGGCGCCGGCAGCGCCGTGATCCCCGGCGTCACCTCCGCTTCGCGCTCGAACTTGCGGACCTCCCGGGCCATCGGCTCGAACACCCGGCGAACCATCTTGAAGGCGGGCTGCAGCGCGTCCGGGGCGCGGCTCATCTGGCCTTCGTCCATCCAGAACGCCCACTCGGCCTGGGGGACCAGCACCTCGGCGTTCGGGAACGCGGCGGTTCCGTCCTTGAGGCGCAGGCCGGCGATGTGGTCGGGGTGGAAATGCGAGATCAGGACCATGTCGATGGCCTTGGGGTCGACGCCCGCGGCCGCCATGTTCTCGTAGAGCTGCCCTGCCGTGGGGGCCAGGAAGCCGCCGGTGCCGGCGTCGATCAGCACAAGCCTGCCGCCGGTGTTGACGACCACGCAGGTGAAGGGGATCGAGACCTTGTCGATGCTGAGGAAGGCCTGGTCGAGCGCCTGTCTGACGTCCTCGAGCGGGGCGTTGCGGACGAGGGTGGCGTCAAGCGGGCGACGGGCGACGCCGTCGGTCAGCGCCGTCACCTCGAACGAGCCGACATGGTAGCGGTAGACGCCCGGCGCCTGCCGTCCGGCGGCCGGCGCGGCGGCTCTGGCGGTTCCGGACGCGACCCCGGAGGCCGCCGACGCGGCGGCTGCAGCCGCCAGGATGGTTCTGCGCGACATGGCGGTCATCTCGTCACTCTCCCGCGTGCGCGGACGGCCGGGCCGTCGGATCTGCGTACCTCGGGGATAATCACGGCGCCCGACCGGCACAATCGGGCTTCCCGCGCTGGGCCTCAATCTTGCGTGACGCCCCCGGCGTCGCGAACCCGCGAGATAGGCGGCCGGCGTGGGAGAACAACCGTCTGCGACAGGATGGCGTCAGGCGACGACGCGGGCCTCCGCGACCCTGCCCGCATAGCTGCGGATGACGTCGCCGGCGACCTCCTCCGCATGCCGCCCGACCTCCGGCAGGCCCATCAATTCGCCGAAGGCGCCCCGGGCGAGAGGGCCTGCGATCCAGAACGTCGGTCGTGCGCGCCCGCCGCGGCCGACGGCCCGGCTTCGCCCGTCGACCGCGAGCGCGAGACCGACGTCATCGAGCGTGACCAGGCCGCTTCGATGCAGTTCGAAGAACAGCGGATCGGTCTCGACCAGGGCGCGGTGCGCCGGGCCGGTCGCTAGCGCCACCGCGTCGAACGCGCCGGTCTCAAGGCGGCCGCCGCGATGCTGGATCGTCACCTCGATGGCGGCGTCGTTCGGCTTGGCCTCCACGATCCGCGCGGCGTCCACCCGCAGCCCGCCCTCGCGAAGCCGGCGCCGCAGCACCGCGTCCGTCTGAGGCGCGACCCGGAAGCGATGGGCGTCCCAGAACGGACGCAGCCGTCGCGCGAGGCGGCGACGCTCGGCCGGCGGGAGAGCCGCCCAGATCGCGCGCCCCTGCGTCCGGCAGGCGTCCATGACGTGCTGCCAGGGGCGCCCCTCGGCTTCGGCGAGCCGGATCGTCCCGCGGACGCGCCGAAGAAGGGCGAGCGCCGTGCGGCTCGGGGCCTCGGCGAAGGCGCCGAACTCGCCCGGCGCATCGGCGTGCGGGCGCGGAATGAGCCCGCGCCGGGAGATCGCGTGGATCGGGCCGCCATGTCCACGCGCGTCCAGCGACGCCACGATGTCCGCCATGGCGAGCCCGCAGCCCACGATCAGCACGCGGGCGTCCGGGGAGAGCCGGCGCAACGCCTGCCCGGTCATCGCGTTGCGGATCAGCCGTGGATCGCCGGCGAAATGCGCGAGCGGCGGCGGTGCGGCCGGCGCCGGATGGCTGGCGGCGAGCGCCACGAAGTCCGCCTCCTGAGCGGCGCCCTCGGCGAGCTCTATCCGGTAGCCGTCGGCGGTCTCGCGGACCGCCGTCGCGCGGTCGCAGAGATGCTCGATCTCGCCGGTCAGGAGGAACGGTTCGATCGTCTCGGCGGCGTAGCGGCCGAACAGGCTTCGCCGCGGAAACTTCCGGCCGTCCGGCAGCGTCGCCTCGGGGTCGTCCCTCAGCGCCCCGTCCGCCTTCAGCCAGCGGTCGAAATGGCAGGGGTCGGACGGCAGGAAGGTCATGCGCGACGCCGGAACGTTGGTCCGGTGCGCCGGATCGGGCGTCGAGTAGGCGAGCCCGCCGCCGAGCTGCGGCCTCGGCTCGATGACGACGATCCGGAACACGTCCGGCGCCCGTCGGGCCAGCTGATAGGCCAGCGCGGCGCCGACGAAGCCGCCGCCGATCACCGCGACGACCAGCCGGCCGCGCCCGCTCATGACTCGGCGATCCGCAGCTCGGGCCGCACGGCGTTCGCGATGGTCTCGCCGAACGGGCCCATGTTGACCGGGACAGGCCGGTCGCCGGCCTGCGTCGCGAGCGGGAGCAGCGGGAACACCAGCTCCGCCACGCGATAGGCTTCCTCGAGGTGCGGGTAGCCGGAGAGGATGAAGGTGTCGACGCCGGCCGCCATGTACTCCTTCATGCGCGCCGCGACGGTCTGCGGATCGCCGACCAGGGCCGTGCCGGCGCCGCCGCGCACCAGGCCGACGCCCGCCCACAGGTTGGGACTGACCTCGAGCTTGTCGCGCCGCCCGCCATGCAGGGCGGCCATCCGCTGTTGTCCCACCGAGTCCATGCGGGCGTAGACCTTCTGGGCGGCCGCGATCGTCTGGTCGTCGACCTGGCTGATCAGCCTGTCGGCGGCGTCCCACGCCTCGGCGTTGGTCTCGCGCACGATCACGTGCAGGCGGATGCCGAAGGTGACCTTCCGGCCGATGCGGTCCGCAAGCGTCCGCACGCCTGCGATCTTCTCCGCGACCTGCGCCGGAGGCTCGCCCCAGGTCAGGTACTTGTCCACCAGAGCGGCCGCCACATTGGTGGCCGCGGGGGACGAGCCGCCGAAATAGAGCGGCGGGCCGTCCTTCTGGTGCGGCTCGAACAGCAGCTTCCCGCCTTCGATCTTCAGGTGCTCGCCGTCAAAGTTCACGGTCCTGCCGCGCAGCAGGTCGCGATAGATCTCGAGGAACTCGTTCGTCACCTCGTAGCGCTCGTCATGGTCGAGGAAGACGCCGTCGCCGGCGTTCTCGACCGGGTCGCCGCCGGTGACGACGTTGATCAGCAGACGCCCGTTCGAGATTCGGTCGAGGGTCGCGGTCATGCGCGCGGCCACCGTCGGGGACTGCAGACCCGGCCGCACCGCCACCAGGAAGCGAAGCTTCTGGGTCAGCGGCGCGAGCGCCGAGGCGACGACCCAGCTGTCCTCGCAGGATTTTCCGGTCGGCAGCAGCACCCCGAAATAGCCGAGCCGGTCGGCCGCCTGCGCGACCTGCGTGAGATAGGTGAGGTCAACGGCCCGGCCGCCCTTCGCGGAGCCGAGATAGCGGCCGTCGCCATGGGTGGGCAGGAACCAAAGCACATTGGCCTGATGCGCGGCGTGACGGCTCATTTCGCGACCTCCGCGGTCTTGAGCTTCAGGACGGCGTCTTCGACGACGATCGGCTTGGGCAGGAGCTTCAGCTTCAGGAAGGTGTCGGCGATGCGCTGCTGGGCGGCGACGACCTCCGGCGTGACCGGCTGGACGCCCAGCCCCTGGCGGGAGATCGCGGTGGTGAGCAGCGGGGCCGGGATGCCGACGAGCGGCGCGAGTTCGGCCGCGGCCGCCGCGGGGTCCTTCGCGACCCATTCCTCCACCGCGCGCAGCTCCGAGAGCACGGCCCGCAGCACGTCCTCATTGTCCTTGGCGTAGTCGCGCGAGGTCAGGAAGAACTGATGGTTCTCGACGATGCCGGTCCCGTCCGTCAGCACCCGCGCGCCCGCCGCTTCGGCGGCTGCGTAATAGGGGTCCCACACCGACCAGGCGTCGACCGATCCGCGCGTGAAGGCGGAGCGCGCGTCGGCCGGGGCCAGCCAGGAGAGCGTCACGTCCGAATAGGGGACGCCGCCCTTCTCGAGCGCCTTCACCAGCAGGTAGTGGCTGTTCGAGCCCTTCGCGACCGCGATGTTCTTGCCCTTGAGGTCGGCCAGCGTCCGGATCGGGCTGTCCTTCGGAACGAGGATCGCCTCGCCCCGCGGCGAGGCCGGGTCGTTCGCCACATAGGCCAGCCTGTCGCTGGCCGCCTGGGCGAAGATCGGCGGCGCCTCGCCGGTCGTGCCGAAGTCGATCGCGCCGGCGTTGACGGCCTCCAGCAGAGGCGGGCCGAACTGGAACTCGGCCCATCTGACCGTCACGCCGAGCGGCTTGAGCTTCTCCTCGAGCGTGCCCTTGCCCTTCAGCAGGATCAGGGTGCCGTATTTCTGGTAGCCGATCCGCAGAACGCGGTCGGCCGCGGAAGCGCCCGGAACCCCTGCGGCGGCGGCGAGCAGCGTCGCCGCGAGGGAGAGGCGGATGAGGCGGGAAAGCTTCGTCATCTGGTGGATTCCTGAAGACGGCGCATGAGCCGTTCTGTGCTTGATGATCAGGCGCGGGCGGCGGCCTCGGCCGCCGCGGGAAGGCGCCCGCTACATCGGCGCCGGTCCCCGGCCGGGGCGCTGGCCGCGCGGCCGTCGCGGCTCACGCGACCGCCTCCTGCGGCGCGCCCGCCGCGACCCGCTCGACGGGCGCCGGCTTGCCGAACAGGCGGTCGAGGATCTCGCCCTCGAGCCGCGCCATCTCGGGCGAGCCCCTGCGCCGCGGCCGCGGGAGGGAGACCGGGAGGTCGAGCGCGAGGCGTCCCTCCTCGATGAGGATGACGCGGTCGGCGAGGGCGAGCGCTTCCGAGACGTCGTGGGTGACGAGCACCGCGGTGAAGCGCTGGCGCCGCCAGACGCTTTCGAGCAGGTTCTGCATCTCGATCCGCGTCAGCGCGTCGAGCGCGCCGAGCGGCTCGTCGAGCGCCAGCAGGGAGGGGCGGCTGACGAGCGCGCGGGCGAGCGCCACGCGCTGCTTCTGGCCGCCGGACAGCACGGAGGGCCATTCGCCCGCGCGGTCGCCCAGGCCGACCTGCTCGAGCGCCGCTTGCGCCGCGGCGCGGCCGGCGGCCTTGCCCTCGCCGCGCGGCGCGCCGACCCGGACATTGTCGAGCACGCGCGCCCAGGGAAGCAGGCGCGGCTCCTGGAACATGATGCGGCTCAGCCCCGCGCGGCGGCCGTCGCCGACCGCGACCGCGCCGGAGGTGGGCGCGTCGAGGCCGAGCAGGATGCGCAGCAGCGTGCTCTTGCCGCAGCCGCTGCGACCGACGATCGCGAGGAACTGGCCGGCCGGCACGTGAAGGTCGACCTGCCGCAGCACCTGCTTGTCGCCGAAGCTGCGGCTCAGGCCGCGCAGATCGATCGCGGCGGCCTCCGACGCGGCCCGGGACTGAACCGGAGCGAGGACCGTCGGCGCGAACGGCATGGCGGGATTGCTTGCTGTCATCGTCAGCCTCAGGCGGGGAGGTAGGCGGGGTGCCAGGAGAGCGTCGCGCGCTCGAGCAGCCTGGCGAGCGAGTCCGCGAGCTTGCCGAGGGCGGCGTAGATGAGGATCGACAGCACGACGACGTCGACCATCATGAATTCGCGGGCGTTCATGGCCATGTAGCCGAGGCCGGTGGAGGCCGAGATCGTCTCCGCGACGATCAGGGTCAGCCACATGATGCCGAGGGCGTAGCGCAGGCCGACGAAAATCGACGGCAGCGCGCCCGGAAGCACGACGCGGGCGAACAGCTCCCAGGCCGACATGCCGTAGGCGCGGGCCATCTCGACGAGCTGGGCGTCGACCGTGCGGATGCCGTGCAGCGTGTTCAGGTAGACGGGGAAGAACACGCCGAGCGCGACGAGGAAGATCTTGGCGGTCTCGTCGATGCCGAACCACAGGATGACGAGCGGGATCATCGCGAGGTGCGGGATGGTCCGCACCATCTGCAGGGTGGGGTCGGTCAGCCGCTCCGAGAGCCGCGACAGGCCATTGGCGAGGCCGAAGGCGAAACCGACGCCGCCGCCGATGATCAGGCCGATCACCGCGCGCCAGGTGCTGATCGTGACGTTGCTCCACAGCTCGCCGGTCCAGGCGAGCCGCCACCCGGCGGCCGCGACGGCGGTCGGGGCCGGCAGCACGGACTCGGGAATCTCGCCGAGGCTGGAGAGGGCCTGCCAGCCGAGCAGCAGGAGCGCGGGGATGATGAAGGCCAGCAGAGCCTTCCCGTCGAGCTTCATGTCGCCTCCCGTGAGACTGGGCTCCGCCGCCTGCCGCGTGGCCCGAGGGGTCCAGGCCGGCGCGGCGAAGCAGCGGAGTTCGAAACTATCCACACAATCTATAGAACGAGTCAACTGATGAAGTCGGGCGCGGTGGGCCGTCCGGCGGCTGGCTAAGCCAGGCCGAATCCGCCACGACTCGGCGGCGCCAAGGCGCGAGTCCGCCTCGTTCCCAGGGAGCCGCCGTGTCCGAATCTGCGCAGAGCCCGGCCGAAGGCCGCGACGTCCCGCGGCCGATGCTCGCCAAGCGGCTCGCGAGCGGTCTGCTCGGCTACGCCTCGGGGCTGCCGCTGCTGCTGGTCGGCGGCACCTTCGCGTTCTGGATGCGCGAGGCGGGCGTCAGCCTCCAGGTGATCGGGCTGCTGTCATGGGCGAGCATCGCCTACAGCCTCAAATTCCTGATCGCGCCCGTGATGGACGCCTACGCGCTTGGGCCATTCGGGCGGATCTTCGGGCGCCGGCGGGCCTGGATCCTGCTCGCGCAGCTCGGCGTGACCGCGGGGCTCGCCGCGATGGCGTTCGGCGATCCGGCGACCAACCTGCCGCTTGCGGCCGCGGCCTGCTTCGCGGCCGCCATCGCCTCGGCGTCGCAGGACGCGGCCGTCGACGGGTGGCGCGTCGAGCTCGCGCCGACGGAGGAGCAGGGGCTGCTGGTCGCCGCCTACCAGCTCGGCTATCGCCTCGCGATGCTGACCGCCGGCGCGGGCGCGCTCTACCTCGCGGAGGGCCTCGACTGGGTCGGCGCCTATTCGGCGATGGCGGGGATCATGGCGCTGATCGCGGTCGTGACCGCGACCCTCATCCCGCGCACCCCGAGAGACGACGAGCCGCGCGACCCCGCCGCCAGGGGCCTGGCGCTCGCGGCCCCGCTGAAGGATCTCATGGCGCTGGTCGCCGCCACGCCCCTCACGACGCTGGCGATGATCGGGCTCTACCGGGTGCCGGACCAGCTGGCCAACGTGATGTCGTCGCCGCTCTACAAGGACCTCGGCTTCACCAATATCGAGATCGCCAACGTCACCAAGGTGTTCGGCGTCGTTCTCGGGATCTTCGGCGCCTTCGTGGGCGGCTTCCTGCTGACCCGGCTTTCGCTGCGCACGGTCCTGATAATCGGGATCGTGGCGTCAGCGGCCACGAACCTGTTCTACAGCGCGCTCGCCGTGACCGGGCACAGCGTGCTGATGCTCGCCGCCACGATCAGCTTCGACAATGTGGCCTCCGCGATCGCCGGCACCGCGCTGATCGCCTTCATGTCGAAGCTTGCGGCCTCGGAATTCTCCGCCACCCGCTACGCCGTGCTGAGCTCGATCTACGCGCTGCCCGGCCATCTGCTGGCGGGCGGCTCCGGCTTCGTCGCCAGCGCCAGTGGCTTCCCGGTCTATTTCGCGCTGACTTTCGTGTCCGGGCTCCCGGCGCTGCTGCTCGTCCTCGCGCTCAGGGAGCCGAGGCCCGCGCCGACGCGCGCCGGGCCTAGCCTCGCCGCCTGATCGCGGCGACGAGGGAGAGCAGGACGAGAGCGATCCAGCTCAGGATGAGGATCATGCCGCCGGTCGGGGCCGCCATCGGCAGCGGGCTCGCCCCATAGGCGACGCGGATCATCAGGTCGCCGGAGAACAGCAGCGCGCCGAGCGCGAGCCCTGCGGCCGGCAGAAGTCCGAACCGCCCCAGGCCGGCGGAGACGGCCACCACGCCGACGATCGCGGCCGCGTTCAGCATCAGGAAGCTGGCGGCGGTCGCAAGCCGCGGGTCGCCGGTCATGTGCGCCCCCGCGGCGGCGGCGGCGACGCCGACCGCGCCATAGAGCCCTGCGACGGCGAGGAGGAGGAGGGCGGAGCGGGACATCGGGGGCTTCCGGGTTCAGGAGTGAAGCGATCTTGCCGCGCGTTTCGGGGCGGGAACCTTCGCCGTCATGGTCAGGCCTGACCGGGCCATG
Organism: Hansschlegelia beijingensis; assembly: GCF_014196425.1. GTDB lineage: Bacteria > Pseudomonadota > Alphaproteobacteria > Rhizobiales > Methylopilaceae > Methylopila > Methylopila beijingensis. Next base: position 686,262 of record NZ_JACIDR010000001.1, read on the forward strand.
ACGAGGGAGCGCCCGCCTTACAGGGGCGCGCAGGCGGCTTCCAGCCACGCGCGCGTCTCGCGGTCGACCAGCGGTCCGACCTCGGCGAGCACCCGGGCGTGGTAGCCGTCGAGCCAGGCGCGCTCGCCCGTGGTCAGCAGCGCCGGCTCGATCGCGCGGCGGTCGATCGGGGCGAGCGTCAGCGTCTCGAAGCCGTACATCTCGCGCTCCGCGCCGGGGATCGCGCGCTTCTCCACCAGCACCAGCGTCTCGGTGCGGATGCCGTAATGACCTTCCCTGTAGTAGCCGGGCTCGTTGGACAGGATCATGCCCGGCTCGAGCGGGACGGTCCCGAGCTTCGAGATGCGCTGCGGGCCCTCGTGAACCGAGAGATAGGAGCCGACGCCGTGGCCGGTGCCATGGTCGAAATCGAGCCCCGCCTCCCATAGCGGACGGCGCGCGAAGGCGTCGATCTGCGCGCCGCTGACGCCCTTCGGGAACACCGCGGTCGAGATCGCGATGTGGCCGCGAAGGACGCGCGTGAAGCGGTCCTTCATCTCCTCGCTCGCAGCCCCGATCACCACCGTGCGGGTCACGTCGGTGGTGCCGTCCTCATACTGCGCGCCGGAATCGATCAGGTAGAAGCCGGGGGTGAGCTTACGGTTGGTGGCGCGCGTCACGCGATAGTGCGGCAGCGCGGCGTTGGGGCCGGCGGCCGAGATCGAGTCGAAGGAGATCTCCTTCAGCTTGCCCGTCTCGCGCCGGAAGGTCTCCAGCGCCTCGGCGCAGCCGATCTCGTCCAGCGCGCCTTTGGGGGCCTCGCGGTCGAGCCAGCACAGGAAGCGGCACAGGGCTGCGGCGTCCCGTAGGTGCGCGGCGCGGGCGCCGGCGATCTCGGCGGCGTTCTTCACCGCTTTCAGCTTCGCGATCGGGTCGGGGCCGCGCTGCACGGTCGCGCCGGCGGCCTCGAGCGAGCGGGCGTAGGCCACCGCAGATCCTGACGGATCGAGCCGCACCTTCGCCTGCCCGGCGCCGAGCCTGCCGAGCGCGCCCTCCAGATCTTTCGGCTCCGCGACCTCGGCGATCCGTGAGAGCGCCGCGCGCACGGCGTTGGAGAGCTTGCGGGAATCGAGGAACAGATCCGGCCGCCCCTCCCGGCGCACGACGGCGAAGCCGAGCGGCAGCGGCGTGTGGGCGACGTCGCCGCCGCGGATGTTGAACAGCCAGGCGAGGCAGTGCGCGTCGGTGACGAGCAGCGCGTCGGCCTTCACCCTGGCGAGCTCGCTCTGGACCCGCGCGATCTTCGCCGCGGCGCCTTCGCCGGCGAGCGCGTCGTCGTGCGGCGCGACCGGCGCGAGCGGCGGGGCGGGGCGGTCGGTCCACAGCGCGTCGAGCGGATTGTCCCGAACCGCGACGAGCTCGATCTCCGCCCCCTTGGCCGCGGCCTCGAAACGCTCGAAGCCGTCCACGGTGTGCAGTTTTGGATCGTAGCCGACGCGCTGGCCGCGAACGGCGTTCTGCTTCAGCCATTCGGACGGCGAAAGCTCCGCGACGTTGACGATCACGAAAGCCTTCTGGTCGACCTGCGAGCGGGCCTGAACCGTGTAGCGACCGTCGACAAAAAGCGCCGCCTTTTCAGGCAGAACGATCACGAAGCCGAAGGAGCCCGTGAAGCCGGTCAGCCAGGCCAGCCGCTCCGCGGAGGGCGGCAGGTATTCGTTCTGGTGCTCGTCCGCCCGCGGCAGCAGGAAGCCGTCGAGGCCATCCGCCGCAAGCGCACTGCGCAGCGCCGCGAGCCGCGCCGCCCCCTGGGAGGGGTCGGCGGTCTCCTCGAACGACTGGAACCGGGCTTCGAACATGGGCGCTCCTCCAGGCCGGTCGGCTTTGTAGGCCAGCGCGGTCGAAGGCGCATCTGCGTCAGCGTCGCGTCAGTGGTCCATCAACAGCGGCGCCCGGGTGTTCTCCAGCATGCTCTGCGTCACGCCGCCGAACAGCCATTCCACGACGGAGGATCGAGCGAAGGCGCCCATGACGATCAGGTCGGCGCGGGAGAGCCCGGCCTGCTCCCTGAGACTCTCGCCGATGTCGCGGCCGGCGGGCAGGTCCTTGACGACGGCGTTCACGCCGTGCCGGCCGAGGGCGACGGCGATGTCCGCCCCCGGCGCGCTCCGCGTCAGGTCCTTCTCGCCGAGATAGCAGACGATCTCGACCAGCTCGGCGGCGCGCAGGAAGGGCATGGCGGCGGCCACGGCCCGCGCCGCAGGCTCGCTTCCGTCCCACGCGACGATGATGCGCCTGCAGCCGAACTCACGGACGCCCTTCGGGACCACGATGCTCGGCCGGCCGCTCGCGAAGATCAGCTTCCGGAGCAGGCCGCCGTCGATCGTGATGGCGCTCGGATCCGCGTCCAGAACGATCAGGTCGCTGACGCGGGCCTGCGCGAGAATACGGTCACGGAGGTCGGCATAGGAGAGCTGCGGCGCTTCCACGACGCAGGTGACGCCGGAGAGCGCCGCGGCCTTGCGGGTCTCTTCCGCCACCCGCTCGGTGAGCTTGCGGAGCCGGGCGTTCTCCTCGGCGACAAGCTGCCCGACGATCGCCGAGCTACGCGTATGCGGGACGTTGAGCGGCACCGAGCCCGAGTGGATCACCAGCCGGGCGTCGGCCTGGGCGGCGAGCGACAGGCCATAGGCCAGAGCGGAGGAACGCTCGCCCTCTCCCTCTTCGGTCGCGACGACGAGGATGTTCTTGATGTTGTCGATCTGAGGCATGCGTCCCTCTTGCCGCGGGTGGAGGTGAGACATGCGGCCTAGCTTCGCCCAGACCGGCGCGATCTGGAACGATCCGCCCTATCACGTCTCCTTGGCTGCGGCCAAGATCAACGTGGACCACCCTTCGAGTTGACGCGACGCCACGACCTCCAGCCCCTGCGCCGCATAGGCCGCCGCAACCCGCTCCGCCTCGTGGTTCATCAGACCTGACAGGACGACCCGGCCGCCTGCGGCGAGATTGCGTTTCACGTCGGGGGCGAGCTCGACCAGCGGGCCGGCGAGGATGTTGGCGACGATCAGGTCGAAGGGGCCGCGCTCGGCGAACGCCGGATGGTCGAAGCCGGTGGCGTGGATCGACTCCACATAGTCGCCCGCGCCGTTGGCCTCGGCGTTCTCGCCCGCGATGCGGGCCGAGACCTCGTCGATGTCGGTCGCGAGCACCGGGGACTTCTGGGCGAGGCCGATCGCGATCGCGAGCACGCCGGTGCCGGAGCCGAGGTCCAGCACGCGCTCGAAACGGCGCTCCGTCAGAAGCTCGTCGATCGCCAGCAGACAGCCGCGGGTGGTGCCGTGATGGCCGGTGCCGAAGGCGAGCGCGGCCTCGATCTCGATGCCGATGACGCCGTCCGGAATCTTGTCGCGGTCGTGGCTGCCGTGCACCACGAAGCGCCCGGCCGGCACGGGGTTGAGGCCGGCGAGGCTCTTCGCCACCCAGTCCGCCTCGTCGATCGCGCCTTCCTCGACCCGCAGGCCGGCGCTCTCCGGTCCCAAGGCCTCGCGCATCGCCCGGGCGAGCTCGGCGCTCGACAGCTCCGGCGAACCGTAGACCTCGACGTTCCAGGCGTTGGGGCCGGTCTCGAACGCCGAGACCGAGACCTCGCCGAACGGGAACGCGTCGTCGAGCATGTCGGCGACGCGCTTTGCGGTGGCCTCGTCGAGCGCGAGGCGGATCATGGGGGTTTGGGTCACGGAGGCGTTCCGGAGCTTGCGCGGGAGGCGGAGCCTTAAACCCTAGGACCCACCGCGTCATCCCGGCCGAGCGTCAGCGAGCGCCGGGATCGTTTGCAGGATCGAGCTTTCGACATCAAAGACGATCCCGGATCGGCCTGCGGCCGTCCGGGATGACGGCCCGCTTACGCGGCCTTCACGAAGCCGTCCAGCACGCGCTTTTCGCCGGCCTTGTCGAACGAGACGGTGAGCTTGTTGCCGTCGACCTCGACAACCGTGCCGTTGCCGAACTTCTGGTGGAAGACGCGCGCGCCTTGCTTGAAGCCGGCGGACTTCGCGCTCGACGAGGCGACCAGCTCGCCCTCGATGGTCATCGGGCCGCCGCGTCGCGCGCCGGGGCCCGGCGAGGCGGTCGCGCCGCCGCGCTCCTGCGCCCGCCGCCAGCCGGGCGTGGCGTAGGTCGAGGAGAAGGGCTGCGCGTTGTCGAACCGGCTCGGTCCATAGCCGCCGCCCATGCCGCCGCCGAAGGTCGCCGGCGCCTCCACGACGTCGACATCCGCCTCCGGCAGCTCGTCGAGGAATCGCGAGGGGATCGACGACTGCCACATGCCGTGGACGCGGCGGTTCGAGGCGAACCAGATCTTGGCGCGCCGCCGCGCGCGGGTCAGGCCCACATAGGCGAGCCGGCGTTCTTCCTCGAGGCCGGCGCGGCCGCTCTCGTCCAGCGAGCGCTGATGCGGGAACAGGCCTTCCTCCCAGCCGGGCAGGAAGACGGTGTCGAACTCCAGCCCCTTGGCGCCGTGCAGCGTCATGATGGTGACGGCGTCCTCGCTGGGGCCTCGGTCGGCGTCCATCACCAGCGAGACATGCTCGAGGAAGCCGCGCAGGTTCTCGAACGGCTCCATGGAGCGCACGAGCTCCTTCAGGTTCTCGAGCCGCCCCTGGGCCTCCGCGGTGCGGTCCTTGGCCCACATGTCGGTGTAGCCGGACTCCTCCAGGATGATCTCGGCGAGCTCGGTGTGCGGCGTCTTGTCGATCAGCCCCGACCAGCGGTCGAAGGACAGGATCAGGTCCTTGAGCGCCGCGCGGGCCTTGCCCTTCATCTCGCCGGCGTCGCACAGCCGGCGCGCGGCTTCCGGCAGCGTCACCTCGTCGGCGCGGGCGCGCTCGTTGATCAGCTTGAGCGCGGCGTCGCCGAGGCCCCGCTTCGGGACGTTGACGATGCGCTCGAACGCGAGCGCGTCCGCCGGGCTCGCCACCACCCTGAGATAGGCCATGGCGTCGCGAATCTCGGCGCGCTCGTAGAAGCGCGGGCCGCCGATCACCCGGTAGGGCAGGCCGAGCGTGATGAAGCGCTCTTCGAACTCGCGCATCTGGAACGACGCGCGCACGAGGATCGCCATGTCGTCGAGCTTGTGGCCCTTCGACTGGAGGGCCTCGATCTCGTCGCCGATGGCGCGCGCCTCTTCGCCGGAATCCCAGGATCCGGCGACCGTCACCTTCTCGCCGAGCTCGGTCTGCGGCCGCAGCGTCTTGCCGAGCCGGCCCTCGTTCTTCGCAATCAGATGCGAGGCGGCGTTGAGGATATGTCCGGTCGAGCGGTAGTTGCGCTCCAGCCGGACCACCTTGGCGCCCGGAAAATCGCGCTCGAAGCGCAGGATGTTCTCCACCTCCGCGCCGCGCCAGCCATAGATCGACTGGTCGTCGTCGCCCACGCAGGCGAGGTTCTTCGAGCCCTGCGCGAGCAGGCGCAGCCACAGATACTGCGCGACGTTGGTGTCCTGGTACTCGTCCACCAGCATGAACCGGAACCGGCGGTGGTACTGCTCCAGCACGTCCGGATGGTCGCGGAAGATGCGGATCGGCCCGAGCAGCAGGTCGCCGAAATCGACCGCGTTGAGCTGCTTCAGGCGCGCCTGGTAGATCCCGTAGAGCTCGGCGCCGCGGCCGGCCGCGAAGGCCTGCGCCTCTCCGGCCGGCACGTCCTTGGGGCCGAGCGCGCGGTTCTTCCAGCCGTCGATCGCGAAGGCGAGCTGGCGCGCCGGCCAGCGCTTGTCGTCGATGTTCTCGGCCGAGAGCACCTGCTTGATCAGCCGGATCTGGTCGTCGGTGTCGAGGATCGTGAAGCTCGACTGCAGGCCCACGAGCTCCGCGTGACGGCGCAGGATGCGCGTGCCGATCGAGTGGAAGGTGCCGAGCCACTGCATGCCCTCGGCGGCCTGGCCCAGCAGCTTGCCGACGCGCTCCCGCATCTCGCGGGCGGCCTTGTTGGTGAAGGTGACTGCGAGGATCTCGAACGGCCGGGCGCGGCCGAGCGCGAGGATGTGCGCGATGCGGGTCGTCAGCACGCGGGTCTTGCCGGTGCCCGCGCCGGCGAGCACCAGCAGGGGGCCGTCCAGCGTCTCGACCGCTTCGCGCTGCTCCGGGTTGAGCCCCGCCAGATAATCCGGCCCGGCCGCGCGCAGGCCCGCGGCGGCCCGCGCGGCTATGCCGCCGGGGCGCGGGGCGGCGAATTCGCCGGGACGGTCGGCCAGTGGCTCGGGCAAGCAGGAGCTCCGAAGGGAGAATGGGGGCGGGCGTACGAATCGCGCCCGGCGGCCTCGCCAACATGGCGCCGCGAGGCGGCGATTTCGAGGTTCGCTCTCGGCGACGCGGCCGGAACGTAATTTGACATACGACGTTTGGACGGTGGGCGGACCACAGGAGGATAACCTCATGCGTTCCAAAACTCTCGTTCTTGCTCTCGCTCTCGGCCTGGCGGCCCCGGCCGCGGCTTTCGCTCAGGAAGGCACGGCGTCCGGCGTCGCAGGCGGCGCCGCGACCGGCGCGGTGCTGGGCGGACCTGTCGGAGCGGCGGCCGGCGCAGTCGCCGGCGGCGTGATCGGCACTGCGATCGCGCCTCCAAAGAAGGTCAAGGAATACGTCGTGCGCGAGGAGCGCCCGTCGGTGCGCTATGAAGGCGAGGTCGTGGTGGGCAAGGCCCTGCCGCAGGACGTCGAGATCTATCAGGTGCCCGACAGCGACTACAGCTACACGGTCGTGAACGACCGCCGCTACATCGTCGACAGCGACCGCAAGGTGGTCGAAGTCGTGGAATGAGCGGACTCCGCTGACGGACTTCCGACAAAGCCCTGCGCCTCCCGGCGCAGGGCTTTTTTGCGTTCTCAGACCGCGGGCTGAAATCTGCTAGGAGAGGCGGGCAAACCCTCGCTGGCCCCGGAGAGACAGACATGGCGCCCGCCGCCGGAATGAGGCCGTCCCCGGACGCCCTCTCGGTCGTGATGGACGCGCTCTCGCGGCGCCTCGCCGACCGCTTCTCGGTTTCGGCGGCCGTAAGAGAACAGCACGCCCATACGCTGACCTGGATCCAGAACCAGCCGCCGGACTGCGTGGTGTTCCCGCGGGACACCGCGGAGGTCGCGGAGGTCGTGCGGCTCTGCGTCCGGCACGGCGCGCCGATCGTGCCGTTCGGGACCGGCACGTCGCTCGAGGGCCACGTCAACGCCCCGTTCGGCGGCGTCTGCGTCTCGACGGAACGGATGAGCGAGATCGTCGCCGTTCATCCGGAAGACCTCGACGCCGTCGTGCAACCCGGCGTCACGCGAAGACGCCTGAACGACCATCTCCGCGATCAGGGCCTGTTCTTTCCGATCGACCCGGGCGCCGACGCCTCGCTGGGCGGCATGGCCGCCACGCGCGCCTCCGGAACCAACGCGGTCCGCTACGGCACGATGCGCGACAACGTGCTGGGGCTGACCGCGGTGCTCGCCTCCGGCGAGATCATCCGCGCCGGCGGCCGGGCGAAGAAGTCCTCGTCCGGCTACGATCTCACGCGCCTTCTGGTCGGATCAGAAGGCACGCTCGGGATCATCACCGAGCTCACCCTGCGGCTGCATGGGACGCCGGAGGCGATCGCCGCCGGGGTCTGCCCGTTTCCGAGCGTCGCCGCCGCATGCGCCGCCACGACGGCGACGATCCAGTGCGGAATTCCGGTCGCGCGCATCGAACTGCTGGACGCGCTGCAGGTCCGCGCCTGCAACGCCTATTCGAAGCTCGCTCTGCCCGAGGTCCCGACGCTGTTCCTGGAGTTCCACGGCAGCGACGCCGGCGTGGCGGAGCAGTCAGAGCGCTTCGGCGAGATCGCGGCCGACTTTGGCGGCGGGCCGTTCGAGTGGGCGACCCGGACCGAGGAGCGCAACCGGCTCTGGCAGGCCCGGCACGACGCCTTCTGGGCGGCGGCCGCCATGCGGCCCGGCGCGCGGCCGATGTCCACCGACGTCTGCGTGCCGATCTCCCGCCTGGCCGATTGCGTGGCGGAGACTCAGGCCGACATCGCCGCCTCCGGGCTGGTCGCGCCGATCGTCGGTCATGTGGGCGACGGCAACTTCCACTGCCTGCCGCTGATCGACATGGCGGATCCCGCCGAGATCGCGGCGTGCGAAGCCTTCGTGGGCCGGCTGGTCGAGCGGGCGCTCGCGATGGGCGGCGCCTGTTCGGGCGAGCACGGCGTCGGCCAGGCCAAGATGAAGCACCTCGAGGCGGAGCACGGGGCCGGGGCGATGGCGGCGATGCGGGCGATCAAACGCGCGCTCGACCCGCAGAACATCATGAATCCCGGTAAGATCGTGATTCCGTGACGAGGGGCTGAGCGTATAGTGAGACCCTCGGGAGGGCGGCCGGACAGTCGCCGATCGGATCGGGCGGACCCGACGTCGTGAACAACACCCTCACCGGGCTTGGGCTCGCGCTCGTGCTGGCGCTGCTCGTCGCCCTGATCGGTCCCTGGTTCATCAACTGGAGCGTCTACCGCGACGAGTTCGCCGCGCAGGCGAGCGCGCTCGTGGGCGCGCCCGTGACGGTTTCGGGCGCGGTCGACGCGCGGCTCCTGCCGAGCCCCTATGTCCGCTTCCGTGATCTCACGGCCGGCCGCGGGCCCGGGCGCCTGGCGGCCGCCGAGGTCGAGATCGAATTCGCGATCGCCCCGCTGCTGCGCGGCGAGTTCCGCGCCGAGCGCGTCAAGATCGTCCGTCCGAGGCTGGAGATGGCGGTGCGGCCCGACGGCGCGGTCGAGGCGCCGTTCTCCGCCGCCCACGGCTCCGCGAGGGCCGAGCGCATCTCCTTCGATCGCGCGGAGATCATCGACGGCGCGGTCTCGGTGAAGGGGGCGAGCGGCGACTTTCTGCTCGACCGGCTGAACGGCGTCGCCGAGGCGGGCTCGCTCAAGGGCCCGTACCGCTTCGAGGGCGAAGGCAGCGCCTTCGGGCGAACGGCTGGCCTGCGGCTGTCCACCGGCCGCGCCGACGCCGCCGACCAGCTGCGCCTCAAGCTCAACGTCGCGCCGCGCGGGCGCCCCGAGACCTTCGATCTCGACGGGACGCTCTCGTTCGCGGCCGCAAAGCCGACGCTCGAGGGTCAGGCCAGTCTGGTCCGGGCGGCCCCGCCTCGGAAGGAGCCGCAGCCGGCCGACGCCGCCGAGCCGTGGCGCGTGTCGGCGCGCCTCAGCGCGCGGCCCGATCTGGTCGAGTTTCAGGATATCGACGCCTCTTATGGCCCTGACGAGCGCGCGCTGCGTTTCGGCGGCCGCGGGAGCGCGACGCTCGGCCCCGCGCCGCGCTTCGACGTCACGCTCGACTCCCGTCAGATCGACTTCGATCGGATGGCCGGGGGCGGCGGCCGCGGCCCCGGCGACGTTCTGGCGGCCGTCGCGCCCCGGTTCGCGGCGGCGGCCCGCCCGCCGATCGACGGCCAGCTGACCATCGGCGTCCGCGGGATCGTGCTGGGCGGCGACGTCGTCCGGGACCTGCGCGCGGTCCTTCGCGCCGAACAGGGCGCCTGGCGGATTCAGTCCGGTTCCGCCGAGCTCCCGGGCGCATCGACCATGACGGCGTCCGGAGCGGTCGCGTTCGGAGAGGCGGGGCCGGGCTTCGCTGGCCCGGTCACGTTCGCGTCCGAAGACTTCCAGTCCTTCCGGCGGTGGCTCTCGCGCGGGGATGACGTCGTCGGCTCGCAGCTCGGCGAGAAGATCACCCTGAAGGGCGACGTCAGCGCGCGGCTTGGCGCCGTGCAGATCCAGAACGCCGACCTTTCGGTGGACGGCGCGCTCTCCTCGGGACGGCTCGCCTGGACCTCGGGCGAGGATGGCGGGCGGCCGCGCCTTGACGCGCAGCTCGTCTCCGACCGGCTGGACCTCGACGCGCTCGGGATCGGCCGCATCGCGAGCGGCGCCCTGGCCGGCGGTCCTCTGGACCTCTCGCTGTCGCTGAACGCGAAGACGCTCGTGTTCGGCGGCGTCACCATGGCGGGCGTCGCCGTCGAAGGGTTCGTGGGCGCAGACGGAATCGAGCTCACGCGCCTGGCGGTGGCGGATGCTGACGGCGCGGCGCTGTCCGGCGCCGGGAGGCTCGCCGCGGACGGCGCCGGGAGGCTCGACTTCAAGCTTTCGGCGCGGGACCTGGCGCCGCTGCTGACGCTCGGCAGACGGGCCGGCGCCCCGCCGGCGGCCCTCGCGCTGCTCGACGCCCGCGCGGACGCGTTGGCGCCGCTGAAACTCGACATCGGCGTCGACTCTGCGGGCGAGGCGCGGCGCATCTCGGTCACCGGGCAGGCGGCCGGCGGCGCGGTCGACCTGACCGCCACATCCTCCGAGCTCTCGCTCGACTCCGATATGGATCTCGACCTCCGGATCGCCTCGGGCGACGGCCGCAGGCTGGCGGCGCTCGTCGGCGTCTGGACCAGTCCCCTGGCCGCGGCGCGGGGCGGCGAGATCGCGCTGAGGCTGCATGGCGTTCCGACGCGCTCGATGAGCGGCGATGCGCGCTTCTCCGGCGTCGGGCTGGAGATCACCGGCCGCGGCGCCGTCGGCTTCGCCCCGGAGACCGGCGTCAGCGCCTCCGGCGACGTGTCGCTCGCCTCCACGGATCTCGCGACGGCGGGCGAGGCGCTGGCACGGCTGCCGCCAGGGGGCGCGCCGCCGCTGCCCGCGCGGCTGAGCGCGAAGATCGTCATCGGCGACGAGCAGGCGCGGTTCGACGATCTGCGCGGCGAGGTCGCGGGCCGGGCGCTCTCCGGACGGCTGCGGATCCCGTTCACGGCCGCCCGGGGCTTCGAGGGCGACCTGAAGATCGACCGCATCTCCCTGGCCGAGCTCGCCGGTCTGGCGCTCTCGCCGGAGGCCTTGGGACGCGCGCCCGGCGGGCGTCCGTCTCTGTGGCCGACCGCCCCCTTCGGCGGGTCGCCGCTCCAAGGGCTCAGCGGGCGTCTGACGGTCACCGCCGCCGAGACGCCGCTGGCGGCGGGTCATGTGGCGACCGGCGCCAGATTCGCGCTCGCGCTTCGGCCGAACGCGATGACGATCGCGGACTACGCGGCCGACCTCGACGGCGGCCGGCTGACCGGGTCGCTCAGGATCAGCCGCGCAGGGAGCGACGCGACGGCGACCCTTGCGGCTGCGCTTTCGGGGGCTTCCGCGGAGAAGGCGCTGGGCATGTCGGGGGGCGCGTCGCCGCTCGCCGGAACGGTCGACGTGAAGCTCGACGCGCAGGGGACGGGCCGTTCGCTGGCGGCCGTCGTGGGTTCGCTCGCAGGGGCCGGCTCGATCTCCTTGCGGGACGGGACGATCCGCAGGCTCGATCCTGCGGCGATCGATCGGATCGAGCCGCAGGTCGAGGCGGGGCTGGCGCTCGACGGGCCGAAGATCGCGGCCGCTCTCGAGGTTCCGCTTGGACGCGGCGACCTGACGCTGCGGCGGCTGTCCGCGCCCTTCACCATATCGGGCGGCGTGGCGCGAAGCGGGGCGGTGTCGAGCTCCGGGGCGGCCCGGCTGGGCGGCTCGGCGACGCTGGACCTCGCGCGCCTCACGCTCGACGCCGACCTGACCCTTGCGCCAGACCGCCCGGATGGGCCGCAGATCGGCGTGTCCTTCGAAGGACCGTTGGCGTCGCCGAAGCGGCGGATCGACGCCACGTCGTTCACCAGCTGGCTGTCCGTTCGGGCCGTCGAGCGGGAGACCAGGCGCATCGAGGCGATGGAGGCCGATATGCGTGAGCGCGCCCGGATCGCGCGTGAGCGCGCCGAGCAGGAGCGGAAGGCCGAAGAAGCCCGGAAGGCGGAAGAGGCCCGGAAGGCGGAGGAGGCGGCGCGCGCCGAGGCCGAGCGCAAGCGGCAGGAGGAGCAGGCGCGCTCGCTGATCGAGGCCGTTCCGCCGCCGGCCGCCGTCGCTCCGATGAGGCCCTCGTCCCCGCTCGATCTGACGCCGCCTGCCGTTCGGACCGAACGCGGCGCTCATGGGGGCGTGGGCGGCGCCGCGGCGCCCGGAACCCGGCGGCCCGGGCGGCCGTCTCAGGACGAGCCGCAGATCCTGCCGCCGCCGATGATCATCAGCCCGCTGGCGCAGTAAGGCCGATCAGGCGCCGGCTACGCTCGCCGCGGCGCCCGCGCGCCGGCGGTAATGGTCGAGAACGAAGAGCCGCACGGCCGACGACAGATTGCCGCCGCTGCGGCGCGCGTCGATCTCGGCCACCAGGCTGCGCAGGGACTGAGCGCGCTCCCGCGCGATGTCCTTGAGCGCGTGCCAGAAGGCGTCCTCCAGGCTGACGCTCGTCTTGTGGCCCGCCACGACGATCGAGCGCTTCACGATCTCAGGGTTCGATCCCGCGCCCGCCTCCGGCGCGGCGTCGCCCAGCAACTCCTGAACGATCACGCCTTCCGCGCCCTGAGTGGGAATCGCGCGCAGATGGCCTTCGCCCTCAGCAGGGGAATTGGCGATCTCGATATCGATGCCAGGTACAGTCATGAATCGGCGTCGCCCCCATTCTCGCGACGATGATCCTCGAGCCGCCTGTCTGCCAAGGTGCGGCGGGCGGTCTCGAGATCCTTGTCCTGCTTCGACGTTCCGAACCTGGTGCGGTTCTCCGCAGCCAGCTTTTCGGACGCCGCACGCGCCCGGCTCTTCCGGGCGCGCCGCAGATTGATGATCTCTGCCACGCCCATGCTCTTACACGTCCGTGACGTAAAAATCGAGGGCGGCGGGAACAGAACAGGGAGTGCGGGAGTTAAGGCCGATTCAGCTCGGCCGGATCATGGCCTCGGGGCGGACGATGCGGTCGAACTCCTCGGCCGTGACGAAGCCCAGCCGCACGGCTTCTTCGCGCAAAGTCGTGCCGTTCTTGTGCGCAGTCTTCGCGACCGTGGTGGCCTTGTCGTAGCCGATGGTCGGCGCGAGCGCCGTCACCAGCATCAGCGAGCGGCTCATCAGATCAGCGATGCGGGCCTCATCGGCCTCGATGCCGACCACACAATTATCCGTGAAGCTGACCGCGGCGTCGGCCAGGATGCGGATCGACTGCAGCATGCAGTACGCCATCACGGGCTTGTAGACGTTGAGCTCGAAATGGCCCTGGCTGCCGCTGAAGGTGATGGTCGCGTTGTTTCCGAACACCTGGGCGCACACCATCGTCAGCGCCTCGCACTGCGTCGGGTTCACCTTGCCGGGCATGATCGACGAGCCGGGCTCGTTCTCCGGCAGCTTCAGTTCTCCGAGACCCGAGCGCGGACCCGACCCCAGCAGCCGGATGTCGTTGGCGATCTTGAACAGGCCCGCCGCAAGCGCGTTCAGCGCCCCGTGGGCGTGCACATAGGCGTCGTGCGAGGCGAGCGCCTCGAACTTGTTGGCGGCGGTCACGAAGGGCAGGCCGGTGATCTCCGCGACGCGAGCCGCGAAGCCCTCCGCGAAGCCGACCTTGGCGTTGATGCCCGTGCCGACCGCGGTGCCGCCCTGGGCGAGCGGGTAGAGGTGCCGCAGCGTCTCGCGGATTCGCTCCGCCCCGAGCCGCACCTGGGCGACATAGCCCGAGAACTCCTGGCCGAGGGTGAGCGGCGTCGCGTCCTGGGTGTGCGTGCGGCCGATCTTGATGATGTGCTCGAACGCCCTGGACTTGGCTTCCAGGGCGTCGGCGAGATGGGCGAGGGCGGGCAGCAGCCGGCGTTCGATCTCCTCCGCGGCTGCGATGTGCATCGCGGTCGGGAAGGTGTCGTTGGACGACTGGCTCATGTTGACGTGGTCGTTCGGATGAACCGGCGTCTTGGAGCCGAGCGCGCCGCCAAGCAGCTCGATCGCGCGGTTCGAGATCACCTCGTTGGCGTTCATGTTCGACTGCGTGCCGGAGCCCGTCTGCCAGACGACGAGCGGGAAGTGGTCGTCGAACTTGCCGTCGACGACCTCCTTGGCGGCGGCCGAGATGGCCTCAGCCAGCCTGGGGTCGAGGATGCCGAGATCGCGGTTGGTGAGCGCCGCCGCGCGCTTGATGATGCCGAGCGCCCGAACCAGCGGCTTCGGCATGGTCTCGCCGCCGATCTTGAAGTTCTGCAGCGAGCGCTGCGTCTGCGCGCCCCAGTACCGGTCCGCGGGCACCTCCAGCGGGCCGAATGAGTCGGTCTCGGTGCGGGTCGCTGTCATCGGAGGCCCCCAGGCTCGTCGTCGCGCTTCGATCTGCGCGAGGCGTGCCTAGCACGCGGCGTTCGGCCGCGTCACGCCGCCTTCGGGCGCAGTCACTTCTTCCGGAACTTGTCCAGGCTGACGACCTCGGCGCCGCCCTCGGAGGCCGCCGCGGGAGAGGCGTCCGCCCCTTGCTCGTCCGTCCCGCTCGGCTCCGGCTGACGGAGCGGCTCGACGGCGGCCCCGGAGGTCTCTCCGTCGACGTCTTCATCGGCCGCGCCGGGCGCGTCGGGGTTGTCGAACTTCAGCCCGAACTGGACGGACGGATCGAAGAAGCCGGTCACGGACGCGAACGGGACGCTCAGCTTCTCCGGGATGTTGCGGAAGGAGAGGCCGACCTCGAAGCCGTCCTCGCGCACGGTCAGGTCCCAGAACTGGTGCTGGAGCACGATCGTCATCTCGGCCGGATATTCCGCGCGCAGACGCTGCGACAGCCGGACGTCGGGATCGGTGGTGCGGAAGGAGATGTAGAAATGATGGTCGCCGGGCGCGCCCTCGCGCGCCACGCGGGCCAGCACGTCGTGCACCACGCCGCGCAACGCCTTCTGCGTCAGCAGGTCGTAGCGGATGAAGTCCTGAACGGGCGGGGTCGGCGGCGTCGTCGTCATGCCCGGTACATAGTCGGATTCGGCGCGCAGGGAACATCGCGACCGGTCGCCGCGACCCGAAATCGCGTGAACGGCGGCGGTTGCGCCCCGGCCAAGCGAGGGGCGCCCCTGAACGAACGCAGCCCGGCGGTGAGCCGGGCTGCGCGCGAAGCGTCGGTCCTGTCGCGAGACAGGGAGGACCTCAGGAGTGTTCGTAGGTCTCGAGGTCCCGGTCCTTGGTCTCGGGCACGAAGAACAGTCCGATCACCACCGTCATGAGGGCGAAGACGATCGGGTACCAGAGGCCGAAGTAGATGTCGCCGGTCGCGGCCACCATGGCGAAGGCCGTCGCCGGCAACAGGCCGCCGAACCAGCCATTGCCGATGTGGTACGGCAGCGACATCGAGGTGTAGCGGATGCGCGTCGGGAACATCTCGACCAGCGCGGCGGCGATCGGCCCGTAGACCATCGTCACGAACAGCACGAGCACGAACAGCAGCAGCACGATGCCGCCGGTCTGGGCTCGGAAGATGTCGAACACGTGCTCCATCTTCGCGATGCCGGGATCGCCCGCCTTCGGGTAGCCGGCCGCCTGAAGGGCGGCGAGCGTCGCCTTGCTGGACTCCGCCGCGGCCGCGCCGCCGACGAACGGAATCTCCTGATCGTTGACGCGGACCTTGGTCTCGCCGGCCGGGCCAGCTTCGGTCGTGTACCTGACCGAGGACTTCGACAGGAAGTCGCGCGCCTGGTCACAGGCGCTCGTGTACTTGCGCGTGCCGACCGGGTTGAACAGATCGCCGCATTCGGCCGGATCCGCGATCACCGTGACCTTGACGGTCTCGATGGCGTGGTTGAGCGCGGGATTACCGAGCGCGGTGATCTGGTGGAAGATCGGGAAGTAGCAGACCGCGGCGATCAGGCAGCCGCCGAGGATGATCGGCTTGCGGCCGATCTTGTCGGAGAGCGCGCCGAACACGATGAAGAAGCCGGTGCCGAGCAGCAGCGACCAGGCGATCAGAAGGTTCGAGGTGAAGGCGTCGACCTTGAGGATCGATTGCAGGAAGAACAGCGCGTAGAACTGGCCGGTGTACCAGACGACGCCCTGGCCGGCGGTGAGGCCGAGCAGCGCGATCAGGGCGATCTTGGCGTTGCGCCACTGACCGAAGGACTCCGAGAGCGGCGCCTTGGAGCGGGTGCCCTCGGCCTTCATCTTCTGGAAGGCGGGAGACTCGTTCAGCGAGAGCCGGATCCACACGGAGATGCCGAGCAGCACGACCGAGATCAGGAACGGAATGCGCCAGCCCCAGTCCTTGAAGGCCTCCTCGCCGACCATGCCGCGGGTGAACAGGATCACCAGCAGCGACAGGAACAGTCCGAGGGTCGCAGTGGTCTGGATCCACGAGGTGTAGAAGCCGCGCCGGCCGACCGGAGCATGCTCGGCCACATAGGTCGCCGCGCCGCCATACTCGCCGCCGAGCGCGAGGCCCTGCAGCAGGCGCAGAATGATCAGGATGACCGGAGCCGCGAAGCCGATCGTCGCGGCGTTGGGCAGGATGCCCACCACGAAGGTCGACAGGCCCATGATCAGGATGGTGACCAGGAAGGTGTATTTGCGGCCGACGAGGTCGCCCAGGCGGCCGAACACCAGGGCGCCGAACGGGCGCACCAGGAAGCCCGCCGCGAAGGCGAGCAGGGCGAAGATGCCGCGCGTCGATTCAGGATACTGGCTGAAGAACTGCGCGCCGATGATCACGGCGAGCGAGCCGTAGAGGTAGAAATCGTACCACTCGAAGACGGTGCCGAGCGACGAGGCGAAGATGACCTTCTTCTCCTCCCGCGTCATCGGCCGCGCCTGCTGGGGCGCTACAGTCGTGCTTGCGACGGACATAGGCCTGTTTCACCTCGGCGTTAGGGAGCGGCGTCGCGTGGGCGCGGACGCGACGACGACCGTGAGCCGTCCCTGCGGACGGCGCTGTTTTTTTGTTGAGTCGGCTGGCCCGCGCCGCAGGCCCTTCTCAGGTGGATGCGGCGCCCCCCGCATCGGTTTCTCCCTGACGAGCCGGATCACGGCGCGCTTCGCGGATCTGTCCGTGGCCCTGAAATCCCCTCGAGCCCTAGCGCACAACTCCGCACCACCTAGATACACAGTGTGGCGACGACTCGTCGACGGGCCCGCGAATGCGACCTTCGTTTAATCTGCTGTTAAGTTTTTCTTTGTGCGCGCTGGTGCTGGCGCCTGAGGTCCGGGCCGAGTACCGGCCGGGCACGATCATCTCCGAGCCGGCTGACCAGCGCGGGGGCGCGATCACCCGCCCGGCCGGAAAGCCGGATCGCGAATGGCGACGCGGGCGGAAGACGCCGGAGCTGCGACGCGCCCCGCAGCGGCCGATCGCCGGACCGGCCGCTCCGCCCCGATTCGACAGCCGCGGCCGCCGGCTGGACGTGCCGGGCCGGCCCGACACCTATGACGCGATCGGCCGTGTGCGGCGCGATTATCCGAGGCCGGGCGTGACGATCGTCCCGAGCGGTCCGACCGTGCGCACCGACGCCGCCACCAGAATCAATCAGTTCCCGCCGCGGTGAGCGGCTTGGCGCGGCGCGCCACGTAGAGCGCGATCGCGGCGGCGTTCGAGACGTTGAGGCTCTTGATCGCGCCCGGCGCGTCGAGCCGGGCCAGCCGGTCGCAGGTCTCCCGCGTGAGCTGCCGCAATCCCTTGCCTTCCGCCCCCAGCACCAGCGCGACTCCGCCAGAGCCCAGAGCCGATTCGTCGAAGCTCGCGTCGCCTTCGGAATCGAGGCCGATCCGCAGGAAGCCGCGGTCGCCAAGCGTCTGCAGCGCGCGAGCGAGGTTCTGCACCAGCACGAGCGGCGCATGCTCAAGTCCGCCGCTTGCGGACTTCGCGAGCACGCCGGTCGCCTCCGGGCTGTGGCGCGCGGTGGTGACGATCGCGTCGACCGCGAAGGCCGCGGCGGTGCGCACGATCGCGCCGACATTGTGGGGGTCGGTGATCTGGTCGAGCACCAGCACCAGCCCGTCCCGCGGGATCGTCTCCAGCGTCGGGCCGTCGAGCGCCTCCGCTTCCAGGTAGAGGCCCTGGTGAACGGCGTCCGGTGTGAGCAGGCGGTCGATCGCGCCCGGGCGCACGATCTCCGGCGTGACGCGGCCGAGCAGGCCGGCCTCGGTGAGCCGCGCGACCGCGTTCTCGGTCGCGAGCAGCCGGATCGGCTTGCGGCGCGGATTGGCGAGCGCCTCGGCGACGCTGTGATAGCCGTAGATCACCACCGGCCCCTCGTGATCGCGCGGGAAGCCGCGGGGGCCTTCGCGCCCGCCGCCCTGAACGGGGCGCTTCTTCCAGCGCGGAGAGCCGGACCCGGCTGGGCGCGGCGAACGGGGCGGGCGCATTCTGCGATCTCAGGGCAGGAGACGGGGGACGGCCGGCGTTCTGTCACGGCGCCGACGCCTTGGCAACGCGCGGCCGGGAAGCCGCGCTTCCGGTTTTCCGGTTGACACCGGGGCGGGCCGAACCCTAAAGCACCGGCCGCGAAGGACGACGGCGGCGACGTCGCGGCCTTCCCGCTTCGGCCCGGTTGACCGCGCCGATGCGAGCGTGGAGGGGTGCCCGAGTGGTTAAAGGGGACGGACTGTAAATCCGTTGGCTTAGCCTACGTTGGTTCGAATCCAACCCCCTCCACCATCTCTCGCCTCCCACCCGATCCTCTCTGAATTTCCCGCGCAAAGCGGCGGCCTGACGGCCGCGGCTGCGGGCGCTTTCGCCTTCGCGATGGCGCTGCGCTGGAACGAAAGCCCGCCTTCGCGACTTCGCGACAGGGGCGGTCAAGTCCGCGCGTCCGCGCCTGAACCACGGCGCGCCGCGCCGCCCTGCGGAGGATGGCGAGGGCCGGGCGGCATGGGGGCAGACGAAGATCAGGCGGCGCTGCTCGCCCTGCGCGCGAGCGCTGCGCGTTACAGGCTGATTCTCGAAAGCTCGACCGAGTTCGCGATCATCGCGGCCGACGGCGACCGTCGGATCACCGAATGGAACGCCGGCGCGGAGAAAATATTCCAGTGGCGTGAGGAGGAGGTGCTCGGTCGCAGGGCCGACCTGATTTTTACGGAAGAGGATCAGGCGAACGGCGCGCCCGCCCGCGAGGCCAGCACCGCCGACGCCGAAGGCCGCGCCGTCGACGATCGCTGGCACCTCCGCAAGGACGGCGCCCGGTTCTGGGGTTCGGGGATGATGTTCCCGCTTCGCGACGGAGCCCGGGGTTACCTGAAAATTCTCTACGACCGCACCGAGCATCGGAACGCCGAGGAGCGCCAGAAACTTCTGCTGGGCGAGCTCCAGCACCGCGTCCGCAACATTCTCGCGGTGGTGAGGTCGCTTGCGAGGAGGACCATCGAGATGAGCCCTAACCTCCAGGAGTTCGAACAGAGCTTCGACGGGCGTCTGGCGACGCTGGCCCGAACCCAGAACGTCCTGACCCGCTCGGGCGACGTCGCGCTCGAGCTCGGCGAGCTGATTCGCGACGAACTCGCGGCGGTCGGCGCATCGGTGGGCGACCGGGTGACCGTTCAGGGGCCGGACGTGAAGCTGCGTCGGCGCGCGGCGGAAGTCGTGGCGCTTGCCGCGCATGAGCTTGCGACCAACGCGCTGAAGCATGGCGCGCTGGCCGTGCCTGACGGGCGGCTCGACGTGCGCTGGCGCCTTGTCCCGGGCGCCGACGGCCCGCTGCTCTCGATGGAGTGGCGCGAGCGGGGCGTGTCGTTCCCGGAGGGGGCGCCGGCCCGCAAGGGTTTCGGCAGGGAGCTGATCGAGCAGGGCCTGCCCTATGAGCTCGGCGCCGCCACCTCGCTGGAGTTCGACGTGGAGGGGCTTCGGGCGACCATCCGGTTT
This sequence comes from Hansschlegelia beijingensis, assembly GCF_014196425.1. Taxonomy (GTDB): domain Bacteria; phylum Pseudomonadota; class Alphaproteobacteria; order Rhizobiales; family Methylopilaceae; genus Methylopila; species Methylopila beijingensis. The sequence goes on from NZ_JACIDR010000001.1 coordinate 705,934, forward strand.
CCTCTGTGCCAAGGAGACGAAGGAGAGCAGGACGCGTGACGCCCATCCAGGATCCGCCTCTCGCCGGCTGGAAGGTTCTGATCGTGGAGGATCAGTTCCTGATCGCCTCGGACATGAAGCGCATCGTGGCGGCGCTCGGCGGCGAAACGATCGGGCCATGCCGCAGCGTCGAGCAGGCGCGGGAATTGCTGGCCTCCCGATCGCCCGACTTCGCGCTGCTCGACATCAACCTCGACGACAAGCCGGTCTTCGACCTGGCCGAGGAGCTCTCGCATCGCGGCGTGCCGTTCGTGTTCGCGAGCGGCTACGACGATTTCGCTGTTCCGGAGCCGTATCGGCACGTGCCTCGTCTGGACAAGCCGCTGTCCCGCGCCGATCTGGAGCAGGCTGTGCTCCGCCTGAGGGCCGGCGTCTCGCCGTCCTAGAGCAGGAGGCCCCCGGCGAAAGCGGCTCCGAACGCCAGGATGACCAGAACCAGAATCATGGCCACGCGTGGGGTGTGGCGAGGCCGCGCCGCGGCATGCTCGTCGCGCGGTCGTTCGTCCGAGAGGCCGGGCGCCCGGCTCATCGCGCCTTGGCCGCCAGGCGTTTCGGCCGCGAGGGCCGTCTGCGTCCGCTCGGCCGTCGGCGGTTCGCCTGCAGCCTCGTCGTCGGCGCCGAGGGGCGCCGCCGCCGGATCCGTGAACGGCGCCTTGTCGCCGGTCCGGCCGCTGTCGATCGCGTCGCGCAGCCGTTCGACCCCGGCGTCTGATGTGTCGCGTTCAGCTGTCATCGTCTCCGTCATCCTTCCGGCCGCCGCGCAGGAGCCGTCCGCGCGGTCGCCCGCCAAGGGCAATCCCTGAAATGGCCGGCATGTTCCCGGACGAGGGTCGCGAAAGCCCGCGTCACCGCGCGCGGAACCTGCTGGCGCTGGTCCAGGCGCTGGCGGAAGCGTCGCGCCCGGGCGAATCGCTCGAGGATTATCGGTCGAGGCTCGGTCGCCGCCTGGCGGCGCTCGCCCGCGCCGAGAGCCTGCTGCCGGAGCGGGAAGGGGAACAGGCGCCGTCGGTCGGCCGGCTTGTGCGGGGCGAACTCGCGAGCTGGGGCTTGGGCGAGGACAGTCGCGTCGCCCTCGCCGGGCCCGTGGCGCCGATACGTCCGCGCGCGGTTCGCATGCTCGCTCTCGCGCTGCACGAACTCGCCGCGAACGCCGCCGAACACGGCGCGCTCGCCCGCGACGGCGGCGGCCTCGCGATCTCCTGGGAGCGGAAGGGCGGCCACGTCGTCATCGAATGGCGGGAGACCTGCGCTTCGGCGTCTCCGGATGCGCCGCGCGGCTTCGGTCGTGAACTGATCGAGGAGGGATTGCCTCACCAGCTCGGCGCGACGGTCGATTACCGGCTCGGTCCTGAAGGGCTCATCTGCCGGATCGTCGCCCAGATCGCGGCTGATTGACCCGATCTGGCGGGAACCAGCCGGCCGCCGGGCGATTTCAGAAGGAGACCCCCCGCGACAGCGGACCGTCTGAAGGAGGCCACGATGACGAGGAAGGCGACGCCCCCGGTTCCTCCCGGCAACCGGAGCCCGAAGGGAGCCGGCGACGACAAGCGCGCTTCACCGGGATCCGCCGCCGGCGGCAGCGGCCAGGTCGCGAATCCCGAGCAGCGCGGCCAGACCGGCAACACCAAGCAGAACACGACCCACCAGGGCCACCAGCAGGACCGCTGAGGGAGCAGCCCATGTCGACATCGACCAAGACGCCGAACAGCATCCGCCAGGGCGGCCCCGGCGCCTCGCACGAGAACGCCAAGGAGCCCCTCGAGGTCAGGAAACCGCCGGCGGACAGCGATCAGCGGGCGCGCAGCCGCGTGTCCACGGGCGGCGGCGAGGAGGACGCCCGGCACAGCCGCGACGAAAAGCGCAAATGAGAGAGGGCGGGGATCGGATGCCGATCCCCGCCCTCGAATCTGGAGCGGACGACGAGACTCGAACTCGCGACCCTCAGGGTGGAAACCTGATGCTCTACCAACTGAGCTACATCCGCGGACGGCCCCGCGCGGAGGCCGTATCGACGAGATAAAGCAGCCGCGCCTGGGCCGCAATGGCGTCGCGGCGCAGGTGAGGCGCGCGGTCCTCAGACCCGGCTCATAATGGGTCTCGGCGCCAATCCGCGGACGTGTTTTGTGGGTCCTCAGCAGCCAAGACGCCATTTCGGGCTTGTGCGGCGGCGTGAACCTGCCTAGAGGAGCGGCGCTTCTCGGCACCGAGACCTCGAGCAGGATACGTCTATGGCCAAGGAAAAGTTCGCGCGGACGAAGCCGCATTGCAACATCGGGACGATTGGCCATGTCGACCATGGCAAGACGTCCCTGACGGCTGCGATCACGAAGATCCTTGCCGAGACGGGCGGCGCGACGTTCACGGCGTATGACCAGATCGACAAGGCTCCTGAGGAGAAGGCGCGCGGCATCACGATCTCGACGGCGCATGTCGAGTACGAGACCGAGAACCGTCATTACGCGCATGTCGACTGCCCCGGGCACGCCGACTATGTGAAGAACATGATCACCGGCGCGGCGCAGATGGACGGCGCGATCCTGGTGGTTTCGGCGGCTGACGGCCCGATGCCGCAGACCCGCGAGCACATCCTTCTGGCCCGCCAGGTCGGCGTTCCGGCGCTGGTGGTGTTCCTGAACAAGTGCGACATGGTCGACGACGCCGAGCTTCTGGAGCTCGTCGAGCTCGAGGTTCGCGAGCTGCTGTCGAAGTACGACTTCCCGGGCGACGACATTCCGATCATCAAGGGCTCGGCGCTGGTGGCGCTCGAGAACGGCGATCCGAAGCTCGGCCATGACGCGATCCTGGAGCTGATGAAGGCTGTCGACGCCTACATCCCGCAGCCGGAGCGTCCGGTGGACCAGCCGTTCCTGATGCCTGTCGAGGACGTGTTCTCGATCTCGGGCCGCGGCACGGTGGTGACGGGTCGCGTCGAGCGCGGCATCGTCAAGGTCGGCGAGGAAGTCGAGATCGTCGGCATCCGTCCGACGGTGAAGACGACGGTGACGGGCGTGGAGATGTTCCGCAAGCTGCTCGACCAGGGGCAGGCGGGCGACAACATCGGCGCGCTGCTGCGCGGCACGAAGCGCGAGGACGTCGAGCGCGGCCAGGTGCTGTGCAAGCCGGGCTCGGTGAAGCCGCACACCAAGTTCAAGGCCGAGGCCTACATCCTGACGAAGGAGGAGGGCGGCCGCCACACGCCGTTCTTCACGAACTACCGCCCGCAGTTCTACTTCCGCACGACGGACGTGACCGGCGTGGTGCATCTTCCCGAAGGCACCGAGATGGTGATGCCGGGCGACAACATCGCGATGGAGGTGCACCTGATCGTGCCGATCGCGATGGAGGAGAAGCTGCGCTTCGCGATCCGCGAAGGCGGCCGAACCGTCGGCGCCGGCGTCGTCGCCAGCATCATCGAGTGATCGAAATCGGGGCGGCCCTCGCGGCCGCCCTGGTCGCCCGGCGGCGCAAGCCGTCCGGGGCGGGCCGCCCGCCCGCGAAAGGGACTTGAAAGAACGCGCCGGGGCGTGCCATAAGGCGAGCCCGCTCGAAACCCCCCGGCGACTCTAGGAGTGTAGCTCAACTGGTCAGAGCACCGGTCTCCAAAACCGGGGGTTGGGGGTTCGAGTCCCTCCACTCCTGCCACGCTCGGGCGGCGTTGGCGGGGCGGAACGTGAAGCGGAGCGCGCGACGGCTGGTGCGTCGCAGTCTTCCATTGTTGTGCGGGGTGCGAGCCTGTCTAGGAGCGCGCCCCTTTGGACGTTAACGAGGCCATGGCGAAGACTTCTCCGGTGGAATTCCTGAGGCAGGTAGGCGCCGAGACCGCGAAGGTGGTCTGGCCGACCCGCCGCGAGACGATGATCACCACCGCGATGGTGTTCGTCTTCGTGTTCATCGCGGCCGTGTTCTTCTTCGTCGCTGACCTGCTTATGCGCACCGGCGTCACCTGGATCCTGGGGTTCGGCCAATGAGCGCTGTTGAGGCTCGCGCGGGCGGACGTCCCAAGCGCTGGTACATCGTCCACGCCTATTCGAACTTCGAGAAGAAGGTCGCCGAGTCGATCCGCGAGAAGGCGGAGCAGACCGGGCTTGCGGACCTCTTCGAGGAAATCCTTGTCCCGACTGAGAAGGTCGTGGAGGTCCGGCGCGGCCGGAAGGTGGACGCCGAGCGCAAGTTCTTCCCGGGCTACGTGCTGGTGAAGATGGACCTGACCGATCAGGCCTACCATCTCATCCGCAACACCCCAAAGGTCACCGGCTTCCTCGGCGCGGAGAACAAGCCCTCGCCGATCTCGGAGGCCGAGGCCACCCGCATCATGCGGCAGGTTCAGGAGGGCATCGAGCGCCCGAAGCCGTCGGTCTCGTTCGAGATCGGCGAGCAGGTCCGGGTGTCGGATGGCCCGTTCGCGTCCTTCTCGGGCGTGGTGCAGGACGTCGACGAGGCGCGGGCGCGTCTCAAGATCGACGTCTCGATCTTCGGCCGCGCGACGACGGTCGATCTCGAATACGGGCAGGTCGAGAAGGTCTGATCCGTTTCCAGCCGTGGGAGAAAGACGCCGGGCTCTTCGCTGCCCGGACGATCGATCGCACCACGGATCACGACGGCCGGTTGCAGCGCCGTCCAGGAGAACCTAAATGGCGAAGAAAGTAACTGGCTACATCAAGTTGCAGGTGCCCGCGGGCGCCGCGAACCCGTCGCCGCCGATTGGCCCGGCGCTCGGTCAGCGCGGCCTCAACATCATGGAATTCTGCAAGGCGTTCAACGCGCAGACGGCCCAGCTTGAGAAGGGGATGCCGATCCCCGTCGTCATCACGGCCTATGCGGACCGCTCCTTCACGTTCCAGATGAAGACCCCGCCGGTCTCGTACTTCCTCAAGCAGGCGGCGAAGATCACCAAGGGCTCCCAGGCCACCGGCAAGTCCGCTGCTGTCGGCAAGGTCAGCCAGGCTCAGCTCCGCGAGATCGCGGAGAAGAAGATGGCCGACCTCAACTGCGACTCCGTCGATGCGGCGGTCGCGATGATCGCGGGCTCCGCCCGCTCGATGGGCCTCGCGGTGGAGGGCTGACCATGGCGAAGATCGGAAAGCGCGTCGCCAAGGCCCGTGAGGGCGTCGATCGCACCAAGCTTTACGGCCTCGACGAGGCGCTTGCGCTCGTCAAGGAGCGGGCGACCGCCAAGTTCGACGAGACCATCGAGGTCTCCATCAACCTCGGCGTCGATCCCCGCCACGCCGACCAGATGGTCCGCGGCGTCTGCCAGCTGCCGAACGGCTCCGGCCGGACCGTGCGGGTCGGCGTGTTCGCGCGCGGCCCGAAGGCCGAGGAGGCGAAGGCCGCCGGCGCCGACGTCGTGGGCGCCGAGGATCTGCTCGAGATCGTCCAGGGCGGCACGATCGAGTTCGATCGCTGCATCGCGACCCCGGACATGATGCCGCTCGTCGGCCGTCTCGGTAAGGTGCTGGGCCCGCGCGGCCTGATGCCGAACCCGAAGGTCGGCACGGTGACCACCGACGTCGCCGGCGCGGTGAAGGCCGCCAAGGGCGGCGCGGTCGAGTTCCGCGTCGAGAAGGCCGGCATCATCCACGGCGGCGTCGGCAAGGCGTCGTTCGACGCCGCCAAGCTCGCCGAGAACATCAAGGCGTTCACGGACGCCGTGGTGAAGGCCAAGCCGACCGGCGCCAAGGGCCAGTACGTGCAGCGCATCGCCGTGTCCTCGACGATGGGCCCGGGCGTGCATGTCGAGCCCTCGACGGTGCTCGGCTCCTGATCTGACGAATTTCGCGCCGGGCTCGTCCCGGCGCGGGAAGGGCGGGGCGGAGCGATCCGCCCTCCCGACCTGTCCGAGAAAGCAGGCGTTCGCCCACGGGGGCGGATCCTAAGCCCGGAGCACCGGGACCTGCCGAGACGGGGAAGACCGGATTTCATCGTCCGGTTCGAACCATCGCCGTGAGCGCTCTTCGGGCGATCACGCGCGGACAGGCTTCAAGCCGCCGCTTCCGAGGCTCTCTGGCTCCGGAGGCGGTCGTTGCAACCCGGCGGTCCGGCGCTTGTCGGATCGTCAACCGGAGAGAGCACGTGGACCGCGCGGAAAAGCGTGACATGGTCGCGACGCTGAACTCGGTGTTTTCGAACTCCGGGGCCATCGTCGTCGCTCACTACTCGGGCCTGACCGTCGCCCAGATGTCGACCCTGCGTCGGCAGATGCGCGACGCCGGCGCGAGCGTGAAGGTCGCGAAGAACCGTCTCGCCAAAATCGCTCTCGAGGGCACGGAAGTGTCCCATCTCGGTTCGTTGCTGCAGGGCCCCACGGTCCTGGCCTACAGCGACGATCCGGTGGCGGCGCCGAAGATCGCGGTGGAGTTCGCCAAGGCGAACGACAAGTTCGTGATCCTTGGCGGCGCGATGGGCGCGACCTCCCTGAACGCCGACGCAGTGAAGGCGCTCGCCTCGCTGCCGTCGCTCGACGAACTGCGCGCCAAGCTCGTGGGCCTCATCCAGGCGCCCGCGACCAAGCTCGCTCAGCTCTCGACCGCGCCCGCTGCCAAGCTGGCGCGTGTGTTCGGGGCCTACGCCACCCGAGACGAGGCGGCGTGAGCCGTTCTTCACAATTCAAACCTGGTTCGAACTTAAGGACGTAAGACAATGGCTGATCTGACGAAGATCGTCGACGAGCTGTCCAACCTGACGGTGCTCGAGGCTGCCGAGCTCGCGAAGCTCCTGGAAGAGAAGTGGGGCGTCTCGGCCGCGGCTGCGGTCGCGGTCGCGGCTCCGGCCGGCGGCGCTGCGGCTCCGGCCGCGGAAGAGCAGACGGAGTTCACCGTCGTGCTCGCGGCTGCGGGCGACAAGAAGATCGAGGTCATCAAGGAGGTCCGCGCGATCACCGGCCTCGGCCTCAAGGAAGCCAAGGACCTCGTCGAGGCTGCGCCGAAGCCCGTCAAGGAAGGCGTCGCCAAGGACGAGGCCGAGAAGCTCAAGGCCCAGCTCGAGAAGGCCGGCGCCAAGATCGAGCTCAAGTGAGGCTGGGCGGACGAGCGATCGTCCGCGCCGCCTGAATACCTGCGGGGCCGCTCGGCCGGTCCCGCAGGCGCATCAAAGCCGCGGGGAACGGCGTCGTTCGCGACGTCGGTTCCTACGCGGCTTTCAGCGCCTCCGGACCCTTCCGGGACCGGAAAGCGCTTCTACAGCGGGCTCGCGACGAGATGGAGCCCGCCGCGCCTGATCCAAGCCCCGCGTCCGCGGTTTTTGGATCAGGCGTGCCCTCGGCAGGATTGAGGAAGACGATGGCTCAGACGATCACCGGCCGCAAGCGTGTTCGCAAGTTCTTCGGCAAGATCCGGGAAGTGACGCAGATGCCGAACCTCATCGAGGTTCAGAAGGCGTCTTACGACCAGTTCCTGCTGTTCGACGGAAACGAGGCGCGTCCGGACGAAGGTCTTCAGACGGTCTTCAAGTCGGTGTTCCCGATCTCCGATTTCTCGAACACCTCGATGCTCGAGTTCGTCAAGTACGAGTTCGAACAGCCGAAATACGACGTCGACGAGTGCCGCCAGCGCGGCATGACCTTCGCGGCCCCGCTGAAGGTGACGCTGCGCCTGATCGTGTTCGACGTGGACGAGGAGACCGGCGCCAAGTCCGTCAAGGACATCAAGGAGCAGGACGTCTACATGGGCGACATGCCGCTCATGACGGACAACGGCACCTTCATCGTCAACGGCACCGAGCGCGTCATCGTCTCGCAGATGCACCGCTCGCCGGGCGTGTTCTTCGACCACGACAAGGGCAAGACGCACTCGTCGGGTAAGCTGCTGTTCGCGGCGCGCATCATCCCCTATCGCGGCTCCTGGCTCGACATCGAGTTCGACGCCAAGGACATCGTGCACGCGCGCATCGACCGTCGCCGCAAGATCCCCGTGACGTCGCTGCTGTTCGCGCTGGGCATGGACGGCGAGGAGATCCTCGACACCTTCTACAACAAGGTCCCGCACGCCCGTGACGGCGACGCATGGCGCATGCCGTTCGACGGCGAGCGCATGCGCGGCTTCAACGCGACCGTCGACCTGATCGACGCCGACACCGGCGAGGTCGTGCTCGAGGCCGGCAAGAAGCTGACCCCGCGCCAGGCCCGCCTCATCGGCGAGAAGGGCGTGAAGTTCCTCCGGGTCTCCAACGAGGAGATGGTCGGCCAGTATGTCGGCGAGGATCTCGTCAACGTCGAGACCGGCGAGGTCTGGGCGGAAGCCGGCGAGGAGATCACGCCGAAGCTGCTCGAGCTGCTGGCCGAGGTCGGCGTCAACGAGCTCGACCTGCTCGACATCGACCACGTCAACACCGGCGGCTACATCCGCAACACGCTGCACGCCGACAAGAACTCGACGCGCGAAGAGGCGCTGTTCGACATCTACCGCGTGATGCGTCCGGGCGAGCCGCCCACCCTCGACACCGCGGAAGCGATGTTCCAGTCGCTGTTCTTCGACAGCGAGCGCTACGACCTCTCGGCGGTCGGCCGCGTGAAGATGAACATGCGCCTCGACCTCGACGCGGAGGACACGGTCCGCACGCTGCGCAAGGCCGACATCCTGGCGGTCGTCAAGACCTTGGTCGACCTGCGCGACGGCAAGGGCGAGATCGACGACATCGACCATCTCGGCAACCGCCGCGTCCGGTCGGTCGGCGAGCTGATGGAGAACCAGTACCGCGTCGGCCTGCTCCGCATGGAGCGCGCCATCAAGGAGCGCATGTCCTCCGTCGAGATCGACACGGTCATGCCGCAGGACCTGATCAACGCGAAGCCCGCGGCGGCCGCGGTGCGCGAGTTCTTCGGCTCGTCGCAGCTGTCGCAGTTCATGGACCAGACCAACCCGCTCAGCGAGATCACGCACAAGCGTCGTCTCTCGGCGCTTGGCCCGGGCGGCCTGACGCGTGAGCGCGCCGGCTTCGAGGTGCGCGACGTGCACCCGACGCATTACGGCCGCATCTGCCCGATCGAGACGCCGGAAGGCCCGAACATCGGCCTGATCAACTCGCTCGCCACCTTCGCGCGAGTCAACAAGTACGGCTTCATCGAGGCCCCGTACCGCAAGGTTCGGGACGGCGCGGTGACGGACGAGGTCCACTACCTCTCGGCGGTCGAGGAATCGAAGCACCACGTCGCCCAGGCGAACGCGGTGATCACCGAGGACGGCAAGTTCACCGAGGACCTGATCGTCTGCCGCCACATGGGCGAGGTGGTGTTCGCGCCGGTCGAGCGCGTGGACTACATGGACGTGTCGCCGAAGCAGCTCGTCTCGGTCGCCGCGGCGCTGATCCCGTTCCTCGAGAACGACGACGCCAACCGCGCGCTGATGGGCTCGAACATGCAGCGCCAGGCGGTGCCGCTCGTCCGCGCCGACGCGCCGTTCGTCGGCACCGGCATGGAGGCGGTCGTCGCCCATGACTCCGGCGCGGCCATCGCCGCCCGCCGCGGCGGCATCGTCGACCAGGTGGACGCGACCCGTATCGTCATCCGCGCGACCGACGAGGCCGACGCCTCGAAGCCCGGCGTCGACATCTATCGCCTGATGAAGTTCCAGCGCTCCAACCAGTCGACCTGCATCACGCAGAAGCCGCTGGTCCGCGTCGGCGACCTCGTCAAGAAGGGCGACATCATCGCCGACGGCCCGTCGACCGAGCTCGGCGAGCTCGCGCTCGGTCGCAACGTCCTCGTCGCGTTCATGCCTTGGAACGGCTACAACTTCGAGGACTCCATCCTCCTCAGCGAGAAGATCGTCTCCGACGACATCTTCACCTCGATCCACATCGAGGAGTTCGAGGTGATGGCCCGCGACACCAAGCTCGGGCCGGAGGAGATCACGCGCGACATTCCGAACGTGTCGGAAGAGGCGCTGAAGAACCTCGACGAAGCCGGCATCGTCTACATCGGCGCTGAAGTGCAGGCGGGCGACATCCTCGTCGGCAAGATCACGCCGAAGGGCGAGAGCCCGATGACGCCGGAGGAGAAGCTGCTCCGCGCGATCTTCGGCGAGAAGGCCTCGGACGTGCGCGACACGTCGCTGCGCGTTCCGCCCGGCGTGACGGGCACGATCGTCGAAGTGCGCGTCTTCAACCGGCACGGCGTCGACAAGGACGAGCGCGCCCAGGCGATCGAGCGCGAGGAGATCGAGCGTCTTGCGAAGGACCGCGACGACGAGCTCGCGATCCTCGACCGCAACACCTACGCGCGTCTCGCCGAGATGCTCGTCGGCAAGACCGCCATCGGCGGTCCGAAGGCGATCAAGAAGGACGAGGCGATCACCCGCGAGGCGCTCACCGAGGCGCCGCGGTCGCAGTGGTGGCAGATCGTGGTGTCGGACGACAAGCTGACGTCCGAGCTCGAGGCCATGCGCGCCCAGTACGACGAGCAGAAGAAGCGTCTCGAGCAGCGTTTCCTCGACAAGGTCGAGAAGCTGCAGCGCGGCGACGAGCTGCCCCCGGGCGTGATGAAGATGGTCAAGGTCTTCATCGCGGTGAAGCGCAAGATCCAGCCGGGCGACAAGATGGCCGGCCGCCACGGCAACAAGGGCGTCGTGTCGCGCATCGTGCCGGTCGAGGACATGCCGTTCCTCGAGGACGGCACGCATGTCGACATCGTGCTGAACCCGCTCGGCGTGCCGAGCCGGATGAACGTCGGACAGATCCTCGAGACCCATCTCGGATGGGCCTGCGCGGGTCTCGGCGCTCAGATCGGCAGGGCGATCGACGCCTATCGGGCCGGCGCGGGCATCGACGAGCTCAAGTCGCGCATCGACCTCGTCTATGGCGACAACGCCGAGGTCAAGGGCATGAACGACCAGGAGCTGGTCGAGATGTCCGAGACGCTCCGGCGTGGCGTGCCGATCGCGACGCCGGTGTTCGACGGCGCCAAGGAGGCGGACATCGAGCACATGCTCGAGCTCGCCGGCGTGCCGACCTCCGGGCAGGTGACGCTGCATGACGGCCGGACCGGCGACGCGTTCGATCGACAGGTCACGGTGGGCTACATATATATGCTGAAGCTCCACCATCTCGTGGACGACAAGATCCACGCCCGTTCGATCGGCCCGTACTCGCTCGTCACCCAGCAGCCGCTGGGCGGAAAGGCGCAGTTCGGCGGTCAGCGGTTCGGCGAGATGGAGGTCTGGGCTCTGGAGGCTTACGGCGCGGCCTACACGCTGCAGGAGATGCTGACGGTGAAGTCCGACGACGTCGCGGGCCGCACCAAGGTCTACGAGTCGATCGTCCGCGGCGACGACACGTTCGAGGCCGGCATTCCCGAGAGCTTCAATGTGCTCGTGAAGGAGATGCGCTCGCTCGGCCTCAACGTCGACCTGCACACTTCGAAGCGGCGCGCGGGCGATCCGCCCGCCGAGGCGGCCGAATGACGGCCGCGTCCTAGGACGCAGCCTCCGGGCGGACGGGCCATTGGCCCGCCCGCCTTTTCGACTTTGGATTTTCAGGCGGGCGGGAACGGCGTGGCGGCGGCGCCCCGTTCCAGGCTTCGCTAAAGGAGACGGCGATGAACCAGGAAGTGATGAATCTCTTCAACACGCAGGTTCCTGCCCAGACGTTCGACCAGATCCGCATCTCGATCGCCAGCCCGGAGAAGATCCTCTCCTGGTCGTTCGGCGAGATCAAGAAGCCGGAGACGATCAACTACCGGACCTTCAAGCCGGAGCGTGACGGCCTGTTCTGCGCGCGGATCTTCGGCCCGATCAAGGACTACGAGTGCTTGTGCGGCAAGTACAAGCGCATGAAGTACAAGGGCGTCATCTGTGAGAAGTGCGGCGTCGAGGTCACGCTGTCGCGCGTTCGCCGCGAGCGCATGGGCCATATCGAGCTCGCCGCGCCGGTCGCCCACATCTGGTTCTTGAAGTCGCTGCCGTCGCGCATCGGCCTTCTGCTCGACATGACGCTGAAGGACCTCGAGGCGATCCTGTACTTCGAGAAGTACGTCGTGCTCGAGACGGGTCTCACCCCGCTCAAGGACCGGCAGCTGCTCTCGGAGGAGGAGTACCTCCACGCTCAGGACGAGTATGGCGAGGACGCCTTCACGGCCCAGATCGGCGCCGAGGCGATCCAGTCGATGCTGCGCACGCTCGACCTCGAGAAGATGGCGGCCGACATCCGCGTCGAGATCGCCGAGGCGACCACCGAGCTGAAGCCGAAAAAGCTCGCCAAGCGCCTGAAGATCGTCGAGGCCTTCATCGAGTCCGGCAACAAGCCCGACTGGATGATCATGACCGTCGTGCCGGTGATCCCGCCGGATCTGCGCCCGCTCGTCCCGCTCGACGGCGGCCGGTTCGCGACCTCGGACCTGAACGACCTCTACCGGCGCGTCATCAACCGCAACAACCGCCTGAAGCGGCTGATCGAGCTGCGCGCCCCGGACATCATCATCCGCAATGAGAAGCGGATGCTGCAGGAGGCCGTCGACGCGCTGTTCGACAACGGCCGCCGCGGCCGCGTCATCACGGGCGTCAACAAGCGCCCGCTGAAGTCGCTGTCCGACATGCTGAAGGGCAAGCAGGGTCGCTTCCGCCAGAACCTGCTCGGAAAGCGCGTCGACTATTCCGGCCGCTCGGTGATCGTGGTCGGCCCGGAGCTCAAGCTGCACCAGTGCGGCCTGCCGAAGAAGATGGCGCTCGAGCTGTTCAAGCCGTTCATCTATTCGCGGCTTGACGCCAAGGGCCTGTCGGCGACCGTGAAGCAGGCGAAGAAGCTCGTCGAGAAGGAGAAGCCGGAGGTCTGGGACATCCTGGACGAGGTGATCCGCGAGCATCCGGTCATGCTGAACCGCGCGCCGACCCTGCACCGTCTGGGCATCCAGGCGTTCGAGCCGGTGCTGATCGAGGGCAAGGCGATCCAGCTTCACCCGCTGGTCTGCGCCGCCTTCAACGCCGACTTCGACGGCGACCAGATGGCCGTGCACGTTCCGCTGAGCCTTGAGGCTCAGCTGGAGGCGCGGGTCCTCATGATGTCGACCAACAACATCCTGCACCCGGCGAACGGCCAGCCGATCATCGTGCCGTCGCAGGACATCGTGCTCGGCCTCTACTACCTCACCATCATGCGGGACAACGAGCCCGGCGAGGGCATCGCGTTCTCGAACATGGGCGAGCTCGAGCACGCCCTGTTCAACAAGTCGGTCACGCTCCACACCAAGATCAAGGGGCGGTTCACCTCGATCGACGAGGACGGCAACGAGGTCTCGAAGGTTTACGAGACCACTCCTGGCCGGATGATGCTCGGGCAGCTGCTGCCCAAGACCCCGAAGCTGACCTTCGACGTCGTCAACAAGCTGATGACGAAGAAGGAAATCTCCAACATGATCGACACCGTCTACCGGAACTGCGGTCAGAAGGACACGGTCATCTTCTGCGACCGGATCATGGCGCTCGGCTTCCACAACGCGTTCAAGGCCGGCATCTCGTTCGGCAAGGACGACATGGTCGTGCCGGACACCAAGCCGAAGATCGTCGAGGAGACCCGCACGCTCGCCAAGGAGTACGAGCAGCAGTACCAGGACGGCCTGATCACCCAGGGCGAGAAGTACAACAAGGTCGTCGACGCCTGGGCGAAGTGCACGGACAAGATCGCCGACGAGATGATGGCGCGCATCTCCTCCGTCCAGATCGACGAGGAGACCGGCCGGGCCAAGCAGATCAACTCGATCTACATGATGAGCCACTCGGGCGCCCGCGGATCGCCCGCGCAGATGAAGCAGCTCGCCGGCATGCGCGGCCTCATGGCCAAGCCGTCGGGCGAGATCATCGAGAGCCCGATCATCTCGAACTTCAAGGAAGGCCTCTCGGTTCTCGAGTACTTCAACTCGACCCACGGCGCCCGTAAGGGCCTTGCGGACACCGCGCTCAAGACGGCCAACTCGGGCTACCTGACCCGCCGCCTGGTCGACGTGGCGCAGGACTGCATCATCACCGAGGACGATTGCGGCACCGACGCCGGCATCCGCGTTCGCCCGGTGGTCGACGCCGGCCAGATCGTCGCGACGCTCGGCATGCGCACGCTCGGCCGCACCGCGGCCGAGGATGTCGAGAACCCGGCGACCGGCGAGGTCATCATCGCCAAGAACACGCTGATCTCCGAGAAGGACGTCGACGCCATGGCGGCCGTCGGGGTCCAGGAGGTCCGCATCCGGTCGGTGCTGACCTGCGAGACCAAGGTCGGCGTCTGCAAGGCCTGCTACGGACGCGATCTCGCTCGCGGCACGCCCGTCAACATGGGCGAGGCCGTCGGCGTCATCGCGGCTCAGTCGATCGGCGAGCCGGGCACCCAGCTCACGATGCGCACGTTCCACATCGGCGGCACCGCGCAGCTGGCGGACTCGTCCTTCGTGGAGAGCTCGTTCGAAGGCACGGTGAAGATCCGCAACCGCAACGTGGCGCGGAACTCGGACGGCGACGTCATCGTCATGGGCCGCAACGTGGCCGTGGTGATCGTCGACGCCAACGGCGTGACCGAGCGGGCGACGCACCGCCTGCAGTACGGCTCCAAGCTGCGCGTGGACGAAGGCGACAAGATCAAGCGCGGCCAGCGGATCGCCGAATGGGATCCGTACACCCGTCCGATCCTCACCGAGGTGGACGGCAAGGTCGGCTTCGAGGATCTGGTCGAAGGCGCCTCGATGAAGGAGACCTCGGACGAGGCGACCGGCATCACCAAGCGCGTCGTCACCGACTGGCGCACCTCGGCCCGCAACGCGGACCTGCGGCCGTCGATCATCATCCAGGACGAGACCGGCAAGATCGCCAAGCCGGCCAAGGGCGGCGAGGCGCGCTACCAGCTCGCCCCGGAGGCGATCCTGTCGGTGTCTCCGGGCTCTGAGGTCAAGGCCGGCGACGTGCTCGCGCGTATCCCGACCGAGAGCGCCAAGACGCGCGACATCACCGGCGGTCTGCCGCGGGTGGCGGAGCTGTTCGAGGCGAGGCGTCCGAAGGATGCGGCGATCATCGCCGAGATCGCCGGCACCGTGCAGTTCGGAAAGGACTACAAGAACAAGCGCCGCATCACCCTTGTGCCGGCCGACGGCGGCGATCCGGTCGAGTACCTGATCCCGAAGGGCAAGCACATCCAGCTGCAGGACGGCGACGTCGTGGAGCAGGGCGACTACATCGTCGACGGCAACCCGGCGCCGCACGACATCCTGGCGATCAAGGGCGTGGAGGAGCTCGCGGCTTACCTCGTCAACGAGATCCAGGAGGTCTACCGACTGCAGGGCGTGCAGATCAACGACAAGCACATCGAGGTGATCGTCCGCCAGATGCTGCAGAAGGTCGAGGTCTCGGACGCCGGCGACACCGACCTGATCACCAACGAGCAGGTCGACCGCATGGACTTCGACGCCGTCAACGCCAAGATGCTGGAGGAGGGCAAGAAGCCCGCCGTCGGTCATCCGGTGCTGCTCGGCATCACCAAGGCGAGCCTGCAGACCCGCTCGTTCATCTCCGCCGCCTCCTTCCAGGAGACGACGCGCGTCCTCACCGAGGCCGCCGTCAACGGCAAGGCGGACGACCTCGAGGGCCTGAAGGAGAACGTGATCGTGGGTCGCCTCATCCCGGCCGGCACCGGCTCGGTGATGAACAAGGTCCGCGAGATCGCAATGCACCGCGACGACCTGATCCTCGCCCAGAGGGCGCAGGAATCGAACGGCGGGCGGCAGGATCTGCTGCCGAGCCCGGCCGACGCCGCGGAGTAAGGGCAGGGCGGTCCGCCTTCCGCTCGCACGATATGAAAGCCGCCGGAGCGATCCGGCGGCTTTTTCTTTTCGCCTCGTCGAAGCTCAGGGCTGGCTCCACGCGGCCGGCGGCGGTACGGAATGACCGAGCCGGCCGCTGGCCGGAGCGGCCCTGGCCGCGTCGCAGACGGGCGCAGGGGCGCGTCAGGGCCTCGGCCGGCAGCGGCCCGCGATATCGGAGCTGCTCCGCCGAGCTGGCGGGGTCGAAATCCGCGGAATCCCTGACAGAGTGTTGACTATCTGCGAGTCGGCGGGTACAAGCCGCCTACTCTTCGGCAGGCGGTGATCCCACGCTGCTCGGTCGCGGTCCAACGCACCGACCTTTCGGGATCAGACGCTGCCGCGACCAGCTTGGGTCAGTTGCGGTTCATGACCGTCGTCGCTCGTCGGCGGCGGTCCTCTGCAAGGAGCGGCGCTCTCCACCGGGAAACCGGCGGAAGGCGTCAGTTTCGTTTTGTGCGCCGGCGTGCCGGCGCGCCGGACGTCGATCAAACGAAAGCGGTTAGGCCATCAATGCCCACCATCAGCCAGTTGATCCGCAAGCCGCGGCAAGCTCCCACGGCGCGCAATACGGTTCCGGCCCTTCAGGCGTGTCCCCAGAAGCGCGGCGTCTGCACGCGCGTCTACACGACCACGCCGAAGAAGCCGAACTCGGCGCTCCGTAAGGTCGCCAAGGTGCGTCTGACCAATGGCTTCGAGGTGATCGGCTACATCCCCGGTGAGGGCCATAACCTTCAGGAGCACTCGGTGGTCATGATCCGCGGCGGCCGCGTGAAGGACCTTCCGGGCGTGCGTTACCACATCCTCCGCGGCGTGCTCGACACGCAGGGCGTGAAGAACCGCAAGCAGCGCCGTTCGAAGTACGGCGCCAAGCGGCCGAAGTGAGGAACTGAGCGATGTCCCGTCGTCACTCCGCCGAACGCCGCGAAGTCCATCCCGATCCGAAGTTCGGGGACGTCGTGGTCACGAAGTTCATGAACACCGTGATGCAGCACGGCAAGAAGTCGACCGCCGAGTCGATCGTTTACGGCGCGTTCGACACCGTCGAGTCGAAGCTCAAGCAGAGCCCCGTCGCGGTGTTCCATCAGGCGCTCGAGAACATCGCGCCGGCCCTCGAGGTCCGCTCCCGCCGCGTCGGCGGCGCGACCTACCAGGTCCCGGTCGAGGTTCGCCCGGAGCGCCGTCAGGCTCTCGCCCTGCGCTGGCTGCTCGCTTCGGCCCGTGCTCGCAACGAGAAGACCATGATCGACCGGCTTTCCGCCGAGCTGATCGACGCCTCGAATAACCGCGGAGCCGCGGTGAAGAAGCGCGAGGACACGCACCGCATGGCGGAAGCGAACCGCGCCTTCTCGCACTACCGCTGGTGACCCGAGACTAAGTTTAAGGACGCGATCATGCCCCGCTCTCACGCGATCGAGAACTATCGTAACTTCGGCATCATGGCCCACATCGATGCCGGCAAGACGACGACGACCGAGCGCGTCCTGTTCTACTCGGGCAAGAACCACAAGATCGGCGAGACGCACGACGGCGCCTCGACGATGGACTGGATGGAGCAGGAGCAGGAGCGCGGCATCACGATCACGTCCGCCGCGACGACCACCTTCTGGAAGGACAAGCGTCTCAACATCATCGACACGCCGGGCCACGTCGACTTCACGATCGAAGTCGAGCGCAGCCTCCGCGTGCTCGACGGCGCCGTGTGCGTGCTCGACGGCAACGCCGGCGTGGAGCCGCAGACCGAGACCGTATGGCGTCAGGCTGACAAGTACGAAGTGCCGCGCATCGTGTTCGTCAACAAGATGGACAAGATCGGCGCCGACTTCTTCCGGTGCCTGAGCGAGATCGACAGCCGCGTCGCCGGCAAGCCGGTCGCGATCCAGCTCCCGATCGGCTCCGAGAACGCGTTCGCGGGCGTCATCGACCTCGTCCGCATGAAGGCGGTCGTGTGGGAGAACGAGAACCTCGGCGCGAGCTTCCGCGACGAGGAGATCCCGGCTGATCTGCTCGACCAGGCCGTCGAGTACCGCGCCAAGATGATCGAGGCGGCCGTCGAGCTCGACGACACGGCGCTCGAGAAGTTCCTCGAGGGCGAGGAGCCCGACGAGGCGACGCTGAAGTCCCTTCTGCGCAAGGCCGTGCTGAGCCGCGCGTTCACGCCGGTGCTCTGCGGCTCCGCGTTCAAGAACAAGGGCGTTCAGCCGCTGCTCGACGCGGTCGTCGACTATCTCCCGTCGCCGCTCGATCGCGGCGCGGTCCATGGCGTCGACTTCAAGACCGAAGAGCCGGTGGTCCGGAACCCGTCGGACGACGAAGGTCTGTCCGTCCTGGCGTTCAAGATCATGGACGACCCGTTCGTCGGCACGATCACCTTCTGCCGCGTCTATTCGGGCAAGCTGGAGTCGGGCTCGACCCTGCTGAACTCGACCCGCGACAAGAAGGAGCGCGTCGGCCGCATGCTCCTGATGCATGCGAACAACCGCGAGGACATCAAGGAGGCCTATGCTGGCGACATCGTCGCTCTCGCCGGCCTCAAGGACGTCCGCACCGGCGACACGCTGTGCGATCCGGCCAAGCCCGTGATCCTCGAGCAGATGGTGTTCCCGGAGCCGGTGATCACCATCGCGATCGAGCCGAAGACCAAGGCCGACCAGGAGAAGCTGGGCGTCGCGCTGTCGAAGCTCGCCGCCGAGGACCCGTCCTTCCGCGTCTCGACGGACACCGAGTCCGGCCAGACCATCCTGAAGGGCATGGGCGAGCTCCACCTCGACATCAAGGTCGACATCCTGCGCCGCACCTACAAGGTCGACGCCAACATCGGCGCTCCGCAGGTCGCCTACCGTGAGACGCTGACCAAGCCGGTCGACGTCGACTACACGCACAAGAAGCAGACCGGCGGCACCGGTCAGTTCGCCCGCGTGAAGTTCCACGTCGAGCCGAACGAGCCGGGCGCAGGCTTCGCCTTCGAGTCCAAGATCGTCGGCGGCGCGGTGCCGAAGGAGTACATCCCGGGCGTCCAGAAGGGCCTCGAGTCGGTGCTCGGCGCCGGCACGGTCGCCGGCTTCCCGGTCGTCGACGTCAAGGTCGAGCTGGTCGACGGCGCCTACCACGAGGTCGACTCCTCGGCGCTCGCCTTCGAGATCGCGTCCCGCGCGGCGTTCCGTGAGGCCCTGCAGAAGGGCGGCGCGGTGCTGCTGGAGCCGATCATGAAGGTCGAGGTCGTGACGCCGGAGGAATACACCGGCTCCGTCATCGGCGATCTGAACTCGCGGCGCGGACAGATCCAGGGCCAGGACATGCGCGGCAACGCGAATGTCGTGAACGCCATGGTGCCGCTCGCCAGCATGTTCGGCTACATCAACACGCTGCGTTCGTTCAGCCAGGGGCGGGCGAACTACAGCATGGAATTCGATCACTACGAGCAGGTTCCGTCCAATGTCGCGCAGGAGGTTCAGGCGAAGTACGCCTGATCCGACAGCGAGTTACGACGAACCCCATAGATACGAAGTTCAGAGAAGAACGGAGCCTTCGCCATGGCCAAGGAAAAGTTCGCGCGGACGAAGCCGCATTGCAACATCGGGACGATTGGCCATGTCGACCATGGCAAGACGTCTCTGACGGCTGCGATCACGAAGATCCTTGCCGAGACGGGCGGCGCGACGTTCACGGCGTATGACCAGATCGACAAGGCTCCTGAGGAGAAGGCGCGCGGCATCACGATCTCGACGGCGCATGTCGAGTACGAGACCGAGAACCGGCACTACGCGCATGTCGACTGCCCCGGGCACGCCGACTATGTGAAGAACATGATCACCGGCGCGGCGCAGATGGACGGCGCGATCCTGGTGGTTTCGGCGGCTGACGGCCCGATGCCGCAGACCCGCGAGCACATCCTTCTGGCGCGCCAGGTCGGCGTTCCGGCGCTGGTGGTGTTCCTGAACAAGTGCGACATGGTCGACGACGCCGAGCTTCTGGAGCTCGTCGAGCTCGAGGTTCGCGAGCTGCTGTCGAAGTACGACTTCCCGGGCGACGACATTCCGATCATCAAGGGCTCGGCGCTGGTGGCGCTCGAGAACGGCGATCCGAAGCTCGGCCATGACGCGATCCTGGAGCTGATGAAGGCTGTCGACGCCTACATCCCGCAGCCGGAGCGTCCCGTGGACCAGCCGTTCCTGATGCCTGTCGAGGACGTGTTCTCGATCTCGGGCCGCGGCACGGTGGTGACGGGTCGCGTCGAGCGCGGCATCGTCAAGGTCGGCGAGGAAGTCGAGATCGTCGGCATCCGTCCGACGGTGAAGACGACGGTGACGGGCGTGGAGATGTTCCGCAAGCTGCTCGACCAGGGGCAGGCGGGCGACAACATCGGCGCGCTGCTGCGCGGCACGAAGCGCGAGGACGTCGAGCGCGGCCAGGTGCTGTGCAAGCCGGGCTCGGTGAAGCCGCACACCAAGTTCAAGGCCGAGGCCTACATCCTGACGAAGGAGGAGGGCGGCCGCCACACGCCGTTCTTCACGAACTACCGCCCGCAGTTCTACTTCCGCACGACGGACGTGACCGGGGTGGTGCATCTTCCCGAAGGCACCGAGATGGTGATGCCGGGCGACAACATCGCGATGGAGGTGCACCTGATCGTGCCGATCGCGATGGAGGAGAAGCTGCGCTTCGCG
The DNA here is from genome assembly GCF_014196425.1 of Hansschlegelia beijingensis. Lineage (GTDB taxonomy): Bacteria > Pseudomonadota > Alphaproteobacteria > Rhizobiales > Methylopilaceae > Methylopila > Methylopila beijingensis. Next base: position 726,403 of record NZ_JACIDR010000001.1, read on the forward strand.
ATCCGCGAAGGCGGCCGAACCGTCGGCGCCGGCGTCGTCGCCAGCATCATCGAGTGATCGGAACCTTCTTGCTTTGACCGCGGCGGGCGCGCCGGACCTCCGGCGCCGCCCGTCTCGTGGAGACGGACGAACATGAACGGCCAGAACATCCGGATCCGCCTGAAGGCGTTCGATCACCGCATCCTCGACACCTCGACTCGCGAGATCGTGTCGACGGCGAAGCGGACCGGCGCCCAGGTGCGCGGGCCCATCCCGCTGCCGACGCGCATCGAGAAGTTCACCGTGAACCGCTCGCCTCACGTCGACAAGAAGAGCCGCGAACAGTTCGAGATCCGGACGCACAAGCGTCTCCTCGACATCGTCGACCCGACCCCGCAGACCGTGGACGCGCTCATGAAGCTCGACCTCGCGGCCGGCGTGGATGTCGAGATCAAGCTCTGATCGGATTATTCGGAAGGACGACGCAAATGCGGTCCGGACTCATCGCACAGAAGCTGGGCATGACCCGCGTCTTCACGGACGCCGGCGAGCATGTCCCCGTGACGGTGCTGAAGGTTGACCAGTGCCAGGTGGTTGGCCACCGCACTGTTGAGGCTCAGGGCTACGTCGCGCTTCAGCTCGGCGCGGGCTCGCGCAAGCCGAAGAACGTGACGCGCGCCGAGCGCGGTCATTTCGCCAAGGTCGAGGTGGAGCCGAAGCGCAAGCTCGTCGAGTTCCGCGTCAGCGAAGATGCGCTGATCCCAGTCGGCGCCGAGCTGACCGCCGACCACTTCGTGGCCGGCCAGCGCGTCGACGTCACCGGCACCTCGATCGGCAAGGGCTTCGCCGGCGCCATGAAGCGGCACAACTTCGGCGGCCTTCGCGCCACCCACGGCGTGTCGATCTCGCACCGTTCGCACGGTTCGACCGGCGGCCGCCAGGATCCGGGCAAGGTCTTCAAGAACAAGAAGATGGCCGGTCACATGGGCGACGTGCGGGTGACCACTCAGAACCTGCGGGTGGTCTCCACCGACGTCGAGCGTGGGCTGATCCTCGTCGAGGGCGCCGTTCCGGGCGCCAAGGGCGGCTGGATCCTGGTGCGCGACGCCGTCAAGACCAAGCTGCCCGAGGGCACCCCGATGCCCGGCTCGTTCCGGGAGCGCGGCGCCGCCGCCGCTTCGGTCGAGACCTCGGCCACCGAGACGGAGAACGCGTGATGGTCGACATCGCGATCACCAAGGCCGACGGCCAGGCCGGCGAGACGGTCACGCTGTCGGACGACATCTTCGGCCTCGAGCCGCGGACGGACATCCTGCACCGCGTCGTGCGCTGGCAGCTCGCCAAGCGCCAGGCCGGCACGCACCAGACGCTCGGCCGCTCGGACATCGCCCGCACGGGCAAGAAGATGTACAAGCAGAAGGGCACGGGCCGCGCCCGTCACGCCCAGGCTTCGGCGCCGCAGTTCCGCGGCGGCGGTCGCGCCTTCGGGCCTGTCGTGCGCTCCCATGCGCATGACCTGCCGAAGAAGGTCCGCGCGCTCGGCCTGAAGCACGCGCTCTCGGCCAAGGCCCGCGATCAGCAGATCGTCGTCGTCGACGCCTTCGGTCTCGAAGAGGCCAAGACGAAGGCGTTCAAGGCGCACATCGAGAAGCTCGGCTTCTCGAACGCGCTGGTGGTCGACGGCGCCGAGGTGAACGCGAACGTCAAGCTCGCCGCTCGCTCCGTGCACACCGTCGACGTGCTGCCGGTTCAGGGCATCAACGTCTACGACATCCTCCGCCGCGACGTGCTGGTGCTGACCAAGGCGGCGATCGATGCGCTGGAGGCGCGCTTCAAATGACCGATCTGCGCCATTACGACGTCATCCGGTCGCCGATCATCACCGAGAAGGCGACCTACGCGTCCGAAGAGAACAAGGTCGTGTTCCAGGTGTCCGACACCGCGACCAAGCCGCAGATCAAGGCTGCGGTCGAGAAGCTCTTCGACGTCAAGGTCGTGAGCGTCAACACGCTGGTCCGCAAGGGCAAGACGAAGCGATTCCGTGGCCGGCTCGGCCAGCAGTCGGACTCGAAGCGCGCGATCGTGACGTTGGCCGAAGGCCATTCGATCGACGTGACCACGGGTCTCTGAGGCGGGACGGGGAAGGGAGCCGACAATGGCGCTCAAGAGTTACAATCCGATCACGCCCGGCCTCCGCCAGCTGGTGATCGTCGACCGGTCGGCCCTCTACAAGGGCGCGCCGCTCAAGCAGCTGACCGAGGGCCTTTCGTCCAAGGGCGGCCGCAACAACTACGGTCGCGTCACTGTCCGCTTCCGCGGCGGCGGCCACAAGCGGACCTACCGCCTGATCGACTTCAAGCGGCGCAAGCTCGACGTGCCGGCGACGGTGGAGCGGATCGAGTACGATCCCAACCGCTCGGCCTTCATCGCGCTGATCCGCTACGCCGACGGCGAGCTGAGCTACATCCTGGCGCCGCAGCGCCTGCAGGTCGGCGACTCGGTCGTCGCCGGCGCGCAGGTCGACGTGAAGCCCGGCAACGCGATGCCGCTCGGCGCCGCGCCGGTCGGCACGATCGTCCACAATGTGGAGATCAAGATCGGCCGCGGCGGCCAGATCGCTCGCTCCGCCGGCTCCTACGCGCAGATCGTCGCCCGTGACCAGGGCTACGTCACGCTGCGTCTGAGCTCGGGCGAGCAGCGCCTGGTGCACGGCCAGTGCTTCGGGACCGTCGGCGCCGTGTCGAACCCGGACCACTCGAACATCAACCTCGGCAAGGCTGGGCGTTCGCGCTGGCTGGGCCGGCGTCCGCATAACCGCGGCGTGACCATGAACCCGGTCGATCATCCGCATGGCGGCGGCGAAGGCCGCACCTCGGGCGGCCGTCACCCGGTGACCCCCTGGGGCAAGCCGACCAAGGGCAAGCGGACGCGCAGCAACAAGGCGACCGACAAGTTCATTGTGTCGAGCCGTCACGCCCGGAAGAAGAAGTAAGGAGAGCCGGCCATGGCGCGTTCAGTCTGGAAGGGTCCCTTCGTCGACGGGTACCTGCTGAAGAAGGCGGACGCTGCGCGGTCATCGACCCGCAGCGAGGTCATCAAGACCTGGAGCCGCCGCTCGACGATCCTGCCGCAGTTCGTGGGCCTCACTTTCGGGGTCTACAACGGCCAGAAGCACATTCCCGTGGCGGTCTCTGAAGAGATGATCGGTCACAAGTTCGGCGAGTTCGCCCCGACGCGCACCTTCTACGGGCACGCGGCGGACAAGAAGGCGAAGAGGAAGTAACGATGGGCAAGCAGGCAGCCAAGCGCGCGCTTCCCGACAACGAGGCGAAGGCCGTGCTCCGCATGGTCCGCATCTCGCCGCAGAAGCTGAACCTGGTCGCGCAGATGATCCGCGGCAAGAAGGTCGAGACGGCGCTCGCCGATCTCACCTTCTCGCGCAAGCGGATCGCCGGCCAGGTGAAGAAGACGCTCGAGAGCGCGATCGCCAACGCCGAGAACAATCACGACCTCGACGTCGACGATCTCATCGTCTCGCAGGCCTATGTCGGCAAGTCGATCGTGATGAAGCGCTTCAGCCCCCGCGCCCGCGGCCGCGTCGGCACGATCCAGAAGCCGTTCTCGCACCTGACGATCGTCGTTCGTCAGGTCGAGGCGGAAGCGGCGAAGGCCTGAGGAGAAGACGATGGGTCATAAGGTCAACCCGATCGGGCTTCGGCTCGGCATCAACCGCACCTGGGATTCGCGCTGGTTCGCCAGCAAGGGCGAGTACGGCAAGCTGCTCCGCGAGGACGTGGCGATCCGCGACGCGCTCCTGAAGGACCTCAAGCAGGCGGCGGTCTCCAAGATCGTCATCGAGCGCCCGCACAAGAAGTGCCGGGTGTCGATCTACTCCGCCCGTCCGGGCATCGTGATCGGCAAGAAGGGCGCGGACATCGAGAAGCTTCGCAAGAAGGTCGGCTCGATGACCACCTCCGAGGTGCACATCAACATCGTCGAGGTCCGCAAGCCGGAAGTCGACGCGACGCTGGTGGCCGAGTCGATCGCGCAGCAGCTGGAGCGCCGCGTGGCGTTCCGCCGGGCGATGAAGCGCGCAGTCCAGTCCGCGATGCGGCTCGGGGCCGAGGGCATCCGGATCAACTGCGCCGGTCGTCTCGGCGGCGCGGAGATCGCCCGCACGGAGTGGTATCGCGAGGGTCGCGTTCCGCTGCACACGCTGCGCGCCGACGTGGACTATGGCGTCGCGACCGCCAAGACCGCGATGGGCACCTGCGGCGTGAAGGTCTGGATCTTCAAGGGCGAGGTCATGGAGCACGATCCCATGGCCCAGGACCGGCGTCTGAACGACGGCGACGGCGGTCGTCCGCCGCGCCGCGACCACGCGTGAGCGGGGGCGCAGGAGTTTAAGCCATGCTGCAACCGAAGAAGACTAAGTTCCGCAAGCAGTTCAAGGGCCGCATCAGCGGCGTCGCGAAGGGAGGTTTCGACCTCGACTTCGGGGCGTTCGGTCTGAAGGCGCTTGAGCCGGAGCGCATCACCGCCCGTCAGATCGAAGCCGCACGCCGGGCGCTCACGCGTCACATGAAGCGCGCCGGCCGGGTCTGGATCCGCGTGTTCCCGGACGTGCCGGTCTCCAAGAAGCCGACCGAAGTCCGCATGGGCAAGGGCAAGGGCGCGAACGAGTTCTGGGCCGCCAAGGTGAAGCCGGGCCGCATCATGTTCGAGATCGACGGCGTTTCGGCCGAGATCGCCCGCGAGGCGCTGGCGCTCGCCGCCGCCAAGCTGCCGATCCGCACGCGCTTCGTTCAGCGCATCGCCGAGTGAGGATTTGATCATGGCCAAGGCGCAGGACTTTCGCGCGATGACCGTCGACCAGCTCGACGACGAGCTTGTGAAGCTGAAGAAAGAGCAGTTTAACCTGCGCTTCCAGCGGGCCACGGGCCAGCTCGAGAACACGGCGCGCGTGCGCCAGGTGCGGCGCGACATCGCCCGCATCCGCACTGTCGCGACCGTCAAGCGCGGCGAAGCCGCGACGAAGGCCTGAGGAGGACACCATGCCCAAACGCGTCCTTCTCGGGACTGTCATTTCGGACAAGAACGCCAAGACCGTCGTGGTCAAGGTCGAGCGCCGCTTCACCCATCCGCTTCTCAAGAAGACGGTGCGGCGGTCCAAGCACTACCACGCCCATGACGAGGACGGCCGGTTCAAGGTCGGCGACCTCGTGTGGATCGAGGAGAGCCGGCCGATCTCGCGCCTCAAGCGCTGGGTCGTGAAGTCGGACGCCTCGGTCAGCCCGGACGCCTCCGCGCCCGCGCCGACTGAGTAAACAAACATCTGAAGGGCCCGCCGGGCGAGGTCCGCGTGAATGCGGATACCGGTCCGGGCGAAATGGAAAGGCTGAACGGCCATGATTCAGATGCAGAGCAATCTCGATGTCGCCGACAATTCCGGCGCCAAGCGAGTGATGTGCATCAAGGTGCTCGGCGGCGCCGGTCGCCGCTATGCGCGCGTCGGCGACGTGATCGTCGTCTCCGTCAAGGAGGCGATCCCGCGCGGCCGCGTGAAGAAGGGCGACGTCATGAAGGCGGTCGTCGTTCGCACCGCCAAGGACATCCGTCGTCTGGACGGTTCGGTGATCCGCTTCGACCGCAACGCGGCCGTGCTGATCAACAACCAGAAAGAGCCGGTGGGCACGCGTATCTTCGGCCCGGTTCCGCGCGAGCTGCGCGCCAAGAACCACATGAAGATCATCTCGCTCGCGCCGGAGGTGTTGTGATGGCCGCGAAGATCAAGAAGGGCGACAAGGTCGTCGTTCTCGCCGGTCGCGACAAGGGCAAGACCGGCGAAGTGCTTCAGGTGATGCCGAAGGACGAGCGCGCCCTGGTGCGCGGCGTGAACATGATCGCGCGTCACCAGAAGCAGACCCAGACGCAGGAAGGCGGCATCATCCGCAAGGAAGCCGCTATCCATCTTTCCAACCTCGCGCTCGCCGATCCGAAGGACGGCAAGGCGACGCGCGTCGGCTTCAAGGTCCTGGACGACGGCCGGAAGGTGCGCGTCGCGACCCGTTCGGGGGAGCAGATCGATGCCTGAGGCAGTCTACACGCCGCGCATGAAGCAGCACTACGACGAGGTGGTGCGCGCGAAGCTGATCGAAGAGTTCGGCTACAAGAACCCGATGGCTGTGCCGGCGATCGAGAAGATCGTCGTCAACATGGGCATCGGCGAGGCCGTGGCCGACTCGAAGAAGGCGATCACCGCCGCCGGCGAGCTCGCCAAGATCACCGGTCAGAAGCCGGTGATCACCAAGGCGCGCAAGTCGATCGCGACCTTCAAGCTGCGCGAGGGCCAGTCGGTCGGCGCCAAGGTGACCCTGCGTCGCCAGCGCATGTACGACTTCCTCGATCGCCTGGTCACGATCGCGCTGCCGCGGGTCCGCGACTTCCGCGGCCTGAACCCCAAGAGCTTCGACGGCCGCGGCAACTTCGCCCTCGGCATCAAGGAGCATATCGTGTTCCCCGAGATCGAGTACGACAAGATCGATCAGGTTTGGGGCATGGACGTCATCGTCTGCACGACGGCGAAGTCTGACGACGAAGCGCGCGCGCTGCTGCGCGCCTTCAACTTCCCCTTCAGGCAGTGACGGGAGGATCGCATGGCTAAGAAAAGCGCGATCGAGAAGAACAACCGGCGCCGCCGCCTGGTCGCCAGGGACGCTGAGAAGCGTGCCGAGCTCAAGGCGATCGCCAAGGACGACACCCGCGAGCTGGAGGAGCGCTTCGCCGCGCGCCTGAAGCTGGCCGAGCTGCCGCGCAACGGCTCCAAGGTCCGCATCCGCAACCGCTGCGAGATGACGGGCCGGCCGCGGGCCTACTACCGCAAGCTCGGCGTGTCGCGCATCGCGATCCGGGATCTCGGCTCCAAGGGCCTGATTCCCGGTCTCCTGAAGTCGAGCTGGTGAGGAGGAGGGAATCATGTCGATGATCGATCCCCTCGGCGATATGCTGACGCGCATCCGCAACGCGCATATGCGGAACAAGACGTCGTGCTCGACGCCCGGCTCCCGGCTGCGCCAGCACGTGCTGGACGTGCTGCAGGCGGAAGGCTACATCCGGGGTTACACCCAGACTGAGCTGGCCAACGGCCGCACCGAGTTCGAGATCGAGCTGAAGTACTATGACGGCGCGCCGGTCATCCGCGAGATTCAGCGGGTGTCCAAGCCGGGCCGCCGGGTGTACGCCTCGGTCAAGAACCTGCCGCGAGTCGCCAACGGCCTCGGCATCTCGATCCTGTCCACGCCCAAGGGCGTGATGGCGGATCATGACGCCCGCGACCAGAACGTGGGTGGGGAGATCCTCTGCCGCGTCTTCTGACGCTTGGGCAGAGGGTTTTCTGAAGCAGGATACGGAGAGCGATCATGTCGCGCATCGGCAAGAAGCCGGTCGACGTGCCGTCGGGCGTGACCGCGGCGGTTGACGGGCAGAACATCAAGGTCAAGGGTCCGAAGGGCGAACTCGCCTTCCGCGCCCATGACGACGTCGTCGTCGAGTTCAAGGACGGCAAGATTTCGGTCCAGCCGCGCGAGGACACCAAGCGCGCCCGGTCGATGTGGGGCATGTCGCGGACGATGGTGCAGAACCTCGTCACCGGCGTGACCTCGGGCTTCGAGAAGAAGCTCGAGATCAACGGCGTCGGCTATCGCGCCTCCATCCAGGGCAAGAACCTGGTGCTGGCGCTCGGCTATAGCCACGACGTCGTCTATCCGATCCCGGACGGCATCCAGATCGTGGCGGCCAAGCCGACGGAGCTCACCGTGAGCGGCGTCGACAGCCAGCGCGTCGGTCAGGTGGCCGCCGAGATCCGGGACTTCCGCCGCCCCGAGCCTTACAAGGGCAAGGGCGTGAAGTACGCGGGCGAGTTCATCTTCCGCAAGGAAGGCAAGAAGAAGTAAGGGCCCGGAACCATGTCGAAGAATCTCGCGACCCAGGCCCGCCGCAAGGCGCGCGTGCGCCGGGCCCTTCTGGCCAACGCCAACGGCCGTCCGCGGCTGTCCGTCCATCGCTCGTCGAAGCAGATCTACGCTCAGATCATCGACGACGCGAAGGGCGTGACCCTCGCCGCAGCCTCCACGCTCGACAAGGACTTCCGCGCCAGCGGCAAGACCGGGGCGGACATGGCGGCCGCCCAGGCGGTCGGCAAGCTCGTGGCCGAGCGCGCTCAGGCGGCTGGCGTCAAGGACGTCGTGTTCGACCGCGGCGCATACATCTATCACGGCCGGGTCAAAGCCCTGGCCGAGGCCGCCCGTGAGGGCGGGCTCAACTTCTGAAGCCCGCTCGAGGCGAGAGGATAGCAAATGGCTCGTGAGCCCAGAGAGAACCGCCGCGATCGCGAACGCGAGGACAGCGAGTTCGTCGACAAGCTCGTCCACATCAACCGCGTCGCCAAGGTCGTCAAGGGCGGCCGGCGCTTCGGCTTCGCCGCGCTCGTCGTGGTGGGCGACCAGAAGGGCCGCGTCGGCTTCGGCCACGGCAAGGCGCGTGAGGTGCCGGAGGCGATCCGCAAGGCGACCGAGAGCGCCAAGCGTGGTCTGATCCGCGTTCCGCTGCGCGAGGGCCGCACGCTTCACCACGACGTCGACGGTCGCCATGGCGCCGGCCGCGTCGTGCTGCGCGCCGCTCCGGCCGGCACCGGCATCATCGCCGGCGGTCCGATGCGCGCCGTGTTCGAGACGCTCGGCGTCCATGACGTCGTCGCCAAGTCGCTGGGCTCTTCGAACCCGTACAACATGGTGCGTGCCACCTTCGACGCCCTCAAGGCCGAGGACAGCCCGCGCTCCGTCGCCGCCCGCCGCGGTCTCAAGGTTTCGACGCTGCAGGCTCGCCGCCGCGACGTCGACGCTGACGCCGTCGCCGAAGGCTGACGGTCTTAAGGAGCTTGATCATGGCTGACGCCGCCAAGAAGAAGTCGCAGTCCGGCAGCGTGACGGTGGTCCAGACCGGCTCGTCCACCCGCCGTCCTGCTGACCAGCACGCCACGCTCGTGGGCCTCGGCCTCGGGCGCATCGGCAAGCGCCGCGAACTGGCCGACACGCCCGCCGTTCGCGGGATGATCGCCAAGGTCGCGCACCTCGTGCGCGTCGAGACGCCTGCGGGAGAGAAGTGATGGTGAAGCTCAACGACCTCCGGGACAATCCCGGCGCGACCAAGGAGCGGATCCGCGTCGGCCGCGGCATCGGCTCGGGCAAGGGCAAGACCGGCGGTCGCGGCGTGAAGGGCCAGAAGTCCCGCACCGGCGTCGCCATCAAGGCGTTCGAGGGCGGCCAGATGCCGCTCTATCGCCGCCTGCCGAAGCGCGGCTTCCACAACCTGTTCGCCAAGGACCTCAACGAGGTCAACCTGGCGCGCCTTCAGCAGGCGGTGGACGCCGGCAAGCTCGACGCCTCGAAGCCGGTGACGGAAGCGGCCCTCATCGAGGCCGGCGTGCTGTCCAAGAAGCGGGACGGCGTGAAGGTGCTCGGCCGCGGCGAGCTGACGACGAAGCTCGACCTCGAGGTCTACGCGGTCTCGAAGAGCGTCTCGGACGCCATCGAGAAGCTCGGCGGCAAGGTGACGCTGCTCGCTCCCCAGAAGGATGCGGACGCCGCCTGACGTCCCTATCTGGGGGCGGCGTATGTACTCCTATTCGTGGACGTGATCGATGGCTTCCGCCGCTGAGCAGCTTGCTGCCAACCTGAACTTCTCCGCCTTTTCGAAGGCGGACGAACTCAAGAAGCGCATCTGGTTCACGCTCGGCGCGCTGCTCGTCTACCGGCTCGGGACCTATATCCCGATGCCGGGCATCAACCCGGTGGCGCTGGCGGAGCTCTTCCGCCAGCAGTCGACCGGCATCATCGGCCTGTTCAACATGTTCTCCGGGGGCGCGGTCGGCCGTATGGCGATCTTCGCCCTGGCGATCATGCCCTACATCTCCGCCTCCATCATCGTGCAGCTGATGACCACGGTCTCGCCGCACCTCGAGGCGCTGAAGAAGGAGGGCGAGCAGGGCCGCAAGGTCATCAACCAGTACACGCGTTACGGCACGGTGGCGCTCGCCGCCGTCCAGGCCTACGGCATCGCCGTCGGTCTGGAGGGCCAGCAGAACGTCGTCGTCGATCCTGGCCTTTTCTTCCGCCTCTCGACCGTCGTGACGCTGACCGGCGGCACGATGTTCCTGATGTGGCTGGGCGAGCAGATCACCGCTCGCGGCATCGGCAACGGCATCTCGCTGATCATCTTCGCCGGCATCGTGGCCGAGCTGCCCCAGGCTCTCGCCGGGACGCTCGAGCTCAGCCGCCAGGGCGCTCTCTCGACGGGCCTGATCCTCGCCGTCATGGTGATGGCCGTCGCCGTCATCGCCTTCATCGTCTACGTCGAACGGGCCCAGCGCCGGCTGCTGATCCAGTATCCGAAGCGCCAGGTCTCGCAGAACAAGATGACGGGCGGCGAGTCCTCGCATCTGCCGCTGAAGCTCAACACCGCGGGCGTCATCCCGCCGATCTTCGCCTCGTCGCTGCTGCTGCTGCCGACCACGATCGCGAACTTCTCGGCCTCGCAGGCCGGGGGCACGGGCTGGCTGAGCGTGGTCACCACGCATCTGGCGCATGGCCGCCCGCTCTACATGGTGCTCTACGTCGCGCTGATCGTGTTCTTCGCGTTCTTCTACACCGCGATCGTCTTCAATCCGAAGGAGACGGCCGACAATCTGAAGAAGTATGGCGGCTTCATTCCGGGCATCCGGCCCGGCGATCGCACCGCCGAGTACATCGACTATGTGTTGACTCGCATCACGGTGGTCGGCGCGGCTTACATCGCCCTGGTCTGCGTGATCCCTGAGATCCTCATCTCGTACGCAGCGGTTCCGTTCTACTTCGGCGGCACATCGCTCCTGATCGTCGTCTCCGTCACGATGGACACGGTCGCGCAGGTACAGGGCCACCTTTACGCCGCGCAGTATGAGGGCCTGATCAAGAAGGCCAAGCTGAGGGGTAAGCGCAGATGAGGCTGATTCTCCTGGGACCGCCCGGCGCCGGCAAGGGAACGCAGGCGGAGCGTCTCGTCGAGAAGAACGGCATCATCCAGCTCTCGACGGGCGACATGCTGCGGGCCGCGGTCGCGGCCGGCAGCGAGGTCGGACTCGAGGCCAAGGACCTGATGGCCCGTGGGCAGCTCTGCCCGGACGGCCTGGTGGTCAAGATCGTCGCCGATCGGATTAGCCAGCCGGACGCGCAGCGCGGCTTCATCCTCGACGGCTTTCCGCGCACGGTGAGCCAGGCCGAGGCGCTCGAGCAGATGCTCGAGCAGAAGGGCATGAAGCTCGACGCCGTGATCGAGCTCTCGGTCGACGAGAACGCGCTGCTGGCTCGGGTCGAGGGCAGGGCGCGGGACGCGGCCGCGGCGGGCAAGCCCCTTCGGAGCGACGACGCTCCCGAGGTGGTCGCCCGGCGCATCGCGGATTATCGCGAGGTCACGAGCCGGCTCCGGCCGTTCTACAAGGAGCGTGGGATCTACGCTTCCGTCGACGGCATGGCGCCGATCGAGGACGTCGCGCGTGCGATCGACGAGGTTCTGGCCGACACCAAGGCGTCCGCCTGACGCGGCCAGAGGGTAATTTGGGCTTGACGCGGGGCGAACGAGACGCTACGCGCAGGCCCTCACCTATAGAGTGATGACTGCTGGGCGTCACGACGCCCAGCTTTCCTTTCGTTTGCCGATGCGCAAGGGCCGGGCTCCACCGGACGCGCGTCTGTCCCGGCCTCGGCCGGATCTCACATGGAGACTGCCTCGTGGCCCGTATCGCCGGCGTAAACATCCCGACGAACAAGCGCGTGATCATCGCGCTTCAGTACATTCACGGCATCGGCGCCAAGAAGGCCGAGGAGATCTGCGAGAAGGTCGCGATCCCGTCGGAGCGCCGGGTCAACCAGCTGACCGACGCCGAAGTCATCCAGATCCGCGAGACGATCGATCGCGACTACATGGTCGAGGGCGACCTCCGGCGCGAAGTCTCGATGAACATCAAGCGCCTGATGGACCTCGGCTCCTATCGCGGCCTGCGGCACCGCCGCGGCCTTCCGGTCCACGGCCAGCGCACGCACACCAACGCCCGCACCCGCAAGGGCAAGGCGAAGCCGATCGCCGGCAAGAAGAAGTAACGGCCTGCGGCCGTCAGGCCGCGGACCGCGCGCCGGCCGCTTCGGCGGCCGGCAGCCCTCCAGCGAGGGCGATACGAGAAAGCTCCCGATGTCGGCTCTCGCCGGCCGGGGATGACGCAAAACTCCCGAGCGCCTGGAACTACGGGCGCGCCTGAAGGATCGAAGGTTATATGGCCAAGGAAGCCCAGCGCATTCGCCGCCGCGAGCGCAAGAATATCGCTTCGGGCGTCGCGCATGTGAATGCGACGTTCAACAACACGATGATCACCATCACCGACGCACAGGGCAACACCGTGTCCTGGTCTTCGGCCGGCGCGCAGGGCTTCAAGGGCTCCCGCAAGTCGACGCCCTACGCCGCGCAGGTCGCGGCCGAGGACGCGGCCAAGAAGGCCGCCGAGCACGGCATGCGTACGCTTGAGGTCGAGGTTCGCGGACCCGGTTCGGGCCGTGAGTCGGCGCTCCGGGCCCTTCAGGCCGCCGGTTTCATGGTGACTTCGATCCGCGACGTGACGCCGATCCCGCACAATGGCTGCCGGCCGCGCAAGCGCCGGCGGGTCTGAGCAGACCGCCGGTTTTGCGTGCGCCCCGGTCGCGGGGCGCGTGTCCGTTTCAGGCCCCCGCCTCGGCGGCGAGGCCTACTGTGGAGCGCGAGGGCGCGTTTCCACGGTGACTGACGAAGGATGCAGTCCGTGATCCAGAAGAACTGGCAAGACCTGATCAAGCCGAACAAGCTCGAGGTCACCTCGAGCGGCCGTGGCGACCGCATCGCCACCATGGTCGCCGAGCCGCTCGAGCGGGGCTTCGGCCTCACGCTCGGCAACGCGCTGCGCCGCATCCTGCTGTCGTCGCTCCAGGGCGCGGCGGTGACCTCGGTGCATATCGACGGCGTGCTGCACGAGTTCTCGTCGATCCCGGGCGTGCGCGAAGACGTGACCGACATCGTCCTCAACATCAAGGACGTGGCGATCAAGATGCAGGGCGAAGGCCCGAAGCGGATGGTGCTGCGCAAGCAGGGCCCGGGGCAGGTCGTCGCCGGCGACATCCAGGTGGTGGGCGACGTCCAGATCCTGAACCCGGACCTGGCGCTCTGCACGCTGGACGACGGCGCCGAGATCCGCATGGAGTTCACCGTCGACACCGGCAAGGGCTACGTCCCGGCGGACCGCAACCGTCCCGAGGACGCGCCGATTGGCCTGATCCCGGTCGACAGCCTCTACTCGCCTGTCAAGAAGGTCTCCTACCGCGTTGAAAACACGCGTGAAGGTCAGATCCTGGACTATGACAAGCTGACGCTGACGGTCGAGACCAACGGTTCCGTGTCGCCCGAGGACGCGGTCGCCTACGCGGCCCGCATCCTGCAGGACCAGCTCGAAGTGTTCGTGAACTTCGAGGAGCCGAAGAAGGAAGCCGCGCCTTCCGCCATTCCGGAGCTGGCCTTCAACCCGGCGCTGCTCAAGAAGGTCGACGAGCTCGAGCTTTCGGTCCGTTCGGCGAACTGCCTGAAGAACGACAACATCGTCTACATCGGCGACCTCATCCAGAAGACCGAGGCGGAGATGCTCCGCACTCCGAACTTCGGCCGGAAGTCGCTGAACGAGATCAAGGAAGTGCTCGCCCAGATGGGCCTGCACCTCGGGATGGAGGTCGGCGGTTGGCCGCCGGACAACATCGACGAACTCGCCAAGCGCTTCGAAGAACACTACTGAGATCGCTGAGCTCGGCGGCCAGGCCGCCTGAGCTCCGAAGGAGAAGACGAAATGTCCATGCACGCCCGGCGGGGACGCCGCTTCAACCGGCTGCAGAGCCACCGGAAGGCGATGTTCGCCAACCTCGCGCTCTCGCTGATCGAGCACGAGCAGATCGTGACCACCCTGCCGAAGGCGAAAGACCTTCGTCCGGTGGTCGAGAAGCTCGTGACGCTGGCCAAGCGCGGCGACCTGCACGCGCGCCGTCAGGCGATCTCCGAGATCCGCCACGTCCCGACCGTGAAGAAGCTCTTCGACACGATCGGCCCGCGCTACAAGGACCGCAACGGCGGTTATCTGCGGATCATCAAGGCCGGTTTCCGCCATGGCGACAACGCGCCGGTGGCGGTGATCGAGTTCGTCGAGCGTGACGTCGACGCCAAGGGCGCCGCCGACCGCGCCCGCGCCGAGGCGGAAGCCGCCGCCTGATCAGGCGACGGCTCTTCTGCGATCTCTGAGAAGCGGCCGGCGACGGCCGCTTTTTCTTTTCTGAGGGTCTGGTTCAGCGGCGCGACCAGGCGGCGAGGGCGAGGCCGGCCGCCGCGAGCGCGGCGCCGTAATAGGCCCACTGGGTCTGGCGGATCATGAAGCTCGACGCGGGCCAGGCGACGTAGCCGAGGCCCTGTCCGATCCAGAGCCCGCCGACGGCGATCGCCGCGAGCCCGATGATGAGAAGAAGCGTTCGCATGAGGCCGTCTCCAGGCTTCGGTTCGGTGGCCGGCGCCGTCGCGCGGCCATGTCGCGGTTTCGCAATCGGCGCGTCGGCCTTATGTCAGACGCCGCCTCACAGAACCTGAGCGGAGCGCGTTTCATGAAGCTCACCGCCGCGATCCTCGCCCTGGTCGCCGCCCTGGTCATTCCCGCCCAAGCGCAGGAGCAGCGGCGGCTGCCGGAGAGTCGTGAGGAGATCAAGCTCTCCTTCGCGGCGGTGGTGCATCACGTTACGCCGGCCGTGGTGAACATCTACGCCAGCCGGACCGAGCGGCGGCAGCGCAATCCGCTGTTCGACGATCCCTTTTTCCGTCAGTTCTTCGGCGACCGCGGCGGGCCGCGCGAACGGGTGCAGCGCTCGCTCGGCTCCGGCGTGATCGTCGGCTCCGACGGTCTGGTGGTCACGAACAATCACGTGGTCGAGGGCATGACGGAGGTCCGCGTCGCGCTCGCGGACAAGCGCGAGTTCGAGGCCAAGATCCTGCTCAAGGACCAGCGCGCCGACATGGCGGTGCTGAAGATCGGCGACGGCTCGGAGAAGTTTCCGACCCTCGACTTCGCCGACTCGGACGCGGTGCAGGTGGGCGATCTGGTGCTCGCCGTCGGCAACCCGTTCGGCGTCGGCCAGACGGTCACGTCGGGCATCGTCTCGGCGCTCGCGCGCACCCAGATCGGCGTCGACGACTACCAGTCCTTCATTCAGACGGACGCCGCGATCAATCCGGGCAACTCGGGAGGCGCGCTTGTCGATCTCGACGGCAAGCTCGTCGGCATCAACACCGCGATCTTCTCCCAGTCAGGCGGCTCGGTCGGCATCGGCTTCGCGATCCCTTCGAACATGGTTCGGGTCGTGCTGTCGTCGGCGCGCTCCGGCGCCAAGTCCGTCGTGCGCCCCTGGTTCGGCGCCTCGCTGCAGACGGTCACGCCGGAGCTCGCGGAAGGTCTCGGGCTCAAGGCGCCGACGGGCGTTCTAGTCGCGAGCGTGGCGCCGGATTCGCCCGCCGCGAAGGCCGGCGTCGAGCAGGGCGATTTGGTGATCGCCGTGGACGGGCGGCCGGTCGACGGCGTCGAGGGCTTCAACTACCGCTTCGCGACCCGGCCCGTCGGAGGGCAGGCGGAGGTCACGCTGAGCCGCGGCGGCGCCGAGCGCAAGGTCCGGGTCGAGCTGTCGCGCGCCCCCGAGGTTCCTGCGCGCGACGCTCGCTTGCTCCGAAGCGACTCCCCGTTCCAGGGCGCTACGGTCGGCAATCTGTCGCCAGCGCTCGCCGACGAGATGTCGCTCGACCAAGCGCTGCGCGGCGTCGTGGTGATGGAGATCGCCGACGGCTCGATCGCCCAGCAACTCGGCTTCCAGAAGGCCGACATCGTGCGGGCTGTGAACGACGGGAAGGTCGGGGACGTGCGCGACCTCGTCCGGATCTCGTCCTCGCGCCCTCGCGTCTGGAAGGTTACGATCGAGCGCGACGGGCATACCATCACCTCCGTGTTCGGAGGCTGATGCGTGGCGAACCTGTTCGAGGCGGCTGGACTTGAGCGCGAAGCGCCGCGGCCGCTCGCCGACAGGCTTCGCCCGCAGACGCTCGATGAGGTCATCGGGCAGGAGCATCTTCTGGGACCGGATGGGGCGCTCGGCCGCCTCGTGGCGGCGCGGAGCCTGGGAAGCCTGATCTTCTGGGGACCTCCCGGGACCGGAAAGACGACGGTCGGCCGTTTGCTCGCGGACGCCACCAACCTCGCCTTCGAACCGATCTCGGCGATCTTCTCGGGGGTCGCCGATCTGAAGAAGGTGTTCGAGACCGCGCGGGCGCGCCGCGCGGCCGGCCGCGGCACATTGCTGTTCGTCGACGAGATTCACCGCTTCAACAAGGCGCAGCAGGACAGCTTCCTGCCGGTCATGGAGGACGGCACCGTCACGCTCGTCGGCGCGACGACCGAGAACCCGTCCTTCGCGCTGAATGCGGCTCTGCTGTCGCGGGCGCGCGTGCTGGTCTTCAGGTCGCTCGACGCGGAGGCGATCGAGAAGCTGCTCGCGCGCGCCGAAGCCATCGAGGGCAGGGCGCTTCCGCTCGATCCGGGGGCGCGCGCCGCGCTCATCCGGATGGCGGACGGCGACGGCCGCGCCGCGCTCACCCTCGCCGAGGAGATCTGGCGCGCCGCCCGGCCGGACGAGGTTTTCGACGCCGAGCGGGTGCAGGACGTCGTGCAGCGGCGCGCGCCCATCTACGACAAGTCCGCGGACGGGCACTACAACCTGATCTCGGCGCTCCACAAATCGGTGCGCGGCTCGGATCCGGACGCCGCGCTCTACTGGCTGGCGCGCATGCTCGACGCCGGGGAGGATCCGCTCTACCTCGCCCGCCGCCTGATCCGCATGGCCTCCGAGGACATCGGCCTCGCGGACCCGCAGGCGCTCACCGTCGCCATCGCGGCCCGCGACGCCTATGAGCAGCTCGGCACGCCCGAGGGGGAGCTGGCGCTCGCCGAATGCGTGGTGCATCTCGCGACCGCCCCGAAGTCGAACGCGGTTTACGTCGCCTACAAGCGCGCCCGCGCCGCCGCGAAGGAGCACGGCTCGCTGCTGCCGCCGAAGCACATCCTGAACGCGCCGACCAAGCTCATGAAGTCGGAAGGCTATGGCGCCGGCTACGCCTATGATCACGACGCGCCCGAAGCCTTCTCTGGCCAGGACTACTTCCCGGAGGAGATGGGCCGCCGGCGGTTCTACGACCCGCCGGACCGGGGCTTCGAGCGCGAACTCAGGAAGCGGCTGGACTATTGGGCGAAGCTCCGGGCGGAGCGGGAGTAGATCATGGTCCCCGTGCTTCTGGTCGCGCTCGGAGGAGCGTTGGGGTCGGTCGCCCGCTACCTCGTCAACGTCGCCAGCAGCCGCGTGTTCGGGATGGGGTTTCCCTGGGGCACGCTGACCGTGAACGTCGTCGGCGGCTTCGCCATGGGGCTGCTCGCGGCCCTGCTGGCGCTGAAGGGCGGCTCCCAGGAGACGCGCGTGTTCCTGATGACGGGCGTGCTCGGCGGCTTCACGACATTCTCGGCCTTCTCGCTGGACGCCGTGGCGCTGTGGGAGCGCGGCGCGGCCGGCCTTGCGGCAGGCTACGTGGCGGCCTCGGTCGCGCTCTCGATCGGGGCGCTGTTCGGCGGCCTCGCGCTTGGGCGCGCTCTGGGGTAAAAGGCCAGTTCTTCTCACTCGAAACGCAAGTCGCCGACGCCCCGCAAGCCGGGCGTCGCGGCCGTGTCGGCGAACCGAAAGCACGTCCCCGATGGCCGACCGCCCCTCACGCGGACCCAAGCCAGGCTCCCGCCCCCCCGCGCGCACCAAGACCGGACGGCCGACCAAGGCCGCAGCTCGGGCCGCAGCCGGCGCGGCGTTCCGCAATCCGGCGAAGAAGCCCGCCGCGCAGAAATCCTCCGGCGCGCCACGCTCCGCGGTGGAGAAGAGCCTTGCGATGGCCGTCAGGCCGTTGCCGGCGCTTCCGGGCAAGTCCGCCGGCGTCCAGACGATCCCGGTCCGCGAGGCGGAAGAGGGCATGCGTCTCGACCGCTGGTTCAAGGAGCGCTTTCCGGCGCTGGCGTTCGGGCACCTCCAGAAGCTCTGCCGGACAGGCCAGATCCGCGTCGACGGAGCGCGCGCCAAGACCGCGACGCGGCTCTCGGCCGGCATGCAGGTCCGCGTCCCGCCGCTGAAGAACGAGGACGACGATGGGGAGGGGGTCGCCGCCCCCGCCGTCCGCCATCCGGCCAGCGACGACAAGGACGCGCGGTTCCTGAAGGACATCACGCTCTTCGAGAGCCGCGACATCCTGGTGTTGAACAAGCCGTTCGGCCTGGCGGTGCAGGGCGGCTCGGGCACCACCCGGCATGTCGACGGCCTGCTCGAGGCGCTGCGCGACCGGCAGGGCCAGAAGCCGCGCCTGGTTCACCGGATCGACAAGGACACCGCCGGCGTGCTGGTCGTCGCCAAGACGCGGCTGGCCGCCTCCGAGCTCGCGCGCGCGTTCCGCTCGCGTCTCACCCGCAAGATCTACTGGGCGCTCGTCGCCGGCGTGCCGCGGGTCCGGCAGGGCCGGATCTCGACCTATCTGGCGAAGGGCGAGGGCGACGGTCCCGAGGGCGAGCGCATGCAGGTCGCCGATCACGGCCACGACGGCGCCAGCCACGCGCTGACCTATTATGCGGTGGTGGATCAGGCCGGGCAGAAGCTGTCCTGGCTGTCGCTGAAGCCGGTCACCGGCCGGACCCATCAGCTGCGCGCTCATTGCGCCCATATCGGCCATCCGATCGTGGGCGATCCCAAATACTTCAACGTCGAGAACTGGGAGTTCCCGGGCGGCTTGCAGAACCGGCTGCACCTTCTCGCGCGGCGGCTCGTGCTGCCGCTCGCCAATGGCGACGTGCTCGACGTCTCCGCGCCCTTGCCGCCGCATATGGCGCAGTCGTGGAGCGTTCTCGGCTTCGACGCCAGCGATTACGACCCGATCGTCGACGCGCCGGAGGACTGAGCGGCCGTCGGTCCCCGGGTCGCTTGTGCGCGTGGGCCCGCGGGCTTAGTTCATGACCATGAAGCTCGTCATCTTCGACGTCGACGGCACGCTCCTCGACAGCCAGCACGCCATCGTGGCGGCGATGGCGAAAGCCTATATCCAGCATGGCCTGCCGGCGCCCACGCGCGAGGCCGTGCGGGCGATCGTCGGGCTCTCGGTCGCCGAAGCGGTGGCGGCGCTTTCGGCGGAGGCGTCCGACCACCCGCTCCAGGACATCGGCGACGCCTTCAAGCGCAGCTTCATGGAAAGCCGCAAGAGCTCGCCCGACGGGATGGCGCTCTATCCGGGCGCGCTCGAGATCATCGAAACGTTGGCGGCCCGCCACGACGTCCTCCTCGGACTCGCCACCGGCAACTCACGGCGCGGCGTGGCGCATTTTCTTGAACGTTTCGGCATCGAGGACCGCTTCGTCACGCGCCAGACGGCCGACGACGCGCCGTCGAAGCCGCATCCGGCGATGGTGCTCCAGGCGATCGCCGAGGCGGGCGTGTCGCCCGAATGCGCGGTGATGATCGGCGACACCACCTTCGACATGGAGATGGCGCGGGCTGCGGGCGCGCGGGCGATCGGCGTCGGGTGGGGCTATCACCCGCGCGAGCGCCTGTTCGCCGCCGGCGCCGAGACCATACTGGAGAGCTTCGAGGAACTGCCGGGGGTTCTCGGGCTGCTGGACGCCGTGGAGGCCGCGTGATGGTTGAGATCGCTCCGGAGGCGCTCGGGAAGGCTCCGCTCCCGAAGCGATTCTATACGCAGGTCGAGGTTCTCGACGAGGCGGGGCGTTTCTTCGTGACGCTTGATCGCCGCAAGGTGAGGACTCCGGCCAAGGCCGCCCTCACCTTCGCGTCGCCCCCCCTCGCCGAAGCCGTGGCCGAGGAATGGCGCGCCCAGCAGGACGTCATCGATCCGCGGACGATGCCGCTCACCCGCATCGCCAACGTGGCGATCGACGGCGTCGCGCCCGAGCGCGAGGCGGTCCTGGCGGAGATCGTCAAATACGCGTCGAGCGATCTCGTCTGCTACCGGGCCGACATGCCGGATCGGCTCGTGGCGCGGCAGACGGAACATTGGGACCCGGTGCTGGCCTTCGCCCGCGACGATCTCGGGGCCCGCTTCGTGCTCGCCCAAGGCGTGATGTTCGTCGACCAGCCCGAAGAGACGCTCGAGGCGGTGCGGCGGGCGCTGCCCCGCGACGACCATTTCGTGCTCGCGGCGCTCAGCACGATGACCACCCTGACTGGCTCGGCACTGCTGGCGCTCGGGGTCCTGAGGGGCTGGCACACGGTCGAGCAGGCCTGGGCCGCCGCGAATGTCGACGAGGGCTGGAACGCCGATCTCTGGGGCCACGACGCCGAGGCCGCGGCCCGCCAGGAGGCGCGGCGCGTCGAGATGGAAGCCGCCGCCCGCATGATCGCTCTGAGCCTCTCGGCCCGCTGAGGCGCCCGCGAGAACCGAGCCGGCTCCTCAGTCCCCGGAAGTGAGCGCCGCAGGGGAGGGAAAAGCCGCCTCCAGGCTCCGCCGTCTTCCTCCTTTGTCGACGTTGCCGGGCCGCGTCGGTCGGGCTAGGGCTGCACCGCAACATCCTTGATATTTGAAGGGCGGCGGTCGCGATGAAGGACATTCTGCAGGAGCTCGAGCAGCGTCGCGCAACCGCCCGCCTCGGCGGCGGCGAGAAGCGCATCGCCGCCCAGCACGCGCGCGGCAAGCTGACCGCCCGCGAGCGTCTCGAGATCCTGCTCGATCCCGGCTCCTTCGAAGAATACGACATGTTCGTCGAGCATCGCTCGAGCGATTTCGGGATGGAGAAGCAGAAGATCCCCGGCGACGGCGTCGTTACCGGCTGGGGCACGGTGAACGGCCGCAAGGTCTTCGTCTTCGCCAAGGACTTCACCGTGTTCGGCGGTTCGCTGTCCGAAGCGCACGCCCAGAAGATCACCAAGATCCAGGACATGGCGATCCGGAACCGGGCCCCGGTGATCGGCCTGTTCGACGCGGGCGGGGCCCGCATCCAGGAAGGCGTCGCGGCGCTGGGCGGCTATGGCGAGGTCTTCCAGCGCAACGTGCTGGCCTCCGGCGTGATCCCGCAGATCTCGGTGATCATGGGCCCGTGCGCGGGCGGCGACGTCTATTCGCCGGCGATGACCGACTTCATCTTCATGGTCCGCGACCGCTCCTACATGTTCGTGACCGGGCCGGACGTCGTGAAGACGGTGACCAACGAGACGGTCACCGCGGAAGAGCTCGGCGGCGCCAAGGTGCACACGACGAAGTCGTCGATCGCCGACGGGGCCTATGACAATGACGTCGACGCTCTGGTCGACATGCGCCGGCTGATGGACTTCCTGCCGGGCAACAACATCGAAGGCGTGCCCGAATGGCCTTCCTTCGATGATCCGGACCGGCTCGACGCTTCGCTCGACACGCTGATCCCGGACAACCCGAACAAGCCCTACGACATCAAGGAACTGATCCTGAAGACCGTCGACGAGAGCGACTTCTTCGAGATTCAGGAAGCCTTCGCGCGAAACATCGTCACCGGGTTCGGCCGGATGGAGGGCCGCACGGTCGGGATCGTCGCCAACCAGCCGATGGTGCTGGCGGGCGTTCTCGACAGCGACGCGAGCCGCAAGGCGGCGCGCTTCGTGCGGTTCTGCGACTGCTTCGAGATCCCGATCGTCACCTTCGTCGACGTGCCGGGCTTCCTGCCCGGCACCGCGCAGGAGTATGGCGGGCTCATCAAGCACGGCGCGAAGCTGCTGTTCGCCTACGCGGAGGCGACAGTCCCGAAGGTCACGGTGATCACCCGCAAGGCGTATGGCGGCGCCTATGACGTCATGGCCTCGAAGCATCTGCGCGGCGACGTGAACTATGCCTGGCCGTCAGCGCAGATCGCCGTCATGGGCGCCAAGGGCGCGGTCGAGATCATCTTCCGCGGCGCCGACGCGGACGGCATCGCGCAGAAGACCAGGGAGTACGAGGACCGTTTCATGTCGCCCTTCGTGGCGGCCGAGCGCGGCTATATCGACGAGGTCATCCTGCCGCGATCGACCCGCCGCCGCGTCGCCCGCGCGCTCGCGATGCTCCGCGGCAAGCGGCTCGAAAACCCCTGGAAGAAGCACGACAACATTCCGCTTTGAGGCTTTTCGTCCCGAAATGGCACGTAACGGCGGATGCGGCTTGACAAAAAAGTTCGCCGGTTAACCTTCCGTTAACTTCCGACTCGCTTTTTCCGGGCGTTAACGCTTCATTAACCCTCGCGATCGGGAGCGAGGGCGTGCGCCTGCGCCGCTGACAAAGCGGCGCTCCGTGGCTGATCGCGTGTAGCGATGAGGTCAGGAATGGTCGCACTCGATCTTGCCCCGCTCCACGGCGAAGCCGAGGAGCGCGTTCACCCACGCAAAGGCGTCAAGGTCGGTGGCCCCGACGCCCTCTGGAAACGGCTGGAATACGGCACGCTGATCGGCGGCATGGCGATCGGCGCCATGCTCGGCGTCTGGTGGATGTTCACCCACCAGATGACCTGGATCGAGTGGACCTCGCTGGCCGTGGGCTACGTCGTCATCAATGTCGGCGTCGGCATGGGCTACCATCGCTATTTCACCCACCGCGCCTTCGAGACCTCGAAGCCGATGCGCTATGCGATCGGCGTCCTGGCGCAGCTCTGCTGCCAGGGCTCGGTGCTGCGCTGGGTGGCCGATCACCGCCGCCACCACGCGCACGCGGACCAGTGCGGCGACGTCCACAGCCCGGTCGTCGACGGCATGTGCAACAACGAGGGCACGCTGAAGGGCCTGTTTCACAGCCATATCGGCTGGCTCGCTGACGCCACGACGACGGACCTCGACGTGTTCGCGCGCGATCTCCAGCAGGACCCGGTCATCATGTGGTGCCACCGCACCCGCTGGTTCTGGGCCTTCGTCTCGATGGCCGGCGCGCCCTTCCTGTTCGGCTACGCGTTCGGCGGTCTCGAGCACGGCATCGGCTCGATGCTGGTCGGCGGGTTCCTCCGGACGTTCCTGTTCCTCAACATCGTCCTCGCGGTGAACTCGATCGGCCACACCTTCGGTTCGGAGCGGTTCGAGAACCACAGCCACGCCAAGAACAACTGGATCCTGGCTCTGCTGACCTTCGGCGACGGCTGGCACAACAACCACCACAAGCACCCGCGCAACGCCTATGCGGGGCTCGCCTGGTACGAGATCGACGTGAACGGCTACATCATCTCCGGCCTGGAGAAGCTGGGGCTGGTGTGGAACGTCGTGCGCGTGCCGACCGCCAAGGCCGACTGACCCGTCGGTTCCCTCTCTCTCTCTCTCTCTCTCTCTCAACTTGTCCAGCCGGAGCCTTGCGCTCCGGCTTTTTCGTATGCGCGGATTTGCGCGTTGAGGGGAAAGCACTTTTGGCCCGGGATCACATATACGTAAGCGATGCCCGGGCAACGCTTGGGGCGTTCGGGCGAGATGATGCGCGTATTGGTCGTGTCGATCGGCACATATGGCGACGTGCTGCCATTCATCGCGATGGCGGCGGAGCTCGGCCGCCGCGGCCATGAGGTCACGCTCGCCAGCGCCGAGACGTTCGAGGCGCCGGCGCGGCGGGCGGGCGTTCCCTTCGAGCCGCTGATGTCGACGGCCGAATACGCCGGCCTGTTCGATCATCCGGATTTCTGGCGGCCATGGCTGGGACCGCAGCGCCTGTTCTCGGCGCTTCCGGAGCTGGCGCGGCCGACCTACGAGTTCATCGCGCGCAACCACCAGCCGGGAGAGACGGTGGTGGTCGCCTCCGCGCTGGCGTTCGGCGCCCGCGTGGCCGAGGAGATCCTCCGGGTCCCCGTGGTCTGGGCGCATCTGACGCCCATCCTGCTTCCGAGCCGCCACGAGCCGCCGCGGCTGCCCTTTCTGCCGCTGCCGCGCTGGCTCCCGCCGGTCATCAAATGGAAGCTCCAGACCGGGGCGTACAAGTTCGCCATCGCGCCTCGACTGCGGCCGAAGCTGAACGCATTCAGGGCCGAGCTCGGCCTGCCGCCGATCGAGAACCTGCGCAAGTGGTGGCGGCCGCGTCGGCGCATGGCGCTTCTGTTCCCGGACTGGTTCGCGGCCCCGCAGCCGGACTGGCCCGAGCAGGCCCGCCAGCTCGATTTCCCGCGGGCGGATCTCTTCGGCGCGCGGTCGGAACGCCTCGATCCGGCCCTCCAGGCGTTTCTGAGCGCCGGGGAGAAGCCGATCGCCATCACGTTCGGATCAGCGCGGTTCGGGTCCGACAAGCTCTATCGCGCCGCGATCGAGGCCTGCGTGCGGCTCGGTCGGCGGTGCCTCGTGCTCTCCCAGCAGCCGATGGAGGCGGTCGAGGGCCTCGAGCACGCCGCCTTCTTCACTGAATACGCGCCGCTGAGCCAGGTTCTGCCGAACTGCGCGGCCCTGGTTCATCATGGCGGCGTCGGCACTGTCTCGCTCGCGCTCGCCGCCGGCGTGCCGCAGTTGATCGCGCCGATGGCGTTCGATCAGTTTGATCACGCGGCGCGCGTGCGGCGGCTCGGTTGCGGCGCCTCGCTCTCCCGCCGGCGGTTTGGGGCGCGCAGCGCCGCGAGCGTCCTGGCTCGCATTCTCGACTCCCCCGAGGTGGCCGCGAGTTGCGCGGCTGCGGCCGCGCGCAGCGGTCGGGGCGACGCGATCATCGACGCCTGCGACCTGATCGAGCGGGAGGGGACGCCTCGCTCCATGGCCGCGCCGGCGCGCCGTCGCAGCAGCGTTTGACGGCGCCCGCTGGCCGGGTCATGAAATTGGGGAAGACCGCAGGTCCATCGGGCCGGCGACCTCCGCCTCATGCACGTGCTGATTGCGGCGATCGGCAGCTCCGGAGACGTCCTCCCGCTGATCGCGATAGGAGGCGAGCTTCAGCGACGCGGGCACCGGGTGACGATGGCCGCGCCGGCGCCGTTCGGCCCGATGGCGGCGCGCGCCGGCATCGGCTTCGAGGCTCTCGGGACAGAGCGGGATTACGCGGCCGCCTTCGCTGATCCTGCGCTCTGGAGCTCCCGCCGCGGAGTGCGCACGCTGTTCGCGGCGGTCGCAGCCGCCATTCCGCCGACATTCGCCTTCGTGATGCGGCGACATCGCCGCGGCCGCACGATCGTCCTGGCCTCCTCGCTGGCGCTTGGCGCGCGCGTGGCGGTGGGCGTCCGACGCGGTCCATACATCGTCGTCCACCTGCAGCCGGTGCTGATGCAGAGCCGGCATGAGGCGCCCAGACTGCCGGGACTGTTCAGCCTGGGCTGGCTGCCGGCAGAGCTGAAGTGGCGACTGCAGATCGGCGCCGACAGATACGTCATCGATCCGGCCCTGCTCCCCGCGCTGAACGCGTTTCGCGCCGAGATCGGACAGGATCCCGTGCGTCGTCTGCGCCATTGGTGGAATGCGCGCGGCCGGGTGCTGCTGCTCTACCCGCCATGGTTCGCGGCGTTCCAGCCGGACTGGCCGAAGAACGCGCGTCAGGTCGGCTTTCCTTGCGCGGACATGGTCGGAGCGCCGGACGAGGGCCCGGAGGCGCTCGCCGCGTTTCTGGACGCCGGCCCCAAACCGGTGGCCGTGACGTTCGGCACCGGCATGCTGCACGGGGAAGCGATGTATCGGGCGGCGATCGCCGCCTGCGCCGCGCTCGGGCTCCGCTGCGTGGTGTCGTGCCCCCATCCGCTCGAGATTCCGCCTGAGGGGCGGGGTCAGGTCTTCGTCCTTCGCTATGCGCCGTTCAGCGTTCTGCTGCCGCGCTGCCGCGCGATCATTCATCACGGCGGCATCGGCACGGTCGCGCAGGCCTTCGCCGCGGCGATCCCGCAGCTGATCGTGCCGCTCGCCTTTGACCAGTTCGACAATGCGGAACGCGTGAAACGGCTGGGCTGCGGGCTCGTTCTGCGCCGCGAGGCGTTTGGCGCGCGCATAGCCGCCCGGCGACTGCGGGGCCTGCTCGCCTCGACCCGGGTCTCCGAGGCGTGCGCGGGCGTCGCGCAGCGCTGCGTCGGAGCCGACGCCATCGGGAGGGTCTGCGAGGAGGTCGAGGCTGTCTTCGCGGAAAGCAGGGCGCTGCGCGGCGGAGGAGATCGATAGACGGGCGTCCCGCTCCATCTGAGGATACGGGCGGGGGAGCCCGACGGGAGGTGGAGCGATGCGCTTGTCTGACCGGGCGGAGATGGAGCCGACCCAAGCCGCGTGCGCCTCCACGACGTCCCGTGGCGACGAGGTGCGGCCCGACGAAGGACGTCCGCCGGCCGCGGAAGCCGAGCCGTCGGCTCAGGAGGTCCGGCGCCGGCACGTCCTCTACATCCAGGGCTACGATCCGCGCGGTCCGGCGGAGTACCGGCGGCTGATCGCGCTCGAACTCCGGCGCTTCGCGCGTCTCTGGGGCGCGACCGCGAGCATCAAGCCCGGCCTTGTCGAGGACGCCCGCACGCCGAGCGCTGAATGGGCGGCCTCCGTTCGGGGCGGCGAGGCGCAGGTGGCGGTTCGCTACGAAACCCTGCGGTGGGACGACCTGGTGCAGAAGGACTTCGCTGCGCCGCTCCCGGTTAAGGTGCTGCGCGGCTTCGTGACGCTTTGGGACGCGGTGACGTCGGGCCTGCTGTGGCGGGTGGCGCGGGCCTCCCCGCGCTGCGCCATCGCGTGGAGCTATCCGGTGGCCGTGATCCTGCTGATCACCGCCCTCTCGGCGGCGGCAGGGACGGGCGCCTGCGCCTGGGTGGCGGCGCACGGTCCCTGGCCGCTCGCGCTGGCGCTCGGAGCGGCGGTCGCGGTCGCGCTCCTGCTGGGCGCGCTGCAGCTCGTGAAACGGGCCGGCGGCTTCGTCTTCCACCTGATGGACGACGGCCGCTCGCAGCGGCGTTACGCCCGGCGCGAGGACGCCGCCCTGCATGCCCGCGTCGACCGTTTCGCCGACCGGATCCGAGAGGTCGTCGCGGCCGGAGAGGCGGACGAGATCCTGGTGGTCGGCCACAGCAGCGGCAGCTTCCTTGCGATCGACGCCCTCGCGCGCGTCTATGAGCGCGACCCGGACTTCGCCGCGCGGAGCCGTTCGACGCTCTCGCTGCTCACCGTCGGGGCGACCGAACTCCTGATCGGGCTGCACCCCAAAGGCGGCTGGTTCCGGGAACGGCTCGGCCGACTGGCGGGCGAGCCGACGCTGTTCTGGGCCGAGGTGGTGGGCCCCTGGGACTTCCTCAACTTCCCGCACCGCGACCCGGTCTCTGAGCTTCGCCTCTCGCCCGGAGAGAAGCCTTGCAACCCGACGTTCCGCAGAGCCTATCTGACCAAGATGCTCGGCAAGCAGAGCATCGATCGCATGCGGCGGCGCTGGCAGGTGTTCCGCCTGCACTTTCAGTTCATCATGGCGAACGAGGTGAAGGGTCCGTACGATTACTTCTCGCTCGTCTGCGGACCATGGACCGCGCGCAGCCAGTTCGCGCGCACGGCGCGGGGATCGCTGATGGCGCCGCTGCTCGGCCCGCCCCCGCCGCCGCTGCCGCGGCCGTCCTACCTGCCGCCATTGCCCGGCGCGAAGCGCTGAACGCGGTCGTTCCCTTCGTCCTTCGGCCGATGGACGAGCGCTCCGCAGCTACCGTAATAACGCGCGTTCCCTCCGTCCTGTCCCGCTAGGGACGCCGCCTCCGTCTGGGGATTTCAGCCTCCATGTTCAGCAAGATCCTCATCGCCAACCGTGGCGAGATCGCCTGCCGCGTCATCAAGACCGCCCGGCGCATGGGGATCGCGACCGTCGCGGTGTTTTCGGACGCTGACCGCGATGCGCTGCATGTCGAGATGGCCGACGAGGCGGTGCATATCGGGCCGCCGGCGGCCGCGCAGTCCTACCTGCTGATCGACAGGATCGTCGCCGCCTGCAAGCAGACGGGCGCGCAGGCCGTGCACCCCGGCTATGGCTTCCTCTCCGAGCGCGCCGCCTTCCCTGAGGCGCTCGCGGCCGAGGGGATCGTGTTCATCGGCCCGAACCCCAGGGCGATCGAGGCCATGGGCGACAAGATCGAGTCCAAGAAGGCCGCGGCCGCCGCCAGGGTTTCGACCGTGCCGGGCAATCTCGGCGTGATCGAGACGCCAGAGGACGCGGTGCGGGTCGCCGAGGAGATCGGCTTCCCGGTGATGATCAAGGCGTCAGCCGGCGGCGGCGGCAAGGGCATGCGGATCGCCTATTCGGCGAGCGACGTCGCGGAAGGCTTCCGGGCCTCGAAGTCGGAGGCGAAGTCGTCCTTCGGCGACGACCGCGTGTTCATCGAAAAGTTCATCGTGAACCCGCGCCACATCGAGATCCAGGTGCTCGGCGACAAGCACGGCAACGTCATCTATCTCGGCGAGCGCGAATGCTCGATCCAGCGCCGCAACCAGAAGGTCGTCGAGGAGGCGCCGTCGCCACTGCTCGACGAGGCCACGCGCCGGGCGATGGGCGAGCAGTCGGTCGCTCTCGCGAAGGCGGTGGGCTACGATTCCGCCGGCACGGTCGAGTTCGTGGCCGGGCAGGACAAGTCCTTCTACTTCCTCGAGATGAACACCCGGCTCCAGGTCGAGCATCCGGTCACCGAGCTCGTCACCGGCATCGACCTCGTCGAACAGATGATCCGGGTCGCTGCCGGTGAGAAGCTGTCGATCAGCCAGTCCGACGTGAGACTCGACGGCTGGGCCGTCGAGAGCCGGATCTACGCCGAGGACCCGTACCGCAACTTCCTGCCCTCGATCGGCCGGCTCACCACCTACCGGCCGCCGGCCGAGTCCACCGAGGACGGGATCACGGTCCGCAACGACACCGGCGTGACCGAAGGTGGCGAGATCTCGCTGCATTACGACCCGATGATCGCGAAGCTCGTGACGCATGGCCCGACCCGCCTGGCCGCCATCGAGGCGCAGGGGGCGGCGCTCGACGCCTTCGCGATCGACGGCATCCAGCACAACGTCCCGTTCCTCGCAGCGCTGATGGAGCACCCGCGCTGGCGCGAGGGCCGGCTGTCGACCGGCTTCATCGCCGAGGAGTTTCCGGACGGCTTCGCTCCGCGAAAGGCCGAAGGGGAAGTGGCCGACACGATCGTGGCGATCGCGGCCCAGATCGACTGGCTGGTGATGGAGCGCCGCCGGCTGATCTCGAACCAGCTGCGCAAGGGCGCAGCCACAAAGGAGCGGCTGCGGACCGTCCTGCTGGACGGCGAGGCGACAAGCGTCGAGACCAGCGCCGACGGCGACGTCGTGATCGTCCGGACGCTGGATGAAGCGGGGAGGGAGACCGCCATCCGGCGGGTCGTCACCAGCTGGCGGCCGGGCGAGCCGGTGTGGAGCGGCGAGATCGACGGCGTCGCGGTCTCGGCCCAGGTTCGTCGCCGTCGCGGCGCCTATGGCTACGACATCGCCCATCGCGGCGTCGCGGTCTATGCGCGCGTCCATGGCGGGCGCATCGCCGAGCTGCTCGCGATGATGCCCGAGAAGGCCGTCCCGGACACCTCCAAGCATCTGCTGTGCCCGATGCCGGGCCTCGTGGTCTCGATCGCGGTCGAAGAGGGGCAGGAGGTCAAGGTCGGCGAGACGCTGGCGGTCGTCGAAGCCATGAAGATGGAGAATGTGCTGCGCGCCGAGCGCGACGGCACCGTGCACAAGGTCCACGTCAAGGCCGGCCACAGCCTTGCGGTCGACGCGGTGATCCTCGAGTTCGTCTGAGCTGTTCCGACCGCCGGCTTGCCGTCCACGGCCACGCGACCATCTCACCGGGCATGACCGAAGCCGTCGAACGCATCGAGATCACCGGCCGCGTGCAGGGCGTGGCCTACCGCAAATGGGCCCAAGACAAGGCCCGATCGCTTGGGCTGCGCGGCTTCGTGCGCAACCGCAGCGACGGCTCGGTGGAGGCGGTCGTGGCCGGACCGCAGGCCGGCGTCGACGCCTTCGCCGAAGCCTGCCGCGAGGGCCCTGGCCCGGCGAGGGTCAGTTCGGTGCGCCGTTCGGCGGCTGACGCCTCGGACGTGGCCGGCCATGACGGCGTCCATGTCGCGGACGACGCCTAGGCGTCCTCAGCGGTCGTCGGCCCGAAGATCTCCTCGAACGTCTCCCGCAGAGCCATGTCGACCTCGGCCATCGAGACGATTCGGCCGAGGTCGGCGAGACTCGTGACGCCATGGTCGCGGACGCCGCAGGGCACGATGCCCGCGTAGTGCGACAGGTCCGGCTCGACATTGAGACTGACGCCGTGGAGCGTGACCCAGCGCCTCACCCGCACGCCGATCGCCGCGATCTTGTCCTCCGCGTCGCGTCCTCGTTCCGGACGGCGCACCCACACGCCGACCCGGTCCTCGCGGCGCTCGCCCGTGACGCCGAAGCGGTCGAGCGTGGCGATCAGCCACGCTTCGAGCGCGGCCACGTAACGGCGCAAGTCCGGCGCGCGGCGCCGGAGGTCGAGCATCGCATAGGCCACCCGCTGGCCTGGCCCGTGATAGGTGTATTGGCCGCCGCGACCGGTCGCGAACACCGGCAGCAGGTCCGGCTGCGTCAGATCCGCCGCCTGCGCGCTGGTGCCGGCCGTGTAGAGCGGGCGATGCTCGAGCAGCCAGACCAGTTCGGGCGCGCGCCCATCCGCGATCTGGGCCGCGCGCGCCTCCATGGCGGCCATGGCCTCCTCGTAGCCGGTGAGGCCCTCGGTGACGCGCCACGCCACGGGCGCCGCCGGCGCCTCCGTCAGGAAGCCGCCAGCGAGCGAATCGCGTCGTCTCGGAGGCGCAGGATCAACCATGCGTTAACCATGTCCGTGGCGTGATCGGCTGGCGCGGATACGGCCGCGCGGGCGGAGACGACGTTTCGTGCCACCGATCAGCAAGGTCAACCTCGAGATTTCGGTGGTGCTGGGCGCCACCAAAATGCCCATCCACCAATTGCTGCGGATGGGCCGCGGGGCCGTCATCGAACTGCAGGCGAGCGAGGATGACGCCGTGACGCTGCTGGCCAACGACCATCCGATCGCGAGGGGAGCGGTGTTCGTCAGCGGCGACCGCATCGGCGTCGAGATCACCAGCATGCTGCTGCGCGACGAGCGTGGACGCACCGAGCGCGAGCCCGCGGAGGGGCTGCCGGACGTCGCAGCCTGAGAGCCGCCGAACGTGCTTGTGGTCCGGAGATCGATTTGTTATCAGCACGCCGCCGCGGTCGTGGCGGAACTGGTAGACGCGCAGCGTTGAGGTCGCTGTGGGGCAACCCGTGGAAGTTCGAGTCTTCTCGACCGCACCAACTGAACTGGACTGAAGATCGCCGGAGACCCCGACAACCGTCGGACCCCCGGACCTCCGATCGAAAAAACGGCCCGCCTTCGAGCGGGCCGTTTTCGTTTGCGGCGCCCATGGCCGCGCAAAGTCATGGCGCCCGCACGAGCCTCCAGATCCAGACGTTCTTGAGCTCGCACGCGGGCGGCGCCTGAGTTGCGGCGCGGCGCCGGACGACCTACACCGCGAGCGCGCTGCCGCTTCCATCCCGAACCCGTCGAGGGCGCATGACCGCTGACGCCGATCCGCGCGACGCGACGAGCGAGCTCGAGCCTGAGATCCGGGACGAGGACGGGCGACTCGCCTCGGGATTCGTCGAGGAGGTCGCCGAGGCGATCTCCGCGAATGACTCGGCGCGGGTTCGCGATCTTTCGGGGCGCCTCCACGAATCGGATCTGGGCGACCTGATCGAGACGCTCGGCCCGGACGACCGGCCGAAGCTGATCGAACTGCTCGGCAAGGACTTCGATTTCGCGGCGCTGACCGAGATCGACGAGACCGTGCGTGTCCAGCTCCTCGAGGAGCTGCCGCCCGAGACCGTCGCCAAGGGCATGCGGGAGCTCGACTCCGACGACGCCGTCTACATCCTGGAGGACCTCGACGAGGCGGACCGCGCGCGGATTCTCGCGCAGATGCCGGCGCTCGACCGCGTCGCGCTGACCCGCAGCCTCGACTACCCGGAAGATTCCGCCGGCAGGCGGATGCAGACCGAGTTCGTAGCCGCGCCTCCGTTCTGGACCGTCGGCCACACCATCGACTACATCGCCGACACCGACGGCCTGCCTGACACCTTCTACGAGATCTTCGTCGTCGACCCCGCGCACAAGCTGCTTGGCTCGGTGCCGCTGGATCGCCTGCTGCGGACGCGCCGCAGCCGGCTGCTCTCGGAGATCCTGGAGGAGAACCCGCGCACGATTCGCGCGACGGAAGACCAGGAACAGGCGGCGCGCATGTTCGAGCGCTACAACCTGGTCTCGGCCGCGGTCGTCGACGACGCCGGACGGCTGGTCGGCGTTCTCATGGTCGACGACATCCTCGACGTCATTGAGGAGGAGGCCGACGAGGATCTCCGCGCGCTGGGCGGCGTCACCGGCGACGAGGAAATCTCCGACCCGGTGCTCTACACCGCGCGAAGCCGCATCTTCTGGCTGCTCGTGAACCTGGCCACCGCTTTCGTCTCGGCCAGCGTGATCGGCCTGTTCGAAGGCACCATCCAGCAGATGGTGGCGCTCGCGGTGCTGATGCCGATCGTCGCCTCCATGGGCGGCAACGCCGGCACCCAGACGATGACGGTGGCGGTGCGCGCCCTCGCCACGCGCGACCTCGGCAGCCACAACGCCCGGCGGCTCGTCCGCCGCGAAACGCTGGTCGGGCTCGTGAACGGCGTCATTCTTGCGGTTCTGGTCGGCACGTTCGCGGGCGGCTGGTTCCAGAACGCGCAGCTCGGCCTGATCATCGGCGCGGCGATGGTGACCAATTTCGTCTGCGCCGGCCTATTCGGCATCCTGATCCCGCTCACGCTGGACAAACTCAAGGCCGACCCGGCCGTGGCGTCCGGCGTGTTCCTGACGACTGTCACCGACACCGTCGGGTTCTTTTCGTTCCTGGGGCTTGCGACCTGGTGGTTCGGGATTGGGCTTGGCGGCTGAAACATGGTGAGCGGAGTGTTAACGCTTTCGCCACCTTTCGAGATTTACGCTGCGCGTGATCCGACAGTCACTGGAGTGCCCCTGCGATGATTGACCCGATGATTGGACGCCTTGCGGGATGTCTCGTGTTCGGCGGCCTGCTCTTCGGTATGGTCACGCTGGTCGACGGGACGAGGGACACCCGGGCCTCGCAGCGCGTCGCTGCGGCCGAGGTCCAGCAGCGCGTGCTGAACCACACTTCGTTCACGCGTCCGTGAACAGCGCGGGGTCGCGATCGGACTAAGATACCTCCGCCAACGGGGAGCGATCGGGGCCATGCGAGTGAACGGGGGACGCGCTGCGCGCTTGCGCGGCTTGGGCGTCGCGATCGCGGCGTTCGCCGTGATGGGGCTTGGCGCCTGCTCTTCGGTGAGCGGCGACGTCGACATTCAGCCGACGCGGCTCACCACCACCGTCGACACTGCGACCGGGCTGTCCTCTCCGCTTTCGGGCGTCGTCACCACGCCTGACGATCACGGCATCAAGGGCATCGACGTCTCCAAGTACCAGGGCCCGATCGACTGGGCGACGGTTCGGGCGTCGGGCGTCTCCTTCGCCTATGTGAAGGCGACCGAGGGCGGCGACCGCGTCGATGATCGCTTCGCCGAAAACTGGGCGGCCGCGAAGGCCGCCGGCGTCCCGCGCGGCGCGTATCATTTCTACTATTTCTGCCGCACCGGCGCCGAACAGGCCGCCTGGTTCATCCGCAACGTGCCTGCCGATCCGGACGCCCTGCCGCCCGTGCTCGACATGGAGTGGAACCCGGATTCCCCGAGCTGCAAGCGCCGGCCGCCGGTCGCCGAGATCCATCGCGAGATGGCGAGCTTCCTGCGCATCGTCGAGAAGCATTACGGCAAGCGGCCGATGATCTACACCAGCGTCGACTTCCACCGCGACGCGCTGGTCGCCGCTTTTCCGCAGCACCATTTCTGGCTTCGCAGCGTCGCCGGCCATCCTTCGCTGAAGTATGGTTCGCGCAGCTTCGCGATGTGGCAGCACACCGCCACCGGTCGGGTTCCGGGCATCAGCGGCAACGTCGACCAGAACGTCTTCGTCGGCGGGTCGAACGACTGGCGCCGGTTCGCCTCCACCGGCCGCTGAGGGCTGACCGCCGGCCGGCCAACGCGCCTCAAGGGCGCCCTTGAAGGCGGCTGGGGTCTCGCGCCGTGGTCGGCTGAGCATCAGGCGCTCCAGCGCGACCGAAGCCTCGCGGCCCCTCACGCGATGGCGAGGCGGCGCCGGATCGCTGCGGTGAGGGGGCTGATGAACCGGCCGAGCGGCCGCTCCACGTAGTTCGCCGAGAGGGCGCCCGCTGCGAGCGCGAGCGGCAGGGCTGCGAGGAAGACCTGGATCGCGGACCATTCCGGCGCCGCGTCGGCGATGAACTGCTCGATCATGTAGCCCCAGATATAGAACCCGTAGGACCAGGCCCCGAGCTGGGCGAGGGCGGCGGTCAGGCGGCCGCCGAGAAATCCGATGCACAGGGTCGCATAGGCGATGAGGATCAGGCCCGCGAGCGCCGCCACGTGCGAGTAGGCGAGGGGCGCCGTCAGCACGACGATCACGAGGAGGATCCGGTTGGACACCGGCACCCGGTCGGCATAGAGCGAGAGCACTACGCCGATGCCGAAGGCGGTGGTGAACCGCACCATGTGGTGGAGCGAACCCAGATAAGCGTAGGTTTCCCCGTTCCAGAACCAGCCCAGGTTGACCACCGCGGTCAACGCGAGCCCCGCCAGCGCCAGTCGGCGCCAGCGCAGGAGGCCGAGGGCCCAGATCGCCACCAGCGTCACCTCGAACACCAGCTGGTAGTGCACGGTCCAGAGCGGGACGAAGAGGATGCCCGGCTGGGGGCTCTCCATGAAGACGCCCGGCAGCGTGGCGTTGACGTCGTAGAGGGTCGTCACAACCAGGATGAACCGGAGCAGGTCCAGGCTGAAATAGTCGCGGAGCGTCAGCGTGGTGACCAGCGGCCCCAGCACGATCGTCGCGAACAGCGCGGCGACGAAGATCGGCGGCAGATAGCGGATCAGGCGCGAGACGACGAAACGGAGCCCGTCCTGCCGCCGCATGAGGCTGCGCGTCACCAGCATGCCCGACAGGATGAAGAAGGCGTGTACGCCCTGGAAGTCCGGCGAGAAGCCGAAGATATGGAAGAAGTCCGCCGTCTCGATGCCAGGCGTGGTGACGACCCACGCGTGGCAATACAGGACGGCGGTCGCAGCCAGCAGCCTGACGGCGGCGAGGTCGTTCGTCTCGCGCTGGAAGCACTCGTCGAGGGTGGCTGGCAACCGACGAAACCTCTCGTGGCGCGGTGCTCTGGAACCGTCCCTATAATCGCGCTTTCATGAACAAAGCGTCGAGTCGATCCCAGAGCCGCGAGTTGGGCAGGCCGTCATGTTCTTCGTTCTGTCCAAGGTTATGGGCTTTCTCACGACGCCTTCAAACCTGGCGGTGATGGCCGGGCTCGCCGGCGGGCTCGCGGCCATGCTGGGAGCGCGCGGGTTCGGCTCCGCCCTGATGGGGGCGGCGATCCTGTCGCTGGCGATCGCGGGGCTGTCGCCGCTCGGCAACCTGCTGCTCATTCCGCTCGAGGAACGTTTTCCGCGCGCATCGGACGATCCGGCGCCGACAGGGTTCATCGTGCTCGGGGGTTCGTTCGACACCGTGGTCGCGGCGTCTCGCGGGGAGATCACGCTGACCAAGGCGGCGGGACGGCTGACCGAGATCGCCGAGCTCGCCCGCCGCTGGCCGCAGGCGCGGATCGTGTTCTCCGGCGGATCGGGCGCCCTGCTGTTCGACGGCGCCACCGAGGCCGATCTCGCCGCGCGGCTGCTGCAGAGCTTCGGCGTCGACCCGGAGCGGATCCTGCTTGAGGATCGCTCCCGGAACACGATCGAGAACGCGCGCTTCACGCGCGAACTGATCGACCCGCGCCCCGGGGAACGATGGCTGCTGGTGACGTCCGCCTACCACATGCCGCGCTCCATGGGCTGTTTCCGCGCCGTGGGGCTGCAGGTCGAGGCCTGGCCGGTGGACTTCCGGACCCGCGGATCGGAGGACGCCCTGCGGCCCTTCCGGTCGGTGAGCGCCGGGCTCAGCCGCGTGGACGTGGCGGTGCGGGAATGGGTCGGCCTTGTGACCTATTGGCTGTTGGGCTATGTGAGCGGCCCGTTGCCCCGCCCCTGATCACTCACAGATATGCCTACGCGCCGTAGGTTGTGCAGCGCAACGTTCCGCCGTGGATGCGGCTCAAGGGTCACGATGACGACAAGCTCCGACGAAGGCGCGGCCTCGCAGACCGCGGCCTCGAGCCAGGCCTATGACGGCCAGACCGCCGGGGCGAGCGGGACTCATGGCGCAAGCGTCGCTCAGGAGGCGGCGGTCAAGGGGAAGCGCCACGGCTTCTGGACCATGACGATCGGCAGCGTCGGCGTCGTCTATGGCGACATCGGGACGAGCCCGCTCTACGCGATGCGGGAGTCGCTGCTCCATCTCGGGCGGGTGCCGAACGCCGAGGAGATCATCGGCGTCGCCTCGCTGCTGATCTGGTCGCTGATCGTTGTGGTGACGCTGAAATACGTCATCATCCTGCTGCGCGCGGACAACCACGGGGAGGGCGGCACGCTCTCGCTGATGGCGCTGGCGCGGAACGCCCTCGGACGGCGCTCCAACATCGTGCTGGCGCTGGGCGTCGTCGGGGCCGCCCTGTTCTACGGCGACGCTGTGATCACGCCGGCGGTCTCGGTGCTGTCCGCGACCGAGGGCCTGAACGTCGCGGCCCCGGCGCTCGGCCCGTACGTGCTGCCGATGACGCTCGCGATCATCATCGGACTGTTCGCGGCGCAATCCTATGGCACGGGTCGGGTGGCGGCGCTGTTCGGTCCGCTGATGGTGGTCTGGTTCCTGTCGCTGTTCGGGCTCGGGCTCTACCACGTGTTCGACGCGCCCAGCGTGCTGGTGGCGCTCAATCCCTATCACGCGCTCCTTTTCCTGTTCGACCACGGCTTTCTCGGCTTCGTGGTTCTGGGCGCGACCTTCCTCGCGGTGACCGGCGCGGAGGCGCTCTACGCCGACATGGGCCATTTCGGCCGCGGTCCGATCCGCACGGCGTGGCTCAGTCTCGTGCTCCCGGCGCTGGTGATGAACTATCTGGGCCAGGCCGCGCTCGCCACGACGCAGCCGGAGGCGATCAGCAACCTGTTCTTCCTGCTCGCGCCGGAATGGCTGCGGCTGCCGCTGGTGCTGTTCTCCTGCGTGGCGACGGTGGTCGCAAGCCAGGCCAACATCTCGGGCGCCTACTCGCTGACGCGGCAAGGCATGCAGCTCGGCCTGCTGCCGCATCTCGAGGTCCAGCACACCTCCGAGACCCAGCACGGGCAGATCTACATGCCCAAGGTGAACTGGCTGATGCTCGCCTGCGTGCTGTTCCTGGTGATCGCCTTCCAGACCTCCGGCCGGCTCGCCGCCGCCTACGGCCTGTCGGTGATCGGCACGATGATCATGACCACGATCCTCGCCGTGGTGGTGATCGCGAAGGCCTGGAAGCTCGGCTGGCCGCTCGCGCTGCTGATCATGGCGCCGCTGGTGGTGACCGACGCCGCCTTCCTCAGCGCCAATCTGCTGAAGATCAAGGACGGCGGCTATATCCCGCTTATGCTGGGCTTGATCGGCGTGGTGCTGATGTGGACCTGGATCCGCGGCACCCGTTACGTCCAGGGCCGAATCGAGCACGAGGCGATACCGATCGGAGAGTTCGCCAAGTCGATGTCGACCAGCTCCGCGACGCGCGTGAAGGGCACGGCGATGTATCTTACGTCGTCGGCCGGCATCACGCCGCCGGCGCTGCTGCACAACCTCAAGCACAACAAGGTGCTGCACGAGCGGAACGTCATCGTCACCGTGCACACGCTGAACCAGCCGGTGGCGCCGTCGGAGGAGCGGATCAGCCTGACGCGGGTGTCGGAGGACTTCTCGACGCTGGAGCTGCGCTACGGCTTCATGGAGGACCCGAACCTGCCGCGGGCGCTCTCGCTCGCCAAGGAGCACGGCCTGCCGTTCGACATGATGAAGACGTCGTTCTTCGTCGGGCGTCGATCGTTCCGGGCGTCGGCGAGCGTGGGCATGCCGCTCTGGCAGGACCACGTCTTCATCTTCCTGGTCCGCCAGTCCTACGACGCGACCGAGTACTTCCGGATCCCGGCCGGCCGCGTGGTCGAGCTCGGCAACCAGATGGTGGTGTGAGCAGGCGTCACAAACCCTTCGCGAGCAGTGCCTCGATCGCCGCCTTGTCGGTGGCTCCGACGGAGCGCGCCACCTCCCGTCCGCCTTTGAACACGATGATCGTGCTGCGATCGGGCGCGTTCAGCGCCCGCATCGCTTTCTTCTCGGTGTCGTAATCGACCAGGAAGGCGCGGAACGCCGCGAACCGCCCGTCTTCGAGAAGCTTCGCCAGAGCGGGTCGCTGCGCCCGGCAGGTCGGGCACCAGTCGGCGTCGATATGCGCGACCACAGGGCCGCCCGCCGCCAGCGCTGCCTCGAAGTTGACGTTGGCGTAGCGCTGCATGCCCGCGGCGTCCGCCAGGGACGGGATCAGCGCCGCCGCGGCGGCGGC
The DNA here is from genome assembly GCF_014196425.1 of Hansschlegelia beijingensis. GTDB lineage: Bacteria > Pseudomonadota > Alphaproteobacteria > Rhizobiales > Methylopilaceae > Methylopila > Methylopila beijingensis. The sequence goes on from NZ_JACIDR010000001.1 coordinate 765,170, forward strand.
GAGCAGGATCTGGCGGCGGTTCCGCATGGACGCCTCGCGAGACGGATCGAACTGCCCGTCTCTACGGGTCCGTCGGCGGATTGGTTACGCCGTCGTCGCCGATCGTCGTCGGGGCGGGAGACTCAATCTGCTCCGGCTCGTCGCCGGCGCCTTCAGGCGGCAGGCCGATGCGGTAGACGCCCTTGAAGGTTTCCGGATCGACGGGCTTGCCCTTGCGGTAGATCGCCAGCCGGCCGCGCCGCGCCAGCCGCGTCGCAGCCGCCTTCACGCCGCCGAGCCGGCCCTGCCAATCCTCTTCGCCGCGCTGTTCGGCTGCGGCCTTGGCGGCTTCGGCCGGGCTGATCGTCTTGCCGGCGCCGCGCTCGGTCGCGAGCCGCAGCACCAGATCTTCGATGGTCTCGCTCATTCGGCGGCCTCGGCGGCGGGCGTCGTGTCGCCGGACAGCCAGCGCGCGAGATCGACGCGGGCCCGGTCGGTGAACATGCGTTTCTTCGCCTGCGCCTTGGCGGCGCCGCGGGGACGCGAGCCGTCCGGAGCGCGAAGCGGCCCCTCGATCGGCGGGAACAGGCCGAAGTTCACGTTCATGGGCTGATAGCTCTTCGGGCCTTCACCCTCCACCGAGAGATGACCCCCGGTGACATGGCCGAGCAGCGCGCCGAGCGCGGTGGTGGCGGGCGGCGCGGCGACGCAGCCGCCGAGCCGGTCTCCCGCCGCGAACCGGCCGGCGAGAAGGCCGATCGCGGCGCTTTCCACGTAACCCTCGCAGCCCGTCATCTGCCCGGCGAAGCGCAGGCGCGGCTCGGCTTTCAGCCGAAGCGAACGGTCGAGCAGCTTCGGGCTGTTCAGATAGGTGTTGCGATGCAGACCGCCGAGCCGGGCGAACTCCGCCCGCTCCAGCCCCGGAATGGTGCGGAACAGCCGCACCTGCTCGGCGTGGCGGAGCTTCGTCTGGAAACCCACCATGTTGAACAGCGTGCCGAGCGCGTTGTCTTGCCGGAGTTGGACCACCGCATAGGGCTTCTCGTCCGGCTTGTGCGCGTTGGTGAGGCCCATCGGCTTCATGGGGCCATGGCGCAGCGTTTCGGGTCCGCGCTCGGCCATGACCTCGATCGGCAGGCAGCCGTCGAAATAGGGGGTCGAGGCCTCCCATTGCTTGAACGAGACCTTCTCGCCCGCGACCAGCCCCGCCACGAAGGCCTCATACTGCTCCCGCGTCATGGGGCAGTTGAGGTAGTCCGCGCCGGTCCCGCCGGGCCCGACCTTGTCGTAGCGCGACTGCCTCCAGGCGACGCTCATGTCGATCGTCTCGGCGTGGACGATCGGGGCGATCGCATCGAAGAACGCGAGTTCGCCTTCGCCGGTGAGCTTCGCGATCGCCTCGGCGAGCGGATCGGAGGTGAGCGGGCCGGTCGCGACGATCACGCTGTCCCATTCGGCGGGCGGCAGGCCCGCGACTTCCTCGCGCCGGATCTCCACCAGGGGATGTTCTTCAAGCGCGGCCGAGACCGCGGCCGCGAAGCCGTCGCGGTCCACCGCGAGAGCGCCGCCGGCCGGGACCTGGTTGGCGTCGGCCGAGCGCATGATCAGCGAACCGAGCGCGCGCATCTCCTGGTGGAGAAGGCCGACCGCGTTCTGCTCGGCGTCGTCGGAGCGGAACGAGTTCGAGCAGACGAGCTCGGCGAGCGAGTCGGTCTGATGCGCCTCGGTGGAGCGTTGCGGCCGCATCTCGTGCAGCACGACGCGGACGCCAGCCTGCGCCAGCTGCCAGGCGGCCTCGCTGCCGGCGAGGCCGCCGCCGATGACGTGGACGGGTGCAGGGTCGGGGGTGTCGATCATCGCGCGACCGTAGTGGGCGCGCCCGGCGCGGGCAACGGCGCCCCACCGGACAAACAGACCCGGGGGGCCGTGACGCGCTGATCCGCAGAGAAGCCGGGATCAGGAAGAGGCGAGGGCCGCCTGTCGCGCCACGCGCGGGATCTCGCTGCGCGCTACGTTGATGTCGGCCAGCGCGCGGTCGTCGAGGCTGGCGAGCTCCTCGAGTGTTGCGCGATAGCTCCGCCAGGTCCGGTAGCGCTTGAGGAGGAAGGTCCAGAACAGCATTTCGGTCGTCCAAAGGTCATGGGCGCGAGCGAGCGGAACGCGGCTCGCCGGCCCTATGCGAGGTGCGTTGGAGCGACCACGTAGGGAGCCTGAGCTTGATGCAGAAGAACTGGGCGCACAGTGCTGCACTGCGCGCCAGTCATGGGCGCGGTCATAAAATATAGAGGAAGTTACGGATCAGTCTTGCGGCGGCCGCAAGACTTGGCCGCCTGCCCAGAAAGCGGCTCTGCCCAGGATTTACTCGGCGGCGTCCTTCATCGCCGGCCTGAGCGGCCGGCGCTTCAGCACGTCGGCGAGGAAGCGGCCGGTGTGGCTGCCCTTGGCCTTCACGATCTGCTCCGGCGTCCCGGTCGCCACGACCTGCCCGCCGCCGTCGCCGCCCTCGGGACCCATGTCGATGATCCAGTCCGCAGTCTTGATGACCTCGAGATTGTGCTCGATCACCGCGACCGTGTTGCCCTGGTCGACAAGCTCGTGGAGCACCTCGAGAAGCTTGGCGACGTCGTGGAAGTGCAGGCCGGTCGTCGGCTCGTCCAGGATGTAGAGCGTCCGTCCCGTGGCCCGGCGCGACAGCTCCTTCGACAGCTTCACGCGCTGCGCCTCGCCGCCGGACAGCGTGGTGGCCTGCTGGCCGACCTTCACATAGCCGAGGCCGACGCGCGCCAGCGTCTCCATCTTCTCGCGGATCGACGGCACCGCCTTGAAGAACACGACCGCCTCGTCGACCGTCATGTCGAGCACGTCGGCGATCGACTTGTTCTTGTAGGTCACCTCCAGCGTCTCGCGATCGTAGCGCTTGCCCTTGCAGACGTCGCAGGTGACGTAGACGTCCGGCAGGAAGTGCATCTCGATCTTGATGACGCCGTCGCCCTGGCAGGCCTCGCAGCGGCCGCCCTTGACGTTGAACGAGAAGCGGCCGGGCTTGTAGCCGCGCGCCTTGGCTTCCGGCAGGCCGGAGAACCAGTCGCGGATCGGCGTGAAGGCGCCCGTGTAGGTCGCGGGATTCGAGCGCGGCGTGCGGCCGATCGGCGACTGGTCGATGTCGATGACCTTGTCGAGCGCCTCGAAGCCCTCGATCCGCTCATGCGCTCCCGGGTTCTCGTTGGCGCCGTTGAGCTTGCGCGCCGCAGCCTTGAACACGGTGTCGATCAGCAGGGTGGACTTGCCGCCGCCCGAAACCCCGGTCACGCAGGTGAAGGTCCCGAGCGGGATTTCGGCCGTCACGTCCTTCAGGTTGTTGGCGCGGGCGCCGATCACCTTGAGGGTCTTCTTCTTGTCGAAGGGCCGACGGCGCGCGGGCGTCGGCACCATGCGCTCGCCGGTCAGGTACTGCCCAGTGAGGCTGTCCGGGTTCGACATGACCTGGTCGGGCGTTCCCGAGGCGACGATCCGGCCGCCATGGACGCCGGCGCCGGGACCGACGTCGACCACGTAGTCGGCGAGACGGATCGCGTCCTCGTCATGCTCGACCACGATGACCGTGTTGCCGAGGTCGCGCAGCCGCTCCAGCGTGCCGAGCAGCCGCTCATTGTCGCGCTGGTGCAGGCCGATGGAGGGCTCGTCCAGCACATAGAGCACGCCGGTGAGGCCCGAGCCGATCTGGCTCGCGAGCCGGATGCGCTGGCTCTCGCCGCCGGACAGGGAGCCGGAGCCGCGGGCGAGCGTGAGGTAGTCGAGCCCGACGTCGACAAGAAACCGCAGGCGGTCGCGGATCTCCTTGAGGATTCGGTAGGCGATCTCGTTCTGCTTGTCCGTGAGCCGGTTCGGCAGGTCCTCGAACCAGGCGTGCGCCGCCTTCACCGACAGCTGAGAGGCCTGGCCGATGTGGCTGTCGCCGATCCGCACGGCGAGCGCTTCCGGCTTCAGCCGGTAGCCTTCGCAGACGAGGCAGGGGACGTCGGACATGTAGCGCCCGATCTCCTCGCGCGCCCAGTCGCTGTCGGTCTCCTTCCAGCGGCGCTCGAGGTTGCGGACCACGCCCTCGAAGGTCTTCACGGTCTCGTAGGAGCGCAGGCCGTCGTCGTAGACGAAGCGCACCTTCTCGTCGCCGGAGCCATAGAGGATGACGTTGCGCGCCTTCTCGGGCAGATCGGCCCAGGGCTTGGTCAGCGAGAAGCCATAGTGCTTGGCGAGAGCGTCGAGCGTCTGGATGTAATAGGGCGAGGTGGAGCGCGCCCACGGCGCGATGGCGCCCTTGCGAAGCGAGATGCCGCCCTCGGGCACGACGAGGTTCGGATCGACGCTGAGCTCCGTCCCGAGGCCGTCGCAGGCCGGGCACGCGCCGAACGGGTTGTTGAAGGAGAACAGCCGCGGCTCGATCTCCGCGATCGTGAAGCCGGAGACCGGGCAGGCGAACTTCTCGGAGAAGGTCAGCCGACGCGCCTCGCCATGCTCGTCCGTCTGGTCCGCGAACTCCGCGATGGCGATGCCGTCCGCGAGCCCCAGCGCCGTCTCCAGGCTGTCGGCGAGGCGGCTTGCGATATCGCCGCGGATCACCACGCGGTCCACCACCACGTCGATGTCGTGCTTCAGCTTCTTGTCGAGCGCCGGCGCGTCCGCGATCTCGTAGAAGACGCCGTCGATCTTGAGGCGCTGAAAGCCCTTCTTCTGGAACTCGGCGATCTCCTTGCGGTATTCGCCCTTGCGGCCACGGACCACGGGCGCGAGGAGGTAGAGCCGCGAGCCTTCCGGCAGGTCCTTCAGCCGGTCCACCATCTGGCTGACGGTCTGGCTCTCGATCGGCAGGCCGGTCGCGGGCGAATAGGGGATGCCGACGCGCGCCCACAGCAGGCGCATGTAGTCGTAGATCTCGGTGACGGTGCCGACCGTCGAGCGCGGGTTCTTCGAGGTCGTCTTCTGCTCGATCGAGATGGCGGGCGACAGGCCGTCGATCTGGTCGACGTCCGGCTTCTGCATCATCTCGAGGAACTGGCGCGCATAGGCGGACAGGCTCTCGACGTAGCGCCGCTGGCCTTCGGCGTAGATCGTGTCGAAGGCGAGCGACGACTTGCCCGAGCCGGACAGGCCCGTGAACACGACGAGACGGTCGCGCGGGATGTCGAGGTCGACGTTCTTGAGGTTGTGCTCCCGCGCGCCGCGGATGGAGATCAGCCGCGCGTCGCGCGCCTCGCGCCGCCCGGCCGCAGCGTCGAAGGCGGCCTCCAGCGCGGCCGCGCCGGCCCGTTCACGCGCCGGCTTCGCGTCAGCCTTCTTGGCGCGCGCGGCCGGTTTGGCGGAGCGCGTCGTCGTCTTCGTCATGTCGCATCGTCCCGTGGCGGGGGAGGGACCGCCGGTCGTCCGTTAGGTCGTGTCGCTCGGCGCCGGGTCAAGGAGCGCTTGCGACTCCCGACGCCGGATGATAGAGAACATAAAAAGAACAAGCGCGCCAGCGGCGGGCATTTTCCCAAACGGCGCGCTTGTGGACAAGACGGCGCATCGGCGCGACCGGCACGTCCGTTCGGCGTAAGGTGCCCTCTTAGCTTCAGGAGATCGCCATGGCGGGCAGCGTTAACAAGGTCATTCTGGTCGGCAATCTCGGCCGTGACCCCGAGGTCCGCCGGCTGAATTCCGGCGAGCCCGTGGTGAACCTGCGGATCGCCACCTCGGAGAACTGGCGCGACAAGCAGAGCGGCGAGCGCCGCGAGCGCACCGAGTGGCATCAGGTGGTGATCTTCAACGAGCAGCTCGCGAAGGTCGCCGAGCAGTACCTGCGCAAGGGCTCGAAGGTCTACGTCGAGGGCCAGCTCCAGACCCGGAAGTACACCGACGCGCAGGGAGTCGAGAAGTACTCCACGGAGATCGTGCTGCAGCGCTATCGCGGCGAACTCGCGATGCTCGACGGCCGCGGCGGCGGGGACAGCGGCGGCGACTCCTATGAGGGCGGCGGCAGCGAGAGCTTCGGGCGGTCGAGCCCCACGGAGCGTCGCGCGCCGGCGCCGGCCAGCGGCGGCGGGCGCGGCGGCTACAGCGACGCCATGGACGACGACATTCCGTTCTGAGAACCCGCTGCGTCCCCGCCGCGCGGTGTCGCGCAGCGGGGCTCCGGGACGGCAGGCGCCTTCGCGACTTGTGCGCGATACGGGCCCCGGCTGGTCAGCGCCGCCGGGCTGCCTTGCGGCGTGATCGGCGCTCCGCCGCACGCCGTATGATCGGGCGCGCTTCCGAGCATAGTTCGGCGCTGCGCTGGAACGCGCCGGCAAGATATTGAATTTTCTGCGCTATTGCCCCGGGTGAGCGGGCAGGGAAAAGTGGCGTTCCGGAGCGGAATCGTCTAGGGTCGCGCGCGCAAAGCGACAGAGAAAGCCCCTAAATCTTGGCTGATCCCAAAGACCCGACGTCGGGCGAGCCGTCCGACGTCCGCCTCGTTTCGATCGCTGACGAGATGCGTCGCTCGTATCTCGACTATGCGATGTCCGTCATCGTGGCGCGGGCGTTGCCCGACGTGCGCGACGGACTGAAGCCGGTGCATCGCCGCATTCTGTTCTCGATGAACGAGAACGGCTACTTCCCGGATCGGCCCTATCGCAAGTCGGCCCGCGTGGTCGGCGACGTCATCGGTAAATACCACCCGCACGGCGACCAATCGATCTACGACGCGCTCGTGCGCATGGCGCAGCCGTTCTCGATGCGCCTGATGCTCGCGGACGGGCAGGGGAATTTCGGCTCGGTCGACGGCGATCCGCCCGCGGCGATGCGGTACACCGAAATCCGCCTGGCCAAGCCAGCCATGGCGCTGCTCGCCGACATCGACGAGGACACCGTCGATTTTCAGGACAACTACGACGGCTCCGAGAAGGAGCCGACGGTTCTTCCTGCCAAGTTCCCGAACCTGCTGGTCAACGGCGCCGGCGGCATCGCGGTCGGCATGGCGACCAACATCCCGCCGCACAATCTGGGCGAGGTCGTCGACGCCTGCGTCGCGCTGATCGCCGAGCCGGAGATGGAGCTCGACGCCCTGCTCGAGATCATCCCCGGTCCGGACTTCCCGACCGCAGGGCGCATTCTCGGCCGCGGCGGCATCCGGTCGGCCTACTCGACCGGCCGCGGCTCGATCATCATGCGCGCCAAGGTCGAGACCGAGGAGATCCGCAAGGATCGCGAGGCGCTGATCGTCACCGAACTGCCCTACCAGGTGAACAAGGCGCGGCTGATCGAGCACATCGCCGAGCTTGTCCGCGACAAGCGCGTGGAGGGCATCTCCGATCTGCGCGACGAGAGCGACCGCCAGGGCATGCGGATCGTCATCGAGCTGAAGCGCGAAGCCGTCGCCGACGTGGTGCTCAACCAGCTCTACCGGTTCTCCTCGCTGCAGACGACCTTCGGCGCCAACATGGTCGCGCTCAACGGCGGCCGGCCCGAGCTGATGAATCTCAAGGACGCGCTGACGGCGTTCATCGCGTTCCGCGAGGACGTCATCAGCCGCCGCACCAAGTTCCGGCTCAACAAGGCGCGCGACCGCGCCCATGTGTTGGTCGGCCTCGCGATCGCCGTCGCCAATATCGACGAGGTGATCCACCTGATCCGCACGGCGCCGGACCCGGCCACCGCGCGCGAGCGGCTGATGGACCGCGACTGGCCGGCCGCGGACGTCGCGCCGCTGATCGCCCTGATCGACGACCCGCGCCACATGCTGTCGGAGAACGGGACCTATCGTCTGTCCTTCGAGCAGGCGCGCGCGATCCTCGACCTCAGGCTGCAGCGCCTCACCGCGCTCGGCCGCGACGAGATCGGCGGCGAACTCGACAAGCTCGCCGCCGAGATCGCGGACTATCTCGACATCCTGCGCTCGCGCGAGCGCGTCCAGGACATCGTGCGGGAGGAGCTGCTTTCCGCGAAGGCCGATTACGCGACGCCGCGGCGGACGGAGATCCTCGAGTCGGAGGCCGACTTCGAGGACGAGGACCTGATCCAGCGCGAGGACATGGTCGTCACCTTCACGCATGGCGGCTACATCAAGCGCGTGCCGCTGGCGACGTACCGCTCCCAGAACCGCGGCGGCAAGGGCCGCTCCGGCATGGCGACGCGCGACGAGGATTTCGTCAGCCGCCTGTTCGTGGCCAACACCCACACGCCGGTGCTGTTCTTCTCGTCGCGCGGCCAGGTCTACAAGGAGAAGGTGTGGCGTCTGCCGCTCTCGGCGCCGCAGGCGCGCGGCAAGGCGTTGGTCAACATGCTGCCGCTCTCCGAGGGCGAGCGCATCACGACCATCATGCCGCTCGTCGAGAACGAGTCCGAATGGTCGAAGTACGACGTGATGTTCGCGACGTCCGGCGGAACCGTGCGGCGCAACAAGCTGTCGGACTTCGTCAACGTCAATCGGGCCGGCAAGATCGCCATGAAGCTCGACGAGGGCGAGGCGATCGTCGACGTGCAGATCTGCTCGGAGGATGACGACGTCCTGCTGACGACGCATCTCGGCCAGTGCATCCGCTTCCGCGTCACGGACGTGCGGGTGTTCAAGGGCCGCGACAGCGTCGGCGTCCGGGGCGTGACTCTGGCCGAGGGCGACCGCGTCATCGGCCTCTCGATCCTGCGCCACTTCGAGGCGACGCCGGCCGAGCGCGTGGCGTATCTCAAGCTCGCCAACGCGGTCCGTCGCGGCCAGGGAGAGAGCGTCGCGGACGAAGCCGGCCCGGACTCCGATGGCGACGTCGAGGCGGGTTCGGAGATCGAGCTCGGCCAGGACCGCTACACTGCGATGAGCGAGGCCGAGCAGCTGATCCTGACGATCTCCGAGAACGGCTACGGGAAGCGCTCGTCCTCTTTCGAGTACCGCGTCACCGGGCGCGGCGGAAAGGGGATCGTGGCGATGGTCACCAACGAGCGGAACGGGCCGCTTGTGGCGTCCTTCCCGGTCGAGCATGCCGACCAGATCATGCTGGTCACCAATGGCGGCCAGACGATCCGGGTGCCGGTCGACGGCATCCGGCTGGCCGGCCGCAGCACGCAGGGCGTGATCGTGTTCGCGACCGGCGAGGGCGAGCGGGTCGTCTCCGTCGAGCACATCGGGGAAGAGCAGGAGCAGGAGACCGAGACGGACTGACCGTCGCGGCTCCGCTCCAGATTAACTCTAATCCGAGCGTTTCCTTGCCGGCTACCGGCCCTCATGGGAGGATCGGTCGTCGGCCCGGTGGGGGAATGGCTACCCGGGGGGCGGGAACGTCTCCTCATCCTGGTTCAAGTCCAGGCTGGGCCTCCAAGATTGAAGCAGCGTCGCCTCAGGGGCGGCGCTGCTTCCGTTTAGGGCCATGCCATGGACGAAAAGTCGCCCGGCCGCTCCCCATGCGGCCGGGCGTCCTCGTGCGTGTTCGGAACGGAGAGGGGCGGGTATCCGGTCCGTCGCCGGTTCGCGGCGGGGGTCAGCGCCCGAGGGGGCTCAGGTCGAGGGGCGGGCGGGCCGGAAGGCGTGTCTCGCCGCCCGTGCTCGCGGTGGCGAGCACTGCGAGCGCCGCCGCCGCGCACAGGACCGCGAAGGCGGTCACCGCCGCCTTCCATCCTGTCATGCGTGCGCCGGGCTCCGCAGTCATCGCCTGCTCCTCGAGATCGTGCGCCCAGCTTAGCGGGCGCCACTGAACGGAGGCCGGCCACGCCGTTCATCGATGGTTCACCCGAAGCGCGCTTGCAGCCGCCGGGGGGCGCGGGGTAAGCACGGCGGTCAACCGCCCGGATGCCCCATGCCGCGCACCGCTTTCTATCCGGGCTCGTTCGACCCGGTGACACATGGCCATCTCGATGTCCTGACCCGGGCTTTCCGGCTGGCGGACCGGGTCGTGGTCGGCGTCGGCGCGAACGCCGGCAAGACGCCGCTGTTCGCCGCCGCAGAGCGCGCGGAGCTGTTGCGGGCCTGCGCCGCGCCGCTCGCCGACGCTGCGGGGGCGACGTTCGAAGTGGTCGTGTTCGAGGGTCTTGTGGTTGAGGCGGCGGCGCGCAGCGGCGCCTCTCTGCTGGTGCGCGGGCTGCGCGACGGCGCCGACTTCGACTACGAGATGCAGATGGCGGGCATGAACGGAGAGCTTGCGCCAGGCCTCCAGACGGTGTTCCTGCCTGCGGCGCCGGGCCTGCGCGCGATCAGCGCGACGCTTGTCCGGCAGATCGCCGCGCTGGGCGGCGACGTCGCCGCGTTCGTGCCGCCCGCCGTCGTGGAACGGCTGGCCGCCCGCTTCCCCCGATGAGCCAGCCGCCGCGGCGTCAGTCCCGAGAGGTCATATGATGAGAATCCTGCTCGCGTTCCTGGTCGCCCTTGGCTTCGCGACCGTGGCCCAGGCCGCCGGCCCCGCGCCGTCGATCGTGATGGAGACCACCAAGGGAACGGTCACGATCCGCCTGCGGCCGGATCTCGCGCCGAACCATGTCGCCCGCATCGAACAGCTCGTCCGTGAGAAGTTCTATGACGGGGTTCCGTTTCACCGCGTGATCGCGGGCTTCATGGCCCAGACCGGCGACCCCACGGGCACCGGCGAGGGCGGCTCCAAATACCCCGACCTCAAGGCCGAGTTCTCGAAGGAGAGCTTCAAGCGCGGCACCGTCGGAATGGCCCGTACGTCCGACCCCGACACGGCGAACAGCCAGTTCTTCATCTGCTTCGGGCCCGCCTCCTGGCTGGACGGCCAGTACACGATCATCGGCGAAGTCACGTCCGGCATGGACGTCGTGGACAAGCTGAAGAAGGGCGCCGCCGGCAGCGGGACGGTCCAGAACCCCGACAAGGTGAAGTCGATCAGGCTCGCCGACGGCCCCGCCTGAGCGCGGCCGCACCGACTACAAGGAGACGACCATGAGCGATCCCGAAAACACCCTGCTGATCGAGACCTCGCAGGGGCCGGTGAAGGTCGAGCTGAGGCCTGACCTCGCGCCCGTCCACGTCGCCCGCATCAAGGAGCTGGCCCGCGAGGGGTTCTATGACGGCGTCGTGTTCCACCGCGTCATCGAAGGCTTCATGGCTCAGACCGGCGACCCGGAGGGCACTGGCCGCGGCGGTTCCGGCAAGAAGCTGAAGGCCGAGTTCTCCAAGGAGAAGCATGTCCGCGGCACCGTCTCGGCGGCGCGCGCGATGGATCCGGATTCCGCCGACAGCCAGTTCTTCATCTGCTTCGGCGACGCCCCCTGGCTCGACGGCCAGTACTCGGTGTGGGGCAACGTCGTCGAAGGCATGGAGAACATCGACAAGATCAAGCGCGGCGAGCCCGTGCGCGATCCGGACCGCATCGTGTCCATGAAGGTCGCGGCCGACGTGGCCTGACGCGTCAACGGGGCGATGGCCGGCCCTCTGCTCTGCGCCCTGCTCGCCGTCGCGCTTGGTTGCGCGATGGCGGTGCAGGGCGTCGTCAACGCCGGCCTCGGCCGCGCGCTGGGATCGAGCGTCCTGGCCGCGGCTGTGTCGTTCTGGGTCGGCGCGATGGCGCTTGCGGGCGTCAGCCTGGCCGCAGGAGGCATCGGGCCGGCGCTGGCCTCCGCCCGGGCCCTCGGACCGGGCTGGTGGATCGGCGGGGGCCTGCTCGGGGCCTTCATCGTCGCCTCCATCGCCTTCGTGGTCCCGCGCCTCGGCGTCGGTCCGGCGATGGCGTTCGCGATCGCGGCGCAGCTGATCACCGCGGTCGCGCTCGACCATTTCGGGCTGCTCGGAACCGAGCAGCATCCCCTCGGCGCCGCGCGCGCGGCAGGCGTCGTCCTGCTGGTGGCGGGCGCGCTGCTGATCCAGTTCTTCTAGGCGTCCGCCAGGACGACAGGACCGTGGACGTCTCGCTTTTCGATTTCGAGCTCCCCGAGGAGCTGATCGCCCTCCGGCCGGTCGCGCCGCGCGACGCCGCTCGCCTCCTGGTCGTTCGGCCGGGCGGGTCGCCCGAATTGGAGGACCGGCGCGTCTCGGATCTTCCGGCGCTGCTCGCTCCGGGTGACGCCCTGGTGGTGAACGCGACCCGCGTCATACCGGCCCGTCTGCGCGCGCTGCGTCGGCGAGGCGAGGCGGCTGCGCGCGTCGAGCTTCTGCTGCACCAGCGGCTCGACGCCGCCCGCTGGCTGGCCTTCGCGCGGCCGGCGAAGAAGCTGGCGGTCGGCGACCGCGTCACGATCGGCGACGAGCGCGCCGGGGAGGCCTGTCTGCTGGGCCGCCTGGAGGCGACCGTCGAGGCGCGTGGCGACGGCGGGGAGGTGACGCTCGCCTTCGACCTCGCTGGCCCCGATCTCGATCTCGCCATCGCGTCTGCGGGCGAGCTGCCGCTGCCGCCCTACATCGCCGGCCGCCGCCCGACAGACGAGCGCGACGTCGCGGACTATCAGACGGTCTTCGCCCGCGAGCCCGGCGCCGTCGCCGCGCCGACCGCCGGCCTGCATTTCACCCCCGAATTGCTTGCGGCGCTCGACCGCCGCGGCGTCGTCCGCCACGAAACGGTGCTGCATGTCGGCGCCGGCACCTTCCTGCCGGTCAAGGTCGAGGACACCGACGACCATCGGATGCACGCCGAAAGCGGCTTCCTCGACGCGGCCACGGCCGAAGCGCTCAACGCCGTCCGCGACGCCGGCGGCCGGATCGTGGCGGTCGGCACGACGGCCGCGCGCTTGCTCGAGAGCGCTGTCGGGGACGACGGCCGCATCGCCGCCTTCTCGGGCGAGACCGACATCTTCATTACCCCCGGCTTCCGCTTCTGCGGGGTGGACGCCCTGCTGACGAACTTCCACCTGCCGCGCTCGACCCTGATGATGCTGATCTCCGCCTTCGCCGGGCTGGACGTGGTGCGCCGCGCCTACGCGCACGCGATCGCCGAGCGGTACCGGTTCTATTCCTACGGCGACGCCTGCCTGTTTCTCCCGGAGCGCCGCGCGTGAGCCGCATCCCTTTCCACGTCAACGCCAGCGAGGGCGCGGCGCGCGTCGGCGAGCTGGTGTTCCCGCGCGGGACGATCCGGACGCCCGCCTTCATGCCGGTCGGAACCGCCGCCACCGTGAAGGCGCTCTACCCCGAACAGGTGCGGGGGACGGGCGCCGACGTCGTGCTCGGCAACGTCTACCATCTGATGCTGCGCCCCGGCGCGGAGCGCGTCGCATCGCTCGGGGGCCTGCACGCCTTCATGCGCTGGCCGCACCCGATCCTGACGGATTCCGGCGGCTTCCAGGTCATGTCGCTCTCCGCGCTGCGGAAGCTCGACAAGGACGGAGTGACGTTCCGCTCGCATCTCGACGGCTCGACGCACCGCCTGACGCCAGTGCGCTCGATCGAGATCCAGAGCCTGCTCGGCTCCGACATCGCGATGCAGTTCGACGAATGCGTGCGGCTGCCTGCGCCGCGCTCGGAGATCGAGCGCGCCATGCTGCTGTCGCTCGACTGGGCCGAGCGCTCCAAGGTCGCTTTCGGATCGCCCGAGGGGCGGGCGCTGTTCGGGATCGTGCAGGGCGGCGACGACGCCGCGCTGCGGAGCTTCTCCGCCCGCCGGTTGGTCGAGATCGGCTTCGACGGCTACGCGGTCGGCGGGCTGGCGGTCGGCGAGCCCCAGGCCACGATGCTCTCGGTGCTCGACGATGTGGTTCCGGAATTGCCCGTCGGGCGGCCGCGCTACCTCATGGGGGTCGGCTCTCCGGACGATCTTCTCAAATGCGTCGCGCGCGGCATCGACATGTTCGACTGCGTGATGCCGACCAGGGCGGGCCGCCATGGCCAGGCTTTCACCCGCTTCGGCAAGATCAACCTGAAGAACGCCCGGCATGCCGACGATCCGCGGCCGCTGGACGAGGAAAGCGACTGCCCCGCGCTCAGGGACTATTCGCGCGCCTACCTCCATCACCTCGTGCGCTCGGGCGAGATCCTCGGCATGATGCTGCTGAGCTGGGCCAACGTGGCCTACTATCAGCAATTGATGGCCGGCGCCCGGGAGGCGATCGCGGCCGGCCGCTTCGCCGACTACGCAGAGACGGCGCGCGCGGGTTGGGCCAGAGGCGACATACCGCAGCTGCCCACTTGAGATAGTTTTTACCCTCGCGCGTTGAGCCGGCTTTCCATCCGTCGGCCGCGCCTAGGTTCCTACGTACGCAGTCGATCCGGTTGCGGCGGGAGCTTGCCTCAGCATACTTCGCGACGAGGCGAGCGCGCGGGCGTAGGGAACAAGACGTCCATGGCGGAGACGAAGACGGAAGCGACCGGCGCGGGCGCCGAGGCCCTGAAGCAGGTGCTTCGGGAACTGCGCTCCGCCGTGGGCCTGCTCGCGATCTTCAGCATAGCCATCAACCTGCTGCTGCTGGTCCCGTCTCTTTACATGATGCAGGTCTACGACCGCGTCCTGAGAAGCGGCGTGGTGGAGACCCTGATCTACGTCACGCTGATCGCCGCGGGGGCGATCGCGGTCTACGCGGCTCTGGAGGCGCTCCGCCTGCGCGCGCTCGCACGGATCGGCGAGTGGATCGAGGACACGCTGTTCGAGCCGGTCTTCGCCGCCGCGCTCACCGCCGAGCGCGGGCTCATCAAGACCTCGGGCGCGCAGGAGGGCACGCCCTTCACCGACCTCAGGACGGTGCGCAGCTTCCTTTCCGGACCGACGCTGCCGTCGCTCTGCGACATCCCCTGGATGCCGATCTTCCTGCTCGGCTGCACGCTCATACACCCCTATCTCGGCCTGCTCGGACTGGTGTTCTCGGTCCTGATCGTGGCGCTCGCGGTGCTGAACGACCGCGTCACCAGGCCGGCGGCGGAGCGGGTCGCGAAGGGTCAGCAGGAGGCGCAGCGCGTGCTGGCCGAGGCGGCGCGGAATGTCGACAGCGTGTCGGCGATGGGGCTCGGCCGTCCGCTCGCCGCTCAGGCGAGCCAGGTGAACGCCGCCGCGACCCTGACCCTGGGCGCCGCCGCCGATCGTGGGACGGTGATGATCGGAGCGGGCAAGTTCCTGCGCGTCGTCGCCCAGATCGCGACTCTCGCGCTCGGCGCGTACCTCTCCCTCCAGGGCCACATCACGCCCGGCGGGATGATCGCGAGCTCGATCCTGCTGTCGCGCGCGCTGGCGCCGCTCGACCAGTCGATCGCGGCGTGGCGCGGCCTGCAGCAGTGCCGCATGGCGTGGCGCCGGATCTCGGCGCTGCTTAACGCTTCGGGCGCCGCGGTCGACGACCCGATCGCGTTGCCGGCCCCTGAAGGCCGGGTGAGCATCGAGGGCGTGACGGTCGTGGCCGGAGGCGGCAAGGCCATCCTGGCCGGGGTGTCCCTCGCCATCGCTCCCGGCGAGAGCGTGGCCTTCATCGGGCCTTCCGGCTCCGGCAAGAGCACGCTGTGCCGCGCGATCGTCGGCAGCCGCGCGCCGACGCGCGGCGTCGTGCGGCTCGACGGCGGCGACATCCTGTTGTGGCGCGACGACCAGCGCCGCCGCTATGTCGGATATCTGGCGCAGGGCACGGAGCTGTTCTCGGGCCGCGTGCGCGACGTCATCGCCCGCTTCGACGAGCCGGACGACGAGGCCGTGGTGGCCGCGGCGAAGCTCGCGGGTTGCCACGATCTCATCCTCGGACTGCCGCAGGGCTACGACACCCATCTGGCGAATGGCGGCGCCATGCTGTCGGGCGGGCAGCGCCAGCGGGTGGCGCTCGCCCGCGCGGTCTATGGCGAAACCCGCCTCGTGGTGCTCGACGAGCCGAACGCCAGCCTCGACGGAGAAGGCGAGCGGGCGCTGGTCGCCTGCATCGCGGCTCTGAAGCGGCGCGGCGTCACGGTGTTGCTTGTGACCCACAAGCCCGCGCTCGCGCATCTCGCGGACCGCGTGGCGGTCATGCAGAACGGGCAGCTCGTGAAGGTCGGCCCGCCGACCGAGATCCTACGCGAACTGGTGGCGCCGGTGCCCTCGTCGGATGTGCGCTCCATTCCGGGGGCGGCCCGATGACGGCTTCGAAGACGACGGCTCCGCTCCCCCCGCGGCCGGCGCGGCTCGCGGTGCGGCTGCGAGGCGTGGCGATCGCGGGCGGCGTGGTGATCGTGGGCTTCATGGGCGGCTTCACCGTGTGGGCGGCCACGGCGCCGCTGGCCGCCGGAGCGGTCGTTCGCGGCGTGGTCGGTCCCGAGGCCAGCCGCAAGTCCGTCTCCCACCTCGAAGGCGGCATCATCAGCGAGATCCTGGTCAAGGATGGCGACTACGTGAAGCGCGGCGCGCCGCTGGTCACGCTGCAGCGGGCCCAGGCCCAGGCCATGGTCGGTCAGGTCCGGGGGGCGCTGTCCCGTCGCGAGGCCGAGGCGGCGCGGCTCGCCGCGCAGCTCGCCGGGTCGGATCAGATCGATTTTTCGGCGGCGCTGGCAGTTGCGGGCGACGACCCGCAGTTCGCGACGTTCCTGAACGGCCAGCAGCGGCTGTTCGAGACCTCGGTCAAGGGACTGCAGGAGAAGCAGGACCTCCTGCAGACGCAGATCTCGCGGCTGCGCGCCGAGGTGGAGGGCGCCCGCGCGCGCATCAGCGGCTCCGAGGAGCAGCGCGCGCTGGTGGACGTCCAGATCGCCGACACGCAGGGGCTGTTGGAGAAGGGCCTCGCCCGCAAGCCGCAAATGCTCGACCTGCAGCGCCGCAGGTCGGAGCTCGAGACCGAGGTCGCGGCCCTGAGAGCGCAGATCAAGCGCTCGGAGATCGAGGCGGTCGAGAAGCAGATCACGCTTCAGAACGCGGGCACCAGCTACCTGAACGACGTTTCCGCCGAACTCGCCAAGGCGCGGGCGGAGATCGCCGGCATGCGGGCCAAGCTCGCCGCCAGCGACGACGTGCTCACCCGCACGCAGGTGCTCGCCCCCGACACGGGCTATGTGCTGAA
Source organism: Hansschlegelia beijingensis (assembly GCF_014196425.1). Classification (GTDB taxonomy): domain Bacteria; phylum Pseudomonadota; class Alphaproteobacteria; order Rhizobiales; family Methylopilaceae; genus Methylopila; species Methylopila beijingensis. The sequence goes on from NZ_JACIDR010000001.1 coordinate 782,033, forward strand.
CCTTCAGGTGAAGACGGTGGGCGGGGTGGTGAAGGCGGGTCAGGAGATCCTGCAGATCGTCCCCACCGAAGGGGACCTCGTGATCGAGGGCAGGGTGTCGCCGCAGGAGATCCGCAGCATCGAGGCGGGCCAGGCGGCGCGCGTCTCGTTCACCACCTTCCCCATGCGCGACATGCCGATGATCCCGGGCCGCGTCGTCAAGGTGGCGGCCGACATCATCACCGACCCACAGACCCGCGAGAGCTTCTACACGGCCCAGGTCGCCGTGGACCGCTCCGCCTTCAGCGCCTATGCGAACCCCGCCGACATGAAGCCGGGCACGCCCGTCGAAGCCTATGTCGAGTCGAGGAAACGGGTGGCGATGGAGTATTTCATCGAACCGGTGGTGCACTCCTTCCGGAAAAGCTTCCGGGAACAGTGACGCGGCGGCGATCGCCGTCGGCCGCGGGTCTCACCTCGTGAGGAACCAGGTCTCCCGCTGGCGGTTGTCAGAGGGAGACCGCCGCCATGCGCGGTCCTTGCGAGGAGCACCAATGACGACCAATTCCGACATCGATCGCGTCTGGCGCCTCGTGGACGAGATTCGCGTCTGCATGCTGACGTCGAAGCAGGGCCGCGCTCTGCGCGCCCGTCCGATGCACGCCATCGTGGATCGTGAAGCGGGCGAAATCGCTTTCCTGACGGACGCGCGGGCGCACAAGGACGACGAGATCGCCGCGGACCCCGAGGTGTGCCTCGCCTTCGCGAAGCCCGGCTCCAACGATTACGTCTCGATCTCCGCGACCGCCGAGGTGAGCGACGATCGCTCGGCGATCAAGGCGCATTGGTCGGAGATGGCCAAGACCTGGTTCCCGGACGGCCCCGACGATCCGAACATCCGTCTCCTGAGGGTCATCCCGCACTCGGCGGAGTTCTGGGAGGGCGTCTCAAATCCGTTCGTGGTGGCGTTCGAGATCGCGAAGGCCCGGGCGAAGCACGAGCGGCCCGATCTTGGCGAGGCCGGCAAGGTGGCGCTCGGCTGACGCGGCCCGGGGGCCGCGGACCAGCCGCATCCGACGCTTGATGATCAAGGAGGCCCAGATGGGACCCAATGTGCCGAATCCGCCCATGCCGGGCGAACCGATCAGCCCGCCCACGCCGCAGGAGACCCCGGTCCAGGATCCGGACATCGTGCCGAATCCGGAGCCGGCGATCGATCCGTCGATCGACGAGCCAGGGGAGCCCCCGGCGGAGCCGATCATCAACCCGCCGATGTGATCGGACAGGTGGTGAGCGCGCTGGGACTCGAACCCAGGACCTACAGATTAAAAGTCCGTTGCTCTACCAGCTGAGCTACGCGCTCCTGCGACGCGCTGCGTCGCGGGGCGTCATCTAGCATCTCATTCGCCGGCGCGCGAGCCTCGATGTCACGCGCGCGGATCGGAATTAGGACCGGCCGACCGGATCAGGAAGCTGAGCCCGGCGCCTTCCGGGCGGATCGCCAGAAGCTCCGCGCCTGCTTCCCGCGCGGCGTTCGGGACATCGATCCGCGCCAGCGGATCGTCGGCCAGCACGTTCAGCACCCCGCCGGCAGGCGCGCGTCTCAGGGCCTTGAGCGTCCTGAGCGCGGGCAGGGGGCATCTCAGCCCCCGAACGTCCACCTCAGTCACAGATGTCTCGTCCATCCGTCCTCCGGAGCCGGCGCAGCGTCGCCGGGGACCAGGGGCCGGGGCTGGCCGCAGCCACTATCTGCGGCCAGCGACCCGATTCAAGCTGGACGAGAAGAGCCGGCCTGGAATCAGAGGCCGAACGGGAAGTCCCGATGCGCGCGGTGGATGGCGCGGCCCTGCTCTTCGAAAAAGGCGTCGAACCGGGTGATGAACCCGGACAGGAAGCCCGCGAACGGCGAGCGGGAGATCATTTCGACGACGACAGCGGTCATGGTTTCGCACCTCGGCTGGGGCGCTAGGGCCCGATTATCTGCCGTGGTATGTGGCATGCCAGACGAAGGGCTTGAACCATCGGACCCGCATGGCTGTCCTGCAAGCGGGAATAGCCCACGCCTTACGTTTCGTTAGGTTCTGCCAGGGGGCTCGCCGGAAAGGCCTCAGGAGCGCGGGTCGCTTCCAATCCCCGTGGGGTCGGCTATTGATCGAGGCGCCGTAGCGCGGCTCCGCCGCCTCGCGTGAGGATCGCCGAGAATGTCGACCCTTCAGACGTTCCCGAACGCAGCCCGGCCGCAGGGTCCGGGCCCTGCATGGGCGCCAATGGGCTGCCTTCCCGTCATCCGCGGCTCCGCGGCCCGCGTCGTGGGTGATCGCATGGACGTGGCGACCGCCGCTCGCGACGGGGCGAACTCATGAGCTGGCTCAAGACATTCTTCAAGAGCGCTTTCCAGGACGAGACCGAGGAAGAGCAGGACGACGGCGACCTCGCTGCGCTGCTCGACTCGGCCTTCAGGGCCGCTTCGAGAGGCGATTACGAAACTGCCGTCGCGATGTGGCGGCCGCTCGCGGAGAGCGGCGTTCCGCAGGCGCAGACGAGTCTCGGCGCCTGCTGCGCTGAAGGGCTCGGGACGCCGCGCGATCCCGCCGCGGCCGCTTCATGGTTCCGGCGCGCCGCCGCGGAAGGCGACGCCGTCGGGCAGCGTCACCTCGCGGCGCTCCACTTCAAGGGCGAAGGCGTGCCCCAGGACTATGAGGAAGCCCTCCGCCTCTATCGGCTCGCGGCCGAGCAGGGCGACCCTGCGGCGCAGGACATGCTGAGCTGGATGCTGCTGGAGGGGCAGGGCGGTGACTCGGATCCCGTCGAGGCGCGCCGCTGGGCGCTCGCCGCAGCAGAGCAGGAGATCGCGAGCAGCATGACGCGGCTTGGCCTGATCGCCCAGGACGCGCTGGGCATGGAGCGTGATTCCGAGGAGGCCGCCCGCTGGTGGTACGAAGCGGCGCGGCGCGGCGACGCCGACGGGCAGGCGATGCTCGGGGCTGCGCTCCACCTCGGCGCAGGCGTCGAGAAGGATGATCGCGCGGCGCTGATCTGGCTGCTGCGCGCGGACGCCGCTGGCAGCGCGCTCGCTGAGCGGTTCATTGGGCCCGCGCGCGACTCGCTTTCGGCGGAGCAGATCGCCGAGGCCGAGCAGGCGGCGCAGCGCACGCCCTATCGGCCCGGCGCCGAGGTGGCGGAGTGACCGCCGGCGTGCGCTCCATCGGCGAAGTCGGTTCTTTGCTCGCCAGCGACATCTGCGGAGATCCCGGTCTGCTTTCGGCCATGTCGGCGCAGGAAAGGGCGGCCGCCCTGGTGGCCGGCCCGGTCAAGGCGGAAACCGTCGACCTGGCGCGGCTGCGCGGCCGCATCTCCGCCGAGGACGTCGTGAGCCCGACGCCGCTGCCGCCGTTCGACCATTCCGCGATGGACGGCTACGCGGTCGCGAGCCTCGACCTTGATCACGTCGTCCGAAGCCGGCTGGCCGCGGGCGCTTCGGGCGAGCCGGAGACGCTTCGGCCCGGAGACGCGGCGCGCATCTTCACCGGCGCGCCGCTGCCGCCCGGCGCCGTAGCGGTCGCGATGCAGGAGCGCGCCCGCCGCGAAGGCGACCGGATCCGCCTGGAGTTCAGGCCGGATCACGGCGCGAACATCCGACGCCGGGGCGAGGACGTGGCCGCGGGCGACGTGATCGTGCCGGCGGGAGTCAGGCTCGACGCGCGCCATCTCGCGATCCTCGCCTCGGCAGGGGTCGAGGCCGTCGCGGTCCGGCGGCCGGTGGTCGTCGGCCTCATGTCGACCGGCGATGAATTGCTGCGGCCCGGCGAACCGCTGCGCGCGGGCAGAATCCATGACGCGAACCGACCGATGCTGGCCGCCATCCTCGCGCGGCCGTCGCATGAAGTGGTCGACCTCGGCGTCGCGCCGGACGATCGGCCGACCCTGACGAAGCTGCTGCTCGAGGCCGCCGAGCGCTGCGACGTGATCGTGACGAGCGGCGCGACGTCGGTCGGCGACGAGGATCATCTCGCCGCCTCGGTCTCTGCCGCGGGCGGGCGGCTCGATCTCGCGCGGGTGGCGCTCAAGCCGGGCAAGCCGGTCGTGGTCGGCCACGTGGGCGGCGCGGTTCTCATCGGCCTGCCCGGAAATCCGTTCGCCGCGCTCGTGGCTCACATGCTGATCGGGCGTGTCGCGCTCGAGCGGCTGGCAGGCCTGACGCCGCGACCGCTGCGGCCGCTGCCGGCGATCGCGGCTTTCGGCCAGCGCGGTCCCGGCTCGCGCACCGAGTTCGCGCCGGCGGCGCTGCTCGGCGCCGATTCGCGCGGCGTCCTGAGGGTTGAGAAGCTCGGACGCGGCGGGTCGGCCCGGCTCGCGCCGCTGATCGCGGCGGACGGCCTCGCCGTCATTCCTGCAGGGCGTGAGGAAATCCGGCCGGGCGATCCGATCGGATTCCTCCCCTTCGAAGCCGCGATGGAACTCTAGGGGCAAAAAAAACCGCCCGAACGACGGGCGGCAGGCTTGGTTGCGCTTGGCGGCGCCACGAAATTCATCGCGCCGCCAGGAGGGGATTGCCTATACAACAAGCCGAATAAGGCCGAGTTCCGGCGGGCGCGCATTTATTGTGAGGCGCCGGCGACCTCGATGCGATCGGCGGGCGCCTCGCGCGGCAGCCGCGCCAGGAGCGCCAGAAGGGCCCGGTCGTGCAGCACGACGGTCTTCTCCTTGGGCGTAAGCCAGGCGACCGCGTCGCCGAGGTATTCCGCATCCGAGAGCTTGGCCGCCGCCATCACACGGTCGGTCTCGATCGCCCCCTTCGGGCGACGGGGCGCGGCGGGCAGCATGCGTTCGTGCTCGGCGAAGAAGTTCGGGTCCTGGTGGATGGCGACGAGCGCCTCGGCGTCGTCCGAGCCGCCTTCGGCCAGCGCCGCGGCGTTGGCGCGCGCGGCGACCGCGATCTCCGGCGCGATCGTCTCTTCCGGGATGAGCATCAGCCCCAGCCGCCGCAATGCGAGCCCGGAGCCGAGATGGCCTGACAGCCACGACAGCGGGATCGCAAGCAGCAGTCCGGCGATGGTGGGGGACATCCAGGCCACCAGCGACGGGGCGATCGCGGCGCCCGTCACCAGCGTCACGACGCCGAGCGCCGTGTGCCAGCGGTGCCGCTGGACGATCGCCGAGAACGGGATCGAGCCATCGTCGCGCCGCTGCGGGTTCCAGCCGGTGGCCCGGCCCGCCAGGATCTGGAACACCGAGCCGGACTGGACCAGCATCATGATCGGGGCGAACAGCGAAGACAGGATCACCTCCAGGACGGAGGAGACGAGGATGCGGATCGTGCCTCCTCCGGCGCGCCGCGACGGGCCGTGCAGCAGGTAGAGCAGCAGTCCGAAAACTTTTGGCGCGAGCAGGATCGCCATCGTCACGCCGAACAGCGTCAGAGCGCGTTCCGCGTCGAAGCGCGGCCAGGCGGGGAACAGCGAGAACTCGTCGGTGAAATATTCCGGGCGGATGAACTTGGACTGCAGGGCGAGGGCGATGCCGCAGAGCAGCATGAACATCCAGAACGGCGAGGCGAGATAGGAGAAGATGCCGTTCAGGAAGTGGTAGCGGCTCAGCGGGTGCAGCCCCCGGGCGTTGAGCAGCGCGGAATGCTGGAGGTTGCCCTGGCACCAGCGCCGGTCGCGCTGCGCCACGTCGATCAGCGACGGCGGGCTTTCCTCGTAGGAGCCCTCGATCCGGGGCAGCATGTAGACCGCCCAGCCCTTTCGGCGGATCAGCGCCGCTTCCACGAAATCGTGGCTGAGGATGAGCCCCCCGAAAGGCGGCTTGCCGGGCAGGTCCGGGAGGCCCGCGCCCGACGCGAAGGCTTCGGTCCGGATGATCGCGTTGTGGCCCCAGTAATTGCCGTCGCGGCCGTACCAGACGGTGATGCCTGCGGCGATCACCGGGCCATAGACGCGTGACGCGAACTGCTGGACGCGCGCGAAAAGCGTGTTGCGGTTGATGACCAGCGGCAGCGTCTGGATGATCCCCGCGTCGGGATCGGCCTCCATGGCGGCGGCGAGCGCGATCACCGCATGGCCGGTCATCAGGCTGTCGGCGTCGAGCACCAGCATGTGGTCGTAGGCGCCGCCCCAGCGGGTCACGAAGTCTTCGATATTGCCGGCCTTGCGGCGGTGGTTCTTGGCGCGGTGGCGGTAGAACACCCGCGCGTCGGGCCCGAGCAGTTCGCGCAGCCGCAGGAACGCGCGCTCCTCCGCGATCCACACGTCCGGGTCGGTGGTGTCCGACAACAGGAAGCAGTCGAAATGGTCGCCGAAGCCGAGCCGCTGCACGTCCTCATAGGCCGCCTGTACGGCGCCGAACACGCGGCTCGGCTGCTCGTTGTAGATCGGCATGACGATCGCGGTGCGGCTCGTCAGCTTTTCCGGAAGGTCAGGGCGCGTGAGCGCCGCGCGGCCGAACAGGGCGAAGAAGCCAACCACGCTGCTGATGAACGCCAGCGCGATCCAAGCGAAGTTGATGACGAACAGCGCAAGCAGCGCCCATTCGAGCACGGTGACGCCGCCGACCTCGACCACGCGGTACATCTCGCGTGCGCCGAAGCCGGTGACCACGATCGCCCCGACCCCGACAAAGGCGCGCGTCGCCCAAGGGGTGCTCCACGCCTCGGGCCGCGCGCGCGGGCGGGCCTGATCTCGCGACCAGGCCCGGAGCGGCTGCGCGGGCATCGCGAGCGGCGCCTCCGGCGGCATCGCTTCGGGCGTGTTGGCGCCCGCGGCGCGCGGCGCCCCCCGCTCCTCGATCACGCGGTCCATCGATAGAGCCAGGTTTCGCTGATCGGGCCGCCGTCGGCCTCGAGCACCAAGCGCAATTCGCAAAGCTCCTCGCCGGCGGGGTCAAGGTCGAACGTCACCCGGTAGCCCTTTATTTCCGGATTGGGGCGCCCGGACGGCTCGATCACCTTGCCTGCGGAGGTGGAGACATTGGGCCGGATCGCCGCGGCGCGCGCCGGATCGGCCACGGCCTCGCCGGCGAAGTCCACCACGAAGCGGCGGCGCCTGCCTCCCGCGCTGCCCGTCGTGGTGCCATAGACGATCGCCCCGGCCGGGCGGTCCGGCGGCGTCCAGCACCAGTGCATGCGGTACGCCATGGAGACGCGCGCGCCCGGCTCCAGCCCCGCCTTCGGCCGCCAGTACGCGACGATGTTCTCGTTGATGTCGGTGTCCGTCGGGATCTCGATGAGCTGGAACTGGCCTTCGCCCCAATCGCCGATCGGCTCGACCCAGACGCTCGGCATCCGGTCGTAGCGGCGGCCGAGATCGTTGTAGGCCGCGAAGCCGCGCTGGCGCTGCAGCAGCCCGAAGCCGCGCGGGTTCTTGTCCAGAAACACGCTGATCTGGAGATCGCCCGGGTTGTTCAGGGGGCGCCAGACCCACTCGCCCGCGCCGTTCCAGATCTGCAGCCCGTCGGCGCGGTGGACCTGGCCTCGCACGTCGTCGACGCCCGCGCGGTCGTTCGGACCGAACAGGAACATGGACGTCATCGGGCCGATGCCGACATGCCCGACCGCCTCGCGCGGGAACAGCGTCAGCTCGACGTCGACCACGGTGATCTCGCCGGGCCGCAGAGTGAACCGGTAGGCGCCGGTCAGCCGCCGGCTGTCGAGCAGCGCGTGCGCCACGACGCTTGGGGCGCCGGGGTTGGGCCGCTCGATCCAGAAGGCACGGAACAGCGGGAACTCCTCGCCGTTCGGTTCGCCGGTGTCGATCGCCAGCCCGCGTGCGGAGGTGCCGAAGATCTGTCCGCGCGCCAGCGCGCGGAAGATCGTGGCCCCCTGGAAGGTCGCGAAGTCGCGGAATTCCTCGGGCCGGTCGATCGGCGCCCGGGCGCTGAAGCCGGAGAACGGAAACGGCTTGTCCGCCGGAGGCTTCGGAGCCTTTCCGTAGTCGAACCAGGACGGGTCGTCCGGCAGCATCCGGACATGTCCCTCGTCGACCGTCGCGATGCGGACGGGGGACCGGAAGATGAATCCGCCCGGCAGGAGATCGAGGGTGAAGCCCCGGTTCTCGGCCGCCCAGGGGGCGCGATCCGGCAGCATCCGGATCGTTCGGAAGACGTCGAGCGGCAGTTCGGCGTAGCCGTCCGGCAGCAGCGATCGCGGAGCCTCGAAGCCGCGCGTTGCGAGCAGGCGCGCGTGCTCCTCCAGCGCCTCCCGGCTGAACGGGGCGCCGTCAGCGTAGAGATCCGGCGGGGAGGGCGCGGGCGCAGGGCCGGGCGCGGCCTCTTGCGCGCGGGCGACCCCCGACATCAGAGCGGCGACCGAGACGCCGGCGCAAAATTCCCTACGGTTCATCGGCTTAGCGCAAGGCCGGCCGCATCAAGCGGCGAGGCCCGGAGAAAGGGGCAGGACGGAAGACGGATGATGTTGCGCTCCCACGGCAAATCCAGTGTTGAGCAAGCGCGCGACACCGCCCCAGCTGCGCGATCGCCCGGACGTTCAGGGCCGCATCAGCGGCTCTCCGCCGAAGATCGTCGTATCGCAGGCAAAGCCCTGATCTGCAAGGGTCGCGCAAGCCTGATCGGCCTCCGCCCGGCTTGCGAATGGGCCGGCGACGAGGTCGACCAGCGGCCCGCCATTCTGGCGGAGCGCTCGTGGCGTCAGCTTGGCCAGCGCCTGGGGGTAACGCGCGGAAAGCGCTCCCCAGCGGCGGCGCACCGCATCTATCGAGGCGTCGGGGCCCAGAGAGACGGCGAACTGTTGGCCCCGTTCTTCCGGGGCCGCTGGACGGCGGATCGAGCCGGTGACCTCCGGCGCGCCGACGGCGGCGGCCAGCTTGAGTTCGCCGAGGCCGCGCTCCAGCCGGGCGACCCGCTCCGCCAGCTCGTCACGCTGGGCGGTCAGCTCGTGCAGGCTGCGCCGCAGTTCCTGAGATCCGTCAGCTGCGATCAGCCGCTCGGGCGGCGCGCCGCCTCCGGTCCAAGCGGTCACGCTCGCGGCCGCTATCGCGACGACCATGAGCGCGCCCCAGATCACGGCGGGCGACGCGGGCGACAGCCCCTCTTCTGAGTGGGCCCGCTCGTCATAATGGCGGTAGTCCAAGCGGGCGGCTCCTGCGCACCGGTTACGCGGCGCCACAATAGCTGAGTCGGGGCCCTGGCCGGCGCGCCGCGCGGGCTCGGGAGTTGCAGGCGCCGCCACGAGACGCCACTGTCTGCCTCGCTCCCGCCTCCGACGGTTCGCCGCCGCCGCCTTCTCGAGTTTGTAATGACCGCCTCTGATCCGCATCGCCGTTGCCTGACCATCGTGCTCGCCGCCGGCGAAGGCACGCGAATGCGGTCTGATCTGCCGAAGGTCCTGCACAAGGCGGCGGGCCGCACGCTCGTGGCCCACGTGCTCGCCGCAGCGGCGGAAGCCGGATCGGACGCTCTCGCGGTCGTCGTCGGGCCCGGCCGCGAGGACGTGGCGCAGGAAGCCGTCCGTGCGGCGCCGGAAGCGCGCGTCTTCGTCCAGGAAGAGCGGCGCGGGACCGCCCACGCCGTGCTGACCGCGCGCGAGGCGATCACGGAAGGCTTCGACGATGTGCTGGTCGTCTACGGCGACACGCCGCTCGTGCGGCCTGAGACCCTGCGTCGCCTGCGCGCCCCTCTGGCGCATGCCGCCTCGGTCGTGGTGCTGGGCTTCGAGGCCGACGATCCGACCGGCTATGGCCGGCTGATATCCGATGGTCCGAACCTCGTCGCCATTCGCGAGGAGCGGGACGCCACGGAGGAAGAGCGGGCGATCAAGCTCTCGAACGCCGGGCTGATCGCGATCTCGGGCGCTTGCGCGCTCGAACTGCTCGAGCGGATCGGCGATGACAACGCCAAACGCGAGTTCTACCTCACCGACATCGTTGAGGTGGCGGTGAGGCGGGGCCTCGCGGTCGCCGCGGAAGCAGCCTCCGAGGCGGAGGTTCGCGGCGTAAACACGCGCGCCCAGCTCGCCGAGGTCGAGGCCGCCTTCCAGGACAGGCTGAGGGCGGCCGCGATGGACGGGGGGGCGACCCTGATCGCGCCCGAAACCGTGTTCTTCTCGCACGACACAAAACTCGGACGCGACGTCATCGTGGAGCCGAACGTGGTGTTCGCCACGGGCGTGACGGTCGCGGACGGCGCCGTGATCCACGCCTTCAGCCATCTCGACGGCGCCGAGGTGGGGGCCAGCGTCTCGGTGGGTCCGTTCGCGCGGCTGCGGCCGGGAACGCGGCTTGCGGCGGGCGCCCGCGTCGGCAACTTCGTCGAGGTCAAGAACGCCGAAGTCGGCGAAGGCGCCAAACTCAACCACCTCACCTATGTGGGCGACGCCTCCGTCGGAGCGCGCGCCAATCTCGGCGCCGGCACGATCACCTGCAACTATGACGGCGTCGCCAAGCACCGCACCACGATCGGCGCGGACGCCTTCATCGGCACCAACTCTTCGCTCGTGGCGCCCGTCACGATCGGCGACGGCGCCTATGTGGGCACCGGCAGCGTGGTGACCGACGACGTGCCCGCTGACGCGCTGGCGATCGCGCGCTCGCGCCAGGTCACCAAGCCGGGCCGCGCCGCAAAGCTGCGCCAGGCGTTCAAGGTGCGGCGGGACGCCTAGTCCTCGTTTCGCCTTGTTTTCACGACGCTCCTTCAGCCGGCGCTAAGCACTCGCGTGCTATCGGCGTGCGGCGGGACGATCTGGAGAACTGAGCGGCATGTGCGGCATCGTTGGCATTCTGGCGCGTGATACCGTGGCCCCGCAGCTCGTCGAAGGGCTGAAGCGGCTCGAGTATCGCGGCTACGACTCCGCCGGCGTGGCGACCCTCGATCATGGCCGCATCGTCCGGCGCAGGGCCGAGGGCAAGCTGCGGAACCTGGAGGCGGCGCTCGCCGCGGCGCCTCTGGCCGGACGTTCGGGGATCGGCCACACGCGGTGGGCGACGCACGGCGCCCCGACCGAAGCCAACGCGCATCCGCATGCGACCGAGACCGTCGCCGTCGTCCATAACGGCATCATCGAGAATTTTCGCGAGCTCCGCGACGAACTGACGGCGCAGGGCGCGGCGTTCACGAGCCAGACAGACACCGAGGTGGTCGCTCACCTGGTGAGCCACGCGCTGGCCGCCGGAGCGACCCCGCGGCTCGCCGTCCAGCAGGCGTTGAAACGGCTGCGCGGGGCGTTCGCGCTCGCCTTCCTGTTCGCCGGGGAGGACGATCTTCTGATCGGCGCCCGGCGCGGCAGCCCGCTCGCGCTCGGCCATGGCGACGGCGAGGTCTATCTCGGCTCGGACGCGGTGGCGCTCGCGCCGTTCACCGACGAGATCACCTATCTGGAGGATGGCGACTGGGTCGCCCTAACGCGCGACAGCGTGGAGATCTTCGACGAGGCCGGGGCGCTGGTCGAGCGCGAGACGGTGCGGTCCTCGGTCGCCTCGGTGGTCGTCGACAAGGGCGCTCACCGCCACTTCATGTCGAAGGAGATCGCGGAGCAGCCGGAGGTCGTCGGCCACACGCTGGTCCGGTTCATCGACATGACCTCGGGCCGGGTGCGGTTGCCTGCAGGCGGCGATTTCGACTTCTCCGGCCTCGACCGGCTGGCGATCTCGGCCTGCGGCACCGCCTATTACGCAGGCCTCGTCGCCCGCTACTGGTTCGAGAAATTCGCTCGGCTTCCGGTCGACATCGACATCGCCTCGGAGTTTCGCTACCGCGAGCCGCCGCTGACGCCGGGCGGTCTGGCGCTGATGATCTCGCAGTCCGGCGAGACGGCGGACACGCTCGCGACGCTCCGCCATTGCCGCGCCCAGGGCATGAAGATCGGCGCGGTCGTCAACGTGCCGACCTCGACGATCGCCCGGGAGGCCGACGTCGTGTTTCCGACCGTCGCCGGCGTCGAGGTCGGGGTCGCGTCCACCAAGGCGTTCACCTGCCAGCTCGCCGTGCTGGCGGCGCTCGCCATCAAGGCGGGCCGCGACCGGAAGGTTCTGTCGGAGGAGGATGAAGCCAAGCTTGTGGCGTCGCTGATCGAGTTGCCGAGGCTGATGGCCGAGACGCTGCGTCTCGAGCCGCAGATCGAGAAGCTGGCGCAGACCTTCTCGAAGGCGCTCGACGTGCTCTATCTCGGCCGCGGGACGAGCTATCCCATCGCGCTCGAGGGCGCGCTGAAGCTCAAGGAAATCTCCTACATCCACGCCGAGGGCTACGCTGCGGGCGAGCTCAAGCACGGGCCCATCGCGCTCGTCGACGAGAACGTGCCGGTGGTCGTGCTCGCGCCCTACGACGCGCTGTTCGAGAAGACCGCCTCCAACATGCAGGAGGTCGCGGCGCGCGGCGGAAGGATCGTGCTGATCACCGATCGGGAGGGCGCGGGCCACGCCGGCGACACGCTCGCGACCATCGTCGTGCCGGACTCCTACGCCTTCGTCAGTCCGCTGATCTACGCCATCCCAGTGCAGTTGCTCGCCTATCACACGGCGGTGTTCATGGGCACCGACGTCGATCAGCCGAGGAACCTGGCGAAGTCCGTCACGGTGGAGTGAGGCGCTGCGGGGGGCGCTCAGCCTTCGGGCGCGACGGCCTCGTCCCCACGTACAGAGCGCCGGCTGCGATCAGCGCGGCGGTCGAGACGATGGCGATCGGGGGCGCGTCCGACACGCTGACCAGCGCGAGCGAGAAGCCCATGCCGACGAACGCCAGGATCTTCGCCCTGACAGGGATCACCCCGTCCCGCCTCCAGGCCACCACCGTCGGCCCGTACCTCGGGTGCTCCAGCAGCCAGCGCTCCAGGCGCGGCGACGAGCGCGTGAAGCAGGCGGCGGCAAGGATCAGGAACACGGTCCCGGGCATCAGCGGCAGGATCAGCCCGACGACGCCGAGACCGGTGAGCGCGACGCCGAGCGCCAGCCAGGCCCAACGCGCCACGCGCGCACGGGCCCCATGTTTGCTGGTCCGCTCCGAAGCCCTCACGCCGTAGCCCCTCCTATCGTCATGTCGCCGCCCCAGATGATATCGCCTATTGTGCGTCGCGGCGCCCCGACGGCGAGCGGACGTGCGAACAACGGAGGCAGCCAGCCGCGATGACGCAACCCGTCTCAAGTCCTCTGGGAGCTCTTCCGCCGCCTGGGCCGGCCCCAAGCCCCTTGGCCCGCTTGCGGACATACTTCCTGACCGGCTTGGTCGTGGCCGGGCCGGTGGCGATCACCATCTGGCTGACCCTGTGGCTCATCGGGCTGATCGACGGCTGGGTGAAGCCGCTGATCCCGCAGGCATGGAACCCGAACAGCTACCTTCCCGTGGCGGTGCCGGGCGTCGGCGTGCTGGCGGCGGTGATCGGGCTCACCATCCTCGGATTCCTGGCCGCGAACCTGGTCGGGCGCGCCGTCGTGCAGTCGGGCGAGCAGGTGCTCAACCGGATGCCGATCGTGCGAAGCCTGTACAAGGGCGTGAAGCAGATCTTCGAAACGGTGTTCAAGCAGGACGGCACGAGCTTCCGCCGCGTCGGCCTGATCGAATGGCCGGGACCTGGCCTCTGGTCGCTCTGCTTCATCACCGAGCCGGCGCGCGGCGCGCTGGCGGCCGGTCTGCCGTCGGCCGACCATGTCTGCGTTTTCGTGCCCTGCACGCCGAACCCCACCACCGGCTATCTGGTGATGATGGAGGCCTCCAAGGTGACCGAAATCGGGGTCACCACCGACGAGGCCTTCAAGCTGATCATGTCCATGGGCATCATCCAGCCGCGCGACACGCCTCCGGCGCAGCTCGCCGAGCCTCCTCAGCGCATCGACGGCTCGTCGCTCGCCGCCGAGTGACATTCCGATTAAGCGCAGCCGCCATGCGTCGGGCGGGAACGATCAGGCGCGGTGATTGCTTGCCTCCTTGCTCGGGGACGTTCGAGCAAGGAGCGTCGGCATGGGAATAGCCGAACTCATCGTCGCGGTGTGCCTGCAGGCGGAGCCTGCGGCCTGCATGGTTCACCACCGCCAGTCCGCCGCCATCAACGGCTGCGCCGTCGTCGAAGACATCAGCGACCTCGCGGCGCCGCCGGGCTGGTACGTGGCGCGCTGGACTTGCCGATGGCGCCGCTGACCTCTAGCCCGCCCGCAGCAGGCGCACCGCGGCGTCGCGTTCGAACAGCTGCAGGAGCAGCCTGAGAGCCTGGCCGCGCGGGCTCGTCAGCGCAGGATCCCGCGCCAGAAGCAGCGCGGCGTCCTGGTGCGCGGTGCGCACGAGTTCGCCATGAACCTCCATGCGGGCGAGCCGGAAGCCCGGCGCGCCGCTCTGGCGCGATCCCAGCACCTCGCCTTCGCCGCGAAGCTCCAGGTCCTTCTCGGCGATCACGAAACCGTCCTCGGTGTCGCGCAGCGTCTCGAGCCGGGCCTTCGCGGTCTCGCCAAGCGGGCCTTTCCAGAGCAGCAGGCAGGTGGAGCGGCCGGCGCCCCGCCCGACGCGGCCGCGCAGCTGGTGGAGCTGGGCGAGGCCGAAGCGCTCGGCGTGCTCGATGACCATGACGGTCGCCTCCGGCACGTTGACGCCGACTTCGATCACCGTGGTGGCGACCAGCAGCGGCGTCTCGCCCGAGACGAAGCGCGCGACCGCCGCATCCTTCTCGGTCCCCTTCATCTTGCCGTGTACGAGCCCGACCTTGCCCGGTAAGGCTTCAGCAAGCGACGCGAAGCGGTCTTCCGCCGCAGCGACGTCAAGCGTCTCGGACTGCTCGACCAGAGGGCACACCCAGTAGACGCGCGCGCCCTTCGCCATGGCGCGGCCGATCGCATCCACCGTCTCGTCCAGCCTGTCGAGACTGACGAGCCGGGTGTCGATCGGCGCGCGCCCGGGCGGCTTCTCGTCGAGCGCCGAATGATCCATGTCGCCGAACGCCGTCAGCACCAAAGTGCGGGGGATGGGCGTGGCGGTCATCACCAGCACGTCCACCGCGACTCCCTTGGAGGCGAGAGCCAGCCGCTGCCGGACGCCGAACTTGTGCTGCTCGTCGACGACCGCCAGCGCGAGGTCGCGGAACACGACGTCTTCCTGGAACAGGGCATGCGTCCCGACCAGGAGATCGATCTCGCCGGCCGCCAGCCGGGCGAGGACGTCGGCGCGCTCGCGCCCCTTCTCCCGGCCGGTCAGCACGGCGACCCGCAGATCGGCCGCCGCGGCGAGCGGCTCCAGCGTCGCGAGGTGCTGGCGCGCAAGGATTTCGGTGGGCGCCATCAGGGCCGCCTGCCGGCCCGCCTCCACGGCGGTCGCGGCGGCCAGCAGCGCGACCACAGTCTTGCCGGAGCCGACGTCGCCCTGCAGCAGGCGGAGCATCCGGGTCTCGGCCGCCATGTCGTCCCGGATGGCGGAGACCGCGCGGGTCTGCGCGCCGGTCAGCGCGAAGGGCAGGGCGGCCTCGATCCTGCGGGAGACGCGACCGTCGCCGGCGCTGCTGCGCCCGGCGCCGCGACGCATATGCGCCCGCACGAGCTGGAGCGCGAGCTGATTGGCCAGCAGTTCGTCATAGGCGAGGCGCGTGAGGGGCGCGCCTTCCGGCGCGACGTCGCGCGGCGTCTTGGGGACATGGAGCGCGTTGAGCGAGGCGCCGAAGCCTGCGAAGCCGCGCTGCGCGAGCAGCGTTTCGTCGAGCCATTCCGGAAGCGCGGGAAGCCGCTCCAGCGCGGCGCGCGCCAGCCTGCCGAGCAGCCCGTGCGTCAGCCCCTCGACGAGCGGGTAGGTCGGCTCGACGGGGGGCAGCTTGCCGAGGCCTTCGGCGTCCAGCACGTGGCTCGGATGGACCATCTGGAAGGAGCCGTCGAAGAGCTCGGGCGTCCCTGAGACCCAGCGTCTTTCGCCCAGCGGCAGAAGTCGCTCGATGTAGCCTGCCTGCGCCTTGAAGAAGACCAGGCTCATCGCCCCGGTCTCGTCCGCCACCACGACGCGGTAGGGCGCGCGGGGACTGCGGGGCGGCTGGTGGCGCTCGACCTCGACCTCGACGGTCGCCACCTCGCCCGCGGTCAGCTCCGCGATCTTGGGCCGCGCCCGCCGGTCGATCGCGCCGCTCGGGGCGTGCAGCAACAGGTCGAGCACCCGCGGCTCGCCGCCCGAAGGGGAGCCGTCGAGCAGCCGCGCCAGAGCCTTGGCGACCTTCGGTCCGACCCCGGTCAGAACGGTCGCTTCGGCGAACAGGGGATCGAGCCGCGAGTCGCGCATCGGGCCTAAGGGAGGCGAGCCGGGGAGGCGGCGCAAGAGGAGAAGCTGACACGGCGGCGTCGGGCTGGTAGGAACCCGCACCGCGCTCCATCTCTTTCCCGCACATGACCGGAACCACCAGAACAGCCGAGGGCCTGGATCCTCGCCGCCGCCGCGCGTTGTACCGCTCCTGGCGGCGCGGAACGCGCGAGATGGACCTCCTGATGGGCCGTTTCGCCGACGCCGAGATCGACGGCTTCAGCGACGACGAGTTCCGGGCCTTCGAGGCGCTTATCGAGCTTCCGGACCGCGAGCTGTTCGCCTGGATCGCGGAAAGGGAGCCCACGCCCGCCGAGCATGACAGCCAGGTTTTCCGGCGGCTCAAAGCCTTCCACCGAGCCTTTCCCACGACCGAGCATATCGGCTGAGCCGCGGCGGCGGCTCTGCAGTCCAGCGCTTCGGCGTCCCCAGACCAGAAGACCATGACCCTGAAGCTCGACGCTCTTCTCGACCGCAAGCCCGCGACCGTCGGCGGCGTCCCGGACGGTTTCGACGCGCTGCTCGTCGCAGATCTCGCGCGCGCCCTTTCGGCGCGGAGCCACGCGGCCGGCGGCGTCGTCCACATCTCGCGCGACGGCGCGCGGCTGGCGGCGATCGATCGGGCGCTCGCCTTCATGGCGCCGGAGGTCGAGCGGCTGGTTTTCCCCGGCTGGGATTGCCAGCCCTATGACCGGGTTTCGCCAAACGGGCCGGTCGTCGCGGCCCGGATGACGACGCTGGCGCGGCTCGCCGCGACACGCGGCGGCGACAAGCCCCGCATCGTGCTGACCACCGCCGGGGCGGCCCTGCAGCGGGTCGCGACGCCCGAGAGCGTCGCCCGCCAGAGTTTTTCGGCCGCGCCCGGCAACGTCGTCGACCTCAAGGCCTTGGGCGAATGGCTCGAGACCAACGGCTTCCTGCGGTCCTCGACGGTGCGCGACTATGGCGAGTACGCCATCCGCGGCGGCATCGTCGACCTGTTCCCGGCGGGGCACGCCGAGCCGATCCGCCTCGATTTCTTCGGCGATACGCTTGAATCCATCCGCCCGTTCGACCCGGAGACGCAGCGCTCCACGGGCCAGCTTCGCGCTCTCGACCTCGTGCCGATGAGCGAGGTGCAGCTCACCTCCGACACCATCCGGCGCTTCCGCCAGGCCTACGCCGCGACCTTCGGCGCGCCGGGACCGAATGATCCGCTCTACGCCGCGATCAGCGAGGGCCGGCGTTATCCCGGCATGGAGCACTGGCTGCCGCTGTTCCACGAGCGGCTCGGCACGCTTTTCGACCACCTGCCGGACGCGCGCTACGTGCTCGATCCGCTGGCCGAGGATTCCGCGGGCGAGCGGCTCGCGCAGATCGCCGACTACTACGACGCCCGTCAGACCGCCCGGCAGCACGACAGGTCGCCGACCGCCTACAAGCCGCTGAAGCCCGACGCGCTCTACCTCACCCCGGAGGAGTGGCGCGAGCGCATCGAGGAGGCGGCTCCGATCCGCCTGACGCCGTTCACGCCGCCCGACGCAGGCAAGGGCAGCGTTTTCGACGCCGGGGTCCGGAGCTCACGCAGCTTCGCGGCTGAACGGGCGGACGAGAACGCCAATGTGTTCGAGGCGGTCGTCGGCCACATCCGCGCCCTCAAGGAGGACGGCAAGCGCGTGCTGGTGGCGGCCTGGACGGACGGCGCCCGCGACCGGATGGCGACCGTTCTGGGCGACCACGGCGTCGCCGCGCGCCGCATGGCTGCGAACTGGCGCGAGGCTCTGGCGCAGCCGAAGGACGCCGTGGCGTTCGGCGTGCTCGGTCTGGAGCAGGGGTTCGAGACGGACGACGTCGCCGTCATCGCCGAGCAGGACGTGCTCGGCGACCGGCTCGTGCGCGGCAAGGCGAAACGCCGCCGGCCCCAGGATTATCTGACGGAGGCGGCCGGTCTCGCCGCCGGCGACCTCGTCGTCCATGTCGATCACGGCATCGGCCGTTTCGTCGGCCTGCAGAGCATCGACGTCGCAGGCGCGCCGCATGACTGCCTCGAGCTGCATTATGCGGGCGGCGACAAGCTGTTCCTGCCGGTCGAGAACATCGAGCTTCTGACCCGTTACGGTTCGGAAGGAACGGAGGCGCAGCTCGACAAGCTCGGGGGCTCGGGCTGGCAGGGCCGCAAGGCGAAGCTCAAGAACCGCATCCGCGAGATGGCGGGCGAGCTGATCAAGATCGCCGCCGCCCGGCTGACGAAGGAAGCGCCGCGCGCCACGCCGCCCGAAGGCCTCTACGACGAGTTCGCAGCGCGCTTCCCCTATGACGAGACCGACGACCAGCAGGCGGCGATCGACGCGGTGCTGGACGATCTCGCCGCCGGCCGCCCGATGGACCGGCTGGTCTGCGGCGATGTCGGCTTCGGCAAGACCGAGGTCGCGCTGCGCGCGGCGTTCGTGGTCGCGATGAGTGGCCGGCAGGTCGCGGTCGTCGTTCCGACGACCCTGCTCGCGCGGCAGCACTACGCCACCTTCGCGGACCGCTTCCGCGGGCTGCCTCTCAAGGTCGCGCAAGCCTCGCGCTTCGTCGGGACGAAGGAGACCGCCGAGACCAAGAAGGGTCTCGCCTCGGGCGACGTCGACATCGTGGTCGGCACCCATGCGCTGCTCGGCAAGTCGATCGAGTTCAAGGATCTCGGCCTCGTCATCGTCGACGAGGAGCAGCATTTCGGCGTGACCCACAAGGAGCGGCTGAAGCAGCTGCGCGCCGAGGTCCATGTGCTGACTCTGTCGGCGACTCCGATCCCGCGCACGCTGCAGCTCGCCATGACGGGCGTGCGCGATCTCTCGATGATCGCGACGCCGCCGGTCGACCGTCTCGCGGTCCGCAGCTTCATCGCGCCCTTCGATCCGCTGATCGTGCGCGAGGCGCTGCTGCGCGAACGCTACCGCTCCGGCCAGTCCTTCTTCGTCTGTCCGCGCGTCGAGGACATCGCGGACGCGCGCGCCTTCCTGGCCTCCGAGGTTCCGGAGGTGAAGGTCGCGGTCGCGCACGGCCAGATGGCGGCGAGCGAGCTCGAGAAGATCATGACCGAGTTCTACGAGGGCCACTACGACGTGCTGCTCTCGACCGCGATCGTCGAGTCGGGCCTCGACATCCCGAACGCCAACACGCTGATCGTCTACCGCGCCGACATGTTCGGCCTCGCGGCGCTCTATCAGCTGCGCGGCCGCGTCGGCCGCTCCAAGACGCGCGCCTATGCGCTGTTCACGGTGCCGGCGAACAAGACCCTGACGCCGAACGCCGAACGGCGGCTCAAGGTGCTGCAGTCGCTGGAGGGCCTCGGCGCGGGCTTCCAGCTGGCGTCGCACGACCTCGACATTCGCGGCGCGGGCAATCTGCTCGGCGAGGAGCAGTCGGGCCACATCAAGGAGGTCGGCTACGAGCTCTACCAGCAGATGCTGGCCGACGCGGTCGAGGCGCTGAAGGAGGGCGGCGCGGAAGTCACGCAGGACCAGTGGTCGCCGCAGATCACGCTGGGCGCGCCGGTGATGATCCCGGAAGACTACATCGCCGACATCGCGATCCGGCTGTCGCTGTATCGCCGTCTCGCCGAGATCGACACCGACGAGGCGCTCGACGCCTTCGCCAGCGAGCTGGCCGACCGCTTCGGGCCGCTGCCGACCGAGGTGAAACAGCTGCTGGAGACGGCCGCCATCAAGGCCCTGTGCCGGCGCGCCAACGTCGAGAAGATCGATGCGGGCCCCAAGGGCGTGGTGCTCTCCTTCCGCGAAAACTCCTTCGCCAATCCGGAAGGGCTCGTCATGCACCTCGCGCGCGAAGAAGGCCCGAACGCCAAGGTTCGGCCGGACATGAAGGTCGTGTTCAAGCGCGAGTGGAGCACGCCCGAGAAGCGGCTGAAGGGCGCGGCCAAGCTGCTTCGGGAACTGGTCAGGATCGCCGAGGCCCCGAAGAAGGCGGCGTGAGCCTCGAGGCCCCCCGCGTTCACCCTCTGAAGCGTCGCCAACCTCCCTCATGCTGAGGAGCGAGCCGTCAGGCTCGCGTCTCGAAGCACGCATTGATCGGTTCAGCTTTCACGCCGCCGCCTCGATAGCTCCCGCAGACGGTCATATGCGCCGGCTATCAGCGCTTCCTTCTTGATTCTGGACCAGCCCTTAATCTGGCGCTCAGCAGCGACGGCGTCTTCGATCCGGTCGAACCCTTCTGAGAAGGCTAATTCAACGGGCCGGCGGCTCGCCGCGAAGCCGCCATATGCGCCGGCCTGATGTTCTGCGATCCGCTTTCCGAGGTCGCTCCCCCGTGCGCTACCGACATAATACGAGCCGTCAGCACAGCGGAGGATATAGACCCACGCGTTCGGCATCGGGTTGATCCGTGCGTGCTTCGAGACGCCGTCCTGCGGACGGCTCCTCAGCATGAGGAGTGGCGATGCTGATGGAAAGGCCAGCCGCTTGGTCGCTCATGAAAAAGCTCTCGCGGCTCGGCCCTTACGCCTCGTCCTCGTCGCCGAGCGCGCGGTCGATCGCCTCGACCAGCACCTCCGGCGGATGGGCGCCCATCACCACGAGCTTGTTCTCGAAGATGAAGCAGGGGACGCCCTCGACGCCGATCGCGCGGGCCTGGGCGATCTCCTCGCGGACGTCCTCGACGTCCTCGTCGCTGTCGAGCCGGTCCCGCAGCGTCTCCCAATCGAGGCCGGCCTCCTCGGCCGCCCGGCCGATCACGTCGAGATCGGAGATGTCCTCGGATTCGGTGAAATAGGCCTCGAACAGGCGCTCGATCAGCGCGCCCTGCGCCACGGGGCCTTCTTCGGCGGCCCAGCGGATCGCGCGATGGGCGTCGAGGGTGTTCGGGGCGCGCGTGATGTCGGCGAACAGGAACGCGATGCCTTCGTCGCGGCCGATGGCGGTGACCTGATCGAGCGTCGCTCGCAGCCGGGCCACGTCGTCGAACTTGCTTTCGAGATACTCATCGCGGTCGAGCCCTTCCGGGGGGATCGACGGATCCAGCTGATACGGCCGCCAGCGGATCACGGCGTCCACGTCCGGCCGGGCCGCGAGTGCGGCTTCGAGGCGGCGCTTGCCGATCCAGCACCAGGGGCAGACAGGATCGGCGAAGACGTCGATCGCGAGCGGAACGGACATGAGGAAGAGCCTGTCAGCAAGATGAAGCCGCCGATATGGGGCGGCTTGGTCGGGTTCGTAACCCCGTCAGGCCGCGCCGCGCGCGCGGTCGCTGACAGCGGAGGCCGGGAGCAGGGCCGGGCTGAACCCGGCGGCGAGAATGGCTTCCGCCGACGACGCGCCGTCCTCGACCGGGCCAAGGACGAAGCGGGCGCCGAAAAGCGCGTCGTCCTGCGCCTCCAGCTTCCCCGGAAGACTCGCGACCTGGGCCGCCATCTCGGCGTCCCCAAGGCTCACCGCGAGACCGCCGATCTGGGCCACGCCGCGCCGTTTGCCGCCGGGCAGGACGCGCCCCACGACGCGGTCGGCAAGCCCGATCAGACCGGTGTCGAGATAGCCGTCCGCTCCGAAGGGCGGGGTCGGCGCGCCCGGGTCGCCGGGAAACGCCGCCTGCGGACAGGCGGGGCCGCGGACGAACAGTCGCCCGTCGGGAAGCACGCGCAGGTCGATCAGCGGCCCGAGCCCGTCGGGGCCGGAGGGGCCGAGCGGCAGCGGCGCGTGCAGCGTTTCGCTGGAGCGGGCGGCGGCCAGCAGCCCGAGTTCGCCGATCGCGACGGCGTCCACCACGGTCGCGCCCTCGACGCCGAGCGGCTTGGCGGGCCCGCGGCCATCAGGCGCCCGCCACAGGGCGGTGACGCCGTGGAGGCCGGCCTGGCCGAGGCCGCATTCCTCGATCAGACGGTCAGCGGCCCGCCCGGGCAGGATCAGATGCGTCGCCCCGATCTCACGCACCGCGGCGGCCAGCGCGGGGCCGTCGGAGGCCTGGTGGAACAGAACGGTCGCGGCGGTCGTCAGCCACGGCGCGAGGCCGGTCGCCAGGCCCGCCAGGCCGGCGAGATCGATTGTGGAGACGAGCGCCGCCTGCTCCGAGAGGCGCGCGGCCAGCAGCGGCGTCAGAGCGGCGGCGACCAGATCGTTGTGGCTCCGCGGAACGGGCGCGCCGCCGGCCTCGAACGTGATGATCGCGACGTGGTCGGCCGCGTCTTCCGGAGGCGTGCGGCCGTCCCAGGAGACGTCAGGCTCCGAGAAAGCCTCTTCGAGCGGGGTCGCGCCGTCGGGCGCGCCGTCGCCAAAGCAGCCGACGAAACGCACGCCCTCCAGCCCCCAGGCCACCTCGCAGGCGATCTCGACGAGGGGCGCGCCTGCGGCGTGGGTCATGGTGATCATCGCGCTCGCGTCGACCGAGAGCAGCGCCCGCGCGACCTCGAACCGCCGCCACGCGAGCGGCAGCATCGCCGGCACGAGACCCGCGCGCCAGAGCCCGAGGCAGACCAGCGCGCCCTGCCAGCTCGAGCCGAGCTGGACGCCGACCACCGCGTCTTCCCGCAGCCGCCAGGAGGCGAACACGGCCGCCAGCGCCGACACGGCCTCGTCGACGTCGCGCCAGGAGCCCGCGAAGGGCAGGCCGTCGCCCGCGAGCGCGCGGCGCTCCGGGCTGCGGCGCGCGTTCAGCGCCAGCACGCCGTCGAGCGTCAGCCGGCCTGCGACCGGGTTCGGCATCGGGTCGGGAGCGAATGGACTGAGGCGCATGGCTAACCGTCGGTGCCGGCCGGCGACGTCGCGCGCCACCAGGTTTCGAGTACAGGTCCGTAGAGCGGCGTGACGTCCGGGCGCTGGATCGCCTTCCAGCGCGCGATCCACTGCTCCCTCACGTGGAACAGCGGGACGACATAGAAGCCAGAGAGCAGGATTCGGTCGAGCGCGCGAACCGCCGAGACGAAGTCGGGCCGCTCCCGCGCCGCCAGCATGGCGTCGATCATGGCGTCGACCGCAGGCTCCTTGACGCCCATGTAGTTGCGCTCGCCGGGAGTGTCGGCGGCGGCGGCGCTCCAATACTTCTTCTGTTCGGTCCCGGGGGAGAGCGACGACACCCAGTTGTAGACGATCATGTCGAAGTCATAGGTCTGCAACCGCCGGAACGCCTGGATGGAATCCGCCAGCCGCACGTCCGCCCGCGCTCCGATCCGCTCGAGACCACGCGCGAAGGCGAGCGCCAGTCGCTCGTCCTCCTTGGTCGAGACCATGATCTCGAACCGGAACGGCGCCCCGTCCGAGTCGCGCGCCAGCGCGCCGCCCTTCAGCGACCAGCCAGCCGCGGCGAGCAGGTCGAGCGCCTTCCGCAACTGCTCGCGATCCCGGCCGGAGCCGTCTCCGCTGGGCGCGCTCCAGCGGCCCTCAAGAATGTCGTCCCTGACGACGCCCGGGAACCGCGCCAGCAACTCCCGCTCCCGCGCGTCGGCCGGCCGGCCGTGCGACGACAGCTCGGAGCCTTCGTAGTAGCTCTGGGTCCGCACCGTGGCGCCGCCGAACATGTTCCGGTCGACCCACTCGTAGTCGAACAGGAAGCCGAGCGCCTCGCGCACCCGCACATCCGAGAAGATCGGCTTGCGGGTGTTGAACACGAAGGCGTTCATGCCCCAGGGCAGGCCGGACGTGAAGCTCTCGAGCACGACATCTCCGCGGCGGACCGCCGGGATGTCGTAGCCGGTCGTCCAGCGCACCGGATCGGCCTCGATCCTTATGTCGACCAGGCCTCGCTTGAACGCCTCGAGCATCGCGTTGGCGTCGCGATAATAGTCGTAGCGGATCTCGTCGAAATTGTTCACGCCGCGGTTCACCGGCAGGTCGCGGCCCCAGTAGTTCGGGTCGCGCCGATAGGTGATCGAGCGGCCGGGATCGATCGCGCTCACGCCGTAAGGGCCGGTGCCGACCAGCGGCGTGAAGGTGGTCTGCTCGAACCGGCCGACATCCGTCGCGTGGCTCGCGAGCACCGGCATCAGCCCGAGAATCATCGCCAGTTCGCGGTCGTCCGTCGGCAGGTCGAATCTGATGGTGCGCTGATCGATCACCGCGGCGTTGCGGACGCGGCGGTAGTTTGACCGGAACGCCGGCTGCCCACGCTCCCGGAGCAGTTCGAAGGTGAACAGCACGTCCTCCGCGCCGACCGCCTCGCCGTCCGAGAAGCGTGCCCGCGGATCGATGTGGAAGACGATGAAGTCCCGGTCGTCGGGCAACTCGACGGATTCCGCGACGAGGCCATAGAGCGCGAACGGCTCGTCATAGTTGCGAGCCAGCAGGCTCTCATAGACGAACCCCTTGAGGCCCTGCGCCGGGACGCCCTTGTAGGCGTAGGGATTGAGAGTGTCGAAGGCGCCGAGCCAGCCGTTGGTCAGCCGGCCGCCCTTGGGAGCGTCGGCGCGGGCGTAGGGCAGGCGCTCGAATCCGGGAGGAAGAGCGGGCTCGCCATGCATCGCCACGCCGTGGCGTCGCGGAAGCGGTTCGTCGGCCGCCGCCGCCGGCAGGGGCCGGCATAGCGCCAGAGCAAGCGCGGGCGCCGCTCTCAGCACATCCCGACGCGCGATCAATGGACCCTTCAACGGCTCGGTCGCCATTCTCTCGTGCGGCTGGCGCGAGCCGCGATTCGCAAATCCTGAAAAGGAGGTTATCACAGGCGTGGTCTTGGGCGCGCCCTGCGCCGACGGGCCGCCGGGGGCGCCTGCCGGGTCACTGTCTCGCCGTATTTGCTGGACAGACAGCCGGTCACCGCTTTCGCAGTCGAGCGGCTTCCGCGTAGATGCGCGACGCGCAGGATTTCACTATAGACGCGCGGCGGCCGAGCGGGTCGGGTCGTGCTGAACGACAGGAAGGATACTGCATGGAACTGGGTAAGATCGCGCGCCTCGCCCTGCTGTCCGCGGCGCTAGGCATGGTCGCCGCACCGTCCTACGCGCAGGACAAGCCTGCTGCGGGCGACGCTCAGAAGGCTCCTGACGCCGCGGCCGGGCCTGGTCCGATGTCGGCGAATCCGCCCGCCCCGCCGCAGCCGAACTGGGTCAAGATCTGCAACACCGACCCGAATGCGAAGAAGGAGGTCTGCCTGACCTCCCGCGACCTTCGGACCGAGACCGGCCAGACGATCGCCTCCATCGCCGTGCGGGTGGTGAGCGGCGAGAACAAGAAGTTCGTGCTCGCGGCTGTCCCCCCCGGCCTCCTGATCCAGCCGGGCGTGCGCATCGCGGTCGACCAGAACAGCCCGACGAACGGCAAGTACTCGATCTGCTTCCCGAACGCCTGCTACGCCGAGCTCGAGATCAACGACGCCTTCTTCAACAACATGAAGAAAGGCAGCAATCTCGTTCTGCAGGCGATGAACCAGCAGGCCAAGACGCTGAATTTCCCGATCAGCCTGGCGGGCTTCACCAAGGCCTATGAGGGGCCGGCCGCGGACCCGAAGGCGATCGAGGAATACAAGAAGGAAATGAACGAGGGGCTGAACCGCCTCGCGGAGCAGCAGCGCAACAAGCTGCAGGCGCCGAGCACGCCGGTCCCGCCGAGCGACGGCGGCCCCTCCATCGGCGACAAGGCGCCGGTCAAGGGTCAGTAAGCCCTTCAGGTCTTGAAAACGCGAAACGCCCGGGCCTCGGCCCGGGCTTTTTTCTTCCGCTTCGTCGCGGTCAGTTCATGAAGAACCGGCGGATCCTGTACGAGCCGTCCTCGGCCCGCCGGAACATCGCCTCGACCTGCGGGTGGCGGACCGGCTCGCCGCTTATGTCCCGCTCGAGGTTCTGCTCCGAAACGTAAGCGACGTATTCGGTTTCCTCGTTCTCGGCGAACACGTGGTAGAATGGCTGATCGCGCGCCGGACGCACGTCCACCGGGATCGCCTCCAGCCACTCCTCGCTGTTCGAGAAGGTCGGGTCAACGTCGTAGATCACGCCCCTGAAGGGGTGGACGCGGTGGCGGACCACCTGGCCGATCGTGAACTTCGCGCGGCGGAAGCGCTCGGAATGCATCAGGAATCCCGTTTATGGACGCGCGACATGATCTGAGCCGCGCGCCTCCGTCAACGGTCCCGCGTCTTCAGAGTCCGTAGCGCTCGGCCGCCTCGGGCTCGCGTTCGGCGATCTGCCGGGCGAGGTCGACGATGACCTTCGCCTGCTTCCAGGTCGCGTCGTCCTGCATCTTGCCGTCGAGCATCACCGCGCCGGTGCCGTCCGGCATGGCGTCCACGATGCGCTTGGCGAACCTGACCTCCTCGACGTCGGGCGAGAACACCTTCCTGGCGATCGCGACCTGGCTCGGATGCAGCGTCCAGGCGCCCACGCAGCCGAGCAGGAACGCGTTGCGGAACTGCGCCTCGCAGGCTTCCGCGTCGGCGAAGTCGCCGAACGGTCCGTAGAACGGCTTGATGCCGTTGGCCGCGCAGGCGTCGACCATCTTGGCGATGGTGTAGTGCCAGAGGTCGCTCTGCGAGAAGGCGCGGGCGCCGTACCCCTCCTTGTCGGCGAGCACGCCGTAGCTCGGGTGGCCGCCGCCGACCCGCGTGGTCTTCATCCGGCGCGAAGCCGCGAGATCCGCCGGCCCGAGGCTCATGCCGTGCATGCGCGGACTGGCCCTGGCGATCTCCTCGACGTTCATCACGCCCTGCGCGGTCTCCAGGATCGCGTGGATCATGATCGGCTTCTGAAGCTTGTGCCGGGCCTCGAGCTGCGCGAGCAGCCGGTCCAGATAGTGGACGTCCCAGGCGCCCTCGACCTTCGGCAGCATGATGACGTCGAGCTTGTCGCCGACCGCCCCGACGATCTCGATCACGTCGTCGAGCGCCCACGGGCTGTCGAGCGCGTTCATCCGGATCCACAGGCCCGCCGCGCCGAAGTCGGTCGCCTGCGCCATCTGGATGAAGCCGGCGCGGGCGGCCTCCTTTGCGTCCGCCGGGACCGCGTCCTCGAGATTGCCGAGCACAACGTCGACCTGCGCGGCGAGATCAGCCGCGCGCGCGCGGATCTTCTCGACGTGCGGCGGGACGAAATGGATCATCCGCTCCACCTTGACCGGCGGCTCGCGGAAGGGCGCGGGCGCGCCGAGCGCGAGCGGGCGGTAATAGGCGCTCGGGACGATCATGTTGGCGGCCTTTCGCTGAGGCGGTGGAGGCGCAGATTTCGCGGGCGCAATGCTGCGTCGCAAGACGGCTTTCGTCGCATGGCCGGCGGGCGCGCCGGTCGGCCCTCATGCGAGCCATGCCGCGCCCGCCATTGACCCGCGCCCGAGGAACACTTAGCCGGAAATCTGCACAGGACCCGCAGCCCCAGGAGCGCGCCAGTCCATGACCGACGTGGCCGGACTGGCGCTGCCCTTTTTCGGGCTGATCTTCCTCGGCTTCCTGTGCGGGCGGATCGGCAAGGCGCCGCAGAGCGGCCTCGCCTGGTTCAACATCTACATCGTCTATGTCGCGGTGCCGGCGCTCTACTTCGTGCTGATCTCGAAGACGCCGTTCGAGGAGCTGGCCAATGTCGGCTTCGTGGCCGCCACGACCGCCGCGACCTTCACGGCCTTCCTGCTGTCGCTCGGCATCGGCCTTGTGGCGAGCGGCGGCCGGCTGCCGGAGGCCGCGATCCAGGGGGCGGCGGGCAGCTACTCCAACGTCGGCTACATGGGTCCAGGGCTGACGCTCGCGACGCTCGGGCCCGCCGCCGCGGCGCCGACCGCGCTGATCTTCGTGTTCGACTGCACGCTGCTGTTCACGCTCGTGCCGCTGCTGATGTCGATCTCGGGCCCGAGGCACCAAAGCCCCTGGGTCACGGCGGGGCTCGTGCTGCGCCGCATCGTGTTCCACCCGTTCAACATCGCGACCGTGGTGGGGGGGCTCGCGGCCTACTTCCACTATGCTCCGCCGGAGCCCGTGATGCGGATGGTCACGCTGCTCAGCGGCTCGGCGGCGCCCTGCGCGCTGTTCATGATGGGCGTCACGGTCGCGCTCGCCCCTCTGACGCGGATCCCGCTCGAGCTTCCGGCGCTGGTGACCGTCAAGCTGCTGGTCCACCCGCTGATCGTGTTCGGAATCCTGCAGCTCGTCGGGGGCTTCGATCCCGTTTGGGTCGCGACGGCGGTGCTGATGGCCTCGCTGCCGCCGGCGCTCAACGTCTTCGTCATGGCCAGCCAATACGGCGTCTATGTCGAGCGCGCGTCGAGCGTCATCCTTGTGGGCACGGTCTGCTCGGTGCTGACGGTCACGGGTCTGCTGGCGCTGATCGTCGGCGGCTGGCTGGACTAAACCTCAAAGGCCGGGCGCGCCGAGCAGTCCCTCACGCATGACGAAGCGACGCAAAGGGCCGATCCGCGAGATCGCCGCGAGGCCGACGCCGCGGGCGAAATGGACCGGCGGCAGCGGGGACAGCAGCGACAGATTGAGGAGATCGGTCGCGGCCGCGCGCGTCAGCACGTCGGCCGCACGGGCCCGGGAATAGGCGCCGAGCGCCTGCGCTCCGCCGGGATCGCGCCGCTCCGCGAGCGCCGCGGCTATGACGGCCGCCGCGCGCGCTGCGTCCCGTACGCCCAGGTTGAGCCCCTGAGCGCCGATCGGCGGCAGCACATGGCCGGCTTCGCCGACCAGCAGGGTGCGGCGCGCCGCAAAGCAGGTCGCCGCCCCGACCGTGATCGGGAAACGGCCGATAGAGCCGGTGACCCGAATCTCTCCCAGGATCCGCCCGCTCTTGCGCGTCGCGGCCTTTCCGAGCGCTTCGGGGCTGAGGGCGGAGAGCTCCTCCGCCTGCCCGGGCGTCGCGACCCAGACGATGCTCGACCGTCGGCCCGGCATCGGCACGAGCGTGAACGGGCCTTCCTCGAAATGGAACTCCGTGGAGACGCCCTCGTGCTCGCGGTCATGCTCGACCGCGAAGGCGAGCGCCGTCTGGGGCGCGCGGTGGCTCTTGAAACTGATCCCGGCGGCGTCCCGAAGCAGAGAGTTCCGCCCGTCGGCGGCGATCGCGACCCTGGCCTCGATGGTCGAGCCATCGTCCAGCGTCAGTGCGATCAGCTTCTCGCCCGGCCGGCTCTCGCGCGCCTGGGCGAACCGCCGCGCGGCCCCGGGCGCGCGCATGAAGGCCTCGGCCAGCGCCGCCGTGAGCGCCGTGTTGGGCACGTTCCAGCCGAAAGCCTCGAGCCCGAGTTCGCTGGCCCGAAAGGTGGCTTCCGGCGCCCGAAACAGCCGCCGTCCGCCGTCGACGATCCTGAGCGTCCGGAGCGGCGCGGCCGCGCCCCGCAGGGAGTCCCAGACGCCGGCCTCGCGCAACACCGCGACAGAGCCTTCGAGCAGTGCGGTGGTGCGGGCGTCCTGCGGCGGGGGCGGCGCGATCAGCGTCGTCGCCGCTCCGGCGCGCGCCGCCAGCAGCGCGGCCAGCAGCCCCGCGGGACCACCCCCAACCACCACGACTTCGGAGTGATCCGCGTCCATATCTTGCGCCTTCGGCTGCAATCCGAACCGCTGGTTTAGGGCCGATCGGCCGCTGGAGGAAGGCGGGGCGGGCGGGGCGCGAGCGTCGGCTCGCAGGCGCACGCGGCGGAAGACGTCTCCCGCGATGCTCGAAATTCCCAGCGTGTTTGCTAAAACGCGCCGCGACCGCACGGCCGGCGTGAAGAGTCCGACCCGCCCCGGAACTCCTCCGCCTGGCCGCCGGCGCTGACCGGAGGCGAACGATGAAGAACAGATCGTGGGGACTGCTGGCGGCGCTCGTTTTGGCGTCGGCCCTGCCGGGAGCCGGCGTGCGGGCGGCTGACGCCGAACCCGGCACGGCCTGGGTGGAGAACCACAGCGAGCCCACGGACTGCGCCGAGTTCGACAATGTCTACTACACGCTGACCGACCAGCGCGTGCGCGCCTTCCAGATCGACGTCAGCGCGCCCGTCTATCTGAACGATCTCAAGACTGACGACACGGCCCCGAACTTCGCGAACTGCGAAGCGATGAAGGACGATCCCAAGAACAAGTTCACGCCCAAGCAGGTCACGCTCTACGACGACGGCGAGACGCGGGTCGTTGGGCACACCTACGCCGAGTCCTGGCGTCCCAAGGGGGCCGAGGTCGTGGTCGGCGAGAAGGCGGAGCGCGACCTGCACCTCGTGCAGCTGTTCGAGAAGGTCGACGGCAAGTTCATCGAGTATCTCGTCGTCTACCCGTTCGACGGATACTGGCGGGCGAAGCCGCTGCCGCCCGAGCGGTTCCCCGACGCGGCCTACGGCACGTCCTTCCTCGTCGGCCCGGTGGAGACCCAGCACCGCCCGATCGTCGACATCTCCCGGCTCGAGATCGATCCGAAGGCGAAGCTGTTCCGGATGACCTTCGCGCGTGGCGGGTCGGCCGAGCTGAAGGTCAGCAGCGTCGACCGCTCCCGCGTCCTGCTCGACGTGCTGCTCGAGGGGCCGAAGGTCAGCCCGCCGGCGCCCTTCGCCGCGATCCGTTCGATGTTCGTGAGCCCGACCAACGCGGACGCCGCCCGGGTCAACTGGCGGACCACGGCGGGACTCTACAACGCGCCCATCATGGAGTTTAAGGGAGCCAATGCGAGCGAGGTCCGGTTCGACCGAATCGAGCTCTCCCGACACAACACCAGCGCGCCGGACGTGACCTTCCGCAACTTCGTCACCGCGCTCGGAAAGTAGGAGCGGCCATGGCCAAGGCGATCCGGATCAGCCAGACGGGCGGCGCCGACGTCCTGAGCTTCGAAGACGTCGAGGTTCCGGCGCCCGGCAAGGGCGAGGCCGCGATCCGCCAGACCGCGATCGGCGTCAATTTCCTCGACGTCTATCACCGCACCGGGCTCTATCCGCAGCCTCTGCCGTTCACGGTGGGCTCCGAGGGCGCGGGCGTCGTGACCGCGGTTGGCGAGGGCGTGACGGAGATCGCCGTCGGCGACCGGGTGGCCTATGCGGGCGGCCCGCTCGGCGCCTACGCGACCGAGCGCGTGCTGCCTGCCGAAAGGCTGGTGAAGATCCCGGCCGGCGTCAGCGACGAGATCGCAGCCGCGGCGATGCTCAAGGGCATGACGGCCCAATACCTTCTGCGCCGCACGTTCAGGGTCGGGCCGGAGCATGTGATCCTGTTCCACGCGGCGGCCGGCGGAGTGGGGCAGATCGCCTGCCAGTGGGCGGCTCATCTCGGCGCGACCGTGATCGGCACCGCCGGCGGATCGGAGAAGGTCGCGCTCGCAAAGACAAAGGGCTGCGCCCACGTCATCGACTACCGGACGGAGAGCTTCGTCGATCGCGTCCGGGAGATCACCGGCGGCAAGGGCGTCGACGTGGTGTATGACTCCGTCGGCAGGGACGCGTTCCCGGGCTCGCTGGACTGCCTGAAGCAGCGCGGGATGTGGGTGAGCTTCGGCCAGTCGTCCGGCCCGATCGAGCCGTTCCCGATCGCAATGCTTGGACAGAAAGGCTCGCTCTTCGCGACGCGCGCCAGCCTGTTCCACTACATCGCGACCCGTCCGGAACTGCTCGCGACGGCGGAGGATCTCTTCGACGTCATCGCATCGGGCGTGGTCTCGATCGACATCGGCCAGCGCTTCCCCCTCGCAGAGGCGGCGGAGGCCCACAGGGCCCTGGAGGGCAGGGCGACCACGGGCTCGACGATCCTGATCCCCTGAGGGCTTGCCTGACCGAGGACCGAGCGCTGGCGGCCGCCGCCCTTCGCCAGCGTCCCGCGCCTCGGCTATAGTCCGCAATCCGACGTTCCTTCAGCGAGCCTGATGCCGACCTTTCGCACCACCCGACGCGTGCTCCACACCGCCGACGAGATGTTCGATCTCGTGGCGGACGTCGAAAAGTATCCGCTGTTCCTGCCGCTCTGCGAAGCGCTCCGGATCCGCCGCCGGGAAGAGCGTGATCATCGGCCCGTGTTCGTCGCGGACATGACGATCGCCTACAAGATCATCCGCGAGACGTTCACGAGCCGCGTCACCCTCGATCGCGAGGCGAGCGCCATTCTTGTCGAGTATCTCGACGGTCCGTTCAGCCACCTCGAGAACCGCTGGACGTTCCGGCCGCTCGAGAATGGCGGTTGCGAGGTGCAGTTCTTCATCGACTGGGAACTGCGCAGCCGCACCCTGGGCATGCTCGTCGGATCGGTGTTCGATCGCGTTTTCCGGCGCTACGCCGAGGCGTTCGAGCAACGCGCCGAGGTGGTGTACGGCGCACGGCGGGCGCTCGCGTGAGGCCCGGATGACGGTCGGCCGCCCGGACGAGGCCGGACTGATCGCCCGGTTCTTCCGTCCGCTCGCGACGGCTCCGGGAGCGGCGCTGCTGCTGGACGACGCGGCCACGGTGCCCGCGGACGGGGGGCGGGAGCTGGTCGTGACCACCGACGCCATCGTGGCGGGGATCCACTTCTTCCCGGACGACCCGCCGGACGCGATCGCCCGCAAGGCTCTTCGGGTCAATCTCTCAGACATCGCCGCCAAAGGGGCCGCGCCCGCCGGCTATCTGGTGACGCTGGCGCTGCCGCAGGACTGGACGACGGACTGGCTCGAGGGCTTCGTCGACGGCCTTGCGGCCGATCAGGAGGAGTTCGGGGTCAGCCTTCTGGGCGGGGACACGGTCCGGACCCCGGGTCCGCTCTGGGTGTCCGTCACCGCTCTCGGGCACGCGCAGGAAGGCCATGTGCCGAGGCGCAGCGGCGGGGCGCCCGGGCAGCGGCTCTACGTCACCGGCACGATCGGCGACGCGGCGCTGGGGCTGCGGCTGCGCCGTGACGAGCGCCTGGCGCTGCGCTGGGATCTCCGGCGCGCCGAGAAGGAGCTCCTGCTCGACCGCTACCTGCTTCCCGAGCCGCGCCTCGGGCTCTCGCGCATCGTGGCCGCATATGCGACCGCGGCGATGGACGTCTCGGACGGCCTCGCGGGGGACGCCGGCAAGCTCGCCGCCGCCTCGCGCTGCGGGGCGGTGATCGACGCCGCGCGCGTGCCTGTCTCGCGCGCCGTCGCCAGGGCGGTGGAGCATGACGAAGCGGCGCTCGCCGCAGCGCTGACGGGCGGCGACGACTACGAGCTGCTGCTCGCGATCGATCCCGGCGACGCTCCCGCTTTCGAGTTCGAGGCGGCCGCGACCGGCATCGCCGTCACCGACATCGGCGCCCTCGTCGAGGGCGGCGGGATCGAGATCGACAGGCAGGGACGGCCGCTTGACCTCGGACGCGGCTCCTTCACGCATTTCTAACCACGTGCGTGGCTTCGTGATGGGCGATTTCTGAGCGGCCCGTCCTATAAAGCAAAACAATCGCGTTTTTCCGAAGCAGAGTGGTCCGCGGACCTGCGCCGCTGAAACGGGAATTCGTGGCCGTTCATGGGTTTGGACAACGCGGCGGAGCCGACATGCATAAGATGAAGACTTCAGTGACGGTTGCTATCCTGCTGGCGGCCGCAGCGACCGGATCGGCTTCGGCCGCGAGCTGCGGCAACACCGGCGACGGCTTCCAGCAGTGGGTGCAGGCCTTCAAGGCCGAGGCCCAGGCGCAAGGCGTTTCCGCCCGCACGGCCGAGGCGGCTCTCGGGAACGTCAGCTATGACCGCAATCTGATCGCGTTCGACCGCAACCAGAAGGTCTTCAAGCAGAGTTTCGAGCAGTTCTCGGCCCGCATGGCCTCCAACGCGCGCGTGAACGGCGCCAAGTCCCGCATGGCGCGCTACGGCGCGGTGCTGCAGCGGACCGAGCAGCGCACCGGTGTGCCGGCCCCGGTGATCCTCGCAATCTGGGGGCTCGAGACCGATTTCGGCCAGGTGCAGGGCAAGAAGCCGGTCTTCAACGGCCTCGCGACGCTGGCCTATGACTGCCGCCGCACCGAGATGTTCCAGCGTGAGCTGATCGCGGCGATGAAGATCGTCGACCGCGGCGATCTCACCATGTCGGAAATGCGCGGCGCGGCGCATGGCGAACTCGGCCAGGCGCAGTTCCTGCCGAGCTCCTATCTGAAGTTCGCGACCGACGGCGATGGCGACGGCCGTCGCGACCTGGTGCGTTCGGGCGCCGACACCATCGCTTCCATCGGCTCCTATCTGCAGGGCTATGGCTGGCGCGCCGGCGGCGGCTGGCAGGAAGGCTCGGCGAACTTCGGCGTATTCAAGGAGTGGAACCGCTCGAGCGTCTATCAGCGGACCATCGCTCTGCTCGCCACGAAGATCGCCGCCGCGACGGGCTACAGCAGCGCCGGACGCTGAGCGTCAGGAGCGGCGCGGCTTTCCGTCGACCTTCGACCTTGGTTGGTCGCGCCGCTTCATCTTGTTCGCCGCATTGCGGAAGTTGAACGCATCTGGCAGCCTCCCTGTGACCTTTCGGGCGGGCGGGGAATACAAGCCCAACATGGACAAAAAGGCCCCGGCTTCGGCCGGAACGGCTTCCGGTGGGTCGCGGCTGGAAACGCGTTCAAGGAACAGAGACAATGGCGCTGACGCTCATCGTCCTTCTCGGACTGTTATCAATCGTCTACGGCGTATGGGCGACCCGCTCGCTGCTTGAGGCCGACGCCGGCAGTCCGCGAATGCAGGAGATCGCTGCGGCGATCGCCGAAGGCGCCCAAGCTTACTTGAAGCGCCAGTACACGACGATCGGAATAGTCGGCGTCGTCATCTTCGTGCTTCTTGCGTATTTCCTGTCGCTGCCGGTGGCGGTCGGCTTCCTCATCGGCGCGGTGCTGTCCGGCGCCGCCGGCTTCATCGGCATGAACGTGTCGGTGCGGGCCAATGTGAGGACCGCTCAGGCGGCGACGAGGTCGCTCGGCGCCGGCCTCGAGGTTGCGTTCAGGTCGGGCGCCGTCACCGGCATGCTGGTCGCCGGCCTCGCTCTGCTGGGGGTCGCGATCTACTACGCGATCCTGACCTCCTTCCTCGGCCACGCCAGCAGCGACCGCGTCGTGATCGACGCCCTCGTGGCCCTCGGCTTCGGCGCCTCGCTGATCTCGATCTTCGCGCGCCTCGGGGGCGGCATCTTCACCAAGGGCGCCGACGTCGGCGGCGATCTCGTCGGCAAGGTCGAGGCGGGCATCCCCGAGGACGATCCGCGCAACCCCGCCACGATCGCCGACAATGTCGGCGACAATGTCGGCGATTGCGCAGGCATGGCGGCCGACCTCTTCGAGACCTATGCGGTGACGGTCGTCGCCACCATGGTGCTCGCCTCAATCTTCTTCGCCGGCAACCCGGCGCTTTCGAGCCTGATCCTCTACCCGCTCGGCATCTGCGCCGCCTGCATTGTCACCTCGATCGCCGGCACGTTCTTCGTGAAGCTGCCGGCGAACCAGTCGATCATGGGCGCGCTTTATCGGGGCTTCGGCGTCTCGGCGGGTCTCTCGCTCATCGGCATCGCGATCGCCACGGCCGCGCTTGTCGGCTTCAGCGCCGAATACACCACCTCGACGGGCGCGACCTTCACCGGGTGGGACCTGTTCCTCTGCGCGGTCGTGGGCCTGGTCATCACGGGCCTGATCGTCGTGATCACCGAGTACTACACCGGGACCGGATACCGCCCGGTGAGGTCGATCGCTGCGGCGTCCGTCACCGGCCATGGCACCAACGTCATCCAGGGCCTCGCGGTCTCGCTCGAGGCGACGGCCCTGCCGGCGCTCGTCATCATCGCCGGCATCATCGTGACCTATTCGCTGGCGGGGCTGTTCGGCATCGCGATCGCCGTCACGGCGATGCTGGCCCTCGCGGGCTTCGTGGTCGCGCTCGACGCCTTCGGCCCGGTGACGGACAACGCCGGCGGCATCGCCGAAATGGCCGGCCTGCCGGCGGAGGTGCGCACGTCGACGGATGCTCTCGACGCCGTAGGCAACACCACCAAGGCCGTCACCAAGGGCTACGCGATCGGCTCGGCCGGCCTCGGCGCGCTCGTGCTGTTCGCCGCCTATACGTCGGACCTCAACCACTTCATCGCGAACGCCGCCGACTATCCCTACTTCGCCGACGTGAAGCTCGATTTCTCGTTGGCGAATCCGTACGTGGTCGTGGGCTTGCTGTTCGGCGGAATGCTGCCGTTCCTGTTCGGCGCGATGGGGATGACGGCGGTCGGCCGGGCGGCCGGCGCGATCGTCGAGGAGGTCCGCCGCCAGTTCCGCGAGAGACCCGGCATCATGCAGGGCACCGACCGCCCGGACTACGGGCGCGCGGTCGACCTGCTGACCAAGGCGGCGATCAAGGAGATGATCATCCCGTCGCTGTTGCCGGTGCTCTCTCCGATCTTCGCCTACTTCGTGGTGCTCGGCGTGGCCGGGAAGAACGAGGCGTTCTCCGCGGTCGGCGCCATGCTGCTCGGCGTCATCGTCACCGGACTGTTCGTCGCGCTCTCCATGACCTCGGGCGGCGGGGCCTGGGACAACGCCAAGAAGTACATCGAGGACGGCAATCACGGCGGCAAGGGCTCGGACGCCCACAAGGCGGCCGTGACCGGCGACACGGTGGGCGACCCCTACAAGGACACCGCCGGGCCTGCGGTGAACCCGATGATCAAGATCACGAACATCGTGGCGCTGCTGCTCCTCGCTGTCCTGGCTCACGCGGGCTGACGAGAGCCTCGGCCCCGTCCCGGCGCTCGCCGGGGCGGGGTCGGCCATGTCGGGGGCGGGGGATCGGCCGGCGGGCCATCGCCGCACACGCCCCCTAGGTCCCT
This sequence comes from Hansschlegelia beijingensis, assembly GCF_014196425.1. Taxonomy (GTDB): domain Bacteria; phylum Pseudomonadota; class Alphaproteobacteria; order Rhizobiales; family Methylopilaceae; genus Methylopila; species Methylopila beijingensis. The sequence goes on from NZ_JACIDR010000001.1 coordinate 818,818, forward strand.
CATCAGGATGGGCTGACACGCCTCGGCGCGGCGCTTAAATCGCTCAGACGGGAACGCTACCGGCGCCCTGAGGCTTCGGTCACTCACCAGCGCGAGAACGTCGGGCTGTCTCGCAGGTCTCGGCGTCTCGCGCGATCGGCCGGCTGCGGCTGAGTTCCGCCTGCTAAGCGCTTCGCGGCGTCTGGCCCCCCCGGCGGCGGAACTTCGCGTATCTCCGGCGCAGGGCCGCCAGCGCGTATTTCAGCGTGATGTTGAACGACGCCTTGAGCACCGGGAACGGGCTGTTCGGATGCCCGGCGATCCGCCCGCCGGCGTTGCGCCATGCGGCCAGGCCGCCGCGCAGCGCGCGGGCGCCGCTCAGTCCGAGGGCGCGGGCGCGTTTGGCGGCCTTCAGCGGAGCGGCCTTGGGTCCGCCATAGAAGATGAAGACCTTGCCGGGCTCGAACAGTCGGGTGTGAAGGGGGCTCGCGGGATCGACGAGGCCGGCGAACTCGCCGGGCGGGCAATGGAATGAACCTTCGATCCACCCACGCTGATCGGCTGTCTCCCAGTCGCTCAGATCGACCATCACGACCTGTTTGCGGCGCCACATGGCGATCGCTTCCGGAGCCTTGATCGCGAGCGGCGTCTCGGCGCGCCTGCGGGCCTGGCTGCCAGGCCGCTGAAGAGCGGTAAGCGGCGTCATGCTGGGAAGCGCAGAACTCGTGAACGCCATGTCAGGCGGTCCTTCGAACGTGATTCGGATCAGCGCACGCTAAGTATACCGCGCCGCGGCCATCGTGCCGCCGCGGTTTGAAGCTTTGATGACGGGGATATTGTCTATTAGACGAACGCCTGACAGCCGGGCGGCGGCGAGAAGCCGCGCGGGACGATCCAGGGACGGATCGTAAGCCCCGAGCGTCTCCGCGTCGCGGAGTTCGAGATAATCTATCGTGAACCCAACGCTTTCCATCTGCCGCCGTGCAACGGCCAAAGCCGCCTCCGGGTTCCCGCCCGCGGAGATCGATCCTGCGGCGGCCGTCATCGCCTTGTGCAGCGTCGCCGCCGTGTCCCGATCCGCAGCGCTCAGATAGGCGTTCCGCGACGACAGCGCGAGACCTGACGGCTCGCGCACAGTCGCAAGCGTCTCGATGCGGACCGGCAAGCAGAGATCACGGACCAGCCGCCGAACCACCGCGGCCTGCTGGAAATCCTTCTCGCCGAACACGGCCACGTCGGGCGCGCACTGGATCAACAGTTTCGCCACGACCGTCGCGACGCCGGCGAAGAAGTGCGGTCGGGCGTCGCTCTCGAGGCCGTTGGCGGGGCCCCCGACGGTGACGACCGTCGATGCGCCCTCCGGATACATCTCGGCCGGATCGGGCGCGAAGACGAGGTCGACCGGGACGCCCTCAAGCTTCCGGAGGTCGCTCGCCAGATCGCGCGGGTAGGTCGCGAGATCTTCATGAGGCGCGAACTGGGTCGGATTGACGAAGATCGAGACCACGACCTTCTCGGCCTCTTCGGCGGCCTTCCGAACCAGGGACAGGTGGCCTTCGTGCAGCGCGCCCATGGTCGGGACCAGCGCGATCCCGCCGCCCCCCGAGCGCCAGGGGCGCAGTCGGGCTCTCAGTTCCGAGACGGTGGAGACGACGACGGGTGGGGACATCGGGCGCTCACTCTCACCTTGCCGCTCTCGCGGCGGCGGGGCGCCTGCGTTATCAGGATGTCGGGCTGCGCGCCACGCCGCGTTCGCCGCGGTCCCGCGCCGCCAGGCTGGCGGCGGACGAGCAGGAAAGACATGATCTGGATTCTTCTGGGAGCGATGGCGCTCGCCGCCCTCGTCGCGCTGACCCGCATCGTCATCAAGTCCGACCCGCGGCGGTCGCGGCGGTCCGTGCAGGTGGCCTCAGCGCTTTGCTGGGCGCTGGGACTGACTCTCGCTCTCACGGGCAAGCCGATCCCGGGGCTGATCCTGATGGCGCTGGGGGCCTTCGGGACCGGCGCGCTTGCGCGCCGCGCCCCTTCAAGAGTCGGTGAAAGAGAGCGTCGCGGCGGGGCGGCCGGAGGGGGTCCGGACTTCCAGGGTCACGCGAACCCGGGGGGCCGAGAGCGAGACGTCCGCGGCCGGCGGTCGGGCGTAATGACGGAAGAGGAGGCGTATCAGGTCCTTGGCCTGCAGCCGGGGGCGACCGCGGAGGAGGTCGCTCGTGCGCATCGGGCGCTGATGAAGAAAGTCCATCCCGACCAAGGGGGGTCGACCGAGCTCGCGGCGAGGGTCAACGCTGCCAAGGACGTTCTCGCGGCGCGGCGACATGCCTAGCCTCCCCGGTCCGCCTTAGTTCTTGATCGCGAAGCAGCTGACGGAGCTGCGCTTGAGCGCCTTGCAGGCCGCGCCAGCCGTCCGCTCGTTCAGACCCGCGAAGCGCGCCCGGTAATAGGTCGTCTCGCCTTTCGTGAACGTCTCGGTGAACGGCTCTGCGCGCTTGAGGACGGCCCCGCCCTTGGCCTTCGCGTTCGACAGCAGCTGCTGCGCCTGGTCCGGCGCGGTCGTGGCGCCGATCTGGATCATCCAGCCCGAGCGGACGGGCGCGCGCTCCGCCGTAGGGGCGGGCCGCGGCGCGACGTCGAGATCGCGCGTGGCGGAGGCCACCCGGACGGGGCGCGCGGGCGCCTCCTCGCGGTCTTCGATCACGGCGGCCACGACCGGATCAGGCTTCCGGGCGACGCTGCCGGTGACGGAGGGCTGGTTGCCCACCACCCAGCGCATCGGCTGGCCGACCTCGGCTACGGCAGGCGCCGGCTCCGGCTCGACCGGCAGGGAAGCGACCGCGACCGGCTCTTCCGCCGGCGGGAGCGCCCGCGCCACGGCCTTGGGCGTCGCGCCCGAGGCCACAGGGGCGGGCGAGGGCAGGGGAACCGGAACGTCAGCCACCTGCTGCTCGCGGACCGGCATCAAGGGCGCCGGCAGCGGCAGCGGGGTCGGCACGCTCGCCATCACGGCCGGACGGGTGCTCCTGGAGCCACGATCATTCTCGGCCACCAGCGGCGCGGTGCGCGAGCCGGACTGGGCCTTCGGCAGGTTGAGCGCGATCAGCTCGCGCATGTGGGCGTCGCGCGAGGGGCCGGTGCGGCCGCCCATGACGACGGCGACGATGCTGCGGCCCTGGCTCTTCACCGAGGTGAGGAGGTTGAAGCCGGAGGCGTTGGTGTAGCCGGTCTTGATGCCGTCGACGCCCTCGACGCGGCCGAGGAGCTTGTTGTGGTTCGGCATGGTGCGGCCGGCGAAGTTGAACACGCGCGTGCCGAAATAGCCGTAATAACGGGGGAAGCGGTCCTGGATCGCGCGGCCGAGCGTCACCAGGTCGCGCGCCGTCGACACGTGGGTCGGGTTGGGCAGGCCGGACGCGTTGCGGAATACGGTCTTGCTCATGCCGACGGCGCGCGCCTTGCGCGTCATGCGGTCGGCGAAGCCCGCCTCTGAGCCTTCGAGATTTTCGGCGAACGCGCAGGCGACGTCGTTGGCGGATTTCGTCACAAGCGCCTTGATGCCGTCCTCGACCCGCAGGGACTGGCCGGGCCGGAGGCCGAGCTTGGAGGGCGCCGCGGCCGCGCAGTTCGCGGACATCGTGATGCGGCTGTCGAGACTGATGCGGGAGCGCTCCAGATCCTCGAACACGAGGTAGAGCGTCATCACCTTCGTGACGGAGGCCGGGAAGCGGAGGTTGTCGGCGTTCTTCTCGTAGAGGACCGCCCCGGTCTTGGCGTCGACGACCAGCGCGGCGTAGTTCGAGGCGCCGGTGAAGGTGGCGGCCGGCGCGATGCGGGCCTTGTGCTGAGACGAGTGGCGCTTCTTTGATCGCGCCTCGGCGCTATCGACCGTGGCGAAAATCGCGCCTGTCAGCACGCCCGCGGCGGCCACGCAGGTGACAAATCGGCCGCTCCAACTCACAACGCAACTCGGCTTCATCACACGCATTCCCGTATCGCCCGCGCCAGGTGGACGTTGCCGGTCCACCCATTCGACGCCCGCCTCGCGCCGTCGGCGTCTCCCGGACAGCGCAGTCAACGACGCTAAGCAGACGCGGTTACGGAGGGGTTAAGGCGAAATCGCGGGTTGTGCGGTGCAAAACACGATCTTGACAGTCATGCTGCACTGCATATATTCCGTCCGCTTGAACGCTAAGACGTTCGAAAGCGCTCCGCTGAAGGGTTGAGCCGCTTTCAAGACAGCGGGGCGCGCGTGGCGCAGCCCAACCCTCCAGGAGGAGACCGGCATGACGACCAACACGTTCGAGGACGCTCAGAAGTACGGCCGCGAGAACATGGATCTCGCGCTCAAGAGCTTCGGAGCCGTGAGCAAGGGTCTGCAGGCGATCGCCGTCGAAGTGGCCGATTATTCGAAGAAGGCCTTCGAGGACGGCACCGCTCTGGTCGAGAAGATCGCCAGCGCCAAGAGTGTGGACAAGGCGTTCGAGGTACAGTCGCAGTTCGTGAGGTCGAGCTATGAGACGTATCTCGCCCGCGCGACCAAGATCGGCGAGCTTTACGCGGACATCGCCAAGGAAAGCTACAAGCCGATCGAGACGGCCTTCACCAAAGCCAAGTGAGGCGCTGACGTCATCGGCCCGGTCCCGCGACCGGCGCACCCCAGCCCGGCTTCTCGCCGGGCTTTTTTTTGCCTGCGCGTCTACCTACTTGATCGTCGGCGGGACGTTCCGACAGTCTGGCGTGCGTGATGCTCCAGAGCTAGGATCAGCTCGGATGAATGTGATGCGGCGCCGCGCGGTCCCTCGTACGCGCCGCGACGACTGACGAGGCGGCGGCTGACTCATGAGGGAGACGAGGACGAGCAATTCGAAGCGTGGACTGCGTCGGACGGATGTGCGGCGCAGCGGTGCGGCCCTTCGGGCCGCGAAACTCACCGGCGGGCTGCGCCGGGTGGAGGATGCGGGTCCTGGCACGGGCGTCGTCACGAAGACGCGCCCGAAGGTCAAGAGGCCGAGCCTTTACCGGGTGCTGATACTTAACGACGACTACACTCCGATGGAGTTTGTCGTGCATGTGCTGGAACAGTTTTTTGCAAAGGACCGTGAAGCTGCGACGCGGATCATGCTCCACGTCCATAATCACGGCGCGGGGGAGTGCGGCGTCTACACCTACGAGGTGGCCGAAACCAAAGTGACGCAAGTCATGGATTTCGCTCGGAAGCACCAGCATCCATTGCAGTGCGTCATGGAAAAGAAGTGAGGTAAAGCAATTGCCGTCATTCTCGCGCAGCCTCGAGCAGTCTCTCCACCGCGCTCTCGCTTTCGCCAATGAGCGTCACCATGAGTACGCCACTCTCGAGCACCTGCTGCTGTCCCTGGTTGACGATCAGGACGCCGCGGCGGTCATGCGGGCCTGCAATGTCGACCTGGAGATCCTGCGCCGGAACCTGATCGAGTACGTCGACGCCGAACTCGACAATCTGGTCGGGGACACGTCCGAGGACTCCAAGCCGACGGCAGGCTTCCAGCGCGTCATCCAGCGCGCCGTCATCCATGTCACGTCTTCCGGTCGCGAAGAGGTCACGGGCGCCAACGTGCTCGTGGCGATCTTCGCCGAGCGCGAGAGCCACGCCGCGTTCTTCCTGCAGGAGCAGGACATGACGCGCTACGACGCCGTGAACTACATCAGCCACGGGATCGCCAAGCGTCCGGGCCTGTCCGAGGCGCGCCCGGCGCGCGGGGCCGACGACGAAGCCGGAGCGAGCGCCGAGGAGACGCCGGGCGGCGGCAAGAAGAAGGCCGACGCGCTCGACGCCTATTGCGTCAACCTCAACAAGAAGGCTCGCGAGGGCCGGATCGACCCGCTGATCGGCCGTGACGCCGAGATCACCCGGACCATCCAGATCCTGTGCCGCCGGACCAAGAACAACCCGCTCTTCGTGGGCGACCCGGGCGTCGGCAAGACGGCGATCGCCGAGGGCCTGGCGCTGCGCATCGTTCGCGACGAGGTGCCTGAGGTCCTGCAGGACGCCACCGTGTTCTCGCTCGACATGGGCGCGCTGCTGGCGGGCACGCGCTATCGCGGCGACTTCGAGGAGCGGCTGAAGCAGGTCGTGAAGGAGCTCGAGGCGACCCCCGGCGCGATCCTGTTCATCGACGAGATCCACACCGTCATCGGCGCGGGCGCCACGTCCGGCGGCGCGATGGACGCCTCGAACCTGCTGAAGCCGGCGCTCGCTTCCGGAACGCTGCGCTGCGTCGGTTCGACGACCTACAAGGAGTATCGCCAGCACTTCGAGAAGGACCGGGCGCTCGTCCGGCGCTTCCAGAAGATCGACGTGGCCGAACCCTCGGTCGAGGACGCGGTCGAGATCCTCAAGGGCCTCAAGCCCTACTACGAGAGCTATCACCAGGTCCGCTACACGAACGAGGCGATCAAGGCCGCGGTCGAGCTCGCGCACCGCTACATCAACGACCGCAAGCTGCCCGACAAGGCGATCGACGTCATCGACGAGACGGGCGCCTCGCAGATGGTCCTGCCTGAGAACAAGCGGCGCAAGACGATCGGCGTGAAGGAGATCGAGGCGACCATCGCCACGATGGCCCGCATCCCGCCGAAGTCCGTCTCCAAGGACGACGCCGAGGTGCTGCGGTCGCTGACCGAGAGCCTGAAGCGCGTGGTCTACGGCCAGGAGGCGGCGATCGAGGCGCTCTCCTCGACGATCAAGCTCGCGCGCGCAGGCCTCCGCGATCCGGAGAAGCCGATCGGCTGTTACCTGTTCTCAGGGCCCACCGGCGTCGGCAAGACCGAAGTCGCCCGCCAGCTCTCGTCGCTCCTGGGCGTCAAGCTGCTGCGGTTCGACATGTCGGAGTACATGGAGCGCCACACGGTCAGCCGTCTGATCGGCGCGCCTCCGGGCTATGTCGGCTTCGATCAGGGCGGCCTGCTGACGGACGGCATCGATCAGAACCCGCATTGCGTGCTGCTGCTCGACGAGATCGAGAAGGCGCATCCCGATCTGTTCAACATCCTGCTGCAGGTGATGGACCACGGGAAGCTGACCGACCACAACGGGAAGCAGGTCGATTTCCGCAACGTCATCCTGATCATGACGACCAATGCGGGAGCCTCCGACCTCGCCAAGGAGCCGATCGGCTTCAACCGTTCCAAGCGGTCCGGCGAGGATTCCGACGCGATCAACCGTCTGTTTGCGCCGGAATTCCGCAACCGGCTCGATGCGATCATCGCCTTCGGCAATCTGCCGATCGAGGTGGTGCGGCAGATCGTCGAGAAGTTCGTCCTGCAACTCGAGGCGCAGCTCGCCGATCGCAACATCACCATCGAGCTCTCCGACGAGGCGCGCGACTGGCTCGCCGAGCGCGGCTACGATCCGCAGATGGGCGCCCGGCCGCTGGCGCGTCTCATCCAGGAGGCGATCAAGACGCCGCTCGCCGACGAGGTTCTGTTCGGGCGGCTCAAGGGCGGCGGCGCGGTCCGCGTGCTGGTCGAGACCAAGGAGGACGGCAAGACCGGACTTGGTTTCGCCTTCCCGGAAGGGCCGGTCACGCCCAAGCCCGAGAAGATCGGCGACGCGGACGGCGAGAGACCGGCGCGCCGTCGCTCGGAAGGCTCCCGGAAAGGCGGCTCCAAGGCGCCGCCGCTCGTGCGCAGTGAGGGCTGAGCGGGCGCGAAGCCCGGCGCTTGGCGCGCCGGGTTGATCGCTCGATGGATCTGACGCCCTCTCAGGAGGCGCCGACCCCGGTCGGCGCCTCGCGTCCGTTCTGGCAGGGCGCGCGCGCGGCCCTGAGCACGCCCGGCCTCGTGCTGTTCGGAAGCTTCACCGGCTTCGGGGCGATGACGCATGATTTCGGCTGGCCGATCTGGATCGCGGCGCTGTCCACCATCCTGATCTGGGCGGCCCCCGCCCAGCTGGTGCTCGCCGGCGCGCTTGCGAGCGGGGCCGGCATCGCGGCGTCCTCGCTCGCCGTGACGATCTCCGCGGTGCGGCTGTTGCCGATGGTGGTCTCGATCCTTCCGGTCCTGCGCTCCGACCGCACCTCCCTCGGCGCGCGTCTGCTCGCCGCCCATTACGTCGCGGTGACGGCCTGGTTCGAGGGGCTGCGGCGCACGCCGGCGCTTGAACGCGAGAGCCGCATGCCGTTCTTCCTCGGCCTCGCAAACGGGCTGGTGCTGGGCAGCACCATCGCGACCGCGGCCGGCCACGCGGCGGCCGGCCTGCTTCCGGCTGCGCTGTCCATCGGCCTGCTCGGCCTGACGCCGATCTACTTCCTGCTCTCGCTCGAGCGCGGCGCCTGGGGCTTGGGAGAGCGGCTCGCGATCGGCCTCGGGCTCGTTCTGGCGCCGTTGATCGCCACCGTGACGCCCCGCTTCGATCTGCTCTGGACGGGGATCATCGGAGGCACCATCGCCTTCCTGATCGACAAGGCCGCGCGCCGGCGTCGGTCAGCCCAATGACCACCCCCGACGTCGGCTTCCTGCTGCTCGCCGTGGTCGCGGCCTTTTTCGCCAACGAGCTCTGGCGGGTCCTCGGCGCGGTGCTGTCCGCGAGGCTGAACGAGGACGGCGCGGTGTTCGCCTGGGTGCGGATGGTCGCCACGGCGCTGGTCGCGGGGCTGGTGGCCAAACTCGTGCTCTCGCCGAGCGGCGGCTTTGCGCTGGCGCCGCTCTGGCTCCGTCTCGGTTCGGCGGCCGCGGGCATCGCGGCCTATGCAGTCGGCCGCCGTTCCCTTGCGTTGGGCGTGGCGACCGCGGAGATCGCCCTTATCGCAGGGATGGTCGCGCTCGGAGCCTAGCTGCGAGGCTCCCCGGACCTACAGGGCGGCCCGGATCTTCTCCGCGTGCGCGGCGAGCACGTCCTGCTTCTCCATCTGGCCCGTGTGAGGCCTCAGCGGCACGTCGGTCCAGCGCGGCAGGATATGGATATGGGTGTGGAAGATCACCTGACCGCCCGCGGTCTCGTTGAACTGCTGGATGGTGACGCCCTCGGCGCCCATGCCCGCCTTCACGGCGCGCGCGACCTTCTGCACAGCGGCGAACAGCGGTCCGAGATCCGCGGCTTCCGCCTCCAGCAGCGTCCGTGACGGGGCTTTCGGGATCACCAGCACATGGCCGTCCGCTCGCGGCATGACGTCCATGAAGGCCAGGGTGGCCTCGTCCTCATAGACCTTGTGGGCCGGCAGATCGCCACGCAGGATCTTGGCGAAAATGTTCTCGGGGTCGTACTCAGCCATCGGCGGCGCGGCTCCGTCGGGAAGAAAGGGCGGCCAAAGGATCGCGCCGGCGCGTTCCGGTCAAGCGCCCTCTTCAGAGGCGGCGGGAGTTCGCCGGTAAGGTGTCGCGGTCTCGAGCGCGTCGTGCGCTTCGGCGACGTGGCGGCGTTCGCGGGCGAGATAGTCCTTCACCGCCCGCGCCAGACCGGGGTCGGCGAAGGCGTGCGCGGAGTAGGTCGTCACCGGCCGATAGCCGCGCGCCAGCTTGTGTTCGCCCTGGGCACCGGCCTCGACGCGCGGCAGCTTGAGCGCGATCGCGGCGTCGATCGCCTGATGGTAGCAGACCTCGAAATGCAGAAACGGATGTTCCTCGACCGCCCCCCAGTAGCGCCCATAGAGCGCATCGCCCCCTATGAAGTTCAGCGCGCCCGCGATCGGCTTCCCCGCCCGCTCCGCGAGCACCAGGAGGATCCGCTCCGGCATCGCCTCGCCGATCAGGCTGAAGAACCGGCGATTCAGGTAAGGCCGTCCCCATTTGCGGGACGCCGTGTCGAGATAGAAGGCGAAGAAGGCGTCCCAGTGCTCTTCGCGCAGATCCGATCCGGTCAGATGGCGGATCACGATCCCGTCCGCCGACGCCTCGCGGCGCTCGCGCTTCAGCTGCTTCCGCTTGCGTGACGCCAGCGCCGACAGGAAGTCGTCGTAAGAGCCGTAGCCCTCATTGCGCCAGTGAAACTGCTGGTCGGTCCTCGCGATGAAGCCCTGCCGGACCAGCAGCTCCTGCTCGGCCTCGCTGATGAACGTCACATGCGCGGAGGAGGCGCCGATCTGGCGCGTCAGCGCCTGCAGCGCCGCCGCAAGTCCGGACTGGACCGCCTCCCGGTCCTGCCCGGGCGCCGCCAGAAGGCGCGGGCCGGTGGCGGGCGTGAAAGGCGACGACACCTGCAGCTTGGGATAGTAGCGTCCGCCCGCCCGCTCATAGGCGTCGGCGAAAGCGTGGTCGAAGACGTACTCGCCCTGGCTGTGGCTCTTCAGATAGCAGGGCGCGAAGCCGACCGTCGCGCCCTCCGTGTCCTCCAGCGCGATATGGGCGGGGGTCCAGCCCGTGCCGGGGCCGACCGCCCCGGAATCTTCGAGCGCCTTGAGAAACCTGTGGTCGACGAAGGGATTGTATCCCGCGTTCCCTCCGGGCTGCGCGGCGGCCTGCCAGGCCGCGACGTCGATGTCGGCGATGCGCCCGACGAGGCGCGCGCGGAAGGATGGTCGCTCTGACATTCTTGGCGCTTGTGCGTGTGGGTAGCCGCAGGAAGCTAGGTTGCGGGCGAGCCGTGTCCAAGGCCCAGGGGTGCGGCGAACCGTCGGTCAGTCAGGGCTTTATCCGCGGCGCGTGCTTTGGTTCTATGCGGCGCGGCCGTACGGCCCAAGAAAGGTCGCTCGCGGCGGATCACCCTGCCGCGGGCGCCGAAGGTGGAAGGAAGCGACGCATGAAGATTCAACTTCTCGCCGCCGCTGCGGTCCTGCTCGGGCTCGCGAGCGCCGTCCAGGCGCATGGCCCGACCCGGCAGAAAACCCAGCAGGAGGTCGAGATCAACGCCCCCGCCGACAAGGTGTGGAAGGCGATCGGGAATTTCCAGGACGCCAGCTGGATCCCGGTGGTCGAGAAGACCGAAGGGCAGGGCGGCAATGAGAAGGGCGCGACCCGCAAGCTGACCCTGAAGGGCGGCGGCACGGTCGAAGAGGTGCTGGACACCTACGACGAGGGCAAGACCTTCCACTACCGCATCAGCAATGTGGACGTGAAGGTTCTGCCGGTCACCAACTACTCCTCCAAGGTGACCGTGACCCCGGACGGCGACAAGACCAAGGTCGTCTGGTGGGGCGCCTTCTATCGCGGCTACCCGAACAACGATCCCCCGGCGGATCTGAACGACGAGGCGGCGGTCAAGGCGGTGAACGGGCTCTACCGGACGACGCTCGACGCCCTCAAGGAGAAGCTCGAGAAGGGGAGCTGATCTGATCCCCCGCATTCTCGCAGCCTTTGTGGCGCTGCTCCTCGTCGGCGCGGGGTCTTCCCGCGCCGATGAGGCGTTCGTCACCAATCAGGCCGAGGACGATCTGAGCGTTCTCGACCTCGACAGCGGCAAGGCGGTCGCCACGATACCGATCGGCGGCAAGCCGGCGGGCGTCGCAGTCTCGGCCGACGGCGCGCGCGTCTACGTCACGAGCCCTGACGGACGCGCCCTTTCGATTATCGACGCGCCGGCCCGCAAGCTCCTGCACCGCATTCCCCTCGAGGGCGGTCCGCTTGGCGTAGCCGTGCATCCGTCTGGTTCGCCGATCTACGTAGCCGATTGGTATGCGTCGCGGATTCTGGTGGTCGACCCGGAAAAGCGGGAAGTGACCGGCAGCATCGAGGTCGGCAAGTCGCCGTCGGGTCTCGCCGTCACGCCAGACGGCAAATTGCTCCTGTCGGCGGACAGGGAATCCCATCAGGTCTCGATCATCGATACGGCCGGCCAGAAGGTGCTCGGGACCGTTCCCGTGGGCCAGCACCCGTTCGGCGTGACGATCGACGCCAAGGGCGAGCGCGCCTACACGGCCAATGTCACCTCGAACGACGTCTCGGTCATCGACATCGCCGCCCGCAAGGTCGTCGGCGCCGTCAAGGTGGGCGAGCGGCCCTACGTGGTCGCGCTGGCGAATGGGCGCGCCTTCGTGACCGACCAGTATGCGGGGCAGGTGTCGGTGTTCGACACGACCTCGCTCCAGTCTCTGGGCGTGGTAGCGGTCGGCGAATACCCCGAGGGCGCGCAGGCCTCGGCCGACGGACGCCGCGTCTATATCGTGAACTGGGCCTCAAACGCCGTGACAGTGATCGATTCCGAGACGCTGAAGGTTACCGGCGAGATGACGACGGGCGATGGCCCGCGCGCGTTCGGCCTCTTTATCCGGCCGACTGGGGCGGGCCCTCCGGCTCCATAAGGGCGCGGACCTGGGCGGCCAGTCGCATCGGATCAAACGGTTTCGGGATCACCGCGAGCGCGCCCAGACACTTGAAGCGGAGCACTTCGCTCGCTTGGGTCCGCGCCGTGATAAAAATGACCGGCGTGCGCCGGGTCGCGTCGTGGCTGCGCAGCTGCGCCAAGGTGGCCACGCCGTCCATTTCCGGCATCATGACGTCCAGCAGGACGAGGTCAGGCGCGAAGCTCTCAGCGAGCGCGATTGCCTCCGCGCCTGTGGCGGCGGTCCGGACTCGTATCGCGGGATCAAGCTCGAGCGCGAGCTGCGCGATCTCTCGAATGTCCGACTCGTCGTCAACGTACAGAACGCGCACGAGCGGCCTTCGAGTGTGACGTTTATAGCGCGGCAGGATCAGATGCAGCGTCTAGCGGCGACTCCGCCACATTATCGTCTTGATTATCCGAACGCGCCCATGGCGCTCCAGATGATCGCGCCGGACATCAATGCAAGTCCGACGACGTCGCCGCGAAGAAGCTGGCGCTCAATTGCGTTGTGCGGCGAGGTATTCAGCAGCGCATCGTCGACAATATCTATGTCGTCCGATCCAAGATCAGCTTGGCCTTCAATGAAGTCCTGCTGCGCCCCGAAATCAACCGGCAGATTCGCTGCGGCAACGGCGGCGGTATCTGCAGGGCTCGCTCTATTCTCGAGAACATAAAACATTGGAACGTCTCGGGCGTGTGTCGCTCAATTAAGCGTTCAACGCACCGATCGCCACCGGGTTCCGCTCAGAACCCGATTCTTCACGCTTTCTTTACGTCTGGAGAATCAGCCGCGGGGAAGTTCGCCGTCGTCGATCAGGTGCTCAAGCGCGCCGATCGCGACCTCGAGATCCGCAATTTTGCGAAGCGCGCCGTCCGACGGCAGCGTGCGCGCCCTGGCCGCAGCCGTGAGGAGCTCGATCTGGGCCGCCTTCATGCGCTCGAGCAGAGTCTTGTAATCGTCCATGGGCGGCGGAAATCCCCTCGACGGGGGAGATTCGCCGATCGGCTATCCCCCGCCAGTAAATGAAGTTTGGTCGGAGCGGCGGGATTTGAACCCACGACCCCTAGTCCCCCAGACTAGTGCGCTAACCGGGCTGCGCCACGCTCCGACACCCCATGAGGGGCGGCGCTTGCCCTACCGCCATTCGGCCCGCCGCGCAAGCCGCGCGGCGGCGCTCGGAGGCGCTGTCCCTTGTCGGATTGCTGAACGGAAAATGAATGGCGCGTCCGGACGCCGTTCACCCGCACCCGGGCAGGCTGGCTGGGCTTTCGAGATACTCCCCCGCCTTGAACAGGCGTCAGCGCGGATACCGCCCCTCTTCGCGCTGAATTCTCTCGGAGGATGCGCCCGGCCGTCAGGGGAGCGGCCGGGCCATTTTTTTTCAGCGACAAGCCGATCTGTCCGACCACAAGCCCCGGACGCGTCGTCGCCCGCTCCATAAAACTAGTAAGTTTATAGAATGACGTTGACAGGCGGTCCGGGGCGTGGCGTGCTTGGCTGAGGATCGGCTCTGGAGACTTGTTCATGAACTTCCGTATTGCAGTTGGCGTCGCTGCAGCGCTGGCGTTCGCCGCGCCGCTGTCGGCCGCCTCTCAGGCGAACGCGCAGGCTCGCATCACCAACGTCTCCTATGATCCGACGCGAGAGCTCTACCGGGAGTTCGGCGCGGCCTTCGAGAAGAAGTGGAAGGCGGACACGGGCGAGGACATCAGGGTGCAGGCCTCGCATGGCGGCTCCGGCAAGCAGGCGCGGGCCGTGATCGACGGGCTCAACGCGGACGTCGTGACCCTCGCGCTCGCCGCGGACATCGACGCGATCGCGTCGGCCACCGGCAAGATCCCGGCGGATTGGCAGGCGCGCCTGCCGCGGAACTCTTCGCCCTACACGTCCACGATCGTGTTCCTCGTCCGCAAGGGGAACCCGAAGGACGTGAAGGATTGGGACGATCTGGTGAAGCCGGACATTCAGGTCATCACGCCGAATCCCAAGACCTCGGGCGGCGCCCGGTGGAATTACCTCGCGGCGTGGGCCTACGCGGCGGAGAAGAATGGCGGCGATCAGGACAAGGCGCGCGCCTTCGTCGCGGCTTTGTTCAAGAACGTGCCGGTGCTCGACTCCGGCGCCCGCGGCTCGACCACGACATTCGCGCAACGCGGCCTCGGCGACGTGCTGCTCGCCTGGGAGAACGAGGCCTTCCTGTCCTTCAAGGAGTTCGGCGAGGACAAGTTCGAGATCGTCTATCCGTCGCTCTCGATCCTCGCCGAGCCCCCGGTCGCTCTCGTCGAGGGCAATGTCGACAAGAACGGCACCCGAAAGGCCGCGGAGGCCTATCTCAAGCTCCTTTATGAGAAGGAGGGGCAGACCATCGCGGCCCGCAACTTCTATCGCCCGAGCTTGCCCGAGCTCGCCGACCCCCAGGACGTCGCGCGCTTCAAGCAGCTGAAGCTTGTCACGATCGACGGCGCGTTCGGCGGCTGGAAGAAGGCCCAGGCCGAGCATTTCGGCGACGGCGGCACGTTCGACCAGATCTACAAGCCGGGCGGCTGATCTACCCGCCGTCCGACGATGAACGCGCGGTCCTCGGGCCGCGCGTTCGCGCTTATCCCCCGATGCGCCATCCGCTAAGATGTGCAGGCCAGGACCGCCGAGGACGCCATGGATCTGAAGATCAGGAACATCCGCAAGGACTACGGGAAGTTCCCGGCGCTTAATGGCGTGACGCTGGACATCCGTTCGGGCGAACTGATCGCGCTGCTCGGCCCCTCCGGCTCAGGCAAGACCACGTTGCTCCGCGCCATAGCGGGGCTGGAGTTTCCGGACGGCGGACAGATCCTGTTCGGGGACAAGGACGCGTCCCGCAAGACCGTCCAGGAGCGCAATGTCGGCTTCGTCTTCCAGAGCTACGCGCTGTTCCGGCACATGAAGGTGTTCGACAACATCGCTTTCGGCCTGAGGGTGCGGGAGCGATCCCGGAGGCCCTCGGAGGCCGAGATCCGCCGGCGCGTTCTGGAGCTGCTGGACCTGGTCCAGCTCACCGGCCTCGAGGGACGCTATCCGGCCCAGCTGTCGGGCGGGCAACGGCAGCGCGTGGCGCTGGCCCGGGCCCTCGCGATCGAGCCGCAGGTGCTGCTGCTCGACGAGCCGTTCGGCGCGCTCGACGCGCAGGTCCGCAAGGAGCTGCGGCGTTGGCTCCGCAAGATCCATGACGAGACCGGCCACACCACCGTGTTCGTCACTCATGATCAGGACGAGGCGATGGAGCTCGCCGACAGGGTGGCGGTGCTCCACAAGGGCGACCTTCAGCAGGTCGGCACGCCGGACGAGGTCTACGACCAGCCGGCGACCCCCTTCGTCTACGGGTTCATCGGTGAGTCGACGGCCTTGCCGGTGGTCGTGCGCGCAGGACGCGTCGAGTTCGAGGGCCAGGCGCTTCCGGTCCCGGCGAGCGAGGTCTCCGATGGGCTGGCGCGTCTGCTGGTGCGCCCGCAGGACGTCGAGCTTGTCGACGCGGCCTCCGGCGTGGTCATGGGCGACGTGGTGGCGATGAGGCGATCGGGATCGAACCGGCGGATCGACATCTGCGTCGGCGCCGACAGGAGCCGGATCGAAGCCCTGGTGTCTCCCCAGCACGAGATCGCCGTCGGCGACCGCGTCGGGCTGGCTTTCCGCCGCCACGCGCTTTTTCCGGATGAGGTCCCCGTGGCGGCCGCCGCACGCGCCGCATGAGGCGCCGCGCCGCCGCCGCTGCTACTGTCCCGCCGCGCCACGATCAGGGGATTCGGCGCGCCCCGGTGTGACGGCGGGAACCGCGCGATGGCGATAGATGTGGCGTAAGGCGGCCTCGGTCGGTGGGCTGACGCTCCTATCGCGCCTGTTCGGCTTCGTTCGCGACGTGATGATGGCGGCGCTTCTGGGCGCCGGGCCGCTCGCAGACGCGTTCATGGTCGCCTTCCGGCTGCCGAACCATTTCCGCGCGATCTTCGCCGAGGGCGCTTTCAACGCGGCGTTCGTACCGCGATACGCCCATGCGCTCGAGCGCCATGGTCCAGCGGAGGCGAAGGCGTTCGCGGAGGACGTGCTGGCGATCACGCTCGCCGTGCAGTTCGTCCTGCTCATTCTCGCTCTGGTGTTCGCGCCGTTCGTGGTCGCGCTGCTCGCTCCCGGCTTCACGGAGGAGCCCGGGCAGATCGAGCTCACCGCGAGCCTCACCCGCATCACCTTCCCCTATCTGCTGCTGATCTCGTGGATGACGCTCGCCTCGGGCGTGCTGAACGCGCACGACCGGTTCGCGGCCGCCGCATCCGCCTCGATCCTGCTCAACGTCTGCATGATCGGCGGCATGCTGATGAGCGGCCTGTTTCCGACCGTCGCGCATGCGCTGGCGGTGGGGGTGCTTGTCTCGGGCTTCGCGCAGCTCGGCCTCGTCCTGTGGGACCTCAAGCGGGCAGGGCGTTCGCTGCGCCTCAAGCGACCGCGGATCACCCCGCATGTGCGGAACTTCCTGCGGGGCTTCGGCCCGGCGGTGCTGGGCTCCGGGGGCGTCCAGATCGCGATGTTCGCCGACACGATCCTGGCGTCGTTCCTGCCGACGGGTTCGGTGTCCTACCTCTATTACGCGGACCGGCTGTACCAGCTGCCGCTGGCGGTCGTGGGCATCGCCATCGGGACGGTGCTGCTGCCGGAGCTGGCGCGGCGGCTGGCGGCGAACGACGGGGCGGGCGCCCGCGACAGGCTCAACCGCGCCCTTGAAGGCGCGATGTTGATGACCCTGCCGTTCGTGGCGCTGTTCGCCGCGGCCCCCGGACCCATCGTGGCGGCATTGTTCGGGCGCGGCGCTTTCGATGCGGCGGCGGTCGAGGGATCCGCGGCCGTGCTGCAGGCCTACGCCGTCGGCCTTCCGGCCGTGGTCGCCCTGCGTTGCGTGACGCCCGGGTTCCACGCATCCGGCGACACGGCGACCCCCGTGAAGGCGCTGGCGGCGGCGACGATCGTCAATGTGGCGCTCAAGGTGCTGCTCGTCGGCTCGTTCTTCAGCGCGGGCCTGGCCTTCGCGACCTCGATGGGCGCCTGGGCGAATCTGCTGTTGCTGACATGGCTGCTGCGCAAGCGGGACGGCTTTGCGCCGGACCGCCGCTTCGCGCTCAGCATGGCGTCGCTCGGCCTCGCGACCGCGGCCTCCGCAGCGGCGATCCGCTGGTCGCTTGGGCCCGCGGCTGGCTTGAAGGGGCTGATCCCGCAGTTCCCGGATTTCGCGCCCGCGGCGTTCATCGGTCTGCTCGGCATCGCCGCCTATGCGGCCATCGCGGCGCCGGGCTTCCTGTTCGCTCGCCGTTGAGCGGTCAGGCCGCCGGGGGAAGCTTGGGGCGCCCCGGCGCGTTAAGCCGGTTCTGATATGCGGCGGTCGCCGCGATGAAGCCCCACATCATCCCCAGCAGCGCCCATTGGTGTCGCCAGTGGTCGACGTCGATGACGGCGGCCTCGATCATCAGCACCACCCAGGTGGAGAAGGTGCAGATGAACACGGGCCGCCACGGCGTCGGCGTCAGGACGTAGCGCGCGCCCGCGACCAGGGTCAGGACCGTCAGCACCGCCAGCGACACGCCGCCGAGCCAGCCATAGGACATGAAGCCGTTCAGATACGTGTTGTGAACGTCCGCGCCGAAGCGTCTGGAAAACTGAAAGATTCCGATCCCGAACGGCTTCTCGAGGGCGAGCCGGAATCCTCGCACGTGGTTCGCGAACCGCCCGCCATGCTCGACGTCGTAGCTCTGCTCGAGGCTCGCGCGCTGCTCGAAGAGGCTCCCCACCGTCGGCAGCTGGATCAGGATCACCAGGAAGAGCGCCGCCAGCCCGGTCGCGACCACGCAGGTGACCAGGATGCGCGCGCGCGCGGCGGGCGAGGGGGCCGTCAGAACGGTGAGCCCCGTCATCAGCGCGGCCGATGCGATCAGGTGTCCCCAGGAGCCGCGCGAAAAGCTCAGGAGCACGCCCGCCACGATGATTCCCAGCGGCAGGACAAGAAGGAGCGACTTCTTCAGATCGCTCGCATAGAGCCGCTGGATCAGGATCAGCGCCGGGAAGATCAGGTGCGGCGCGAAGACGTTCGGGTCCTTGAACGCGCCCTTGGCCCGGTTGTAGCGCAGCAGGCTGTCGGCGAACGGCACCAGATGGAAGTAACCGACGATCGCCAGCAGGCCGCTCGCCACGCCGGCGATCACCCACGCGTTCGCGATCAGGCGGGCGCGGATCTCGGTGCGTTCGGCGAGGAACAGGGAATAGAAGCAGCCGGTCGCGGCGAGAAAGACGCCGATCGTGGTCCATATCTGCGTGTCGGCCCGGTCGAACACCAGCGTCAGCGTCAGGACGGCGCCGAGCTGGTACAGGATGACGAGGAGCAGGAACGGCAGCAGCGCGCGCGGCAGCTTCAGCCCGGTGCCGATGAACAGCACGATCGCGACGACCATGAGGAGGTCGTAGGCCGCCGGCTCGAACATCACGAAGAAGCTCGAGGCGATGGCCAGCCAGACGACGCCTTCGCGCAGCGTCTCCGCCCGGATGGTCAACGGCCGGCGTGCGCTCCGGCCCGGAAGCGCGCCGGCGTCGCTCAATAGGCGTTGTCCGTCTTGGCGAGGGCGAAGGGCGTCTTCAGCAGGATCAGGATGTCGAACAGGATCGACCAGTTCTCGATGTAATAGAGGTCGTAATCGACGCGCTTGCGCAGCTTCTCGGGCGTGTCGACCTCGCCGCGCCAGCCGTTGATCTGGGCCCAGCCCGTCACGCCAGGCTTGACCTTGTGGCGGGCGAAGTAGCCGTCGACCACTTCGTTCCACAGGCGCTCCGAGGTGTGCGCGCCGACCGCATGGGGCCGAGGGCCGACCAGCGAAAGCTCTCCCTTCAGCACGTTGAAGAGCTGCGGCAACTCGTCGATCGAGGTCTTGCGGATGAACCGCCCGACGCGGGTGACCCGGGGATCGTTCTTGGTCACCACCGTCTTGGCGTCCGGGTCCGCCATCTCCTGCCGCAGCGAGCGGAACTTGTAGACGTCGATGACCTCGTTGTTGAAACCGTAGCGCTTCTGGCGAAAGAACACCGGTCCCGGGCTGTCGAGCTTGATGGCGATCGCGGTGGCGATCATCACCGGGGAGACAAGGATCAGCGCGAGCGTTCCGACGATCAGGTCGAAGGTCCGCTTCGCGACGAAATCCCAGTTCTGGATCGGCTTCTCGGCGAGTTCCACCATCGGGATGGCGCCAAGATAGGAATGAGCGCGCGGCCGGAACCGGAGCTTGTCGGTGTGCGCCGCGAGCCGGATGTCCACCGGCAGCACCCAGAGCGTCTTCAGAATCTGCGCGACGCGGCCCTCTGCGCTGACCGGCAGGGTGACGATCAGCAGGTCGATATGCGCGAGCCGCCCGAATTCGACGAGTTCGGCGATGTTGCCGAGCTTCGGATAGCCGGCGACCACGGCTGGCGAGCGGTCGTCGGATCGATCGTCGAACACGCCGCAGATGTGGACGTCGTTGTCCGGCATGGATTCGAGCGAGTGGATGAGCTCGGCAGCCGGTTCTCCGCCGCCGACGATCACGGCCTTGCGGCCCAGCCGCCCCTCGCGCGCCCAATGCTTGACCAGCAGGCTCATCGCGCCGTGCGCCACGACCAGCCCGCCTGCGCCGAAGAGGAACCAGTAGCCCAGCCAGTTCCGCTGAACGATCCCGCCGAAATCAAAGAAAGCGCCGATCACCGAGAAGCCGGCGAACACCAGGGTCCAGGCGCCGAGCGCACGGCCGATCTGGCCACGGGCCGAGCGGAAGGCCACCACATGGTAGATGTCGGCCGCATGGGCGAAGACGAGCGTCAGCATCAGCCCGATGGCGATCGCCGCGACATATGCCCAACCGAAGGGACGGAACCCGCCAAATACGGTTCCGTAGGCCGCCAGGCCGGAGCCGATGACGACCACGGCGTCGACGAGGCGCGCGGACCCTGTCAGCAGCACGGGCGAGATCGAGGCCGCGCTGAAACGTTCGGCGATCTCGCGCGCCTGTTCGTTCAGCCGCGCCTGGCGTTGCTTGGCGGCGGCTGACTTCGGTTTTTGGGCGGTGTCGATTCGGGCCATGGACAGGTCGGTCAAGTCGCTGGCTCTCCCCTCGAGCGGACCGGCACTCTCCCCCGTAAACGCGAAGATTGTTTTACGCGGATCGCCTAATCCCCGCTAGACCTGCGTCGGAGCGCGGCCCGGTAGACCGCTTCGACGCGCGAGGCCATTTCGGCCAGCGAGAACTCGCCGGAGATGTGCGTGCGCCGCGCCAGCGCCGCCTCCCTGGCCGCATCTGGATCAGCGCAGATCCCGGCCATCGCGGCGGCGAGCGCCTCGGGGTCGCCGGGCGGAACCAGCTCGTCGGAATGACGCCCGAAGATCTCCGGTATGCCGCCCACCCGGGTCGCCACGATCGGCAGACCCGCCGCGATCGCCTCCAGCACCACGTAGGGCATCGACTCGGCCCGCGACGGGACCACGATCGCGCGCCCCAGCGCGAACGCCTCGCGCGCCGGGGTCGATTTCTGGAATCTGACGCGGGAGCCGAGCCCGCGTTCGGCGACCATCGCCCTGTAGCGGGCTTCGTCCGGTCCGTCGCCGACGATCACGGCCGTTCTTGGCCGGCCGCGGCTTTCGAGCAGCGCGAGCGCCTCGATGAAGACGTCGACCCCCTTCAGGTCCCGCAACATGCCCAGATAGAGGAAATCGGCCGCGTCCGGATCTGGCGCGACGGGCTCGAACTCTTCCGGCGCCAGTCCGTTGCGGACGACGACCGCGGGGCAGCGCGGCGGACCGATCTTCTCCACATAGACCCGCTGCTCGTAGGCGCTGACGTGGATCAGCGAGTCGGTCAGCCGCTCCAGCGCGCGCTCGACGCGGAAATACAGGCGGCCCTCGAGGGACGCCGGATCGTAATGCAGGCTGCCGCCGTGGGGCGCGTAGAGCCGCGCCACCGGCCTCGACCGGCCGAGCCATGTGCCCACGACGCGGCCGAACGCGCCGCCCTTGGCGCCATGGCAGTGCAGAACGTCCGGGGCGAGCGGCGCCAGCGTCCGGCTGACCCGGGTGAGGGCGACCACGTCGGCGGGCGATATCTGGCGGGGGATTGGCAGGCGGACGGCGCCGAGCGCCAGCTTCGGCCGGAGGAGGGCGATCCGCGCCTCCTCGAAGGCGCCGCCGGTGGTGCTGTCGCAGACGAGGCCGACGCTGTGGCCGGCCGCCGCCTGCGCGCCGATCAGATCCGCGATGTGCCGAAAGATCCCGCCCACCGGCGAGCGGACCAGGTGCACGATACGCAGGGGCGTCGCGTCGCTCATGAGCCCTCCGGGCAATCGCATTCCGCGGCCGGCAGGGCGCGGCCTGCTAGAACCAACGTTCCTCGACGTTGATCGTATCGCCGGGTCGGATCGGGTAGGTCAGCGGGACCTCGCCCTTGAACACCCTCTCGCCGATCCGGCGCGTGAGCTCAACCCGATCGCGCTTGGCCCGCGGAGAGAATCCGCTCGCGATCGCGACGGCGTTCTCGGCCGTCATGCCGGCCACATAGGGATACTGGCCGGCGTTGGTGACCTCGCCGAGGATGAAGAACGGCCGGTAAGACTCGATCTCCACCGAGACGTTCGGATCGCGTAAGAATCCGCTCTTCAGCTTCGCTTCGAGCCCGGTCCGGACCTGATCGGAGGTCTTTCCGCTCACGGGGAAGCGCCCCACGAGCGGCATCGCGATGCTGCCGTCCGGCTCGACCGCGTAGGTGTTCGTCAGGTTCTGCTGGCCGAACACGTTGATCCGGAGCTTGTCGCCGCTCGCCAGCACGTAGGGCTCACCGAAATCCGCCGACAATGGAGGCGGCACGGCGCGCGGGGCGGCGCAGCCCGCCAGCAGGGCGGCTAGAGCCAGCGCAGTCGTGCGGCGAGGCGACCTCATGGCGAACCCTTGCAGAGATGGTTTACCCTTCGTTACCGCAACATCGTTAACGAGCGGTTGCCGGTTGATCTCGCTCAGGACGGCCAATTAACTCTGCGGCAACCATGATCATGCTGTGCTGCGATTGATGAAATGCAGTGCGGCGGTCGAGGGCACGGAATGATCCAGAGGATCAGCCACGGCGTGGAGGACGATCGTCCCCAAGGGGGCGAGATCGACCTTCGTGCGCTTGGCCGCGGTCTCTGGCGTCGCAAGCGCTGGATACTGGGGCCGACGCTGCTTGCGGCGCTGGTCGCCTTTCTGTTCGTCGAGCTCAGCCCTCCCTATTACCGATCGACGGCTCTGATCCTGATCGAGAATCGGGAAGGCGCCTCGCCGGGTCCCCGCGACGACCGCGCGACGCAGTTGCCGGACGAGCAGGCCGTGGCGAGCCAGGTCCAGCTCATCCAGTCCCGCGATCTCGTGCGTACGGTGGTGAAGAACCTCCACCTCGCCGACGATCCGGAATTCTCGGCGCAGAAGGGATCGATTCTCAGGCGCCTGCTGCGCGCCGTTGGGCTCGCCCGCCAGGACGACACGTCGCTGAGCGAGGGCGTCGTCGACAAGGTGGCGGAAAACCTCTCGGTCTATCCGGTGACCGGATCCCGCGTGGTGGGCATCGAGTTCGTGTCGAAGAACGCCGACACCGCCGCAAAGGTCGTGAACGGTTTCGTCGACGCGTACATGGATCTCCAGCGCGCCGCCAAGCAGGAGGCGAACCAGCAGGCGGCCCAGTATCTCTCCCGCGAGATTGAAGGCCTGCGCACGCGCGTCCGGGAGGCGGAGGAGAAGGTCGAGGCGTTCCGCGCCAAGGCGGGCCTGCTCGTGGGCGCCAACAACGCGACCGTCGCCCAGCAGCAGCTCGGGGACGCCACGACCCAGCTTTCCGCGGCCCGCACCCAGGAGGCGGAGGCGCAGGCGAAGGCGAACATGATCCGCACCGTGATCCGCCAGGGCCGGCCTGCGGAGGCGCTCGAGATCGCAAACTCCGATCTGGTGCGCTCGCTGACTCAGCAGCGTTCGCAACTGGCCGCGCAGATCGCCAGCGAAGGCCGCACCTTGCTGCCGCAGCACCCGCGCATGCGCGAGCTGTCCGCGCAGCTGCAGGGCCTCGACGAGCAGATCCGCCGCGAAGCCGAGCAGCTCGCGCGCGCCTATGAGAACGACGCGAAGACGGCGGGGGCGCGGGTCAAGGCTCTGAGCACGCAGCTCGACGAGCTCAAGGAGGCGGCGTCCAAGGCCAACAACGAGGACGTTCAGCTCCGCGCGCTTGAGCGCGACGCGCGCTCCCAGCGGGACCTGCTCGAGCAACTTCTGGCGCGATACCGGGAGACCACCGCTCGCGAGAACCCCGAGGCGCTGCTCGCCGACGCGCGAGTCGTCTCCCGCGGCGCCGTGGCCACGGGGCCCTACTTCCCCAAGAAGCTTCCGACCATCGCTCTGGTGACGATCGCCGCCTTCACGCTGTCCTTGTTCGGCGCGGCCGCCGCGGAGGTGTTCGGCACGCAGCGCCGGGCCGACGAGGGCGACGCGGCGCCGCCGCCCGCGGTCGGGGCCGTGCCGGTCTTCGGCCGGCTCCAGGAGCCGCTGAGGGCGCAGCCGACCGCGCCGCCGCCACCGGCGGTCTCGCCGCCGCCCGCAGGCTTGTCAAAGGATGTGTCGTCCGGCGCCGCCGCCTCGGCGGAATCGACGTCGGCGCGCGCTGCGAGCATCGAGTTCGCCGACGCCACCCTCGTCGCCGCGCTCGCGCGCCAGCTCGCCGCGATGCCGACGACCGACGGGGCGCTACGCATCCTCACCACCGGCGCTACGCCGGAGCTCCCGGCCGCCGGCGTCGCGAGCGAACTTGCGGCCACGCTGTCCGCGTCGGGCCGGCGGGTGGTGGCGATCGACGCCGGCGGCGGCTCCGCGCGCCCTGGCGACGAGCCTATCGAGCCGGGACTGGCCGAGCTCCTGACCGGCGCCGCGACCTTCGCCCAGGCGATCCACCGCGACCAGGGTTCGCGCATCCACCTCGTGCCGGGCGGCGCCACGCCGTTCCGGGCGCTCGACGCGGCCGCTCAGGCGCGGCTTGACGTCGTGCTGGAAGCCCTCGCGCTGACCTACGATTTCGTCATCCTCATCGCGCCGGGCGGTCCCGGCGGCGCGGAGCCGTTCGCCCCCTATTGCAGCGCGGCTGTGCTGATCTCGGCGGCCGGCGCCGGCGACATCGCCACCGTCGAGGCCCATGAGCGGCTGAAATCCCAGGGCATCGAGGACGTGGTGGTGCTGCTCGTGACCGACGGAGACGGCGATCCCCGCGGTCGCTCGCTGGCGGCCGCCTGACGGCAGGGGCTAGTCCGCGTCCGGCGCCGGATGCGGGCGGCCGGCGCGAAGCACGCGGATCTTCTCGACCAGCGCATAGGCGGTGGGATTCGCCTTGATGCGCGCCTTCGCGGCCGTCTTGGCGGCGGCCGCCGCCGCGACCGCCCTTCCGCGCAGCGTGACGCCGAAGATCGAGTCGAACAGCGGCTCCAGATCGGGGCAGTACATCTTCTTGTAGGTGGCCGCGCCGACCCCGAGGTCGAAGGTCCTGAGCCCCCGGCGGATCGAATCCTCGACGACGAAGTTCATTAGCATCTCGCCGGGGCTGTACTTCGCGTGTTCGCCGCTGGTGATCGAGATGAACATGCCGCAGTAGCGCTCCGCGTCAGCGAGGCCGCCTGTGACCGCGATCGTCTCGTCGTCCAGATCGAAGCCGTAGAGGCCGATCACCGGGGGGCGCCCGGCGAGCCCGCAGGCCTCGGACAGGAACTCCGGCACGCCCGGATGGGCGAACACGTTCTCGATCCCGCGCTCGGCGAACTGCTGGGCCTTCTGGGACAAGAAGGCGGCCAACAGGCGCCGCCGCTGTTCGTCGGTCTCGGCGCGGAAAATGTGCGGGCGCCCCCGCTCCTCGAAGCGCCGCATCTTGCGGCGCTGGTTCGAGCGGGACTTGGGGGAGACGAAGAGCTTGAGGTGCTCTTCCAGGCTCGCCGCCAGCGGCCCGCTGAAGGCCGGGTCCGGCGAGGGCTGCCGCGGCAGCGCCATGAACGGGTTGCGAACGCCCTCCCAGCCCTCCGGCTGGTTCGTCAGCTCGAACAGGTCGATTCCGGCGAGCGCCGCCGTCGTGGAGAACAGCCGCTCCACCTCGCCGCGGTCGAACAGCTCGACATGATCGCGGCGGATGACCGGGACGTTGTAGTTCATATGGCTGCCGCCCAGGAACCGGGCGACCGTCACGCCCCATCTGCGGCTGACGCCGAACGGCAGCAGCGCGACGGCGGCGCCGGCCTCGTCCCTGGCGACGACGATCAGCGGCCGCACGCCCTCATGAGCCGCGACGTTCTCGATCCAGGGCAGAAGCAATCCGGGTTGCTGATACGGCGTCGCGAGCGCGTCGCGGAGCAGTTCGGACCACGGGTCGAGCGCGCTGACGCCGTCCCTGTGGATGTCGATCGACGAAAAAGCCGGTCCGGAACTGGCGGGAGAGTAGGGCAGGGGAGCAGGCTCCTGGCGCTTGCGGAACGATCGTGAGCCGAGCGGCCGACGCCGTTCCGGAAGCGGCCGCAGGATCGACTCTTATGGCATGACTCGCTCTGGAGCGCTTCTCCGGGGTGGCCTCACTTGCTGACGCGCAGGTTCGACAGGGAGTCGCCGATCGTGCGGAACGCCGTGTTCAGAGCGGCCTGGTTGCCCGCGTCGAAATAGTAGGCGGCGCTCGTTGCGCAGTTCTGCATCATTGACTTGGTCGCGCCGCCTGGATTGTCAAACGCGACAGTATATACGATGATGCCCGCAGACTTCATGCTCGAGCAAACGGCGGTCAGGCGTTTATTGAGCTCTGCGGCGGCCAGGTTAGAGTTGTCGGTTCCAAGTCGTTTTTCCGACAGGTCGCCGTATGCGGTGTAGGTGCTGGGAAAGAAAGTATTGTCTCCGTCCGTCATGATGACGGCGGCCTTGCTCATGTTCTTGGTCCCGTAGTCGAGGGGAAGAGTGCTGCTTCCCCAATAACCCCGCCACCGCGGCGAGAGCACGCGCCAGCCCCACACCGCGCCGAGATTGATATGGGTGTTTCCGTTCGCCGTCATGGCGTTGATCGCAGAGCTCACCGTGCTCTTTACGTTGGTGAGCGGCGTAATCTCCTTGGGGCAGTTGAAGTTGCCTGTCAGGGACTTGATGAGGTCGGGGTAGCTGAACTTTGTCGAGGTCGTGGCTGGGGGGTCATCGCTCTGGTCCAGCGGCGCATTCCGGGCCATCGCACACCCGGTCCAGCCGAAGAATGGCTTCGTCCCCGTGAACCACGACGTCCTGCTTGTCCCCACATTCACGGCTTGAGAGAAAGGCACCAGCCCGACATAGAGATTGGCGCCGACGCTCTCGCCGCCGAACAGGATGTCGACGAGATCGTTCGCCGATTTCCGCAGGGACGGCATGCTGCCGCTCTGGTCCATGGAACCGGTGTTGTCGAGCACCATCACGAGCTCAAGTCCTGAGGAGGAGCGCGTCACCTCCGACGTCGCGTTGACCGTCACGCTCTTCTGGCCGAACAGCTTCATGAAGATCGTCGGAACCGTCGCCGTCGCGCTGAGCGAGATCACGCTCTTGGTCGAATTGGCGGTGGCGGTGACCTTCGTGACGGTCGCGCCCGCATAGCCGTCCCTGAAGTTCGCGTTCACGAACTTCAGGGCGTCGGCCGAATAGTCAGAGGTGCTGAGCCGCGCGCCGACCGCCAGCCCCGCGGCGTCAAGCGCGTCGACCAGCCGGGCCCGGACCAGGACCGAGCGCCCCACATCTATCGCAAAGCCCATGCAGCCGATCAGGACCAGCATCACGATCCCGATCAGAGGCGCGACCGCGCCTCTCTCCGATCGGAAGAACCGCGTCAGCACGGAGGATCGCGGGGCGAAGCGGGGCGCGCGCATGGTTCAGCACGGTTTGGTGTTGAGGGCGCCGAGGCGCGGGCGATAAGTCGACTGCGTGTAGATGTCGAAGCCGCTCTTGAAGACCTTCGAGAAGATCGGGGTGAACTTGTAGAAGACTTCAGCGACGATCAGATTGTCGTTTCCGTCGGCCAGCAGGCCGGAAGGCACCGCGGCGGTCGCGCCTTCTGCGCCGACCTTGCTTTTCCAGCTGGTGCCGGCGGTGCTGTAGCACTGCCAGCGGACTTTCGGGACGTTGCTCGAGTTCAGATAGACGGAGGTCAGGATCGTCACGCCATTTGTCCCGGAGACGTAGGACGGCAGGCTGGACCCGGTGATGAGGAACACCTCCTTCATCGCCTTGGGGCTGAGCTCCTGGTACTGCGAGGTCACGTCCGCGACCGAGAAGCCGACCTTGTCCACACCCGACCGGATGCCGACGAAGCGCGCCACGTCGTAGCCGCCGAGCAGCAGGAGGGCGAGCAACGGCGCCGCGAGCGCGAGCTCCAGCGCGGCCAGCCCGTCCTGCGAGCGTCGAAAGCGTGCCAGCAGGGCGCGGAGCCGGATCCTCATCAGTAAGGCTCGTTCTTCACGACGACGCTGGACTTGAGCGGGACCACGCCATTGGCTCCGAGCAAGTGCTTCAGCACCGGCGTGAACAGCTTCCAGCTGTAGGTGGCCGTGTAGGACACGATCTCGCCTGAGCTGCCGGTTCCGCTGGCGCCGACGCCGTTGTCGTATTTTCCGTTGCCGTTGAGGTCCGTATAGGCCTCGCCGCTGTCCCACTTGCCGTTCTTGTTCTTGTCCGTGAACGGCTCCGGCTTGAGATACGAATAGTCCGGGTATGAGGTGCTGGTGAGCGTGATCTTGGCGGGGTCAAGCAAAGCCGAAGCGGCCTTCTTGATGCCGGCCTGGATGGTCTGCGCCTGCGTCTGGCCGCTCGCCTTGTAGCCCGTCTTGCCGGTGCGGGAGCCCACGAACACCGCGTCGTTCAGGATGGCCTGGGCGCCAGCCATCAGACCGAGCTCCACCGTGCCCATGATCAGCAGCACGAGCACCGGAGCGATGATGGCGAACTCCACGGCCGTCGCTCCGGACGGGTCTCGGCGGAGGCGCCTCGCTATGCGCGTGATGCTGGGCTTCGTCATGTCTCGCGGTGCGGATCTCGGTGTTCCGATCGCGCAGGACGGTAGAAACGAAAAATCTACAACAGGTGAAGCCGATCGAATAAAACTTGAGGTAATATTGCGGTGGAGCGCTCCACCTCGCTGGATTTCCGCGCTTTTTTCTGGCGCGGCGAGGCTGTCCCGGCGGCCGACGCCAGCTGCCGGACGTGCAACACACGACGGCGCCTCGTATTTTCGCCTTCTGCGATCAAGCGTCCTGGCGTCGCCGAACTACACGGTTCGTTCACCCTCCGGCCCGAAAGGTCAGCGTCTTC
Source organism: Hansschlegelia beijingensis (assembly GCF_014196425.1). Classification (GTDB taxonomy): domain Bacteria; phylum Pseudomonadota; class Alphaproteobacteria; order Rhizobiales; family Methylopilaceae; genus Methylopila; species Methylopila beijingensis. Next base: position 847,405 of record NZ_JACIDR010000001.1, read on the forward strand.
TTTGGATAAGGGCAGGCGATCATCATGAGCGCAGCGCGCACGACGCTGTTTCGCGCGGCTTTCACCGCGCTCGACCTTGCGCGCGCCAACCGTCTCCTGAGACGCCGCGCCCAAGGGTTGGGCGTCATCCTGACCCTGCACCATGTGCGGCCGTGGTCGGGCAAGGCCTTCGCTCCGAACCGGCTGCTGGAGGTTGAGCCGGCTTTCCTCGACGAGACGCTCAGTCGCGCGCGTGAGCTCGGGTTCGACTTCGTCTCGATGGATGAGGCGTGGCGGCGGGTGACGACCGGGGTTTCAGTCAGGCCGTTCCTGCACCTGGCCTTCGACGACGGCTACCGGGACGTGCGCGATCACGCGCTGCCGATCCTCGAGCGCCACGGCGCCCCCGCCACGATCTACGTCGCTTCCGGATTCGCGGAGGGCCAGGCAGAGCTCTGGTGGCTTGCGCTCGAGGAGGCGATCGCCCGAGCAAGCCGCGTCTATTTCGACGCGGGCGACGGCGAGGCGGTCTATCAGACGGGAACCCCGGCCGAGAAGGCGGCCGCCTGGTCCACGATCTACTGGCGGCTGAGGGCGGGGCCCGAAGAAGAGCTGCGCGCTGAAGTCCGCCGCCTCGCCGAGCAACAGGGGGTCGACTCCTTCTCCTTCGCCCGCGCGCTCTGCATGGGCTGGGACGAACTGCAGGAGATCGCGGCCGACCCGCTGATCACGATCGGGGCGCACACCGTCTCGCACCCCATGCTCGCGAAGCATCCTCCCGAGACGGTCCGGGCCGAGATGGCCGGCAGCCGGGACGCCATCCGCCAGAAGCTGGGCCTCGAGGCCGAGCACTTCGCCTACCCTGTCGGGGATCGCTCGGCTGCGGGCGAACGGGATTACGCGCTTGCGGCGGAGCTCGGCTTCACGACCGCGGTGACGACCCGCCCCGGCCACCTGACAAAGGCCCATGCGGCCACGCCCACGGCGCTTCCGCGGGTTTCGCTGAACGGGAATTTTCAGACGCGCTCGGCGATCGACGCCCTTCTGTGTGGGACGCCCTTCCTGATGACGGATGCGCTCGCGCGGCTGCGCGACTGAGATCACCGGGGAGGGCCGACCCGCTCCATCCAGCGGATCAGAAGCGCGGCCGGCACGATCCAGATCAGGCCGAAGAAGGCGAAGAAGGCGAGCTGCGCGAGCGGGCCGGCGTCGGCCATCCTGATCTGCCCGACCGTCAGCACCACGAAGGCGTAGGCCATGACGCCGATCAGCAGGACAAAGACGCCGATGAACTTCTTGGCGCGCGGCGGCATGGCAGGTCCGTAGGGGGTGGACGTCTCGTCGCCTTGCGGGCGCCGCAGGGCGGACGTAAAGCCGGGCTCCGTTCCGGGTCAACCCCGACAAGGAGAGCGTGCGTGTCCCAGGCGAACGCAACCCCCCGCCGGCGCTTCGTGAGCGTCTGGCTTGTCGTCACGATCGCGCTGGTCGCCCTGATGGTCGTCGTCGGCGGCGCCACGCGCCTCACCGGCTCCGGCCTGTCGATCACCGAATGGCGCCCCGTGACCGGAGCGATCCCGCCGATCGGGGAGGCGGCTTGGGCGGAGGAGTTCGCCAAATACCGGGCGAGCCCGCAATACAAGCTGCTCAACGAGGGCATGTCGCTCGGGGAGTTCCAGTTCATCTACTGGTGGGAGTGGAGCCATCGCCAGCTCGGTCGGCTGATCGGGCTTGTCTTCGCCGGCGGGCTGCTGTTCGCCGCGGTGACGCGCCGGGTCACCCTTGGGGAGGGGCTGACGCTGTTCGGAATGGGCCTTCTGCTTGCGACCCAGGGCGCGATCGGCTGGATCATGGTGGCTTCCGGGCTTCAGCCGGGGATGACCGCCGTCGCTCCGATCAAGCTGACGCTGCATCTCGGCTTCGCGCTGCTCTTCTTCGGGGCCCTCGTGGCCTTCCTGATCCATGTGCGGCCGCCTCGTTCCGAGACGCCGCGCCTCTCCGCTCCGCTGAGGGCAGGCGCCTACCTGGTCCTCGCGCTGACCTTCGTTCAGATCCTGCTCGGAGGCCTGGTGGCCGGCTCGCGCGCCGGACTGACGTTCAACACCTGGCCGCTGATGGATGGCGGGTTCGCGCCGTCCCTCGACGGGCTGTTCGCCGTCACGCCGTGGTGGGAGAACTTCGTCGACAACGTCGCTCTGGTTCAGCTGAACCACCGGATCGGAGCCTACGTGCTCCTGATCGCGATCGCGCTCTACGCCTTCGCGGTGGTGCGCGCGGGCGCGGACCGTGCGACGAGGAGGCGCGTCTTCGAACTCCTGGGCGTCATGATCCTGCAGGCGGGGCTGGGCGTCGCGACGCTCGTGATGGTGGTTCCGCTGTCGCTCGGACTCGCCCATCAGTTCGGCGCGGTCGTGGCGCTCGCGCTCGCCGTCCGCAACGTCGCGCTGGCCGCGGGAGGGACCAGCCAGCGGGTGCGGGAACGGCGTCCGGGCGCCGTCGCGCAGCCGGTATAAGCCTTCAGAGGCCGAGCCGCGGAACCTCTATGGCGGGGCAGCGGTCCATGATGACCGTCAGCCCCCGGGCCTCGGCGCGGCTCGCCGCAGCCTCGTCGCGCAGGCCGAGCTGGGTCCAGATCACTTTGGGGAGCGGCTCGAGCGCAAGCGCCTCATCGACCACGCCGCCGATGTGCTCGAGCGAGCGGAAGACGTCGACCATGTCGATCGGCTCCGGCACGTCGGCGAGCCGGGCCACGCAGGGCGAGCCCGCCACTGTTCCGCCGGCGTGGCCGGGATTCACGCAGAACACCCGGTAGCCGCGCCGTCTCAGGAAACCCGCGACCCCATTGCTGGGCCGCATCGGGTTCGGACTGGCGCCGACGACCGCAATGGTGCGCACGCTCTGCAGCACGGAGCGAAGCAGCGCGTCCGGATATCGATCCGCGCCGCCGCCGGCTCCGCGCCCCGAGGTCGTGTCGGCGGTCAGTTGTCTTCCTCGTCGCCGAACAGCGCCTTGATCTTGTCGAGGTAGGGCTTCACGACGTCGACGTTGCCGGGCAGGGGCTGGAAGCTCTCGAGCGCGGAGAACTGTTCGTCGAGGTCCTTCAGCGCAGCCTTCTTCTCGTCCTCCGAGAGAGCCGCGTCGTTCTCGATCTCGCTCTGCACCTTCTTCTTTTCGCCGGCGAGATCGGTCTCGTTGCCCTCGGGATCGCTCGCGCCGAAAGCGAGAAGTACCGACTGCGCGACGTTCGCCCAGTCCGCATAGGTCGCGAACTCATACTTCTTCAGGATGGCGTCGATCTGCGCCTTCGCCTCCGGCTTATCCAGATAAGCCGCCAGAGCGCCGACCGGATCTTCCGCTTCGCCGACCTCGGCCTCGTCGCTCTCGGGCTGATTGTCGGGGGTCTTCGCCTGGGACTTATCGGCAGGGTCGTTCGCGGCCAGCTTCTCGCGCAGCGCTTCGAACTCCGGCCAGGCCGAGATGAAGGCCTCGACGAGTTTCGGCGTGAGCGGAACCTGCTTCGGCTCGGCGTCGTCGGGCGCTTCGCCCTGTGGCTGCGCCGCCCCGGCGGCCGGGCTCTGGGTCGTCTCCTGCGCGACAACTGGCGTCGCAAGCGCCAACGCCGCCACGCCGGCGGCGGCGAGCAGGAAGGAGCGCAGGGGGCGGTCGGCGATCAGCATTGACGTCCTCCGGGAGACGCTTGGCGCCTCGAAGCTTGCGCAGGACTGCGGTCGTGGCTTCATCGCCATTCGCGCCGATCCCGCCCGAGACTCAGGCGCTTCTTCGAATCGAACTATGGCCCGTGAAAATGGACGCGACCATGACGGAAATGCCACGCCCCGCCACCGATCGCGCGCCGCTCATGACAGTCGAGGAAGCCGAAGCCTTCCTTGAAACCGAATTTCCGCAGACCGCCTTTGGCGGCCGCACCTATGTGGTCGAGGACGTCGGACATGGCTCCGCCCGGCTCCGTCTCCTGTTCCACGAACGTCACCTGAGACCCGGCGGCACCTTGTCGGGGCCGTCCATGATGGCGCTCGCGGACGTCGCGCTCTACGTCGCGCTGCTCGGGGCGATCGGCCCGGTGAAGCTCGCCGTCACGACCAATCTGACGATCAACTTCTTCCGGAAGCCCGCGCCGCGGGATCTGCTCGCAGAGTGCCGCTACATGAAGATCGGCCGCAGCCTCTCGGTGGCCGAGGCGACGCTGTTTCAGGACGTCGGCGAAGCCGTGGCGCATGTCGTCGCGACATATTCGATCCCGCCTGAGGCTCGACCGGATGGGCCGGGCCCGCAGGAGGCGCGGCAGGATCAAGGGAGTTCCCGTCCCAAAACCGACGCTTAAACGGGGGGTAATAAATTACCCTTTTTATAAACCTATGAAATTGCTCATGTTTTCAGGCCGCTCCGCCGTTGATTTCGGCGGGGCGCTCGTCTATTAACTCCACCTGTCGCGCAGGGCTCCCCTGCGCGTTCTCGTTTTCCAATCCGAGGCTTCTCTCATGCGACCCCAGCCGGCCCGCTCTTTCGTGGCCAAACCGGCCGACGTCGAGAAGAAGTGGGTGGTGATCGACGCCAAGGGCCTGGTCGTGGGCCGGCTGGCTTCGCTCATTGCGCTTCGTCTCCGCGGCAAGCACAAGCCGTCCTTCACGCCGCACGTCGACGACGGCGACAACGTCATCGTGATCAACGCGGCCCAGGTCGCGTTCACGGGCAAGAAGCGCGAGGACAAGTCGTACTTCTGGCACACCGGCTATCCGGGCGGCATCAAGGAGCGCAAGGCGCACCAGATCCTCGACGGGCGCTTCCCCGAGCGCGTGATCGAGAAAGCCGTGGAGCGCATGCTTCCGCGCGGCCCGCTCGGCCGCAAGCAGCTCGGCAACCTGCGGGTCTACGCCGGCGAAAGCCACCCCCATGAGGCCCAGCAGCCGGTCGCGCTCGACATTGGCGGCCTCAATCGCAAGAACGTGCGGAGCGCTTGATCATGGCCGAGAACATCCAGTCCCTCGGCGAACTCGGCGGCGCCCTTAACGGCGGCCAGCCGGACGCCCCGAAATACGTCAAGAAGGTCGACCAGTTCGGCCGCGCCTACGCCACCGGCAAGCGCAAGGACGCGGTCGCCCGCGTCTGGATCCGTCCCGGCTCCGGCAAGGTCACGGTGAACAAGCGTTCGATCGAGGTCTACTTCGCGCGCCCCGTGCTGCGCATGATCCTCGAGCAGCCGCTCAACGTCGCGAACCGCAAGGGTCAGTACGACATCACCGTCACGGTCGCGGGCGGCGGGCTTTCGGGTCAGGCCGGCGCGGTGCGCCACGGTCTGTCGAAGGCGCTGACCTACTTCGAGCCGGAGCTGCGCGGCGTCCTCAAGAAGGGCGGCTTCCTCACCCGCGACAGCCGCGTGGTGGAGCGCAAGAAGTACGGCCGCGCCAAGGCGCGCCGGAGCTTCCAGTTCTCCAAGCGCTGACGCGCCGAAAAGTTCAGGTACTGCGTACGGAAAAGGCGGGCCCTCGGGCCCGCCTTTTTTCGTTCGGAGGCCGGCGCGGGCGCTTGGGCTGCTAAGCGCCCGCGATCACCGCCACCACGTCGCCGGCGCGCACGGTGCGCCCCTGCCGGGCGCGCAGGCTCACGATCCTGCCGGCGACGGGGGCGGAGATCTCCATCTCCATCTTCATGGCCTCCACGACCACGATCGGCTGACCGGCGGCCACCTCGTCGCCTTCCGCCACGAGCAGCTTCCAGACGTTTCCAGTCATGTGGCTCGGCGCCGCCGTGCAGCCCTCCGGAACCGCCTCGTCGCTCCGCGACGGCTCGGTCCCCGCCTCGCTGACGAAGCTGTCGAGGCCGCGCGCCTTCCAGTCGGCGCGCTCGGTCTCGAAGGCGGCCTGCCGGCTTCTCTGGAAGGCGTCGATGCTTTCGGCGTTGTCGGACAGGAACCGGGCGTAGTCACGGTACGAGAACGGGCTGTCCTCGATCCGGACCTCGTAGCGGCCGTGCGGGAAGGCGTCCCGCATCTCCAGTAGCTCCTGCTCGTCCACCGGGAAGAACCGCACGCGATCGAAGAAGCGCAGCAGGTAAGGGCGTCCCGGTTGGAAGGCCTTCGTCACGCGCCAGCTGTTCCACATCTGGATCGTGCGCCCGAACAGCTGGTAGCCGCCGGGCCCCTCCATTCCGTATACGCACAGATAGGCGCCGCCGATGCCGACGGCGTTCTCCGGCGTCCAGGTTCGGGCAGGATTGTATTTGGTGGTCACCAGCCTGTGGCGCGGGTCGACCGGGGTCGCGACCGGCGCGCCGAGATAGACGTCGCCGAGGCCGAGCACGAGATACTCGGCGTCGAACACGATGCGGCGCACGTCCTCGATCGAGCCGAGCCCGTTGATGCGGCGGATGAACTCGATGTTGTCCGGGCACCAGGGAGCGTCCGGCCGGACGAGCTCCTGATATTTGCGCATCGCAAGCCGGATCTGCGGGTCGTTCCACGATAGCGGCAGCCAGACCGTGCTGCTCGGCACGGTCACGTCTTCGGGCGCGGGCAGATCCCTCTCGATGCGCGTCAGCGCGTCGAGGAGGCGCTCGACGGGCAGGGTGGCGCTGTCGAAATGCACCTGCAGGGACCGGATGCCCGGGGTGAGATCGAGGATCCCCGGCATCTTCTCGGCGGCGAGCGCCTCCGCCAGGACATGCACGCGCATCCGGAGCGCGACGTCGAGCGCCATCGGCCCGTATTCGACGAGCAGATTGTCGTCGCCCGCCCGGCGATAGACGACCCGTGTCGGCCCGTCCTCGCTCATGCCGAGGATCGGGCTCGGGATGTCGCATGCGCGGCGGATCGAAGGGCAGGCGAGGCCGTGCGGCGTGAACCGCACCCGGTCGCCTGGCCTCAGTTGCCCCGCCTTCCACAACTCGTCGCGCGCGATCACGACGGGGCAGACGAAGCCGCCGAGGCTCGGCCCGTCGGGGCCGAGGATGATCGGCATGTCTCCGGTGAAATCGAGAGAGCCCACCGCATAGGCGTTGTCGTGAATGTTCGACGGATGCAGCCCGGCCTCGCCGCCGTCCGGCCGCGCCCAGCGGGGTTGCGGGCCGATCAGCCGGACTCCGGTGCGGTCGCTGTTGAAGTGCACCTCGTAGGTCGCGCCGAACAGGTCGACGATGTCGGCGTCCTGGAAGAAGTCCGGCGCGCCGTGCGGGCCCGACCTGACGCCGATCGTCCAGTCGCTCGTCAGCTCGGGCCGCTCGTCGGCTCGCGCGGCGCGCGGCTCGCCTTCCGGCGGAAGCGCGTCGATCTTCAGCATGTCCCCGGTCTTGAGAGCGCCCTGCGCATTGCCGCCGAAGCGGCCGAGCATGAAGGTCGATCTGGAGCCGAAGGCTTCCGCCGCCTCGATCCCGCCGCGCACCGCGAGATAGCCGCGCTGACCGGGACCGGATACCCGGCCGAGCGCGAGGGTCGATCCGGCCGGAGCCAGAAACGGCGCGAAGCGGGGCGCAGGCGCGCCGTCGAGCGTCGCCTGCATGTCGGCGCCGCCGAGCGCCACGATGGCCTCGCGGTGGAACTTCAGGGTCGGTCCGCTGACGGCGCACTCCAGCCCCGGCGCGCCCTCCGGATTGCCGACCAGCCTGTTGGCGAGGCGGAACGAGCGGTCGTCCATCGGTCCCGAGGGCGGCACGCCGACATCCCAAAGCCCCAGACGCCCCGGCCAATCCTGCACGCTGGTTTGCGCGCCCGGCGTCAGCACCTCGATGGCGCGCGGCGTGAACGGGAACGTCTTCAACGCGGCCGTCCAGACCTCGCCCGAGCGCAACAGATCGGACGCTGCGATCGCGCGCAGATAGTCGAGATTGGTTTCGATCCCGAGGAGAGTGGTGTCGCTCAAAGCCGCGGCCAGCTTCGCGAGCGCCGCCGTCCGATCCTCCCCGTGAACGATCACCTTGGCGAGCATCGGATCATACCAGGGCGTCACCTCGGCCCCGGTCTCGACCCAGCCGTCGACCCGCACGTCCTCAGGAAACGCGACCTTCGTCAGCAGGCCGGTGGACGGGCGGAAATCGGCCTGCGGGGTTTCGGCGTAGATCCGCGCCTCGAACGCCGCCCCCTTTGCGACGAGCTCTTCAGGCGCGGGCAGGGTGAGTTCGCCGGCCGCCTGCCTCACCATCCACTCGACGAGGTCGACCCCGAACACGGCCTCGGTGACGGGATGCTCGACCTGCAGCCGCGTATTGACCTCGAGGAAGGAGAAGTCCTGGCGCGCCACGTCGTAGATGAACTCGACGGTCCCGGCGGACTCGTAGGCGACGGCCTCCCCGAGCGCGACCGCCGCGGCGTGGAGCCGCGAGCGCACGGGCTCCGGGAGGTTCGGCGCCGGCGTCTCCTCGACGACCTTCTGGTTGCGCCGCTGGAGCGAGCAGTCGCGCTCGCCGAGCGCCACCACGCGGCCCCGCCCGTCACCGAAGATCTGCACCTCGACATGCCGGGCGGTCGCCACGAAGCGCTCGAGATAGACCCGCGCGTCGCCGAAACTGGCGCCGGCCATCCGCTGCACCGCATCGAAGCGCTGGCGCAACTCCACAACGTCCTGGCAAAGCTGCATGCCGATGCCGCCGCCGCCTGCGGTCGACTTCAGCATCACCGGAAAGCCGATCGCCTCGGCGGCGGCGATCGCCTCATCGGCGGATCCAAGCAGCCCCGATCCCGCCAACAGGGGCACGCCGGCGCGCTGCGCGATCTCCCGGGCCGTATGCTTCAGTCCGAAGCCGCGCAGATGCTCCGGCCGCGGCCCGATGAAGACGATTCCGTTTGCGGCGAGGCGCTCGGCGAACGCGGCGTTCTCGGACAGGAACCCGTATCCGGGGTGAACGGCATCCGCGCCTGTCCGGAGGCAGGCTTCGATGATGGCGTCGATGTCGAGATAGCTTTCGCGGGCGGGGGCGGGCCCGACCCGCACCGCCTCGTCCGCCTCCAGCACCGGCCGCGTGAACCGGTCCGCATCCGAATAGACCGCGACGGACGCGATCCCGAGCTTGCGGAGCGTTCTGACGATCCGGCCGGCGATCTCGCCCCGGTTCGCGATCAGGACCTTGTTGAACATTTGCGGGCGGTTCCGATGGGCGGGGGGAGGCGCACGAAATCCTGTGGCGGGCGGTCCTCTGCGAGGAGCGGCGTCCGCCGGCGAAGCCGCGGTCGAGGCTTGAACCCGAGCGAGGCGTCAGGCGCTCGACGGATCGAAGATCAGCACCTGCACCGGCGACGGGTCGAAGCCGTTGCAGGGGTTGTTGATCTGCGGGCAGTTCGAGATCACGCAGAGCAGGTCCATCGTGGCGAGCACGTCCACGTAGTCGCCCGGGGCCGAGACGCCGTCGACAATCGCAAGCGCGCCAGTAGGTTCGATCGGGACGTTCATGAAGAAGTTGATGTTGGGCACGACATCGCGCTTGGTCATGCCGTGCTTGGAGACCTCGATGACGAAGTTCTCGCGGCAGGCGTGCATGAAGCGCGTCTGATGACCGAACCGGACGGTGTTCGCCTCGCAGGAGCAGGCGCCCGCGGAGGTGTCGTGCCGGCCGCAGGAGTCCGCGATCACCACGCCGAGCACGCTGCCCTGGTTCGAGATCAGGCGCGTTCCGGCCGAGACGTATGACGCGCCCTGATCCAGGATGGTGTCCTGCGCGCTGTAGCGCTCTCCATGGTCGTGGGCGTTGTAGAAGAGCGTGTCGACGGCCTGGCAGCCCTGCAGGTCGACGATCCGCAGGATCTGTCCCTTCTCGACGAGCCCCGACCAGGGCCGGTTGGCCGGAATCGTGAAGTCGTAGATCGCCTGCCCGGGATCGAGGCCGACGGGCGCTGCGATGAAGGGGGAGGGTCGCCCGGAGAGGGAGGTCGGCTGCATCTGGCTCTCCTCAGCGCGCGCGCAGATAGCGGTCGGTGTTCTCGAAGCCGCGCACGGCCTCGGCGGTCGCGGTCCGGCACAGATCGTCGGGACCGGCTTCGGGAAGCCGATGCACGATCAGCTCTATCTCGCCGGGCTCATGCGCTGCGCCGGGCGCGAGCGGGTGAGGGCAGTTCGACACCGCGACCAGAAGGTCGACCTCCGCCCGCAGGTCGACGAAGTCCCCTGGCTGGACGACCCCGGGCCGGAAGGCCACACGCCCGCTCTCGTCGTGGACCACCGGCGCGAAGAGCGTGAGCACCGGCGAGATGTCGCGCGGGCCGAGACCGAACTTCGAGGCCGAGAGGATCATGTTCTCGCGCGTCGACCGCAGGCCGGGGTCCCCATGCTTCTTGAGGTTCGACGCGGGCGTCGAGCCGCCGACGACGGCGTCATGGGCGCCGCAGCTGTCCTCGACGATCGACATCAGCGCGCGCCCCATGTCGGAGAACAGCACGCGCCCCTTCCGCAGCTCGGTCGTCCACTGGATCTTGATCGTGTCGGCGCTGTTGTAGCGCTCGGACGGATCGGCCGCGTTCCAGAAGAACAGCGAGACGCCGGGCGTGCCGGAGACGTTGAGCACGCGCAGCGCTTCGCCGCGCATCACCGCCTCCGCCCAATACCAGCCGCCCGGAACAGTGATCCGCTCGCGCACGGCGGACGGTTCAATCGGGGCGGCGTCGCGTGGCGTGAGGGGCGGCAGCGTCCTCGGCGCGCTTGTCTGGCCCTCGGCCTTGAGCTGTTCGTAGCTTCGGCGGCGCTCCGCGATGAGCGCGGACTTTTCCTGGGTGGGATCGCTTGGCATAGCTGAGCTCCGCTTCCGAAACGTCGTCAGACCTCGGAAGTCGGCGCGGACCATCGCGGCGCCTGTTCCAGGCCCTTGAGGTCTCCCGGGATTTTGCCCCGCCGTGTCCCTGCCGGATGTCTCCCGGCAAGGCGGCAGCTCTCGGACCAGCCGTCTGGATCAGACGCGGAACCCTAGCCGCCAACTCAGTGCGTCGATGATAGAACGACCCTTCGGATAAGCCGCAGCCCAAAGAAACGGCATGGCGCGGAAATTGGCGGCGCCCTTAGGTCGCGCTGCGCGAGCCGACCAGAGCCGGGCTCGGCTCGCCCCAACTCTCCTCGAAAACGAGGTCCTCCAGCGGGAGCCGCCGCGCCCATCGCCGGGCTTCGAGTTCCGGCCGGTCGAACAGCCGGTCGACATAGCCGACGCAAAGATAGGCGACGATGATCGTCTCCTGCGGCACGCCGAGGATCGGGCGAAGGTCGTCGGGGTCGAAAATGCTGACCCAGCCCACCCCGATTCCCTCGGCGCGCGCCGCCAGCCAGAGGTTCTGGACCGCGCAGACCGCGCTGTAGAGGTCGGTGTCCCGCTGATGGGTGCGGCCGAGCACGACGGGGCCGCCGCGCGCGCGGTCGCAGGTGACGCAGATGTTGAGCGGCGCCTTGAGAATGCCCTCGAGCTTAAGCGCCCGGTACAGCGCGCCGCGTTCTCCCTCGAACATCTGGGCGGCTTCGGCGTTGCAGCGTGCGAAGGCGTCGCGGACGCGCGCCCGGGTCTCCGCGCTGCGGATCAGGATGAAGTTCCAGGGCTGCATCAGACCCACCGAAGGCGCGCTGTGCGCCGCGCGCAGCAGGCGGAGCAGGACGTCGTCCGGGATCGGACGCGGCAGGAACTCGTCGCGCACGTCCCGCCGGGTCTCGATAGCCCGATACACCGCCGCCCGATCAGCCTCGCCGAAAGAACCAGCCGGAACAGGATCTTCGGCTGGAATGCACAGATCGTGCTTCAGGACAGACGACATCGTTTCCGCTCCATGCGAAAGCAACGCCGGTCCCGCCGTCCGCGCGGTCCTGGCACATGCGTCCGGTCGGCCTTCTGGCTCTGGTTCATCCCGGAACGGCGCCTTCCCAGCCCTGCGGCCAGTGGCGTATCGCCGTCCAGTCCCCATCACAGCGCTGGGCGCGCCGCGGAATTCCACCGCGTTTCCGATTCTCCCGTCCCGGACGGGCGCCGAACATGCGCAACCTAGCGGTACGGCGGCTTGCATCCAAGCGGACCGGCCTTGCGCCATTCGGCCTAGCGAGCGCGGGGCGCGATGCCGATGTCATCATCTCCCCAGGGGCAACCGCGGATGAACAGCATGATTCCCTTCTCGGTCCTCGACCTTGCGCCGATCGCGGAAGGCTCCACGGCGGCGGACGCGTTCCGCAACTCCGTCGCTTATGCGCAAGCCGCCGAGGCGCTCGGCTACGAGCGGTTCTGGCTGGCCGAGCACCACAACATGACCGGCATCGCGAGCGCCGCGACGGCGGTCGTGATCGGGCATGTGGCCGGGGCGACGCGCTCGATCCGGGTGGGCTCCGGCGGCGTCATGCTGCCGAACCACGCGCCGCTCGTGATCGCGGAGCAGTTCGGCACGCTCGCCTCCCTCTATCCGGGCAGGATCGACCTTGGGCTGGGGCGGGCGCCGGGGACCGACATGGCCACGGCGCGCGCCCTGCGGCGCGGCCTCGATCGCTCCGACGAGTTCCCCCAGGACGTGGTGGAGTTGATGGGCTACTTCGCGCCCGCGGAGCCTGGCCAGCGCATCCGGGCGGTCCCGGGCGCCGGGCTCGACGTGCCGGTGTGGCTGCTCGGCTCGAGCCTTTTCTCCGCGCAGCTGGCCGCGATGCTCGGCCTGCCTTTCGCCTTCGCCTCGCACTTTGCGCCGACGGATCTGGTCGACGCCTTCGCCGTCTATCGTGAGCGCTTCCGCCCCTCGCCGCGGCTCGCGGCGCCCTACGCCATGGCGGCCGTGAACGTGCTGGCGGCCGACAGCGACGAGGAGGCGCGGCGGCTGTTCACCTCGCAGCAGCAGTCCTTCATCAATCTGCGCCGGGGGCGACCGGGTCTCCTGCCGGCGCCCATCGACGACATCGATCTGTACTGCACGCCTGCCGAGAAGGCCGGGATGCAGCACATGCTCGCCTATTCGTTCGTCGGTTCTTCGGAGACGGTGGAGCGCGGCCTCGCCGGGTTCCTGGATCAGCTCAAGCCGGACGAGCTGATGATCACCGGCCACGTCTTCGATTCGGCCGCGCGCGTGAGGTCGCTGGAGCTGACGGCGGAGATACGTGACCGGCTGAACGGCGGCGTCAGAAGGGCGGTCGCCTGAGGGGACCTACTTGACCGGGCGCTTCTCCAGCTTCCTGGCGAGCGTCCGTCGGTGCATGCCGAGCCTGCGGGCGGTCTCCGAGATGTTGAAGTCGGTCTCGATCAGCGTCTCGTGGATGCGCTCCCACTCGAGCGTCTTGATCGATGTCGGCCGTTCGGTGAGCGGCGCCGTCACGTCGCCTTCCGCTCGCCCGAAGGCCGCTTCGATGTCGTCGGTGTTGGAGGGCTTGGCCAGATAGTGCCGGGCGCCGAGCTTGATGGCTTCGACGGCCGTCGCGATGCTGGCGAAGCCGGTCAGCACGACGATCACCGTCTCCGGGTCATGGGCGTGCAGCGCCTGCACGCAGGCCAGGCCGGAGGCGCCGGCGAGCTTCAGGTCGACGACGGCGTAGTCGGGCGACCGGGTCTTCAGCAGTTCCTGAAGCTCCTCGAGGCTCGCCGCATGCAGCGCCTCGTAGCCGCGCCGCTCGAACGAGCGGCGGAGCGTGCGGGCGAACTGCGCGTCGTCCTCGACGATGACCAGCAGTCGTTCAGCGGCCATTGGCGCGCGTCTCCTCAATCGCCAGGGATGCGAGCGGCAGGGTGAGCGTCACCAGCGCTCCGCCCTCAGACAGGTTCCGGGCCCCAACGCGACCGCCGAGCTTGCGCAGGACGTTCACGACAAGAAACAGGCCCAATCCTCCGCCCTCGCGCCCCTTGCTCGACTGATAAGGCTTGCCGAGGTTCGCCAGCATCTCGGGCGGAAAACCTGTTCCGCGGTCGGCGATCTCGAGCACCAGGTTTTCGTCCTCGCGGCGCGCCGCGAACCCGACCCAGCGCGGCGAGGCGTCGACGGCGTTGTCGATCACGTTGCAGATCACCTGCTTCAGCCCGGTGTCGGAAACGATCGGGAGGTCGGGCCCGAAGCCGTTCTGGAACACGAGGTTCACGCCCTGACGCGCCGAGCGCCGGTCCTGCACGATGTCGTCCAGGAAGGCGTTGACGGTGGTGATGACGGGCTGCTCGCCACGCGCCTCGCCGGCGGACCGCAGGATGTCCGTGACGATCGCCTTGCAGCGCCGGACCTCGGCCTGCATCTCTTCGATCTCGGGCGCAAGCTCGGGATCGGACGCAAGCCGGGGCATTCTCCGCCAGTCGCTCAGGATGACGTCGAGCGTGGCGAGCGGCGTTCCGAGCTCGTGCGCGGCGCCGGACGCGAGCAATCCCATACGGACGATGTGATCCTCCTCCGCCGCGCGCTGCCGGAGATCGGCGAGCCGGGCGTCCCGCTCGCGGAGGTTCCGCCCGATCCGGTTGACGAAGACGACCAACAGCGCCGCGTCGAGCACGAAGCAGATCAGCATGCCCTGCACGTGGAGCCGGAACAGCGATCCGGCGTCCTCTCCGGGCAGCGCTATCGGCTGGTTGAACAGGGCGAGGCCGGCAAAGCAGGCGGTCGTGATGAGCACCATCGCCCAGGCGGACCAGACCTCGAGCAGCACCGCGCTCAGCGTGACCTGAAGCAGATACAGGAAGGCGAACGGGTTCGTCGCGCCCCCGCTGAAATAGAGCTGCGCCGTCAGCGCCGCCGCGTCGAAGGCGAGCGCGAGAAACAGGCCGGTGTTGCTGACCTCCGCATGCGTCCGGAGGCGCAGGAGGGTGGCGAGGTTGAGCGCGACCAGGGCCGCAAGCACGACGCCCATGGGCGCGAGCGGCAGCGCGACCCCGAGACCGAGTTCGACGACGGCGATCGTCAAAATCTGCCCGACCACGGCGATCCATCGCAGCTGAACCAGCTGCAGGATGTTCTTGCGGGCGGTCGACTGGCTGGCTGGTGAGAGGTCGCTGGTCACGAAAGCGGGCACGCTGGGACTTCGTGTCGTCGCACAGGCCGGATCGCGACCAGGCGGATGACGATGGACGCGGGCGTCAGCGCCCGCGGCGGAGCCGCAGCTCTCGCCGCATCATATAGGCGCCAGCGCCCGCGGCCATCAGGGCCAGCGAGAACCAGGTGAGCGCATAGACCAGATGGTTGTTGTGGAACGCGACGACCGTCAGGCCGCCTTTCGGGCCGCCCGGCCGGTCGCCGCCCGCATCGGCGTCGATGAAGTAGGGCGCGACGTCCTTCAATCCGCGCGCGGCCGCGATCGCCTGGACGTCGCGGGAGAACCAGCGGTCGGCGGCGGGATCGTTGGAGCGGAGGAAGCCGCCGTTGGGCTCGCTTATGCGCAGCAGGCCGGTGACGGAGGTCTCGCGGTCCGGACCGTCGAGGTCGCCGCGCCAGCCCGACGGAACGAAGCCGCGGTTGATCAGGACGGTGAAGCCCTCGGAGGTGCGGAACGGCGAGAGGACCCAGTAGCCGGCGCCGAGATCGGTCACGGCCTGGGTCAGCGCCGGCTTCGCCTGCTCGAAGACGCCGGAGACCCGCACCCGGCGGTACTCGTCGCTCTCGGCGGTCACCGACCGCCACTGCGCCGGGCCGGGAGCAGGCGAGGGCGCCGCGTGGACGCGGCGCTCGACCCGGTCGATCAGGTCGAGCTTCCAGGAGAGCCGCTGGACCTGCCAGATCCCGAGCGCCGTGAAGACCGCGCAGGCGAGCAGGAGCAGAAAGACGAGCCCCAAGAACGCGCCGGGCCCGCGCCGGGAGCTTCCGTCGGCTTTCCGCTCCGCGGCCATCCTCAGCGCGGCCGACGCAGCCTCAGTGGCCGCCGTGGGGCGGGCTGACCCCGGGGGTCATGTCGTGCATTCCGGCCGGGCCGCCCATGCCCTCCATCGGCACATGGGCGGGCATCATGTTCGCGTTCAGGTGGAACATGACCCAGAACGAGCCGGCGAGCGTGATCACCACGATCACGATCGTGAAGATCGCCGCCAGCATCGTCCAGCCGCCTTCGGACTTCGTGTTCATGTGCAGGAAGAAGATCATGTGGACCACGATCTGCATCGCCGCGAACACCAGGACCGTGATGGCCGCCGTCCGCGGATCACGGAACACGTCGCCCATCACCAGCCAGAACGGAATGGCGGTCAGGATGACCGAGAGGAAGAAGCCCAGCAGGTAGCCGCGCATCGTGCCGTGGCTGGCGTGCGAGTGGTCGAGCTCGTGGCCGTGCCCGGCCCCATGCGGCTCGTGCGATGCGGCGTGGGCGTCGGCGCTCATCGCAGAACTCCCATCAGGTAGACGAAGGTGAAGACGCCGATCCAGATGACGTCGAGGAAGTGCCAGAACATGCTGAGGCACATCAGCCGGCGGCGGTTCTCGATGACCAGCCCGCGCTGGGCGACCTGCACCATCAGCGTGACGAGCCAGATGACGCCGAAGGTGACGTGCAGTCCGTGCGTGCCGACGAGCGCGAAGAAGGACGACAGGAAGGCGCTGCGCTGGGGCGTGGCGCCCTCATGGATGAGGTGCGCGAACTCGTAGAGCTCGATCCCCAGGAAGGCCAGGCCGAACAGGCCAGTGACGCCGAGCCAGACCAGCGTCTGCGCCTTGCGGTCCTTGGCCATCGCCAGCATGGCGAAGCCATACGTGATGGACGAGAACAGCAGCATCGCCGTGTTCACCGCCACCAGCGACAGATCGAACAGGTCCGCCCCGGTGGGCCCGGCTGCGTAGCTGCGGCCCAGGACGCCGTAACAGGCGAACAGGACCGCGAAGATGAGACAATCGCTCATCAGGTAGATCCAGAAGCCGAGCAGCGTCCCGTTTTCGGGATGATGCTCGTCCTGGAGGTAGAAGGTCGTCGGGTCGGCCTGGGCGGCCGCGGCGGCGGGGTTGGCGCTCATCGGTTTCAGGCCCCCGCCGTCAGAAGGCGCGTGCGCTCGTTCTCGATCTCGGCGACGCGTTCGGCCGGGATGTAGAAGTCACGCGCATAGTTGAAGGTGTGGGCGATCGAGACGACCAGGATCGCCGCGAAGCTCAACGCCGCCAGCCACCAGATGTACCAGATCAGCGCGAAGCCGAGCACGGTGGACAGGCCCGCCAGGACGATGCCGGCGCCGGTGTTCTTCGGCATGTGGATGGCTTTGTAGCCTCCCACCGGCCGCACGTAGCCGCGCTTCTTCATGTCCCACCAGGCGTCGAGATCGTGGACGCGCGGCGTGAAGGCGAAGTTGTACTCCGGCGGAGGCGAAGAGGTCGCCCACTCGAGCGTGCGGCCGCCCCAGGGATCGCCCGTCGTGTCGCGCAGCTGCTCGCGGCGCTTGAAGCTCACGAAGAGCTGGATGAGGAACGACAGGATGCCGATCGCTATGAGCACCGCGCCGAAGGCCGCGATCACGAACCAGATCTGCAGCGACGGATCGTCGAAGCGGTTCAGGCGGCGCGTCACGCCCATCAGGCCGAGCACGTAGAGCGGCATGAAGGCGAAGTAGAAGCCGACCACCCAGAACCAGAACGACATCTTGCCCCAGAACGGATCGAGCTTGAAGCCGAAGGCCTTCGGGAACCAGTAGGTCACGCCCGCCATCAGGCCGAACACGACGCCGCCGATGATCACGTTGTGGAAGTGCGCGATCAGGAACAGCGAGTTGTGCAGCACGAAGTCGGCCGGCGGCACCGCGAGCAGAACGCCCGTCATGCCGCCGATCACGAAGGTCAGCATGAAGGCGAGCGTCCACATCATCGGCAGCTCGAACCGGATCCGGCCGCGATACATGGTGAACAGCCAGTTGAAGATCTTCGCGCCTGTCGGGATCGAGATGATCATCGTCGTGATCCCGAAGAACGAGTTCACGCTCGCGCCCGACCCCATCGTGAAGAAGTGGTGGAGCCACACCAGGTACGACAGAATGGTGATGACCACGGTCGCGTAGACCATCGACGCGTAGCCGAACAGCCGCTTGCCGCAATAGGTGGACACGACTTCGGAGAAGATGCCGAAGGCCGGCAGGATCAGGATGTAGACCTCCGGGTGGCCCCAGATCCAGATCAGGTTCACGTACATCATCGGCGAGCCGCCGAAGTCGTTCGTGAAGAAGTTCGTCCCGACGTAGCGGTCGAGCGACAGCAGCGCGAGCACCGCCGTGAGCACCGGGAAGGCCGCGACGATTAGCACGTTCGTGCAGAGCGCGGTCCAGGTGAAGACTGGCATCTTCATCAGGGTCATGCCGGGCGCGCGCATCTTGACGATGGTCGCGATCAGATTGACGCCGGACAGCAACGTCCCGACGCCTGCGATCTGCAGCGCCCAGATGTAGTAGTCGACGCCGACGCCCGGACTGTAGGAGGACCCCGACAGCGGCGGGTAGGCGAGCCAGCCCGTGCGCGCGAACTCGCCGACGAAGAGCGAGACCATGACCAGAGTGGCGCCGCTCGCGGTCATCCAGAAGCTGAAGTTGTTCAGGAACGGGAAGGCCACGTCGCGCGCGCCGATCTGCAGCGGCACGACGTAGTTCATCAGCCCGGTCACGAACGGCATCGCCATGAAGAAGATCATGATGACGCCGTGCGCGGTGAACACCTGGTCGTAGTGGTGCGGCGGCAGGTAGCCGTTGACCTCGCCGAACGCGATCGCCTGCTGGGCGCGCATCATGATCGCGTCCGCGAAGCCGCGCAGCAGCATCACGATCGCCAGGATGATGTACATGATGCCGATCTTCTTGTGATCGACAGTGGTGAACCACTCTTTCCAGAGATAGCCCCAGAGGCGGTAGTAGGTCAGCGCGCCGACGATGGCGATCCCGCCGAGCGCGACGGCGATGAACGTCGCGACCAGGATCGGCTCGTGATACGGGAACGCCTCGAGCGACAGCCGTCCGAAGATCAACTGCTGGAGGTCCAGGTTGGAAAACATGATGTCTGCTCGTTCAGTCAGCTAGGGCGGTCGGCGGCGGGCTTAGTGGTCATGCATCTGACCGGGAGCGGGACCCTGCTGGTCCCCCCCGGGCATCCGATGGCCCTGGCCTTCGTCCGGCTGGGTCTGCTGCTTGTTGACGTCAGGCGTCAGCGAGTCGGGCTTCATGCCCTGCGGCTGAACGTTGGTGTTCGGCGGGCGGCCCGAGACCGGGAAGGTCGCGCCCGGCTCCTCGACGCCCTGGCGCAGCCGGTGCCCGTCGTAGCGCAGGCGCTCACGGTTGGCTTCGCTGTTCTTGTGGTCGCCGCCCTTCGCGTCGATGTGCATCATCTCGCTCATGCACATCTGGCCGGGCAGGGCGCACATGTTGAGAATCTTGTTGTAGAGGCCGGTCTCGACTGACGCGTAGTAGCGCACCGGCTCGCCCTCGCTCGGGCGCTCGAGCGCCCGATAGACGTCCTGGTCGAGCGGCGAGCCTTCGGCCTTCGCCTTGGCGATCCACTCGTCGAAGGCCTTGTGGTCGAGCCCCAGGAACTTGAAGTTCATCCGGGAGAACCCGGCCCCGCTGTAGTTCGCCGAGAAGCCGTTGAAGTCGCCGGGCTTGTTGATCACCGCGTGGAGCTTGGTCTCCATTCCGGGCATCGCGTAGATCTGGCCCGCGAGCGCCGGAATGAAGAACGAGTTCATCACCGAGGATGCGGTGATGTGGAAGGTGATCGGCCGGTCCACGGGCGCGGCGAGCTCGTTGACGGTGGCGATGCCGTACTCGGGGTAGAAGAACAGCCACTTCCAGTCGAGCGCGACGACCTGCACGTCCAGCGGCCTGGCGTCCGGCGGCATGGGCTTCGACTGGGAGATGCGGTCGAGCGGACGGAACGGATCGAGCAGATGGGTGCTGATCCAAGTGATCGCGCCGAGCGCGATGATGATCGCCAGAGGCGCCGACCAGATGACGACCTCGAGCCGCGTCGAGTGGTGCCAGTCCGGATCGTAGGTCGCGGACTTGTTCGACGCCCGATAGCGCCACGCGAACAGCACCGTGAGCGCCATCACCGGGACGATGATGATCAGCATCAGGATCGTCGAGATGACGATCAGGTCTCGCTGCTGGGCCGCAATGTCCCCAGAGGGGCTCATCACCACCATCTCGCAGCCTGCGAGCAGGAACAGCAGCGGCAGAAGGACGATTTTGCGGAGAATGCTCACGGGCAGGCCGACGGTCGGTGGGGAGGCTTTGGGCTGCGTTAAGCCCCTCACCGAAGCCAAGATAGTGGACGGTTTGTCCCATCGGCTGAGACGTCGCAGGCGCCTCTCGGGACCGGACGCGGCGTTCGCGCGTTTGGGCGACGGGGTCGCGGCGGCCGCCTTGGCCGTAAGAACAAATGCGGTGCTGGGGCGTTCCATGGTCATCTAGCGGCGCGGCCGAGCGGTGGCCGCCGCCAGAGTTGGCGTCCCGGAGCGAAGAAACGCATGAGCCACGATTACGCCCTGTCGCATAGCGCGCCTCTGGAGCGCGACGCCCGCCTCGTCAGCGGCGACGCCAAGGTGGCGCCCGGCGAGATCGCGATTGCGGTCGTCATCGGCCGGACGTCCGAGTTCTTCGATTTCTTCGTCTACGGCATCGCCTCGGTGCTGGTGTTCCCGCAGCTGCTGTTCCCCGAGTTCGATCCGCTGACGGCGACGCTCTACTCCTTTGCGATCTTCTCGCTCGCCTTCATCGCGCGGCCCATAGGCTCCGTGAT
This sequence comes from Hansschlegelia beijingensis, assembly GCF_014196425.1. GTDB lineage: Bacteria > Pseudomonadota > Alphaproteobacteria > Rhizobiales > Methylopilaceae > Methylopila > Methylopila beijingensis. Next base: position 867,977 of record NZ_JACIDR010000001.1, read on the forward strand.
CTTCATGCAGATCGACCGGCTTCACGGTCGGGGAGTGAAGCTGACGATCGCGTTGTTCCTGCTCGGCGGCTCGACAGCGGCGATGAGCTTCCTGCCGGGCTACGCCCAGATCGGATTCTTCGCGGCCGGAATGCTCGCCTTCCTCCGGATCTGCCAAGGTCTGGCGCTGGCGGGCGCATGGGACGGCCTCGCCTCGCTGCTGGCGCTGAACGCGCCCCAGAGGCGTCGCGGATGGTACGCGATGATGCCGCAGCTCGGCGCGCCGCTGGGCTTCCTGCTGGCCGCCGGCCTGTTCGCCTTCTTCGTCAGCAATCTCTCGAACGAGGACTTCCTGGACTGGGGCTGGCGCTACCCGTTCTTCGTGGCCTTCGCGATCAACGTCGTGGCGCTGTTCGCCCGACTTCGCCTCGTCGCCACGGACGAGTTCACCGCCCTGCTCGAGCGCCGTGAGCTGAAGCCCACGCCGGTCTGGCAGATGTTCCGCAACGAAGGCGGCAACGTCCTGATCGGCGCCTTTGCGGCGCTGGGCAGCTTTGCGCTGTTCCACCTGGTCACGATCTTCCCGCTGTCCTGGGTCACGCTCTTCACGGGCCGCTCCGCGCGGGAGTTTCTCTTGACCGAGATGGCCGGCGCGGTGGTCTGCCTGCTCGCGATCATCGCTTCAGGCGTGATCGCTGATCGGATCGGGCGGCGCACGCTGCTCGGGATCTGCGCGGTGCTGATCGGCCTGTTCAGCTTCGCGGCCCCGTTCCTGCTGGCCGGCGGCGCGATTTCGGAGGCGGGCTTCATCGTCCTCGGTTTCGCCCTTCTGGGCCTCTCCCACGGGCAGGCGTCCGGCGCCGTGACGTCGAATTTCTCGACCCAGTACCGCTACACCGGCGCTGCGCTGACCTCGGACATGTCCTGGCTGTTCGGCGCGGCCTTCGCGCCGCTCGTGGCGCTCGGTCTGTCGGCGAAGTTCGGCCTGGCCTTCGTCGGGCTCTATCTGCTGTCCGGCGCCGTCTGCAGCGGCGTCTCGCTGTTGATCAACCGGCGCATGCTCGACATCCGGGACTGATCGCGCACGGCGCCAGCGCGGGACCTTCTGCGTCGCTCGGTCGTTGTCAAAGCGAAGGCCGCTCCTCGGGGAGCGGCCGCGTTGTCAGACAAGGAGCACGACGTGGCGATCCAGAACCCGACAGCAGACGCCCCGCAGCCGCCTCAGCCGAAGCAGCAGCAGGACATGCCGGGACACACCGGCGACATGCGTCCTCGTCCTGACCACGGCGAGGAAAGCTACCGCGGCTCCGGCCGGCTCAGCGGGATGGCGGCGATCATCACGGGGGCCGACTCGGGAATCGGCCGCGCCGTCGCGATCGCTTACGCGCGCGAGGGCGCGGACGTTCTGATCTCGTATTACGACGAGCACGAGGACGCTCAGGAAACCGCGCGCTGGGTTGAAGAAGCCGGGCGCAAGGCCGTCGTGGTCGCGGGCGACATCAAGCAGGAAGCGCACTGCAAAGAGCTGATCGAGAAGGCGATGGCCGAGTTCGGTCGGCTCGACATCCTCGTCAACAACGCTGCCCACCAGGCGAGCTTCGAGAAGATAGAGGATATCAGCGCGGAAGAGTGGGACGTCACCTTCCGGACCAACATCTACAGCCAGTTCTACCTCTGCAAGGCAGCGATCCCGCGCATGAAGCCGGGCTCATCGATCGTCAACACGACCTCGATCAACGCCAAGAACCCGAGCCCGCACCTGCTCGCCTACGCGACCACCAAGGGCGCGATCGCGAACTTCACCGCCGGCCTCGCCGGCCTCGTGGCCGAGCAGGGCATCCGCGTGAACGCGGTGGCGCCGGGGCCGATCTGGACCCCGCTCATCCCCTCCACCATGCCGCCCGAGGCGGTGGAGAGCTTCGGCGAGAACACGCCGCTCGGCCGCGCGGGGCAGCCCGCCGAACTCGCGCCCGCCTATGTGATGCTCGCCTCCAGGGAAGCGAGCTACATCACCGGCGCCGTCATCCCGGTCACGGGCGGGCGGCCGATGCTCTAGCGGCTCAGGCCTTGTGAAAGAGGCGGCGGAGCTCGTCCTTCGCCGCCTCCAGCGTGGCGCGCTGCCGGTCGCTCAGGTTGGAGCCGGCGCGGTTGATGTGGAAGGTCAGCATCGACATCGCCGAGCGGTAGGGATCCGATTTCCGCCGCTTGCTCCGCTCGGCCGAGCGCTTCAGCGAGGCTGCGATATCGGCGGGATCGTCCTTGGTGAAAACGCCCTCCTCGAGGTCGAGCGCGTCGCTTTCACGGGTGACCTTCGCGGACCACCGATGGTCCTGATCCGCGCCTGCGTTCGAGCCTGACATCGTTCTTCCTCCACATCTGACCCCGGGGCGGTCGCGCACGCTGGTGGAACCCTCAGGCGGCCGTCGTGTTCCGGCCGGCTTCTCCCGGAGGATGGAGCCGCCGCGCCGCGATTCACGCTGCCCGGTGACGCCTCCAGCCGCCCTTCAGCTTCGATGTGGGATGCAGGCCGCCGTCGAAGGCTTCACCCCGCCACGAGATCAGAACGTCGATCGGCAGGCCGCCGCGCTGCGGGCGGAGCACCAATGGCGCGGGTATCGTCGGAGCATTGCAGCAGGTAGCTCTCCGCCAACGCGACGCTGCCCTCGGTGTAGCGAACGCCCATGGCCTGCGCGGTGGGCGTCTCGGCGTGCGACGCGACCCAGGCGGTGAGCAGGATCCGGCGGAGCAGCAGGAATGTCGGCATCATGGCCCGGTCCTCGGCCGAAATCGGCGCGACCTCGGCGTAGCCGCTGAGCCAGGCGTCCTCGAGCTCCGCTATGAACGGCTCGTGCTCCATGAAGCTGACGGCCGCAGCGAAGTCGTACAGGAACCAGGAGAAGCCGCAGTCGTCGAAGTCGATGACGCCGAGCCGGTCGCGGTCCACCAGCAGGTTGGCGAGCCGCAGATCGCCATGGATCAGGCCGAATCTCTCCGGAGTAGCCCCGTAGGCGCTGAGCCGCCGCCTCAGAACGCCCGCCGCGCGATCGAGGATGTCGCGGCCCTGGGGGTCGAGCCCGAGTCCATCGCGCCAGTCTCCCCAGAGCGGGCGATCGCCGAGCATGGCGTCGAAATCCCAGGTCTTGCGGGCGAACCGCGCCGGCGCCCGCCAATTGCGCGCGTGGTGGTGAAGCCGCGCCGTGATCTGGCCGAGCGACCGGAACCACGGGACGAGATGGGCGCCGGGCTCCGGCTGCTGGCCGCTCATGAACTCGAAAGCCGTGACGTCGCGCCAGCGCCCGCCGTCTTCGAAGCCGCCGAGGAGATCGCCGTTCTTCGCTCGCAGAGGCGCCGGGGTCTCGGCGACGTCGCTCGCCCGCAACGCTTCGATCCAGGCGAGCTCGGACCGGATCTCGGCGCTGCAATGATAGTCGGGCCGGTGGACGCGAAGAACGACCCGAGCGCCGCACTCGGTCTCCGCCAGGAAGGTGGCGTTCTCCGAGATCGCCAGCAGCCGGAGCGGGGCGTCGGGGCCAAGCCCCCACTGGGTCAGCGACCCGCGAAGCCTGCTCTCCAGCCGCGACACGGCGGCCTCGTCATACATGGCGGAACCTGCGCCCTGGCCTTTGATGGGCGAGATCGCGGATCGTCGGTCGCCGGGATGATCTTGAAAGCTTCATGCGTCAGGACATGCGAGCGGGGGAGGGAGGCGAACGATAGCATGCCGCCCTCCGGGGTTCGCCGTTGGGGCGTCGGCCATGCAGCCGATCGGGCTGAACGTGGCCACGGGCCGCTATCGTCATCAGGAGCGGGCGCTGCTAATCAGCTTGGGAGGCGCGTTCCCGGCGCGGTCGCGTCGACGTCATCCGCGAGAGCCATGGCCAAAGACCCGCTTTTTCCTCGTCCCGTCGACGACGCGCTCGACGCCTCCCGCCGCTACGGCGAGTCGATCGAGTCGAACTACGCCGGCGCCGTCTCCTTCCTGCGCCGGCCTTATGCGCGCTCCGCCGAGGGGTTCGACGTCGCCGTGTGGGGCGTGCCCCTCGACACCTCAGTCTCCAACCGGCCCGGGACGCGCTTCGGGCCACGCGCCATCCGCGAGGTGTCGACGATTAACGTCGGAGACCCCACCTATCCGTTCCAGTTCGACATCTTCAGCGAGCTCGCGGTGGCCGACACGGGCGACTGCTCGCTGGATTACGGCCGGGTCGATCAGATGCCGGCCGCCATCGAGGCGCAGGCGGCGGCGCGCCTTGCGACCGGAGCGCATCTCGTCACCCTCGGCGGGGATCACTTCCTCACCTACCCGGTGCTGAAGGCGCTGGTCGCCCGCATCGGGCGCCCCGTGGCGCTGGTGCAGTTCGACGCCCATCAGGACACCTGGGACGACGACGGCAGCCGGATCGATCACGGCACGATGATCACCCGCGCGGTCCGGGAAGGGCTGATCGTTCCGGAGCGCTCCATCCAGATCGGCATCCGCACGAACGCGCCGCAGGATTGCGGCCTGTCCATCGTTGACGGCCTTCTGGCGCAGGAACTCGGTCCGCTGGCGACCGCGAGCCGCATCCTCGGCCATGTCGAGGACACGCCCGTCTACGTGACCTTCGACATCGACTGCCTCGATCCGGCGTTCGCGCCCGGAACCGGGACGCCGGTGTGCGGCGGGATCTCCTCCAGCTTCGCGATCTCCTGCCTCAGGCGGCTTGGCGCCCTCGACCTCAAGGGCTTCGATGTCGTCGAGGTCTCGCCCCCATACGACCACGCCGGGATCACGGCGCTCGCCGGCTGCACCATGGCGCAGATGTATCTCGGCCTGCTCGCGGAGCGGAAGCGGATGGGCAAGCAGATCGCGCCCTGAGGAGAGGAAGGCCCATGCGCCAGATCCGTCTCATGACCGCCGCCGCCCTCGCCATCGCGGTCTCCGGCTGCGCGGGAGAGAAGCTCTGGATGAAGCGCGGGGCAGGGCCGGGGGAGGCCAACGCCGACGAGATGTCGTGCGCCGAGGAATCCGAAAGCCGCGCCAGCATCGTCATCGGGGACGGTCTGGGCCCCGGCTTCGGGCCGGCGACAGACCGCTTCAGCCAGCGTTTCGCCTGCCTGAGGTCGCGCGGCTACCGACTGGTGACGATCACCCCCGAGGAGAGCGCGCGGCTGGAGAGCCTTGGCGGGATCGAGCGCGAGGCCTACTGGAGCGAGCTGCAGCGCAAATACGGCGTCGCGCCCTGACGCGGTCAGGCGTTTTCCGCATCGGCCGTCAGGGCGTCACGCAGCGCGCGAACGTCCTGGTTGAGGCGCTTGAGCTCGGGGATCTTCATTCCGGAGCGCGCGAGCAGGGTCATCGGCACGCAGGCCGCGCGCTCCTGAAGGGCCCGTCCGGCGTCGGTCAACTCGACCAGCACCTGCCGTTCGTCTTCCGCGCTGCGACGGCGCGCCACGAGCCCCGCGCTTTCCAGCCTCTTGAGCAGCGGCGTGAGCGTGCTCGACTCCAGCATCAGCCGTTCCGCGATGTCCTTCACGGCCAGCCGGTCCTGCTCCCACAGGGCGAGCATGGTGAGATACTGCGGGTAGGTGAGGCCAAGCTGGTCGAGCGCCGGTTTGTAGGCGCGATTGATCGCCAGGGCCGCCGAATAGACGGCGTAGCAGAGCTGGTCCTGCAGTTTGAGGCTCGGTGAGTGGGGCACTTTCAGTCTCCGGGGGCGGCCCCAAGATAATGCATATCGCGATAATAATCTGCATGGCCGCCATGCGCCGTGACAGGTTGAGAAAGTTATCGCGATAATGAAATAGTCGACATCGAAGCGGGCGGCGGAGCCGCTCCATCAAAGGAGGCTGACATGAAGGCGCTTTATCAGACCGAGGCCATCGCCACCGGCGGCCGGACGGGCACCGCCGCAACCACGGACGGCAACCTCAAGGTCGATCTCGTCACCGCCAAGGAACTCGGCGGGCCCGGCGGCGCGGGCACCAATCCCGAACAGCTTTTCGCGGCCGGCTACTCGGCCTGCTTCCTCGGCGCGCTGAAATTCGTGGCGTCCAAGGAGAAGGTGAAGATCCCGGACGACACGACGGTCGCCGCCAAGGTCGGCATCGGGCCGCGCGATGACGGGCAGGGGTTCGGCCTCACCCTCGCGATCAAGGTCACGATCCCGGGCCTCGATCGCGCCCAGGCCGAGGAACTCGCCGCCAAGGCGCACGTGGTCTGCCCCTACTCGAACCTCGCCAAGGTCGGCGCGGACGTCGACGTTTCGGTGGCGTGAGGCCTGCAGCGTCCGGCCCGCGTCAGGCGGGCTGGACGCGCGTTACTCGAGACGGGCTCAGGCGACCGCGACGTCGAGGCCGAGGTCGAGCGTCGGCGCGGAATGGGTGATGCGCCCGACCGAGATCAGGTCCACACCCGACTCGGCGATCGCCACGACCGTGTCGAGCGACACGTTGCCGGACGCCTCGGCCAGCATCCGGCCGTCGATCCTCTCGACAGCCTCCCGGAGAACCGCCGGCGACATGTTGTCGAGCAGCACCACGTCCGCGCCCTCGGCGATGACCCGGTCAAGCTGCTCCAACGTGTCGACCTCGATCTCGATCTTCAGGAGATGGCCGGCCGAGGACTTTGCGCCGCGCAGCGCAGCCTCGACGCCTCCGGCGACGGCGATGTGGTTGTCCTTGATCAGGATCGCGTCGTCGAGCCCGAACCTGTGGTTCGAGCCGCCGCCGCAGCGCACCGCGTATTTCTCGAAGATCCGCAGTCCGGGCGTGGTTTTCCGCGTGCAGCAGATCCGCGCCCTGGTGTGGGCGATGAGGTCGCCGTAGCGGGCGGTCTCGGTCGCGACCCCCGACAGATGGCCGAGGAAGTTGAGCGCGGTGCGTTCGGCCGAGAGCACGGCTCGCGCCGGCCCCTCAATGCGCGCGATCACCTCGCCGGCCGTGAGGCGGGCCCCATCCTCGACCTCGGCCTTGAACGAGATCGCGGGATCGAGCGAGCGGAACGCGGCCTCGGCGAGCTGCAGGCCGGCGAGGCGCCCGGTCTGGCGGGCGGCGATCACCACTCGCGCGACGGCGCTCGCCGGAATGGTCGCGGCGCTGGTGATGTCGCCGGCGCGGCCGAGGTCCTCCGCGAGGGCGGCCTCGACCGCGCGACGAACCGCGATCGGATCGAGCGGCGCGGGCGCAGTCACGAAGCGGCCATCCGGGGTTCCGCCGCCGGGGGAAGCCCCGCGAGAGCATCTGCGAGCGTGAGCGTTGAGCGGCGCGCCAGCGCCTCGACCGGCGCATCATGATCGGACCGGAAGTGCGCGCCGCGGCTTTCCTTTCGCCGCTCGGCGGCCACCGCGACCAGAAGCGCGGACGTCGCCATGTTCCGCAAGTCTGCGCTCTCGGCCTTCCGCCTGATGTCGTCAAACGCCGTGATCGCCGCCGCCAGACGTCCGCCGTCGCGCACGACGCCGACCGCGTCGGTCATCCACCGCCGCAGCGTGGCCACAGCGGCGTCGTCAGCCTTGACGCATCCCAGAGCCCGCGTGGTCGGCGGTCGGGACGAAACCGGCGCGCTAGGAACGACGCCAAGGATGTCCTCCGCGATCCGGGACGCGAACACGACGGCCTCGAGCAGCGAGTTGGACGCCAGGCGGTTCGCTCCATGCGCGCCCGTCGAAGCCGCCTCGCCGCAGGCCCAGAGGCCGTCGACCGAGGCGCGCCCGTTCGCGTCCACGAAAACACCGCCCATGTGGTAGTGCGCCGCCGGGGCGACCGGAATCGGCTCCGACGCGGGATCCAGGCCGGCGGATCGGCAGGCCTCATACACGGTGGGGAAGCGGCCGGCGAAGGCCGAGCCCACGCCCTCCCGCGCATCAAGAAAGGCGCCGCCCGAGCGCGCCGCCTCATAGACCGCACGCGCGACGATGTCGCGCGGCGCGAGGTCGAGATCGGGATGGACGCCCTCCATGATCCGGCGTCCCGCGCGATCGATCAGGATCGCGCCTTCGCCGCGCAGCGCTTCGGTGGCGAGCGGCGCCGGATCGCGCCCGATGGCGATCGCCGTCGGGTGGAACTGAACGAATTCGAGGTCCGCCAGCAGGGCGCCGGCGCGCGCCGCCATGGCGAGCCCGCCGCCGCGCGCCTCCACAGGGTTGGTCGTGACGGCGTAGAGATGCCCGACGCCCCCCGAGGCGAGAACGACCGCCCGCGCGGAGAGATGGAGCGGCTTTGCGGCATGGTCGCCCAGCGGGCGCGCGGAGACGCCCGTCACGAACCTCCCCTCCATGACGAGGTCTTCGGCGACGAAGCCCTCCAGCACGCGGATCGAGGGAGTGTTGCGCACCGCCGTCACGAGCGCAGCCATGATCGCCTTGCCGGCGAGGTCGCCATTGACCCGCACGATCCGGCGCTGGCTATGCGCGGCTTCGCGCGACAGCAGCAGCTTGCCCTCGAGGTCGCGGTCGAACGGGACGCCGTAAGCGAGCAGGTCTGCGATGCGCGCCGGCGCCTCGCGGGTCATCAGCGCCGCGACCGCGTCATCCACGATGCCGGCGCCGGCCGCGATCGTGTCGGCTGCGTGGGCTTCCGCGCTGTCCCCGAGACCCACCGCGGCCGCGATCCCGCCTTGCGCCCAGGCGGACGACGCGCCCGCGCCGAGCGGGGCGGCGGCGATCACCGTCACCGGTCGCGGCGCGAGCTTCAGCGCGCAGAACAGCCCGGCCAGCCCTCCGCCGACGATGACGACGTCGTCGACGCCGCGCCAGGAGAGAGGGGCGAGATCGTCCGGATCTACGAGGTCGGGGGCGTCAGTCATGGGTTTCACCCGTCACCCCGTGGGCCGCGGCCCAATCCGGGATCGTCGCGAGATGAAGCGCCGCGGGCTCAGCCCCGGCTCTCGTGGGGCTTGAGACGCTGGTCGCCTAGATCTTCAGGTTCACCATCCGCTCGACGCTGCGGCGCGCGCGGGCGGCGATCACCGGGTCGACGAGCACCTCGTCGCGCATGTGCAGCAGCGAATCGAGGATCGCCGGCAGCGTGATCCGCTTCATGTGCGGGCAGAGGTTGCACGGCTTGATGAACTCGGTCTCCGGCGCGTCGGCCATGACGTTGTCGGCCATCGAGCACTCGGTGATCAGCGCGACCTTCTTCGGCTTCCGCTGCTTGACGTAGTCGGCGAGCTTCGCCGTGGAGCCCGTGAAGTCGGCCTCGGCCAGCACGTCGGGCGGGCACTCCGGATGGGCGAGGATCGTGATGCCGGGATTGTCCGCCCGGTAGGAGCGCAGCTCTTCGGCGGTGAAGCGCTCATGCACCTCGCACGCGCCGTTCCAGCTGATGATCTTCACCTTGGTCTGCGAGGCGATCCAAGCCGCGAGATACTGGTCCGGCAGGACCATCACTTCCGGCGCGCCGAGCGACTCCACCACCTGCACGGCGTTGCCGGAGGTCAGGCAGATGTCGGCCTCGGCTTTCACCTCCGCGGTGGTGTTCACATAGACCGCCACCGGCACGCCGGGGTGCTTCTCGCGCAGCGCGCGAACGTCGGCGGCCGTGATCGAGGTGGCGAGCGAGCAACCGGCGCGGCTGTCCGGAATCAGAACCGTCTTTTCGGGGTTCAGGATCTTGGACGTCTCGGCCATGAAGTGCACGCCGCACTGAACGATGACCTCGGCGTCGGTCTTGGTCGCCTCGCGGGCCAGCTGGAAGCTGTCGCCGACGACGTCCGCCACGCAATTGTAGATCTCGGGCGTCTGGTAGTTGTGCGCCAGGATGACGGCGTTGCGCACTCGCTTGAGCTCGTTGATCGCCTTGACGTAAGGCGCGAAGAACGGCCATTCGACAGGCGGGATGACCGTCTTGACGCGTTCGTAGAGGTGGGCGGTTTCCGCTTCCACAGCCGGCGTCCATTCCAGGGACGGCGCGGCCACAGGGGCGAACTGACGTGGAGCCCGGCCGGACGGGGCGGCAGGCTTCAGGAGCGCGGCGGCGGAAGGGGACATGGCGTCCTCCGGCAAGTGCCCATTATGCTCATTTCGAGCATAACTATGATAGTTGCCCGGGGACACGATTTGAAGCCCCGGCGCCAGTTAAATATGCATTGGCCCGCTCGATCATTTGGCGCGCCGCCCTAGCGCGCGCCGGTCATCTGCATTCGCGATGATCGGGATCACGTAGTTTCATCGCACCCGGCCCGCGTTTGGATCTAATGGTGCGGGCGCATCTCACGCGCCGCGCCAGCGACCGGGCTCGCCATGACAGTTCGCCAGCTTCAGAGTCCCCGAGGCCCGACCTCGCTGCTTGTCATCCTGTGCGGCTGCGCGATCGCCTGCCTCACCTTCGGTCCGCGCGCGACCGTCGGTCTTCTACTGACGCCGATCTCGGAGACGAATGGGTGGGGGAGGGACGTCTTCGCCCTGTCCTTCGCCATCCAGAACCTGCTTTGGGGGATCGGCCAGCCTTTCGCCGGCGCGGTGGCGGATCGTTTCGGAACGCGTCGCGTGCTCGCCGCGGGCGGGTTGCTCTACGCCGCGGGCCTCGCCCTCATGCCGCTCTCGGCTTCTCCGGGCGCGATGCACATCACCGCCGGCGCGATGATCGGGCTCGCGCTTTCGGGGGCGTCCTTTTCGATCGTGATCGGCGCCTTCGGCAAGCTCCTGCCGGCGGAGTGGCGCACCATCGGCTTCGGCCTCGGCACCGCGGCGGGTTCTCTCGGCCAGTTCCTTTTCACCCCGTTCGCAGCGGCGCTGATCTCCGCCTATGGCTGGCAGGCGACCGTGCTCGTCTTTGCGGCGCTGATGCTGCTGGTGGTGCCGCTGTCCCTGCCGCTCGCCACACGCGCGGCGCAGCCGGCATCAAGCGGACCAGCGGCCCGCACCCAGTCGATCGGCCAGGCGCTGGGCGAGGCGTTCCGCACGCCGAGCTACTGGCTTCTGGTCATCGGCTTCTTCACCTGCGGCTTTCATCTCGCCTTCGTCACCGCCCATCTGCCGCCGTTCCTGCTCGACAAGCATATCTCCGCCTCCGTGGGCGGCTGGACGCTCGCCCTGGTCGGGCTGTTCAACATCGCGGGGTCGCTGGGCTCCGGCGTCCTTTCGAGCCGCATGCCGAAGCGGCTGCTGCTGGCGGCGATCTACTTCGCCCGCGCGGTGCTGATCTCGGCTTTCGTGTTTCTGCCGGTGACGCCCGTGAGCGCGCTCGCGTTCGGCGCCGGGATCGGGCTGCTGTGGCTTTCCACCGTCCCGCCGACCTCCGGGATCGTCGTCACGCTGTTCGGGCCGCGATACCTCACCATGCTCTACGGCTTCGTCTTCTTCAGCCACCAGCTCGGCTCCTTCGCCGGCGTCTGGCTCGGGGGCGAGCTTTACGAGCGCACGGGCTCCTACGACCTCGTGTGGCAGATCGCGATCGCGCTCAGCGTCATGTCCGGCCTGATCAACCTGCCGATCCGTGAGCGGCCGGTGGCGCGGCTCGCCGCCGCTGCGGCGCCCGCAGAGTGACGCGGCCGATCCCGGCCCCTATCTAGGCCGAGGCCCAAGTCAGCGATCGAGGAAAAGATGTCCACCTTCCGCGCCCTGCGCATCGACAAGGCCGACACGGGCCAGACGATCTCCGCCGTCGACTTCGATGAAGCGGAGCTGATGGACGGCGACGTCGTCGTTCGCGTTTCGCATTCGACCGTGAACTACAAGGACGGGCTGGCGGTCACGGGCAAGTCGCCGGTGGTGCGCCGCTTCCCGATGATCCCCGGCATCGACTTCGCCGGCCGCGTGATCGCGTCGACGAGCGACGAGTTCGCCGAAGGCGACCAGGTCGTGCTCAACGGCTGGGGCGTCGGAGAGACCCATCTCGGCGGCTACGCCGAAGTTGCGCGCGTGAAGTCCGACTGGCTGGTGCCGCTTCCGGCGAACATGACTTCCGCGGAGGCCATGGCGATCGGCACCGCGGGCTACACGGCCATGCTCTGCCTGATGGCGCTCGAGCGCCACGGCGTGACGCCTGCGCGCGGGCCGGTGCTGGTCACAGGCGCCTCGGGCGGCGTCGGCTCGGTGGCGGTCGCGCTGCTTGGCGGCCTCGGCTACGAGGTCGTCGCCTCCACGGGCCGGCCCGAGGAGGCCGACTACCTCCGCGGCCTCGGGGCCTCCTCCATCATCCCGCGTGAGGAACTCGCCGCCCCGGGCAAGCCGCTGCAGAAAGAGCGTTTCGCCGGCGTGATCGACTCGGTCGGCTCCGTGCCGCTCGCCAACGCGCTCGCCCAGACCATGTCGGGCGGAGCGGTCGCGGCCTGCGGGCTCGCGGCCGGAATGGACCTGCCGACCAGCGTCGCGCCTTTCATCCTGCGCGGCGTCTCGCTGCTCGGCGTCAACAGCGTCACCGTCCCGAAGCCGATCCGCATCGAAGCCTGGAGCCGGCTCGCGCGCGACCTGGATCGCGAAAAACTGAGTGCGATGACCGAGACGGTCGGCTTCGACGACATCATCCCGACGGCCAAGGCGATCCTTGAGGGCAAAATCCGGGGCAGGGTGGTGGTCGAGATCTGAAGATCGTCGGCGTCGCGACCGGCGCGGCCGTGCGCCGGCCGCTGAACGCGTATAGACCTCCGGGCACGCATGCCGCTCCGAGCCAAGGCACGAGAAGATGACTGACACTGTGAACGTCGCCATCCTGGGCGCTTCCGGTTACACGGGCGCGGAGCTCGTGCGCCTTCTGCTCCGGCATCCGCGTGTCCGCGTCACGGCGCTGACGGCGGATCGCAAGGCCGGCCACGCCATGGCGGACGTGTTCGCGCAGTTCTCCGGCATCGAGCTGCCGCGCCTGACGTCGATCGGCGAGTTCGATCTCGACGCCGTCGACCTGGTCTTCTGCGCCCTGCCGCACGGCACGACGCAGCAGGTCATCGCCGACCTGTTCGCGCGCAAGCCGTCGCTCAAGGTGGTCGACCTGTCGGCCGACTTCCGGCTGACGGATCCCGCGGCCTATGAGGAGTGGTACGGCCACCCGCATCAGGCGCTGGAGCTCCAGGGCGGGGCGGTCTTCGGTCTCACGGAGCTGAACCGCGAGGCGATCAAGGCGGCGCGGCTGGTCGCCAACCCCGGCTGCCACTCGACCACGTCGATCCTCCCGATCATTCCCCTTCTGCGCGAGCGTCTGATCAACCCAGACGCGATCGTCATCAACTCCGCCACGGGCATGTCGGGCGCGGGACGGGGCGCGAAGGAGGAGATGCTGTTCTCGGAAGTCTCCGAGGGCGTGCACGCCTATGGGGTCGGCCGTCATCGGCACACGGCGGAGCTCGATCAGGAGTACGAGAAGGCCGCCGGACGCTCGGCGCGGGCGACCTTCACGCCGATGCTGCTGCCGATGAACCGGGGCATATACGCCACCATCACGGTGACGCTCGAGGCGGGAGCGACGGCCGAGGCGCTGCACGCCTCCCTGGCGACCACCTATTGGGGAGAACCCTTCGTGCAGGTCCTTCCGCTCGGCAAGGCGCCGCACTCCCGCCACGTGCGGGGCTCGAACAACGTTCAGATCGGGGTGATCGCCGACCGCGGGCCGGATCGGGCGATCGTCATCTCGACGCTCGACAATCTGGTGAAGGGCGCCTCCGGCCAGGCGGTGCAGAACATGAACCTGCTGTGCGGCTTCGAGGAGACCGACGGGCTCGGCCAGCTCGCCATCTTCCCCTGACGCCGCCTCCCCGTGGGCGAAGGCGGCGCATCCGGGCTCAGGCTTTGACTTTCACATAGGAGCCCGGCGCGTCCTCGAGCGCCGGGTAGGGGCCGTCGCCGGGCGTTCGGGCGGGCGCCATCGTCGCGTCGGAGGCGGCGAGCCAGGCTCGCCAGTCCGGCCACCAGGAGCCCGGCCTCTCCTCGGCCTTCGCCACCCAGTCGGCAAGCGTCCCGCGGGGCTCCTCGCCCACCCAGTGCTGGTACTTCATGCGCGCCGGCGGGTTCACGACGCCGGCGATGTGACCCGAGCCCGCCAGCACGAACCGCGCGGGGCCGCCGAACAGCTGCGCGCCCAGGAACACCGAACGCGCGGGCGCGATGTGATCCTCGCGCGTCGCGAGATTGTAGGTCGGCGTCATGACCTTCTTCAGGTCGAGCGTCTTGCCGCCGATCTCCATGCGGCCCTCCGCGAGGTCGTTATGGAGGTAGCAGCCGCGCAGATAGAAGGAGTGGTTCGCGGCCGGCATGCGGGTCGCGTCCGAGTTCCAGTAGAGCAGATCGAACGGGAAGGGCGCTTTTCCCTTCAGATAGTTGTTCACGACATAGGGCCAGATCAGGTCGTTCGAGCGGATCATGTTGAAGGCGTTCGCCATCCGCGCGCCCTCGAGGTATCCGGTCTGCGCCATGTGCGCCTCGACGGCCGCGACCTGCTCCTCGTCCACGAAGACCTTGAGGTCCCCGGCGTCGGTGAAGTCCACCTGCGCCGTCATGAACGTCGCGCTGGCGATGCGCTCGTCATTCGTCTGGGCCATATAGGCGAGCGTGATCGCGAGCAGCGTGCCGCCGACGCAATAACCGACCGTGTCGACCTTCTCGACCGCGCAGATTTCACGGGCGACGTCGACCGCCTGCATGATGCCTTCGCGCATGTACTGCTCGAAGCTCTTCCGCGCGTGCCGTGCGTCCGGGTTGACCCAGGACACGCAGAAGATGGTCAGCCCCTGTTCGACGCACCACTTGATCATGCTCTTCTCGGGAGTCAGATCGAGGATGTAGAACTTGTTGATCCAGGGCGGCACGATCACGACCGGACGCGTGCGGACCAGTTCAGTCGCCGGCGAATACTGGATCAGCTCGAACAATTCGTTCCGGTAGACGACCTTGCCCGGCGACACGGCGAGGTTGCGGCCGACCTCGAAGCTGGCCGGATCGGTCTGCCGGATCCGCAGGTCGCCCTGGCCGGCGGCGATGTCCTCCGCGAGCATGCGCATGCCGCGCACCAGATTCTCACCCTTGCTCGCGAGCGTTTCGCGGATGAGTTCCGGATTCGTCGGAACGAAGTTCGAAGGCGACGCCGCGTTCGACAGCAGCTTCACGTAGAAGGCCGCCTTGTGCCGGGTGTGCGGGTCGATTTCGTCGGCCTCTTCGACAATGCGCTCAGCCCAGCGCGAGGCGTGCAGATAGGCCTGTTTGAGGAAGTCGAAGACCGGGTTCTCGGACCATTCCGGATCCCGGAAACGCTGGTCCTTCGGGTCCGGGCGAACCAGCGGCTCGGCGTCTTCTCCCGAAAAGCGCCTGAGCGTCCCCGCCCAGAGGTCCAGGAAGCCGCTCGCGAAGGCGCGCTGCGCCTCGGCGACACGCGCGGGCTCCGCGAGCCAGCGCTCGGCGACCTGCCCGAGCGTCTTCACGATGTCCGCGATCTGCTCGGCGCCCGACGACGCTTTTGCGCCGTTCTCCCGCGGGCGCATGTAGGCCGACATGGCTCGGCCGCTCTCCTCCCAGAAGCGGGCCATGTTGGCGGCGAACGCCTCGACCTCCGGCGTGAGGAAGGGCGTCTCGGTCCCGTCGCCCGCGCCGTGGTCCTGCGGCCCGGCGCCGGCGGCCTCCTCCGAGGCGGGCTGAGCATCTCCGGGCGGCGCCTTGCGATCCTCGGACCGGTCGGCTCCGGCGGCGCGGGCGTTCTCGCGCCGCGCGGGCTTCTTGGCCGTCTTGCCCGGCTTCGCGGGGGCTCGCGGTTCGGCCTTCGGGCGCGCCGCCTTGGCTTTGGAGGCGCCGCCGGGCCGCTTTGCCGCTTTGGGCCGGGCGGGCGCCACGTCCGCGTCGGCCGCGGCGGAGGGCGCCTTCGGCCTCGCGCGCACAGTGGAAAGTTCAGCCGTCGCCGGACGTGAGGCGGCCTCGACCGGTTTGGTCGGGGATCGGCTCACGGTGCTCCGGGCCATGCAGGCGGTCCTTTCCCTCGGATCCACGGTGAAGCGGCCGCCCGGACGCCCCGTGGGTTGCTTCAAGTCTTGTTCCCGTGACAATAGGCGCAAGCTGATCGGGACGCCACGGTCAGCCGCCGCCGTCCAGAAATTCCGATCCTCATTCCTTCGCCAGAGACGCGCCGATGACCCTGCCCGGGAAGCTCCTTCGCGCCGCGCTCGTGGTCGCCAGCGCGGGCGCTTTGCAGGCGTGTGGACCCTACGGGCCAAAGGGCGATCGCGGGCTGCCGCCGCCCCCGGCGGCGTTGCCCTATCCGAACGTCTACCGCACCCAGCCGGACGTTCACGGCAGGCTCAAGAGCCCCGAGGAGCAGAAGAGGCTCGAGGCCGACCTGCTGGCGGGCAAGCGGCAGTCGCGGCAGAGCCGCTAGCTCGCGCGGTTTCGCGGCGGGAAAGCGACCGCGGGGTTTGATCGCAGTCGGCCTGTACGATATTGCCTTCAGACTCGGCTGCTCTAGGCCGCTCCAACCGCGAAACGCGTCGCCATGACCGAATTTCACTCCGTTCGCCGCCTCCCGCCTTACGTCTTCGAACAGGTGAACCGGGTGAAGGCCGCCGCCCGCAAGGCCGGAGCCGACATCATCGATCTCGGCATGGGCAATCCCGACCTTCCCACGCCCGAGCACATCAACGCGAAGCTCGTGGAGGCGGTGACCAAGCCGCGGACCAACCGCTACTCGACCTCCAAGGGCATTCCGGGGCTGAGGCGCGCGCAGGCGGCCTATTACGCCAGACGCTTCGGCGTGAAGCTCGACCCGGACACGCAGATCGTCGCGACGCTGGGCTCGAAGGAAGGCTTCGCCAACATGGCGCAGGCCATCACCGCGCCCGGCGACGTCGTGCTGGCGCCGAACCCGAGCTATCCGATCCACGCTTTCGGCTTCCTGATGGCCGGCGGCGTCATCCGCAACGTGCCGGCGACGCCGGGGCCGGATTACTTCCGCGCGCTCGAGCGCGCGGTGATCCACTCGATCCCGAAGCCGATCGCGATCATCACCTGCTATCCGTCGAACCCGACGGCCGAGGTCGCGGATCTCGACTTCTACAAGGACGTCATCCGCTTCGCGAAGCAGCACGATCTGTTCGTGCTCTCCGACCTCGCCTATTCGGAGATCTATTTCGACGGCCCGCCGCCGCCCTCGATCCTGCAGGTGCCGGGCGCGTTCGACGTCGCCGTCGAGTTCACCTCGCTCTCCAAGACCTATTCGATGCCGGGATGGCGGGTCGGCTTCGCGGTCGGCAATGAGCGGCTCATCGCGGCGCTGGCGCGCGTGAAGTCCTATCTCGACTACGGCGCCTACACGCCGATCCAGGTGGCGGCCTCGGCCGCCCTGAACGGCCCGGACGACTGCATCGTCGAGGCGCGCGAAATCTACCGCAAGCGCCGTGACACGCTCGTGGAATCCTTCGGTCGGGCAGGGTTCCCGGTGCCGTCGCCGCGGGCGTCGATGTTCGCCTGGGCCCCGATTCCCGAGAAGTTCCGCCCGCTCGGCAGCGTCGAGTTCTCGAAGTTGCTGGTGGAGAAGGCCTCTGTCGCCGTCGCGCCCGGCATCGGGTTCGGAGAGCACGGCGACGACTTCGTGCGCATCGCGCTGGTGGAGAACGAGCACCGCATCCGGCAGGCCGCGCGGTCGATCCGCCGGTTCCTTGAAACGGCCGACGATACGTTGCACAACGTCGTCCCGCTCGCGGCGGCCCGGTAAGCACCATCCCGGGCCGGCTCGCGCCGGCCCTGAAGCAATAGCCGCGCGGACGCGCTGCGTGCTTCGAGACGCCCTGGTCCAGAGCCAGGGCTCCTCAGCATGAGGCGCAGTCCGCCGACGGCTTTCCGCCGCCTGATGCTGGGGAGCGTCCTTTCGGATGCGCTTCGACGCGCGTGGCCGGCCGTCGCGGTCCGCCCCGCCCTTCTGTCTCTGAACGGAACAGCCTCATGGCCGAACCTCTGAAAGTCGGCGTCGCCGGTCTTGGCACCGTCGGCGCCTCGGTTGTCCGCATCCTTCAGCAGAAAGCGGAGCAGATCGCGGCGCGCGCCGGCCGCCCGGTTGTGGTGACGGCGGTTTCGGCCCGCGACAAGGGCCGCAGCCGCGGCCTCGACCTTTCGAACGTCGCCTGGCACATGGATCCGAGCCAGCTCGCGCGGGCGCGGGACGTCGATCTCGTGGTGGAGCTGATCGGCGGCGCCGAAGGCCCGGCGCGCGCCTGCGTCGAGACCGCGCTGGGGGCCGGAAGGCCGGTCGTGACGGCCAACAAGGCCCTGCTGGCCAAGCATGGCGTCGCTCTCGCGCTCGCGGCCGAGGGGGCCGGCGTTACCATCGCGTTCGAGGCTGCTGTCGCGGGCGGCATCCCGATCGTCAAGACGCTGCGCGAGGGCCTCACCGGCAACAACGTCAGCCGCGTGTTCGGCATCCTCAACGGCACGTGCAACTACATCCTGACCCGTATGGAGAAGGACCGGATCGGCTTCGCGGAATGCCTCGCGGACGCCCAGCGCCTCGGCTACGCCGAGGCCGACCCGACTTTCGACATCGGAGGGTTCGACGCGGCTCACAAGCTCGCCCTGCTGGCCGCGCTCGCGTTCGGCGTCCAGGTCGATCCGGACGGCATCTATATCGAGGGCATCGCCTCCATCACGCCGTTCGACCTCGCCATGGCCGAGGAGCTTGGCTTCCGGGTCAAGCTGCTCGGCGTCGCTACGCAGAGCGAATCCGGGATCGAGCTTCGGGTGCATCCCTCGATGCTCCCGAAGGACAGCGCGATCGCCCGCGTCGACGGCGTCACCAACGCCGTGGAGATCGACGGCGACGTGGTCGGCGCGCTCGTGCTCGCCGGGCCGGGCGCGGGCGGCGACGCCACCGCGTCGGCGGTCATCGCCGACATCGTCGACATCGCCCGCGGCGCGAAGCTGCCGGTGTTCGGCGTGCCGGCGGCCGAGCTCACCGCGCCCAAACGGGCGCCTATGGGCACCCATCAGGGCGGTTACTACATCCGCCTCTCGGTCCTCGACCGGCCGGGGGCCGCTGCGGCCATCGCCACCCGCATGGCGGAGCAGGGCATCTCCCTGCGCAGCATCGTCCAGCGCGGCCGCGAGCCGGACTTCGACCGCCCGAACGCCGACCCGGTCGCGGTCGTGCTCATCACTTACGCCACCAACGAGGCTGCGCTGCGCGTTGCGCTGGACGCGATCGAAGCGGACGGTCATATCGATGGTGCGCCTCAGGTGATACGAATCGAGAAACGCTGAGGCGGAGCGCGCAACGACGCGCCGAGGAAACGTCATGGCCAAGTCGAGCGCCGCAGGACGCTCCGTCGTGTCCCTCCGGGGCGCGGGAACGAAGTCTCTCTCGCTTCACGAGATGATCGACCGCTCGCTGGTGATCGAGGTGGTGCGCGTCACCGAGCACGCGGCCGTGGCGGCCGCCCGGCTGCGAGGGCGCGGCGACGAGATGGCCGCCGATCAGGCCGCCGTCGACGCCATGCGGCGGATGCTGAACGCGCTCCCGATCCAGGGCACGGTGGTGATCGGCGAGGGCGAGCGCGACGCAGCCCCGATGCTCTACATCGGCGAGGAGGTCGGAGATCCGGCCGGCCCGCGGTTCGACATCGCGCTCGACCCGCTGGAGGGCACGACCCTCTGCGCCAAGGATCAGCCGGGCGCCATCACGGCGATCGCGCTGGCCGAGCCGGGCACGCTGCTCAACGCGCCCGACGTCTACATGGACAAGATCGCCATCGGGCCGGGTTATCCGGAAGACACCGTTCATCTCGACTGGTCGCCGGCCGAGAACATCGCGCGTCTCGCGAAAGCGAAAGGCGTCTCGGTCCGCGAGATCACCGCCTGCGTGCTGGACCGGCCGCGCCACGCGCGGCTGCTCGAGGCGATCCGGGGGACCGGCGCATCTGTGCGGCTGATAGCCGACGGGGACATCGCCGGGGTGGTGGACGCCACCAATCCGAACGACACAGGCGTCGATATCTATCTCGGCGTCGGCGGCGCTCCGGAAGGCGTGCTTGCGGCGGCGGCGCTCAAATGCCTCGGCGGCTTCATGCAGGGCCGACTCCTGCTCGACGATCCGGAGAGCCGGCGGCGGGCCGCGGAGATGGGGATCAGCGATCCGCGCCGGGTCTACAGCGTCAGCGACATGGCGGCGGGCGACGTGCTGTTCGCCGCGACCGGCGTGACCGGCGGGGGCATGCTGGCCGGCGTGCGCTTCGGTCCCGAAGGCATCGTGACCGAGACGATCGTGATGCGTCATTCCACCGGCGCGCGCCGGCGCATCCGGTCCGAGCATCGGATGACGGGACGGTTCGACCGCGCCTGACGGTCTGGGCCGCCGGGCGCTTCTCGGCTACCACCAACGTCCGAGCCTCGCCGCGATTCGGCGGGTGTGACGAGACGATCGCTCGAATGACCGCCGCTCTCCGCACCGCGCGCCCGCGCGGCGACGCGTTTCTCGGCGTCGAAGCCTCCTTCGACGGTCGGCCCTGGCGCGACCGGCTCGACGCGCGCGGCCGGGCGGCCGCGGCCGAGATCGTCCGGGACCATGGACATTCGGAACTGCTGGCGCGCGTTCTGGCGGGGCGGAATGTCCCGAACGCGGAAGCGTCCGCCTTCCTGGAGCCTTCGCTTCGGGGGCTGATGCCCGACCCCTCATGCATGACGGACATGGACGCGGCCGCGGCCCGTCTCGCTGACGCCATCGAGGGCGGCGAGGCGATCGCGGTGTTCGGCGATTACGACGTGGACGGCGCCACGTCCGCGGCGCTGCTGGCCGGCTTCGTCACCGAGGCCGGGGGCGACGCCCGGACCTACATCCCGGACCGCATCTTCGAAGGCTACGGCCCGAATGTCGGCGCGATCGACATGCTCGCCGACGGCGGCGCCAGGCTGCTGGTGACGGTCGATTGCGGCTCGACGAGCTTCGAGGCGCTCGATCACGCGCGACGCCGCGGCATGGACGTGGTCGTGCTCGACCACCATCAGGTCGGCGCCGAGCTTCCGGCGGTCAGCGCGCTGGTGAACCCCAACCGGCAGGACGATCTTTCCGGTCTCGGCCATCTGGCTGCGTGCGGCGTGGTGTTCATGACGCTGGTCGCGACCCAGCGTGAGCTTCGTCGCCGCGGTTTCTGGGCCGCGCGCGGCCGGGAGCCGGACCTTCTGGCGGCGCTCGACCTGGTGGCTCTCGGAACGGTGGCCGACGTCGTCCCGCTGACGGGGCTGAACCGCGCCTTCGTCACGAAAGGCCTGATCGCGATGCGTTCGCGCCGCCGTCTCGGTCTGCGCGCGCTGATGGACGCCGCCCGGCTCGACGGGCCGGTCGCGCCCTATCACCTGGGCTTCCTGCTTGGGCCTCGGATCAACGCGGGAGGCCGCATCGGCGACGCCGGGCTGGGCTGCCGCCTGATGCTGTGCGGCGACGAGACCGAGGCGACGCGCATCGCGGCGGAGCTCGATCGACTGAACGGCGAACGGCAGGCGATCGAGCGCGCGACGCTCGCGGAGGCGGAGGCCGAGGCGCTCGCCGCGCTCGGGCTGGACGGCGAGGGCGCTTCCGTCGTCGTCGTGTCCGGAGAAGGTTGGCATCCGGGCGTCGTCGGCCTCGTCGCCGCCCGGCTGAAGGAGCGCTATCGCCGGCCGGCGTTCGCCGTCGCCTTCGGGGCCGACGGCGTGGGGACAGGTTCGGGACGTTCGATCTCCGGCGTCGACCTCGGCGCCGCCGTGCGAGAGGCGGTCGGCGAGGGGCTGCTGGTCAAGGGAGGCGGCCACGCCATGGCGGCCGGCGTCACGCTCAAGGCCGAGCGGCTGGGAGCCTTCCGGGCGTTTCTGGAGCAGCGCCTGGCGGCAGCGGTCGCGGCGGCGCGCGGCGAGCGCGCCCTCAAGATCGACGCCGCGCTGACGGCCGCGGCCGCGACGCCGAATCTCGTGCGGGAGCTCGATCGCGCGGGTCCATTCGGCGCCGGCTCGCCCGAGCCTCTTCTGGCGCTGCCGGGGCACGCCGTGACCTCTGCGGACGTCGTCGGCCAGGGCCACATCCGGCTTCGGCTGCGCGCCGGCGACGGCGCCTCCGTGGGCGCGATGGCGTTCCGCGCGGCGGAGACCGATCTGGGCCGCGCCCTGCTCGCGAGCAGGGGCGCGCGCATCCATGCGGCCGGCTCACTCACGATCGACCGCTGGGGTGGTTCCGAACGGGTGTGTCTTCGGGTGGTGGACGCCGCGCGCGCGGAGTTTTGACGCGCTTGTGCATGCGCGCGCGCTTGTCGGCGAACCATGAACGCGCCAACTGTCGACATCTTCGCAGGCTAGCGTCGACCTTCCCCCAACAGCACGACCTGAAGAGCTCCATTGTCCGACCCCGCACGCAGTGAACCCCTCGAGGCAGGCGACCAGCCGCAACTGGCCGGAGGAGGTTTCTCGGAGGTCCTGCAGCGGCTGAGCGAAGGCGACGTCGAGCGGGTCAGCGTCGGGGCGATTCTGGAGGCTTTCGGCGACCGGGCTTTCGGCGCCCTGCTGCTGGTGTTCGCGCTCCCCAACGCCTTGCCGATGCCTCCCGGGACTTCGGCGGTCCTGGGCGCGCCGCTGGTGTTCATCGCCTTTCAGCTGATGATCGGCCGCTCCGTGCTGTGGCTGCCGAGCTTCATCACCAAGCGGTCCATGCGCCGCGAGGATTTCGGCGCGCTGACCGCGAAGGTCGTCCCCTGGGTCAAGCGGCTGGAGCGACTTCTGAAACCGCGCGCGCAGCTGCTGACCACCCCGGTGGCCGACCGGTTCACCGGAGCGGCCTGCTTCGCGCTGTCGCTGATTCTCTTCCTGCCGATTCCCTTCGGCAACATGCCGCCCGCCGTGGCGATCTCGGCCTTCGCCCTTGGCATGCTCGAAGCCGACGGCGTTGCGATCGCGATCGGCTGGCTGTCGACCACGGTCAGCTTCGGTATCATGGTGGCCCTCTGGAAGGTCGTCCTGGCCGGCGTCCACGCTTTTGCGGCCCCGGTGCTGCGGCTCTTCGGCTTCTGAGCCCCGCGCCGGAGCTTCTGGCTTGCCCAGGCCCGGCAACCCCCCTATACGTCCCCCCGCCGCGCCCTTCGTCTATCGGTTAGGACGTCAGCCTTTCACGCTGGAGAGACGGGTTCGACTCCCGTAGGGCGCGCCACTTCCGCCATCATGGCGTTGATCTGAGATCCTCTCATCCGTCTCGATAAGCTGTCGCCGCCGCGCGACGGGGGGCGGCCATGTGCGCCTGCCGACGCGCTTAAGGAGGCGCGGCGCCCGTCGTCGCGTTGCTTCGGTCCGGCGCCTCTCCACGAGGCTGCAGGGGGGGGACGCTGAAACAGAGCAGGGGGACAAACAGTCCCCGAGCACAGGCGCAACGGGCCTGCAGGCGGCGTCATCCTCGTCCGCAAACTGACCGCCACTGAAGGAGGGAGGAAGAGCCGTCTTCCCTGGACCCGCTATTGGCGCTGAGGCCGCGGCGCGGCTGACGCCGACCGGCGATTCGTATGGCCGGTCCCGCGCCGGGTCGCGCCGTCACGGCAGGCGCGAGCCTTCGCCCTCAGGCGTCGAATCGCGCGCCGGCCTCGAGTCCTACCGCCTGGGCCCAATCGGCCGCTGGCGCCTTCGCTTCGCCCTCCGGCTGCACGCGGGTCACGCGGAACCGACCATCGGCGCACACGACCACAAACCCGTCCTGCTCGACGGCGACGATCTCGCCGAGCTTGCCGCCGATGTCCTTCGGCGTCTTGGCGGGCAGGGGCCTGGCGTCCAGGATCTTCACGACCTGGCGGCCAAGGGTCGTCCAGGCGCCGGGGGAGGGGTTGCACCCCCGGATCAGCCGGTCGATCTGCTCCCACGGCTTGCCCCAGTCGATCCGGGCGTTGCCCTTGCGGCAGAGGCCCTCATAGGTCGCCCGGCTTTCGTCCTGCTTTATGTGCGGCGCCCTGCCCGCCTTCACGAGGTCCACGGCTTCGAGGATCGCCTCGACGCCCATCGGGAACAGGCGATCGAAATAGACCGAGCCGAGCGTATCCTCGGGGCCGATCGGGGTGGTCTTCTGCAGAAGCACGTCGCCGGTGTCGAGGCCGTCATCGGGCCAGAAAATCGAGAGACCGGTCTCGGTCTCGCCCTTGATGATCGGCCAGTTGATCGCCGACGCGCCGCGATAGGCCGGCAGCAGGGACGGGTGGTACTGGATCGAGCCATGCGTCGGGATGTTGAGGAAGCTCGACGGCACGAACAGCGTGACGAAGGCCATGACCTGGAGGTCCGGCTTCAAGGCTCGGAACTCTTCCGCCACCGCCTCGTCCTTGTAGGAGGAGGGCTGCCGGACTTCGAGCCCGGCGGCCAGCGCGGCCTCCTTCAGCGGGTCGGCCTTCTGGCCTTCCTTCTCCGGCGCGACATAGACCGCGACGACCTCTTCGCCGCGCGCCAGCAGCGCCTCGAGCACCGCCTTGCCAAAAGCCTGTTGACCGTGAACGACGATCCGCATCGAGCTCTCCGCGATGTTCGGCGCCGCTGATCAAATGCGCCGATTATGACGACGGTCGGAGGGTTTGGAACGTGGATGTGCTCGAACCAACCGACGCCGTGGTGTGGCTGACGGACATCACTCTGTCTGAGGCCGAAATCAAGGTCGAGGTCTCAACGCCGCCTTACGACTACGGGCGACAGGGAGCCAACGGGCTCGCTTACGCCAAGTACGTTGTGTCAGACGACGGCTGGAAGGGCGTCGCGACGTTCTTCCGTCGTCACGGCGACGCGATCCGGCGACTCATCGAGTCCGGCGCCATCGGGGCGGCGACGCTCGACGTGGCCTTTGTCTTCCCCGCGGAAAGGATCTCGCGGAGCGCAGAGATTCCGCCCGACGTCGCGGCGATCGTTGGGGCCTCTGGCGTCAGCCTTGTCATCTCGACCTACCCGTCAGACGGTAGCTGAGACGACGGCTTCGGCCGTAAAAGAAGCCCTGCCGCCGGAGCGGCAGGGCTGCAATTGATGCGCTGGCAGCTTACTCCGCTGCGAGCTTGGTCACGCGGCCGCAGGCGCCCGATCCTTCGATCTCGGCGACCTCGTTGTCGTCATAGCCGAGAACCTCGCGAAGGATCTCCTCGGTGTGCTCGCCGAGCAGGGGCGAGCGGACGACCTCGACCGGGCTGTTCGACAGCTTGATGGGGCTGCCGACCGACAGATACTTGCCGCGCGTCGGATGATCGACCTCCACGACGGTGCCGTTGGCGCGCAGCGCCTCGTCCTCGGCGATCTCCTTCATCGAGAGGATCGGCCCGCAGGGGATGTCGTACTCGTTGAGGATGTCCATCGCCTCGAACTTGTCGTGCTTCATCGTCCACGCCTCGATGCGCGTGAAGATCTCGTTCAGATGCGGCAGACGCGCCTTCGGCGTGGCGTAGTTCGGGTCGGTCTTCCAGCCCGGCTCGCCGATGATGTCGCAGATCGGCTCCCACACCGCGGCCTGGGTGATGAAGTAGATGTAGGCGTTGGGATCGTGCTCCCAGCCCTTGCACTTCAGGATGCGGCCGGGCTGGCCTCCGCCGGAGTCGTTGCCGGCGCGCGGCACTGCGTCGCCGAACGGCACGCCCTCTCCGAACTGGCTGTACTCCTTGAGCGGGCCGCGCTCGAGGCGCTGCTGGTCACGCAGCTTGACGCGGCAGAGGTTCAGCACGGCGTCCTGCATCGCGCAGTCCACCTTCTGGCCGACGCCCGAATGGGTACGGTGATAGAGCGCCGTCACGATGCCGAGCGCGAGATGGAGGCCGGTGCCGGAGTCGCCGATCTGCGCGCCGGTGACCATCGGAACGCCGTCGCGGAAGCCGGTCGTCGAGGCCGAGCCGCCAGCGCACTGCGCGACGTTCTCATAGACCTTGCAATCCTGGTAGCGGCCGGGGCCGAAGCCCTTGACGGAGGCGACGATCAGCTTCGGGTTGGCCTCGTGCAGCTTCTCCCAGGAGAAGCCCATCCGGTCGAGCGCGCCGGGCGCGAAGTTTTCGACGAGGACGTCGCACTCCTTCACGAGCCGCCAGAGCACTTCCTTGCCCTTGGGGCTCTTGGTGTCGATCGTGATCGAGCGCTTGTTGTGGTTCAGCATCGTGAAATAGAGGCTGTCCACGTCCGGGATGTCCTGGAGCTGCTGACGGGTGGCGTCGCCGGCGCCGGGGCGCTCCACCTTGATGACGTCCGCGCCGAACCAGGCGAGCAACTGGGTGCAGGTCGGGCCCGACTGCACATGGGTGAAGTCCAGGATCCGGACCCCTTCGAGAGCCTTGCTCATAACGTCTTCTCCTCCCGTCCCGGGCCGATTGCGATGCCGATGCACTGGTGTGCCAGCCTTTAAGCGGAAATGGCGTCGCGGGAAAAGCGCCGTCAGATCGCCTGCCCGCGTCCAGTCGGCAGACTTAAGTCGAATGCGCCCATCAGGAGGCCTGTTGAGCGCCTTGGAATATCGCTTGTTCGCGTCCGGTTGTCCCGACTGAGCACAGGCGACGAAGCTGCAAGCGAGCGCCGATGTCCGCAGCGCCGGAGCAGGGCGATCTCAGCTGAAGCCCGCCAACGCCAGCGACCTTCGGATAGCTGGCATGCCACGAATCGGCCTGTCAACGAGCGCTGCGGCGCCGACGATGTCCCTTTTTGCTGCGGTGCGAGAGCGCGGCTCGCGGCCCTAACGCCCTGAAGCTCCAAGGAGATGTTCCGCGCGCTCCGCAGGCGCTCGAAGCGGACCCTGCTCTGTGAGAGTTGGGTGAGAGGGGATGCGCAAGCCCATCCGGCCTACCTTTCCGGCCCAGGCCGAAAAATTTTTTTCAAGCGCCAAGCCGAATTTTTTCTTCAATCGCTACAATGTGATCGGCCCGTTTTTAGGCCTTGCGAGCGCTCACGGAAATGTGTGGTTGTGGGTTCTCGCGCTTGCCCAACTGGCATTAGGCATACCAGGATGCCTCTAAGGGTGGCGTTGACCGCTCGGCAAAAGCGAAAGCTTAAGGGGTAGGAAATGACTGTTTCGCCTGAGACTGGGGGCCAAGCGCCCCGGGTCAGCGACGCCTATCGCTGGACCCAGCTCGCCGTCGGCGTGCTCTGCATGGTGATGATCGCCAACCTGCAATATGGCTGGACGTTCTTCGTCACCGACATCCAAAAGACCTTCGGCTGGGATCGCGCCGCCATCCAGTGGGCGTTCACGCTGTTCGTGCTGTTCGAGACCTGGCTTGTCCCGGTCGAAGGCTGGTTCGTCGACAAGTACGGGCCGCGCTCCGTCGTCATGTTCGGTGGCGTGCTGTGCGGCGTCGGCTGGGTGATCAACGGCTACGCGACGTCGCTGACCGGCTTCTATATCGGCCAGGTGATCGCGGGCATCGGCGCCGGCGCCGTATACGGCACCTGCGTCGGCAACGCTCTGAAGTGGTTCCCCGACAAGCGCGGGCTCGCCGCCGGCATCACGGCCGCCGGCTTCGGCGCCGGCTCGGCGCTGACCGTCGCCCCGATCCAGGCGATGATCGCAAACTCGGGCTTCCAGGCCGCGTTCATCAACTTCGGCATCGGCCAGGCCGTGATCATCATGATCGCCGCGATCTTCCTCGTCGGTCCGCGGACGGGCCAGGTTCCGGTTCCGGTGGTGAGCCACAACATCGTTCAGTCGCGGCGGAACTACAGCCCCGGCGAAGTGCTCAAGCACCCGATCTTCTGGCTCATGTACCTGATGTTCGTCGCCGTGGGCGCGGGCGGCCTG
Organism: Hansschlegelia beijingensis; assembly: GCF_014196425.1. Lineage (GTDB taxonomy): Bacteria > Pseudomonadota > Alphaproteobacteria > Rhizobiales > Methylopilaceae > Methylopila > Methylopila beijingensis. Next base: position 895,574 of record NZ_JACIDR010000001.1, read on the forward strand.
ATGGTCACCGCGAACCTGAAGCCGATCGCGGCCGACTTCCACATCGACAAGATCGACGTCACCCTCGCGGGCCTGACCATGACGACCGTGACCTTCGCGGCCACGATCGACCGCATCCTCAATGGCCTCACCCGTCCGTTCTTCGGCTGGATCTCCGACAAGATCGGCCGTGAGAACACGATGTTCATCGCGTTCGGCTTCGAGGGCGTGGGCATCTACCTGCTGTACCTCTACGGCCATGACCCGGTGATGTTCGTCATCCTGACCGGCCTCGTGTTCTTCGCCTGGGGCGAGATCTACTCGCTGTTCCCGTCGACCTGCACGGACACGTTCGGCTCGAAGTTCGCGACCACCAACGCCGGCCTGCTCTACACGGCGAAGGGCACAGCGGCTCTGCTGGTGCCGTTCGCCAACATCCTGCAGCAGTCCAGCGGCTCTTGGGACGGCGTGTTCCTGGTGGCGGCGGCGGCGAACATCCTCGCCTCGTTGCTCGCGGTCCTCGTGCTCAAGCCCTGGCGCCGCAGCGTGGTGGCCAATGCGCAGATCGAGACGCAGGACGCCCCAGCCCCGCGGAGCGCGCCAGCCGTCTGAACTCGGCGAGCTCCGCCCGACCGCTCGGTGCGAAAGGCCTCCGGCGACCCCGCCGGAGGCCTTTCAGCTTAACGGGTCTCAGCCTTTAGTCTGCGGCGGTATGAAACTTCGCCACAGCGCCTCGCTCTGGTATGCAAAGTTGCGGTCAGAGTTGTCCGGGGAGTGAATGCTTTGAGAACACCGTTGCGGTGGCCTGTCGAGGACGACCCGCACGACGAACTCGTTCTCGAGCGTTTTGCGCCCGAGGAGACCTACAAGACGAGGGTCTACGCCGCCCTCAAGCAAGCCATCGTCAACATGGACATCTACTCCTCGGAGGATCCGACCTGGCTGGACGAGCGCCAGCTGTCGGAGCGCCTGGGGGTGAGCCGCACGCCCGTCCGCGAGGCGATCGCCATGCTGGAGCAGGAGGGATTCGTTAAGTCGATGCCCCGCCGCGGCATCATGGTCCTGAAGAAGACGCGGCGCGAAGTCACCGAGATGATCGAAGCCTGGGCCGCGCTTGAGAGCATGGCGGCCCGCCTTGCCGCCCAGAAGGCGAGCGACTCCGACATCGGCAAGCTTCGCAAGCTTTTCGAAGGCTTCAACGAGAGCCACAGGCCGGCCGATTACCTGAGCGAATATTCGGCCGCCAACATCCAGTTTCATCAGACCCTGATCAGGCTCAGCGGCTCCCACGTGCTGCTCGAGATCACGTCGAACATCCTCATGCATGTCCGCGGCATCCGGCAGATCACGATCGGCCGCGACGACCGCGCGACGCGCTCGATGGACGACCATCTGGCGATCATCGAAGCGCTCGAGCGGCGCGACGTGGACGGAGCCGAACGCCGGTCGCGAGAGCACACGCTGGGGCTTGCGCGCTACGTCGAGGAGCACGGCGACATCTTCGACTGAACGGCCGCGAGCGTCCGCCCTTGGGCGACTTGGCGCTCGGAAGCATCGGGTATACCAAAGAGCGCCGCCCAGGCGCCCGATGGAGGGACTTGTCGCGCCATGCGACTCCACGAATTCCAGGCGAAGCGGCTGCTGGCCGACTATGGATTGCCCACGCCGCGCGGCGGGGTCGCGTTCACGCCCGACGAGGCGGAGGCGATCGCCCGTGACCTCGCGGTCAGCCCGCTCGCGGTCAAGGCGCAGGTCCTCGCCGGCGACCGGCTGCAGGCAGGCGGCGTGCGGATGGTGCAGGGGCCGGCCACGGTGCGTTCGGCCGCCGCCTCCATGCTGGGACAGCGGCTAGCGACCGCCCAGACCGAAGACGAAGGCCTGATCGTCCGGCGCGTCTATGTGGAGGAGGGGGTCGCGATCGCGCGGTCGCTCTACCTGACGCTGCTGATCGATCTCAGGACCGCGGGACTCATCGTCATCGGCAGCCCCGAAGGGGGCGAGGGGATCGAGGAGCGCGAGCGCAGAGGGGACCTGCGCTGCGAGCGATTGAGCCTGCCCGTCGGCGGTCCCGCCGATCGCGCGGAACTCTCCGGCTTCCTCGGCCGACTCGGTCTCGAGGGAGCGACCCTCGAGCGTGGTTGCGATCTCGTCGAGGGGTTGAGGCGCGCCTTCGTGGAGCTCGACGCCAGCCTCATCGAGATCAACCCGTTGGCGGTCACGACCTCCGGCGAGCTCAAGGCGATCGACGTCAAGATGGCGGTCGACGACAACGCCCTGTTCCGTCATCCGGAGCTCGCCTCGTTGCGCGACGAGGCGGAGGCCGAGCGGATGAAGCTGAGCGCGCACCGCAACCAGCTGAATTTCGTCCAGCTCGACGGCGATATCGGCATCGTCTCCAACGGCGCCGGATTGGGCCTCGCGACGCTCGACATGGTCCATCGCGCCGGCGGCCGGCCGGCGAACTTCATGGACATTCGAACCACGGCGCGCAGCCTCGACATCGCGCACGGATTCGCGCTGCTGCTTGACAATCCGAAGATCCGCACGCTGCTGATGAACGTGCATGGCGGCGGCATGCAGTCCTGCGACACGATCGCCGAAGGCCTCGGGATCGCGCTGCGCAAGTCCGGCCGCAAGCTGCCGATCGTGGTCCGCCTCGCCGGCCTCAACGCCGACCTCGGGCGCTACCGGCTCGCCAACTTCGGCTGCCACGTCATAGAGGCGCCGGACATGGGTACGGCCGCCGAACACGCTGTCGCCGTGGCGGCGGGGAGGACCTGACATGGCGATCCTCCTCGACCGCGATACGCGCGTGCTGTGCCAGGGGATGACCGGCTGGGCCGGCAGCCACCACGTCGCGCAGATGATCGAATACGGCACCCAGGTCGTCGCCGGCGTCACGCCCGGCAAGGGCGGACGCACGCATCTCGGCCTGCCGGTCTATGACCGGGTCGCGGACGCCCGGAGCGAAACCGGGGCGAACGCCAGCATCGTCTTCGTGCCGCCCGTCAATGCGGCCGCGGCGATGATCGAGGCGATCGAAGCCGAGATCCCGCTGGTCGTGACCGTGACCGAGCGGGTCCCGGTGCTCGACATGGTGCGGGTGCGGGACGCCCTTAGGGGCTCCGGAACACGGCTCGTCGGCGCCAACTCGCAGGGCGTCCTCGCTCCCGGAATCTGCAAGCTTGGCGTCATGGCGACGGGGTCGGAACGTCCCGGCGTCGTCGGCGTCGTCTCGCGCTCCGCCTCGCTCACCAGCGAGGTGGTCGCGCAATTGACGGAGGCGGGCCTGGGACAGTCGACCACGGTGGGCGTTGGCGGCGATCCCGTGCATGGCATGTCGATGCGTGATTGCCTTGAGCTGTTCCTCGCCGACGACGAGACAAAGGGCGTCGTGCTGATCGGCGAGATCGGCGGCTTCGAGGAGGAAGAGGTCGCGGACTTCATCGCCCAGGTGAGGCCAGCCAAGCCGATCGTTTCGCTGGTCGTCGGGATCCACGCGCCGCGCGAGCGCCGCATGGGCCATGCCGGCGCGCTGACGTCCGGCGGTTCCGGCGACGCGGCCGCCAAGGCGGCGGCGCTGGAGCGAGCCGGCGCCCGCATCGCGGCCAGCGCGCATCTCGTAGGCCGCACGATGGCCGAAGCCCTGTCCGGCGGCCGCTAGCAGGCGATCTCTCGACAAGAGCGGCGCTGCCTGACGCCCGGGGCGACCAGGCGACGAGCGCCCGCGCTCTGGCCGGACGCGGTCGAGGAACCGCAAAGTGATGGGCGCGGCGCCTCGCCAACGCTGTCTCGGGACGGCAAGTTCACGGTCCGCTGTTCGTCGCGAGAAAGGATCGTCGCCAATGTTCGCCGCCGCATCGACCCGCTGGGCGCCCTACGTCCTCAGCATCCTCCGGATCATGTCCGCTCTGCTGTTCATCGCCCACGGAACGATGAAGCTCATTGGGTTTCCGGCCGCCTACCCCAACCCGTTGACGGCGCTCTCCGCCACGGCCGGCGGCCTGGAGATGTTCGGGGGCCTGTTGCTGGCGATCGGCCTCTTCACGCGCCCGGTCGCGTTCCTGCTGTCGGGGCAGATGGCGGTCGCCTACTTCATGGCCCACGCGCCGAAGAGCTTCTACCCGGTGCTGAACGGCGGCGACGCGGCGATCCTGTTCTGCTTCGTCTTCCTCTATCTCGTGTTCGCCGGCCCGGGCCCATGGAGCATCGACGCCATGCGGGCGAAGGGCCGTCCGGTCTGAGGCTTGTTCTCGAGCTTCGGCCCGTCGAGCGGCGCAAGGCCCGAGCGGGCCGCGTCCCGTCTGGTCGCGACGCTGCGCCGCGCTGCGGCGATCGCCCGAGCGAGCCGTCGGAGGTCAGGGAGCGGCGCGGCCTTGTTGTCGTAGAGATGACGGTCGAGCTCGGCGATCGCCGCCCGGATGTCGCTGCGGCCTGACCACGCCGCGGTGCGCTCCGGTTCGGCGCGCGCGAGCTCGGAGATCGCGGCGCGCGCGCCGGCCGCGTCGGCGCGCCTGGCGGCCGCCTTGAGCTTCCAGAGCGCCCGCGGCGGCAAGGCCGGCAGCACCGGACGTCGGCCTCCGCCGACGAGCAGCAGCGCGACGCCGGCCAGAAAAGCCAGCAACCCCGCCGCCGCCGTGGCGGCGGCGGACGGGCGCTCGACCGTGGTCGCCGCGCCGCCGGGCGCGCCGGCGGCCGCGGCCCACGCCATGCGCTGCGCCGGTATGGTGGCGGTCCGCATCGTCCTGGAGACGGTGTCGAACCAGGGGATCTGCACCGGCTCCACGATCGCCGGAAAGGCCGTCGTCGGCCGCATGTCCCACCGATAGACCGCGCGCGCGACAGGGCCGGACGCGGTGATCCGCGTGTCCCGTTCCGTCGGCCCGCGGAAGCTGATGACGCCGGGGGAGCGCATCACCGGGGGTGGGGGAAGCTGCTCGGCCGTCACGCCGAAAGCCTCGATGGTGACCGTGCGCCGCGTGGTCTCGCCGCGCGGAACGTGGTTCGGGTCCGAGGCCCACTCGTCCGTGACCCGAACCTCGCTCGCCGGAAGCCACCAGGCGCTAGGGTCGGACGGTCCTCCGGGGCCGTTCCATTTGGCGATGTTGATCGTGACCGGCGGCGACTTCACCTCCAGCTCCCGGCTGCCCACGCCGTCGACCACGCTCAGTTTGTGGGTGAAGCTGCCGATCGTGAGGGGGCCGCTCTTCTCGGCGAAGACCGCGATCACCCGCTCGTAGCCGGTGGCGGAGAAGCCGCCGAAGTTCGTCTCGAACGCCCTGTCCATGGTCAGGTGCATCCAGCCGAAATCGGTCAGCGACGGCTGCAGCAGATGCTGGATCTTGATCCTGGGGCGATAGGTCCCGCGGATGCGCACGAGGATCAGCTCGTTCGGATAAGGGTCGACGCCGTGTGTCTCGGGCAGGACCTCGAGCTTCACGTCATCGAAGATCGACCGCTCCTGGGCGGCCGCGGAGGCGGCCAGCATGGGCCCCGCTAGCAGGATCGCCAGGGTGAGGAGACGCCTCTTCGCCATCAGGATCATGCTCCTCTTCGGAACAGCATGAGCAGCGGAAGAGCCGCTGCGAAAAGCAGCCAGCGCCCGAGATCATACCAGGCGAGCGATGCGTATGCGCCGGGGCCCAGCCTCTGCGCCGCTCCGCGCGCGAGCCGGTCCTCGACTGGCGCGAGATGCTCGATATCCGAGGCGGTTCCCCCGCCGATGGAGGCGAGCGCGTCGAGTTCGGGGCGTCCCGTGGGCTTCGGGCCCGGCGGAGCCGCGGAGGGCGCCTTGGGCGCGACGTAGAGAGCGTGAACGGCGTGGCCGTCATCGGCGAGGGCGCGGGCTTCGTTCCGCGCGCCTTCGTCGATGCCGCCGCCGTCGGTGATGAGGATCACGTCGCCGGAGACGACTTCCGCGTCCGCAAGCGTCTTCCGCGCCAGGGCGAGCGCGCGCGTGGGGGCGCTGCCGAGATCAGGCACGGCGCCGCCGTCGAGCGAGAACAGCGTGGTCTCGAGCCCCTTCCGGTCTGCGGTGGGCGGGCTCACCAGATAGGCGTCGCCCGCGAAGGCGATGACGGCGACCTGCCGCGAGCCTCCGGCTTCCGCAGCCTCGAGCGCGGCGATCTTGGCGTCGCGGAATTGCGGGCTGTCGGCGACGGAACGCGAAAGATCGAGCGCGATGATGATCGTGTCGAGGTTGCGGAAGCTCGACGTCTGACTGCGCTCGACGGCGGGACCGAGCAGCGCGAGCGCGATCAGGGCCGATCCGGCTGCGGCGAAGGCCGCTCCGCCGCCTTTCCCGGCCACCACCGCCCCGCGCCGGGTGAGGGCCTCCAGCAGATGCGGATCGACCGCTCTCCGCCAGTCGCCGACCCCGCCCGCGCGACGGACGGCGGCCAGCATGGCCAGCGCCGCCACCGGCAGACCCAAGATCCACCATGGCCGCAGCAAGGCGAGGCCGAAAACCTCGATCATGGGCCTCGCCTCCGGGTCAGCACGGTGCCGGCGGAAGCCATGAACGCGAGGGCGGCGGGCCAGGGCCAGAGCTCCCGCCAGATCGGCGCCGGCGGCGCGATCGACCGGGTGGGCTCGATCTCGTCGATCACGTCGATCGCCGCCTTGAGATCGTCGCTCGTCTTCACCCGGAACGCGCGGCCGCCGCTCGCCGAGGCGATCGCCTCCAGGGTTTGGACGTCGACCACATCGGGGTTGTAGTCGGTCTCGCCGAGAGCGCGGGGGCCCATGGCGATGGTGTGCACGCGGACGTTCATCTCGGCGGCCAGTCTCGCGACGTCCTTGGGCGCGGAGTTGCCGGCGTTGTTGACGCCGTCCGACAGCAGCACGACGACCCGCGACTTCGCGTCGGTCGACGCCAGCCGGCGAAGGGCGAGGCCGAGCCCGTCCCCGATGGCGGTGGAGCGGCCCACAAGGCCGATAACGAAGCCGTCCAGCGACCGCGCGACCGCCTCGACGTCATAGCTCGGCGGCGACACGACCGCCGCCCGATCCGCATAGGCCACGACGCCGACGCGGTCGCCGGCGCGACTGCGGATGAACCTGGCGCCGAGCGTCTTGACCACGTCGAGCCGGCGCACCGTGGCGCCGTCCAGTTCGAAGTCCGTGCGCTCCATGCTGCCGGAAAGGTCGAGCGCCATGATCAGGTCGCGCCCCGTCGTCGGCAGCGCTTGGGCGGGCAGCACGACCTGCGGGCCGGCGAGGGCGGTCACGAGGGCGATCCACGCGATCCACGCCAAGGCTGTCTTGCCGGTCGAGGCGACGGCCGACGCGTCAGCTTCTCCATGCGGGCCGGCGACGGTGCCCGGAACCTTCAGCGCCCCGCCCACCCGGCCCTCGGCCGGCAGCACGCGCCGCACGAGGAGCGGCAGCGGCAGCAGCAGAAACAGCAGGGGCGTCGCAAACTGCCACATCCGTCAGCGCCGAAGGCCGGAGATCAGCGCCGCGAGTCGACGATCGATCTCACCCTCTGCCTCGCCTGCGCCGTCGGGCCGCACGTAAAGGCCCGTGGCGAACACCTGTCCGGCGCCGGAGGTGAAAAAGTCCGTGCGGAGGACGCGGTCCAGCGTCTCGCCCCAGGCGAGACCCTCGCGGCGCGCCGCTTCGTCGCCGTCGATCGTTCTCACCACCCGGCGCAGCAGCGCGGCCTGCGCGACGCGCCGATCGGGCTCGGGCAGATCCTTCGCCCGATGGAGGGCGTCGAGCGCGGAGACGCGCAACGACTGCTTCGGCCGGAACAGCACGCGGATCGCGATCGCGGCCGCGAGCGCCGCCAGCAGCCCGACCGCGGCAGAAAGCCAGATGTCGGACCAGAACGACGCCGGCTGTTCCGGAAGGTGCAGACCCCGGAGGCCGTCGAGCGGATCAGTGGACGGCATCGAGCCGCTCCAGCAGAGGCGCGACCCGCTCGGGCCCCGCGGCCGCGTCGATCGAGATCACCGGCACTCCGAGCCCCATCAGGCGCTCACGCCGGAAGTCGGCGCGCGCATCGCCGCCGCGGCGTCCCGAGAGCCAGCCGCTGCGGCCGTCGCGGGACAGAAACGCATAGGCGCCGCGGGGCGCGTCGCGCTCGAATGCGTCCGTCACGAGCAGAACCGCGATCGAGACGCGGGTCGAGGCGGCCCGGACGACCTCGTCGAACCGCAGCCCCGGCTCGTCGAGCCCGCTGGCGAGGATCAGATGGCCGCCGCGGGGAAGCGCCCCGACGGCGATCTCGAGCGCGTCCGCAAGCGGCGGATCGGGTTGGTCCGGGGCGGCCAGAGCCTCCGCATGGGCGCGCGCCATGACGCCGATGACGCCGTTCATGGCTCGCTCGCCGCCTTTGGGGCGGGCGAAATCGGGCTCGCCCGCGCCGGCCGCCAGCAGACCGATCCGGCCGCCTTCGGCGGCGGCCCGCCAGCCGACGAGCGCCAGCGCCTCGGCCGCCGCGACCGAGCGAAAGGCGCGGCGGGTGCCGAACAGCATCGCCGGCCTGAAATCGGCGACCAGCAGCACGGCGCGCTCGCGCTCGTCCCGGAAGGTGCGCGTATGAAGCTCGCCGGTGCGCGCCGTCGCGTTGCGGTCGATGTGCCTGATGTCGTCGCCGTCGATCCAGGGGCGCACGTCGTCGATCTCGCTGCCGCGTCCGCGGCGGCGGGTGACGATGCCCCCCGGCCGGGCCGCGAGCCGGCGCGACGAAGACGCCGGCGCGCCGCGCGCGAGGTGGCGCAGCCCCAGGAGCGCGGCGGCGTCGACGTCGACCCCCGGAACCGGAACGCCCTCCACCGCGGCTTCCTAGAGCGGCCGCACCTGGTCGAGCAGCGGCGCGACCAGGTCGCGCGCCGTCCGACCGTCCGCGGCGGCCCGCCAGGTCAGCACCAGTCGATGAGCGAGAGTGTCTTCCGCCAGTCCGGCGACGTCGTCCGGCGTGACGTGGTCCCGGCCGTCGAGATAGGCGCGGGCCTTGGACGCTGCGGCGAGCGAGAGCGTGCCCCGCGGCGACACCGGATACTCGATCGCCCGCCTGACCTCCGGCACGGTGTCAGGCTCGCGCGTCGCGGACACGATGCGGACGATATAGTCCTTGATCGCCGGCGCGAGATGGATGTTGGCGACGTCGCGCCGTGCGCGTCGGACCTCGTCGGCCGTCAGGCGGACCCCGAGCGGCTGTTCGTGCCCAATCGCCTCGCGCTCCACCAGATCGAGAATCAGACGTTCCGACGCCGCGTCCGGAAGGTCGACCACGACGTGCAGCAGGAAGCGGTCGAGCTGCGCTTCCGGCAGCGGGAACGTTCCTTCGTGCTCGATCGGGTTCTGGGTGGCCACCACCATGAACGGGTCCGGCAGCGGGTAGGTGTTCGCCCCCGCGGTCACCTGCCGTTCGGCCATCGCCTCGAGCAGCGCCGACTGCACCTTCGGAGGGGCCCGGTTGATCTCGTCCACCAGCACCAGCGAATGGAAGATGGGTCCCTGCAGGAACTCGAAGCGGCCCTGGTCCGGGCGCCAGACGGTGGTTCCCGTCAGATCCGCGGGCATCAGGTCGGGCGTGCACTGGATGCGGGCGAACGAGGCCTCAAGCCCGGAGGACAGACGCTTCACGGCGCGGGTCTTGGCGAGCCCGGGAGCGCCTTCCACGAGGACATGTCCGCCGGTCAGGAGCCCGATCAGAAGCCGCTCGATGAGCCCCGAGACGCCGATCAGGCCGTCCTCCAGTCCGCGCCGGAGGGCGCCGACCCGCTCCCGCAGCGCCGCGTCAGCCGCATCTCCGACGGCCGTGACGGCTTTCTCCTGAATGTTCATGAGGGCCGGGGGCTTCGGCGCGGGGTGCGTCGCCCGAGCGCCGCGCGATGTTGGCCGATCCGCATGATTCTTCGACGCTCCTCACACAGCCTCTTAGGGCCTTATTAGGATCACGCCCGTTCCACGCAGCCGCGTCAATACGGCAGCGCGATTAAAGCCCGCGACATGCAACTTGGCCGTGGCGACGCTGCAGGTCGACAGCGGGCGCCCGGATGATATCTGATGCCTCTCGTGCGGCAGCGCCTTCAAGACGCGAGGTTTTCATGGACATCGGGGTGATCGGTCTTGGCCGCATGGGCGGGAACATCGTCCGCCGCCTGATGGACGGCGGCCACCGCTGCGCCGTGTTCGACGTCAATCCGCAGGCCGTCGCCGACCTCGCGAAGGAGGGCGCCACGCCGGCGGCCTCGATCGAAGAGCTCGTGGCGGCCTTGCCGGCGCCGCGTGCGGTCTGGGTGATGCTGCCGGAGGGCAAGATCACCGGGGACGCGATCGCGACGCTCGGCGAGACGCTCGCCCCGGGCGACGTCGTCATCGACGGCGGCAACTCCTTCTACAAGGACGACATCAGGCGCGCGGCCGAGCTGGCCGAGAAACAGGTGATGTTCGTCGACGCGGGCACGTCGGGCGGCATCTGGGGGCGCGAACGCGGCTACTGCCTGATGATCGGGGGCGACGAGGAGGTCGTGCGGCGGCTCGATCCCATCTTCGCGACTCTCGCGCCGGGCAGGGGTGAGATACCGCCGACGCCGGGGCGCGAGGCGCGGGATCCGAGGGTGGAGCAAGGCTACATGCGCTGCGGGCCGGTCGGCGCCGGCCACTTCGTGAAGATGGTCCACAACGGCATCGAGTACGGCCTGATGCAGGCCTATGCGGAAGGCTTCGACGTCTTGCGGAGCAAAGGCTCCGCCGAGTTGCCCGAGGACCGGCGCTATCAGATCGACGTCGCCGACGTCGCCGAGCTCTGGCGACGCGGCAGCGTGGTGTCTTCGTGGTTGCTCGATCTCACCGCGATCGCGCTGGCCGACGATCCGAAGCTCGATGGCTTCGCGGGTCGCGTCGCGGATTCGGGGGAGGGACGCTGGACCATCGAAGCGGCGATCGAGGAGGCCGTTCCGGTGGACGTGCTGGCGACGGCGCTGTTCGCGCGCTTCCGCTCGCGGGTCGACAACTCGTTCGCCGACCGCATCCTGTCCGCGATGCGCCGCCAGTTCGGAGGCCATGCGGAAGCCCCGGCGGGCGTCGGCGAGACGAAGAAGGTCAGGACGTGACGGCGTCACTCCGCCGGCTGGAGCTCTGAGGGGGCCGTCCTCTTCCGCCGCCTCAGCCGGTCGAGCAGCAGGTAGATCGCCGGCGTCGTGTAGAGCGTCAGGGCCTGTGAGACGATCAGGCCGCCGACGATCGTGATCCCAAGCGGCCGCCGCAGCTCGGAGCCGGGACCTTCGCCGAAGGCGAGGGGAAGGGCGCCGAGGAGCGCCGCGAAAGTCGTCATCAGGATCGGCCGGAAGCGCACGCGGGCGGCCTCCACGATCGAGTCATGCGGAGACAGGCCCATCGTGCGCTCGGCCGTCAGGGCGAAGTCGACCAGCATGATGCCGTTCTTCTTCACCAGCCCGATCAGCAGGATGATGCCGACCAGCGCGATCAGGGTCAGGTCGTAGCCGACGAACTGCAGTGCGAGCAGCGCCCCGAGGCCGGCCGGGGGCAAGGTGGAGAGGATCGTCAGCGGGTGGACGTAGCTCTCATAGAGCACGCCGAGCACCAGATAGATCGCCACCAGCGCAGCCAGGATGGTGAGGGGCTGGCTCGACGCGGACGCCGCGAACTGGGCCGCGTCGCCGGCGAACTCGGCGTTCACTCCGTCGGGCAGCCGCATTTCCGCGACGGCGCGGGACACGGCCTCCATCGCGTCGCCTGCGGACGCGTCCGGCGCCACGTCGTAGGTGATGGTGATCGCGGGATACTGGCCCTGATGGTTCACCGTAAGCGGCGCGACGCGACGCGTCATGGTGGCGACGGTGGAGAGCGGGATCTGTGCCCCCGAGCTCGTGGGCACGTGGATCTTGAGCACGTCCGCCGAGTCGTCCGCCTGGTCCGGCGCAAGCTCGATGACCACCCGGTACTGGTTCCGGCGACCGTAGATCACCGAGATCTGACGCTGCGAGAAGGCGGTGTTCAGCGCCGCGTCTATCGCTTCGATCGAGACGCCCAGCCGGGACGCGGCGTCCCGGTCGATGTCGAGCCGCAGGTCGATGCCGTTCGCCTCGCGATCGGTCGCTACGTCGCGCAGGCCGGGAATTCTGCGGAGCCTCTCCACCACCCGGGGCGCAGTCTCCTGCAGCAGATCGAGGTCGTGGGACCACAGCGTGAACTGGTACTGCGAGCGGCCCTGCCGGCCGCCGGCGCGGATGTCCTGCTGCAGGCTCAGGAACACGCGGAGGCCGGGAATCTCCGAGAGCGGCTTGCGAAGACGCTCGATCACGGCGTTCGCGCCCGGCCGTTCGCCAGACGGCTTCAAGGCGATCTGGATTCGGCCCTGGTTGGAGACGCTGCGGCCCCCGCCGACCGAGGGCGCGACGGACTCCACCGCGGGGTCGGCCGCGATGATGTCGGCCGCCTTCTTCTGAAGCTCCGACATGGCGGCGAAGGAGACGTCGGGCGCCGCCTCGGTGAAGGCGTTCACGATCCCGGTGTCGTCCTGCGGCAGGAAACCCTTGGGCATCGCGATGTAGAGGTGAACGCTCCAGGCGACCGCGCCGAGCATCAGCAACGCCATCAGCCAGGGCGCTTTCATCGCCACGCGGAGACTGCGCGCGTAGCCGTCGGCGAGGCGATCCACGAGTCCGCGTCGCCGCTCGGCCGGCTCGGGCCGCAGCAACTGGCCGCAGATCATCGGCGTCACGGTGAGCGACACCACCGTCGAGACGACGATCGCGAACACCAGCGTCATCGAAAACTCGAAGAACAGCCGGCCTGCGATGCCGCCGAGGAACAGCAGCGGGATGAAGGCCGCGATCAGCGATATCGAGATCGCCAGCACCGTGAAAGCTATCTCCCGCGCTCCCGCGAGCGCCGCCTCGAACGGCGACATGCCCTTCTCGAGATTGCGGTAGGCGTTCTCGATCATGACGATGGCGTCGTCGACGACGAACCCGACCGCGACGGCGAGCGCCATCAGAGACAGGTTGTCGATCGAGAAGCCGAAGACCCACATCCCCGCGAAGGAGCCGGCGAGCGCCAGCGGCACGGTCACGCCGGCCGCGAAGGTCGGCGCGAGACGCTTCAGGAACGCCAGCACCACCAGCATCACGAGGGCGATCGAGAGCAGCAGGGTCTTCTGCATGTCCTCGACGCTCGCGCGGATGGTGGCGGTCCGGTCCACCAGCACCGTCACGTCGATCGCCGCCGGTATCCAGCGCGACAGGTTCGGCAGCAGCGCCTTCACGCCGTCGACGGTCTTGAGCACGTTGGCGTCCGGCTGCTTCGTGACGTTGACCAGGACGGCCGGCTTGCCGTTGAACCAGCCGCCGGTGCGCTCGTTGCGGGTTCCGGCCGCGACGTCGGCGACGTCGCCGAGCCGCACGGTCGCGCCGTTCGAGGTCCGGACGACGATGTCGCGGTAGCGCTCCGGATCCTGACCGAGCTCGCCATCCAGCGCGATCGCCATCTGGCGCTTGTCGTCCGAGAGGGCGCCGACCGGCGCGAGAACGTTGGCGTTGTCGATCGCCGAACGGACATCGTCCAGCGAGAGCCCCATCGCGGCCAGCCGGTCAGGATCGAGCCGGACCCGCACGGCGGGCTGCTCGGCGCCCGCGACGCTCACCTCGCCGACGCCGGCCACCTGGGACAGGCGTTGCACCAGAACGCTGTCGGCCGCGTCGTAGATGCGGCTCGTCGGCAGCGCGTCGGAGGTCAGCGCAAGGACGAGAACCGGGGAGGCCGCCGGATTGATCTTCCGGAACGTCGGAAGGTTCGGCATGTCGGACGGCAGATCGACGGAGGCCTCGTTGAGCGCCGCCTGCACGTCCCTGGCCGCGTCGTCGATGTTGCGGTTGAGGTCGAAGATCACCGCGATCCGGGTCGAGCCGAGAGCCGATGTGGAGGTGAGCTCGCTCACGCCGGCGATCGCGCCGAGCGCCCGCTCGAGAGGCGCCGCGACGGTCGCCGCCATGACGCTCGGGTCGGCGCCGGGACGGCTCGCCTGCACGAAGATCGCCGGGAACTCGACGTTCGGCACGCTCGCGACCGGCAGCCGCGCATAAGCGGCGATGCCGATCAGCATGAGCCCGATCGCCAGGAGCGTGGTCCCCACGGGTCGGCGGATGAAGGGCGCGGAGAGCGACATCTAGCCGACCGTGTCGTGATGATCGGGCCGGACCGCGCGGTTCATTCGGCCGGCTCCACGCGGTGCTGCGCGGGACGCCCGACGACGGCGAGCCGGAGGCGCTCCATGGCCAGATAGACGACAGGCGTGGTGTAGAGGGTCAGCAACTGGCTCAGCAGCAGGCCGCCGATGATGGTGACGCCGAGCGGCGTCCGGAGCTCGGCCCCGGGCCCGGTCGCGAGGGCCAGCGGCAGGGCGCCCAGCAGGGCGGCGAGCGTCGTCATCATGATGGGGCGGAAGCGCAGCGCGGCCGCCTCGACGATCGACTCCTCCGGCGAGAGCCCGCGCTCGCGCTCGGCGTCGAGCGCGAAGTCGATCATCATGATCGCGTTCTTCTTCACGATGCCCATCAGCAGGATCACGCCGATCAGCGCGACGATCGACAGCTCCATCCCGAACAGCTCGAGCGCGATGAGCGCTCCGACGCCGGCTGACGGCAGCGTGGAGAGGATCGTGAGCGGATGGATGAAGCTCTCGTAGAGCACGCCGAGGACGATGTAGATCGCGACCACGGCCGCGAGCACGAGCCATGGCTGGCCCGCGAGAGACTGCGCGAATTCGGCGGCGTCGCCCGAGAAGCTTCCGACGGCGGTCGGGGGCAGCGAGATGTCCGCCTCCGCCTGCTGGATGATCTCCACCGCGTCGCTCAGAGAAGCGTCTCCGGCCAGATCGAAGGAGATCGTGACGGCCGGGAACTGCTCCTCGTTGGTGACGACGAGGTTGGCCGGCTCCACCGCCACCTCCGCGATCGCCGAGAGCGGCACCGGCTGCCCGCCCGAGGACGACACATAGAGGCTCTTGAGCGCGTCGGGGTCCTTGGCCTGGCCGGGCGTCGCCTCGAGCACCACGCGGTACTGGTTCGCCTGCCCGTAGATCGTCGAGATCTGGCGCTGGCCGTAGGCGTCGTAGAGCGCGTCGGCGATCGACTGCATCGTCACCCCGAGCCTTCCGGCCGAGGTGCGATCGACGGTCACGCGCGCCTGAAGTCCGCCGGGCCGCGCGTCCGAGCCGACATTGCGCAGTTTCGGCGAGGCCTGGAGCCTTTCGACGAGCAGCGCGGCGGAGCGGGCGAGCTCCGCGGCGTCCTGATCGGTCAGCGTGTACTGGTAGCGCGCGCGCGACGACCGGGTGGAGACCTGCAGGTCCTGCACGGACTGGAAGACCACCGAGAGTCCGGGGATCGTGGCGGCCGCCCGCTCCAGCCGCGCGATCACCTCGGGCGCCGGATCGTCCCGCGCGGCGTGCGGCTTCAGCACGATCGAGAGTCTGCCGGCGTTGGGCGTCGCGGTCTGATCGCTGACGCCCAGCACCGACACGACGTTCTGGACCGCCGGGTCCTTCCGGACGAGCGCCACCAGCTCCGCGTCGCGCCGCTGCAGTTCAGGGAAGGAGACGTCCTGCTCCGCCTCGATGGTGGCGGTGATCAGGCCCGAATCCTCCTCGGGCAGAAAGCCTTTCGGCGCGATCACGTAGAGCCACGCGGTCGCCGCGAGGGTCGCAAGCGTCAGCAGCAGCATCAGCGTCTGGTGGCGGATCACCACCCGGAGCGACTTCCGGTAGCCCTCGATGAAGCGCGTGGTGGCGCGTTCGGCCGCCGCGCCCAGGCGCGACTTCGACGCCTTCGGCGCGCGCAGCAGCCGCCCGCACATCATCGGCGTCAGGGTGAGCGAGATCACCATGGAGACGATGACGGCGATCGTCAGCGTCGCCGCGAACTCCCGGAACACGCGCCCGATAAGGCCGCTCATGAACAGCAGAGGGATGAACACCGCGACGAGGGACGCCGTCAGCGAGACGATCGTGAAGCCGATCTCGCGGGCGCCGTCATAAGCCGCCTTGAGCGGCGGAGAACCCTCTTCGATGTGGCGCGACACGTTCTCGATCATGACGATCGCGTCGTCGACGATGAAGCCTGCGCCGACCACCAGCGCCATCAGGGAGAGGTTGTCGACGCTGTAGCCGAAGGCCCACATCACCGCGAAGGTCGCGATCAGGGACAGGGGCAGGGCGACGCCGGCGATCAGCGTCGCCCGGAACGTCCGCAGGAACAGCAGGACGACCAGCACCACCAGGCCGACGGAGAGCGCCAGCGTGAACTGAACCTCGTGCAGCGAGGCCTTGATGGCGTCCGTGCGGTCGTCGACCACCGCCAGCCGCACGCCGGCCGGCATCGCCCGCTGGATCTCCGGTAGCTGGCGCCGAAGGGCGTCGACGGTCGCGACCGTGTTGGCGCCGGGCTGGCGCAGCACGTCGATGACGATCGCCGGCCGCCCCTGGAAGCTCGCGGCGACCTGATTGTCCTCGAGCCCGTCGACCACGTCCGCCACGTCGCGCAGCTTGACCGGCACGCCGTTGCTGATCGCGACCACGACGTCCGAATAGGCTTGCGCCGTGTTGATCTGGTCGTTCGCCGAGATCGTGAAGGACTGTCGCTGGCCGTCGATCGAGCCCTTCGGACCGGCCACGCTGGCGCCCGCGATCGCGGTCCGCAGCGTCTCGAGGCTCAACCCGTAGGCGGCGAGGCGACGGACGTCGGCCTGCACGCGTACCGCAGGCTTCACGCCGCCGCCGACGCTGACCCGGCCCACCCCCGCAACCTCCGCAAGGCGCTGCGCGACCAGCGTGTCGGCGAGATCCGAGACATCGCGGATCGGCATCGTGTCGGAGGTCAGGGCGACGGTGAGCACCGGCGTGTTCGCCGGGTTCACCTTCGAGAACACCGGCGGGTAGGGGAGGTTCTTCGGAAGCGTCGAGTTGGCGGCGTTGATCGCGGCCTGCACGTCCTGCGCGGCGCCGTCGACATCGCGGTCGAGATCGAAGCGCAACGTGATCCGGCTGAGCCCGAAGGAACTCGTGGAGGTCATCGCGTCGAGCGACGGAATCTGGCCGAGCTGGCGTTCGAGCGGCGCCGTGACCAGCGAGGCCATGGTCTGCGGATTTGCGCCCGGCAGCCGGGTGGTCACCTGGATCGTCGGGAAGTCGACCTGCGGCAGCGACGAGACGGGCAGCTGCAGGTAACCGAGCACGCCGGCGAGCAGCGCCGCGAAGGCGAGCAAGGTCGTCGCTACGGGGCGCGCGATGAAGGGAGCGGATATGTTCATCGCGCCGTCACTTCCCCGGCGCGGCGTCGCCCTCGGCGCGGCGGTCCGGCGCTCCGTCACGACGTGGGCCCGCGGGACGTGAGTCGGAGGACCGCGCGTCGTCCGGCTGGGCGCCGTCGGAGCTTCCGAGCTCGACCTTCTGGCCGTCTCTGAGACGCGTGAAGCCGGTCGTGATCACCTTGTCGCCCGCCTCCAGCCCGGAGGCGATCACGGCGAGTTCCGCGTCCTGGCGGGTGACGCCGACCGCGCGCTGCGCCACCGTGCCGTCATCCTGCACCACATAGACGAAGGGCCCGTCGGGCCCCTGCTGAACGGCGGCTCCCGGAACGGTCACGACATCGCGGAGCGTGTCGACGGCGATCCTGACATTGGTGAACTGGCCGGGCCACAGCGAGAGCTCGGCGTTCGGGAACGTGGCCTTGAGCTTCACCGTCCCGGTCGCCTGGTCGACCTGGTTGTCGATGACGTCGAGCGTCCCGCGATCCAGAGTCCTCTCCCCGTCGGCCGCCAGGGCTTCGACCGTGACGGGCCCGCGGGCCATCGCCTTGTTCACCGCTGCGATGTTCTGCTGGGGCAGCGTGAACAGAGCGGCGATCGGCTGAAGCTGCGTGATCGTCACGATCCCGGTCGCGTCGCCCACCGTGACGTAGTTGCCCTGGTCGACGCCGCGCACGCCGGTTCGCCCGCTGATCGGAGCGCGGACGATCGTGCGGTCGAGGGTCGTCTTCGCCTGTTCGATCAGGGCTCCGTAGTAGCGGACCTGAGCCTCGAGCTGGTTGACGGTGGCCTTCTGCGTCTCGGCCTGCTGCTGCGAGCCGTAGTCGTTCCTGGCGAGCCGCTGATAGCGCTCGAGGTCGGTCCGGGCGTTGGCGAGCTGCGCCTCGAACTGCGCCTTCTGGGCGACGGCCTGGTCGTACTGCGCCTGATAGGTGGCGGGGTCGATGCGAGCGAGGACGTCGCCGGCCTTGACGTCCTGGCCCTCGCGGAAGGCGACCTCGACGAGCGTCCCTTCGACCTGGGGCTTCACCGTCACCGTGTTGAGCGCCTGGAACGTCCCGACGCCCTCCAGGAAGACCGGCACGTCCTGGCGCACCGCAGCGGACGCGATGACCGGGACGGGCTGATCCGACATCCCGCCTCTGCGGCCGGCGCGGCGGGGCTGCTCGCGTTGCGACGGCGCTCCTTCGTTGGAGGCGGACAGGAAGGACGGCGGCCAGAACGGCGGCGGCCAGAAGCGCCACGCGGCGACCCCCGCAGCGACCACGAGGAGCAGGATGATCAGCCGTTTCATTTCATCAGCGCCGTTTCGGGCAGCGGAGCGCCCCCCGGCCGTCGTCCGGACGCCGCCCATCCTCCGCCAAGCGCCTGGAACATCTGGACGATCGCCTGGTAGCGGGCGAGCCGCGCCTCGGCGAGGTTCTGCTGGGCCGAGAACAAGGTCTGCTGCGTGTTGAGCACCGTGACGATGTCGACGGTGCCTTCCCGCATCTGCACCTGCGCGATGTCGTAGGCTTCGCGAGCGCTCTTCACGGCCGCCTCCTGCAGCCTCTGCTGCTCGGCGCTCTTCCGCATCGTGATTAGAGCGTTCTCCACGTCGACGAACGCCTGGATCGCGGCCTTGCGGTAGGCGTAGAGGTTCTCCCGGTACTGTCCTTTCGCGAGGTCCAAATCGCCCGGCAGGGTGGGGTCCAGGAGCGGCTGGGTCAGCCCGGCGGCGAGCGAATAGAACGCGGATTGCGAGCTGAACAGGCTGCGGAGCGCGGCGCTCTCGAAGCCGCCCTGAGCGGTGAGGTCGATCGACGGCAGAAAGGCCGCCCGCGCGGCGGTGACGTTCGCGTCGGTCGCGGCCAGGTTCGCCTCGGCCTCACGGACGTCGGGGCGCCGCAACAGGAGCTCGGAGGGAAGCCCCGGCGCGACGCGCGGCGATTTCAGGCTGGCCAGCCGGCCGCCCTTGACCGGCAGCAGAACCGGCGGTCGGCCGAGCAGCAGCGCGAGCGCCGTCTGGTTGGTCCGGATCTCCTGCTCGATCGGCGGAATCGTGGCGCGCTGCTGGTCCAGCACCGCGCGCTGCTGCGCCCGATCGAGCGCGTTGGCGGTGCCGACATCCAGCCGTCCCTGGATGGCGTCCAGTATGGTTTGCGCGCTTTTCACGTTGCCATGGGCGATTGCGAGCCGCTCTTGCGCCGACATGAGCGCGAAATAGGTATTCGCGACGCTCGCCACCACACCCAGCGCGACGACCTCCTCGGCATAGCGGGCGGAGAGCGCCGAAGCCTGGGCGGAGCGCAGCGTCGCGCGGTTCTTGCCCCAGAAGTCGAGTTCGTAGCTCGCCGAAAGCGCCGCCTGGAAGCCGCCCACGACCGGCGTTCCGGGGGACTTCTGTGCGGTGGCGTCGCCGGATCCCTGGATCAGCGGAATGAGCGCTGCGCCATTGATGCGCACCTGCGCGTCGGCCTGCTCGATCCGCGCCTTGGCGGCGCCGATGTCCTGATTGGAGCGCTCCGCCTCCGCGATCAGCGTCGACAGTTCGCTCGAGCCGAACGCGCGCCACCAGTCTCTCTGCGGCCACACCGGCTGACTGGCCCGGGCGTCCTCCCACCGGCTCGGCGAGCTGACGCCAAGCGAAGGACGCGCCCAGCCGTTCGCGCAGGCGCTGAGGCCGAGCGATGCGGCGACCACGACCGCGACACGCGATCCAGTTTTTAGCCCCCGCAAACTCTTCGCCTCGTGGTGAACGCGCAATTACTGAAAGTGACATGGTCGACCTCCCTGCGCCGTTGCCGGGAAGCGACATCGCGGGGCGACTTTCCTGCCTTGTACGCAGCTGAAGCCGGGTCCCTTCGCGAGGTTCCTGCGCTCAAGGCGAAAGCGTGCGCAGGAACGGGACCGTGACCATGGTCACGCCGGCGCCGGCGCCGCCGAGATGGCGCGCGGGACGTCCCGGGTCGCCCAGCGTGTCGAACACCGCCGCCGCGCCCGAGAAATCCTGATCGTCGGTGTAGAAGCTGGGCGTCACCACGCTGCGCAGGCCCGCCGCCGTGGCCGCGCGCAGCCCATAGACCGTGTCCTCGAACGCGATCGCGCGGGAGGGATCGACGCCCAGCAGGCGCACCGCGAGTTCGAAGACGTCAGGCGCGGGCTTCTTGGTCGCGACCTCGTCGCCGGCCGCCACCGCCTCGAAAATGCGCCGTGCGTCGGGCCCGAGAGTCGCCGCCAGCAGGGCCTCCACGTTCGCGAGGCTCGTGGTCGTGGCGATGGCGAGCCTCAGACCTTCGGCGCGGGCCTCGCGAATAAGCCGCTCCACCCCCGGGCGCAGCCTGACGTCGCCCGCCGCCACGAGGGCGGCGTAGCGCTCGTTCTTGGCGGCGTGGAGCTTCGGCAGCGCCGCGAGCGCAGCCTCGGCCTTCGCCGGCCGGTCATGTTCGATGAAGTGGCGCAGCCGCTCCTTGCCGCCCATGATCCGAAGCAGGCGCCGGTAGGTCGGCTGGTCCCAGCTCCACGGAAGGTCGAAATCGGCGAAGGTGGCGTTGAGCGCCTGTCGGTGCGTCTCTTCGGTCTCGGCGAGCGTGCCGTCGACGTCGAAGATCAACGCCTCGAGCGGCATCAGGCGGCCCGGTTGGCGAACGCCGTCTCGGCCGCGGCCCGGATCGCCGCGATGTTGCTGCGGTAGGCCTCCGGTCCGTCCTTGAACACCGCGTTGCCGGCGACGAAGACGTCGGCTCCGGCGGCCGCGCAGAGCGGGGCCGTCTCGGGCGTGACGCCGCCGTCGATCTCGATCGAGATCGGGCGCTCACCGATCATCCGGCGCAGCCTGCGCACCTTCTCGATCTGCTCCGGGATGAAGGCCTGGCCGCCGAAGCCCGGGTTCACGGTCATCACGATGATCAGGTCGATCTTGTCGAGCACGTACTCCACGGCGCTCTCCGGGGTCGACGGGTTCAGCGCCACCCCGGCCTTCTTCCCGAGCGACCGGATGATCTGCAGCGATCGGTCGAGATGCGGGCCGGCCTCGGCGTGCACCGTCAGCCGGTCGCAGCCCGCCTTGGCGAAGGCCTCGAGATAGTTGTCGGCGGGCGCGATCATCAGGTGGCAGTCGAACAGCGCGTTGGTCCAGCGGCGAAGCCGCTTCACGACCTCGGGGCCGAAGGTGATGTTCGGCACGAAGTGGCCGTCCATCACGTCGAGATGGACCCAGTCGGCGCCTGCGGCGACGACGTCCCGGGTCTCCTCGCCGAGGCGCGAGAAATCCGCTGAGAGAATGGACGGAGCGATGATGACGGACATGGCGCCTCGCCGGTTGCTGCAGTGCGGCACGCTGTTAAACCGATTGGGCATGCCAGTACAGGGGCGCGGCCAGCCTTAGCCGGCGCGCCGCTTGCGCTCCACGAGCTGCATGATCATCGGCGTGAGGATCAGCTGCATCGCGAGATCGAGCTTCCCGCCTGGGATGACGATCGAGTTCGCGCGGGACATGAAGCTCTGCGGGAGCATCGAGAGCAGATAAGGGAAATCTATCCCGCGCGGATCGCGGAAGCGGATCACGACCATCGACTCGTCCGCCGTCGGGATCGAGCGCGCGATGAAGGGGTTGGAGGTGTCGACGGTCGGTATGCGCTGGAAGTTGATGTCGGTGCGGGTGAACTGCGGGCAGATGTAGCGGACGTAGTCCGGCATCCGGCGCAGGATCGTCTGGGTGACGTCCTCCGTCGAGTAGCCGCGGTCATTGCGGTCGCGGTGGATCTTCTGGATCCACTCGAGATTGATGACCGGAACCACTCCGATCTTCAGGTCGGCGTATCGGGCGATGTCGACGCCGTCGCCGACGATCGCGCCGTGCAGCCCTTCGTAGAACATCAGGTCGGTCGGCTGCGGCAGGTCGGTCCAGTCGGTGAACGTCCCCATCGGCAGCCCGAGCCGTTGGGCGGCTTCGAGGTCATGGACGTATCGGCGCGTGCGCCCGGCGCCGCTCGAGCCGTAGGACGCGAACACCTCCTCGAGCTCCTCGAGCATGTTCGCGTCATGGCCGAAGTGGCTGAAGTGGTGGTTGCCGCGCGCCTCCTCCTCCATGGCCTTCTGGCGCATGCCGTCGCGGTCGTAGCGATGGAAGGCGTCGCCGTCGACGAACGCCGCCACGATTCGCTCGCGGCGGAAAATCTGCTCGAAGGTGTCTCGGACCGAAGTGGTGCCGGAGCCGGAGGAGCCTGTGACGGAGATGATCGGGTGACGGATCGACATGCCGCGGCGGATCAGGAGAGGAACAGTCCGCGCTTCGCGAAGAGCGGCGACGACTGCCGGGCCTCGTCGCCGTAGTACCGGCCGATGCGCTCGACCTCTTCGGCCGATCCGGCGACCAGCGGCGCGCGCGCGTGCAGCCTGGAAGGCACGATATCGAGGATGCGCGTCTTGCCGTCGGTCGCCGCGCCGCCGGCCTGCTCGCACACCATCGCGATAGGGTTGCACTCGTAGACGAGCCGGAGGCGGCCGGAGCCGTACCCCTCGCGCGCGTCGCCCGGATAGAGATAGACGCCGCCGCGCACCAGGATCCGGAACACGTCCGCGACCAGCGAGCCGACCCACCGCGTGTTGAAGTTCTTCTCGCGCGGCCCGTCCGCGCCGGCGAGGCAGTCCGCGATGTAGGCGCGCATCGGCTCCGCCCAGTGCCGGGCGTTCGACGCGTTGATGGCGTATTCCTTGGTCGTCTTCGGGATCTGCACGTCCGCGCTGGTGCGCACGAAAGGCCCGCCGACGCCGTCCATCATGAAGATGTGCGTTCCGGTTCCGACCGTCAGCACCAGTGCGGTCGCCGGGCCGTAGACGATGAAGCCGGCGGCGAGCTGGCGCGAGCCGGGCTGCAGGAACGTCTCCTCTCCGGCCTCGGGGAGGATTCCGAAGAGCGTTCCGATCGAGACGTTGGTCTCGATGTTGGAGGAGCCGTCCAGCGGGTCCGCCGCGACCGCCACCGGGGCCGCCGGGTCGAGGACGATCACGTCCTCGGCCTCTTCCGAGCCGAGCCGCGAGACCGGCGCCCCCCGCAGCGCCTCGACCAGGATGTCGTGCGTCCTGACGTCGAGCGCCTTCTGGGTGTCGCCTCCGGCGTTCTCGCCGACCGCGGAGCCCATGGCCTCTTCGAGCGCGCCGCGGGCCACCAGCGCCGCGATCGTGCGGCCGGCGTCGCACACGGCCCGCACCGTAGCGGCGGTCGCGCCGCGCACGGCGTCGCCGGCGCTCCACTGATCGAGAAAGGCGTCGAGGGTCATATGCTCGGCCACGGGAATCTCCTCACGCGTCAGACGCGTCATGCACTTCGGTTGTCTGCCGGCGCTGGGGCCGCCTGCATGCGGTTGGGGGCCAGCGCCCGTCTATCGACGTTGATCAGAAAAGCCACATAAACTAAACGCCAATTTCAGCATGTCTGAAGACCTTGTCCGTTCGCTCACACTGAAGCAACTGCGTGCCCTCTCGGCGGTCGCCGAAACAGGGGCGGTGAGCGCGGCTGCGCGGCGGCTGAACGTCACGCCTCCGGCCGTCACCATGCAAGTCCAACTGCTGGAGGCCGCAGTCGGCCTTCCCCTGATCGACCGGACGGGCGAACGGTTCCGTCCGACCGACGCCGGCCGCGAGCTGGTCGAGGCGGCGGCGCGCATCGAGATCGCGCTGCGGGAATGCGTCGGCGCGCTCGAGGCGATGAAGGGGCTGGAGGGCGGCCGTGTTTCCGTCGCGATCGTCTCCACCGCAAAATATTTCGCCCCCATGGCGCTCGGCGCCTTCGCGCGCGCCCATCCGGGCATCGACCTCAGCCTGTCGGTCGGCAACCGCGCCGAAGTCATCGGGCTGCTCCGCTCCGACCAGGTGGACGTCGCCATCATGGGACGCCCGCCCGAGGATCTGGACAACGTGGCCGCGATCATCGGCGAACATCCCCAGATCATCATCGCCGCGCCGGACCATGAACTCGCTTCCCGCCGGGACATAGCTCCCTCGGAGCTCAGCGGCCAGACGTTCCTGATGCGCGAGCGCGGGTCCGGGACCCGGCTGGTGATGGAGCGGCTGTTCGAACAGGAGGGAGTGACGCCGAAGATCGGCATGGAGATCGGTTCGAACGAAACGATCAAGCAGGCGGTGATCGGCGGCCTGGGCCTGGCCTTCATCTCGGCGCACACCGTCGCGGCCGAGATCGCGGATGGGCGGCTGGTCCAGCTCGACGTGGCCGGGCTTCCGATTCTGCGCCGGTGGCACGTCGTGCGGCGGGCCGGGCGGAGGCTCACTCCGCCTGCGGCCGCGATGGCCGCCTTCCTGAGCGAGCGGGGCGCCGAGTTCCTGCCGCAGATTTCCTCCACCGACGGAACGATCCCTGCCGCCTCAACGTCTTGAGTGGCGGCCAGCGGACGTCCTGCAGCGCGGCCGTCCAGGGCGGCAGGAGCGTAGCGTGCGATGCGGGTGCTTATTCTCGAGGATCAGGCGATCGTTGGCCTCGAGGTCGAGGCGATCGTTCGCGCTCGTCTGCCAGGCGCGACCGTGACGCTCGCCGCCACCATACGCGAGGGCCGGGACGTCGCCCGCGGGACGGTCGACCTCGCCCTCCTCGACATCGATGTCGCTGACGGCAAGACCTACGAACTCGCGTCCGACCTCGATCGCGCGGGCGCGAGGGTCATCTTCGTTTCCGGCTCGACGCGCGCCGACACGCCGCAGGGCCTGACGCATCTCGCGTTCATCTCCAAGCCGTTCTCGCATTTCGAGATCGTGCGGGCGATCGAGGAGGCGTGCGCCGAGGCGCCGCGGGCGCGCCGGACGGAAGACCTCTAGTCCTTGGGCAGCGGCCGCCATGGAGGCGCGAGCCGGGACAGGCCGGCCGAGCCCGCAGCGGTGGCGGCGTCCCGGATCGATTTTCCGTCGAGCACGAGCTCGGGCCTGATCTCGGCCAGGGGCGCCAACACGAAGGCGCGGTTGAACATCTCCTTGTGGGGAACGATCAGCCGCGCAGACGCCACCTTAGCGTCGCCGAGATACAGGATGTCGACGTCGATCACCCGCGGTCCCCAGCGAAAGGTCTTTTCTCGACCGAGCTCCTCCTCGACGGACTGCGTGAAGACGAGAGCCTCCTCGGGCGACATGTCGGTCTCGCCGACCGCGCACGCGTTCGCGAACCAGTCCTGATCGACATAGCCCCAGGGCGCGGTGCGCCACACGGAGGAAGCGGCCAGAAAACGAATCTCGCCGGTGGCGAATACGCGCTCCATCGCGCGATGAAGGTTCGCGACCTTGTCGCCGACATTGCTGCCGAAGCCGAGCCCGATCTCCGTCATGCGCTCAGCGTCCGGCGCCGTCGCGGTCGCGGAAAATCTCCACGCCCACATCCCCGAACACGCCCGCTATGGGCGCGCTCGGCTTATGGATTTCGACCCGGACCCGCTTGATCGGCGCGAAGCTGTCGAGCAGGCGCTGGGCGACCCGCTCGGCGACCGCCTCGATCAGGTTGAGGCTGGGCTCGCCCGCGGCCTGCACCACGGCGTCATAGACGTCCGCGTAGGAGACCGCGGCGGTCGGGTCGTCGGCCCGCGCATAGGCTTGCGCCTCGACCCAGAAGTCGATGTCGAAAACGAAACGCTGGCCGAGCCGGCGCTCTTCCTCGAACACGCCGTGTCGGGCGTGAACGGGAATGCCCCTCAAGAAGATCCGATCGCTCATGTCTCTCGAACTCGCAGCAGGGCAGGCGGTTTCCAACCCGGATCAGACGCGTGGATGAAGCCGGTCATCGTGCGGCGAGCAGCCGGGCGACTGCGACGGCCGGCGCGCAATCCGCCGCCGCTGCGGCGAGCCCCTCGTCCTC
Organism: Hansschlegelia beijingensis; assembly: GCF_014196425.1. Lineage (GTDB taxonomy): Bacteria > Pseudomonadota > Alphaproteobacteria > Rhizobiales > Methylopilaceae > Methylopila > Methylopila beijingensis. Next base: position 921,663 of record NZ_JACIDR010000001.1, read on the forward strand.
CGACCATTCACGCCCGAGGTCGCGATACATGAGGCCGAGCCGGTCCGCCAGTCGACGCGCGAGGAAACGGCCGACGCCGGCGCCGAAGACCGTCGGCGCCCGGCCCGCGTCGGGTCGCGACATGATCAGCGCGGTCGCGTCGCAGAGTCTCCGCAGCATCGCTTCCGCCAGCCAGGCGGCGAGCGCATGCGCCTGGACCTCCGTCTGCGCGTCGAGATCGGCGCCGACCATGCGCAGCAGCCGGCGGGCGCTGGCCGCAGTCGTCTTCGCTCCGCCGTCCGCGGCCGGATGGAGGTCGGCGCCGTCGGGGAGATCGCCCGTCAGCCGGAACACGTCCGCCGTGGTGGCGAAGAACTCCGCCATGGGGGAGATCCACCCGCCGCCGAAGGGCATCCTGGCGGCGAGCGCCATGACGGGCGTCCGTGCGACTCCGAGATAGACCAGCTCGTCGGCCGCCATGCGCCCGGCGTCGTCCGTTCCCCGGGCGAGAACCTCTCCGGACGCGAAGGGAATCAGGTCGCTGGTGGTCGAGCCGATGTCGATCAGCAGCCCGGTCTCGCCGCCCCGGGCGGCGGCCGCGGCTGTCGCGCGCCAGTTCGCGGACGCGATCGCGCTCCAATGCGCCGCCTCTTCGCCAGCCGGCACGAAGCCCGCCGCGCCGGCATAGAAGACGAGCCGGTCCCGCCCGACCAGCGCGCCGACCGCTTCGGAGATCGCCGCGACGCCGGTCTGACGGTCGGTCCAGAGGTCGACGAGTTCGCCCGTCATCGTCACCGCGAAGGACGCGGCGGGCGGGATCTCTGCCTCGAGCGACGCAAACGCCTTCTCGAGTTCATTGAGGCCGCGCCAGAGCGGGCAGGGCGCGATGCGCGCAGCCTCCAGCCGCCCCGCAGGCGTGACCCGCGAGAGCTTGAGGTGCGCCCCGCCGACATCGAGCCCGATGATCGCGCTCACAGCGCGATCTCGACGGGCCGGAGCGCTTCGGCGGACCGTGGGGCCTCGGCGACGAGACCGAGGAGCCCGGCCGGGTTCAGTCCGAGGGCTCCGCGAAGCCCCGCATAGGCCGTGGTCACCCGCGGATTGATCTCGATCACCGTCGCGCCCTCCGGGCGCAGGACGAGGTCGATCCCGAAGAAGCCATCAAGGCCCGGGACAGCTCGCCAGACTCTTTGCGCAAGAGCGTCCAGATCCCGGTCGGCCGGAACAGCGCCGACCGTCAGCCCATTGAAGCGGAAGACGCCGTCCTGGATCGCGACATGCTGATCGTTCGCTGCCAGCACCGAGACGGACCCGCCGGCTCCAAGGCAGGTCAGGCTCGCGGCTGCGCCAGGCTCGTAGCGTTGCACGATGTGGTCAGGGCCCAGCGCGCCGGGAGCAGGGCGGTCGGTCCAGAACCGGGTCGAGCCGCACCCTGCGCCGTCATCAGGCTTGCTGATGAACGGACCTGCTTCGCCGGCGGGGATCGAATCAGGGCTCCAGACAGCGGGCGTCGGAACGCCATGCGCAAGCAGACGCTCCGCAGTGAGGCGCTTGCTCGCCGAGATCTGGATCGCCGGAAGGGTGGGGCCGAGCACGCGCGCGCCGGCGGCGTCGCAGAGCCTCCAGAGCCGTTCCAGAACGCCGTCGGTCTCCGGCGCCACGATGCAGGCGAGATCAGCCGCGCCAGCGAGCGCTTCCCAGATTTCCCAGCAATCCTGCTCGGCCTCGACGGCGACGCATTCTGCGCCGGGCGGAGTCGGCAGCCGGCCGTCACAGGTCACGACGGCTTCGACGCCAGGCAGCTCCGAAAAGTCCCGCGCCAGCGCGTCGCGCATCAACAGGCCTTCGCGCGCCAGCGAGGCGGGAAGGGCGTCCCGCCGCATTCCGCCGCCCGTCACGAATTCGCATATGAAGACCCGCATCACGCCGCCGATCCTTGGTCGAGCCCCCCGCCCGACCGCGAGGGCTTAGCCGAAAAGCAGCGGCGCCTCACCTCCCGAATCATGAGGCCAGCAATGGACGTCGTTCCGGTGATCGACCTCATGGGCGGCCAGGTGGTGCATGCGCGCCGCGGAGAGCGGGGCGCCTACCAGCCGATCCATTCCCCGCTCGTCGAGGGCGCCCGGCCGCAGGCCGTCGCCGAGGCGCTGCTCGCGCTCGCCCCGTTCCGAAGGCTTTACGTCGCGGATCTCGACGCAATTCGCGGAATGGGCGGCCACGACGCGGTCATCGCCGAGATCGCCGACGCCCATCCGGAGCTCGAGATCTGGGTCGACCGCGGGGAGACCGATCCGGACGCACTCGGCCGGCGCGCCCAGGCCGGCCCCGGCGTGAGCGTCATCGGCAGCGAGTCGTTCAAGGACGCGGAAGCGCTGAGAAGCGCCTGCAGGGCTTCGGGAGGCGTGCTGTCGCTCGATCACGATGCGAACGGGCCGATCGGACCCGCTGATGCGCATGATGATTCGTCGTTCTGGCCCGACCGGGTCATCGTCATGACCCTGGCCCGCGTCGGCGCGGATGCGGGGCCCGACATCAGCCGGTTGCAGGATGTGCTGGGCCGGGCCGAGGACCGCCGCGTCTACGCCGCAGGCGGCGTGCGCGGCGCCCACGATCTCGCGGCGCTCTCCGCGCTGGGGGTGGCGGGCGCTCTGGTCGCGAGCGCCCTGCATGGCGGCAGGCTCAGCCGCGAGGCTCTGGCGGAGGCGCTTCGAGGCGAGCGGTGAACAGCGCCGCGACGGTGAGGTCGGCGGTGGTGCCGGGGTTCAGGCCCTTGGCCTTCAGGTGCAGGTCGAACGCGTCGAGCGCCCGCTCCCGGTCCTCGCGGAAGTCGAGGCTCTCGGCGAAGGCGGCCGCCTCGCGCCGAAGCGTCTCGGCGACCTCGGCTCCGAACTTCCGGACGACGTGGCTGTCCGGGAAAAGGCTGAGCAGGCCAAGATAGACGTCCTCGACCGCCTCCCGACCAGAACGACGCGCCTGATAGGCCGCCGCGGCGGCGAACACGTCCTCGAAGTCGTTGACGTACTGCAGGGCGATCCGGTCGCGGCTCGCCGCGGCCGCCATGGCCTCGCGGAGAGTGATGGTCGGCGGCTCGGCGACGTCATGCTCGTCGGCGCGTCCGAGCCCGCCCGGATTGGCGGCCGCGATCGCCCGGTAGGCGGCTTCGGCGTCCTCCACGGTCAGTCGCTCCAGAACCCGGGCGAGCGCCGGCCTCAGGGGCTCTCCCGGACCGCGCTCGAACGCAGCATGCGCGAGGGGGGCGCAGAGCAGCACGATGCCCAGATTGGCGTTGCAGCCGACCGCCGCGAGCGAGGCCCTGACGGCGCCTTCGATCCGCTCGCCGACGGTGCGGCCGGCGACCAGACGCACCGCGGCCACTTCGGCCGCGCGTTCGAAGGTCGCGGCGGTCATGCCGTGACCTTCGCGGAAATTGTGGACGTTGCCGGGCTTCAGCGCTGCGAGTTCGGCGCGGCAGGCGTCCCGAAACGCGGCCGCGACCGCCGCCATGTCCCAGCTTGACTCAGGCGGCATCGGGACGCGCGAGGCGCTCGGACATGTCGCGCGCAAGCGCGCCGGCGACGTCGACGCCAGTCGCCTCCCACAGTCCTTTCCAGGCCGGCATCGAATTCACCTCAAGGATCAGGAAGCGGCCGTCCTCGGACTCGATCAGGTCGACGCCGGCATAATCGGCGCCGACCGCCGCGGCGGCCTTCACCGCAAGCGCCGCCGCCTCTCCGTCGGTCGCCGCCGGCTCTCCCGCGGCTCCCTGGAAGATGTTGGTGATCCAGCCTTCCGAACGCCGGATCATCGCCCCGATCGGCCGCCCGTCGAGCACGAACACGCGCCAGTCGTGCGCCCCGCCCGCGATTCGGGAACCGCGGCTCGCCACGAACTCCTGGAGATAGTAGACGCCGCCGACGGCGTCCGGCTCCGGCAGGGCGTCGCCCGGCGCGAGCCGGATGAGGCCCTTGCCCTGGGCGCCGAACAGCGGCTTCAGCACGGCGTCGCCGGCCATCCGGTCGAACGCCGCCTGCGCCATGTCGCGCCGTTCGAACACCGCGGTGCGCGGGGTGGGCAGCCCCGCATGCGCGAGCGCGAAGGTCGTCATCGACTTGTCGACGCAGACTTCGATCGCACGTGCGTCGTTCACGACGCGGACGCCCGCCGCCCGCGCGGCGTGCAGAAAGCCGAGCCGCGCGGTGATCTGTTCCGTCGTGCCCCCGGGAATGAGCCGCACGAAGATCGCGCCCGGCAGCCGCCCGTCCAGTTCGGGGAAGGACAGGCCGGGCGCGCCGGGCGCGACGTCGAAGCCGCATTCGGTCATCGACAGGATCGTCGGGCGCAGGCCTTCGCGCGCCATGGCGGCGGCGAGGCCCTTGCTGTGCCAGTCAGCCTTCTCCGTGAAGATGACGACGGCGTCTTCGACGATCATTCCCGTGCTCTCCGCTCCGGCGATCAGCCGCCGAAGGAACGCTCGATCAGCGCCGGCTCGTAGGCGCCGGCGGTGAAGCTCTTGCCGGTCGAGAGCGCGGTCACGGTCACGAGGGCGGGCGAGAACAGGCCGGCGTCACAGGCGTAGAAGTCGTAGTTGTAGCCCGCGAACACCTCGCCGAAGGGCCGGCCGTGGTCGCGCGAGGTCGAGGACGGCAGCCCGTTCGCGAGCTGCTCCGCCTCATCTTCCGGACCCTCGACATAAAGGGCGATCTCGCCGCCGTAGAGCACGGCGTCATTGGTGCGGCCCATGGCGGTGAGGAAGTCTGCGCCCGGAGGCGGGACCGGCGCGGTGCCGAAGCCGTCGACGATCCGCTCCAGCGGGAAGTGGATCGTGTGCGCCTTGTGGAGCGCGACCTCGAGCACGCGGCCGACGACCTGGACCGTGCCGGCGAGGCTCGACGTCGGCGTGAGGATCAGGGTGAGCTTGTCCTCAGCCACGCCGCAATCCTTGGCGATCTGCGCGATCAGCGTGTCCGGCGGCCGCTTGTCGACCTCGAGCACGAGAGCGGCGCTGTCCGAGGCGTCCTTGTAGGCGAGCTCCTCGTAAAGCGTCTCCTTGGCCGCGAGAGCGCGGCCCGGGCCCGAGCCGAGGGCGAAGAAGTCGCCCTCCGAAAGGCTCCATCCAGCGTACTGGCTGCCGAGACACGCGATCACCGGATCAGCCGTCGTCACATGGACGGCCTGGCCCCAGCGCTTGAAGCGCACGTCGGACTGGAAGGTCGCGCGGCCGAGGCCGCCGAGGCAGATCTCGATGATCCGGCGGCCGGCTTCGAGGCCGCCGCGCACCGCGATTCCCGCGTCGACGATGCGCGCGCCCGTCGCGGTGCGGTCGACCGCGAGACGCAGAGTCTCCGCGTCCTGCACGAGCGCCTCGACGAGCGGGGCGGAGAGTTTTCCGACGCTGGGCTTGGCTGTCATCCGGACACCATGGTGAGTTGGCCGCACGCCCTCGGGATTGCGGCGCGAAGCGATGCGAGAAGCGAGGCGCGCCGCTCGAAGAACAGAGCGCGAGCCGCGGAGGGCGAGCCGCCGGCGGCGATGACCGTGCATAGGGGCGCGCCAGCGGGGACGCTGTCCTCGCATGCGGGCCAGTCCGCCGTCCAGACCGGCCTTCGAAGGGAGGCCACGGAGGTCGGCGCCTCCGCGTAGACGACGCCCGCCGCCTGCGCGCATGGAAAGTCGAAGCTGGCCGAGGGCAGCGCGCCCTCGCAGGCGGCGAGGTGAAGCCCGAGAAGCGCAGGGGAAGGCGCGCGGTCGAAGACGTCGAGCGTCGCGCCCGGCCGCGGATTGATCTCGAGCAGCCAGAAGGCGGCGTCGGCGTCGGAGACGAGCAGGTCAGCGCTCGCGAGGCCGACGAGGCCGGTGGCCGCGACGATACGGCTCAGCGCGGCGCCGACCCTCCCGGCGACGGCCGCGTCGAGCGCGACGGGTCCGACGGCCCCGCCATAGCGGAAGGGAGCGGAGGGGGTCGGATCAGCCCATTGTTCGGAGAAGCTGACGACTTCGGCCTGCCGTCCGTCGCTCAGGAAGAGCGCCGAGACTGGGCGGCCGTTCACCTGCTTCTGGAAGTATCGTCCGCGCCCCGGAAGCCCCTCGGCCGCCCTGATGTGCGCCCCGCCGGCGCCGCCGCGGCGCTTTGACAGAATCTGCTCGCCGGCCGCAGCCACGAGCTCCGGGTGAGGCACGCCGAGCTCCGCGAGCAGCGTGGCGAAGCGGACAGGATCCTTCAGCAGCCGCACCGTCGCGGGCGCGGCGCCGATCAACGGGTTGCGCGCCCGGAGCGCGCTCATCATCCGGGGCGCGTGCTCGAATCCGGCGCCGAGCACGACCGGCAGGCCCTTCGGGACGTTCTCTTCCAGCGCGATCGACAAAGCCCGCGGGTCGAAGCCCAGGCTGCGCCGCGCGGCGCGGACCCGCGCGGCCTTCACGGCGTGTTCGCTCGTATCGGCGTCGGCGAACAGATCGAGCGCGATCGCCCTCAATCCCGCGCGCCTCGCGGAGCGGGCGAGCGCCCGCGCCGACAGAGCTATGAGGGCGACGTCGTAGGCGTCACTCGGAGAGCGTGCGCGCGAGTTCATAGGCCTCCAGGAAGCCGATCCGCAGAGCGACGTCGCTCTCCCGGATCCGCTTCAGCATCCGGTGCTGCACCTGATACTTGATCTGGCCGATGACCAGCGCGCCGATCCCGACGCCGTACGGCAGCGCGACGCCGTCGTCGTTCGAGCCGACCCCTTCGATGCCGGTCGGCGGGACCGCGTTGATGTCGGCCGCGACCAGCAGGTTCTTCGCCGATTCAAGGACATCCTTCGAGATGACCTGAACGCCCGCCGAGGCGGCGGTCAGGATCACCTCCGCGTCCGCGACCAGCTTCTTCTTGTCCTCGTCGCTTGTCGCGACGGCGCAGTCGAGCGTGACCCCGAACCGCTTCTTGAAGTCGATCGCCTTCAGCTGGACGTCTTCGATGATCATGTGCCCGACCATCGTGACGTGCGCCCCGGCCTGGGCTGCGATCACGGCCGCGATGCCGCCGATGATTCCGGTGGCGCCGTAGACCTGGACGCGCGCGCCCTCGAGGCCCTTTTCACGCTTGCCGAGCAGGTGCTTCTCGACCTGCGCGATCATCGCCGCCGCCGTCGTGAAGGCTCCCGCCGGGTCGGCGAAGATCGAGATCTCGAAGGGCGGGAACAGAGCGGACGCGGCGGCCGCCATCTGGTCGAGCGCGAGGCTCGCGTCCTTGCCGCCGATGAACAGCACGGTCCGCTTGGCGTCCGACGGCGCGCGGCTGAACATCGCGTCCTGGGTCAGCGGCACGACGTCCTTGAGCTCGACCCCGACATAGGTCGCGATGTCGTGGAAGCCCGCGTCGACCGCCATGTTCACGTCGAACGGGCTCGTGTGCCTGAGCGGCGTGATCATGTGGAGAATCGGTGCGGCGTCGGACATTCGGTGTCTCCTGTGGAGCTCAGACGGTGGCGCCAAGCGCCAGCGCAGGCGCGAGGTCGATCGTGGCGCCGTGATTGTTTCCCCGGACGACGTCGAAGACCAGATTCGGGCGGTCGGAGAAACGTCGCCTCAGGTCGTGCGCTGCGGCGTCAGCCGCGGCGGCGTCGCCATAGACCGCGAAGCCAGTCGGCCCCCACGAACTCTGACCGACGCCCGGGACGCCGTCCGCCTCGATGATCTGGAGCGCCTCCGCGACGTCGGGACTCGTGAAGCGGCCGCCCTGGAACGGCGCGAAGTGGTCGCCCAGCCGACGCTGGATCTCGCCGACCGCGCGCCCGAAGCCGATCGCGTCGCCTTCGGCCGCGGCCGGCAGGGCGGCCATGACGGTGAGCCGGCAGAGGTGGTCGGCGAGCGCCTCCGGGAACGGCGGCAGTTCCTCCATCGCCTGGATCTCGTCGCCTCCGCTCAGCCCCACGCGGCCGCCATCGAAGATGAGGAGAATCCTCCACGCCTCCGGAATCGGCAGCCGCGACAGCAGCGGGGGTGGCTGGCGACGCGGTCCCGAGACGGGCTTGCCGCCGTCGAGCAGGATTCCTCCGCCCTGGAAGGCGCCGAGGCCGATGCTCGATCGGGCCCCGCGGCTCAGAGCGTGCGCGACGTCCCGGGCGTCGATGGCCTTGCCGCTGAGGGCGCAAGCTCCGACCCCGACGGCGAGCGCGAGCTGGGTGCCGGAGCCGAGGCCGCTATGCGCAGGAAGCGCCGCCTCGACGGTGATCTTGACGTTCTCGCCGAGCCCGAACTCGGCCGCGGCGCATTTCAGCGCCTTCTCCGCGCGAGCGGCGTCCGGACCGCTCGCGGCCAGCGCCGCGGCGTTCTCCATCAGGACCCGCGTCACAGGTCGCTCCAGCGTCAGGCCGAGGCTGCCGAACCGCCTGCCCAGTGAGCCGTTGAGGTCGAGAAATCCGATATGCAGCCGGCCCGGCGCGATGACGCGCACCGCCCGGAGGGCGCGCGAGGGGTCGCCGTCCAGGCGATTTTGCGGGGTGACTCTCATGGCGTTTCCGGCGGCACCTTATTCGCCGCGGGCCGCGCTCGCCAACCTCGCTCCTTGGCCTAAGTCGCTATCGGACGAAACGTCGCGACGCGTTGCGCCGGCTCAAAGCGCTGTGTAAGCCTCGCGCCACTTCCAGTGTTTTGGGGCTCCGTCCGCCAATGGCCGAACGAAAAGCCGTCATTCCGCCAGATCAGGTGGAGGCCCGCCTCGCCGCCGAGCTGCCCAAGTGGCGGCTGGAGGACGGCTGGATCCGGCGCACCTACAAGACCCAGAGCTGGAAGAGCACGCTGATGGTGATCAACACCGTCGGCCATCTTGCGGAGGCCGCGTGGCATCATCCGGACCTCACCGCCTCCTACGCCTGGGTGGAGGTGCGGCTGATGTCCCACGACGCCAAGGGAATCACAGATCGCGACTTTGAGCTCGCGAAGAAGATAGAGAGCGTCATTCAATGGCAGCCCGGCTTGGAAGGCGGCGCGCTCGAGGGCACGCCGCAGGGCGACCAGCGCTTCGCGTATGTGAAGTATGACTGACGTGTCCAGCGGCGGCGTTACGCATCACGACGTCGTATGCCCGTTCTGCGGTTTGGGCTGCGACGACGTCTCGCTTACGGTTCGGGGGAACGCTGTCGAGGCCGGGGAGGGCGCCTGCGGGCGCGCCGCCGCGCTGTTCCGGCGCTCGGCCGATCCCGCGCCCTCGGCGCGCGTGATGGGCCGCGAGGTGGCCCTCGACGAGGCGCTGGCCGCCGCCGCGGAGCTGGTCTCCGCCGCGCGGTCGCCGGTCTATGGCGGGCTCGGCACGGACGTCGACGGCGTCAGGGCGCTGATCAAGCTCGCCAGCAAGACGGGCGGCAGCGTCGATCACTATGCTTCGACGGGCCTGTTCCGGAACCTCTCGACCTCCCAGCGCAAGGGCTGGATCGCGACCACGCTCGCGGAGGTCCGCAACCATTGCGACCTTCTGGTGGTGATCGGTCCCGACCCCTCGGAGGCGTTCCACCGGCTCTACAACCGGATCACGCCGCCGACCGGCCGCTTCATCAAGGGCAAGCGCAAGGTCGTGTTCCTCGGTGGCGCGCCGTCCGATGAGGCGCGCGCTCAGCTTGAGGGCGTGGAGATCCAGACGATCGCCGTTCCGGAAGGCGAGCTTCTCGATGCGCTGTCGCGTCTGCAGGGGCTGCTCTCGGACGCTCCGGCGGTGCCGGGCGGCCCCGATCTCGCCGCGCTCGCGGAGGGGCTCAAGGGCGCGCATTACGGGGTGCTGGCCTGGAGCGCCGGAATGCTCGGCGGGGACGGCGACCTGATCGTGGAGCGAGCCTCGATCATCGTCGACATCCTGAACGTCGACACCCGCGCCGCCTGTCTGCCGCTCGCGGGCCGGGACAATCTGATCGGCGCGAACCAGGCGTTCCTGTGGAACATCGGCTTCCCGCTGCGGACCGCGTTCCGCGGCGGCCAGGCCGACCACGACCAGCTGCTCAACAGCACGGAAGAAGCGCTTAAGTCCGGCGATCTGCTGATCTGGACCTCGGCTTTCCGGCCGGAGCAGCCGCCCGCCTTCGAGGGCCAGCTGGTCGCCTTCGCGCATCCCGACACGATCTTCGAGCGCGAGCCGGAGGTGTTCGTGCCGGTCGGTCAGCCCGGCCTCGATCATCGCGGGCTCGCGTTCCGCACCGACACCGTGGTGAGCATTCCCCTCGGGCATTATCGCGACGCCGGCCTGCCGAGCATCGCGATGGTGGCCAAGGGTCTTCGGGAGCGTCTGTCATGAGCGCCGTGCGCATCACCGGCGGCAAGGTCCTCGATCCGGCGAACGGCGAAGTCGGGGTCGAGCGCGACGTCTTCATCCAGGACGGCCGCATCGCCGCGTCCGGAGCGGTGGGCGAGGGCGTGACCGAGACGATCGACGCCAAGGGCGGCGTCGTCATGGCCGGCGCGATCGACATCCACACCCATATCGCGGGCGGCAAGTCGAACATCGCGCGTCTGCTGATGGTCGAGGAGCAGCGGGCGATCCGCGAGCCCGCGGGCCCGTTCTGCGCCTGCGGCGGCGGGCTTTCGACCATGACCGCGCACGCCACCGGCTGCCGGTACGTGGAGATGGGCTACACGGCGGCATTCGAACCCGCCGTGGTCGGCGCCAATGCGCGGCACATGCATTACGAGATGGGCGACATCCCGTTCCTCGACACCGGCGGCTATCTGGTGCTGGGCAACGATGACTTCCTGCTCGATCTGATCGCCAGCGGCGCGGGTCAGCAGGCCGTCAACGACTATGTCGCCTGGATGCTCGCCGCGACCAAGTGCATGGCGATCAAGATCGTCAATCCGGGCGGCATCAACGCCTTCAAGTTCAACGCGCGCAGGCTCGACCTCGACGAGGCCAACCCGCATTACGAGATCACCCCGCGCAAGATCCTCACCACGCTCATCCGGGCGGTGACCGAGCTCGGGCTGGCGCATCCGATTCACCTGCACGGCTGCAATCTCGGCGTGCCGGGCAACGAGCAGACCACGCTCGACACGATCGCGGCGACCGAGGGCCTCCCCCTGCACATGACGCATGTGCAGTTCCACTCCTACGGGACCGAGGGCGACCGGAAGTTCTCCTCCGGAGCGGCCAAGATCGCCGAGGCCGTGAACAAGAACCCGAACATCTCGATCGACGTCGGCCAGATCATGTTCGGCCAGACCGTGACGGCTTCCGCCGACCTGATGTCGCAACACCGCAACCGCGGCATCGCCACGCCGAAGCGCTGGATCGGCATGGACATCGAGATGGACGCGGCCTGCGGGATCGTGCCCTTCGAGTACAAAGACAAGTCCTTCGTCAACGCGCTGCAGTGGGCCATCGGGCTGGAGCTGTTCCTGCTGGTCGAGGACCCCTGGCGGATCTTCCTGACGACCGACCACCCCAACGGCGCTCCCTTCACCACCTATCCGCATCTGCTGCGGCTGCTGATGGACAAGCCGTTCCGCGACGAGCAGTTCGCCAAGCTGCCGAAGTCGGCGCGCAAGCACTCCATCCTCAATGAGCTGAAGCGGGAATACACGCTCGAGGAGATCGCGATCGTCACCCGGGCGGCGCCCGCCAAGATCCTCGGCCTGACCGATCGCGGACATCTCGGGGCCGGCGCCGCCGGCGACGTCGTGATCTATCGCGACGATCCCGACCGCGAGGCGATGTTCTCCAAGGCCGAGTACGTCCTGAAGGACGGGCGGGTCGTGGTGAAGGACGGCGAGATCGTCGACGTCGTCTATGGCCGCACCCACTCGGTCGCTCCCGACTACGACAAGAGCATGGACGCCAAGCTCGACCGCTGGTTCGACCAGGCGATCGGCTTCAAGGCCAAGACCTTCAAGATGCGGGACCACGAGATCCGCGACGGACAGGGCACGGTCGTGCACGCCACCAAGAGGTCCGCATGATCCTCAACGGCGTCGAGATCCGCGACAGCTTCGCGGAGGCGTTCCCGATGGTCGGGACGCGTTTGATCATCACGGCGGACACGCCGCGCTGGGCGATGACCGCCGCGAAGACCATGACGGGCTTCGCGACCTCGGTGATCGGCTGCGGCTGCGAGGCGGGCGTGGAGCGCGTCGTTCCGGCCGAGGAGACGCCGGACGGACGGCCCGGCGTCGCCGTGCTCATCTTCGCGATGGACATCAAGGGGCTGAAGGCGGTCGTGCCGCTCCGCATCGGGCAGTGCGTGCTGACCTCGCCGACCTCGGCCTGCTTCGCCGGCATGACCGGCGGCGACACGGTCTCCATCGGCAAGGCGCTGCGCTATTTCGGCGACGGCTGGCAGATCGCCAAGAACGTCGACGGGCGCAGGATCTGGCGCATTCCGGTGATGGAAGGCGAGTTCGTCTGCGACCATGAGAGCGGCACCGTGTCCGGGGTCGGCGGCGGGAACATCCTGATCCTCGCGACCTCGCGCGGCGAGGCGCTCGCCGCCGCCGAAGCCGCCGTCGACGCCATGGAAAAGGTCGAAGGCTGCATCCTGCCGTTCCCGGGCGGCGTGGTGCGGTCCGGCTCGAAGGTCGGCTCGAAGTACAAAGGCATGTTCGCCTCCACCAACAACTTCTACTGCCCGACGCTGCGGGCGCAGACGCCGACGCAGCTTCCGCCGGAGGTCGCCTCGGTGATGGAGATCGTGATCGACGGAGTCTCGCCGGAAGCGGTCTCGGCCTGCACGCGCGCCGGCATCGAGGCGGTCGTCGCGCTCGGCCGCGCCAAGGGCGTGGTGGCGATCGACGCCGGAAACTACGGCGGCAACCTCGGGCCGTTCCACTTCAAGCTGCGGGAGATCATGGCGTGACCGGCGTGATCCTCACCGCGCGCGGCGACTTCGAAGCCCGCGTCGACCTGACTGGCGTGCTGCCCGGCGCAGACGGCGGCCTCGCTAAGCGCGCGATCCCCTATGGGGGCCGCGTGGTGGAGCTGGGCGAACTGTTCGACGTCTCGGGCTCAGGCGCCGAGCGGCTGACGATCGAGGGCGGCGACGCCCGCCTCGACGGCGTGGGCGCGGGTCTCTCCGAGGGAGAGATCGTCGTCCGCGGCGACGTCGGCGCGCGGCTGGGCCACAAGATGAGCGGCGGCATGATCTCCGTGAAGGGATCCGCCGGCGCTTACGCGGCGAGCGAGATGTCGGGCGGCAAGATCGCGATCGGCGGCGACGCCGGCGAGCGCCTCGGCGCGGCCGCTGACGGCAGCCGGCGCGGCATGAGCGGCGGGGTCGTGATCCTCGGCGGCTCCGCCGGCGCCCGCTCCGCGGAGAGGCTGCGCGGAGGCGTCGTCGTGATCGAGGGCGACGCCGGCGAAGGCGCGGCTTCCGATCTGATCGCCGGCACCGTCGCGGTCGGCGGCAGGCTCGCCGGCGGCGCCGGCCGCGGCATGAAGCGCGGGACGCTGTTTCTCCGGTCGCCGGAGGGGCTGTCGGGCGGCTTCAGGGACGCAGGCGAGCATGACCTCGTCCTGCTTCGGGTGCTCGTCCGGCGCTCGGCGGAGCTTGCGGCCTTCCTCGGCCCTGACATCACCCGCGCCCATCGTTTCGCGGGCGACCTCTACGCGGGCGGAAAGGGCGAAGCGCTCGTGGTGGCGCCGTCCGGCCGGATGTGAGTCCGGACCCTCACGCGGCCTGGCGGGATTCCGCCAGCGCCTGCCGTATCGAGGTCATCGCGGCCGGGTGAAGCCGGCCGGTCCGGCCGCCTTCACATAGCGCCCCGCGAAATCCGAGATAGTCCGGTCCGATCGCCGCCAGCGGCGCGACGTCGTCCGACTTCAGCGAACCCGCAAGACCCGTGAGCAGGCCGAGCCCACGCGCCGCGCCTACGAACCGTCGCAGGTCAGGCTCGGACAAATGCGCCCGGAGGCCGCCAGCGGATTTGTCGGCGGTGTCCAGCATCGCTCCACGGAAGCCGGCCGCCGCGATCCGAGGAAGCAGTCCGAAGTCGGACGCGCGATCGGCGAAGAAGACGGCGATCAGCTGCGCCCGCTCTGCGAGCGGCCGGAGCGCCGCGAGACACCCAGCGACGTCGCCCGCGAACAGTCCGAGCTTCACCATCGGAACGCCCGTCGCCGCCACCCGCTCGGCGGCCGCGCGGACCAGCTCCGGCGCCATGGGCTGATCGCCGATCGTGGCGCTCAGCGCCGGCTTGGGCCCCATCCAGGTCCGCCAGCGCTCCACGGCGGCCGTGAGCTCCGGAGTTTCCCATGCGCCCAAAGCGCCTTGCGCGGGATTCTTCAAGTCCACGATGTCGGCTCCGCCGGCGCGGACGAGCTCCATCTCGTCAAGCGTGGCGACGCTCGCCAGGAGGCCGGTCATGACGCCGCCCGCGCGCGGTGGTCGCGGATCGCGTCGAGCAGCCACTGCCAGGCCTCGAGCTCGCTTGGCCCCGCGGTCTTGTCGATCGCGATCTGCAGATAGGCGAACTCGGCGTCGATCTTCTCAGGCGGCAGCATGTTCAGGCGGCTCACCAGGACGGCCCCCTCGAGGACGGCTGCGATCGCCCGGTTGAGGCCGAGGAATGCGCGATGGGTTTTCTCGGCGACGACCACGCAGTGCAGCTTCGGGCGCTCGTCGCTTCCGTCTATCCGCGCCACCCGCACCTCGTGGTGCGACAGGGCGGCTTGCAGGCGAACCGACGGAATCGCGCTCGTCGCGACGGTCGGCCAGGTCGGGAGCCGACGGGTGACGCAGCCGGCGAAGATCCGGGCGTCATCCGTGAAGTTCACCACGCCGCAACGCGTCGCGAGGAAGTTGTCGAGGGTCGTCGAAGGGCGGAAGGGTTGCAGCAGCCAGCCTTCCTCGGTCGGGGTCGCGCCCATCGGCGCGACATGAGGGACCCCGTCAGGCGAGAGCGTGGTGACGACCGTCTCGCGGATCATGACGGCTCGGCCTTTGCGCCGCGCTTCGCGGCGAGCGTGGAGCCAGCCTCCTTGAACCCCATCTTGTGGGCCTCCTCGACGCTTTCCGCGGTTACGGCGGCCACGCCGAACCGCAGGCCTTCATCCTGCGCGTAGCGCTTGCCGAGCCGGAAGGCGATCTCGGCGCGGGCGGTCTCGACGCCGAGGTAGAATGCGTGCGCCGCGTCGCCCTCGACCGCCAGATGCGGGAAATGGTCGAAAGGATCCGTCGCCAGCCAATGGCCGTCGCGGTTGAACACGTGCACTCCGGCCTCGCTCACCTGGATGCGGTAGTTGGGATCGCGGATCTGGCCCGCCAGGCTTTCAATATCGGCGGCGCTCGACGTGACAGGCCGGCGATCGCGCAGCGCCATGAGCCCGCCGCCGAAGCCCTGAGGCAGCGAGTTCGCCTCGCGGGCGGCGAAGAACTCCCGGCGCGCGCGGTCGAACTCCCGCACTGCCGTCCGGCAATGGGGGCTCACCTGCACCGCCAGCACGGCGGCGACCCTGAGCTCCGAGATCATCCCCATCAGAATCGCGTTGATGCCGGTGGTGTCCGCATCAGTCAGTTCGGTGACGTTGCCGATCCCCATCAGGATCGGGGCGTCCGGCCGCTGTCGCCTGAGCTCGGCGTAGCGCACGACCGACTCGGTGAAGCCGAAATGGATGGGATCGAGGATCGGGTCCGCGAGATAGGGCGCCCCCTTTGCCGCCATGGCGTCCATCGCCCTCAGCAGCGAGGCCATGTCGCCAGGAGAGGACGGCACGAGAACCGGAACGGCGTCCCCCTCGTCGGCGATCCCCAGCGTATTCTCGTGCAGGCTCAGAAGGTAGCTCGCTCCGGCGCGGTTGGCGCGGGCGAGTTCCTCTCCATCCGCGGAATCGACGCTGACCCTGAAGCCCGCTTGGGCGAGCGCCGCGATCGAGTCCTCCAGATGCGGGAAAGCCGTATCGGGCATGCAGCCGAGGTCGATCACGTCGGCCCCGTCGGCGGCGAGCATCCGGGCTCGGGCGACGATCTCCTCCACCGACAGCCCGGTCGCGTCCACGATCTCGGCGAAGATCAGGCAGTCGTGACGCGACAGGTCCGGCTCGACGCCGCCCTGGCCGAAGAAGGTGGGGAGATCGGCGAGCTCCTCCGGCCCTCGCTCGAAGCGCGCTCCGAAGCGGTCGCTCAAGCGGTCCAGGTCTCCCCGGAAACGGCCAGGCAGCACCACCCGGTCCACCGCGTCAGGCATTTTCAGCCGGCGCTCGATGATCTCCGCGGTCATCAGCGCCGCGACCTTGACGCCGATGTTCACCACCACCGGATCGAGCGCGTCGTTGCGCAGCTCGTCGGCCATGCGCGCCACGCGCTGCTCGGCGAGCGAGCCCGTCAGCAGGGCGACCCTCTCAGCGCTCACGCTGCGACGCCGAAGGGCGCGGAGATGGCCTCGGCGAGCGCCTCGGGAGAAGCGCGGCCGACGCAGACGATCTCTCCTGCGAAGGCTTCAGCAAGGCGAGGAAAGTGCCCGTCGACCAGACCGGCGCGCGCCCATTCGGCGGGGACCGAGGTCGCCGGCGCTTCGGCGGCTTTCACAAGGACCAGCTTGCGCGCCCCGAGCGCGCCGGCGAGCCAAAGCGCGAGGCTGTCTGACGTCACGTCCCAGCTTGCGGGCAACGGCGCCGAAGACGCCATCCGGCGCGGCAGCCAAAGCGCGGGACGCCCGCTCGACGCCTCGAAATCCGCGCGCGAGGCGCATGCGCTGAACCCCGGCGCGCGGTCGAGCAACAGATGGCTGACCTGCTCCATCGCGAGAATGGCCATCCGGTGCGCGGCCGCGTCGCTGAAGCCGAGCCGCGCCTGCGCCTCGCGCACCGCATCGGCGAAGCGGCCGCCGCCAGGCGCCACGACCGCCGAATGGCGCTCCGCTATGGCGAGCAGCTGGGCCAGCGCGCCATGCTCGATGAGGCTGCCGCCCAGTTTCACGACCGTCGGTCTCATAGTCTCGGGGGCTCTGGTTCACGGTGGCGCCGATGCGCCTCGGGGCGCAGAGACTATCAGCGCCGCGAGGGCATCTCAATTTGGCGCCCGGCGCGCCGGATGGTCTCAGGGGAACTGAGCCGGCGCATGGAGCGCCCGGCGACCGGAAGGGCGCGATATGGAGTCTACGCACTCTCCGGATGGTTTGAGGGCCGACGATCTCAGGCGCCGAGAGGCTGGGCGACCCTTTTCGCTGCTGAGGGGCGGCTCGCGCCCCGAGCGTTAAGGGACGCTGTGTTCGGGCCCGGCCAACGCGGGTCGAAATCTGAGCCCGTCGAAATAATGCAGCGCAATATAATAAGTTCGCAACCGCAGCAAAATCATAATAATGTCCTTATGTCTTAAAGTCCTGTTGCGAACCCCAGGGAAGGGAGCTACGTTCCGCCGCAGTCTTCAGTTTCTACGCGGAACTCCATAAAGAGGGGCGGCGGATCGTAGGGATGCGGATGCGGGTCGGGGCTCATGCCTGCGGAACGCTTTGCCAGCAAACCGTGACACGATGCTGAAGGCGCAAGTCCAATAATAAACGCTCGCTTCTCTAAGGCTTCGGAGCCGGCGAGGGCTGACTACGGACTGCGTACAAGAGGGAGAAATAACGAATGCGCAAAGTCGCAATCGCGGCCGGCCTGATGGCCTCCGTCGCACTGAGCCTGCCGGCATTCGCGGCTGAAGACCTTGCCTCGATCCTCAAGGATCCCAAGCAGCAGGCTCTGCAGACGCTCGACTACGCCAACACCCGCTACTCGAAGCTCAAAGAGATCACCAACGAGAACGTCAAGAAGCTCCAGGTCGTCTGGACCTTCTCGACCGGCGTTCTGCGCGGCCACGAGGGCTCGCCCCTTGTGATCGGCGACGTCATGTACGTGCACACGCCGTTCCCGAACAACGTGTACGCGCTCGATCTGAACGACAACGGCAAGATCATCTGGCGGTACGAGCCGAAGCAGGATCCGAGCGTCATTCCGGTGATGTGCTGCGACACGGTTAACCGTGGTCTGGCCTATGCCGACGGCAAGATCTTCCTGCACCAGGCCGACACGACCATCGTCGCGCTCGACGCCAAGACGGGCGAGAAGAAGTGGTCGGCGGTCAACGGCGACCCGAAGAAGGGCGAGACCAACACCGCGACCGTCATGCCGGTGAAGGACAAGCTGATCGTCGGCATCTCGGGCGCCGAGTTCGGCGTGCGCGGCCACATCAGCGCCTACAACATCGCTGACGGCAAGCTGGTCTGGCGCGCCTACTCGACCGGTCCGGACGAGGAGATGCTCGTCGACCCCGAGAAGACCACGCAGCTCGGCAAGCCGATCGGCAAGGACTCCTCGCTGAAGAGCTGGGAAGGCGACCAGTGGAAGATCGGCGGCGGCTCCACCTGGGGCTGGTACTCCTACGATCCGAAGCTGAACCTGATCTACTACGGCACCGGCAACCCCTCGACCTGGAACCCGAAGCAGCGCCCGGGTGACAACAAGTGGTCGATGACGATGTTCGCCCGTGATCCGGACACCGGCATGGCCAAGTGGGTCTACCAGATGACCCCCCATGACGAGTGGGACTACGACGGCATCAACGAGATGATCCTCACGGATCAGAAGATCGACGGCAAGGAGCGCCAGCTCCTGACGCACTTCGACCGTAACGGTTTCGGTTACACGATGGACCGGGCCACGGGCGAGCTGCTGGTCGCCGAGAAGTACGATCCGGTCGTGAACTGGGCGACCAAGATCGACATGGACAAGGACTCCAAGACCTACGGTCGTCCTCTCGTCGTCGCCAAGTACTCCACCGAGCAGAACGGCGAAGACGTGAACGCCAAGGGCATCTGCCCCGCGGCGCTCGGCACGAAGGACCAGCAGCCGGCGGCGTACTCGCCGGAGACCGAGCTGTTCTACGTCCCGACGAACCACGTCTGCATGGACTACGAGCCGTTCCGCGTCTCGTACACGGCCGGTCAGCCGTATGTCGGCGCGACCCTGTCGATGTTCCCGGCGCCGGGCGGCACCGGCAACATGGGCAACTTCATCGCCTGGGACAACAAGAAGGGTAAGATCGTTTGGTCCAATAAGGAGCAGTTCTCCGTTTGGTCCGGCGCTCTCGCCACCGCTGGCGGCGTCGTGTTCTACGGCACGCTCGAAGGTTACCTGAAGGCTGTCGACGCCAAGACGGGCAAGGAACTCTACAAGTTCAAGACCCCGTCCGGCATCATCGGCAACGTCATGACCTATGAGCACAAGGGCAAGCAGCACATCGCCGTCCTCTCGGGCGTCGGCGGCTGGGCCGGCATCGGCCTCGCGGCTGGTCTCGCCAACCCGACCGATGGTCTCGGCGCGGTCGGCGGCTACGCGGCTCTCGCCAACTACACCGCTCTCGGCGGTCAGCTGACCGTGTTCGCCCTGCCGAACTCGTAAGCAGAAAGACGAGGTCAGTTTCGACTGACTTCCGGTGAATGGGGACCCGGTCATCACGCGATGGCCGGGTCTTCCCGTATCGGGGCCTCTCCCAATTGACCGCCAGCGTGGCCGGTTGAGCCGGGAAACGCCCGCCAGTCGAAGGGCAGGGGCGCCTGGATCGCCCGACGTGACCTGTCTTTGCGCGACCTTGGCCAGAAGGGCGGCGCCTGAGCGTCAGACCCGCAGGCCCTGGGGTCTCGGCTTGAGCGCGCCGCATTCGGAGAGCATCACTCCAGATCCGGCGCGAGCGGTCGGCGGCGAGCCCGGCGCCACAGCGGCTTGCCGCGTCGCAATCCCGCACGAAAACGCCGGTGACGGCGCTCAGGAGGAATCTTGCCTCGGATGATGAATTTACGTGCTTTCATGGGCGGCTGGTCGGTCGCGGCGATCGCCGCGCTCGGGGTCGCCACCTGGGCCGCCGTTCCAGCGGCCGCGCAGACGTCCGACCTCGTGAACCGCGCGACCCTCCGGGTCTGCGCCGATCCGGCGGACATGCCGCTCTCGAACGAGGCCGGCGAGGGATTCGAGAACAAGATCGCGGAGCTCCTTTCGAAGGATCTCGGCGTGCCGCTCGTCTACACCTGGTTTCCGCAAGCCACCGGCTTCTACCGGATGACCCTCGGCCTGAAGCGGTGCGACGTCGTCCTCGGCGTGCCGTCCGGAGCAGACCCGTACCTCAACACCAACGCCTACTTCCGCTCCACCTCGCTCCTGATCGTGAAGAAGGGCGGTCCGCTCGACGGCGTCGATACGCTCGGGGATCCGAAGCTCAAGAACGCCAAGGTCGGCGTGATCGCCGGCAGCCCCACGGCGAGCTACCTCGTCCAGTACGGTCTGATGGGGAAGGCCAAGCCGTACCCGCTGACGGTGGATCGTCGCTATGACTCGCCGGCGGAGGCGATGATCAAGGACGTTGAGTCCGGGGCGATCGACGCGGGCGTGCTCTGGGGCCCGATCGGCGGTTACTTCGCCGCCAAACTCCCCGATCTCTCTGCGACGCCGCTTCTGAAGGAGCGCGGTGGCCCGCCGATGGCTTACCGTCTGACGTTCGGCATCCGGCCTGGAGAAGAGAACTGGAAACACCGGCTGAACGACTTCATCAGGAAGAACCAGTCGGAGATCAACAAGATACTGGCGTCATTCCATGTCCCGCTGCTCGATGAGCAGGATAATCTGATCGAAGTCTCTCAATAGCCGAGCCGTGGCGGCCGATGCTTGCCTTGCCGGGCGAGCGTCGGCGGCCTGTTCGCGGGGCGAAAGCGCTCAGAGCAGGCCGGCGGCGTCGAACAGCGCCGCCATTCGGGCGCGCTCCCGATCGAGCAACGCCGCGAACTGGGGACCTGGCGCATAGAGCTCCTGCCAGCTGCGCTGGTTCAGCAGCTGCCGCCAGCCGGTGGCATGTGACAGCTGCTTGAGCGCGTCCGAGAAGCGGGCGGCGAGCGCCGGGTCGAGGCTCTTCCGGGCGATCACGCCCCTCCAGTGCAGCAGCGCGACATCGACGCCCTGCTCGCGGAAGGTGGGGATCTCGATGCCGGGCGCCGGTTCATCGGAAGCGAGCCCAAGCGCGCGGACAGTGCCCCCGCGGATCTGCGCGAGGAGGTCGGCGAGGCCGCCGGTCGCGACCGAAACCTCCCCCCTCAGCAACCTGCCGACCACCTCGGTTCGGTCGTCCCCGGCGAGATAGTTCACTCTCCTGAGATCGCCTCCCGCGGCCTGCGTGGTGAGCAGGCTGATCTGGTGATCGGCTCCCCCCAGCCTTCGGCCGCCCCAGCGCACCGCGCCCTGGTCATCGCGGATCGCGGCGAGAAGGTCAGGCACGGTGCGGATCGGCGAATCCGCCGCCACGATCACGGGCTGCCGTTCGCCGATCATCGTGGCGAGGGGAAGAGTTCGGTCGAGTTCCTGATCCGCCTTCCGAAGCACGAGCGAACCCAGTGTGCCGAGCCCGAGGACCATCAGTCCCGGCTTCGGCCTG
The DNA here is from genome assembly GCF_014196425.1 of Hansschlegelia beijingensis. Classification (GTDB taxonomy): domain Bacteria; phylum Pseudomonadota; class Alphaproteobacteria; order Rhizobiales; family Methylopilaceae; genus Methylopila; species Methylopila beijingensis. The sequence goes on from NZ_JACIDR010000001.1 coordinate 942,986, forward strand.
GCGCCCGAGACGAACTGCCGGAAGCCGGTCACGCCGTCCTCGCCCGGCGCGGCGGCGGCGCCGGCGCTCGGCAGCAGATGGGTCGAGGTGAGACCCTCGGCGATTGCGCGCGCGAGCTGATCGTCGCCGTCGCCGGCGCCAGTCGCTGCGACGACCTCCATGCTCGCGATCTGCGCGTCAGCCGGCCTGCTCGTCAGCGCGGCCGCGGCAGCCGCCGCGAGCAATCCGCCCGCGACGACCCGGCGATCCGGCCGAGGCCGCTCTCGCGACATGGGGGGAACGTCAGTCGAGATGGCTCTGGATCTCACGGCCCAGGTCGAAGGCGCGCTGCTCCAGAATGACCGGGGTCTCGCACACATAGGTGAGCGACTGCGCCCGCTCGTCATAGACCCTGGTGTCCCAATCCAGCGCCTGCTGGTCGCGCTGACCTTCGGGACTCATCTGCGCGGCCATGCCCTTCTGGCTCGCGGCGATCCGCTGGCTCTCCTCCTTGATCCGGTCGGAGAGCGCGCGCTGCTTGCGCGCATAGCGCTCGATGCCCGCGATGATGCGTGTGCGCTGATCGTTCAGCTCCTCGAACGCGCCGGCGAACAGGCGCGGGAGCTTCTGGTTCTTCTCCGCGCCCGCGCGCTGGGCGAAATCGGCGATTGCGGCCTTCGCCTCCTCCATCGACGTGCGCCGGGCCACGATCGTCGGCACCAGCTCGGCGACGGCCTTGTCGTCGCGCCAGGTCCTGGCGGCGTCGTCGAGCGGCGGGCCCGACCACACCTGCCCGAAGCTCATGGTGGGGACCTTGCGCTGAACGCAGGGCCAGTCGGGATCGTGCGCCGCTGCGCTCTGGCCGGGCTGGGGCGCCCTCGGCGTGTCGCGCGGCGGGAGGGGCGTCTTCGGCTGCGCCGAAGCCGCAGACGCGAGCGCGAGGAGAACGGCCGCGCCGAAGACCAGAGGCCGGACCGTGCGTCTCATGGCAATTCCTTCTCCTGAACGCGACAACGACGCTGTCATTTCCCGGCGTCCGGGCCGCCCCGCCGGGAGGTCAGGCCGGTGGATGGATCATAGGCGAAGATCGCCGCCGCCAGGAACACGACGGAGCAGCCGGCGACGACGGCAAGGGACGTCCAGTCGATCTGGCGGTAGAGCGCGAACCGGATCAGCTCGACCGCCGAAGTGAACGGGTTATAGCGGCAGATCTCGTAGAGCGGGATGCTGGCCTGCTGGACCCGCCACAACGGGTAGAGCGCCGACGAGGCGAAGAACATCGGGAAGATGACGAAGTTCATCACGCTCGCGAAATTCTCGAGCTGTTTGAACACCGACGACATCGCAAGGCCCATCGCGCCCAGCATGAAGCCGGTCAGGATCAGAGCGGGCAGCACCGTGAGGTAGCCGATGGGATCGTCCGGCTGGACGTCCCAGAAATAAGCGACCAGCAGGAACGCGTAGACCTGCAGCAGGGACACCGCGATGCCGGCGACCAGCTTGGAGACCAGCAGGAACCAGCGAGGGTAGGGGCTGACCAGCAGGATGCGCATCGCCCCCACCTCGCGGTCGTAGACCATCGACAGCGACGATTGCAGCCCGTTGAACAGCTGGATCATCGCGATCAGCCCGGGCGCGATGTAAACCTCGTAGAGGACATAGGTCTCGTAGGGCGGGATGATCGAGACGCCGAGCGTGGCCCGGAAGCCGGCGGCGAAGATGAAGAGCCAGACGAGCGGCCTCACGAGCGCGGAGAGGAACCGCCCGCGCTGGTGCAGAAAGCGCAGGCTCTCGCGCCAGACGATGCCGCCGAGGCAGACCAGATAGCCGCCCGCAGTGATGCGCCGCTCCACCCCGGGAGCCGTCGTGGCGATCGTCACGCCGAAGCCCTCCGGGCCAGAACCACGCCCTCTGCGTCGTCCGCGCCCACCACCGCGAGGAAGGCCGCGCCGACATCCTCGGCGCCCGCCCTGGCTCTCAGTTCGTCGACAGTGCCGTCGGCCATCACCCTGCCCTTGTGGAGCACGACCACCCGATCCGCCACCTCTATCTCGTCGACCAGGTGGGTGGCCCAGAGCACGCCGATCCCGTCCTCATCGATCAGCCGCCGGACCTCTTCGATGAGGGTGCGGCGGGAGCCGATGTCGAGTCCGGTCGTGGGCTCATCGAGGAGAAGAAGGCTCGGCTGGTGGAGCAGCGCCCGCGCGATCTCCACCCGCCGCATCTGGCCGCCGGAGAGCGCCCGGACGCGATCCTTCGCCCGCCCCTCGAGGCTCACGCGTCGCAGCGCGACGTAGGCGCGCTCCTTGGCCTCACGGCGTCCGATGCCGTGAAGCGCAGCGTGGTAGAGGAGGTTCTGAAGAACGGTCAGCTCGAGATCGAGCGTGCGGGACTGAAACACCACCCCGAGCTGCGAGAGCGCCGCGGCCGGATCCCGCCTGACGTCGTGGCCGAGAACCCGGATGGTCCCGGAACGGTTGTCGTAAAGCCGCGTGATCAGGGAGAACAGCGTGGTCTTGCCGGCGCCGTTCTGGCCGACAAGAGCCGTGAAGGCGCCGCGGGGCGCTTCCAGCGTAACGTCATCCAGGGCCTTGCGCGCGCCGAACGTATGGGTGACGCCGGTCACGCTGAGAGCCGGTTCGGAAGGCGCGACGGGCGCGCGGCTCTGCGGTGCGATCGTCATCACTGGGCTCATCTAGGCCGCCGTCCGGGCCGCGCCAGCGCGTGGATTGTCACGGGATGGCCACCACGCCCCATGGCGACCGACCCACCGCGACCGACTTCTTCACCTTGAGGCTGTCGACATCGATCACGGACACGTCGTTGGAGTTGCCGTTGGTGGTGTAAAGGGTCTTCTTGTCCGGCGAGAACGCCATCTGCCAGACCCGCTGGCCGACGAGCAGATAGGCCTTCGTCTCATAGGTGGGGACGTCTACGACCGCCACCCGGTTGGCCGGGCCCAGCGCAACGAAGGCGGTCTTTCCGTCGTCGGTGATGCGAATGCCGACCGGCTGGATCGCCTCCTCGTTCACCCCGGGGATCGAGAAGGTGAGCTTCTTCACCACCTGATGCGTGGCGTTGTCGATCACCGAAACGGTGCCGCCCACCTCGGCCGAAACCCAGGTGTGCTTGCCGTCGGGCGTGAACGTGGCGACGCGCGGCCGGCTGTCGACCAGCACGTTCTCCACGATCTGCTTGGTCTGCGTGTCGATGAAATGCGCCATGCTCGTGGTCTCGGAGGTGTTGACCAGGAGCTTCCCGTCCGGGGAGATCCCCATGCCTTCAGGCTCGACGCCGACCGGAATCTCACCCTCGACCTGGCCGGTCTCGGTGTTCACGATGGTGACGAGCGCGTCATCCTCGTTGGCGATGTAGAGCGGGTTCCCCGAGGGATGCAGGACGAACAGCTCCGGGTCGGGCCCGGACGGCAGCGTCTTCACCAGGCGGTAGTCGTTGGCGTCATAGACCTCGACCCGGTCGTCATCGGACGCGCAGACATAGATGAGCTTTCCGTCGGGACTGGCGGTGACGCCACGCGGACGGCGGCCCGTCTTGATCGTCTCGATGATGTTCAGCGAGTCGCTGTCGAGCACGGTCATGGTGTGATCGCGTTCGTTGGTCACGAACACCTTGCCGGCCCAGGCCGGCGCGGGAAACGCGGCGAGGGCGGCGAGCGCGACCCCGGCCGTCATGGTCCTCACGAGCGCAAGCGACGCCCGGCCGGACAGACGAGAGTTCATCGGCGATCTCCAGCGTGAGACGAGGGCGGCTGAGAGTCGTCAGCCGTGGTCACTGAGCGTTGAAACGACACTGGCTCTCCGGCTTGTCGAAGCCGATCGTGTCGAGCGGGTTGGTCTGGTGCAGGAAGCCCGGCTGCGGCGATGCGGTGACCAGCGCTTCGTCCGTCGTCAGAACGATCGGCTGACGGAGCTGGTTGTCCCAGGGCCGGTAGGTGAAAGACCCGCCCTTGAACCCCGCGAGCTCGAAATCCCTGCCGAAGATGAACTCGCGCAGCTTGGCGGGATCGTTGGATCGGGTGCGCGTGGCGGCCTCGCCGATCGTCCGCATCGCCAGCCACATCTGGAAGTCCAGCGGGCGCATGCCGCGCTTCGACTGCCGGAAGAAGCGGTTCTGGATCTGCTCCGCGCCCCACCCGGTCACGGTGACGTTCCAGGTCGTGGCTCTCAGCCCGGCGGTGCCGACCGTCGGGCGGGGGTCCCAGCTGCGATAGGCGATCAGCGGCCCGAATTCGCCGAGCTCGTCCGCGATGACGATGACGTCGTAGCTCGCGCCCTGCGTGAAGACGGGAATGATGTCGTTGCCGGTCTCGCGGGCGTCAGGCCCGAAATCCCACGTCCGCTCGTCGACGATCTTGGCGCCGAACTTCTTGGCCGACCGTTTCACCGCCTCGGCGTAGAGCTTGTCGTCCGGACGGCGGCCGACCAGCAGCAGCCATTTGGACCACCGCTTGGTGACGAGGTACTGCGCGACGGCGTCCGTCAGCATCGCCCGGCTGGGGGCGGTGTGGAGCACGTCGGCCCGGCAGTCGGCCCCGCGCAGCCGGTCGTCGGTCGCGCCGACGTTGAACAGGATGACGTCCTTGCCCTTCGCGGCGTCGGCCATCTTCAAGAGCGCATCGGCCGGCACTGCGAGCAGGATGAACTTCGCCCCGCTTTCCAGGATGCGGTTGAAGGCCGGCATTGGGTCCGCGTCGTTCGGCACCAGCTCCTGGGCGACGATCTTGTAGTCCTGCTTGAGGAACCGGCCGGTGGTGTTGTTGTCCACGATGCCGAGGCTCGCGCCCGCGATGCCGTCATCCTGCGGCGGCAACGTCACGATGTTGTTCCACCACGGCGGATTTTCGGGAAACTGACGCAACACGCCGAAGGTCAGCTCCATCGGCGCGGCCGCGTTCTTGGGCGTCGGAGCGGGGGCGGGCGCGGCGGGCGCAGTCTGGGCGAGCGCGGGTGCGCCGGTCGCGAGCAGCGCCGCCACGAGGCAGATCGCGACGCCCCTCACGCCAGATCGCCTCTGGAGCAGGTGGAAAAGACGATCATGAGCGCCTCCTGCGGGCGGTCGCGCCGCCCGTGCCGTTCTTATTGGACGCTGTTCCGGCGAAGTCGAGAGCACGTCGTCATGAGGCAGAGCGCCGCATCCAATCCGGCTCGACCGGCCAGGGAACATTTCCCAGCGATTCCATATTCCGGCTCTCGCCAAATGCAATGCATAAGAGAATAATAAGTACTGACGTTTGCTTGATTCACCTGTTCATGGCAGCAATTTATCCTGTATGGCGTTGCGTGCAGAGCGCCGAGGGGCTGCGGAAGCGCCATAAAAAGAACGACCCCCAGGGAGGAGCCGATGCATCGCATCACAGCGATTCCACTGCTCGGCGCGCTCGCGGCCTCGTGCTCCGCGCTTTCTGTCCAGACCGCTGCGCCGAAGGCTTCCTGATGAGCCCGATCAGTCTTTCGCGCCGGGCGGCTCTTGCGGCCTGCGCAGGCGCCGCCGCCATGACGGCGCTGCGTCCCGCAGCGGCCTCGGCCGCCGCGCCGCTGCGCATCGTGACCTTGAAGTTCGGCACCGTGAACTGGCTTCTGGACACGATCCATGGCGAGGGCTTCGACGCGCGGGAGGGGGTCACGATGGCCCGCACCGAGCTCGCTTCGACCCAGGCCCTGACGGTCTCGCTGCAGGCGGGTGACTGCGACCTCGCGGTGAGCGACTGGCCCTGGGCGATGCGTCGTCGGCTGGACGGCGAGCCGTTCCGTTTCGCGCCCTACTCATCGGCGCTTGGCGCCGTCATGGTCGGCGGCGATTCGGGGATCGCTTCGATCGCCGATCTCAAGGGCAAGAAGCTCGGCGTCGCCGGCGGACCGCTCGACAAGAGCTGGCTGCTGCTGCGGGCCTATGCGCACGACAAGGTCGACGGCGACATCGCGACCATGCTGGAGCCGGTGTTCGGCGCGCCTCCGCTGCTCTCGGAGCAGCTGCGGCTTGGCCGCGTCGACGGCGTCCTGACCTATTGGAACTATGCGGCCCGGCTCGACGCCGGAGGATATCGTCGCCTCGTCGACATGAGCGACGTCATGAAGCAGCTCGGCCTGACGCCGCCGCCGCCGCTCGTGGGCTTCGTCTGGCGCGAAACGCTGCTCGACAAGGCCGGCGCGCAGGTCGAAGGCTTCTTCCGCGCCGTGGCCGCCGCCAATGCGACCCTCAAAACCTCCGATGCGGCCTGGGAGCGCCTTCGCCCCAGCATGCAGGTGACGTCGGACGCCGAGTTCGCGAGGCTGAGGGACTATTTCCGGTCCGGCGTCCCGGGTCCCTGGACCGAGGCCGACCTGAAATCTTCGCAGAAGCTCTATGAGCTCCTGACCGATCTTGGCGGCGCGGAGTTCGTCGGCCCGAACCCGCATTTCGATCCCGCGCTGTTCTGGTCCCCTAAGGTCTGAGGCGGTCAGTTGGCGGCGGCTGGTCGACTGGGATGGTGGGCTCTGTCGCTCGCCATGTTCGTGGCAGTCTGGTGGGCGGTGGCGCTGCTGCGCCAGGATTTCAGGCTTCTGCCGACGCCGGACCTCGTGCTCGAGGCGTTGGTCGCGGCCGCCAAGACCGGCGCCTTGCAGAGCAATCTGCTGATCACGATGGCGCGCGTCGCGGCGAGCTTCTTCATCGCCATGACCCTCGGATCCGCGCTCGGCATCCTGCTCGGCATGTCGCGCACGGCTGACCGCCTGCTCGGCCCCTGGGTGGTTCTGTTCCTGAACCTGCCGGCGCTCGTCATCATCATCCTCTGTTACGTGTGGTTCGGCCTGATCGAAGCGGCCGCGGTGGCCGCGGTCTCCATAAACAAGATCCCGAACGTGGCCGTGACGCTGAGGGAAGGAGCGGCGGCGCTGAGCCGCGACCTGGCGGAGATGGCCGCCGTCTATCGCTTCGGGCGCTGGAAGACCCTCCGGCACGTCATACTGCCGCAGCTTTCTCCCTATTTCGCGGCCGCGGCGCGGTCGGGGCTCGCCCTCGTGTGGAAGATCGTGCTCGTCGTCGAGCTGCTCGGCCGGCCTAACGGCGTCGGCTTCGAGCTGCAGACGGCCTTCCAGCTGTTCGACGTCGCGACCATCCTCGCCTATGCGCTGGCGTTTGGGCTGATCGTCCAGGCGATCGAGCTCGGAATCATCCAGCCCTGGGAGCGGGCCGTGAACAGGTGGCGGCGGTGACGGGCGTCACGATCGAGATCGAGGAGAAGACGTTTCCGGCCGCCCGCGGCGCGCCGGCGCGCGCGCTTTACCGGGATTTCCGGCTGGAGCTGGCCGACCAGAGCTTCGTGGCGCTGCTCGGACCCTCGGGCCTCGGCAAGACGACGCTGCTCAACATGATCGCCGGCGTCGATCGCGGCTTCGAGGGCCGGATCACGTTCTCGCGCGGCCCGGACCCGCGGATCGCCTATGTCTTCCAGAGCCCGCGGCTGCTGCCGTGGCGGACGGTGCTGCAGAACGTGCTGCTGCCGCTGCCGCCCGGGGCCGACAGTCTGAACCGGGCGCGGTCGGTGCTGCGCGACATGGGGCTGGGCGACGCCGAAGAGGTCTACCCGGAGCGTCTCTCGCTCGGCATGCAGCGCCGGGTCGCGCTTGCGCGTGCCTTCGCGCTGGAGCCGGAGCTGCTGCTGATGGACGAGCCCTTCGTCTCGCTTGACGAGGCGAACGCCAGCCGCCTCAGGGACCTTCTGGCGGAGCTGATCGAGGCGCGGCCGACCACGGTGCTGTTCGTGACCCATGACAGCCACGAGGCCGTGCGCCTGGCGGATCGCGTGGTCGTGCTCGGCGGCCCGCCCGTGCGGGTGGTGCGCGACGTAAGGGTGGAGCTCAGCCGGGAAGGGCGGCTCGCCGCCGGCGAGGTCGAGCGCGTGCGCGGAACCGTTCTGGGCGCGGGTCCCACGGTCGCGGCCTGAGGGCGCGGATCCGGAAGTTTTCCGAACTAGTGTCGAAACGCGGAAACGGCCCGAAGCTTGCGCTTCGGGCCGTCGCCGACCGTCTCATTTGCCAAAGAGCAGGGCGGCCAACCGCTGGAGCAGGCCTGGAGGCTTTGCTGCAGGCGGGTTCTGTCCAGGGTGGTTTCCGCTCTATGCGTTGGCGGCGAAGGGGTGCTTCGCCGTCGCGGCCTGCGCCACGACGTCCTTGGCCTTCGGCTCGCCGGTGACGGCGCGCTTCAGGGCTTCCTTGGTCGCCTCGTAGTTGTACTGCTGGATCTTGGCGTCGTCCGCAGCTTCCCAGTGGATGAACACGCCGACCGAGATGAACAGGTCGTCGGCTTCGTCCTCGGGGATCACGCCTTCAGCGACGCTGTCGACGACAGCCTTCGCGACGCCGTACTGAGCCGGGCCGAACATCTGGACGGCCTGACGGGCGTCCTTGATGGTGACCTTGTTGAACAGGATCGTGTTCGGCTTGGCGAGCAGGTTCGGCGTCACGACCGCGAGAAGCGAGGTGAAGCCGTCCTTGTTGTTCGTCAGAGCGTTGACGAACGCCGACTCGGCCGTCGAGCCGCGCGGGCCGATGATCAGGTCGATGTGAGCGACCTCATTGCCGTCGCCAACCAGCGACTCACCGATGAGCGTCTTGGTAATCTTCGCCATAAGCATCCTCCCAGCTTTAAGCCATGGTGTAGTCGGCGCGCCTCAATGGCCGCCACCGACTCGATGCCCCAGGCTATCGTTGCGACTGCGTTCGGCGGAGACCGAACCGGTTGGCCTGATAGCTTCGAATAAGGACATGCGGGCGCACACTAGTCGCGACCACGCTCAAACGGCAAGGCCTTCTTATAAGGCGCGACCGCTCGTCGCCTCCCGGCCGCCAAACCTCCTGCGCACCGAGGCCCTTCGCCCGGTTCCTCGCAGTGCACCAAAAAATATTGCGGCGCACAATAGGGCGCGTACACTTCTATCTTGTCGCCGGCTTCAGCCGGAGTTTCGCCAGGAGACCGACATGGACCTCGTCCTGTTAGTGTGCCTCGCCGCGTCGCCCGAATCCTGTCGCGAGGAGCGGGTCCTCATGGGCGCTCAGACGAGCGAATCCCGCATGTGCATGGTGGGCGCCGTGCCTGTTCTCGCCGAGTGGGCGGGAGATCATCCGGAGTGGCAGATCTCACGGTGGAAGTGCGAACGACCGGGGCAGGTCCGGGTCACACGGAACGCCGACTAAGCGTGGTCTAAGCGGTACATCATAATAAAAGAATAAGGGTGCGCGAGTATAGACGCGCTCTCTCGGCGGACATAGTCTTCTTCAACCCTCCGGCTGGAGGCGGGGAATCTATGTTCAAGGGCCGCGCGCGGCGCCTGGGACGCATGGGCGCGAGCGCGGCGCGCCTCGTCCAAGCGCCGGCGTGGACCCTGAAGGCTTGCCATCCTCCGAGATAGTCCAGGATAAGCCGGCGTCTGGATGGTGAGCGGCCGTCCGCGCGGCGCGGCGCTCCCGCTTCGGGCGCTCCGGCCGGCGTCAAAAGAGCCCGAAGGGGCCGCAACGGGAGACGAGGAATGTTCAAACGCTATGTCGCCTTGCTGGGGATGGCCGTCGCGCTCGTCGCCGGCGCCCCTGCGCACGCAGTCGATCTCGCCAAAGGGCGCACCAATCTGCCCGACCTCGTCTTCGGAGACGACCAGGGCAACGACTACGCCGTGAGCCAGAAGGATATCGAGCTGGAGGCGGGCAAGTCCTACAGGCTCGATATCGTCTCGAAAGGCGGCAAGGAATACAAGTTCTTCTCGCCCGAGTTCTTCCGCAACATCTGGATCAACCAGATCGTCATCAATCATCTTGAGATCCACGGCCCCGGGTCGCCGCACCATCTTGAGTGGGACGACGCGGGCGCGATCCGTCTGGAGTTCGTCGTCATCCGTCCGGGCGAGTTCAAGTGGTGGATCGACGGGCTCGAGGGTCATGGCATGACCGGCCGGATCATCGCCAAATGAGGGAGGCGCGCATGATGAAGGTGTTTTTGCTGGCGGCGGCCGGTCTGGCGTTCGCCGGGGCGACGGCGCAGGCCGACGAGGCGTCTGACTGCGACGCCGGGATCGCGATGATCCGGGCCGAGGCCGCAGGCTCGCATCCGCCGGCCGTCGCCGACTCCCTCAAGACGGCCCTGCGGGTCGCCGAGCGGGAACAGGGCGAGAAGGAGTATGACGAGTGCCTCGACGCGATCGATGACGCGAAGAAGGCGTTGAACAAGAAGTGAAGCCGCCGTCGGCCGCAAGGCCCGGCGCGTCCGCGAAATCGCCGGGGCGGCAAAGCCCGCTCCGGCTGCCTAAGGTCCGCCGCATGTGGCGACGCGCGTACCAATCTCTGAGATTCCGTCTCGCGGTGCTGGTCGCGACCGTGGTCATCGTGACGGGCGCGGCCGCGTTCGCCGTCGCCTGGACGCTCGGCGTCGCGAGCGGCCACGTCAGCGAGCTTTCCTCCGCGCAGCGCCGGCTCGAACTGCTCTCTGCGGTGTCCGGGCGGGTGACGGACTATGCGCTGACCGCCCTTCAGACCACGCAGACAAGCGAGTTGCAGTCCGATCGACTGTCGCCGCCGCGCAAGCGCGTCCAGGAGGCGTTCGAGCGGCTGAACGACGAGGTCGCGCGCGAGTACGAACGACAGGCTGACGAGGAGGCCGCGACGCTGGTCGCCGCCCGCAGCCGCGTCTTCGCGTTCATGCGCGCTCGGTTCGATTTTCTCGACCGCCAGACATTGCAGGCGATCAGGGACGCCAGGGGCGGCCAGTCGGACGCCGCCGCGCGGGTCAAGATCGCGCTCGACGAGTTCGCAAGCGGCTTCACTCCGGCTTTGGGCCAGGCCATCGAGGAGGAGCGCGCGGCTGCACGCGCCGCGACCGACGCTATGGCGGATCTGCGCGCGCGCCTTGCGCCGATATCGATCGCCGCCGTGACCCTGGCTGCGCTGATCGCCTTTCTCCTCTATCGGGCGATCGCCAGCCCCTTGCTGGCGCGGGTGTCCCGCGTGGCCGGCGCCGCCGCCGCGATCGCTCGCGGGCAGACGGCCACGCGTCTGCCGGTGCGCGGCCATGACGAGCTCAGCCTGCTGATGATGAGGTTCAACCGGATGGCGCTCCAGCTCTCGCGGCGGGAGGAGCGCCTGATGAAAGCGCAGTTGCGGCTCCAGGAGGTCGTGAACGCGCGGACGGCCGAACTGCGCGAGGCGAACGCCCGCCTCTCGGACATCGACCGCGCCCGCCGTCGGTTCTTCACGGATGTCAGCCACGAACTCCGGACGCCGCTCACCGTGATCCTCGGGGAGGTCGACATCTCGCTGCGCGGCCAGCCGGACGCCGGCAGCCTGCGCGGCGCTCTGGCGACGATCAGGGCGCGGGCCCGCGCGCTGCACCGCCGGGTGGAGGACCTGCTTCGGGTCGCGCGTTCCGAGAGCGGGCAGCTCGAGCTCGACTTCTCTCCGGTGTCGCTGGCCGAGATCGTGCAGACCGCCGCCGACAGCGCGGAGGCCGGCGCGAAGGCCGCCCGCGTCAAGCTTTATGCGGGCCCCTTCTCGGTCGATCCGATCGTGGAGGCGGACGCCGATTGGCTTCGCCAGGTGATCGAGGGCCTGATCGCGAACGCGGTCCGCCACACCCCGCCGGATGGCGCCGTTCGCCTCGACGTGCACGCCTCCCGCGACGGCTCGGCGGAGATTCTTGTGGCCGACGACGGCGCCGGAATCCCGGAAGCCGACCTTCCCAGAATCTTCGAGCGCTTCTATCGGGGGGCTGATCAGAAGGAGGGGTCGGGCTTCGGCATCGGCCTCGCTCTCGCGCGCTGGGTGGTCGAACGCCACGGCGGAGAGATCGCCATCGACAGCAGCACCGGAGGAGGCGGACTGCCCTCCGGAACCATCGTCACCATTCGTCTGCCGGCGCACGCGCCGCGACTCGTCATCGGAGCCGCTTCATGACCATCCTGATCGTGGAAGACGACGCCGACATCGGATCGGTGCTGCGCCGCGGCTTCGCCGCCGAGAGCTACGACGTGGAACTCGTGGGAGACGGGGACGCGGCGCTCGCCGCCGCGACCGGCAAGCCGCTCTGCGCGATCATCCTTGACGTCATGCTGCCGGGGCGGTCGGGCATCGACGTGTGCAAGGCGCTGCGCGCGGCCGGCCAGACCGCCCCGATCATCATGCTCTCGGCGAAATCGAGCGTTTCGGACCGCACCGAAGGATTGCTCGCGGGCGCCGACGATTATCTCGTGAAGCCGTTCGATTTCGAGGAGCTGCTGGCGCGGGTGCGCGTCCAGGAGATGAGGCGCGAGACCAACGCGACGGACCAGCGCCACCTGATCGTGCCGCCGCTCGATCTCGATCTCGAGACCCGCACCGCCATCACGCCGGATGGCTCGGCGCGGCTGACGGAGCGCGAGGTCGACCTGCTGGCGCTGCTGATGCGGCACGCGGGGGAGCCGCTCAGCCGCACCGATATCTTCGCCGCTCTCTGGGCGGGCCACGGCGGCGCGTCCCTCAACGTCGTCGACGTTTATATCGGCTACCTGCGCCACAAGCTGAGCGAGGCGATGCCGGAGGGCGGGCGCCTGATCGTGACGGTGCGCGGCCGCGGCTTCATGTTCGCGCCGACGTGAGTCCCTGCGGCCTGGCGGCATATTGGCGCGACCGGGCGCTGCGGTGCATAATACGCGCATAAGAAGGGGGCCGCCGCGGCCCGCGACGGCGCTTCCGCCGCGGATGAAGCCCCCGCTCTCGTCGAGGAAGGCTTGCCCCATGCGTCGTTTCGTTACCGGCTGCAGCTTCGCGGCTGGGCTTGCTTTGTCCGTCGTCATGGCGGCGCCGGCGTCCGCCGCGCCGACGGCGGTCGATCTCGTGTTCTACGCGCCGTTCCTGAAGAAGGTCGAGAACGGTTCCGAGCTGTCCTATCGCTACGTGAGGAAGGCCGACGGCAAGGATCTCGCTCCCTCGTTCGAGGATGAGGTGAAGCTCACAGTGGGCCCGAAGGGCGCTGAGGAGTCGATCAGGATCGACCTGTTCACCGGCGCCCGCGGCCGTGCTCTGGAGAACCTGGCGCGGAGCGGCAATCCGCTCGTCGTCGCCCTTTTCGAGGCTGACGTGCGCGAGATGCAGAAGATCTCGGGCGGCAGCCCCTACTACCTGCGCAATCGGATCATGGAAGCGATCAAGGCCAACCCGCCGATCGAACCGACCAAGATCGAGTATGACGGCCGCACCATCGACGCCTTGACGGTGAAGCTCGAGCCGTTTGCGAAGGACCAGCATCGCGCTCAGCTCAAGGGGTTCGCCGATCGGACTTATGAGCTTACCTTCGCGGATGAAGTGCCGGGCGGGCTTTACGCCCTCAAAAGCGTCACCCCGAAGCCGGACCGCACCGGCCCGCTCCTCGTGGAGGAGCTGACGCTTCAATCGGCCAAGGCGACCCAGACCACGGAGGGCGCAAAACAGTGATCAAGAGGATAGCGGTCGCGGCCGTGGCGCTTCTGCTCCCGGCAGGAGCGGCTTTCGCCGGCGTCGGCGACGACTACACGACGGTCGACAAGGCCGATTACATCTTCGGCTGCATGGCCGCCAACGGCCAGACGCGGCAAGCCCTCGAGCAATGCTCGTGCTCGATCGACAAGATCGCGGCCTTGCTGCCTCACTCCGAATATGAGGAGGCGCAGACGGTGCTGAGCATGGACAAGATCGCCGGGCAGGCGTCGGAGGTGTTCCGCAACAGCCCGAATCTTCGCGACAAGGTCGCCAACCTGCGTCGCGCTCAGGCCGAAGCCGACATCCAGTGCTTCCCCTGAGCCGAAGCGCGCCCTAGCGAACGACCGTGACGCGCTTGGCCGCGCGGGTGAGCCCCGTGTAGAGCCAGCGCGCGCGGTGCTCCCGGAACGCGTAGCTCTCGTCGAACAGCACCACGTCGTCCCACTGCGAACCCTGCGCCTTGTGGACGGTCAAGGCGTAGCCGTAGTCGAACTCGTCCGATCGCTTGCGCTGCGCGAACGGGATCGCTTCGGCCTCGCCCGTGAAGAACGCCTTGAGCACCGTGATGGAGACGGAGCGGCGGGCGCTCTCGTCGTCGGGAAGCACGTCCATCTTCACGCGCGTGGCGTCGGCGCTCTTCAGCCGCTGAACGACCCACGTCCCGCCGTTCAGCAACCCCTTTGTCTTGTCGTTCCGCAGGCAGACCAGCTTGTCCCCGACGGCCGGCATCGGATCCAGCAACCCTTTCAGCTCCCGCAGCCGGCCATTGTAGAGGCGGCGCGTGCGGTTGGTGCCGACCAGCACCTGATCGGCGCCCGTCACCTCCTCCGTGGTGATCTCGCGCCGCGAGACGACGCGGCTTTCGCCGAACTCCCCCGCATCCAGCTCCCGACCTTCCCGGACCGCGAGGGACATGCGGATGATCGGGTTGTCCGCCGCCTGCCGGTGCACCTCGGTCAGCATGGCGTCAGGCTCGGCCTCGGTGAAGAAGCCGCCCCCCCGCACCGGAGGAAGCTGCGCCGGGTCCCCCAGCACCAGGACCTTCTTGCCGAAGGAAAGCAGATCGCGGCCGAGCTCCTCGTCCACCATCGAGCATTCGTCGATCACGATCAGGTCGGCCTTGGCGGCGGGGCCGTCGCGATTGAGCGCGAAGGAGGGGCCCTCCTCGTCGCCTCCTCGGGGCCGATAGATCATTGCGTGGATCGTGCTCGCGTCCTCGCAGCCCTTGCCGCGCAGCACCAGAGCGGCCTTGCCCGTATAGGCGCCGAAGCAGACGTCGCCGTCGACGTCTTCGGCCAGATGGCGCGCGAGCGTCGTCTTGCCGGTCCCGGCGTAGCCGAACAGCCGGAAGACCTGGGACTTCGGTCGCCGCAGCCATTCGGCGGCGGCGGCGAGGGCGGCGTCCTGTTGAGGCGACCAGCGCATCAGATTCCGTCAGACGGCGTTGCGTTGGCGGCCTTGTAGCGCGAGTCGCCGGGCGCGCCCGCCCGCTCCGGAGCCTTCATGCCACTCTCTGAAGCCAGCCGAGCCCATCTTCCGTGCGCCCCAGCGGCCTGTACTCGCAGCCGACCCAGCCGCCATAGCCGAGCTCATCGAGCGCCCGGAATATCCTGAGGTCGTCGAGTTCGCCGGCGCCCGGCTCGTTGCGCCCAGGAACGGACGCCGTCTGGACGTGCCCGATGATCGGCAGCAGCGCCTCGAGGCCTCTCAGCACGTCTCCGTGGAGGATCTGGCGGTGATAGACGTCGAACTGCAGCTTCAGATTCGGGAGCGCCAGGCCCCGGATGATCTCCGCCGCAGCGGCGAAGTCGTCCAGAAAGTACCCGGGCATGTCGCGGACATTGATCGGCTCGATCATGATCTCCACGCCGCGCGGCCCGGCCTGTTCGCAGGCGTAGCGCAGCGCGTCCCGATAGGCCGCCTGCGCCTGCGGATCGGCGCGTGAGGCAATCCCCGCCATGGCGTGCAGCTTCCGCGTTCCGGTCGCCTCGGCGTAGGCAAGCGCCGTCGCGACGGAGGCGCGGAACTCGTCACGCCGGAGCGGCAGCGCCGCCAGTCCGCGATCGCCGGCCGCCCAGTCCCCGGGGCTGAGGTTGAAAAGCGTCAGCTCGAGACCCGCGGCCGCGAGCCGACTCGCGATCGCGTCGGCCGGGTGCTCATAAGGGAACTGCAGTTCGACAGCGGCGAAGCCGGCGTCGGCCGCCGCCGCGAAACGATCGAGGAGCGGGCGCTCCGTAAACATCAGCGAGAGGTTGGCTGCGAAACGCGGCATCGGCGGGGCTCTGGGCGGGGCGCGGAGCATAGCCGAGGCGCCCGGAAACGCCACCGGCGGGCTTCGCCGATCCCGACCCCGCCCGGATACCGCTTATGGGAATCTTAGAAAATCACGAAGGCGTAAGTAAAGTCGTGATCTGGATAACATGTCTGTAGGCGTATTGATGTCCCGTTCTTGAGGAACGAAGTCATGGAGGCCGAACATAAAGGCTCGCCGCGGCGGTATTCGTCGGCGGACGACAACTGTTGCAAACGCAACGCCAACGGAAGGAGACGGGTAGATGAGCGTGCTGAAGAGCGCAGGCGCGATGTTGCTCGCGGCAGGGGGACTGGCCTTGGCCGCCGGTCCTGCGTTGGCCCTCACTGTGACGAACCAGAGCGACCAGGCGCAGGAGATCACCGTCGATCTCGGCAACGACGAGCCCAAGACCAAGATCGAAGCCGGGAAGTCCGCGAATCTCGCGTGCCCCGAAGGCTGCGAGGTCAGGGTCACCGGGATGAGCTACGGCCTGTCGGCCAATGACGGCGACAAGGTCATCGTCGGTAAGGACCTCAGGCTCTCCTTCGCCGACGGGGCCCAGGCGGCCAATGGGGCCGGAGACAAGGCCGGCAAGAAGACGAAGGCTAACTGAGCCGGCGTCACGCGGCGCCGCCCAGCGGCGCCGCCCTTCCGGGATCAGCGCTCCCCGAGCCGGTCCAGGACCTTCTCAGGCGTGATCTTGCGCTGCGCGTCATCGACTTCCGGCTCCTTCTCGAGCGGGATGTCCAGCTTCGCGGCGATCTCCTTCACCATCTTCACCAGCGTCGTGATCTCTCGCTCCGAAAGAAGGTTCACGTGCAGGTCGAGCTGCGCGCGCCGCTCGGCGATGGCGGCGTCGCGGTTCTGGCTGATCAGAACAAAGGTCGAGAGGAAGATGGCTTCGACCGAGGCGGCGGTCGCCAGGATCACGAATGTCGGGTCGAACGGCCTGACGGCGGGAACCAGCCCCAGGTTCACCGCCACCCAGCAGGCCACGACGGCGAGGTGCGCATAGACGAACCCCATGCTGCCGGTCGCCGCCGTGATGCGCGCGGCGAGCCGCTCCTCGAGCGGCGCCTTGGTTTCCTCGGCCTGACGGTGCTGTTCGAGCCTGCGGATGTTCTGGTCCAGGACCGGGCCGAGGTCCTCCCGCCGGGCTTCCTCGGTCACGCTGTTCTCAGCGTCTCTGCGTGTCATCGTAGCTTCAGCCCCGTTCGCCGTGGATGATCTCTGACCGGGAGGTCGCGCGCCGGGCATAGTCGCCGGCGCAACATCGGCGGGGGCGATCCTGTTCCGCGCGGCTCGGCCGAGGCGCGCCGCCGACAGGGCGACTGAGCCGAAAGCATGAGCGCGCCGAACGCGGGGCGCCGGTATATGGCGCCTCGCCGGAAGAGAGCCGCCATGTCCGCCATCGTCACCGAAGCGCCTGTTCAGTCGTCCGGGCCGGACGACGCCTTCAATCTCGCGCGCCACTGCCTGGCCGAGAACGCCCTGCATCGGGCGGGGCGGACAGCGTTGATCATCGCCGATGGCGAGGGCGGCGGCGCGCTGCGGATGAGCTTCGCGGAGGTTCTGGAGGCGGTCATGCGCCTCGCAGGCGGTCTGGCGCAGCTGAATCTGCCGCCGCGCTCCCGGATCGTGATCCGGATGGGGAACGAGCTCGACACGGTCCTGCTGTTCTTCGCAGTGATCGCGGCGGGCCATGTCGCCGTGCCGACCTCGATGATGCTGACGACGGAGGACGTGCGCTTCGTCGCTGCGGACGCGGAGGCTGCGGCGGTGGCGCTTGGGCGCGAAGCCGCGGGCGAGGGCGGCTTCGGCGACGCGCTCGTGCTCCGGCCGGATGATCTCGCACGCCTGAAGCGCGCGGAGCCGCTGAGCGACTTCGCCGACACGGCGGCCGAAGAGCCGGCCTATCTGGTCTACACGTCGGGCACCACGGGACGGCCGAAGGGCGTGCTCCACGCACACCGGGTGGCGCTCGGCCGCCGGCCGATGCACCAGCATTGGCTGGGCCTGCGCCCCGGCGACGTGATGCTGCACGCCGGCGCGTTCAACTGGACCTACACGCTCGGGGTCGGCGTGCTGGACCCATGGTCGTGCGGCGCGACCGCGGCTCTTGCGCGCGGCGTGAGCGACCCCGCCGCCTGGCCGCGGCTGATCGCCGAACTTGGCGCCACCATCTTCGCCGCCACCCCCGGGGTCTACCGGCAGATCATGAAGCGTGGCTGGACCGACGGTCTTTCGCTTCCCACCCTCCGCCATGGGGTCGCGGCAGGCGAAGCGCTCGCCCCGCCGCTGCTCGCCGAGTGGCGCCAGAGGACGGGGAGGGAGCTCTACGAATCGTTCGGCATGAGCGAGATCTCGACCTTCATCTCGTCCGGCCCGGCGACGCCGCCGCGCGCCGGTTCCGCAGGAAAGCCGCAGCCCGGACGCCGCATCGCGGTCTTGCCGCAGGAGGGCGGGACCGACCCGCTCCCGGCCGGGCAGGCGGGGCTGCTCGCGGTGCATCGGTCCGACCCCGGCCTGATGCTCGGCTACTGGCGGCGGCCCGAAGAGGACGCCGCAGCCCTTCGGGGGGAGTGGTTCGTCAGCGGCGACCTCGTCTCCGTGGACGACGAGGGGTACGTCTGGCACCACGGCCGCGCCGACGACGTGATGAACGCGCTCGGCTACCGGGTGTCGCCGGCGGAAGTGGAGGCGGCGCTGGCCGACCATCCCTCGGTCGCCGACATCGGCGTGACGGAATGGCGGCCGCGGGAAGATCTCTCGATCATCGCCGCCTTCGTGGTGCTGCGAGACGGCGTCGAGGCCGACGAGGCGGGCCTCGCCAGACAGGCGTCGGAGCGCCTCGCCGCCTACAAGCGCCCGAAGGCGTTCCACTTCGTGTCGGCGTTGCCGCGCTCGGCGAACGGCAAGCTGCAGCGCCGGCTGCTGGCCGCGACCGTTCCCGACGCTCGTTCGCGCGCCTGACGTCTACTCGCCTTCGCGAAGCCCCCAGCCGGTGGCGCCGAGATACTCCTGCGGCCGGAAACGGCGCTTGTAGTCCATCTTCGGGGAGCCATCGACCCAATAGCCGAGATACAGGTAGGGCAGCCCCAGGCTCTTGGCGCGCGCCACGTGGTCGAGGATCACATGGGTGCCGAGGCCGCGGTCCTGCGCCTCGGGGTCGTAGAACGAGTAGACCAGCGAGAGGCCGTCCGACAGCCGGTCGACGAGCGCGACCGCCAGCAGCGGCCCCGCGCCGCGCCCGTTGATCGCAGTGTCGGGCCCGCGCCGGCGATACTCGACGAGCCCGGTCCGGACATGGCTGTCCTCGATCATGGTGGCGTAGTCGAGCACCGTCATGTCGACCATACCGCCGTCCGCGTGGCGGCGGTCGAGATAGGCGCGGAACAGGGAATACTGTTCGGAGGTCGGCTGCAGGCCGATCTCCCGGCCCACCAGATCGCGGTTCAAGGCGCGGTTCCGGCGGAAGGCCTTGGTCCAGACGAAGTCGTCGACGCGCACCCGGACCGACACGCAGGCGCGGCAGTTCTCGCAGGCGGGACGGTAGGCGATCGTCTGGCTGCGGCGGAAACCGCCATGGGTGAGCAGGTCGTTCAGCCCGGCGGCCTTGTCGCCGACCAGGTGCGTGAAGACTTTCCGCTCGAACTGGCCCTTCAGGTAAGGGCAGGGCGAGGGCGCTGTCAGGTAGAACTGCGGCGTATCGCGAGCGTGAGCGGTCAAGGCGCGTACCCGGGACTCACCGCGGTCACGACCCGCAGCCCAAGTCCAGCCATCAGGATATCAGCGAGGCTGCGGTCGACAAGACCGGCTCAGGCGAGCCGGTCCAACGCGCCCCGGTCGACGAACAGCGTTCCCAGCACGAGGTCGTGCAGCAACTGCTTGCGACGCGTGAAGAGGCCGACGGCGAGCACGAGCGGCGTGAGGATCGAGACGGAGAGATAAAGGAAAACCACATGCGCGGCGGCGATCACGAAGCCGGGCCGAGCGCCGTCCGAAAGCCGGCAGGTGAGGCCGGTGAGGCGCATTCCCAAGGTCGCCGCGCGGTCGCCGCCCAGAGTCGCGCCGGAGTACAGGATGGCCACGATTGGGAAGACCATGCCGTAGAGCAACCATGCGAGCCCGAAGGTGAAGACTCCCAGCACGCCGATCACGACGCTCGCGACCACCGTAAGGGTCAGCACGACGCAGAAGTCGACGCAGAACGCCAGCACCCGACGGCTGAGCACGCCGTCATAAAGCCGAGGCTCGACCAGCGGATCCCAGCGGTCACGCGGCGAAACGGCGGCAGTCGGATAGAGAGGCGCAGGCTGCATGGCGCGTCGGCTCCATAGGGGGCTGAATACCCTCCCGAATCTGGTGTTGCTCGGGCCCCTCCGCAAGCGCCGGAGCCTCAGGGCCGCGCCTGCGTCGGTTCGGGCCCGCGAGCGTCCCGGTTCCTGGAGAGATTCGGCTTTGGGTCGGCGTCACGCCGCGGCTTGCGAGCGCAGCAGCGGACGACGGTAAGGCTGGAGGCCACGCCCGGAATCGAACCGGGATACAAGGATTTGCAGTCCTCTGCGTAACCATTCCGCCACGTGGCCTCGCGCGCGGGCCGGGAGCTTTGAGGTTCCTCGGCGTTGCTTCCGCGGAATGGGCGGCTCTCCATAACCTGCGCTCTCCCCGGCCGCAATACGGCGCCGCCGGCGCTGCTTGCCACGACGCCGCGGCTGTCGCAGAAGAAGCGCGGCAGCGCGGCCGGCGGGCGCCGCGCGGGAGCGAGGCCCATGACGGATTTCGAGCGTCTCAGGCACGGCATGGTCGACGGCCAGATCCGGGTCGCCGATGTCACCGATCACCGGGTTCTCGCGGCGTTCCTGACCGTTCCGCGCGAGAGATTCGTCCCCGCGGGCCGCGAGGACCTCGCCTACCTGGACATCCGCGCGCCGCTCGGCGCGCCCGGACGCGCGATGCTGGAGCCGATGACGCTTGCGCGGCTCGTGCAGCTCGCCGCTCCGGAAGAACACGAATCCGTGCTCGTGGTCGGCTGCGGCCTCGGCTACAGCGTCGCGATCTTCGCGGAGCTGGCGGCGCGGGTCGTCGGGCTCGAGTGCGATGCGGATCTCGCCGCGGGCGCCCGCGAGCGTCTGAGCGGGCGTCCGAACGTCACGGTCGTGGAGGGCGATCTGACCGCCGGCGCGCCCCAGAGCGCGCCGTTCGATCTGATCTTCTGCGACGGCGCCGTGGCGGTCGGCCTCGAGGCGCTCGCCGAGCAGCTGTCGCCTTCAGGTCGGATCGTCGCGCCTGCGGGCCCCGGGCCCGCGACGAAGGCGACGACGTTCCGTCCACATCACGGCAAGCTCGCGGCAGCGCAGTTCTTCGACGCCTACGGCCCTGATCTTCCGGGCTTCCAGCCTGTCGAGACCTTCGCCTTCTGAATGTCCGGCTGTGGCCGCTTTGCGCCACCCGGCACGGTCTTTCCGTTAACCGAGCCTCCGCCGGTTTCCTCCCGTGGAGCCGCCCGCTACGCTGCCCGCGGGGTCGCGTTCATGCCGCGCAGCGACGGAGTATCCATCGCCCGCGGCGCTCGAAATTCGGTGTGTAGAATGTCGACGAACGTTTCGTTTCGTCGTCGCGCGGGCGCCTTGTGCGCCAGTGTGGCGCTTGGGCTCCTGTCCGCCGTTCCGGCGGGTCAGGCGGCGCGTGCGCAATCTCTCGAACAGGCGCTCGCCCGCGCCTATGGCGCGAGCCCGACGCTGAACGCTCAGCGCGCCGCCGTCCGCGCGACCGACGAACAGGTGCCTCAGGCGCTGTCCGGCTATCGGCCGACGATCGCGGCGTCTGTCGATTACGGCGTCCAGCGGACCCAGCAGGTCACGCCGTCTTCCCAGTTGCTCGGCATCACCGTGCCGAAGAGCAAGACGACCGACACCAGCCAGCCCCGCGGCGTGGCCATCACGGCCGATCAGAACCTGTTCAACGGCTTCCGCACGCAGAACCAGGTCCGCACTGCTGAATCGAACGTGCTCGGCGCGCGCGAAGAACTCCGCAACACCGAACAGAACGTCCTGTTCGACGCGGCGCAGGCCTATATGGACGTTCTCCGCGACTACGCGATCCTCGACGTCCGCCGGAACAATGTCGACGTCCTGAAGGAGGAGCTTCGCGCGGCCCGCGAGCGTTTCCAGGTCGGCGAGGTGACACGGACCGACACGGCCCAGGCCGAGGCGGCGGTCGAGGGCGCGCATACGGCGGTCAGCCAGGCGGAAGCGCAGCTCAACACCAGCCGTGCGACCTATCGGCAGGTGGTGGGCGACGACATCGGAAGGCCGAAGCCGGCGCGCTCGATCGACAGGCTGCTCCCCAAGAACCTGACGGACGCCATCAATCTCAGCCAGGCGCAGCACCCTGCGATCCTCGCCGCGTTCCATGGCGTCGACGCCGCGAACCTGCAGATCCGCGTGGTCGAGGGCCAGCTCTACCCGACCATCGGGCTCGAGGCGGCGTTCCAGCGCCGCTACGACGACAGCTCGCAGGTCTCGCGCGTGACCGCCGGCTCGATCGTCGGCCGCATGACCATCCCGATCTATCAGGCTGGCTCCGTCTCCTCGCAGGTCCGGCAGGCCAAGGAAGTCGCCGGTCAGCGTCGGCTCGAGGCCGACATCGCACGCGACCAGGTCCGCCAGGCGACGGTCTCCGCGTGGGGGCAGCTTCAGGCCGCGACGGCGCAGATCGCTTCGGCCAAGGCCCAGATCCAGGCCTCTCAGACGGCGTTGAACGGCGTGCGCGAGGAAGCCAAGGTCGGCCAGCGCACCACGCTCGACGTCCTCAACGCCCAGCAGGATCTGTTGAACGCGCGCGTCACCCTGATCCAGGCGCAGCGCGACCGCGTGGTGGCCGCATACGCGGTGATGTCCGCGGTGGGTTGGCTGACGGCGGCCCGCCTCGGCCTCGGGGTCCCGCGCTACGACGCCAACGTCCATTACGATCAGGTTCGCGACAAGTGGACCGGGCTCCGCACGCCGGACGGCCGCTGAGGAGCTGTGGGCGACCACGCCGGCGCGCTTGTGGAGCGCCCGGCTGGTGCAATACTCGCCGTTAACGAAGGGTCGGCGTCTCCGGGTGATTCGTGAGCTGCGCGCGCAGGCGGGCGGCTCTCCCGGGGCGGCTCTGAAGATGACGGAGAGACCATGAGCACGCCCGCGAAGGCTCAAGAGCCGACGATGGAGGAAATTCTGGCCTCAATCCGCCGCATCATCTCGGATGACGAGCCGACCCAGGCCCTGACGCCGCCGAAAGCGGCGGCCAAGGCCGCCGCGAAGGCCGAGCCCGCTCGGCAGCCCGAGCCGGATCCGGAGCCCGAGGCGGAAGCCGAAGAGCCGCTCGGTCAGGACGACATCGACGCGATGTTCGCGTCGTTCGACGCGCCGGCGAAGCCCGAGCTTGCCGCTCCGAAGCGGCCGGAGCCACGGCCCGCGTCGGTCATCACGGCGGAAGATCTCGACGTCTTCGAGCTCACCGAGGACATGGCTGAGGAGCCCACGCCCCCGACCGCGTCCGCCGCGCCGAAGGCCGCAGACAGGCCGCCCGCCTCCCGGCCGCCCGAGTCGACGGAGCGGCTGCTGTCGGAGGCGGCCGACGACGCGGTCAGCAACGCGTTCGGGTCGCTCGCGAACACGATCCTTTCGAACAACGCCCGCACGCTGGACGACATCGTCAAGGAGATGCTCCGGCCGATGCTGCGCGCGTGGCTCGACGACAATCTGCCGCCGCTCGTCGAACGTCTGGTGCGCAACGAGATCGAGCGGGTCGCTCGCGGCGGTCGCTAGCGCAGACAGGCTCCGCGGCCGGACGTCGTCCCGGCCGACCGCCTGCTCGACATTGACACCCCCCACGGGGCTGGGCTTCAACGCGCCCTCAGTCCCGTACGTCTCAAGGCGCGTTTCCCAATGCTCGAGAAGACCTATTCCCCGGCCGAGATCGAGCCGCGCATCGCCGCGCGCTGGGACGAGGCCGGCGCATTCAAGGCCGGAGCCGGGGCGAAGCCGGGCGCGGAGCCCTACTGCATCGTCATCCCGCCGCCGAACGTCACCGGCTCCCTCCATATGGGGCACGCGCTCAACGACACGCTGCAGGATATCCTCGTGCGCTTCGAACGCATGCGGGGCAAGGACGTGCTGTGGCAGCCGGGCATGGACCACGCCGGCATCGCCACCCAAATGGTCGTCGAGCGCCAGCTCAGCGCGCGCGGCGAGCCGGGCCGGCGTGACCTCGGACGCGAGAAGTTCGTCGAGCGGATCTGGGAGTGGAAGGCCGAGTCAGGCGGAACGATCCTCAAGCAGCTCAAGCGCCTCGGCGCCTCCTGCGACTGGTCCCGCGAGCGCTTCACCATGGACGAGGGCCTCTCGCGCGCCGTCGTCAAGCTGTTCGTCCGCCTGCACAAGGACGGGCTGATCTACCGCGACAAGCGGCTCGTGAACTGGGATCCGAAGCTGCTCACCGCGATCTCGGACATCGAGGTCCAGTCGATCGAGGTGAAGGGCCACCTCTGGCACCTGCGCTATCCGGTCGAGGACTCGGACGAGTCGATCGTCGTCGCGACGACGCGGCCGGAGACGATGCTCGGCGACGCCGCGGTCGCCGTTCATCCGGAGGATGAGCGCTACCGGCATCTTGTCGGCAAGAACGTCGTCCTGCCGCTCGTCGGGCGGAAGATCCCGATCGTCGCCGACGAGTATTCCGACCCCGAGAAGGGGACCGGCGCGGTCAAGATCACGCCGGCCCACGACTTCAACGACTTCGAGGTCGGCAAGCGCCACGGGCTGCCGCTGATCAACGTGCTGACGCCGGACGGTCGGCTCTGCCTGCTCGAGAACGAGGGCTTCCTCGACGGTCTGCCCGACTTCGTCGACATGGATCTTCTCATGTCGCTGGATGGTCTCGACCGCGCCGAGGGCCGCAAGCGCGTGCTGGCGCTGCTGGAGGAGCTCGGCCTGCTGGTCGAGACCGAGCCGCATGTCCATCAGGTGCCGCATGGCGACCGTTCGGGCGTCGTGATCGAGCCCTATCTCACCGACCAGTGGTACGTCGACGCACAGAAGCTCGCGGTCGAGGCGATGGCCGCCGTGCGGGACGGACGGACGCGCTTCGTTCCGGAGAACTGGTCCAAGACCTATTTCGAGTGGATGGAGAACATCCAGCCGTGGTGCGTGTCGCGCCAGCTGTGGTGGGGCCATCAGATTCCGGCCTGGTTCGGGCCGGACGGCGCGATCTTCGTGGAGGAGACCGAGGCCGAGGCGCTGGCCGCGGCCGAGGCGCATTACGGCGCGCCGACCGCGCTCATGCGGGACGAGGATGTCCTCGACACCTGGTTCTCGTCCGCCCTCTGGCCGTTCTCCACGCTCGGCTGGCCGGATCAGACCCCCGAGCTGAAGAGCTACTATCCGAATGCGGCGCTCGTCACCGGCTTCGACATCATCTTCTTCTGGGTCGCCCGGATGATGATGATGGGCCTTTACGTGATGAAGGAGGTCCCGTTCCGCGACGTCTACATCCATGCCCTCGTCCGCGACGAGAAGGGGGCGAAGATGTCGAAGTCCAAGGGCAACGTCATCGACCCGATCGAGCTGGTGGACGCCTATGGCGCGGACGCGCTGCGCTTCACCCTCGCGGCGATGGCCGCGCAGGGGCGCGACATCAAGCTCGCGAAGTCACGCGTCGAGGGCTACCGGAACTTCGCGACCAAGCTCTGGAACGCCTCGCGCTTCGCCGAGATGAACGGCTCTGCGCCGGTCGACGGCTTCGACCCGAAAGCCGTCAAGACGACCCTCAACCGGTGGATCCTCGGCGAAGCCGCGCGGGCGGCGGCCGACACCACGGCCGCGATCGAGGCCTACCGGTTCAACGACGCGGCGGCCTTCGTCTACCGTTTCGTCTGGAACGTCGTCTGCGACTGGTATGTCGAGCTCGCCAAGCCGGTGCTGCAGGGGCAGGGCGGGAGCGAGGAGGAGGCCGCCGAGACCCGCGCGACGCTGGCGTTCATCCTCGACCAGTCGGCGAAGCTGCTGCATCCGTTCATGCCCTTCGTGACCGAAGAACTCTGGGCCGCGCGCGCAGGCGAGGGCGGACGGGACGGCCTTCTGGTTCTTTCCGAATGGCCCTCGCTGGAGGGCCTTGGCGATCCCGAGAGCGAGGCTGAGATCGGCTGGCTGGTGGAGCTCGTGACGGAACTGCGCTCCGCCCGCGCCGAGATGGGCGTCCCGCCGGCGGCGACGCTGCCGCTGGTGCTTGTCGGGGCGGACGGGGCGCTTCAGGCCCGCGCCGAGCGCGCCGCGCCCACTCTCGCGCGCATCGCCCGCGTGTCGGGCGTCTCGTTCGCGGAAACGGCGCCCGGCGAGGCGATCCAGCTCCTGGTGCGCGGCACGATCGTGGCCGTGCCGCTGAGCGGCGTCGTCGACATCGGCGCCGAGCGGGCCCGGCTCGCCAAGGAGCGCGAGAAGACCCTCGGTGAGATCAAGCGGATCGACGGCAAGCTCTCCAACGAGAGCTTCGTCGCGCGCGCGCCGGAGGATGTCGTCGAGGGCGAGCGCGAGAAGCGCGCCGGCTACCAGGATCGCCTAGCCAAGATCGAGGCGGCCCTGCGGCAGCTGGGGGCGTGACTGGCTGGGGGATTGGCGGGCGGCGGGCCAGGCGAGCTCGTCGCCTCGAAACCTAGTCCTTCCGCCATAGAATGGCGCGAGACGTGAACGGAGAGAATTTCAGGGTGATCTACAGTCGTCGAGAGGCGGTCGCGTTGCTTGGCGCGGGCGGAGCGGCGTTGCTCGTCCCTTCGGTAGTCCGCGCGGAGACGAACAGGTTCGATTTCGACCACGGGATCGTTATCGAGCGGGCGCGCCAGCTCGCTGCGCATCCTTACCAGCCGCCGCGCGCAGAGCTGCCGAAGGCGCTCGACGACCTCTCGTTCGACGCCTACCGCGCCATCCGGTTCCGCAGGGACAAGGCCTTCTTCGGGAAGGGCCGCAGCGACTTCCGCATGGAGCTGTTCCACCTCGGCTTCCTCTACAAAGCGCCGGTCGTGGTGAACCTCGTGCGGGAAGGCGTCGCGACCCCGATCCCCTACGACGCTTCGCTGTTCGATTTCGGCGAGACCAAGCTGAAGGACCGGCTGCCGATCGATTTCGGCTTCGCGGGGCTTCGGCTGCTGTTTCCGCTGAACAAGCCGACCGTGATGGACGAGCTCGCGGTCTTCCTGGGCGCGAGCTACTTCCGGTTCCTGGGCGCAGGCCAGCACTATGGCCTCTCCGCGCGCGGGATCGCGGTGGGCACCGGCGAGGCGGAGCCGGAGGAGTTTCCGATGTTCCGCGAGTTCTGGGTCGAGGAGCCGCTTCCGGGAGCGACCTCCATCGTGATCCACGCCCTGCTCGACGGACCTTCGCTCGCCGGCTCGTATCGGATGGTGATCACGCCCGGGGAGGAGACCACGGTCGCGGTGGGCTCGACGCTGTTCCCGCGCCGCGACATCCCGAAGCTGGGCGTGGCGCCGCTCACCTCGATGTTCTTCTATGGCGAGAACGACCGCCGCCAGTATCGCGGCTTCCGTCCGGAGGTGCATGATTCCGACGGCCTGCTGATCCACGGCGGCGGCTCGGAGGAGTGGACGTGGCGTCCTCTCGTCAATCCGGACGTGCTGCGGAAGAGCTCGTTCCCGGATCCGTCCGTCCGGGGCTTCGGCCTGCTGCAGCGCGACCGGCTGTTCGAGGACTATCAGGACCTCGAGGTCCGCTACGATCTTCGCCCGAGCTATTGGGTCCAGCCGGAAGGCGGCTGGGGCCCCGGACGGGTCGAACTGGTCGAACTGCCGACCGACAACGAGACCTTCGACAACATCGTTTCCTACTGGGTCCCGGAGACGCCCCCGAAGGCGGGGGAGACGCTCCGGTTCTCCTACGGGCTGCGCGCGCTGAAACTGGCGGAACGGCTCACGCCCCTGGGGCATGCCGTCCACACCTTCGTGACGGAGGCGCGGGCTTCCGGAGACCCGAGCGCGCCGCCGCCTCACGTGCGCCGCTTCATCGTGGATTTCGAGGGCGGCGAGCTCGATTACTGGCTCGGCGAGCCGAAGCGGGTGGTGACCGACACGCATGCGAGCGTCGGCAAGATCAACGCCGCCTATGTGGTGCCCAATCCGGAGATCCGGGGCTTCCGCCTGTTCCTCGATCATGAGATCGAGCAGCCGCACACCTCCGCCGAGCTGAGGGCCGTTCTGAAGGTCGGCGACCGGGTGATCACCGAGACGTGGGTCTTCCCCTGGACCCGCAAGGACTAGGCGTCGGGCGTGCTCGCACGGCTTTGACAAAGCCGGTCACGGGATCGATCCTTCCACCTGCCGGGGGGTGAGGGGGACGCCTTGGACGTCCTTTTCATCCACAACAACTTCCCGGGCCAGTTCGTCCACACGTCGCGGGCGCTGGCGCAGCGACCCGGCGTCAGGGTGTTCGCCGTCGGGGGACCGACCGCCCGGTCCAGACCCGGCGTCAGCCTGGCGGCCTACGCGACGCCCGCCTCGCCTCCGCGCGCCGGTCACCCGCTGGCCGAGCGCTTCGTGGCCGACGTCACGCGCGGCGAGCTCGCGGCCGCAGCCATGCAGCGGCTGAAACGGGAGGCGGGGTGCGACCCGGCGGTGGTGATCGGCCATTCCGGCTGGGGCGAGACGCTGTTCGCCAGCGACCTGTTCCCGAACGCGCGGCATCTCGTCTACAGCGAGTTCTTCTACAATTTCCGCGGCGCGGATGTCGGCTTCGATCCGGAGTTTCCCGATGTCGGTCTGCGCTCGGCCTTGCCCGTGAGAACCAAGAACGCCGCGATGCTGACCTCGCTCGCCGCGGCGGACGTCGCCGTCTCGCCCACCGAGTGGCAGAAACGCCAGCACCCGGATTTCCTGTGGGAGAAGATCAGGGTCATCCATGACGGGGTCGACACGGTCGCGGCCAGCCCGAAGCCGAGCGCGCGCTTTTCAGTCCCGGGAACCAACCTGACGCTCAGGCCCCGCGACGAGGTCATCACCTTCGTCAATCGGCAGCTCGAGCCTTATCGCGGCTACCACGTCTTCATGCGGGCGCTGCCGGCGATCCTGGCGCGCCGGCCCCAGGCGCAGGTCGTGATCGTCGGCGGCGACGGCGTCTCCTATGGCAGGCGGGCGCCGGAGGGAAAAACCTGGAAGGACATCTTTCTGGGCGAGGTGCGCGATCGCCTCGACCTGTCGCGCGTGCACTTCGTCGGCAACATCCCGAAGCCTGAGTTCATCGCGATGCTGCAGGTCTCATCCTGCCACGTCTATCTCACCTACCCGTTCGTCCTGTCATGGTCGCTGATCGAAGCCATGGCGGCGGAATGCCTTATCGTCGCGTCCGGCACTCCGCCGGTGCGCGAAGTCATCGAGGATGGGGTCACGGGCCGGCTGTTCGACTTCTTCGACGTCGCGGGTCTTTCTGAGCGGGTGATCGAGACGCTGGCGGATCGGGAGCAATTCGCCCAACTGGGGCGGGCGGCGAGAGTCGTCGCGGTCGAAAACTATGATCTCGCGCGCGTTTGCCTCCCGCGTCAGGTCGCATTGATCGACGATCTCGCCGCAGGAACTACGGTGAACGGACCGTTGCAGGCCGCTCAATCGTCCGTGGCATAAGCGCAACATAAATAGAGCAGAGCGACCGGGCCGGTCGCTCACAGCTCAACTCGCCGCCATTCAGCCACAAATCGCCAACTATTTCGGAGGTAACCTGCTGCCTGAAAACGCTGTCTCGTCTTGAGACGGTCGGGGGACCAAGGCGTTTGGCGGCGGCGGGCCGCGCGCGTTCGGATACTGGCGTCAGATGGCGCCATGGTCGGTCCGCCCCGCTGAGCAAGAGTATGGGGCGCGTTTCGCCCCGAGGGATTGGGGCGGCATGGATTCGAAGGTTTTCGACAAGTCGAAACTGCCTAGCCGGCACGTCACCGAGGGCCCGTCGCGCGCCCCGCACCGCTCCTACCTCTACGCCATGGGTCTGACCAAGGCTCAGATCCACCAGCCGCTGGTCGGCGTCGCCTCGTGCTGGAACGAGGCTGCGCCCTGCAACATCTCCCTGATGCGCCAGGCGCAGGCCGTGAAGAAGGGCGTCGCGGCCGCCAACGGCACGCCGCGCGAGTTCTGCACCATCACAGTGACCGACGGCATCGCCATGGGCCATGAGGGGATGAAGTCCTCGCTGGCCTCGCGCGAAGTGATCGCGGACTCCGTCGAGCTCACGATGCGCGGCCACTGCTACGACGCCCTCGTGGGGCTCGCCGGCTGCGACAAGTCCCTGCCGGGCATGATGATGGCGATGGTGCGCCTCAACGTGCCTTCGATCTTCATCTATGGCGGCAGCATCCTGCCCGGCTCGTTCCGCGGCCAGCCCATCACGATCCAGGACGTGTTCGAGGCGGTCGGCAAGCATTCGGTCCACGCGATGTCCGACGAGGACCTCGACGAGATCGAGCAGGCGGCCTGCCCGTCCGCCGGCGCCTGCGGCGCGCAGTTCACCGCGAACACCATGGCGACAGTGTCCGAGGCGATCGGACTGGCGCTGCCCTATTCGGCGGGCGCGCCCGCGCCCTATGAGATCCGCGACCGGTTCTGCATGGCGGCCGGCGAGATGGTCATGGAACTGATCGCCCGCAACATCCGCCCGCGCGACATCGTCACCCGGAAGGCGCTCGAGAACGCCGCGACTGTGGTGGCGGCTTCAGGCGGATCCACCAACGCTGCGCTCCATCTGCCGGCGCTGGCCCATGAGGCCGGCATCGAGTTCGACCTGTTCGACGTCGCCGAGATCTTCAGGCGGACGCCATATGTGGCGGATTTGAAGCCGGGCGGTCGTTATGTCGCCAAAGACTTGTTCGAGGTTGGCGGCGTGCCGCTGCTTATGAAGACTCTGCTCGACCACGGTTTTCTTCATGGCGACTGCATCACCGTCACTGGACGCACGATCGCCGAGAACATGGAGAAGGTTCGCTGGAACGCCGACCAGGACGTGGTGCTGCCGGCCGACAGGCCGCTGACCCGGACCGGCGGCGTGGTGGGGCTGCGGGGCAACCTCGCCCCGGACGGCGCGATCGTGAAGGTCGCGGGCATGAAGGAGCAGCGATTTACCGGACCAGCCCGCTGCTTCGACAGCGAGGAAGCCTGCTTCGAGGCGGTCTCGAACCGGACCTACGAGGAAGGCGAGGTGCTGGTCATCCGCTATGAGGGCCCCAAGGGCGGCCCGGGAATGCGCGAGATGCTGGCGACGACCGCTGCGCTGTACGGGCAGGGGATGGGCGACAAGGTCGCGCTCATCACGGACGGCCGGTTTTCGGGCGCGACGCGCGGCTTCTGCGTCGGGCATGTCGGACCGGAGGCTGCGGTCGGCGGTCCCATCGGGCTCATCCGCGACGGCGACGTGATCACGATCGACGCTGTCGCGGGTTCGATCGACGTCGCGCTCACGGACGAGGAGCTCGATGCGCGCCGGCAGGGCTGGCGGCCGCGCGACCACGGCTTCGGATCCGGCGCGTTGTGGAAATTCGCCCAGGGCGTCGGGCCGGCGCGTTTCGGCGCCGTCACCCATCCGGGCGGCAAGCATGAGCGGCGCTCCTATGCCGATGTATGATCGAGCAGCCATAGTCGCCGCGGCGCTGGTTGCGCTCCTCGGCGCCCTCGGGGCGGCGCACGCCTTCGACGGCGCGCCGTCGACCTCCAAGAAAGAGCCGTCGCCGTTCGAGGCGTTCCAGACGGGCGCCCGGGCCTATATTGCGGGCGACAAGGCGACAGCGGTGACCTCGCTGCTCGACGCGGCGAAGCGCGGTCACGCGATGGCGCAATGGAAGCTCGCCCGCATGTACGCCGAGGGCGACGGCGTCGATCGCGACGACGTCAAGGCGTTCGACTATTTCAGCCAGGTCGCCAACGCTCACGCGGACGACGCGCCGGGCACCATGCAGGCGCGGTTCGTGGCCAATTCCTTCGTCGCGCTCGGCAACTATTATCTGGACGGCGTCCCGAACAGTCCGATCAGGGCGGACCCAGCGCGCGCCCGCGAGATGTTCGCCTATGCGGCCTCGTACTTCGGCGACCCCGACGCGCAGTACAACCTCGCCCGGATGTATATCGACGGGCCGGATGGCGAGAAGGACCCGCGGCAGGCCGCGCGTTGGCTCGGACTGGCGGCGAACAAGGGGCAGCGCGAGGCGCAGGCCGTTCTCGGCCACATGCTGTTCAACGGACTTCAGATACCCCGTCAGCGTGCGCGCGGGCTGATGTGGCTGACGCTCGCCAACGACGCCTCCGGCGGGAGCCAGAAGTGGATCGCCGACCTCTATGGCGAGGCCCTGGCGGAAGCCTCTCCCGAAGAGCAGGAGACCGCGCAGAGCTACGTGACGGCCTGGAAGAAGGACCGCGAATAGCTTCGCGGTCTCGCCAGGGCTACGGCGCGCCGAACGGAAGCGGGGTCGTGGTCGAGACACGCCCGGCGTCACGGGCCTGAAGCCGCCGCCCTGCGCGGCCGAAGCATCTTTCCGCGCGCTGTTCAGAGCGCGAGTTCAGCCACCACCGGCACGTGATCGGACGGCCGCTCCCAGGCGCGGACGTGCTTGTCGATCCGAACGCCCACCAGTCGGTCCGCCGCCTGCGGCGAGAGCAGCAGGTGGTCGATGCGGATGCCGTCGTTCTTCTGCCAGGCGCCCGCCTGATAGTCCCAGAAGGTGAAGAGGCCGGCTGCGTCGTCGCAGGCGCGCACGGCGTCCGTCATCCCGAGAGCGAGCAGGCGCCTCCAGGCGGCGCGGGTCTCCGGCAGGAACAGCGCGTCGTGGACCCACGCGGCCGGCCGCTTCGCATCCTCGGCTGCGGGGATCACGTTGAAGTCGCCGGCCAGCACGAAGATCTCCTCGTGGGCCAGCCGCTCGGCGGCGTGCGCGCGCAGCCGCTCCATCCAGGCCAGCTTGTAGCCGTATTTCGGCGTGTCGGCGGGGTTGCCGTTCGGCAAGTACAGTCCGCCCAGGCGCACCACGCCCGCCTCGGTCGACACCACCGCCTCGATGAAGCGGGCGTGTTCGTCCTGCTCATCCCCGCCGAGTCGAACGTGGACGTCCTCCAGAGGATGGCGCGAGAGGATCGCGACGCCGTTATAGGACTTCTGCCCGTGGACGGCGACGTTGTAGCCGGCGGCCTCGATCTCGGCCCGAGGAAAGGCTTCGTCGACGCACTTGATCTCCTGCAGGCAGACGAGATCCGGCTTCGCCTCGTCCAGCCAGCGCAGGAGCAGCTCGAGACGCGTCTTGATGGAGTTCACGTTCCAGGTCGCGATCTGCACGTTCTTCATCTCCCCGGGCCGCGGCAGGCAATAGACGAAAAAAAGGCCGCTCGCGAGGCGAGCGGCCTAAGTCTAGGGAGGAAACGCCCAAGGAGGGCAAACGACAGAAAGCGCAAACCGTCCGTCGCTCCCGATTATTTCGCCTTTCCTCCGCGATTTTTCCAGTACTGCGATCGAAAATCGGGCCGCGCGAAACGACGCAGGCGGCCGCCACTCGCTTGATCGGATATCTCGATCGTCGCCCGCGAGGCGCGCGATGGGCCGTTGCCTCCCGCAAGCATGAGAATCAACCACATAGACGCCACAGAAATGTGCGGACGATGGCTAAATCCTCAGCAACGGCGATGGCCGCCGAGCCGCCGCGGGCGGCCGTCCCTAGATCAACTCGCGCTCGGAAGCCGAGCCCTGGCGGTAGAATGGGGTGGGCAGATCGCGCTCCAGCCCGTTCTCCAGGCGCTCCGCCAGATCACGGAGAACGAGGCCGGTGATCGCCGGCAGATCAAGCCGTCGCGCCTCGTCGAAGGTCACCCAGACCAACTCGACCAGCTCTGCGTCCGGATGGATGACGTCGGCTCGCGTGGCTGACACGAGCGACCGGTCGGCCGCGAAGAAGCGCGTGTCGAAGCGGCGAGGCCGGCCAGGAGGGGTGATCGCCCGGGCGACCAGGTGAAGACCCTCGAGCGACGGGAAGACGCTCGCTTCCGCGAACGCCTTCCACGACTCGCTTCGTGCGTGGAAGCCCTCCATCTCGGCCTCGCCGATCAGCAGCCCGGTCTCTTCCGCGAGTTCCCGGAGCGCCGCGAGTCCGTAGGCGCGGGCGCGGGTGATCGACGGGCGAGCCACGCGGGCCTGCAGGCTGCGCTCGACGTGCGGCGCGTATGTGCCGGCGACGTTGACGCGGCCGTCCTCCGGTTCGACGCGCCCGCCCGGGAACACGTACTTGCCGGGCATGAACCGCACGGCATGGTGCCGGCGGCCCATGAGGACTTTCGGTTCGGACTCGGAGCGGTCGAGCAGGATGAGCGTCGCGGCGTCCCTGATCGGCTGCCGCGGCTTCCGGCCTTGCGGCGCTGCCGACGCTTCCGGCGCGCTCACGCCTGAGGCGTGGGCCTGAGGCCGCCGTCCGCGGGCAGCCCATCATCCTCGCCGCCGAAGCCATGCATCCGGAGCGCCCACTGCAGGCCCACCAGGGAGCCTTTCACGGGCGGCAGCAGGAGGAGCGAGAGGATCACCGTCAGCGGCAGCCACAGGGCCATGTGGAGCCAGACCGGCGGCTGGTAGGCCAGCTCCACCGCCAGGATCAGAGCCACGATCACGTGGCCGACGATGGAGATCACCACATAGGGAGGCGCGTCGTCGGCGCGCTGGTGGTGGAGCTCCTCGGTGCAGGCGGCGCACTGCGGCGCGACCTTGAGATAGCTGCCGAACATGCGGCCCTGTCCGCAGGCGGGGCAGCGGCACAGCGACCCGCGCAGCAGGGAGCGCCCGATCAGGCGCGGCTCTGGAGCGTCTCTGGAAGCGGTCTTTACCTCGAAGCTCATCGGGATCCCTTGCCTTTCGAGCCGCGCGTCGCGCGCGCGCCCTTCTTACGACCCCCGGGCGCATTTTTCGAATCCCCAGCCGCGGCGCGTCGCGAGCCACGCTTGCCTCGGCCCGCGGGGCGGCCAGGCTGTCCTTCGGACAGCATCTCGAAGCGCAGGGCGCCGGCGACCGGCGCGGCCTCGACCAGCTTGACCTCGACCGTGTCGCCGAGCCGGTAGCGTTCCCCGGTCCGCTCCCCGACGAGGGCGCGAGCGGCCTCGTCATGAGAGAAGTATTCCGCGCCGAGGGTCGAGATCGGGACGAAGCCGTCCGCGCCGGTCTCGTCGAGTTTCACGAACAGGCCCGAGCGGGTCACGCCGGCGATCCGCCCGGTGAACGTCGCGCCGACACGGTCGGCGAGGAAGTGCGCGATGAGCCGGTCCACGGTCTCGCGCTCCGCGGCCATGGCGCGCCGCTCGGCCGCGGAGATGCGGGCGCCGATCTCGCCCAGCGTCTCGGCCGTGGCGCTGTCAGGCAGCCCGTCGGATCCGAGGTCGAGCCCCCGGATCAGCGCGCGATGCACGATCAGGTCGGCGTAGCGGCGGATCGGCGAGGTGAAATGCGCATAGCGGCGCAGGTTGAGGCCGAAATGGCCGTAGTTCTCGGCCGCGTACTCGGCCTGAGCCTGGGTCCGGAGCACCACCTCGTTGATCAGGCTCGCGCTTTCGCTTTCAGCCGTCCGCGCCAGGATGCGGTTGAAGTGCATCGGCCGGAGATTGCCGGACTGGGCGAACTCGATGTCCAGCGTCTTGAGCAGCTCGCGAAGCGCCTCGAGCTTTTCCAGCGAGGGCGCGTCATGGACCCGGTAGACCAGCGGCGTGCGCCGCGCCTCGAGCGTCTCGGCCGCGGCGACGTTCGCCTGGATCATGAATTCTTCGATCAGCCTGTGCGCGTCGAGCCGCGGGGGCACGATCACGCGGTCGACGGTGCCGTCGGGCTTCAGCAGCAACTTGCGCTCGGGCAGGTCGAGGTCGAGCGGGCCGCGCGCGTCGCGCGCCGTCTTGAGCGCCGCATAGGCGGCCCAGAGCGGCTTCAGGACCGGCTCGAGCAGCGGTCCGGTCGCGTCGTCGGGCGCGCCGTCGATCGCAGCCTGCGCCTGGCTGTAGGAGAGCTTGGCGGCGGACCGCATCATCACCCGGTGGAACGAGTGGCGAAGCTTGCGCCCGTCCTTGCCGATCCACATCCGGACAGCGAGGGCAGGGCGGTTCTCCTTCTCACGCAGCGAGCAGAGATCGTTGGAGATGCGCTCCGGCAGCATCGGAACCACGCGGTCCGGGAAGTAGACCGAGTTTCCGCGCTCCAACGCCTCGCGATCGAGCGCCGAGCCCGGATGCACATAGGCGGCGACGTCCGCGATCGCGACGGTGACGATATGGCCGCCCGCGTTCGCCGGGTCCGGGTCGGGCTCGGCGTGGACAGCGTCGTCGTGGTCCTTGGCGTCCGCCGGGTCGATCGTGATCAACGGGACCCGCCGCCAGTCCTCACGTCCCTGGAGGGAAGCGGCGGGCGCAGCCTCCGCCTCTGCGAGCGCGGCCGCCGGGAAGACATGCGGGATCTGATGAGCGTGGATCGCGATCAGGCTGACCGCGCGCTCGCTCTTCAGCGAGCCGAGTCGCTCGCGCACCCGGGCGGCGGGGAGGCCGTAGCGGCCCTCCTTGATGATGTCGGCGGAGATCAGATCGCCGTCCTTGGCGCCGCCGGAGTCCGCGGTGGCGATCGCGAGCTCGCGGCCCGCGTTGCGCTTCTCCACGGGCACGAGCCGGCCCGAGCCGTCCGGCAGAAGCCGGAAGATGCCCAGAACCCGCGCGGACTGCTTCGACAGCACCTTGATGACGCGGCCATGATGCGTGGCGCCGCCCGGCTCGACCTCCTCAAGCGGTTCGGCCCGGACCAGGACGCGGTCGCCGATCCCCGGCGCGAGGCCCGGCTTGCGCCCGCGCGAAGGCGCAGGGTCGATCAGTATCCTCGGCGGGGCGCCGTGCTCCTCCTCATCCCACTCGGCGGGCTCCGCGAGCAACTCGCCATCGCGGTCGCGGCCGACGACGTCGGCCAGCACGACGGAGGGCAGGGCGCCGGAGCGTGCGAGCCGCTTGCCCCTCCGGGCGACGACGCCTTCGTCCTGCAACTCGTGCAGCATGCGCTTCAGTTCGACCCGCTCGGCGCCGGAGATCCGGAACGCGCGCGCGATCTCGCGCTTGCCGACCTTGCCGCCTTCAGAAGCGATGAAGGCCACCAGCTCGTCGCGCGACGGCAGGCCGCGGGATGGTGCGCTGGGGGCTGCGGTCTTGGGAGAGGTCTTCCGGGCCAACTTCGTCCTGCCTGCGGCTGCGCAGCCTGCTCGCGTCTCGGCGGCGTTACTTCTCAGCTGCGATGTGGTCCAGCAGGCCGACGGCGGCGCGCTCGATGGTCATCAGCGGGTTGGCCAGGCAGTACTCGTCGACCCATTTCGTCAGAGTCTCGGGCCGGACGTCCACGTCCTTCAGCTTCAGTCCCTCGCGGGCGAAGCCCGCGCCGGTGACGAAACCGTGCACCCACGATTGGTACGCCTCCGCCTTCGCCTGATTGGTGCGCTGCGCGTCGATCCATGCGCCGCAGCGGCGCGAGCCGACCCCCCAGACCACATAGGAACCGGCGGCCGCTTCCATCACCGGAGATGCGAGCGCCAGCACCATGGCGGTAATCGCGACCTTCTTCATTTGGTTCCCCGTCGAGCGTTCACCCCGTGGCCGCCTTGGCGGCTTTGCCGGTCTTGCCCGACGCAGCCTTCTTGGCGGCCGGCTTCTTGGCCGCGGCCTTCTTCGCGGCGGGCTTGCGCGCCGGCTTGCGGCCGCCGCCCTTCTCGGCCTTGGCGTCCACCAGCCTGACGGCTTCCTCGAGGGTCAGCGCCTCCGGATCCGTCCCCTGGGGCAGGGTGGCGTTGACCTTGCCATATTTGACATAGGGGCCGTAGCGCCCGGCGTGCACCGTGATCGGCCCGCCTCCCGGGTGCTCGCCGAGAGCGCGGCCGGCGACGGCGCCGCGGGCGCCCCGCTTCTCCTTCTTCTCGGCGAGCGCCGCGACGGCGCGATTGATGCCGACCGAGAACACCTCGTCGACGCCGTCAAGGTTGGCGTAGACGCCGTCATGGCTGACATAGGGACCGTAGCGGCCGAGGTTGGCTTCGATCGGCTTGCCCGACTCCGGATGCACGCCGACCAGCCGGGGCAGCGACAGCAGCTTGAGCGCTCCCTCGAGATCGAGCTCGGCGGCGGACCACCCCTTCGGCAGCGACGCGCGCTTCGGCTTCTCCTTCTCGACCGGCTCTCCGAGCTGGACGTAGGGGCCGAAGCGTCCGTTGCGCAGGGTCACCTCCTGACCGGACGCCGGGTCGGTCCCGAGCGCCTTCACGCCGTCCGCGCCGGCCGCAGCGCCGTCCGTTCCGTCGAGCTCGGCGCCGAGCGGACGTGTGTAACGGCACTCAGGATAGTTCGAGCAGCCGACGAACGAGCCGAACTTGCCGAGCTTGAGCGACAGCTGACCGGTTCCGCAGGTCGGGCAGACCCGCGGGTCTCCGCCGTCCGCGCGCGCAGGGAAGATGTACGGCCCCAGAACCTCGTTCAGCGCGTTCAGCACCTCGGTGACGCGCAGTTCCTTGGTGGCGTCGATCGCGCCGGTGAACTCGCGCCAGAAGTCCCGCAGGACCTCCTTCCAGTCGAGTTCGTCGTTCGACACGCGGTCGAGCTGCTCCTCGAGCCCGGCCGTGAAGTCGTACTCGACGTAGCGGTTGAAGAAGCTCTCGAGGAAGGCCGTGACGAGCCGGCCCTTGTCGTCCGGCACCAGCCGCTTCTTGTCGAGCTGCACGTAGCCGCGATCGCGCAGCACGGTGAGCGTGGCCGCATAGGTGGAGGGGCGGCCGATGCCAAGCTCCTCCATGCGCTTGACCAGGGCGGCCTCGGTGTAGCGGGGCGGCGGCTCCGTGAAGTGCTGCGTGGCCGCGACCGGCGCCACGCGGTCGAGCGGCTCGCCGGCGCTCATCTGCGGCAGGCGGCGCGCCTCGTCGTCCTCCTCGTCGTCTCGGCCTTCCTGATAAAGCGCGAGGAAGCCGTCGAAGGTGACGACGGTGCCGGTCGCGCGGAGCTCGATGCGCCGGTCGGAACCGTTGGCGGAGATGTCGACGGTGGTGCGCTCGACTTCGGCCGACTCCATCTGGCTCGCGACGGTCCGCTTCCAGATCAGCTCGTAGAGCTTCGCCTGGTCGTCATCGAGCCGGCGCGCCATCTCCTTCGGCGTGCGACGGGGATCCGTCGGGCGCACGGCCTCGTGGGCCTCCTG
Source organism: Hansschlegelia beijingensis (assembly GCF_014196425.1). Classification (GTDB taxonomy): domain Bacteria; phylum Pseudomonadota; class Alphaproteobacteria; order Rhizobiales; family Methylopilaceae; genus Methylopila; species Methylopila beijingensis. The sequence continues at coordinate 981,973 of NZ_JACIDR010000001.1, forward strand.
AGCGTTCTTCGCCTTGGTCGTGTAACGCCGCGGCGAAGAGGGCAGGTAGCGGTCGCCATAGTCGGAGCCGATCAGGGAGCGGACGGCGGTCACCGCCTCGGGCGCCATGTCGACGCCGTCGGTCCGCATATAGGTGATCAGGCCGACCGTCTCGCCGCCGATGTCGACGCCCTCATAGAGCCGCTGCGCGAGCTGCATCGTGCGGTTCGGCGCGAAGCCGAGCTTGCGCGAGGCTTCCTGCTGGAGCGTCGAGGTGGTGAAGGGCGGCTGCGGATTGCGCCGTCCGGGCTTGGCCTCGACATTCGCGACGGCGAGCTCCGACGCCTCGATCGCCTGCTTCAGCGCGGTCGCGGTGGCCTCGTCCGGCACGTCCAGCCGGCCCAGCCGCTTGCCGTCGGCGGAGGAGATTCGCGCCTCGAAGGCTTCGCCGCGCGGCGTCTTGAGCTGCGCGACCAGGGACCAGTATTCGCGCGGCTTGAAGCGCTCGATCTCGACCTCCCGGTCGCAGACGAGCCTGAGCGCGACGGACTGCACCCGCCCGGCGGAGCGCGCCCCGGGAAGCTTACGCCACAGCACAGGCGAGAGGTTGAAGCCGACGAGATAATCGAGCGCGCGGCGCGCCAGGTAAGCGTCGACCAGCGCCGAGTCGATCTCGCGCGGGTGCTTCATGGCGTCCAGGATCGCCTGCTTGGTGATCGCGTTGAACACCACGCGTTCGACCGGCTGGTCCTTCAGCGCCTTCTTGGCGCGGAGCACTTCCAGCACATGCCAGGAGATGGCCTCGCCTTCGCGATCCGGGTCGGTGGCGAGGATCAGCTTGTCCGCGCCCTTCACGGCGCGAGCGATCTCGTTCAGCCGCTGAGCCGACTTGCCGTCGACCTCCCACAGCATGTGGAAGTCCGCCTCCGGGTCCACCGACCCGTCCTTGGCCGGCAGGTCGCGGACGTGCCCGTAGGAGGCGAGAACCTCGTAATCCGAGCCGAGATATTTGTTGATCGTCTTCGCCTTCGCAGGCGATTCGACGATGACGACGTTGTGCATGAAGCGGGTGCCCCTGGCCGGCCGGTTGCCTACGGCGGCGGGCCGGAAAATGGGAGAGCGTCCCGAGCCTGTCAAATCGAGGCCCGCGCCGGCGGCGCCGCGTGACGCCCGGAGGCCAAGGAAACATAGCGCTCCCTCTCCTTATGGTTTATGATTTTTATCTCTACAACCATAAGGGGAGGCGAGGGGTTGTCCAGGTCGGATCAGCGAAGGCCGTCCTCGACATCTCTGAAGGGCGAAGAGATCGCGGCCTATGTCGCGTCGCTGGCGGGCGATCTGCGTGAGCTCGCGCGCCGCAACGGTCTGACGACGCTCGCCTACCTGCTCGACATGGCGCGGCTGGAGGCCGAGGCCGAGATCCGCGCCGCCCGCGAGGCGCAGGAGGACTCTTCAGTCCCAGAGATCCCCGGCGAGTAACCTGACCCTGCCGTCGCTCTGACGCTCCAGCCGGCCCGCGAGCTCGAGCTCCAGCAGCACGATCTGGACTGTGCGGGCTTCGGCGTCGGCCTGCCGGACCAACTCGTCGACAGAAGCGGGGGAGGGGCCCAGAAGCTCGAGGATTCGGGCGCGGTCGCAGCTGGCGGGCTCGCCATGGTCGAAGCCGGCGGCCTCGGCCTGCGCGAGGGAGATCGGGCGCGGCGCAGGCGGACCACGGTCGACCAATGGCGCAAGCGCATCGATGACGTCGTCTGAGCGCGTGATGAAGACCGCGCCGTCGCGCAGCAGTCCGTTGGAGCCCTCGCAGCGGGGATCGAGCGGCGAACCGGGAGCCGCCATCACCTCGCGCCCCATCTCGGCGGCGAGCCTTGCGGTGATCAGGGAGCCCGACCGCAAGGCCGCCTCGACGACGATCACCCCGAGCGACATCCCCGCGATCAGCCTGTTCCGGCGGGGGAAGTCTCGCCCGCGCGGCTGCCAGCCCATCGGCATCTCGCTGACGAGGGCGCCCTCATTCACGATGCGGCCTGCGAGATCCGCGTGCTCGGGCGGGTAGACGCAGTTGAGGCCGCCCGCATAGGCGGCCACGGTTCCCGAGGCGAGCGAGGCGGAGTGCGCGGCGGCGTCGACGCCGCGAGCAAGGCCGGAGACGATCACCCACCCCGCGCCTCCGAGTTCGGCGGCGAGCCGCGCCGCGAACGACCGGCCCGCGGAGGACGCGTTGCGGGCGCCGACGATCGCCACCATCGGCCGCTGGAAGACGGCTGCGTTGCCCGCCACGGCGATGAGCGGAGGGGCGCCGTCGGCGGCCGCCAGCGCAGGCGGGTAATCGGCTTCGCCGAGCGCCACGAACCGCGCGCCCCGTCGCCGGGCGTCGTCCATCTCGGCCTCGGCCTCGGCCTGGCCGCAGACCCGGATCGCGCGTCCGCCCCGGCGGGCGAGGTCGGGCAGCGCGCTCAGGGCGGCGCCGGCGCCGCCGAAATGGTTGACGAGGTTGCGGAAGGCGTGGGGGCCGACGTTCTCGGAGCGGATCAGGCGCAGCCAGGCGAGGCGTTGTTCGTCGGTCAGCCGCCCCGGCATCGTGCCTCTACCCCCGGCCGGGAGCGGCGGAGCGTTGGCCGATGCGGCTTTCCTCGCCCGCCAGCAGTCGGCTGATATTGTCCCGGTGAAGCGCCCAGAGAAGCGCGGTCAGGACCGTGAACACGACGGCTGTCTCGGCGGGCCACCAGATCGCCAGAAGCGCCGGCGCGACCAGGCTGGCGACCAGGGCCGAGGCCGAGGAATAGCGGGTCACGAGAGCGACCGCGATCCAGACCCCCGCGAAAGCGAGGGCGACCGGCCAGGCGGCTCCCAGAAGCCCGCCGACATAGGTCGCCACGCCCTTGCCGCCTTTGAAGCGAAGCCAGACCGGGAAGACATGCCCGATGAAGGCGGCCGCTCCGGCGAGAACCCCGGCCTGTCCGCCCCAGAGCCAGTCCGCGAGCAGGACCGCGGCGGTCGCCTTCAGCATGTCGCCGAGCAGCGTCAGCGCCGCGAGCTCCTTGCGGCCGGTCCGCAGGACGTTCGTCGTCCCGATATTGCCGGAGCCGATGGCTCGAATGTCGCCGCCGCCGCCGAGGCGGGTCACGATCAAGCCAAAAGGGATCGATCCCAGCAGGTAACCCAGGCCGATGGATGAGAGGATAGCGAGCGGCATTGTCGGATCGGGGGCGCTCAGGTTGGCGGCGCGAGACTTCTTCTTGCGCAGCCTGGGGCCGCGGGCGGATCAAGCGTATGCGTAGACGGTCCGGCCGGCAACGATGGTGCGCAGCGTCCGACCCTGGAGCCTCGCGCCATCGAACGGCGTGTTCTTCGACTTCGACCGGAGCGACGCCGGATCGAGCACCCACGGGGCGTCGAGGTCGATGACGATCAGGTCGGCGGGGGCGCCGAGCCGGAGGGCGCCGCCCGGCAGGCCGAGCAACTGGGCAGGGCGCGTGGACATCGCCGCCAGCAGCCGGTGAAGCGTGACCTCACCGGCGTGAACCAGGCGCAATCCCGCCGCCAGCATGGTCTCGAGCCCGATCGCGCCGTCCTCGGCCTCTGCGAACGGCCGCCGCTTGGTCTCGACGTCCTGGGGGTCGTGGGCCGACACCACCACGTCGATCAGCCCGTCCGCCAGTCCCTGAACCAGAGCGCGCCGGTCGTCTTCGCTGCGGAGGGGCGGCGCCACCTTGAAGAAGGTGCGGTACTCGCCGACGTCGTTCTCGTTGAGCGACAGATGCGCGATCGAGGCGCCGCAGGTGACGGCCGCGCCCGAGACCTTCGCGCGCGCGATCACGTCGAGGCTCGCTCCGCAGGTGACCAGATTAGCGTGGTAGCGGCAGCCGGTCAGGGCCGCGAGCCGCACGTCACGCTCGATGATCAGCGTCTCGGCCGCGGCGGGCCGACCGGGCAGTCCCAGTCGCGTCGCGAACTCGCCTTCGTTCATCGCGCCGCCCGCGATCAGCTCCGGATCCTCGGCGTGGCAGCAGACCAGCGCGTCGAAATCCCGCGCGTAGGTCATCGCCCGGCGCATCACCCGGGAGCTCGAGATGGTGCGCGGTCCATCTCCGAAAGCCACGGCCCCCGCTTCGAGCAGGAGGCCGATCTCCGTCATCTCCGCGCCGGCGAGCCCCTTGGTCAGCGCGGCCATCGGATAGACGTGGACGCTTGCCGTGTCGCGCGCTCGCCTCTTGAGGTAGTCGACGATCTCGGGGGCATCGACGGGCGGCGTGGTGTCGGCGCGCGTCACGATGGTGGTCACGCCGCCGGCCGCTGCGGCCTCGCTCGCGGTCGCGATCGTCTCTCGATGCTCGGCGCCGGGCTCCCCGACGAACGCGCCCAGGTCGATCAGTCCCGGGGCGAGCGTCGCGCCGCGGCAGTCGACGATCTCGGCGCCGGCAGGCGCCCGCAGATCGGAGCCGATGGCCGCGATGACGCCGCCTTCGACGAGCAAGCCGCCGATCTCGTCCCGTGCGGTGGCCGGGCAGACGAGCCGGGCGTTGGTGAACAGCGTCGCCGGCGCTTCCGGAGTTGAGGGATCACGCATCGGGAAGATGCCGCGCGAGAGCTTCGAGCACCGCCATGCGCACCGCCACGCCCATCTCGACCTGGTCGCGGATCAGAGACCGGGGCCCGTCGGCCACCTCGGAGGCGATCTCGACGCCACGGTTCATCGGACCGGGGTGCATCACCACGGCGTCCGGCGCCGCGAAGGCGAGCTTCGCCGCGTCGAGCCCGAACTGCTGGAAGTACTCCTTCACCGAAGGCACGAACGAGCCGTTCATCCGCTCGAGTTGCAGCCGCAGCATCATGACGACGTCCGCTCCCTCGAGTCCTTCGCGCATGTTCCGGTAAGCGGTCACGCCGAGCCGTTCGACGCCCGCTGGAAGCAGGGTCGAGGGCGCCACCACCCGCACCCGCGCGCCGAGCGCGTTGAGCAGCAGGATGTTGGAGCGGGCGACGCGGCTGTGCAGCACGTCTCCGCAGATCGCCACCGTCAGCCCTTCGATGCGGCCCTTGGCGCGCTTGATCGTCAGCGCGTCGAGCAGCGCCTGCGTCGGATGCTCATGGGCGCCGTCGCCGGCGTTGACGACCGAGCAGTCGACCTTCTGGGCGAGCAGCGCCACGGCTCCCGCGGCGTGGTGGCGCACGACGATGATGTCGGGCCGCATCGCGTTGAGCGTAGCGGCCGTGTCCAGCACCGTCTCCCCCTTTTTGATCGAGGAGGAGGCGACCGACATGTTCATGACGTCGGCGCCCAGCCGCTTGCCGGCGATCTCGAAGGACGACTGCGTGCGCGTCGAGCTCTCGAAGAACAGATTGATCTGCGTGCGGCCGCGCAGCGTGGTGCGCTTCTTCTCGACCTGCCGGCTCAGGGCGACCGCGTCCTCGGCCGCGGCCAGCAGGCCTTCGATCTCGTTCGGCGACAGCCCCGCCACGCCAAGCAGGTGCCGGTGGGGAAAGGCGAACGGCTGGCTTGGGTCAGGGCGCATTAAGGCCGGTCTCTTAGCGCCAGGACGGCGCGGGGGGCAAGCGCTCACGCGATCTTGTCCACGTCCCCAATAACACCATGTCTCCTCAAGAGGGCACTCGGGCCTGCGGCGCACGCCGCCGACCCGGCATTCGGCGGCGTCCGGCTCCTCAGAACCTGCCGGCGTGCGCAGGGAGAGCGTGCAATGATGTCACTTCGGAATGCGATTATCGCCGGAGTCTCGGCGGCCGGAATCGTGGCCGCCTCGGTTCCGGCGCAAGCGGCTCCGGCAAACGCGACCATCGCCGGCGTGAAGTACAGCGACATCCAGACCGTCGGCCACCGCGGCGGCGGCGGCCGGGGTTGGGGTGGCGGCGGCGGCCGCCACTGGGGCGGCGGCGGCGGGCACTGGGGCGGCGGAGGTCGCCACTGGGGCGGCGGAGGTCGTCACTGGGGCGGCGGCGGCCGGCATTGGGGCGGAGGCGGCTGGGGACGTCACGGCTACTATGGCCGCCACCGCTACTACGGCCATCGTCACCGCTACTACGGAGGGTATGCCGCGGCGGGCATTCTCGGGCTGGCGGCCGGCGCCGCATTGGCGAGCCCGTACTACTATGATGACGACTACTACTATTATGGCGGGCCGTACTACGGCTATCGGCGCGCCTACTACGGACCGGAGTGCAGGGTGATCACGCGCACCCGCGATCGTCGCGGGCGGCCGATCGAGGTGATCCGCTACCGGCCCTGCTGATAATGGCGAGTCGGGCGGAGCCTCAGGGCTCGGCCTGACTCCCGTTCTCTGCATCCGGCTGGCGGCGCAGCGCCGACAGCCGGTCGAGCGCGCCCTGCAGAATGTAGGCGGCGGCGAGCTTGTCGACGGTCTCGGCGCGCCGCTTTCGGCTGGTGTCGAACGAGATCATCAGCCGCTCCACGGCCGCGGTCGAAAGCCTTTCGTCCCAGAGCGCGATCGGAACCTCCACGCGCTGCGCGAGATTGCGGGCGAAGGCGCGGGTCGCCTGCGCGCGCGGCCCCTCGGTCCCGTCCATGTTCATCGGCAGCCCGAGCACCAGACCGACGCATCGGCGGCTCGTCATGATCGCGAACAGCTTTTCGGCGTCGAGCGTGAACTTGGTGCGGGCGATCGTCTCGAGCGGCGACGCGATCATGCGGCCGGGATCCGAGACCGCCACCCCTATGGTCTTGGCGCCGAGGTCCAGTCCGATCACCTGCCCGAGGGTCGGAAGGTCCGTTCCGAAGCTTCTGAGATCGTCGTATATCGTGGCCATCGCACGCTCCTAGCACAGCGCGGAGGGTCGGCGCGGCCCTGTCGGCGCGCTTGCCCTCCCGGCCGAACCGATTAGTTGTCTGCTCCGACTCTCACCGGGACGAGGACGACGCACCTTATGCGCATCACCTGGTACGGCCATTCCGCCTTCAAGCTCGAGTTCGCCTCGAGCACCGTGCTCATCGACCCGTTCCTCGAGAACGGGACCTTCCACGGGGACAAGACGGAGGCCACGAAGGGCACGACGCACATCCTTCTCACCCACGGCCATTACGACCACGTCGGCGAGACGGTCGAGATCGCGAAGAGGACGGGCGCCACGGTGGTGGCGGACTTCGACCTCGCCCAGTGGATCGGCGGGCAGGGCGTGGAGAAGCTCGAACCGATGAACACCGGCGGCTCCATCGAGCTGGGCGGCTTCCGGGTCACGATGACCCAGGCGCTCCACTCCTCCGGCACGTTCGAGAACGGCGTCTCGCATTATCTTGGAGATCCGCACGGCCTGATCATCTCGCCCCAGGGCGAGGACGAGCCTGTCGTCTATGCGATGGGCGACACGGGCATCTTCGGCGACATGAAGCTGATCAACGAGCTTTACGCCCCCACCGTCGGCTTCGTGCCGATCGGCGACCGTTTCACGATGGGCCCGAAGACCGCGGCCTACGCATGCCGCCACTTCTTCGATTTCGATCTGGTCGTGCCCTGCCACTATGCGACCTTCCCGCTGCTCGAGCAGTCGGCGGACCGGTTCATCGAACTGATGGACAGCGTGCGCGGCACGACCGTGAAGGCGCCGCCCATCGGCGAGGCCTTCGAAACCGAGTCCTGAGCGGCGGCGGAGGCGGCGTTGCGGGCCGCGCTGGCCCTATGATAAAGCCCGGCCGTCGCCAAAACGCCTGAAAGTCGCTGATGTCCGTCGACGAATCCACCGTGCGCCGCGTGGCGAAGCTCGCCCGCATTGCGGTCTCCGATGCGGAGGTCACGAAGCTGCGGGGCGAGCTCGACGCCATCCTCTCCTTCGTGGAAGAGCTCTCCGCCCTCGACGTCGAGGGGGTGGAGCCGATGACGAGCGTCATCCCGACGGCGCTGAGGCTGCGGGAAGACGTGGTGACCGACGGCGAGAAGCCTGAAGACGTGCTGCGCAACGCGCCGGCGCGCGAGGGCGATTTCTACGTCGTCCCCAAGGTCGTCGAATGAGCGCGCGCCGCCGCCGAACTTTTGCGTCCTCCCACATTCAAAGCCGTTCATGACAGATCTGCTGGACCTCACTTTCGCCGAAGCTCGCGCGGCGCTCATCCGGAAGGATTTCTCCGCGGTCGAGCTGACGCGGGCTTATCTGACGGCGATGGAGCAGGCCCGGACGCTCAACGCCTACGTGCTCGAGACCCCCGAGGTCGCCGTCGCGCGGGCGGAGGAATCGGACCAGAGGCTCGCCAAAGGGGAGGCGGGCGCGCTCGAGGGCATGCCGCTCGGCGTCAAGGATCTTTTCTGCACCGAGGGCGTGCGGACGACGGCCTGCTCGCGGATCCTCGACGGCTTCGTGCCTCCTTATGAGTCGCATGTCACGGAGCGGATGCGCAAAGCTGGCGCGGTCATGCTCGGCAAGCTCAACAATGATGAGTTCGCGATGGGCTCGTCCAACGAGACGTCGTGCTTTGGCGCGCCCATCAACCCTTGGCGCCGGAAGGGCTCGGACGCCCAGCTGGTCGCGGGCGGATCGTCCGGCGGCTCGGCGGCGGCGGTCGCCGGCCGGATCTGTCTCGGCGCGACCGCGACGGACACCGGCGGCTCCATCCGGCAGCCGGCGGCGTTCACCGGAACGGTCGGGGTCAAGCCGACCTACGGCCGCTGCTCCCGCTGGGGCATCGTCGCCTTCGCCTCCTCGCTCGACCAGGCCGGCCCGATCGCGCGCGACGTTCGCGACGCGGCGATCATGCTCGGCGCGATGGCGGGCTTCGACCCGCGGGATTCGACGTCCGTCGACCGCGAGGTGCCGGATTACGAGGCCGCGGTCGGCCGCTCGGTTAAGGGGCTGCGCATCGGCATTCCCCGGGAGTACCGGGTCGACGGCATGCCGGCCGAGATCGAGGCCCTCTGGACCAGGGGCGCCGAGCAGTTGAAGGCGGCCGGCGCGGAGATCGTCGAGATCTCGCTGCCGCACACGAAGTACGCCCTGCCGGCCTACTACATCGTCGCGCCTGCGGAAGCCTCCTCGAACCTCGCGCGCTATGACGGGGTGCGCTACGGCCTGCGCGTTCCCGGCCGCGACGTGACGGAGATGTACGAGAACACCCGCGCGCAGGGTTTTGGGGCCGAGGTTCGCCGCCGCGTGATGATCGGCGCCTATGTGCTCTCGGCCGGCTACTACGACGCCTATTACGTCCGGGCGCAGAAGGTCCGCACCCTGATCAAGCGTGACTTCGAGACGGTCTTCGCTGACGGCGTCGACGCGATCCTGACCCCCGCGACGCCTTCGGCGGCGTTCGGCGTCGGCGAGATGTCGAACGCTTCGCCGGTCGAGATGTACCTGAACGACGTCTTCACCGTGACAGTGAACATGGCGGGCCTGCCCGGGATTTCGGTTCCGGCCGGTCTGTCGGCCGAGGGCCTTCCGCTCGCGCTCCAGCTGATCGGGCGGCCGTTCGACGAAGAGACCCTGTTTGCGACCGGGGCGGTGATCGAGGACGCCGCTGGCCGCTTCTCCGCCGAGCGCTGGTGGTGAGCGGGTCGGAGCGCCCGACCTACGGGTCCATGGCGGAAGTCCGCGCAGCGATCGATTCCATCGACGAGGCGCTGATGCCCCTGATAGCGGCGCGGGCGCACTGCATCGCGGAAGCGGCGCGCCTCAAGGGGAATCCCCAGATCGCCCTCGTGCCGTGGCGGGTCGAGGAAGTCGCCGCGCATGTCCGCGACCTCGCGGGCCGCCACGATGTGGATCCCGACCTTGTCGAAAGGCTGTGGCGTGCGATGATGGCCGAGTTCATCTCGCATGAACGACGGCTGATGGAGCAGACCGCGGCGCGGTAGGCCTCCGAGCTCCCCCCGTAGACCCGCCCCTCGGCCCGACCGATGGCGTCAATCGCGTGCCGAGCATGAACACCGATCCCGAGACCGAGGGGCTCGCCGAAGAGCTCGCGGCGACGCCCGAGCTTGCCGAAGCTCTGGAGTCCGACCGCTTCAAGCAGTTCCTCGACCATGTTCCCGTCGCGATCCTCGTGGGCGAGATCGCGGAGGGCGGCGAGGAGCGGATCGTCTATGCGAACCAGGAGGCGGAACTCGTGCTCGGAGTTTCGTTCTCCGAGATCGAGAGTGCGGCCTGGTCTCAGCTCAACGATCGCCTGACGTGCGAGGGCGATCTCGCGTTCGCCGATGCGGTCGTGGAGGACGAGCCTTCGGGCCGCTCCTATCTCGCCGCGCCGCGGGACGCCGATCCGCCCCGCCGGATCGAGCTTCAGAGCGCGACGGTGACCACGGATGACGGCCGGCCGAAGTACCGGCTTGTCGCCCTGATCGACGTCACGGAGCGCGACGCGCCGCAGCGGGAGGCGTTCGAGGCGCAGCTTCGCGACAAGGACGTCCTGCTGCGCGAGATCCAGCACCGGGTGAAGAACAATCTGCAAATCGTCACGGCGCTGATCAGGATGGAGGCGCGCCGGGCCGGACCGCAGATCGGCGACGGCCCCTTCGAGCGGCTGGCAGGCCGGATCGACGCTCTCGGGCTGCTGTACCGCCAGCTGTCCCTTGAGGGCGCCTCGGGGGCGATCGACCTCGGATCGCTGATCAGCGAGATCGCCGGGTCGGTGATCCGCTCTCAAGGCGCCGAGGGCGTGAGGCTCGATCTCCAGATCGAACCCTGCCAGACGACCGTGGACGTCGCGATGCCCGTGGGCCTGCTCGTGAACGAACTGCTGACCAACGCGATGAAATACGCGTTCGAAGGCCGCAGCGAAGGCGTCGTCACGGTGCGGTGCCTCAAGGAAGGGGCGGAGGAGTGCGTGGTCTCGGTTTCCGACGACGGCGTCGGGCTGCCGGAAGGCGAGACCTGGCCGAAGCCCGGCAAGCTTGGCGCCCTGATGGTGAGCTCGCTGGAGGCGAACACGCGGGCGAAGGTCCAGGTCGGAGCTTCCGAGGCGGGCGGCCTGGCCATCACCATCCGGTTCTGGCTCACTCCGCCGGCCGAAACCTCCAGGCGCTGAGCGCGGCCGGCCGTTGTGCTGGCCTGCGGCTTGGCGGTAGGAGTTGCGGCGACATCCCATGCAAGGTTTGATCTGACGATGAACGCGCCGTCCCGCACGCCCGCCTCCTCGAAGCTCATTTCCGGAGCGACCGGCGACTGGGAACTGGTCATCGGGCTCGAGATCCACGCCCAGGTGACCTCGGAGGCCAAGCTGTTCTCCGGCTCGTCGACGGCCTTCGGCGCGCCGCCCAACAGCCATGTCAGCCTCGTCGACGCCGCCATGCCGGGCATGCTGCCTGTGCTGAACCACGAATGCGTGCGCCAGGCGATCCGCACGGGCCTCGGGGTGAAGGCCCGCATCAATCTGCAGTCGACCTTCGACCGGAAGAACTACTTCTATCCGGACCTGCCGCAGGGCTATCAGATCTCCCAGTACAAGAGCCCGATCGTCGGCGAGGGGGAGGTCGCGGTCGACCTGCCCGGCGGCGAGACCGTGATGGTCGGCATCGAGCGCATCCATCTCGAGCAGGACGCCGGCAAGTCGATCCACGATCAGGACCCGAGCTCCTCCTTCGTCGATCTCAACCGCTCGGGCGTCGCCCTGATGGAGATCGTGTCGAAGCCGGACATGCGCTCCTCCGAGGAGGCCAAGGCCTACGTCACCAAGCTGCGCACGATCCTGCGGTATATCGGGACCTGCGACGGCGACATGGAGAAGGGCAACCTGCGCGCCGACGTGAACGTCTCCGTGCGGAGGCCCGGCGAGCCCTTCGGCACCCGCTGCGAGATCAAGAACGTCAACTCGATCCGCTTCATCGGCCAGGCGATCGAAACCGAGGCGCGCCGCCAGATCGGCATTCTTGAGGACGGCGGGTCGATCGACCAGGAGACGCGGTTGTTCGATCCCGTGCGGGGCGAGACGCGCGCCATGCGCTCCAAGGAGGAGGCGCACGACTATCGCTATTTCCCCGACCCGGACCTGCTGCCGCTCGTGGTCGAGCAGGCGGAGGTCGATGAACTCGCGGCCGCGCTGCCGGAGCTGCCGGACGCCAAGAAGGCGCGGTTCGTCAGCGACTACGGCGTGACCCCCTATGACGCGATGGTGCTCACGCTCGAGCGGGAATCGGCCGCCTTCTTCGAGGAGGTGGCCGCCGGGCGCGATGCGAAGCTCGCCGCGAACTGGGTCATCAACGAGCTGTTCGGCCGCCTGAACAAGGAAGGCCAATCGATCACGGAAAGCCCGGTCACCGCGAAGCAGCTGGGCGGACTGCTGGATCTCATCTCGGAGAACGTCATCTCGGGCAAGATCGCCAAGGACCTGTTCGAGATCCTCTGGAGCGAAGGCGGCGACCCGCGCGAGCTGGTCGAGAGCCGGGGCCTGAGGCAGGTTACGGACACGGGTGCGATCGAGAAGGTCGTCGACGAGGTCATCGCCGCGAATCCCGACAAGGTGGAGCAGGCGAGGGCGAAGCCGACGCTGATCGGCTGGTTCGTCGGACAGGTCATGAAGGCCTCGGGAGGCAAGGCCAACCCGCAGGCGGTGAACGACATCCTGAAGTCCAAGCTCGGCATCTGAGGCAAGGCCTTGGAGAGCGCCGCAGCGATCTTCGACGGCTTCGTTTGGGAGCACGCCGTCCGCCTGCTCCTTGCCGTCGCGTGCGGCGTCATGATCGGCTTCAACCGCGACCTGAAGGGCAAGCCCACAGGCATGCGGACGCTCGGCCTGGTCTCGCTAGGCGCCTGTCTGGTGTCGCTCGCCGCGCTGGAGGATCCGGCCTGGCGCGATGAGCCGGACGCCCTGAGCCGGGTGGTGCAGGGCGTCCTTCAGGGGGTCCTGACCGGCGTCGGCTTCCTCGGCGCCGGCGTGATCCTGAAGGACACGGGCGACCAGCGGGTGCATGGCCTCACGACCGCCGCGACGGTCTGGCTGACCGCGGCGCTCGGCCTCGCCTGCGCGCTCGCGCAGTGGCCGCTGATCATCATGGGGCTGGGGCTCGCGCTCCTGGTGCTGATGGTGCCGCACCAGTTCGGCCGCAAGCTCGGAGGAGCCCGCTCCACGGAAGACGACGACGGCTGACGCCGCCGCGCCAGCCTAGTGTCCGTCGATGCGGTTCTGCGCGCCCTGCCAGGCGAGGAAGTTCCTGCGCGCTTCCTGCACGAACGGACTGCGCCGCACCGCCCACATGAAGCTGCGCCCGATGGCGCGGCCGGGCTGCCGCATCGGACGCTCGAACTGCACCAGAAGGATCACGCGGGTTTCGTCGGTCTCGTTCCAGACCTCATGGAAATAGGTGTCGTCGAAAACCGCGGTCTTGCCTTCGCGCCAGTAGACCATGTCGTCATGGACCGCCATGCGGCAGCGCTCCCAGTCCTTGGGAACCAGCAGCCCGAGATGGCAGGTGATCAGGTTCTTGGTCACGCCGCGGTGGCGGGGAATGCGAGCGCCCGGGGTCAGGATCGAGAAGAAGGCGCTGTTCAGGCCAGGCACCTTGCTGACGAGCTTCGCCGTCTCCGGGCACTTCTGGCAGTTGCCCTCGACGCGGTAGCCGTACCCGTAGAGGAAGAACGACTTCCACTTACGGTCGCCGCCGAGGCGGCCGTGGTCGGGAGAGATGTCCGCGAGGATCGGGATGTCCTCGGTCTGCAGCACCGAGAAGGCCTCGCGGCGGATGGCCTCCCAGTTGTTCTCGAGCTCGGCGGTCCACGGGAAGGTTCCGGCCGGGAACACCGGCGGATTGCCGACCAGCGAGCATTTGGCCAGTTGCTCGTCGAGCCAGGGCCGAAGCTTCTTGCCCGTGCGGTACAGCCATCCGCGCTTGGGCTTGGACGGCTTCTTCACCTCGGTGTTGCTGGCGACTTCGACCATGGCAGTGCTCTGCTGACGTCGTCCCCCACGCCGAACTCCGGCGGAAGGACCATTGTTTCCGAGACGATCCTATTGCAGCGCGGGGTGCAGGTCACGCCGCCCCGCGCATGGCTGCCTAGCGGCAGACCGGCTCACCCTGTTCAGCCAGGCCCCGTCGCGACGGGTCGCCCGCCCGCGCCCCACTCGGCCCAGGAGCCGTCGTAGAGCCCCGCCGCGCGCGCTCCCACGCTCTCCAGCGCCAGCGCGAGGATCGCGGCGGTCACCCCTGAGCCGCAGGTCGTCACGACCGGCCGTCCAAGGTCGACGCCGGCCTTCTCGAAGGCGGCGCGGAGCTCTTCCTCGTCGCGCAGGCGACCGTCGGCGCCCAGCACGTCCTGAAATGGCAGGTTGAGCGAGCCCGGAATATGGCCCGAGGCCAGACCCGGGCGGGGCTCGGGCGCTTCGCCGCGGAAGCGCGGGCTGGAGCGGGCGTCGAGAACCTGGACCGAATGGGCGCGCAGCGCCTCCGCGATCTGGTCGGCGCTCTTGACGGCGGTCTGGTCGAACTGGGCGGCGAACGACGTTGGCTGTCTGCTCGAGGCGCCGGTCTCGACCGGACGGCCTTCGGCGAGCCATTTCAGCAGCCCGCCGTCGAGCACATAGACCTTGTTCACGCCCATGACGCGGAACGTCCACCACACCCGGGCGGCCGCGAACAATCCGGCGCCGTCATAGGCCACGACCGTCGAGCCGGTCCCGATCCCGAGGCGACCGACGGCTTCGGCGAAGACCTCGGGCGAGGGCAGCATGTGCGGGAGCCCCGAGGACAGGTCCGCGACGGCGTTGATGTCGAAGAACGCCGCGCCCGGGATGTGCCTGTCCCGGAACTCGGCCGCGCCGTCGCGCCCTGCGTCCGGCAGATACCAGGAGCCGTCCACCGGCACGACGTCAGGGTCGCCAAGACGCGCCGCCAGCCACTCGGTCGAGACCAGATTGGGATTCATTCCATGACCTTCGCGAGATCGACAGTGCCGGGACGTTCAAGCCAGACCGGGACCGGGAGATCCTTGGAGCGCAGGAAATCGGGATTGAACAGTTTCGACTGATAGCGCGTGCCGTAGTCGCACAGCACGGTCACGATGGTGTGGCCCGGGCCGAGCTCGCGCGCGAGCCGTACCGCGCCGGCGACGTTGACGCCGGACGAGCCGCCGAGGCAGAGGCCTTCGTGCTCCAGCAGGTCGAACACCACCTGCACCGACTCCGCGTCCGGGATCTGGTAGGCGAAGTCGACCGGCGCGCCCTCGAGATTGGCGGTGATCCGGCCTTGTCCGATCCCCTCCGTGATCGAGGAGCCCTCCGCCTTCAGTTCGCCGGTGGTGTAATAGCTGTAGAGCGCGGCGCCCGGCGGGTCGGCGAGCGCGATCTTCACGTTGGGGTCGCGCTCCTTCAGGGCGATGCCCGTGCCGGCGAGGGTGCCGCCGGTGCCGACCGCGGAGACGAAGCCGTCGACCTTGCCGTCGAGGTCCCGCCAAATCTCCGGGCCGGTCGCGTCGATATGCGCCTGACGGTTGGCGACGTTGTCGAACTGGTTCGCCCAGATGGCGCCCGCCGGCTCCGTTTTCGCAAGTTGCTCAGCGAGACGGCCGGAAAGCTTCACGTAGTTGTTCGGGTCCTTGTAGGGGACGGCCGGCACCTCGACGAGCTCAGCGCCCGCGAGCCGCAGCATCTGCTTCTTCTCGTCCGACTGCGTGTCGGGGATGACGATGACCGTGCGGAAGCCGAGCGCGTTCGCCACCAGCGCGAGCCCGATGCCGGTGTTGCCCGCGGTGCCCTCGACGATCACGCCGCCGGGCTGCAGTTCGCCCCGCTCGACGGCGTCCTGGATCATCCAGAGAGCGGCCCGATCCTTCACCGACTGGCCCGGGTTCATGAACTCGGCCTTGCCGAGAATCGTGCAGCCCGTCGCCTCGGAAGGACCGACCAGCCGGATCAGCGGCGTGTTCCCGATGGCGTCGACGAGCCCGGTGCGGATGCGCATCACAAGATTCACTGGCTGGATGATCGGGAGGGCGGCGGCGGCACGTTAGGCGCAGGGGCGCGCCGTGAAAAGATGCGCCCCCCGGCCGATCGCTCGGGCGGGAGCGTGATGGCTCACGCGCCGGGATCCGGCGTCGGGTCGGAGATCTGCGCCAGCGCCGCGAGCGCCCGCTTGCGAGCCGCGGCGTGGTCCACGATCGGCCGCGGATAGTCGCGGCCGAGCTCCACGCCCGCAGCGTCCAGCGCCTCGGACGGCGCCTCCCAGGGGGCGTGGATCCATTTGGCGGGGAGGCGGCTGAGCTCCGGCACGTAGGTCCGCACATAATCGCCGGACGGGTCGAACTTCCGGCCCTGCAGAACCGGGTTGAAGATGCGGAAGAACGGCGCGGCGTCGGCGCCGGAGCCCGCGACCCACTGCCAGTTCATGGCGTTGTTCGCCGGATCGGCGTCGACCAGCGTGTCCCAGAACCAGGCCTCGCCGATCCGCCAGTCGACCAGAAGATCCTTGATGAGGAACGACGCCGCGATCATCCGAACCCGGTTGTGCATCCATCCGGTTCGCCACAGCTGGCGCATGCCGGCGTCGACGATCGGGTAGCCGGTCAGCCCGCCTCGCCAGGCGTCCAGTTCGGCGGCGTCGGGCTTGCGCCAGGAGAAGCCGTCGAAGCGCGAGGAGGCGTTGCGACGCGCCATGTCGGGGAAGGCGGCGAGGAGGTGGTGGGCGAATTCGCGCCAGCCGAGCTCGTTGCGGAACTTCTCCACGTCCCGGGCCTGAGCCAGGCCTTCGGCGAGCGCGGCTTCGCTCGCGTGCCAGAGCTGGACCGGGCTGATCTCGCCGAACCGCAGATGCGGCGAGAGGCGGGACGTTCCGGGAAGATCCGGTCGATCTCGCGCGGCGGAGTAACCGCTCAGCCCATCCTGTAGGAAGGTTTCGAGCGCGTCCCGCGCTCCGGATTCGCCTGGCGTCCACGCCTCGCGGAGCCCGCCCGCCCAGTCGGGAGCGCGCGGCTCCAGTCCGAGGGCGTCGATCTCATCGCCGCCGAGCCGCGGCCCCGCGATGATCTTCTGGCCCGCCGGAGCGGGCAGGGGCGCGCGCGGAGCGCCGCCCGACCGGGCCGCCCGCCAGAACGCGCCATAGACCTTGAAGGGCGCTCCCGACCCGGAGCGCACGGCGGAAGGCTCGTGCAGCAGGCGCCCGCCGAAGGTTTGCACGACCGCGCCGCCCCTATCGAGAGCCCGCCGCAGTTCCGCGTCGATGGAGGCCTCCGGCTCGCTGTAGCGGCGCGTCCAGAAAACCTGAGCGGCGCCGCTTTCCTCCACGGTCTGGGGGATCGCCGTGCCGGCAGACCCGCTTCGGACCGCGAACGGCAGGCTGATTCGGTCGCAGTCGCGGGCGAGCGCCTTCAGCGACTGCGAGAGCCACCAGCGCGAGGCGCCGCCGAGAGGGCGCAAGCCGGCGCTCTGTTCGTCGAGCAGGAAGAGAGCGGTGACGGGGAGCCCGCTTGCGACCGCCGCCGTCACCGCGGGGTTGTCCGTGAGGCGCAGATCCTCGCGGAACCAGATCAGGGCGCAGGGCGGGCGGCCGGGCGAGATCATGCGGGTTCTCGAGAGGCGGGCGGAGCGGGGCGCGGCCGAGACGCGGCGCGAAGGATCAGGATCTGGTCCTGAATGAAACAGGGGGCCGACCTTGCGGTCGACCCCCTGTCGAAACTGGCTCCTCGGGCAGGATTCGAACCTGCGACAACTCGATTAACAGTCGAGGGCTCTACCGCTGAGCTACCGAGGAATCTGCGCGCCGGGGGCGCGCTTGCGGCACGGCCGGGCCTATAGCAGACGGCGCGGCGCGGCGCCAACCCCACTCGACGCTATCCTGTCGAGATAGTGGCTGGCTCAGGCGGGCTGATCCGCGCGAGGCTCCTGCTCGAAGACGAGCAGGTCCAGAACCGGTCCTGCGCTTCGGCCCCCGAGCCGCGTCACCAGCGCATGCGCCTGGCCGCGGTGATGCGTCTGATGATTGAAGAAGTGCAGGAGAGCCGAGGCCAGCGGCTGCTCGACCGCGTCGGGACTGGTGATCCGCCTGTAGCGAATCTTTCCGAGAAGGTCGTCGGGCGTGAGGCGGTGGGCGAAGGCGAGAATTCTGCGGTCCTCGGCGGCGCGCGCCGCGGCGAGATCCGCCAGATCCTCGAACAGGATGGCGTCGAGACGGTCGGGGGCGTCGCCTTCGCCCGTGAACCGTCGCATCCAGATTCGGTCCGCGGCCAGAAGATGGTTGAGCGTCCCGCAGAGGCCGCCGAAGAACGCGCCGGCGTCCGCGTGAAAGGCCCCCTCGGGAAGCGCGGCGACCGACGCGTAGAGGCGGCTGTTCGCCCACGCATTGTAACGTGCGCAGGTGATCCACTGTTGCGTCTGCATCGGCGGCTTCCTTGGGCTGACCCGGAAGCTAGACGTTCCACGCCTGCCGGGAAACAGCCGCCGCCACGCCGAACGAACGCGGCGGCCAGTCGGCCGCCGCGTCGCTTCATCAGTGGCTGGTCCGTTACTCCGCCGCCTGCTGCGGGGTCGCGGGCGTGACCGAGATCGCCGGCTCGCGGCCGTCGAGCTCCGCCCGCGCGCGCCGCACGCCGGCGGCGTAGTCCGGATGCACTCGCTCGAAGTGGACGAGCTGACGCTCGGCGATCTCCTCCGGAATGCCGCTCATCGCAGCTGCGATGTTGGCGAACAGCCGGTTCTTCTGACCCTCGTCGAACAGGTTGAACAGAGCGGTGACCTGGCCGTAGTCGTCATTGCCGTCACGGTGGTTGAAGCGGTCGGCGTCGCCCGAAAGCCGCAGCGGGGGCTCCTTGGCGAACCTGTCCTCAGCCGGTCCGTTCATCGAGTTCGGCTCGTAATAGGCGTCCGGGTTGCCGGTGCGGATGCCGCCATAGACGTTCATCTGCCCGTCCTTGTGGTAGTGGTGCACCGGGCAGCGCGGCATGTTCACCGGGATCGACTCGTAGTGCGTGCCGAGCCGGTAACGATGCGCGTCGGCGTAGGAGAACACCCGCGCCTGCAGCATCTTGTCGGGCGAGAAGCCGATGCCCGGCACGATGTTGGACGGCGAGAACGCCGCCTGCTCGATCTCCGCGAAGTAGTTTTCGGCGTTCCGGTTGAGCTCGAGCACGCCGACCTCGATCGGCGGGAACTCGCCATGCGGCCACACCTTGGTCAGGTCGAAGGGGTTGTAGGACGTCTGCTCGGCCTGTTCCTCGGTCATGATCTGGACCTGCATCGTCCAGCGCGGGAACTCGCCCTTCTCGATGCCCCCGAACAGAGCCTCCTGATAGCTCTCGCGAGTCTTGCCGATGACCTGGTCGGCCTCTTCGTTCGTGTAGTGCTTGTGGCCCTGCTGGGTCTTGAAATGGAACTTCACATAGTAGCGCTCGCCGGCGTCGTTCCAGAACGAGTAGGTGTGCGAGCCGTAGCCGTTCATGTGCATCGGAGACACGGGCAGGCCGCGGTCCGACATCAGGATGGTGACCTGATGCAGGCTTTCGGGCGAAAGCGACCAGAAGTCCCACATCGCGGTCGGAGAGCGCATGTTGGTCTTCGGGTGGCGCTTCTGGGTGTGGATGAAGTCCGGGAACTTGTAGGGATCGCGGACGAAGAACACCGGCGTGTTGTTGCCGACGAGGTCCCAGTTGCCTTCCTCGGTGTAGAACTTCAGCGCAAAGCCGCGGACGTCGCGCTCCGCGTCGGCCGCGCCCAGTTCGCCCGCGACGGTGGAGAAGCGCGCCAGCAGCGGCGTTTCGGCGCCAGGCTGCAGGGCTTTCGCCTTGGTGTATTTCGAGATGTCGCCCGTGATCTTGAGGACGCCATACGCGCCCCACCCCTTGGCGTGCACGACGCGCTCCGGGATGCGCTCTCGGTTCTGGTGCGCGAGCTTCTCGACGAGCTGGTAGTCCTGGATCAGCAGCGGGCCCCGGGGACCGGCGGTCCAGGAGTTCTGGTTGTCCGGAACCGGCGCGCCGGCCGTCGTGGTCAGGCGATGGGTCATCAGCAGCCTCCTAGGTCGGGCCCGCTCCTCGTTCCAGACGCTTTGGTGATGCGCAGGCGGGGCGGCTCCACGAGGCGAGTGTCCCTGCGAGGGTCGATAAGCGCAAATCAGTTGTTCAGTCGGTGCGATAAGCTTATCTGATCGGGGATGATATCGCTTCGGCAGCTCCGCTATTTCGATCAGCTCGCGCGTCTCCGGCATTTCGGGCGCGCGGCCGCGGCATGTTCGGTGACCCAGCCCGCGCTCTCGATGCAGATCCGGGAGCTCGAGGCTGAACTTGGCCGTGCGTTGATCGAGCGCGGCCGTGACGGCGTGAAGCTCACGAGGACCGGCGAGGAAGTCGCCGCCCGCGCCGTCACGATTCTCGCGGCGGTGGCGGATCTGGAGCGCCGCGCCCGGGGCGACGATGAACAGCTCGTCGGCTCGGTGAGCCTCGGCGTGATCCCTTCCGTCGCTCCCTATCTGCTGCCCCGCCTGCTGCCCGCGATCGCCGAGCGCCATCGGCACGCGCAGCTCTCGTTGCGCGAAACGCAGACCGAGACGTTGATGCGCGAGCTGCTCGCAGGATCGCTCGACGCCGTCCTCGTCAGTCTTCCGGTCGAGGCGAGCGAGGTCGAGGTGGAGCCGCTTTTCGACGACGCTTTCCTGCTGGCGGTTCCGGCGAGAAGCCCGCTCGCGCGGCGGCGCGTCGCCAGCATCGATCTGCTCGACGACGCCGAGCTCCTGCTGCTCGAGGACGGGCACTGCTTCCGCGAGCAGGCGCTGACCGTCTGCCGCTCGATCGATCCGCGACGGCTGCGAAGCTTCGGCGCCACCAGCCTCTCGACGCTCATGCAGCTGGTGGCGAACGGCCACGGGGTCACGCTGCTGCCGCAGATGTTCGTCGATGCGGAGGCGCGCGACGATCCGCGGGTCAGTTTGCTGAGATTCGCGGAGCCTGAGCCGAAGCGCGTCCTGGCGCTCGCCTACAGGAGCACGTCGCCGGTCAAGACCGGCCTGTCGGCGCTCGCAGAGACGATCAGAACGGCTTGCGGCCCGGAGCTTCCGGCGGAAAAATCTTCCGCCGGTCCGGTCGGCGCGCTATAAGCCGGGCGCTTTCCGAGATCCTCCCCCGTCGCGCGCGCCTTCAGCAAGGCCGCCGCGGCTCATCCAAAGACAGGCGATCCATGGCTATCGAGCGCACCTTTTCCATCATCAAGCCGGATGCGACTCGCCGGAACATCACCGGCAAGGTGCTGACCCTGATCGAGGACGCGGGTCTCCGGGTGATCGCGCAGAAGCGGCTCCACCTGACCAAGGAGCAGGCCGAGGGCTTCTACGCCGTTCACAAGGAGCGGCCGTTCTTCGGCGAGCTCGTCAGCTTCATGACCTCCGGCCCGGTCGTCGTTCAGGTGCTCGAGGGCGAGAACGCCATCGCAAAGTATCGTGAAGTGATGGGCGCGACCAACCCGGCGAACGCGGCTCCGGGTACGATCCGCAAGGAACTCGCCGAATCGATCGAGGCGAACACCGTCCACGGGTCCGACAGCCCCGAGACGGCTCCGCAGGAGATCGCGTACTTCTTCAAGGACGAAGAGATCGTCGGCTGACGATCTGAGGGCCCGGGGGCCTTTCCGGAGGCCCTTCGTGCTCCATTGTCGCGCAAGCGCGGCCTGACGTTGCATTGTGCGCGGGGCGAGCCAACGCCCCGTGAGGTTGGTGGGAGAAGACGGAATGGAATTCACTTTCGCCTTCGATCAGCCGACCTTTTGGTTCGCGCTGCTGCAGATCATCTGGATCGATCTGCTGCTGTCCGGCGACAACGCGGTGGTCATCGCGCTCGCCTGCCGCAAGCTGCCGCCGCATCAGCGCCGCACGGGCATCCTGCTGGGCGCCGGCGCCGCGGTCGGCCTGCGCATCATGTTCGCCTTCGGCGTCACCTTCCTGCTGACGGTGCCGTTCCTCAAGATCGGCGGCGGCATTCTCCTCTTCTGGATCGCGATCAAGCTCGCCACGGATGAGCACGACGCGCACGGAGAGGTCGAGGCCTCGGCGAGCCTGTGGGGCGCTGTGCGCACCATCGCGATCGCGGACGCGGTGATGAGCCTCGACAACGTCGTCGCGATCGCGGCGGCCGCGAAGGGGCATCCGGAGCTCTTCATCTTCGGACTGCTGCTGACGATTCCGCTGATCATCGCCGGCTCGTCGCTGCTCACCACGCTTCTGACCCGTTTCCCGATCCTGGTCTGGATCGGCGCGGCGCTGCTCGGCTGGATCGCGGGCGAGATGATCGTGGGCGACGTCAAGGCGCTGGAGTGGCTGCAGGCCTACAACCCGTCGCTGGTCATCCCGAACCCGGAGACGCCGGGCGTGATGACGACCGCGAAGCCGCTGCACTACGGGGCCGCGGTGGCGGGGGCGGCGTTCGTCCTGATCGTGTCCTACATCATCAAGCGCCGCCGCCACCGCTCGGCGGAAGCCACGATCGAGAGCGCCTGACGGGAAGGGCCCTTTAGGGCCAGATGAACGGGGACGGCGGCTCGTCCGGGCCGTCGACGACCACCTTGCCGTCGACGAGCCGCGCCCTGCCGGACGCCCACAGCGCGAGCGCCCGCGGATAGAGCAGGTGTTCGGCCGTCAGCACCCGGGCGGCGAGGCTTGCCTCATCGTCCCCGTCAAGCACCGGAACGGCCGCCTGCGCCACGATGGGGCCGGCGTCCATCTCCTCGGTGACGAGATGGACGGTGCAGCCGTGGAGCCGCACGCCCGTCTCCAGCGCCCGGCGATGCGTGTCGAGCCCCTTGAAGCTCGGCAGCAGGGCAGGGTGGATGTTGAGCATCCGGCCCTCCCAGCGCGCGATGAAGCCGCCCGTCAGGAGCCGCATGAAGCCTGCGAGGCAGACGATTTCCGGGGTGAAGCCCGCGAGCGTCCGGTCGAGCTCCGCGTCGAACGCGTCGCGTGACGGGAACAGCTTGTGGTCGACCACCGCCGTCGGGATTCCGGCCCGCTCCGCGACAGCGAGAGCGCCGGCGTTCGGACGGTTCGAGACGACCGCGACGATCTCTGCCGGATAGCCGGGCTCGGCCGCCGCGTCGATCAAAGCGGCCATGTTCGACCCGCGGCCCGACACCAGGATCGCGACCCGCGCGCGGCTCATGAGAAGGCGAGGCGCCCGTGGAAGCGCACCGGCTCGTCGGCGGCGGAGATGGGGACGATCTGCCCGATGGTCGTGACCGTCTCGCCCTCGCGGCGGAGCAGCTCGGCGACCGCCTCGGCCTCGTCCGCCGCGACCACCGCGACCATGCCGACGCCGCAGTTGAAGGCGCGCAGCATCTCGGCCTCGGCGACGCCGCCGGCGCCGGCGAGCCAGCCGAACACCGGCGGCGGCGTGATCCGGGACAGGTCGATCTCGGCGCCCAGGCCGTCGGGCAGCACCCGGGGCAGATTGTCGGGCAGGCCGCCGCCGGTGATGTGGGCGAGGGCCTTGAGCCCCCCGGTCGCCTTCAGCGCGGCGAGGAGAGGACGCACGTAGATTCTGGTCGGCGCGAGCAGCGCCCGCCCGAGGCTCTGCAGCGGCGCGAACGGGGCGGGAGCCTGCAGCGAGACGCCTGACCGGGCGACGATCCGGCGAACCAGCGAGAAGCCATTGGAATGGACGCCCGAAGAGGCGAGGGCGATCAACACGTCGCCCGCCGCGACGTCCCGGCGCGGGAGCAGGCGGCCGCGCTCCGCAGCCCCGACCGCAAAGCCCGCGAGATCGTAGTCGCCGTCGGCGTACATGCCGGGCATCTCCGCCGTCTCGCCTCCGACAAGCGCGCAGCCGGCCTCCATGCAGCCGGTCGCGATGCCCTTGACGACCTCGTAGGCCACGTCGCCCGCAAGCTTGCCGCAGGCGAAATAGTCGAGGAAGAACAGGGGCTCCGCGCCCTGCACGATGACGTCGTTCACCGACATCGCGACAAGGTCGATGCCGACCGTATCGTGCACGCCGGTCTCGATCGCGATCTTGAGCTTTGTCCCGACGCCGTCATTGGCCGCGACCAGCACGGGATCTGTGAAGCCGGCGGCCTTCAGATCGAACAGACCGCCGAACCCGCCGATCTCGGCGTCGGCGCCGCTCCGGCGGGTCGCGCGCACCAACGCCTTGAGGCGTTCGACGAGAGCGTTGCCGGCCTCGATGTCGACGCCCGCCTGCGCGTAGGTGAGGCCGCCATTGGTCGTCTTGTTCTCGGCCATTCCCGCCTCGATGCTGCGTCGCCCGCCCCATAGACCGACAGCGGCGGCCGCGCAACCAAAGCGCTCGGCTTCAGTTTGCGCGCGAGACCCGCATCCGTATGTGGTGAGATCGGAACGTGGGCGGTTTGGAGCTGCGACGGGCGTGAACCTGCCGAACTCTCTGACGATGGCGCGGCTGCTGGCGGTTCCGCTCGTGGTGTGGCTGATCGCGACCGGCGAGCATCTCGCGGCCTTCGTGACCTTCGCGCTCGCCGGGGTCACCGACGCGCTCGACGGCGCGCTGGCGCGCGCTCTCGACCAGAGGACGAGGCTCGGCGCCTGTCTGGACGCGGTCGCCGACAAGAGCCTGATCGCCGCGATCTATGTGACGCTTGCTCTGACCGAGCACCTTCCGGCGGCGCTCGCCGCCGTGGTGGTCCTGCGCGACGTCCTGATCGTCGCGGCCGTGCTCGTCACCTGGCTGCTCGGACGGCCGATCCCGATCCAGCCGAGCGGGATCAGCAAGGCCAACACCTTCGTGCAGATCGCCTTCGCGGCCCTGATGCTGGGCGCGCGCGGCTTCGGCTGGAGCGCGCCGGGCCTCGAGGTCGCGGGGGCGTGGCTTGTGGGCGCCTTGACGTTGTGGTCGGCCGCCGCCTATCTCGCTACCTTTCTACGCCACAACATGGTCGCCGGGGCCCGTTCGACGGATGGATAGGCTTGGCGGGGCGACAGGAGGGCGGGCCACATGAGCTTGCAACGCCAGGCTCTCTTCTGGCTCGCCGCGCTCGTCGCGGTGGCGTTCTTCCTCTACCTGTTCTCAGGCATCCTGCTGCCCTTCGTTGCGGGCCTCGCGCTCGCCTACCTGCTCGACCCGCTCGCCGACAGGCTCGAGAGGCTCGGCCTCCCGCGGGTCGCGGCCACGGTGGTGATCCTGCTGTCGGTGCTGCTCGTCTTCGTCGCGGCGATAATCCTGATAGCGCCGCTGATCGGCCAGCAGATCCTCGGGCTCGTGCAGCGCATGCCGGAGACCATCGCGCGCTTGCAGGAGCTCCTCGCGACGCAGCGGCAGGGCTGGTTCGGCGGCGTGGTCAACCAGGGCCTCGGCCAACTGCGCGATTCGCTGGGCACGGTCGTCAGCCAGGCGGTGAACTGGATCACCGCCTTCCTCAGCTCGCTGTGGGCGAGCGGCGACGCGATCATGTCGGTCGTCAGCCTGCTGGTGGTGACGCCGGTGGTCGCCTTCTACATGCTGATCGACTGGGACCGCATGGTCGGCACCATCGACGCCTGGACGCCTCTGCGCCACAAGGAGACGGTGCGGTCCCTCGCCCGGGAGATGGACGAGAGCATCGCCGGCTTCGTTCGCGGGCAGGCGCTGGTCTGTTTGCTGCTCGGCACGTTCTACGGCATCGCGCTGTCGACGGTCGGGCTCAACTTCGGCCTCGTGATCGGGCTTGCGGCCGGCCTCATCGGCTTCATTCCCTATGTCGGTTCGCTCACCGGCCTTATCGTCTCCGTCGGCGTCGCGACCGTGCAGTTCTGGCCGGACTGGACGATGATCCTTCTGGTCTTCGGCATTTTCGTCATCGGCCAGTTCGTCGAAGGAAACATCCTGCAGCCGCGACTGGTCGGCGCCTCGGTCGGCCTCCATCCGGTCTGGCTGATGTTCGCGCTGGTCGCGTTCGGCTATCTGTTCGGCTTCGTCGGCCTGCTGGTCGCCGTCCCGCTCGCGGCGAGCCTGGCCGTGCTGATGAGGTTCGCCATCCGCCGCTATCTCGAGAGCCCCTTCTACACGGGGGCGCAAGGACCCAGCATGCTGCCGGGCGGCCCGAAGGGCGCGAGCCTGTTCGGGCCGCGCGGACTTCCTCCGCAGGACCCGCGGCCCATCGCCGGCCCGCCGGAGCAGAGCTGAGACGCCGATGCCGCGCGAGGCGCCGCGCCAGTACCCGCTGGAGCTCCCCCATGCGAGCCGCTTCGGGACCGAGGATTATCTGATCGGTCCGGCCAACGCGGCCGCTCACGCCCTGGTCACCGGCTGGCCCGCCTGGCCCGACCGGCTCCTCCTGCTGATCGGCGAGGAGGGGGCGGGCAAGTCGCACCTCGCGGAGATCTGGCGCTCCCAGACGGGCGCCACGGCGGCGGCCGACGCACGCGACGCGATCGCGCTGTTTCTCGAGCGGCCGGGCCGGGCCGTGCTGCTCGACGACGCCGATCGGGCGGGGGCGGATGAAGACGCCCTGTTTCACCTCCTTAACACCGCTCGGGAGCGCGGCGGGGATCTGCTGCTGACCGCGCGCTCCGCGCCGAGCCCGGCATGGCCGTCATTGCCCGATCTCGCGTCTCGCCTGCGTGCGCTGCCGGTGGCGCGGCTGGAGCCTCCGGACGAGGCGATGGTCAAGGCGGTGCTGGTCAAGATGCTCGACGATCGACAGCTCCGCGTGGATTCGGACGTCGTCGAGTTCATCGCGAAGCGCTCCGACCGGTCGCTCGGAGCGATCCGACGCGTCGTCGCCGAGCTCGACCGCGAGTCGCTCGCCCGCGGGCGAGGCGTGGGCCGCGGACTGGCGGCGGACGTTCTTGCGCGATCCCTCACGGAAGAGGATTGAGAGCTGAATGGACGTTGCAAAACCGTCACAAGAGCGTCGTAAAGAGAGCGCCGGCGCGCGTCGCACCGCGGCGGGCCGCAAGCGTTCGGCGAGAGATGACGGCATGTCCGACAACGTCCTCCAGGTTCCCCCGCGGGCGGCGATCGCTGAAGCGCAACTGGAGGCGCCTGCTCCGGCGGAGGCCGAAGCTCCTGGCGGAGATCCGTCGCGCTTCGTCAATCGCGAGATCTCCTGGATCGGCTTCAACCGCCGCGTCCTGGAGGAGGCGTCGAACCCCAACCACCCGCTGCTCGAGCAACTGCGCTTCCTCTCGATCTCGGCCAACAACCTCGACGAGTTCTTCATGGTGCGGGTGGCCGGCCTGCGCGGCCAGCTGCGCACCGGGATGGTCGCGCTTTCGCCCGACGGGCTGACGCCGGCCGAGCAACTCGCCCGGATCGGAGAAGTCGTTTCGTCGCTGGCGCATGACCAGCAGATCCGCTGGCTCGAGCTCAGGGAGAAGCTCGCGAAGGCCGGAGTGGTCCTGGTCGAGGGACCCCAGCTGACGAAGTCGGAGCGGGTATGGCTGGAGGATCGTTTCCTTCAGCACATTTTCCCGATCCTGACGCCGCTCGCGGTCGATCCGGCGCACCCGTTCCCGTTCATCCCGAACCTCGGCTTCACGATCGCCTTGCAGCTCGCGAGGCAGAGCGACGGCCGGATGCTCAACGCCCTGATCCGCATGCCGGGGCGGATGGAGCGCTTCATCCGCCTGCCGGACGGCGAGCTCGAGGGCGCCCGGTTCGTCAGCCTGGAGCAGGTGATCGGTCTCTTCATCGGCCGTCTTTTCCCCGGATATACGGTCACGGCGCAGTCCGCCTTCAGGGTGATCCGCGACAGCGACCTCGAGGTGGAGGAAGAGGCGGAGGATCTGGTCCGGACCTTCGAGACCGCGCTCAAGCGCCGCCGCCGCGGCTCGGTGATCCGGCTCGAGATCGAGAACACGATGCCGCCGGAGCTTCGCGCCTTCATCGTCGCGGCGCTCGACGTTTCCGATGACGAGGTCTTCGTGGTCGACGGCGTGCTGGCGCTGGGCGACCTGTCCCAGATCATCGCGATCGACAGGCCCGACCTGAAGTTCAAGCCCTACAATCCGCGCTTCCCGGAACGCGTCCGCGAGCACGCCGGCGACTGTTTCGCCGCGGTCCGGGAGAAGGACTTCATCGTCCACCACCCCTACGAGTCGTTCGACGTCGTCGTGCAGTTCCTGAACCAGGCGGCGCGCGACCCGAACGTGGTCGCGATCAAGCAGACGCTCTATCGGACCTCGTCCGACAGCCCGATCGTCAGGGCGCTGGCGGAGGCCGCCGAGGCCGGCAAATCCGTCACCGCGCTGGTCGAGTTGAAGGCGCGCTTCGACGAGGAGGCGAACATCCGCTGGTCGCGCGATCTGGAGCGCGCGGGCGTCCAGGTCGTGTTCGGCTTCATCGAGCTCAAGACGCACTCGAAGCTGTCGATCGTCGTCCGCCGCGAGGGCGGCTCGCTGACCACCTACTGCCATGTCGGCACGGGCAACTATCACCCGGTGACCGCCAAGGTTTATACCGACCTGTCGTTCTTCACGGCCGACCCGACCATCAGCCGCGACGTGGGGCGGCTGTTCAACTTCATCACTGGCTATGCCGAGCCCGCTGAGCTCGAGCTGCTGGCGGCGTCGCCGCATACGCTCCGCAAGCGCTTCCTCACGCATGTCGGCGAGGAGATCGCGCACGCCAAGGCGGGCCGGCCGGCTGCGATCTGGGGCAAGTGCAACAGCCTGATAGATCCGGAGATCATCGACGCGCTCTATGACGCCAGCCAGGCCGGCGTGAAGATAGACTTCATCGTCCGCGGCATGTGTTCGCTGAGGCCCGGCGTGCCGGGGCTTTCGGAGAACATCCGCGTCAAATCGATCGTCGGCCGGTTCCTGGAGCACAGCCGCATCTACGCTTTCGGCGCCGGACATGGGCTCCCTTCGCCGAACGCGCACGTCTATATTTCGTCAGCAGACCTGATGCAGCGCAACCTCGACCGCCGCGTCGAAGTCATGGTGCCTATCCTCAACCCGACGGTCCACGAGCAGGTGCTCGACCAGATCATGGTGGCCAATCTGAAGGACAACCAGCAGAGTTGGACCGTCCTGCCGGACGGAACCTCCCGCCGGATCGTGCCGGCTGAAGGCGAAGAGCCCTTCAACGCCCATCAATACTTCATGACCAATGCGAGTCTCTCGGGGAGAGGCAAGTCCGTGAAGACGAGTTCGCCGCGTCGGTTGGCCAAGCGTGGATAAGGTCCTCAAGAAGTCGCGGGGGAAGGCTTCTCGCACGTCCCCGCCGCCATCTCCCGCCGTCGAACCCGAAAAGGCTCCGGTCGCCAAACTGTCCGGCGCGCCCGGCCGGCTGCCTTGCGGGCCGCCGATCGCGATCATCGACATCGGCTCCAACTCCGTCCGCCTCGTCGTCTACGAAGGGCTGTCGCGAGCCCCGACCGCGCTGTTCAACGAGAAGGAGCTCTGCGCGCTCGGGCGTTCCGTCGCCACGACCGGGCGGCTCGCCGAGGAATCGACCGCGCGCGCGCTTGCGGCATTGCGGCGGTTTCGGGCGCTGGCCCGGGCGATGGGGGTCGGCCGCATGTACGTCCTGGCGACCGCCGCGGCGCGGGACGCGGAGAACGGGCCGGAGTTCATCGCGGAGGCCGAGCGCGTCTGCGGCCAGCCGATCGAACTGCTCTCCGGCAAGCGCGAGGCCCGGCTCTCCGCGCTCGGCGTCGTCTCCGGCTTCTTCAAGCCGGACGGCGTGGTGGGCGATCTCGGCGGCGGCAGCCTCGAGCTGATCGACGTCAACAAGCGGCGCGTGGGCGCGGGCGCGACGCTGCCGCTCGGCGGCATCCGTCTGCAGGACGCCTCCGAACGTTCGATCAAGAAAGCCGACCGGCTGGTCCGCGACGCTCTTGAGGATTCCGGACATCTCGACGGGCTGAAGGACAGGACCTTCTATGCCGTCGGCGGCACATGGCGCGGCCTCGCGCACATGCACATGGTGCAGAAGAACTTCCCGCTGCACGTTCTGCACGGCTACACGATACCGGCGCGCGAGGCGCTGGAGTTCTGCCGCGTGGTGCGCCGGGTCGACCCGGACACCCTGCCTGCGGTCGGCGTCGTCTCCGCCGAGCGCCGCCCGCTGCTGTCCTACGGCGCGCTCGTGCTGGAGCACATCATCCGCCTGGGCAGGCCGCGCGAGGTGGTGATGTCGGGCCTCGGCGTGCGCGAGGGGTTGCTCTACGACCTGCTCGACGACGACGCCCGCCGGGAGGACCCGCTGCTCGCCTCCGCCCGTGAGCTCGGCTGGCTGCGCGCCCGCGCTCCCCGGCACGGCGACGATCTGGTCGAGTGGACGGACCGGCTGTTCCGCAGCGTCGACATCGACGAGAGCGCGGAGGAACGCCGCTGGCGGCACGCCGCCTGCCATCTCGCCGACGTCGCCTGGCGCGTTCATCCCGATTACCGCGGCGAGCAGGCGCTCGACATGATCGCCCACGCGGCCTTCGTGGGCATCGATCATCCGGGCAGGGCGTTCATGTCGCTCGCGGTGTTCTACCGGCACATGGGCCTGCTCGACGACGAAGCGAGCCCGCGCATCCGCGAACTCGCCTCCACCCGCATCCTGGACCGGGCGCGCACGCTCGGCGCCGCGATGCGCGTCGCCTACCTGATCTCCGCCGCGCTGCCGGGAATTCTGCCGCGCACGCCGATCGGGTTGAAGCGGGAGGTGCTGACGCTCAAGCTTCCGGCGGAGCTGGCCGACCTCGCGAGCGACCGGCTGAGGAACCGGCTGCAGAAGCTGGGCAAGCTGCTCGCCCGCCGCACGGCGCTCGTGAACGTATGAGCGCCCGGCGACCGCCTCCGCGTCGGCCGACGCGCATCGGGCTGGAAGCCGAGAATGCGGCCGTGACGCCGCCCGAGAGGGGCTCGACGGAGGTCGCCCGCCAGATCCTGCCGACCTCCGGCACGATGATCGGCGTCTGCACCACCCTTGTGGGTCTGGTGAAGCTGCTGGAGGGCCAACTCGGCGGCAGCCACGTCGACGAATGGGGCGCGATCATCGCCGTCGCCTTTCTGGCGAGCGCGATCTTCTCCTATCTCGCGATCCGCGTGTCGCCAGAGTCCCTCGTGTCCGGCCGGACCCTCGAACGGTGCGCGGACGCACTCTTTCTGTTCGGGCTGTTCGCCCTTGTGGTGCTCGTCGGGCTGTTCGCCTTCGAGACCATCTGAGGCTATTCGGCGCTGACGCCGGCCTCCGGCGCCTTGCGTTCGCGATTGCGCCGCGGTCGGGGCGCGGGCAGGGGAGCCTCATCGCCCGCCGCCCGCTCGAGCGCGACGACGCGGCCCCGCTCGACCGCCAGCGCCAGCGTGCCGGCCTTCAGCTTCAGGGCCTGCTCGCCGAACAGCTCGCGCCGCCAGCCATGGAGCGCGGCGACCTTCGCATCGTCGTCCGCCGCGATCCGCTCGAGATCGTCGACGCTGGCGATGATCTTGGCCGCCACGGCGTTGCGTTCGGCGATCATCCGCAGCAGCACCTTGAGCAGCTCGACGGTCGCGGGATTGGCGCCGCCTCCGCTGCGCTCGCGCTCCAGCGCCGGCAGCGTCTGCGGGTCACGCGCGACGCCGCGCGAAACGGCTTCCAGAATGTCCTGCGCGGCGCGGGAGCGTTCATAGCCGCGCGGGAAGGCGCGCAAGCCCGCCAACGCCTCGACGGTGCGGGGAGCGCGCGCGGCGATTTCGAGCAGAGCGTCGTCCTTCAGCACGCGCGAGCGCGGCACGTCGCGGCCCTGGGCCTCGCTCTCCCGCCAGGCCGCGACCTCCATCATCACGGCGAGGTCGCGCGGCTTCTTCAGCCGCGAGCGGAAGCGCTGCCAGGCGTCCTCGGGGTGCGACTGGTACGTGGCGGGGGAGGTCAGAACCTCCATCTCCTCGAAGAGCCACTCGGCGCGGCCGCGCTTCTCGAGGTCGCTGGAGAGCTTCTGGTAAACCTTGCGGAGATGCGTCACGTCCGCGATCGCGTAAGTGACCTGATCCTCCGTGAGCGGGCGCCGGCTCCAGTCGGTGAAGCGTGACGACTTGTCGAGCGCGACGCCGGTCGTGCGCTGGACGAGCTGGTCGTAGGAAATCGAGTCCCCGAAGCCGAGCACCATCGCGGCGACCTGGGTGTCGAACACCGGATGGGGGATCCGCCCGGCGAGATGATGGAAGATCTCGATGTCCTGGCGGCCCGAGTGGAACACCTTCAGCACCGACTCATTGGACATCAGGTCATAGAGCGGCGTGAGGTCGATGTCGGGCGCCAGCGCGTCCACCACCACAGGCCCCTCCTCGTCGGCGAGCTGCACGACGCAGAGCTTCGGCCAGAAGGTCGTTTCTCGCAGAAACTCGGTGTCGACAGTGACGAACGGCGCCTTCGCCATACGGGCGCAGGCTTCTGCGAGAGCGTCGGTGCTGGTGATCATCATCGTGGGGCCGCATATAGCGGCTTCGCCGGGCGATGTCTCGCCTCCGGGCGCCTCGCCTTGACAAGGCCGGGGCCTCATGCCGTGGTCCGGCCGCCTTTTGCGGCGGGACCGCGCCGCCCGAAATCCAGGACTCGTCGCCATGCATCGCTACCGCACCCACACTTGCGGGGAACTCAGGTCTTCCCACGTCGGCGAGACCGTCCGCCTCTCGGGCTGGGTGCATCGCGTGCGCGACCATGGCGGCGTCCTGTTCATCGACCTGCGCGACCATTACGGGCTGACCCAGGTCGTGGTGGATCCCGACAGCCCGGCGTTCAAGATGGCCGAGACGGTCCGCTCCGAGTGGGTGATCCGTTGCGACGGCCGGCTCCGCGCGCGGCCCGAAGGCACAGAGAACGCCGAACTGCCGACCGGCCAGGTCGAGCTCTACTGCACCGAGATCGAGGTTCTGGGGCCGGCGGCCGAGCTTCCGCTGCCGG
This sequence comes from Hansschlegelia beijingensis, assembly GCF_014196425.1. Classification (GTDB taxonomy): domain Bacteria; phylum Pseudomonadota; class Alphaproteobacteria; order Rhizobiales; family Methylopilaceae; genus Methylopila; species Methylopila beijingensis. Next base: position 1,014,631 of record NZ_JACIDR010000001.1, read on the forward strand.
TGTTCGGCGACCAGGAGTACCCGGAGGAGACGCGGCTCCGGTACCGCTTCCTCGATCTTCGCCGGGAGAAGCTGCACCGGAACATCATGACGCGCGGCGCGATCATCGACGCCATGCGCTCGAAGATGAAGACGCAGGGCTTCTTCGAGTTCCAGACGCCGATCCTGACCGCGTCGAGCCCCGAAGGCGCGCGCGACTTCCTGGTGCCGAGCCGCATCCACCCGGGCAAGTTCTATGCGCTGCCCCAGGCGCCCCAGCAGTACAAGCAGCTGATCATGATGAGCGGCTTCGACCGCTACTTCCAGATCGCGCCCTGCTTCCGCGACGAGGATCCGCGCGCCGACCGGCTCCCGGGCGAGTTCTACCAGCTCGACCTCGAGATGAGCTTCGTCGAGCAGGAGGACATCTTCGCGGCGGTCGAGCCGGTGATCACCGGCGTCTTCGAAGACTTCGCCGGCGGCAAGCCGGTGACGAAGAACTGGCCGCGCATCCCGTACGCCGAAGCGCTGCGGAAGTACGGCACCGATAAGCCGGACCTCCGCAATCCGCTCGTCATGCAGGACGTCTCCGACCATTTCCGCGGCTCGAACTTCAAGGTGTTCGCGCGGATGCTCGAGACCGAAGGCAATCAGGTCTGGGCGATCCCCGGACCGGGCGGCGGCAGCCGCGCGTTCTGCGACCGGATGAACTCCTGGGCGCAGTCGGAGGGCCAGCCCGGGCTCGGCTACGTCATGTGGCGCGAAGGCGGGGAGGGCGCAGGTCCGATCGCCAACAACATCGGCCCGGAACGCACCGCCGCGATCCGCGACCAGCTTGGCCTGAAGGACGGCGACGCGGCCTTTTTCGTCGCGGGCGATCCGTCCAAGTTCGTGCGCTTCGCCGGCCTCGCGCGCACCAGGGTCGGCGAGGAGCTGAAGCTCGTCGATCACGACCGCTTCGAGCTGGCCTGGATCGTCGACTTCCCGATGTATGAGTGGAACGAGGACGAGAAGAAGGTCGACTTCTCGCACAACCCCTTCTCCATGCCGCAGGGGGGCCTCGACGCGCTGAACACGCAGGACCCGCTGACCATCAAGGCGTTCCAGTACGACATCGCCTGCAATGGCTTCGAGATCGCGTCCGGCGGCATCCGCAACCATCGCCCCGAGGCGATGGTCAAGGCGTTCGAGATCGCCGGTTATGGCGAGAAGGACGTGGTGGAGCGCTTCGGCGGCATGTACCGCGCGTTCCAGTACGGGGCCCCGCCGCACGGCGGCATGGCCGCCGGCGTGGACCGCATCGTGATGCTGCTCACGGGCGCCACCAACCTTCGCGAGATCTCGATCTTCCCGATGAACCAGCAGGCGCTCGACCTGCTGATGGGCGCGCCCTCGGACGTCACCCCGAAGCAGCTGCGCGAGTTGCACATCCGGCTCAACCTGCCGCAGGGGCAGGCCCCGACCACCAAGCCGGCCTGACGACCGCCATCAGCGCCGGTTGAGGATCCTGACGTCGATCGTCTGCGCGATCCCCGCCGGTCCCAGCCGCAGCGACTGAAGAAGATCGATCAGCCGGGTGTCCGGCGTCTTGGGATCGATCGTGATGTCGAGCGATATGGGCTGCCGGATGAACGCCGCGAGCGCCTCGGCGGACTGCCTCGCCGGCGGGCCGAACAGGGTCGAGATCTCGTCGCTCGCGCGGACCGCGAGGGCGGCGCGGAAGACGTCGTCCGGTTCGTTGGCGGTGCGCGCCGCCCGCCGGAGGGCGATGTCGAACAGGCCGTCGTTCCGGACGATGATCTTGAACGGCTCGAGGATGATCGCGGACAGCTGGTCGATGAACTCCTGGCCGCGGCTGATCGCGAGTCGAGGGTCGACCTTCGCAAGAGAACCCGAGGCCTCGATCGCGCCGAGATCCTCGATCGTCGTCTTGAGCGAGTCCAGCGAGAGCTCCCGCGTGTTGGGGTCGAGGGTCATCGCAAGCCGGCCGGATCCCTTCACCTGCGTGAGACCGACCCTGCGAGCGGCCGCCGCCAGACGCGACGCGTCATCGGGCGTCACCTCTACGCCCTGGAGCTCAAGCCCCAGATGCTGGGGCACCGCGTCAAGCGGGGCGTCGACATTCACCCGGGCGCTCGCGAGCGCAAACGTGCCGTCCGGATCGCCATAGCGCGCGTCGCGCAGCTCGATGGCGCGAATGCGAGGCGCCGTCAGGACCACGTCGTTCGCGGTCGGCTGCGTCGTCAGCATGATCTCGTCGCGTCCGATGCGCTCCGCATAGGCCGCGAGGCGCGAAGCGTCGAAGCCTCTCAGCTGCGCGTGGGAGACCTGCAACGACCGGCTCCCGGCGCCCGAGGACGTCAGTCCTTCGATCGCGACCTGCTCCAGCCGCGCGTCCGCATACGGACCGACGGAGACCGAGCGGATCGTCGCCGAGAGGTCGCCGTCCCTCGCCGAGGTCTGCTCCACCCGGACGCGGGACAGTTCGATTGCGTCGAAGCTCAGGGCGCGGGCGCCCTCGACGATCATCAGGAGCCCCTGCCTGACGTCGGCCGGGGTCAGCGCCTCCTCGTTCTTCAGCTTCGCGAGAAACCCGTCGATCTCGGCGAACGGAAAGGTGAGGGGACGCAGCTGAACCCCCCTGGTTGAGGCGGCGGCAGCCCGGATGGCGATCTCGCCGCGAGCCGCGCTTCCGGCGCGCAGGGCGAGGCGAGACGCTGAGATCTCGTTGAGGAGCGGCTCCCGACCGCTCGCCTTTTCGCCGGCATAGAAGCGCCACAGCGTCGGGAGGCTGAGCCCGGCCAGCGACGCGGCGCTCGCCGTGAGCTGGACGGGCGGGGCGGCCGGATTCTTGCCGCCGGGCGCCTCGACGGCGATGTCCTCGATCGAGGCGGCGTCGATCACGCCATCCACCAGACGCGTGACCAGGATGTTCTTGAACGAGCGCCGCGTGCCGGTCTTGCCGGCGACGAGCTCGATCAGGGGGATGCTGATCTCGCCCACCGAAACCTGCCCGATGACGTCCGCCTGGCTGGCGGCTCGCGGGCCGGCGCCGGGCGTCGTGACCAGCCCCTCTTCGGGTCCCGAATAATCCTGCAGCTCGATAAGGGGAACCGCGGTGCGGTCGTCGCCCGACAGCAGGGCGACGTCATCGAACACGACCCGGCGGGCCGTCAGTCGCCCCTTGGAGGGCCACGGTTCGATCATCGTCAGGGAGCCGATGCGGATACTCGAGGCGCCGCCCGGCGGATCGATCGTGAGGCCGTGGATCACGACGGTGCGGCTCGCGAGATCAACCGTGACCTCGCCCCTGTGCACCACGGAGGTGCTCCGGATGCGGATGTTCTGCAGCGAATCGTCCACGCGCCTCTCGACGAGGACGCGCACCGCCCATGGCGCGGCCAGGGCGGTCGCCGCTACGAGGATCAGCGCTGCCAGCGCATAAACGCCAACTCTGCGATTCATGCTGGAAAGAACTTTCTGGCGCTTGGGTCGACGGTCGAGTTCAACAACGGCATCGTAGGGCTCACGGTTCATGCGCTTTTCGTCCGCTCGTAGGGCGTCACGAGGAGCGTCCGTGCGGGCCGTACCCTTGACGGCTCGCGGCGGAGGGCGCCATCCCCCTGAACGCGTTGCGCGTGCGTGTTGGAGGAGCGGTATGGCCAGCCAGATGTCGGACGATCTACGCACCGGAGCGCTCGTCTATCACCGCGGCTCCAGCGTCACCGGAGCGCGGCCGGGCAAGCTCGAGATCAAGGCGACGAAGCCGCTCGGCAACCAGCGCGACCTGGCGCTCGCCTACTCGCCCGGCGTGGCCGCGGCCTGCGACGCCATCGCGGAGGATCCCGATCAGGCGGCGGATCTGACGGTCCGCCAGAACCTCGTCGCCGTGCTGACCAACGGCACGGCGGTTCTCGGCCTCGGCAATATCGGTCCGCTCGCCGGAAAGCCGGTGATGGAGGGCAAGGCCGTCCTCTTCAAGAAGTTCGCCGGGATCGACGTCTTCGACATCGAGGTGGCGGAGACCAACGCGCAGCGGCTGATCGAGGTGATCTGCGCGCTCGAGCCCACCTTCGGCGGCATCAATCTCGAGGACATCAAGGCCCCCGAGTGCTTCGAGGTGGAAGAGGGTTGCCGCGAGCGCATGGGCATTCCGGTCTTCCACGACGACCAGCACGGCACCGCGATCATCGTGGCGGCGGCGATCACCAACGGGCTCGAGCTGGCCCGGAAGCGGCTCGCCGACGTCAAGATCGTGACCTCCGGCGCCGGCGCGGCCGCGATCGCATGCCTCAACCTGCTCGTCACGCTCGGCGCGAAGCGCGAGAACATCTGGGTCACCGACATCGAGGGCGTCGTCTACGAGGGCCGCGAGGCGCTCATGGACCGCTGGAAGGCGGTCTACGCCCAGCCGACGGACAAACGGACGCTCGGCGACGTGATCGACGGCGCGGACGTGTTCCTCGGGCTGTCCGCCGGCGGCGTGCTGAAGCCCGACATGGTCAAGCGGATGGCTGAGCGGCCGATGATCATGGCGCTCGCCAATCCGACGCCGGAGATCATGCCCGACGAGGCGCGGCAGGCGAGCCCGGGGGCGATGATCTGCACCGGCCGCTCGGACTTCCCCAATCAGGTCAACAACGTCCTCTGCTTCCCCTACATCTTCCGGGGCGCGCTCGACGTCGCGGCGACGACGATCAACGAGGCCATGAAGGCCGCAGCGGTGCGCGCGATCGCGGCGCTGGCGCGCGAGCCGTCCTCGGACGTGGTGTCTCAGGCCTATGGCGGCGTGACCCGGCTGTTCGGCCCGGATTCGCTGATCCCGAGCCCGTTCGACCCGCGCCTCATTCTGCGCATCGCGCCGGCCGTCGCGCGCGCGGCGATGGAGACGGGCGTCGCCCGCCGGCCGATCGCGGATTTCCGGGCCTATGAGGAGCAGCTCAACCGGTTCGTGTTCCGCTCGGGCTTCATCATGAAGCCCATTTTCGCCGCCGCGAGGGCCGCGCCGAAGCGGGTGATCTACGCCGACGGCGAGGACGAGCGGGCGCTGCGGGCCGCCCAGGTGGCGATCGAGGAGGGGATCGCGACGCCGATCCTGATCGGCAGGCCTCATGTCATGGAGGTTCGGGCCCGGCGGTTCGGGCTGACCTTCAAGCCGGGCGACGACGTCGAGACCATCAATCCCGAGGACGACCGCCGCTACCGCGAGTACGTCGCGCTCTATCAGGAGCGCGCCGGCCGCCGGGGCGCGACCCTCGACCGCGCCCGCACCGTGGTGCGCACCAACGCCACCGTGATCGCAGCCCTCGCCGTGCAGCGCGGCGACGCCGACGCGATGATCTGCGGCATGGAAGGCCGGTTCCGCGACCATCTCGACGCGATCGACCATGTCATCGGGCGCGCGGAGGAGGCCTGCGACTACTCCGCGCTGTCGCTGCTGATCAGCGGGCGCGGCGCGTATTTCCTCGCCGACACTTATGTGACGCCCGATCCGGACGCGGAGAGCATCGCTGACTGCGCGATGCTCTGCGCCAAGAGCGTGGCCCGGTTCGGCCTGACGCCGAAGGTCGCGCTGCTTTCACACTCCAGCTTCGGCTCGGACGACACGCCCGGCGCGATCAAGATGCGCGAGGCGCTCCGCCTGATCCGGTCCCGGGCGCCTGATCTCGAGGTCGACGGCGAGATGGCGGGCGACGTCGCGCTCGAGCCCGCGCTGCGCGAGCGGCTGCTGCCGAGCTCGACGCTCACGGGCGAGGCGAACCTCCTGATCTTCCCCAATCTCGACGCTGCGAACATCGCGAGCCAGCTCATCAAGGGGATCGCCGACGCGCTTCCGGTCGGCCCGATCCTGATCGGGCCCGCGAAGCCCGCTCATGTCCTGACGCCCTCGGTGACCGCCCGCGGGGTCGTCAACATGACGGCGCTCGCGGTGGTGGAGGCGCAGGTCGTCGCCGGAACCCAGTCCGCGGGCTGATTTAGCGGCGCATTAAGCTCCCTGTGGCACGGTCCCGCGCATCTCGGAGTGCGCGGCCGCCGCAGGACGAGCGGAGGCGCGCGCTTGATACGGGACGGCGGACACTCGTGGAGGAAGGCGCTGCTCGGCGGCCTTGCGGTCGCGCTGGCGCCCGTTCTGGGCCTGAACGTGCTGCTGGCCGTCAATTTCGTGACGGCCTCGCAGCGCGACGCCGACGGGGTCGCGGCGGAGGCGCTGGGCTTCGTCGAAGAGCGCCTCGATAACGCGTCCGCCGCCGTCATCGCGCTCGCCCTGAAGGGCGTGTCCGACTGTGAGCCGGCGGAGGCGACCGCCGTCCAGGCGGCCTGGCGCCGGGCGCCGCAGATCTCCGAGATCGCGGTCGTCGACGCCGCGGGCGCCGCGACCTGCTCGGCGCTGGGGACCCCGCGGGTGGTGAGGCGGGCTTCCGCCGAACACGAGGCGATCAGCCCGGAACTCGCCCTGTCGACCGTCACGGCCGGCGAGAACGGCGCCCAGCGGTTCATCCGACTGCAATGGCGCTACCCCGCCGGCGACGGGCTGCGCGCGCTGGTGCCGGGCGATCAGCTGTTCCCGAAGTTCCTGCGCGCCCGGGGCAGCGCGGCCTTCGCCGTGCAGGTCGTGATGCTTGACGGCCCTGTGGTCGCCCGCCGCTTGCTCGACCCGGCGCTGGCGGAGCCGCAGCCCTCGATCATCCCGTCCGTCCACGCGGCGTCCGCGTCGAGCCGCTATCCCATCCGGGTGGACGTCGACATGCCCGGCGGCGCGATCTCGCAGGCCAACAAGAGCCTGTTCGTCTACGCCAACCTCTCCGGCCTGCTGTTCGCGGCGCTGACGGTGGCCGGCGCCGTGCTGCTCAGCCGGCGCTCCGGCGGCCCGGTGCGCGAGATCCATGACGGGATCCGGAGAGGGGAGTTCATTCCCTACTACCAGCCGGTGATCGACATCGTGACCGGGAGGCTGACCGGGTGCGAAGTGCTGGTCCGGTGGCGCAAGCGCGACGGCAGCATCGTTCCGCCGGGGCGCTTCATCTCGCTTGCGGAAGCGAGCGGCGAGATCTTCCCGATGACGCTCGCTTTGATGGAGGCCGCCCGCGACGACCTCGCCGCGTTCTACTGCGACCGGCCGCATCTCAAGCTCGGCTTCAATCTGTTCGCAGGCCATTTCGACGACGTGACGATCGCGGACGAGGTCGAGGCGATCTTCTCCGGCTCGTCGATCCGCATGGGGCAGCTGATGTTCGAGGTGACCGAACGGCAGCCGCTCCACGACATCAGGCGCGCCAGGCAGGTGATCGCGCGCCTGCAGGACCTCGGCGCCCGGGTGGCGCTCGACGACGTCGGCACGGGCCATGGCGGCCTGTCCTATCTTCTGAAGCTCGGCGTGGACGTGATGAAGATGGACAAGATGTTCGTCGACGCGATCGGCACCGATCGGTACTCGGTCGCCATTGTCGACAGCCTCGTGAAGCTCGCCGAGGACATGAATCTTGACCTGATCGCCGAAGGCGTCGAGACCATCGAACAGGTCGAGTATCTCCGCGCGAAGGGCGTTCGGCTCGCGCAGGGTTACGTTTTCGCGCCGCCGCTGCCGGCGTCGTCGTTCCTTGCGCTCGTGGAGGCGATGGCGCCCCTGGCGCGCGAGGTCGAGGACGCCCCAAAACGGCTCGCGTCGGCCTGACGACGCCGACCCGTCAGTGGTCGGTTCACCACTTTCGGCGCCGGCGGCTAGCCGAACGCGCCGGAGCGCCTACAATCCACTGATCCCAATCTGGAGCTCTGACGCCAATGAAAAAACTCGGCTCAATCGTCGCCATCTCCGCTGTCGCGCTCGGTCTGGCCGCCTGCGGCGAGACGCGTAACGAGCGCACGCTTAGCGGCGCGCTGATCGGCACGGGCGTCGGCGCGGCTGCTGGTGGTCTGATCGCGGGCAACGCCACCGGCGCGGTGGTGGGCGGCGCTCTGGGCGCCGCCGGCGGCGCGGTGGTCGGCTCGCAGACGCGCGGCGACCGTTCCCGCTGCTACGCGACCAACCGCTACGGCGAGCGCTATCGGGTCCCCTGCCGCTACTGAGCGGCGCCGAAGCTTTCGTCGACAAGAAGGGGGCGCCCTCTCCGAGGGCGCCCTTTTTATTGGCCGCGGCTCACGCTGCTGGCGAAGCGGCGCGCCTCGTCGGCGGCGCGGAACAGGGCCTTGGCCTTGTTGACGCATTCGGCCTGTTCGGCGGCCGGCGAGGAATCCGCCACGATGCCGGCGCCCGCCTGGACGTGGATGCGACCGTCCTTCACGACCGCGGTGCGGAGCACGATGCAGGTGTCCATCTCGCCATTGGCGCCGAAATACCCGACGCAGCCGGCGTAGACGCCCCGCTTGTCCTTCTCGAGCTCGTCGATGATCTGCATCGCGCGGACCTTCGGCGCGCCCGAGACGGTGCCGGCCGGGAAACCCGCGACCAGCGCGTCCAGGGCGTCGTGCGGCCTCGCCAGCCGGCCCTCGACGTTGGACACGATGTGCATGACCTGGCTGTAGTACTCGAGGAAGAACTGGTCGGTGACGGACACGGTGCCGATCTCCGACACGCGGCCGACGTCGTTTCTTCCGAGATCGAGCAGCATCAGATGTTCGGCCCGCTCCTTGGGGTCGGCGAGAAGCTCGGACGCCAGCGCCCGGTCGGCGGCCGGCGTCGCGCCGCGGGGACGCGTCCCCGCGATCGGGCGAATGGTCACCCTGCCGTCGCGCACCCGCACCAGGATCTCGGGGCTCGAGCCGACGATCTGGAAGCCGCCGAAGTCGAGATAGACGAGGAACGGCGCGGGGTTCGTCCGTCGCAGCGCGCGGTAGAGCGCGAAAGCCGGGAGGTCGAACGGAGCCTCGAAGCGCTGCGACAGCACGACCTGGAACACGTCGCCGGCGGCGATGTACTCCTTCGCACGCGCCACCATCGCCTCATACTCGGCGGGATCCGTGTTCGAACTGAACGCCGCTCCGTCCGACTCCGTCGGCCGCGCAGGTTCCTTCGGCACGGGCCTGTCGAGGCCTTCGACAATCTCGGCCAGCCGGTCCGCGGCTCGGGCGTGCGCGACTTCAGCCGAAACACCCGGCGTCGGCCGGACGGGCGTGACGACCGTGATCTCGTCCTTCACGGAGTCGAACACGACCATCACGGTGGGGCGCATGAGGACCGCGTCAGGCGTTCCGAGCCGGTCCGGATTGGGAGGGCCGATGTCCTCCATCTCCCGAACCATGTCGTAGCCGAGATAACCGAACACCCCCGCCGTCATCGGCGGCAGATTATCCGGCAGGTCGATGCGGGACTCGGCGAGCAGCAGCCTCAGGGATTCCAGCGGATGCTCGGGACAGGGCTCGAAGGTCTCCCGGTCCTGCAGCGCCTGGCGGTTGATCTCCGCCCGTCCGCCGCAGGAGCGCCACAGCACGTCGGGCCTCAGCCCGATCATCGAGTAGCGGCCCCGGGTCGCGCCGCCCTCGACGGATTCCAGCAGGAACGCGTTCGGTCGTCCCTCCGCCAGCTTGAGATAGGCGGACACCGGCGTCTCGAGGTCGCCGACCAGCGTCGTGGCGACGACCTGAGGCTCGCCGGCGGCGTATCCGGGCGAGAACGCCGCGACGTCGGGGAAAACGATCATGAGCCTCGTCCCGGCGGTCAGCTGGCCCCGCCGACGACCTCGGCGATCGCGCCCGGGTCGAAGCGCGTGCCGAGATCCTCGCGAAGTTTCTGCACGAAGGCCGAGACGATGTCGGACCCCATTCCGGAGGCGAGCCTGTCGAGCTGGCCGCTGTCATCGGGGGCCGCCGGATCGAAGGGCCGGATGTTCTCGGCGGTCACCTTGAACAGCAGCCGCGATCCGGTTTCGTCCGCGGCCGTCGCGCCGAAGCCTTCCACGGGGGTCTGGAACACGCTGGTGGCCTGGGCGGCCTTGATCGAGGGCGCGCCGCCGCTGCGGGTGGTCTCCGCCTGCTCGACCTGGAGCTTCTGGGCCGCAGCCACGTCTTCGAGCGTCTTGCCGCCCTTGAGCTCCGCGAGCAGCTCGTCCGTGCGGCGGTCGAGCCGGCGGCGGGCTTCATCCTCGCGCCAGCGGGTCTCAGCCTGCGCGCGCGCTTCGTCGAACGAAAGGTCGCGAGCTTCCGTGACGCCGCGCACGTCGAACCAGACATAGGAATCTTCGGCCGAGACGACGTCGGATTCCACCTCAGGCTCGAACGCCTTGCCCAAGAGCTCGGACGAGAGCGGCAGATCCGACACGCCGGCGCCGTCCGGCGTCCTGCCGCCGCGGTCGACGGCTTCGACGACGCGCACGGGCAGGTTCTGGGCCTTGCCGATCTCCTCCAGCGTGGCGCCGCCGAGCCGGGCCTCGTCGATCTTGTCGTGCAAGGCCAGCACGTCCTTCTTGGCGGAGAGCTCCGCGAGCACGGCGCGGATCTCGTCGCGGACGTCCTCGAAGTTCTTCACACGCTCCTGCTGAATGCCGGTGACGCGAAGAAGGACCGTGGCGTACTGGCCCTGCACGGGAGCGCTGACCTCGCCTTGCTTCAAGGCGAAAGCCGCGTCCGCGACCTTGCGATCGAACATCTCCGCCTTGGTGAGATTGCCCAGGAACGCGTCCTCGGGCTTGATCTTGCGCTGGATCATGAGCTGCTCGAACAGCTCGCCGTTCTTGATCTGCTCGTAGGCGGCCTGCGCCTCCTCGAGGGTCGGGAAGGAGATCTGCTCGATCGAGCGCTTCTCGAGCTCCGAGTACTGGGGCTTGTTCGCGTCGTAATAGGCGCGGATCTCGCTTTCCGGGATGTCCTTCGACGGCGCGATCGCCTTCGCGTCCAGCGCCAGCAGGGCGAGCTTGCGGTACTCCGGAGCGCCGAAGGCGTTCTTGTGCTCGTCGTAATAGGCGCGCAGCGCCTCTTCGCTCGGCGCGGGGATGCTGGCCGGATCCTCCGGCTTGAGCTCCAGATAGGTGATCGACCGGCTGTCGGCGTTGAACGCGTGGATCGCCTGCCGCAGCGCGACCGGCGTCGTCATGTTCGCCGTCATGGCGTCCGTCAGCTGCTTGCGGGCGGTGAAGCTGCGCTGCAGGCGGATGTAGTCGTTCTCGGTCAGATTGTTCTGCCGCAGGATCTCCTGGAACGTCACGCGGTCGAAACCGCCGGTCGGGCCGCGGAACATCTCGTCGTCCTGGACCTCGCGGGCGACTTCCTCTTCGCTGACCGAGAGCCCGAGCTTGGCGACGCGCGAGTCGATCGCGGCCTCATTGACCATGTTGCCGAGCACCCGCTCGCCGACGCCGGCGAGCCGGGCCTGTTCGGGCGTGATGACCCGCTTGGCCTGCTGGCTTATGCGCCGGAGCTCGTTCGAGTAGGCGTTCCGGAACTCGTCGACCGAGATCTTGCGGTCGCCGACGACGGCCGCGTCCCGGCCCCCTCCGCCGACCCGAAAGATGTCGGCCACGCCCCACACCGCGAAGCTCAGCACGAGCACTCCGAGGAAGACCTTGGCGACCCAGCCGGCGGCGCCTTTACGAAGCGTCTGAAGCATCGCGAATTCACGTCTCGCGTTCGAGGAGGGGGCCGGAGCGAAGGCTCCGCTGGCGGCGGCGAGAGCTGACACGCCCCGCTGACCGTCGCAAATCGCAAGCGCGGGAGGAATTTGCAAGCGCGACGGCTTCTGCTAGGTCGCGACGGCCCCGCCGCGACGGCGCGGCTCCGCTTCCGGAGGCAGTGCAGATGTCGAACGCCGCGCGTAAGCCGCTCATCGCAGGCAATTGGAAGATGAATGGTCTGGGCGCGTCCGCGCCCGAATTCGTGCGGATCGTCGGCGCGTATCAGGGGTCGCTGAAGAACGTCGTCGACATCATGGTCTTCCCGCCCGCGACGCTGCTGACGAGCTTCGCGACCTCCACGCGCGGGGCCGGGGTGATCGTCGGCGCGCAGGATTGCCACCCGGCGCCCTCGGGGGCCCACACCGGCGACATCTCGGCCGAGATGATCGCGGACGCCGGCGGCAAGGCGGTGATCGTCGGCCACTCCGAGCGCCGCGCCGAGCACGGCGAGACCGACGCGATCGTCCGGGCGAAGGCGGAAGCCGCGCTGCGGGCCGGCCTGGTGGCGGTGATCTGCGTGGGCGAGACCGAGGAGGACCGTGACGCCGGCAAGGCGTTCGAGGTCGTCGAGCGGCAGCTCGAAGGCTCGGTCCCGAACGCCGCGCGCGCCAAGACCGTCGTGGTGGCCTACGAGCCGGTCTGGGCGATCGGCACCGGCGTGACCCCGACCGTGGAGGAGGTCGCCGAAATGCACGGACGGATCCGGCGCGCGCTGCAGGCGCGGTTCGGCGCGGAAGGCGAGGGGATGCGCATCCTCTATGGCGGCTCCGTCAAGCCGGACAACGCGGCGGAGCTGCTGCGGGCCGGGAACGTCGACGGCGCGCTGGTCGGCGGCGCGAGCCTGAAGGCCGACGATTTCCTCGCGATCGCTCAAGCCGCGCGGGGCTGAGCCCCTTCCAGCGTGAATACAGGAGCGGCCCCCCGCCCGGGGCAAGGTGGCGGGCTGCGCCGCAGTGGTGTACAGAGCGCGCCTTGCGATCTCCCACGCAGGCCCATTCACGATCGAGCGTCATGCAGACCGTCCTTATCGTCATCCATCTCATGATCGTGCTCGCGCTGGTCGTGGTCGTGCTTCTCCAGCGCTCCGAAGGCGGCGGCCTCGGCATTGGCGGCGGCGGCGGCTTCATGGCCGGGCGCAGCCAGAGCAACCCGATGTCGCGCCTGACCGCCTTCCTGGCGGCGGGCTTCTTCGCGACGAGCATTTCGCTGACCATCGTCGCCGGCTATGGCGGCGGGTCGGTGTTCGACCGGCTCCAGCCGACCGGCGCCCAGCCCACCCCGGCGACGCTTCCGGGGTCGCCCAGCGCGCCGCTCGGAAGCGGTCAGGGCGGCATCCTGCCGAGCCTGCAGCCGGCTGGCGGCGGGCAGCAGACCGGCGGCGCAGGAGCGCCTCCGGCGCCGGCTGGCGAGGCCCCCGGGCCGCAGCAGGCCGCGCCTCAGCCCGCCGCCCCGCAGCCTGCCGCCCCGCAGCCTGCCGCCCCGCAGCCGGCTCCTGAGCAGGGCGCGCAGCAGCAGCCGACGCCTCCTGCGCCGGCGACCGAGCAGCCGCAGGCGCCGACGCCCCAGCACTGAGCGGCCAGAAGGCCGCTTGAACGTCAGAGCCAGAATCAGAAAGGCCCGGATCGCTCCGGGCCTTTCTTTTTGTCTGCGGTCCAGGGGGGAGGGGGCGCGGGACGCGCCCCCCGCTCAGCCGCCGGAGGCGCGGCGGCTCCACCAGCCGGTGCGGCGGGGACGGTTCGGATCCTCCGCGACCGGCTCCAGCTCGGCCGGGCGGCGCGGCTCGGGCGTCGGCGCGACAGGCTCGGCCGCAGCCTCCTCCGGCGCGGACTCGGCGGCCGGCGCTTCGACGGAAGCCTCGGGCCGGGACGCGGCCGGCGTCTCAGGGGCCGCAGCCTCCACGTCGGCCGGCTGCCCGGCCTCGGCCGCGGCAGGCTCCGCTTCTGAAGAGGCTTCGGGCGCGACGGGCGCGACGCCGGTCAGGACGGCCGCGTCGCCTGCGTCGGCCGACGCGGCGTCGGCCGGGGCGCCGGCCTCGGCGTCGGTCTCGTCGCGGCGGTTGCGACGCCCGCCCCGCCGACCGCGGCGGCGACGCCTGGCGCCATCGCCTTCGGCCTCGTCCTCTTCGGCGGCAGGCTCGGGCTCGACCGGCGTGGCGACGAGCGGCGTCTCCTCGGCGACGTCGCTGACCGCGGCCTCGACCTCGGCGGGCTCATCGTCCTCTTCCGGCCCGTCCTGGCGATCATCGGCCGCCTCGAGGTTCTGATCACCGTCGCTGCGTCCGCCGCCACGCCGGCGACGGCGGCGCCGCCGGCGACGCCCATTGCCACCCTCCAGCGTATCCTCGTCGCTCGTCGGATGGACCTGTTCCCGGGCGGCCGGCTGTTCGGCCGGCAGCTCCTCGGCCGCCTCGACCGGCGCGAGCTCCTCGGGTTCGACGCTGTCGACCCGGACCTGAGGCGCGGCGAGCCGCGGCGTGCCGCTCGCCGGATCGGTGCGCTCGACCTGCGCATGCTGGCCGGCGGGCAGGTGCTCCTCGGCCGTGACGCTGACGAAGACGCCGAAGCGGTCCTCGATCTCGCGCAGATGGGTCCGCTTCTGGTTCAGGATGTACAGAGCGACTTCGCCGCGCGTCTTGACCAGCAGGTTGCGGGACGCGTCCTTGAGGAGATGGTCCTCGACGGTGCGCAGCACGTGCAGCGCGACCGACGGCACCGCCCGCACGATGCCGGAGCCGCTGCAGAGCGGGCAGACCTCGCTCGAGCTCTCCAGCACGCCGGTGCGGATGCGCTGGCGCGACATCTCCATCAGGCCGAAGTGCGAGATGCGCCCCAGCTGGATGCGCGCCCGGTCGTCCTTGAGGCAATCCTTGAGCTTCTTCTCGACGGCGCGGTTGTTGCGCCCCTCTTCCATGTCGATGAAGTCGATGACGATCAGGCCGGCGAGATCCCGCAGGCGAAGCTGGCGGGCGACCTCCTCGGCGGCCTCCAGGTTGGTGCGAAGCGCGGTGTCCTCGATGTTGTGCTCACGGGTGGAGCGACCCGAGTTCACGTCGATCGCGACCAGAGCCTCGGTCTGGTTGATCACGATGTAGCCGCCGGACTTCATCGTGACGACGTTCGAGAACATCGCGTCCAGCTGGGTCTCGACGCCCATCTTCGAGAACAGCGGCTGGCTGTCCCGGTAGGGCTGGACGATCTTCGCGTAGCTCGGCATGAGCATCCGCATGAAGTCCTTGGCCTCGCGGTAGCCCTCTTCGCCCGCGACGAGAACTTCGTCGATGTCCTTGTTGTAGAGGTCGCGGATCGCGCGCTTGATCAGCGATCCCTCCTCATAGACCAGCGCGGGGGCGCTCGACTTGAGAGTGAGCTCCCGCACCGTCTCCCACAGGCGCATCAGGTATTCGAAATCGCGCTTGATCTCGGGACGCGTGCGGCTGGCGCCCGCGGTCCGCAGGATCACGCCCATCCCCTCCGGCACCTCGAGGTCGGAGGCGACCTCCTTGAGGCGTTTGCGGTCCTGGGCGGAGGTGATCTTGCGCGAGATGCCACCGCCGCGGGCGGTGTTCGGCATCAGCACGGAATAGCGCCCCGCAAGCGACAGATAGGTGGTGAGAGCCGCGCCCTTGTTGCCGCGCTCTTCCTTCACGACCTGAACCAGCAGGATCTGGCGGCGCTTGATGACTTCCTGGATCTTGTAGGAGCGCAGGCGGCGCGGGGCGCGGTCGGGCATCTCCTCGAAAGCCTCCCCGGCGCCGACCGATTCAACGGTCTGCTCCTCCGGGTCGCCGCTTTCGACCTTCTCCTCCTGCTCGGCGACGTGTTGCTCGACCGCGGCTTCGGATCCGGCGTCATCGCCGCCCTCCGAAGCCTCAGCCTCGCCGGACGTCTCGTCGCCGTCCTGCGTCGTCTCCGCGTCGGCGGAGACCGCGTCGTCGCTGTCGGAGGAGGTCGCCTTGGGGCGCGCGCGGCTGCGCCGGCGCCGGTTGGCGGCGGGCTTCTCCTCGGCGGCCTCTTCCTCGGCGTGCGCCTTCTCGTCCTCGGCGATCAGCGCCTGCCGGTCCGCGACCGGGATCTGGTAGTAGTCGGGATGGATCTCGCTGAAGGCGAGGAAGCCATGGCGGTTGCCGCCATATTCGACGAAGGCGGCCTGAAGAGACGGTTCAACCCGCGTCACCTTGGCGAGATAGATATTCCCGCGAAGCTGCTTGCGGTTAGCGCTCTCGAAGTCGAACTCCTCAACGCGGGAGCCTCGAACGACGACCACCCTCGTCTCCTCCGGGTGGGTGGCGTCGATGAGCATTTTATTGGCCATGTAGGGAACTCTTGAGTACGGCCGGGCTGGCTGGCGGCGGTCGAAAAAATCGACAGCGCGGGCAGGGCGCGCGGAAGGCGCGGGGGCACGGCGGCGGTTGGGTTGATTGAGCCTAGGCGGCGCCGCTTTCGCGAAGCCAGCGCGGCGCGCGTGTTCGGCAAACGCCGGCGAAGCCGACGGATCGAGGTTTCGGACGGAGCGGGAGCGGCGTATCTCGCCGTGCGCATTGGTCCGAGCCACCTCGCAAATCTGGAACGGCCCGGGCTCGGTGGCCGGACCGCGTCGCGTGACGTCAACAGCTGGCCCGGCGAAGAAATCGTGGGCCGCTCACGGCGCGTGTCCCGGTCGGCGCCTTGACGCCGGCAGGGTGCTGAACGCTTTCGCTGAGGGTCCTCATTCGCCGTCGGCAGCGACGCAAGCCATTCCCGGACAGGATGCCTTGGAGTGGCGCGCTAAGCTGCGAGGCGGCGCACTGAGGCCGCTCAGACGAAACGGGACGGAAAAAAGACTCGCCGCGTTTCGCCGTGGGCGCCGATGTTTAGCCGAGGAGGCAACCTGTGACAAGAAGTAGGCGCGAGAGCGCGCTTGCGACTTTCCCGAGCGTGAAAGATGACTTCCGGCCGCTCCCGGATGCGCCGCGCCTTCCGCTGATTTAAAGACGATTAACCCTGGGCTCGTAACACGGTTCAGGCTCGATAATCACGCCGTTCGAGAAGCTTCGCGATTCACGATGATCCGTTCGCCTCTCTTCGTCCTTCTGGCGCTCATCGCGCTGATCGCGCCGTGCGGGGTCTCGCTCGCCGAGCCGGCTGCGGCCGCGCGCCCGGTGGCGACTGACGCGCGCATCGCGGGGGACGAGCAGCGCACGCGGCTGATCATCGACCTTTCGGCGTCCGCGGAAATCAGGGCGTTCACTCTCGCCGACCCTTACCGGGTCGTGATCGATATGCCGGAGGTCGCCTTCCGGCTGCCGGAGACCGCTGGCCGCGAGGGCAGGGGGCTGATCAGCGCCTACCGGTTCGGTCTTCTGGCGCCCGGTCGCTCCCGGATCGTGGTCGACGTCAAGCGGCCGGTCGCGATCGACAAGGCCTTCGTGCTCGATTCCGTCGCCGGCCAGCCCGCGCGGCTCGTGCTGGACCTCACGCCGAGCGACCGCAAGGCGTTCCTGCAGTCGCTGTCGAGCCGGGAAGGGGACCCTACGGGCACGATCGACAAGGCGGCCGCCGCCGCGCCGCCGGAGAAGCGCGACCTGCCGGTCGTCGTCATCGACCCGGGCCATGGCGGCGTCGATCCCGGCGCGGCGGGGCCCGCCGGCGCGAGCGAGAAGGACATCGTGCTGGCGTTCGCCAAGCGGCTGAAGGAGAAGATCGAGGCCGGCGGCGTCTCCCGCGTGGTGCTGACGCGGGACGACGACAACTTCATCTCATTGCCCGCCCGCGTGAAGGTGGCGCGCGACAACGCCGCCAGCCTGATGATCTCGATCCACGCCGACACCCTGGCCGATCCTTTCGGCGTCCGCGGCGCCACGATCTACACCCTCTCCGAGAAGGCCTCGGACAAGGAGGCGGAGCGGCTCGCCGAGAAGGAGAACCGCGCCGACCTCATCGCGGGCGTCGACCTGTCGGAGGAGCCGGAGGAGGTGGCGGGCATCCTCTTCGATCTGGCCCGGCGCGAGACCAAGGCCTTCACGACGCAGTTCGCGCGCGGGCTGGTGAAGGAGCTCAAGGAAGCCGCCAAGCTCAACAAGAACCCGCTTCGATCGGCCGGTTTCCGGGTGCTCAGGGCGCCGGACGTGCCGTCGGTGCTTCTCGAGCTCGGCTATCTGTCGAGCCCGGAGGACGCCAAGCTGATGATGTCCGACAAGTGGCGCGATCAGGCGACGGACGCCGTCGCGGAGGCGGTCGCGCGGTACTTCGACACCCGTATCGCGCAGGGCACACCGCGGGCCGTAAATTAACCTCGCGCCGCCTGCGCCGCACATTCTCCACAAAGCGGCTCGATCCCGTGGCATAGCGAGACGCGCGCGATCGGCCAGCATCTGCGCCCGGTCGGGCGGGCTGACGCGTCGCGCTGCGCCAGATATGCGAGGATCGCTTGCGCCTGCTTGTGCGTTTTTTCGGCTTCCTGTTCGCGACCGGAGCTCTCCTGGGCCTCGCCGGGGCCGCGGTCGCGGGCTATTTCGTGTGGAAGTACTCGAAGGAACTGCCCGACTACGAGCAGCTCGCGAAGTACGAGCCGCCGATCATGACGCGGCTGCACGCCAATGACGGCCGCCTGATCGCCGAGTACGCCAAGGAACGTCGCCTGTTCCTGCCGATCCAGGCCATTCCGCAGCGCCTGATCCAGGCCGTGACCTCGGCGGAGGACAAGAACTTCTACGAGCACGGGGGTCTGGATTTCGCCGGCATCGCGCGCGCGGCGCTGTCGAACTTCCAGAACCAGGGCCGGCGGCCGCAGGGCGCGTCCACCATCACGCAGCAGGTCGCCAAGAACTTCCTGCTGACCAACCGGCAGGATTACGAGCGCAAGATCAAGGAGGCGCTGCTCGCGCTCCGGATCGAGCAGACCTACTCCAAGGATCGCATCCTCGAGCTCTATCTCAACGAGATCTATCTCGGGCTCGGAGCCTATGGGGTCGGCGCGGCCGCCCTGGTCTATTTCGACAAGTCCGTCAGCGAGCTGACGCTGGCCGAGGCAGCCTACCTGGCGGCGCTGCCCAAGGCGCCGAACAACTACCATCCGTTCCGCTACCCCGAGCGCGCGATCGAGCGCCGCAACTGGGTGATCGACCGGATGGTCGAGAACGGCTACGCGACCGCCGAGGAAGGGGCCGCGGCCAAGAAGTCTGCGCTCGACGTCGACCCCCGGCCGACCGGCAACCAGCTTCCTGCGAGCGAGTACTTCAACGAGGAGGTGCGGCGGGTCCTCTATGAGCGCTATGGCGAGAAGGGCCTCTACGAAGGAGGCCTCTCGGTCCGCACGACGCTCGACCCGCAGTTGCAGCTGATCGCGCGCAAGTCGCTCAGCGACGGGCTGGTCCGTTACGACGAGGCCCGCGGCTGGCGCGGGCCGCTGCGCGAGATCGATCCGCGCGGCGACTGGGGCCTCGCGCTCGCCGACATCCCCGCCTACACCGACGTGCGTCCGTGGCGGCTTGCGGTGGTGCTCGACGCGGGCGCCGCGCAGGCCTCGATCGGGCTGCAGCCGGGGCGCGACAAGTCCGGCGCCGTGACGCGCGAGCGCGAGACCGGCACGCTGTCGCTCGAGGGCGTGCGGTGGGCGAAGTGGGCCAAGGGCCCTGAGCAGGGCCGGGCGGTCAAGACGGTGTCGCAGGTCGTGAAGCCGGGCGACGTGATCTATGTCGAGCCCGCCAAGGAGGGCTCCTCGGAGTATCGCCTGCGGCAGATCCCGGACATTTCCGGCGGGCTGGTGGCCATGGACCCGTACACTGGCAGCGTGCTCGCGCTCGCCGGAGGGTTCTCCTTTGACGAGAGCCAGTTCAACCGCGCCACCCAGGCGCTCAGGCAGCCGGGCTCGTCGTTCAAGCCGTTCATCTATGCGGCGGCGCTCGACAACGGCTACACGCCCTCGAGCGTCGTGCTCGACGGGCCGATCGAGATCGACCAGGGGCCGGGCATCGGCATCTGGAGGCCCGAAAACTACGCCAAGAAGTTCTACGGCCCCCAGACCCTCCGCTTCGGAATCGAGAAGTCGCGCAACGTCATGACGGTGCGCCTCGCCCAGGACATGGGCATGCCGATTATCTCCGAATATGCGCGCAGGTTCGGCGTGATGGAGGATCTCCCGCCCTACCTGTCGATGGCGCTCGGCGCCGGGGAGACGACCGTTCTTCGGATGACGGCCGCCTATGCCATGTTCGCGAACGGCGGCAAGCGCGTGACGCCGAGCGTGATCGACCGGATCCAGGACCGCACGGGGAAGACGATCTACCGGCATGACGACCGGCAGTGCCTCGGCTGCACGGCGACCGCCTGGGCCGGCCAGGACGAGCCGAAGCTGGTCGACGGGCGCGAGCAGGTGCTGGACCCGATGACCGCCTATCAGATCACCTCGATGATGGAGGGAGTCGTGCTGCGCGGCACCGGCACCGCGGTGCGGGCCGTGGGCAAGCCGATCGCGGGCAAGACGGGGACCACCAACGACTATAAGGACGCCTGGTTCGTCGGCTTCTCGCCCGATCTCGTGGTCGGCGTCTATCTCGGCTACGACAAGCCGCATTCCCTGGGGAGCGGCGAGACCGGCGGCTCCGTCGCCGCGCCCGTGTTCACCGAGTTCATGAAGGCCGCGCTGGCCGACAAGCCCGCCACCCCCTTCCGCGTGCCGCCCGGCATCAAGCTGATCCGCATCAACCCCACGTCGGGGATGCGCGCGTCCGCCGGCGACCCGAAGGTGATCCTGGAGGCGTTCAAGCCGGGGACCGCGCCTGCTGACAGCTACTCGATCATCGGGCAAGCCGCGCCGTCGGATCGTCCGCAGGTCGTGACCCCTGAGGCCGACCGGGCGGTGCGGACAGGCACCGGCGGGCTGTACTGAGCGCCAGATCTGTCGGCGCGGGACGATAGCCACGAGGTCGGCCTCCGCCGCGTCGTCGCCGCGGTGGCGTTGCTCAATCTCGGCTATTTCGGCGTCGAGATCGCCGTCGCGCTGGCTATCGGCTCGGTCTCGCTGTTCGCCGACAGCGTCGACTTCCTCGAGGACGCCTCCGTCAATCTTCTGATCCTGATGGCGCTCGGATGGTCGCTGAGGGCGCGCGCGCGCGTCGGCATGCTGCTCGCGGCGATCCTGCTTGCGCCGACAGCCGCCACCCTATGGACCGCGTGGGACAAGTTCTGGGATCCGGCCGTTCCGACCCCGATCGCCCTGACGCTCGCAGGCGGCGGCGCGCTGCTCGTGAACCTCGTCTGCGCGCTCATGCTGGCCCGCTGGCGCAGCCACGGCGGCAGCCTCACGCGCGCCGCCTTCCTGTCCGCCCGTAACGACGTCGCCGCCAATGTCGGCATCGTGGCGGCCGGAGCCGCGACCTACGCGCTGCACTCGCCGTGGCCGGACCTCGTCGTGGGGCTGGCGATCGCGGCGATGAATCTCGACGCGGCGCGCGAGGTCTGGGAGGCCGCCGGCGAGGAACGCCGCGCGGCGGCCTGAGAGCGGTCAGCCCTCGGTTTCTTCCAGAGTGAGAATCGTGGGGGCGGCCGGCGAATAGTTCGGGATGTCGGCCACGGCGGCCTGGCCCTCGGGGGATCCGAGAGCCGCCTGGATCGCGTCCACGCTGTCGAACGTGCCCACGAACACCCAGAAGAACGCGCCGTCCGCTCCGTCGATGCCCTTCGCGGGTCCGTAGCTGAAGCGTCGAAGGCCGGGCATCTTCTGCACGAGCGGCATGTGCACCGAGCGGAAATGCTGGTCGAACTGCGCCGGATCAGCGGGCTTGGGATACATCACGATGAGCTTGGTCAAGGTCGTCTCCATGTTGGAGCGAACCATCTAGAGCCCGCCCCAGGCATTTCCCACCCGCGCTCGACGAAAGCGCCGAGCGCTCGGCCGGCGGTTTACAGAGACCCGCCCGGCCGCTACCAGTCCCCGCCCCATCCACCAGAACACTCCGGAATCCGAACTGGCCATGCGCGCCGAAATCGAAACCCTCGTTCAGGACATCGAGCAGTCAGTCGGGCTGCTGAGGAGGCATCTTTGACTGGGATCAGTCCCAGTCCCGCCTCGAAGAGCTGAATCACGTCGCCGAGGATCCCGCGCTCTGGGAGGATCCCGAGCGCGCCCAGAAGATCATGCGCGAGCGCACGGCGCTCGACGACGCGATGAGCGGCGTCCTCCGCATCGAGCGCGAGCTCAAGGACAACGTCGAACTGATCGAACTCGGCGAGATGGAGGGCGATGAGACCATCGTCGCCGACGCCGAGAAGGCGCTCAGGGCGCTGAAGGAGGAGACAGGTCGGCGGCAGCTCGAATCTCTGCTTTCGGGCGAGGCCGACGCGTTCGACACCTTCCTGGAGGTGCATCCCGGAGCTGGCGGCACCGAAAGCCAGGACTGGGCCGAAATGCTGCTGCGCATGTACACGCGGTGGGCTGAGCGGCGCGGCTTCAAGATCGAAGTCGTCGACCATCAGAACGGCGAACAGGCCGGCATCAAGTCGGCGACGCTGCAGATCAAGGGCCACAACGCCTATGGCTGGCTCAAGACCGAGGCCGGCGTGCATCGTCTCGTGCGCATCTCGCCGTTCGACTCAAACGCCCGCCGCCAGACGAGCTTCGCGTCCATCGACGTCTACCCGGTGATCGACGACAGCATCAAAATCGAGATCAACGAGTCCGACGTGCGCGTCGACACGATGCGTTCAGGCGGCGCCGGCGGACAGCACGTCAACAAGACGGAATCGGCCGTCCGCCTGGTCCACAACCCGACGGGCATCATGGTGGTCAGCCAGGGCGACCGCTCGCAGCACAAGAACCGCGCGACGGCGTGGGAGATGCTGCGCGCCAAGCTCTACGAGCGCGAGCTGAAGATCCGCGAAGAGGCCGCCGCCGCCGACCAGGCCGCGAAGACGGACATCGGCTGGGGCCACCAGATCCGCTCCTACGTGCTGCAGCCCTATCAGCTCGTAAAAGACCTGCGGACCGGCCACACCTCCACGTCGCCGCAGGACGTGCTCGACGGCGACCTCGACGACTTCATGGAGGCCACGCTCGCGCAGCGCGCCTATGGCGGCGCGGCCGAGCAGGTCGAGGACGTCGACTGATCAGGCCGTTCCGGCCGTCAGGGAGGTCTCTTCTCAGCGTCCGGCCGCAGCCAGCATGCGGCCGGCGTTGAGAAAGCGGAACGGGTCGACCGCCTCGCCGTTGACGCGGGTCTCATAGTGCAGATGAGGGCCCGTGGAGCGCCCCGTCGAGCCGACCCGGCCGAGGGTCGTGCCGAGCCTCACCGCCTGGCCGGGCGACACGGCGATCGAGGACAAGTGCCCGTAGCGGGTCGTGAGGCCGCCGCCGTGGTCGATCTCCACCATGTTGCCATAGCCCCCGGTCGGACCGGCCACCGTGACGTGGCCGGCGGCGGTCGCCTTGACGGTCTCGCCGTGGGTCTCTTCGAAATCGACGCCGGCGTGAAACGCCGCCCGCCCCAGGAACGGGTCGGTCCTGGCGCCGAAACCGCTCGTCACGGAAGCGCCCGGCGCCGGCGTCCTGAGCGGAACCCGGTCAAGGCCATGCTCGAGCGCCTCGACCGCCGCACGTTCCGCGGCGATCTCTGCGGCCCGCGCCTCGAAGGTCAGGGCTCGCGCCGGCAAGGGCTCGAACGGCCCGCCGCGCGCTTTTCCGTCGGCCGGGCCCGGTCGTCTGGCGCCCACTGCATCATAGACCTTCTCCAGCGTCAGACGACGCTCCCCGGTCTTCGAGGCGACGCTTTCGAGCGCGCGGACCTGCCGTTGCTCCGTCTCGTCCATCGCGGCGGCGAGCCGGTCGGTGAGACCTGAAGCTGGGCGTGACCGCTCCGGCGCATCGTCTGCGCTGATGTCGTCAAGGGCGGCGCGGGAGTCGAGCGGTCGGGGTTTCGACGGGTAGACCAGAGAGAGACCGGGCTCGGCCATGTCCGCCCTGACGGGCTCAGTGAGTGCGGCCAGCGTGAGCTGGCGTCGCTCGAGCGCTTCCTGCCGGCCGGCGAGCTCCGCCAGTCGCGCGTCCAGCCCGGCCTTCTCCACAAGCCGCCGCGTCCGGACGCGTCCGAGCTCGTCCCGCAATGCCGAGATCTGGGCCTCGTAACCCTGGCGAGCCGCGCGGGCGCCGTGTCGGAGCTCGGCGACCACGGTGTCGTGGAACAGCATGTAGGCGCCTGCGCCTGCGGACCAGAGCAGAAGCCCGAGAATGAGGGCGGAGAGGATCGTCACGCCGTGACGGGGGAGACACACCGTGATGCGCCGGCCGCCGCGCTCGATGACGATGCGTTCGTCCGCTGCTCGGCGCGGTTGGACGTGAGGGTGAGCCGCCATGTCGTTCCCTGGGATCAGCGCCGGGAACGGTAGATCGTTAGGGTTAATACCCGGCTAAGGTCCCTTGGCGGCTCATATCTCCTCCGCCGCTTTCAGAACCTCCTCGGCGTGGCCCGCCACCTTCACCTTGCGCCACACGCGCGCGACGCGGCCCTCGGCGTCGATCAGCACCGTGGTGCGCTCCACGCCCATGTAGCGGCGGCCATACATGCTCTTCTCCACCCACACGCCATAGGCGGCGAGCGCCTGCTTTTCCTCGTCCGAGGCGAGCGGAAGGTCGAGGCCGTATTTCGTGCGGAACTTGTCGTGGCTTGCGACGCTGTCCGGCGACAGTCCGATCAGTTCCGTTCCGCAGGCGGCGAATCGCGGCATGAGGCGATTGAAGTCGATGGCTTCGCGGGTGCAGCCGGAGGTGTCGTCCTTCGGGTAGAAGTACAGAACGATCTTCCGGCCGCGCAGGTCGCTCAGGCGGACGACGCCTCCGCCGGTGACGGGAAGGGCGAAGTCCGGAGCGGGGGAGCCGATGGCGAGGGCGTCGGTCATGGCGTTTTGCTTCCCTTCATGAAAACGCCCGCATAGTCCCTCACGGGCTTGCTGCGGCAAGGTCGATGTCAGAGTTTGCGCCGGCCGCGTCGAAGCCGTGGCGAGTTTCGCCGCAATGGAGGAAGACGACCCGAGCTGATGGCGGAATCGCGGAAACCAGAGACGTCCCGCCCCCGCGCAACCGCGTTGCCCTGGATGGGCAGGAGCCGGAGCGCGCGCCGGGCCGACGGCCTGCCTGCCGCTCCTCGTCCGACGTCGCGCCGCATTCTGAGCCTCGCCGGGGCTGGGATCCTCGCCATAGCGGTGGCCCTTGCGGCGGCCTGGCTCGCCATCCTCTACATGCCGCTGCCGGCGTCCCAGGTGATTCCGCGGGTCAAGGCCGCCATTCAGGAGCGGCTGGGCGCGGAATACACGGTCGAGATCACGGACGCGCAGCTGCATCGCGGCGTCGACGGGGTCGAACTCCAGCTGGTCGATCTCCTCGTCTCGAAGGCTGCGGGCGGACCGGTGGTGGCGAGCGTGCCACGCGCGGAACTGCGGCTCGACGGGCTGGGCCTGCTCGGGGGCGAGGTCGGCGTCCGGTCCGTCCACGTGACGAGCCCTCGGCTCGACATGCGCTTTGACGACACCGTCGACGCAGCTTCCAAGAATGCGGACCTTCCCGCCCGGGTGCTCGCGGCGATCGGGGATCTCGACCGCCTGCTGGGCCCGGACGGGGCGGCAGGGGCTCTCGAAGAGGTCGTGGTGACGGACGCCACCCTTCTGGTCGCTCCCCGCAGCCGGGCGCCCCTCGCTCTCGACGGGGTCAATCTGCGGCTGTCGCGCGGGACCGGCGGCGCGATCGCGCTCACCGCATCTTCCGCCCGGGGGGACGATCGCTGGACGACCGCCGTGACCGTCACCTCCGCGGCGGCCGACAAGGCGCGGGTGATCGACGTCGGGCTCGAAAACGTGAACCTCGCGCCCTACTCGGCGCCGCTCGCCGAGAAGGCGGGCGCGGCCCCCGTCGCGGGGCGCGTGTCGGGGCATCTCAACGCCGAGATCGGAGGAGACGGCAAGCTGTTGGCCGGAGACGGCCGGCTGGACGCGCGCATGTTGCAGATCTCGCTCCCCGGTCCTCCCGCGCCGGCGCCCCCTCGGCAGATGACGCTCGACCGCGTGCAGATGGCGCTTCGCTGGGATCCTGCCGGGCGGACGCTTCGGCTCGAGCCGTCGCAGATCAGGGGGCCGGGAGGGCAGATGAGCTTCGTGGGCTCGCTTGGCGCTCCGGACAAGCCTGGCGATCCCTGGCTCGCGCAACTGCAGGGCAGCGACATCCTGCTGTCCGGCGAAAGCCCGAGCGACGCGCCATTGCGGCTGGACCGAATCGAGGTCGAAGCGCAGTTCGAGCCCACGGCCGGCGTCCTCGAGATCGCGAAAGCTCAGATTCTCGGTCCGACGGCCGGAGCCGCCGTGAGCGGGCTGATCACTTTCGAAGGCGAAAGTCCGGCGGTCCGCCTGGGCGTCGTCAGCTCACCCATGCCGGCCTCGGCGGTGAAGCGGCTCTGGCCGAGCTTCCTCGCGAGCTCGGTGCGGAGCTGGATCGTCGAGAATGTCAGCGCGGGTCGCGTGGACTCGGTCTCCCTCACCCTCGACATTCCGGCCGGGACGCTGGCGCAGATGGGGCCGCACGACCCGCTTCCCCCCGGTTCGATGGACCTCGACATCCGCTTCACCGACGGCGTCCTGCGCGGCCGACCGGGGATGCCGTGGATCGAGGGCGCCAACGGCAAGGTGACCGCGAGCGCCCGGCGCGTCGACGTCCTGATCGACCAGGCCTATGTCGCGGATCCGGGCCAGGAGGGCGCCCTGTCGGTGTCGAACGTGCGCTTCGTCGTGCCCGAACTCGGTCTCCGATATCCGCCAGCGACGGTGAACTTGAAGATGGAGGGCTCGCTCCGCCGGACGCTGTCCATGGTCGCGTCCGGAGCCTTCGGCCGCAACCCACTCCCGAGCCAGCTGCAGATCTCGAACGTTTCGGGCCGAATCTCGGCGGACGTCGCGGTCAACATGGAGCTCGACCACGAGGAGGCCGCCCCGCCGCCCGTCATCAACGTCGTCGCCGACATGCGCGACGTGAAGATCGCCGATCTCTTCGCGGGCCGCAGCTTCGAGAAGGGCGCGTTCCAGCTCAAGGTCGCGGACGGGCCGCCGACCCTGACCGGAAGCGGCTCGGTGCGGGGCGCTCCCGCGACTGTCTCGATGCTGGAGGAGGCCTCCCCCGCGGGCGGGCCGGCGAGACGGAAGCTCGCGGTGACGCTGACGGCGGACGGGGCGGACTTGACGCGCCTCGGATTCGACGTTTCGGGTTCCCTTCGCGGGGCCGTGCCGCTCTCGGCGGAGCTCTATCTTGATGAGCCGAGCGCGCCGATGACAGTCACGGCCGACCTCGCCAAGGTGGGCATCGACGGCGTGGTGCCGGGCTTCGTGAAGCCCGTGGGTCGGCCGGGACGGCTGAGCTTCAAGGTCGAGCGCAGCCCCGAGAAGACCGTCGTGCGGGACTTCGTGCTCGAGAGCGGCGACAGGAGCGTCCGGGGTGCGATCGAGTTCGGCCCCAAAGGTGATCTCGTCTCCGCGACGCTGCCGATCTACCGGCCCGCCGCCGGCGACGACGCGCGCGTCGAGATCGACAAGGGCCGCGGTGGGATCACCAGGGTCGCGGTGCAGGGCGCTGCGCTCGATCTGAAGCCGCTGATGGACGCCTATCGCAAGCAGACCTCCGAAGCCGTCGGTCCGGCGGGCCGGGGCGACGCAGTCGGCGGCGCGACGAAAAATCTGGACGTCACCGCGAAGCTCGGCACCGGGCTGGGCTATGGCGGCGAGGCGGTCGCGGGCCTGGACCTGAAGCTCGGCGTGCGGGACGGCAAGGTGGTGGACGCCGACGGCTCCGGGCGGATCGGGGCTGGCGCTATCAAGCTTTCGACCGGCGAAGGCGGGAGGCTGAACCTCGCTGGCGGCGACGCGGGCGCGGCGCTCCGGTTCGCAGATCTCTACGGTCGCGTGGATGGCGGTTCGTTCGTCCTCGCCGCCTCCCTTTCCGGAGGCCCCGGAGTGCTGCGCATTCACGACTTCTCGGTGCGGAACGAGAACGCGCTCGAGCGCGTGAGGCGCACGACCGGCGCGGACAGCGCGACGCCTGCCCCAGCGCGGGGCGGAGCGACCCGCTTCGATCGGCTCAAGGTGGACTTCGTGCAGGGCGGCGGTCGCATAGCGGTGAAGGAGGCGGTCGTGTACGGGCCGCAGCTCGGCGCGACCCTTGACGGCGATGTGAACTACGCCGCCGACACGGTCGATCTCGTCGGCACGTTCGTGCCTGTCTACGCGCTCAACAACCTGTTCAGCCGCGTGCCTCTGTTCGGAGCGCTGCTCGGCGGCGGCGAGCATGGCGGCCTGCTCGGGGTGACCTTCAGGGTGCGGGGCCGCACTGCGGCTCCCACGATCACGATCAACCCGATGTCCGCCGTGGCGCCGGGCTTCATGCGCAAGCTCTTCGAGTTCCGGCAGGACGGGCGGCCCGGCAGCGCGCCGGCCACGGCCGGACCCGGTTCCGCCACGCAGCGCTGACGGGGCCGCGCGCTATCCGGCGCGGGGCCGGATGAGCACGTGCTTCTTGCGCCCGAGCGACAGCTTGATGACGCCCTCCGGCGTCAGATCCGCGGCCGTGAGGGTCGCGCGCTCGTCGGTCACCTGACGGTCGTTCACCCGCAGTCCGCCGCCCTTGGCCTGGCGCCGCGCCTCGCCATTGGAGGCGACCAGGCCCGTGAGCTCGGAGAAGGCGGTCAGCACGCCGACACCGTTGCGGAGCGCCTCGGTATCGATCTCCACCGTCGGGAGCGTGTCGGCGAGCGCGCCCTCCTCGAAGGTCTTCCGGGCCGTCGCTTCGGCCTCTTCCGCCGCCGCGCGACCATGGACGATGGCCGTCGCTTCGGTCGCCAGGACCTTCTTGGCCTCGTTGATCTCCGAGCCCTGCAGCGCGGCGAGCCGTTCGATCTCGATCAGCGGCAGGTCGGTGAAGAGCTTCAGGAAGCGGACGACGTCCTCATCCTCGGTGTTCCGCCAGTACTGCCAGAACACGTATGGGCTCGCCATGTCGGCGTTGAGCCAGACGGCGCCGCCAGCGGTCTTGCCCATCTTCGCCCCGGAAGCCGTGGTGATGAGCGGGCAGGTGAGGGCGAACAGCTGCGCGCCGTCGACGCGGCGGCCGAGCTCGATCCCGTTGATGATGTTGCCCCACTGGTCGGAGCCGCCCATCTGCAGCCGGCAGTCGTAGCGCCGCTTGAGCTCCAGGAAATCATAGGCCTGGAGGATCATGTAGTTGAACTCGAGGAACGAGAACGGCTGCTCCTGCTCGAGACGCGACTTCACGCTGTCGAAGCTCAGCATCCGGTTGACCGAGAAGTGTCGGCCGATCTCGCGCAGGAAGGGAACGTACTCCAGCCGGTCGAGCCATTCGGCGTTGTCGACCATGATCGCGTCGGCGGCGCCGTCGCCGAACGACATGAACTGCTTGAAGACCGACTTGATGGTCTCCTTATTGGCCTTGATCCGGGCGTCGTCGAGAAGCGGGCGCTGCTCGTTGCGGAAGGACGGGTCCCCGATCTTCGTGGTGCCCCCGCCCATCAGCACGATCGGCTTGTGGCCCGTGTGCTGAAGCCTGCGCAGCATCATGATGTTGGCCATGTGGCCCACGTGCAGGCTCGGGGCCGTCAGATCGTAACCGATATAGGCGGTGACCGGCCCCTCGACCGCGAGCGCGTCGAGCGCGACGGCGTCAGAGATCTGATGGATCTGCCCGCGTTGGTCGAGCAGGCGCAGGAAGTCGGACTTGTAGGAGGTCATCGGTACGCCGGTCGCTGGAAAGGCGTCCGGATTCCACGTTTTTCGTGCAAAGTCACGCAATGGGATTCGGGAGTCCGCGCATGCGCGCGATCGGACTGATGAGCGGCACCTCCTTCGATGGGGTCGACGTCGCCCTTGTCGAGACCGACGGCGAGCGGATCGAGCGCCTCGGGCCGAGCGGCTACCACCCCTATGACCCGGCCGCGCGCGCGACCCTCTCGAGGGCCGTCGCCGAAACGGCTTCCTTGACCGATCGGACCGCGCGGCCGGGGATTCTCGGCGTCGCCGAGGCGATCGTCACGGGCGCGCACCGGATCGCCGTCGAGCAGTTCCTGGCCGCCCACGACATCGCGCGCTCGGAGATCGACGTGATCGGCTTCCATGGGCAAACGGTCCTGCACCGTCCCGAGGTCGGGCTGACGGTGCAGATCGGAGACGGCGAAGCCCTGGCCCGGGCGCTTGGGCGGCCGGTCGTGTATGATTTCCGCGCCGCGGATGTCGCCGCAGGCGGGCAGGGGGCGCCGCTCGCCCCGACGATCCACCCCGTGCTGACATTCGATCTCGGTCTTCCCCGGCCGCTCGCCGTGCTGAATCTCGGCGGCGTCGGCAACGTCACCTTCATCGGCGAGGGCGGTGAGCTCGTGGCGTTCGACACCGGGCCGGCCAACGCGCTGATGGATGACCGCGTGGCCCGGGAGACCGGCGAGGCCTTCGATCGAGACGGCGCGCTTGCGGAGACCGGGCGCGTTCATCAGGACGCGGTGCAGCGCCTCATGGCGCACCCATATTTCGAGCTGCCGCCGCCGAAATCGCTCGACCGCAACGCCTTCGACGCGTCGGTCACGGATCAGCTCTCGCTGGCAGACGCTCTCGCGACCCTTGCGGCCTTCACCGCAGCCAGCGTGGCGCGAGCCGCCGCGCAGCTGCCGCGGCCTCCGGCCGCCTGGATCGTGGCGGGCGGAGGCGCGCGCAACCCGACGCTGCTGCGGATGCTCAGGGAACGACTGGGCGCGAAGCTGCAGACTGCGGACGAGGTCGGGCTTTCAGGCGACGCGCTGGAGGCGCAGGCGTTCGCGGTGCTCGCGGTGCGAAGCCTCAGAGGGTTGCCGCTGAGCTATCCCGGCACGACCGGCGCGCCCCGCCCGATGACGGGCGGGGTTCTGGCGCGACCCTAGGGGAAGCTCTGCAGCGCCGCCGCAGCCCGCGCGGCTCAGGCGGCGTCTTCGTCCTTGGGCGCCGGGAGCGCCGGGGCCGCCTCAGGCTCCTCGATCGGGCCGAGGCGCTTGTCGAGATAGGCGTTCACCTCGACCAGGAGTTCGTCGATGCGGTTCTCGAAGAAGTGGTTCGCGCCCGGTATCACCGACTGATCGATGACGATGCCCTTCTGGGTCTTCAGCTTCTCGATGAGGGTCTGCACGTCGCGCATCGGCGCCACGCGGTCCTGATCGCCATTGACGAACAGGCCGGACGAGGGACACGGGGCCAGGAACGAGAAATCGAAGCGGTTCGCGGGAGGCGCGACCGAGATGAAGCCTTCCACCTCGGGACGGCGCATGAGCAGTTGCATGCCGATCCAGGCGCCGAACGACACGCCGGCGATCCAGCAGGCCCGCGCGTCGGGGTTCAGGCTCTGCGCCCAGTCGAGCGCCGACGCCGCGTCGGAAAGCTCGCCCGAGCCGTGGTCGAACGAGCCCTGGCTGCGGCCCACTCCGCGGAAATTGAAGCGCAGGACGGAGAATCCGCGGTTCAGGAACGCGTAGTAGAGATTGTAGACGATCTGGTTGTTCATCGTGCCCCCGAACTGCGGGTGCGGGTGCAGGATGAGTGCGATCGGCGCGCGGCGCTTCTTGGCGGGGTGGTAGCGGCCCTCGAGCCTGCCGGCAGGTCCGCTGAAGATCACCTCGGGCATTGTTGGTTCCCTGACTTCTTTGCGCGCCCGCCGAAGATCGTCTTGCGCGGGCGAGCGGCCGTCTCTAGCACGGAAGATCCTCTGGAAGGCAAGGATCGCGCGCCGGTCCCTCATCTAGTGCGCGGACGGCGAGCGCGAAAGGAGCGTCGCTCATGAACGGCGGACGCGTCTATCTCGACCATAACGCCACGACCGCGGCGCGGCCCGCCGTGATCGCCGTGATGTCCGAGGTAATGTCGGCGGTCGGCAACCCCTCCGCGATTCACGCCGAAGGCCGGGCCAAGCGCCGGATCGTCGAGCAGGCGCGGGAGAGGGTGGCGGCCCTGGTCGGCGGCGATCCGGCCTGCGTGACCTTCACCAGCGGTGGAACCGAAGCCTCGAACCTGACGCTCAGCCCCACGGTCCGCGACGGTCGCGACCCCCGCCCAGTGACGCGCCTGTTCGTGTCGGCGATCGAGCATCCCGCGGTTTCGGCAGGCGCCCGGTTTCCCAGAGACGCGGTCGAGACCATTCCGGTGAACGCGGATGGGCTCGTCGAGCTCCCGGCGATCGAGGCCGCTTTCGCGCGGCGCGCCGCCGAACGCCCGCAGGAGCGGGCCATGCTCGCGCTGATGCTCGCCAACAACGAGACGGGGGTGATCCAGCCGGTCGCGGAGGCCTGTGCGATCGCCCGGCGCTTTGGCGGGCTGGTGCACGTCGACGCTGTGCAGGCGGCGGGCAAGATCCCCGTCGACATCGCGGCGCTCGGCTGCGACTTCCTTGCGCTCGCGGCTCACAAGTTCGGCGGACCGGCCGGCGTCGGCGCTCTGGTGCGGGCGGATGAACGTCTGCATGTCGAGGAGCCGGTCGTGCGCGGCGGCGGGCAGGAGAAAGGCTGGCGGGCCGGAACCGAGAATGTCGCCGGGGTCGCGGGTCTTGGCGTCGCCGCCGCGGAGGCGCTGGCGGGATTGGACGCGTTCCAGGGCCTCGCAGGCTTGCGGGATTCGCTTGAAGCCGGCCTGCGGCGGCTGGGAGAGGTGACCATCTTCGGCGAGCGCGCGCCGCGCCTTCCCAACACCTCCTGCTTTGCGGCGCGCGGCGTCCCTTCGGCGCGCGCGATGATTGCGCTCGACCTCGCCGGAATTGCGGTTTCTGCAGGCTCGGCATGCTCTTCGGGCAGAACCAAGCCCTCTGCGGTTCTTGAAGCCATGGGCGTGGATCACAATCTGTCGTCAGGAATGCTGCGCGTCAGCTTCGGCTGGTCGTCGGGTCCAGAGGACGGCGAGCGCTTTCTGGCGGCGTGGGCGGATTTGCTGCAGCCGCGCGAGCGAGGACCCTCCACCTCGGCGGCTTAGTCACCGGAAGACGTTTCCGCTGACGCCGAAGCCCTGCTAGAAGAACTCTAACGACGCCGCAGGCGCGCTGCGGCCGATGGAGCAAGAGAATGCCGGCAGTTCAGGAGACGGTAGCCCGGGTGCGGTCGATCGACGTCGACCAGTACAAGTACGGCTTCGTCACCGAGATCGAATCCGACCGCGCCGAAAAGGGCCTCACGGAAGACACCGTGCGGTTCATTTCAGCGAAGAAGGAAGAGCCGGAGTGGATGCTCCAGTGGCGGCTCGACGCCTATCGCCGTTGGCGGACCATGACCGAGCCGACCTGGGCGAGGGTGGACTATCCGCCGATCGATTACGAAGAGCTCTACTACTACTCGGCGCCGAAATCGTTCGTGGCGCCGAAGACGCTGGACGACGTCGATCCCGAATTGCTGCGCACTTACGAGAAGCTCGGCATCCCGCTGAGGGAGCAGGAGGTGCTCGCCGGCGTGGAGCAGCGGCGCGTCGCGGTCGACGCGGTGTTCGACAGCGTCTCGGTCGCCACCACGTTCAAGGCGGAGCTGGCGCGCGCCGGCGTGATCTTCTGCCCGATCTCGGAGGCCATTCGCGAGCATCCGGAGCTGGTGAAGAAATATCTCGGCTCGGTCGTCCCCACGTCGGACAACTTCTTCGCGACCCTGAACTCCGCGGTCTTCTCGGACGGTTCGTTCGTCTACATCCCGAAGGGCGTCCGATGCCCGATGGAGCTGTCGACCTATTTCCGCATCAATGAGCGGAACACCGGCCAGTTCGAGCGCACGCTCATCATCGCCGACGAGGGCTCCTATGTGAGCTACCTCGAGGGCTGCACGGCCCCGATGCGCGACGAGAACCAGCTCCACGCCGCGGTCGTCGAGCTCGTCGCGCTGGACGACGCCGAGATCAAGTACTCGACCGTCCAGAACTGGTATCCGGGCGACGCCGAGGGCAAGGGCGGAATCTACAACTTCGTCACCAAGCGCGGCGATTGCCGCGGCAAGAACTCTAAGATCTCCTGGACCCAGGTGGAGACCGGCTCGGCCATCACCTGGAAGTACCCGAGCTGCATCCTGCGCGGGGACGGCAGCCGCGGCGAATTCTATTCGATCGCGATCTCGAACGGCCGCCAGCAGGTCGATTCCGGAACCAAGATGATCCATCTCGGTCGGAACACCACGTCCAAGATCATCTCGAAGGGCATCTCGGCGGGGCGCTCCAACAACACCTATCGGGGGCTGGTCTCCGCGCATCGCAAGGCCACAAACGCCCGGAACTTCACGAACTGCGACTCGCTGCTGATCGGCGACAAGTGCGGAGCCCACACCGTTCCGTATCTCGAGGCCAAGACCTCGACCGCCGTGTTCGAGCACGAGGCGACGACGTCGAAGATCTCCGAGGACCAGAAGTTCTACTGCCAGCAGCGCGGGCTGTCTGAGGAGGAGGCCGTGGCGCTCATCGTCAACGGCTTCGTCAAGGACGTGCTGCAGCAGCTGCCGATGGAGTTCGCGGTCGAGGCGCAGAAGCTGATCTCGATCTCGCTTGAAGGCAGCGTCGGCTGACAGGTGGAAGTCGGCCCGGCGGCCGTCCGGCCGCTCCGGGATCGCACGCATGATACTCGCCCATCGCGGGCGCATGCCGGGCAACTCCGCTCGCCCGGCATGACGAAGGGTAGGAACGGAAGAAGATGCTCTCGATCAAGAACCTGCACGCCTCAATCGAGGACAAGCAGATCCTCCGGGGGCTCGATCTTGAGGTCAAAGCCGGCGAGGTCCACGCCATCATGGGCCCGAACGGCTCCGGCAAGTCGACGCTGAGCTACGTGCTGGCCGGCAAGGACGACTACGAGGTCACGGAAGGCTCCGCGACGCTGGACGGCCAGGACCTGTTCGCGATGGAGCCCGACGAGCGCGCGGCCGCCGGGCTCTTCCTGGCGTTCCAGTACCCGCTCGAGATTCCGGGCGTCGCCACCATGACGTTCCTGAAGACCGCCCTCAACGCCCAGCGGCGCGCCCGCGGCGAGGCCGAGCTGCCGACCCCCCAGTTCATGAAGCTGGTGCGTGAAAAGGCCGACTCGCTCAGCATTTCCACGGAGATGCTGAAGCGCGGCCTCAATGTCGGCTTCTCGGGCGGCGAGAAGAAGCGCAACGAGGTCCTGCAGATGGCGCTCCTGGAGCCTAAGCTCTGCGTCCTCGACGAAACCGACTCCGGCCTCGACATCGACGCCCTCAGGATCGTGTCGCAGGGCGTCAACGCGCTCAGGGCGCAGAACCGCTCCTTCGTGGTCATCACGCACTACCAGCGCCTGCTCGACCACATCGTTCCGGACGTCGTCCATGTCATGGCGAAGGGCCGGATCGTCCGCACGGGCGGCGCCGAACTCGCCCACGAGCTCGAGGCGCGCGGCTACGCCGATTACCTCGAAGAAGCGGCTTGAGGACCGATCACGCGATGAACGCGGAAGTCCGCCCGATACGCACGGCCGCCGAGTCCGGCCTGATCGAAGCCTTCGAGGCCGCGCGCGCCGCGCTGCCGGGCGGCGAGACGGCCGCGCGGCTGCGCGAGGACGCGTTCCGCGCCTTTGCAGCCAAGGGCTTGCCGAACCGGCGCGTGGAGGAATGGAAGTACACCGACCTCCGCGCGATCATGCGGGAGGCTCGGCCGCTCGTCGTCACCCTCTCCGAGGCCGACGTGGCTGCTTCGCGGGATCTGCTGCCGTTCGGCGACGTGGATGCGGTGCGCATCGTGTTCGTCAATGGCCGCCTGGCGCCGTCGCTCTCGCAGCTCAACGACGCGCCGGAGGGCATACGCATCGTTCTGTTGGCGGACGCGCTCGCGGCTGACGCGCAGCACGCGCTGTTGCTCGAAGGCGCGCCTGCGGACAACGCCGCGATCGCTCTCAACACCGCCTTCGCCTCGGACGGCCTGATGATCTCGGTCGACGAGGGGGTAAGCGTCGTAAAGCCGATCCATGTCGCGAACGTCCAGACCGGCGGAGCGCACGCGGCCTATGGGCGCGTGCTGGTCTCGGTCGGGAAGGGGGCTTCGCTCACGCTTGTGGAAAGCCACTCCGGCGATCCCGCAGGCCACCAGACCAACACCCTGATCGGCCTCGATCTCGCTGACGACGCCAAGGCTACGCATCTGAAGCTGCAGGACGAGGGTCTCGGGACGCTCCACCTCGCCACGTTCGCCGCGCGGCTGGCGGCTCGCTCCGCCTTGACCTCCGTGTCGCTCTCGTCCGGCGCGGCGGCGGCGCGGCAGCAGGTGTTCCTCGCCTTCAAGGGCGAAAAGGCGACCGCCGACATCAACGGCGCGGGCTTCGCAGGCGGCAGGCGACATCTGGATTCGACCCTCGTCATCCATCATGAGGCGCCGGGCTGCGCGAGCCGCGAGCTGTTCAAGACGGCGCTCGACGGCGAAGCCCGCTCGGTGTTCCAGGGCAAGATCGTCGTCCAGCCGGTTGCGCAGAAGACCGACGGCAAGATGATGGCGAAGGCGCTGCTCCTGTCGAACGACGCCGAAGCCGACGCCAAGCCGGAGCTGGAGATCTTTGCGGACGACGTCGTCTGCGGGCACGGCGCGACCGTCGGCGCGATCGACGACGAACTGCTGTTCTACCTCATGTCGCGGGGCCTCCCCAAAGCCGAGGCCGAGGCGCTCCTGGTGCAGGCCTTCGTGGGCGAGGTGCTCGAGTCGGTCGAACATGACCAGCTCCGCGACGCGCTTTCGGCGCGCGCCGAGCGCTGGCTGCGCGAGCGCGACTGAGGCAGGGCTCGCCGGGAAGGTCCTGGTCATAAACTTCGCTGCGGCCTTGCGTTCGCGGCCGCAGCGGTTAGATCAAGCCCATGTCCCTCGCCGAAAATCTCCGGTCCGCCGCCGCGCCCTACGACGTCGACCGTCTTCGCGCGGACTTTCCGGCGCTAAGCCTGAAGGTTCACGGAAAGCCGCTGGTCTATCTCGACAACGGCGCCTCGGCTCAGAAGCCGGTCCAGGTGCTGGACCGGATGCGGCGCGCTTACGAGACCGAATATTCCAACGTTCATCGTGGCTTGCACCACCTCGCCAACGCCGCGACGGAGGCGTTCGAAGAGGCGCGCGAGCGGGTTCGCAGCTTCCTGAACGCAGGCTCGATCGACCAGATCGTCTTCACGCGATCGGCCACCGAGTCGATCAACCTCGTGGCGAATGGCGTAGGCCTCGGCGGCATCCGCGAGGGCGACGAGATCGTGCTCTCGATCATGGAGCACCACTCCAACGTCGTTCCCTGGCACTTCCTGCGAGAGCGCCGCGGCGCCGTCTTGAAGTGGGTGCAGGTGCGCGAGGATGGCTCCTTCGATCTCGACGCCTTCGAGGCGGCGCTGACCGAGCGGACGAAGTTCGTCGCCATCACGCAGATGTCGAACGTGCTGGGCACTGTCGTGCCGGTGAAGGAGGTCTGCCGCCTAGCACATGAGCGCGGCGCGCAGGTGCTGGTCGACGGCAGCCAGGGCGCGGTCCACCTCGCTCCGGACGTTCAGGACATCGACTGCGACTACTACGTCTTCACCGGCCACAAGGTGTACGGGCCGACTGGCATCGGCGTGCTCTACGGCAAGAAGGAGCGGCTCGAGGCGCTCGCGCCGTTCAACGGCGGCGGCGAGATGATCCGCGACGTCACCGAGGAACTCGTGACCTATGGCGATCCGCCGCACCGTTTCGAGGCCGGGACGCCGCCGATCGTTCAGGCGATAGGGCTTGGCGAGGCGCTCGAGTACATGCGCAGCGTCGGGCGGGAAGCCATCGCGGCGCACGAGACCGCGCTTCGCGACTACGCACATCAGAGGCTCGGCGCCATCAACGCCGTCCGAATCTTCGGGCAGGCGCCGGGGAAGGGCGCGATCGTCTCGTTCAATCTGGAAGGCGCCCACGCTCACGACGTCGCCACAGTGCTGGATCGGTCCGGCGTGGCGGTTCGCGCGGGCACGCATTGCGCTCAACCGCTGTTGAAGCGGCTCGGCGTGACGTCGACGTGCCGTGCGTCCTTCGCGCTTTACAACACGACGGACGAGATCGATCGTCTGGCTGAGGCGCTGACCAGGGCGCGAGACCTGTTCGCTTGAGAGAGGCTCGACCATGAGCGACGTAGCGACGGCCCCAACTCCGGTCGCAGGAGACACCGCGATTCCGGCCGAGGAGCTCACGCGGCTGACGGACGACATCGTCTCTGCGCTTAAGACTGTCTACGATCCCGAGATCCCCGTGGACATCTACGAGCTCGGCCTGGTGTACCGGATCGATATCGCGGACAGCCGCGACGTCACGATCGACATGACGCTGACCGCGCCGGGGTGCCCTGTCGCCGGGGAGATGCCGGAATGGGTGGTGAACGCCGTCGGCGCGATTCCCGGCGTCGGCAAAGTCGACGTCAACATGGTCTTCGACCCGCCCTGGGATCAGAGCCGCATGTCGGACGAGGCCCGGGTCGCGCTCGACATGTGGTGAGGCGGCTCTGAGCGCCGATCCCATTCAGGGCGCTGCTGCGCCACGCCTCACGGGCGTGATCGAGACCGCGATCTACGTCGAGAGCCTTGATCGCGCGGTCGCGTTCTACGACCGCCTGTTCGCCTTGCCGCACCTGTTCGAGAACGACGCGCTGGTGGCGCTCGACGTCGCCGGCCGGAGCGTTCTGCTGCTGTTCGCCCGCGGAGCTTCCGCGCAAGCCCAGACGCCGCCCGGCGGCGTCATTCCCGGTCATGACGCCTCCGGCCGCATCCACTTCGCGTTCGCCGCCGACGACGATCAGCTTCCGCTGTGGGAGGCGCGGCTGGCGGAGGAGGGGGTGCCGATCGAGGGCCGGGTGACCTGGCCACGCGGAGGGACCAGCGTGTATTTTCGAGACCCGGACGGCAATCTGCTGGAGATCGCCACGCCGGGGATCTGGACGACCTACTGAAGCGGGCCGTGCGCCTCGATAAAGTCGCCGCCCGCCACTATATTCGCGAGGGCGGATCAAGGGAGTAGAGGACATGGCGTCGACGCGTCCGCGTCCCAAGGTGATGAGCATGACCGATCGCGCCGCCGAGCGCGTGCGCTCGGTCATCGAGCGATCCGAGACGCCTGTGTTCGGCCTCCGCATCGGCGTGAAGACCGGCGGCTGCGCCGGCATGGAGTACACGCTGGAATACGCGGCCGAGCCCGGTCCGGCGGACGAGGTCGTGGAGGAGAAGGGCGTCCGGGTCCTCATCGACCCGAAGGCGATCCTTTATCTGCTCGGCACCGAGATGGACTTCGTGACCGAGAAGCTCACCCAGCGCTTCGTGTTCAACAATCCGAATCAGACGTCCGCCTGCGGCTGCGGCGAATCCGTCGCCATTACGCCCGCGCGTCCGGACAGCTACGTCCCGGCCGCCTGAGCCGAGCCTCTCGGGCCGGCCGCGGGCGGGTTCGCCCCGGGCGGCGCCCGCTCCAGACTGTTGCTTGCGCCGCTGCAAGGTAGAGCTTCCGCGGCAGTTCGTCCGAAAGGGATGCGACTTCGCGCAGAGCGCCTATGTGGGAAGCGACGCCGCCGCTCCGGCGGCCCCAAGCTCTGGAGTCTCTTTCATGCCGAACGTCGACGTGCTCTTCGAGCCGCTCGCCATGGGCTCGCTCACGCTTCCGAACCGGATCGTGATGGCGCCCCTGACAAGATCGCGCGCAGATCACAAGACGCTCGCGCCGCACGACCTCAACGCGACCTATTACGCTCAGCGCGCCGACGCCGGCCTGATCATCGCCGAGGCGACGCAGATCATGCCGGAAGCGCAGGGCTACGCCTGGACGCCCGGCGTCTACTCGCCCGAACAAATC
The DNA here is from genome assembly GCF_014196425.1 of Hansschlegelia beijingensis. GTDB lineage: Bacteria > Pseudomonadota > Alphaproteobacteria > Rhizobiales > Methylopilaceae > Methylopila > Methylopila beijingensis. The sequence continues at coordinate 1,054,021 of NZ_JACIDR010000001.1, forward strand.
GCGGGCTGGCGCAAGGTCACGGACGCCGTGCATGCGAAGGGCGGCCGCATCGTGCTGCAGCTCTGGCATGTCGGCCGCATCTCCCATCCGGATCTGCAGCCCGGCGGCGCGGCGCCGGTGGCGCCGTCGGCGATAAAGCCGGAAGGGGCGGCGTTCACCGAGAGCGGCTTCAAGCCTTTCGAGACGCCGCGCGCCCTCGAACTGGAAGAGATTGCGGGCATCGTCGCCCAATTCGGCAAGGCGGCGGCCAACGCCGTCGAGGCCGGATTCGACGGCGTCGAGATTCATGGCGCCAACGGCTATCTGATCGACCAGTTCCTGCGCGACAAGACGAACAAGCGGACGGATGCATATGGCGGGTCGATCGAGAACCGCACGCGGTTTCTCGTCGAGGCGACGGAGGCCGCGGCGCGTGCGATCGGGCGGGAGCGCGTGGGCGTCAGACTCTCGCCCCTGAGCCCGTTCAACGACATTTCGGACTCGAACCCGGAGCCGCTGTTTGTCCGCGCCGTCGAGCGCCTGTCGGAGATCGGCGTCGCGTACATCCACGTCATCGAAGGCGAGACGCAGGGGGCCCGCGCTCCGGAGGGCGGCTTCGACCTCTCTCGCCTCCGTCAGGCGTTCAAGGGCGTCTATATCGGGAACAACAACTACGACCCGGCTCTCGCGGCTGAGCGCGTCGCGTCTGGCGCGGTCGATCTGGTCGCTTTCGGCCGCCCCTTCATCGCCAATCCCGACCTCGTCCAGCGCATTCGCATCGGCGCGCCGCTCGCGAAGCCCGACCGCGACACGCTCTATGGCGGCGGGGCGGCTGGCTATACGGATTACCCGACGCTCACTGAAGCGGATCAGGCGCGAGAAGTGGCCTGATCATCAGGCCTCCGGAGCTGCGCCGTCGTCAGGCGACCCTGGCGGCGGCGGGCTCCATCGCGCGCGCGTCGTCCTCGGCGACCACAAGGTTCCGCCCGCACCGCTTCGCGACATACATGCAGCTGTCCGCGCGGTCGAGGATGCTCTGGGCGCTGTCGCCGCGCCGCCATGTTGCGACTCCGACGGACACCGTGATGCGGCCGAGGTGCTCCCCGGTCGATCGTTTCACGAGGTCCTTGGCCATCACCGCGCGGCGGATGCGCTCGCCTATCGCGGCCGCGGCCGAGAGGGGCGTGTCGGGCAGCACGATCGCGAACTCCTCTCCGCCGAAACGCGCCGTGACGTCTTCGTTCTTGGCGTTCTGCTTCAGCGCGAGCGCGACGAGCCGGAGCACCTGGTCTCCGGTCAGGTGGCCGTAATTGTCGTTGAAGGCCTTGAAGTGATCGATGTCGATGATCAGCAGCGAGAACCGCTGGCCGCGCGTCGCCTCGATCAGGTTCTGTTCAAGCGCCCCCTGAAGAAACTTGCGATTGGCGAGCCCCGTCAGCGGGTCCGTCAGTGACTCCGCGCGGATCACCTCGAGCGTGTTGTGGAGTTCCTGCATCTCGTCATGGGAGGCGGCGAGCTGGCGCTCGAGCTCGCGCGTCCGGTCGACCATGCGCTCGGTAGTGTCCCGCAATCCTCTCGCAAGCTCGCCCAGCGCCTGTCCAACCGGGCCGAGACGATCCGCTTCCGCCGAAACCCGCTGCAGCGTGGCTGCGTAGTCATCGCTCGACTTGCGCGCGTCCTTCAGAACGTCGGCGACTTCCGCGATTTCTGTGAGGATGCGCGAGCCGACATGGTCGACTCGCTCCGAGAGTCGAAGCGGCGAAAGATAAGTTTCGTAGAGCAGGTCGAGATCGGCTTCCGAGATCGATGGATCGCGGTCGAGCGTCTCGTTCACCGCGCGATTGAGAGCCGCGTTGTAGCCCGTCGCGTAAGTATACCAGAACTCGTAATTCCGGGGATATGCAGGATGGCGGTGCACCCTGAGACGCTGGATCGCCGCCTCGCAGAACGCGATGGTGCGGTCGAAATCACTCGCGCCGCTCATCTTCCAAGGCCCCCATACTCGCGACTTCACTGAGGCGCTTCGTGGAGCGATCTTGGCCGCACCGGCAAGTGCCGGTGCGTACATTCTTGCCTAATCCGTAAAGGCCAAGTTACGAACGAGCGGAGCGAGGGTCACGCCCGCTTGGCGCGTGCGGGCCGAAGAAGAAAGGCCGGCACGTGATCCCCGAGACCTACGACGCGTTCGTCTCCGCCTGAGGCCTGAGGACGGCGCTCGACGGGGGCCGGAGCAGCGCGCTCGACGCTCGGAGCACGGCGCTGGCGCGGCGCGACGGCGCGGGGCGCTTCCGTCACCTGCGGCGCCTCGGTCGCCCGCGGCGCGGGGGAAGCGGCGGGCTCGCCTGCCGCACGCTCGGCGTTCCGCTCGGACGCCGCCGAACGGCGCGGTCCGCGCGCCGGCCGTGCGGTTTCCGCCGCGCTCTCGGCGCGGGGGCGGCGCGTGCTCCTGGAACGGGAGCCTTTGGCTTCGGCGGCGGCCTCGAGGTCGACCGGCGCGCCCTGCCACGGGATCGAGGACTGCGTGAGTTTCTCGATGGCGCCGAGATGCTTTGCGTCGGAAGGCGTGACGAGGCTGATGGCGACGCCGCTAAGGCCCGCGCGCCCCGTGCGGCCGATACGATGCACATAGTCTTCCGCGTGGATCGGCACGTCGTAGTTGATGACATGGCTGACTGCCGGGATGTCCAGGCCGCGGGCCGCCACGTCGCTCGCCACAAGAAGATCGACTTCGCCGTTCTTGAAGCTGTCGAGCGCCGCCATGCGGGCGCGCTGGTCGAGATCGCCATGCAGCGCGGCGACCTTGAAGTTGTGCTGCTGGAGCGACTTGTAGACGACTGCGACGTCTCGCTTGCGGTTGCAGAAGATGATGGCGTTCTTGAAGTCCGTGGCGTCCTGGATGACGCGGCGGAGCGCCGCCCGCTTGAGGGCGGGCTCGTCTTCCGTCGCGACCAGCAACTGCGTCACGGTCGCCGCCGTCGTCGAAGGGCGAGCCACCTCGATGCGAACCGGATCGCGGAGGAACTGCTTGGTCAGCCGCTGAATCTCCGGCGGCATGGTGGCCGAGAAGAACAGCGTCTGACGGGAAGGCGGGATCAGCTTGCAGATGCGCTCGATGTCCGGGATGAAGCCCATGTCGAGCATGCGGTCCGCCTCGTCGATGACCAGGATCTCGATACCGGTCAGCAGCAGGCGGCCCCGCTCGAAATGGTCGAGCAGACGGCCAGGCGTCGCGATCAGCACATCGACGCCGCGGGTGAGCTTCGCGTCCTGATCGCCAAAGGAGACGCCGCCGATCAGGAGAGCCATCGAAAGCTTATGGTTCTGGCCGTACTTGCCGAAGCTTTCCTCGACCTGCGCTGCGAGCTCGCGCGTCGGCTCCAGAATGAGCGTACGGGGCATGCGGGCCCGCGCGCGGCCCTGCTCGAGAAGCGTCAGCATCGGAAGGGTGAACGAGGCCGTCTTGCCCGTGCCGGTCTGCGCGATGCCGAGGACGTCCTTGCCCTGCAGCACGTGGGGGATAGCAGCCGCCTGGATCGGCGTGGGCTCGGTGTAGCCCGACGTCTCGACGGCGGCGAGCACCTTCGGGCTCAGTCCAAGTTGTGAAAAAGTCATGACGTCCTTAAAGCCGGCCGGCTAGGGGAGGGCGCGGCGCCAGAGCGCCGCGATTGCTCGCCTCGAGGCGCGCGCCATCGCGCAGCGCCCACGATCTACGTTGGGAAATGAGGCTTTAGGGGCTGATTGTCAATCGCCCGGCCGGGAAACCGCCATCGTAGCCGGCGGCCGCGGCGGGACCGCGGTCGCTGGCGGGCGTTTCGAGGGCGATCGTCAGTTCGTGGCGGGACCAAAACGGGCGTCGCCGGGCTCGCCGATCACGATCACCCAGGTGTCGCGCATCCCGTCCTTGTCCGGAATCGTGTCCAAAAACACGGTGACGCCGGTGTCCGCCGGCTCGGCGCGGACGTCTCCGAAGGTGAGTTCGGCCGCGTCAGGATCCTGGAGTTCCTTGGTCTCGACGACGCGGAAGTCCGGCTCCTCGAGCCACTGCACGTAGAAGCGCTGACGATCACCGTTGAGCACGCCGATCACGCGTGAGAAGCCACGCTTTCCGTCCGCCTCCCAAGGCCCGCCCACCCGGAGCGCGATGACCTGGGCGGGCACTGCCAGAACGTCGTCCGTCTTCGACGCGTCCGCAGAAGGAGAGGGGGCCCCGCCCTCGGGCGGAACGGGCTGTTCGGGCCTGACCGGGCCGGGATCGATCTTGTCGGGCGGGGCCGTCGGGGAGGCGGGCGGCGCAGGCGGCGGCGGGGTTTGTGCGAAGGCAGGCGCTGCCGCCGCGGCCAGGGCGAAGGCGAAGATCAGTCTCAGGCGGCGTCGCATTGCAGACTCCGATCCGGGAACCGTTCGGCCGTTATAGGGCCGTGCGCCGCGAAGGCACGGGGCCTCGCCTACACGTCGACCAGTTCGGCCGCGAAGGGCGCCCGTTCCTGAATGAAGCGGAAGCGCGCGTCCGGCTTCGTTCCCATAAGGCGCTCGACGGCGTCGCGCGTCGGGTCCTCTTCGGACTGCTCGACGGTGACCCGCAGCAGCGTGCGCCGCGCCGGGTCCATCGTGGTCTCCCGCAACTGAGCCGGCATCATTTCGCCTAGGCCTTTGAAGCGGCCGATCTCGACGTTCTTCCCCTTGAACCGCTTAGCCAGGAGCTCGTCCTTATGGGCGTCGTCGCGCGCATAGATGGTCACGCCGCCATGGCTCAGCCGGTAAAGCGGAGGCACGGCGAGGAACAGGTGCCCGTTGCGGATCAGGTCCGGAAGCTCCCGGAAGAAGAAGGTCATCAGAAGAGAGGCGATGTGCGCGCCGTCGACGTCGGCGTCGGTCATCACGATCACGCGGTCATACCGGAGATCGGCGTCGGAGTAGCGCGAGCGGGTGCCGCAGCCGAGAGCCAGCAGCAGGTCCGCGAGTTGCTGGTTCTGGGCCAGCTTGTCGGCGCCCGCGCTCGCGACGTTGAGGATCTTGCCCCGGAGCGGAAGCACCGCCTGGGTGGCGCGGTCGCGCGCCTGCTTGGCGGAGCCGCCGGCGGAATCGCCCTCGACGATGAAGAGTTCTGAACCCTTCGCGCCGGCCTGGCTGCAATCGGCCAGCTTGCCCGGCAGGCGGAGCTTGCGGGTGGCGGTCTTGCGCGCGACATCCTTTTCCTGCCGGCGCCGCAGACGTTCCTCGCCCCGCAGGATGACGCTCTCGAGCAGCCGGTTGGCTTGCTGCGGGGAGGCCGCAAGCCAGTGGTCGAAAGCGTCCTTGACCGCTTGTTCGACGATGCGCGAGGCCTCGGCCGTGGCCAGCCGCTCCTTGGTCTGGCCCTGGAATTCCGGTTCGCGGATGAAGGCGGACAGCATCGCGGCCGCGCCTTGCATCACATCCTCGCCGGTCAGAATCGCGGCGCGCTTGTTGTTGACGAGCTCCGCATAGCCGCGCAGTCCGCGCAGCAGCGCCATCCGCAGGCCGTTCTCGTGGGTGCCGCCTTCGGGCGTTGGGATGGTGTTGCAGTAGGAGCGGCAGAAGCCGTCTTCGCCGTCATCAGTCCAGGCGACCGCCCATTCCACGGAGCCGTGGCCGCCGGGCTTCTTGTGCGAGCCGGCGAACAGCTCCGCGGACAGCTCCCGGTCGGCCAGGCTCGCGGCGAGAAAGTCCTTCAGGCCGCCCGGGAAGTGCAGCGTCGCGCGCTCCGGCGTGTCGTCGCCTGCCGGGATCAGTTCCGCGGGACAGGTCCACCGGATCTCGACGCCCGAGAACAGGTAAGCCTTCGAGCGGGTCATGCGGTAGAGGCGGGCGGGCTGCAGCCGGGCGCCGTCACCGAAGATCTGGGTGTCGGGAAGAAACCGGACCTTTGTGCCGCGCCGGTTGTGGACGGGGCCGATCTCCTCGAGGCCTCCCAGCGGGACGCCTCGCGCGAACGACTGCCGGTAGAGCCGTTGGTTGCGCGCGACCTCGACCTCGAGCCGTTCAGACAGCGCGTTGACCACCGAGACGCCGACGCCGTGCAGGCCGCCGCTGGTCTCGTAGACCTTGGAGTCGAACTTCCCACCCGAATGCAGGGTGGTCATGATGACCTCGAGCGCCGATTTCTCGGGAAACTTGGGGTGCGGGTCGATCGGGACGCCGCGGCCGTTGTCCGTGACGGTGACCGAGCCGTCCGCGCCCACGTCGACCGCGATGAAGGTGGCGTGACCAGCGACCGCCTCGTCCATCGCGTTGTCGATCACCTCGGCGAAGAGGTGGTGCAGCGCCTTCTCGTCGGTGCCGCCGATATACATGCCCGGGCGCCGGCGGACCGGCTCCAGACCTTCGAGCACCTCGATGTCGGCCGCCGTATAGCTCGCCTCGGCCGGCGCGGCGGCGCGGGGCAGGGCGCGCGCGGCCTCCCGCGCGCCGGAACGGCGCGGCGCTTCCGGGGTCGCTCCGGCAAAAAGATCGTTGGTCTTGGCCATTCTCAGATCGCTGATTCGCTCTGACATGCGAGCGACAACATTCTTGCATATGCGAAGTGGCGGCGCCTCCTCGCCGGCGGAGCCGTCGCGCTTCGCGTGGAGCGCCTGTCGCCGCGCGTCGAGATCCACGCATGCCCGCAGCCGCCAGCGCCCGTGCGCGACTTCTACGCTTCTTCATGCGGCACGCCATCAAGACGCGCATGCACGCCAAGCCCGATCTTGGGCGGATACGGCGCTCCATGGAGCTCGTGGCGCGCTACGCCCCGGATCGGCCGAGAGGCGTCGCCATGCGGAAAGGCGTTCTGGCGGGCGTGCCCGTGGAGTGCAGCGCGCCCTCGGGCCACGTGACGGACCGGCGGATCCTTTACCTCCACGGCGGCGGCTTCGTTTCGGGCTCGCCTCGCACCCATCGCGGCATAGCCGGGAGGATCGCTCGGGGGGCGGACGCCCGGGTCGCGGTCATCGACTATCGGCTTGCGCCGGAGCACCCGTTCCCGGCCGCGCTGGAGGACGCCGCCGCGGCGTATCGCGCGCTACTGGAGCAGGGGGCGCCGCCGTCGCGCCTGGCGCTGGTGGGCGACTCGGCCGGCGGCAATCTGGTCTTCGCGCTGCTGCTCAAGCTGAAGGAGGAGGGCGCGCCGATGCCGGCGGCGGCGGTCGCGATGTCGCCTTTCGTCGACCTGACCGGCGGGGGCGAGAGCCTGCGGACGAACGCCGCGCTCGACCCACTGCTGCATGTCGCCGGTCTACCGGCCGTCCTCGACGCTTATGCTCCGAAGCGCGACCTCAAGAACCCCCTGCTGTCGCCGCTTTTCGGGGACCTGAAAGGCCTGCCGCCTTGCCTGATCCAGTGCGGCAGCGACGAGATCCTGTGCGATGACGCCGTGAGAATGCAGCGGGCGCTGCAACGCGCCGGGGTGGACGCCGAACTCGAGGTCTGGAGCGAGATGCCCCACGTCTGGCAGGCTTTCGCCCGGTTGATCCCGGAGGGCCGGACGGCCCTTGAGCGGATCTGCCGTTTCCTTCGGGAGCGGATGGACGACGGAGTCCGGGCAGGGCACGCGGCGTGAGGGCAGGGCGTGGCCCTACCCCGCTGCGCCCCGCTCGACCGCCTTGGCGCGGTTCCACAATTGGTCCATCTCGTCGAGATCGCTGTCCGCAGGCGTTTTCCCCAGCTTCGCAAGCTCTTGCTCGATGGAGCGGAAGCGGCGCTCGAACTTTGCGTTGGAGCGCCGGACAGCCGCCTCGGGGTCGACGCCCACGTGCCGGGCAAGATTCGCCACAGCGCACAGCAGGTCGCCGATCTCGTCCTCCATCGCGTCCTTGTCGCCCGACGAAACCGCCTCCGCGACTTCGTCCATCTCCTCGCGCACCTTGCCGATCACCAGCGAGACGTCGTCCCAGTCGAAGCCCACCGTGGCGACCTTGGCCTGAAGCTTTACAGCGCGCGTGAGGCCGGGCAGGGCGACCGCGACGCCGTCCATCATGCTCGGCGCAGGCGCGGCGTGGTCGCCTCGCGCGGCGGCCCGCTCGGCCTTCTCCTCCGCCTTGATGGAGTCCCAAAGTCGGGCCACCGCGTCAGGGGCCAGATCACGCGCCTCTCCGAAGACATGCGGATGGCGGCGGATCAGCTTGCGGGTGACGCCTTCGACGACGTCTCCGAACGCAAACGCGTCGCGCTCCTCCGCCATGCGGGAGTGGTAGACCACCTGCAGGAGCAGGTCGCCCAACTCTTCCTTCAGATCCAGCAGATCGCCGCGCTGGATCGCGTCCGCGACCTCGTAGGCCTCTTCGATCGTGTAGAGAGCGATCGTCTCGAAGGTCTGCTCGAGATCCCAGGGGCAGCCGGTCCCTGGTTCGCGCAGCGCGGCCATGATCTGGATCAGGCGGGCGATGTCGCGAGAGGGCGTCATTGGGGTCTCCGGCAAGGGCGTCCGAGACGTGCCCGTGGCCGCCCGGCTGGTCAAGGCGCGGCCGCCGCGAGGTCAGCGCAGCAGGCGCGTCAACACCCCAGCATGAGTCGCATAAGATATATTATGGAACTTATTCGGCTGCCCGGATCGCCGTTGCGGGCCCTGCTGTCAGGAAACCGCCTCGCGGTCCCCTGCGGTCTTGGCGGCCGTCGTAGCGCTTTCGATGACGAGACCGTCGAACGCGACGTCGACTGATGGCGGCAGGCTGGCCTTCAAGGTGGCGTAGTCGAGATCCGTATGGAGATTGGTCAGGATGGCGCGGCGGGGCTTCAGCCGCTCGATCCAGCCCAGCGCGTCGCTGACCGAGAAATGGCTCGGATGCGGCGTGTGCCGGAGCGCGTCGACGATCCAGACGTCGAGGCCTTCCAGATAGGCCTGCGACCATTTCGGGATCTCGTTGACGTCCGGCGTGTAAGCGACGTCGCCGAACCGGAAGCCCAAGGCGCGCTCACGTCCGTGAACGAGAGCGATCGGCAAGGCCTCAAGCTCGCCGCCGGGGCCGTCGATGCCGGCCGGCCGGCCGATATGCAGCCGACGCTCGTTCAGGATCGGCGGATAGTCGCTGCCAGGCGGCGTCTTGAAGACGTAGCCGAAGCGGCCGTTGAGAAACCCGGACATCTGCTCGTCGCACCAGATGTCGACGCGGCCGCGCGCGTGGATCGCCAGCGGACGGAGATCATCGATCCCGTGCGTGTGGTCGGCGTGTTCATGTGTGTAGAGGACGCCGTCCACGCGCTCGACGCCCGCGTCGATCAACTGCTCGCGCAGGTCGGCCCCGGTGTCGACGACGACCCGCGTGACGCCGTCCTCTCCCAGCCGCTCGACCATGATCGAGCAGCGGCGGCGGCGATTCCGCGGCTCATTCGGGTCGCAGGCGCCCCAGCCGCTCGCGACCCGCGGGACGCCGCCGGAGGAGCCGCAGCCGAGGATCGTGACGCGCAGCCTCACGCGGCCGCCGAGTCCGTCGAGCTCACTAGAGCATTCCTGTCTGTCTTATTGAAAAGACGGAAGAAATTGTCCGTTGTTATGCGGCGCGCCTCGTCTTCGCTCCAGCCGCGCGTCGCGGCCAGCACAGCGGCCGTTCGGGCGGTGTAGGCCGGCTCGTTACGCTTGCCACGAAATGGATCGGGGGCGAGGTACGGCGCGTCGGTCTCGACCAGCAGCCGGTCCGCGGGCAGCTCGGCCGCGATCGCCCGAAGTTCGTCGGACTTCTTGAACGTCAGGATGCCCGAGAAGGAGACATAGAGGCCGAGCGCGACGCCGCGGCGCGCAAGCTCGGCGCCGGAAGAAAAGCAGTGCAAGACGGCAGGGAAGGCCCCCTTCCCCGCCTCGTCCTCCAGAACCTCGATCATCCTCTCGTCGGCCGACCGGGAGTGGATCACCAGCGGAAGGCCGGTCTCGCGCGCGGCCGCGATGTGCGCGCGAAAGCCCTGTTCCTGCGCTTCCGGCGGGCTGGTGTCGTAATGGAAATCCAGGCCGGCCTCGCCGAAGCCCACGATCTTGGGGTGCTGGGCAAGCCGGATCAGGTCGTCCGTCGTGACGTCGAGCTCCTCATGCGCGTTCTGCGGGTGCGTGCCGACCGTGCCGAACACGTTCGGATAGCGCTCGACAAGCGACAGGACGCGGTCGAACTGCTTCACGCGCGTCGAGATCGTCACCATCAGGCCGACGCCCGCCTCGATCGCGCGCGCGACCACTGCGTCGCGTTCCGGGGCGAAGTCCTGGAAATCAAGGTGGCAGTGGCTGTCGACCAGCGGGGTCACGACGCCGCCTCCGCCGCAGGCTCGACATAGCGCGGGAAGACCGGCTGAGGCGCCGGCAGCGATGCGCCCGGAACGAGACGGCCGCCCTCGCCGAGCGCTGCGAACTCGCGTTTCTCGAGCGGCGTGCCGAGCAAGTCGAGCAGCTTCGAGGACGCTTCCGGCATGAAGGGCTGCGTCAGGATCGAGACCTGCCGCACGACCTCGAGCGTGACGTAGAGCACGGTGGCCATGCGCTCCGGGTCCGTCTTCTTCAGCGCCCACGGTTCCTGGCCCGCGAAGTAGCGGTTGGCGTCAGCCACCACGGCCCAGATCGTCGCCAGCGCATTGTGGAGCGCGAGATCGTCGAAGGCTGCGCGCACTTTGCCGCGGAGGCTGTCGGCCGCGGCGAGCAGCGTGCGGTCCGCCTCCGAGAAGTCGCCGGGCGAGGGCGCCCTGCCCTCGCAGTTTCGCGCCACCATCGAAAGCGAGCGCTGCGCGAGATTGCCGAGGTCATTGGCGAGGTCGGCGTTGATCCGCCCCACGATGGCGTCGTGGCTGTAGGCGCCGTCCTGGCCGAACGGCACCTCGCGAAGCAGGAAGTAGCGCACCTGGTCCGCGCCATAGCCCTCCGCCAACGCCAGGGGGTCGACCACATTGCCGACCGACTTCGACATCTTCTCCCCTCGAAAGTAGAGGAAACCGTGCGCGAAGACGCGCCCGGGCAGCGGCAGACCGGCCGATATCAGGAAGGCCGGCCAGAACACCGTGTGGAAGCGGATGATGTCCTTGCCGATGACGTGCAGGTTCGCCGGCCAGTAGCGCTCGAAGCTCGGCGTGTCGTCTGGGAAGCCGCAGCCGGTGAGGTAATTCGTCAGCGCGTCGACCCAGACATACATGACATGCTTCGGATCGCCCGGAACCGGCACGCCCCAGTTGAAGGTGGTGCGGCTGATCGAAAGGTCAGAGAGCCCCCTCTTCACGAAGGCCAGCACCTCGTTCCGGCGCGCATCGGGACCGATGAAGCCGGGTTGCTCCTCGTAGAGCTTTAGAAGCCGCTCCTGATAGGCCGACAGGCGGAAGAAGTAGCTCTCCTCGACGACCCACTCGACCGGCGCTCCGGTCGGCGCCCTGCGCCCGCCGTCCTCACCGAGGGTGGTTTCGCTTTCGTCGAAATACGCCTCGTCGCGGACCGAGTACCAGCCCTCGTACTTCCCGAGATAGATGTCTCCGGCCTCAGTCATGCGCCGCCAGAGCTCCTGGCTGGCGGCATAGTGGTCGGCGTCGGTGGTGCGGATGAAGCGGTCGAACGAGACGCCGTAGCGCTCGTCCATGGCGCGGAAGCTTTCTGCGTTGCGGGTCGCCCATTCGAGCGGCGTCACGCCCTCGCGCGCCGCCGTCTGGGCCATCTTAAGCCCGTGCTCGTCGGTGCCGGTCAGGAACCGCACATCGCGGCCGTCCAGACGGTGGAAGCGCGCCACCGCGTCTGTCGCGACGGCCTCGTAGAGGTGGCCGATATGCGGCGCGCCATTCGGATAGGCGATGGCGGTCGTGACGTAGAAGGGCGGTTTGGCGTCCGACATTCCGGGCTCGGGTTTCGCCGGGCCGCCGTCAGCGGCGCGCGAGGCCGGCGAGCTCGGTCAGCGTCTCAAGGACGAATGGCCGCCGGTCGAGGTTGAACACCTCGATTTCCCGGGCGGAACGGGCGGTTTTCTCCCACAGCTCCGCAAACCGCGCAAGGCGCGGCTCCCGCAGTGCGGCGCCCGCCGCGACGCGGGCGTGCAGCCAGTCGCCCACGAGGGCCACAAACACCGCGAAGCGCGCTTCCGCGCCACGTCGGCCGAGATCCTCGGCCAGCGCATGAGCCGCCCTGACGTCCACCGCTGGCAACCGGTCGAGCAGGCCGCTCACCGTGGCGCGAAGCGCGGCTCCGTCGCTCGCGAGCAGAGAGAGCGCGCGCGCCACGCTGCCTTCCGCCAGTTCAGCCGCGGTCGCCAGCGCCTCCATCTCATGCTCGTCCGCCAGCTCCGGCAGTCCCTGCAGCACGTCGAGCGTCTGGCGGTCTGAGAGGGGCGCCAGACGAAGCGAGCGGCAGCGTGAACGCACCGGCGCCGGCAGCGCACGCGGGGCGGCGCTGAGCAGAAGGAACAATGCGCGGGGCGGCGGCTCCTCCAGGGCCTTGAGAAGCGCGTTGGCGGCAGCTCCGTTCATGTCATCCGCCGTGTCGACGACGCAGACTCGCCAGCCGCCCTCCCCGGCCGTCGAGCCGAAGAAGGACGCGGTCCGGCGCACGTCGTCGACCCGGATCTCGCCGAAGAATCCTTTGCGGTCGGCGTTCCAGCCGCGCCGGAGCACCAGCAGGTCGGAGTGCGACAGCCGCGCGACCCGCCGGGCGGCGGGGTGATCCGGCGCGATCGCAAGGTCGACGGCGCCCTGAACGGCGGGCCCTGCGGGATCAGGGTGGGCGAGGACGAAACGCGCCAGCCGATAGGCGAGGGTCGCCTTGCCGACGCCTTCGGCGCCCGAGATCAGCCAGGCGTGGTGCATCCGGTCGGAGCGATAGGCCGAAAGCAGCGCCTGCTCGGCTTCGCGGTGTCCCACCAGCCTGAGCGTCTCGCGCGGGTGCGGGCAGCCCTCCCGGCGATCCGATTCCGGCGCCCCTTCCGAAAGGTCGCTCATGCCGGCGCCACGCTGGTGAGATCGAAGCGGCGCGAGACGACGTCCCAGATTCGGTCGGCGACCTCGTTCTCGGCGCCCGTGGCGTCGATCAGCACGCAGCGGTCTGGCTCGTGCCGACAGATGTCGATGAAGGCGCGTCTGAGCCGCTCGTGAAAGGCTCCGTCCTCGGCTTCGAAGCGGTCGCGGGCCCCCTCCCCGGCGCGTGCGCCCGCGCGCCCGAGCCCAAGCTCGGTGGGCGCATCGAGGATGAGCGTCAGGTCGGGGACGCAGTCGCCGGCCGCGACGCGTTCGAGCGCCGAGATCACGTCGGCGTCGACGGCGCCGAGCACGCCCTGATAGGCGCGCGTCGAATCGATGAAGCGATCGCAGAGAACCCAGGCGCCCTGCTCCAGCGCGGGCCGGATGACGCGGTCGACGTGGTCGGCGCGCGCGGAGGCGAGCAGCACGGTCTCGGCCAGCTGCCCGAATGGCTTGGCCCGGCCCGTGAGCAGCAGTTGCCGCAGGCGTTCGGCGCGTGGCGAACCGCCGGGCTCGCGCGTCGTCACGACGCGCTGCTCCCGTTCGCCCAGCCGCGCCGCGAGACGGCGCATCTGGGTCGACTTGCCGACGCCCTCGCCGCCTTCAAAGGTGATGAAGCGGCTCATCAGATCCGGGCGACGATCTTGTCGAACCAGCCGCCCAGGAGCTCGAGCGCGCCGTCGAAGGCGCGCCGGCTCATGTCTCCGACAGGCACATCCTCCGCTGCGAGAAGCGGCGTCTCGGTCGACAGCGTTTCGCCGCGCCAGATCTTCAGGGTGCCGATCCGCGCGCCCTTCGCGATGGGCGCCACGACCGGCCCGTCATAGCTCACCCGCGCCACCACCCTCGCGTCGTCGCCTTTGGGCGTGAGCAACTCCACGGCACGGCCCGCCACCAGGGGAACGTGCAGCGTCGCGCCCCCGAACACCCGGGCTTCCGCGATGTGCTCGTCGGCTGAAAACAGCTCGCGCTGCTCGAACGCGGTGAAGCCCCAGTCGAGCAGCTTGCGCGCTTCCTGCGCCCGGTCCTTCGCCGTTTCGAGGCCGTTCAGCACGACGATCAGCCGCCGGCCGTCCCGCGCCACGGAGCCGACCAGACCGTATCCGGACTCTTCCGTGTAGCCAGTCTTCAGCCCATCGGCGCCTTGATAGTCGGCGAGCAACGGATTGCGGTTGCGCTGGGTGATCTTGTTCCAGGTGAACTCCGGTTCCGCGAAAATCCTGTACTCTTCCGGGTAGGTCTCGATGATGTGCCGCGCGAGCTGCGCGATGTCGCGCGCGGTCATCTTCTGCTGCGGGTCAGGCAGACCGGTCGCGTTGCGGAAGGTCGAGCGGCTCAGCCCAAGCTCCTGCGCGCGGCGGTTCATCATCTCGGCGAAGGCCGACTCGGAGCCCGCGAGGGCGACCGCAAGCGTGATCGCCGCGTCGCCGCCCGACTGGACGATCATGCCGCGCAGGAGATCCGGCAGCGGGACGTCCGAGTTCAGCTTGGCGAACATCGTCGAACCGCGCGAAGGCGCCCCGCCCCGCCGCCACGCGTCCTCGGTGATCCTGAAGCTGTCGTCGGCCTTGAGACGGCCTTCCCGCATCGCCTTGAAGACGAGTTCGGACGTCATCAGCGTGGCCATGCTGGCCGGAGCGGACGGCAGATCGGCCTGCTTCGCGAACAGGGTGGATCCCGCGCCGACGTCGTAGAGATAGGCGATCGGCGAAGTCGTGGGACTCGACGGCGCTGCTGCGAACGTCGCCTGCGGGAGCAGAGCCGCGACGGCGGTGAGGCCGAAGAGCCACGCTCTCCGCGCCGCGCCGACGGAAAGGAACCCGATCATCGCTACGCCACGCCTTTCCTCAGACAGCGAGGATAGGACGCGTCAGGTCCGCGCACAATCGAGGATGCGGAGCACGGCGGTCCGATCGATCGGCAGCGTTAGCGGAATGACGAATAGGCGCTGGCGAGGCCGAGCTGATGAGGGTCGCCGGCCGAAGCGAAGGCGGCGGATCCGAAGCTGTCGAAGCTGTCGGCGATGCGAGAAGCGACCTGGCCGCCAGTCGCCGGCTGCGGCGCTCCGGTCGGCTCGGACGCCGTCTTGGTCAGATCAGGCGCGGAGCTCGCCAGCACCGGCTCCGCCGGCTGGACCACGCGCTTCACAGAAGCGAGCGGCGTCGGCGTGTCGGCGGGCTGCTTCGGCTGCGCCTGAGCGAGCGCCACGGGGACCGCTGGAGCAGCGACCGGCTCGGAGGCGGCGACGGCCGCCAGCGCGGACTCCGCCGAAGGAGCGCTCTCGGCCGCCGCATAGGCGGTCGCCGCCGGGGGCTCGACGGGCGCCGCCGCGGGCGCGGCGCTCGCCACCAGCGTCTCCGGCGAGACGCTGACTTCCGAAGCGAGCTCCGTGTCCTTCACCGGTTTGAGCGAGGCCATCTGGACGCCTTCGGGCGCGCCGGGGCGGCCGAACTCCTGATAGGTCGCGAGAAGCTTCTCGTCGTCGCGGCCGGAGAGAGGAGCGAGCCCGATATAGTCCAGCTTCACATTGCCGACGCCATCGCCGCGGAACCCGAGCACGTCGGCGGCGCGGCGCGAGACGTCGATCATGCGGCCTTTGTGATAGGGGCCGCGGTCATTGACCCTGACGACGATCGAGCGGCCGTTCTTGACGTTGGTCACCCTCACGTAGGAGGGCAGCGGCAGGTTCGGGTGAGCTGCGGTGAAGCCCTTCAGGTCGAAAGTCTCGCCGTTCGCCGTGCGACGGCCCTGAAAAGCCGCGCCGTACCACGAGGCGAGCCCAACCTGCGTGCGCTTCCGCGGCGTCGTCGCTTTCTCGGCCACAATGTAGCGCTTCGCGCCCGCCGGCCGCTCGGCGTTCGCCGCAGCGGCGACCTGCTCGGGCGGGAGCTGCGTCGCCAGCGCGGCGGGCTCAGCGGTGGCGACCTTGGACCCGTTATGGGCCGAGCAGCCTGAGAGCAGGCCCGCCAGCGCTAGGAGGCCTGCTGCAGAGGATACGGAACCGAATTTCGCCGAACGGCGCCATGAACTTGTCGGGGAACTGTGACGCTTCGCGTTAAGTCGTGCCGCCACAGCGTTCATGCCGTTTTCCCCGTTAAGCCGGCGGAGATTGCACGCGACAGACCTGTGGATCAAGTCCGGCTGGCAAAGCGGAGCCCCGACAAGGCCCCCGCGCATCCCCCGAATCGGCTCAGCATATGTGTCCGAACCGTCACTCTGAGTTGGCAAAATGGTCGCTTAATTGCGGCGGCAATGGGGCGTGGCAATAAAGTCTCAACCATATCCCTTAACTGGTGATGAGGAATTTCGAGACAGTCAGCCTGAACGGAACTGCGGCTTGCGGCCGCCGGGCCGGAAACGCTAAATGCGCGGGCGCTTCGGCGATCGCGGAAGGGTGGCCGAGCGGTTTAAGGCAGCGGTCTTGAAAACCGCCGTGCGGGTGACCGTACCGTGGGTTCGAATCCCACCCCTTCCGCCACTTTCCAAATCAGACAGGCTTCAGCGCTGCGTTCGACGACGCGGCTAAGGTCGCGCGGCTCGCTGACCGAGCCTGCGACGCCCGGAAGCGGTCGGTCTAGCGCCCAAACGAAAAAGCCCGGACGCTTGCGCGCCCGGGCTCTTCATTGCGTAGCAGCTAGAGCTTACCAGCCGAACTTGTAAGCGACGCCCGCCATCACGCGATGCTCGCTGTAGTCGGCGCGGCCACGGGCGCCGCTGAAGCTGAAGCTGTCCTTGCCGTAGTCGGCGTAGCGGTAGTCGGCGCGGACCGAGACGTTGTCGGTCGCGGCGTACTCGAGGCCGCCACCGACGGTCCAGCCGACAGCGGTCTTGCTGTCCTTGCCGAAGCCCGCGACGCGCACCTTGCGGTCGGCGTAAGCGATACCGCCGGCGCCGTACACCAGGAAGTTCTCGAACGCGTAGCCGAGACGGGCGCGGGTCGCGCCGTTCCAGCGGGTCTGAGCCTTCACGCCGCCCGACTTGTCGTCGATGTCGGCGTAGTTGAAGTCGGTCTCAATGCCGACCACGACCGGCGAGTTGTCGAACTGGTAGTTGTAGCCAGCGTAGCCGCCGACGACGAAGCCCTTCGGCTTGATGCCGCCGATGTTGGTGTCACCCCAGCTGTAGCCGCCCTGGATACCGATGTACGGGCCGGTCCAGCTGAAGGACGGCACCGGCGCCGCGACGGCGGGAGCGGGCTCATAAGCGGGGAGATCGGCCGCGGACGCAGCCGACGCGAAAGTCAACGCCGCCACAGAGGCTGCGCCGAGAACGATATTGCGGATCATTTGGTTACCCAATCAAGTTGGACGCGAACCCCGATGGCGGTGCGCGGTCATCGCTAAATGACCTCCCTGAGCGCCGTTGTCGACCACCGGTTTGGTCTTCCTTCCGGGGTGAGGACTTTCTGCCACTATGCTCCTAAGAGAGCCTTAATTTTCAGACATCTACTTGCCGCAGAGTCGCCCTTTCGCCGCCATATATTCTAAAGAAAGCCTTTCGACGACCGTCGAAACCTGCGGCGCATCAAGGATTGCGCCAAGACCCTGTCCGGCGCCCCAGATGTCCCGCCAGGGCGTCGCAGAGGCGGCGAAGTCCATGCGGCTCTTGGCGGCTGGCTCCAGCCGGTCTGGATCCATGCCGGCCGCCGCTATGGAGGGCCGCAGATAATTGCCCGCGACGCCGGTGAAGAGCGACGTGTAGACGATGTCGCTCGCCGCCCCGTCGACCAGCATCTGCTTGTACCGCTGATCGGCGTTGGCCTCCTGCGTGGCGATGAAGCGTGTCCCGATATAGGCGAGGTCCGCGCCGAGCGCCTCGGCCGCGAGAATCGCTGCGCCGCTGGCGATCGCTCCTGAAAGCGCGATCGGTCCATCGTAGAAGGCGCGAATCTCCTGGAGCAGCGCGAACGGGCTCAGAGTCCCGGCGTGGCCGCCGGCGCCCGCGCACACGAGGATCAGCCCGTCCACGCCGGCCCTGATCGCCTTCTCGGCGTGCCGGACGGAGATCACGTCATGAAACACGATCCCGCCCCAGCCATGGACCGCCGCCACGACTTCGTCCGGAGGGCGAAGCGAGGTGATGACGATGGGGACGCGGTGCGCCTCGCAGACCCGCATGTCGTCCGCAAGGCGGGCGTTCGAGGCGTGGACGATCTGGTTCACCGCGTATGGCGCGACCGGAGCCTCCGGGTTCGCCGCGGCGAATTCGGCGAGCTCCCGACCGATTCGTTCCAGCCAGACGCCGAGCATCTGCGCAGGACGGGCGTTCAGCGCGGGAAACGCGCCTACGATTCCCGCCTTGCACTGCGCGATCACCAGGTCCGGCCCCGACACGATGAACATCGGGGCGCCGATCACCGGCAGCGACAGACGGCCCTGCAGTATCGGCGGAAGAGGCATGGTGGGCCCGAGGGAGAGACGGCCGATCTGGCTACGGGAAACCGGGTCCCTACTCCGCCGCCAGAACGGGGCCTTGCGAGGCCTTCGCGGCGCGGGCCGCGCGCAGCTTCTCGAAGTCCTCTCCGGCATGATGAGAGGAGCGCGTCAGCGGGCTTGCGGAGACCATGAGGAAGCCCTTGGCGTAAGCGATGGTCTCCAGCGAGGCGAACTCCTGGGGCGGCACGAAACGCTCCACCCTTTGATGGCGGCGGGTCGGCTGGAGGTACTGCCCGATCGTGAGAAAATCGACCTCAGCCGACCGCAGATCGTCCATCAGCTGGAGCACTTCGTTCCGCTCCTCGCCCAGACCGACCATGATTCCGGACTTCGTGAAGATCGTGGGATCGAGCTCCTTCGCCCGCTGCAGCAGCCGGAGCGAGTGGAAGTAGCGCGCTCCGGGCCGCACCGTGAGGTAGAGCGAGGGAACGCATTCGAGGTTGTGGTTGAAGACGTCCGGCCGCGCTTCGATCACGCGCTCCAGCGCCCCGTCCTTGCGGAGAAAATCCGGGGTCAGCACCTCGATCGTCGTGGCCGGGCTCGCGGCGCGCGTGGCCTCTATCACCTCGGCGAAGTGGCGTGCGCCGCCATCCGGCAGGTCGTCCCGGTCGACGGAGGTGATCACGACATGGTGCAGGCCGAGCTTCGCCACGGCTTCCGCGACCCGCGCGGGTTCGCCCGCGTCCACGGCCTCCGGCAGCCCCGTCCGCACGTTGCAGAAGGCGCAGGCCCGCGTGCAGGTGTCGCCCAGGATCATGAAGGTGGCGTGCTTCTTCGACCAGCATTCGCCGATGTTCGGGCAGCCTGCCTCCTCGCAGACCGTCACGAGCTTGTTGGACCGGACGATCTCCTGCGTCTCGCGATAGACCGGAGAGCTGGGTGCGCGAACCCTGATCCAGTCCGGCTTGGCGAGCGCCTCGCTTTCGGGGCGATTGGCCTTCTCAGGATGCCGGGGGCGCGGGGCGCCGTGGGTGCGGTCGAGCACCGTGACCATGGCTCGAGGCGTGTCCTGTTTCGCAGCTGAAAGCCGCAAAGAGAAAGGGAGAGCAGGCGCTCGCCCGCTCTCCCCAAACCTAGTCCATGGCTGGCCGCGCGTCGATGCGCCCGCCGGGCGCCAGAAGCGCGCCTTGAGCAGGTCAGGCCGTGCGGCCGCGAACCATCCGCCACACCCAGATCAGCAGACAGGCGCCGATGACCGCGATGACCGACTGCCAGATCCAGCCATCCGGCGGGACAACGCCCAGCATCCTGAGGATTGCGTTCAGGACGAGCGCGCCCACGATCCCGAGGATGATGTTCATCATCACCCCCATCTCGGATTTCATGATCTGCTCGGCGATCCATCCGGCGATGCCGCCGAGAATGATCGCCATAATCCAGCCGACGCCTTCCATGAAGCAGACTCCCCTGCGTGTTCCATCGGAATAGAGAACCGGGAGCCGACCGGACCGTTCCGCCTCGGCGTAAAAAACCCGCGCTTCAGGTGTGAATCACGCGGCCGTAGGCGTCCAGAACGCTCTCATGCATCATCTCCGAGAGCGTCGGATGGGGGAACACGGCGTGGATGAGCTCCTCCTCTGTCGTCTCGAGATTCATGGCGATGACAAAGCCCTGGATGAGT
Organism: Hansschlegelia beijingensis; assembly: GCF_014196425.1. GTDB lineage: Bacteria > Pseudomonadota > Alphaproteobacteria > Rhizobiales > Methylopilaceae > Methylopila > Methylopila beijingensis. The sequence continues at coordinate 1,073,950 of NZ_JACIDR010000001.1, forward strand.
TCGGTGACCTCTGCGCCGACCATGTGGGCGCCGAGCAACTGGCCGGTTTGCGCGTCGAAGATGGTCTTCACCAGACCTTCGGGCTCGCCAAGCGCGATCGCCTTTCCGTTGCCGCTGAACGGGAAGCGCCCGACCCTGATCTCGCGGCCCTGCTCACGAGCCTTCTTCTCGGTCAGGCCGACCGAAGCGATCTGGGGATTGCAGTAGGTGCAGCCCGGGATCCTGGCCTTGTCCATCGGGTGGACCGGCAAGCCCTTGATGCCCTCCACGCAGATGACGCCCTCGTGCTCCGCCTTGTGGGCGAGCATCGGCGGACCGGCGACATCGCCAATGGCGTAAACGCCCTTGACGTTGGTGCGCCCGACTCCGTCCGTGACAATGACCCCGCGCTCGGTCTTCACGCCGAGAGCCTCGAGACCGAGGTTCTCGATGTTGCCGACGACGCCCACGGCCGAAATGACGCGTTCGACCTTGATCGTCTCGGTCTTTCCGTCGCTGGTCTCCACCGTCGCGGTCACGTCGTCCGCGCCCTTGTCGAGCTTCGCGACCTTCGCGCCGGTGAGAATCCGGATGCCCTGCTTCTCGAAGCGCTTGCGGGCGTGCGCGGCGATCTCCTCGTCTTCGACGGGCAGGATCTGCGGCAGCAGCTCCACCACCGTCACCTCCGCGCCCATGGTGCGATAGAAGCTCGCGAACTCGATGCCGATCGCGCCGGAGCCGATCACCAGGAGCGACTTCGGCATCCGGTCGGGGACCATGGCCTCGAAATAGGTCCAGATCAGCTTTCTGTCGGGCTCCAGCCCCGGCAACGCGCGCGGACGCGCGCCCGTGGAGACGATGATGTTCTTGGCCTGGTAGGTCCCCTCCCCGAGCGCGCCCTTCGGCGGCGGGGCAGGAGGTCCCAGCACTGACTTCTTTGGCGGAACGACCTTCACCTCGCCGGGCTTCGAGATCGTCGCTTCGCCCCAGATGACGTCGATCTTGTTCTTCTTCATCAGGAAGCCGACGCCGCCGTTGAGCTGCGACGACACCCCGCGTGAGCGCTTCACCACGGCCGCCATGTCGAAGCCCACCTTTTCGGCCGTCAGGCCGTAGGCTTCGGGATGCTGGAAATAGTGAAAGACCTCCGCCGAGCGGAGCAGCGCCTTGGTCGGGATGCAGCCCCAGTTCAGGCAGATGCCGCCAAGGTGCTCGCGCTCGACGACGGCCGTCCGGAAGCCGAGCTGTGCCGCGCGGATCGCCGCCACATAGCCGCCCGGTCCGCCGCCGATGATGAGAACGTCATAGGGTTCAGCCATTGGTTCGCGCCGCCTGTCGCTGCTCTACGAGCGCCCCGGCGGAGCCGCTCCTGTTGCGGAGAATGCGCGCCGCCTCGGCGACGCAAGCCTCGAACACGCTGAGATCCGTCAGCGGAAGGGCCCCGCCGCCTGGCTCGGCGCGAAGGAAGGCGCCGCCGGAGCGCCGCACGGCTTCGGCTAGCATCAGGTTCTCGGGCAGGCCGAAATCCTCGACGGCCATGCCATCCTCATGGAACGGCCGGCCGCGGCGGGCCTCCTTCGGCCGACCGCCCATCACCCTGTCACGCAGGACCCGTGGGTCGTTCGAATAGGCGAAGACAGGCTTGCCCATGGCGAAGGCCAGACCGAGCTCGAAGGCGACGCCGATGTCGCCGCTCACGCCGCGAAATGGCGTAAGGTTGGCCAGCATGAGGTCGCAGGCTTCGATCATCCGAAGGTTTCCGGCGAACAGGGAGGCCGGAGACGGCTCTTCACCCGGGACCAGATCATTCTCACAAGGGTCGAGTCCCTCGAAGCCGTGCCGCTGGCAGATCGCCTTCTTGCGCGCCGCCAGCGCCGCCGCCTCCGGCAGGAAAACCTCCGGCCCTGCGAGATAGGCCTTCATCGTCACACGTATTGCGCCACGCCGTCGCCGAAGGACCAGTTCTCCTTCTTCACCTCGACCATGTTGATGATGACGTTGTTCGGCTTGACGCCTGCAGCGCTCTCGAAGCGCGCCGCGATGTTTTTGTAGAGCGCCTGCTTCAGCTCGGTCGAACGCCCTTCGTTGGCGGTGATCTGGACGATCACGAGATCGTCGTCATGCGCGATGTCGAGATAGCTCGCCGCATAGACGAACTCGGACTTGTCGTGCTCGTGGATCACGATGAACTTGTCGTTCTCCGGCACGTTGAAGACCTCTCGCAGGGCCTCGTAGACGCTCTCCGCCATGGCGCGCTTGTGCGCCTCGTTGCGGCCCTTCAGGAGCGAGATTCGGACGAGCGGCATCGGTCTTCCTTGGGTCTTGAGGGCGCGCGGTCAGGCCGCGTCACGCCAGCATCGCGATAGGCTTTTCGATCAGCTTTTTGATTTCGGCGACGAGGGTCGCGCCGAGCGCTCCGTCGACCGCGCGGTGGTCACAGGACAGCGTGACGCTCATGACCGTGGCGACCCGGATCTTCGACCCGACGACGACCGGCCGCTTTTCGCCCGCGCCGACCGCGAGGATCGTCGAGTGCGGCGGGTTGATCACCGCCGTGAAGTCCTTGACCCCGTACATGCCGAGGTTCGACACCGCGGTCGTGCCGCCCTGATACTCCTCAGGCTTGAGCTTACGCTCCCGCGCGCGGGCGGTGAGATCCTTCATCTCCTTCGCGATCGCCGAGAGGCTCTTGGTCTCGACGGCGCGGATGATGGGCGTGATCAGGCCGTTGTTGGGCAGCGCGACAGCCACGCCGACATCCGCATGCTTGTGGCGCAGCATCGCGCCCTCGGTCCAGGTGACGTTGGCGTCCGGCACGCGCGACAGCGCGACGCCGAGCGCCTTCACCACGATGTCGTTGACCGAAACCTTCCACGCGGGTTTGCCGTCCTTCTCGGGCGCGGCGGCGTTCACCTGCTCGCGAAGCGCCAGCAGGTCATCGATGACGCAGTCGACCGTCACATAGAACTGCGGCACGGTCTGCCGCGCCTCCGTCATCCGGCGCGCGATCGTCTTCCGCATGCCGTCATGCGGAATCTCCTCGTAGGAGCCTTCCGGGAACAGCTTCCGGATGGCTTCGTCGGAGACCGGGGTCGGCGCCGAGACGCCGGCGCGGGCTTCCTGGGCCGGCGCCTTCTCTGCGCCGCCGGCGGCTTTCGCCTTCTCGACGTCGGCCTTGACGATGCGCCCATGGGGGCCTGAGCCGGACAGCGCCTTCAGGTCCAGGCCAGCCTCTTTCGCGAGCCGCCGCGCCAGCGGCGATGCGAAGACGCGCTCGCTTGTGTCATGCCCGTTCGCCGTCGGCTGCTTCGGCTTCTCTTCGGTCGCGGGAGCCTTGCCGTGCGCGGCCTCTGACGGCCCGGACGGCTCCGGCGCCGTCGACTCAGTCTTGGCGGCCTTGGGCTGAGCCTCGGCCTTCGGCTTCGCCGTCTCGGTCAGCGCGCTGTCGTCCTCGCCCTCGCCCAGCAAGATGGCGATGGGCTCGTTGACGGCGACGTCGACCGTGCCTTCCGGCACCATGATCTTTCCGATCCGGCCTTCGTCGACCGCCTCGACCTCCATGGTGGCCTTGTCGGTCTCGATCTCCGCGATGACGTCGCCGGACCGGACCTCGTCGCCCTCCTTCACGAGCCACTTGGCGAGGTTGCCCTTCTCCATGGTGGGCGAGAGCGCGGGCATCAGGATATTGGTCGGCATCGGTCTTCAGGCCTCTTCAGAAGGCTTCTGTGGCGTCTGTCGCATCGAACCGAAAGGGGACCGCCAGGAAAACGGCGGGCCCCTTCGGCCTGGCCGTCATGACCGGTAGCAGACCGCTTTCGCCGCCTCGACCACCTCGGCCACGCTCGGCAGAGCAAGCTTCTCGAGGTTCGCCGCGTAAGGCATCGGCACGTCCTTGCCGGACACTCGCGTCACCGGCGCGTCGAGCCAGTCGAAGGCGCGCTCCATGATCCGCGCCGCGATCTCGGCCCCGACGCCGGACTGCGCCCAGCCCTCCTCGACCGTCACGCAGCGGCCGGTCTTCTTCACCGACGCGATGATGGTGTCGGTGTCCATCGGACGCAGGGTCCGGAGGTCGATGACCTCCGCCTCGATCCCTTCCTTGGCGAGCTCCTCGGCGGCCTTCAGCGCATAGGTCATCCCGATCGACCAGGCGACGATCGTCACGTCCTTGCCCGGACGGGCGATCTTCGCCTTGCCGATGGGCACGACGTAATCGTCGAGCTTCGGCACCGGAGAGGACTGGCCATAGAGGATCTCGTTCTCGAGGAACACGACCGGGTTCTCGTCGCGGATCGCCGCCTTGAGCAGGCCCTTGAAGTCGGCCGCCGTATAGGGCGCCACGACGATCAACCCGGGAACGCTCGAATACCAGGCGGAGTAATCCTGGCTGTGCTGCGCCGCGACGCGCGCCGCGGCGCCGTTGGGCCCGCGGAACACGATCGAGCAGCTCATCTGCCCGCCGGACATGTAATTGGTCTTGGCGGCCGAATTGATGATCTGGTCCATCGCCTGCATGGCGAAGTTGAAGGTCATGAACTCCACGATCGGCTTCAGGCCGGCAAGCGCCGCGCCGACGCCGACGCCGGCGAAGCCGTGCTCCGTGATCGGCGTGTCGATCACGCGCTCCGGGCCGAACTCGTCCAGCAGGCCTTGGCTGACCTTGTAGGCGCCCTGATATTCGGCGACCTCTTCTCCCATCAGGAACACGCGTTCATCCGCCCGCATCTCTTCGGCCATGGCGTCGCGCAGGGCTTCGCGGACGGTGAGGGACACCATCTCCGTCCCCTCCGGCACGTCCGGCTCCGGCAGCGCCTCGGGCTGCGGGGGCGCGGCTGCGGCCGAGCCCGTCGCCTTGGCCTCCTGCGGGGACTGCTTGCCCCCAGCCTCGTCTTTCGCGGCGCCCTCCACCGCCGACTTCGCGGCGGCTTCGCCGCCTGAAGTCGGCTCATCCGCCGGAGGTTCGGCGTCCGTTTTCTGCTGCTTGGCGCCCGCCTGGGCGGCGCCGTCGCTCAGGGCTCCTGCGTCTTCGCCCTCGCCGAGGATCAGCGCGATCGGCGTGTTCACCCGGACGTCCTCGGCGCCTTCCTCGATCAGGATCTTGCCAAGCGTGCCCTCGTCGACCGACTCGACTTCCATGGTGGCCTTGTCGGTCTCGATCTCGGCGATCACGTCGCCGGACTTCACCGCGTCGCCCTCCTTCTTCAACCACTTGGCGAGCTTGCCCGCCTCCATGGTCGGCGACAGCGCCGGCATGAGGACTTCGATCGGCATGCGGAAGCGTCCCTCTATTTTACAAGTCTTCTTGTCATCGGCCGCCTCGTGAGGCGGCGGCGCCGGTCAGCGCAGGACGTCGGTCCACAGTTCGGAGGGGTCAGGCTCCGGATCGGAGCTCGCGAACTCGGCGGCGGCGTTGACGATGTCACGCACCTCCTTGTCGACCGCCTTGAGGTCGTCCTCGCTGGCGTGACCTTCCTCGATCAGGCGCTTGCGAATCTGCTCGATCGGGTCGTGCGTCTCCCGCATCTTCTGCACCTCCTCCTTCGAGCGGTATTTCGCCGGATCGGACATGGAGTGGCCGCGATAGCGGTAGGTGATCATCTCGAGGATATAGGGGCCGTTCCCCTCCCGGGCATGGCGCACCGCCCGTTCGCCGGCGGCCTTCACGGCGCGCACGTCCATGCCGTCGACCTGCTCGCCCGGTATGTCGAAGCTCGCGCCGCGGTGGGACAGGTTGGTCGTGGAGGAAGCCCGCTCGACGGAGGTCCCCATCCCGTACTTGTTGTTCTCGATCACGTAGACGATCGGCAGTTTCCAGAGCTTCGCCATGTTGAAGCTCTCGTAGACCTGGCCCTGGTTGGTGGCGCCGTCGCCGAAATAGGCCAGCGTGACCTTGCCGTTCTTGCGGTACTTGTTGGCGAACGCCAGTCCGGTGCCAAGGGAGACCTGCGCGCCCACGATGCCGTGGCCGCCGTAGAAATGCTTCTCCACGCTGAACATGTGCATGGAGCCGCCCTTGCCCTTGGAGTAGCCGCTGCGGCGCCCGGTGAGCTCCGCCATGACGCCCTTCGGGTCCATCTCGCAGGCGAGCATATGGCCGTGGTCGCGGTAGCCGGTGATCACCTGGTCGCCCGGCGTCAGCGCCATCTGCATTCCGATGACGACCGCTTCCTGCCCGATGTAGAGGTGGCAGAAGCCGCCGATCAGACCCATTCCGTAGAGCTGGCCGGCCTTTTCCTCGAAGCGGCGAATCAGCAGCATCTCGCGATGCGCGTGCAGCTCCTCCTCCTTCGAGAAGGTCACGGCCGCATCGGCGGCGCCATGGGCTTCCGGCTGCGCCGAACTGGTGGATTTCGCGGCCTCGGAGGCGCTTTCGCGCTTCGGCGGCTGCTTCTTGGCGGCTGTGGCTGCCATCAGGGTCCCTGGCTTTTTCCTCTTATTTTCTGAGGAAGCTACCGCGCGGGCACGACGAAGGCGAGACGCGTCCTCGCGAGCGGCTTCCATCGCCGATGTGACAGATGATCGACGAAAGTAGCAAGGGGGCGGCGGAGATTCCGCCCATGCGCTCAGTGCGCCTGGATCACCCGGTCATCCCGCCGCAGCCAGCCGAGATCCGCCCGCGCCCGCTCGTCGAGGAGATCGGGGTCGAGCCGGTCGGTGCTGAGCAGGTCTATCCGGTGTTCGATCGCCGCGCGGTCGGCCTTCACCGCCGCGAGTTCGGCGGTGAGCTGCTGGACCTCGATCTCGGTCGAGCGGCTCGCGACGAGCCCATGAGCGCCGACATAAGCCTGCTGGCCGAAATAGCTGACCGCGCCTGCGGCGACGATCCACAAGGAGAGCTGTGCGGCGGCCATGCGCCAACGGGTGCGGACGATCATGCCGCGAGAGTAGCCAACCATGGTTTCCGATCCGTTACGCGGCCCGGCTGAGGCTGTCTCTGAGGCGGCCTGCGGCGCGCGCCAGCGGTCGCTTGGGGCCGCGTCGGCCGGCGCCGCCTGAGGGGGGCGGCGAGGAGGGTTCCTCCTCGTCCTCGAGCCTCAGTCCGGCCCGGATTACGCGGCCTTCGTCGACGCCACGAACGATGAGGGTGGCGGGCCCGAACTCGGCGACGTCGCCGAGTTCGGGCCGGCTCTCGAAGCGGCTCGCGAAGAAGTCCGCCACCGTGCGGTCGCGCTCCTCCGCCGGAACTTCCAGACCGTAGAGTTCAGCCAGCGTGGCGAGCGGCGCGTCGCCCCGCAGCGGAAACTCGCCGAGGGCCGGACGCGCACGTCCAGCTTCGGTCGACGTGAAGAGCCCGTCCAGTTCCGCCACCCGCTCGGGGGCAGCGAGGAAGTAGCCATAGTCGCCGGGCTTGAGGCTGCCCGCCTCCGCGGGGTCGAGGATCTCGTTCGCGCGCACGACCATGATGGGCCGCGCCCAGCGAGGCACCGAGTCTCGCGCCAGGATCGGGCAGTTCGGCGTCACGGCGTAGCCGACCATCTCCTGCGCGAGCTGGCCCGGAAGGTCGATCTCGACCCTGTTGACGGTGCGGAGCGTCTGGCGGACCGCGAGGTTCAGCCGGCGCGCGAGCGGCGGGATCGTCCAGCCCTGCACGATCAGGGAGATGATCACCACCACGAACGCGACGTTGAAATAGATCTGGGCGTTCGGCGCCTGGGCGAGCGTCGGGATCGCCGCCAGGAAGATCGAGACGGCGCCGCGCAGCCCGACCCAGCCGACGAAGGTCATCTCGCGACGAGAGAAGCCGAAAGGCGCGAGACATATTGCGACCGCCGCCGGTCGACCGATGAAGATCAGCACCAGGGCGATCGCGATCGCGGACGGCACCGCCGGCAGCAGCTGCGAAGGCGTCACCAGCATGCCGAGCACGATGAACATGACGATCTGGCAGAGCCAGGTGGCGGTGTCGTGGAAGGCGATGATGCTCGGCAGCGCTCTCACCTTCCGGTTGCCGACGACGATTCCCGCCAGATAGACGGCCAGAAAGCCCGAGCCATGAAGCACCGCTGCGAGCGAGAAAAGCGCGACCGCGCTCGCAACCACGAACAGCGGATGCAGGCCAGAGGGAAGCTCGACCTTGTTGAGCACGAAAGCGAGCGCGAAGCCGCCCGCGACGCCGGCCGCTCCTCCGATCGCTGCCTCCTGGAGGAAGTGGCCGAAGATCGACAGACCGGTGTCCCCGCCCCCCGCCGAGACCAGTCCCACGAGCATCACCGTCAGGAAGACGGCGATCGGATCGTTCGTGCTCGACTCGATCTCCAGGGTCGCATTGACCCGCCGCTGAAGCTGCAGGCCGCTCGACCTGATCAGGAAGAACACGGCGGCGGCGTCGGTCGACGCCACCGTCGCGCCGACCAGCAGCCCCTGGAGCAAGGTGAGGTCGAGCGCCCAGGCGGCGAACGAGCCCACGATGCCCGTGGTGAGCACGACCCCCAAGGTGGCGAGCGTCACGGCGGGCGCCACGGCGCCTGTGATGTGGGACAGGCGCGTGCGGAGTCCGCCGTCGAACAGGATGATCGCGAGCGCCAGCGAACCGATGAGGTAGGTGAGCCGATAATTGTCGAAGGCGACCCCGCCGGGCCCGTCCTGGCCGGTGGCCATTCCGATGACGAGGAAGACGAGCAGCAGCGGCGCTCCGAAGCGCGAAGCGACGAGCGACGACAGGATGCCGACCAGCATCAGCGCGGAGCCGAACAGCAGAACCGCGTTGACGATGGTTATGTTTTCCATGTCCCCCGACATATCTCAGGGCGTGACGCATCGCGCGCCCGCGCGGCCCGCAGGCGTCGTCCGAGCGCCGAAGCCTCAGATGGAGGGCAGGAATTTCACTGACGATTGCCGCCAGATCAAGGCGGAGACGCGCCCGCCTCCGCTTTTGACGCGTGATCCGTCACGACTTGGGAAAATCGAGTCCCATCTCGCGATAACGCTCGGGATCGTCCGCCCAGTTCTCGCGCACCTTCACGAACAGGAAGAGGTGAGCCTCGGCGTCGATGATTTCCGAGATCTCCTTCCGCGCTTCGGTCGAGATCTGCTTCACGGTCTGGCCGCCCTTCCCGATGACGATCCGCTTCTGGGTCTCGCGCTCGACATAGATCGTCTGTTCGATTCGAACGGAGCCGTCCTTGCGCGTCTCCCACTTCTCGGTCTCGACCGTGGAGGCGTAGGGCAGTTCGTCGTGCAGCCGGGCGAACAGCTTCTCCCGGGTGATCTCGGCGGCGAGAACGCGCAGCGGGAGATCGGAGACGTCGTCGGCCGGATAGAGCCAGGGCCCGGCCGGCATCTCGTCCGCCAGATAGGCGACCACGTCGCGCACGCCGTCGCCGGTCAGAGCCGAGACCATGAAGACCCGGTCGAAGCCCACCCGCGCCGTCGCCTCCTGCGCGAGGGCCAGCAGGGTCTCGCGGCGCACGAGGTCGATCTTGTTGAGCAACAGGATTTTCCGCCGAGGGGCCTCCGCCAGCTTGTCGAGGATGGCGACGTTGGCCTCATCCAACCCCTTGCGGGCGTCGATCAGCAGCGCGATCACGTCGGCGTCGGTGGCGCCGCTCCACGCGGTGCTGACCATCGCCCGGTCGAGCCGACGCTTCGGCGGGAAGATGCCTGGCGTGTCGACGAACACCACCTGGGCGCCGTTTTCGATGACCAGGCCGCGCACCAGCGCGCGCGTGGTCTGCACCTTGTGGCTGACGATCGAGACCTTGGTCCCCACAAGCTGGTTCACCAGGGTGGACTTCCCGGCGTTCGGCGCGCCCACGAGCGCGACGAAGCCGCAACGTGTCGCCCCCTCCTCGGCCTGCGCTCTCTCCTTGTCACTCATTCGACATTCCCTGGCAGCTTGCCTTCCTTGACGAGGAGCGCACGAGCGGCCGCCTGTTCGGCGATCCGCTTCGATGGGCCCTCGCCTTCCGCTTCCGCAAGTCCCTCGACGAGGACGGCGACGCGGAATTGCGGGTTGTGGTCGGGTCCCGACCGTTCGATCTCTCGGTAGCTGGGCGTCGCCAATCCGCGGCCCTGCGCCCATTCCTGCAACTCGGTCTTCGGATCCCGGAGGGGACGGCGCGGCGCCAGCATGCGGGGACGCCAGAACCGCTCGACCAGCGCGGCCGCCGGCTCGTACCCGCCGTCGAGATGGACCGCTCCGATCACAGCCTCGCAGACATCCGACAGGATGGCGATCTTCTTCCGCCCGCCGGAGCTCGCCTCGCCCTGCCCCAGCCTGATGTGAGGACCGACGTTCATCGCGTCGGCCACTTCAGCGCAGGCCTCCGCCCGCACGAGCTCCGCCAGCCGGCGGGAAAGCTCGCCCTCGTCAGCCCTCGGAAACTCCGCGATCAGCATCGACGAGATCGCCAGGCCGAGCACGCGGTCGCCGAGAAACTCGAGCCGCTGGTAGCTCCCCAGCCGCCCCTCGGATGATTTGGCGGCGCTGATATGCGTCAGCGCCCGGTCGAGAAGCGAGGGATCGGCGAAGACATGGCCCAGACGCGCCTCGAGCTCCTGGCGCGCGACGGCGGGCCGCTTCATTCGAGCAGCGTTCCGATCCGCGACCAGCGCACGCTCCAGGGCCATTTCCAGAAGGCCCAGGCGTGCTCGCCCCTCTCGACCGAGAAGAACAGGATCTCGGCGCGGCCGACCAGGTTCTCGACCGGCACGTAGCCGACGGCCGACTGGACACGGCTGTCGGTGGAGTTGTCGCGGTTGTCGCCCATCATGAAGAGGTGGCCTTCAGGCACCTCATAGACCGGCGTGTTGTCCAAGAAGCCGTTGGGGTCCATGTCCAGCACATCGTAGGACACGCCATTGTCGAGGGTCTCACGGTAACGCGGGATGCGGCGGGCGGCTCCGCCCTCGCCTTCGACGTAATCCTCCGGCAGCCGGACCTTCGGCACCGGCTTGCCGTTGATGTGAAGCACGCCGTCGATCATCTGGATCCGGTCGCCCGGCAGTCCGATCACCCGCTTGATGTAGTCGGTCCAGCCGTCCTGCGGCACCCACACCTTGAACACCGCGATGTCGCCCCGCTTGGGGAGCGCCCCGAACACACGGTCCGAGAAGATCGGCGGACTGAACGGCAGCGAATGATGGCTGTAGCCGTAGGCGAACTTGTTCACGAACAGGTAGTCGCCGACGAGAAGCGTGTCCTCCATCGATCCGGAAGGAATGTTGAAGGGCTGGAAGATCAGCGTCCTGATCACGACGGCGATCAGCAGCGCCTGAGCGCAGATCTTGACGATCTCGGCGAAGCCGCCCTCGGCGGCTTGCTTCTTTTCTGTCGTCGCGCTCATCGCCGTCTCGTCTGGAATGGGCGCCGTCTTGCGACGCGAAGGCGTGATAGACCCCGCGCCGCCGGGTGGCAATCGAGGCGGGACGTCGCTCCGTTCACGCCTTCGGGCTTGCGCTGATGACGACGACCGCCGCCGCCAGCGGCTCCTCGTCCGTGAGGGTCAGATCGATGCGCGCCTCGTAGCCCGGCGGCGTCAGCCGCTCGAGGTGCTCCCTGGCGCCTCCGGTCAGCGCCAGAGTGGGACGGCCGGAGGGAAGATTGACCACGCCCATGTCGCGCCAGAAGGTGCCGTTGCGGAAGCCGGTGCCGAGCGCCTTGGCGCAGGCCTCCTTGGCCGCGAAGCGCTTCGCGAGCGTCGCGGCCGGGGCGCCCTTGGCGAAGGCGCGCTTGCGCTCGACGTCGGTGAACACCCTTTGCAGGAAGCGTTCGCCGAACCGCTCGAGGGTGCGCTCGATGCGGCGGACGTCGCAGAGGTCGTTTCCGATCCCGAGGATCATGCCGCAGCCCTCCGCCGACCCCGCGCGATAGCGTCTTTCATCGTCCGGACAGCTTCCGGAAGCCCCACCGCCAGCGCCTCGCCGATGAGGAAGTGGCCGATGTTCAGCTCCGCGATTTCGGGCAATCCCGCGATCGTCTCCGCGCTGCCGTAGTCGAGGCCATGGCCGGCGTGGACCTCGAGGCCGAGCTGCGCCGCGCGCGCGGCTGCGTTGGCGAGCCGCTCGAACTCCCGCGCCGCGCGGTCCGTCTGCTCGGCCACGAGCGCCTCGCACCACGAGCCGGTGTGCAGCTCGACGATCGCGGCCCCGAGCTCCGCCGAGACCTCCAGCGCTGCGAAATCGGGTTCGACGAACAGCGACACGCGCACGCCCGCCGCGTCCAGCCGCTCGACGATCGGTCTCAGCTGGGCGCGTTGGCCGACCACGTCGAGCCCGCCTTCGGTGGTTCGCTCCTCGCGCTTCTCCGGAACCAGGCACGCCGCGTTCGGCTTCACGCGGAGCGCGATCGCCAGCATCTCTCCGGTCGCGGCCATCTCCAAGTTCAGCGGCCTGTCGACCTCGGCGCGGAGGCGGTCGATGTCGAGGTCCCTGATGTGACGGCGGTCTTCTCGGAGGTGCGCGGTGACGCCGTCGGCGCCGGCGTCCGCGGCGAGCCGCGCGAATCGAACCGGATCCGGGTGCGCGCCCCCGCGGGCGTTCCGCACCGTCGCGACGTGATCGATGTTGACCCCGAGTCTGACGTGATCAGCCATGTTGTCCTTTCGCCGCGAGGCTCAGCCGTTGACCCGCTCGACGTCGCTGACGACCGGGGCCTGCCTGAGATCGGAGATGATCGCGCCAAGATGCTTGGCGTCGAACACTCCAAGGTCGAACCGGATCTCATGGAAATCGGGCGAGCGCGAGAGCATGCGGACGTCGTCGATGTTCGCTTCGTAGTTGCTGATGATGCCGGCGATCAGCGCGAGCGATCCAGGCTCGTTCATCGAAGTCACCTTGATGCGCACCGGAAAGCGTTCCCGCTTCGAGAAGTCGACGTCCCAGCGCACGTCGAGCCAACGGTCGGGTTGATCGTCGAACGCTTTGAGGGCCGGTGACTGGATCGGATAGATCGTGATGCCCTGCCCTGGGTCCAGGATTCCGACGATGCGGTCGCCCGGAACCGCACCGCCGTCCGGAGCGAACCGGACCGGCAGGTCGCCGCGCAGGCCCCGGATCGGCAGGGACGGCAGCGTCCCATCTCCTGACTCCCCGCCCGGGGCCTTGAACCGCAGGGCGCCGGCGTGGTCGAGGCCGAACCACCCGCTCTCCGGCGCCAGGACGCCCTGCGAGGTCTGGGAGCGGTCGTCCTTCACGTCCGGATGGACGGCGCGCACGACGTCGATCGAGTGCATCTCGCCTCGGCCGACGGCGGCCAGCACGTCTTCCACCGAGTTGCGCGCGAGCCGGTGCAGGAAGGCCTTGAGGCGATCCTCAGCGAACGTCTTGCCGGCCCGCTCGAAGGCGCGCTGCACGATCTGCCGGCCGAGGCCTGCATACTGCGCTCTCACCGCCGACCGGGTCGCGCGGCGGATCGCGGAACGCGCCTTGCCTGTGACGACGATCGACTCCCACGCAGCCGGCGGCACCTGCGCCTCGGAGCGGATGATCTCGACCTCGTCGCCATTGTTCAGAGGCGTCACGAGGGATTCGCTTCGCCCGTTCACCTTGCAGCCGACGCACTCGTTGCCGACGTTGGTGTGCACCGCATAGGCGAAGTCGATGGGCGTCGCGCCGCGCGGCAGCGCGATCAGCCGCCCCTTCGGCGTGAAGCAGAACACCTGATCGTTGAACAGCTCGAGCTTGGTGTGCTCGAGGAACTCCTCAGGGTTGTCGCCCTCCGCGAGCAGTTCGACGGTTCGACGGAGCCATCCATAGGCGCGGCTTTCACGCGCGAAGCTGTCCGGCTCGGCGGTCGACGCATCCTTGTAGAGCGCATGCGCCGCGATGCCGTACTCCGCCAGCCGCTGCATCGCCTCGGTCCGGATCTGCAACTCGACCCGCTGATGCCCTGGTCCGACGATCGTGGTGTGGATCGACCGGTAGTCGTTCGCCTTCGGCGTCGAGATGTAGTCCTTGAACCGCCCCGGCACGGTCGGCCAGCCGGAGTGGAGCGCGCCGAGCGCGCGGTAGCAGTCCGGCACGTCCCCGACCACGACGCGGAAGCCGAAGATGTCGGAGAGCTGTTCGAACGCGACCGACTTGCGCTCCATTTTCCGCCAGATGGAATACGGCTTCTTGGACCGGCCGGTGATCTTGGCCGGGATGCCGAGCGCCTCGAACCGCGCCTCGAACTCGCGCTGGATCTCCGCGATCGCGTCGAGGTTTCGTTCGGCCAGCCTGTTGAGGCGGCCGAGGATGGTGTCGTAGGCGTCCGGGAAAAGCGTCCGGAAGCAGATGTCCTCGAGCTCCTCGCGCAGCGCCTGCATGCCCATGCGGGCGGCGAGCGGCGCATAGATGTCGAGGGTCTCCTGCGCGATCCTGGCGCGTTTCTCCGGCGGCACGAAGTGCAGCGTCCGGAGATTGTGAAGCCGGTCGGCGAGCTTCACCAGCAGCACCCGCACGTCCGCCGCGATCGCGAGCAGAAGCCGCCGCAGGTTTTCGGCCTGCGCGGCCTCCTTGGTGACGAGGTCCAGCCGCTTGAGCTTCGTGAGCCCCTCGACCAGTTCGCCGATCTGCGGGCCGAACAGCGCGTCGATCTCGCCGCGTGTGGCGTCGGTGTCCTCGATCGTGTCGTGCAGCAGAGCGGCCACGATCGTGGCGTCGTCCAGCCTGAGATCCGTGAGGATCGCGGCGACTTCGAGCGGGTGCGAAAAATAGGGATCGCCGGAGGCGCGGGTCTGCGCGCCGTGCGCCTTCATGGCGTAGACGTAGGCGCGGTTCAGGAGCGCCTCGTCGGCGTTGGGATTGTACGCCTTGACGCGCTCGACGAGCTCGTATTGCCGCATCATGGGGCGAGGACCGCCGAAGGTGACGCCGCGCGAAGCGCGCGGGGCCTAGGAAATATCGTGACCGCTGCCGCGGCGCACAAGAATTCTGGGCCAGGACGCGAAAGCGCCGCGCGCGGGGAGCCGCGGCGGCGCTTCGGAACGATCGATGAGCAGCCTGCGCTTACTCTTCGTCTTCGGTCTCGGCCGGGGGCACGAGGCCTTCGAGGCCGCGCAGCAGATCCTCTTCGGTCATGCGATCGAAGGCGACGTTGCCGTCGTCGGCGGGCTGGCCCGCCGTGCCGGCGAGCGCCGGAACGACCTCGGCCTCGGGCTCGTCGACCTCGACGTACTTCTGCAGCGAATGGATCAGGTCCTCACGCAGATCGTCCGGCGCGACGGTCTCCTCGGCGATCTCACGCAGAGCGACGACGGGATTCTTGTCGTTGTCACGATCAATCGTGATCGGCTGACCGGCCGAAATGAGCCGGGCGCGGTGACCGGCGAGCAGGACCAGATCGAAGCGATTCTCGACCTTGTCGATGCAATCCTCGACAGTGACGCGGGCCATGGGGCCGCCGCTCCTCTCATTGCGATTTGCAGGGATGAAGGCGGTCTTTACCGCGCGAGCGTTCCCGTGGCAAGGACCATGCGCCTGTGCGCGCTTCGCCCGGCTTTCGCCCCAGGACGTCAGCCGGACGAGGCGTCGCGCTCCCCAGGACCCTACGAAAGACCGCTACTCACATGTTCTATTCTGATGAGCGTCTGGGCCTTTTCATCGACGGCGCCAACCTCTACGCGACCGCCCGCGGCGTAGGCTTCGACATCGACTTCCGGCGCCTGCTCCGCGAATTCCAGGGGCGCGGCTATCTGATCCGCGCCTATTACTACACCGCCCTGGCCGAGGACCTTGAGGTCTCCACGATCCGTCCGCTGATCGATTGGCTCGACTACAACGGCTATACGGTCGTGACCAAGCCGATCAAGGAATTCACCGACTCTCAGGGTCGGCGGAAGGTGAAGGGCAATCTCGACATCGAGCTCGCGATCGACGCGCTGGAGCTCGCCGACAAGCTCGATCACATGGTGCTGTTCTCGGGCGACGGCGACTTCACTCCCCTGGTTGCGGCGATGCAGCGTCGCGGCGTGCGGGTGACCGTCGTGTCGACCGTGACGACCCAACCCGCGATGATCGCGGACGATCTTCGGCGGCGCGCGGATCACTTCCTCGACCTCGCGGATCTCTCCGCCAAGATCGGGCGCGATCCGGCGGAACGCGTCGCTCGGGAGGCCCGCCGGCAGGCCGCGGTCGACACGACGCCCCACGAGTGACGGGCCGGCTGGTGTCGGCCATGACCGGGGCGGCGCCATCCGGGCCTCCGCGCGACTGCCCGCTGTGCCCCCGGCTTGCGGCGTTCCGCGACGAGCAGCGGGCGCGCTTCCCCGACTGGCACAATGCGCCCGTCGCCTCCTTCGGGCCGCCCTCCCCGCGGCTGCTGATCGTAGGCCTTGCGCCCGGCCTTCGCGGGGCCAACCGGACGGGCCGCCCCTTCACCGGCGACTACGCCGGCGACCTGCTGTACGCGACGCTGCTGAAGTTCGGCTTCGCGGTCGGAACCTATGAGGCGCGCCCCGACGACGGCCTGGCGCTTGTCGAGACGCGCATCGTCAACGCCGTCCGATGCGTGCCGCCGCAGAACAAGCCGGAACCGTCAGAGATCCGCACATGCCGCAGCTTTCTGGAACCCGAGCTCCAGGCGGCGGCTGAAGGCGCGGCCGTGGTGGCGCTCGGCCGGATCGCGCATGACAGCGTGGTGCGGGCGCTCGGCTTCAGGCTGAAGGGCGCTCCGTTCGGACACGGAGCGGAGCACGCGCTCGGCCGCCTGCGCCTCTTCGACAGCTATCACTGCTCCCGCTACAACACGAACACGGGCGTGCTGACGACCGGGATGTTCGAGGCGGTGTTCGGCCGGGTCGCGGCGCATCTCGAAGACGCAGGAGCCCTTATGGCGGCCCGTCCCTAGCCCCTGTCCCTCATGATCCGGGCCTTGTCGCGGTTCCAGGTCCGCTCCTTGTCCGCCTCGCGCTTGTCGTGGAGCTTCTTGCCGCGCGCGAGCGCGATCTCGACCTTCGCCCGGCCGCGGTCGTCGAAATAGATCTTCAGCGGCACCACCGTCATGCCCTCGCGGGTGACGGCGCCGCTGAGCTTGTTGATCTGGTTGCGATGCAGCAGCAGCTTCCGTGGCCGTTTGGTCTCGTGGTTGAAGCGGTTGGCCTGCAGGTACTCGGGGATGTAGGCGTTGTAGAGATACATCTCGCCATTGTACTCGCCCGCGTAGGACTCGCCGATCGTGGCCTTGCCCTGCCGCAGCGACTTCACCTCGGTGCCGACGAGCGCGATGCCGGCCTCGATCGTGTCCCCGATCTCGTAGTTGTGGCGGGCCTTGCGGTTGTCCGCCACGATCTTGAATCGTGGGTTCGGCGCCTTCGCGTTCATGGCTGCATGCCGTTCAACGGCCCGCGACGGCCCTGACGCCCTGGGCCGTCTCATCCGCGGAGATCAGCCCGGCGTGCAGCAGCGCGGCGCGCACCTTGGTTCGCGCGGCGTCGCTGCAGGGCACCATCGGAAGGCGCATCGCCTCCGAGCACCGGCCGAGCATCGCGAGCGCGACCTTCGCCGGGCCGGGATTGGTCTCGCAGAAAAGGTCCGTGTGCAGCGGCATCAACCGGTCCTGATAGGTGAGCGCGGAACGGAAATCGCCCGCGATGCAAGCTTCCTGGAACGCGGCGCAAAGGCCCGGCGCGACGTTGGAGGCCACGGAGATGCAGCCATGGCCGCCATGCGCCATGAAGCCGAGCGCGGTCGCGTCCTCGCCCGAGAGCTGGATGAAGTCCGGGCCCATCGCGGCGCGCTGGAGGCTGACCCGCGCGACGTTCGCGGTGGCGTCCTTGACGCCCACGATGTTCGGCAGCTCGTAAAGCCGCGCCATCGTCTCCACCGACATGTCGATCACCGACCGCCCGGGGATGTTGTAGATCAGGATCGGCAGGCCGGTGGCCTCCGCCACGGCGCGAAAATGCGCGTAGAGCCCCGCCTGGCTCGGCTTGTTGTAGTAAGGCGTGACGATCAACAGTCCGTCAGCGCCGTCCTTCTCGGCGCGCCGGGCGAGCGACACCGCCTCCCGCGTGGAGTTCGATCCCGCCCCCGCGATCACCGGGACGCGCCCCTTCGCCTCCTCCACGCACCAGCGCACGACATCGTTATGCTCGTCATGCGTGACCGTCGGGCTTTCGCCGGTGGTGCCCATGGGCACCAGACCGTGCGTGCCTTCCGCGATCTGCCAGTCGACCAGCGAACGGAACGATGCTTCGTCGAGCGAGCCGTCCTCCAGCATGGGAGTGACGAGGGCGGTGATGGAGCCGTGAAAGATGGGGAGGGTCATTGCCGGACGTCGTCTCAGGACCAGCAACGAGGCGAGCGGGTCCGCGATGGAGGGCCGCGACGCCTTGAGGTCGTCACGTTCGCCCGAACTTGTACTCGCGCGAAGGGCCGACGGAAAGCCCACTTCCGTTAGCGGCGGCGCAACACGCCCATCCCCTTAGGTTAGCCTTTCGTAAAGTCGATCAGGAGAAACTGGGCCATCCGATCCCTGCCCCCAGCGCCCGAACCCGACAGAGAGCCATGTCTGCGTTGAACGCCCTCCGTTGCGGAGTCGCCGTCCTCAGCTTGCTCGCGGCAGCGCCGCATTCCATCGCCGCCGAGGCGGACGCCGATCCGACATCGACCGCCACATTGTCGTCGGCTGAAATCGTGGTCGCCTATGACACGACGACCACCGGCGCCATCTCGTCGAGTTCGCGCTCGGCGCCCAGCGCCAGCGTTTCCGCGAGCGACGTCGCCCAGATCCGCGCCGCGATCGCAGCTTTCGAGCGCGGCGACGTCGCCGGCGCGCGAGCCCTGCGGAGCACGCTCCGCGACCCGGGCGCAGTCGCGTTGCTCGACTGGCTCGGCATCCGCCTGGCGTCTCGCCAGATCGGCTTCGCTCAGATCGACGCCTTCTATCGCGGGCACCGCGACTGGCCGATGGCGAGCTGGGTGCGGCGGCGCGCCGAAGAAGCGCTGTGGCTCGAGAACGTGTCTCCGGCCACGGTGCGTGGCTTCTTCGCCGCCAACGGCCGCCCCGAGCGCGCCGAAGGCAAGCTTGCGCTGGCGCGCGCCCTGCTCGCGTCCGGCAACAAGGAGGCGGCGGCTTCGATCTCCCGCGAGGCGTGGCGAAACGAAGAGCTCGGCGGCGCCCTCGAGGGGCAGGCCTACGCCGCGTTCTCGAAGTTCTTCACCGCGGCGGACCATCGCGCCCGCGCCGAGAAGCGCTTCCTGGCCGATGAGGTCGACGCCGGCCTTCGCGCGGCCGCCCGCGCGGGCGGCGCTTACGTCGCGGTCGCCAAGGCCCGCGCGGCGGTGATCCGCAAGCTGCCGAACGCCGCCGCAGCGCTCGCCGCGGTGCCGAGCTCGGCGCGCTCCGACCCTGGCTACCTGTTCGCCGTCGCCAAGTTCGAACGACGCGCCGAACGGCCCCGCGAGGCCGCGGCGGCGCTCGCCAAGGCGCCCCGCGGCGGCGCCGCGCTCGTCGATCCCGACGCGTGGTCCGTCGAGCGCCGCGTCGTGGCGCGCGACCTGCTCGACGCCGGCGACGCCCGGGGGGCCTACGCGGTCCTCGTGCGCGACGAGCCCGCGTCCGACACCGACAAGGTCGAGTCGCACATGCTTGCGGGGTTCATCGCGCTCCGCGCGATGGGCGACGGAAAGACCGCGCACCGCCATTTCTCCACCGTCCTGAGCGAGGCCACGATTCCCGGCACCGCCTCGCGGGCCCTGTATTGGCAAGGGCGCTCGCTCGAGGCGCTGGGCGACCTGCGCTCCGCGCGCGTCGCCTACGAGAAGGCCGCTCGCCATGTGACGAGCTACTACGGCCAGGTCGCACGAGCCCGTATCGGGCTGCAGGATCTGCCGATCCGGTCTCTGCCGAACCCCACCGCCACGGATCGCGCCACCTTCGGCGCCAGGCTCTCGGTTCGTGCGATCGACCTTCTGTACCGCGCCGACCAGAAGGAACTGGCGCTGCCGCTGGTCGGGGCGCTCGCCGGGGACCTCAAGACGCCAGGCGAAGTCGTGCTGCTCGGCGCCCTGACCCAGCGCTACAAGGATCCTCGCGCGACGCTCGTCGTCGGCAAGGCCGGACTGAACAACGGCTTCGCGGTCGACGCTCTCGCCTATCCGACCGGCGGGATTCCTCGCTTCCAGCCGGTGCCGGGCTCGATCGAGGCGCCCGTGGTGCACGCGATCGCGCGCCAGGAGAGCGCCTTCAATCCCAAGGCCGTGAGCCACGCCAATGCGCGCGGGCTGCTGCAGCTGCTGCCGACGACCGCGGCCAAGACCGCGCGTAACGCGGGCGTTTCGTTCGACGCGAAACGGCTCACCGCCGACGCCGCGTTCAACGCGCAGCTGGGCGCGGCCCATCTCGGCGAACTCGCCCGCAACTACAATGACAGCTACCCGATGGTGTTCGCGGCCTACAACGCAGGGTCCAGCCGGGTCACCCAGTGGATCCAGCGTTATGGCGACCCCCGGCGGCCCGACACCGACCCGGTGGACTGGGTCGAGCGGATCCCCTTCGCCGAGACGCGCAACTATGTGCAGCGGGTGATGGAGAACACGCAGATCTACCGCACGAGGCTGAACGGCCGCACGGCGCTGATGATCGACCGCGACATGGGCCAGCGTCCGGGAGACAGAACGGCGGGCCGCTGAGCGGAGCCGGTTCTGCCGCCACGAAAAACGCCCGGCGGATCGCCGGGCGTTTTGTTTTCCTAGAACGCCACCTGCGTCCGGAAGCCGATCACCTTGGCGTCCCTCAGCCGCCGGTTCGGCCGGTTCGGGTCCGGATCGCCCCCGCCGGGGCGGACGATGTACTGGAAGTAGGGCTGGAGGTTCAGCCAGCCGGTGACCTTCGCCTGGTATGAAGCCTCGATCGCGATCTCCGAGGAGCGCACCGGGCCGCCCGCAGCCCGGTCAGCCCGCTGCGCGTCCTTGCTGATGTGGGCGTAGCCGACCGCGACGCCGAAGACGTCGTCCGGACGTCCGGGCGTGAAGCCCTTCGCGTTGAAGCCGCCGTCGAAATAGTAGTCGATCAGGTTACGGTCGCTGTGCGGCGCCACGACGGCCCGGGCGAAGACCGAAAGGCTCTGGGCCGGACCGGCAGGCGTCGGGTTCTTGAGGTCCGCGACCTCGCCCCCGGACTGCCAGAGAGTCTGGTCGATCACGCCATAGAGCGCATAGGAGCCCCTGTGCCGGATCGGCGCGCCCGCCCCGTCCACCCGTCGCAGATCGTCGAAGTGCAGCGAGTTGTACCAGGCGCCGACCTTGTAGGTGCCGGGCAAGCCGGAGATCTCCGCCTTGTAGATCGCCTCGCCGATCGCGAACGCGCCGTCGTTCACCGGGAAATCGAGATTGTGCTTGTTGACCTTGTCGCGGCCGGCCGGATCGCCGTTGAAGAGGCCTGCCTGAACGCTGAACGCGTCCGTGAAGGCGTAGGATGCGTAGACGCCAGGCGTCGGCACGGGATAGGCCGGCCCGCCGCTGTAGAGGTCGACGCCGTTCAGCCCCGGCCAGCCGAAGCTCGAGTTCACGAACAACGACGCGGTGTCGCTGGTGATGAAGTCGCTGTCGGCAGCGAGCTGGCCGACCTTGAAGACGAGTTTGTCGTCCAGGAGCGTCTGCTTGAGATAGACCTCGCCCAGCAGATTGGCGTGCGGGTACTCGATGTTTGAGATGCCCAGCAGGTTGCCGGTTTCGTTGGCCGTGATGCCCTGTCCGCGGATGAAATAGGCGCCGGCGTAGAACTCGCCCCCGGTCCACCCGACGAGCTTCTCGAGATCGAGCGTCAGGCCGAGCTGGAGGAGGCCCGTGAAGCCTTTGCCCTTCTTCAGCCCGCCGCCGAGGTTGTAGGAAGAATCCGCGGTCAGATCGATGTCGACCTCGACCCCGGCCTCCCGCAGCTTGCTCCGCGCGCCGCCCCAGTCACCGGTAAGCTTCTCGCGCTCCAGAAGGTCGCCGGTCAGCTGCGGCGGAGCGTCTTCGGCCGCGAGCGCGGACGGCGCGGAGAGCGCGCCGTAGCAAAGGACCGAGGCGGATAGGCCGAGCGCCAGCCTGAGGCGGGGTGAGATCGCAGAAGTCATAGGTCTATGTCCACCGCTGCGCGACGTCCCAGGTGAAAATCGGGGAGTCCTGCTGCGGCCCCCGTCTTGAACCGCTAGACGGCACGCTAGACGCCGATCCGCAGCTAAACAACGACGTGGCTGGCGAAAGGACAGTCCTGAGGCGCTTTGCGATCGCTCCGTCGCGAATATACAACATCGGAGCGTTCTTTAAATTTATACTGACTCTAAACCGCAGCGGCCTTGGGTCTAAACGAAAACGGCCCCGCCGAAGCGGGGCCGTTCAAGTCGTGGTCAGATAGTTGGATCAGAAGTCGCGCTGGACGCGGAAGCGGCCGATGACTTCGTCCGTGTCGCGGAGGTTGTAGGTCGACGAACGCTTGGTGACCTTCACGTAGTTCACTTCCGCGCCGATATCGAGCTTCTTCACCGGGCTCCAGATCAGGTTGCCGGTGAGGGTGTAGGCGGCCCAATCGTTGCCAGCGCTCTTCACGTTGACGTCGATGTAGCTGCCCTGGACGGACGAGCGCCACTTCGGATCCCAGTAGTGCAGCAGGCCGAGGTTGAAGGCGTAGGCCTCGGTCTTGCGGATCTTGCCGCCGGCACCGACCTCGAAGTCGACGAGACGGTTGGCGCGCTCGATGTTCTGGGTGTTGGCGATGCCCTGCACTTCGTCGCCCGAGGTGCCGAAGCCGAGGTAGGACAGGGAGCCCGAGGAGTAGCCCGCCGAACCCCAGATGTAGTCGCCCTTGGCGAGAGCCGGCAGGTTGATCTTGACGCCGACCATGCCGCCATAGCCCCAGGCGGTGTCGCGGTTGGTCAGGACAGCGGGAACGCCGCCGGTCTGCTCGGTCGTGATGTTGTGAGCGAAGCCGGACAGCTGCGCCTCGCCCCAGCCCTGCTGGACGCGCAGGTTGCCGACGATGTCGGGGTACTTCTGCTCGTTGTAGTTCGGGGTCACGAAGCCCGGCTGGCCCGGGGTGGTCGCGATGGCGCGACGAGCGGTGCCATCTTCGATCGCGATGCTGGCCGAGAAGCCGGGGGCGAACTCAACCGTGTAGCCGATCAGGGCGAGGGTGCGGTCGGAGACGTAGGGGTTGGCGAAAGTCGCGTAGGGCTTGAAGTCCCAGAAGGAGTCCGTGAGACCCGCGGTCAGGCCCGCGAACTGCACGAAGGCCTTGTCGAACAGGGCGTCGTCGCCGTTGATGTCGCTCTGCGCCACGGCGTTGTTGCCGCCGGACTGACGCTGGAACTGGGCGCGGATGTAGGTGCGGAGCGTGCCGTACTCGGTGTCGGTGCGGGCGTCGAACCAGAGGCGGGCGCGGGCGCGGAAGCCGGTGTTGTTGTTCGGCTTGGTCCCAGCGATGGTCCTGCTGACCTCGCCTGCCGAGAAGTCCAAGCGGGCGAAGCCGCCAATCTGGAGGCAGGTCTCGCTGCCGGGGATGTAGAAGAAGCCCGCGCCGTAGGCGTCGCAGACCTTCACGTACTCGACGGGCTCAGCGCCCGGAAGATCGGCGGCCTGCGCCCCCGAGAGCGCCACGAAGGCAGCAGCGGAGCCCAGCGCCAGGCTCTTGACCAATTTCATTGTTGTCCTCCAACCCCCGAGATCGACAGCTTCAGGCGTCGGCCCTCGGGCCGAACGTTGACATCAGAAGACCGCCGACCCCCGACGATCACCCCGCGACGACCGAACCGGCGCCGCAAACTGACCATATGCGTGGCGTTGATGTGCGCAAGCGCGAACGCGATTGTGGCCGACCTGTGGACGGGCTTTGCTTAACCCTGTGACTGGAATGCCACGAGTATCGCGGCGGCCGGGCGTTTAACGGGGTCGTCGGCGGGTTGAATTCATGGAGCGGTCTGTCAAAGCGCCGATTCCTTCGCCGGCTCCTGCGAATCGTGGGTCCGCTTGACCTTGCCGGAGCCGCGTGAGCACGCTCGCCTCACCTTTCCAAGCCGACCGAGTTTCGCCTGATGCCTACCTCCAATGTCGCCGCTTTCCGCCCTGCCGCGACCAACAACCTCGACGCGTTCTGGATGCCGTTCACCGCGAACCGGCAGTTCAAGGATGCGCCGCGCATGCTCGTGTCCGCGCGGGACATGCATTACGTGGCCGCCGACGGGCGGAAGATCCTCGACGGCACCGCCGGGCTCTGGTGCGTGAACGCCGGCCATGGTCGGCCGAAGATCGTCGAAGCGGTTCAGAGGCAGGTCGCGGAGCTCGACTACGCGCCGGCGTTCCAGATGGGTCATCCCAAGGCGTTCGAGTTCGCGAGCCGCCTGGCGGCGCTCGCCCCGGCTGGCCTCGACCATGTCTTCTTCGCGAACTCAGGCTCGGAGGCCGTGGATACTGCCCTGAAGATCGCCCTCGCCTACCACCGGGCGCGGGGCGAGGGCCAGAGAGTGCGGCTGATCGGTCGCGAGCGCGGCTATCACGGCGTGGGATTCGGCGGCATCTCGGTCGGCGGAATGGTGGCCAATCGAAGGACCTTCGGCCTCGGGCTCCCCGGCGTCGACCACCTGCGCCACACGCATGATCCGGCGCGCAACGCGTTCACCCGCGGCCTGCCGGAGCATGGCGCGGAACTCGCGGACGATCTCGAGCGTCTCGTGGCGCTCCATGGCGCGGAGACGATCGCGGCGGTGATCGTGGAGCCCCTGGCGGGCTCGACCGGCGTCCTGCTGCCGCCGCAGGGCTATCTCGAGCGCCTGCGAGCGATCTGCGACCGCCACGGAATCCTGCTGATCTTCGACGAGGTCATCACGGGCTTCGGCCGCCTCGGCGCGCCCTTCGCTTCGGACCGCTTCGGCGTGACGCCCGACATCATGACCACCGCCAAGGGGGTGACGAACGGGGTCGTGCCCATGGGCGCGGTCTTAGCGTCGGAGGCGATCTACAAGGCCTTCATGTCCGGGCCGGAGCACATGATCGAGCTGTTCCACGGCTACACCTATTCGGGGCATCCGCTCGCCTGCGCCGCGGGGCTCGCCACGCTCGACACCTATCAGGAGGAAGGGCTCCTCACCCGCGCGGCGCGCATGGAGAAGCAGCTCGAGGATGCGGCTTTCGCGCTGCAGGACCTTCCGCACGTCATCGACATCCGCGCCATCGGCCTCGTGGCGGCCATCGAGCTTGAGCCGATCGAAGGAGAGCCGAGCCGGCGCGCCTTCTCGGCCTTCCTGAAGGCGTTCGAGAAGGGGCTGATGATCCGCACGACAGGCGACATCATCGCCTTGTCGCCGCCGCTCATCGTGTCCGAGGCGCAGATTGACGAGATGTTCGGCACGCTGGCCGACGTGCTCCGCGAGATCGGCTGAGCGTCATGTCCGCCGATCGCCCCGTCGGACGCGCCGCCTTTCTCGGCGGCCTGCTCGCCTTCATCACACTCATCGAACTGTCCGTGGTCGGACTGGGCCATGCCCGCAGCCTGCGCGGCGACGCCAACATCCAGTACTGGGCAGTGGTGGCGATCGTCGTCGCCGCTGCTGCGACGGTCCTCTTCAATCTGGCGCGTACGCCGGCTGCGACGAAGACCGGCGAATTGGTGCGCCGCGTGGCCGTGCCTGTCGCCGCGATAGGGCTGGCGATCTTCCTGTGGGAGACCGTGGCGCTCGGCGTCGGCGCTTCGTCGTCGCCGCTGGAGCTCATCGCCGGGGCGTTCCGCTGAGCCTTCTGCTGATTGTGACGCGACGTCCCGTCTGCTACGGTGATGCGTTCGTCACGGTTCCCGGAAGGGACTGAAAGGGAATCCGGTGGGAGGCGCGAGCCTCGAGTCCGGAGCTGCCCCCGCAACTGTGAGCGGCGAGCGGCGCGCCAAATCGAGGCCACTGGACCTATGGTCCGGGAAGGCCGGCGCACCGCAGCGACCCGCGAGCCAGGAGACCTGCCGGAGACGAAGAACGCCAGCGCCCTCGGTGGGAGGGCAAGAGAGGCTCTATGTCGAACGCCACTTCCCTGCCCCGGTCCTCCGCGGCAGGTCTCGTCCAGGCCCGCGCGCTTCCGATCGTGTCCGCCATGCTGCTCGGCGTCATGCTGATCGCCGGCACGGGCTTCGTCTCGATCTCGGCGGTCCACAACGCCGCGCACGATCAGCGCCACGCCATCGGCTTCCCCTGCCACTGAGGGAAGTCACGTGCACATCTTCCGGAACATCGTCTTCGTGGCGGCCATCGTCGGGCTCGCCGCGGGTCTGGTGCTGACTGCGATTCAGCAGTTCGGCACGCAACCGCTCATCGTGAAGGCCGAGGTGGTCGAGCAGCAGCGCGAGGCGGCCGCGGAAGCGCAGCCGCACGAGCACGCGGCGGGCGACCACCATCACGAGGAAGGGGCCTGGGAGCCCGCCGACGGCGCCGAGCGCTTCGGCTGGACCCTGGTGGCCAATATCCTGAGCGGAGTCGGCTTCGCGCTGCTGCTGTTGTCCGCGAGCGAACTGAAGGGCGGGCTGAAGTCGTGGCGCGAGGGGCTCCTCTGGGGCCTAGCGGGTTTCGCGGTCTTCACCCTCGCGCCGAGCGTGGGGTTGCCCCCTCAGGCTCCCGGCGTCGAGGGCGCGCCCGTGCTCGACCGCCAGATCTGGTGGGTGGCGACGGCGGCCGCGACCGCGATCGGTCTCGCGCTGATCGCCTATGGCCGTTCGCCTCTCGCGGCTGTGGCCGCTGTGGCGCTCATCGCCGCGCCGCACATCATCGGGGCGCCGCAGCCCACGGAGCCTCCCGCGATCCCGCACGACCTCGCGCATGGGTTCGTGGTCGCCGTGACCGTCACGGGCTTCCTGTTCTGGGCGACCCTCGGAGCGCTCGCGGGCGCCTTGCGGCCGCGCTTCTCGGACGCCTGAGGCGCAGATGACCGCGCCCGCCCTGCGCGGGGTCACGCTCATCCTCGGCGGCGCCCGCTCAGGCAAAAGCCGCTTTGCTGAAGAGCTGGTCGAGGCGACTGGCTTCGACCGCCTCTATGTCGCGACCGCCGCTGCTTATGACGAGGAGATGGCCGTCCGGATCGCCGAGCACAAAGCGCGGCGGGCCGGGTGGCGCACGGTGGAGGCCCAGCGTGGGCTCGCCGCGGTGCTCAGGACCGAGTCGGGGCCGGAGCGGGCGATCCTCGTCGATTGCCTGACCCTGTGGCTCAGCAATCTGTTGCTCGCCGGCGTCGAGCCGGCGGGGGAGGTCGAAGGACTGCTCGAGGCCCTGCGCGCCGCGCGGGGGCCCGTGGTTCTCGTCTCAAACGAGGTCGGCTTCGGGATCGTGCCCGACAACGCCCTCGCCCGTGCATTCCGTGACCATCAGGGCCGGCTGAACCAGCGTGTCGCCGCCCTCGCAGACCGTGTGACCCTCGTCGCCGCCGGCTTGCCTCTTGACCTCAAGCTCCCGAAGGAGCCGCAATGACCGCCCCCGCAAAGATCCCAGCCACCGTCGTCACCGGCTTCCTCGGCGCCGGCAAGACCACGCTGATCCGTCATCTGATCGCTAACGCCGGTGGGCGCCGCATCGCGCTGATCGTCAACGAGTTCGGCGACGTGGGGATCGACGGCGAGGTGCTGAGGGCCTGCGCCAGCGAGGCCTGCGCCGAGGAGGACATCGTCGAACTCGCCAATGGCTGCATCTGCTGCACGGTCGCCGACGACTTCATCCCCGCGATGGAGACGATTCTCGCGCGCACGGTTCAGCCCGACCACATCGTCATCGAGACGTCGGGCCTCGCCCTGCCGCAACCGCTCGTGCGTGCTTTTCGATGGCCGGAGATCGCCACGCGCGTGACGGTCGACGGGGTCGTGACCGTAGTGGACGGCCCCGCGGTGCGCGCGGGCCGCTTCGCGCATGACGAGGAAGCCGTCGCGGCGCAGCGCGCCGCCGACGAGACGCTCGATCATGAGGATCCGATCGAGGAGCTGTTCGAGGATCAGGTGCGTTCGGCAGACCTCCTGGTGCTGCACAAGGCGGACCTCATGTCGGAGGAAGACGTCGAGGCCGTGAAGACGGAAGTGCTCGCTCACGCGAGCGCCGGCGTCCGCGTGGTCGCGGCCGCAAATGGCGCGCTCCCCGCGGAGGTGCTGCTCGGGCTGACGGGCAATGTGGAGGATAGGATCGACGAGCGCCCGACGACGCACGAGATGGAGGGCGAGACGCAGCACGACCACGACGATTTCGAGAGCTTCGTCGTCGAGGCGCCCGAAGCCCTCGACGCCGCCGAGATTGAGGCGCGCATCCGCAAGGTGCTCGACGCGCACGACGTGCTGAGGCTGAAGGGCTTCGTGCCGGTCGCCGGCAAGGCGGCGCGCCTCGTGATCCAGGCCGTCGGCTCCCGTGTCGACGCCTATTTCGATCGTCCCTGGCGCGAGGGCGAAGCCCGGCGGGGCCGGCTGGTCGTCATCGGCGAGAAGGGGATCGATCAGCGGGCGATCGCGACCGGTCTCGCGGGCTGACCGAAGCCCAGCGGCGCCCGAACGCGTCGAAGAGGCAGATGGAATGAACCGCAGGCGCTCGTGTCGGCGCATTGCGGTTCGGCGGTCCCGGCTCAGGCCGGGACATGATGTCGAACTGGCTGGAAACGCATGCATCTCCTGAAGGCCCAGGGACAGCCGATTGGCGATGGCGCGGAGGCGGTCGATCTCGGCCTGTCGCCGGCTGACATCGTGATCGTGTCTGCGGCCGACACCGAGATCGCCGGCCTCGCGGCGGCGCATGAGGCGCTCGGGCCTCTCGCCCCGAGCCTGAGGCTCGCGAGTCTCCAGAAGCTTCGCCACAACATGTCGGTCGACCTGTTCCTCGAGAACACCGTCGCGCGTTCGAAGCTGTTGGTGCTGCGCCTGCTCGGAGGCGCCTCCTACTGGCCCTATGGCCTCGATGAGAGCATCCGCATCGCGCGGCGGCATGGGGTGAAGCTCGCCGTCATGCCCGGCTGCGGCAACGCCGATGCCGAGCTGATCGCGCGCTCCACCCTGCCCGCGCCCCAGGTCGAGCGGCTGTGGCGGGCGCTCGTGGAGGGCGGACCGGGCAATCTGACGCTCGCGTTGCGGGGCTGCGCTGCGCTCCTCGACGGGCGGGAGCTCGAGGAGGAGCCGTCAGCCATTCCGGCCGCCGGGCTGTTCTGGCCCGAGATCGCTCAGCCGGAGCTCGCCGCAATCCGGGCGCGCTGGCCGGACGGCGCTCCGGTCGCGCCGATCGTGTTCTACCGGGCGCAGTTCCAGGCCGGCGACGTCGCGCCAGTGGCTGCGCTGGTCGCCGCGCTCCTTGAGCGCGGTCTCGCGCCGCTTCCGATCTATGTCTCGTCCCTCAAGGACGCCTCCGCCGCGGGCTTCGTGCGGGATATTTTTGCGGCGACGAGGCCTGACGTGGTGCTCAACGCGACCGCGTTCGCGGTTTCGAAGCCGGGAGGGGCGTGGGACGCCACCCCGCTCGATTCGGCCGACGCGCCGGTGCTGCAGCTGGTGTTCGCTGGCATGGACCGCCGCACGTGGGAAGGCTCCCCCCGAGGGCTCGGCGCGCGCGATCTCGCCATGTCGGTGTCATTGCCCGAGATCGACGGCCGCCTCATGACGCGCGCCGTGGCTTTCAAGTCGGCCGGCCGGATCGACAAGGCCACGGAGACCGAGGTTGTCGCGCTCGAACCGGCGCACGACCGCGTCGGGTTCGTGGCGGATCTCGCCGCGAACTGGGCTCGCTTGCGCCGCGCTGCGCCTGCGGACCGCAGGATCGCGCTCGTGCTGGCGAACTATCCGACCGGCGCCGCCCGGCTCGCCAACGGCGTCGGCCTCGACACGCCGCAAAGCACGGCCGTGATTCTGGAGACGCTGCGGGAAGCTGGTTATGCGGCTGGCGACGCGCCCCCGGCCGGTCCCCAGGTGATCCGGGACATGACTGAGGCGCTCGCGTGGAGCGCTGCGGCGGAGGGTGAAGCGGGCGCGACGCTGCCGCTCGCCAGCTATGAGCGCTTCCTGTCAGGCATTCCGGCGGCGGCGCGCGAGAGGATTTTCGGCCGCTGGGGCCCCCCGGAGGATGATCCGAGCTTCGATCGACGCTCTGGCGGGTTCCGTCTCGCGCTGCGCCGCTACGACAACCTTGTGTTGGGCGTGCAGCCTTCGCGCGGCTTCGACGTCGACCCGAAGGCGGCGCACCACGACCCCGACCTCCCCCCGCCGCACGGGCATCTGGCCTTCTACTGCTGGCTGCGCGAAGCGTTCGGGGCGCATGCGGTCGTGCACGTCGGCAAACACGGCAATCTGGAATGGCTGCCGGGCAAGGCATTGGCGCTGTCGGAGGAGTGCTTTCCGGAGATCGCGCTCGGTCCCCTGCCCCACGTCTATCCGTTCATCGTCAACGATCCCGGCGAGGGCGCGGCGGCCAAGCGGCGCGCCGCGGCCGTCATCGTCGACCACCTCACCCCGCCTCTCGCCCGGGCCGAGGGGACGGCTGCGTTGCGCGAGGTCGAGACGCTGGTCGATGAGTACGCCGAGGCGGAAGGCCTCGACCCGCGCCGCGCGAAGCTGCTGGGCAAGGAGATCCTGTCGCGAGCGGCGGATCTCGGGCTCGATCGGGACTGCGGCTTCTCGATAGCGGACGACCCGGACGACGCGCTGACCAAGCTTGACGCCTTTCTGTGCGAGGTGAAGGAGCTTCAGGTCCGCAACGGCCTGCACGTTTTCGGCCGCTCGCCCCTGGGTCCCCGGCGCGCCGAACTCCTGGCGGCCCTCGCCCGCCCGCCGCGCGGGCCGCTTCCGGGAGACGCTTCCCTGACGCGCGCGCTCGCAGCCGATCTGGGGCTCGTCGGCTTCGACCCTCTCGCCCCGGATTTCTCGGCTCGATGGGACGGGCCGCGGCCCGAGCCGCTGGCGGGAACAAGCTCCGATGCGTGGCGAACCGTCGGCGACACTGTCGAGCGGCTGGAGAAGCTGGCGCTGGCGCTGGTCGAGCAGGCGGCGTCCTCCGGCGCCGCAAGCGGCGACGCGGCCTTGTGCTCACTGCCTCGAACCGCGGCGGTGCTGCACGAGATCGCGACGGTGATCGCGCCCCGCGTGGACGCCAGCGGCGCGGCGGAGGTCGAAGGCCTGTTGCGCGCCCTCGACGGCCGCTTCGTGCCGCCCGGACCGTCCGGCGCGCCGACCCGCGCCCGCCTCGACGCGCTGCCGACGGGCCGCAACTTCTTCGCCCTCGACCCGCGCTCGGCTCCGACCGAAGCCGCCTGGCGACTTGGACGCGCCGCCGCCGACCTGCTCTGCCGTCGGCATTTCCAAGACAATGGCGAGTGGCCGCGGCGGCTCGCAATCTCGGCCTGGGGCACGGCGAACATGCGAACCGGCGGCGACGACGTCGCGCAGGCGCTGGCGCTGATCGGGGTCGCACCGCAATGGGAGGCCGGATCCAGCCGCGTCGTAGGCCTCGAGATCCTGCCCCTCTCCGATCTCGGGCGTCCCCGCGTTGACGTGCTCTTCCGAATCTCGGGCTTCTTCCGCGACGCTTTCCCGTTCCAGATCGACATGATCGATGAGGCTGTCCGCCTCGTAGGGGCCTTGGGGGAGACCGACGAGGACAACCCCATCGCGGCCCGGCTGCGTTCGGAGCGCGCCGCCGGCGGCGTCGGGCACTCGATCTTCGGGGCGAGGCCGGGTGCGTACGGAACGGGGCTCGCGCCGCTGCTGAACGAAGGCGCGTGGGAAAGCCGCGCGGATCTGGCGGACGCCTATCTGGCGGCGAGCGGCTTCGCTTACGGACAGGGCGTGGAAGGCGCGCCGGCGCGTCCGGCGCTGGAGAGAATGGCGTCGTCGGTCGACGCTGTGATCCAGACCCAGGACGCTCGCGAGTACGATCTGCTCGACTCGGACGACGTCCATGAGTTCGCCGGCGGCCTCTCCGCCGCGGTCGAGAAGATCTCTGGCGCGGCGCCGCCCGTCTATCATCTCGACACCTCCCGCACGGAAACCCCGCTCGTGCGGTCGCTTCAGGAAGAGCTCGCGGTGGTGGTGCGCGCCCGCGCCACGAACCCCAAGTGGATCGCCGCGATGCGCGAGCACGGCCAAAAAGGGGCGGCCGAGATGCTCGCGACGGTGCAGAACCTTTCGGGGTTCGCGGCGACGACGGACGCCGTCGCCAGTCATCAGTATGACGCGCTCTACGACGCCTATCTCGCGGACGAGCAGGTCCGCCGCTTCATGGCCGAGGCGAACCCCGCCGCCCTTGAGGCGATGGCGCGGGCGTTCCTCGACGCAGAGCGACGCGGCTTCTGGCGCCCGAAGCGGAACAGCGCCCATGGCGAGCTCGAGCGGCTCGCCCAGCCGACCAGAACGGAGGTTCGAGCATGACGACCGCGGACGGCGCCCGGCACGCCGAGAAGATGAAGGCCCGCAAGGCGCATCAGGACAAGATCGTCGCAGAGCGGCAGGCCGAGAAGGGGCTGCTGATCGTCCACACCGGAAAGGGCAAGGGAAAGTCCACCGCGGCCTTCGGCATGGCGATGCGCGCGATCGCGCACGGCATGAAGGTGGGCGTCGTCCAGTTCATCAAAGGACCGTGGGAATCGGGCGAGCGCGACCTGCTGCGCAAGTTTCCGGAGCAGGTGGAGGTTCACGCCATGGGCGAAGGCTTCACTTGGGAGACGCAGGACCGCGAGCGGGACATCCGGGCCGCCCGAGAGGCCTGGGAAATGTCGAAGCGGTTCATCTCCGATCCCGACATCCGGCTCGTGATCCTCGACGAGCTCAACATCGTGCTGCGCTACGACTACCTGGATCTCGACGAGGTGCTGGCGGCGATCGCGGCGCGCCCGGCCGATACGCACGTGGTGGTGACAGGACGGAATGCGAAGGAGCCGCTGATCGAGGCCGCCGACCTCGTGACCGAGATGACTCAGGTGAAGCATCCCTTCCGCGACGGCGTGAAGGCGCAGGCCGGCATCGAGTTTTGAGCGCACGCAGGAGCGGCGCGCGGCGAGCTGCGGAGGCTTGGGCCTCGTGAACCGGACGCCGGCGATCATGTTTCAGGGCACCGGCTCAAATGTCGGCAAGTCCCTGATCGTGGCGGGTCTCTGCCGCGCATTCGCGCGACGCGGGCTCTCGGTCGCGCCGTTCAAGCCGCAGAACATGTCGAACAACGCGGCCGTAACGGCCGATGGCGGCGAGATCGGGCGCGCTCAGGCGCTGCAGGCCCGCGCCGCCGGGCGCGAGCCGATCGTGGACATGAACCCGGTGCTGTTGAAGCCCGAGAGCGACACAGGCAGCCAGGTCGTCGTGCAGGGCCGAAGGATCGGCAGCTACAAGGGCCGCGCCTACACGGCGCTCAAGCCCACCCTGATGCCCGCGGTGCTCGAAAGCTTCGATCGTCTGGCGGCGACGGCGGACCTCGTGCTGGTGGAAGGCGCAGGCAGCGCCGCCGAGGTGAACCTGCGCGCCGGCGACATCGCCAATATGGGCTTCGCCGAAGCCGCCGATACGCCGGTCGTCGTGATCGGTGACATCGACCGGGGCGGCGTGATCGCGACGCTGGTCGGCGCCCACGCGCTGCTGCCGGCATCGGACCGCGAGCGCGTAAAAGGATTTCTGATCAACCGCTTCCGTGGCGACCTGAGCATGTTCGATGAAGGCATGCGGATCATCGAGCAGCACACGTTATGGCGCCCGCTCGGGATCGCGCCGTGGTTCGCCGACGCCGCGAAGCTTCCTGCCGAGGATTCGGCGGATCTCGCCTCCCGCGCCGGGAGGCCGGGAGGTCCGGTCAGGATCGTCGCGCTCGCGCTGC
Source organism: Hansschlegelia beijingensis (assembly GCF_014196425.1). GTDB lineage: Bacteria > Pseudomonadota > Alphaproteobacteria > Rhizobiales > Methylopilaceae > Methylopila > Methylopila beijingensis. The sequence continues at coordinate 1,107,609 of NZ_JACIDR010000001.1, forward strand.
CCCGCATCGCGAACTTCGACGACCTCGATCCTCTTCGTCTCGAGCCGGAGGTCTCGCTTGATCTGCTGCCGCTCGGCGCGCCGATACCGGCCGACGTGGATCTCGTGCTCATCCCTGGCTCGAAGGCGACGATCGCCGATCTCGCCGCCCTGCGGGGCTGCGGCTGGGAGGAGGACATCAAGGCCCATGTCCGTCGCGGCGGCCGGGTTCTGGGTCTGTGTGGCGGCTACCAGATGCTTGGACGCAGCGTTTCGGATCCCGAAGGCGTCGAAGGGGCGCCGGGGTCATCCCGCGGCCTTGGCCTGCTCGACGTCGAGACGACGCTCGGGGGCGACAAGAGGCTGGCGCGCGTCAGCGGCCGGCATCGGGGCAGCGGCGAGGTGGTGGACGCCTACGAGATCCACATGGGCCGAACGGACGGGCCCGACGCCGCGAGGGCCCCGTTCGACGTCGGGGACCGGCCCGAAGGCGCCGCGGACGCGTCCGGTCGCGTCAGCGGCTGCTATCTGCACGGCGTGTTCGCGCAGGACGGTTTCCGCCGGGCGTTCCTGGCCGAGCTCGGCGCACGCCGCTCAGGCTTCGCCTACGAGGCCACGATCGAAGCCACCCTCGATCGCCTCGCTGACCACCTCGAAGCGCATCTCGACGTCGACGGACTGCTCGCTGTCGCAAACAGCCGCGTCTAGTTCGTCAGACGACGAGCGACGCCGCGCCCAGGATCGCCGCGATCATCGCCGCATGAACGAGGCAGGCCCAGCAGAACAGCTTCAGGGCTGCCGCGATGTCGGACGGCGTGGCGGTCTCACGGCCGCCAGCGTTCATCCAGGGATCATCGACGACCGCGCCCGAGTAGATCCGCGGGCCGCCGAGCGCGATGCCGAGCGCGCCGCCCATCGCGGCTTCCGGCCACCCCGCGTTCGGCGAGGCGTGAAGCCGCGCGTCGCGGCGCATGGCGCTGAGGGCGGCTTTGGCGGAACGGCCGGTCAGAGCCGCCGCGATCACGATCATCAGGCCGGAAAGCCGGGCCGGGATAAAGTTCGTCCAGTCGTCGAGCCGCGCCGAGGCTCGTCCGAAGGCCAGATGCCGCTCCGTCTTGTGGCCGATCATGCTGTCCGCCGTGTTCAGCGCCTTGTAGGCGAACAGGCCTGGCAGGCCGAGCAGCAGGCACCAGAACGCCGGGGCGACGACCCCGTCGGAGAAGTTCTCGGCGCAGGATTCGATCGCCGCGCGGGACACGCCGGCCTGGTCGAGCCGCTTCGGATCGCGTCCGACGATCATCGAGACGGCCTCCCGGGCGGCTGCGAGACCGCCGGCCTCGAACGCCGCCCTGACGGCTGCCACGTGCGTGTACAGGCTGCGTTGCGCGATCAGGATCGAGGCGATCGTCCCCTCGATCAGGACGCCGTAAGGCAGCCCGCCGAACGTCCAGGTCAGCAGGAAGCCGACCGCCGCGGCGCCCGATAGCAGGACGATGAGAGCCCACACGCCGCGCCTGCGGCGCACGCGCTCATCGAGCTCGAGCCTGTTGAGCCTCTTGTCGAGCCCACCGATCGCCGCGCCTGCGACGATCACCGGATGGGCGAGGCGTCGCCACACCCTGGCTGGGTCGCCGATGAGCGCGTCGAGCCCGAGCGCGATCAACACGACCATGGCGTTGTGGACCAGGAACAAGGTTCAGAGGGCCTTCTCGAAAGCCGCCTTGAGGGCCGTATCGAGTCGCTCGAACGCCTCATCGTCGCCTGGCAGGCCGAAGCGGAGGCAATCCGGTCGGTCGTCGAACCGGCGGCACCAGACGCCGGCGCGGGCGAGCGACTCGTGGACGGCGGCCGCGCGCGGATGGCGGCCGGCGCGGAAGAGGTCACAGCCCGAGAGTCCCGTAAAGCCCGCATGGGTGAGGAGGCCGTCGAGTCGCATGGCGTCTACGGTGAGGCGCAGCCGCATGGTGGCGATCCAAGCCTGGTCGGCGAGCGCCGTCAGGCCGGAGACGAGCGCAGGCCCGGAGACGGGCCAGGGTCCCAGCTCCCCCGCGAGTTCGCTGACCATCTCCTGATCGCCGGCCGCGAATCCGAGCCGAAGCCCGGGCAAGCCGAAGAACTTTCCGAACGAGCGCAGAACGACCACGCCGCGCGACGACAGCCTCCCGCCCAGCGCCACTTCTGGCGCCACGTCCGCATAGGTCTCGTCGACCACCAGAAGTCCCTCCCGCTCGGCGAGGCGCTCGGCGAGCTTCTGGAGCTTCTCGGGAGAGGTCGTCCGCCCGAACGGCGTGCTCGGGTTGACCAGAACGACGACGTCGGAGTCCTCCGCCGTCTGCATTTCGCAGATCGTGACCTCGTGGCCGGCGCGCGCCCAAACATAGGCGTGCTCCTCATAGGTCCTGCCGACCACCGCGACCGATCCGCGGACGCGCAGATAGGGCAGCAGCTGGATCATCGCCTGCGCCCCGGGTCCGGCGACGACCGGCACGTCTTCCGGCCATTCGTAGGCCTGCCGCGCCGTTCTCAGCAGGCTCTCCAGGTCTGGAGGCTCCGGAAGCCGGGTCAGCGACGAGGACGGGAACGGCGGCAGCTGGTAGGGGTGCGGGTTGACCCCGGTGGACAGGTCGAGCCATCCCTGCCGTGGTCGTCCATAGGCGGCTTCCGCCCGCGCCAGGTCACCGCCATGCCTCATACGATCCCCTTGGCCGCTCAGCTTTTGAAGTTCGGGCCGAATTGCGCCCGCGTCAACGCGGGCGAACCGGGACCGGCTAGGTATGGCCGCCGGCGGCAGAGTCGATGCTGATGCCCCGCACGGTCGTCACGATCTGCCGGACGTGCCGCCCAGAGGGGCATCCGGACACGTCCGAGCGGCCGGGCGCCGTTCTGGGGCGGGCGGTGCGGGATGCGCTGGCGAACGTTCCGACCGAGGCGCGGCTGGAGGTTCGGGCGATCGCCTGCCTGTCCGCCTGCTCGCGCGCCTGTTCGGCCGTCGTCGCGGCTCCGGGCAAGTTCTCCTATGTGATCGGAGATCTCGAGCCTGTCGACGCCGAGGCGCTGGTCGCTTTCGCGCTGAAACATGCCGAGAGCGCCGACGGAGTTCCGGCGTGGCGCGACAGACCCGCCAAAGTCAGAAAAAGCACGATCGCGCGCGTTCCGCCGGCAGGAATCGAGCACGCGCTCGTCGAGGCGGTCGACGAGTCGCCGTCAACCCACGTCGATGACGTGCAGGAACGAGCCGGAGACGAAATCGCGAACGAGACCGGCTGATCCGCCGCCGGGCAACCTGAACAGCGGCGGCCCCTCCTCGCTCACGACCGCCGCATAGTGGAACTCGTGGGCCCGGCAGACCGATCCGGCCGCGCCAAGGGGGCCCGGCGCGGCGAGTTCAGCGTGCCGGTAGCCGAGGTGCAGGCGGCGTTCGGCGAACGAGGTCTCAAGCGCGAGAAGGCCGAGCATCTCGTGCCGGACTCCATCGGCGTCGACCAGCCACTGCCCCAGCGTCATGTAGCCTCCGCATTCGCCGTAGATCACGGCGCCGGCGTCGCGCGCCGTCATGACGCCTTCGCGGAAGCGGCTCGCGCCGGCGAGGCACCCGGCGTGCAGCTCCGGGTAGCCCCCCGGCAGAAACACCGCATCCGCCTCAGCGCTCGGAGGCTCGTCGGCGAGCGGCGAGAAAAAGCTGAGCTCCGCGCCCGCCTCCCGCCAGCCCTCCAGCACATGCGGGTATGCGAAACGGAAGGCGAGGTCCCGCGCCACCGCGATGCGCGAGCCGAGCGGTGGGACGGGCGGCGGAAGGGCCGTGTAGAGCGGCGTCGGCGGAGCGCTGGCGAGCGACCGCAGCCGGTCCAGGTTCACGTTTCGGGCGACGAGCTCCGCCGCTGTCCGGATCAGGGTCTCGAGTTCTGGCAGTTCCTCGGCCTGGACAAGGCCGAGATGCCGGGATGGCGCCCGCAGGGCGGCGTTTCGCGGCAGGACGCCCAGCACCTCGACCCCGGCGGAGTCGCACCCTTCGCGCAGCAGGGCTTCATGCCGAGCGCTCGCCACCCTGTTCAGCACCACGCCGTCGATCGAGGGGCCGGCGGCGAAGTTGCGGAAGCCGGCCGCGACAGCGCCGACGGACTGCGCCATCCCTGAGGAGTCGATCACCAGCACCACCGGCGCGCTCAAGGTCGCCGCCACCTCGGCCGCCCCGCCGCGCCCCTCGACGCCGGGCTCCGCCGCCTGGTCGAACAGGCCCATGACGCCCTCGACCACGAGGATGTCCGCGCCCTGCCCCGCCTCCACGGCGAGCCGCAGGATACGGTCCCGCCGCATCGCCCACCCGTCCAGGTTCACCGAGGGGCGGCCTGTGGCCGCCTCGTGGAAGCGCGGATCGATGTAGTCCGGCCCGATCTTGGCGGACGCGACAGCGAGCCCCGCGTCGCGAAAGGCGCGCAGCAGCCCCAGCGTCAAAATGGTCTTTCCGGAGCCGCTCGAGGGCGCGGCGACCACGAATGTCGGCGCGCCGCTCATGCGATCGACTCGGCGAACGAGAAGGGGCTGAGGACCGGGGCGAGCGCCACCACCTCGCCCACGACGATCAACGCAGGCGCTTCGGCCCCCTCGGCGTCGCCGGCCGCCAGCCGTTCCAGCGTGGTGCGGATGACTTTCTGCCGGATGGTGGTGGCGTGGCAGACGATCGCCACCGGTTCTTCCGCCTGCCGGCCGGCGGCGAGCAGACGCGCGCCGATCTCACGCATCAGGCGGAAGCCCATATAGACGACCAGCACCGGCGACCCGGCCGCCAGCGCGGGCCAGTCGAGTCGCTCCGAGAGGCCGCCGCCGGCGTCATGCGCTGTGACGAACGTCACGGCCTGGTTGATCTCGCGGTGAGTCACCGGAATCCCGGCGGCGGCCAGACCGCCGACGCCCGCCGTCACCCCGGACGCGACCCGGAACGGGACGCCGGCGGCGACAAGCGCCTGAGCCTCCTCCGCGCCCCGGCCGAACACATACGGATCGCCGCCCTTCAGGCGCGCCACGCGTTTGCCCGCTCGCGCCGCCGTGACGAGCAGGCGGGTGATCTCCGGCTGTTTCGGCGAGGGACGGCCGGCGCGCTTGCCGACGAAGCTCAGTTCGGCGTCCGCGCGGGTGAGCCTCAAAACCTCCTCATTCACCAGCGCATCGAAGAACACGATGTCGGCTTGCGCGAGGGCCCAGGCGGCTTGCAACGTGAGAAGGCCAAGGTCGCCCGGTCCTGCGCCGACAAGCCAGACGCAGCCGCGCGGGAACGGCGGCATCGCCGCAGCGATCGCGTCAGGGAACGCGACGGACGCGCGAGGGAGGGTTGCGTGACGCAGATCGGAAGACATGCGGCGGACCATGACGAGTCACGTCGCGGCGCACAATCCTCCGGGCTGGAACGCGGAGGCTCCCCGGCCGCGACGCGCGGAGCAGCGCCTCGCGTGCTGGTGCTCGGCGGCTCGACCGAGGGCTTCGCCGCGGCCGAGGCGCTGGTGGCGCGCGGCTACGATGTGGTGACCTCCTTCGCCGGGCGCACGAAGCGGAGGCGCGACCCGCTCGGCGCGAGCCGGGTCGGCGGCTTCGGCGGCGTTGACGGTTTCGCCGCCTATCTGGCGGTCGAGGACATCGCGCTGGTGGTGGACGCCACGCATCCCTTCGCGTCGCGGATGAAGAGCAACGCCGCCGCGGCCTGTGCGGAGGTCGGCACGCCCTTGATCCACATCGACCGGCCCCAGTGGACGCGTCAGCCGGGCGATGACTGGCGAGTCGTGCCGGACGCCGCGGCGGCGGCCGAGCTCGCGCCGGCCTCGGATGGAGTGTGCTTCGTCACGCTCGGTCGGCAGCATGTGCATTGCTTCGAGCAGCGGCACGATCTCGAGCTTCTGTTCCGCGTCATCGATCCGCCCGAGCAGCCCTGCCGCCATCCCCGCGCCAGCTTCCTGTTCGATCGCGGGCCGTTCAGCGTCGAGGCCGAGCGCGCCTTGTTCGAGGAGCGGCGCGTGACCTGCCTCGTCACCAAGAACAGCGGGTCCTCGGCCGCGGAGGCCAAGCTCACCGTAGCCCGCGAGCGCGGCGTGCCGGTGATCATCGTCGATCGCCCCGCGCCCGTGGACGGACAGGTGTTCGCGACTGTCGATGAGGCCGTGGCGGCGGTCGCCAAGACGCTTGGTGCCCCGAGGGCGTGATAGCTTGCGGAGGTTCCGCCGCCTTGGAATCGCCGATGACCGCCGCCGCCCCCGCCGAACATCCCGCCGTCGCCCGCTGGCTGACCGTCATCGGCGTCGGCGAAGACGGGGCGGCGGCCCTCACTTGCGAAGCGCTGTCCGCGCTCCGGAAGGCCGAACTGGTCGTCGGGGGGGCGCGTCACCTCGCTCTGCTGCCCGCCGATCTCGCCCCGGCGGCGGAACGGCGGGCTTGGCCATCGCCGATGCTGCCGTTCCTCGATGAGATCGCGGGCTGGCGCGGCCGGCGGGTCGCGGTGCTCGCGAGCGGGGATCCGCTTCTGTACGGGGTTGCGGCGACGCTGCTCGGGCGTTTCGACCGGTCCGAGGTGACGGTGCTGCCGGCTGTGTCGGCCTACCAGCTCGCCTGCGCGGCGATGCTCTGGCCTGTGGCCGAAACGCAGCTCGTCTCGGCCTGCGGGCGGCCCATCGAGACGCTATCCCTCGCGCTGCACCATGGCGCGCGCATCGTGCTTTTCTCCGCCGACGGCTCGACGCCCTCGGCGGCGGCCGCGCTGCTCGCGGCGCAGGGCTATGGCGGGAGCCGGGTGACGGTGCTGGAGCGGCTCGGATCGCCAGACGCCGCGGCCACCGCCACCACTGCGAACGACATGGGGGAGCGGCGCTTCCACGCGCTCAACGCCGTCGCGATCGAAGCGGTCGCGGAGCCGGAAACGAAGGTTTTTCCGAGAACGCCCGGTCTGGCTGACGACGCCTTCGACAATGACGGCCAGATCACGCGCCGCGAAATTCGAGCCGTCACGCTCGCCCGGCTGGCCCCGATTCCGGGAGCGCTGCTCTGGGACGTCGGCGCCGGCTCGGGCTCCATCGGGATCGAATGGATGCGCGCTGCCGCGGGCGCGAGGGCGGTCGGCCTCGAACCCCGCCCGGACCGCGCGGCGCGCGCGAGAGAGAACGCCCGCCGGTTGGGCGTCCCGGGCCTGGAGATCCGGGAGCAGCGGGCGCCCGAAGGTCTTGAGGGCCTGCCGGCGCCGGACGCCGTCTTTCTCGGCGGAGGCGCAGGCGCCGAGGGGGTGATCGAGATCTGCTGGGAGGCCCTCAGGCCGGGAGGCCGGCTTGTCGCGAACGCCGTCACGCTCGAGACCGAGGCTCGGCTCGTCGCGGCTCACCGCAGGCTCGGCGGCGAGCTCGTCCGGATCGAGGCGTCCTATGCGGGCGCGGTCGGCGGGATGACCGGGTGGCGTCCAGCCATGCCGGTGACCCAATTCGCCGCCGTGAAGCCGCGTTGACGCCATGACCGTGTACTTCATCGGCGCCGGACCCGGCGACCCGGATCTCATCACGGTGCGAGGGCGCGATCTGATCGCGCGCTGCCCGGTCTGCCTCTACGCCGGCTCCCTTGTGCCGGCGGCCGTCGTCGCCTGCGCGCCTGCGGGTTCGCGCGTCGTGGACACCGCGGGCATGTCGCTTGAGGAAATCGTCTCGGAGTTCGAGCGCGCCGACACAGCCGGGCTCGACGTCGCGCGCGTTCATTCCGGCGATCCGTCGATCTATGGCGCGACCGCCGAGCAGTTCGCGGCGCTGCGGAAGCGCGACATCCCGTTCGAGATCGTGCCGGGGGTGCCGGCCTTTGCCGCCGCAGCCGCGCGTCTCGGCGTCGAGCTGACGGTTCCTGAGATCGCGCAGACCATCATTCTGAGCCGCCTCTCGGGCCGCGCGTCACGCATGCCCGAGACGGAAACACTCGAGATCATAGCGGCTTCGCGCGGAACCCTCGTGCTGCATCTCGCCGCCCGGCAACTTCCACGGATCGTCGAGGAGCTGACGCCGCTTTACGGTCCGGACTGTCCGGCTGCGCTGGTTGCGCGCGCGACCTGGCCGGACGAAGCCATCGCGCGCGGGACGCTCGGCACGATCGTCGCCGAAGCCGCTCCCCTCGGCGTCGAGCGCACCGCGCTGGTGATCGTCGGTCATGCTCTCAACGGCGTTTCATCAGCAAAAAGCGCGCTTTACGACGAGCGGTACGACCGGCATCTGAAGCCGCGCGAATAGACGTCGCTCGCCTATCCGGCGCGGCCGACGATGTTCCCTTCACGGTCGATGGCCAGCACCTCGATCGCGACCTCCGATCCCCTCAGGGCTGTCTTCGCCGCCTCGCGGGCTCGCTCCGCGACAGCGTCTCCGAGCCCCACTTCGTGGCCGAGCCGCAGCGCGGCGAGCCCGGTCGGCGCGGCGGCGATGCCGGCGACGACGTCGCGACCGGCGCCACGTTCCTCCGCCAGCCGCGCGAGCGCGGCGAGGTCCACCTGGCTCCGTCCGGAGTGCAGATCGAGCGCCCCTGCGGCGAGCTTGGACATCTTTGCGAACCCGCCCGCGATGGTGAGCTTCGGCACCGGATGGCTGCGGAGGTATTTGAGAAGCCCTCCGGCGAAGTCGCCCATGTCGATGATGGCGGTGTCCGGCAGGCCGTAAAGCCGCTTCAAGGCCGTCTCGGAGGTCGCCCCGACGCTCGCGCCGATATGCGGGTAGCCCGCCGCCCGCGCCACGTCGACGCCGCGATGGATCGAATGAATCCAGGCGGAGCAGGAGTAAGGCACCACGACACCCGTGGTGCCGAGCACCGAAAGCCCGCCCACGATGCCGAGCCGCGGGTTCCAGGTCTTGAGCGCCAGAGCCGCGCCGTCGCGGATCGAGATCTCGACCTCCGCGTCCCCTGTGGCCCCCTCGGCGGCCGCCACTTCAGCGATGGCCGCGCGCATCATCTCACGCGGCATGGGATTGATCGCCGGCTCGCCGGGCGGCAGGGGCAGTCCGGGCAGGGTCACTGTCCCGACCCCCTCGCCCGCGCGGAACACCACGCCGGTTCCCGGCGGAAGCAGGCGCACCCGCGACATGACCAGCGCGCCATGCGTCACGTCCGGATCGTCGCCGGCGTCCTTGATGACGCCCGCTCGCGCGTAATCGACGCCCTGCTCTTCCATGGCGAGGGCGAAGGCCGGCTGCTCGCCGCGTGGAAGCGTGATCTGCACGGGGTCCGGGAAAGATCCCGTCAGCAGAGCCGTGTAGGCGGCCTTGGTCGCCGCGGTGGCGCAGGCGCCGGTCGTCCAGCCGCGGCGGAGCGGTCGGCCGTCGTCCTGCGGAGCGTCGAGCGGGTCTTCCATCCCGGCACCCTACAGCGCCAGTGGCTCCTGCGTCTCTGACGCTGGCGCGGCCTCGTAGACGCGGGGCGTGAACATCCAGGGCCGTCCGTCGGCGCGCGCGAACACGCGGCTGCGCGACGATCCGACAAGCACGAGGGTGCGCATGTCCACGTCGTTCGGGTCGAGCGCGCCGAGCGTGATGATCGTCAGGCTCTCGCCCTCCCGCCCGACGTTGCGGGCGAGCGCCACGACGGTCTCGGGCGCGCGATGCCGCCTGAGCACGTCGAGCGCGGCCTCGAACTGCGGCTGGCGGCTGCGTGAGGTCGGATTGTAGAGGGCGAGGACGAAATCCGCGCGCGCTGCGGCTTCGAGCCTCTTCGCGATGATTTCCCAGGGCTTGAGAAGGTTCGACAACGAGATCACTGCGAAATCGTGGCCGAGCGGCGCGCCGAGCCGGGCCGCGGCGGCCTGCATGGCCGACACGCCGGGCGCCACCTCGACGGTGACGTTCGGCCAGCGCGCGGGCTCTGCGGCGAGCGCCTCCATGACGGCCGCCGCCATGCCGAAGATGCCGGCGTCGCCGGAGGAGACGACCGCCACCTCCCGGCCCTGTCCGGCGAGCACCAGCGCGGCCCGGGCCCGCTCGATCTCCACCCGATTGTCGGAGCCATGCCGGCGCTGGCCGGGCCTCTCCGGGACCATGGCGAGATAGACCTCGTAACCGACGAGATCGCTGGCGCGGTCGAGCGCGGCCGAAGCTTCCGGCGTCAGCCAGTCGCGCTCGCCCGGCCCCAATCCGACCACCGTCACGCGGCCCAGCGCGCGCCCGAAGGCGTCCGGCGAAACCGGCTCCGCGAACCGATGAATCCGCAGCCCCGGCTCACCGTGGAGAAGTTCGCCCTGCTCGATCCGCGACGCGACGACGCGGAGCGGGATGCCCCGCTCCGCAAGCCGCTCCACGAACCTGTGGTGGATCGGAGCGCCTTCCGGGGCCGTGGCGAGCGCCAGCGCCTCCGGCGCGATCTCAAGCCTCGCAAGCGCTTCGTCGAGACGCACAAGCGTGGCTTCGTCGGGCCTGTTGAATTCGGCCAGAACGACCTTCGGCCGGTAGAGCAGTCCCTCAGCCGGCGCAGCCGTTGCGGATGCGTCGACGCGCAACAGCACCCTTCCCTCGGCGTCGAGGGGCAGGTCCGAGTCGCGAATCCAGGGGGCGCCGCCCTCCAGCCGCGCCCGCTCTCCTGCAAGGAGCCGCGCGGTCACGGACTTCGCGTCGTCGGGATTGGCGAGGACATAGCCTTCAGGAGGCGCCTCCAGAATGACGCCGAAGCGCCGGGCGCCCGCGCCCGTGATCGCCGCCGTTCCGCCCAGCGCATTCGCGAGCGACCGGGCGAGCGCGTCTCCGCCGACGAGGCCGCCCAGCAACGGCACGACCAGTGCGCCGTCGTCGCTGACCGCCAGCACCGGCGGCTCCGCGCGCTTGTCCTGCAGCAGCGGCGCGACCAGGCGCACCAGGATGCCGGCGGCGCAGACGCCCACGATCGGGCGGCCGGCCCGGAAGAGCTCCGCGACGAGCGCGCTCGAATCCTCGAATGTGCGGTCAACCTGGTCGACGCGGCCGGCGAGTCCGAACGTCTCGCCCGAAACAGCGTCCGCCGCGCGCCGCGCCGTCGCGACCCCGGACACATTGAAGACGATGATCGCGGGACGGCTCACGGCGTTTCGCGGCTCGGCACGACGACGATGGAGAAGTATGGCACGGAGGCCGGATCGACTTCCGCGGCCCGCATCGTGCGCTCCCCTGCTTGGCTGGCGCGCTCGACATAGAAGGCGCGATCGAGCGCCCCGGCCGCCTCGAGCGCCGCACGGACCTTTCCGAAGGTCCGCCCGAGCTTCATCACGACGGCCGCGTCGGCCGCGGCGAGCCGCCGGGTGAGCTCTTCGGGTGGCAGGGTCCCGGGAATGACCGTGACGGTGTCCTTCCGCAGGCACAGGGGCCGTCCGAGCGCGACCGGCCCCGCCATCACCGAGGACACGCCGGGCGTGACGGTCGTCTCGTAACGGTCGTTCAGCCGCGCATGCCAGTAGATGAAGGAGCCATAGAAGAACGGGTCGCCCTCACAGAGCACGCAGACGTTGCGGCCGGCGTCGAGCAGCGAGGCGATCTCATCCGCGCTGCGGTCATAGAACGCGCGCATGACCTCAGGATACGAGGGCAGGTCCGCCTCGGGGCTCGCCGTTATCGGATAGACGAGAGGCAGGAGCTGCTGATCCGGCCGCAGATGCGGCCGCGCCGCCGACAGAGCGACGCCGTCACCGCGCTTCGCCACCGGATAGGCGATGACGTCCGCTTCCTGGATCAGCCGAAGCGCCTTGAGGGTCAGGAGTTCCGGATCGCCCGGGCCGACGCCGACGCCGGAAAGCCTGCCGGGCGTCATTCGCGGGGATCCGCCAGCGCGTTGAGGGCTGCGACGGTCATCGCGCTGCCGCCGCGCCGGCCGAGCAGCGTGATGAACGGCGCGCCGCGCGGGTTCCGCGCCAACTCGTCCTTCGACTCCGCCGCCCCGATGAAGCCGACCGGAAGGCCGACGATCGCCGCGGGCTTTGGCCAGCCCTCGTCCAGTCGGCCGAGCAGGTGGAACAGCGTCGTGGGAGCGTTGCCGACGGCGACGACCGCGCCCTCGATCCGGTCGCGCCAGAGTTCGACCGCCGCGGCGGACCGTGTCGTGCCGAGCTCCGTGGCAAGGCGCGGAGTGGCGGGATCGTCGAGGAGACAGATGACCTGATTGTCCGCCGGAAGCCGCGACCGGGTGACGCCGGACGCCACCATCTTGGCGTCGCAGAGGATCGGCGCGCCGCGTTGAAGAGCCCCGCGCGCAGCGTCCACGACCGTCGCGTCGAAGCGGATGTCGGCGGGCAGGTCCGTCATGCCGCAGGCATGAATCATGCGGACCACGACGCCTGCGACGTCCTCCGGGAGGCCGGAGAGGTCGCTCTCCGCCCGGATCGTCGCGAAAGAGCGGCGATAGATTTCGGCCCCGTCCCTGATGTAGTCCATCGCGCCCGCTTCAATTTCGCGACAGCCTTGTGACGGGACCCCCGCCGCATGGCAAGGCATTCCTTGGCGAACCGCCTAGCGGCCTCTGTGCGCGAGAAGCTCGAAAACGTCTCGCGCACTGACTGCGCCGCGGCGGTCGACGGGTTCCCCCGGCGCGCGGGGAGACGCGGCTCGATGCGCGCTCCAGCCCGGAGACTCTTCGGCGCCCAGCAGGAGCAGATCGGCCGTCGCGGCGCCTGCGCAGCCCCTTGGGCAACCGGAAAGATGCACCCGGACGGCAGCCGGCGGCAGCCGCCACGGCTCCGCCGCCGCCAACTCCAGGACCTCGCGGCCGAGTTCCTTGGCCGGCTCGCGCGCCCGGCTGCAACCGCCCGAGCCGGCGCAGGCGACGACCGTCAGACGTTCGGCGACGCCGAGCGGCGTGAAGCCGCGGCCGACGGATTGAGCGAGCCTCGCCTCGGCCACGGCATGGGACATGCCGAAGATGACGACAGCGGACCACGGCGCCAGCGCCAGCCAGCCCTCCCCGTCCAGCGCCGTCACGTCGGCGAGCCATTCGAGCATGGCTACGTCGAGCCTGCCGACCGGGACCGGGAGGCTGAGCGCGACCCGTTCCGAGCCGCGCTGGGGGACCAGACCAAGCCGCGGCGTGAGCTCCCGCGTGGCCAACGGCTCCGGCGCCTGCCGAACGCCGGGGACGGCCTGCAACGCGGACGTCAAAATCCTCGGATCGAGGTCGTGCGTCCGGGTTTGCGGCCCGGCAGCGGCGGCGGTCTGCGCGATTGCGAGCAGCGCGGCCACGCAAGACTGATCGTCCGCCGCTTCGACGAGCACGTCCCCCGCGGCGATGATCATCGTCCCCTGAGCCGCGGCCCGGCAGGACACGTCTGACGAGATCGCCGCGACGGCTGACCGGCCGCCCCCGTCGAGAACGAAGGAGAACTTGGGCGAGAGCGCGCCGATCCAGGACGCGGATCTGAGCCCTTCGTCGAGCGACGCCGTGATCGGTCGCATGTCGCGAACCTCCTCGGGATCAAGGCCCGAGAAGGGATCGAGGAGGATGTTGCGCCGCCGATCGGCAGGCCCCTCCACGAACAGATCTGCGGCGGAGAGCCTGGCGGCGAGAGCCGGGCCGGCTCCTTCGGGCATCCCGCGAATCTGGAGATTGGCGCGGCTGGTGAGATCAATGACCCCGGAGCCGAGCGTCGCCGCGGCTCCCGCCGTCGCGCGCGCCTGGGCCGCGCTGAGCCGCCCGCCGGGCGCCCGAATCCGTGCGAGCGCGCCGTCGGCCATCGCTGCGAGGTGAAGCACGCCCGGACAATCGGCCATGGTCCTTCCTCGCGGCTTCCACCCGCCGAAGCAAGCGCCGGCTTGATCCTTCGTGAGCGGCGGAATGTGCCGCGCTGCGGAACCCCCTCTTGGCGGGCACGTTGTACAAGCGATCGGCGGGTTTTCCGCCACGAACCTTTGCGAGGATCGATCATGGTGGACAGGAAGATGAGCCCGAGCGCGATGAGCCACGACGCCAGCTCTCAGCTGTCCGAGCTCAGAGCGACCGTTTCTGATCTTGCCGAGCGGGTGGGCGAGCTCAGCGCCGAGCGCGCCAGGGCGGCCCGGAACCGGGCCCGCTCGATGGCCCGCTCGGTCAGCGACTCCGCCAGCACCGTCTATGACGAGGGCGTGGACGCCCTCCACGCCGCGGGCGACAGCGCGCTGTACTATGGGCGGCGCGCCGGAACGGCGGTCCGAAACAATCCGGGCTTGTCCCTGCTTGGTCTTGCGGTCGGCGTCGGGGTCATCGCGGCGATCTGCTACGCGATGCAGGAGGACGACCGGCGCTGGTACGAGCGTCGACGCGGCGGCTGGTTCTGAGTCGTCCGCTCCCACGAGTTCTGAAAAAGGGCGGCGCCGCATGGCGCCGCCCTTTCTGCGTCAGTCGATCTGCGCGCCGGACTCCTTCACGATCGGCGCCCATTTCGCGAGTTCCTTCTGGACGTGCTCGCCCAGCGCCTCGGGGGTGGAGCCGACCACGGTCGCGCTGAAGTCGGCGAGCTTCGCCTTCACGGTCGGGTCGGCGACCGCCTGATTGGCGGCTGCGTTGAGGGCGTCGATGACCTCCTTCGGCGTGCCGGCCGGCGCGAACAGAGCGTTCCACGTGTAGGTGTCGTAGCCCGCGAGGCCACCCTCGGCGATCGTCGGCACGTCTGGGAACGACGGGGCGCGGGTGGCGGTGGTCACGCCGAGCGCGCGCAGCCGGCCGGACTTGATGTGCTCCGTCGAGGACGGAAGGTTGTCGAACATGATCGGCACCTGGCCGGCGATCACGTCGACCAGCGCCGGACCTGCGCCCTTGTAGGGAATGTGGATCATGTCCACCTCGCCGATCTTCTTGAACAGTTCGCCCGAGAGATGCAGCGGAGTCCCGTTGCCGGAGGACGCGTAAGCGTACTTGCCGGGCTCCTTCTTGAGCATCTCGACCAGCTCGGGGACCGACTTCGCCGGGAAGTTCGGATTGACGACCAGAACGTTCGGCACGATGGCGAGCAGCGAGATCGGCGCGAAATCTTTCGCGGCGTCATAGGGCATGCGCTTGTAGAGCGCGGGATTGAGCGCGTGGGTCGCGACGGTCCCCATCAGGATCGTGTAGCCGTCCGGATCCGCCTTCGCGACGGCCGCCGCGCCCAGATTGCCGCCTGCGCCCCCGCGGTTCTCGACCAGGACCTGTTGCTTCAGCGTCTCGCCCATCTTGGCGGCGACGAGGCGCGCCACGAGGTCCGTCGAGCCGCCCGGGGCGAAGGGCACGATCATCGTGATCGGCCGCGTCGGGAAGTCGGCGGCGGAGGCTTGGGACGCGCCCGCAAGCAGCGCAGCGGCCCCAAGCGCGCGCAACGCGCGCGTCATAACTCTCATCATCGGAACATTCCTCCTTCACGCGCCGCCCTTTGCGGGCGGTCTCCGGCTTCCGGCGGCGGGCGCCGGCGTAAAATCTGGCATGCCGCGCGCCGCCGGTCGACGGGCGGCGCGCGAAGAAGAGGCTAACGGCCGATCGCCCTGACGTCGCCGGCGTCGGGGAAACAGGTCGGCGCCCTGCCCTGGCCCGCCTGCCAGCGGCCGACGGCCACGCGGGTCCTGAAGCCGATGAGTCCGTCGGCGGTCCCGACGTCATGCCCTCGCGCCTCCAGCCGCCGCTGCATCGCGGCTATTTCGGCACGTCCCACTCCCTTGGGCGTGGTCCACTTGCCCTGGATCGGGGCTCCGCCCTTCAGCCGATCCGCCAGATGGCCGACGAACAGCGCGTAGAGGTCGGACTCGTTGTATTCCTTGAGGACATAGAAGTTCTTCGAGACGAGGAAGGCCGGGCCCGTGCGGCCCGCCGGCGTCATCAGGTGCAGCGTCGCATCCGGGGCTCCCGGGAGCGCGCCGTCCTTCGCCCGCGCCCCCAGCTTCGTCCATTCCGCTACGGTCTTGCCCTGGTCCGGTCCCTCGAGGGTGCAGGGAACGGACTCCGGCAGGTCGACCTCCGCCCCCCAGCGCCGACCCGGCGCCCAGCCGTGGCGCCGGAGATAATTCGCGATCGAGCCAAGGCTGTCCGGAACCGACTTCCAGATGTCCCTTGCCCCGTCGCCATCCATGTCGACGGCGTTGTCCAGGTATTTCGACGGCAGAAACTGAGGCTGGCCCATCGCGCCAGCCCAGGAGCTCTTCATCTCCTCGAGCGGGATGTGATCGCCCTCCAGGATCTTCAGCGCGGCGATCAGCTCGGGAAAGAACTGTTCCTTGCGAGCGCCCATGAAGGCCTCGGTCGCGAGCGCGCGGATCGCGACGTTCGGGATCTTGGCGCGTCCGAAGCGCGATTCCCGCGCCCATATCGCCACGACGATCTCGCGGGGCACGCCAAAGCGGCGCTCCACGGCGTCCAGCGTCTTGCTCCATCGCTTGAGCTCGACGCGCCCTTCGGCCGAAAGCGCCGCGAAGTTCGGCTCGGCCACGTACCGACCAGGATCGGCGAATTCAGGCTGGCGCTGAGGAGCGCTGTGCGGGGGCGCGCCGGGGGGCGCCAAATCGGGCAGACTCCAATCCAGCGTGAGGCCTCTTATCGCCCGATCGAACGTGTTCGCTGACACGCCGACCTTCAGCGCGGCGGGTCTCACCGTCGCACCGAGCCAGGACTGAAACTCAGCCTCCACCTGCGCGCGACCCGGGGGCGCTGCGTGGGCATATGCAGACGCAAGGCCCGCACAGGCGAGCGCAAGCCAGAACCACCTCCACAGCATCGTCAAAGCGAACTGCCAATTTCGGGGGCGCCGGGGGAGCGGATTTGCATGATCATTCCTCGATGACGAGAGGAACAGTTCCGATGACGGCTGCGTTCTGACAGCGCGTCTTCGGGGTGTCCGGAGAAGCGTCGGTCTTCGTCATCCTGCTCTTCTGAGTAGCTGCCGAATCGCCGAGCTGGCCTTAAGCTCTCATTAACCACGACAGCCTAGCGTCTTCTTCACGCAAAGCTGCAAGGACTCTGCCGATGCCGTCCGCTGCCGCCGCGTTCCGCGAGACTTCGAACAAGCTGCCCCACGGCTTGCCGGAGCCGAATGACTCCGTCGCCGAGATGCGCGCCTTTCTCGCCCGCACCCGACCGCAGTCGCCGTCCGAGGCGCTGCGGCTCCTGCGCAGCGCCTATCCGGATGCGCCGCTCGGCGCGCGGGTCGCAGCCTGCGGGCTCGCCCGGGACTGACCGCCTGTCAGCCCGCGGCCTTGGCGGCGGCCGCCTTGTCCTGCGCGACAAGCCGCCGGTGATGCATGAATGCGAAAGGCAGCGTGCCGAGGTAACCCAGCGTCAGGGCGGTGAGCACCAGCCACGGATATCCGATCAGGAGGGTCACGAACAACGCGCCGGCGATCAGCGCCGGGGCGACGTAGGCCCTGTTGATCCGAGAGCCGAGCTGTTTGCCCGACCATGTGGGGAACGGGCTCACCATCAGCAGGGCGATGCCGATGACGTAAGCGAGCACCACCGGCTCGCCGAGCGGCGTCCGCGGGAAGCCGAGAAAGCCGAGATAGATCGGCAGCAGGGACGAGATCGCGCCGGCCGGCGCCGGAACGCCTGTGAAGAAGGCCCCCGCCCATGACGGCTTCATCGGATCGTCGAGCGCGACATTGAAACGAGCCAGCCGCAGCGCGCCGGCGATCGCGAACACGAGCGAGCCGATCCACCCGATGTTCCCGAGGCCGTTCAGGCCCCAGAAGTAGAGGATCAGCGCCGGCGCGACGCCGAAGTTCACGAAGTCGGTGAGGCTGTCGAGCTCGGCGCCGAAGCGCGATGTGCCCTTCAGGAGGCGGGCCAGCCGGCCATCCACCCCATCGAGAGCGGCCGCGAGCACCACGAGGTAGACCGCGAGCTCGAGCCGGCCCTCAAGCGCCATGCGGATTCCGGTGAGCCCGGCGCACAGCGCCAGCAGGGTCACGAAGTTGGGGATCAGCAGCCTCAGCGGGACGCTGCGCAGACCGCGCCGCTTCTGGATCGGAGCCGCGGGAGAGTGGGCGTCCTGGCCGGGTGACAGGTCCATTCTCAGCCCTTCGCGAAGGCCCGGGTCTCGGGCGCAGCGGCGAGATCTGCGATGATCGTCTCGCCGGCGATCGTCTTCTGGCCAACCCCGACCAGCGGCGTCGCGCCGGCCGGCAGGTAGTGGTCGACCCGGCTGCCGAAGCGGATCAGGCCGAAGCGTTCGCCGGCCGCGAGCGAGTCCTCCTCCCGTACGAAGCAGACGATCCGGCGGGCGACCAGCCCGGCGATCTGCACCACGCCGATGCGACCCCGCAGGGATTCGATCACGAGGCCGTTGCGTTCATTGTCCTCGCTCGCCTTGTCGAGGTCGGCGTTGAGGAATTTGCCCGGCGTGTAGGCCACGCGCGTGACGCGCCCGGCGATTGGCGCGCGGTTCACGTGCACGTCGAACACGTTCATGAACACCGCGACGCGCGGCAGCGGCTCGGCGCCCAGCCCGAGCTCGGCAGGCGGGACGGCGGGGTTCACGTCGCAGACCGTGCCGTCCGCTCCGCTGACCACCAGCCCGTCGCGGATCGGCGTCACCCGGTTCGGATCGCGGAAGAACAGGGCGCACCAGATCGTCGCGCCCACGCCGATCCAGCCGAGCGGCTGCCAGATCAGGAACAGGATGAAAGCGACGATCGCGAAGATCGCGATGAACGGGCGTCCCTCGCGATGGATAGGAACCATCGCGCTGCGGATCGATTTGGTGACATCATCAAGGGCCATGGCGGCAGGTCTTACGCGATCGCTGCGCGGGAACCAAGCCAGCCAGTCGGCGTCCTATTCGGCCGCGTCACGCGGCTCGTCTTCGTCGCCGGGCGGCTCCGGATCGTCGTCGTCGCGGCCGTCGCCTTCCGGATGCGCGGTAGCGATCGCGGCTGCTTCCCCCACGCGCGCCAGCGTCTCCCGCGCCTGATCCGCCTCGCGCTGACGGTTCCAGAGGCTGGCATAGAGACCGCCCTTCGCCATCAGATCCGAATGCGACCCGCGCTCGACGATCTCGCCGGCCTCGAGCACAAGAATCTCGTCGGCGGCGACGATCGTGGACAGCCGATGCGCGATCACGATTGTGGTGCGGCCTCGGGATACCGTCTCGAGGGCGTCCTGGATGTCCTTTTCGGTCGCGCTGTCGAGCGCGGAGGTCGCCTCGTCGAGAATCAGCAGGGGCGGCCCCTTGAGGATGGTCCGCGCGATCGCGACGCGCTGCTTCTCGCCTCCGGAAAGCTTCAGTCCCCGCTCGCCGACCTCCGTTTCGTAGCCCTTCGGGAGCAGGCGGATGAAGCCGTCGATCTGCGCGAGCTCGGCGGCGCGCTCGACCTCTTCGTCCGTGGCGTCCCAGCGGCCGTAGCGGATGTTGTAGCGGACGGTGTCGTTGAACAGCACGGTGTCCTGCGGCACCATGCCGATGGCGTCGCGCAAGGACGTCTGCGTCACGGCGCGGATGTCCTGGCCATCGATCGTGATGCGGCCGGACTGGACGTCGTAGAACCGGAACAGCAACCGGGAGATCGTCGACTTCCCGGCGCCCGAAGGCCCCACGATCGCGACCGTCTTGCCGGCTGGCGCCTCGAAGCTGACGTCCTTCAGGATCTGGCGTTCCGGATCGTAGGCGAAGCGCACGTTCTCGAAGCGGATCGTGCCGCCCGTCACCACCAGCGGCCTTGCGTCGGGACGATCCTGGATCTCGGGCGACTGCTCCAGCAGCCGGAACATCGCCTCGAGATCCGCGACGGCGAGTTTGATCTCGCGATAGACGAACCCCATGAAGTTCAGCGGAACATAGAGCTGGATCATCATGGCGTTGATCAGCACGAAATCGCCGATCGTGTTCCGGCCGGCCTGGATGTCGGCGACCGCCATGATCATGCAGATGGTCAACCCGACCGAGAAGATCAGCGCCTGCCCGGCGTTCAGCCAGGCGAGAGAGGTGTAGGTGCGGATCGCCGCCTTCTCGTACCCGGCCATCGACCGGTCGTAGCGATCCGCTTCGCGAGCCTCATTGCCGAAATACTTGACGGTCTCGTAGTTGAGCAGGCTGTCGATGGCCTTCGAGCTGGCGTCCGTGTCGTTCTCGTTGAGGACCCGGCGGAACCCGATGCGCCGCTCCGTCGCGAAGTAGGTGAAGACCAGGTAGAGCGCGACCATCGCCGCCACGACGCCCGAATAGGCGGCGCGGAACTGCCAGGCGAGCACGCCCAGCACCAGCGCGAACTCCAGGATCGTGGGGACCACGGTGAGCAGCGCGGTGCGGGTCAGGGTCTCGATCGCGAGCCGGCCGCGGTCGACCACGCGGCTGACCGCGCCGGTGCGCCGCGCCAGATGGAACCGCAGGCTCAGCCGGTGCATGTGGCGGAACACCAGCAGCGACAGCCGGCGGACGGCGTGCATCACGACAGGCGCCGTGATGCCGTCGCGTGCCTGCGCCAGCGCCACCATCAGAATGCGGCCAAGGCCGTAGGCGAGGACCATCGCGATCGGCGCCGCGAGCACGTAGCTCCGCCAGCCGTCATCGGTCGCGGGGACGCCGCCCGTCGCGGACAGCGTGAGCGCGTCGGTCGCGAACTTGAAGCCGTAGGGAACGAGGACCGTGATGACCTTGGTCAGAACCAGCAGCACGATCGCGATCGCGATGCGCCGCTTCAGGTCCGGCCTGTCGCTCGGCCAGATGAACGCCTGGAGCCGCCGGATCGTCTGAAAGAAAGCGAACCCGCCGGCGGTCATCTCCGCCGGACCGCCGTCGCGCCGTCGCCTCACCATGGCGACGATCCGCGACGGGCGCCGCCATGCCGGAACTGCTTGGAAACTGTTGTCATGAGCGCCCCGCACGTAAGTCGCATCGACGGTCGCGGCAAGGTCGCGGCCGTCAGCGGGCGGCGGATGGGCTGAGCGGTTCGGAGGGAAGGACGAAGACCTGGTCGGGGTAGATCAGGTTGGGATTGCGGATCTGGCCGTCGTTCGCCTCGAAGATCACCGTGTAGCGGCGGCCGTGCCCATAGGCGGTGCGCGAGATGCGCCAGAGGCTGTCGCCGCGGCGCACCTTGACCGTTTCGAGCGAGGCTATCACCGGGTTGGCGGCGTCCGCCGCTGCCGCCTCGCCTCTCGTCGCAGGGCTGGACCCGGACGCACGCGTTGCGGGATTCGGCTCCGAGGCCCCCTCCCCGGAGGCCGACGGCGTAGCCACAGCGCGCTGCGGAGTCGCGCTCGCGCTCGTGCGGTCAGGTTGCGGGTTCTCCTCAGCGGCCGCCGACGGGGCTTCATAGGTGAAGCGCGCCTCTGCGCGCTCCGCCACCTTGCCGGCCGCGTTCTCGACCCGGTCCACCCGGACCGTGTAATCGCCCGGGCTCAGGCCGCGCTCGACCCGGAGCGACCAACGGCTGTCTTCACCCGCGACCGCCTGCGCCACCAGGGCGCCGTTGAGGTAGATGCGCAGGCTCGCGCCCTGAGGCGCGGCCCCCTGCACGAAAAACCGGCCGCTTTCCGCGTCCACCGCGCCGATCGAAAGCCGTGAAGGCGCCGCGGCGGGCGAGGACTGCGGGCCTGCCGTCGCGGGTTCCGCGCTGGCGGCGACAGTCGGGCCAGGCTTCTGCAGGATCCGGGATGGCGCATTCGGATCGTTCAGGACGACGACCACATCCCGCGAAGGACGCCGTGGCACCGAGACGGTGACGGTCTGCTCGGAAACCTGCTCGCTCCCATCCGCTCCGCGGGTTCGCAACGCCAGGTGATAGTCTCCCGGCGCAAGCGTCGGCGGCGTCATGGCCCACCGGCCTTGGGCGTCCGCCTTTGCGCCGCCGTGCGGCCGCCCATTCGCGAGAAGCTCGACGTCGCAGGGTCCGGAGCACCGGCCGGCGACCACGAGATCGCCCGAAGGCTCGACCCGCACGACATCGAACGTCCCGGACGTCGCCGGCCCGCGATCAGCCGCGCGCAGGGCCGGGGCCGCAGGAGCTGGCGCGCTTGCCGGGGCGCCGGCGGATGATTGATCCGGAGCCGGCGCCGAAGGCGCCCTCTGTGCTGCGGGTCGTTCCGGGGGCGTCGCTTCAGCCGGAGCGTCTTGCCGAGCAGCCGGCGGCTCTGACCGGGCCTCAGGCCTCGCCTCTGCTTTCGGGGCGGGATCGCGGGACGCCTGCGGCGCGCTCAGTTCGCCCGGCCCTTCGGGCCCGGCGCCCAGGCGGCTCAGTCCGCCTTCCCGCCACGCATAGAGGGCGACGAGCCCGGCCACGACCGCGAAACCGATCGCGAAGCCGTTCCTGACCGCAGGGTCCATCGCCATGGCAGAAGCACACCGTCACAGAGGGTTCAATTCGACTCTCCTACAAGGGAACCGGGCTCGATGCACACTATCTGTATGGCAAACGCTGAAAGGATCGCGCCTTGGCCGCAAGCAAGCCGGCCGGGCCAGCTCGACAAATGAATCAGATCAGAAATGTCTGCGTCTATTGCGGCTCCAGCCCCGGCGGGCGCCGCGACTACATGGCTGCGGCCGAGGATCTTGGCAGGACGCTTGCGGAGGCGGGCGTGGGGCTCGTCTATGGCGGCGGAAACATCGGCCTCATGGGGGCCGTGGCACGGGCCGCGCTCGACGCCGGCGGGCGGGTCACCGGGATCATCCCGCAGTTCCTCGTCGAGCGCGAGGTCATGCTCGGCGACGTGCAGGAGTTGCTTGTCACCGCCGACATGCACGAGCGCAAAAGGCTGATGTTCGAACGGTCCGACGCGTTCGTCGCCTTGCCGGGCGGGATTGGAACGCTGGAGGAGCTTGTCGAGCAGCTGACCTGGGCGCAGCTCGGCCGACACGACAAGCCGATCCTGATCGCCGACCTGTTCGGCTTCTGGTCACCGCTGCTCACGTTGCTCGATCACATGACCGAGCACGGCTTCCTGAGGCAGGGGCTCGCCCTGCCCTACCTCGTCGTGAAGCGCGTGGAGGACATCCTGCCGGCGCTCGAGGGGGCCGCGCCGTTGCTCGCCGCGCTGGACGACGAGGCCTCGACCGCCACCCTCGAACAGCTCTGAGGGCGCTCAGAAGGACGGCGTTCGACGGCTCGCGCGCCAGAGCCGCAGCAGGCGTCGCCAGCGGGCGCGTTCCGGCGGCGGAGCGAGCGGTGAATCAGCGTGGTCGAGCCGGTCGAGGTCGCCAGCGACGAGCGCGACCGGCAGGAAAGCTGGCGCGGCGACGGGATCCACGGCCGCAGCCGCGCTTCGCGCCTCGGCCAGCCGGCGCCGCGCCAGATCGCGCAGCTCGGCGGCGAGGCGAGAAAGCTCGGGGCTCGCTCTGCTCTCAGAAAGGTCCTCGCGGGTGACGCCGTGGGCGGCCATGCGGTCGATCGGCAACAGCATCTGGCTGCGCGGCAGCCGGCGGAGGAGCCTGGCGAGGCCCTGCGCGACGCCGGCGAACCCGGCCGCTTCGGCGCCGCCCGGGTCTGCGCCTTCCGCGCAGATCAGCGAAGCGAGCCTCAGCACGACTGACGACGTCGCACCGATGCGCCCCTCTAAGTCGGCCAGCGTGGCGATCGGGTCGTCGTACAGATCGTCCGCGCGGGCGTCGATGAGGTCGAGCAGCGCCTGTCGCGGCAGCCGGCCATGCCGGATCGCGCCTTCGAGCGCCCGCGCGACGGGATGCGCGACGGCGTCGGCGCGCTCCGGGTCGTTCAGCGCGTCACGCCACCACTGCAGGCGGAGTTCGCCGACCATCGGATCGCTGACCAGCCCACGCACCCGCGCGACTTCGGCGTCGAAGGCGTAGAGCGCCAGAAGATGCGCGCGCGCCTCTGCGGGCGTGAACAGCGCTGAGGCGTAACGGTCGAAGTCCGCCTCGCGGACCAGCGAGGCGATCGGGTCGCCGGCGATCGCGGGCGGCACGCCGGTCTCGCTCATGCGACCGCGAGCAGCGCCGCAGCCACCCGCCTCTCTTCGGCGATCAGCACGTTCCAGGTGCGCGCGGCGGCACCGGTCGCCATCACCTCGACCACCATTCCCGCCTCACGGAGCGCCTGCCGCAGGTCGCGCTTGAGCGGCGCGAGATCGGCGCCCGTGCCGATCAGAAGCGTGTCGATCGCCTCGGCTTCCTGAAGCACACGTTCGAACGCGGCAGCGTCGAGATCGGTCGGGGAGCCGCAGCGCCACGCCCACATGCCGGACGGCAGCGCCAGCAATGATCCACGGTGAGAGAGATCGCCGAAGCGGAAGCCGCCGTCGCCATAAGCGTCGATCGCGAAGCGGCCGGGGAGGTGGCGTTCGTCCTCGGAGAAAGACATGAGGCGACTGGCTCCACCGATGTGACTGGACATAAAGGCGCCGCCGCGATTGCGGCAGGCGCCTTCCCCGGTCGACGTCGCCTCAGGCCGGCCGGCGCGAGATGGCGGCCGCCTTCGCGGCGGCCTCCGCCTTGTCGTCGGCGGCGGCGCGCGCTGAGGTTTTCACGCCGAGGTAGATCAGCATCGGACTCGACACGAAGATCGCCGAGTAGGTGCAGATGACGACGCCGAAGAGCATCACGTTGGCGAAGCCCTGGATCGCCTGGCCGCCGAACAGGACGAGCGCGAGCAGAGACAGCGCCGTGGTCGTGGCCGTCATCACGGTGCGCGACATGGTCGAGTTGATCGACAGGTCCAGCAGCTCTGGGGTCGGAAGGTTCTTGTACTTGCGCAGGAGTTCGCGCGTGCGGTCGAACACGACCACGGTCTCGTTCAGCGAGTAGCCGACGATCGTCAGGATCGCGGCGATCGAGGTCATGTTGAACTCTTCGCGCGTGATCACGAAGAAGCCGAGGGTGAGGACGATGTCGTGCATCGTGCCGATGATCGCCCCGATCGCGAACTGCAGCTCGAAGCGGAACCAGAGGTAGGCCATGACCGCGAAGATCGCGAGGACCACGCCCAGCGTGCCGGACTGAACCAGTTCGCCTGAGACACGTGGCCCGACGGTCTCGACCCGCCGGATATTGTAGTCCTTCTCGAAGGCTGCGCGGGCTCGTTGCACGAGCGCGCTCTGCGCCGCCTCGCCGCCGGGCTGGGTGCGGAAACGGACGGAGATATCGCCCGCCGACCCGATTTCCTGGACCTCGACGTCTCCGACTTCGAAGCTCTGCGCGAGAGCCCGGACGACGCCGGGGTCAGCCTTGCCGGTTTTGGCCTGGATCTCGATCAGGGTGCCGCCGGTGAAGTCGATGCCGAAGTTCAGCCCCATCGTGACGAACAGCACGATGGTCATGACGGAGATCGCGGCCGAGAACGGGTAGCTCAGCACGCGCCAACGCACGAAGCGGAACTTGCTGTCGTCGGGGAAGAGACGAATGAGGCGCATGGATCTCGCTTGGCTCCGTCAGAACGGCATGGTCTGCGGCCGCGTGCGGCGGTACCAGACGGCGATCATCATGCGCGTCATCGTCACGGCGGTGATGACCGTCGTCAGGATGCCGAGCAGGAAGACGACGGCGAAGCCGCGCACCGGCCCGGAGCCGAGCATGAACAGAATGATCGCGGCGATCGCCATGGTCGAGTTCGAGTCGAAGATGACAGCGAACGCGTGACGGAAGCCAGCGTCGATCGCAGACACCATGTTGCGGCCGGCGCGGTACTCCTCACGGATGCGCTCATAGATCAGCACGTTGGAATCGACCGCCGTCCCGATCGTCAGCACGATGCCGGCGATGCCGGGCAGCGTCAGCGTCGCGCCAAGCAGCGACATCAGCGCGAAGATGAAGATGACGTGGATCGCCAGCGCGATGTTCGCGAAGAAGCCGAACACGCCGTAGGTCGCGAACATGAAGACCACGACGAAGAGCGCCGCGTACCAGGTCGCCCGCGTGCCGGCGTCGATCGAGTCCTGGCCGAGGCCGGGGCCGACGGTCCGCTCTTCGATCACGGTGAGCGGGGCGGGCAGCGCGCCGGCGCGCAGCAGCACGGCGAGATCGTTGGCGCTCTGGACCGTGAAATTGCCGGAAATCTGACCTTGGCCGCCGGTGATCGGCTCGTTGATACGCGGCGCGGAGATCACCTTGTTGTCGAGCACGATGGCGAAGGGCTTGCCGACATTCGCCTGCGTCACCTCGCCGAAGGCGCGAGCGCCCTTGGTGTTGAACTTGAAATTGACGATGGGCTCGTTGGTCTGGGAGCTGAAGCCCGCCTGCGCATCGGTGAGGTCTTCGCCGGACACCAGCACGCGCCTCTCGACGAGGATCGGCGTGGTCTGTCCGCCGCCGCGATCTTCCTGCAGCACCTCCGTGCCCTCCGGAGGCCGTCCGGCGGCGGCCTGCTCGGCCGGCATCGACAGGTCGACGAGGCGGAACTCGAGCTTTGCGGTCTGGCCGAGAAGGTCCTTGAGCCGTTGCGGATCCTGAAGACCCGGCACCTGAAGCAGGATGCGGTCCGCGCCTTCGCGCTGGATCGAGGGCTCGACCGTTCCGAGCTCGTTCACGCGCCGGTCCACGATCTGCAAGGACTGGTCGACCGCCGCACGAATGCGCGCCTGAAGGGCGGCCTCGGTGAGGGTCGCGGCCACGACGCGGTCGCTCGGCGAAGAAATGTCGACTTCCACCGGCCCGGACCCGCCGAACAGCGTCGTGCCGACCGGGGTCGCGAGCGTGCGGAGCTTCTCGAGCGCGAGAACCTTCTGGGCGGGATCGCGAAGGGTCGCCGAGACGGTGTTCCCGTTCAGCTGGATCGAAGTGGTTCCGATTCGGGCCTCGCGGAGGACGCGGCGCACGTCCTCCTGAAGGGCGATCTGGCGCGACCTGCGCAGCGCCTCGCCGTCGACCTCGAGAAGGAGCTGCGAGCCCCCCTGCAGATCGAGGCCGAGCACGACCGTCCTCGCCGGGAACCAGCTGGGGTACTTGTCGCGCACCGACTGCGGCAGGACGTTAGGCAGCGCGAACAGAATTCCGAGGGCGCACAGCGCGAGGACTGCGACCGTCTTCCAGGTTGAAAAGTAGAGCATGGAGCGCCGAAAGCCCTTCTGCCGGCAGACTGACGTCGAGCGTCAGGGGGCCTCGGTCTTGACGGGCTCGCCCTTGGTGCGAACCTCGGCGATCATGCCGCGCGCCAGGCGGACCCGCACGTTGTCTGCGATCTCGACCTGCACCTCAGCGTCGTCGGTGACCTTGCTCACCTTGCCGATCAGGCCGCCTGACGTGACGATCGTGTCGCCCCGGCGCACATTCTTGATCATCTCCCGATGCTCTTTCGCCCGCTTCTGCTGCGGACGCAGGATCAGGAACCACATGATCACGAAGATCAGGACGAACGGCAGGAGCTGGATAAGGAACTCCGATCCGCCGGGAGCGGATCCCGTGGCCGTCTGGGCGAAGGCGGGGGTGATGAACATGAGAGCTCCGATGGCGGGGTCTTCCGCCTCGCTCTGAAGAGCCGGCTTCAACCTTGGGGAACGCCGCCGAAGCAGGGCCCCGGCGAAAGCGCGCGGACTATAGCCACGGTCCCGGTGAAATCAAATCACGCGTCGGCGCGGCATGCCGACTGCGTCTTTGGTCGGACATGACGTCGACGCAGGCCCTCTCCGACGCCGGCGCCGGTGGACGCCGAAGAGCCGCCCCTTTACCACCGCACCGGCAGCGCTGGTGCCGAGCGCTGCGATCGCAGAGAGACCAGCGCCTTGTCCGATCCGTTCTATTCGATGCCGGCGACCGACACGCGCGACGCGCTGCTGGCGCGGATCGCCGTCGCGCTGGAGCGCATTGCGCCCGCGCGCGCCGAAGCGCCTGACTTCACGGTCGCCGACGCCTTCGTGTGGCAGGCGCCCGAGCGCAGGCTTTCGCCCGTCGCCAAGGTTTCCCGAGTGGACATGGTGCTGCTGAAGGGGATTGATCGCGTCCGCGACCAGCTGCTCGACAACACCTTCCGCTTCGCTCGCGGCAAGCCTGCGAACAACGCGCTGCTGTGGGGCGCGCGGGGCATGGGCAAAAGCTCTCTCGTCAAGGCGACCCATGCGACCGTCGCCACGGCGCTCGAGGCCGAGGGCCAGCCGAAGCTCAAGCTCATCGAGATCCACCGCGAGGATATCGAGACGCTGCCGATCCTCATGGGGCTGCTCAGGCCCGCGCCCTTCCCGTTCCTGCTGTTTTGCGACGACCTCTCCTTCGACCTGGAGGACACTTCCTACAAGTCTCTCAAAGCGGTGCTCGACGGCGGAATCGAGGGGCGGCCCGACAACGTGCTGTTCTACGCGACCTCGAACCGCCGCCATCTGCTCGCGCGCGAGATGATCGAGAACGAACGCTCGACGGCCATCAATCCCGGCGAGGCTGTGGAGGAGAAGGTCTCCCTGTCGGATCGCTTCGGCCTCTGGCTCGGCTTCCATCGCTGCAGCCAGGACGAGTACCTGGCGATGGTGAACGGCTACGCCGAGCATTTCGGGCTGAAGGCGGCGCCCGAGGAGTTGCGCCGCGAGGCCCTGGAATGGGCGACCACCCGGGGCTCGCGGTCGGGCCGCGTCGCCTGGCAGTTCATCCAGGACTTCGCCGGCCGCGTCGGAGCCTGACCCTCACGCCGCGCGCTGCAGCAGGGCCAGATAGGCGGCCCGCGAATCGGGCGGTCTCATCCCTCTGGGCCCCCAGACGCGCGTGTCGAGAAAGTAGCCGGTAAGCGCGAAGCCCGCCGCCACGTCGGCCGCGGTGGGCGAGGCGTTCGCGCCGCCCGCCACCAGGAAGGGCGGCAGCGCGAACAGCTTCTCCGCATAGGGCGCGCCCGCCTCGCGGCCGACGGCGCGGCCGGACTTTGGCGAGACATAGATCAGGTCCTCGACGCCGCCGGTCGCGGCGCAACTGGAAAGATCGAGGCCGAAGCCGAGTTCGCTGAGCACCGCGAGCTCCAGGCGGACCAGAAGGGCCGGCGCGCTGGTCGGATCGTCTAGATGATCGGCCACGACCTCCGCCGCTTCGTAGAGCGCCTCGTGCGGGTCGCGCTCGGGAATGAGGCGCAGGAGCCCGCCGAGGTGCCCGACGCCGTGCAGGGCGTCCGCCCGCTCCATCAGCCGCCCCGCTCGCGCAGACAGCGGCTCGACCGCGAGCGCCCCGAGATGGTCCTCAAGGCGCGCCCGCCACGTCGCCCGCACGGTGTTTCCGGGTTGGAGGGCGGGTTGGAGTTTGCGCGAGCGCCCTCCTCTCACCAGCCCCAGATGCCGACCGTGCGCGCGCGTGAAGAGCTCCAGCACCACGGAGGTCTCGCCGTGCCGCCGCACGCCGAGGATCAGGCCGTCGTCGGTCCACTGCATGCAGCCAAGATGGCGCCGGCGCCCGGCGGCGTCTATGTCGCGGAGAAGGCCGGGCGGCGCCTCACGCCAGCGCCTTCAGCGCCGCCCTGCCCGCATACCTCGCGGTGGAGCCGAGCTCCTGCTCGATCCTCAGCAGCTGGTTGTACTTGGCGACCCGGTCGGAGCGGGCGAGCGAGCCCGTCTTGATCTGCCCGCAATTGGTCGCGACGGCGAGGTCCGCGATCGTCGAGTCCTCGGTCTCGCCCGAGCGGTGGCTCATCACCGCCGTGTAGCCGGCGCGATGGGCCATATCGACCGCCGCGAGCGTCTCGGTCAGCGAGCCGATCTGGTTGACCTTGACCAGGATCGAATTGGCGACGCCCTGCCGGATGCCGTCCGAAAGCCGCGCCACGTTGGTGACGAACAGGTCGTCGCCGACGAGCTGGGTCTTGCTCCCGCAGAGCTCGGTGACGGCCTTCCAGCCTTCCCAGTCATCCTCGGCCATGCCGTCCTCGATCGAGGCGATCGGGTACTTGGAGACCAGGTCGGCGAGGTAGCGCGCCTGCGCCTGCGGGTCGCGGGTCGCGCCCTCCCCCTCGTAGACGTACTTGCCGTCCTTGAAGAACTCGGTCGAGGCGCAGTCCAGCGCCAGGAAGACGTCCTCGCCCGGCCTGTAGCCGGCCGTCTCGATCGCCTTCATGACGAAGCCGAGCGCCTCCTCGGCCGACTTCAGGTTCGGCGCGAAGCCGCCCTCGTCGCCCACATTGGTGTTGTGGCCGGCGTCCTTGAGCTGCTTCTTCAGCACGTGGAAGATCTCGGCGCCGGTCCTCAGCGCCTCAGAGAAGCTCTCCGCGCCGACCGGCATGATCATGAATTCCTGGAAGTCGATCGGGTTGTCGGCGTGCGCGCCGCCGTTGACGATGTTCATCATCGGCACGGGCAGCACGCGCGCCGAGGTTCCGCCGACGTAGCGATAGAGCGGCGCCGCGCTCGCGGCCGCCGCCGCCTTGGCGACCGCCAGCGAGACGCCCAGGATGGCGTTGGCCCCAAGGCGCTCCTTGTTCGGCGTGCCGTCGAGCGCGATCAGCGCCTCGTCGATCTGGACCTGCTCCTCGGCGTCGAAGCCGCCGATGGCGTCGAAGATCTCGCCATTGACCGCGTCGACGGCCTTGGTGACGCCCTTGCCGCCGTAGCGCTTCTTGTCGCCGTCGCGCAGCTCCACCGCCTCATGCGCGCCGGTCGAGGCGCCGGAGGGAACGGCGGCGCGGCCGAGAGAGCCGTCCTCGAGCGTGACGTCCACCTCGACGGTCGGATTGCCGCGGCTGTCCAGGATTTCGCGGGCGACGATGTCGACGATGGCGGTCATGGGCGCAGGGCTCCGGGTTCGGTGGACGGCGCCGCACCTCTAAAGGAACCGTGCGACACGTGAAAGTCGCGGAACGCCGTCTGCGACGCTACATCCGTCGTAGACGCGCCCTTCTCCGGAAGCCGGAGAGGCGGCTTGAGCCGAATGACACTCCGGGAACACAGATGACCGATCTCCAGCTCGGCAAGCAGACGCCGCTGCCGACATCGCCCGACGAAGCCCAGCTCGACCGGGTGCCCAACCCGCACGCCGACACGGACTACGTCACCCGCTTCGTCGCGCCGGAGTTCACCTCGCTCTGCCCGGTGACGGGCCAGCCCGACTTCGCGCATCTGGTGATCGACTATGTGCCGGGCGACTGGCTCGTCGAATCGAAGGCGTTGAAGCTGTTCCTTGGCGCGTTCCGGAACCACGGGGCCTTCCATGAGGACTGCACGGTGGCGATCGGGAAGCGGCTCGTCGCCGCGATCGCGCCGCGCTGGCTGCGGATCGGCGGGTACTGGTATCCGCGCGGCGGCATTCCGATCGACGTGTTCTGGCAGACGGGTCCTGCCCCGGCCGGCCTCTGGATTCCCGACCAGGGCGTCCCGCCATACCGAGGGCGCGGGTGAGCTTTCCGGAAGCGGCGCAAATGCGGCTTTCGGGGGCGCGAAACCGGCGAGGCGCCGCCCCGAAAGAGGCCTCGCGCCGAGAAGCGCTTGAGCCCCCGGGTTCCTGAGCGCGCCGCCCCGGAAACGCCCCACGAAGCAGAAAGATTCGCGGCCGCCGGACACACTAGATCCGTCGCCGGGAGACTGCCCCATGAAGGCCCAGAAGACTGACGGCGCCAGCCGGACCGACACGCTCGTCATCACCAATGGCGACAGCGCGGCCGTGCGCCTCGAGGAGGCCGGGGTCGCCCGCTCGATTCTGCCATGGCGGGACGTTCTGCATGACGGGCCGGTGCCGGCGATCAGCGGCCTGGAGCGGCTGTCGGCGATCCGCGCCGCCTTCATCGCGGCCGATCTCGGACTCTCGGCGGACGAGGTGGGCGCGGAGTTCCGTGAACGCGACGCGACCGTCCGCCGTCACGCCTGCTTCCCGCGGATCGAGATCTGGCTGGAGCACGACCTCTACGACCAGCTGCAGCTCCTGCAGATCCTCGATTTCTTCCGCTCCGAGCGGCGGCTCGAGGGGCTCTATCTCGTGCAGGCGGACGACTATCTCGGCCGGCAGCCCGCCGACGCCATGCGCCGCCTCGCGGGCTCCGCCCAGCCGGTGACGGAAGAGCAGCTCGCGCTCGCCGGCGAGGCGTGGAGCGCATTCACCTCGCCGACCCCGCATGCGCTCGCGGGGCTCGCCGAGCGCGACGTCGAAGCGCTGCCGCATCTTGGGCCGGCGCTGAGGCGGCTGCTCGCCGAGCTGCCCGACCCCGTGCGGGGTCTGACGCTCACGGAGGAGCGCACGCTCGATCGTCTCGCCGAGGGAGAGGCCACGAGCGGAGAGCTGTTCCGTGACGTGACCCGGCAGGAAGACGCCCAGTTCCTCGGGGACGCCAGCTTCTTCCGGCGGCTCGACGGGCTCGCCTTTGCGGATCGTCCGCTGATCGAGGGGCTGCCCGGCCCGTCACAGGCCTATCTGGGGCTCGACCGGCGATCCGTCGGCGAGCACTACGCGGAGTTCGCGCGCGCGCCGCTTCGGCTGACCAAGGCGGGCCGCGCGGTGCTGGCGGGCCGCGCCGACCACCGCGTCCTGAACCGCGTCGACCATTGGGTCGGGGGCGTGCACGTCTCGCCGGCCGCGCTCATCCGCTACGACCGCGCGGGCGGTCACCTGGTCGCGCAGGCCTGAGAACAGCGAGCGCGCCGGCTGGGCCTTAGACCAGCCGGCTTTGTGTCAGCGCCGCCTCGACGAAGGAGGCGAACAGCGGGTGCGGCTCGAACGGCCGCGACTTCAGCTCCGGGTGGAACTGCACGCCGACGAACCACGGATGGTCGGCGTACTCGACGATCTCAGGCAGCAGCCCGTCGGGCGACATGCCCGAGAAGATCAGGCCGTTCGCCTCAAGCCGCTCGCGATAGGCGGTGTTGACCTCGTAACGGTGCCGGTGGCGCTCGGAGATGTCGTAGGAGCCGTAGATCTCGGCCACCTTGGAGCCCCGCGAGAGCCGGGCCTCGTACGCGCCGAGCCGCATCGTGCCGCCCAGGTCGCCTTCGGCGGCGCGACTCTCGAGCGTGTTGCCGCGGGTCCATTCGGTCATGAGACCGACCACCGGCTCCGGCGTCGGCCCGAACTCGGTCGAGTTCGCCTCCTTGACGCCCGCCAGGTTCCGCGCGGCCTCGATGACGGCCATCTGCATGCCGAAGCAGATGCCGAGATACGGAACCTTGCGCTCGCGCGCGAAGGTCGCCGCCCGGATCTTCCCCTCGGCCCCGCGCTGGCCGAACCCGCCCGGAACCAGGATGCCGTGGACATGCTCCAGGAACGGTGCCGGATCCTCGTTCTCGAAGATCTCGCTCTCGATCCAGTCGACGTTGACCTTCACGGTGTTGGCGACGCCGCCATGCACCAGCGCCTCGTAGAGCGATTTGTAGGCGTCCTTCAGGCCCGTGTACTTGCCGACGATCGCGATCGTCACCTCGCCTTCCGGATGGCGGACGCGGCGGGTGACCTCGCGCCAGCGCGACAGGTCGGGCGCGTTCGTGGGCTCGATCCCGAAGGCGCGCAGCACCTCGGTGTCGAGGCCCTCGCGATGATAGGCCTCCGGCACCTCGTAGATGGTGTCGACGTCGCGGGCCTCGATCACGGCCGTCTCGCGGACGTTGCAGAACAGGCCGAGCTTGCGACGCTCCTCCGGCGGAATCGGCCGGTCGCAGCGGCAGAGCAGGATGTCGGGCTGAATGCCGATCGAGCGCAGCTCCTTGACGGAGTGCTGGGTCGGCTTGGTCTTGAGCTCGCCCGCGCTCGGAATGAACGGCAGCAGCGTCAGGTGGATATAGATCGCGTCGCCGCGCGGCAGGTCGTTGCCGAGCTGGCGGATCGCCTCGAAGAACGGCAGTCCTTCGATGTCGCCGACGGTGCCGCCGATCTCGACCAGGACGAAGTCGTAATCCTCGTTGCCCTCGAGGACGAACTCCTTGATGGCGTCGGTGACGTGCGGGATCACCTGCACGGTCGCGCCGAGATAATCGCCGCGGCGCTCCTTCGCGATGATGTCGCGATAGATCCGGCCGGTCGTGATGTTGTCCTGCAGCGAGGTCGGCCGCCCGGTGAAGCGCTCATAGTGGCCGAGGTCGAGGTCGGTCTCCGCGCCGTCGTCGGTGACGAACACCTCGCCGTGCTGAGTCGGGCTCATCGTGCCCGGATCGACGTTCAGATACGGGTCCAGCTTGCGCAGGCGGACCGTATAGCCGCGCGCCTGCAGCAGCGCGCCGAGCGCGGCCGAGGCCAGACCCTTGCCGAGGGAGGAGACCACCCCGCCGGTGATGAAGACGTAGCGCGCCATCCATCCTCTTTCGCGTCAGGGCGCCGTACGCTCCCGCACGACTCTTCAGCACTAGACGGGCGCCCGCCGATTCGGCGAGACGCCGCGGCCCGTTGTCCACAACGCCGCAAACGCACGAACGCCGACCCGCCGGAGGAAGACCTTCCGGGGGACGGGCGGCGGCGTGTTTGAGGCTGGCGGACCTGTTAGCCCGGCTTGATCGCCGCGCAAAGCCCCCGGCGCCGCATGGCTGGGTTTTTTCCATAGACATAACCGCAAGCGGGGACGGCGCCGTCCCACGTTGACCCTCGCTCGCGCGCCCCCCTAGTGTCCCGCGACCGAAGACTGCATGAGGATCGGCATGACCTCCCGACGCGCCGACCGCCGCACCCCGCTCGCCCGTGTCCGCGGGGCCATCGCGGCGCTCGTCGCCTGCGGCGTCTTCGCCGCAGGACTTCCCGCGCCCGCCGCGGCGCAGAGCGGCAGAGGCCTGCCGGTCATCCGCGACGCCGAGATCGAGGACCTGCTGCGCGACTACATGCGGCCGATCTTCCGCGCCGCGGGCGTCGGCGAGGGCGTCGTCGAGATCACCATCGTGAACTCCCGCGAGTTCAACGCCTTCGTGGCGGACGGCAGGCGCATCTTCGTCAACGCCGGCGCCCTGATGGACGCCAAGACGCCGAACGAGGTGATCGGCGTGCTGGCGCACGAGACCGGCCACATCGCGGGCGGACACCTCGCCCGCATGCGGCAGCAGATCGACAACATGCAGACCATGGCGATCGCGGCCATGCTGCTCGGCGCGGGCGCCGTGGGCGCGGCGATGGTCGGCGGCTCGCGCAGCGCGGGCGACGCAGCGCTCGGCGCGGTGATGGGACCGCAGGAGATCATCCGCCGCAGCCTGCTCAGCTATCAGCGCACGCAGGAGGAGGCCGCCGACCGCGCGGCCGTCAGCTACCTCACCAAGACCAAGCAGTCCGCCAAGGGCATGCTCGTCACCTTCAAGCGCTTCGCCGATCAGGTCGCGTTCTCGCGGCGGTTCATCGACCCGTACGCGCAGAGCCACCCGATGCCGCAGGACCGCATCCAGAACCTCGAGGCGCTTGCGCAGAAGAGTCCCTATTACGACACCGCCGATTCGCCCGTCCTCCAGGCGCGCCACGATCTGATGCGGGCCAAGCTGTTCGGTTTCATGGACACGCCGGACGGCGTGGGCAGGCGTTACCCGCCGAGCGACCAGAGCCTGCCGGCGCGCTACGCCCGCGCGATCGCGACCTATCGCTCCGCGCCGCTCCAGGGCGCGGTGGCGCAGATCGACGGCCTCATCTCCGCGCAGCCGCAGAACCCGTATTTCCATGAGCTGAAGGGGCAGGCCTATCTGGAGAACGGCCGGCCGAAGCAGGCGATTCCCGCCCTGCGCCGGGCCGTCGCGCTCGCGCCGGGCGCGCCCTTGATCCGGACCATGCTCGGCCAGGCGCTGATCGCCGACGGCCAGATCGACGCGGCGATCCCGGAGCTCACCAAGGCGGTCGCGCGGGACGACAAGAACGCCGAGGGCTACCGCCAGCTGGCGCTCGCCTATGCGCGCAAGAACCGGCTCCCGGAGGCCGATCTCGCCACCGCGCAGGCCGCCTTCGTCTCGGGAGATTACGGCACCGCGCGCCAGATCGCGGCGCGGGCCAAGGTCGGGCTGAAGCCGAACACGCCGGGCTGGCTGAAGGCCGACGACATCGCGAGCTACCGGCCGCCCGCGGCGAATTGAAGTCGCGCGGCGGCGTTCCGCCGGCCCGCCCCATTTCCAACGCGCCGCTTTTGGATGATATGGCGCACCCGGCTCCCCGGCCGTCGAAACCCTCCTCCCCCCAGGAGCCCTTGATGCGTCTCTTCCTCCGTCTCGCCCTCGCCGGCGCGCTCGCCCTGTCGGCGGCGTGGCCGGCCGTCGCCTTCGACGCCAAGGAGAAGGAGGAGATCGGCGCGGTCGTCCGCGAGTACCTCCTGCAGCATCCGGAGGTGCTGCTCGACGCCCAGCGCGAACTCCAGCGCCGCCAGGAGGCGAGGCTCGACGAGCAGCGCAAGGGCGCGCTCAAGAACTATGTCGCGAAGATTGACGCCTCCAAGCTCCACGCCGTGATGGGCGACCCCAAGGGGGACGTCACGCTGGTGGAGTTCTTCGACTACAATTGCGGCTACTGCCGCCGCGCGCTGCGCGACCTCGACGCCCTGATCGCCGCCGACCCCAAGCTGCGCATCGTGCTGATGGAGCTGCCGGTGATCCGGCAGGAATCGCTCGGCGCCGCGCAGGTCTCGCTCGCCGTCAGCCACGCCGCTCCGGACAAGTTCAGGGCGTTCCACGAAAAGCTGCTCGGCGGCCAGTCGCTCGCCACCAAGTCCCGGGCTCTCGCGGTCGCGAAGGAGGTCGGGCTCGATCCGGCCAAGATCGAGGCGGCGATGAACGGCCCGGAGGTGCGGAAGGCGCTTCTGGAGTCCAAGGAGCTCGCGGACGAGCTCGGCGTCGAGGCGACCCCGACCTTCGTGATCGGCGACGCCGTCGTGCCCAACACCAGCAGCGTCGTCGACGACCTGCAGGGCAGGATCGCGGCGCTCAGGACGTGCGGCAAGTCCGTGTGCTGAGGCGCGCTTGCGCCCGTCCTGCGCGAGCCCGCGGAAGGATGCGCGGAATCGCTTGGGTTCACGCGCGGTCTTCCCTATAACCCCGGACGCTCGCCGCCGACCGGTCCGCATCTCGCGGCCAAGGATCCGCCTGCTCCCGTGACCCCGATCGTCCTCGTCCTCAACGGTCCGAACCTGAACCTGCTCGGCTCGCGCGAGCCGCAGGTCTACGGATCGTCGACGCTGGCCGACATCGAGGCGCGCGCGCGGGAGGTCGGCGAGAAGCTCGGCCTTCATGTCGACTGCCGTCAGTCGAACCATGAGGGCGTGCTGGTGGACTGGATCCAGGAGGCCCGCTCCGGCGTCTCCGGAATCGTCCTCAACGCCGGCGCCTACACCCACACTTCGGTGGCCATCCACGACGCGCTCCGCGCCGTCGGAGTGCCCACCGTCGAGGTCCATCTCTCGAACATCCACGCGCGCGAAGCATTTCGCCACACGTCTTTCGTCTCGCCGATCGCGATCGGCGTCATCGCAGGACTTGGGGTCGACGGCTATGAGTTCGCCCTCCAGGCGCTTGCGCGCCGGATCGAGCACGGCCGGCGCCCAGAGACCCTGACGGCGTGAGCGGCGCGCCCTAAACCTGGGACACCATGACCAACGCAACCGGCAACATCAGCGATCAGGAGCTTGTCCGCGAGCTGGCGGAACTGATGATCGAGAAGGGCCTTAGCGAGGTCGAGATCGAGCGCGACGATTTCCGCGTCCGGGTCGCGCGCCAGACGCTCGCGACCGTCGCCGCCGCCGCCCCGGCGCCTGCCGTTCCGGCCGCCACGGCCGCAGCCGCGCCCGCGGATCCGGCGAAGGCGCAGGGCGCCGTGCTCTCCCCGATGGTCGGCACCGCCTATCTGGCGCCTGAGCCCGGCGCCCGTCCGTTCGTGGAGGTCGGCGCGACCGTCCGGCAGGGACAGACCTTGATGATCGTCGAGGCGATGAAGACCATGAACGCGATACCGGCGCCGAAAGCCGGCGTGGTGCGGGAGGTTCTTGTGACGGACGGGCAGCCGGTCGAGTTCGGTGAGCCTCTCCTGATCGTCGACTGAGCCGATGCCCAGCTTCGACAAGGTTCTGATCGCCAACCGCGGCGAGATCGCGCTTCGCATCCTGCGGGCCTGCAAGGAGCTCGGGATCGCGACCGTTGCGGTGCATTCGACCGCCGACGCCGACGCCATGCATGTCCGCCTCGCGGACGAAAGCGTGTGCATCGGCCCGCCCTCCGCGCGCGAGAGCTACCTCAACATCCCCGCCCTGCTCGCGGCCTGCGAGATCACGGGCGCGGACGCGGTTCATCCCGGCTACGGCTTTCTCTCGGAGAACGCGCGGTTCGCGGAGATCCTCGAGGAGCACAACCTCGTCTTCATCGGGCCGAAGCCCGAGCACATCCGCATCATGGGCGACAAGATCGCCGCCAAGCAGACGGTGAAGCGGCTCGGCATTCCGGTCGTGCCGGGCTCCGACGGCGGGATCACGGACGACGTCGAGGCGCGGCGCGTCGCGCGCGAAATCGGCTACCCCGTGCTGGTCAAGGCCGCGGCCGGCGGCGGCGGGCGCGGCATGAAGGTCGCGATGACCGAAGAGGACCTCGTGGAGGCGCTGCAGACGGCGCGCACCGAGGCGAAGGCCGCGTTCGGCGACGACGCGGTGTACCTCGAGAAGTACCTGGTCCACCCGCGTCACATCGAGGTGCAGGTGCTGGGCGACGGCGAAGGCGCGGCGATCCATCTGGGCGAACGCGACTGCTCGCTGCAGCGCCGCCATCAGAAGGTCTGGGAGGAGGCGCCCTCCCCGGCGCTCAACGCAGCCGACCGCGCCTCGATCGGCGAGACGGTCGCCGCCGCCATGCGCGAGCTCCGCTACCGCGGGGTCGGCACGGTCGAGTTCCTGTACGAGAACGGACGCTTCTACTTCATCGAGATGAACACCCGGATCCAGGTCGAGCACCCGGTGACGGAGATGATCACCGGCATCGACCTGGTCAACGAGCAGATCAGGATCGCGAGCGGCGCCCGGCTGGCGATCGCCCAGGAGGACGTGATCTTCCGCGGTCACGCCATCGAGTGCCGGGTCAACGCCGAGCACCCCGAGACCTTCCGGCCCTCGCCCGGCCGCGTGGCCTACTATCACGTGCCCGGCGGCCTCGGCGTCCGCGTCGATTCCGCGGCCTATCAGGGCTATTCGATCCCGCCGCACTACGACAGCCTGATCGGGAAGCTGATCGTTCACGGGCGCAACCGCACGGAATGCCTGATGCGGCTCCGCCGGACGCTCGACGAATTCGTGGTCGACGGCGTCGAGACGACCCTGCCGTTGTTCCGGCGGCTGGTGCGCAACCAGGCGATCCAGGACGGGGATTACGACATCCACTGGCTCGAGACCTGGCTGGCCGAAATGGCTCCCGACGCTTGAGCGGGACGCGCGCGCACGCGCCCTTCCCCTCTCGCGGCGGCGGTCCTACCTTGACCGGGCGATGACCCGCATCAACGACGTTCTCGTGGAGATCACGCCAGAGGTCCTGCTGAAGGCGTACGCCTGCGGGATCTTCCCGATGGCCGAGAGCGCGGACGATCCAGGTCTCTACTGGATCGAGCCGGAGCTCCGCGGCGTGCTGCCGCTCGATGGCTTCCACGTCTCTTCGCGGCTGGAGCGCACGGTGCGCTCCGACGCCTTCGAAATCCGTGTCGACACCGCCTTCGAGGCGGTGCTGGACGGCTGCGCCGCGCCCGGGGCCGGTCGCGACAAGACATGGATCAACGGCCGCATCCGGCGGCTCTATGGCGATCTCTACGAGATCGGGCATTGCCACAGCGTCGAGGCCTGGCGCGATGACCGTCTCGTGGGCGGTCTCTATGGCGTCGAGCTCGGGGGCGCGTTCTTCGGCGAGAGCATGTTCCACACTGAGCGGGACGCCTCGAAGGTCGCGCTCGTTCACCTCGTCGCCCGCCTTCGGCGCGGCGGCTTCCGTCTGCTCGACACCCAGTTCGTCACCGAGCATCTGAGACGCTTCGGGGCCGTGGAGACGCCGCGGCGCGAATATCACCGATTGCTCGAGCACGCGCTTCGCGTGGAGGCGGACTTCTTCGCCTGGGAGAAGGGCCGGCGGATCGCCGGCGCCGAGGCGCTGGAGGCGCTGAAGTAACGCTTCGGTAAGCAAGAAGAGGGTTACTGAAAGGTAGCATCCCTGCCACGGGTCTACCGCATGAACCCCGAGTCCAGCCGCGATCTCCCGCCATCCGCGTTCGAACCGGCGAAGCCGGAAAGCCGCGACGTCACGATCTGGGCCGCTGAGACGGCGTCCGGACCCGCGCCGCTCTCGGCGCGCGCGAGCCGCTACCTTCCTTATGGGCTGGTCGGGGCCGGACTCCTGGTCTGTGGAATGGCCTTCGCGAATTTCGCCACCGCGCCCTCGCTGACTGACGGGGTGGACGAGATCTCCGCGATCGACGCGCGCCAGATGGGCCTTGCGCTCAATCTCGATCCCACCGGTTCGCGTGCCCGCGACGCGGCGATCAGCAAGGACGTCGGAGCCTTGAAGGCGGAGATCACGCGGCTGCGCCGGGCGCTCGACCAGTCGAAGAACAACCAGGCCTCGCTGTCCAAGGCGGCGGCCGGCCAGGCGGCCGCGAGCCTCGATGAGGTCCGCGCCCTCAAGGCGGAGATCGCCTCCCTCACCAAGACGCTCGAGGAGACGCGCGCCGCCGCCGCGTCCAAGATCGACGCCCTCGCCTCCAAGGTCGATCAGTCGAAGGACGACCAGGCCCGGCTCGCGGAGCTGCGTGACCGGCTGGACAAGATGGAGAAGGCCTCCGCGGAGAAGACCGCGTCCGCCGAGAAGGTCGCGAAGGCCGATCCGGAGACCACCGGCAGCATCTCCAGGCCGGCCGCCTCCGAACGGGTCGTGCGGAACTGGGTCGTGCGCGACGTCTATGACGGTGTCGCTCTGCTGGAGGGCCGCGGGGGCGACCAGATCGAGGTCGAGCGCGGCGCGCGAGCGCCCGGGGCGGGCCGGGTCCGTTCCATCCAGCGCCGAAACGGCGAGTGGGTCGTGGTGACCGACAGCGGCGTGATCCTGCCGCGCTGAGGGCCTTAATCCGGATTTAAAGCGGCGAAGCGCAGGATGGCCGGGACCAACGAGGCTCGACCGATGTCGCCTGCCGTCGAGATGCTGCGCGAGGACCGCCCGGCCCGCCGCGAAGCCGCGCCGCCGAAGATTGCGGTGCTGCTGCCCTGCTACAACGAGGAGGCGGCGGTCGCCGAGGTGGTGCGCGGCTTCAGGGCGGCGCTGCCCACCGCGGAGATCTACGTCTACGACAACAACTCGGCGGATCGCACCATAGAGCGGGCGCTCGAGGCCGGCGCGATCGTCCGGCGGGAGCGCAGGCAGGGCAAAGGCAATGTTGTCCGCCGCATGCTCGCGGACATCGAAGCCGACGTCTACCTGATGGCCGACGGCGACCTCACCTACGATCCCCTGGCTGCGCCCCTGCTGATCGAACGGCTGCTGTCGCACCAGCTCGACATGGTGGTGGCCACCCGCGAGGGCGAAGGCATGCTGGCCCGCAAGGGCCACGCGGCCGGCAACCGCATGTTCAACGGGGTGATCAAGCGGCTGTTCGGCGCCGGGTTCACGGACATCCTGTCAGGGTACCGGGTGGTCTCGCGCCGCTTCGCCAAGTCCTTCCCGACGGCTTCCCACGGCTTCGAGATCGAGACCGAGCTTGCGGTGCATGCGCTCGACCTCCGCCTGGCCGTCGATGAGATCCCGGTGCGCTACGGCAAGCGGCCCGAGAATTCGACGAGCAAGCTCTCGACCTGGCGCGACGGCCTCCGCATCCTCTGGACCATCGCGATGATGTATCGCGCGCTGAAGCCGTTCAAATTCTTCGGCGTCATCGGCGCGGCGCTTGCTCTCATCAGCGTCCTGCTCGCGGCGCCGGTGGTCGAGACATTCCTGGAGACCGGGCTCGTGCCGCGCTTCCCGACCGCGATCCTCGCGGCCAGCGTGATGCAACTCGCCGTCCTGAGCCTGGTCTGCGGCGTGATCGTCGAGGCGATCGCGGAGGGCCGCCGCGAGGCGAAGCGGCTTCGTTACCTGGAGCTGAAGAGAGCCTGACCGCTCCCTCGCCAGCGGGATCAGGCATGCGCTTGGCGCGGCGGCCCGCCGCGCCTATGTTGGGAGCGCTTCCCGACGCCGCGCACGAGCCCCTTTTCCAGATGACCTTTGTCGACGCCCAGACTGCGCCGCTTCGCAAGAACGGCGCGATCAAGATTCACACCGCCGAGGCTTTTGAAGGCATGCGGCGCGCCGGCCGGCTCGTGGCGGAAGCGCTCGACATGCTGCACGACCATGTGAAGCCTGGCGTCACGACGGACGCGCTGGACAAGCTCGCGCTCGAGTTCGGCATGGACCACGGCGCGCTGCCCGCCTGCCTCAACTATCGCGGCTACTCCAAGACGATCTGCACGTCGATCAACCACGTCGTGTGCCACGGCATCCCGAACGACAAGCCGCTGCGCGAAGGCGACATCGTCAATGTCGACGTCACCTACGTCCTCGACGGCTGGCATGGCGACTCGAGCCGGATGTTCGCGATCGGCGCGATCCCGCGCCGCGCCGAGCGGCTGATCGAGATCACCTACGAGTCGCTGATGCGCGGGCTTGCGGTCATTCGTCCCGGCGCGACGACCGGAGACATCGGCGCCGCGATCCAGGAATACGCCGAGGGCGAACGCGCCTCCGTGGTGCGCGACTTCTGCGGCCACGGCATCGGCCGGCTGTTCCATGACGAGCCGAACATCCTGCATTACGGCCGCCGCGGCGAGGGCGCCGAGCTCAAGACCGGGATGTTCTTCACCGTCGAGCCGATGATCAATCTCGGCCGCCCGCATGTGAAGGTGTTGGCGGACGGCTGGACCGCCGTGACGCGCGATCGCTCGCTCTCCGCGCAGTACGAGCACATGGTCGGGGTGACCGAGGACGGCTGCGAGATCTTCACCGAATCCCCGCGCGGCCTCATGGCCCCGAAGTTCGCGACGGTCTGAGCCAGACTCCCGTTCAGCGCCGTCTTGCCGGAGTCGCCGGAGCGCGCCACGATGGCGCTCCCGAACGTCCGGAGCAGCGGCGGACATGCCGTCGGCGAAGCCCGCCTCTCAAGACGCCCCCCTGCCCGGCCTCGACGAGGCGTCCCCGAAGGACGCCCCGCATTATCTCGGCCACCGCGAACGTTTGCGGACGCGGTTCCTCGATGGCGAGGCTGACGCCCTTCCGGATTACGAGCTGCTCGAGCTCATCCTGTTCCGGACGCTGCCGCGCGGCGACGTCAAGCCGCTGGCCAAGGCGCTGCTCGCGACCTTCGGCTCCTTCGCCGACGTTCTGGCCGCGCCGATCGAGCGGCTGGTGGCGATCAAGGGGGTGAAGGAGGCCACCGCGACCGACTTCAAGGTGGTCGAGGCGGCCGCGCGGCGGTTCGCCAAGGGCGCGATCACGAAGCGGCCGGTCCTGGCCTCGTGGTCGGCGGTGCTCGACTATTGCCGCACCGCGATGGCGTTCGACGACCGCGAGCGCTTCCGCATCCTGTTTCTCGACAAGAAGAACGGGCTGATCGCCGACGAGGTGCAGCAGACCGGCACGGTCGACCACACGCCGGTCTATCCGCGCGAGGTCGTGCGGCGGGCGCTGGAGCTGCGCGCGACCGCGCTCATCCTGGTGCACAACCACCCTTCGGGCGACCCGACGCCGAGCCGGGCCGACATTGAGATGACGCGGACGCTGATCGACGTCTCGCGGCCGCTCGGCATCGAGATCCACGACCACGTGATCGTGGGACGGGAGGGTCACGCCAGCTTCAGGGGCCTGAAGCTGATCTGAGCGCCGGCAGCCGCTGAGAACCGGCCGCAACGCAGGCGTGGGGGGCTGAAGCCTCGACGGCGCCAGGGCTTATCAAGGTTGTGGCCATGGTGCACAACCACCCTCCGGGGCCCCGAGGCGCGAGTCGGGCGGACATCGAGATGACGCGAAGCGTGACGGGACGGTCACGCCGGCTCCAGGAGGCCGATCTGAGCAGATCGTGGGCAGCCCTCTGCGATAAAAATCAGCCTTCGGGCTCTTTCCCCGCGCGGCGCCCGTATTAGCATCAGGCTGAAGCGTCAGAAGGAGTCCCGCCCGCTTGCCCTCCCCCGCCTTCGACGAGATGACGCTTTCGGACGGCAGCGTTCGCCCCGCGTACAGGAAACTCGCCGAGTGGCTCGCCGCCGCTCCGCCCGATCTACTCCAGTACCGCGTCAAGGAAGCCGAGCTGCTGTTCCGGCGCATCGGCATCACCTTCGCGGTCTATGGGGACCAGCAGGCGCAGGAGCGCCTGATCCCCTTCGACATCATTCCCCGCATCATCACCGCCGACGAATGGGCGACGCTCACCAAGGGCCTCGTGCAGCGCGTCGAGGCGCTGAACCGGTACATCTCCGACGTCTACGGCAAGCGCGAGATCCTCAAGGCGGGGATCGTGCCCGAAGACCTGGTGTTCCGGAACGAGGCGTTCCGGCCCGAGATGGCCGGAAAGACGCCCCCGCATGACCTGTGGGTGCACATCGCCGGCATCGACGTGGTGCGCGTGGACGCCGACACGTTCTACGTGCTGGAAGACAACGCCCGCACGCCCTCCGGCGTCTCCTACATGCTGGAGAACCGCGAGGTGATGATCCGGCTGTTCCCGGAGCTGTTCTCGCAGCACCGCGTGGCGCCGGTCGAACGCTACGCGGACGAGCTTCTGGCCACGCTGCGCTCGCTTGCGCCGCGGACCAGCTCGGCGGAGCCGGTCGTCGTGCTGCTCACCCCGGGCGTCTACAACTCGGCCTATTACGAGCACTCCTTCCTGGCCGACAAGCTGGGCATCGAGCTGGTCGAGGGCCGGGATCTCTTCGTGCGTGACGAGGTCGTCTACATGCGCACGACGGA
Organism: Hansschlegelia beijingensis; assembly: GCF_014196425.1. Lineage (GTDB taxonomy): Bacteria > Pseudomonadota > Alphaproteobacteria > Rhizobiales > Methylopilaceae > Methylopila > Methylopila beijingensis. Next base: position 1,152,170 of record NZ_JACIDR010000001.1, read on the forward strand.
GGGGCCGCAGCGCGTCGACGTGATCTATCGGCGGATAGACGACGAGTTCCTCGACCCGCTGGTGTTCCGTCCGGACAGCGCGCTGGGCGTGCCCGGCCTGATGAGCGCCTATCACGCCGGCAACGTCACGCTCACCAACGCGATCGGCACGGGCGTCGCCGACGACAAGGCGATCTACAGCTACATGCCGGAGATCATCCGGTTCTATCTCGGCTCCGAGCCGATCCTGAAGAACGTGCCGACCTATCGCTGCCGCGAGCCGGAGGCGCTGTCCTACGTGCTCGATCATCTCGACGAGCTGGTCGTCAAGGAGGTCCACGGCTCGGGCGGCTACGGCATGCTGGTCGGGCCGCACGCCTCGAAGGAGCAGATCGAGCTGTTTCGCGCGAAGCTCAAGGCGTCGCCCGCCGGCTTCATCGCCCAGCCCACTCTCGCGCTCTCGACCTGCCCCACCTACGTCGCGTCGGGCGTCTCGCCGCGGCATGTGGACCTGCGGCCGTTCGTTCTCACCGGATCGAACGGCGTGCGGATCGTGCCCGGGGGGCTGACCCGCGTGGCGATGCGCGAAGGTTCGCTGGTCGTGAATTCGAGCCAGGGCGGCGGCACCAAGGACACCTGGGTGCTGGACGAATGACCATCCCGCTCCGCTCTCCACAGCACCGCTTGCGCGTGATCTCATGCTGAGCCGCACCGCCGACAATCTGTTCTGGCTGTCGCGCTATATCGAGCGCGCGGAAGCGCTCGCGCGGATCCTGGAGGCCACCCAGCGGCTCGCCTCGTTGCCGGCCGCCTATGGCGGCAAGACCAATGAATGGGAGAGCGCCGTCGCGACCGCCGGCTGCGCCGAGGGCTTTTACGCCAAGCATGGAGAGGCAGATCACGACTCGGTCGTGGCCTATCTCGCCTTCGACCGCGACAACCCTTCCTCCATCCTGAACTGTTTCGAGACGGCGCGGCACAACGCCCGCTCGGTCCGCACCGCGCTCACGATAGAGATGTGGGAGACGATCAACGGCGCCTGGATCGAGCTGCGCCGGCTGGCCGATCGCAGGCTCGCGGGCGAGGAGCTCACCCGCTTCCTGGGCTGGGTGAAGGAGATCGGGCTGCGCTTCGACGGCTCCGCCACCCGGACCATGCTGCGCAACGACATCTACGATTTCTCGCGCATCGGCATGCTGCTCGAGCGCGCCGACAACACCGCCCGCATTCTCGACGTCAAATATCATCTGCTTCTGCCGGAGCAGGGCGAGGTCGGCGGCGGCCTCGACTACTACCAGTGGCAGGCGATCCTGCGCGCGGTCTCCGCGGTGACGAGCTATCACTGGGTCTACCGCGAGAGCGTGAAGCCCTGGCTGATCGCCGACCTGCTGATCCTGAACGACCAGATGCCGCGCTCCTTCGCCGCCTGCTATGGCGAGCTCGTCCGCCACCTCGACCAGCTGGCGCGCGCCTATGGCAGGCAGGGGCCGGCGCAGCGGCTCGCGCGAAGCTGTCGCGCCCGGCTCGAGAACGCCGACATCCGCGACGTCTTCCAGAGGGGACTGCACGAGTTCATCACCGACTTCATCGCCGACAACAATCGACTGGGCGCCGCGGTCCACGAGCAGTATCTCGCGTAACCCATGCGCCTGACCATCCGCCACGAGACGACCTATCGCTTCGAGACGCCAGCCGCGTCCGTCATCCAGACGTTGCGGCTGTGGCCCCGCGGCCATGACGGCCAGCACGTCGTGCGCTGGCGCCTCGACGTCGACCGCAACTGCCGCCTGCGGGCCGCGGAGGACGCGTTCGGCAACCAGGCCCACGTTTTCGCGGCCGACGGCCCGCTGGACGAGATCACGGTCCTGGTCGAGGGCGAAGTCGACACGCAGGACGCCGCGGGCGTCGTCAATCGCGCCGCCGAGCGCTTCCCCCCCGCGCTCTATCTGCGCGAGACGCCGCTCACCGCCCATGATCACGAGATTTCAGCCTTCGCCGAGGAGGTCGGCTCCAGCGCCGGCGGCGGCGAGCTCGCCGCGCTGCACGGGCTGCTCGATCGCCTGCATTCCGAGATGGAGTTCGCGCCGGGCCAGCCGGACGGGGCGACCACGGCCGCCGAGGCTTTCCGCGTGAAGCGCGGCACGGCGCAGGACCTCACCCATGTCTTCCTCACCGCCGCGCGCGGTCTGCAGATCCCTGCCCGCTGCGTCAGCGGCTACGTCCGTCGCGAGGGGGGCGAACCGCAGGATTCGCCGCACGCCTGGGCCGAGGCCTATGTGCCCGACCTGGGCTGGGTCGGCTTCGATCCGACAGAAGGCGTCTGTCCGACCGAATCGCATGTCAGGGTCGCGATCGGGCTCGATTGCCTCGGCGCCGCGCCGGTGCGCGGCTCCCGCTACGGCGGATCGGGAGAGACGATGACGATGAGCGTTCTGGTTCAGGACGCACGAGCCTCTCGCAGTTATCGCCGTTCGTGAGCGTCCAACTGGCGCCCCAATTCGATGCAGCGCGGCATCGCGCGTTGGCGCGTCGGCGTGAGTCTTGATAGCGTCGGCGGCTTCTGTGGGCGGGACGCGTAAATGACCTATTGCGTTGGTATTCTGGTCCGAGATGGACTGGTCATGATCGCCGATACCCGCACCAATGCGGGGATCGACAACATCGCCGTTTTCCGCAAGCTCAAGATCGTCTCGGAGCCCGGGCGGCGCACGCTCGCCATCGCCACGTCCGGCAATCTCTCTGTCAGCCAGTCGGTGATTTCGCTGCTCGCCGAGGGCGTGGAGAACCCGGAGACGGGCGAGCTTGAAACGCTCGAAAGCCAGCCGACCATGTTCAAGGCCGCGCAGCTCGTCGGGCGAGCCGTGCGCGAGGTCTGGCGGGTCGACGGCGCGAGCCTCGAGCAGATGACGGCGCGGTTCGACGTGCAGTTGCTGTTCGGCGGCCAGGTCGCGGGCGGCCGCGTCCGGCTCTTCATGATCTATGCGGCGGGCAACTTCATCGAGGTGACCCCCGACACGCCCTACTTCCAGATCGGCGAGCACAAATATGGCAAGCCGATCCTCGACCGCGCGGTCACCTACGAGACCGACCTCTACGACGCCCTGAAGATCGGCTTGATCTCGATGGACTCCACGATGCGGTCGAATCTCGGGGTCGGGCCGCCGATCGACGTTCTGGTGCTCAGGAAGGACGCGCTGGTCCCGGAGCTCGACTTCAGGATCGAGCCCAACGACCGCTATTTCGTCGACCTGCGCGAGCGCTGGTCGCGCGCGTTGCGCACCGCGCATATGGAGATTCCGCGGCCGCCCTATGGGGCGAACGTGCCGGGAGACGTGGAAGGCTGAGCGGATCCAGGCGATCCGCGCCTACTCGCCGAGCGTGGGCCCCTGCGGCGCCTCCGGCCGGGCGCCGCCTTTGCAGTCGACCAGCCACACGTCGTAGATCGGATGCTCGACGCCGGACAGCCCCGGGCTCGAGGCGAACATCCAGCCCGAGAAGATCTTCCGCCGCTCATTGCTCAGCGTGATTTCTTCGACATCGACATAGGATGTCGTGTTCGGCGCCTCGGTCGGCGGCCGGGTGTAGCAGACATGCGGCGTGACCTTCAGCGCGCCGAAGGTCGCCGTCCTGTCGATCGGCGCGTCGAACTCGGTGATGCGGCCGGTGATCTTGTCCAGCCCGTTGAACACCGCGACCGGGTTCGAGTTGCGTGGCGTGGGCGCGACGATCTCGGGACGCGCGGCCTTCGGCGGGGTGTCCAGCGTCGACGCGCCCGGATTCTGGGCGAGCGCCGGGCCCCACAGAAGAATGAGCGGCAGTGCGATCGTAACGCGACGTGCGGGCACGGGACAGGAACTCTCGCGGCGATCGGGGGCAGCGGGGGTCGACGCCGGAAGATACGTCGAATGAAGCGCTAAGGCGGGCGTCAGTCCTCGGGCGACCAGGCCTTGTAGTCGCCGGTCGCGGCGGGACGCTTGCGGGTCGAGAACGCGGAACCCTGCGGACGATAGGCCTCGACGGTGCCGGTCTTGTTGTCGCGGTGACGCTTCTCCCACTCGCGCGGGACGTAGTTCTCATTCGCGGGCGGCGCGCTCACCGTGTGATGGATCCAGCCGTGCCAGCCGGGCGGGATCGCGGAGGCCTCCGCATAGCCCGAATAGACCACCCAGCGGCGCTCGCTGCCGAAGGCCGCGTTCTTCTTGGGGTCGTTCGGCAGGCGGTAATAGCGGTTGCCGAATTCATCCTCGCCGACGAACTCGCCGCCCCGGGACAACGCGAAGCGCGTGCCCATGGTGGCCTTGTTCCACCAGGTGAAGATGTCGGTCAGGACGCTCATCAGCGACATGGGTCGACTGGCCTCGATGGTTCCGCGCCAACGGTATGGTCCGCGCGGGTCGCCTTGTCCAGAACGGCCGCCTCGGGCATCAGCTTTTGTTCGGCGGATCCGGTTCCTCCCGAAGGCGCCGGTCAGGATTCGGTAACCTCGTCCGGGCGACTCTCCGCCCGCGATGAGCGGGGGCGTGATGAGACTCGAGGAACGCCGGGCGGCGTGGAACGAACGCGCCGTGGCGGCGCTGCACGCGCCGCGCGCTGCGCTCCCGAACGCCGTGCTCGCCCAGGCGCTGGCGGCGCGCTGGACGCCGAGAACGCCCCGCGCGGCGGTCGACGGGTTCTGGCGCGCGCATCCCTTGCGCGCCGATCGCCTGGCGCGCGCCCTGGCGCAGCGGAGCGGCGCGCCGGACGGCTGGCGCTGGACGTTCGCGGGCGAGGATCCCCGGCGGCTGCGCGTCCCGCCCCTCCCCCACCGGCTCGTCAAGGCCGAGGCCCGGCCGGGCCGCTGCGTCGTCTGCGGACAGGCGGTTTTTCGCCTCGGCTGGCATCGCGATCTGTGGGGCGCCGGCGCCACCAACCAGCGGGCGGCCTGGCACGCCTGCTGCGTCGTCGCGTGGAAGCTCTGGAACGCGCCGAGCGACCACCGCCGCCTGCTGGCGAGGGTTCAGGGCCACCGCTGCGCGATCACCCAGAAGCGACTTCTCAGGACCGCGGAGGTCGATCACCGTGTGCCGTTGTTCGAGGTCTGGCGCGACCGGCGCGATCTGCCCTGGCCCGAGCTGCTCGCCTTCTGGGGCGCGCCCAATCTTCAGGTCGTGAACCGCTCCGCCCACACGGGTAAATCGATCGCGGAGACGCAGGACCGCGCGCTTCGCCGCCGCAGCGCGCTGGCGCCGGAGCCGCTTCAGAGCGACCCCAAGGAGCCCTTCCTCAGCTGATTGTGGATGTCGGTCGCGGCCAGAGCCGCATGGCCCGCCGCCACCGAAATCTGGTTGAGCTCGTCGACCACGTCCCCGACGGCGTAAAGCCCCGGCGTGGTGGTTTGCTGATGGGCGTCGGTCTCGATGCAGCCGACGTCGGTGCAGGCCGCTCCGAGGGCTGCCGCGAGCTTCGACTGGGGCTCGTTGCCCATCGCGAAATAGAGCATCTCGAACGTCAGCCGCGCGCCGTCCGCGAGCGCGGCGACGCAGCCAGCGCCAAGCTCGAGATCCCGCAGCGGCGCGCTCGCCACTGCAATCCCGGCGGACGGCGTGATCCCGGCCGGCGCCGCCCGATCCGGGATGACCGTGACCCGGTCCGTGAAGGTGGTGAGGAAATCGGCTTCGGCGAGGGCGCGGTCGAGCGGCCCGAACACGCCGACGTTCCGGTCGGTCGCCTCGAAGCCGTCGCACACCGGGCAAAGCCTGATCACGCCGTCCTCGATGGCCTGCTCGACGCCGGGACGATCGAGCACGTGGTCCTTCACGCCGGCGGCGAGAATGACGGCGGGCGCCGTCAATTCGAACCCTTCGCCGACCGCGCGAAAGCCGCCGCCGTCCGCGCGGCTGAGCTGATCGACGCGCCCCTGGCGCAGCACGGCGCCGTAGCGTTCGGCCTGCTCGCGCAGCCGTTTCAGCAGGTCGCGCCCGGACACGCCCTGCGGGAAAGCCGGCATGTTGTGACTGACCGGGATCCAGCGGGCCCGGCTCCGGCCGTCATCGATCACGACCGCGCGCCGGCGGAACCGCGCCAGATAGGTCGCGGCGATCAGCCCGGCGGGCCCGCCGCCGACGATGATGCAGTCCGGACCGGGCGTCTGCTCCACGGGCTTGCGGTCCGTCAGTCCTTGACGGTCGTGCTCGGGCGATCGTCGGCCGAGGCGTGCTCGACCCGCCACCGCCCGTTCTCGTCCTCATACTCGATGTCGGTGGCGTCGCCGGGGACGCGTTGCTCGCCCGCCGCCCGCTCGGCGGCGGCGTGGGCCGCCTCGCGGCTCGGGAACGTCTCCGAGAACACGTCGCCGAGCTTGTAGGCCCAGCCGTCATTATGTTCGACGATCTCGTACTGAACGTTGGCCATCCACCCCTCCTGCTTCAGCAGAGCAACGAGATCGACGGCTGCTTGTTCCGCAGTGACGGAATACCATCACATCGAGAGGCCGCGGCCCGCGCAATGCGCCGCCTCCTGTCGCGAGGGCCAAGGCTCTTGAACTCCGAAACCGCGCCGGCCATTTCGACGCCGAAAATTCCGCCAGGGGAGCATACGCCGTGACCGTCGACGCCGAGACGCAACCGATTCAGCCGGAAAGCCGGGCTTTCGAGGCCGACGTCGCCAAGCTGCTGCACCTGATGGTGCACTCCGTCTATTCGGACAAGGACGTCTTCCTCCGCGAGCTGATCTCCAACGCCGCCGACGCCTGCGAGAAGCTGCGCTTCGAGGCGATCGAGACGCCCTCGCTGCTGGGCGACGACCCGCAGCCTCGCATAACGGTGCTGGCCGACCCGGAAGCGCGCCGCCTCGTCGTGGAGGACAACGGCGTGGGCATGAGTCGCGACGAGATGGTCGAGGCGCTCGGCACCATCGCCCGCTCCGGCACGAAGGCCTTCGTGGAGCGCATCGAGGCCGCGCAGCAGAAGGAAGGCGCCCAGCTGATCGGCCAGTTCGGCGTCGGCTTCTACTCCGCCTTCATGGTCGCGGACCGCGTCGAGGTGGTCTCCCGCCGCGCGGGGGCCGACGAGGCCGCGAGCTGGGTTTCCGACGGCAAGGGGACGTTCTCCGTGGCGCCCGCGAGCCTGGAGGAGGCCCCCGCGCGCGGGACGCGCGTCATCCTGCATCTGCTCGAGGACGCGGCCCAGTACGCGGAGCGCTGGACGCTCGAAAGCACCATCAAGGCTCAATCCGGCCATGTGCCGGTGCCGATCTGGCTGGTCGAGAAACCGGGCGCCGAGGCGGTCGAGCTTACCGACGGCGCGGCGCTCTGGACCCGGCCCAAGTCGGAGCTCACGAAGGAGGACTACGCCGAGTTCTACCGCGGCCTCGGCGGGGCTTTCGACGAGCCGGCGATGACGGTGCACTACCGCGCCGAGGGCCGGCACGAATACACCGCGCTCGCCTTCGTGCCGTCGAGCCAGCCCTTCGACCTGTTCGATCCGGACCGCAAGGGCCGCATGAAGCTCTATGTCCGCCGGGTCTTCATCACCGACGACGCCGAGCTTCTGCCGCGCTACCTGCGCTTCGTGCGCGGCCTGGTCGACAGCGCCGACCTGCCGCTCAACGTCTCTCGCGAGATGATCCAGGAGAGCCCGATCCTCGGCGCCATCCGCAAGGGCCTGACGAACCGCGTGCTGGGCGACATCGAGAAGCTGGCCGAGACCGACGCCGCCACCTTCGAGACGATCTGGTCGGCGTTCGGGCCCGTGATCAAGGAAGGCCTCTACGAGGACTATGAGCGCCGGGCGCAGCTGCTGGCGCTGTCGCGCTTCCGCACCACGGCCTCGGGCGAGGGCTGGCGCTCGCTCAAGGAGTACGTCGCCGACCTCAAGGAGAACCAGACCGCGATCTACTATCTCGCCGGCGGGGAGCGGGAGCGGCTGCGGGCGTCGCCCCACCTCGAGGGCTTCCGCGCGCGCGGCGTCGAGGTGCTGCTGCTTTCCGACCCCGTCGACAGCTTCTGGGTCACCACGCTGGACGGCTTCGAGGGCAAGCCCTTCAAGTCCGTCACGCAGGGGAACGCCGACCTCGCGCTGATCAGCAAGCTCGACGCCGCCGAGGAGGCGGCGCCCGAGACGCCGCCCTCGGTGGCGGAATTCATCGCCTTCGCCAAGACGGCGCTCGGCGATCAGGTCGCCGACGTGCGCGCGTCCGACCGTCTGACCGAGAGCCCGGTCTGTCTGGTGGCGCCGGACCACGGGCCGGACAGGCAGCTCGAGAAGATCCTCGCGAGCGCAGGCCGCGCGGGCGCGGCCGCCAAGCCGATCCTGGAGATCAACCCGGCCCACGGGCTGATCAAGGCGCTGGCGGCGAAGGACGACGAGGCGCTGCGCGGCGACGCGGTCGCGCTGCTGCTCGACGAAGCCCGGATCCTCGACGGGGAGCGGCCGGCGGACCCGCAGGACTTCTCCGCCAGGCTCGCGCGGGTCCTCGAGCGCGCTCTGGGCTGAGGCGCAAATAGCCGGCGGCGGCGCATCGCCGCCGGCCCGGGCGGCGCTATCTGGCGGCGGATGAAGCGCCCCCGCCTGCTACCGCCCACCGCCGCCGCCGCGTGTCCCTCGGGGAGGCGTCGCGGGCGCCCATGACGCTTCCTCAGGGTCTGTCCTTCGCCATCATCGGGCTGATGATGGCCGCCTTCGTGTGGGGCCGCTTCCGCTATGACGTGGTGGCGGTCGGGGCGCTTCTTGCCGCCCTCCTGGCCGGCGTGGTGAAGCCCGCCGACGCGTTCTCGGGCTTCTCGGACGACATCGTCATCATCGTCGGCAGCGCGCTCGTGGTGAGCGCCGCGATATCCCGGTCCGGCCTGATGGCGGCCGCGGTGCAGCGCTTCGCGCCCAACATCAGCTCGACGCGGGCGCAGCTTCTTCTGCTCGTCGGCGTGGTCACCGTTCTTTCCGCCTTCGTGAAGAATGTGGGCGCGCTCGCGATCATGATGCCGATCGCGATCCAGATGGCGCGGCGCTCCGGCGTGTCGGCGTCGCTCTTTCTGATGCCTATGGCGTTCGGCTCGCTGCTCGGCGGGCTGATGACCCAGATCGGCACCTCGCCGAACGTCATCGTCTCCCGCGTTCGCGGCGAGATGACCGGGACGCCCTTCACCATGTTCGACTTCACGCCGGTCGGGCTCACGCTCGCGGTCGTAGGCGTGTGTTTCCTCGCATTCGCGTACCGGCTGCTGCCGAACCGCGACCGCGCGGGGGCGGACGTCGAAGAGGCGATCGAGATCAAGAACTACGTCACCGAAGCCAGGGTCACCGAAGAGACCACCGCGGTCGCCAAGACCGTCCGCGACCTCGCCGCTCTGGCGTCCGGGGACGCCATGGTCACCTCGATCGTCGACGCGCGCGGGCGCCGCCGGACGCCGATGCCGGACGCGAAGCTGCTCGAGGGCGACGCGCTTCTGATCGAGGGCGACCCGGCGGCGCTCGATCGGATCGTGGCGCGCGGCAAGCTGAAGCTCGCGAGCGCGCGCGCCGGAGAGCCGGAGACCGACATCGGATCTGTCGAAGCCATCATCGGGCCCCGCTCCTCCTTCGTCGGCGCGTCGGCCGAGCGCCTCTCGCTGTTCCACCGGACAGGGGTCGATCTGCTCGCGGTGAGCCGGCGCGACAAGCGCTTCACCGAGCGGCTGCACGAGATCACGCTGGCGGCCGGCGACGTGATCCTGCTGCGGGGCGACCGGACCAGGCTGGCGGAGTTGCTGCGCGAGTGGGATTGCCTGCCTCTGGCGGAGCGCGAGCTGCATCTCGGCATATCGAGGCGGGGCCTGCTTCCGGTCCTGATCCTCGCCGGCGCGATGCTGGCCACCACCCTCAGCCTGACCACCGTGCCTGTGGCCTTCTTCACCGCGGCCGCGCTGATGGTGGCGACGGGCTCATTGCCGGCGCGCGACGCCTATCGGAGCCTCGACGCCCCGATCCTCGTGATGCTGGCGGCGCTCATCCCGGTGAGCGACTCCGTACGAACGACCGGCGCGGCGGACCTCGTGGCGGGCTGGCTTTCGCATGCCGCCGCGGCGCTGCCGCCCTACGGCGCTCTCGCGCTGATCCTCGTCGCGGCCATGGCGGTCACGCCGTTCCTCAACAACGCAGCGACCGTTCTCGTGATGGCGCCGATCGCGGCGCAGTTCGCCACCCAGCTCGGCTTCAGGCCGGACGCCTTCCTGATGGCCGTCGCGATCGGCGCGGGCTGCGATTTCCTCACCCCGATCGGCCATCAGTGCAACACGCTGGTGATGGGCCCCGGCGGCTACCGCTACGGGGACTACGCGCGGCTCGGAGCGCCGCTGTCGCTGCTCGTCGTGCTGGTGGCGGTTCCCATGCTCATGCTCGTCTGGCCGTTGAGGTGAGAGGCGCGCCATCGGCGCGTCCGCCTTGCGCCACGGCGCGACGGGAGCCTAAACCGGGCCAACGCTGATGCCCCACCGGAGCAAGCCGATGCGCGCCGAGGATCCCCGCCCCGTCCGACTCGCCGAATACCGGCCTTCGGACTTCCTGATCGACGCCGTGCATCTCGACGTGAGTCTCGACCCGGAAGCGACCCGCGTGACCGCGCGGCTCGCGATCCGCCCGAACCCGCTCGGTCCCGAGAACGCCGCGCTCAAGCTCGACGGCGAAGACCTCAATCTGGTCTCCGCCGAGATCGACGGCGCTCCGCTCAGGGTCGACGACCTCGACGTGACGCCCTCCTCGCTGACGCTGCCGAATCCGCCCCGCGGGCCGTTCGAGCTGACGCTCACGACGCTCGTCGACCCGTCGGCGAACACCCGCCTGATGGGCCTCTACCGTTCGAACGGCGCCTACTGCACGCAATGCGAGGCCGAGGGCTTCCGTCGCATCACCTACTTCCTCGACCGGCCGGACGTTCTCGCCGTCTATACGACGCGCATCGAGGGACCGGAGGCCGAGACCCCGATCCTGCTCTCCAACGGCAATCTGGTGGAGACGGGCCCGGCTGGCGACGGCCGGCACTTCGCGGTGTGGCACGACCCGCACCCGAAGCCCTCCTACCTGTTCGCGCTCGTGGCCGGCGACCTCGGCGTCGTCGAGGACGCGTTCGTCACGATGAGCGGGCGGCGGGTGGCGCTCAAGGTGTTCGTCGAACACGGCAAGGAAGACCGCGCCCATCACGCCATGGAGTCGATCAAGGCCTCCATGCGCTGGGACGAGGAGACTTTCGGCCGCGAGTACGACCTCGACGTCTTCATGGTCGTGGCGGTGTCCTACTTCAACATGGGCGCCATGGAGAACAAGGGACTGAACGTCTTCAACGACAAGTACGTCCTGGCCAGCCCGGAGACCGCGACGGACGGCGACTACGCCAACATCGAGGCGATCATCGCCCACGAATACTTCCACAACTGGACGGGCAACCGCATCACCTGCCGCGACTGGTTCCAGCTCTGCCTGAAGGAAGGGCTGACGGTGTTCCGCGACCAGGAGTTCACCTCCGACATGCGGTCCCGGCCCGTGAAGCGCATCTCGGACGTGCGCGGTCTGCGCTCCGTCCAGTTCGCCGAGGATGCGGGTCCCCTCGCCCACCCCGTGCGGCCGCAAATCTACCACGAGATCAACAACTTCTACACGCCGACGGTCTACGAGAAGGGCGCGGAGGTGATCCGCATGCTCAAGACCCTGATCGGTCCCGAGGCGTTCCGGGCGGGCATGGACCTCTACTTCGACCGTCACGACGGTCAGGCCTGCACGATCGAGCAGTTCATCGCCTGCTTCGCCGAGGTCTCCGGCCACGACATGAGCCAGTTCCTGCGCTGGTACGATCAGGCGGGGACGCCGGAGGTGGACATCCGCACCGCCTACGATCCGGATCGCAAGACCTTCACGATCGACGCCACGCAGAAGACGCCGCCCACCCCGGGGCAGCAGTTCAAGCAGGCCATGGTGATCCCGCTGGCGCTGGGGCTGGTGGACGAGGACGGCTCGGACATCCCGCTCGTGGTGGGGGGCGCGCACGCCGGGCCGGTGATCGCGCTGACCGCGGAGAACACGCGCATCGTGTTCGAGAACGTCGAGCGCCGGCCTGTCCCGTCGCTGTTCCGCAATTTCTCGGCGCCCGTGAAGCTCCGCTCCGACCAGACCGTCGAGGATCTCCTGTTCCTGGCGCGGAAGGACAGCGACCCCTTCAATCGCTGGCAGGCTGTTCAGACGGTCGCGCTCCGCGGGCTGGTCGCGGGCGTCGCCGCGCTTCGGGAAGGCCGTGAGCCCACGGAGGAGCCGCGCCTGGCCGAGGCCATCGGCCGGGCGTTCGACCCCGCCGAGACGGACTGCGCCTATGCCGCCCAGATCGCCGCGCTGCCGAGCGAAGGCGACGTCGCGCGCGAGATCGGCGAGGACGTCGATCCCGACGCGATCCACTCGGCGCGCTCCTATCTCAAGGCGAGCCTCCGGCAGCGCCTCGCCGAGCCCCTCGCCGCGGCGTTCGACCGACTGGCCGAGCGGGGGCCATACTCGCCCGACGCGGCCGCCGCGGGCCGTCGCGCGCTCAAGATCGCCGCGCTCGATCTGCTCGCCGCGGGCGGCGAGCGAAGCGGCGTCGAGCGCGCCTTCGACCTCTACAAGACCGCCTCCAACATGACGGACCGCGTCATGGCCCTCCAGGTCCTGTCGCTCCACGCGACGGCCGAACGCGAGGAAGCGCTCGAGGACTTCGCGCAGCGCTACGGGACGGACCCGCTGCTGATCGACAAATGGTTCCTGATCCAGGCGTCGGCGCCGCTGCCGGACACGCTCGACCGCGTCCAGTCGCTGATGGCCTCCCCGCTCTTCGACATGAAGAACCCGAACCGGGTGCGCTCGCTGATCGGGGCGTTCGCCTCCGGCAACCCGACCCAGTTCAACAAGGCGGACGGCCGGGGCTACGGCTTCCTCGCCGATGTGGTGACCGAGCTCGACGCCACGAACCCGCAGGTCGCGGCGCGCCTGCTCGGCGCCTTCCGCACCTGGCGGTCGCTCGAACCGCAGCGCCGCCGGCTCGCGGAATCGGCGCTTCAGCGGCTCGCCGCCCTGCCCAGGCTGTCGGCGGACGTGGGCGACATCGTCCGGCGCGCGCTCGCGGCCTGATCACGCGGCAACCGATTCTTTTGACTCAGCTTTTCGCCACGCGGCGAGAAGTATTTAACAAGGGATTAATTCGCACTGGACAGCACGCTACCGAATTGATTCTAATAGCTAAGTCGATTCGACGCGTGGGGGTTCCCGAATCGACTTTCATTAGTATTGTTCGGGAAGGACACTGCGATGGCGCGCGCCACCGTAGCGGGAATGCCATTGCGCCGCGGCGCACGGCAGATCGCAAAAGGATGGCTTAAGCTGCCGCGGCTCGATCTCGCGCCGCTCGAGCCCGTCCTGCGACGCAGCGTCCCGATCCTGATCGTCGTGTTCCTGCTGGTCTTCGGAGGCGGCGCGGTCCTCCAGGCGCTCGACGCGCGGCGGCTCGCGCTCCGTACGGCCTCCGATGACATGTCCGCCCTGGCCGCGATGGCCGCGCTGCAGATGCCGAAGCTCGACGCCTTGAGCGACGCGGCGCTCCGGGACGCCTTCGTCGCCAGCCTGCCGGGCAACGCGCTCGACCACGGCCGGCGGCTCTACGTCGCCGACGACACCGGCAGGATCGTCGCGTCGGTCGGCGCGCCCGAAGGACAGCCGCCCGCCGATCTCGTGACGCTGCTCGGCGCGGCGCAGCCGCTGACCACCTTCGGCGAGCGCGCCGGCGTCATGATCCTGACGCTGCCCGACGGCGCGGCGGCCCTCGCCACGGTGCGCAACATTCCCTCCGGCCGCCCCGGCCAGATCGCCCTTGTGCAGAACGTCGACGACGCGCTCGCGCCGTGGCGGGCGAGCGCGCGCTCGTCCGTCACGCTCTATGCGTCGACGGGTTTCGTGCTGGCGCTGCTCGGGCTCGCCTTCCAGTGGCAGGCCGCGCGCGCCCGCCGCACCGACGATGTGTACGACCGGGTCCAGCACCGCATCGAAACCGCCCTGTCGCGCGGCCATTGCGGGCTGTTCGACTGGGACATCGCGCGCGGCCGCATCTTCTGGTCACGCTCGCTGTTCGAGCTTCTCGGCCATCCGCCGCGCGAGCAGCTGGTGTCGTTCGGCGAGTTCAACTCGCTGGTGCACGCGGACGACATCGACCTCTACGCGCTCGCGGACGAGGTGGCCTCGGGCCGCACCTCCACCATCGACCGCGTCTTCCGGGTGCGGGACGCGCGCGACCAGTGGAAATGGCTGCGCGCGCGCGCCGAGGTGGTGCAGGGCAAGGCGGAGGACGGCGTCCGGCTGATCGGCATCTGCGTCGACGTCACCGAGCACCGCACCCTGGCGGAACGAACCGCCACCGCGGACATGAGGCTGCGCGACGCGATCGAGACGATCTCGGAAGCCTTCGTGCTGTGGGACGCCTCCAACCGGCTCGTCACCTGCAACTCGAAGTTCCAGCAGCTCTACGAGCTCAAGGACGAGGCGGTGCGGCCGGGAACCCTGAGGGACGAGATCATCGCCGCGGGACGGCAGCCGGTGATCGTCAATTCGGTCAGGCCCGACGGTCGGGTGGAGGACGGCGCGCGGTCCTACGAGGCCCAGATCGAGGACGGCCGCTGGCTGCGCATCAACGAGCGCCGCACCAAGGATGGCGGCTTCGTCTCGGTCGGCACCGACATCACCTCGCTGAAGCGTCAGGAAGAGCGCCTGATGGACAGCGAGAAGGCCCTGATGGCGAATGTCGCGGATCTTCGGAAGTCCCGACAGACGCTCGAGATCCAGGCCCAGCAGCTCGCCGACCTCGCCGAGAAATACGCGGAGCAGAAGAGCCAGGCGGAGTTCGCCAGCCAGGCGAAGTCCGAATTCCTCGCGAACATCAGCCACGAGCTCCGCACGCCGCTCAACGCGATCCTCGGCTTCTCCGAAATCATGGAGTCTGGCCTGTTCGGGCCCCTCGGCTCCGAGAAATATTACGAGTATCTGCGCGACATCCGGGAGAGCGGCGTCTACCTGCTCGACGTCATCAACGACGTGCTCGACATGGCGAAGATCGAGGCCGGCCGGTTCCGGCTCGCCCGCGAGACGCTCGACATCGACAAGGTGGTGCTCGACGCGATGCGCGTGATCAGCCCGCGCGCGGAGGAGAAGTCGATCGCGGTGCGGGCCGAGGCCGCCTGCGGCGCCACCGTCGAGGTCGACCGCCGGGCGCTCAAGCAGATCCTCCTGAACCTGCTCTCGAACGCCGTGAAGTTCACGCCGGCGGGCGGCCGCGTCACCATCCGCACCCGGGCCGTGGGCGGGGCCATGAACCTCTATATCGAGGACACCGGCATCGGCATCCCGAAGGACGCGATCGACAAGCTCGGCCGCCCGTTCGAGCAGGTCGAGAACCAGTTCTCGAAGAGCCACAAGGGCTCCGGCCTCGGGCTCGCGATCGCGAAGTCGCTGACCGAGCTGCATGGCGGCTCGATGCGCATCCGCTCCACGGTGGGCGTCGGCACGGTCGTTCTGGTGCGCCTGCCGCTGCGCGCGGACGAGGAGATCCGCGAGGAGCGGATCGCCTGAGGCCGGCCGCTAGCGAAGCCCCGCCAGCACCCGTTCGAACGCCGCCCGGACCTCCTTCTGAAGTCCCTCCAGCGTCGCGGTCAGAACCGCGAAATCCGGCGTCTCCGCGGTGCGCGCGAGAAGCCGTTTCAGGCCCTCCCCCGCCTCGTCCGGATCGAACGGCTTTTCGGTCGCCAGCCTCAGCGCCTGCGTGAGGTCCTGCTGGAGGCGCGCGCCCGCCCGGAACGTCCGCCACGTCTCGTCGTCGAGCAGCCCGGCCTCTCTCGCATGGTCCAGCGCCGGCACGGTCGCGGTCGAGAGGATTTGCGGATGCGTCGCCGCGTGGACGAGCTGCAGCGCCTGCGCCGCGAACTCGATGTCGACGAGGCCGCCCGGCGCATGCTTCAGGTTCCAGGGGCCGCCGTCGCCTTTCTCGCGATCGAGCAGCGCCCTCATCTCGGCGACGTCGCTCGCGATCCTGGCGGCGTCCCTCGGCGTGTGGAGCACCTGGCCGATCGCTCGGCCGACCTGCCTCCGGAACGGCTTGGGGCCGGCCACCACGCGGGCGCGCGACAGCGCCATGTGTTCCCAGGTCTCGGCCTCGTCGGCCTGATACATTCTGAACGCCTTGAGGCGTGTCGCGAGCGGGCCTGAGCGGCCGGAAGGCCGCAGCCGGAAGTCGACC
This sequence comes from Hansschlegelia beijingensis, assembly GCF_014196425.1. Taxonomy (GTDB): domain Bacteria; phylum Pseudomonadota; class Alphaproteobacteria; order Rhizobiales; family Methylopilaceae; genus Methylopila; species Methylopila beijingensis. The sequence continues at coordinate 1,168,394 of NZ_JACIDR010000001.1, forward strand.
TCATAGAGCACGCCCTCCGCGGTCGGCGCGGAGAGCGCCGCGACCAGCCGCTGCGTCAGCCGCGCATAATACTGGCTTGGGGCGAGCGGCCGCGGCCCGTCGCTATCTCCGGCGTCGTCGGGGTGCTCGTAGAGCAGGATGAGGTCGAGGTCGGAGGCCGCCGTCATCTCCTGCCCGCCAAGCTTGCCAAGCGCGACGACGGCCGCCGCCCCGCCCTCGATGCGTCCGTGAGCCGCCGCCAGCTCCTCCTCCACGAGCCGGAACACGGCCTCCACGAGTCCGTCGGCGATCAGCGCGAAGGCGGGCCCCGCCTGTTCGGCCGTCGCCGCGCCCGCCGCCACCCGCAGCGCGACCAGCGTCTTGAGCTCCTGTCCGACGATGCGCGCGCGATCGAGCGCGTCCTCGTAGGACCGCGCCTCCGAAAGCGCCTGCTGGATCCGCCCATCGAGTTCGTCCCGCGTGGGCAGGTGCCCGAAGAAGGCCGGGTCGAGCAAAGCGTCGAGAACCCGCGGACGACGCGCCAGGATCTCCGCCAGCCGCGGCGCGGCGCCCAGCACCCCGCAGAGCAGTTCCAGAACCTCCGGATTGGCGCGGATCAATGAGAGGAGCCCGACCCCGGAGGAGGTCTGCTCCAGCATCCGGTCGAAGCCGTTGACCACGGCGTCGGGCCGGTCGGACTTCGCGAAGGCGTCGAGCAGCAGGGGAACGAGCTCCGTCAGGAGTTCGCGCGCCTTCGCGGTCCGCATGGAGGCGTAGCGGCCGCGATGCCATCCGCGGATCGTGCGCGACAGCGAGCTCGGCTCCGCGTAGCCGAGCGACGAAAGCGTCGCCAGCGTGTCGGGGTCGTCGTCCTCGCCGGTGAACACCAGGCTGCCGATGTTGGCGGACAGCGTGGGCGCATCCTCGAACAGGCGCGCGTAGTGCCGCTGCACGAGCTTCAGCCGGGCCGTCAGCGCCTTCGCGAAGGGCTCGCGGCCGTCGTAGCCGGCGAAGCGCGCGAAGCGATCGAGCGCTTCCGGTTCCTCGGGCAGCGAATGGGTCTGTTCGTCGGCCACCATCTGGATGCGGTGCTCGAGGCCGCGCAGGAACCCATAGGCCTCGGCGAGTTCGTCGCGCGCCTGGGCGTCGATCCATCCGGCCTCGACCAGGCCGCCCAGCGTCTCGACCGTTCCGCGCGTGCGAAGCGAGGGGTCGCGGCCGCCGGCAACGAGCTGCTGGGTCTGGACGAAGAACTCGATCTCCCGGATGCCGCCGCGCCCGAGCTTGAGGTTGTGCCCTTCGACCGCGATCTCGCCATGCCCCTTGTGGGCGTGGATCTGGCGCTTCATCGCGTGGATGTCCGAGATCGCCGCATGGTCGAGCGAGCGACGCCAGATGAAGGGCGCGAGTTCGCTCAGAAAGGCGTCCCCGGCCGCGCTGTCGCCGGCCACGACGCGCGCCTTGATCATCGCGGCGCGCTCCCAGTTCTGGCCGACGCTTTCGTAATAGGAGAGCGCGGCGTCGCGGGAGATGGCCACCGGCGTCGAGGACGGATCCGGACGCAGCCGGAGATCCACGCGCGCCACATAGCCGTCGGCGGTGCGCTCCTGCAGAAGCTTGGCGATCGCCTGCGTGACCCGGACGAACAGGGGCGTCCGCTCCTCGCCTTCGGCGACGGGCGCGATCTCGGAATCGAAGAACGCGATGAGATCGACGTCTGAGGAGTAGTTGAGCTCGGAGGCGCCGAGCTTGCCCATGCCGAGCACGAAGAAGCCGGAGCCGACTTCCGGGTCGGCCGGGTTCGGCAGCGCGAGCTTGCCGGCGTCGTGCGCGTCCCGCAGGGCGGCGCGCGTCGCGGCCCGGATGGCGGCGTCTGCGAACGACGACAGCGCTCCGGTGACGCGCGCGGCGTCCCATGCTCCCCCGAGGTCCGCGAACCCCACGAGCAGCGCCGCTTCCGCGCGCCCCCTGCGCAGGGCGCCGGCGAGCGGGCGGCGGTCTTCGGCCCGGGAGAGTTCGTCCAGCTCCGCCAGCAGCTCGGCCAGCCGCTCGTCGGGGTCGCAGCGGAGCAGGCGCGCCGCGCGCTCGGGATCACGGGCGATCAGCCCCCAGAGGAACGACGAGCCGTCTGCGATCCCCTCGAGCATCGCGCGCGCCGGGGCCGCGCGGGCGATCTCGGCGAGCGCGGCGGCGTTGGGCTCCTGAAGAAGTTCGCTGACCCGCTCGTGCGCGGCCTCCCGGTCCGCCGCCTGCGGCGCCGCGGTCAGGCGTTCCGCAAGCGTCGCCTGCTGCGACGCCGCGCGTTTGCGTGAGGTCTGTTCCGCCATGCGCCGTCTCCCTGCCGGTCAGGCTTGGAAGAACGACGCGGCCGCCGCAAGGGGCCGATAGGCCAATTGCCTGAAGGGGCCTCAGAGGCCTGCGTCGTAGAACACCTGGTCCATCGCGCGCGCGGGCTCGGCGCAGGGCGATGCGCCGACGACCCGCGCCGGGACGCCGGCCACCGTCACGTTCGGCGGAACGTCGCGCAGCACCACGGAGTTGGCCGCGACGCGCGAGCAGTGGCCGACCTCGATGTTGCCGAGGATGCTGGCGCCCGCGCCGATCAGCACGCCGCGCCGGATCTTGGGGTGGCGGTCCTGGTCGCTCTTGCCGGTGCCGCCGAGGGTGACGCCATGCAGCAGCGAGACGTTGTCCTCCACCACCGCGGTCTCGCCGATCACCACGCCGGTGGCGTGATCGATGAACACGCCACGGCCGAAGGGCGCCGCGGGATGCACGTCGACCTGGAAGATGTTCGAGGCCCGGCTCTGGATGTAGAGCGCGAAGTCGCGCCGCCCCTCGCCCCACAGCCAGTGCGCCAGACGATGCGCCTGGATCGCGTGGAAGCCCTTGAAGTGGAGCAGCGGCTCGATCGCCCGGTGGCACGCCGGATCACGCTCTATGACGGCGTTGAGGTCCGCGCGGATCGCCTGTCCGATCTCCGGATCGGACTGGGTGGCCTCCTCGAAAGCCTGCCAGATCAGGGAACGCGGCACGTCGACATGATCGAGCCTCGCCGCCACCCTGTGGCCGACCGCCTGCTCCAGCCGCTCATGGTTGAGCACGGTGCTCATGATGAAGCCGCCGAGTTCGGGCTCGCGGCGGATGACGTCCTCCGCCTCGGCGCGGATGCGCGCCCATACCGGATCAAGCGTCATGAGGTTGTGGGACTCGGCCCGGGCCAGTTTGCTCATGCTGAAGGTCTCCGCCCGCGGCGCCGTCGCCCCACAGGCTTACCACATGTGGGTAAACGCACAGGCGCCGAAAAGGCGCCGCGCCGCCATGTCGGTCAAGGGCGCCTGGCGAGGAAGGCGAGCACGCCCTCCTTGTAGACCTTGTCGCCGACCGCGCGGTTGTGGTCGCGTCGCGGGATCGGCAGCGCCTCCGCGCCGGGGATCAGCCTGACCAGCGCGTCGAGGTCGCCGGCGACGTCGTCCTCTGTGCCGACCGCGACCAGGACCGGGACCTTGATGGTCCCGAGCATGGCGGCGTCGACCAGCGAACGCTGCGCCCGCATGCAGGCCGAGAGCGCGCGGCGGTCGGACTTCGTCGCCTCCGCGAAGCGGCGGAACATCTTCGCCATGGGATCGACGATGTCGTCCTCGGAGTGCGCGACCAGGCCCTCGGCGATCGCGTCGGCGGAGGGAGCGCCGCGCAGGAGCCCCTCGCCCATTCCGCCCAGGATCGCCGAACGGACGCGCTCAGGATGCTGGATCGCCGTCAGGGCGGTGATGCGGGCGCCCATGGAATAGCCCATCACGTCCGCGCGCTCGATCTTGAGGTGGTCCAGCAGCGCAAGGGCGTCCTGAGCCATGACGTCCGCGCCGTAGAAGGCCGGGTCGTAGAGCTTCTCGCTCGCGCCGTGGCCGCGATTGTCGATCGCGATCACGCGCCGCCGGTCGCGCTTCAGCGTCTCGAACCAGCCCGGGCCCACCCAGTTGACGTCGAGCGACGACGCAAAGCCGTGGATGAGCAGGATCGGGTCGCCCTCACCCTCGTCCCGGTAGGCGAGTTCGAGTCCGTCGGATTGGAACGTCGGCATGAGAACTCCGTCTGGTACGCCAGCGGCGGCACCCTAATCATCCCGGGTCCTGCGCGGAAGTCGGGTGAGCCTTCACGGAGCGGTCGGTTCCGGGCGCGGGGAACCGGTGGTACGAGGACCAGATGGAAAAGAGATTCCCCGTTGCGGCCGGCGTGCTGTTCGGCCTCGGTCTCGGCGGCTTCTTCGACGGCATCGTGCTGCATCAGGTGCTGCAATGGCATCACATGCTGAGCAGCTGGTATCCGATCCGCGATCTCGAGAGCCTCGAGCTGAACACGCTGTGGGACGGCATCTTCCACAGCGCCACCTATGTGTTCGTGGTGCTCGGCCTGTTCATCCTCTGGCGATCGGCGCATCGCCGCCACCTCTACTGGTCCAACCGCTATCTCGTCGCCACGATGCTGATCGGGTTCGGAGCGTTCAACGTGGTCGAGGGTCTGGTCAACCATCAGCTGCTTGGCCTGCACCACGTCAACGAACTCGCGCCGCGCGCGCAGTGGATCTTTTGGGACCTGGGCTTCCTGCTGTGGGGAGCCGCGATGCTGGTCGGCGGCTGGCTGCTCCTGCGGTCCGCCAGAAGAAGGACGCAGTCCGCATGAGCGCCGGAGCGGGAGTGTCTCGGCTGCGCGCCGCGCTGCCCTGGGCGGCGCTCGCCGCGGGGCTCACGGCCGCGACCTACCCGGCCTGGAGCCTGGTCGTGTTCGGCTACAGGCCCACCCTGGACGATCTCCTGACGCTTCGCTGCTTCGGGTTCTGACAGCGGACGTTCCGCGTCTTGCCGGCGCCCGGCAAAATGCGTAAGGCGACGAACGTCACTTTCGAGGAAGCCGCCATGGCCGAACACGCGACGCCGCACTTCGCCAACGACGCAGGCGTCTCCACGATCGCCATCGGCGCGCGCGAGTTCATGTGCATCGGCGCGAAACCGCCGTTCGACCACCCGCATGTCTTTCTCGACATGGGCTCGGACGACGAGATCATCTGCCCCTATTGCTCGACGCTCTACAGGTTCCGCGCGGACCTGCACGCCGACCAGACCGATCCCGCCGGCTGTCTCTGGCGCACGCCCACGCCGGCGTGAGATCGCTGACGACCGGACCCGCCCTGATCGCGGGAGCCGGCGTCGGCGGGCTCACCCTTGCCCTATCTCTCGCCCGCCGCGGCGTCGCCTGCCGCCTGTTCGAACGGGCGCCTGTCCTTGAAGAGACCGGCGCGGGCGTTCAGATTTCTCCCAACGCCGGCCGGGTTCTGGACGCGCTGGGCCTTGGACCTGCTCTCGACGCTGCCGGAACGCGGCCTCAGGCGGTCGCGATCATGGACGGGCCCGGCGGCCGGCTGCTGAAGGCTCTCCCGCTCGGCGCGGAGGCCGAACGCCGCTGGGGCGCGCCGTACCGCGTCATCCATCGCGCCGATCTCCAGACGATCCTGCTGCAGGCAGCCCGGGCCGAGCCCGCGATCGCGCTCATGCTCGGCGCCGAGGTGAAGGAAGCGCGGGAGACCGCCTCGGGCGCCGCGCTCGAACTCGCCACGGCCTCCGGCCCTCAGGCGGTCGAGGGCGCGTGGGTCGCGGGCGCGGACGGGCTTGGCTCCAGCATCCGGCGCGCCGTGAAACTTCCCCTCGCGGCGCGCGCGACCGGACTGACCGCGTGGCGCACGGTGCTGCCCGCAGCGGCCGTTCCGGCGGCTTTCGAGCTGTCGAGGGTGACCGTGGCCCTCGGCCCGGGCGCGCACTTCGTGGTCTATCCGGTGCGCGGGGGGCGCGAGGCGAACCTTGTGTTGATCGGGGATGACCAGACGCCGAGGCCGGAGGAACTGGTGGCGGGCTGGTCCCGGCCGGCCCGGGATCTGGCCGGCGCGGCCGGGACCTGGACCCGTTGGCCGCTGCGCGACCGCTCCCCCGATCCGCGCATGCATCGCGGCCGGATCGCGCTCCTCGGCGACGCCGCGCACGCCGCGCTGCCCTCTCTCGCCCAGGGCGCCGCCTTCGCGATCGAGGACGCGGCCGTGCTGGCGAGGCTGGTCGCGCAGGACGGTCCCGATCCGCTCGCCGCCTATGAAAGAGCGCGGCTGATGCGCGTCGCGCGGCTGCAGATGCGCTCCCGCCGCCAGATCGGGATCGACCACATGTCCGGCCTCGCGGCCCGCGCGCGCAACCTCGCGTTAGCGGCCGCGCCGGCGAGCGCCCTGCTCGCCGGCCTCGACTGGATCTATGGCTGGCGCGACGACGCCTGAGATCAGCGCGCCAGCTTGGCCGCGATCTCTGCGACGTGCCGCCCCTGGAAGCGGGCGCCGTCGAGCTCGTTCGCGGACGGCGCGCGCGACCCGTCGCTCTTCGCCAGCGTCGACGCGCCATAGGGCGATCCGCCGGTGATCTCATCCATGTTCATCTGGCCTGCGAAGGAATAGGGCAGACCGACCACCACCATGCCGTGGTGGAGCAGCGTGGGGATGAAGCTCAGGATCGTGCTCTCCTGCCCGCCATGCTGCGTGGCCGTGGAGGTGAAGACCGACCCGACCTTGCCCACGAGCTTGCCGGAGAACCACAGGCCGCCCGTCTGGTCGATGAAGGAGCGCATCTGCGAGGCCACCGTGCCGAAGCGGGTCGGCGCGCCGAAGATGATCGCGTCGTACTCGGGCAGCTCCTCGACCGTGGCGATCGGGGCCTTCTGGTCGAGCTTGAAATGGCTCTTCTCGGCGATCTCCTGCGGGACCGTCTCCGGAACGCGCTTGACCGCGACGTCGGCGCCCGCCTGCCGGGCGCCCTCGGCTACCGCTTCGGCCATCGTCTCCACGTGGCCGTAGGTGGAATAGTAAAGCACGAGGACTTTCGTCATGACCGGCTCCGTTCGCTTGTGGGTTTGACGCCCTGCTGACGAAGAAGCTGATCGTTGCGCGCGGCGCTGGCAAGCGGGTTGCCGGCGAAGTGTTATTTGCGTGAAAGCAAATTAAGGCGCTCGTCCCTCTGCGTCCGGGGACGGCGCAGGAGGGATCATGAGCGACGAACGGTTTGGTTCTCTGATCCTCAGGCGCGAGGGGGGCCGCGCTTCGATCGTGATCGACCGCCCCGGCAAGAAGAACGCGATCGACGAGGCTGCCTGGCGCGCGTTCACGGACGTCGCGGCCGCGATCGCCGCGGATCCGGAAGTCGCGGTGGTGGTCGTGCGCGGCGCAGGCGGCGCGTTCAGCGCCGGCGCCGACATCGGGGAGTTCGTCACCCTCGCCGAAGCCGACGAGGCGCGCCGGGACGCGTTCGCGGACGCCGTCCGGGACGGCGAGGAGGCGGTGGCCAGCATTCCGCAGCCGACGATCGCGCTGATCGACGGAGCTTGCGTCGGCGGCGGCTGCCAGATCGCCCTCGCCTGCGACATGCGGATCGCAGGGGCGACCGCGCGCTTCGGCGTCACGCCGGCGAAGCTCGGCATCGTGTACCCTGTCGCCAGCACCCGCCGGCTGGTCACGGCTGTCGGGCCGTCGGCCGCGAAGGAGCTGCTTTTCACGGGGCGGCTCATCGACGCGGAGACGGCGGCCGCGATCGGCCTCGTGGACCGCGCCGTCCGGCCCGAACGCCTCGAGGCGGAAGTCGACGAACTGGCCGCGGCGATCGCCGCCAACTCCCGATATTCTCTCGCAGCCGCGAAGCGGACCGTGGACGCTCTCGGCGACCCGGAGCCTGACCTCGCGGCGCTCGAGGCGCTCTGGCGCGGCGGATTCTCGGGCGAGGACCTTGCCGAAGGCGCGCGCGCCTTCCTGGACAAGCGGCCGCCGCGCTTCACATGGCGGCGAGCGCGGGGTCCTCAGCCGGCTTCGTGAACCCGGCGGGCTTGTTTGACAGCGCGGACGCAGCGCTATCATCTCGCATCCGCAGTAATCATCTCATGGGAGCGGACATCAGATGACGAGCCGCATCCTCGCCGTCGATCCTTTCGACCTCGTGGTGTTCGGCGGGACGGGCGACCTCGCTTATCGGAAGCTGTTTCCCTCCCTCTATCGCCGGGACCGCGACGGGCAGATCACGGACCCGAGCCGGATCATCGGCGTCTCACGCCGCCAGCTGAGCCGCGACGAGTTCAGGAAGGAGGTGAGCGAGGCGCTCGAAGCCCATGTCACGGCTGAAGAACGCGAGGGCGACAAGCTTCGGCGATTTCTGGACCGGCTGGACTATCACGCCGTCGACGCCGACCACGACGAAGGCTGGGAGGAGCTTCGGGCGGCCATCGCGGACGGCTTGGACCGGGTGCGCGCGATCTATCTCGCGACCTCGCCGAATCTGTTCGACGCGATCGCCCACGGGCTCGCCAAGTTCGACCTGATCACGCCCAAGACGCGCGTCGTGCTGGAGAAGCCGCTCGGCCACGACCTCGCTTCAGCGCAGGAGATCAACGACGCCGTCGGCGATGTTCTGCCGGAGAGCCAGATCTACCGGATCGACCATTATCTCGGGAAAGAGACGGTTCAGAACCTGATGGCGCTGCGCTTCGCCAACGTGCTGTTCGAACCCGTCTGGAACTCGGCCCATGTCGACCACGTCCAGATCATGGTGGCGGAGAAGATCGGCGTCGAGGGCCGTGGCGGGTACTACGACACCGCCGGCGCGCTTCGCGACATGATGCAGAACCACATCCTGCAGCTGCTCTGCCTCGTGGCTATGGAGCCGCCGTCGGCGATGGAGGCGGACGCGCTGCGGGACGAGAAGCTCAAGGTGCTCAGGGCCCTCAAGCCGATCGACGACAGCAACGTGCGGACCCTGACCGTGCGGGGCCAGTACCGCTCGGGCGTGATCGACGGCAAGTCGGTGCCCGGCTATCTGGAAGAACTCGACGGGGTCGATGAAAGCACGACCGAGACCTACGTGGCGCTGAAGGCCGAAGTGCAGACCTGGCGCTGGGCCGGCGTGCCGTTCTACCTGCGGAGCGGCAAGCGGTTGCCGACCCAGGTGTCCGAGATCGTGATCCAGTTCCGGCAGGTCCCGCTGTCGATCTTCGGATCGGCCGGCGGCTTCCTGGCCCAGAACGCTCTGGTCATACGCCTTCAGCCGGACGAAGGCGTGAAGCTCTATCTGATGATCAAGGATCCCGGCCCGGGCGGAATGCGCTTCCGCGAGGTTCCGCTGAACCTTTCCTTCGCCGAGACCTTCAAGGGCCGGAACCCGGACGCCTATGAGCGGCTGCTGATGGACGTCATCCGCGGGAACCAGGCGTTGTTCATGCGCCGCGACGAGGTCGAGGCCGCGTGGGTCTGGGCCGATCCGATTCTGGAGGCGTGGTCACGGCTCGGCCAGCCGCCGGCGCCCTACACCGCCGGCACCTGGGGACCTTCGAGCGCGGTCGCGCTGATCGAGCGTGACGGCAGAACCTGGCGCGAGGACCCCTCATGATCGGCGTCGACAGGATCCATCTCCGGACCTTCCCGGATCGAACCACCCTGGCGCAGACCCTCGCCGCGGAGGTCGCCGACGCCCTTCGCGCCCAGGTGGCCAAGGGCGACCCGGCTACTCTGGCCGTCTCCGGGGGCGGCACGCCGAAGAAGTTCTTCCGGGAGCTCTCCACGGCGGAGCTCGACTGGGAGGACGTCACCGTCACGCTCGTCGACGAACGCTGGGTCCCGGAGACGGACGACCGGTCCAACGCTCGTCTCGTGAAGGAGAACCTGCTTCAGAACGAGGCCGCTGCGGCGACCTTCGTGCCGCTGGTGACGGACGCGGGCTCGCCGGAGGGCGGCCTGCTCGAGGCGCAGGAGCGGATCGCCGATCTCTCGGGGCCGCTGACCGCCGCGATCCTCGGCATGGGGAGCGACGGCCACACGGCGTCGTTCTTCCCGAAGGGCGACCGCCTCGAGGACGCGCTCGACATGAGCGGGAAGCTGCTGGTGGTCCCGATGCGCGCGCTCGCCGCGATGGAGCCGCGCATCACCCTCACCTTGCCGATGATCCTGGCCGCGAAGTCGCTGGTGCTCCACATCGAGGGGGACAGCAAGATGGCGACCCTCGAGAAGGCGCTCGCCGGGGACGATCCGCTCGAGATGCCGATCCGGGCGGTGATCGAACATGCGCCGCGTCCGCTGGAGGTGGTGTGGGCGCCCTGAGCGCCCGCCGGAAAGCCTGAAACCGGATTCGCAATGACCCTCGACTCGCGCATCGCCGCCGTCACGGAGATGATCGTCGCCCGCAGCCGGGACGACCGCGCGCGCTATCTCGGCGAGATCGAGCGCGCGGCCGCCGCAGGACCGCATCGCGCAGCGCTGTCCTGCGGAAATCTCGCCCACGGCTTCGCCGGCTGCGGCCATGACGACAAGGCGGCGCTCAAGGGCCAGCAGGTTCCGAACGTCGCGGTCGTCACCGCCTACAACGACATGCTGTCGGCGCATCGTCCCTATGAGCGCTACCCCGAACTCATCCGCGCGGCCGCACGGGAGGCAGGCGCGGTCGCCCAGGTCGCCGGCGGCGTGCCGGCGATGTGCGACGGCGTCACGCAGGGGCAGCCCGGCATGGAGCTCAGCCTGTTCTCGCGCGACGTCATCGCGCTGGGGACGGCGGTCGCGCTCAGCCACGACATGTTCGACGCCGGGCTCTATCTCGGCATCTGCGACAAGATCGTGCCGGGCCTCGTCATCGGGGCTCTGGCCTTCGGCCATCTGCCGGCGATCTTCGTTCCTTCCGGGCCGATGCCGACCGGCATCTCGAACGACGAGAAGGCTCGCGTCCGGCAGCTTTACGCCGAGGGCAAGGTCGGCCGCGCCGAACTGCTCGAGTCGGAATCGGCGAGCTACCACTCGCCCGGCACCTGCACGTTCTACGGCACCGCTAACTCCAACCAGATGCTCATGGAGATCATGGGCCTGCACCTGCCCGGCTCGAGCTTCGTGCCGCCCGACACCCCGTTGCGGGACGCGCTGACGCAGGCCGCCGTCCGTCAGGCGCTGGCGATCACGCGCTCCGGCAACGGCTACGCCCCGATCGGCCGGGTTCTGGACGAGAAGGCGTTCGTGAACGGCATCGTCGGGCTGAACGCGACCGGCGGTTCGACCAACCACGCCATCCACCTGATCGCGATGGCGAAGGCTGCGGGCATCACGCTCACCTGGGACGATTTCGACCATCTCTCGGCCGCCACCCCCCTGCTCTGCCGGATCTATCCGAATGGCTCCGCGGACGTGAACCACTTCCACGCCGCCGGCGGGATGCAGTTCCTGATCCGCGAGTTGCGCCGCGCCGGCCTGCTCCATGACGACGTGCTGACCGTCATCGGCCACGGGCTCGCGGACTACGAGAAGGAGCCGGCGCTGGTCGGCGACGAGATCGTTTGGCGTGAGACCGACGCCTCCAGCCGCGACGAGAGCGTGCTCCGCCCCGCCGCCCGGCCCTTCGATCCGGAAGGCGGGCTCAGGCTGCTCAAGGGCAATCTCGGCCGCGCCGTCATCAAGGTCTCGGCCGTCAAACGGGACCGCTGGGTCATCGAGGCGCCGGCGCGCGTGTTCTCCTCGCAGGACGCCCTGGAGGCGGCCTTCCGCTCCGGCGAACTCGACCGAGACGTGGTCGTGGTGGTGCGATTCCAGGGGCCGAAGGCCAATGGCATGCCCGAACTGCACCGGCTGACGCCTGCCCTGTCGGTGCTGCAGAACCGCGGCCACCGCGTAGCCCTGGTGACCGACGGTCGGATGTCAGGCGCCTCGGGCAAGGTGCCGGCGGCGATCCATGTCACCCCCGAGGCGGCGCATGGCGGGGCGATCGGCCGTATCCAAGACGGCGACCTGATCCGCCTGGACGCGGAAGCGGGCGTGCTCGAGGTAAGGACCCCCGCCGGGGAGTTCGAGAGCCGCGTCCCGGCGAGCGAGGAGACCGAGCCGCAATTCGGCATGGGCAGAAACCTTTTCGCGGCCTTCCGCGCCGCGGTGGGCTCGGCGGAACAGGGCGCGAGCGCCATCTGACGGCCGCCCGGCCGCTCTGGAGAGAAGAATGAACGTAGCCCGCGACGCGATTTTCGAACGGCTGTCCGCGCACCGGCGCGATGTGGAGCGCACGCCCCTGAGGCGCATGTTCGCCGACGATCCGCACCGCTTCGCGCGCATGTCGCTCAAGCTCGACGATCTCCTATTCGACTATTCGAAGACGCGCACGACGCCCGAGACGATCTCGCTGCTCGTGGAGCTCGCGCGCGCCTGCGACCTGGAGGGCCGCCGCGACGCGATGTTCTCCGGCGCGAAGATCAACACGACGGAGGGCCGGGCCGTCCTGCACACCGCCCTCCGGGCGGCGGAGGACGCCCGTATCCTCGTCGACGGCCAGGACGTCATGCCCGAGGTGCTCGCGGAGCGCCGCAAGGCCGCGCAGTTCGCCGAGGCGGTGCGCAGCGGCGCCCTTATGGGGGCGACCGGCGAGCGCTTCTGCGACATCGTCAATATCGGCATTGGCGGTTCCGATCTCGGACCGGCGATGGCCGCGACGGCGCTCACCCCCTACACGCAGGCCGGGCTGCGCGGACACTTCGTCTCGAACGTCGACGGCGCCCATATCACCGACACGCTGAGGCGCCTCGATCCGGCCCGGACCCTCGTCCTCGTCGCCTCGAAGACCTTCACCACGCTCGAGACCATGGCCAACGCCCACGCCGCCCGCGGCTGGCTCGTGGGGGCGCTCGGCGAAGCCGCTGTCGGCGCGCATTTCGCGGCGATCTCGACCAATGTCGAGGCGGTCGAAGCCTTCGGCATGTCCGAGGACCGCATGTTCCGCTTCTGGGACTGGGTCGGCGGCCGCTACTCGATCTGGTCCGTCATCGGCCTGTCGCTGACGATCCTGATCGGCGCGCAGAATTTCCAGGCGTTCCTGGACGGCGGCCGGGAGGTGGACGAGCACTTCCGCGACGCCCCGCTCGACCGCAACATTCCGGCTCTCATGGGCCTGCTCGGCGTCTGGCACCGCAACGTCTGGGGCTTCGGCACCCATGCGGTGCTGCCCTATGACCAGCGCCTCGCGCGCTTCCCGGCCTATCTCCAGCAGCTCGACATGGAGTCGAACGGCAAGCGCGTCACCCTCGACGGCGCGCCCGTCGAGCGCGCGACCGGGCCGATCGTCTGGGGCGAGCCCGGCACCAACGGCCAGCACGCCTTCTACCAGCTGCTGCACCAGGGCGCCGACGTCGTGCCCGCGGACATCCTGATGGCCGCGCTGCCGCACGAGAACGTCGGGGATCAGCACGCCATGCTGCTCGCCAACGCGCTCGCCCAGGGCGAAGCCTTCATGAAGGGCCGCACGACCGAGGAGGCCGCCGCGCAGCTGAAAGGCGCCGGCAAGAGCCCCGGGCAGGCGGAGGAGCTTGCGCCGCACAAGACCTTCCCGGGCGACCGGCCGACCTGCGCGATCGCCTACCGCACGCTCGATCCGCGCACGCTTGGACGCCTGATCGCGCTCTATGAGCACAAGGTGTTCACCCAGGGCGTGATCTGGGGGATCAACTCCTTCGACCAGTGGGGCGTCGAGCTCGGCAAGGAGCTCGCCTCGCGCCTGATCCCGGTGATGAAGCGCGAAGCCGGCGCGGAGGAGCTCGACTCGTCCACGCGCGGCCTGGTCGATCACCTGCTCGCGCTGCAGGGCCAGACCGGCTGACACGCGGCGCGCTCCGGCGGCGCAGAGGATTCGCGCCGCCGCGGCGCATCGCCGCTAGACCCGGCGATTGCTTGACTTATCGGGCATGAGCCCGCACATGTCTCAGATCGCTAGATAAAGCGAAACTCGCGTCCAGGCCGCGTGACGCCGGCTCTCGCCGGACCTGCCGGACGCCTCAGAACCCTCATCGACAGCCCAGATCACGCGGGGCGCGTCTCAACGCACCCGCCAGAGCCGTGCGCCCATGAGAGGTGCGGCGGCCGTTGGCTGCATCCGGAAGACTGAACTTGACCAAATTCACCGATCTCGGCCTGTCCGCCCCCGTCCTCGACGCGCTGGCGGCGGAGGGCTACGAGACCCCCACCCCGATCCAGGCCCAGGCCATCCCCACCGTGCTCGCCGGCCGCGACCTCATGGGCATCGCCCAGACGGGCACCGGCAAGACGGCCGCCTTCGCGCTCCCCATCATCGAGCGGCTCGCCGCCAATCCTCGCGTGGCCCCTCGCCGCGGCTGCCGCGTCCTCGTGCTGTCGCCGACCCGTGAGCTCGCGAGCCAGATCGCCGAGAGCTTCCAGTCCTATTCGCGCAACCTGAAGCTCTCGGTCGCCGTCGTGTTCGGCGGCGTCGCGGCCGGTCCCCAGGTCCGCAAGCTCTCGGGCGGCGTCGACATCCTCGTCGCGACCCCGGGCCGGCTGCTCGACCACATCGACGGCAAGATGCTCAGGCTCGACCAGGTCGAGCACTTCGTCCTCGACGAGGCCGACCAGATGCTGGATCTCGGCTTCATCCACGCGATCCGTCGCATCCTGCCGATGCTGCCGCATCGCCGGCAGACGCTGTTCTTCTCCGCCACCATGCCGAAGGCGATCAAGGACCTCGCCGACGCCATGCTGCGGGACCCGGCGACCGTGGCGGTGACGCCGGTCGCCAAGACGGCCGATCGCGTCGAGCAGAGCGTCATCTTCGTCGAGCAGTCCGGCAAGCGGGCGGTTCTGGCCGAGATTCTGCGCACGCCGGATCTCGGCCGCGCCCTGGTGTTCACCCGCACCAAGCACGGCGCCGACAAGGTCGTGCGGCAGCTCAGCGAGGCCGGCATCGAGGCCGCGGCGATCCACGGCAACAAGAGCCAGGCGCAGCGCGAGCGCGCGCTCGGCTCGTTCCGCACCGGCCACCTGCGGGTGCTGGTCGCGACCGACATCGCCGCGCGCGGCATCGACGTCGACGGGGTCACCCATGTGGTGAACCACGACGTCCCCAACGTGCCGGAGTCCTATGTTCATCGCATCGGCCGCACCGCGCGCGCGGGCGCCGAAGGCGTCGCGATCTCGCTCGTCGCCAATGACGAGCGGGCCTATCTGCGCGACATCGAGCGGCTGATCCGGCAGTCCATTCCGGCGACGGACAGGCGGTCCGAAGCCGGCAAGGCCGAGCCGGAAGGCGCCGGCGCAGCGTCCCAGAAGAACCAGCGGCAGGGCGGCCGCCCGCAGGGGCAGCAGCGGCCCGCCGGCGGCGGTCGTCCGCAGCAGGGCCGCGGCGGCCGTGGCGGCGCGCCGGGCGGCGGCGAGCAGCGGCGCGGCCATGGCGGTGCCGAAGCGCAGGGCCGTCACCGCCCCGACGGGCGTCGGGCCGACGGCAGCCGGGCCGATGGCGAGATGTCCGGCATGCCGTTCATGCAGAAGCCCGGCCGACCGGCTGGCCAGCGGCCGCGCGGCGGCCGGCCCGAGGGGCGTCGATCGGCCGATCGCAGCTGATCGGACGGTCCGGAGATACAGGCGCGGACGCCCATCGTCCGCGCCTTTTTCATGTCCGCGATTCCATCGAAGGCCTGGCCTGACTTGCGCCGCGCGCGGCGTCCGCTAGCCTCGCCGCCCCATCCCGAGGCGCGCCGATGCTGACCGAGACCGACACCGTCACCGCAGCCATCGTGGTCATTGGCGACGAGGTGCTGTCGGGCCGGACCCGGGACACCAACAGCGGCCACATCGCCGAGACGCTCACCAGGCTCGGCGTCGATCTGCGCGAGATCCGGGTGGTGCCGGACGAGCAGGCGGCGATCGTCGAGGCGGTCAACGCGCTCCGCGCCCGCGCGACCTACGTGTTCACGACCGGCGGCATCGGGCCGACCCATGACGACATCACGGCGGACGCCATCGCGGCGGCCTTCGGCGTCGGCATCGACCACGATCCGCGCGCGGTCGCAATGCTGCGGGAGCGCTTCTCCGACCCCGCCGATCTCAATGAGGGGCGGCTTCGGATGGCCCGGATTCCGTTCGGGGCGGAACTCATCGCGAACCCGATCTCCAAGGCGCCGGGCTTTCGGCTCGAGAACGTGATCGTCATGGCCGGCGTGCCGGCGATCATGCGCGCCATGCTCGACCAGGTGGCGCCGACGCTGAAGACCGGCGAGCCGATCCTCAGCGAGACCGTCCGGGCCGACGCCAAGGAAGGCGACATCGCGACGCCGCTCGCCGCCGTCCAGCGCGCGCATCCGGAGGTCTCGATCGGCAGCTACCCCTTCATCGAGGGAAACAGGTTCAACACGAACCTGGTGATCCGCTCGCGCGACCCGGCGGCTCTCGCGGCCGCCAAGGCCGCAGTGGCGGAGATGCTTTCGGGGCTTCCCCGGAGCTGAACCCCCGCTGGCGCCGATCCCCGCCGGTGCGTTATGCCGGTGCGGCGCGGACGTGGCGAAACCGGTAGACGCACGAGACTTAAAATCTTGCGCCGCAAGGCGTGCGGGTTCGAGTCCCGCCGTCCGCACCAGACTGAGGTCCTTCCGCGGCTCCCGGGCGCGGTGACGACGCTGTGGCTCGGCGCCCGAAGCCCGCCTATGGTGCGGACACGCCGCCAGACCGACCGGGACTTCCCCGTTCGATGCCCGCGGCGCGCCGAACAAGACGAGAGCGAGCGGATGGCCGAGCCGATTGAGTTCTTCTTCGACTTCGGGTCGGGCTATTCCTGTTTCGCCGCCACCGAGATCGACGATCTCGCCGCGCGCCACGGGCGCAGCGTGCGGTGGAAGGCCTTCAGTCTCGGCTCCTCCTTCAAGGTGACGGAGGCCAAGCCCCTCACCCGCACCCCGCTCAAGGCGGACTATGTGGCGCTCGACTGGGCCCGCATCGCGCGGCTCAAAGGGTTGAGCTTCACGATGCCCGACGGCCACCCCCACGCCGGGATGCCGGCGCTGCGCGGCTTTCACTGGCTGGACGCGCAGGATCCAGCCCTCGCTGTCCGTTTCGCCAAGGACGTCTTCCGCGCGTACTTCTCCGGGGAGCTCGCGATCGACGACGCCGCGGCGGTCGCCGAGATCGCGCGGCCGCTCGGCGCCGAGCCGTCCGCCTTCGTCGCCGCGGTCGCGAGCCCCGAACTGAAGGCCAAGGCGCGCACCGCGGGCGAAGAGGCCGTCGAGCGCGGCGTGTTCGGCGCGCCGTGGATCATCGTCGACGGCGAGCCGTTCTGGGGGTGGGACAGGCTGCCTATGGTCGAGCGCAGACTGGCCGAGGCCACCGCCGCCGCGACTGCGTGATGAACTCAGGCGGCCGGCGTCCCCGCCCCCGGAGCGTAATCCGCCGGATCCTGCTCGCGGGGATTGCGATGCTGGCGGCGGCGGACGCGCAGGCGCAGCTGGCGGGCGTGGTCGAGCGCCACCAGACGACGGAGAGCGCCGCTCTCGGGCGGCCGCTGGTCTACAACGTCTACCGGCCCGCCGCCGAACCCGCCGCAGGGCGACGCTGGCCGACGCTCTATCTGCTCGAAGGCAGGCCCGCCGAGGCCGACTGGCTCGATCAGGGCTTCGTCTACGAGGTCATCGACCAGGCCGTCGCGGAGGGACTCATCCCGCCCACGCTCGTGGTCATTCCGGTCACGCCCTACAGCTGGTACGTCGACAATCCCGATCCCGGCGGCCAGGGCATGATGCGCACGGCGATCCTGCAGGATCTCGCGCCCGCGATCGACGCCCGCTATCCGACCGCGGCGTGTCGTGAGGGACGCGCGATCGCAGGCGTGTCCATGGGAGGCTACGGCGCCCTGCTCTACGCTCTGGATCGTCCGGACGAGTTCGTGGCCGCCGCCAGCTTCTCAGGGGCCATCGCGCCGCCGATCGACGCGCATGACCTCCCGCGCCTGAAGCGGGCCGACGCCTTCTACGATGGCGCTTTCGGACGTCCGCTCGATCGAGACCGCTTCAACGCCTGGAACCTGTTCACCCGCGTGCGGGCGCGACCGGCCGGCGCGGAGCCTGCCCCTGCGATCCTGCTCGCGGCCGGCGACCGGGACCGCGGCGGGCTGATCCAGTCCACGGTGAGGTTCCACGCCGCATTGTTGCGGGCTGGTTTCGACAGCTCGCTGCGCATCGGCCCCGGGGCCCACGACTGGCCGACGTGGCGCGCTCACCTCGCTGACGCCTTGCGCTGGCTGGGACCGAAGCTCACGACGTCCTGCCCTCAGGCCGCCGACAGCCAGGTTCAGAGCCCCGGAAAAGACGAGACGCGACCCACGCCGTGACGTTTTCGCGCGTGACGTTCGCCGCAGCGCAAACGTAGAGCTTCAGAAGGCCTGCGGCGTGACGCGCCGGCGGGCCCCCGACGCAAACTGGCCCGCGAGCGTCCCATGTGGCCACGTCTCCTCTCGGCCGTCATTCTCGCCGCCGGCGTGACCGTCTCTCCCGCGCACGCCGGGGGGCTCGTGGAGCGCGGTCTCGCGGCCCCGAGTCGGGCGCTCGGCCGCCCCATCCGCTACAATCTCTACCTTCCGGCCAAGGCGCCTCCGCCCGGAGCCCGGTGGCCAGTGCTCTACCTGCTCCACGGCGGCGACCCCGGGGAGGCCGACTGGCTCGACGCGGGCGGTCTCGCCTCCACCATGGACAAGGCGATCGCCTCGGGCGCTCTGCCGCCGACCGTCGTCGTCATGCCGTTCGCCGGCGACAGCTGGTACGTCAACAACCGCGACCCGGGCGGAGCGGGCGCGATGGAGACCGCCCTGACCCGCGACCTCGTGGATGCGGTCGACGCGAGGCTGCCCACCGCGGATTGCCGCCAGGGCCGCGCCGTCGCAGGACTTTCGACCGGCGGCTACGGCGCCCTGCTGTTCGCCTTCGACCACCCGACCGCGTACGCCGCTGCCATCAGCCTCTCGGGCAGCATCTCACCGCCCATCGGCCCGCAGATGAAGGCGCGCCTGAAGCGTGCGGAGCGGCTCTATGACGGGGCGTTCGGCGAACCCTTCCGGGCGTCGCGCTTCAACGCCATGAACCTGTTCCCGCGCGTGCCGCTGCTCGGCGTGGGGCTGAAGCCGAAGCCCGCCGTCTATCTCGATGCAGGCGACCACGATCCGAGCGGCATCGTGCAGGGGGCGACGGAACTGCACCTCGCGCTGTTGCGCAGGGGCGTGGACAGCACGCTGCGGGTGGTCGGCGGCCGGCACGAATGGGCGCTCTGGAGACGCGAGCTGGGACCGGCGCTTGCGTGGCTGGGGCCCCGGCTGGACGCGACCTGCGGCCAGCCGGTCGCTGCGGCCAGGACCGGGACGGCGGAGTGATCCCCGTCAGGCGCCTGCGAGCGCCAGCGTCTTCTCGAAGACGATCAGCCCCGTGAGGCAATCCTCCATCGCCCGCCGCGCGCGCGGCCGAGGGCAGTCGAGCGCCTTCGCCACGGTTTCGAGCCGATGGTTCGGCACGTCCTTGACCAGCGATTGCGCGAACCGCATGGCGCAGACCGTGGTGGGCGGCGGCGCCAGGCCGACCCGCTCCGCCTCCGCGACCAGGAAGGCGTTGTCGAAGCCGATATTGTAGGCGACCAGCGGATCGTCGCCGACGAAGGCGAAGAACTTGTCGAGGGCCTCCTTGGGCTCGAGCGCCTCGGCGAAGGCGGCGTCGTCGAGGCCCGTCATGGCGCGGACAAAAGCGGGAATCGGGCGGTCGGGTTTGACGAGGGTCTGGAACGCCTCGACCTGTCCGCTCGCGCGGTCGAACCGGAGAGCCGCAATCTCGATGATGCGGTCCCGCTTGGGCGTCAGGCCGGTGGTCTCCAGATCGAAGAACACATAAGGCGTCTCGCCTGCGGCGATGCTTTCGAGTGGCGTCGACATGCGTGGACCTGAGACTCGCGAGCGGGGGCGTTAACGTTAGCCCCTAGTTCCTACGCAATCGGAAACCCCGCGGAAAGCGCGGCTTTTCGGAAAGGCGCGCGCGTGGCATAGGCTCCGGCATGTCTCACAACAGCTTTGGCCACCTGTTTCGCGTCACGACCTTCGGCGAGAGCCACGGACCGGCGATCGGCGCCGTGGTCGACGGCTGCCCGCCGCGCCTGACCTTCAGCC
The DNA here is from genome assembly GCF_014196425.1 of Hansschlegelia beijingensis. GTDB lineage: Bacteria > Pseudomonadota > Alphaproteobacteria > Rhizobiales > Methylopilaceae > Methylopila > Methylopila beijingensis. Next base: position 1,188,370 of record NZ_JACIDR010000001.1, read on the forward strand.
GCGACGACGTGCAGGCCGCGCTCGACCGCCGCCGGCCGGGGCAGTCGCGCTTCACCACGCAGCGGAAGGAGCCGGACGAGGTCGAGATCCTGTCCGGCGTGATCGAGGAGCAAGCCGGTCGTCTCACCACCACCGGGACCCCGATCGCCCTGCTGATCCGCAACGTGGACCAGCGTTCGAAGGACTATTCCAACATCGCCCAGAGCTACCGGCCGGGTCACGCCGACTACGCCTACGACGCGAAATACGGCGTGCGCGATCATCGCGGCGGCGGGCGGTCCTCGGCGCGCGAGACGGCGAGCCGCGTCGCGGCCGGCGCGATCGCGCGGCTCGTCATCCCCGGCGTCGCCATACGGGGAGCGCTGGTCGCGATGGGCGAGATCGAGATCGACCGCTCGCGGTGGGACTGGTCGGCGGTGGATTCGAACCCGTTCTTCTGTCCAGACCCTGTCGCCGCCAGGGAGATGGAGGCGTATCTCGACGGAATCCGGAAGTCCGGGTCGTCGGTGGGAGCGACCATCGAGATCGTCGCCGAGGGCGCGCCCGCGGGACTCGGCGCGCCGATCTACGGCAAGCTCGACGCCGATCTCGCCGCCGCCCTGATGAGCATCAACGCGGTGAAGGGCGTCGAGATCGGCGCCGGCATGGCGGCCTCCCGGCTCACGGGCGAGCAGAACGCGGACGAGATGCGGCTCGGCCCGGACGGCCGCCCGGTCTTCCTGTCGAACAACGCCGGCGGCGTGCTCGGCGGGATCTCCACCGGACAGCCGATCGTCGCCCGTTTCGCGGTCAAGCCGACGTCCTCGATCCTGACCCCGCGCCGCTCGATCGATCGCAGCGGAGCCGAAGTCGACGTCTCGACGAAGGGCCGCCACGACCCTTGCGTCGGCATCCGGGCCGTGCCGGTCGGCGAGGCCATGATGGCCTGCGTCCTGGCCGATCACGCCCTCCGCCATCGGGGCCAGATCGGCCCTTCGGCGTAGCCTGCCCGCGTCCGAAGAGCGCGCCCCCCGCCGGCGCCAAAGAACGTCATGCGCCCGGATCAAAAACGCGATACGCAATCGCTGCGCGGAGGATTCGTCCGGATCTCCAGACGGATGCCCGGATCCCCTCCGCAGCCGCGAAGCCGTCGCCCGAGCGATGGCCGCACCTGACTTCTGTGAACCGCCGGCGCGAAATGCAGTCCTCGCGCCGGCGGCTTTTTTTGATCTCAGGGCTGGCGGCTCTCGAACAGGTTTCCGGCGACTTCCCGGACCGTCGGCGGCCGCCGCTCGACGAAGGGAAGCGGTCGGCAGACCGCCATGGCTGCGAGCCCGACGCGCGCGGTCAGCAGCCCGTTCAGCACCCCCTCGCCCAGCCGCGCCGACAGCTTCGCCGCGAGGCCGTGGCCGAGCATCTGCTCAAGAAGCCCGTCGCCGACCCCCATGCCGCCGGTGACCGCCAGATGCGCGCCGACGTGCCGCGCCAGCTTCAGGAAGCCGAGCATTCCGGGTCGTCCGCCATAGACAGCGCCGACCTGCCGGATCAGGCGCATCGTCTCGACGAGCACGACCACCAGATCGACCAGCGCGCGCGGCGACACCGCGGTGACCACCGACACCCGTTTCGCCGCTGACGCGATCGCCCGGGTGGCCTCAAGATCGAGCGCCTCGATCAACTCGCGCTCGACGATCCGCAGACGGTCCGAGCCGTCGATGATCTCGTTCGCGTGCGCCGCGATGGCCGCGCGCGCCCGCGCCGTCTCCAGGCGGTTGGCGTAGAGCGCCACGACCTCCGCCACGACCTTCCGGGCCCTGGCGTCGTCGTCGGTCTGGTGGGCCTCCTCCGCTGCGGCCCTGAGGTCCTCGATCTTGTTGAGCCGCAGCAGCGCGGTGACCTCGCGCAGCACGATGGCGAGCGCCGCCAGACCCGCTGCGGCCGCGAGCGCGAGCGCGAGCCAGCCCAGCCAGTCGGACCGGGCGAACAGATCCTCGACCACCCGCGTCGCCCAGAGGCCGAGCGCCAGGCTCCCAAGTCCGCCGAGCGCGCCCCAGAACAGTCCGCCGAGCGAAAGCCCGCGGCGGCGCGGCTTCACCTTTGTGGCGGCGGGCTCAGGCGCGCTCTCGAAGGCGTCCGGCTGCGGCGTCAGCACCACGCCGCCGCGGGCCGTCGAGGTCTCCTCGTCGGGCGCGGCGAGCGTCACGCCGGGATCATTGAGCCGGAAGGCCGCCGGCCTGCGTGGTGCGTCGGTCATCGCGTGCAAAAACCGCTGTGCTCGGTCACTTCAGGGCGTCGCCGATGAGAAATTCCAGGGTCCGGTCGAGCCGGATGTGCGGCAGCTGCGGCGGACGCTCCGAGACCGGGAGCAGCGGCGGGCGGAACTTGATGAAGCGCAGGTCTCCTCCAGCTTCATCATGCGCGCGACCGCGATAGCCGCCGCTGCGCAGCGCCACTTCGGGGTCCGCCGGGAGGTCGCCGGGAAACACCGCGATCTCCTCCTCGCCGTCGAAGATCTGGTCGCCGGAACGTTCGCCCTTCTCGGGCACGCCGATGATCACCGGCAGTTCGTCTCGGCCCTGCCGCGCGCTCGCCTCGCGGGTCGCGCGGACCGCCGCGAGCGCGACGACATCCACCGCCGCGCCGCCGAACTCGGCGCGCTCGATCGCCCGCCCCACCAGCCGCCGGAGAATCGCCTCGAGCCGGTCGTGGCTCGTGTGGTGCAGATGGTCGGCCTTGGTGGCGGCGAACAGCAGCCTGTCGACGCGCGGCCGGAACAGGCTCGACAGCCAGGAATTGTGGCCGTGGCGGAACGCTGAAAGCACGTCGGTGAGCGCGGTCTCCAGATCCGCGACGGCCTCCGGGCCGGCGTTGAGCGCGGCGAGCGCGTCGACCAGCACGACCTGACGATCCAGCCGCGCGAAGTGGTCGCGGAAGAATGGCCGCACGACGTGGGAGCGGTAGGCCTCGTAACGGCGCTCCATCATCGCCCACATCGAGCCCGAAGGCGCGTCGCCGGTTTCGGGAAGCGCGAGCGGCGCGAAGGTCAGGGCGGGGCTGCCTTCGAGGTCGCCCGGCATCAGGAACCGGCCGGGCGGCAGCGTGGAGAGGGCGACCCGCTCGTCGCGACCGGCGCGGAGATAGGCGGTGAAGCGGGCTGCGGCCTCCCGCGCGGCGCTCTCGTCCTCCGGCCCCGCCGGATTGAGCGTCGCCAGATGCGCGCGCCAGGCGGCGGCGATGGGCGCTCGCGTGGGGCCGTCGCTGGACGCGATCGTCCGCGCGCTCCAGGTCCGGAAATCCTGGCCGAGCAGCGCAAGGTCGAGCAGCCACTCGCCCGGGTAGTCGACGATGTCGAGCGTTAGCCGCCGCCCCGCCCGGGTGCCGCCGAACAGGCCCGGGCTCTCGAACTCCACGATCACCCGCAGCTCCGAGATGCGGCGCGTCGATTCCGGCCACGACCGGTCGGGCCCGGTCAGCGCGCGCAGATGCGTCTCCACCTCGAAGCGGGGCACCGCGTCGTCCGGTTGCGGCGCGAGCCGGGCTCCGGCCAGTCGGCCCTGCGCGTAAGCCCTGAAGGCCGGAAGGCGGCCGCCATGGACCAGCGCCTGGACGAGCGCGGTCAGGAACACGGTCTTTCCGGCGCGCGACAGGCCGGTGACGCCAAGCCGTATCGTCGGGTCCAGAGCGCCGGCGGCCGCTTCCGCCAGACTGCGGGCTACGATCCTCGCCTCGTCCAGGAGGCCTTCAAACTTCATTCGCCGCCCTCGCCCAAAGTCTTAGGCGTGACGATCCTGTCCAGCCGGGCGCCGCCGAAAGCTGTGGCGCTCCATCCTCCGTCGGAGAGCTCAAGCACTGCCACGCCGGCGGTGGGCAAAGCCTCCACATGTTCTTGTGAAGCGACCCGGGAGTCTTTGGTCGCAAGCATTTCTACGAATTGCGCGAGCCCCGGGTTGTGGCCGACGATCGCCAACGTTCCGACCTCATCGCCCGCACTCCGCGTCAGGGCGAGCAGCGATCCAGGCGAGGCCCCGTAGATGCCCTCCTCGAACCGAACCTCCGGAGCGCTCGCGAACGCTTCGCTGGCGAGTTCCCAGGTGGCGCGCGCCCGCGCCGCGGTCGAGCAGAGCGTTGCGTCCGGGCGCAGGTCGTTCTCCGCCAGCCAGCGACCCATCCGGGCCGCGTCGGCGCGCCCGCTCTCGACGAGGCGACGCCCGTGATCACCGGATCCGTCGGCGGGCTCGGCCTTGGCGTGGCGGAACAGGATCAGACGGCGCATGAGGCTCCTTCCCGGCGGCGGCGCGAGGCGTCGCCGCGCGCAAGCGAAGTGGGCGCCGCAGGCCGATTCCTCAACCCTATTTCTTCACCAGTTGGAAACCGTTCCGCGCGCTCCCTATTTGTGCGACGCGGTGAACGCCGGATGAACGTCCCGTTCGGTATGAGTTCAAAGCCCGTGCGCAAGACTTCGACCGTGACCCGGAAGCCACGCTCAACCCTGAAAAACTTCGTAGCGGTTATTGAACCTTGGGCGCCCAACTTCCGACAACAGCGAAGCGCAGCAGTTAAGGGACGACCCGCGGCGTAACGGCGGGTCCGGAGCGTCAGTCATCATGTCGAGCATCATGGAACAATACGAGCAACGTGCCAGCGGCTCCTTCGCGTCTGCGATCGACGTCGTTCATCTCAACCGCCAGACGATGGGCGACCGCTCGCTCGAGCGGGAGGTCCTGGAGCTCTTCCGTCGTCAGGCCAGGATCCTGCTTTTCCGGTTCGAGAACCTGACGAATCCTGCGGAGCGGGCCGACGTGGCGCACACGCTGAAGGGCTCGGCCCGCGGCGTCGGCGCGAGCCGGGTCGCCTTCGCGGCGGACGAACTCGAGCGCGCGGCGAAGGCCGGCGAGCCCACCGGCAAGGCCCTGGCCGAGCTGGCGGAAGCCGTCGCCGAGGTGACCTCCGCGATCGAGCTGCGTTTCGGCCTCGACCGCTGATCCCCCAGCCTTCCTGATCCTGCCTGCGCCGGATGCGCCTGCCTTTCTGGCGCGTCCGGGAGAAACGTTCTAGACAGCCGGCGCGCGACCGACGCGCCGCGGCGAGCGGGGACGTCGGCGCATTCCTCCTGCGGCGACGACTCATGGCGAAAATCACGTTCATCGATCCGGCGGGCGAACAGCGCACCGTCCAGGCCGAGCCCGGCTCCACGGTCATGGAGGCGGCGATCCGCAACGACATTCCCGGCATTGACGCCGAGTGCGGCGGCGCATGCTCCTGCGCCACCTGCCACGTCTATGTCGACGAGCAGTGGACCGAGAAGGTCGGCGGCCCCGAGCCGATGGAAGAGGACATGCTGGACTTCGCCTATGACGTCCGGCCGACCAGCCGCCTCTCCTGCCAGATCAAGATCACGCCCGAGCTCGACGGGCTGGTGGTCTCCACGCCCGAGCGGCAGGGCTGAGTCTTCGCTGTTGCGATAAACCCGGCATTATCGTTTTGCACGGCAACATGGCTCCTGCATACGGCGGGGGCTGAGCGTTGAAGATCGTGATCGTCGATCCGAGCAGAGTCGTGCTGAGGCTGGTCGCCGGACCGCTCGAGCAAGCCGGCCACGACACGATCCTGTTCACCGACGCCTCGGCGGCCCTGGCCCACATCCGGGCCGATCTCGCGATCGACGCCCTCTTCACCAGTCTCCAGCCGCACGGCATGAGCGGCCTTGAGCTCTGCCGGCAGGCGCGGGCGCTCGCGGGCTCGCGCCGGCCGCTTTACGTGCTCGTGATGTCCTCATCCTCCGAGCGCAGCACCATCATCGAGGCGCTCGACAGCGGGGCCGACGACTTCATCGGCAAGCCCCCCGCCCCCGAAGAGCTCCTCGCCCGGCTCCGCGTCGCCTCGCGGGTCGCAGGAATGCAGAGCGAACTGATCCGCCTCGCGACGATCGACGCCCTCACGGGCGCGCTGAACCGGCGCGCCTTCTTCGAAGCGGCGGCTGATCTGCCGCGGGCGCCGGACGCGCTGGACGCGGTCGCGATCTTCGACATCGACCGCTTCAAGCAGATCAACGACACGTATGGCCACGCCGCCGGCGACATCGCGATCCAGGCGGTCGCGAGCCTCGCGCGCGGAGCCGCCGACATCGTGGGACGGCTCGGCGGCGAGGAGTTCGGCGTTCTGCTGCCGGGATGCTCCGTGAAGGACGCCGCCTCGCTCTGCGAGGCCATGCGCGTCGCGGTCGCGGCCACGAGCCTGCCGCAGATCGATCCGGACCTGACCGTCACCTGCAGTTTCGGCGCAGGCGAGTGGCGGCGCGGGGAGAGCATCGACGACGCCCTGAAGCGCGCCGACGTCGCGCTCTACGCCGCGAAATCCGGCGGCCGCAATCGCGTCATCGCCGCGACGGCCCCGCTCGACGACCTCGCGGCCATGACCGTCTCCAGCCCTGTCCGGGAGCGGCGCCTCGCGCACGCCTGACCTGCGACGAGGTTCCACGTCGTCCGGCCGACGCTATAGTGGGCGTAGCGAGCACGCTCGCCGCCCCCCGCCAGCTTCTCCCGGACGCTCATGACTGAAACCATCAAGACCGACGTCGTCATCGTCGGAGCCGGCCCCGTCGGGCTCTTCGCCGTCTTCGAGCTCGGCCTGCTCGATATCCGGGCGCATGTCGTGGACATCCTCGACCGGCCCGGCGGCCAGTGCGCGGAGCTCTACCCGGAGAAGCCGATCTACGACATTCCGGCGCTGCCGGTGGTCACGGGCCAGCAGCTCACGGACAATCTTCTGGAGCAGATCAAGCCGTTCCAGCCGACCTTCCACTTCTCCGAGATGGTGACCGGGCTCGAGCGGCTGCCCGACGACCGCTTCCTCCTGAGCACCAATGGCGGCGAGCGGTTCGACACGAAGGTCGTGGTGATCGCCGCGGGCGGCGGCTCCTTCCAGCCGAAGCGTCCGCCGATCCCAGGCGTCGAGGCGTTCGAGGGCAAATCGGTGCACTACGCCGTGCGCAGGATGGAGGCGTTCAGGGGCCGCCACGTCCTGATCGTGGGCGGCGGCGACTCGGCGCTCGACTGGACGTTGAACCTCGCCCCCCTGGCGGCGCGCGTCACCCTGCTTCACAGGCGCGACGCCTTCCGCGCGGCGCCGGACAGCGTCAACAAGATGCGCGCCCTGGTCGACGCCGGCGTGATCGACCTGACGCTCGGACAGGCCGTCGAACTGATCGGCGAGAACGGCGTCCTCGAAGCGGTGCGGGTGAAGCGCGACGACGGCTCGACCCATGAGATCGCCGCCGACGACATGCTTCCGTTCTTCGGCCTGACCATGAAGCTCGGGCCGATCGCCGACTGGGGGCTCCAGCTCAACGAGAACCTGGTTCCGGTCGACACCGAGAAGTTCGAGACCACGACGCCCGGCATCTTCGCCATCGGCGACATCAACGCCTATCCGGGCAAGCTGAAGCTCATCCTGTCCGGCTTCCACGAGGCGGCGCTGATGGCGCAGGCCGCGGCGCGCCGGATCGATCCCGAGAGGCGCATCGTGTTCCAGTACACGACCTCCTCGAGCAATCTTCAGAAGAAGCTGGGCGTCGCCTGAACGGCCCCAGCCGTCCCGACGGGAGACTCGCGGACCCGCTCCGGAGCGTCCGCCGCATCGAAGATGGTGAACAAGCCGTTAACGACGTTTGCCATTCGCCGGATTCCAAGGTTCTCTTAGCAGGTGATGCTCGTTAGCATCGCCGCTGCGGAAATGCCGTTCGGGCTGGCGCAAGCCTGAACGGAGGGGGGAACCGATCCTCGGAGGAATCTTAGCTCGTCTCGACAAGTGTCTGGGCCGAGACCTGATTCTGACGGCGACGATCTCCTCAAAGCGACCGGTTGGTACGGTGTACGGACGCGAGGCGACCGAAAATGGCGAACGTCAATCAGGCTAAGGATCCCGCGGAAGCGGCCCTTTCGGCGATCGAGGAGGCTTTGAACCTCGTCGCGCCTCGCGCGAACGCCACTGTGGAGACGACCGCGAGAGGTCGCGTGGAGCCGGTCGAACCGGCGCCTGCGCGGCCCGCCGAGCCGGCCCTGCCCCCGATCTCCCCCGAGCGCCCGGCCCCGGACCGTTCCGGCCGCCGCGCCCCCGCCAATGACGACGCCCGCTCCTTCGCGCACATCGTCTACGCGTTGCAGCGCAAGCCCTCGCGCGCGCCCTTCGTGCTCGCGACGGTCGCCTCCCTCGTGTGGGCCGGCCTCGGCGCGATCTACGTGTTCGGGGTGCTGGGGCTTGGCCGGCCCGAGACCAACCTCGCCGACGGCGCGGTTCAGGCGCAGCTCGCCGCGGCCTTCCTCGGCGTCGCAGCCCCGATCGTGTTCTTCTACATGCTCGCGATGATGTCGTGGCGCGCCCAGGAGATGCGGCTGGTCGCCCGCTCCATGACGGAGGTCGCGCTGCGCCTCGCGGAACCGGACACCACGTCTTCGGAGGCGATCACTTCGCTCGGTCAGGCGGTTCGCCGCGAGGTCGCCGCGATGGGCGACGGCATCGAGCGCGCGGTCAGCCGCGCGGGCGATCTGGAGTCGCTGGTGCGCGGCGAGGTCTCCACGCTGGAGCGCTCCTTCCACGACAATGAGGTGCGCGTGCGCACCCTGATCGCGGACATCCAGGCCCAGCGCGAGGCCATAGACGGCAATGCCGAGCGCCTGCGCGAGACGATCGCGGGCGCTCACGACGTTCTGGCGCGCGACCTGAACGCGGCGGCGAGCCTTCTGGCCGCCAACATCACGAATTCCGGCGCCCAGGTCACGAGCGAGCTCGACGCGAAGAGCTCCGAGATCGCGCTCGCGATCCAAGAGGCCGGCGAGAACATGCTGGCCGCCATCGGCGGCCGCGGCGCGGAGATGATCGAGCGTCTGGCGTCGAGCGGCGCGGAGGTCGCCCGCGACCTCGACGACACCGGCCGCCGCATCGTCGAGACGCTCGACGAGCGCGCCGAGGCGGCGCGCTCAGCCCTTGGCCAGTCCAGCGACGCCATCATCCGCTCCATCGAGGAGCGCACGACGCTCCTGACCGACCGTCTGCAGGCGACGGGCGCGGAGTTCGACGAGCGCATCGAACGCACCAGCGGCGAAGCGATCAGCGCACTCGCCGCGCGCGGCGAGGCCGTGGCGGCCCAGATCGACCGCGTCGGCGGCTCGATCTCCGACCAGCTTGCGGAACGCGTCGAGACCGTGATCTCGCATCTCGACCGGACCGGCTCGGATCTCGCGCAGACCTTCATCGAGCGCGCGGGCGACGTCACCTCGTCGGTCGAAGCCGCCGGCCGCGACTTCCATCGCGACCTTTCCGAGCGTTCGCGCGAGCTTCTGGAAACGCTCGCCCTGCGCACGAGCGAGCTCACCGCTGCTCTGTCCGAAGCCCGCGGCGGGATCGATTCCGATCTTTCGGAGCGCTCGACCGAACTGCTCGAGACCCTCTCGGACCGTGCCCGCGAGGTCACGGAGGCGCTGGCCGACGCCGGCGCCCATTTCCACGGCTCGATCGACTCCGGCTCGCGCGACATCATCGACGCTCTCGGAGCGCGCTCGCGCGAGTTGGTCGAGACGCTCAGCGGCACTGCGTCCTCCGTCACCGAGGAGTTCGGCTCGCGCGGCGACGGCGCGATCGAGCGCTTCGTCGCGGCGGCCGCGCGCGTTTCGGAAGAGTTCGCCTCCCGCGGCATGCTGTTCAACGACGGGCTGGAGCGCACCGGCCAGCAGCTCACCGAGAGCTTCGCCGAGCGTGCGGAGCTCGTGTTGCGCTCGCTCTCCGAGAAGACCGACGACGCGGCGTCCGGCTTCCGGGCCATCGGCTCCGAGGTCGAGCAGGCTCTCGCGGCGCGGGCGGAGGAAGTCTCCGGCACGCTGCGCGCGGCGAGCGACCGCGCGGTCGAGGCGCTGTCCGCCAGCGGGAGCGACATCACTCGTCGGCTCGACGAGACCAGCAGGAAGGTCGCGAGCGACGTCACGCTGCAGGGCGGCGATCTTGCCGAGCGCCTCACCGAGGCGAGCGCCCGGATGCACGAGGCGATCGTCCTGCATGGCGGCGAGCTGGAGCGGCGCTTCGCTGAGGACGGGGAGCGCATCGCGTCGCTGCTCGAAGCCCAGGGAGAGGATGTCGCCTCCCGCATCACCCGCGCGAGCGACCGCGTGCACGAGGCGATCGTGGTGCGTGGCGACGCGATCGAGGGCGATTTCGACGCCGTCGGCGCGCGCATCGTGGCGGCGATCGACGGCCGCGCTGCGGAGGTCCGCGACACCATCGAATCCGCGGGCGTGACCATCGCGGACGTGCTTTCCGAGCGCAGCGCGATCCTGCTGAACAACCTGGGCGACACCGCCGAGCGCATCCACGAAGTCGTCGTCGTCCGCGGCGGCGAGCTCGAGGACCGGCTCAAGGTCAGCGGCGAGCGGCTCGGCGAGGCGATCGCGGCCCGCGCGTCCGACGCCGAGGCGGCCTTCGGGGCCGCGACCGGGCGCATCACCTCCGGCGTCGAGGAGAAGCTCAAGGCGTTCGAGGAGCGGCTTTCGACCACCGGCGCGTCCGTGGCCGACATCATCGCGGACCGCGGCGGGGCCCTGGCCGACACGCTCGGCGAAACCGCGGAGCGCATCCACGAGATCGTCGTCGAGCGAGGCTCGGATCTCGAGCGCCGGCTCGCGGCGGCGGGCGACGACCTCTCCGCCAAGATCGACGCGCGCGCATCCGCGGCCGAAACGGCGTTCGGGGCGGCGACGGACCGCATCGGGGCCGGCGTCGACCAGAAGCTCAGGGCTTTCGAGGAGCGCCTCTCCACCACCGGCGCAGCTGTGGGCGACATCATCGCCGAGCGCGGCGGCCAGCTCACGATCGCGATCAGCGACACCGCCGAGCGTATCCACGACGCGATCGTCGTGCGTGGCGGCGACCTGCAGGAGCGCCTCGCGACCGCCGAAGGCCGGCTGTTCGAGACCCTCGGCGCCCGCGCCAGCGAGGCCGAGGCCGCCTTCGTGGCCGCACAGGACCGCGCCGGATCGGCCTTCGAGGAGCGCATCCGCACCTTCGAGAGCCGCTTCGACGAGGCCGGCGCGACCCTCGGCGACCGCCTCGCGGGCGAGATCAGCAACGCCGAGCGCATGCTCGGCGACGCCGCCCTGCACGTGGCTCAGCGGCTCGAGGACGGCGCAGCCGCGGCTCGCTCGACGCTGCAGGACTCCGTCGCGGACTTTGGCGGCCTGATGGACGCTCGCGTCTCCGCGATCCGCGAACAGCTCGACCGCGTGGTCGGCGAGATCGACTCGACCGTCGCACGGCGCGGCGAGAAGGTCGGCGAGGCGCTGACCATGGCGGCGGAAGCCTTCAACGATGCGATCGCCGCACGCGGCGGGGCCCTCACCCAGTCGCTGGCCGGCTATCTGACCGGTCTCGAAGAGGCGCTCGACAAGCGCGCTCCGGGTCTCGTGGAGCGTCTCGGCGAGGAGAGCGGCCGCTTCGCCGAGCTCCTGGCGGAACGCGTCGGCGAGGCGGAGCGCAAGCTGGCCGAACAGGGCGATCGCTTCGGGGACGTCGTCTCCGATCGCGTCGCCGAGGCCGCCCGCCGGCTCGGCGACGAGACCGGCCGCGTCGCCCAGGCGCTCGAGGCGCGGCTCGGCGGTTTCGACGAGCGGATCGTGGCGTTCGACGACGCCTCGCGTCAGCACGTCGCCAACCTCGACCAGCGGATCGAGCAGGTCGGGCAGCAGATCGCTGGCCAGATCGGCTCGTTCGACGAGCGGGTCACCCTGCTCGACGACCAGATCGCCAGGCTGGACGGCGCCATGGCCGGCCGCGTGGCCTCGATCGACACCAAGGTCAGCGCCATCGACGAAACCGTCGGCGCGCAGATCGGCAAGATCGACGGCAAGATCGCCACGCTCGACCGCATCATCGGCGAGCGGCTGGGCGCCTTCGACGCGCGCGTCTCGACGCTCGACGGAGCGCTTGGCGAGCGGCTCTCGACCTTCTCGGAGCGCATCGGCGCGCTGGACGGCACGCTCGACGAGCGGATCGCCACGCTGAGCGAGCGCGCCAGCGCTATCGGCTCCGCCGTGGCGCAGAGCTTCGAGAGCTTCGACGACCGCGCGGTCAAGCTGACCCGTTCGGTTGCGGTCCACGTCGCGGGCTTCGACGCCAAGGCTTCCGAGCTCGAGCGGACGCTCGCGGAACGGGCCGACTCCTTCGCGAGCCGCGCGGCCGATCTCGACGCTCTGCTGGCGAACCGGTTCAACTCGTTCGACGACCAGATGGCGACCCGCCTCGGCGACCTCGCGCTGTCGCTCGAGAGCCGGATCACCCGCATCGACGACGGGCTCAGCTCGCGGACGCGGACGCTCAACGAGACGCTCGCGCAGCGGACGCTCGAACTCGCCCGCACGCTGGGCGAAGGCTCCACCACGGTCGCGGCCGCGCTCGCGCAGCGGGCGTCCGAGTTCGCCGCGACGCTGTCGGCGCGCACCGACGATCTCGTCGCCTCGTTCGACGGCAAGGCGGAGGCGGTCAACCGCGCCCTCGGGGCCAAGGCGGTCGAGGTGGGCGACACGCTCGACACCCGCATCGCCCGCTTCGAGATGACGGTTCTGGGCCGCCTCGACTCCGTCAGCGCGGCGCTCGACGAGCGCAGCGCAGGCGTCGCCGAACGGATCAGCGGCAAGATCGAGGGCGTCTCGCAGGCGCTCGGCGAGGTCTCCGGCCGCGTCGAGGCCGAACTCGCACGGCTCGCCGGCGAGACCGCAGAGGCGCTCAGCTCCCGCATCGCCGAGTTCTCGGCGACGCTCGACCAGAATGGCTCCGGCCTGCTCGATCGGCTCAGCCGTCAGGGCGGCGAGGTCACCCGCGAACTCGCGAGCGTCGGCGAGACGGTCGCGAACGCGTTCGACGAGCGCTCCAGCGCGCTGGTCGAGCTGCTCGGCGCCCGCGGCGACGCGTTGCGCGAAACCATCGAGGGTCTGAACGGCGAATTGGTCACGACCTTCGAGACCCGCGGCGCGTCCGCGGTCGCGAATCTGAGCCAGGTCGCCGACCGACTGCGGCTCACCTCGCAGCGGCTTGGCGAGACGCTCGGCGCCGAAACCGCAAAGGCGGTGGAGCAGCTCGACGGCTCCAGCCAGAAGCTCCAGGAGGCCGTCACCGAGGCGACCTCGACCCTCGCCCGCACGATCTCGCGGGAGAGCAAGCGCGCGGTGGCCGAGCTCACCGAGACCCAGACGGCGCTCACCGCCGAGCTCGCCGACGCTCTCGGCAAGCTCTCCGACGCCAATGGCTCGCTGCAGGGCCTGCTCGACGTCGCCGCCAAGAAGCTCGGCGCGGTGGAGACCGACCTCTCGGGCCGCGTGACGGCCTTCGAGGAGATCATGGCCGACATCGCCGAAACGACCACGCGCACCGGCGAGCGCGTCGGCGGCCAGGTGGCCTCGCTGCGCGAGGTTTCGACCAGCGTGCTCGACCGGGTCAGCGAAGTCGCTCGCCAGCTCGAGCACCAGACCCAGGCGATCAGCAAGATCACCGAGACGCTGGACGGCACGCAGACCCGCCTCGCCGGCTCGCTCGAGGAACGGCGCGCCGCCCTCGACGCGCTGGCCGGAGAGCTCGGCGGCAAGGCGAAGGAGCTCGGCGCGGCGCTCGAGGGCTTCACCGCCACGATCGACGGGGCGCTATCGAAGTCCGAACAGCGCGCGCGGCTCGTCGCCGAGGGGCTGGCCGCGCAGGTCGGCGCCACCACCCAGTCGATCGCCGGCGAGTTCGACAAGGTCCGCCAGACCAGCGAGGGCGAGCGGCAGAAGACGGCCGCAGCCCTGAAGGCGGCGAGCGAGGAGGCCGCGCGCGACATCCAGCGCATGCTGGGCGAAGCGAGCGCGAAGTTCGGCGAGGTCACCCGCGAGATGCGGACCATGACCGCTTCGATCCAGGGCGAGCTCGACGCGACCCGCGAACAGCTGCGCCGCGGCGTGCTGGAGATGCCGAAGGAGGCGGAGGAGAACGCAGCCGAGCTCCGTCGCGTCGTGGCCGAGCAGATCAAGGCGCTGACCACCCTCGGCGAGATCGCGGCGCGCCATGGCGCCAGCCTCGACGTCGCCGAGGCCCGCGACCAGCGCGTGATGCGCGGCTCGGCGGCCGTCGCGGCTCCGGCGCGCGGCCCGGCCGCGCCGCCTGCCCCGCGCCAGCCGGCTCCTGCGGCGGCGCCGGCCGCGGCCAGGCCGGCCCCCGCGCCGGCCGCGAAGCCTGCGCCGGCTCAGCCGGCCCGGGTCGCGCAGCCGAAGGCCGCCGGGGCTTCCCGCCCGGCCGAGGCCCGGCCGGCCGAGCCTACGACCGAGGAAGGCGGCAGCTGGATTTCCGGCCTGCTCGCGCGCGCTTCGAGGGAAGAGGAGAACGCCGCTCGCAAGGGCGACGGTGACGCCGCCGCCCGGGAGCCCTCCCGGACGCTCGAATCCCTCGACAACCTGTCGATCGACATCACGCGGATGATCGACCATCAGGCGGTCAGCGAGCTGTGGGACCGCTATCGCCGCGGCGAGCGCAACGTCTTCACGCGCAGGCTCTACACGCTGCAGGGCCAGCAGACCTTCGAGGAGATCCGGCGCAAATATGCGGGCGATCCGGAGTTCCACGCGACGGTCGACCGCTATGTCGAGGAGTTCGAGCGGCTGCTCGACGAGGTGGCGCCGCAGGGCCGGGATGACGCGCTGGCCCAGACCTACCTGACCTCGGAGACCGGCAAGGTCTACACGATGCTCGCCCACGCGGCCGGCAAGTTCGGCCAGTAGGCGCGGCCGGCTCGGTCTCCCCGGAACCTCCCGGGGGGATCGGGGCCGCGCCCCGGCGCGAGCAAGGGGCCCGCTAGAGGGTCCCAGAGACGAGAAAGGGCGCGCGGGATCCGCGCGCCCTTTTCATGTCGGGAGCTATCTGAAGAAAGGACATGGAGAGCGCTCGGCCGGGAGCGCGGCGGAGCTCAGCTGCGGCCGCCGTGGCGGCCGCTCCGTCAGATGCGGCGGCCCGTCCAGACGACGAGGGCTGTCAGCACCTCATCCAGCGCGCTGTCGAGCGCGCGAGCCGCGGCCGGACCGGCGATCGCGGCGTTCAGCGGCCGGCGGGCCGTAAACACTTCGGCGGCGACGATCTTGCCCGTCTTGTCATTGACGATCTTCGCGGTGAGCTCCGCCTTGGCGAGGCCCGAGGTCGCATCGACGTCGAAGGAGCGGAGCTCCGTCACGAGCTGGTAGTCCACCGAGAGCCTGTCGCCCGGCCGGCCGACGGAGCCGAGCCGGTTGGCGTTCTCGTAAGCCTCGATGATCTTGGCCTGCATCAGCTTCGGGAGCCGGTCGGACCACTGCGCGTTCGGCAGATAGGCCACCTCGCCCGGCTTCGGGTGAACCGCGATCCTTTGCCCGTCGAGCACGGCCACGGCGGCCGGCTCGCCCACCACCAGGTTGCCGCGCCCGCGTCCCGCGTCCGGCACATTGCGAGGCGCCGAGAGATCGAAGGTCGTCGGCGGGGAGCCGCCTGCGAGCAGGCTCGTGCAGCTCGAAAGCGCAAGCGCGCCAGCGAGCAGCGCCGCCGCCCGCAACGCGCGAGGTCCGGCTGCGCCGCGCGCGGCCGGCGTCGTTTCGCTCGTGTTCACCTGCAGCGTCCTTGTCATCGACCGCGATACTCCGGCACGCCGCCGCTGTCGCCGAACAGGAACTGGCGGGGGTTCCGTTTGAGCTCCTGGATCACGGAATCCAGATTGTTCAGCGTGCGGCGGCTGTCGGCGACGAAGGCCGAAAGGTCGCGCGTGCCCGAATTCGACAGACGCGTGACGCCCGCCGTGATCTCGGCCGTCCGGCTCTCGAGCTTGATCGCCAGCTCGCGGATCGCCTGCGAGGTCTTCTGGAAGTCGGCGATCGCGCCCTGCGCCTCGCCGCCGCCCACGACCTTGCGGGCGTCGTCCAGCAGTCCGTCGAGCTTGTCGGCGGTGCCTGTCAGCCGCGAGGCGATGCTGCGGGCGTCGGCGACGATCTGGTCCACGTTCTGGGCGTTGCGGCCGAGCGCTTCGGCGAAGGCGTTCACGTTGTCGACGGTCGAGCGGATCTTGTCGCCGTCGATCGCCGAGACAGCGCGGTCGATGCTCGCCACGGTGCGGTTGATCGTCGGACCGTCGATCGAGGTCGCGAGGCCTGCGACGCCGTCGACGGCGCGATTCACCTTCTCGGGGTCGATCGCCGCGATGACCTGCTCGGCGTTGCGCGAGGCGTTCTGAACGTTGTCGATCACGCTGGAGACCTTCGCAGGGTCGATCGACTGGAGCACGGCGGTGAACCGGTCCACGGACGCGTTGACCTTGCTGGGGTCGACCGCGGCCACGATCGCCTGAACCTGCTTGAGGGTGTCCTCGACGCGGGAGCCGGCGCCGCGCAACTGTTCGGCCAGCTGCGCCACGTCGCCGATCGCCTGATCGACCTTCGGGCCGGCGTTCTTGAGCGAATCCGTGAAGGCGACCGCGTTCGACATCGTCTGGTCGACCTTGTTGACGTCGACCGCGCGGACGAGGTTCTGAACGTCGGTGACCAGCGGCACCAGACTGTCGGCGAGATTGCCGATCTGGCGCGCGGCGACGCCGGTGTTCTGCATGAAGCCCTTGATGTCGCCCGAGTTCGCGGCGAGCGCCGCCGTGAACGTCTCGACGTTCTGCAAAGACCGCTCGATCGAGCCGCGGCTGTTGCCTACCAGGCCCTGAATGTCGCCGAACGTGGTCTGCGCCTGCTGCAGCACCGTGCGCGCGCCCTCCAGGATGTCCTGGAACGCCGAGGCTTCCGCGATCAGCACGGGCGCGTTGTTCGGGTCGCCGTCCTTCGTCGTGACGAGCGGGAGAGCCGGCGCGGTCGGCGAGCCGCCGGTGAGCTGCACGACCGCCCCGCCCGTGAGACCGGTCATCTCGAGCCGGGCCCGCGTGTCGGTGCGCACAGGCGTGTTCTTGGCGATCTCCACGCGCGCGATGACCTTGGCGGGGTCCTGCGGGTCGAAGTTCAGGTCCACCACGTCGCCGACGCGGATGCCGTTGAACAGCACTGCGGAGCCGGGCGTCAGGCCCGAGACGGCGCCGGGGAACTGGATGCGATAGATCGCACGGTCGCGGTTCTGGCCGATGTCGGAGAACCACCAGACGAAGGCGAAGGCGGCGGCGATCACCGCCAGGGTGAAGGCGCCGATCAGGGCGTGGTTCGCGCGGGTTTCCATCTGTCCGGTTCGCCTCAGGCCGCCGTGGCGCCAATGCCGGCGGCGCGCGCCCGCTCGCCCCGGAAATACTCTTTCATCCAGGGATCGTCGTTCTTGACCATCTCGGACATCGGGCCGATCGCCAGAACCTTTCCGCCCTTGAGCGCGGCGATCCGGTCGCAGGCGGTGGTCAGCGTGTCCAGGTCGTGGGTCACCAGATAGACGGTCAGGCCCAGGGTCTCCTTCAGGGTCATGATCAGCCGGTCGAACGCGTTCGCGCCGATCGGGTCGAGCCCCGCGGTCGGCTCGTCGAGAAACACGATGTCGGGATCGAGCGCCAGAGCGCGCGCCAGGGCGGCGCGCTTGATCATGCCGCCGGAAAGCTCGGAGGGGAACCGGTCGCCGGCGTCCGGCTTCAGCCCGACCAGATCGATCTTCAGCCGCGCGATCTCCTCCCGCAGCTTGGGGCTGAGCTTGGTGTGCTCGCGAAGCGGCATCTCGACGTTCTGACGCACGGTGAGGGACGAAAACAGCGCGCCCTGCTGGAACAGCACGCCCCAGCGGCGCTCGATCCCGAGCCGCTCCTCGTCCGTCGCTTCGTCGAGATCGACCCCGAACACCTCGACCTTGCCGGCGCGCTTCGGCGTCAGCCCGATGATCGCGCGCAGCGAGACCGACTTTCCGGTCCCGGACGGTCCCACGACGCCCAGGATCTCGCCTTTGCGCACGTCCATGTCCATGCCGTCGATGACGTTGCGCTCGCCGAAGCCGACGACGAGATCGCGCACGCGGATGACGAGCTCCTCCTGGCCGGAGCGGCCCTGGGCGGAATCAGCGGGGGCGTCGTTCATCATATGCCTATCGCCGCGAAGAACATCGCGAACAAGCCGTCGAGGACGATGACGACGAAGATCGACTTCACCACCGAAGACGTCGTCCGCTGACCGAGCGACTCGGCCGAGCCCTTCACCTTCATTCCTTCGGTGCATGCGATCAGGCCGATCACCAGCGCCATGAAGGGCGCCTTGATGATTCCGACGAAGAAGGTCTGCAGCGACAGCGCGTCCTTGAGCCGTTGCAGGAAGGTGATCGGGGTGATGTCGCCATAGCCCCAGGCCACCAGCCCGCCTCCCAGCAGGGCCGCCATCGCGGCCAGGAAGGACAGCAGCGGCATCGCGATCAGCAACGCCGTGAGGCGCGGCATGGCCAGCACCTCGATCGGATCGAGGCCCATCGTCCTCAGGGCGTCGATCTCCTCGCGCATCTTCATGGAGCCGATTTCGGCCGTGAAGGCGGAGCCGGACCGGCCGGCGACCATGATGGCGGTCAGCAGCACGCCGAGCTCGCGCAGCACCAGAATGCCGAGCAGGTCGACCACGAACAGGGTCGCGCCGAAATTGCGGAGCTGGAAGATGCTCTGCTGGGCGACGATGGCGCCGACCAGGAAAGAGATCAGCGTGATGATCGGCACCGCCTGAAGGCCCACCCGATCGAGGTGCGCCACCGAGGCGGTGAAGCGGAACCGCCAGGGCGCGATGATCATCCGCCCGGTGGTGACTACGACCGCGCCGAGGAAGCCGAGGCCCTTCGAGACGTCCGCGCCGGCCGCCTCGACGCGTTCGCCGAAATGGGCGAGCCAGGCCACCACGCCACGGTCGCGCTGCTCCGGAGGCGGCGCATCCTGACCCCGCCCGCGCAGAGCCTCCATGAGGCGCGCATGCTGGGGCCGGACATTGTGAAGCTCGGCCGTCGCTCCTGCGTCTTCCGCGGCGCGCCGCATCCGCTCGATGAGCAACGCGCCGACCGTGTCGAGCCGCTCGAGGCCGGACAGGTCGAACGCGACGGTTTTGCTCTTCGCGACGGAGAAATCGACGGCGTCGATCTTCGGCTGCAGCAGATCGCCGGTCTCGGCGGTCCACGGGCCAAGCGGCGTCAGCACGAGACCGTCGTCGAATGCCTCGACCTTCAGATCCGCGACGTCTTCCGCAACCTGCACCCGGATTCGCCTGTAATCGCGACGCCTTGCCGGTCAGCGCCCCGCTCGTAATACTCAGCCGCGTCGCGTCCTGTCGAGGCGACCGCCCCTTCGGAGACCTTGGTGGAGATCACGAAGCCTTATCTGTTGTTTCTAGGCGACGCTCCCGACGCGCTTGCGGCGAAGACCGCGACCGGCATCGTCGACTGGCGACGCGACTGGTGCGTCGGCCAGATCCGGCTGCCGGGGTGCAAGGCGGACACGGGCCTGCCGGATCTCGACGTCCAGGAGGCGGTCGCGCGGGGCGCGCGGACGATGGTCATCGGCGTCGTGAACGCAGGCGGATCGCTGCCGGAGCACTGGGTCGACCAGATCGTCGCCGCGCTGGAGGCGGGCCTCGACGTCGCGAGCGGCCTGCATGAACGTCTGGGCGACCTGCCGCGCGTCGCGGAGGCCGCCCGCGCGCACGGCCGTCGCCTGCACGACGTCCGGCGCTCCGACCAGCGGTTTGCGACCGGCAAGGGCGTGAAAAGGCCGGGGCGGCGACTGCTGACGGTCGGCACCGACTGCTCGGTCGGCAAGAAATACACCGCGCTGGCCCTTGAGGCCGAAATGCGGGCGCGCGGCCTCGACGCGGAGTTCCGGGCGACAGGCCAGACCGGGGTGCTGATCGCCGACCGCGGCGTCGCGATCGACGCGGTGGTGGCGGACTTCATCTCAGGCGCGGCCGAATGGCTTACGCCCGCAGCCGCGCCGGACCACTGGGACGTGATCGAAGGTCAGGGGTCTCTGTTCCATCCGTCCTTCGCCGGGGTCACGCTCGGCCTGCTGCACGGCGCCCAGCCGGACGCTTTCGTGGTCTGTCACGAGCCGACCCGGACCACGATGCGCAATGTCGATTTCCCCCTGCCGACGATCTCCGACGTCATCGACGAGACGATCGCGGCCGGACGTCTGACCAATCCGGACATCCGTTGCGTCGGGATCGCGATCAACACCGCGGCGCTGCCGGAGGACGAGGCGCGCGCCACGCTGGACGCCGCTCGGGCGGCGCACGCCCTTCCGGTCTCCGATCCCGTCCGCTTCGGCGTGGCGCCGATCGTGGACCGGCTTCTGGCGGAGTTCTCGTGAGTCCTCTTTGCGGTCACGCGCGGAGGGAGCTCTAGCGTTGCCGATCACCCTCGCCTCCCGGATCGAGCGCTGGCCGGTCGCCGGCGCTTTTTCGATCGCGCGCGGCTCCGTGAGCGAAGTCGTGACCGTCGTCGTCGAACTGTCTGACGGAGCGCACCGCGGACGCGCAGAGTGCCGCCCCTATGGCCGCTACGGGGAGACGCCGGATGGCGTAAAATCCGAGATCGACGCTCTCGCGTCCGAGATCGCCTCGGGCCTTGGCCGCGAGGCGCTTCAATCGAGGCTCCCCGCGGACGCGGCGCGCAACGCGCTCGACTGCGCTTTCTGGGACCTGGAGGCGAAGCGGTCCGGCATGAGCGTCGCCGCGTTGGCGGGCATTCCCGAGCCTGCGCCGCTCGTCACCGCGTTCACGCTCAGCCTTGCCGAGCCCGAGGCGATGGCGCGCGCCGCGCAGGCCGCGGCGGACCGGCCGCTGCTCAAGATCAAGCTCGGCGCAGGCGACGGGCGCGACCCCGCGCGGCTGGCGGCCGTGCGCGCCGCAGCGCCCGCGGCCGAACTCATCGTCGACGCCAACGAAGGCTGGCGCGACGACGCCCTGGCCGAGAACCTCGCGGCCTGCGCGGCCGCGCGCGTGACGCTCGTCGAGCAGCCTTTGCCGGCCGGCGAGGACGCGGTCCTCGGCCACATCGCGCGGCCGATACCGGTCTGCGCCGACGAGAGCGCGCATGATCGGGCCAGCCTGTCGGGCCTCGCCGGCCGCTACGACGCCGTGAACATCAAGCTCGACAAGACAGGGGGACTGACGGAGGCGCTCGCCATGGCGGAAGCGGCGCGGGCGGACGGGCTCCTCGTGATGGTCGGCTGCATGCTCGCCTCCTCGCTCGCGATGGCGCCCGCCGTCCTTGTCGCTCAGGGCGCCGCGGTCGTAGACCTCGACGGACCTCTCCTGCTCGCCCGCGATTGTCCGGAAGGCCTGGTCTACCGAGGTAGCCTGCTCCATCCGCCCACCCGGGCGCTCTGGGGATGACGTAACAATTCGTTAACGACACGGCTTTTCGTGCACGGGGAAAGGCCGTTAGATGACCGACTGCGGCGTTGAAGCTTGAAGCGCTGAACGTCGGGAGTCCGGTCGTCATGACAGAGCCGCCTTTTTCTTCGGACGACTATGAGGCGATCGCCGCCGCCGTGATGGAGACGGAGCGGGGTCGCTGGTTCCTGACGGAGTATGCGCGCCGCAACCGCGCGGCCGACACCGCCGCGATCCTGGACGCGCTTTCCGAACTGGAGCGTCGCTTCCAGCAGCAGGCGCCGCAGGCGGACGCCGGCCGTATGGCTCACCTGCTGGGCGCCGCGAGCGAGCGAACCCGGCTTCTGCGAAACGAGCTCAAGCAGGCCGGCGCGGGCAAGCCGGTGGCGCGCGCGTTGCGGCAGCTGAAGCGCCTGGAGCGTCTTGTCGCCCTGGCTTTGAGCGAGGTCGAGCCCTCGGCTGCGAAACGCTCCGTCGCTCAGGCGATCGCCGCCGGGGAGCCGGACGACTTCCTGGCTCACGTAGAAGAGCCCGCGGAGGGCGCCCCTGAGCACCTCGCGGCGGACTGGTCTGACGCAGGCGTCGAGGCCGAACCGAGATCCGACTGCTCCGTGTCGGTAAACGGCCACCTCATCGATCTTCTGGCCCCTGCCCCGGAGATCGAGAGCCCGCCGGATCACGACTCGGAGGAGGACGCCGACCATCCTCAGGCGGTGGTCAGCGCCGATGCGATCGACGACCCGGGACAATCCAAGGCCGCGGCCGCCCGCCACGACGATGAGGCGCCGGTCGTCTTCCG
This sequence comes from Hansschlegelia beijingensis, assembly GCF_014196425.1. Lineage (GTDB taxonomy): Bacteria > Pseudomonadota > Alphaproteobacteria > Rhizobiales > Methylopilaceae > Methylopila > Methylopila beijingensis. Next base: position 1,210,495 of record NZ_JACIDR010000001.1, read on the forward strand.
CCCGAATGCGCCTGTCCGGCCGCAGCAGCAGGTCGGGTCCGCCGTAGCGGCGAACGCCCCTCTGGCGGAACTTCTGGCCACCTCCAGCAGGCTCGAGACGCCGAGCTTCGCGCGCTTCGACCCCGACGACGACTCCGCGGCCGGAGCCTCCACGCGGCCGCCGGCGGCGCCCCGGATGCCCGCCGCATGGATGCCGTCCCTTCTCGACGACCTTTCCGAAGAGGAGAAGGCGATCCTCTTCGCCTAGCTTTCCGGGGACCGCTTGCATGACCCATGGCGGGCCAGCACGGCGCGGACGTTCTCGACGAACAACCTGGCCGCTTCTTCCCAGCTGTGGCGCAGCGCCAGAGCCCGCGCCTCGTCGCGGGATGCGGAAAGCCCCCGCAGCGCCGCCGCCCCGAGATCCTCGTCCAGAGCGCCGGCCGCTTCGCCCTGCAGGATGTCTGCCGGGCCGGTGACCGGATAGGCCGCTACCGGGAGGCCGCTTGCCAGCGCCTCAAGAATGACGATGCCGAACGTGTCGGTGCGGCTCGGGAACACGAAGACGTCGCTCGAGGCGTAGGCCTCCGCGAGCGCCTCGCCTTCCAGCGTGCCGACGAACCGGGCATCCGGAAATCTCCGTTCAAGCTCGTCCCTCGAAGGTCCGTCCCCGACCACCACCTTCGAGCCGGGCAGTTCGAGCGAGAGGAAGGCCGCAAGGTTCTTCTCCGGCGCGAGGCGCCCGACATAGAGGAAGATCGGGCGGGGCAGATTGAAGACGTCGACGCCGGGGCGCGGCCGGAACAGCTGCGCGTCGACGCCCCGCGTCCAGCGCATCAGTCGCTTGAAGCCATGCCGCTCGAGGTCACGCGCCAGCGACTCCGTGGCGACCATCACGCCGTCGCCTGCATTGTGAAAACGGCGCAGCCAGGCGTAGGTCAGCCACTCCGGCACGGGGGCGCGCCGCCGGACATATTCGGGGAACCGCGTGTGGTAGCTCGTCGTGAAGGCGCGTCCGCTGCGAAGGCAGGCGCGACGCGCGGCATGCCCGAGCGGCCCTTCGGTGGTGATGTGGACGTGATCGGGCCGGCTCTCCTCGATCATCCGCGACACTCTGGCCGCGCTCGCCAGCGCCAGCCGGATCTCCGGATAGGTCGGCAGAGGGACTGTGCGGAACGCGTCCGGGGTCAGCAGATCGATCTCGGCCCCGAAGGCCGGCGCATGCGCGACCAGATGCTCGATCGTGCGCACGACGCCGTTGACTTGCGGCCGCCAGGCGTCGGTGACGACCAGAACGCGCATTGATGCTCGCGGCTCTCCCTGCCTCGGCGGACGATCAGGCTGCCCGGAGGCCGGAGCCCGCCGGAGCCTCGCGCGCCGGCTTAGTCATCGAACGACGTTCGGCCCAGCGGATGAGCTCGAAGCGTCCGTCGTGATGTTCGACGACCGCGGTGCAGCTTTCAACCCAGTCGCCGGTGTTCACATACGCGACGCCGGCCATGTCATGCATGGTCGCGTGGTGGATATGGCCGCAGATGACGCCGTCGACCCGCTGCTTGCGCGCCTCCGCTGAAAGCGTCTCCTCGAATCGCCCGATGAAGTTCACGGCGTTCTTCACGCGCAGCTTCGCCCATGCGGAGAGCGACCAGTAACTGAGCCCGAGCCGGCGGCGCAGGACGTTGAGGTGGGCGTTCAGGATGAGGGCCGTCTCGTACGCCCAGTCGCCGAGCAGCGCGAGCCATCTGGCGTGGCGCACCACCATGTCGAACACGTCGCCGTGGATGACGAGGAAGCGGCGTCCGTCCGCGGTCTCGTGGATCACGCTTTCGAGCACCTCGATGCCGCCGAAGTGCGAGCCGCAGTACTTCCGCAGGAACTCGTCATGGTTGCCTGGCACGTAGAAGATCCGCGCGCCCTTGCGAGCCTTGCGGAGGAGCTTCTGGACCACGTCATTGTGGCTCTGCGGCCAGTACCAGGTCTGCTTGAGGCGCCAGCCGTCCACGATGTCGCCCACGAGGTAGATCGTGTCGGCGTCGTGCGCCCGAAGGAACTCGAGAAGCATCTCGGCCTGACAGCCCTTGGTGCCGAGATGGAAGTCCGAGAGGAACAAGGCTCTGAAGCGTCGAGGCTCAGGCTCGTCCAAAATGCGCTCCTCCTGTGACGCGTTGCGTTTCCATGGGCGCGAATAGGTCAACTTCGTCTCAATCGTATGACAATCCGTCGGGCTGCGACCCGCGACGCTTTTGTGTGACAGATGGCGCGGCGCCGGCGCGGCGCCAGCGATCGTCGTCGCGAGCCTCTTGAAGCGGTTTCCTGGTATGGCCAACTAAATGGCGACCGGGCCGCCGCTCCTTCCGCGGCCTCTCTGGAGACTGCGATGACCTCGAACCCTTATGCCGACGAAGTAGCCGCCATTCCGGGCGTGCCGCATCGCTGGACGGCGCTCACCATAGCGCTGACCGTCATTGGCTTCGTCGTGTTCTGGCCGCTCGGCCTGGCGATGATCGCCTATGTCCTCTGGGGCGAACGCATCATGGCCTGGGCGCGCGGCGGAGACGGGGCGTTGACCAAGTTCCGGCGCGCAGCCGAGGACATGAGCCGTAATTTCCGGGACGAGTTTGCGCCCAAGAGCGCCGGCGTCCGCCGCCCGACCGGCAACGCCGCCTTCGACGCCTGGCGCGAAGCCCAGATGCGCCGCCTCGACGAAGAGCGCCGGAAGATCGACGAAACCACCGAAGCCTTCGAGGCGCATCTCCGCGCCAAGCGCGGCGCGTTCGATGAAGCCGCGCAGCGCGAGGAGTTCGAGGGTTTCATGGCGGGCCGCCACGGCGGCGTTTGATCGGCCTTCACCGGCCGTGAGACAGAGAAGCCGGCCCATGTGGCCGGCTTTTTCGCATCGGAGGCGCCGCAAGCCGGCGCGGGGAGGAACAATGGATCTCGGCATCGCCGGCCGCACTGCGATCGTCTGCGCGTCCAGCAAAGGGCTCGGTCGAGCATGCGCCACGGCGCTCGCCGCCGAGGGTTGCCGCGTGGTGATCAACGGACGCGATGGGGCGCGCCTCGAACGCACCGCGTCGGAGATCCGCGCCGAGACCGGCGCGGAGGTGATCGCGGTCGTGGGCGACGTGTCGACCTTTGAGGGCCAGGAGGCGTTGCTGAAGGCGGCGCCGCAGCCGGACATCCTCGTGAACAACAATGGCGGACCGCCCCGGAAGGACTTCCGCGAGCTGAACCGGGAGGCGATGCTGGACGGCGTCGTGGCCAACATGGTCACGCCGATCGAGCTGATCCAGCGCGTGATCGACGGCATGGCGGAGCGCGGCTTCGGCCGCATCGTGAACATCACGTCGGCCTCCGTGAAGGCGCCGATCACCGGCCTCGACCTGTCGAGCGGGGCCCGCGCGGGTCTGACCGCCTTCATGGCGGGCGTCGCCCGAACCGTGGCGGACCGCAACGTGACGATCAACGCGATCCTGCCGGGCATGTTCGACACCGACCGACTGCGCGGCGGTTTCCCCGCGGAGGCGCGGCTCACCGGACGGACCGAGGAGGAGGTCGCGGAACGCCGCCGCTCGCTGGTGCCGGCCCGCCGCTTCGGCGATCCGGAGGAGTTCGGCCAGCTCTGCGCGTTCCTGTGCTCACGCCACGCGGGCTACGTTACGGGCCAGAACATCCTGATCGACGGCGGCGCCTTCCCGGGCGCGTTCTAGCCCCTCGCCGGTCGGGAAGGAAAAGGGCCGGCCCTCCCCCAAGGGCCGGCCCTGATCGACGACAGCAGGCGCGCTCAGTCCTTGAGGACGAGCGCGGCCGGCGCGCTGCCGCCGAACTTGTATCGAACCGCTGCCGAAACGATGTGGATGTCCGTCTTCGCCTGAGCCCGGTAGGAGAAGGCCTGCCCGGGGAAAGCGTCGGCGTCTCCGGGATTGATCTCGATCTTCGACTTGTTGGGAACGAAGATGTAGGAATAACCCAGATCGAAGGTGAAGCGGTCGCTGTACTTGTACGAAGCGCCCGCCGACAGCCACCACCGGTCGTCGTCCGGGAGCCGGTTGCTGCGGTTCTTGTCGTTGATCGGCGACAGCTCGTACGCCACGCCGGACCGCAGCGTCAGCTCGGGCGAATAGGCGTATTCGCCGCCGACCGAGAAGAACCACGCGTCCGTGTAGTCGAACGGCAGCGTCGTCACCGTGCCGCCGCCTGTGCGGCTCTTGACCCGAACCCGATCCAGACGGCTCCAGTTCGTCCATTCGAGCCCGGCCAGCATGGTGAACTGTTCGTTCAGCTTCTGCCTCAGGCCGATCGAGACCGTCTCCGGGAGGGTGACGTTCCCCTTGATCTTGGCGTCCGGGAAGCCCGGCGTGGGGAAGTAGAGGTCGCCCTTGAGGTTGTGCTTGATCGCGGAGCGGAAGCCGACGCCGAGCTCGGTTCCTTCCGCCGGCTTTACGGTGAAGCCCGCCGTGAAGCCGACCCCGACGTCGTCGGCCTTGAGCGACGCCGAGCCCGCTCCCGGCAGCGTCGCGCCCGCTCCCAGACCGATGAAAGCCTGTCGCAGGCGGATGTCGAAATACTGTATCTGCACGCCGGCCGCGACGCTGAGCCAGTCATTGACCGTGTAGCCTACGGTCGGGGCGGCGTTGATAGACCGCACCCGCGACGACCGCGCGTAGACCTGTCCGCCCCAGTTGCTGCGGGGGTCCGTCGCCAGCCCGAAGGGCGTGTTCATCGAGAGGCCGATCGCCACCTTCTCGTTGATCCGGTAGGCGTTGTAGCCCGCGATCAGGATCGCGTTCTTGCCGATGTCGCCGCTGTTCCCGAAGATGGCGGTCGGGGTCGAGGCGTCGATGTCGATCTTCGAGGACGGGAAGATGCCCGTGAGATGCTGCTCGCCTTGGTAGGCCTCGACCTGGTTCACCACGGCCGGGTTCCAGAACATCCCCGAGATGGTGTCGCCCCCGCCCGCAGCCATGCCGGCAAAGGAAGCGCCCTGCCCGCTCGCGCTTTGTTCGCGGATGGCGAAGGCCCCGGCGAAGGCCGAAGTGGAGGACGCACAGACCAGGATAGTTGCCGCGGTGGCGAGCCATGGGCGGCTGCGGCGTGACGTATTCGACATGGATCCCCCGGGGCGGCCCCCTTGGGGACCCTTGATCTCGCCGCGATTCACGGCTTCCCGGAGAGGGTGAAAGGCGGGGCGTCATCCCGCAATCAGCGCTCAACCGCGCTCGCGCTCTTTGGCCGCAATTGTGACCCTATCGCACCACATTTCACAGTGTTAGCCGGCAAATCTGTCAGGGCCCCCGCCTTTTGGATGGGGATGAGCCGCTTGGCTGCGCCGCCTGAGTCGCTAAAACGGTTTCAAACAACCGCTTTAGACGCGGCACAAACGGGGAGACGTCGATGAAGCTCGTGCGATTCGGAGAGGCAGGCGCCGAGCGGCCCGGCCTGATCGACGCCGACGGCGCCATCCGGGACCTGAGCGACGTCGCGCCGGACATCGCCGGCGCGACTCTCACCAGGGCGGGCCTGGACCGCATCCGCAGCGTCGACGCATCGAGCCTCCCGATCGTTCCGGCGGACGCGCGCCTCGGGCCGTGCGTCGGCGGCGTGCGCAACTTCATCGGCGTGGGCCTGAACTTCGCCGACCACGCCGCCGAGACCGGGCTGCGGATCCCGCGCGAGCCGATCCTGTTCAACAAGGCGCCGAACTGCATCGTCGGCCCGAACGACGACGTGATGCTCCCCCGGGGACACCAGCGCGTGGACTGGGAGGTCGAGCTCGCCTTCGTGATCGGCGACCGCGCGCTCTACGTCTCCGAGGAGGACGCGCTGTCCCACGTCGCAGGTCTCTGCGTCTGCAACGACGTCTCCGAGCGCTACTTCCAGACGGAACGCTCCGGCCAGTGGACCAAGGGCAAGGGCTGCCCGACCTTCGGTCCCCTCGGGCCGTGGCTCGTGACGCTGGACGAGATCGGCGACCTCGACAATCTGGAGATGTTCCTCGACATCAACGGCCGGCGCGCCCAGACCGGCAACACGTCGACGATGATCTTCAAGATCGCCTATCTGGTCAGCTACATCAGCCAGTTCATGGCGCTCGACCCGGGCGACGTGGTCACCACCGGGACGCCCCCCGGCGTCGGCATGGGGATGACGCCGCCGACCTATCTGAAGCCCGGCGACGTGATGCGCCTCGGCATCGAGGGGCTTGGCGAGCAGCAGCAGAAGGTGGTGGCCTTCCGCGAGGAAGTCGGCGCGCAGCCGTCCCACGCCTATCCGAGCGGCGTCGACTTCGCGCGCTGAGGCGCCGCAGCGCCGGCCGTCGCCAGCTTCCTGGGGAAAACCTTCCCCTGACCCGCGACGCCGGCGCCGCGATGCGGCACGGTCCGCGGTCCAAGGGCGACTGGGAAGTGAATGACGGTCGGCATCGACATCGGGGCGCGGTCCGGCGGGCAGCGCGCCGTCTTCGACCTCGAGGAACTGCTCGCGACGCGTCTGCTGGTGCAGGGCAACTCGGGCTCGGGGAAGTCGCATCTTCTGCGCCGCCTGCTCGAGCAAAGCGCCCCCTGGGTCCAGCAATGCGTCATCGACCCTGAGGGCGACTTCGTCACGCTCGCGGACGCGTTCGGCCATGTCGTCATCGACGCCGCCAGCGTGGAGCGCGAACTCACGGCGATCGCCGAACGCGTGCGCCGGCACCGCGTCTCCGTGATCTTCAACCTCGAGGGCCTCGACGTCGACCGCCAGATGCGGGCGGCGGCGGCTTTCCTGAACGGCCTGTTCGACGCGGACCGGGACAACTGGTACCCGGCTCTCGTCGTCGTGGACGAGGCGCAACTATTCGCGCCGGCGGCCTCCAGCGAGGCGGAGGAGGAGTCGCGGCGGCAGTCGCTGGGCGCCATGACGAACCTGATGTGCCGCGGCCGCAAGCGCGGCCTGGCGGGCGTCATCGCCACGCAGCGGCTTGCGAAGCTCGCCAAGAACGTCGCGGCGGAAGCCAGCAACTTCCTGATGGGCCGCACCTTCCTCGACATCGACATGAGCCGGGCGGCCGACCTGCTCGGCATGGAACGTCGGCAGGCCGAGACGTTCCGGAACCTGGACCGCGGCCAGTTCGTCGCCCTGGGCCCAGCGATCGGCCGCAAGCCGGAGCGGGTCGCGATCGGCCCGGTCAAGACCGAAGCGCGCGGCGGCGGGCCCAAGCTGACGCCGCTGCCGGAAGCCGGCGAGGACGCCGCAGGACTGATCTTCAGCCGGGGAGCGGACGAGATCCGCCCCCGCCCGGCGCCCGCGACCGCCTCGGTCGCGGACGTTCTGGCGCAGCTCTCGCAGCCGCGGGTCGACGCAGACGCGCCCCCGCCGCCGGCCGATCTGTTCGCCGGCGCGGAGCGGGAGGCGAAGATCGCGACGATCATGGCCGAGATGATGGCGGAGCCGGAGGCCGGATTTCAGCCCGTGTCGCTGCTCTATCAGGACTTTCTGGTCCGCTGCCGCATCGCCCGGTTGCCCGGAGAGGCGCCGGACCTGCCTCGTTTCCGCCGCGAGCTCGCGCTCGCCAAGGCGGGGCTGGATCAGGGCTCCGTCGAGTCGTCCGATTGGGACCAGGCGACGCTCGTCGCCGCCTCGCTCCCGGAGGACGTCCGCGGCGTATTCCTGCTGATCGCGCAGGCCGCCCACGGCAAGCATCCCTGCCCGTCCGACGCGGAGATCGCACGCGCCTACGGCACCCGTTCGACCGGACGCGCCCGCCGCTTGCTCACCTATATGGAGGAGCGCGGTTTCCTGAGCTGCGCCGCCGACCTGCGCGGCAACCGCATCGTCATGCTCCCGGATCTCGGCTGGCAGACCGCGCCCGGTCCGGCGGAAGCGCCCGCCGCGGTCGGCTGACCTTCAGGGATCAGGCCGCGCTCCGGACGTCGCCCACCCGCGCCGAGAGGTCGATCCGGGCGACCAGCGGGAGGTGATCGGACGCCTTGCGCGCAAGCGGCGTGTTGTGGACCGCGAGATCGTTGATCAGCCCTCGCGGCCAGCCGATGATCCGGTCCAGCGGGAAGATCGGCCTTCGGGAGGGGAAGCTCGGCAGCGGGTGGGCCTCGCCGAACAGCGGCTCGAACACGTTGAGAGCCGACCGGCGCTTGCGACGCCATTCGTTGAGGTCGCCGAGCAGGATCGTGGGCATCGGCGGCAGGTCCTTGAAGGCGGCAAGCAACGCGTTCGCCTGGCTCACGCGCGATCGCCGCAGCAGACCGAAATGCGCCGCGATGACGCGGAACTGCCCCTCTCCGAGATCGAGCTCCGAGATGATCGCCCCGCGCGGCTCGATGCCCGGAAGCCGCAGCCGCAGCCTTCGATAATGCGTGGGCTCCCCCGCCACCAGCAGGGCGTTGCCATGCCAGCCGTGACCTTCCGGCGCGTCGGATTGCGCAAGCAGGTGCAGGCCCGCCTCGCGTTTCAGCTCGACCGGATCGAGAAGGCCGATGCGCTGGCCGAAGCGGTGGTCGACCTCCTGGAGGGCGACGAGTTGCGGGCCGATCTCCTTCAGCACCTGGACGATCCGGTCGGGCCGCACCTGGCCGTCCGTTCCGCGGCACTTGTGTATGTTGTAGGACGCGACTCTCAAGCGGACCTCGACCCTTTCAGATGTAGGGGGACATCAGCCTGGCCGAGGCGTCCCGCAATTTCGTGATGAAATGGCGACCGTCGACCTCCGCCGCCGTGATGGGCTCCCCGCATTTCTCCTTGATGATCGCCGAGAGCTTTCGCGCGAACTCCGGATCGTAGAACTCCACTGTCAGCTCGAAGTTCAGCCGGAGACTGCGGCTGTCCCAGTTCGCGCTTCCGATCAGGCTCCACTCGTCATCCACCGTCATCAGCTTGGAGTGGTCGAACGGCGGAGGTGACCGCCAGAGCTGGCATCCCGCTTCGATCAGCGGCGAGATATGGGCGCTGCTCGCCCACGCGACGAGCCGGTGATTGTTGACGGCCGGCATGACCAGGCGAACCTTCACCCCTCTCAGGGCCGCGAGTTGCAACGCCGTAAGTAGCTGTTCCTCTGGCAGGAAATAGGGCGTCGCTATGTTGATCGAGCGGCGCGCCGAAGCGATTGCGGAGAGAAGCACCAGCACAAGCTGGTCGACGGACTGGTCAGGCCCGGAAGCGATCGCGCGGGCGAACGCCCGATGCGCCTCCGCCGCGTGAGGAACGTGCGGCTTCCGCAAAGGTTCGCCAGTCGTGAAGTGCCAGTCGTCGTCGAACCCCTCCGCGATCTGCCTGACGACCGGTCCAGACAGCCGGAAATGGACGTCGTGCACCGGGCATTTTGAGGGCCAGTCCCTCAGATTCTCCGCGCCGATGTTCAGACCACCGACGAACGCGGTCTCCCCGTCCACGATCAGCGCCTTCTTGTGCAGCCGCAGGTCGAGCAGCGGCATCTTCCACGGCCAGATCGAATGCAGGAATCTTGCCGCCGGCACGCCCTCCCGACGCAGCGCGTGATAGGCGGGCGAGCGGAAGAAGCCGCCGCCCATCCCGTCGATCAGCACGCGAACCGCGACGCCCCGGCGGTGGGCCCGGGCGAGCGCCTGCACGAATGGCAGCCCGGCCTCGTCGACGCGGAAGATGAAGGTCGCGAGATCGACCGAGCGCGTGGCCTGGTCGATCGCCGCCACCATCTGCGGATAGCCTTCGTCGCCGCAGTGCAGGATCTGCTCGACGGCGGCGGGCTCGACGTCCAGACCCGTGATCGCGCCGACGGCGATCTGCAGACGCTCCGTCTGGGGACTCGGCGCCCCGCCGCCGGTGCGATGGCGGGCATGGCGCGAGTGACGGCCTCTCAGCCTGCGGGCGCGCCGATGCACGCGGTTGATGCCGAAGCCGACGTAGAGCAGCGGGCCGAAGAAGGGCGAAAGCCAGGATATGCCGATCCAGCCGATCGCCGCGCGGACGTCGCGCTTGTTCATCAGCGCGTGGACCGTCACAGCGGCCGCGAAGGTGACGTGCAGGCCGCTGAGCAGAAGCTCCTGGTGTCCGAGCAGATCTATGATCGCGGCGATCTCCATCTAGCCCCGCGTGCGAGGCGGCGCGCTGACCGGCGTCCGCGCTCCGGACCAGCGGCGCGCCTCCCGCCCATCGGGACCGGCGCGCTTGTTATAGCGCGGGCGCGCTGACAGACGGCGAAACGCGGCTGGCCGTGGCGACGCCACGGCGCGCCGGCTCATTCCATGACGGCCGCCTTCATGATACACACCATCGTCGCGTGCAACGGCTGGTCGCCCACGGCCCGCACGACATGCGGCCTGTCGCAGCGGTAGCGCAGCGTTTCGCCGGCCTTCGCGTGCTCCACGACGCCCGCGACCGTCACCTCGGCCTCGCCCGAAAGCACCGAAAGGCACTCCAGCGATCCGCGCTGATGCCCCTCAGACTCGAGAGCCCCGCCGGGCTCCGCGTTGACGTCGTACCACTGCAGCCATTCGACGGTCTTGATCCAGCCGATGATCGACAGCCGCATCTTGCCGTCGTCGGACACGATGTGCGGCGTGTCGCGGCGGGCGAGCTTCTCGACGAAGGGTTCTTCATCCGCGGAAGCCAGCACGCGGTCGATCGACACGTCGAGCGCCTGGGACAGGCGCCAGATGGTGGCGAGCGTCGGGTTCGTCTCGTTGCGCTCGATCTGGCTGATGATCGACTTCGCGACGCCGGACTGCTCTGCCAGCTCGGAAAGAGAGAAGTTGTAGGCCTTCCGCAGCCTCTGGACCGTCTTGCCCAGCTGGCCCGAGACGAAGTGCGCCCCCGTCTCGAGATCGGTCCGCCCCCGCCCGGCCATCATTCATCCTGTTGTTTGAAGGGTCGAACACCCGTTCGTCAGGACGGACGCTACTGGGCTCGCGGGCTTGTCGCAAGCGTCAGCGGTCGTCGGGCGACCACCACCGCGCGAAATGATGGACCGGCCCGTGGCCGCGGCCGACCGAGAGCCCGTCGGCGGCGGCGAGCGCCTCGGCGAGATAGGACCGGGCCGCCCGCACCGCGTCTTCCAGCGCCGCGCCTTGCGCGAGCTTGGCCGCGATCGCGGAGGACAGCGTGCAGCCCGTGCCATGCGTATTCCGGGTCCGCAGGCGCGGCCCCGTTATCCGGCTCGCCGAGCCGTCCGGGGCGATCAGCACGTCGACGCTCTCCGGGCCGTCGGCATGGCCGCCCTTGACCAGAACGGCACGGGCGCCGAGGCGCTGGAGCGCCCGCCCCTGCTCCGCCATCTCGTCCTCGCTGTCTGCGGGATCGCAATCGAGCAGCGCCGCCGCCTCAGGGAGATTCGGGGTGAGCAACAGCGCCAGAGGCGCCAGACGCGACCGCAGCGCCTCGATCGCGTCGCCGGCGAGCAGGCGTGCGCCGGAGGACGCGATCATGACCGGGTCGATCACGACCTTGTCGACGCGGTGACGGACCAGGGCGTCTGCGATCGCTTCGATCGACTCGGCCCGCGAAACCATCCCGATCTTCACGGCCCCGACGGCCAGATCCTCCATCACGGCGTCGATCTGGGCCGCGATGAATTCCGGCGGGGCGTCATGTATGGCGGTCACGCCACGGGTGTTCTGCGCCGTCAGGGCGACGATCGCGGAAGCGCCATAGACGCCAAGCGCCGAAAACGTCTTGAGGTCGGCCTGAATCCCCGCGCCGCCCGATGAATCGGAGCCCGCGATGGTGAGCGCGATCGGAACAGCCATGGCCTCTGATACGGTCCCGTTCCTCAGCGGCCAAGACTCGGCCGCATCGCCTCAGCCGGATTGAGTCTCATTGTCGCGCGGCTTGAGCCAGCGCGCGATCATCCAGCACAGCAGGGCCCAGGAGGCGCCGAGGGTCCAGCCCGCCAGCACGTCCGTCGGATAGTGCACGCCGAGGAACACGCGGCTGAAGCCGACCATCAGCGTCAGCAGGCCGGCCACCGCGAAGATGTAGCCGCGCACGACCTTCTTGCGTTCGGTCCGCGCCAGCAGGGCGCCGAGCGTCAGGAAGGTCGCCGCCGCTCCCATGGCGTGGCCGCTGGGGAAGCTCATCGAGTGGACGGCCACCAGATGATCGACCAGATCGGGCCGCGGCCGCGCGAAGATGTTCTTCAACAGATTGGTGAGGATCGAGCCGCCGATCACCGAGCCGGCGACCAGCGCCGCGTTCGCGAACCGCCGGGTCACCAGCAGGTAGGAGACCACCAGCACGGTCAGAAGCGTCAGCACCGTCACGCCGCCAAGCGCCGTGACGTCGGCCATCATGATCTCAAGCCACTGTGGCCCGATCGGGCGCGCCCGGTCGTTGGGGTCGCGCAGCGCGAGCAGAATGGCCTCGTCGAAGGCGCGCGTGTCGCCTTCCGCCATATTGTCGCTGATGCGCAGGAAGGCGAATGCGAGCCCCGAACACAGCAGGAAGGCGACGAGCGTGCCGAACTCCGGCAGTCGCCAGGACGGCGTCCACCGGACAACAGAGAAAAGCGGCTTGCGCGCAGGTTCCATATCACCGACCCGAGATGCTGAGGTGGGTCGGAGATAGCGCCGGCGCCGGCGTCGACAGCCCCACCTAGGCGTCGCGCTCCTCGACCCGCGCCAGCCCGGCCTTGTCCTTCGTCGGGCCGGGATGGTCCTGTGACGCCTCGCCTGTGCGCGGCTGGTCGGTCGGCGCCTTCTCGGCCTCGCCGCGGGTGGGGCGTTTGCCCTCCGCCGCCTGCTTCAGGATGGTGAGCGCCTCCAGCACATGCGGCTCGAGCCCCCGCCCGCCGGTCGCATCGATATGGCGGAAGATTTCAGCACGCATGCGCGGATCCCAGAAATGCTGGATGTGGTCCAGCACGCCGGGGACGACCTTCTCCTTGGGCTGGCTCTTGAAGAACCACCCGATCTGGTTCGCCATGTAGATCAAGCGATCGAGCGTCGTCTTGTGGTGGTGGCCCTGCGCCTCAGCGACGCCCGCGCTGCCCGGCTGTGCGGTCATTGTCCGGCTCCTCCGGCCGCGAGCTTCTCCGGCTCGGCGGCGATGATGCGATGGTGATGCGTGAAGACTTCGAAGCCGTCCGACCGAGCGATGGCGGCCAGCGTGATTCCGGCCTCGTCGGCCATCCGCACGCCGAGCGCCGTCGGCGCCGAGACCGCCACGACAAGCCCGACGCCGACCACAGCGGCCTTCTGGATCATCTCGACCGACACCCGGCTCGTGAGGACCACGAAGCCGTCCTCGGTCCCCTCGCCCGCACGCGCCAGGGCGCCGGCGAGCTTGTCGAGAGCGTTGTGCCGTCCGACGTCCTCTCGGACTGCGATGAGGCCGGTCTCCGGGCGGAAAAAGCCTGCGGCGTGCACGGCGCGGGTCGCGTGATTGAGCGCCTGCGCGCGGCTCAGCGCCTCCAGGGCCTCGTGGATCTCGCTGGCGGAGAACGTCCGCTCGGCCTCGACGCGCCGGGCCGGCTTCACGGCCTGCTCGAGGCTGTCGATGCCGCACAGCCCGCAGCCGGTCGGACCGGCGAGATTGCGCCGGCGCCGTCCCAACCGCTCGCCAAGCCCTCGCTTGAGCCACATGCGCGCCTCCAGCCCGGCGTCGGCGTGCTCGACGATCTCAAGGCTTTCGATCTCCTCGGGCGCGCCGATGATGCCCTCAGTCAGGCTGAAGCCGATGGCGAAGTCCTCCACGTCCTGGGGGCTCGCCATCATCACGGCTTCGGTGCCGCCGTCATAGACGATCGCGATCGCGGTCTCGGCCGGGCTTGCGCGCTCGGACGTCTCGAGCGCGACGCCGTCGCGCCAGACGGTGCGGGAGATGCGGACGACAGCGGACGGAAGGTTGGTCATGACCGATCATACGACGTCATCCCGGCGCAAGGTAAGGGACGAGAACGGGGATCGAGCGCCGCGCCGGGCTTCATCTCAGAGCGATCCCGGACCGGCGCTCCAAGCGCCGTCCGGGATGACCTTCTGACAAAGCCTACTCTGCGGCTTCCGCCAGGATGCGGCGGCTGAGCCGGGAGTGCTCCTCATACTCCTCCTGCCATGCGCTCGGCCCGTTCGAGGGCGCGACCTGCACGGCCGTCACCTTGTACTCCGGGCAGTTCGTCGCCCAGTCGGAGAAGTCGGTGGTGATGACGTTCGCCTGCGTGTTCGGATGGTGGAACGTCGTGTAGACGACGCCCGGCGCCACCCGGTCGGTGATCAGGGCGCGCAGGCTCGTCTCGCCTGCGCGGCTGCGCAACGTCACCCAGTCGCCGTCCCGGACGCCGCGATCCTCGGCGTCCGCCGGATGGATCTCCAGCCGGTCCTCCTCGTGCCACCGCGAGTTCTCGGTGCGGCGGGTCTGCGCGCCGACATTGTACTGGCTGAGGATGCGGCCGGTGGTGAGAAGCAGCGGGAAGCGCGGACCGACCTTCTCGTCCGTCGGCACATATTCGGTGATGACGAAGTTGCCCTTGCCGCGGACGAACTCGCCGATGTGCATGGTCGGCGTGCCTTCCGGAGCCTCCTCGTTGCAGGGCCACTGCACCGAGCCGAGCTCCTCGAGCTTGGCGAAGGAGACGCCATTGAAGCTCGGCGTCGAGGCCGCGATCTCGTCCATGATCTCGGACGGATGGTTGTAGTCCATCTCGTAGCCCATGGCCTTGGCGATCATCAGCGTGATCTCCCAGTCGCCATAGCCGTTCTTCGGCGCCATCACCTTGCGGATGCGCTGGATGCGCCGCTCGGCGTTGGTGAAGGTGCCGTCCTTCTCGAGGAAGGAGCAGCCCGGCAGGAACACATGGGCGTAATTCGCGGTCTCGTTCAGGAACAGGTCCTGCACGACGACGCACTCCATCGCCTTGAGCCCGCCGATGACATGCTGGGCGTCCGGGTCGGACTGGGCGATGTCCTCGCCCTGCACGTAGAGGCCCTTGAACGTGCCGTCGACGGCGGCGTCGAGCATGTTCGGAATGCGCAGGCCGGGCTCGGGATCGAGCGGCACGCCCCAGAGCTTCTCGTAAAGCTCCCGGGTGTCGTCCTGGCTGACATGGCGGTAGCCCGGGTACTCGTGCGGGAACGAGCCCATGTCGCACGAGCCCTGCACGTTGTTCTGGCCGCGCAGTGGGTTCACGCCGACGCCCTCGCGACCGATGTTGCCGGTCGCCATGGCCAGGTTGGCGATCGCCATCACGGTCGTGGTGCCCTGGCTATGCTCGGTGACGCCGAGGCCATAGAAGATCGCGGCGTTGCCGCCGGTCGCATAGAGCCGCGCGGCCTCGCGGACGAGATGCGCGGGCACGCCCGTCACGGCTTCCGTCGCCTCCGGGGAATGGCGCTCCTCAGCGACGAACTCCGTCCACTCATGGAAGGTGTCGAGGTCCGCCCGCTCGCGGACGAACTCCTCGTTCACGAGGCCCTCGGTCACGATCACATTCGCGAACGCGGTCACCAGCGCCACATTCGTGCCCGGACGCAGCGGCAGGTGGAAGTCGGCCTGGATGTGCGGGCTCTTCACCAGATCGATGCGGCGCGGATCGACGACGATCAGCCGCGCGCCCTGTCGCAGCCGCTTCTTCATGCGCGAGCCGAACACCGGATGGCCGTCGGTCGGGTTCGCCCCGATGACGAAGATCACGTCGGTATGCTCGATCGAGTCGAAGTCCTGCGTGCCGGCCGAGGTGCCGAACGTCGTCTTCAGGCCGTAGCCCGTCGGCGAGTGGCAGACGCGGGCGCAGGTATCGACATTGTTGTTGCCGAAGCCGGCGCGCACCAGCTTCTGGACGAGGTAGGTCTCCTCGTTGGTGCAGCGCGACGAGGTGATGCCGCCGACCGACGAGCGGCCATACTTGCCCTGGATGCGCTTGAACTCGGAAGCCGTGTAGGAGATCGCCTCCTCCCACGAGACCTCGCGCCACGGATCCGTGATGTTGGCCCGGATCATCGGCTTCAGGATGCGGTCCTGATGCTGCGCGTAGCCATAGGCGAAGCGGCCCTTGACGCAGGAGTGGCCGCGGTTCGCCCTGCCGTCCTTCCACGGCGTCATGCGGACGAGCTCGTCGCCGCGCATCTCGGCCTTGAAGGAGCAGCCGACGCCGCAATAGGCGCAGGTGGTGACGACCGAGTGCTCCGGCGTCCCGATGTCGTAGACCGACTTCTCCTGAAGCGTCGCCGTCGGACAGGCCTGCACGCAGGCGCCGCAGGACACGCATTCCGAGGTGATGAACGGCTCGTCCATGCCGGCGGAGACGCGGCTGTCGAACCCGCGGCCGGAGATCGTCAGCGCGAAGGTGCCCTGCACCTCCTCGCAGGCGCGCACGCAGCGCGAGCAGACGATGCACTTCGACGGATCATAGGTGAAGTACGGGTTCGACTCGTCCTTCTTGGAGACGATGTGGTTCTCGCCCTCATAGCCGTAGCGGACCTCGCGGAGGCCCACCACGCCGGCCATGTCCTGCAGCTCGCAATCGCCATTCGCCGAGCAGGTCAGGCAGTCGAGCGGGTGGTCGGAGATGTAGAGCTCCATGACGCCCTTGCGCAGCTGCTTCAGCCGCGGCGTCTGGGTCTTGACCACCATGCCGTCCATCACGGGCGTGGTGCAGGAGGCGGGCGTGCCGGCGCGCCCCTCGATCTCGACGAGGCAGAGCCGGCAGGAGCCGAACGCCTCGACCGAGTCGGTCGCGCAGAGCTTGGGGATCTCGTTGTTGATCTCCATCGCCGCCCGCATGATCGAGGTTCCTTCCGGAACCGTGACCTGCTGGCCGTCGATCATCAGGCTGACGGTCTTCTCCGCCTTCGAGGCGGGGGTGCCGTAATCGATCTCTTGGATGAGGCTCATGACGTTTCCCTCACTCCGCTGCGAGCATGGCCGGGCCACGCCCGAAATCTTCAGGGAAATGGGTGATGGCGCTCATCACCGGATACGGCGTGAAGCCGCCGAGCGCGCAGAGCGATCCCAGCTTCATCGTGTGGCAGAGGTCTTCGACGATCGTGAGCGCCCGCTCGCGCCCCGCGCCGCCGGCGATGACCTGATCGAGCATCTCGACGCCACGGGTTGAGCCGATGCGGCAGGGCGTGCATTTCCCGCAGCTCTCGATGGCGCAGAACTCCATGGCGAAGCGCGCCTGCTCGACCATGTCGACGTTGTCGTCGAAAACGACGATGCCGCCATGCCCGATCAGGCCGTCGCGCTTGGCGAAGGCCTCGTAATCGAAGGGCGTATCGAAGTAGGAGCGCGGGAAATACGCGCCGAGCGGCCCGCCGACCTGCACGGCCCGAACCGGCCGGCCGGTGAACGTGCCGCCGCCGACCTCGTCGACCAGTTCGCCGAGCGTCACGCCGAAGGCGATCTCGTAGAGGCCGCCATATTTGACGTTGCCGGCGAGCTGGATCGGCATGGTGCCGCGCGAGCGGCCGAAGCCGACCTCCGCGTAGGCCTTGGCGCCCTCAGCCAGGATGAACGGCACGGAAGCCAGCGAGATGACGTTGTTGATCACCGTCGGCTTGCCGAACAGGCCCTTGTGGGCCGGCAGCGGCGGCTTGGCGCGGACCAGGCCGCGCCTGCCCTCGAGGCTCTCGAGCAGGGAGGTCTCCTCGCCGCACACATAGGCCCCCGCCCCGACCCGCACTTCCATGTCGAAGGCGTAGTCCGAGCCGGCGACGCTACGGCCGAGATAGCCCGCCATGCGGGCGACCTTGATCGCCCGGTTCATCACCGCGACCGCGTGCGGGTATTCCGAGCGGCAGTAGACGTAGCCCTTGGTGGCGCCGACCGCGAGGCCCGCGATCGTCATGCCCTCGATGAGCTGGAAGGGATCGCCCTCCATGATCATCCGGTCGGCGAACGTGCCGCTGTCGCCTTCGTCGGCGTTGCAGACGATGTACTTCTGGCCGGGAGGGCACTGGGCGACGGTGCGCCACTTGATGCCGGTCGGGAAGCCGGCGCCGCCGCGCCCGCGCAGGCCGGAGTCGAAGACCTCCTCGACCGTCGCCGCGGCGCCGAGCTCGATCGCACGCTCCAAGCCCTTGTAGCCGCCATGGGCGCGGTAGTCGTCCAGCGACACCGGATCGGTGAGGCCGACCCGCTTGAAGGTGAAGCGCTCCTGCTTGGCGAAGAACTGGATCTGCTCGACGTCGCCGAGGCGGAGCGCGTCGCCCTTGCCGTCGAGCAGGCCGGCGTCGAGCAGCGTCTCGACGTCCCGCGCCTTGACGGGACCGTAACCGACGCGGCCGGAGGGCGTGACCACCTCGACCAGCGGCTCCAGCCAGAACATGCCGCGCGAGCCGTTGCGCACGATCTGCGCGTCGACCCCGCGGCGCTCCAGCGCGTCGGCCAGCGCCTTCGCGACCTTGTCGGCGCCGAGCGCGACCGCGCCCGCGTCGCCGGGGACATAGATGCGCGTCGTCATGCCCCGCACTCCGCGGCGATCTCTTCGATCTCCTCGTCATCGATGCGGCCGATCAGCCGGCCGTCGACCATCGCGGCGGGCGCGCAGCTGCACAGGCCGAGGCAGTAGATCGGCTCCAGCGTCACCTGGCCGTCCGGCCGGGTCTCGCCATAGCCGACGTTCAGCGTCTTGGAGATCTTGGCGGCGGTCGCGCGGCCGCCGGCGGCCTGGCAGGCCTCGGCCACACACACCTTCACGACATGCTTGCCGGCCGGCTCGTGACGGAAGTCATGGTAGAAGGTGAGGGTCCCGTGAACCTCTGCGCGCGACAGGTTCAGCGCGCTCGCGATCATCGGGACCGCGTCCTGCGGCACATAGCCGAAGGTCGCCTGCATCGCATGGAGGATGGGCATCGCGGCGCCTTCCAGCGGAAGGTGCTCGGTGATGATCTCCGAGCCGCGAGTCGGCGTCCAGGCCTCGTAACGTCCGCGCGCGACGGTGACCGAATGTCCCATGGTCATGCTGCGGCGCTCCTCCATATAATTTTTCTTATTTCAGAGAGTGGGTCCTCCTTACTGGTGGATCAATTCGCGTGTCTCGTCGCGTCATAGACGATTTCTATGACGCGTCCTCTGCCGGGGCGCGCAGGACCGCGACCTTGGCGGCGAGCGCCTTGGCCTCGGCCACGAGGGCTTTGGTGGCGGGCGTCATGGGCTCGCGATGCGGCACCACCAGCCCCACCGTGTGCACCACCTCCGGCTCCACGATCGGAATCGACCGCACGTTGGGGGGCAATCCCATCGTCTCGCCGAAGCTCTGCGGCATGACGCTGGCCCAGGCGCCGGTGCGCACATGCGCGAACAGCACGACCGTCGAGTTCGATTCGAGAGTGGGCGCAGGCGCGACCCCCGCCTCGCGCAGCAGCCCCTCGACGATCCGTCGGTTCTGCATGTCGGTGGTGAGGAGGCAGAGCGGCAGCCGTCCGACCTCCCGCCATGTCACGGTGTCCCGATCCCCGAGCGGGCCGTCCGCCGACGTCAGCAGCCTGTAGCCCTCCCGCCAGATCGGAACCGCCGAGACGCGGGCTATCGGCTCGTTGTCGAGATAGGTGATGCCGGCGTCGATCTCGAGATTGTCGAGCGCGGTGCCGATGTCGAGGCTCGTGCTGCTGAGGATCGTGAAGCGCACATCCTTGTGCTTCGCCCGGAACGGCGTGGTCAGTTGCGCCACCATCGGCAAGGCGGTCGGGATGACGGCGATCCGCAGGTGGCCGACCACGCCGCGTTTCAGCGCGTCGATGTCCTGGCGCATGGCGCGGGCGTCGCCGACGATCCGGCGCGCCCAGTCGAGCGCGCGCTCGCCTTCCGGCGTGAAGCCGTGGAAGCGCGAACCGCGCTCCACCAGCCGCACCCCAAGCTGGTCCTCGAGTTGTTTGACGCCGGCGGACAACGTCGGCTGCGTGACGCCGCAGGCTTCCGCAGCTCGGCCGAAATGGCGCTCCTGAGCGAGCGCGAGAAGAAAGTCCAGTTTGTCGAGCATAGGCACCGTGTCGCGAGGTTCCGGACAACGATAGGCTGTCCCAGGCGGTCGCGCACCTGCCGTGACGTCCCAGGGCCGGCGCGTCGAACCGTCCCTTGCGGGAGCGCCCTCCCCGCTTAGCTTGAGCGCCGACGGAAACGCGAAAGGACCTGAACCATGGCCGAAGCGACGACGGCGCCGATCGAGCTGCATTACTGGCCGACGCCCAACGGGTGGAAGATCACCATCATGCTGGAGGAGTGCGGCCTGCCCTACCGCGTCGTCCCCGTGAATATCGGCAAGGGCGACCAGTTCGCGCCCGAGTTCCTCAGAATCTCGCCGAACAACAAGATGCCCGCGCTGGTGGACCCGGACGGTCCCGACGGGTCGCCGATCTCGATCTTCGAATCCGGAGCGATCCTGCAGTATCTCGGTCGCAAGACCGGGAAGTTCTATCCCGCCGACGAGCGCCGGCGGGTCGAGGTCGAGGAATGGCTGTTCTGGCAGGTCGGGGGCTTCGGCCCGATGCTGGGCCAGGTTCACCATTTCCGGAACTACGCGCCCGAGCAGATCCCGTACGCGATCGACCGCTACGTCAACGAGGCGCACAGGCTGTACGGCGTTCTGAACCAGCGCCTGAAGGACCGCGACTTCATCTGCGGGGATTATTCGATCGCCGACATGGCCACGGTCGGCTGGGCCAAGCTCTGGGACAAGCAGGGACAGGACCTGAAAGAGTTTCCCGAGGTCGCGCGCTGGCTCGACACGATGCTGGCGCGCCCGGCCGTGGCGCGGGGCCTGGCCGTGAAGGTCGAGGCCCCGGCGTTCGACCTCGCTCAGGACAAGGCGGCGCAGAGCATTCTGTTCGGCCAGCGCGCGCGCGGCGCCTGAGCTTCGCGCCGGAACCGCGGGGGCTTGGCGGACGTTCCGCGAGCGCCACTTTCTCGCGTGTGTTCCGGCGCGGACAAAATGCGCCGGCGGACGACCAGATCAGGAGATCGCTGAATGTCTGACACCACCCAGGGGGCCGCCGGCGCCACCGGCGCGCGCGCGTCATCGGTCGAGGCTGATCTCGAGACGCTGCGGAAGGACGTGGCGACGCTGACCGAGACGCTTTCGGCGCTGATGTCGGACAGCGCGGCGACGGCCCGGAGCGCCGCCCGCGAGGGCATGAACCGCGCCAGCGCCGCGGCCGAAGACGCCAAGGCGCGGGCGCAGGCCGCCGCGGACGACCTGAGCGCGACTATCGTCGAGAATCCTCTCACGGCGGTGTTGGTCGCTCTCGGGCTCGGATACGTCGTGGGCGCGCTCGGCCGGAGCCGCCGCTGATGTTGCGCCTGCTGATGCAGGCAGGCGCGGGACTGGCGACATTCAACCTCGGGCGCAGGATCGCCCGTTTGAAACGCACGGCGATATTTGTCGCCGTGGCGGCGGTGCTCGGCCTGCTCGGCCTTGGCGCGCTTACGGCTGCGGCGATCATCGGCCTTGCGCCCAAGCTCGGCGTGATCTGGGCGCCGGTCGTGGTCGGCGGCGTGCTGATCTTCATCGCGGCTATGCTCGCGTTGATCGGCACGCGGAAGCCGAAGCCTGTCGCATCGCCGTTGTTCGGCCGCATGGCGCAGGTCGGCGTGGCTGGCGCGGCCCTGAACGCCACTCGACCGCCGCCCGCCCGTGCTCGCGGCGGTGACGCGCCCCCTCCGCCGCCGCCTGATCCGAAGAGACGGCGAAAGCGCGTCGTGAACCTGATGCTGATCGCGACGCTCGCCGGCCTGGTGCTCGGCCGCCGGCTCTGAAGAAAGAACGTAGAAAAGGCCGCCGCGGGAGACCGCGGCGGCCTTCTTCATTCGAGGCGTCCAGATCAGTTGCGCGTATCGGTTCCCGGCACAGGCTTGGATCCAGACGAGCCGGAGGTGGCCGCTGATCCGGCGCCAGCCGGGGCCTGCGGCACCGGATGCACCCCGCCGCCCGCGTCGTTGCTGTTCATGCTGGTGCCGCTCGGGCCGGTGGGCTCCTGAGAGGCGCCGCCGCCCATCGACGGCGTCCGGCGGACCTGCTCGTTCGTCCGCTGGTCCTGAGCGTTGTCCGTGTTGCCGGTCGACCTCGCCGGCTGCTCCTGCGCGACCGCCGCCAGCGGCGTCGCGGCGAGGCCGGCGGCGAAGGCGACCGAGGTCACGGCCTTCATCATCTTCAACATTCGTCGTGCACTCCCATGATGACGCGTGGCATGTCGCCCGCACGATCCAGGCGCGCGCACGCTTAGGACGCCATCTGCTGTGCCTCCGCCCGAGATCAAGAAAGGATCTGCGCCCGCGAGGCGAAAAAATTTCTTGGGCTTTTCCGGAACTAAATTGCGGTTCCGCCTCCCTGTTCTGGCCATCGCCTCGGGTAGCGCCGCGATGTCAGCATGCGAGCGCGCGTCGCCAAGGAATGACCCGGCGTGAATTCCCGAACGGAGCGATCATGCGGCGTGGTTTGCGACGCGTGAAGCGGCTTGCCTAACGCTTCCCTTCACCCCGCCAGCGTAGCCCTGATGCTCTTGAGAAAACTCAGATAATGGTCGATTAATTTTACGTTCTATTTGGGGCTCATTTAGCCTGCATTCATGTAAAAGTTTAATCTGGAAGTAGAGAGCAGGCTCGATAGTCGACGGACAGGCGCTCATTCGCGCCAGCCGATCGGCCGAGCCGGCCGACAACGACAGGGGACGAGGCGATGGCTCGCTATGACATGTCCACGATCGAAACCGGCGCGCTGGGCGCGGTCGCGCCGGGCGCGGTCTTCCTCCAGCTCGGCATGGCCGCGGCCCTGGGCCGCCACGGCGCGATCGACCGCGTGGCGGCGCACAAATGGTTCAACCTCGCCGCGCGGGACGGCGTCGCCGAGGCCATCCGCCTGCGGCGGGAGCTGTCGCTCGAGATGAGCGCGGCCGAGATCGCCGACGCCCAGCGCGCCGCGCGCGAGTGGCTCGCCGCCCATTGATCGCGTTCGGGCGTTGACCGCCCGAACGGCCCCGTGTACCCCTGCCGCCACGGAGACGTGGCCGAGAGGCTGAAGGCACTCGTTTGCTAAATGAGCAGACCTGGAAACGGGTCTCGAGGGTTCGAATCCCTCCGTCTCCGCCACTTTACCTCGTAAGCCGTTGATAATTCTGAGGATTTCCACGGAGGCCCTCAGGCATCCGCCAACCTACCCGCCCACCTGCCCGCAGCTAGGTGTGACGGATTGCGACCGCCGCGGCCACGAAAGCAGCCGTGACGAGCGCGGCCAGAACATCTGACCTCCGCACGATGGGGTCGCCGTCGATCAGCGATTCGACCCGATCGGCGTGGGCGTTGGATCGGCGCATATGCCAAAGCAAGAGACGGATGCGGATCATTGCGGCCGCAGATGCGAGGTTCATCCGAACACCTCCGCCCGTAGCGCCTCGGCGATAGCATCCACTCCGATTCGTCTCATCGCTGGAGCGAGCTCGTCCCACTCGTCGCCGAAGCCGCCTTCTGGCGCATCGACCCAAACCGGCCGGCGGTCGAGCCTGGACAGGCGCAGCCGGTAGCCTTTTGCCGTAGCGGCGGCGATCCACTCGCGCGGGGTCATGCTTGACCTCCCGCAAAGCTGGCGCGGCCGGATTCGACGCCCGGTCGGCAACACTGCGTCTCCGGCGGCCAATGCCGCACCGGCCGGGCTGGCTGACGGGCGCGAAAGACCCCGCGGTTCATGATTGGCCTCCTTCGTTTTCTAGGAAGGCGAGAACGGCCGTGACTATGGCCGCATCAGCGAAGTCCATGCTGCCCAGGTTCTTCAGGCAATAGCGCAGACCAAGAGCGGCCGAGACTGCCGAGGTCGGAACCGGAAGGTCGCCCTCGCTGAGCCGCTCGAACGGCGGCCCATAGGTCCGCGCAATGACGGCCTCGTCATATGCGCTGTCTCCCACGCCGGTCATCGGATCAGCCGCATATGCGTCGTCACCGGCTATCGCGGCTTGTATCAATAGGCTGAACGCGTCAGGCCCGGCGTCGGCCAACGCCACGGCTGGCAAAGCAGTCGCGGCCGAAGCCGAGAGCAGGAATCCGCGCCGGTTCATGACAGCACCTTCTCGGCGACGGCCGCTTGCCATTCCTCGCTCTCCCATTCGTCCTGGTCGGTCGACCTGTGCTCCTGGTCCGCACCGTCCTCGGCATCGTCCTCCCGCGGGCCGAGATTGTTGAAGAAGCCGCACCCGTGGGTTTCGTTTGCCGTGTGCTCGAGCGGCTCCGGATCGTGCGGCTCGTCAGCGACGTCGATATCGTCGTCGCTGGCAGGCTCGAGATCCACATCGCCGTCGATCTCGTCGAGGAACAGGATCAGGTCGTCGACCAGTGCCTCTATGAGGCGGCGCATAGCCGGGGTGACCTGGATGAAGTGGGCAGCGGGCAAAGCGGCGCCGGCTGCCGACACGGCTGCGTGCGGCATGGTGTATTCCCTTGAGGCAGTTTCGTAACAGGAATACGATAGCGCTGGCTCGGATTGTTCGTCAATGTATTTCGTAACGGTGTTATGATTTGATCGCCACACAGTGCAAGATGGCTCGCGCCGCCCTTGGCCTTGGCGTCAGAGATCTGGCGAAGGCCGCTGGCGTTTCGCCTGACACCGTCGCTCGTCTTGAGCGGGGCGAATACCTGAAGCCGACCACCGTCGCCGCCCTGCGCACTACTCTCGAAGCAGCTGGCGTCATATTCGTTGCAGAGAACGGTGACGGACCCGGCGTGCGGCTGCGGAAGGGCTTCATGCCGTCGCTCGCGATGAGCGCACCGGCTGCAGAATCGCCCTCGGGGCGGGAAGATGCTCGAGCCGAGGCGGGGCGCGTGTTGGACCGCGCCATGAGCAGCATGGAAGGCACAGACGAGGAAAAGGCCGATCGCCGAGACCGGCTGACAGCTGTGCCGGAAGCAGTCAAGAAAGCTCGTCGTAAACCGAGGCCCGGCCTCTGATGCGGCCGAGGATCGCAGCCGGATGCTGACAGACTGCCAGCGAGGCGCCATTGCGCTTGCGCGCCTATCGCGACGCTACTCGTCGCAACTAGACGACACGCCAGCGTGGCGCGTGAAGCCTTCGGTTCCTTAACCCCTCATGGTCATCCCCCGTGCGTAGCAAGCGCATTCGCCGGCGTCAGGTGACCATAC
Organism: Hansschlegelia beijingensis; assembly: GCF_014196425.1. Taxonomy (GTDB): domain Bacteria; phylum Pseudomonadota; class Alphaproteobacteria; order Rhizobiales; family Methylopilaceae; genus Methylopila; species Methylopila beijingensis. The sequence goes on from NZ_JACIDR010000001.1 coordinate 1,235,491, forward strand.
GCGTCCGCCCTACGAACCGATTGGCGTTATCAGGCGGGATGCCCCGGACGGTTGGCGGGTAGCGGAGGCCTGGTGCAACGGCCTCACGACCACGCCAAGTCACCGTAACGTTCGCTCAACATCTATTAACTTCAAAGCGCCTTTCTCCGGACGCGCTTTTCAGTAGGTTGGCCAAGTCGCGGACAAGCTGTTGAAACTCGCTGGACTCCGAAGTCAGCTGGAACTTCGCTCTAAAGCCGGGCGATATTGCAATGTGCGCGTGCGCCGGATGCTTCCCGCCATTGTGGTCGGTGTCGCACTCATCTAGCACACACAGTGCTTTCTCACCCATCAAACGGATTGCTCGGATCTCCTGCGCAAGCGCCCAGACGATCGCGAACAAAGTACGTTGCGCCTCCTCGCGGCGAAGCCGCTCAGCTAGCTCATCGAGCCGAACGCGAGGGGGATCTCCGGCAAGCCTCCAGACCGAAAGTTGATCTCCGAAAAGATCCCTCTTGGCGACTATCCCAAGGCTGATGCGCGCTTTACGCGCGTCACCGGCCGAAGGCGCGAATGCGCCGCGGGCGATTCTTTCTTCACAAGCGACGGGTCCAGGCGAAAGCTGATCGCGCTGCTCCCGCTCGATTTCACACAGCACTGGCGACCCCTAACGCCTTACGAAACTCTCGACGGCAGGGTCCTCAAGTTTGGAAATGATCGCCAGCTCGTCCGACACCGGCACCTGCCACGGCGCATAGTCCTCGGTCCACGGAGAGATCGTCCCAACAAGCCGCCCGTTCCCTAAGAACGTCAGGCAGAACGCTCGCTGCCCCCGCCTCCATTCGAGGACCACGGTACCGTCCTGATCCACTTCAACCTCGGGCTCGACATCGGCAGCCTGATACACCGCGACGCAGGCGCGCGCCACGTCGTCGATGACCCGCTGCGAGGGTGCCACCGTATCAGGGCCCGCCCATCCGTCCCTTAGACGTTCCAAGCGAGCCGATACTGAATTGATGTAGATCTGTGAGAGAGGATTAGCAGTCAGATCGGACAGGGAAACATTCGAGAGAACTAGTAAATCGTCAACATGCATTCTCAGAGTCTTATGGAACTTGGATGCAAATGCACCGAGAACCTTGTTGTTCTTGTAGAGATTTGGGGCACCATAGAAAACAGCCGACGGCGCGTGAGGCAACGCATCCCAGTCCTCAATGTAATGGCTGGAATCCCCCCCAATGACCCACACGTCATTATGAGACGTCAGGGGAATTGTTGTTTTAGAACGGCCCGACAAGAGCCCCACCCCGGAATTCTCCCAGTCAAGCTGCGCAAAACTCAAGTCCATCGGGAAGGCAACAGGGCTATTTGACATGTTCCACGACCCTCCCCAAGCCAATTCTCACGATCATCTCAGGCGCAAGGATGCTTGAGAGCATATTCTTGTTATTATTGTGCATGATGGGCATGATATGCTCTAGGTAATCCGCGCTTCTGCCCGCATCCAAGAATTGGTCAATGTTCCGAACTTGCTGTACATGGTCTAAAACGACGTAATAGCCCGCCTCTTGTCCTCCGGACGGCAGCTGGAGGAACGCATCTTTTCTTCCTTGCACGTTCACCTGATGGAGGATGAGCGCGCCGCCGTGATCGTCGAAGAAGCCAACATTCGAATGGAACAACGGCCCTTTGCGGAAGGCAACATTCGCAAGAACATCGCTCTCTATCAGCAGCCCGCCGATGTTGGACTGCTCCCCCTGCGTTCCCCTGAATCGGTCGGTGAACTGAAGCGAAGGCAGGCCAAACTTGATATCGCCGCTAGCCGCTAGATGGCCCTTCGCGAACGAGAGGAGCCGCTGGGCCGTCGCCCAGATTTTCTCCCACCGTGTGTACCGACGACATTCGACAGCGATCTCGTTTCCTCCGCACCGCAACAACCAAGAAGCCGTACCGTCAGGTCGCCGGTAGGCCAATTCCACAGTCGGCATAGGCTGCTCAGACCCACTGATGGCCGGCAGATCGGAACGCACCTGCTCGTGCGCCTGGGCGAGCGCCTGGAGATCTTGTGGCTCTATGAATCGGTCACATACGACCTTGAAACTCACTAGCTGAACAGCGTGATCGTCGTTGATCGGGTCGAAGTCCATCAGATGTCCGCAAGCCGCCAGCTGGTCATCATCAGCCCTAGTTAGCATGAGATTCTTAAAGACCATATATGCCTGTCTAACGCGGCGCGCAGTCCGTCCGATCGACGAGGGGCTAGGCTCCCACGCGCTCCACGCTCCGCACCCACGTAGTGCTTGCTCCTCCCATCGGCGAGGCCACGCCTGCTTAAGTGATCAAAGTTCCCAACGCGTCCAGCCACTCGTGCACCTTCACGGTGCGCGGCGTAGCGCCGGCGGCGATCTGCGCATGGTACACGGCGACGCCTATGTGACTTCCGCCGTCGACCTCGGCGCGGCGCGCGGCCTCAAACGAGGCGATCCCGTCCGCCGGCTGGAAGGACGTGAGGTCGGCCGGCAACAGCCCTGCATCGCCGGTTGTGAAGGCGGTGACCTCATACACGTTCCCAGGCTCGACGCCGGGCGTCCGGTCGTGCATCGCGCGGTAGAGCAGCCGGGGCCGATCGAGATCGTCGGACCAGCCGCCGATCAGTAGCTCCGTGTCGATATGGCTTGCCTCGCGCATGGCTTCGTCGAACGTGTCGAGCACCGCGTCCAGCCCGCCGATCAGCTCGTCGAATGAGCCGACGCCGTCGCACGCCGCCAAGAACCGCTCGTTCGCGATCCAAGCGCCGCGAGCGATGAAGGCCGCCGTCATGCCGGGAATCCAGATGATCTTTTCCATCTGCCCCACAAGCACACCGGGGCGGCCTTCACAGAAGACAGCGCCGTCGCTCATGAGGTGCAGCCTGTCGGGAAGACAGACGCCGAGCATCGCGCTCATCGGGAAGCTCCATTCGCGAGGCACACCGGCGCGAGCACCGCCCCGGCCGTGCGACAGGGGGTGATCGCGGAGGCCAATACCGTCCCAACGGTGCCTGTGATGCCGGCAGTGGCGAGCATCGAAACGACCAGCGGGGTGATGATGGGATCGGCGTTCGCCGTTCCGGTCGAGCCGAGCAGCGTGGCAAGGCCCGAAAGCCCGGTGAGCCCCAGGCGCATCTTACGCGTGCGTTCCATCAGTAATCCTGTCCTAGCACTTCCTGGTTGTACCTGATCTTGCCGCTCGACCGCGCGCTGTCGCGGACGGCCATGCGGTAGGCTTGCTGCCCCGCCTGCGCGGCGGTCTGGCGCATCGCAGCCATGAGATCCTTGTCGCCCATCGGGCCGACGACCTTGACCGTCATCGACACAGCGGGCGCCGGCAGGCGGCCCGAGCCGGGCCGGGCTTCCGGAATGCGCGGCCGGACGATGGGCGGCGCCAGGCTCTTGTTCGGGATGATCCGGCCCGACGAGCTCGGCGAGAACATCTCCGGCCCCTTCTCTCCGACCAGATAGGTCTTACCCGCGGCCACCGGACCGCCAGCCGCGCGGGCGCCGCCGAAGCTGCCCAGCAGCGAGCCCAAGAGCCCGCCCCCACCGCCAGCGCCACCGCCCCCAAGGAGCGACGAGAACAGGCTGTCGATCAGATTGTCGGTGAGCCGCGACAGCACGCGGTCGAGCGCGTTCCGGAGCGCGTCCGCCGCAGACTTGCCGGCCCTCAGATCGGAGACGAAGCCTTTCACGGCGTCGGCGCCCATATCGCCAAGCTCGCGCTGCGCTTCCGCAAGCTGCTCCGCCGATTGGGCGGCCTGCTCCTGAGCTGCCTTCCGCGCGTATATCTGCTCGACGAGCGCGGCGATGGCTTGCCCTTCCGCGGAGTTGGCGGCCACGCCTGCCGCCTGGATCTCCTGGAGGGCGCGCTGTTGCGCCGCCGTCTCGCCGATCTGCGCTGACTCCAGACGCAGCGCCTCCATCACCCGCTTGACCGCTTCCGCCTGCCGATCGGCCGCGGTCGCCGCCTTGCCGCGCGCGGCCTCCTGAATGGACGACGTGTCAGGGTCGCCGATCGCCGGCTTGCCCCGCTGCCCCGCGGGCTCGACGTGCCAAGGCTCATTGCCGAGCGGGAAGGTCAGGCCGAAGCGAGCGGCGTTGGCATGCGCGTACAGGCGCGCAGCGTCGCTCCCATAGGCTAGGTCTGCCGCCGATCCCTTGTTGTGGTAGCTGGCGCCGGGAGGCGCGACCCACTTGCGGGCCGCCGACTCGCTCCCGTACTTGCGCACGGCGTCCGCGAAAAGCTGCGCCTGCCGCTCATTCGAGCGAAAGCCGGACTGGACTTTGAGGTCATAGCCGGCCTCTCGCGCCGCCGTGATGAACTTGCCCAGGTTGTCGCGAAAGTCGGTCGCGAGGCCCGCCAGCTTCGGATCGACAAAGGTCGCCGGGAGTTGCTGCGTCCGGTCGGGAACGGCCATGCGAGCCGTCCCCTTGGTCGCCTCCAGCGCTCGCCGCAGAACCTCAATCCCCTGCGAGGAAGCCGGAGCCGGCCCGGCAGGCGGGGCCGTCCGCTTGACGCCGTAGTATTCGGCCTCGAGCGGGTTCCCGAACAGATCGGCCATCTTGGCGAAGAAGCTCGAATTGCCGAGCGTGTTTAGGAACTTCTCTGCGTTCATGGTCCAGTCGGCGAGCGCACCGGCCACATTCACGATCGCGGACTTGACCCGGTTGTTGATCGTCTCGGCGATCGTCTGGAATTTGCGGTCGAGCTCCGCGCCCTTCTCGACAAGATCCTTGTCGATGACAACGCCGAGCTTTCGCGCTTCCTCCATATTCAGGCGGATGCCGGCGACGCCCTGGTCGAGGAAGCGGACGAACTGCTCGCCGCCGGTTCCGCCGAAAACCTCGTCAGAGATGCGGATCTGCGCCGCCTTGTCGAAGGCCTGCAGCCTGCCGATGATCTCGAGGAAGAGATCGGACGGGTTCTTGAGCTTCGTCTTGAGATCGTCGGCGCCGTAGCCGAGGCGAGCGAAGGCCTCCGCAGCCGGCCCCTGCCCCGTCACAATGAACTCGTCGGCGCGAAGCTGCAGCTCCTTGAGCCCGTCCGTCAGAGCATCAACGCCGACGTTCGATTGGCGCGCGGCGTAGCCCAGCGCTTGGAACTGCTCGACGTCGACGCCCGCTTTGGCCGCTTCCGCCTTCAGGTCCGACAGGGAGCGCGTGGCCTCCCGGATCGAGGGGACGATGCTGGCAAGGCCCTGCGAAAGGGCGCCGCCGATAAAGCCGCCGGCAAAGCTCGCGCCAAGGGAGCCAAGACCGGAGTCCAGACGCCCCAGCGCGGTGCGGGCCGAGTCACCGATCCCGCGCATCTGCTGCTCGACGCGCGCCCGGCTCCGGCCGACGCGCGCCTCGACCGCGGACATGCTGGTGTCCGTAGAGCGGCGCGCACGGTCAAAGCTGCGCTCATACTGGTTTAGCCGCGCCTCGAGGCTGACGACGAGGCGTTCAACTTCAACGGCCATGCGCCATCCTCACGACTTCGCCGCCTCTCGTGCGGCCTTTGACACGGCTCGCCGAATGCGAGACTTGGCGCGCTTCTTCGTCAGCCGGTACGCAGGGAAAAAGAACGGCTGCGGGGGCGTGTCCTGCGTCCCGAATTCGACGCCGAGCGCGTAGTCGTATGAGACATCAGCGCCGTTCCGGACGGGCTTCGTGGTCGCAGCGCCGCCAGCCACTACCTTGGTCTGCAACTCGTGCTCGCCCGCCACCTTGCGGATCGTGCTGGCGAGCCTCCCGCTCTTTTTCGGGACTAGGGTGCGCGCCGCAAAGACGACCTGAGAGGCCGCAGCGTCGAGCTCGGCCGCCATAGCAGCGCGGGCTTTATCCGGTATCGCAGCCAGCCTCCTGTCCAGCCGACGCCGTGCCGCGCGAAGCTGAGCGTCGCTCACGGCTCCACCTCGAAAACGTTCTTGTCGGGCTCCAGCCCGAACAGCGCGGCTTCGAGGATCATCGCGGCCATCGGCGCCCATCGCCCAGGCCGATCCTCAAGCACCGCCGCGACGTCCTGATTGAACATGCGGTTGCCGCTTGGGTGCGCCCAGCTCAGAATTGACTCCACGTCCGAAAGCGACCACTGCCCGCCGACGAAGCCTGTGAAGGTGTGGTAAACCGTCCTGCCGGTCGTGACAGGTGAATACTGCTCAAACCGCGAGATGTTAGGAATCTGGAACCTAACGTTCTTCCTGCGGCCGAAGGTCTTTGCGACGACGTAATCGAGCTTCTTGGCCATCAGTGCACCGTTGGGAAGTTTTCGAGCAGCCATTCGCGGAGGCTGCGGAGATACGGGCCGCGCTCCGCGGCAGCCGCCGCCGACGCTTCATCGGCGAAGGCCTCCGCAAGGCTCGGCGCGTGGCCCTCGCCGATGATCCTTTTCTTGCCCCGCGCGATCTCGGCTGCGGTGCGGCGGTCGTAATCGGCTGCGGCCTGCGCGATTGCGGCGTCGACCGTCGTGAACTGGTCGGGCTTGCTCACTTGGCGTCCGCCCCCTTCTTGACGGCGAGCGTCCAGCAGCCCGACGAGCCCGGCCGCGCCTTGGTTTCGCGATTGCAGAACCACATGCTGCCGCCGTCCGTGACGACGTTGCCCTTGCTGTAGAGCAAGGCGCCGTCCCAGACGCCGCGATATTCGAGCGCCGGGCGTTCCTCGAGCGCCTTGATCCGAGCTTCTAGGCCAGCGTCATGCGAGGCGATCTCCTGCGCCACGTACCGCTTGACGCTATCGACGAGCTCCGCGGCGAACTCCTTGCCCCAGGCCTCACCCGCCATAGGCCGCACCCGAGATGTAAGCTGCGGCGCCGGCGCGGCGCTTCTGCCAGCGCATCTGCCGAAGGGCTTTGATGCCGACAAGGTTGGACTGGAAGAACGAAGTCAGGACCGTGCTCGCGGTCGGCGGGTCCGTGGGCGCCGAGTCCATCTGCACACTGCCGTGCTCCGCCGCGTCGATCACGATCCCGTCGTCGGCCAGGATGATCTCGGTCGCGTCCACGAGCGCGATCACGCTGCCGACGCCCGGCGAGGTCAGGACCGGAATGCCCATGATGCTGCCGCCGAGCGGCCCGACGTCGCGGAACATCTCGACGTTCAAGCCAGCTAGGCCCGTCGCGGCCGTGGGCGACATCAGGAAGTAGGGAGAGGCGAGCGGGATACCGGCGTCAGTCAGCTTCTTGACCAGCGCCTTGAAGTCCGCCGTGGCGGCTGCGGCGGTCGTGCCGCTCGCGGCGACAGCCGTGGTCCCGTTCGTAATCGAAGCGGGGTTCACGTCATCGACCGCGGCGACGGTCGGATCGACGAACTGCGCATCGGTGAAGGTGATGATCGCCGTCTCGAGATCGAGCTTGATCTGAGCCTCGGCTTCCGGGCTCGTGGATCGCAGCAGCTCTTTCGTGGTGACGACGATGCCGCCGACCTTGGCCGGCTTCAGCGTACCCTCGCCGAACGCCATCGCCGTGACAGGCGTCGGCTTCGCCTCGCCGACCCAGCCCGCCGACGTGCCGCTTGTGGCGACCGGGAACCGCACGCCGAACGGCGCGGGCCGGATGCCGGCCATTCGGCCGATCAGCGTGCGCGGCCGGACCGCCGCTAGGAAGGCGTCGGCGACAGGCGCCAATTCCGCGAGCGGCTTCGCCCAGGTGGCGTCAGTCGTGTCGCCAGCCTCGACCGCAGCCTTCTGGATTACGGCGCCGTATCGTGCCTCAGGCCACCGCGTCTCGCAGATGGACCGGATCTGAAAGCTGTCGCCGCCGGACATTGCGCACGCGATAGCATAGCGCACGAAGTCCTGAGACTTCGCCTCCATGTCATAGCGAGCCACGGTCTGGGTTAGAGCGTTCATCTAGCGCGGTCCTTTGTCCAATCGTTGCCTGGGGACCGTGAGTCAGACTTGGCGCGAGCTCAATGACGTCTGTGGTAAGCGCCGGGCTTATCGCACGCTCGGAACCGCCACGACCTGCCAGAGGATGCCGGCCCGGTCGGTCCCGGCGCGCAGCACGGAAAGCCCGCCAAACTCCTGTCCTTCTAGGGAGGAAAGCAGTTGACCAAGAGCGCGGGCGTTGCGCGCGCCGCACTGGTCGAGCGCCGCGGCGAGGCTCGGAACCGATGTGGTAAGCGGCGGGCTTACCACATCCGCGGCGACGAAAAGGGAGTCGCCATTGGCCTCTGCCAGAGCCTTGAGCAGCGCCACCTTCGGAGCCGGGCGACTTGCGACTGCTTCCCGGATCACCTGCAGCTCGCGCATGGCGCGGTCGATCGCCGACAGCAAAGCCGTGTCGTTCATCCGCAGCGCCAGAGTGAGGGGGGGCGTGTCTGGCTGGACGAGGGGCTTCGGCTGCAGACCGGCGGTGTATTTACGCGCAGATTTTTTCTCGTACCGAGAAATCGTACCGGCATAACCCCAAGAGAATGAAGGGCTTCGGATTGATTTCGGTACGATATCGTACCGGGCATTCGTACCGGGGGGGGGACGTCGACGGTTCGGCCCCATCGGGCTCTCGCACCGGCGCCATCCGAAAACACGCACAAAGCCATATTGACGTTCTGGGAGCGCCAATCTGGCTGCGCCGGGGTGCCGAAATCCGCTGCAGAGAACCTTTTTTCTACCGGTTTAGCGCAGCCGACCTTGGGCGCCGGTCCGCAGAAAACCGCTTGGCGAGACGCGACGGCCCCCCGCCCTCTTGCGATGCGATGGCGTGTTCGGATTGGCCTCGTCAGAACATCAATCTGCAAAAATGCGCGCTTTGGACCCCAGCCGGTCCGCGATCGATCGGCGCGCCAGGTGCGGATGCCCCCGCCCCGATGCCTGCGCCGACCAGGTCGCGCCGGAGCATCCGGAGCACTCGGAGCATTCTCCATAGAGGCCCCACAGCGCCACGCTGTCTCGAATCTCAAAACGCGAGCTTGGTGCTCCGTATGCTCCGGGTGCTCCGGGTGCTCCGGCGCGCGGTGCTCCACTGTGGTCAGCGCCGGAGCCATTGTACCAACCCTTCCGCCGTCTTTTTCGGTGCGCGCACCCACCCGAGCCGTTCAAGCGCAGCTGCGATCCGCCGCTGGTCGGCGGTGCCAAGCCTGCCCCGTTCGATGTTGAGGCACTCCTCTGAGGTGCCGACCTCCTTGACGGTCGTGACCGTCCGGCTCGCCAGGAAGGTCGCTATCACGTCCTCCCAGGCGTCGGCCTCGAAGCGCTCTTCCTGCTGCGGCGCGATATGCTTCCGTTCAAAGTCGCCATCCGGCCACCAGTGCGCGCCGCCGCGGTAGGCTGCGACGGCCTCGGCGAAGAGCTGCTCCCGGTCGCGTTCAAGAGCGTCCGTCTCGATCCGACCGACCTTCACGGGCCAGAAGCGACGGCCGCCCGTCTCGTCGCGGAGGTAGGCGGATTTGTTGGTCGTCCCGATGAAGACGCATTGGCGCGGCTGAACCACCTCCTTGCGCCCGTAGCTCGGCCGGTAACGTTCGACAGGCCTAGTGATGAAGGCCTTGAGGCTCGCGCTTTCGGCACGGCTCATAGCGCTCATTTCGGCGATCTCGATCAGCCATTTGCCAGACAGATGCTGCGCAACGTCCTTGCCGGCGGTGACGTCGGGAAGGTTGTCCGAGAACCACTCGCCGCCGATGATCGCGCAGGCCGTCGACTTTCGCGCGCCCTGCGCGCCCTCGAGCACCATCATGTAATCGGCCTTGCAGCCCGGCTGGAAAATCCGGGCCACCATCGAGACGAAGAACATGTAGCCGATGCCGGACGCGTAGGCGGACGGCTCAACGCCGAGATAGGCAGCGAGCCAGCCCCGAAGCCGCTCCTGACCGTCCCAGGTCAGCGCCTCGAGGTACTCACGCACGGGATGGAAAGCGTTCTCCTGCGCCCTCAGGTCAACCGCCTGGTGCACAACGTCCTTGGAGACCTTCCGCAGCCCTGAGAGCTGCAGGTACTCCTGGATCGCGCTCACATCCGCATCGCTGACCGGACGCGGCGCGAACGGTTCCGTCGGCGGCTTTGCGCCGAATACGGGAACGGGCCGCATAAGCGTGCCGGCGCAGAGCATCTCGTCATAGGCGACGAGCTGCCGAAGCTGCGGATCGCTCCGCATGCCGATCATGACGTTCGCCAGCGTGTTCAACGGCGCGCCGCGTTCGTCGCGCAACGCCTCGTCGACCCAGGCGGCGTTGCCGCCGCCCTCTGCCTTCCGACCGCGATAGCCGAGCAGATTTGGATCGGCGCCCAGCTTCTCGCACAGCCAGAGCGCCGCTCGCCTTGCGTCGGGCGCCCCGCCCCACTCCATCACCAGATCGATTGGCGTACGGCCGCGCTCTTCGCCGAAGTCCTGCACGCCCTGCGGGTGGATGCTGATGTCTTCCTCGAGGCTGCGTCCGAGATCGGCCGACGAGATCCGCCAGGCTCGCGTGCCTTCCTGGAAACGAGCCTGCGGAAAGATGTCCGCGACCCAAGCCTCGATGTTTCGAAGCGCCTCCCGGTTGACTTCCTGAAAGAAGCCGCCGCCGATGATGTTGGCGATCTTCCCTCGCCTGCCGTTGGCGACCGCGACTGGAGTGGCCATCGGATCAGGCTGCGCCTTCACAGCCGGCAGGATGAGCTCGTACAGCCAGGCTGGCGCGGGCGCGAAGACGAACCAGTCCAGGCTCTCGGCGACCCGGTACTCCTTGCCGTCGAACGTGCGGCTCGGCGGGACGATGATGTATCCGCCCTTCCCGCGGACATCGATGCCGTCCGGAAGATCCCCCGAGCTGGTCGTGACCGGCCGCTCAGGATCCCAGGCGAAGAGTAGATGGAGACCGCCGCCGGGTGTCTCGTGAGTATGCGTCGGCGGGACGCCGCCGCGGGCGCGAGACAGGCTCTCCCAGGCCGCGAAGCCGTCGGGGTGGTCGGCAGACTTCGGCTTGTCCGGATCGAGCGCCCACACTCCTGTCGCCGGACCCGTGGGGACGCCGATCATCGCCGCGGGCCATTTTCCCCACCAGTTGCGGATCACAGACTCGTCCGTCGTCGCGTCCTTGAACCCGTGCTCGGTCAGGGGGCGCTTGTTCGCCGGGCTGCAGGGGAAAACAGGCCAACCGCGGGCCGCATAGAACAGCGCATGGTCGACGAGGCGCTCACATACCGGCGGCGCCACCGCGAGATTGGCGCTCATGCGGCGCCTCCAAGATCGGCGTGCTCCGCCATCCAGCGCTCGGCGAAGGCTTCCGCCTCATCCGGATCGCCGAACGTCGCCAGCACGTCGAAGCCGTTCTGACCGTCGTGACGGAACAGCTCGACGTCATAGACGACAGAGCCGCCCTCCCCGCCGTGGTAGGCGGTGATGTCGATGCGGGGCAGGCACGGCTTGGTGGAGCGGCGGAAGGGAAGCACGGTCGCGCTCATCGCCGCGCCTCCTGCGGCCCAAGGCCGGCGAGTTCGACGACAAGCGCAGCCACGGCCGCCGAGACCGCGAAGCGCCGCGAAAGGCGATTGATAATCAGGCTGGGGATGCTATTTTCGGAAGCGTCGATCGTCCCAACGAAGACAGCTTCCGAAGCCTGCCGGCGTCCCACCGCCGCGCAGGCTTCATCGTATCTGGAGCCCATGGATCAAGCGGCCTCCAGACGCGAGGCTTCCCAGGCCTCGACATCTTCACGCCGCCACCGAGTGCAGCCGGTCGAGAGCTTGATGGGCTTCGGGAAGCGACCATCGGCGACCCAGCGCCAGATGGTCTGCCGGACCACGCCGAAGCGCGCAGCTAGGTCCGTGTCACTGAGGTATGTCGTCATTTCTCGCCTCGCGTCGTTATCTGACGCAGGCGAAAATGCGGCCCTCAGAAAGGATCTTCACACATAGGAAGAGGCGCAATCAGGCCGAAGCTATGGGTCGGACCGGCGATGCACCTTCCATGCGTGGAGGCAAGACCGTGCGTTCCAGTCGCGGCCCAACGCTTCGATGAGGTCCTCCAAAAAGTGCAGAAAAGGTCCTTCGCTGGTGTCACCTTTCGGTGCGGCCTTCCCGGTGTTTTCCATCCAAAATCTCCGAGCATTCTCGACCAGAGAGATGCGCGCCCAGGTCTCTGCACTGCGTTGCTGTTTGCTTTCGTCTGGGTAGTGCGAAAGCAGCTCCTCCGCTGAAGTCAAAGCATCCTCTTGATCCACACCGACGAGCGGAGGCATGGGTTCCTGCGGAGCTTGCCCGGTGAGCCCGACGTGGAGCTGCCAACAGAGATCACGAGCTGAGTGCACGATCTCGCCATAGCTGGCCCATACAGCGGCGGTGTGCGGCGACGACTGTCTCCTAGCGCGAGCGTTCCTCCGAAATGTCTCCTCGATGTCCATTCTCAGCTCAGGAGAGAGGGCGTTGAGGGCCTCCCAGGCTTCCGCGATGCCGCGACGCAACTTCGTGAGGTGCTCTCGCTCTTTCTCGCGCCACATTCCCCGCCCGTTCATGTCGACGAGCAGGAAAAACTCGTCGAGTAAGAGGTCGGCGTGATCTCCTAGCTCGATCCCGGGGAAGTGGTCGCGAAGTACGTCGGCGACGGTTGGCCGGTTTTCCTTCCTCATCCGCGCCGCCCTAGCCTGACGACCTTCGCCCCTGCCGCCCCGCTCAGGAACCGGCTCCATGCGTCCATCATGGCCCGCCGCTTCTCAACCATGTCGGACCGGCGATAGGCGCGCTCGACCTCTGAGCCGACGCTGTGCGCCAACGCGATCTCGGCCATGTCACGCGGGTATTCGGTCCGCTCCGCCGCCCAGTCACGGAAGGTCGATCGTAGGCCGTGCGGGACGGCTGGACGCCCGCTGCGCGGGTCCAGATAGCCGGGCCGCCCGGCGGCGACCTCAGCCTCTTGCATACGGCGCATGACGGCTGAGAGCGACATGTCGGACAATGGCCCGCCACGTACTGCGGCGAACACGTAATCGGAGCCGTCGATCCGCGGCAACGTCTCCAGAAGCTCCGCAGCGGCGTCAGACAGCGGGACGCGGTGCTCGGCTCTCATCTTCATGCGCGCGGCCGGGATGATCCAAAGCCGTTTCTTCAGATCGATCTCGCTCCACACGGCGCCGCGGACCTCGCCAGAGCGGGAGGCGCAAAGGGCGAGGAACTCAAGCGCGCGCGTCGCCATGCCGTCCCGGTGCCGGAGCTCGGCGAACCAGGTCGCAGCGTCGTCCAGCGCCAGAGCAGGCTGGTTGTCGACCTTGGCCACCTTCCCAGGTTTCGGAAGGACAGCCTCAAGGTTCCCCTTCCACCGGGCGGGATTGTCGCCGACGCGATGCCCCGCGACGGTGGCCCAATTCAGGATGGACTCGACGCGCCCCCGCAGGCGGGAGGCCGTCTCGGTCTTCACGGTCCAGATCGGCTCGAGCACCCTGAGCATGTCCTGCAGCGCGATGTCGGACACGAGCATGCCTCCGATCAGCGGCGTGGCGTAAACGTCGATCGTCGCCCGCCATTGCTTCCGGTGCTTTTCGTTCCGGAACTCGGCGAGCCGCTTCTCGAGGTACCGCTCGACCGCGTCGGCGAACGTCAGGCCTCGCGCGTGCGCGGCTGCCAGCGACGCTCTTGCGGCCCTCTTCTCGAGAATCGGATCAACGCCAGCGGCGATCTTGTCGCGGACCTCGCGAGCCTTCTCGCGCGCCGCGGCCAGGGTGACGTCAGGATAGCCGCCGAGCCCGATCTCACGTCGACGACCGCCCGCCCGGATACGCAGCAGCCAACTCTTCGCGCCGTTCGGCGTGACCTGCACGGCGAGCCCCGAGACGCCGCCAACGGCATGAACGGTCGGGAGCCGCCCGCCCCCGTGAGCAAGGCGTTTGACGTCCAGAGCAGAGAGCTCGCGCGCCTTCTTCGGCATAGGCCGCCCGTTCGATTCCGGGTCCGTCCGCCATCGACTAAAAAGCCGACCCGCCAACCTACCCGCCCAACGCTTTGTAATTGTATGCGACAGGGAGCGACGGCATGCAACGACGGCGCGGCGCTATACCCTCGATTTTGAACTGTTATGCGACGGGGTGAGACAGGCGGAGACAGGAAGATGCCTTCCTCCGTCTCCGCCACATTCTTCAGCCTAGGCGCTCTAGGGCGAGGCCGCCGTCACAGCCCGGAAGAACCGTCGTTGTTCTCTCCCGACGTCGAACCGGCGACGCGCTGAAAGGCGGTGCTGATCCGAGTCGGTCGCCCGGACGCGAAATCGGACGTGAGGGGCCCTGTCGGCGGCGCTGCGGATCGGTACCTGGTGACCCAATTGGGCGATTGCCCCGGGCTCTCAGCACTGCTCGTCGGGGCCACAGACGACATCGCAAGGCTGGAGCCGCCGCCCAGCGAAGCCGGTGCGCCGAGGGCCGGTTCACCCGCTGATGGCGAAGATCGCGAGCCGGATGCGGGGCCCTGCCCCCTCGTCTTTCAGCCATCGACGCCGTTCAGAAAACCGCGCCGCACGTGAACCGATGCAGCTCGCCTAGCCACACTTGGCGCGCCTGTTCAAGTAATATTCCCAATTCCCGGCCGTCCAGACGCTGTACAACGGCCGATGCCGACACGCGAGGCTCTTGATCCGGGGATCGCTGCGCATCATCGCAGCCAATGGAAGCCAGGCGAGGTTCTGCCTGTAGACTTGCGACACGGCGTTATCGTAGCCCGCGATCCCCTTGATCTTGTAGAACGTGACGGGATCCTCGGCGGCCGAGACCATCAGGTCGATCAACCTTCCCAGAGCGCCGCCGTTCGTGGCGCGGAGGGCCAGGTTTCCGTTCGCTTCCGCAATAGCATCGACCAGGACCAGGGCCTGCGTCGCGAAAAGGCTGTACTCCAGAGCTCTCCCACCCCGCTTCATCTCCCGCGGCAGCGCTCCGTCGGCGTCGACTTGCTCCAGCATCCCGGCCGCGACTGAAACGGCGTGATCCAGATAGGACCTGTCATTGAGCGCGACAGCCGCCGACCCTAACGCCGCCGCTCCCCATGCATCGATGTTGTTGTCGTATGGCTTCATGTCCATGAATGACTTGATCCGGTCCGCCAGCTGCCGGATCCATCTCTCGATCTCTTCGGACTCGTGGCGCGACCCAGGGTTGCCCTCCGTCGCATTCTGGCTGCTGGACTTGAGGATCGCGTAGGCGAGGATTGGCGGGGTCGCGTAAAGGCGGACCCCGCCCGTTTCGTTCCATTCGATCGACTTCAGGAACGTTCCCTGCCGCGCGAAGGACAGTATGTGAGCGAACGCGCATGACGCCGCCGCCCCCGCGACGCCGGTCCTCTCCGCCGCGGCCCGCGTCAGAGAACGTGCGATCGCGTCCTCCGCCGCCCTCAAGTTCGCTGTCCTGGCGTAGTATCCGCGCACCAGATCGGGATCGGCCCGCGAGTTTGTCGGCGGGTCCACGTAATAGCCGCCGCGCGGCATGACCTCCGGAAGCGGCTTCAGCGGCGGACAGTTTTGTTCCGCGGAGTCCTGCGGAGGATGACTCCGTTCCGCCGGCAGAACAAATGGCAGCTTGATCGTGTCAGCCAGGAGCGCGCGAGGCTGTAAGGCGACGGCTACGAAGCCGATCACCAGCGCTATGAGAGCCGATGCGCGCATCGTCCACTCCCACGGAACCTTAGTCGCGCGCGATGGCGCCGAGCGTTTGACCTGACAGGCTTCAGCGCCCGACCGGGCAGTTCAGTCCCGGCGCGGCGTCATTCACCCCTTTTATAACCGCGCTCCAGGCAGAACGAGAAGGAGCCCCCGCCGTCGAGGGAAATCGTCCGGTAGCGCCATCCGTCTTCGGAACAGAACTGGTGGCAGGCCTGGATTACGCCATAGACGACAGGCTTCACCACGTTGCCGACGCAGAAGTCGTGGCCCGCTAGAAGACCACTTGGCTTGAGCTTGCGGGCGCCGAGGCGCAACTCGCTGAGCGTGAGATGGTAGGAATGCGTCGTGTCGATATAGATGAAGTCGAAAAAGCCGTCGTCGAACGCCCCGAGCATCTCCAATGAGCTGCCCACATGACGTTTCACGGAGCCGTTGGCGATCTCCTTCGCGAATTTCTCCTCAACCTTCGCGCGCCCCGCGCTGTATCGCTCCGCCTCCCACATATCGATCAGGTGAAGCTCATCCGGGCGGACCCGATTTAGGATCTCGGAGCTGAAATCCCCGAACGCGACGCCAAGCTCCGCAGCACGGCCGCCCTTCGGAACCCCGTCCAGCAACGCCTCCCTGCTCACGACGAGACGACAGCTTTCGACGTGATGCGGCGCGAGCTTGACGCGCGGCATCGAGTTCCATTGTTCCTGTCGCTTGCTCACCTGAGCAGCACTCTCAACCGCGCCCATGTCGACCTTCCATTCCGAAGATTATCCAGAGCACGTCCCGGGAGCGCCCCTCGGCGCCCACGCGAACGACGTTAACTCGCTGCCAGGCCCGAGCTTTTTCGATCGCGCAGCATCAACATCAAGAACAGAACGCTCAGGCGAAGCACCGAAGCGCCCTCGGCCCACGCAGGCTGCCCCCGCCCTCCTCCGACATCGCTAGCGCCCCAATGCGAGCGATGAAGCACGCGCATTTGGAGCGAGCTCATCAGCCGGGTCGCGCGCCAGAACCCGAAGACTGTCGATGTAACGGGAGGCGAGCACGCCGGGCGAATACATCGCCTGCCTTCGAATCCCGGCCTCCGATGCATCCAGCCAGGCGGCTCTGCTCCGTAGAAGTCTCTCCATCTTCTGGACCGCCGCACACAGGTCGCCAGGGACGAACATGCTGTCGCGCAACCGGCCTTGAAAGAGCTCCGGCAAGGCGCCTGCGCACGCAGCGACGATCGGAAGACCGCATGACATGGCCTCGTGAGCCACCAGGCAGAACGACTCCGCCTCCGATGTGGACAGCAGGACACCGCCCGCCCGAGCGCACGTCTTGTACAATCCGGCCATCGCATCGAGAGGAAGATTATGAAGCCAGGCGACCCCCTCTCTCAGCCCATTGGCGGACAGCTCGGTCAGAAACTCCTCGGTCATCGCAGGCGAGCAGTCGCCGCCGGTGACCATGACGACCTCACATCCGGTTCTGCGGGCGACATCGCCGGCGATGCGGGCGGCGTCCTTCCAGCGCTTGTAGGACGCGATCTTGCCGACCCATAGAACCGTAGGCGGTCCCGCCGGCTCCTCCGGGCCCAGCGGCGGCGGATAGAACCTGTCGCGATCGATGATGTTCGGCGCCACCACGATCTTCTCCGGGCGGTAAGCTCCTGGCAGCGCCTCGATGACCCAGTTCCTGGACCACTCGCTGGGAACCAGAATCTGGTCACACAGCTCCAGCGTCGCGGGGGCGGCCTTCATGAGCGTCTTGAGGGTCGGCGTGTGGATCTCGAACACGACGGTCACCCCGGCATCCTTCAGGGGCGCGACGACCTCCGGCATGTCGAATACGACGACGACATCGGGAGCCGCCTGGCGCAGAAGGTCCGGAAGCGCCCGCTCCACGGAGGGCGTCACCCGGACATCCGACAAACCATGCGCCCTCAGATCCGCGATGCCCCCGAAGTCCCTCTCAAAACACGCGCTGACCTCGATCCCTTCCGCGAACAGCGACGCGAGCCTTGATTTGATGACCGACGTCACTCCGCCGAGATTTGCGTAATAATAACAAAACAGCACCCTCATCGCGCGCCACACGTCATCTGGCGTCGATCCATGATGGAGCCGAGCAGCGTCTCTATCCTGTGCTCCCAGACATTCCTGTCGGCGTCAAAAGGAATGGCGACCGGTCGGCTCGCGATATCATCGTAAGCAGATCTGCAGCATTTCAGAAAACCCGCGAGGTCGTCATAGATATAACAACCCGCCAGCTCGCTAAGCCGGCCCATCTCCGACGACACGACAGGGAGATTGAGGCTTAGATAGTCATACACCTTGATCGGATCGACCGCGCGGGCCAGCGGAGACTGCCTGAACGGGATCATAGCCACGTCCCAATGACTGGTGAGCCCCGGCAGATCCAGCGTCGGCACGGCGCTCAGAACGCGGACGTTCGCGGGAAGCGTCAGATCCGGAGCGCCGAAGCCGATGAGCTCGAAGCGCCAACTCGGCTCCAACCGGGCCGCCGACGCGATGAGGTTGAAGTCGAACCACGCCTCGGTGAGATGCCCGAAATAGCCGATGACCGGCGCGGCGTTCCGACTCCCTGCGCCTGCCCTCGCCGAGCGATACGGGGCCGCCGCTGCGACGAACTCCTTGAACGTGGCGTTGGGAGACAGGAAGCCGGTTCTGCCGCCGCCGGCGAACATCTCCATCTTCTGCAGAAGAGGAGGGCTGACGCACACGATATCGTCGGAGGCGCCCGTCAGAAATCGCTCGAAGGCCGGGCGATACCATTTGCCCACGCCCGCAGCGGCGAACTCCTCCCAGTCGTCGCGCACCTCGTAGACGGTGCGCCATCCATAGAACTTGAAGACGCCGATGGATCGACACGCGACGTCGTCCGGCATGCTGAAGATGGCGATCCGGGCATCCAGGCCGTCGAAAGCAGCGATCCGGCTATACAGCCGGGAGAACACGTCGACGGGCAGCTGGAGAACGTCCGGCACCTGCTGCGCGCAGAGCTCTTCTTGTGCGCTGAACCTGTGGTAGACGTAGACGACCCGGTATCCCAGCCGGGCGAGCGTCTTCGCGGCGATCTGCGGCCGGTTGAGGCGGTTCTCGGCATCGATGGGCTTCGTGGTCGCAGTGATCACGACGAGGCCGAGTGAGCCGGAATGCAGCGTTCCGTGAAGGAACTCGTCGAGCAGTGACTGAGCCTGTTCGAACTGCGTAGCCGCATCCGGTCGGTGCGTTTTCTTGAGAAGGCGGGCGTCTGGAGGGCCTGCCGACCGCCAGGATTGAACCCGAACGTCATACCGCACGGCCGACGGGAGCCCGTCGAACGCCAGCCGGACGACGGCGGCCTCATCGCCATCCCTGAGATCGACGTAGCGGTACGGTCCCACAGCCTCGCTGTGACTTAGCCCGGGAATGCGGCCGGGCACGAGCGATCCCGCTTTGTCGAACTGCCTGACGGCGACTATGTAGGCCTTCTCTGCGTCGCTGGCTCTGCGCGCGATCTCGATCTGCAGATCGACGACAGAGCCTGGCGAGAAACTGCCTTCGTCCACGATCTGGCTCTTGTTGGCGGTGGTCTTGCCCGCCCGCGACCTGACCATGGCGCCCGAGATATCGGGAAACATCGAGAAGGCCATGCGCCCTTCGAAGTTCCAGGAGGAGAGCTCAACCACAAGCCGCCTGGCTCCGGCGGGCGCCTTCACGTACAGGCTAAAAGGAGCGGAGCGGCCTTCGACCGATCCCCGGATGTAGCGATAGGCGCCGCGCTTCGATAAGCCCAACCCCTCATAGGGGGGAGAGATCGGATCGCCCGCCTCGTCGTAAAACACGAAGAAGGCGACGAAGTCCTTGGGGCCGCCCTCGCCGGAACACACTTCCCCGGTGAGAAGCCCAGCTCCCGGTCGCACGTCGAATTCGAGGACCAAAGGCACGGCTCAGGTCGCGCTCAGCGACGGAGGAACAGCTGAGAGACAGAGACCGTCGAGTTTGCAAACCGGTGGAGCGTCAGCTCGACCGAGATCGCCCGTCGCGGCACAGGCAGATCGAACTCGTGATGGACCACGCTGCGATCAGCCGGGCAGCCCAGGTACCGGAAGAGCCCGAACTTCTCGGATCTGCTCCACCCTCTCGGGATGTGATCCGTTATCTCGGCGCCGTCGGCGTCCCGCCAGGAGGCTGACAACAGCGCCCCCTTCTGGTCGGAGTCGCCATCGGCCTTTGGCTCGTAGGACAGCGCGGTCATTAGGGTCAGGGTCTGGCCGGACCGAACAGGCACGAACAGACGGCCGATCCCAGCCCGAGACGTCTGACTGCTGCGCGCGACCGACCCCGGTTCAAAGAAACCGGGACGGGTTCGTTGCTTGCTGATCACCATTGAAACCCCTCCACCCTTCTCTTTTCGGACTACCTTATTACCGTCTGGCCCCGACACCCGTCGTCCCGGTCGGCCGAATCTGAACAACTCCGCTTTCTAAGGTTCGACCGGCTCGGTCACATGGCTGAACCCCATGAAGACCGCTTCGAGCCCATTCGCCACAAGATTGATCGCCAGACGTCTCTTGTACTCTGAACGGCCTTTACAGCATTCGATCAATCTTTATACAATTCCGTTTCGATTATTACGATCGGCACGAAGCGTCGCTTCGCCTGCCTCTTCGGGTTTTGTCATGATCACTCAAGGCGGCGGAACGTAGCGAAGTGCCGTTCAAGGTGCGGCTGCTTCTCGGTGGAGGCGACTTCAAGGCCGCACTCGCCTGCGAGGCCCAGGATGTCCTCTTCCTCGAAGTGATAGAGGGCGCTGGCGTGCTCGCCGTCGAGAGGATCGGCGGCGGTGTAGCGCCGCGGCTCTCCAACGCGTCCCGGATTGTAATAGAAGTCCGCCGAGATAATGCCGCCCGGCGCCAGCACGTCTTTCAACAGACGGAGGATCCAGATGGAATCGGTGTAATTGTGATGAATGAAGAAGTTTCTTCCGACACAGGTGTCGGCTACGCCCCGAAGAGCGCCGATCTTCTCGGCGTCGCCGAGATGCACATATTCACAGTTCTTCGGTGAGGTGAGGCGAGCTATGTGCAAGGCGAAAAGGGAGGCGTCGATCCCGATGAACCTTCCCACAAATCGACTGGCCATCCTGCCGAACATGCCGGGCCCGCAGCCCATCTCAAGAACAGTCTTTCCCACCAGAGCGCTGCCAGGCGCCCACACCTGGGCCGCCTGTGTCTTGAACAGCTTGACGGAGTAAGTCTCCTTGCAGGTGAAGGATGCGATCCGTGACGCCCCTACGGTCAACGCGTACGAAGGTGTGTCCATATCATAGAAGTAGAAGTTGTAATCTCGGTGGATACTGAGATACCTCATCCACTCCTTGTCCCACCGCAGGCTCTGGGCCGCGATGTTCGACTGGAAGTCCGAACCTAGTACGTAGTCTAGCCCGCCCATGCGCCGGCCCTCCTGCTCTCCTGTAGAAAAACCGTTCGTACAGCTCCTCCGCCTGCATAAGGGTAGGCCGCGTGAGCACAGCAGCTGACGGGGAGGTATCCCGCCACTTGTGAGCCCATCGAGATAGAATGCCGCGCCGGCCACCTTGGCAAGAGGCCACAGGCGCCGCGGCGCCTATTTAGGCCTGAGCGATCTCGCGAGCGTTGGCTCCACGTTCATTCAGGGACATCCACGCGGGTGGCGGTGTCTGAAGTCGCTCGCGCTGCGCCGGCGTGGCGCTCCCCAACGTCCTCGGCCGTGCTACGCACGAGGGAAACCCCAAACAGGAGACGCCATGACGTGGACGCGCCGACGCTGTCTGACCGCCATGCTGTCCTGCCCCGCCATCCGGTTCAGCTCGGCGCACGCAGCCGGGTCTGAACCGAAGATCGGGAAGATGGTCGCGGACGTCGCCGCCCCGCTCATGAGGGAGCACGGCGTTCCCGGCCTTGCGGTCGGCGTCGTGACCCCGCAGGGCCGCGAGACGTTCACCTTCGGCGTCTCCTCCAAGCACACCGGGAAGCCGGTCACGACCGACACGCTCTTCGAGATCGGATCGGTCAGCAAGACGTTCACGGCGACCCTCGCCGCCTACGCCGAAGCGCGAGGCCAGCTCGATCTGAACGACCCCGTGACGACGCTGGTCCCCGAGCTGAAGGGCAGCGCGCTCGATGAGGTGAGCCTTCTCAACCTCGCGACCCACACCTCCGGCGGCATGCCCTTGCAGTTCCCCGACTGGGTGAAGGGCCCGGCGGAGATGTGGGAGTTCTACCGGACCTGGAAGCCGAGCGTGGAGCCAGGGTCCTCCCGCGCATACGCGAACCCCAGCATCGGCCTCCTTGGTCTGGCTGCTGCCCGAGCCATGAAGGCGGACTTCGCCGATCTGTCGGAACGCGTGCTCCACCGGGCGCTCGACCTGCAGAACACCTATCTGGCGGTGCCGGCCGCCAGGCAAGCCAGCTACGCGCAGGGTTACACCAGGCACGACCTGCCGGCCCGGCTGACGCCCGGCGTGCTCGCGGAAGAGGCCTACGGGGTGCGGACGACCGTCGCTGACCTGACCCGGTTCATGGAGGCGAATATGGGCCGCCTTGGGCTCGACTCCGACATCGCCAGGGCGCTCTCGACCACGCATCTCGAGCACTTCCGGCTCGGGCCGATGAGGCAGGCGCTGGTTTGGGAGCAGTACGCCCGACCGGTCACGCTGGAGGACCTCCTGGCCGGGAACTCGGCCGAGGTCGCCTACAAGCCGAACAAGGTCGCGAGGATCTCCCCGCCGTCAGCTCCCCGCCCGGGCGCCTGGGTCAACAAGACCGGGTCCACAAACGGCTTCGGCGCCTATGTCGCCTTCGTGCCCTCTCGGGCGCTTGGGGTCGTTCTGCTGGCGAACAAGAACTATCCCGTCGAGGCGCGTGTCGCCGCCGCGTTCGAGATCATGACGAGGCTCGCCGAGGCGAGCGTGCCGCACGACTGACGCGCGGCGATCCCGGGAGCGCAAGACCCCTGTGTCGGTCGTGGGCCTCGGCGCCCGCGGCCGCGCTCTGCTACTGTCGCAGCCTCTTCGATCCCGCGACGGGGGCTGCGGGCGGGGGTAGCCTTTGCCTGGCCAGGATGGTTCGGAGAGAGCAGATGAGCACATTGGAGCGGGCGATCGAGATCGCGAAGGAGGCGCACGCCGGTCAGAAGGACAAGGCCGGCGCCGACTACGTCCAGCACCCGATGAGGGTCGCGTTCTCGCTCCCGCTCGGAAGCGAGGCTCGGATCGTCGGCGTCCTGCACGATGTCGTCGAGGACAGTGACTGGACCCTCGACCGCCTGCGAGCCGAAGGCTTCAGCGAAGCCGTGATCGCTGGCGTCGACGCCCTGACCCGACGCGAAGGCGAGACCTACATGCAGGTCGTGGCCCGCGCGGCGCGCGACCCGATCGGCCGAGCGGTGAAACGGGCCGATCTGCACGACAATATGGACACGAGCCGGCTCGGCGAGATCACCGACGAGGACCGCGAGCGGTTGGCCAGGTACATGACGGCTTTGTCGCTGCTCGACGATATCGAGGCGGGCGCGACCTACCAATGACCGCCTCCCGCTTCGGGCGCGATCATTGCTGCTGCTCAAAGCGCTGAGCGGGCCTCACGGGATGCGGCCTCATTTCGGACAGTTCAACCGGCCCCGCCGTCGTGCGGAATGGCCTGATCGCGCGCGTCCCGGAGCGGAACTCCAGGGAGGCGGCGCGGGCCGCCTCCCTTCGTTCGCGCCCGTCACTCGGCGGCGAGATGCTTCTCCTCGCCCTTGTCGCCGCGGGTCTTCCAGAGCGACACCGCGACGCCGCCGGCGATGAGCGCGAGCGTCACGCCGAGCGAGATCGCCGGGTCGACCTTGCCGAAGAAGTGGGACCAGAAGATCTTGGCGCCGATGAACACCAGCACGAGCGCGAGCGCGTACTTCAGGTAGGCGAAGCGCTGCGCCATCGCGGCGAGCGCGAAATAGAGCGCCCTCAGCCCGAGCACCGCCATGATGTTCGCGGTGAACACGATGTAGGTGTCGGTGGTGATCGCGAAGATCGCCGGCACGGAATCGACCGCGAAGACGAGGTCGGCGACGTTGATCACGACGAGCGCGAGGAAGAGCGGCGTCGCCCACAGCACGAGCTTGCCGGTGACGGGATCGGGCTGGCGAACGAAGAAGCTCTCGCCGTGAAGCGCCGGGGTCACGCGCATGCGCCGCGACAGCCAGCGCAAGGCGGCGTTCTGGGAGATGTCGGTCTCGCCCTCGCCCGCGAACAGCATCTTCACGCCCGTGAAGGCCAGGAAGGCGCCGAAGATCAGCAGGATCCAGTCATAGTCCTGCACCAGCGCCGCGCCGACGCCGATCATCAGGCCGCGCAGCACGAGCACCGCCAGGATGCCCCAGACGAGCGCCCGGTACTGATAGCGCGGCGGGATCGAGAAGTAGCCGAAGATCAGCGCGATGACGAAGACGTTGTCGATCGACAGCGCCTTCTCGATCGCGTAGCCGGTGAAGTAGTTCATGCCGGCTTCCGGTCCCATCGAGGACCAGATCCAGCCGCCGAACGCGACCGCGACGGCGATGTAGAAGGCGGAAAGCTTCAGGCTGTCGGCGACGCCGAGCTCCTTGGACTTGCGGTTCAGGACGCCCAGGTCGAAGGCGAGCAGCACGCCGACGAGGGTGAGGAAGGCAAGCCACAGCCATGCGGGCTTGCCGACGATCTCGGTGAAAAAGAAGTCGGGAAGAAATTCAGCGATCATGCGACGTCGTCGTCCTCTGCTCTCGAGGACGACGGCGAGCGTCGATGCGGACGCTGCGCCACCGCCCCGCGAGGGGTGGGTGGGGCAGTCCGACATCACGTGCTTCGGCAAAGACGAAGAACGCCAGAGGGGCCCGGACCGTTCTGACCAGACCGAAATGGCGCACACGCCGCTCGGGCTCAAGGGCGACGGCGGCCACCTGACGCGACTGTGATCGTGGCCGCGCCGTCTCCGCGCGGGCGAGAGCCGCCCCGCGGAGGATCCGTAACGCGGGCGGACGGCGAGCCTTCCGCTCAGCCGCAGGGCGCGGGCGCGCCGCTCCTTAGATCAAGGCCTTGGGCAGCATCATGTGGATGCCCTTGTTGCCGTCGACGAGCTGCGTCACCCGCACGTCCCCGGCGAGCGAACACAGCATGTAGGCCTCGTTGCGCGTGAGGTTGGATCGCAGGCAGACGTGACGCACCATCTCGCGCACCGCCTGCTTCGCCGCATCGTCCAGATCCTCGTCGAGCCCGATCGAGATCAGATGGGTCCCGGTCTCCGCGAACGGGAACTCGACGGCCATGTCCTTGCGGACGGTGAGCCGGAACGTGCCCTCGATGCCCATCTCGAGCGCCGTGATGCAGACCTCGCCGTCGCCCTGCACCCCGTGGCCGTCGCCTGCGAAGAAAAGCGCGCCTTCGTTGAAGACCGGCAGATAGAGCGTGGTCCCGGGCTTCAGCTCCTTGTTGTCCATGTTGCCGCCAAAGGCGCGCGGAACAGGCGAGCCGCAGCGGCCCCAGGCTGGAGGAGGCGCGACGCCCATGATGCCGAAGAACGGGTCGAGCGGCACCTCCACGCCCCACGGAAGCGTGCAGATCCCTTTGGCGGCGTCGATCGTCGGGTGGATCGTCTCGTAGTCGGTGAACTCGTCCGGGAGCGTCCCGAGCAGCGGAAGGATCGCGACGAACCCCCAGTCCATCGTCGGCCTGGCTTCGAGGATGTCGACCTGCAGCACGTCGCCGGGTTCGGCGCCCTCGACGAAGACCGGGCCGGTGATGAAATGCGGGCCGCCGCTTTGCTGCAGGCTGTCGAGCGCGGCCATGTAGTCCGCGGGCACGCGCGAGGCGTCCGGCGGCAGGCACTCCTTGCCGCCGGCGGGGAACGACGTGAGCGTGACGGTGTCCCCGGAGGCGATGCGCGCGACCGGCTTCAAGGCGCTGTCCAGGTAGCCCCAGACCATGTTCTCGGGCGCAGAGGAGATCGTGTGGTGACGAGCCATGAAGCTTCGCTTTCTGCGTGAGTTTCAGACGGACATGAAACGGGAGAGGCGGTCGCGGCTCATCTCGTCGCGCAGGCCCTGATCGACGACCTGGCCGCGCGAAAGCACCACGAACCGGTCGGCGATCGCCGCGGCGAAATCGAGATACTGCTCGACGAGCAGGATCGAGATCCGGCCCTTGAGACCGCTCAGCACGGTCTCGATGAGCTGGACGATCGAGGGCTGGACGCCCTCGGTGGGCTCATCGAGGATGATCAGCTTCGGCCGCGTTACGAGCGCCCTGGCGATCGCGAGTTGCTGTTGCTGGCCGCCGGAGAGGGCGCCGCCGCGGCGGTCGGCCATCTCGCCCAGCACCGGAAAAAGCCGGATGGCCTCCGAGATCCCCTCCCCGGCCGCGTCGCCATGCGCGCGCGCCGCCACGACGAGATTCTCCCTGACGGTGAGCTCCGCGAAGATCTCCCGGCCCTGGGGCACATAGGCCACGCCCGCGCGCGAGCGGCGGTAGTTCGGGCTCTGCGTGACCTCCGCGCCGTCGAACAGGATCGACCCGCGCGTGACGGGCAGCAGCCCCACGAGGCACTTCAGCAGGGTGGACTTGCCGGCCCCGTTGCGGCCGAGGACCGCGACGCACTGGCCGGGCTCGACCTCGAGCGAAACGCTCCTCAGGACCTGCGAGCCGCCATAATGCTGGTCGAGATCGCGAACCGTGAGCTTCATCGTCTCACCGGCCCAGATAAACGTCGACGACCCGCGCGTCGGCGCGGGCCCGGGCCATGGAGCCCTCGAACAGCGTGCGGCCCTCATGCAGCACAGTCACCCGGTCCGCGATGGCCTCGACGAAGTCCATGTCGTGTTCGACCACCACGATGGCGCGATCGGGGGTCCGCAGGCGCCGAATGAGGGCCGCGGTGCGTTCGGTCTCCTCGTCGGTCAGGCCGGCGACGGGCTCGTCCAGCATCAGCACCCTGGGCTCGGACACGACAACCATGGCGATCTCGAGCCACTGCTTCTGGCCATGGGCGAGTTCGCTCGCGAGCCGGTCCGCATGCTCCGAAAGCCCGACCGTCTCCAGGATCGCCGCGACCTTCTCATGCGATGCCGGGTCGCCGGCGCCGCCCAGTCCGATCTCGACGTTGTCGCGGACGGACAGCGCCTCGAACACGCTCGGCTTCTGGAACTTGCGCCTGACGCCCGACCGGGCGATCGCGCTCTCGCTGCGGCCCGTGAGCTCAAGCCGCTCGTCGAACAGGACGCGTCCGGCCCTGGCGCGGCTGACGCCGGAGATGACGTCGAGCAGCGTGGTCTTGCCGGCGCCGTTCGGGCCGATGACCGCGCGCACCTCGCCATAGTCGATGGCGAGCGACAGATCGTCGATCGCACGGAAGCGGCCGAACTCGACGGTCAGGCCTTCGACCAGCACCGCGACGGTCATGACGCTGCATCCTGCGGCCGCAGCGCGCCGGGGCGCGACAGCAGCGCGGGGCGCCAACGGCCGATGTCGAGCAGCCCGTTCGGGAAGATCAGCGCGACGAGGATGACGAGGCCCGACAGCACGAAGGGCCAGAGTTCGGGAAGCGTCGCCGACAGCGAGAACTTGATGGCGTTGACCAGCACGGCGCCGATCACCGCGCCGGCGAGCCGGCCGCGGCCGCCGATGGCGCACCAGACGGCGATCTCGAGCGAAAGCTCGGGCGAAAGCACGCGGGGATTGATGATGCCGACCTGCGGCACGTAGAGCAGCCCGGCGATCGCAGCGATCACCGCCGACAGGCACCAGACCGCGAGCTTGAGCCGCAGCGTATCGTAGCCGAGCGAGCGCAGCCGGATTTCGTCGTCGCGGGTCGCGACGAGAAGGCGGCCGAACCGGCCGACCATCAGCAGCCGGCATCCGACAAGCGTGACGCCGAGCACCCCCAGGGAAGCGAGCGCGAGCCCGGTCGCCACGCTCGGCGACTGGAACGGCACGCCGAAGATCATCTGAAAACCGGTCATGCCGTTATTGCCGCCGAAGCCG
The DNA here is from genome assembly GCF_014196425.1 of Hansschlegelia beijingensis. Taxonomy (GTDB): domain Bacteria; phylum Pseudomonadota; class Alphaproteobacteria; order Rhizobiales; family Methylopilaceae; genus Methylopila; species Methylopila beijingensis. Next base: position 1,263,055 of record NZ_JACIDR010000001.1, read on the forward strand.
GTGTCGTTCCGGAACATCAGCAGCATCGCCACATAGACCAGCGCCTGGGTGATGATCGCGAAATAGACCCCGCCGACCCGCGAGCGGAACGACACCCAGCCGAACGCGAACGCCGCCCCGAACGAAACCGCGATTGCCGCCAGCAGCGCGACCGGAAAGCTGCCGAGCGGCGCCCACCAGGCCGGAAGCGCCGTCCAGCCCATGAACTGCACGATGTCGGGCGTGACCCCAGTGGTCGCGACGGAATGCTCGAGCAGGTGCATGCCCGCGACGTAGCCGCCGATGGCGAAGAACAGGCCGTGTCCGAGGCTGAGGATGCCCGCATAGCCCCAGATCAGGTCGAGCGCGACGGCGAGCAGGGCGAAGCAGGCGAGTTGCCCGATGATGTTGACGCGATAACCCGACAGGCCGGGCCACAGGGCGACGGCGGCGAAAGCCAGAAGCGTTGCGGCCGCCACGCCCGCGAACACCCGGTCGTCCAGCGCCCGAGCCGGAAGGGGAGGCTTCGGCGCGATCATGCCTGTGCCCTCCCCGCCCTCACTTGCGGCGCCCCTTCACGGCGTAGAGACCCTCGGGCCGCCACTGCAGGAAGGCAATGATCATCAGCAGCACGATCACCTTGGCGGCGACCGCGCCGTAAAGCGGCTCGATCAGAACGTTGATCTGGCCGACGCCGAGCGCGGCGAAGGCCGTGCCCGCGAGCGTCCCCACGCCGCCCAGCACCACGACCATGAAGCTGTCGACGATGAAGTTCGAACCCATCTGCGGGTTCACGTTGTAGATCGGGCAGAGCGCGAGTCCCGCGAGACCGGCAAGGCCCGAGCCCAGGCCGAACGCCATCATGTCGACGCGACGGGTCGCGACGCCCACGCAACCCGCCATCGCGCGGTTCTGGGTGACCGCGCGGATGTTGAGGCCGAGCGGGGTTCGCTTCAGAACGAACCAGGTGAGACCAAGCGTCAGGCCCGCGAACACGATCGCGAACAGGCGGTTCCAGGTGACGATGAAGTCGCCCATCAGGAGACGGCCGCCCGAGATGTACCAGGGCGTCACGAACTGGAGGTTCTGCGTGCCGACCGTGACCCGCATCAGGTTCACCAGCAGCAGGCTGACGGCCCAGGTGGCGAGCAGCGTCATCAGCGGACGGGTGTAGAGGCGCCGCACGATCGTCGCCTCGAGCGCGACCCCGATCCCCGCCGTGGCTAGGAAGACCACCGGGATCGCGGCGATCAGGTACCAGTCGATAAGGCCGGGGGCGACGGCGCGCAGGGCCTCCTGCACCGCATAGGCCACATAGGCGCCGATCATGATGAACTCGCCCTGGGCGAGATTGATCACGCCCATCAGCCCAAAGATGATCGCAAGTCCGGCCGACGCCATGAACAGGATCGAGGCGATAGACAGGCCGTTGTAGAACACGTTGAGCGCGTTCGAGACCGAGAGCCAGCGCCCGATCGAGGCGACGCCGCCGTCGACCGCCATGCGGAAGCCGGGGTCGGTCTGATAGGCTGGATCGCTCTTTAGCGCCTCGATCCGGGTCAGCGACCGGCGGTCCGGGGTCGCGGCGATCCGCTCGATCGCCGCGATGCGCTTGGACATATCCGGCGAATTGAGCAGCGCGGCCTGGCCGACGGCGAGGATGCGGCTCCTCAGCCCCGCGTCAGTTTCGGCCTCTGCCGCCTTCTCGAAGAATTCCGGCCGCAGCGACCCCGCGCGCCGCTCGAGCGCGGTCAGCGCCGCGCCGCGATCGTTCACGGCCGCGCCGCTGCGAAGCGTGGCGGCCGCGCGTACCGTCTCGAACAGCGGCCGGTTCTTCAGGCTGAGCAGCGGAGACGTACCGACCGATCCCTCGACCGGCGAAAGGGTCGCAGCGTTCACGGCGCCCTCGGGGGCCACGATGGCCGGGTCCTGCGGACCGCATTTCAGGCTGCGGTCGATCGCGGCGCCGGACAGCGCGGCGGCCCATCTCGCGTCGTCGGTCGTCGCGTCGACGAGCCCCGCCAACATGGCGTTCGCGGCGTCCGTCATGCCGGCCGCGCCACCGCAGATCTGGCTCGCGATCGCCGCCCGATCAAACGCCGCCGCAGCCGCTCCGCACGTCAGGATCGCGCCGAACAGACCCGCGAACAGGGCACGCCACCACACCGCTATCGGCCCTGCGTCAGGATCAGCCGTACGGGCTCATCGGCACGGGCTTCGGCGTGTCCTCGGACTGCCAGAGCACGTCGAAGCCCTGGGAGTCGTTGACCGAGCCGATGAAGACGCCGCGCGAGACGTAGTTGTTCTCGGCCGTCATGCCGATCTTGTAGCCGGAGGGGCAGTCGAAGCTCAGGCCGGCGAACGCCTTCTGCACTTCCGGCACGTCAAAGGAGCCGGCCTTCTTGGCCGCCAGCGCCCAGAGGTGAACCGCGTCATAGGTCGACACCATGGGGTCGATCGCGACATCCGGGCGGAACGGGGCCTTGGTCCGGCCGACGTAATCGGACCAGGACTTGAGGAACTTCTGGTTCGCTTCGCCCTTGGCCTGCTGGAGATAGGCCCAACAGTTGAGGTGGCCGACGAGCTTCTGCGTGTCGAGGCCCTCGAGGTCCGCCTCCACCATGTCGAGGCCGAGGACCGGCACGTCGGAGGACGAGATTCCCTGGTTCGCGAACTCCCGCATGAAATCCGGGATCGAGGAGCCGACGACGGTCAGCACCACCACGAGCTTCCCGCCCGGCGCGTCCGCGAAGGCGCGGATCTGGTTCACGATGGTCTGGAAGTTCGAGAAGGAGAACGGCACGTACTCCTCCTTCCAGGCGCTCTCCTCGATGCCCTTCGTCTTCCAGTAGCCCTTGAGCTGCTTGTTGATCGTGCGCGGCCAGACATAGTCCGAGCCGACCATGAAGAAGCGTTTCGCCTCCACCCCGTCCGGGCTCATCAGGTAGTCGACCGCCGGCAGCACCGAGCTCGCAGGCGGCGAGTTCACATACACGACGTTCTTCGAGTTCTCGTCGCCCTCGAAATGGAGGGGGTAGAACAGGAGCCCGTTGTTCTGCTCCACCACCGGCAGCACAGATTTGCGGGACACGGACGTCCAGCACCCGAACAGCGCGGCGACCTTGGTCTCCGACAGCATCTGCCGACCAATCTGCGCGTAGAGCGGCCAGTCGGAGGCGGGATCCGACGTGACGACTTCGATCGTGGAGCCGTTGACGCCGCCCGCCGCGTTGATCTCTTCGGCCGCCATCTTGGCGACGAAGTTCATGCGGCCCTCGAGGTTCGCCATGGTGCCCGAGGAGGAGAACAGGCAACCGAGCTTCACCGTCCCCGCCGCACGGGCGGACCGGATCAGCGGCGGCGCCGACAGCGGCAGGAGCGCGCCAGCCGCAGCCGCGCCCGTGGTCCTGAGGAAGGTTCTGCGGTCGAACTTGCTCATCGCCTTGGGCCTTCGGAGGATTTCGTCACCCGACGCTGACGTCGCCGGGTCCCTCCGAGCAAGGTCAAATTTCAGCTTGTGGCGCGCTCCAAATGGGCAGTCGGACAGCCGTCCGGCGGCGATGTCAAAATTGACATCGGGCGATTGGACGCCGGCTCAGCGTCGCCGCCATCGTTGCGGCTCGCGTCGGCCATGCGGTTTCAGAGCTTGCGGGAAGCGGCCTGCGGGATCACCCTGCTCTAAGTATAGGCATGTCCACATCGTGGGCTAAGGCGCGAGGTTCGGAGATGGCCGCGTCGCGTTTGACGGATGAAGAGATCGCGATCCTCCTGGGGGAGGTGGCGGCCGGCGCTTCGCTCGAGGCGGTCTGCGCGAGCGCGCATGTGTCCGTCCGCACCTTCTATCGCTGGAAGCGGAAGTTCGAGGGGCTGACGCCGTCGGGCGTGCGGCAGCTCAAGGCGCTGCGGCGCGAGAACAGCGAGCTGAAGCGCCTTCTTGCCGCACAATCCGGGGGCCGCCTTGAAGCAACGGTCTTGCACCCGGACGCAAGCCGGCCGGCTCCCGACTCCGCCGCCTTGAGAGAAAACCGGGGCGTCAGCCTCGGCCGATTTGCGACGGTCCGATCGGTCGCGTGATGGGACCGGCAACCGCGTCGTGAGCTACCGCGCATCCCGATAGCGCGACGGCGCGACGCCCGTGGCTCGCTGAAACGTCTGCGCGAAGTGGCTTGGGCTCGAATAGCCGACGGCCAGGCCAATCTCCAAGACGGAGCGGTCGGTCTCCCGCAGGAGGCGCTGCGCTTCGGCGATCCTAAGGCCCGTGAAATATCGCTGGGGCGAACAGCCCATGGAGCGGCTGAACACCCGGCTGAAATGGAAGGGGCTCATCTCCGCGACCGAAGCGAGTTCGGCCAGCGAGAACGGCTCGGCGAGGTTGTCACGCATGTGCTGGACGATGGCCCGCGCGCGGAAGGCGGGCAGGCCGCTCCGCCGGCGGATGCGGCGCTCCGGGTCGGCGAACGCGCGCAGGACGCAGACCGCCAGCGCCTGGCCGACGCCCTGCAGAAGCGTCGGCGCGGGCGATGCTCCGCCTGCGATCTCGCGATGGATGAGCTCGAGCAGCGCCGAGACGGCGTGGTCGCGCGCGCCGGACGCCTCACGCAGCGCGGGGCGCTGCGGCTGACCGAACAGATCGGCGGCCGCGGCCTCGATCAGGTGAACGCCGAGATGGACGTGAAGCGCCTCGAAGGAGGCGCCCTCGGCCCGCCATCGCAGCTCATAGGGCTCGTCGGAGTCCACGACGAACAGGTCTCCGCGGCGGACATCGACGGCGCTCCAGCCCCCGCCGAGGTCGCGCTCCTCGACCCGCGCCCCGCCGTCTGCGATCCAGACCAGCAGAGGGTCCGCCACCGCCGGCGCGACGAACGGCTCCGCGATGGTGCGGTGGACGAAGCGCTCGACCAGCAGACCGCCCGGTCCGGTGTCGGCCTGCCCCAGGATCTCGCCCGGGACGTGGCGCAGCAGCGAGCGGGCCCTCGGCGGGGGATCTTCCGCGGTCATCCGATCGGGACGCTCATCCCGCCGTCCGCCATCACGACCGACCCGACGATGAAGCTGGCGCGGTCGGAGGCCAGGAACGCCACGATCTCGGCGATCTCCCGCGGCTGCGCCGCCCGGCCGATCGGCGCCTTGGCGCCGTGCTCGGCGAGGAATTCGCGGCCATCCTCGCGAAAATGATCGAGGATGTTGGTGACGACGTCGCCGACCCCGATCGCGTTGACGCGGACGCCGTGCGGGATCGCCTCCAGAGCCTGGGTCCGGGTCAGCTGCGCCAAGGCGCCCTTCGAGGCGGCGTAGGCGGAGATCCCCGGGAAGGCGAAGAAGGACGCATAGGACGCGATGTTGACGATCGCTCCGGAGCGGCGCGCCATCATGACCTTTTGCGCCTCGCGCGAATGCAGGAACGCGCCGGTGACGTTGGTCTGCATCTGCCAGTCCCACTCTTCGCGGCTGAGCTCGACGAGTTCCTTGTAGATGATCCGCCCGGCGTTGTTGACGAGGATGTCCAGGCCGCCGAACCGCTCGACGGCGAGCTTCACCGCGGCCTCGGCGGAACCGTCGGCCGCGACGTCGGCCACCAGAGGCGCGACGCCGTCGCGCGCGAGTTCCTCGACCGCCGGATTGACGTCCTCCGCCACGACCTTCGCGCCGCGCTCGTGCAGAAGCTCGGCGACGGCGCGGCCGATGCCGCTCGCCGCGCCGGTGACGATCGCGACCTTGCCCGCGACTTCGTTGACGACCGTGTCCTGTGTCATGCCGTATGGCTCCGCATCCTGAGAGATGGCGGCCGCTTCCGGTCTTGGAGGGGGAGCGACCATGAGGCGCCAGACTAGGAGCCGCAGGCGCGCCGCTCGCTCGGGGGTTTGCGCAAGCTGTCGGGATCTTGTGCAAACCCGCGCGGCCTCGGCTTTTCGAGAAGAACAGCGGCTCGCATGGCTTCGCGGGGAGGACGTGACGGCAGGCTCGCCCCCGCCCTCAGGCGGCGCGCGGGCCGCGCCAGCGCTCGATCCGTTCGACATAGGACCGGGCGGCCTCGGCCCTTTCCTCGTCGCTCAGCTTGTTCGCACGATAGACCAGAAACGGCTCGGTCCAGCGCCAGGCGCAGCGGCTCGCGATGGACTGAAGCGGGCGCAGCAACTCGGCCAAGGGAAACAGGTTGACCCCGTCAGGACTGTACGCCTCCGGCGTGTTTCCGGCCGTCGCCGCCACCATCACGGGGAGATCCCGCAGCCTCTCGCCCTCCTGCTCGGGCCGGAGATAGTACATGCGGGTCAGCACGACGTCCTGCCACGCCTTCAGGAGCGGCGGCGGCGCATACCATTGCACGGGAAACTGCAGGATCAGCCGCTCCGCCGAGAAAAGCCGCTCCACCTCCGCGTCCACGTCAATGGAGCGAGGATCGGGATAGAGCGAACCCATGTCGTGGACGACCACGCCCGCCACCTGCGCGGCCGCCTCCGCCAGGGCCCGGTTCGCATGGGACCGGGCATAGTCGGGATGGAACACGAGAAGCTGGGTGGTCATGGCGCCTCCTCGATAACCGTCAATTCAGGCGCCCTTCGGCGGTTGAACGTCATCCTCAGCTTGGCCGCCGAAGCTTGTAGTTGGGACGTACATAGGCGGCCGAGAAACCGGCCTTGTCGTAGTTGCGGAACGACGCGTAGGAGGCCTCTTCGCCCGCAGGCGGACTGGCGGTCTCCGCGGTGAAGCCAAGCACGCCGACCGCTGCGCCGTCGGCCAGGCGCGCCGCGATGAGGCTGGCCTGGGCGCCGCGGCCGCGGGCTTCCGTAAGCGTCGTATCCACGCCGAGCCAGGCGCACTGGCCGTTGATGAACATCGCGCCGGCCGCGACTGGCTCTGGGCCGTCAAAGGCGAGGTAAGTGCGCCAGCCGTCCCGACCGGGAAGACCCGCAAACCACGGCCTTGTCGTCTCTGGCAGGCCGAAGCCCTGCTGGACGACGCGCGCGAACGCGGCGCCGTGGTCACGGCCGACCGAGCGAACTTCGAGGTCGCTCGCGCTGGGGCGGATGGGCATCGAGGCAGGCCGACGCCATTTCGCCCAGCCGGCGCCGGCCGGCTCGAGACCGCGCGCGGCGGCCCATTCCGCGATCGCGGCGGGCTGCGCCGCCGGTGAGATCTGGATCGCCCAACCGTCGGCGGCGTGCCGCTGAAGCCAGGCGAGCGCCTCTTCAAACTGTTCCTTGCTCCACGGGACGCCGACCCCCGGAGCCATCACACGGTTGAACTCCGTAATCGGAACGGCCCGATAGGCCAGGGCGCCCGCGCCGGCCATTCGCCTGCAGGCGAGGCCGGCCTCCGCTGCATGATCGGGTGGTGCGGCTGCGAATAGATCGAGCCACGCGAGGCACTCGGTTTCTTCGATGTCCTGCGCTGCGATCATCCCCGCCTCCTCTCACGGAGCTCTTCAACGGCTCTGCGTTTCACCGACGGCCCGCGCCGCGCAGTCTCGGAGGCGGCTCGCTCATGCCGGTCGACCGTCAGTTCGGAACGCGCGACCAGCCGCAGAACTGCAGCGGTCCCAGGATCTGCCCCCGGGCGGCTGTGGCGGCCTCAGCGAGACTCTCCTCGAGCCGATCGACATCCGGCCGCGGCCAACCGATACGCTCGAGCTGCGGCACGACGTTTCGGAGCGTCGCCGCGTACCAGGCGTAGATCGGAGACTCCGGACCGCCGCCGGCCGGCGCCTCGCAGAACACGGTCGGCAAGCTCATCCCCGCCTGCTGGAAGTGCTCGACGAGACGACTGCCGGAGTCCGGATGCTGCAGGACCGAGCCGAAGGCGGCCACCAGCGCCTCCCACATAACTGTCAACGGCGGCAAGGCGGGCCATGTGGGGTTCTCTCCCCGCAGGGTCGGCTCGTGGAAGGCGACTGTTCCGCCGGGACGCACGCATTCCGCCATAGCCTGGATGAGCCGAGCGGGAGACGCCTGATGGAGGAGGACATAACGGCCGACGGCCATGTCAAACGCGGCCGGCTCCCGGAACGTCTCGTCACCCTGGACGAAGGTGACGTTGTGAACAGCCAGCGCCGCCGCCCGCTCGCGCGCGGCCGCCACGGCTTCGGCGCTGCGATCGACGCCGAGCACGGCCCCGGAGGGCCCGACCAACTCTGCAGCCAGCAGCGAGACCTCCCCATTGCCGCATCCGAAATCGAGCACCCGCATGCCGGGCGCGACGCCCGCCTCCACGAGCATGCGCCGTGTGATCGGCCGCAGGCAGACCGACTGCAGCTCCAGGCGGCGCAGCTCCTCGTCCGCATGGCCGAGGATGTAGGGAATGCTGTCGGGCACATCGCCCTCCTGCCTCTGGTGAAGCCGCCGCACAGCAGAGCAGCGTCGCGTCAGCCAACCTATCAGAAGGTAGGTTTGTGGCTCGATTGAGGTGATCGGGCTCCCCGAACCTTCGGCGCGCGCCATATCGCGAGCGCGTCGCCTTGCTGCGTGGCACGCGATAGCGTCAGGTCGCCCTGAGGGGCTCGTGGAGTACGATTGATGGCCGTCGGACTGATCGCACTGCTCGACGATGTGGCGGCCATCGCCAAGGTGGCCGCCGCGTCCCTCGACGACGTCGCGGGTCAGGCCGCGAAGGCGGGCGTCAAGGCGGCGGGGGTCGTCATCGACGACGCTGCGGTGACGCCGCGCTATGTCGTCGGCTTCGCGGCCGAGCGCGAACTGCCGATCGTGTTCCGGATCGCGCTGGGCTCTCTGAAGAACAAGCTGCTGTATCTGCTGCCGGCGGCGCTTGCCCTCAGCTGGTTCGCGCCCTGGGTGATCACGCCGTTGCTCATGATCGGCGGCGCCTATCTTTGCTACGAGGGAGCGGAGAAGGTCTACGAGGCGCTGTTTCCCCACAAGGCGCACGAGCACGAGAAAGCGGTCGGCGGCGCGGGCGGCGCCGCGGCGCTGGAGCAGCAGAAGATCTCGGGCGCGATCAAGACGGACTTCATCCTCTCGGCTGAGATCATGGCGATCACGCTGGCGGCCGTGCCGGCGGACGCCTCGTTCTGGAACAAGGCGATGGTGCTGGCGGTCGTCGGCCTCCTGATCACGATCGCCGTCTACGGCGTCGTCGCGCTCATCGTGAAGGCGGACGACGCCGGCGTCGCCATGGCGAAGAGCCCGTCCCAGTCGGCCTTCGGGTCCTTCGTGCGGAAGCTCGGCCGCGCGCTCGTCGTCGGAATGCCGTTCCTCCTGAAGGGCCTCGCGATCGTCGGCACGGCGGCGATGATCTGGGTGGGCGGCGGCATCATCGTGCATGGCCTGGCGCATTACGGCTTCACGCACATCGAAGAGGCGCTCCACCACGCCGCCGAGGCCACGTCGCACGCCCTGCCCGCCCTGGCGGGCGCCGCCGGTTGGCTGACGACCGCCGCCGGCTCCGGCGTCGTCGGCCTCGCGATCGGCGCGGCGATCATCCCGCTGGCGAGCTACGTCATCGGGCCGGCGTGGCGCGCCGTCGGGGGGATGTTCGGCAAGAAGAGCGCGCCGGTGGCGACGCCGCATGGCGGCGGCCACTAGAGGGAGGCAGGAGCGCGGCCGAGCCCGGCCTCTCAGCCTTGGCCGGACGCCTGCCGGAACAGCGCCAGGATGGCCTCCAGCAGCGGGACGTTGGCGTTGGTCTCGGCGAAGATCAGCGACACGTTGCGTTGCGCGTCCGAGCCCTCCAGCGGCCGGATCGCCACGCGCTGGCGATACGACTCGAGCGGGCGTTCGGGCACGATCGCGATCCCGATGCCGCGCTCGACCATCTCGATGATGGCCTCGATCGAATCGAGCTCCATGAACTCGTCCGGCTCGATCCGTCGGCTTGCGAGGAACCGGCCGATGATGCGGCCGACGCCCGCATGGCGGTTGAAGCGGATGAAGTTGGCGTCGAGGATCGCCTCGATCGTCGGCGGCGTTCCGGCGTCGAACGCCGAGATCAACGCGAGCCTTTCGCGCATGATGATCTCGCTGCGCAGGCCGGCCGGGAGCTTCGCCGGTTCGGTCACGATCGCGGCGTCCAGCGTTCCGTGCTGCACGCCCTCCACCAGCGGCTCCGACAGAGCGCTCTGAACACGCATATGAATGCCCGGATAGCGCCGGTTGATCGCCTGCAGGACGTTCGGCAGGAACCCGATCGTCGCTGTCGGAATACATCCCAGCATCAGGCTGCCGGTCAGCGCTTCCGTGTTCTCCGCGGTCTCCCGGATGCCTTCGAGCAGCTCCAGGATCTCGCGCGCCGACCGCGCGATCGCGATGCCGGTCGGCGTCATGACGGGAGGACGGACGCTCCGGTCGAACAGGGCGACCTGAAGTTCCTCCTCCAGCGCCTTGATCTGCATGCTGATCGCGGACTGGTTGATCTTCAGTCTCTGCGCCGCCTCGACGAACGACTTCGAGTCCTGGATCGCCACGAGACTTCGCAGAGCCCTCAGGTTCACGCTGGTTCCTCGGTCTCTGGCAAGCCCGGCGCGTTCACTCCGCCGCGGCCGGCGCCGATCGGCTCGCTCGCTGGTCATCCCACGTGCCGTCGCGGGTCTGGGGCAGCCGCCAGCCGAGAACCTTGGAGGCGACCAGCGTGCGCAGCACCTGAGCGGTGCCGCCCCCGATCGTGAACATCCTGACGTCGCGCAGCATGCGCTCGATCGGCAGATCCTGCGAGTAGCCGCGGGCGCCGTAAAGCTGGAGCGCGTCGTTGACGACCTTGAAGGCCGCTTCGGAGGCGAAGATCTTGGCCTGCGCGGCCAGCACCGGGTCGGGGAACGGGCTGCCGTTCGGGCCGCGCGAGCGGGCCGCGGCGTACAGCATGAGCCGGGACGCCGTCAGCTGCATGCTCATGTCCGCCAGCATCCACTGCAGGCCCTGGAACTCGCCGATCGGCCGTCCGAACTGCCGCCGCGTCTTGACCCATTCGGTCGCGAGCTCGAACGCGCCGGACGCGATCCCCATCGCCACCGTCCCGGCGCCTACGCGCTGGCTGTTGTAGGCGTTCATCAGGTCCGCGAATCCGCGCCGGAACCCCGAGGGCGGAACCAGCGCCATGTCCGCAGGGATCTCCAGGTCCTCGAAGGCGAGGCCCCCTTCCGGCATGCCGCGCAGGCCCATGGTGGTCTCGCGGTTCGAGACCCGCAGACCCTTGGCGCCCAGAACGGTCAGAAAGCCGCCGATGCCCTGGTCGACGCCGTCTTCATCGAACACCCGCGCGAAGATCAGGTGGAGCTTCGAGACCCCGGCGCCCGTGATCCAATGTTTCGCGCCGTTGATCACATAGCCGTCGCCGCGCTTGTCGGCGCGCGTCGAGAGGCTCGTGGCGTCGCTGCCGGCGTCAGGCTCCGTGATGCAGATCGCAGGCTTGTCGCCTGAGAGGACGAGTTCGGCGGCCAGACGCTTCTGCTTCTCCGTGCCGTAGGCCATGACGGTCGAGAGCGCGCCCATATTGGTCTCGACGACGATCCGGGCGGCGACCGTGCAGTGCTTCGCGATCTCTTCCACGACGAGGACCGTGTCGAGGAAGGATCTGCCCTGCCCGCCATACTCGGTCGGGATCGTCATTCCCAGGAACCCCTGGCCCCGCATGGCCTCCACCACGTCCCACGGGTACTCGCGGGTCTGGTCGATCTCCACGCCACGCTTGGAAACCACGGAGCGGCCGAACGCGTCAGCCTCAGCCTTTAGTGCAAGCTCCTCGGGCGACAGGCCGTAGGTCATCGGAAACGCCTCCTGTTTCAGCGGATAGGAGCACAGGCATAAATATCAAGCAATCTGATCCCGTGCTGTATCAAAACCAAAAAATATGATTTCGTGGACGCCAGAGACAGGAGGCCGCGGAAGGCGGCGCGCCCCTCCTGTCATCAAACGACGGGGGAAAACCCCCGCGCTGTTGGGAGGACAGGCATGAACTTCAGGACGATCGCAGCGACCGTGATGCTGGCCGCGCTCGGAGCGGCGCCCGCTGTCGCCGGCCCCTATCCGGAGCGCATGGTGCAGATCCTGGTCCCCTATCCGCCCGGCGGGATCACGGACATCGTCGGCCGGATCGTGGCCGATCGGTTCACCACCGAGTTCGGCAAGCCGTTCACGGTCGAGAACCGGCCTGGCGCCGGAGGCATGACCGGCTCCGACGCGGTCGCCCGGTCGAACGACAAGGGCTACACGCTCCTGATGGGATCGGTCGCCAACACGACCTTCCCGGCCGTCAACAAGAAGGTGCCCTACGACCTCGTCACCGATCTGATCCCGCTCTGCCGGGTGATGTCGGTGCCGAACTACCTCGTGGTCAGCGCGGACAGCCCGTACAAGTCCCTGAAGGACCTGCTCGCTGACGCCAAGGCCCGCCCCGGCCAGCTGACGTTCGCTTCGACGGGCCCCGGAGCGACCCCGCATCTGTCCGGCGAGCTCCTCGCGACCATGGCCGGCGTCGACCTCACCCACGTGCCCTACAAAGGCAGCGGGCCCGCCTTCGTAGACCTCATTCCCGGCCGCATCTCGATGATGTTCGACAACGCGGCGTACTCCCAGGTGAAGGCGGGCAAGCTCCGCGCGCTGGCGGTCAGCTCGCCGGAACGCACCCCCGCCGCCCCCGAGATCCCGACGGTCGCGGAATCCGGCGTGCCGGGCTTCTCGGTGACCTCCTGGTACGGCCTCTGGGCGCCCAAGGACACGCCGCCGGAAGCGGTCGAGCTGCTGCGCGGCAAGCTCCAGGCGCTGTTCTCGGAGCCCGGCACGCAGGAGAAGATGGTCACCCTCGGGGGCAAGGCGGATCTCGCCTGCGGCGCGGATTTCGCGACCTTCATCGACGCTGAGCTCGCGAAGTGGCGCAAGGTCGTGGCGGACGCGGACATCAAGATCGAGTAGCAGGCTCCGGAAGGGGTCCCGCGGGAAAGGCCGGCATGACGTTCGCCGACATCATCCTACCGCATGCTGAGCGGCGGCCCGACGCGCCGGCGCTCAGCGACCTCGCGGGAACCGTCAGCTATGGCGAGCTGGCGAACCGGGTGGACGACGCCGCGCGCCGGCTCGCCGCGCTCGGCGTCGAGCCGGGCGACCGCGTGATGATCGTGGGCGAGAACTCCATTCCCCTCGCGGTCGCGATCCTGGCCTGCGCCCGCGCGGGCGGGGTCGCGGTGCTGGAGAACGCCCGTCGCGCGCCCATGGAGGTGGACGCCATTCTGGAGCACAGCCGCCCAAGGCGGGCGCTGTTCGTGTTCGAGCAATCGCGCGACGCCGAGGAGCATGCGGCGCGCGCGGGGGCGCAGATGGTCGATCAGCCCGCGATCGGCAGGCTTGCCGTGACGGGCGAACACCCTTGCGGCTCCTACGCCGCGTCCGGCCCGGACGCCGATCCGGAGCTCGCGGCCTTCATCTACACCACAGGCACCACGGGAGCGCCCAAGGGCGTCATGCTCACGCATGACAATCTCGGCTTCATCGCCGGCATGATGGGGACGCTCCGCGGCGTCGGGCCCACCGACCGGATCTATTGCGTGCTGCCGATCTCCCACATCATGGGGCTCGCCTCGGTGCTGCTCGGCGGCCTGAACGGCGGCGCGCACATCCATCTGAGGTCGCGGTTCTCGGCCGACGCCTGCCTTGCGGACGTCGCCGCGCTCGGCGTCACCGCCCTGCAGGGCGCGACCGCGATGTTCGCCAAGCTCAACGAGGCGGCCGCCCGGGCCGGCTGGCGCGCGCCCCACGCCATGCGGTTCGTGGCCGCCGGCGGCGCTCCGATCGACCTGACCGTGAAGGCGCGCGCCGAGGCCGTGTTCGGCTGCACGCTGCACAACGGCTACGGCCTGACGGAAGCCGCCTCGCTGTGCTGGACGCGCTTCGAGGACGACGTCTCCGACGACTCGGTCGGCCGTCCCCTGCCCGGCGTCGAGCTCCGGCTCGAGAGCCCGGACGGCGGCGCCGTGCCGCCCGGCGAGGCCGGCGAACTGTGGGCGCGCGGCCCGAACGTCATGCGCGGCTATTTCCGAAATCCCGAGCTCACCGCGCGGGCGCTGACGCCGGACGGCTGGTTCAACACCCAGGACCTCGCCCGCATCGACGACGACGGCCGGGTCTACGTCGTCGGCCGCACCAAGGACGTCATCATCCGCTCCGGCTTCAAGGTGAACCCGATCGAGGTCGAGGCCGCGCTGAACCGGCACCCCGCGATCGCGCATTCCGCCGTGGTCGGGCGCCCGGCCGAAGGCAATGAGGACGTGGTGGCCTTCATCGAGCGCCATGACCGCGGGTCGGAGCCGCCGGGCGACCTCGGCGCTCATCTCCAGAGGTGGCTTTCGCCCTACAAGCATCCCAGCAAGGTCGTCGTGGTCGACGCCTTGCCGCTCGCCCAGAACGGCAAGGTGCTGAAGCGCCTGCTCGTCGACATCGCGAAAGGCGCCTGAATGGCCGACGTTGTGACCTATGACTCCGCCGACGGGATCGCGACGATCACGATCAACCGGCCCGAGAAGATGAACGCGATCGACGCCGCGGTGGAGACCGGCCTCGCGGACGCCTGGCGACGGTTCAACGCCAGCCAGGACCGGGTCGCGATCCTCGCCGGCGCGGGCGAGCGCGCCTTCTCGGTCGGCAAGGACCTGAGCTCCGATTCCACGCCGGATTACCGCCGCTTCGTGCCCGGCTACGACATCGCGGTGAAGAAGCCGATCATCGCGGCCGTCAACGGCTGGTGCATCGGCGGGGCGCTCACGCTCGTGATGGCGGCGGACCTTTGCGTCGCCGCCGACAATGCGCGGTTCATGTATCCGGAAGCCAAGATCGGCTTCGCGGGCGGCCTCATCGCGGGCCTCGCGGGACGCATGCCCCACAAGGTCGCCATGGAGGTCATGCTGCTGGGCGAGGAACTCAGCGCCGAGCGCGCCTACCAGGTCGGCTTCGTCAACAAGCTAACGCCTCCCGGCGAGACGCTGGAGGCCGCCCGCGCCTATGCCCGCCGGCTCGCAGACAACGCGCCGCTGGTGCTCGAGATGCTGAAGGGGTTCGCGGGACAGGTGGTCCCGGCGGGCCCGATGGAGCGTGCGAGCCACGCGCTCCGCGAGGTCGAGGCGGTGATGTCCAGCGACGATTTCCGCGAGGGCTTCGCGAGCCGCCGGGAGAACCGCAAGCCGAACTTCACCGGGTCATGAGCCTCCGGCCGCACTCCGAAGGATCCAGCATGCGCATTCTCGTGGTGGGCGCCGGGGCGACCGGCGGCTATTTCGGCGGCCGTCTCGCCGAGGCCGGCCGCAACGTCCAGTTTCTCGTCCGGCCGGCCCGCGCCGATCGGCTGAGAGCCGACGGGCTGCGGATCGTCAGCCCCTATGGCGACCTGACGATCGTCCCGGACGTCGTGACCGCGGGCGAGATCGCCCAGCCGTTCGACGTCATCCTGCTCACCGTGAAGGCGTTCGGCCTTGTGGCTGCGCTCGATGACATCGCGCCGGCGGTCGGCCCTGAGACGATGATCCTGGCCTTCCTGAACGGAATGCGGCATCTCGACCTCATCGCCGAGCGCTTCGACAGGCGGAACCTCGTCGGCTGCGTCTGCAAGGTGGCGACCACCCTCGATCCCGACGGCCGCATCCTGCAGCTCTCGCCGGTGCAGGAGATCGCCTACGGAGAGCTCGACGGAACCGCGTCGGACCGCATGGCCCGGCTCGACGCGACGATGCGGGACGCAGGTTTCTCGGCGCGGCTGTCGACCGACATCGAACGCGAGATGTGGGAGAAGTGGACGCTGCTCGCGACGCTCGCCGCCTCGACCTGCCTGCTCCGCGGCAGCGTGGGCCAGATACTGGCCGCGCCCGGCGGCAGGCAGACCGCCTTCGCGCTGCTGGACGAGGTGACGGCCACCGTCAGCCGCGTCGGGCGTCAGCCGGGCGAGCGCGCGATGGCGGCGATCCGTGCGATGCTGAGCGATGAGGGCTCGTCCCAGACGTCCTCGCTCTATCGCGACGTCATGATCGGCGCGCCGATCGAGGCCGACCAAATTCTCGGCGATCTCCTCGCCCGCGCCCGAACGGCAGGCGTCCCGACGCCGCTGCTCACCGCCGCCTACGCCCAGCTGTCGATCTACGAAGCCGCCCGCCGCGGCTGAAGAGCCCCCCGGACGGGGCCGGACCTACGCTGGCGCCGTCTCCCATGGAGGCGTCTCGGGACGCCTCCGTGGGAATGCGGTCGGCCGTTCAACTCCGCGGGTCGTAAGGGGCCTCTTCCTTCAGCGTCTCGGCGAGCGCGGTGAGGCGCGGGTCGCCGTTCTTCGGCAGGGCGATCCGGAGCTCCACGAGCAGGTCGCCGGCCGCGCCCTTCTTGCCGATGCCCTTGCCGCGCAGCCGCAGGATGCGGCCGCCGTCGGAGCCGGCCGGCACGGTCATCTCGACGGCGCCGTCAAGGGTCGGCACGCGCACTTTGCCGCCGAGCACGGCCTCGTAGATCGTGATCGGAACCTCGACACGCACGTCGCGGCCTTCGGCGCGGAACTCGGGATCCGGCGCGACCCGGATGACGATCAGCGCGTCGCCCGGCTCGCCGCCGAGGCCGCTGGGCGAGCCCTGTCCCTTCAGGCGAATGGTCTTGCCTTCCTCGATGCCCGCGGGCACCGAGACGTCGAGCTCCTTGCCGGTGGGCAGGCGCACGCGCTGCTTGCCGCCGCGCGCCCAGTCGCGGAACGGCACCGTCAGCTCGGCGCGCAGGTCCTCGCCTTTGGGCGGCTCGCCGCCGAAGCCCGCGCCGGAGCGCGGCCGACGGCCGCCGAACGCGCCCAGAAGCTCGTCCAGGATGTCGTCGCCCCCGACGCCGGAGCGGGTGCGGGTTCCGCCGAACGGTCCGCCGGGGCTGAACTCGTAGTCGAAGCGCTGGCCGCGCTGTCCCCACGGCCCGCCCGCGCCGGCGCCCCCGCCCCAGGGCCCGCCCTGCCCGCCTCCGAAACCCTGGAAGCGCGGCTTGCCCTCGGCGTCGATCTCGCCGCGGTCGAACTGGGCGCGCTTCCCGGCGTCCGACAGCAGGTCATAGGCGGAGCCGATCTCGGCGAATTTCTCCTGCGCCGTCGGGTCATCCGGCTTGTGGTCCGGGTGCCAGGCCTTGGCGAGCTTGCGGTAGGCCTTTTTGATCTCGGCGGCGCTCGCCGAACGCGGCACGCCGAGCACGTCGTAAGGATCGCGCATCGCGTCGAGGAATCCGTGTGTTCGAGAAAGCCGCGCACAGTCTAGCGCGCGGCTCGGTTCGTGCTCAATGTGGGCGCCTGTAACATGAATGCAACAGGCCTGGCCGGGGCGTCCAGGCCCTGGTTCGTCGCCTCAGAGCGTGCGGCTCGCGGCCGTGCGGATGGCCACCGCCTCCCAGTAGCCGGCTGCGGTGCGGCAGGCCGTGCCCTCGAGACGCTGCTCGTGCCCGGCGGCGCTGTGGCTCGCCGAGAACGCGCGGCAGGTCGCGCCGTTCTCGGTCGTCGCGCCGGCGGCGGCGCTGAACGCCCCGTAGGCGCCCGAATCGGGATTGGCCCAGGGCACGGACGCATTGGTGGCGTCGGCGGACATGGCGATGCTGAGCGCGCCGCGCGCATAGGCCCAGTCGGACGGCGTGAGCGCGGGAGGCTCCTGGGGCGCCGTCGGCGCATAGGCGGCCGGCGTCGCGACGGGCGCGGCGGCGCCGCTCGCGCCCGGGGGCGGCCCCAGGGGCGCGGAGGTCACTGCGTCGGCCGCTTGGGGCGCCGGCGCGGTCGTGCGGGCGTCGATGCTGCCTGTCTTGATGTCATCGGCGTCGCCGGACAGCGGATAAGTCATGCTGCATGCGGCGGCGAAAAGCGCGACCGTCGAGATCGCAACGACCCGCAGCAGCAGTCGCGCTCGCGGCGCAGCCGACGCTCGTGTAGAGGAGACGCGTGTCGCCAAAGGCGGATCGAGGCTACGCAACAAACTCAGGAACTCCTTGATCGCCGCTGGATTGAACGGCAGGAGCAGTTAATGCCGGGTGACTTCCACGCAGTCGACGACCCCTTCCCTGTGATCGAGGCATGGCTCGAAGAGGCGCGCGCCACCGAGATCAATGACCCGAACGCGATGGCGCTGGCCACCGTGGACGAACACGGGATGCCGGACGTCCGTATCGTCCTGATGAACGGCTTCGACCGCCGCGGGCTGGTCTTCTACACCAATGTCGGCAGCGCCAAAGGCGCCCAGCTCGATCAGCAGCCGAAGGCCGCCGCGGTGTTCCACTGGAAGTCGCTGCGGCGCCAGATCCGCGTGCGGGGCCCTGTCGAGCGCGTCACGGACGCCGAGGCGGACGCCTATTACGCGACCCGTCCGCGGCTCAGCCGCATCGGCGCCTGGGCCTCGCGGCAATCCCAGCCGCTCGCCTCGCGCGCAGCGCTCGAAGAGGCGGTCGCGACGCGCGAAGCCGAGTTCGCCGGCGGCGAGCCGCCGCGGCCAGACTGGTGGACCGGCTTCCGCATCATCCCCATCTCGATCGAGTTCTGGCTGGACCAGCCGTTCCGCCTGCACGACCGCGCGGTTTTCCGGCGCGAAACCCCGGCGGACGCCTGGGTCCGCACCCGCCTCTATCCATGAAGGCTCAAAGCCGCGATGACGACGCCTGACCGACCGGCGGGCACGCCGCCCGCGACCTGCCCGATGTCCGGAATCCGCACGGGCGACGCCGTCCCGAGCATGAGCGCGGCGCCGACGGCCACGACGCAGGGCCCGGGGCCGGGCGCTGCCCCGGCGCCGACGCCGCGCGCGCGACAGAACGGCTCGAACGAGCCGCGGAAGACCCTGCTGCTGACCGGAGCAAGCCGCGGCATCGGGCACGCCACCGTCAAGCGGTTCTCGGCCGCGGGCTGGCGCGTCATCACCTGCTCGCGCCACGCTTTCCCGGAGGAGTGCCCCTGGGGCGCCGGCCCGGAGGACCACATCCAGGTCGACCTCGCCGACGTCGACAGCACGGTGGCGGCGATCGCCGAGGTGCGGGAGCGGCTGGAGGGCGGCGCCCTGCATGCGCTCGTCAACAACGCCGGCATTTCGCCGAAGGGCGCCGGCGGTTCGCGGCTGAACGCGATCGACACCGCGCTCGACGACTGGAAGACAGTGTTCCAGGTGAATTTCTTCGCGCCGATCATGCTGGCGCGCGGCCTGGCCGACGAGCTCACCGCCGCCCGGGGCTCGATCGTCAACGTGACCTCCATCGCCGGCGGGCGGGTGCATCCCTTCGCGGGCGCGGCCTATGCGACCTCGAAGGCGGCGCTGAACGCCCTGACCCGCGAGATGGCCGCGGATTTCGGTCCGCTCGGAGTGCGCGTCAACGCGATCGCGCCCGGCGAGATCGACACGGCGATCCTCTCGCCGGGCACCGACAAGATGGTCAACCAGATCCCGCTGCGGCGCCTCGGCACGCCCGACGAGGTCGCGAAGACGATCTACTTCCTCTGCACGGACATGTCGTCCTACGTCACCGGCGCCGAGATCCACATCAATGGCGGCCAGCACGTCTAGGGACGGGCGACCTCAGCCGGCGGCGCGCATGCGCTGCTTGGCGAAGGGCGACTCGAACGACACGACCGGGCTGGGCCGGCCGATCAGGTAGCCCTGGATCTCCTCGCAGTTGAGCTCCGCCAGGAAGGCGCGCTGTTCCGCGGTCTCCACGCCCTCGGCGGTGATCGGCATGTCGAGGCTCGCGCCGAGCGCCACGACGGCGCGCACGATCGCCTTGGCCTGCGGGCTCGTCGACAGGGTGCGGATGAACGAGGCGTCGATCTTGATGCGATCGAACGGGAACGCCTGCAGATAGGACAGCGAGGAGTAGCCGGTCCCGAAATCGTCCATGGCGATCTGCACGCCGAGCGCCTTCAGCCGCCGGAGCGTCTGCAGCGCGCCGGTCAAGTTGTCGAGCAGCACGCCCTCGGTGATCTCGAGCTCCAGTCGGGTCGCCGGCAGGCCGGTTTCGACCAGGATGGAATGAACCAGCGCGACGATGTCGCCGTGCTGGAACTGGACCGGCGACAGGTTGACCGCGACCTTGCCCGGCCGCACCCAGCGCGCGGCCTCCCGGCAGGCGGTCCTCAGCACCCATTCGCCGATCGGCACGATCGCCGCGGTCTCTTCGGCCACGGGGATGAACTCGACCGGGGGCACCACGCCGCGGGTCGGATGCTTCCAGCGGATGAGCGCCTCGAAGCCCACGATCTCGCCGGTCTTGGTGTTCGCCTGCGGCATCCAGTGCAGGAACATCTCGTTGCGGGTGATGGCCGTCGCGAGGTCCTGCTGGAGGGCCCGGCGCTCCCGCAGGGCCAGGTCCATCTCCGGCTCGAACCCGCGCGAGAGCCCGCGCCCGTCGGCCTTCGCCCGGTAAAGTGCGGCGTCCGCGTTGGCGAACAGCGCGTCGGCGGTCGCGCCATGATGCGGGTAGATCGCGAAGCCGACGCTCGCGCCGCAGCGCAGGGTGCGCCCCGCAACCACGGTTTCGGTGTTCAGCCGCTCGGTCAGGCGGGCCGCGAGCTTGTCGGCGTCGCCGGCGTCGGGACCGGTGCCAATGACGACGAACTCGTCGCCGCCCAGCCGGAACACCATGGCGTCGGGCGCGCCGGCGACGATCCGCCGGGCGGCCGTGCGCAACACCTCGTCGCCCGCCGAATGCCCGAACACGTCGTTCACTTCCTTGAACTTGTCGAGGTCGACGCAGAACAGCGCCACCTCTCCGCCCCGCTTCAGGCTGGCGGTCAGGGCCTCGTTGAAGGCGGCGCGGTTGGCGAGACCGGTCAGCGGGTCGTGGTAGGCGAGATGCCGGATCTGGTGCTCCTTGCGGCGCTGATCGCTCAGGTCGCGGAGCGTGAAGACCCGCCTCTGCCGGCCGTCGATCATGAGATCTCGGCTCGAGATCTCGACCCAGGCGGACTCGCCGCCCGTCGCCTTGAGACCGGCCTCCTGGGGCTTCGCGAGGGACGCCGACAGCACCCGGTCGGGATCGGGAACCTCCAGGAAATCGCGGAACGCCCGGCCGCGCATGACCGTCGGATCTAGCCCCGCGAGACGCGCCGCGGCGGCGTTGATGTCGACGATCTTCAGGTCTTCGCAGATCACGATGCCCTCGCGCGTAAGGTCTGCGAAGGCGCGGTCCCGGGAACTCTGAGGGTGGTCGCCGGAGCGGCCGGCGAGCATCGCTGCGCCGATCACCCCCGCGATCGTCAGTCCAGCCACGAGCGCCAGGAGCAACAGCAACTCGTCGGCGCCGACCGCGGAAGCGGGAACGCGGACGCGCGCATTGGGCGCGAAGCGGACCGCGCCGGAGGCGAGCGCGTGAAACAGAAGTATGGATCCGCCGAACAGCGTCGCGCCGGCCACGCGGCCGACAAGGGTGCGCAGCCGCGCAGCCACGCCGAACCCTGCCGCGGCGACCGCGGCCGCGCC
The DNA here is from genome assembly GCF_014196425.1 of Hansschlegelia beijingensis. Taxonomy (GTDB): domain Bacteria; phylum Pseudomonadota; class Alphaproteobacteria; order Rhizobiales; family Methylopilaceae; genus Methylopila; species Methylopila beijingensis. The sequence goes on from NZ_JACIDR010000001.1 coordinate 1,284,413, forward strand.
GACGGCGGCGAAGACGATCTCGCCCTGATCGAGGTAGATCCGGCCGGGGAGGCGAAGCCCCGCGACGCCCACATAGTGCGTCGCCGCCGCGCTCGCTCCGAGGATCGCGCCGGCCGCCGCCGCCAAAAGGGCGACCCCGCGCTCGACCTGAGGGGCGAGCAGGAACACGCCCAGTCCGCCCATCACGGCCGCGATGACGAACCCGGCCGCGATCATCCGCACGTCGTAGCCGGCGCCCAGCGCGGGATCGATCAGCGCGACCGTCGCGACATGGGCCCCCCAGACCGTCACGGCGGCGACCGCCGCCCCAAGGGCGACCCACACGGTCTTGAGCTCGGCGCGCTCCGTGGCCTCGGCGCGAGCGAGCGCGAGGCTGAGCAGGAACGGGCCGATCAGGCAGCCGGCCGCGAGCAAAAGATAGGACGTCGGGCCGTGGCCGGTCGCGATGACGTTCTGCATGCTGGGCATCGGGCACCGCGAAGCGGAGTTACGCCTGGCGATGCTAGTCCAGCGGCCGATAATAAAGGGTAAGCGGCTAGAGCCAGCGCCGCCACTTGAAGATCAGGTACGGGACGACCGCGCTCAGGATCATGAGGCCCAGCGCGTAAGGGTAGCCGAAGGTCCATTTGAGCTCGGGCATGTGCTCGAAGTTCATGCCGTAGATCGACGCCACCAGCGTGGGCGGCAGGAAGACGACGGCCATGACCGAGAACAGCTTGACGATGTCGTTCTGGGCGAGGCCCACCATGCCGAGCATGGCGTCGAGCACGAAGGTGATCTTGTCGTTCAGGAAGCTCGCATGCTCGGTCAGCGAGGCGGCGTCACGCTGCATCGCGCGCAGCTGCGCCTTGACCTCCTTGGCCGGCTTCACGCCGTCGATCTCGGCGGCAAGGTAGAGGAAGGCCCGCTGCAGCGTGACGAGGCTCTCGCGGGCCTTCGAGGTCACGTCGCCCTTTCGGCCAATGGCCTTCAGAAGCTCCTGATAGGGCTTGCGATAGGCCTGCGAGCCGGCGCGCTGAAAGATGATCTGCGAGAGCTCCTCAACATCGGCGCCGACATGTTCGAGGATGTCCGCGAGCCGGTCGACGACGGCGTCGAACAGCCCCATCAGCACCGCGTCGGGCGTCCGCATGGACGGAGCATTCTTGCAGGCGCGGGCGGCGAACACCGCGAACGCCGTGGGGTCCTCGTAGCGCACCGTGACAAGCGCGCGCTTGGTCAGGATGAAGGTGACCGCGCTCAGCCTCGGCATTGGGCCGTCGACCTGGCAAAGCAGCGAGGCCGTCATGTAGCGGCCGCCGCCTTCGACATAGAGCCGGCTCGACGGCTCGATCTCGACCATCTCGTCACGGGTGGGGACGCTGGCGCCGATCTGCGCCTCGACCATCCGCTCCTCGTCCGGCGTGGGCGCGACCATGTCGATCCACACGAGGTCGTGGGGCAGCCTGCCGTCCTTCGCCTCGACCCGTTCGAGCGATCCTTCGCGCGCGGCATAGACGATCATCATGGCCGGCCATCCCGGATCAAGAATGGGCAGAACGGGTCCAGCAGCACTCGCGCGGGACGATATCAGGAGGCGGATGACGCTCGCGTCACTCGGGGTCCAGAGGCCGCAGGCCCGTGGGGGCGCCGTCGGCCCCGACCGTGATCGTCTCGACGCGCGCCTCGGCCCGCCTCAGCAACTCGTCGCAGCGCGCCTTCAAGGCCTCGCCGCGGCGGTAGATCTCGATCGATTCCTCGAGCGGCACCTGCCCCTGTTCGAGCCTGCCGACGATCTTCTCGAGCTCGGCAAGCGCCGCCTCGAAAGACAGCGAGGCGACGTCGTCTGGGATTTCCGGCACGGGCGACACCCTCTTTCGAACGAGGTCGCCTTGTAGGCCCGGCTCAGCCGCCCATCAAGGCGCGCACATGCGCGGCGGTGGAGTCGCCGAGGCCGCGCAGGTCGTAGCCGCCCTCCAGCACCGAGACCACGCGGTCGTCGGCGGTCTCGTTCGCGACGTCCAGCAGCATGCGCGTCATCCAGTGGAAGTCCGACGCCTGCAGCGTCAGGCTGCCGAGCGGATCGCGGGCGTGAGCGTCGAAGCCGGCCGAGATCACCAGCAGGTCCGGCGAGAAGGTCCTGAGCGCGGGGATGATGGCGTCTTCGAACGCCTCGCGGAACCTGGCCTCACCGTCGCCGGCGCGCATCGGAGCGTTGACGACGTTGCCGCAGCCCGTCTCGGAGCGCGCCCCAGTGCCGGGAAACAGCGGCATCTGGTGCGTCGAGGCGTAAAACAGCGAGGGGTCGTCCCAGACGAGCGCCTGCGTGCCGTTGCCGTGGTGGACGTCGAAGTCGACGATCGCCACGCGCTCGGCCCCATATTTGCGCTGCGCATGGCGGGCGGCGACGACGGCGTTGTTGAAGAAGCAGAACCCCATCGCCCGCACCGCTTCGGCGTGGTGGCCGGGCGGCCTCACGCCGCAGAAGGCGTTGCGCGCGCGGCCCGCCATGATCTCGTCGGTGGCGTGCACGACCGCGCCGAGCGAACGCAGCAGCGCCTCCCAGGTGCCGCCGCTCATGACGGTGTCGCCGTCGACCATCACCATGCCCTCGCGCGGGCGCATCTCATCGAGCTCGGCCACGAAGTGCTCGGGATGGGCGAGCGCCGCCACGGAAGCTTCCGCAAGGGGCGCCGTGATGCGCACCAGCGACTGGAACGGCTCTGCCTCCAGGGCCTGCTCCACCGCGCGCATGCGCTCCGGCCGTTCCGGATGCCCCTGAGGGACGAGGTGGCCCGCGAAGGCCTCATGGCTGACGTAAAGCGTGCTCACGAACGTCCCCTCCGGTCTGGTGTGCCAGACTTTTCTGCAGAGGTGGGGCGCCGGCTCGCCGCTGTCGAGCGTTTTTAGAAGGCAAGCGCCGCGTCTGCGCCGTCTCCCGCCAGCGAAGCTCCGCCTTCCATGACGGCGCGCGCCAGCCCGTCCGCCTCGACCGCCACGTTCTCGGCGAAGAACCGCGCGACGGCGGCGCGCCTCGGCGCATCCGGATCGTTATGGCCGGCGCCCGCGAGCGCCTCGGCGGCGAGCGCCGCGCCGCCCGCCGCAAGCCCGAACAGGCGCAGGAAAGGCGTCGCGCCCGCAAGCGCCTCCGCCGGATCGCGGCCGGGCGCGGCGAGCCACGTCGTCGCCCTCGACAGCGCCTCGATCGCCTCCGCGAGCCGCGCGCCGGTCCCGCCTAGTGCGGGGGAGCGCGCCTCGTTCAGCCGCGACGCCAGAGCGGCGAACTCGCCGATCAGGTCCCGCGCTGTCCCCCCTTCGGACTGCGGCAGCTTGCGGGTGACGAGATCGATCGCCTGAATGCCGTTGGTTCCCTCGTAGATCGGTGCGATGCGCGCGTCGCGAAGATGCTGGGCGGCGCCTGTCTCCTCCACATAGCCCATGCCGCCATGGACCTGGACGCCGAGCGAGGCGACCGTGCAGCCGATCTCCGTGCCGAACGCCTTGGCGACCGGGATCAGCAGGCTCGCGCGCTCATGCGCGGCCCGCCGCGCCGCTTCGTCCGCGGCGAACCGAGACCTGTCGATCTCGACCGCCGCCCGGTAGCAGATCCCTCGGGCGGCCGCCGTGAGCGCCTTCATGGTCAGCAGCATGCGGCGCACGTCGGGATGCGCCACGATGGCGCTCGGCGCGACGCCGTCGGCCCTGCCCTGCCGGCGCTCATGCGCATAGGCGACGGCGGCCTGCGTCGCCCGCTCCGCGACCGCGACGCCCTGCAGGCCGACGGCGAGGCGGGCGTTGTTCATCATCGTGAACATGCAGGCGAGGCCGCGATTCTCCTCGCCGACCAGATAGCCGACCGCCCCGCCCCGTTCGCCGAAAGCCATCGTGCAGGTCGGGCTGCCGTGGATGCCGAGCTTCTCCTCGATCCCTGCGCAGACCAAATCGTTGTGGTCCCCCAGCGAGCCGTCCGTGGCGACGTGACGCTTCGGCACGAGGAACAGCGAGATGCCGCGCGTGCCCTCGGGGGCGTCCGGCAGCCGCGCCAGCACGAGGTGGAGGATGTTCTCCGCCATGTCGTGCTCGCCATAAGTGATGAAGATCTTCTGGCCGCTGATCCGGTAGGAGCCGTCGCCGGCCCGCTCCGCCCGCGTGCGCAGAAGCGCCAGGTCGGAGCCGGCCTGCGGCTCCGTCAGGTTCATGGTCGCAGTCCATTCGCCGCTGACGAGCCGCGGCAGATACCGCTCCCTGATCTCGGGCGAGGCGTGCCGCTCGAGGCATTCGATCGCGCCATGCGTGAGCAGCGGGCACAGGCCGAACGCCATGGAGCCCTGCGCCCAGAGCTCGCTCGTCAGCGCCCACAGCGCCGTCGGGAGCCCCTGCCCGCCATATTGCTCCTCAGCCGAGATCCCGTTCCAGCCGGCCGCCGCCCAGCGCCGGTAGACATCCGGCCAGCCCGCAGGCGTGGTCACCCGTCCATCCGAGAGCCGGCAACCTTCCCGGTCGCCCACGCGGTTCAGGGGGGCGATCATCTCGGTCGCGAAGTCGCCCGCCTCACCGATGATGGCCGCGACCATCTCCTGATCCAGGTCGGCGTCGAGGCCTTCCTCCCGCGCGGCGGCGAGGCCGCCGGCGTGCTCAAGCGTGAACAGCATGTCGGCGATCGGGGCGCGATAGCTCATCGACGGACCTCAGGCGCTTGACGGCGGCGGCCGGGCCCGGTCAATGCCCGGGCGCAGCCGCAAGGTTAGGACTTGCCCGTGTCGGATAAAGCAAAAGCCGCCGTCGTGGAGACCGGCTTTCGGCCTACGCGCCGCCTGCGGGCGGACCAGGCCGACGAAGCCGGACGGCTGATCGCCGAGGGCGGGCTCGTCGCTTTCCCGACCGAGACGGTCTACGGCCTCGGCGCCGACGCCACCGACGCCGCGGCGGTCGCCGCGCTCTACGCCGCCAAGGGCCGGCCGTCCTTCAACCCGCTGATCGCGCATGTCCGGTCGATCGAGGACGCGCGCCGGCTGGGCGCCTTCGACGCCACGGCCGAGTCTCTTGCCGCGGCGTTCTGGCCCGGCCCTCTGACCCTCGTCGTTCCGGTGGTGGAGAATTGCGCGGTCTGCGATCTGGCGCGCGCCGGACTGCCCACCGTCGCGTTGCGGGCGCCGGACCATCCGGTCGCGCAGGCGTTGCTCGCCTCCGCAGGTCGCCCGGTGGTGGCTCCCTCCGCCAACCGCTCGGGCCGCGTCAGCCCGACGGCGGCGGAGCACGTGCTGGCCGACCTCGACGGCCGGATCGACGCGGTCGTGGACGGAGGCGCGACGCTGGTCGGGGTGGAATCCACCATCGTCGCCTGCTTGGACGGGGAAGCGCGGCTGCTGCGGCCGGGCGGCGTCTCGCGGGCCGAGATCGAGGCGGCGCTCGGGCGACCGCTGGCGCAGGCGCGGGATGACGCGAACGCGCCGATCGCGCCAGGGCGGCTGCTGTCGCATTACGCTCCGGCCGCCGCCGTGCGGCTCGACGCGAGCGACGTCGCGCAGGACGAGGGGTATCTCGGCTTCGGCCCGGACGTGCCCGGGGCCGATCGCGCCGCCGCCTACGAGACGTTGAGCGCTTCGGGCGACCTCAGGGAAGCGGCGGCGCGGCTGTTCGCGGCGCTGAGACGGCTGGACGCGTCGGGCGTGCCCCGGATCGCCGTCGCGCCCATTCCCGAAGGCGGCCTCGGAGACGCGATCCGCGACCGGCTTGCGCGGGCGGCGGCGCCGCGCAGCTGACGCTCAGCCCGGCTTCAGGACCAGCGCCTGGACGGTCGGCAGCTCGATCAGCCGGCCGCGGCCATCGGCGAAGAATTCGTCGAAGGCGCGCTTCGCCCCCGGACATTTGCGCGAGCCGTAATCGTCGCACACCACTATCCCGCCGGGCGCCAGTCGCGGCCAGAAGAACTCCAGCGCGTCCCGCGTGGGCTGGTAGAGGTCGACGTCGACATGGAGCAGCGCGAACGTGCGATCCGCGACCTCCGGAAAGCGCTCCGGAATCCAGCCCTTGAAGAACAGCAGGGTCTTGTCCGGGAAGCCCGCGAGGTTCGCCCGCACGCGATCCTCCGGGACGCTGAGATCAGCCTGATCCCAATAGGCCTTGCCGGTGTCGCTGAGCGCGTCCTCCGGCTGCGGGGCGGACAGCCCTTCGAAGCTGTCGAACAGGCAGTAGGTCCGCTTCGCCTCGTCCGCCGCCAGCATGAAGGCGGTGCTTTTGCCGAAGCGCAGTCCGCATTCCGCGACGTCGCCGGGCACGTGCCGAAGACCGCGCACGACGTTCTGCAGCACGAAACAGCGTTCGTCCGGAATGCCTTCGATGCCCCTGCTGAGGGCGAGGTTGAAGTAGTCGCGCTTGCGCCATTCGGGCGTGCGCTTCTTCTTACGCTGCAGGCCAAGCGCGTCGAGCGCCCGGTCCTTCAAGCCGCGCTTCTTCGCGGCGCGCGCCTTCGGGCCCGCTCCCATCAGCTCTTCCGCCATGAGGCCGGACCTCCTCGTTCAACCCTCGACGCAGCTAGAGTGGATCGGCTTCCTTCCTGTCAAGGCGACAAGACGGGCTGCCCCGGCGCGCGAGCTGGCGTAGGATCGCGCCGCCATGACCCTCTCCCTTCCCCCTGAACTGCTGTCGCGCTTCGCTGCGCTCGTGTCGCCGCAGGACGTGCTGGATGAAGACGCGGCCGCTCCTCGACTCGTCGAGCCGCGCGGTCTGTTTCGCGGCCGAGGGCTCGTGATTCAGCCGAGGACCGTCGAGCAGGTCGCCGCCGTCGTGCGCCTGGCGGCAGAGACCGGCGTCCGGATCGTGCCGCAGGGCGGCAACACCGGACTCGTCGGAGGCCAGACGCCGGATCAGAGCGGCGCCCAGATCGTGCTTTCGACCGCCCGGCTGAACCGCATCCGCGAGGTCGACGCCGACGAGAACGTCATGGTGGTCGAGGCGGGCGTCACGCTCGCGGCGGCCCAGGAAGCGGCCCGGGAGGCGGATCGATTCTTCCCGCTCAGCCTGGGGTCGGAAGGCAGTTGCACGATCGGCGGCAATATCGCCACCAACGCCGGCGGCGTCGGGGTCGTGGCCTATGGCAACACGCGCGATCTCGTGCTCGGGCTGGAGGCCGTGCTTCCGGACGGGCGGATCTGGAACGGCCTGCGCCGGCTCCGGAAGGACAACACCGGCTACGACCTGAAGCAGCTTTTCATCGGCTCGGAAGGCACGCTCGGCGTGGTGACGGCGGCCGTGCTGAAGCTGTTTCCGGCGCCTCGCGATCTCGCCACCGCGTTCGTGGGCCTGCCCTCGGCGGAAGCGGCGCTGGAGCTGTTCCGGCTGGTCAGGCAGCGCGCCGGTTCAGCGCTCACCGGCTGCGAGCTGATGCCGCGCATCGGCATCGACTTCACGCTGCGGCACATGCTCGGCGCCCGTGATCCGCTCGACGCGCCGCACCCGTGGTACCTGCTGATCGAGCTGTCGTCCCCGGTCGAGGGCGGACTGACGGGCCGGCTCGAGGACATCCTGGCCGAGGCCATGGAGGCTGACCTCCTGAGCGACGCCGTGATCGCCGCGTCGGTCGAGCAGACGGCGGCGTTCTGGCGCATCCGGATGGGAATGTCCGAGGTGCAATCCCGTGAAGGCGGCTCGATCAAGCACGACGTCTCCGTGCCGCTCGCCCGCGTCGCCGACTTCATCTCGGAGGCGAGCAGCGCCGTCGAGGCGTTTCTGCCCGGCGCGCGCGTCGTCGCCTTCGGCCATCTCGGCGACGGCAACATCCACTTCAACGTCAGTCAGCCGCTGGGGGCCGACAAGGCCGAATACCTCAAGGCGTGGGCGGCGATGAACGAGGTGGTTCACGCCGTGGTTCACGCGTACGGCGGCTCGATCGCGGCCGAGCACGGGGTCGGGCGCCTGAAACGGGACCTTCTCCCGAGCGTGAAGTCCGACGTCGAGCTCGACGTGATGCGGACGATCAAGCAGGCGCTCGATCCGCAGGGCCTGTTCAATCCCGGCGTGATTCTCGACTAAACCCGGCCTTAACGCAGTTCTGGCTTCATCTGGGCGAACCTCCTCGTCCGGAGCCGCCCGATGATCCGATGCGCCGGCGCTGCAGCGCTCCTGACCGCCGCTCTGCTTGCGGCCCCGCAGGCTTCCGCCCAGGAGCTCGCCTGCGCGCCGCCCGAGGTCGTGAGCGCGCGCTATTCCGAGCAGATCTGCAACCGGGGCGCCACCGGCTTCGTGGTGTGCCGCTGGATCGACCGCCGCCACGACGTCATCGCGCCAGGCGAATGCGTGCCGCGCGTCACGATCGAGGCGGCCGCGCCGAGCGGCCGTAGCATCGTCCTGCCGGCGGCGCCGCTCCGCGGTGCCGCTCGGGGCTTCGTCCGCAAGGAATGAACCTCAGATAAGCCGCGGCTGAAGCGGCTCCGCCTCCTGACGGTCGAACCGCGGCGCCGGCTCCTGCACCTCGGGACCGTCATTGCTCGCCTGGTTCACCCGCGCGCTCACGGCGACCGCGTCGAACCGTCCCGCCGGGGCGGGCTTCAGGCAGCGCATCGCCAGGCTCCCGCCATCGACCCGATTGTCCAGCCAGGCGCCCCAGTGTTCCGGCTCTAGCACGGCCGGCATGCGTTCGTGGATCTCGTCGAGATCGCGGCTCGCCGGCACGGTGGCGATCGCGAAGGAGCGCAGCGGAGCGCCGTCCGGGCGGCGCCAGGTCTCCCATACGCCTGCGAACATCATGGGCCGACGGTCCGCGCGACGGATCAGATAGGGCTGTTTGAACCGGCCGTTCGCGCGCCACTCATACCAGCCGTCGGCCGGCGCGAGGCAGCGCCGCTTCTGCAGCGCCGTGCGAAAAGCCGGCTTCTGCGCAATGGTCTCCGCCCGCGCGTTGAAGATGAGCGGCGCCGCCTTCTCATCGGACGTGAAGGGCGGAATGAGCCCCCAGCGGTGAAGCGCGAGGCGTCGCTCGCCATCCTCCATCAGGGCGACGGGGCAAAGCTGGGTGGGTGAAATGTTGTAGCGCGGGCTGAACTCGGCCGCCGGGATGGCGTCGAGCAGAACCGCAAGGGCCTCCCGTGACGTCGTCTGCGCGTAGCGTCCGCACATGCACGGCTTCCCCGATCATCCCGCCTGCGGCTTAATCGCCGCGAAAGCGCGGTCCGCGATCCTTCGACCCGTTGGTGGTTGCACGCGGCGGCGTTCGCGATCAAGAGCGTATCGCCCGGCAGCAGGAACGGATGGATGAGCGAAGCGACAGACGACCGGCTGCGGCCTGCCCGCCCCCTGCTCGCGGCGAGCCTCGCCTGCTTCCGCGACGGCGCGGTGCTGCTGGCGCGCAGGGGCCGCGCGCCCTCGCAAGGCCTGTGGTCGCTCCCGGGCGGTTTGGTCGAGCTCGGAGAAACCGCCCGCGAAGCCGCTGCGCGCGAGCTTCTGGAGGAGACCGGGGTCCGGGCCGAGGTGGTTGGCCTCGCCGATCTCGTCGAGGTCGTTCGGCGTGACGAAACGGGCGCGGTCGAGCGGCACATGGCCGTGCTCGCCTATGCGGGACGGTGGGTGTCCGGTGAGCCGGTCGCGGGAGAGGAAGCGACTGAGGTCGCGTGGCTCGCGCCGGAGCAGGTCGCCGGACTGGAGGCGACCGCCGGGCTTGCGGAGGTCGTGCGCCGGGCCGCGGAGATCGCGGCGTGATCCTGTCACCGGCTCTGCGCGCCGCCCTCGCGGCCTCGCTTTGTCTCGCCAGCCTCGCGGCCGTCGCGCAGCCCGCCGAGCGCCGCGGCCCCAAGCATGCTCCTGCGCCCCCTCCGGCGGAGGCGCCTCCGCCGCCGGAGCTCTCGGCCCCGCCGCCCTATGAGCCTCAGCTGCTCAGACTGGCCGAGGTTCTCGGCGCCCTGCACCATCTGCGGACCGTCTGCGCGGCGGGCGACGCCGATGTCTGGCGCGATCGCATGGCGGCGCTGATCGAGGCCGATGCGCCCACCCCTGAACGGCGGGACCGCCTCGCCGGCGCCTTCAACGCCAGCTTCCGCACCTGGGCGCGCAGCTACCGGAGTTGCACGCCCGCGGCGGAGGTCGCGGTGAAGCGCTTCCTGCAGGAGGCGGGCAAGCTCGCCTCCGAGGTTCGGCAACGCTACGGCCCGTAGCATTCGATTCAGCTTTTCCCCCGGGGGTTAACCTTTTCTTCGAGAATCGCTCCACCTCGGCCGCGAAGCCGTTACCCTCGCGATGGGTACGAGTAGGGCGACTCATGGCACACGATGATTCGACGTCGGGCGACGCGTCCACGGACGGGCGGCGCGCGGCGCTGGCCTATCTGGACGAGGCTTGGGAAGAGGCGCTGCTCGATGGCATCGCGCCCGATTGCGTTGCGCACGCCGCCCTGTTCGCGGCGCTCAAGGAGCTGGTGATGGCGTTTGGCGAGGAGGCCACGGCCCGCTTCGCCGAGAAGCTGCCGGCGAGCATCCGGGCCGGCGGCTACACGCTGCCGAGCATGCCGCACTGACCGCTCAGTAGCCGAGCGCGACGCCCAGCAGCAGCACGAAGCCGAAGATCGCCAGTCCGCCTCCGGACAGCATGTTGATCCGCGCCAGCCACTTCTCGGCGATGCGTTCCGCCAGGTGACTGGCGCCCATCGACAGCGCCAGCCACCAGGCGGCGCTGCCGATCGCGACGCCCAGCGTCAGCAGGGCCGCGGCGCCGAAATCGCCCGGATTGTCGCCGATGCCGGCGAGTCCGCCGAAGATCGCGAAGAACCCCAGCAGCACCGCCGGATTGGTGACGGTGAGCGCGAACGACGTGCCGGCCGCGCGCAAGAGCGAGGCCCTCGTGTCGTTCGCGGTGTCGCGCGTGACCGAGCTCGGCGCGTAGAGCAGCTTCACGCCGAAGGCGAGAAGCACGGCGGCCCCGACGACCTTGATGACCGGCAGATGGCCTTCCACGAAGGCGGCCGCGGCGCTCACCCCGAAGGCGGCCATGCCGGCGAACAGCACGTCGGCCACGAACGCGCCCGCCCCGGCCGCCAGCGCGGACGTCACGCCGCTGCGGATCGCGCGATGGATGCACATGACGTTGGTGGGGCCCACGGGCGCGTTGACGCCGATACCGATCAGGATGCCGGTCGCGACGAGCGTCAAGTCCATCAAGCGCGCGTTCTCCCGGCTTATGTTCCGCAGATCGCTTCGGGGCTGGGGCGCCGACGAGCGGCGCACCAGAGAGGCAAGCAACCGTGCGGAACGCAACCCCGGACGGATAAACCCCGCGTCAGGACGGCAGTGCGTCAATGAATTCGACGGGCCGTCCGAGACCCGGCGAAACGATCTCGCCTTCCCGCATGACCTGACGGCCCCTGATCACCGTGGCGATCGGCCAGCCGGTGACCTCGACGCCGTCATAGGGCGTCCACTGGCTGCGGGATCCGATCCACGCATTCGTGATGGTCTCGCGGCGCTTCAGGTCGACGATCGTGAGGTCGGCGTCGTAGCCGACCGCGATTCGTCCCTTGCGGGAGATGCCGAAGATCCGCGCCGGCCCGGCGCTCGTCAGGTCGACGAAGCGCGCGAGGCTGAGCCTGCCGGCGGCGACATGGTCAAGCATGACCGGCACGAGCGTCTGGACCCCCGTCATGCCCGAGGGACTCTCCGGATAGGGCTTGGCCTTTTCCTCGAGCGTGTGCGGCGCGTGGTCGGAGCCGAGCACGTCCACGACGCCCTGGTTGAGGCCCCACCAGATGCCGGCGCGGTGCGCGTCGTCACGCACCGGCGGGTTCATCTGCGCGCGCGTTCCGAGCCGCGCATAGGCGTCGGAGCCCAGCGTCAGATGGTGCGGCGTGGTCTCGACGGTCGCGACGTCCTTGAAGTCGGCGAGGTAGCGCATCTCCTCGGCGGTCGAGACGTGCAGCACGTGCACCTTGGCGCCGTGCCGTCTGGCGATCGTCGTCAGCCGCCGGGTGCACTTCATCGCCGCCTCGGCGTCGCGCCAGACCGGATGGCTCGACGGATCGCCCGGCGTCCGCAGATCCTTGCGCTCGGAGAGCCGCGGCTCGTCCTCGGAATGCACGGAGACCCGGCGGCGCGTGCGCTTCAGGATCTCCGACACGCCGGCGTCGTCGGAGACGAGCAGCGAGCCGGTCGACGATCCCATGAAGATCTTGATGCCGGCGGCGCCGGGGAGCCGCTCCAGCTCGGCGACGTCGCGGGCGTTGTCATGCGTGCCTCCGACGAAGAACGCGTGGTCGCAGTGCATGCGGCCCTTCGCGCGGGCCAGCTTGTCCGCGAGCGCCTCCGCCGTGACGGTCAGGGGATTGGTGTTCGGCATCTCGAACACCGCCGTGACGCCGCCCAGCACGGCGGCGCGCGAACCGGTCTCGAGATCCTCCTTGTGGGTCGCGCCCGGCTCCCGGAAATGGACCTGCGTGTCGATGACCCCGGGCAGGACGTGCAGCCCCGAGCAGTCGACGATCTCGCCCGCGTCGGCGCGCCCGAGGTCGCCTATCAGCGCGATGCGGCCGCCGCGCACGCCGATGTCGGCGCGGTGCTCGCCGTCCTGGTTCACGACGACGCCGCCCCGCAGAATGAGGTCGAAAGTCTCGGCCATTGTGGAACCTCCTGCGCAGGATCGGCTTGAGGCCGGTCAGCGGGGTGGCTACCTTCGCCGGAGGCGGATGGCAACACGGACGGAGAAGCCGGATGCGCGGCGCTTTGCTGGACTCACGCGGACTGCTCCATGTCACCGGACCTACGGCCGGAGCGTTCCTGGACAACCTGCTGACCAACAACGTCTCGGGACTCCAGCCCGGCCACGCCGCCTATGCGGCGCTGCTGACGCCACAAGGCAAGATCATAGTCGACATGCTGGCGTCGCCGATCGCCGGCGGTTTCCGGCTCGACGCGCCGGCTCACCTGATCTCCGATCTGACGCGCAGGCTGACGCTTTACCGGCTCCGCTCGAAGATCGAGATCGAGGATGTGAGCGACCGGTGGCAGGTCGCCGTGCTTTGGGGCGATGGCCTCCTGCCGGAGGTCGACGCCGATATCGTCTCCGACCCCCGCCTCCCCGCTCTCGGCCGCCGCGCGTACCTTCCGGCCGGCGCGGCGCTTCCCGACGGCGTCACTCCGTTGAGCGCAGAACACTGGCACGCGCACCGCATCGCGCTTGGCGCGCCCCAGGGCGGACTTGATTTCGTCTATGGCGACGCCTTCCCGCACGAGGCCTGCCTGGACCAGCTCAACGGCGTGAACTTCAAGAAGGGCTGCTATGTCGGACAGGAGGTCGTCAGCCGCATGGAGCACCGCGGCACCGCGCGCACGCGCGTGGCCCCGGTGCTGCTGGATGGCCTGCCTCCGGAAGTCGGGGCCGCCGTGACGGCAGGGGACAAGACGGTCGGCCGGATGGGTTCGTCGGCCGACGGACGCGGGCTCGCCCTGCTGCGCCTCGACCGGGCCGAGGAGGCGCGCGCAGCGGGCGTGCCGCTGATCGCGGGCAACGCCATGCTGACCATCGAGAAGCCCGCCTGGGCGCGGTTCGCCTTCCCCGGGGAAACGACCGCCGCTTGAGCGACGTCGCGCCGCCTTACCCGGACGGGAAGCGCCGGTGCCGCTGGTGCGGGACCGATCCGCTCTATGTCGCCTATCACGACCAGGACTGGGGCGTGCCCGAGCGCGACAGCCGAGCGCTCTACGAGAAGCTCGTCCTCGACGGCTTCCAGGCGGGCTTGGCCTGGATCACGATCCTCAGGAAGCGGGAAGCCTTTCGCGCGGCGTTCGAGGGCTTCCGTCCCGAGAGGATCGCCAACTACGGCGAAGCCGACATCGCGCGATTGATGGCCGACGCCGGCATCGTCCGCTCCCGCGCGAAGATCGAGGGGGCGGTGAAATCCGCCCGCTCCTATCTCGCCATGCAGGAGCGCGGAGAGGACTTTTCTGACTATCTCTGGGGCTTCGTGGGTGGCGAGCCGCTCGTGAACCGCTGGACGTCCCCGGCGGAGGTCCCGGCGTCCACGCCGCTCTCGGAGACGCTTTCGAAGGACCTGAAGAAGCGCGGCTTCGCCTTCTGCGGTCCCGTCATCGTCTACGCCTTCATGCAGGCCGTCGGCATGGTCAACGACCACGTGGTCGATTGCCATCGGCACGCGGAGCTGACGTCGGCCTGAATCCGGCGCCGGCTCAGGCCGCCGCCGGTCGTCCGGCGGACTCGTCGGCGCTTCGCCCGTCCAACTCGGCGTGGAGCTTGCGCTCGTCGAGGACGCCCTCCCACTTCGCCACCACCAGCGTGGCGACCCCGTTGCCGACCAGGTTGGTGAGCGCGCGGGCCTCCGACATGAAGCGATCGATCCCGAGGATCAGCGCGATCGCCACGGTCGGGATGTGCTCGACCGACTGCAACGTCGCCGCGAGCACGATGAAGCCGGAGCCGGTCACGCCGGCCGCGCCCTTCGAGGTGAGCAGCAGAATCGCCAGGATGACGATCTGCTGCCACAGGGTCTGCTCGGTGTTGGTGGCCTGCGCGAGAAAGATCGCGGCCATCGTCAGATAGATGCAGGTGCCGTCGAGGTTGAACGAGTAGCCGGCGGGGATCACCAGGCCGACGACGGATTCCTCCGCCCCCGCGCGCTTCATCTTGTCCAGCATGCGCGGCAGCACGGACTCAGAGGAGGAGGTGCCGAGCACGATCAGCAGTTCCTCGCTGATGTAGCGGACGAACTTGAAGATCGAGAATCCGGTGGCCCAGGCGACGATCCCCAGCACGCCGAAGATGAAGATCAGGCAGGTCAGGTAGAAGGCGCCCATCAGGTAAGCCAGCGGGGCGAGCGCCTGCAGTCCCTGTGAGCCGATGGTGAACGCCATCGCCCCGAAGGCGCCGACCGGCGCCGCGCGCATGACGATCGCCACGATCCGGAAGAAGACCTCCATCGTGCTGTCGATCAGCGCCATCACGGGCCGCCCGCGTTCGCCCAGCGAATGCAGCGCGAAGGCGAACAGGATGGCGATCAGCAGGACCTGAATGATCTCGCCCTGCGCGAAGGCGCCCACCACCTGGTCCGGGATGATGTGGAGGAAGAAGTCGGTGACCGTCTGGCCCTGGGCCGCCTGCTGGTACTTGGCGACCGAGGAGGGGTCGAGCGACGCGGGATCGACGTTCATCCCCGCGCCGGGCTTCAGCACGTTGACCACGACGAGGCCGATGATCAGCGCGACCGTGGTCAGCGCCTCGAAATAGATGATCGCCTTGAGGCCGACCCGGCCGACCTTCCGCATGTCGCTCATGCTGGCGATGCCGTGCACGACCGTCAGGAAGATGATCGGCGCGATCAGCATCTTCACGAGCTTGATGAAGGCGTCGCCGAACGGCTTCATCTGCTTGCCGATGTCCGGCGCGAAGTAGCCAAGCGCGATGCCGAACGCGACCGCGATCAGCACCTGGACATAGAGGATCGTGTACCAAGGGCGCGCGCGCGCCGGCGCCGCCCCTTCGCGTGTCATCGTCATCGTCGGGTCTCCGCTCACTGACCGACGGCGCCGAATAGGTCAGCAGTGCTGGCCGATCAGGTGTCGCAGGCGGCGGTCTTGGCGCCGTACTCCTCCATCGTCAACTCGCCTGCCGCGGCGGCAGGGTCCCGGTCGCGCGAGGGAAGATGGGGTTGCACCCAGTCGATCCGCTTCCATTCCGCCAGGGGCTGCTCGCCGCTCGCCTGCGGCACGTGGCGCGAGGTCTCGACCCTGCGGTAGCGGTGGATGTAGCGGGCGCAGTTGACGAAGGCGTCCGTCACACGCACCCGCAGCGCATAGGCCGCGCCCGGGAAGCTCGCCACCAGTTCGCCGTCCCGGACGACCTCGGCCTCGCCCTGCACGCGCAGTCGATGCGGCGTCTCGAAATCGATGAACAGCATGCCGACCGAATGGGTCGTCGCGATATTGCCCGCCGAAAGGAACATGCCGTTGCCGTCATAGCCGGGGAAGGCGAGCGTCACGGCGTCTAGCACGCGCACGAAGCCGACCGGGCCGCCCTTGTAGGAGACCGTCGGCTTGCCCTCGCCGTCCACGGTCGCGAGAAAGAACATGTCGCGGCTGGCGATGAACGCCTGCTCCTCGGGCGTCAGTTCGCCATGTATGAGCTTCTGCTGCCACAGCTCTGCGAGTCCGCGCGAATCGTGCTCCTGCTGCAGCGCGAGATGCTCGGGTCCGTAGGTGACGGTCATGGGTGTTCTCCCTCAGTCGTTCGTTTTGTTGGGCCGCCCCGGGGCGGCCGGATGTCGTAGAGCGCAATGGCCGAAAAGCTGTCGCCTTCCCTGCCCGTCCAGCGCAAGTCCCCTGCGCCCCCGCGCGCCTGGCAACGCATGTTGTCGGGACGGAGACTGGACCTGCTCGACCCCTCGCCGCTTGACGTCGAGATCGCGGACATCGCGCACGGCCTGGCGCGGGTGGCGCGCTGGAACGGCCAGACATCCGGGGAGCACATCTTCTCCGTCGCCCAGCATTCGCTTCTGGTGGAGGATATCGCCCGGAGGCTCGCGCCCGAGGCGGATGCGCGGGTTCTTGTGGCGGCCCTGCTGCACGACGCCGCCGAATACGTCATCGGCGACATGATCAGCCCGTTCAAGGCCGTCCTGGGGGGCGAGTACAGGGCGGTCGAGAAGCGGCTGATGGCGGCCATTCACCTTCGCTTCGGGTTGCCGCCGGAGCCTGCGGCCGCCACGCTGAAGCTCATCAAGCGCGCCGATGCGACCGCCGCCTTTCTCGAGGCGACGCGGCTCGCGGGTTTTTCCGTCGAGGAGGCGCGGAAGTTCTTCGGGCGGCCCGACGGCGCTCCCGCCAACGCCGACCTCACCCCGTGGCCCGCGTCCGAGGCGGAGGCCCGTTTCCTGGAACGTTTCTCCGCCCTGGCGTCGTGAACGCCGGTCCCGCCCGCGCCGATGGTCGCCATGTCCTCCAGCCCGGCCGCGAGCTAGGCTCGCCGTCGTGATCATCGTGTGTCCGCTCTCCCGCCTGGCCGAGACCCTCGCCGCGACGCGGGCCCGGCGCGTGCTGTCGCTTCTCTCGGAGGGCGCGGCCGCGCCGCGCCTGGACGGGACGGCCGTCGCCGATCACCTCACCTTGCGCTTCCATGACATCGTCGAGCCGCGCCACGGGCATGTCCCGCCGGGCGAAGCGCATGTGCGGCAAGCGCTGGACTTCGCGAGCCGCCCGGAGCCGCTCGTGGTGCATTGCTACGCCGGGGTCAGCCGCTCGACGGCGATGGCCTACGCGATCGCCTGCGCCCGCGAGCCCGCCCGCGACGAGCGGGAGCTTGCGGCCGAGCTCCGGCGCGCCAGCCCGATGGCGACGCCGAACCGGCTGATCGTAAGCCTCGCGGACGACGCCCTCGGCCGGGGCGGACGGATGGCGGAGGCGATCGCCGCCATCGGCCGGGGAGAAGACGCTTTCGAGGGCGCGCCCTTCGCGCTCCATCCGGCGGGCGCGTCGTGAGCGATCGGCCGAACATCGAGATCGGCCTGTCGGCCGCGGTGGTCGCGGTCGAGCGCGACGCCCCGGAAATCCTGGTCGCCCGTTCGCAGGATGATCTGGCGGCGCTGCCGGCCGGTCCGTTCGACCCGCGCCGCCGCCGCACCCTGGAGATCGCGCTCCGCGCCTCGGTCGCGGAGCAGACCGCGCTGGAGCTCGGCTATGTCGAGCAGCTCTACACGTTCGGGGACCGTGGACGCGTGAAGAGTCCGGACGAGGTCGGGCCGCACACGGTTTCGATCGGCTATCTCGCGCTGACGCGCAGGCCGCGCGACGGCGCGGCGCTGGCGGCCGCCGGCGCGGCCTTTCGCCCGTGGTACGGCTTCTTCCCCTGGGAGGACTGGCGGCGACGCAGACCCGAGGTGCTCGACGCCGCGATCCTGCCGGCGCTCAGCCGCTGGACGGCGGAGGCCCCCGAGGCCGGGACCGGCCGCGACCTCCCCCGCCTCGTCAGGGCGCGACT
This sequence comes from Hansschlegelia beijingensis, assembly GCF_014196425.1. Classification (GTDB taxonomy): domain Bacteria; phylum Pseudomonadota; class Alphaproteobacteria; order Rhizobiales; family Methylopilaceae; genus Methylopila; species Methylopila beijingensis. Next base: position 1,302,353 of record NZ_JACIDR010000001.1, read on the forward strand.
CTGCTTCGGCTTCGACGGCTCGCCCTGGGACGAAGAGAAGGTGCTCGACCGCTACGAGCTCCTCTATGAAGCCGGGCTGGTGGAGGAGGCCAAGCGGGACGGCCGCCCGGCGGCGCTCGCGCGCGGCGAACTGCCCCGGCTGGGCGAGCCCATGCAGGCCGACCACCGCCGGATCCTGGCGACCGCGATGGGGCGCCTGCGGGGCAAGCTGAAATACCGGCCGGTGGTGTTCGAGCTCATGCCGCCTCGCTTCACCCTGACGGCGCTCCAGCAGACCGTCGAGGCGATAGCCGGCAGAAAGCTGCACAAGCAGAACTTTCGCCGGCTGGTCGAGAGCGCGGCGCTGGTGGAGCCGACCGGCGGCGCCGAGACCGCGACCGGCGGCCGGCCCGCGAAGCTCTACCGCTTCCGCCGCGAGGTGGTGGAGGAGCGGCCCGCGCCGGGGCTGCGGTTTGGCCGGGCCTGAGGGCCGGACCGTCACGCCAATGACTTTTGTCTCGTATTCGGCTAAATCCCTTGCGCGGGCGCAATCGCGCAATCTTCGGGACCACCCCATTCATGCTTGCCTGGGATGATTTTCGCCTCGTGAAGGCGATCTCGGAGCGGCGCTCCCTCGCCGGCGCCGCGGAGTTCCTCGGCGTCAACGCCTCAACCGTGTTTCGGCGGCTGGGGGCGTTGGAGGACCGGCTCGGGGCGCGCCTGTTCGAGCGCGGCCGCGCGGGCTACGGGCTGACGCCGGCCGGCGAAGAGATGGCCGGCATCGCCGACCGGATGGCAGACGACATCATCGCCTTCGAACGCCGGGTGTCCGGCCAGGACCTCGCACCTACGGGCGAGCTCCGGGTCACCACCAACGACACGCTGCTGATCCACGCCCTGACCGACGTGCTCGCCGGCTTCCGCAAGGCCTATCCGGAGATCACGCTCGACATCGTGGTCGGGAACGCGGTGCTCAATCTGTCGAAGCGCGACGCCGACATCGCGCTGCGGGTGACGTCCTCGCCGCCGGAGACGTTGGTCGGGCGCCGGCTCGCCGGGATCTTCTGGGCCGTCTACGGCCCTGCCCCGCTCAAGCCGGTCTCGACCATCGAAGAGCTCGACGATATGCCCTGGATCGGGCCCGGCGACATCCTCGCGCCGCTGCAGCGCTGGCTGCGCGACGTCGTGGGCGAGCACAGGGTGGTCTATCGCCTCTCGACGGTGCTCGGCATGGCGGAGGCGATCGGCGCGGGCGTCGGCGTGGGCCCGCTGCCCTGCTTCATCGGCAACCGCTTCCCGAACCTGGTCCGGCTCTACGATCCGCCCGGCCAGCAGCCGCCGGGACTCTGGATCCTGACGCATCCGGATCTGCGGTCGAGCGCGCGGGTGCGCGCCTTCATGGACTATGTCGCGGTCGAACTCGCCAAGCGCCGCCCCTGCTTCGAGGGCGTCAAGGAACGCGAAACCGTCTCCGCCTGAGCCCGGCGCCCGGGGCTTACGCGGCCACCTTGCGCACGTCCTTGACGTCCAGGAACGCCACCTTCTCCCAGCGCTCCTTGGCGCGGGTCATCTGGAAGGCGCTTCCGGCCAGCAGCACCGGGTCGCCGTCGAGATCCTCGGCGACGTTGCCGCGGTTGGCGTTGAGGAACTCCTGAAGATCTTTCTCGGGCCCGGAGACCCATCGGGCGAGCGCGTACTGGCTCTGCTCGAAACCGACCTCGAGCCCATACTCGGCGGCCAGGCGCCCGGTGAGCACGTCGAGCTGAAGCGGCCCGACGACGCCCACCAGCGCCGGGGAGCCGTCAAGCGGGCGGAACACCTGCACGACGCCCTCTTCGGCCAGCTCCTGCAGCGCCTGCTTGAGCTTCTTGGCCTTCATCGCGTCCTCGAGCCGCACCCGGCGCAGGATTTCGGGCGCGAAGCTCGGCACGCCGAGGAAGGAGATGTCCTCGCCCTCGGTCAGCGTGTCGCCGATGCGCAGCAGTCCGTGGTTCGGGATGCCCACCACGTCGCCCGCATAGGCTTCCTCGGCGAGCGCGCGGTCCTGAGCGAAGAAGAACTGCGGCGCGTGAAGCCCGATCGTTTTGGCCGTGCGCGTCTGAAGCACCTTCATGCCGCGCCTGAGCTTGCCCGAGCAAAGCCTTACGAACGCGATACGATCTCGATGGTTGGGGTCCATGTTCGCCTGGACCTTGAAGACGAAGGCCGTCATCCGGTCCTCGGCCGGCCTCACCGGCCGCTTGTCGCTGTCCAGCCCCTGCGGCGCGGGCGCCAGGTCGGCGAGGCCGTCGAGCAGGTCCCGCACACCGAAGTTCCTGAGCGCGGAGCCGAAGAACACCGGGGTCTGGTGGCCCTCGCGGAACGAGGCGAGATCGAAGGGCTTGAGCGCGCCGGCCGCAAGCTCGAGCTCCTCGGTGACCTCAGTGAGCCGGTCGGCCGAGACCAGGCCCTTGAGCGCCTCCATGCCGGTTCCGGAGATGGAATCGCCGCTGTCGACGAGCCGGATGCGCCCGGTCTGAAGCTCATAGGTCCCGGCGAAATCGCGGCCGCGCCCGATCGGCCAGGTGAGCGGCGCGACGTCGAGTGCGAGCGTGCTCTCGATCTCGTCCAGGATCTCGAACGGGTCGCGGCTCTCGCGGTCCATCTTGTTGACGAAGGTCACGATCGGGATGTCGCGCAGGCGGCACACCTCGAACAGCTTGCGGGTGCGCTCCTCGATGCCCTTCGCGGCGTCGATCACCATGACGGCGGAATCGACCGCCGTCAGCGTCCGGTAGGTGTCTTCCGAGAAGTCCTCATGGCCCGGCGTGTCGAGCAGGTTGAACACGCAGTCGCGGTACTCGAAGGTCATGACCGAGGTCACCACCGAGATGCCGCGCTCCCGCTCGATGTTCATCCAGTCCGACCGCGTGCGACGGCGCTCGCCCTTGGCGCGCACCTGACCGGCCAACTGGATGGCGCCGCCGAACATCAGCAGCTTCTCCGTCAGCGTCGTCTTGCCGGCGTCCGGATGGGAGATGATCGCGAAGGTGCGGCGACGCTCGACCTGGCGGGCGAGCGGCGTGGCGGCGGTCGAAACGGCGAGATCGGTCATTCGGCTCTGATCGGCGTGAGCGGGCGGCGCCCGGATGCTGCAGCCTCCCGCGCCGCGCCTTCGGCGGAGACCGCATGGCCAGCCTTCGCCCGTTCCTGCGCCGTTGGAGAGGAATGCCCTTCAAATGGCGGATCACGACGCCTAACGCAATGCGCGCGGCCTCTGGCCCCGCCTACGCTTCGGCGCCGGTGGACGCCGGCGCCCTGCTCTCGGCGGCGGCCGGCTCGGCGGAGGGCCGCGTGAGCCGGGCCCCCTGCTCCCGCGCGCGCGCCGTGCGCCAGCGCTCCCCGTCCCAGGCGCGGACCTCGATGAGCACCTGCCCGGACGGCTCGACCGTCAGCCGGTGATAGGCGTTGGGTTCGCCCCTGAGGCGCGTCGACGTCGCCGTCGAGGCCTGCACGATCAGCATGCGCGTGTCGTCCTCAGCCTCGACCGCATGGGTGTGGACGTAATCGCGATGCAGATGGCCCGAAAGGACGAGCCCGATCCGCAGCTTCTGAAAGCACGCCAGGGCCCTTTCGGCCCGGCCTACGATGGCGAGCTCGGGCTCGGTCTCCGGCGGATGAAGCGGATGGTGAGCGACGACGATGCGGAACAGATTCGGCGGCAGCTCCTGGACGCGCCTCCTGAACTTCCTGAGTTGTCCGACGCCGTAGCGGCCTTTCGACCAGTCGAGCCCGAAGGTGAACCGGCGGGCGGTGTTGAGCCCGACGACCGCGACCGTATCGTCGCGCCAGATCGGCTCGACGTCGCGCGAAACGAAGCGCCTCCACCGCCGGTAGGGGTCCAGGAAGCGCTCGAGCATGTTCAGGTAGGTGATGTCATGGTTCCCCGGCACCGCCAGAACGGGAGCGTTCAGGCTGCGGAGGAAGGCGCCGGACGAGCGGTACTCATGCCGGTGAGCGCGCTGCGTCAGGTCCCCCGACACCGCGATCAGGTCAGGCGGATCGGCGTTGATCTCGTCCCGGAGCGCCTGGACGACGCGTTGGTCCACCCGGTCGAAATGCAGGTCGGAGAGATGCACGATCCGGGTCATGCGGCCGCCTCCGGCGCCGCCGATTCCTCGCCGTGCGGGCGGAGCGCCAGCAGCGCCTTCGGGCGGATCCGATAGAGAAGCGGAGGCTTCAGCAGCATCGTCTCTCCGTCGTTCATCACCCGCAGGAGCTTGCGCCGGCTCGTCACGGTGAGCTCTCGCACCGCGAAGGTCTCGATGTCGGGGTCCTGCCTCCAGTTTCCGATGGCGACCCGCGCCGAAATGCGGATGAGCGGCCAGGCGCTGAGATGCCGCGTCACGTAGAGCGCGAGTTCGCCCCGGTCGAGGCGCGAGCGGCTGAGAAAATGCCCGAAGCCCTCGTCATAGGCGTTGTTCGCGACCACGATCGCCTTGGAGCGAAAGGTGACGGGCCCCTGCCCCAGGTCCAGCCCAACGCGCAGCGGCGGGTAGCGGTAGAGGCCTTTCAGCCCCGCCACCACCAGCCGCCACCAGCCCGTCACGCCCATGTTCTGCCGCCCGCGCTCGCGCCGCTCGGCCAGGCGCGCGGGCACGCCGAGCATGGAGTTGCAGAGGAAAACGTGTCCGTTCACCTCCCCGAGGTCGATCGGGATGCGCTCGGCGGAGGCCAGCGCCACGATCGCCTCATCGAGGTCGAGCGGAATGCCGAGGTCCCGGGCGAGCAGGTTCATCGTGCCGAGCGGCAGCGGCCCCAAAGCCTTGCCGGCGCCAGCGAGCGCCTGGGCGGCGGTCATGATGGTGCCGTCCCCGCCCGCCGTGATCACCGCCTCTACCGGCAGACTGGCGGCATGCTCTGCCCGCGCGACGAGGTCGCTGGCGTCCCCGTCGAGAACGGCTCCGACGTCGAAGCCGGCGTCCGCGAGCTTCCGCTCCAGGTCGCGTGGCGCATCCGTCAGCCCGAGAAGTGCGCCCGACGACCTGTTGATGACGAGCGCGATCTTCATGATCGCGTCACGACCCCGACATGGCCTCGTCCTGCTCGATGAAGCGACGAAGCCGGGCCTGGTCCCGTCCCGCTCCGGTGATGAAGTAGAGAGCCGCGATCGCGAGCAGGAGGCCGATCGCGATCACGGGCGCGGTCCAGCTGCCCTGACCGAGCCGCACCAGGATCAGCGCGGCGCAGACGGCCGCTCCCAGCATCGGCACGAAGACCGGGACCTCGAACTCTCCCGTTCTTTCCGAGGGGCGGCGCTTTAGCACCACGAGCGCCACGTTCACGACGGTGAACACGCTGAGCAGAAGCAGCACCGTGGCCGAGGCGAGCTCCTTGATGTCGCCGACCATCGCGAGAGCCGCCACCACCACGAGCAGCGCCAGGATGGCGACATGCGGCGTCCGGCGGGTCGGATGCACGCGGCCGAGCGCCGCCGGCATCAGGCCCTGCTTGGACATGCCGTAGAGCAGGCGCGAGCCCATGATCCAGTTGACGAGGGCGGTGTTGGACACGGCGAAGATGCTGATCGCGGTGAACAGCGCCGGGGGGAGCCAGGGCGCGGCCTTCTCGACGACCGCGACCAGCGCCAGACCCTCGGATCCAGCGAGTTCGCTCCAGTGCATCACCGAGACGGCGGTGATCGCGATCGCCATGTAGATGATGGTCGCGGCCAGCATCGCGAACACGATGGCGAGCGGCATGTTCCGGCTCGGGTTCTTCACCTCCTCGGAGACGTTCAGCATGTCCTCGAAGCCGATGAAGGAGAAGAAGGTCAGCACCGCGCCCTGCATCACGAGCAGCGCCAGGCCGGCGGCGCCGCTGTCCCCACCCTCCTGCGGCGGGAACTCCAGCAGGCTGTTCGTGCCCCAGTAGCTGAAGCCGACCAGCACCACGAGGATCAGTCCGCCGGCCTCCACGATGGTGCAGACGACATTGGCCCACATCGACTCCTTGATCCCGCGGAGCAGGACGGCCGCCACCAGCAGCAGGAAGCCGAGCGCCAGCACCCAGGTCGGCAGGAACGAGCCGCCGAACAACTGCTGCAGGCCCTGAGCCACCACGTTCGACTGGGTGGCGATCGATGTCAGGCCGGAGCAAACGACCGTCAGGCCGACGACGTAGCTGAGCAGCGGCGCTCCATAGGCGCGCTGGGTGACGTAGGCGGCCCCGCCCGCCTTGGGATATCGCGACACGATGTTGGCGTAGGACAGGCCGGTCAGCATCGCCGCGACCATGCTGACCAGAAAGCCGATCCAGATCGCGCTGCCGAGATCCTTCGCGGCCTGACCGACCAGGCCATAGATGCCGGCGCCCAGCATGCTGCCGAGGCCGTAAAGCGTCACCTGCCAAAGGGTGACCGAGCGGTCGAGGGTCGGCTCTCGCGTAGCGGCAGGCGCAGATCCCATGTCAATCGCAGCCATCCCGAACTCCCTCGCCCGCACTTGAGGTTGAGCTAGCGCGACAGGGAGCGCCGCCAACGGCGCTGCGAAAAGAAGAAGGGCGCGGGAGCCGAAGCGTCCCGCGCCCTTCAGACGTCCGAGCGTTTGGCTCAGTTGGCGCTGCTGCTCAGCAGAGGCGTGATGTTGCGGACGGTGACGCGGCGATTGCGCTCCTCCGCCGCCTCGGTCTTCACCTTCAGGTACTGCTCGCCATAGCCCTGCGTGGTGAGATTCTCCGCCGGGATGTCGAAGTACTTGGTGAGGATCTCGGCCACCGACTCCGCTCGCCGGTCGGAGAGCGACAGGTTGTCGTCGTCGCTGCCCACCGCGTCGGTGTGGCCCTCGATCATGAACACCGTCCTGGGGTTCTTCTTCACGGCCTCCTCCATCGCGAGGCCGACATTCTCGAGCTTCTTGATCTGATCGTCGCGGACCTCCCAGGAGCCCGTGTCGAAGGTGATCGTGTCGAGATCCACGCTGCGGACGCGTTCGCGCAGCGGGGCGTTCTGCCGAATCTCGTCCAGCGAATAGCTGCGCTCGAGCCGTTCGACCGGCGGCGCCATGAAGGTCCGTTCGATCACCTCGTAAGACGCGTCGTCGGCGTCGACCACGTACTCCTCGCGCGGGATCGTGATGCGCGGCGGGGCGAGGTCGAGGTTCACGAACACGCCGGTGCGCGCGCCGCGCGGCCGGTTGTCGATCAGCACGTATTCCTCGCCTCGATAGCGACGGACGCGCCGGATGAGACGCCCGTCCTCGTCGGTGATGGTGATCACCTGCGAGCCGTCGGGCCGTTCCGCGATGCGGCGGATTTCCCCGCCCCTGCGCTCCTCACGGAAATCGCGCGCGCCGTAGCGGAAGCGTTCGCTCTCGTCGCGCCGGATCACGGTGCGGTCGCCCTCACGGATGATCGTCCGGCCGCCGGGCTCGGTGATGATCAACCGGTCGCCCTCGCGCCGCTCGCGACGCTCGGAGCGCAGGTCGTCGATGCGGCGCTCGCGGCGGTCCCGCGCACGATCGTCACGATCGTCCCGGCGCTCGCGCAGCCGCTCCTCGAAGCGCTCGCGCCGCCGATCGGGGCTGGCGTCGCGGTCGTCGCGCCGATCGCGCGCGTCGCGGTCGCCTGGCCGATCACGGTTGTCGCGCGCGTCAGGACGGTCTCCGCGGTTGCGGTCGCGATCGTCCCGAAGCTCCTGCAGGCGGTCCCGGCGGTCGCCCTGCTGGTCGCGATCCCTCTCCTTGTCCCGCGCGTCGGAGCGGTCCCGCTCCTTGTCGGCGCCGCGATCGTCACGCTTGTCGCGCAGTTCCTGCAGACGGTCCTTACGGTCGCCTGCGTCCCGGCCTTTTTCGGATTCCGCCTTGTCCTTGGAGTCGCCTCGGAGCTCCTCAGGCCTGTCCTTCCGACCCTTGGAGTCACGGTCCGAGCTTTCAGCGTCCTTCTTGTCCTTGGACTTGTCGCGCGGCTCCGCAGACCGATCCTTGCGGTCGAAGATGTTCTGGCTCTTGGAGTCGCCGGCCGTATTGGCGTCGCCGCTCTCCTTGGCGCGCTGCTTCTTCTCGCGCGCGTCGGACTTGTCGCCGGCGTCGCCCGCGGCCCGGTCGGGGCCCAACAGATCCCGCTTCTCACGGCTCGGCTTGTCGGTCTGGCGCTGCTCCGGATCGCTCTTCTTGCGCTCGCTGCGGGAGTCCGTCGAATCCGCCTTCGGCTGGCGCATCTCGCGCATCGAATCGTCCTGCGACTCCTTCCGCTTGGACGGGCGTTCGCCGCTGTCCCCGCTGTCGCCGCGATCCGGCTTCGACCTGTGGCCGCGCTCGGACCCACCCTCTTCTGACCTGCGGCTCTTGCGATCGCTGTCGCCGCCGCCCGCTTCCGGATTCAGTCCCTGCGCGAGGACGATGGGCGCGCCCGAGGTCGCGGTCTGCGCAAAACTGGGAGCGGCGAGAGCGACGGCCGGCAGAACCGTGCCGGCGAGCAGAAGAATCCTCGTCGTCTTCATGATCATCCTTGCTTCGTCTAGATCGCGCGCCCGTCCGGGACCGGCGCGCCGCCTCACCCCAAGGGAGGCCAAATAACGGGGGAAGATGGCGGGTCAATGACCTGTGGTCTCAAAGGCCATCAACGGACACGCTATTTGAAGGACAACCAGCGCGCTCCGCCGCCCGCAGGTATTGCGGCGCAACTAAACGTTCATGCGCCGCAGCAGTTCCATGAATATTCATTCAGAACGGTAACATAGTCCGCCCCGGCGCTTAAGCGGGCGAGATGGTCAGCTCGGCTTCCGGCAGACCCTCGAAGATCGCCCGCACGCGCTGGCCCGGCGCCGCCCGCAGAAACGGGGTCGTCGATCCGGTCGTGACCACGTCGCCCGCCATCAGGGGCCGGCCGGATCCGCGCCGGGCGTTGGCCAGATGGGTGAGCAGACGGACAGGGTCTCCCCCGGTGTTGCCGCCCTCATGGGCGAACGCGGTCTCGCCGTCGATGGTCAGGACGACCGGCAGCCGCGCGAGCGGGACGCTCGGCCGTTCGGCCGCCCCGGCGCCGAGCACCAGCAGGCCGTGGCTCTGCCGGTCGGCGATCCTCCACACCGCAGGCGTCGCCGCCCAGTCCGCGAAGGCGGTGTCGAGGACCTCGATGGCGGCGTGCCAGGTGCGGACCGCGTCCAGCACCTCCTCCGGCGAATAGGGCTCGGCGCGGGGCCCAAGGTCGCGCCCGAGCGTGACGGCGATCTCCGCCTCCACGGCGCCGAGCAGGAAGGCGTCCGCCGCGACGGCGGCCGGGCTCGGCCGCACCGTGTCGGCAGTTATCAACCCCATGCCGGGCTCGGCCTCCGGCGTCGGGGCCCCGGTCTTCCAGGCGACGACCGGCCCGAGGCTGGCCACGACAGCCTCGTGGATCGCCCAGGCTTCCGCCTCGTCCGCCGGCGCCAGCTCCGGCGGCGGCGCCTGGATCGGCTGGCGGGACGCCCGCGCCTCGATCAGCAGGCGCGCCGCCTCGGCGACCTTGGGAGCGCGGACGGAAAGCTCGGAGGACGTCATGTCACGGCTCACGGTAAGAGATGGGGGCGAGTTCCAGCGCGCCGGCGCCCGGGTCTTCCCGCAGCACGAAGCCGGCCTTGCGGCTCGAATGCCGCGGTACGTAGTCGAGCGTCGCTTCGGCCTGTTCGGCGATCTGGTCGCCCTTCCTGAGCGTGGCCCGGATCACGACCTCCGCGGCCGCCGAAGGGCCGCGGTTCTCGGTTTCGAAGATCACCACGTAGCCGCTCTCGTTCCTGTCGATCGCGGTGACGCGCGCCACGAGATCCGGAGCGGCAGGGTGGTAGCTCAGCGCCTCCCTGCCCAACAGGCCGAACACGGCGAGCGTGACCAGCGCCCCGACCGCGCCGACCGCCCATTCGAGCCGCCCGACGGCGCGCGGCGGCGCGTCGGACCGCGACTCGTCCTGCGACCGGGGCTGCGCCATCAGCTCTGCCCTCCGACGATCAGCCGCGCGAAGGCGGCGCCGATCGAGGCCGGGAAGCCGAGCACGACCACGAGGCGGAGCGCCGCTCCCGGGCCGAGCCCTTCGAGCCGGCCGAAATCCCACAGCATGGCGGCGCAGACCAGCAGCGCGACGGCGTAGCCGGCGAGCGTGTAGCAGACGAACAGGCTGAAGAAGCCGAGCCCCTCGGGGCGCAGCGCCGCCTGCCCGCGGAACTGCACCGAGTAGACGATCGCGTGCATCGAGACGATCGAAAGCGCGACCAGCGCCAGCGCGTGGAAGGGCGTCATCGAGGCGGCGATCAGGTCGACCTCCTCGGTCGGGGCGATGTTGAAGCACAGGAAGACCGCGCCGGCGGCCAGGAACAGCAGATCGCCCGCATAGCCGGCGCGACGGTTGCGGCTGCGGTCAGCCTCATCGCCCTGTCCGAGTTGCCCCTGAGCGATCACCGCCCCGAAGCTCGCTGGCACCGCCTGGATCACGATCGCCCCGAGCATCTCGTCGAGGGACTGCGACGGGCCGATCACCCCGAACAGCGTCAGCACCACCGTCGACGTCACGAATCCGACGAGCAGCGCGACCAGCGCGTCGCGCACGTCGTCGAGCCACGTCTCGGTCTCCTGGAAGCCGATGTAGTGCGACAGCCCCACCAGCAGCGGCAGCACCGCGAGCAGCAGCAGCATGAGGCGGCCCGGCTCCATGCTTCCGCCGAGCTGCCACATCTCCATCGTCATCAGGACGGGCAGGACGAACACGATCGCGCCGCCGAAAGCCCGCGCGAGAGCCACGAGAAACCCGCGTTCGATCTCGCGGCGACGTTCGGCTGACAAAGCGGGCATGCGCGTCTGGGACCACGGCAGGGAGCAGGACCATCCCGAGCGCCGCGCGCCGCGTCAAGCCGACCATCCGCGATGATCGAGCCCGATGACAAGGACCGCCCAATCAGCGTATGCGTGAGCGCGGGGCCTGTAGCTCAATGGTTAGAGCCGACCGCTCATAACGGTCTGGTTGCAGGTTCGAGTCCTGCCGGGCCCACCAACGATTCCGAGGGGGTTTCCCGCCCCTCTCACTGCAGCCGCGCTCAGCGGCCAATGAAATGGCCAACGATCGCCCGTTCGCGGAGGCGCGTCATGAGCGACGGCGCCTCCACCACCGCGGCTAAGCGAGCGAGCCCCGGCGCAGTGATCGAGAAAAGCTGTTGGACGGCGTCCCGAGCGACGAGGGCCCCGTACTTGCTGTTCATGTGCCGGTGCTCGCCATCGGAGTGAGCGGTCGCGAGGCCCTCAAGCAATTTGATGGATCCCGATCCGAACTCCGGAGCGGTGAAACACTCCTCGACGACGGTCTCGGCCGGCTGGTCGATCAACGTGAAACCCAGCTCGGAGCGCAGCGCATCCATCTCCGCCTCATAGATCGGCCGCATCCTGTCCAAAGCGGACACCGCATCCTCTCGCCAGAACTGAGATTTCGGTTTGACGGTGAGGGAGAAGAACGGCTCCACACTGAGGAGGACCGGCCTGTCGGTGACCGACCGGAGCATGCGGATGATCGATATCGCCCTCCTGCCTCGCAGGGCCCCGCGCGCGGCTTCCTGGAAGCACACCCCCGACAACAGGCTTTCGTACGTGCTGACGCCGAGCCAGTTCGCGGTCCGATGGCGCTGGTTGAACTGCAGCATCCGCAACAGCCCGGCCTGCGCCCCGACGATAACGAATGCATCGTAAGCACTGATGTCGATGCTCGACAGACCGCCGGACGTGAACTCGAGATCCCTTTTCAGCTTCTCGCCCCGTGGGACGAGCGTCGCTCCCTTCAGCTTCAGGCGGCTCAGCCCGCCCGCAGGAGACCCAAAGAACGACGGACTGACCGAGGGGAACTGCGACGCGATCACGTCCCAGCCAAGCTTGAACGACGCCAGGTGCGAATTGCCGATCACGCAGACTTTCACGACGCGAAAGCCCCCAGAAGCTCCTCTTCACATACCAGAGCGCCGGCGCGTTTGGCCTTCGTCTTCATGACCGGAACCGACGGTGGTTTGTGCTGTTCGAAGAAGGTTCGCATCGCGGTGGCGACGCCGTCCGCAGTCACCCCCCGCTTCGTTTCGTCGAAGAAGCGGCCCTCGCTCGCCGAGCTCGCGATTATCTCGTACGATGGGAAATAGTCGATGTCGGGAAACGCCTCGAACAGAGCACCCGCCACCGCCCGCAACACCGACTTCGAGTACAAGTTGGCCGTGAGGGCGTGGTTCCCTGAGACGGTGGCCTTCAGCGGGACCGGCGACACCGTCAGGATGAACCGTATATCTGGGTTCACCTCCTTGATCAGGGCTCGGAAGGCGACGAAGTCGTCGTAGATCTCATTGAAGCCGAAGTTCCGGAAGCCGACTTTGTCCGGGTCATAGGCGCCGGCGAGCACACCGGGCGCGAGCGGATAGACCGTGCCACTCGATTTATGGACCCATCCCTCGGTCAGGCCCATCGTGAAGACGAATATATCCGCAGTCTTCAGCATCTTGCGAACTCGGCTGAGATGCTCCTTCCGATGAAGCTCGACCTCCTGAACAGTGTTCAGCCCGTTCGGCTCCACCGACGGCCGCAGCGCATCGTAGAAGCGGGCGCCCTTCACCCAGACCGCGTCCTCAGGCGTGAACGAGCCGAAAGCCTCCTGTGCGAGCTGTAGCAGCTGCCGCACCAGATAGATGTTCCCGAACCTCGCGGAGTAGAGTTTGTAGCCGTAAGCCTGCGCCTGAGCCTCGGACAGACCGCGGGGCGCGGGCTCAAGATCCAGAACCGTAAAATCGTTCTGGCGAAGGTTTCGGGCTATGTGCTGAGCGAAGCAGCTCCCCGCTGTAGCGATCCTGTGCTCCGGGGCGACCTCAAACCGTTTCTGGTAGAGGTCCGGGTATATCCCAGGTGCGTCGGTCGCGATCGCCCGCTCCCAGTACGCCCGCTTCGGCAATCTGCGATAGGGTTGATCCGCCATGACTGATCAGCTCGACGCTTCGTCAGGTTATAGGGCCCTGATGCTTTTGCTGAGATCAACGCGCTGAGCAATGGCGCGGCCGGCGAGACACGGACGTCGGATCGAACGTTCTCTGCCACGGCGCGACCTCGCCTTCAGGTTGTAACCCATCGTACCTCGGAGGCGGCTAAACGCAAAAGAAAAGATCGGCCCGCGACCGGCCGAATACCGCGGGAGGCAGAATAGATCGGACCAGCAGACCTTTAGAGCGGCAACGCACGCGCCTCAGCGAAGAGGCGCCCTCCGGAGCACGCGTTCAGTCCGCCCTTTGGCCCCAGCGCGACAACGTCCCCGGCGTCCATGGCGGCTGGCGCCGGAGTTACGATCATCGAGGGCATCTTTATACTGGCGCCCCTCATTCGAAAAATAGGACGCCTCCATCAGAACATGGACACGATCCGGCTGGCGAAACTTGCCGAAGAGCACCGGTTGCGGCTCGCCAGGTATATGAGCGCGGTGTCGTTGCTCGACGCCATCGAGGCGGACTGTCGTGGAGCCCCACCGGAGCACGACGAAGACATGTCGATTGGTTCGGCGCCGAAGCAAGACCGTTGTCAGGAGCCTGCGCCCCGAGGGCGCAGACCATTTCTATCCTTTGCCAGACGTTCCGGCTTCGAGGATCGACACGATCGAGAATAGCGTGAAGCAGACAGCGCCCAATCCTACGAGAACGCGCGCCGGAATGAAGAATGAAGGATCGCTGACGGCCGCTTCCGCAAGGAACGCGGAGAAGAACAGGCAGGAGAGGCAGGTCACGATTGGTATCAGGGGAACGCGATTGGCCAGAGAGCATTCACGCCGCCAGACCAACGCCAGCAGCCACACCTTCGAGATGATGCTGTAGCAGATCATGCCGAGCCCGAGCAGAACGCAACCGGGCGCAATTCGCTCAGGTCGATCTGAACTGAACAGCACGAAGAGGCCCAAGCCGAAGGTCGCCGTCCCCATCAACAGGACCCACAGCGTCCAGACCCACCGCTCGGTTTCGCCGAACTGATTGCGGACTTGCCGCACCACTGTCGACACCAGCGCGATCAGGCTCGCGCAGATGGCCGTAAGCCCCATCAGGACATGACCGGCGATGAAATCCGGAGCCGCTGACTCGCGCGCGAGCAACGTCATCGCCCAGACAAAGGCGATCGCGGTCGCCACCAGCGGAACGCAGATCAGACCGAGGCCGGTCGCCGCGCTGTAGGCGTCCCGGGGCGGACCGTCTTCGGCACGGCCATGGGCGTTCCTGGGTATCAGCGTGAAAGCGCTCGAGGCCGTCGCGACGGTGCTGACGCAGGCGGCGATCAGCCCGACGCCGAACATCACATGGCCCGCAACGAAGCTCGGCGCGCTCCCCTGTCGCAGAACCAGAAAGCCCCAGAGCATGGTTGCGACGGCGACCGAGTAGCCAATGACCGGCAGGATGGTCATCCAGGTCCGGCTGAAGGTGTTGGTGAGCTGCCGGATGATCATGGCGGCGGTCGTGAAGAGCGCGACGCAGATAGCGGTCAGCGAGACGAGCACATGACCGGAGACGAAATAATTCGCTCCGTCGCCACCTCGCAGAATGTATGTCCCCAGACCCAGGCACACCGCGCCCATCGCGAGAGGGATCACTCTGAAGAGGATGCTGATCCAGTAGTTCACATGAGCCTCCCTGGCGCTCGGGCGAAGGCGCAGAATGTCCCTTTGCGCCGATCGTGATCCTCGCCGGCGGGAGCCTGACTTTTGGCGTGTAGCGTCCTCAGCGGAGGGTGGACGTTAGAGCGCTTCACGAGGCCTGCGATGATCCAGGTCAAGGGCCAAGGACCGGACGGGCGGGGGCCCCTGCCGCCGCCCCACGCGCCGCGTCCCGCCTGCGGAGAACGGAGAATGGCGGCTTCAGCGCCGCTGCCGAGATCAGCTCACAAGCGGCGGACATCGTTCAGGGCGCTGCTACGTGGTCGGCACGGTTCCGCCGTCGATCGTGTATTCGGCGCCCGTGATCGCTCCGGCGCGTGGCGATGCGAGGAAAGTGATCAGGTCAGCCACCTCCCGCGGCCTTGCCGGCCGCCCCAGCGGGATGCCGCCGAGCGCGTCCATGATGATCTTCTTGCCGCCCTCGTAGTCGACCCCGGCGTCCGCGGCGAGCCGCTCCGCCAGCGCGACCGCCGCTTCCGTCTCGACCCAGCCGGGCGACACCCGCACCACGCGCACGCCCTTGGGCGTGACTTCCTTGGACAGGCTCTTGCTGTAGGTCGAAAGCGCCGCCTTCGCGGCGGCGTAGGCGGTCGTGGCGTCGGGCAGCGGAAGCACGTTCTGGATGGAGGTGACGTGGATGACCACGCCTGACCCCTGCTCCAGCATCGACGGCAGCAGGGCGCGGTCCAGCCGGACGGCCGGCATGAGGTTCTGGTTGAGCTCCCTCTCCCACTCCGCGTCGGAGAGCGCCGCGAAGCCGCCGCCGGGCGCGCTTGAGCCCCCGACCACATTGACGAGAATGTCGATCCCGCCGAGGCGTGCGAGCGCCGCCGCGGCGAGATCGGCGCAGCCCTGCGCCGACGTCAGGTCGGCGGCGACATAGAAAACGCCGGCCTCGCGCTGCTCGGGCGCATTCCGCGCCGCCGCCGCCACCCGGACGCCCGCGTCCCGCAGGTTGCGGACCACCGCCGCTCCGACGCCCTTGGTGCCGCCCGTGACGAGCGCGCGCTTGCCCACCAGGCCAAGATCAAAGTTCATCGCAGTCTCCAGCTGAGAGATTGACGCAGCGCGTCCCGGCGCTGCGGCGCCGGGACGTTTGGCGACCCCTGCTCCGCCGCGCCCGCGCGGGACGAGGCCGAAGGGACCGGTGAGTTTGGCTGGCGCGGCTCAGACGCCGTGCGCTGCGCGGATCATCCGCGCCGCGCGCTCGCCGATGATCGCGCAGGGCGCCTGGGTGTTTCCGGTCGTGACGCGCGGCATGATGGAGGCGTCGGCGACGCGGAGCCCCTGGACGCCATAGACCTCGAGCGCCCCGTTCACGACGGACATGGCGTCCCGGCCCATCCTGGCGGTGCAGCTCTGGTGCCAGTAGGTCACCGCCGCCTCGCGCACGAACTGCTTCATGGCGCCGTTCGAGAGCGGGCCGGGCACAGCCTCCCGCGTGACGAAGGGCTGGAAGGCCCTGGCGGCGCCGAGCTCCCGGCAGAGTTCGACGCATCGGATCGCCGTCTCCATGTCCGCGGGATCGGACAAGGCGTTGGCGTCGATCGTGATCGGCGTCGCGGGATCCGCGCCGGTGAGGCGGACCCGGCCGGAGCTTGATGGCTGAGCGAGCCCGGCGAACATCGTCCAGCCGTGCGCAGGAGCGCCGCGCGCGGCTGTCCGGTCGCTCGGAACCGGAAACTCAACCTGGCAGAACAGCAGGTCGGGCCTCTCCATGTCGGGGCGGCTCTTCCAGTAGAGCGTCGCCTCGCTGCCGCCGTTCCGGGGAGCCAACGGCTCGCGGTACTCCCAGATGCAGCCGAACGACAGGTGGTCCTGCAGATTTTGTCCGACTCCCGGCAGGTGCTGTTTGACGGCTATGTCGAAGCGTCCGAGCTCCGCCTCGTCGCCGACGCCGGAGTGCATGAGCACCTTGGGCGTGTGCATGGCGCCAAGCGACAGGATGACCTCCAGGCGGCAATGGACAGTCGTGACCGCGCCGTCGCGCAGGATCTCGACGCCGGTGGCCCGGCCGCCTTCGATCACCACGCGGCGCACGGTGGCGTGCGTGGCGACGGTGAGGTTCGGCCGATCCAGCCAGGGATGCACATAGGCGCGGAACAGCGAGTGGCGGCGGCCCTCGCGAACCAGGACGTCCGAGATCGCCGCGCCTCCGGGCCCCTCCATCATCGCCCCGTTGGGATGATCGAAGGTCGGGACGCCGAGCTCCGCTGCCGCGTCCAGCATCGCAGTCGCGATCGGGCTCGGGTCAGGCGCGGGCTGCACCCAGACCGGGCCCGACGTTCCGCGGTAGCGCGGGTCGGGCGTTCCCCGCCAGCTCTCGATGTCGCGGTAGATGCCGAGCACGGAGTCGTAGCTCCAGCCCTCCTCCCCCGCCTCGGCCGCGAAGAAATCCCAGTCGCTGCGGTGGCCACGCGCCCAGACCATGACGTTGATGCTGGAGCCGCCGCCGAGCCCCTTTCCCATCGACATGGGAAGCGAGCGGCCGTCGAGATGCCGATTGGGCTCAGCCTGGAAGCCCCAGTCCCGTTCGCTTCCGAGATTGGCCGGCCACAGGGAGGGGTCGAGAACCGCTTCCGCCTCGTCGCCGCCGCCGGCCTCGATCAGCAGGACGCTGACGTCGGGGTTCTGCGACAGCCTGCCGGCGACCACGGAGCCGGACGAGCCCGCGCCGCAGACGATGAAGTCATAGGCCGGCTTGAGGTTCGCGGTCCGCTCCGCCTGAACCCGGGACGCGCGCCGGGCGGAGTCATCGGCCTCGTCGAGAGAGGCGTTCGTCGTCATCGTCTTGTTCCGATCTCGCAACATTGCATGGCTTCGCAGGCCCGGACCCGAAGGCCCGGGCTCGTCGTGCTCTCCAGGCGGCTGGGGTCTGCCGGTCTCCGACAGGACCGGGCCGGCTACCGCGTCTGGGCGGAGAGCCGCCGGGCGGCCTCGTCGATCACGTCGGCGACGGCCCTGGGCTGGGTCATGAAGACGGCATGGCTCGCCGCGACCTCGGTCACGGTCGCCCCGATGCGCGTGGCCATGGCCTTGAGCATCCGCTGGTCGAAGGCCTTGTCCTCGGTGGCGATCACGGCCCAGCTGGGCTTCGTCCGCCAGGCGGCGGTCTCAAGCTTCGTCGCGAATGAGGACATGTTGATCGGGACCTGGGAGTCCCGCAGGAACGCCACTTCCGCATCGCTCGCGTCATTGGCGAAACCAGCCTTGAACGCCTGCGGCTTGACGAAGCCGTAGCCGTCCGGCGTCGTCTCGATGACGAACTCGGGCGGCGTGACGTAGCCCTCATACTGCTGGGCGGTGGTCTCTCCCGCGTCGGGAGACAGGGCGGAAACATAGACTAGGCCCGCGACCTTCGGGTGCGCGCCCGCCTCGGTGATCACCGTCCCGCCCCAGGAATGTCCGACGAGAATGGCCGGGCTGTTCTGCCTACCCAGAACGCGCGTGGTCGCAGCGACGTCGTCAACCAGCGAGGTCAGCGGGTTCTGGACGATCGACACGCGATAGCCGCGTGCGGTCAGCTCGTCGTAAACGCCGCGCCAGCCCGAGCCATCGGCGAACGCGCCGTGCACGAGCACGACGCTCCGGACCGCCTGCGTGTCTGGAATGGGCTGCAAGGGACCCGCATGGGCATAGCTCATGAGACCGCTGGCGGTGGCCGCGGCGGCGATGGTGCGAATGGTGTTGATCACGGCGCTCATCCTATGGGTCGGAGCGCGGATACTAGAAAAACCTCGGTGGAATGTGCTTTCTAAGTTTGCCTGCAAATTTTCGACGTGGCTCAATTTGAGGAACGGATGTTGAAATGATCTCCCCGAAAAGACGCCTTCGATGAGAGATTCTTCCGCCGAGGATCTCGACCGGACGGACGTGAAGATCTTGCGGGCCCTCCACGCGGACGGTCGGCTGACCAACGCCGAACTGGCGGCGCGCGTGGGCGTCAGCCCCGCCACCTGTCACCGCCGCACGCAGCGCCTGTTCGAGAAGGGCCACATCACCGGGGTTCGCGCGGAGGTCGCTCCCGCTTCGGTCGGGCTGGGCGCCCTCGTGATGATCGGCGTCGTGCTCGACCGCTCCTCGCCCGACAGCCGCTACGCCTTCGAGGAGGCGGTGCTGAAGGTGAAGGAGATCCTCGACTGCATTCTGGTGGCGGGCGAGTTCGACTACTTCCTCAAGATCAGGGCCCGCGACATCGCCGACTTCAACAAGCTGCAGAGCCAGACCCTGATCGCCCTCCCTGGCGTGCAGAACACCCGAACCTTCTTCGTCATGAGGGAGGTCAAGGAGAACGGGCGGCTGCCGTTCTGAGGAGCCCAGCCGGGCCGCCGTCTTCGACGAGCGCCCGAGGCCAACAATGGCGACCACAAGCTTCGCCTGCGTCCCCGCGCCGCCGCGGAGACGCTGACCGAAACGAATGCGGCGCACTGTCCGATTACGCTGGCACAGAGGCCTGAGCTGAAAGATCGCCGCCCTTGAAAAAGCGCGCTCAGGTGGACAATCGCCGTCCCAAGCCCCATTTACATAAATCTTGAGCAGAAAGGGTTGCGTATGCAGGCGATCGAACAGGAAGGCCGCGAGGCTTTCGCCACCGGCGTCGACCTCCGGCGCTGTCCGTACAAGGACGTCGCTCGACGCGATGCGTGGTTGAAGGGCTGGGTAGACGCCCGGCGGGTGTCGAGGATGCCCGGCTGAGCCAGGCTCCAGAATGATGCGCTAAGGCCCGCTCATCGCGGGCTTTTTCGTGTCTGGGCCTGACCACCGAAGCGCGACCCGCCTTGCGCTTGGCGCGGGGTCGGCGTCAGGCATGAAGCCTCATTGGGCCTCCCGTTGCCGCCGCCGCTCCTCCCGCTACGGCGGTCCGGCCTGCTGGGCCCGGATCGCGTTGCGATGTCTGGCCCGCTTCCCTTTCGGCCTGATCTCGTCGCGAAATTCGTCCCGCTGCTCATGAACCGAGGCGATGACGGCGCCCGTCGGAAGCCCCAGCTCCAGCAGGACCAGTTCGGAGAGGTGCAGGCTCGGCTCCACGTCCAACGGAACGGCGTCCGTCACACCGAGCCGATAGAGCCGCCTTGCGTCCGCCAGATCTCCTGCGAACGCGACGACGGGAAGCGTCTCGCTCTCCGCCCTGGCGCTCGCCACGATCGCTCTCGTGATCTCGCCCGACGCCGGCGTGACCACCAGCGCCAAGGCTGAGGCGACGTCGCATCGCCGGAGCATTTCGGCGTTCTTCGCGTCGCCGTAGAACACGCGGCTCTCCCCCTGTCGTCTTGCGCGTCTCACCACCCGGATGTCGTCGTCGATCGCGATGAAGGGCACGTCGTGCCGCGCGAGCATCCTGGCCACGACGGCGCCCTTCCGGCCATAGCCGGCGATCACCACGACCGGCTCCGCCACGTCCTCCGGCGGCCCGACTTCGACCTCCTTCCCGCCCTCGGTTCGGGCGGCGAAGCGCCCCCCGGCGGCGATCAGGAAGGGTATCGTCAGCATCGAGATGGTCACGGCCGCCGTCGCGGTCGCGGCGATATCGGGCAAAAGGATCTGTCCTGAGATCGCCGGGCTGAGCAGAACGAAGGCGAACTCGCCGCCGCCCGCCATGATCAGGGCGGTTTCGGCCGATGCGGCGCGCGACAGGCCGAAGGCTCGCCCGCCGAGGAACACGATCACCACCTTGGCGGCGATCAGCGTCGCCGCGATCAGCAGCGTTTCGCCCAGCGCAGCGAAAACCCGTCCGAGGTCCAGTGTGGCCCCGACGGAGAGGAAGAACAGCCCGAGCAGCAGGCCCTTGAAGGGATCGACCAGAGCTTCGATCTGGCGCCGGAACTCGGTCTCCGCGAGCAGCAGGCCCGCCACGAAGGCGCCCAGCGCCATCGACTGGCCGGCGGCGGCGGTGATGAAAGCGGTGCCCAGGATCACCAGCAGACAGGCCGCCATGAACAGTTCCGCGCTGCGGGCCGCGGCCACCCAGCCGAAGATCGGACGCAGCGCCAACCGACCGAACAGGACGAGCGCGCCGACGGCGAGCACTCCGGGACCCAGCGTCTCGACCAGTCGCGGCCCGATCGGTCCTCCGGAGCTCAGCACCGAGACCATCAGCAGCAGCGGCGCGACCGAGAGGTCCTGGAACAGCAGGATGGAGAAGCTGTTGCGGCCCGCGACGCTCTGGAGCCGTCCCCTATCGGCGAGCGTCGGCAGGGCGATCGCGGTGGAGGACAGCGACCCGGCGGCGCCGAGCACCACCGCGGACGCCGGCGGTTGGCCCAGAAGATAGGCGAGCAGCCCCAGGGCGACCGAGCAGGAGACCACCTGAAGAGCGCCGAAGCCGAACACCATCCGGCGCGCGAGCCAGAGGCGCTGCGCCGAGAGCTCGAGCCCCACCATAAACATCAGGAAGACGACGCCGAGCTCCGCGAGAGCGCTGATGTCCTCCCCGTTGTTGATCGTGAGCGGACCGATCCACGGCGCCGCCTGCTCCAGGCTGCCGAGACCGAACGGGCCGAGCGCCAGACCGGCCAGCAGGAACCCGTGTACGGGGCTCAGCTCCAGTCGCTTGAACAGCGGCACCACGAGCCCGGCCACCGCGAGGAACACCAGGGTCTCGGAGTAGTAATGGCTGAAGTAGATCTCCACGGCTCTCCCCGCCCCTCACCCACGCGCGTTATAGCGGGCGCGCGCGGCGGCCGCGATCAGGACACGTCCTGCGCTCGCATGAAGATCCGAATTGCCTGATACGCTGACCTTCGAAGGTGATTCACGGCGGTGGGGCGGGGGCTCATGTTCGATCGAGGCGACGCCCAAGATGGCTGAACCGGAACTGGCGCTCGATCCGATCTTCCTGCTCGGCGCCGGGCGCTGCGGGTCCACCTTCCAGCAGGTCAGACTGTGCGAGACTGGAAACGTCTGGATCTGGGGCGAGCATAGCGGCGTCCTGGCCGGGCTGTTCCGCTGGGGTGGAGAAGCCGCGAACAACAGGCAGCTCACGAAATACGTCTATCCGCGCGAGCCGGTGAGCTCGGCCGAGGAGATCGAGACGCTCCAGCATGACGGCCGCGGCATGGCGTGGATGAACGGCTTCCGCAGGCCGGACCTGATGGCCGCGCAGCGCGCGCTGGTGCTGGAGCTGTTCGCGAAGCGCCTGCCCCCCGGCAAGACGCGCTGGGGCTTCAAGGAAATCCGCTATGGGCCGGCCGATCGCGTGCCGCTCAACCTGCTGCGGATGTTTCCCGCGGGCAGGATCGTGCACACCGTCCGGGCGCCGTTCGCGTCGATCGAGAGCGCGATCGTCGCATGGGAGCTGCCGACGGTGGTCGCGCTGGTGGAGCAGAACGACCAGGCTGCGCTGGACGCGCTCTACCTGAAGCATCTCGACCGCTGGAACGGGATCACCGGATATCTGCTCGACCTGCAGGAGCGCTGGCCGAGGAAGGTTCGCACGTCGCGCATCGAGCATTACGAGGACGAGCGCCGGGAGCTGTTCGCCTTCCTCTCGCTGGAGGCGCCGACCGGCTCCGCCGGGGCGCGCATCTTCAGCAAGGCCGACACGGCGGGCGGCTACCCGGGAATCGCGCGGGCCTTCGCGGAGCGGCGGGAGCGGTTCGAAGCGCGCGTGGCGGCGAACGCCGGCCGCGCCGGCTACGGCTAGGCGACAGGCCGAGCGGCTGCGGCGAGGTTGGGCCGGGCCGCAGGCTGGCGCGGCAAGAGCCCTGCGCCATCGAGGCCCTGCCGGACCTGCTCGACGAGCCTCGCCCGCACGGGCCCAATGTCGACCGGGCGCGGCGCCCAGTCGATCCGCGCGAAGTCCTCGGGCAGATAGACCGGCGTCAGTTCGCGCAGGAAGCTGAAGCGCGCGTCGTCGGTCGCGCGGGCGATCACCACGGGGACGCCGGAGGCGATGCACGGCGTCGCGGCGTGGTGCAGCGGCGTGATCACCAGAGAAGCGGATCTGCGATAGGTCCGCAGAAGGTGGGCGGCGTGGCGCTCGGCGTCGGCTCGCCCCGCCGCGTCAAGCGGAAACCGGTGCACGTGCTTGCGCTGGGACACGAAGTCGAGATTGGCGAACAGCTCTCGGGGCGCGTGCGGCAGCACCTCCGACGGCAGCCGACCCGCCTTGGCGCCGTAGACCACGAAGGTCTTGCCGGCCTCCGGCTCAGCCTCTCGCGGCGGCAGCGCCAGCGTGAGGCAGCCGGTCACGAAGGCGTCGACGCCATGCGCGCGCAGCGTCTCAGCGGTGGCGCTGTCCCGGCAGCCGATCGGCTGGAAGCGGGCGAGATGGTCGCGGAAACGCTCGATGACGGATGCGCGCGCCTGGAACCCGACAAACAGCGGCGTGATCGCCTCCGGCAGCGGAAAGCACCAGTCGTAGAAGCAGCCGTTCATCGGCAGCAGGACGGGCGGCCCCGCATAGGCGGCGATGGTGTCGCGATCGATCGCGACGATCTCCGCCTCCGGCGCCCCGAGCTGCTTGTAGACGCTGCGGATCGCGAGCGTCTGCATGAAGTCGCCGAGGTTCACGGAATAGACGCCGCGACGCTTCATCGCCCGCGCGAACCCGGCGAAGTTCGCATAGCTGAAGGTCAGCACGCCGCATTTCATTACGCGACCTTGCGCTCGCGTCCGTCGTTCTCAAGCCGGTTGCTGATGCGCGAGGCGAAATGTTCGATGTCCTCGGACAGGATCGCCTGCAGGACCGGGTCGCACTTGATGTGGCCGGCGTCGGCGAGCCGCTTCATGAACATGAAGGTGTCGAACACGTCGTGGCGGGCATATTCGAACCAGAGGTCCATCCCCCCGTCGAAGTACCCCGCGTAATGCGGCTGGTCGCCGAGATAGAAATCCGCCCCGTACACCGACACCGGGCGGTCGGCGTGCAGCACGAGGTCGTGCAGGATGTGCCGAAGGGCGAAGCCATGCCCGATGAAGTCGCGCTTCTTCAGGGACGCCCAGATCCTGCTCGGCTGCTCGGGCAGGCTCTTCGCGAAGCGCCTCCGGGTGCTGGGGTGCCGCAGCACGATCAGCTTGGCCGGATGGGCCGCGAGATAGTCCAGGATCTTCTGCGCCCGGCTCCTGACGTAGCCGGTGCCGTAGAAGATGATGTCGGTCCGCGCCCCCGCCAGGGCGCGGTTGTTCTCGATCAGCGCCTGGTCCGTGACGTTGGTGCGCGCCACGAGGTCGTGGGCGTCGATCTCGGCGCCGGCGCTGACGCCGGTCACCGCCGGCCCGACGATCGCGCAGGACTTGCCGCGAAGCATGTCCCGGAACGCCGCGTCTCCTGCCTCGCCGCGATCGGCCAGCAGCCTGCGCGCCTCGTCGACGCGGCCTTCGCTCATCAGCAGATCCAACGTGACGGCGAGCGCTGCGGCTCTGTTTTCGTCCGTCGCCTGCTCCGCCGCAAAGCGGCTGACGAGTTCGTGGCCCGTATCGAAGCGCTCCGCATAGCAGGCGGCCGCCACGGCGAGATGAAGCTCCTCGACGGACTGCGGCGGCGCGTCCTCGGCCGCCGCCAGAACGTGCTCCGCGGCGATCCGCTTGGCGAGCAGCGCGGCGGCCGCGAACTTCTCGCGAAACAGCCGGGCGTAGAGATAGAGCCAGAAATAGGCCGAGAGCTCGGGACGGTCGGCGAGCCGCGCCAGCATGCCGATCGCGTCGCCTTCGCGGGCGTCCCGGGCCCCGAGCGCATGACGCAGCGCCTCGAGCTCCGGCGCCCTGGCGCCGTCTCCGGCCATCATCAGGAACACGTCGGAGCTCTGCGTCTCTCGCCCGAGCTCAAGCGCCAGCCGGCCGCAGGGAAAGCGCTCCCAAGCCCGTTGATAGATGCGCTCCGCGCGCTCCGGCTCTCCGGTCCGCCTCAGGAGAAAAGCGTATGCCGTGAAGCGCGCCAGCGGGGCGTCTTCGGCGTCGATCGATCGCTGATAGGCTTCCGCGGCGCCCTTGTAGTCCTCGATGCGCGTGAGGCAGACGCCAAGCTGGGCGTAGCTGTCGGGGCTGTCGTGGCCAAGACGGATCGCGCGCCGGCGCCACTCCGCCGCGTTCGCGTAGTCGAACCTCTTCTCGTAGCGCCGCGCCTTCTGATAGGCGCGCGCGGCCGCCTTCAGCGTCTTCTCGTCCGGCTCCAAAATCGTCCGCCCGCTGTCCTACCGCGTCGCCGCGGCGCCCCCCGTTCCGCAAAGCGCGCCATCAAACAGACCGACCCCCGCAGGGTCAAGGGAACGGCCCTGCGCGCCGTCCTCCGAGGCCGCGCCACGTGTGGAGCCCGTCACCGGCGCTTTCCCCTCTCGCCGCGCATGGCGAAGCGGGGCGTTCCGGGCCGAATCGTCATCGCCATGTCCGCGGCCGACCATTCCCGCGTCAGGCCAAACCTTCGTGAGACCTCCGGAGGCGCCGGGCCTGCGCCCTGTTTCGGCCTTACTTGCGGTCAAGACCGTCGCCCCCTTTCAGGCGGCGAGGCTCATGACGTCACTGCGGTTCCTGCTGGTCCTGATCGGCTGCCTGGTCGCCTCGGAGGCCTTCGCGCACCCCCATGTCTGGGTCACGGCGCGCAGCGAGCTCGTCTATGGCCCCGAGGGCCGGATGACGGCGGTGCGGCATGCCTGGACCTTCGACGACATGTTCTCGTCCTTCGCCACCCAGGGGCTCGACGCGGACGGCGACGGGAAGCTGACGCGGGAGGAGCTCGCGCCGCTCGCCGAGGTCAACGTGACGTCGCTCGCGGAGTTCAAGTTCTTCACCTTCGGCAAGTTCGGTGACAAGCGCGTGGTGTTCGACACGCCCGTCGACTACTGGCTCGAGAGCGGCCCGCAAGGAGCGCTCACCCTGCATTTCACCCTGCCGGTGAAGGACAACGCCCCCGCGAAGGGCGAGCCCTTCCGAGTCGAGGTCTACGATCCGACCTATTTCGTGGCCTTCGAGTTCGCCAAGGAGGATCCGGCCAGGATCGTCTCTGCGCCCGCAGGCTGCGGCGTCGAGCTCGAGCGCCCGAAAGCGCCGGATGCGGAGCAGTCCAAGAAGCTGAGCGAGAGCTTCTTCAGCGGCCTGTCGCCGGGGGCGAATTTCGGCGCTCAGTTCTCCAACACGCTGCTCGTGGCGTGCCGGTGAATCGATCCCGGCCGCCGTGGCGGCTGCTTGCGCTCGTCGGCGCCGTCGCGCTGGCCTGTGCGGCCGCCCATCCGGCTTGGGCCCAAGGGGCCGCCGGCCCGTTCGGCGTCGGGCGTCCGGACGCGGCCGGCGCGGGCGCGCCGACCGGCGTCTTCGCCTGGATGGCCGCCAAGCAGTCGCTGTTCTACCATGCGCTGTCGCAGGCGATCCGCGCCCTGCGCACCGATTCCGCCGCGCTGTTGTCGCTCGTGGGCCTGTCCTTCGCCTATGGGGTCTTCCACGCCGCAGGCCCGGGCCACGGCAAGGCCGTGATCTCGTCCTATCTGGTCGCGACTGGCGAAGGCTTCCGGCGCGGCGTCGCGCTGTCCTCGCTGGCGGCGCTCGCGCAGGCGGTCACCGCAATCGTGGTCGTTGGAGCGCTCACCGTGGCGCTGGGGGCGACCAGCGTGGCGATGGGAGCGGCCACCTACTGGCTCGAAGCCGCGAGCTACGCAGCGATCACGGCGCTCGGCGCCCTCCTGCTGTGGCGGAAGGGGCGCGGCCTGGCGCGGGCGGCGCGGGGCCTGCCGGTCCATGTCCATGGCCCGGATTGCGCCCATGAGCACGGCGTGGATCCCGCGCTCGTGCAGGGCCCGGTGGACTGGCGGCGCGCCGGCGCCGCCGTGCTCGCCGTCGGTCTCAGGCCCTGCACCGGCGCGCTCATCGTGCTGGTCTTCGCCCTGGCGCAGGGGCTGGCGTGGGCCGGCGTGCTCGCGACGCTGGCGATGGCGGCCGGAACAGCCCTCACCGTCGCGGCGATCGCCTCGCTCGCCGTGGGCGCAAAGGCGACGGCGCTCCGCATCGCTTCCGCCCGGCCGGGCCTCGGCGCGATGCTTCTGGCTGTGCTGGAGACCGGCGCGGCGGCGCTGATCCTCGCGTTCGGCGTCGTCATGCTCGGCGGGCTGCTCAGCGGCAGCGCGCCTCTCGCCGGCTGATCCGCGCGCTCCACATCAGTCACCCCGACGTGAAGCCGTCCGAGGCGCGCCGGCTAACCGAGGATCACGTGGACAAGCCGACCGCTGACCGACCGCCCCTCCCCGCAAGCGCCCCCGAGGCGCCGCGCGGCCAGACATTCGAGCCGGGGTGGAACTGCTGGAAAACCGCCGTCGCGGACCGGATGAGCGTGCTGGTGCATGGCGCGGAGTATTTCGCCGCGCTGGAGACCGCCCTGCGTTCGGCGCGCCGCTCGATCCTGATCATCGGCTGGGACTTCGACCCGAGAATAAGGCTCCGCCTGGACGTCTCCGAAGAGGAATCGCCGCCGCTCGGCCGCCTGTTGCGCCAGCTCGTCGAGGAGCGGCCGGAGCTCGAGGTCCGCGTGCTGGTCTGGAGCTCGGCCGTCGCGCATGGTCCGAGCGGCACCGCCGAGCTGCTGATCGGAACGGAGTGGCAGCAACACCCGCGCATCAGCCTTCGGCTCGACACCACCCATCCGCTCTACGCCGCCCATCACCAGAAGATCGTGGCGATCGACGGCGCGCTCGCCTTCACGGGCGGCATCGACCTCACCGTCAACCGTTGGGACACCGATGAGCACCTCCACCGGGATCCGCGGCGCAAGTCGCACGCCGGCGCCTTCTACGGCCCGATCCACGACGTGCAGGTAGCGTTCGACGGCGAAGCCGCCCGCGAGGTGTTCGATCACGCCTGCTGGCGCTGGAAGAAGGGCACGGGGGAGTCCCCCGAATGCGTCCCTGGTTCGCTCCCTTGGCCGGAGAACGCGCGGACGCATTTCACCGACGTCGACCTCGCGATCGCCCGCACCGTGCCGGACTGGGGCGACGGCCGAAGCGCCCACGAGGCCGCGCGGCTGACGGAGGACATGCTCTGGGCGGCTGAGCGGACCATCTACATCGAAGCCCAGTACTTCGCCGCGACCTTCCTGGGCGACGTCCTGGAGCGCCGCCTCAGCGAGCCGGACGGTCCCGAGGTGATCGCGATCGTGAGCCTCGCCTCGCATGGCTTCATCGAGCGCCAGATCATGGGGCGCAACCGCGACCGGCTGATCCGCCGCCTGCGCCGCGCCGATCGCCACCGCCGGTTCCGCATCTACAATCCGGTGGTGCCGGGCGGCGACAAGGACTGTTCGGTCCTGATCCACTCCAAGCTCGTCATCTCCGACGACCGGCTGCTGCGCGTCGGTTCCTCCAACCTCAACAACCGGTCCGTCGGGCTCGACACGGAGCTTGACGTCGCGATCGAAGCGCGGGACGAAACCGACCGGCGGGCCGTCGCCGCGCTACGGAATCACCTGCTCGCGGAGCATCTCGGCGTGCCCGAGGCGGTTTTCGACGCCACCTTCGCCAAAACCGGCTCCCTGGTCCAAACCATCGAGCGCCTCAACACCGGCGCGCGAGGGCTTCGCTCCTTCGACGCGATCCGCACCCGCGGCTCGACCCGCCCGGTGCCGGGCACCAGCCTGCTCGATCCGGCGCGGCCGTTCGAGCCGCCGTGGCTGCTGCGCCGCCGGGACAAGCGGATCACCCGCCGGCGCGACGCCTGAAGACAAGCTCGGCGCCGAGCAGCGTCAGGGCGCCGATGGCGAGCGGCCCCAGGAAGTAGATCAGCCGGTAGACCAGCAGGCCGCCGATCAGGTCGCTCTGCGGGAGCAGCCGCTGCACGACCGTCTCGATCACCCCGAGCCCGCCGGGCGCGTGGGTGATCATGGTCGCGGCGTTGGCCGCCGCATAGGCGCCGGCGACCTCCGCGTAGCCGGCGTCCGAGATTGCGGCGAGCGCCTGGTGCATGCAGGCCGCGACGCAGGCGAAGTTGACGATCGCGACAAGAACCTGCGCGAGCGCGAGGCGGAACGTCGGCATCCGCAGGCTGCGGCCGAAGACGGTGAAGCCGCGGGGCCGCAGCGCAGCCGCCGCCAGATAGAGCACGGGCGCGGCGAGGCATGCGAGCGCCACCGCGCGGACCGACCTCGCGTCGAGCCGCAGCGCACGCTCCCCGAGGCGTGGATCGGCCAGCAGAGCCGCGCCCGCGAGCGCGAGATGGCCGAGAGCGACCGTGACGCCGCAGAACAGGACGAGCTTCGCGACCTGTTCCGCCGACAGGCCCCAGCGCGAATAGAAGCGGTAGCGGACGGCCCCCGCGCTGGCGCCCGCGAGGCCGAGCGTGTGGCCCAGCGAAAGGCTGCAGAAGGAGGCGAGCGCCGCCTTCCGGTACGGCAGCGGCGCGCCGACATAGCGCAGCCCGAGATAGTCGAAGAAGGTCAGGCAGAAATAGCTCGCCCCCGCGAAGCCGGCGGCCCCCGCCAGGCGCGCGGCCGGAATGGCGCTGACCGCCGCGCCGAGCTCCGCAAGGCTGTAGGGCCGCAGCGCGCGCCAGAGCAGGTAGGCGGCCAGCGCCAGCACGGCCGCGATCCCGACGAGCTTTATGGGTTTGCGCCAGCGCGCCCAGACGCTGCGCCAGCCGGCGAGCGGCGAGGCTGAGGAGAGGCTCATCCGGGCGTCGGGACGCGAAGGTCGGCGCACAGGGGAAGATGGTCGGACGCGATGCGGGCCTCGGGATTGCGGACGGCCCAGAGCCCCCTCACCTCGACCTCCTCGCTGACGAAGATGTGGTCGATCCGCAGCAGCGGCCTGCGCGTCGGGTAGGTGCGGGCGTCGACCTGCGGCCGGGCGTTCTGAACGTCGCGCAGCCGCGCCGCCAGACGCTTGTACGCGCGCGACGTGGGAACCGAGTTGAAGTCGCCCAGCAGCACGATCGGGCTCCTGCAGTCCGGATGACCGAGCCACTCCGGTCCGAGCATCGTTTCGGCCTGAGCGCGGCGCTCGCCGCGCCACAGCCCGAAATGGGTGGTGACGATCTGCACCGCCGCGCCGTCGACCGTGGCTTCCGCCCATAACGCGCCGCGAGGCTCGCGGCTCCAGCGCGCCGGGCCTTCCGAGATCGCCGCCGCCTTCACGAGCCGGACGCCCGGCGCAGAGAGGATGGCGTCGCCATACCGCTCCTCCAGAACGGTCATGGCCGGATGGAAAAACATATCCATTCCGAGCGCTGCGCCGATCTCGGCCGCCTGGTCGACCCCGCCGCTTCGCGCGCGACCGAGATCGAGCTCCTGCAGGGCGACGATCTCCGCCCCGGTCCGAGCGATCACCCGGGCGATCCTCTCCGTGGAGTAGGCGCCATCGAGGCCCAGGCAGCGCCTCACATTATAGGTGAGCACCCGCAGCGATCCCGCGGGCCGATCTGGATCAATCGGCGGCGGCTCGACGAAGTCCTGTGCCCTCATCGGGGCTGCCCAGGGGACTCGGCCGCTCGTCGCGGATTTCTCCGCAAGCTCGGCCGCGCTGCGGAACGTTGTCCTGTCCCTGTGCATTGTTGGAGCAGTTTAGGAGGACGTTCTATGAGAAAGCTCACTCTGATAGCCGCAGCCCTGATCCTCGCGACCCCCGCGTTCGCGCAATCTGTGGGCGAGAAGACCGGCGTCAACTCGGTGCTCGGCATCGCGCCTAGCACTCAAGACTTCGTGACGCAGGCTGGCGCCAGCGACATGTTTGAGATTCAGTCGAGCGAACTCGTGAAATCTCAAGACGTCGATCCGAAGATCAAGAATTTCGCGAACCAGATGGTCGAGGCGCACACCAAGACGTCGTCCGAGCTCAAGTCGATGGTCGACGGCGGCCAGGTCAAGGCGACGATCCCGACCGAGATGTCGAGCGCGCAGAAGAGCATGATGGAGGATCTGAAGGGCCGTAAAGGCGCCGACCTCGGCGATCAGTATATCGACGATCAGGTTTCGGCCCATAAGGACGCGGTCTCGCTGTTCGAGCGCTATGCGGAAGGCGGCGAGGATCCGGCGCTGAAGGCCTGGGCGGGCAAGACCCTGCCCGAGCTGAAGCATCACCTCGAGACGGCGCAGCAGCTCGACAAGTGACCTGATCTCTTGGGATGACCGGCCGCCTTGCGCGGCCGGTCAGTCGGGCGCGCCTCACCGCGCCTCGACATGCTCCTCACGCTCCCCGAACCCTGACGCCGCGCCGATCTGGGCGAGGCGGGAACGACCAAGTAGCGCCGCGCCTTATGCCTCCGGAGTTCTCGTGTCGGAGGTGACGATGGGCAAGGACGGCAGACCCGCGCAGGAGCGTGAATGTCCCGATCTGTCGGGGCGGACCGTGGCGCATCTGTGCATCGACATGCAGAAGATGTTCGCCGAGGACACGGATTGGCGAACCCCTTGGATGGACCGCGTGCTGCCGGTCGTCGAGGACATCGCCCGGCGCCACGCCGCAGAGACCGTGTTCACGCGCTTCATTCCGCCCTCCTCTCCCGAGCAAGCGGAAGGCTCGTGGCGGGCCTATTTCGAACGCTGGCGCGACTTCACCCTCGATCGCATCGACCCGGAGCTGTTGAAGCTGCTCGATCCGCTGGCGCGGCTCACGCCGCCGGCGACGGTTCTCGACAAGCCCGGCTACTCGCCTTTCCACGGCACGCGGCTGCATGAGCAGCTGCGCGAGCGCGGCGTCGACACGCTGGTGATCACCGGCGCCGAGACCGACATGTGCGTCGCGGCGGCGGTGCTGTCGGCCGTCGAGCGGGGCTATTTCGTCGTGCTGGTGAAGGACGCCCTGTGCAGCTCGAGCGACGACACGCATGACGCGCTCATCAAGCTTTACGCCCAGCGGTTCGGCCAGCAGATCTTCCTGACGACGGCCGAGCCGCTGCTCGCGGCCTGGCCGGAGCGCTAGCGCCGCTCAAGCTCCGGAAGCGCGTCGCGCAGTTCCTGAAGCCAGACGTCGGCGACCGAATCCGACGGCGCGCGCCAGTCGCCCCGCGGCGACAGGCTGCCGCCGGCTGAGATCTTAGGGCCGTTCGGCAGCGCGCTGCGCTTGAACTGGCTGGTCTGGAAGAACCGCCGGAGGAAGGCTTCCAGCCAGCTGGCGATCGTCGGCAAGTCGTACGCGTTCTTCGCGGCGTCCGGGAAATGCGCCGGCCACAGGCCCGCGGAGGCGTCCCGCCACGCGTGCCAGGCGAGGAACGCGATCTTCGACGGCGGCAGCCCGTAGCGCAGGACATGGAACAGGAAGAAGTCGTGGAGCTCGTAAGGGCCCACCTTGGACTGCGTGCTCTGGATGGCGCCGGTCTCGTCGGCCGGAACGAGCTCCGGCGAGATCTCCGTGTCCAGGATCGCGTTCAGGATGTCGCCGGTCGCGGCGTCGAACTGCCCGGTCCGGACCGTCCAGCGGATCAGATACTGGATCAGCGTCTTGGGCAGGCCGGCGTTGACCGCGTAATGGCTCATCTGGTCGCCGACGCCATAGGTGCACCAGCCGAGCGCGAGCTCCGAAAGGTCTCCGGTGCCGACCACGAAGCCGCGGCGCTGGTTAGCTAGCCGGAACAGGTAATCGGTCCGCAGGCCCGCCTGAACGTTCTCGAAGGCGATGTCGTAGACCTTCTCGCCGCTCGCGAACGGATGGCCCATGTCGGCGAGCAGCTGCCGGGCGGCGGGCCGGATGTCGATCTCCTCCGCCTCGACGCCGAGAGCGCGCATCAGCCGCCAGGCGTTGCCCTTGGTCTCCTCGCCGGTCGCAAAGCCCGGCATGGTGAAGCCGAGGATCGTCGAGCGCGGAAGCCCCATCAGGTCGCAGGCCTTCGCGGCCACGATCAGCGCATGGGTGGAGTCGAGACCGCCCGAGACGCCGATCACCATGTGCGAGCCGGAGGTCGCCTCGAACCGCCGGACCAGCGCGCTGACCTGGATGTTGAAGCTCTCGTAGCAGTCGAGGTCCAGCCGCTCCGGGGCGTCCGGCACATAGGGGAAGCGGCGGATCGCCCGCCTGAGGCCGAGATCGGCGAAGCTCGGTTGATGGCGGAAGCGGACGGTGCGGAACGCCGTCTCCGGGTGGCCGCTCAGCGCGGCCGCATCGTTGAAGGTCGGCGTGCGGGCGCGTTCCAGGCGAATGCGCTGGACGTCGACGTCGGCCGCGATGATCTGCGGCTCGCGGGAGAACCGCTCCGACTGGGCGAGCGGCTCGCCCAATTCGTAGATCGAGCCCTGGCCGTCCCAGGCGAGGTCGGTGGTGCTCTCGCCGTCGCCGGCCGCCGAATAGGCGTAGGCGGCGACGCAGCGCATCGACTGGGAGGCGCAGAGCAGCGCGCGGTCGGCGGACTTGCCGACGGTGATGTTGGATGCGGAGAGGTTGCAGAGGATCGTCGCCCCGGCGAGCGCGCCCATCGTCGAGGGCGGCGTCGGCGCCCAGTAGTCCTCGCAGATCTCGACGTGGAACACGAAGTCCCGCAGGTCCTCAGCCGCGAACAGCAGGTCCGTCCCGAACGGCGCCGTCTGGCTGGCGACATCGATCTCGAGCCCCCGAAGACCGGCGCCGGAGGCGAACCAGCGCTTCTCGTAATACTCGCGGTAGTTCGGCAGGAAGGTCTTGGGGACCACGCCAAGGACGCGGCCACGGGCGATGGCGATGGCGCAATTGTAGATCCGGCCGTTCCGCCGCAACGGCGCGCCCAGCAGCAGGACCGTGCCGAGGTCGCGGCTGCGCTCGACGACCTCGCCGAGAGTGCGCTCGACGCCGGAGAGCAGCGCGTCCTGGAGGTGGAGATCGTCGATCGCATAGCCCGAAAGGCCCAGCTCCGGGTAGATCAGCAGGTCGACGCCCTGCTCCGCCGCCGAGACCGCCTGCTCGATGGAAGCCGCGGCGTTCCGCTCCGGATCCGCGACGAAGACCTTTGGCGTCGCGACGCCGACGCGCACGAAGCCATGCCGGTGGAACGACGCGAAGCCTGCGGGTTCAGCCATGGGTTCCAAAACAGCTCCGACGCGGACCAGGGGCTCGGCTCGCAGCTATAGGGCCGCGCCGGCGAACCGTCACGTCCGGCCGCTGCCGCCGGCGCCGCCGACGTGGCGCAGCAAGGTCTCGAGACTGGCCGAAGGGTCCTTGCTGGCCCACTCTTCGTCGCTCACGGGCGCCTCAGCCTCGGCGGCCGTTCCGGCGGGCGCGTAGCGGCGGACCATATCGCCGCAGAAGGCCGCGAACTCCTCCGGATCGATCGGCGGGCTGGTGTGGTGAGGCGCGATCCCGCGGTGCTCCGGGGTGAAGCAGAAGGTGACGGTGACGTCGAAATCGGCGAGCGCCGCCATCTGCCGGTCGAACCAGTCGAGCGCGTTGGGGCGGAAGCTGTCGGCCCATGACAGGCCGGTGCGGACATGGCGCACGCCCAGCCGATGCAGCCACGCGACCGCCTCGTCGAGCCGGTGGTCCTCGAAGTGGAACCACTGGCAGACGCCCATTCCCTTCCCCGCCTCGGCGAACGCCTGCAGGGCGGGCTTCGGAGCGCCGTCTTCGCGCAGCAGGCCCATATGGAAATGCCTGTAATAGGACGAGCCCTCCGCCTCGCGATGGCGTGTCGTGGCCTCCCAGGCCTTGGGCAGATCGTAGAGGCTGTACCAGTGCACGCGGTCGACCCTGCCGGCCAGCAGTTCGGCGGTGCGCCGGACGCCCCAGGCCTGGACCTCCTCGGAGCCGAAGCTCGACACGCCGACCTCCGTGACCCAAACGGGAAGATGGGTCGCTCGCCTGATTTCCTCAACCTTTTCCGGCCACTCGTCGATCTTCCAGAGATTCCAGTCGAGCGGGAAGCCATGGACGGCGACGACGTCGACATGGTCGAGCACCCCGCGCTCGGCGAGCCGCAACAGGAAGAACGGGTCGATCGGCGACATGCCGCCCAGCACGCGCGGCAGGGCCGGGTTGGCGGCCTTGATGGCCTTGCCGGCCGCGGTCGCGGTTTCGGCGAAGCGGCTCCAGTCCGGGTCGAGCTCGAGGTCCCAGTGGGACTTGTTGTTCGGCTCGTTCCAGATCATCGCGGCTTCGATCATCGCGCGGCTCCGCGTGCGGGATAGACGGCGCCCTGCCACGGCGATGCGCCGCGGCGGCAGATGAAGGTGTCGGGCTCCGGTCGGGAGACGATCTCGAAGCCGGCGGCGCGCAGCATGGCCTCGGAGCCGGCCCTGTTGGGGATCCACCAGTTGCTCGGATCGCCCGCATAGGCGTGCTCGACGAAATAGGCGAGCGGGTAGCCTTCGGCGTCGAACTCGCCTTCGGAGAACTCATAGTCGGACTTGACCTGATGGACCTCGTCCGTGCCGCGCTGAAGCGTCTGGAACAGCAGCATGTCGCCCGCGACATGCTCGTGGATCAGGTCGAGCGCGAGCAGCGGATGGCGCAGGTGGTAAAGCACGCCCATGAACACCACCACGTCGAACCGCTCCCCGAGCGCCGCCACGTCATAAACCGAGAGCTGCCGGAAGGTGACGTCGAAGCCGAGTATCTCGGCGGCGAACTGCGCCTGGGCGAGATAGCGCTCGTCATGGTCGACCCCGAGCACGCGGCCGGCGCCGCGACGCTTCATCTCGAAGGAATGGAAGCCCGCGTTGCAGCCGATGTCGAGGACGCTGGCGCCGTTCAGGTCGTCGGGCAACGCATGCGCGAACCTGCTCCACTTGTCCGAAGGGTGATTGCCGAGGAAGTGCCCAGGCGCTGTCTCGATCCCGTTGAGGTCGAGATTGTGGAACCAGGGGCCGAGCTCCGCGACGCGCCGGCGAATGTCCTCCACCGCCCTCGGCCCGGCGTCGCCCGGGCTCATCGACGGGTCTCCACCGGACCGAAGTTTCCCGGTTCGCGGCTCAGGACGCCGAACTCGCCCGGCCCGATGTCGATCCTCCAGTAATCGCCAAGCAGCATGCCGAGCTCGCTCAGCAGCACCGACTTGATGACGTCCGCATGGCTCACCACCACGACGATGCGCTCGTCGTAGCGATCCGCCAGCCGGGCGAGGCCGCCGAGCGCCCGCGCCTGGACCTCGCTCATCGTCTCGCCGCCCGGCGCCCGCGCGTGGTCGCGATCCTCGTTCCAGATCCGCCAGCGGGGATCGCCGGCGAGCTCGTCGAACCGCTTTCCGGCCCACTCGCCGACGTCGATCTCGTCGAAGGCTTCGTCGACCTCGACCGGCACGCCGAGGTCCGCCCCGATCACGGCCGCGGTGTCCTGCGTCCGCTCGCGGGGGCTCGCCACTATGGCGGCGGGGCCCCACGCGGCGGCGGGCGCGAAGGCCGCGACCTTCGGGGCGACCCGTCCCGCCTGCCGGCGGCCCTCCTCGTCGATATGGACGCCCGGCGTGCGGCCCAGCAGGCGCTCGCCGAACCCGCGATGGCGGCCGTGCCGGACGAGGAAGAACAGCGCGGTCATGAGTCGTCCGCGCGGCCGTCGACGAAGGCGGCGGCGAGCTCCGCCGCCTCATGGTCGGTGAACTGCCGCGGGGGCGACTTCATGAACCACGCGGAGGGGCCTTCGAGCGGCCCCGCCACGCCCCGGTCGAGCGCGAGCTTCGCGCAGCGCACCGCGTCGATCACGATGCCGGCCGAGTTCGGCGAGTCCCAGACGTCGAGCTTGAGTTCCACGGAAAGCGGCGCGCCGCCGAACGCGGTGCCCTCGAGCCGGATGTACGCGGTCTTGCGGTCCGTCAGCCACGGCACGTGGTCGCTGGGCCCGACATGCACGTCGGAGGCGGGCAACGGCACGTCGAACTGGCTCGTCACGGCCTGGGTCTTGGACACCTTCTTCGAGGTCAGGCGCGATCGCTCCAGCATGTTCTTGAAATCGGAATTGCCCCCGAAATTCAGCTGATAGGTGCGGTCGAGCCGCACGCCGCGCTCGCGGAACAGGTTCGCCAGCGTGCGATGCACGATCGTCGCGCCGACCTGGCTCTTGATGTCGTCGCCGATCAGCGGCAGTCCCCGCTCCCTGAAGCGCTGGGCCCAGGCAGGGTCGGATGCGATGAACACGGGAACGCAGTTGACGAAGGCGCAGCCCGCCTCGAGCGCCTGCTCGGCGTAGTATTCCGTGGCCTGCTGGGAGCCGACCGGAAGGTACGACACGAGGACGTCGGTCGCGCTGTCGCGGAGCGCGTCCGCCACCGCGACCGGCGGCTCCTCGGACTCCGGCACGTCATCCGCGAGGTGCTCGCCGATGCCGTCGAGCGTCGGACCCCGCAGCACGATCGGCCCCGGCTCCGGCAGCTCGGCGAAGCGTAATGTGTCATTGGGCGCCGCCAGCAGGGCCTCGCGCAGCGGCCGGCCGACCTTCGCGGCGCTGACGTCGAAAGCCGCGGAAATCGAGACGTCGTCGACATGATATCCGCCGACGTCCGCGCTCATCAGCCCCGGGATCGGCTCGTTGCCTCTGGCGTCCCGGTAGTACGCGAGCCCTTGCGCGAAGGACGATGCGCAGTTTCCAGCCCCGACGATGCCGACCCTGAGCCCTGGCAAGCTTCTGCCTCCCGGTTTCGCCGCCAGAGCGACGCGCCCCCGTAACGGCCGTTCGTAATCGCGCTCGGAGCCGCCCGTCGCTCGCTCGCGTTAAAACGCCGGGTGAAAGGACCCTGTTCCCAGAAGCCTCGTCGCCACGAACATTTTGTCTAGTTCCCCGGCTCAGCACGGGGAACAAAGGGACGGAGCCTGCTGTTCCCGCGTCGCCATCACACCGAACTCCGGACAGCCATGAGCTCAGCACAAGCCGCCCCGGATCACGGCGTCATCCGCAAGCCAGGAAAGCACCGAGCCTGCGGCTCAGTCATCTTGGGCGCCGCAGGAGACCCTAAGATCCCGCGCTTCTGCGGCAGAGACACGGAAGAAAATCCCGTCAGCGAACACAGCTGCCATCGGCAGCGGGCTCGGAGCTGAGGCATGGCGCAGACAGTTCTCATCACCGGCGGCGCCGGCTTCATCGGGCGCCACGTCGCGTCCGCGCTGATCGCGCGCGGTGACCGGGTCCGGATCCTCGACAGCCTGATCGAGCAGGTCCACGGCGAAGACCCTGCCGTCCCGCTCGCTGACGACTTCATCCGCGGCGACGTCCGCGACGCCTCCGCCATGGCCCGCGCGCTCAAGGGCGTCGACAAGGTCGTCCATCTCGCGGCCGAAGTCGGCGTCGGCCAGAGCATGTACGCCATCGACAAGTATGTCGCCGTGAACGACCTCGGCACCGCCGTGCTGTTCCAGGCGCTCATCGAGCAGCCGGTCCAGCGCGTCGTCGTCGCCTCGTCGATGAGCGTTTATGGCGAGGGCCTGTACCGCGACGCCGATGGCGCGCTGCTCGAGGAAGTGCAGCGCGTGAAGGGTTCGGCCGGCGCATGGGACCCGACCGACGCGCGAGGGCGCCCGCTGATCCCTGTCCCGACGCCCGAGACGAAGCGGCCGAATGTCGGCTCGGTCTATGCGCTGACCAAATACGTCCAGGAGCGGCTGACGCTGAACGTCACTGCGGCCTACGGCATGGAGGGCGCAGCGCTGCGCCTGTTCAACGTCTACGGTCCCGGGCAGGCGCTTTCGAACCCCTACACGGGCGTTCTGGCGATCTTCGCGTCGCGCATCCTCAACGGGCAGGCCCCGCTGGTGTTCGAGGACGGCGAGCAGCGCCGCGACTTCGTGAACGTCGACGACGTTTCGCGCGCCTTCCTGACCATCCTCGACCGCCCGGAGGCGAACGGCGAGGTGTTCAACGTGGCGAGCGGACGCGACCGCTCCATCAAGGACGTCGCCGTTTCGCTCGCCCGCGTCATGGGGCGCGAGGACCTTCAGCCGGAAATCGCCGAGAAGGCGCGCTCGGGCGACATCCGCCACTGCATCGCGGACGTCTCCAAGATCGAGCGCGCGCTCGGCTTCCAGGCGGAGCGCGACTTCGAGAACTCGCTCGGCGAGCTCGTCGAATGGGTGAGCCAGCAGACGCCGGTGGATCGCGTCGGCGACGCCCGTCTGGAACTTGAGAAGCGGGGGCTGATGCGATGAGCGCCGAGCACCGGGGCGGCGGCGCGCCCCGCGCGCCGGCGCTCGTGACCGGCGGCGCGGGCTTCATCGGGTCGAATCTCGTCGACCGCATCGCACGTGACGGCGGTCGCGTCAGGGTGCTCGACTCGCTCGCCCGGCCGGGCGTGGAGATGAACGTCGACTGGCTCCGCCGCCGTCATCCCGAGCGCGTGGAGGTGGTGATCGCGGACGTGCGCGACATGAGCGCCGTAACGGCGGCCATGCGGGACGTCTCGACGGTCTATCATATGGCGGGCCAGACGGCGGTGACGACGAGCCTCGCCGATCCGCGCGCGGATTTCGAGGTCAACGCTCTGGGCACGATCAACGTGCTGGAGGCCGCGCGCCAGAGCTCCCGGCCGCCCGCCGTGATCTTCGCCAGCACCAACAAGGTCTATGGCGATCTCGGCGGTGTGGAGCTCGTGCAGGAGCCGGACGGCTACGCGCCGGTCGACGCCGCGCTGCGGCGCTTCGGCGTCGACGAGAACAGGCCGGTGGACTTCCACACGCCCTATGGCTGCTCGAAGGGGGCGGCCGACCAGTACGTGCTGGATTACTCCCGCAGCTTCGGACTTCCCACCGCGGTGCTTCGCATGAGCTGCATCTACGGCCCGCGCCAGCTCGGCACCGAGGATCAGGGCTGGGTGGCGCATTTCGCGCGCTCGGCGCTCGAGGGCTCGCCGCTGACAATTTACGGCGACGGGCTGCAGGTGCGCGACGTGCTGCATGTCGGCGACGCGGTGGAGGCCTATCTCGCGGCCGCCGACCGGATCGACGCAATCTCGGGACGAGCCTTCAATCTCGGCGGCGGGCCGGAGAACGTCGTGAGCCTGAGGGCAGTCATGGCTGCGATCATCGAGCTCACCGGCCGGCCGATCGCGTCCGAACTCGCGCCGTGGCGCGCCGGCGATCAGCGCTATTACGTGTCCGACACGCGACGCGCGGCCGAGGAGCTGGGCCTGCCGCGGCCTCGACACTGGCGCGACGGGCTCGGCGACCTTATCGCGTGGCTGTCCTCCCTGCGTCGAGAGGCGCCGGCGCTGGCGGTGGCGGGAGGCGCGGCGTGACGCGGCCGCCCGCCACGCGGCGCGCCTTTGGGCCGGCCGGCTGATGGCGGAGGCGCAGGAGCTCCGCCTTCTGCTGACCGCCGACGCCGTTGGTGGCGTCTGGACTCATGCGGTGGAGCTCGCCGCGGGACTTTCGGCGGCTGGGGTGACGACGACGCTCGCGACGCTCGGGCCCGCGCCAACGCCCCGCCAGATCGCTGCCGCCGAGCTTTATCCGGGCGTCACCGTGGCCCCGACGGGGCTGCCGCTCGACTGGCTGGCCCGCTCGCCGGTCGAGATCAGCCACGCGGCCGAGGCGCTGGCCGCCTTCGCGCGCGCCGCCTCGGCGGATGTGGTGCACCTCCATAGCGGGGCCTACGCGCTCGCCAGTTACGACGCGCCGGTCATCGTCAGCTGCCACTCCTGCCTTGCGACCTGGTGGGCCGCGATGCATGGCGGAGAGCCTCCGGCGGACTTTCAGTGGCGGACCGCGGCGACCGCCCACGGCTATGTGGCCGCCGACCGGCTGGTGGCGCCCACGGCCGCGTTCGCAGCCGCCACCCGCACGACCTATGGTCTCGCTGAGGAGCCCGCGGTCGTGCCGAACGGGATCGGCGACGCCCCGCCCGACGAGGCGGTGGCGCCCGGCGTCCCGCAGGTCTTCACCGCAGGCCGGCTGTGGGACGAAGCCAAGAACCTCGCGACGCTGGACAGTGCGGCCCGCGGGATCGCGGCGCCCTTCGAGGCCGCCGGAGCGCTGACCTCGCCGGACGGCGCCGCAGCCATCCGGCTCGAGGCCATCCGGCCGCTCGGCCATGTCGGGGCCGATGACGTCCGGGCCCGGCTCGCCCGCCGCCCGATCTTCGCCTCCGCCGCGCGCTACGAGCCGTTCGGCCTGGCGGCGCTGGAGGCCGCGCGAGCGGGTTGTCCCCTCGTCCTGTCCGACATCCCGACGCTTCGCGAGCTTTGGGACGGCGCGGCTCTGTTTTCTGCGCCCGACGACGCGGGCGGGTTCGCCGGGCTCATCAACGCGCTTCTGGAGGCGCCGGAGGAGCGGGCGCGCCTGGGCGCCCTCGCCCGCCGGCGCGCGCGCCGTTTCACCCGAGGCGCCATGACGTCCGGCATGCTCCGGCTCTACCGTGACGCGCTGGCTGATCCGGGCCACGTCGGAGCGGCGGCATGAAGATCATCTACTTCACGCATTCGCTGCGATCCTGCTGGAACCACGGCAATGCGCATTTCGTGCGGGGCGTGCTGCGCGAACTCGCCGGGGCAGGCCACCGGGTGCGGGCGCTTGAGCCCGAGAACCCGTGGAGCGTGCAGAACCTGGTCGCCGATCACGGCCAGGACGGCTTCGCGCCGTTCTTCGAGGCCTATCCGGAGCTCGCCTTCGAGACCTATCCGGACGGGCCGGACCTCGCCGCGCTGACGGACGGCGCCGATCTCGTGATCGTCCACGAGTGGAACGAGCCGGCGCTCGTCAACGCTCTCGGGGAGCTGCGGGGCCGCGGCGCGCGCTTCACGCTGCTGTTCCACGACACCCATCACCGCATGGCGAGCGAGCCGGACGCGATGCGCCGCTATCGCCTCGACGATTATGACGGGGTGCTGGCCTTCGGCGCGAGCCTCGCGGAGGCCTATCGGCGGCTGGGCTGGGGCCGCCGCGCCTTCGTCTGGCACGAGGCGGCCGACACACGCCTGTTCCGCCCGCCGGCCGATGACGGCGAGCGACAGGGGCTGGTGTGGATCGGGAACTGGGGCGACGACGAGCGCAGCGACGAGCTCCGCCGCTTCCTGCTGAGGCCCGCAGCGGCGGCGGGAGCGCGCCTGGACATCTACGGCGTCCGCTACCCGGAGGGCGCCCTTGCGGAGCTTTCCCGGCACGGCGCGCGGCACCACGGCTGGCTCCCGAACCCGCGCGCGCCGGAGGTCTATGCCCGCCACCTCGCGACAGTCCACGTTCCGCGCCGGCTCTATGTCGAGAGCCTGCCCGGCATCCCGACGATCCGGGTTTTCGAGGCGCTCGCCTGCGGCGCGCCGCTCCTGTCGGCGCCATGGGAGGACAGCGAAGGCCTGTTCGAGCCCGGCCGCGATTTCCTGGTCGCGAGCGACGAAGCCGGGATGACGACCCACATGAGGGCTGTTCAGCACGATCCCGAGCTTCGCCGGGAGCTCGCCCGTAACGGCCTCGCCGCCATTCAGGCGCGGCACACCTGCCGGCATCGCGCCGAGGAGCTCCTCGGCTTCGTGTCCGAACTCAGCGCGCCCCAGATCGAGAGTGCGACCGCATGAAGATCGCGTTCTACGGCTCCAGTCTGCTGTCCTCCTACTGGAACGGGGCGGCGACCTATTACCGGGGCGTCCTCTCCGCCCTCGCCCGCCGCGGCCATGAGATCGTCTTCTACGAGCCGGACGCCTTCGATCGGCAGGCGCATCGCGACATCGAGCCGCCCGACTGGGCGAAGGTCGTGGTGTGGCCGGCGACCCCCGAAGGGCTGCGGGCGGTCGTGGCCGAAGCCCCGCAGGCGGACGTGGTGGTCAAGGCGAGCGGCGTCGGCGTGTTCGACGACGAGCTGGTCGCGCAGACGATGCGGGCCGCGCGCAAGGACGCGTTGCGCATCTTCTGGGACGTCGATGCGCCCGCCACGCTCGCCGAGATCCGGTCGCGACCCGGCCATCCGATCTCGGCGGCGTTCGACGAGATCGACCTTGTGCTGACCTATGGCGGCGGCGCCCCCGTGGTGAACGCCTATGAGGGCCTCGGCGCCCGGCGCTGCGTGCCGGTCTATAACGCGCTGGACCCGTCCTCGCATCATCCGGTCCCACCGGATCCGCGCTTCGCCTGCGACCTCGCCTTCCTGGGCAATCGGCTGCCCGACCGCGAGGCCAGGGTCGAGACCTTCTTCCTTGAGCCCGCCGCGCGCCTGCCCGAGCGCGCCTTCCTGCTCGGCGGATCGGGCTGGGAGCACCGCTCGCTGCCCGCGAACGTCCGCCATCTCGGCCACGTCTATACGCGCGACCACAACGCCTTCAACGTGACGCCCCGGGCGGTCCTGAACATCGCGCGCGACAGCATGGCGGCGACCGGCTTTTCGCCGGCGACGCGGGTGTTCGAGGCGGCCGGGGCCGGCGCCTGCCTGATCACCGACGCATGGGAGGGACTGGAGCTGTTCCTCAAGCCCGACGAGGAGGTGCTGGTGGCGCGCGACGGCGCCGACGTCGCCGAGCATGTCGCGAGCCTCACCCGCGAACGCGCGGAGGCGATCGGCCAGCGGGCGCTGCGCCGGGTGCTGGGCGAGCACACCTATGAGCGGCGGGGCGACCAGGTCGACGCGCTGCTCCGGCAGGAGATCGCCGCCAAACGGGAGAAGAACGCCGCATGAGCCCGCGTCCGCTCGACATCGTCGTTCTCGGCCTCAGCCTCTCCTCCTCCTGGGGAAATGGACACGCGACGACGTTCCGGGCGCTGCTCAAGGCGCTCGGCGCGCGCGGCCATCGCATCCTGTTCCTCGAGCGCGACCAGCCCTGGTATGCGAGCCATCGCGACCTGACCGACCCAGCCTATTGCGAGCTTGCGCTGTACGACAGCGTGGCGGAGCTCGACCGCTGGCGTGACCGCGTCGCCGGCGCGGACGCCGTGGTGGTCGGCTCCTACGTGCCCGATGGGGTCGAGGTCGCGCGCCGCGTCCGGAAGCTCGTGAGCGGCGCCTATCTGTTTTATGACATCGACACCCCGGTCACGCTGAAGGCGGTCGACGAGGCGCGCTGCGCCTATCTCACGCCCGAGATCATCCGACTGTTCGACGTCTATCTGTCATTCACGGGCGGGCCGACGCTGCGGCGGCTCGAGCGCGACTACGGCGCGCGCGCCGCGCGGCCGCTCTACTGCTCCGTGGACCCGGAGGCCTTCGCGCCGCGCGAAACGCAGAAGCGGTGGGACCTCAGCTATCTCGGCACCTACAGCCCCGACCGCCAGCCG
The DNA here is from genome assembly GCF_014196425.1 of Hansschlegelia beijingensis. Lineage (GTDB taxonomy): Bacteria > Pseudomonadota > Alphaproteobacteria > Rhizobiales > Methylopilaceae > Methylopila > Methylopila beijingensis. The sequence goes on from NZ_JACIDR010000001.1 coordinate 1,345,959, forward strand.
AAGCTCGAAACGCTTCTGCTCGAGGTCGCCCGTCGCGCGCCGGACCTGCGGTTCGCGGTCGCCGGCTCGAGCTACCCGGACGACGTCGATTGGCCGGCGAATGTCGAGTGGATCCCGCATCTCGCGCCGCCGGAGCTGCCGGGCTTCTATGCGGCGAGCCGGTTCACCCTGAACCTGACCCGCGCCGACATGATTGCGGCCGGCTACAGCCCGAGCGTGCGGCTGTTCGAGGCCGCCGCGACCGGCTGTCCCGTGGTTTCCGACAACTGGGCCGGGCTCGACGAGCTGTTCCGAGCGGACCGGGAGATCGTCATCGCCGAGAACGCAGACGACGTGCTGCGCGCAGTGGGCGAGTGGCCGGCCGAGCGCGTGGCGGAACTCGCTGCCGCGGCGCGCGCCAGGGTGCTAGACGGGCATACCGCCGACCATCGCGCGCGCGAGTTCGAGGCCTATGTGGACGAGGCGCTGCGCGCGCGAAGCCAAGCCGGCGCGGCAGAGGGGGCTTCGCGCAGCCTCGCGATGGGAGCGTGACGATGCGGAACGTGCGGACCGGCGGAAAGACGGCGGTGGTGGCGGGAGGCGCAGGGTTCCTGGGCTCGCACCTGTGCGACCGGCTGATCGCCGACGGCGCCCGCGTGATCTGCATCGACAACATGCTGACCGGGCGGCCCGAAAACCTCCGGCAGTTCGAGCGCGAGCCGCGCTTCACGCTCATCGAGGCCGACATCATCGATCCCCTGCCCCAGCGGCTGACGGCTAGCCGGGACCCGATCGACGAGATCTTCAACCTCGCCTGCGCGGCCTCGCCGCCGCACTACCAGGCGGCTCCCGAGCACACGATGCTGACGAGCGTCGTCGGGACCCATCAACTGCTGGGGCTCGCGGCTGGCAAGGGCGCGCGCTTCATGCTCGCATCGACCAGCGAGGTCTATGGCGATCCGGACGTCCATCCGCAGCCGGAGACCTACCGCGGCAACGTCAATCCGATCGGTCCCCGCGCCTGCTACGACGAGGGAAAACGCGCCGCCGAGAGCCTCGCATCCGACGCGATCCGGGCGCGCCGGGTCGACGCCCGCATCGCGCGCATCTTCAACACCTATGGGCCGCGCATGCAGCCGGACGACGGCCGGGTCGTGTCGAACGTCATCTGCCAGGCGCTCAGCGGGCGCGACATCACCGTCTATGGTTCGGGCGAGCAGACCCGCTCCTTCTGCTACGTCTCCGACCTGATCGAGGGCTTCATCCGGCTGATGGCGTGCGAGAAGGAGCTTCCCGGCCCGATCAACCTGGGCAATCCGCAGGAGCTCACGGTCAACGAGCTGGTGCGCCTCGTGATGGCCCATCTGGGCGCCGATAGCACCGTCACGACGAAGCCGCTGCCGGTGGACGATCCGCGTCGGCGGCGGCCGGACATCACCCGGTCCCAGACATATCTCGGCTGGTCGCCGACCGTGACCCTGGAGGCTGGTCTGGCAGCGACCTGCGCCTATTTCGTCGAACGGTCCGCCGATCTGCGCAAGCCTCCGGCGGAGGCGGCGGTGAACGACGCGGTCGAAGCGGGGCTGCTCTAGCGCGCTCCACTCGGACGGAGGTTCTGCGAATGCTGAAGCCGGTTCACATCACAGAAGACAGGGACGGCGCCAAGGCCGGCTGGTGGGCCGTGGACGAGCACGGCACGCCGGTGTTCGGCCCCTACCCGACGCGCGAAGCCGTTCTGGTCCACATCGCCGAGAAGCGTGGGGCGGATCAGATCGCCGACGACAACGCCGGGTGAAGCCAGCCGGAACGATTTGTTGCTTGGCGAATTCCTCTTCCGAGGGCGCCGCGAGGCGCGCATCTGGAGGAGGATCCGATGGCCGAACAAGCCGATCCTAACGTAAACCACCGCCCTGCGGTCGCCGATCTCCGGCGGACCGTGGACGAGCTCACCCGCAGGGTCAGCCGCATCAATGGCCGGCCGCGGCACATGTCTCACCGCCTCTTCGAAGACGATGACGACCTCACCACGACCGTGCGGGCGGGCGCCGCGCGCGCGAGGGAGACGGTAGGACAGCATCCCGGTCTGGCTGCGCTTGGCCTCGCCGCCGCGGCCGGCGCCGTGATCGCGATCGCCATGTACTCGAAGGAACGTCAGCGCTCGTCCCGCTTCTGGTGGGACTAAGGGAAGGAGGACCTGTCATGCCTGCAAAGTCCAAGGCGCAGCAGAAAGCCGCTGGCGCAGCGCTTTCGGCCAAGCGCGGAGACACGAAGAAGAGCGACCTGAAGGGCGCGTCGCGCTCGATGGCCGATTCGATGTCGGAGAAGCAGCTCCACGAGCTCGCCTCCACCGACCGGAAGGGCAAGCCCGAGCACGCGTCGAAGTCGGGTTAGTCCCGATCCCACAGGCTCTTGGCTTCGAGGGCGGCGTCAGCCCCCGCTTCGGGAACAAATTCCCTGCCGGGGCGTTCGTCTTGTGCCCAGAAACTGGAGGAACGAAGCCCATGATGAAACGGATCACCCTCGCCGCCGCCGCCTCCGCCCTCATGATCGGCGGAGCCTTCGCCCAGACCGAAATGAAGCAGCCGCAGGAGCCGTCGACGATCGACAAGGGCTCGGCCACCGGCTCCGAGAACACCACGCCGAAGACGACGGGCGCGATGAACAAGGTGGCCCCCGACGTCGCGACCAATCCGCAGGAAATCCAGAAGCAGCAGGCGGATCAGGACGCGCGGCGCGGCGGCGGCGCCGAGAAGCCCCACGACCAGAGCAAGTAATCCGCGAGAGAGCTGTCCGCGGCGCGGACGGCGACCCGGAGCAAGGCGGCCGCCAGCAGCGCGCCGCCTTTTTTCGTGCCGGCGTCAGGCGATCAGGCCGGTGACCCAGTAGCTCGCCGCGGCGATCAAGGCGGCGGCCGGCAGCGTCAGGACCCAGGCGATGACGATGTTGCTCGCGACGGCCCAGCGCACGGCCGAGGTTCGCTTCGCCGCGCCCACCCCGACGATCGCGCCGGTGATGGTGTGCGTCGTTGAGACCGGGATGCCCATCCAGGTCGCCATGAACAGCGTCAGCGCGCCGCCGGTCTCCGCGCAGAAGCCCTGCATCGGCACCAGGCGGGTGATGCGGGATCCCATGGTGTGGACGATGCGCCAGCCGCCGCAGAGCGTTCCGAGCGCCATCGCGGCCTGACAGGTCAGGACAACCCAGAGCGGGATGTGGAACTCGCTGCCGAGATGCCCCTGCGAGTAGAGCAGCACGGCGATGATGCCCATCGTCTTCTGCGCGTCGTTGCCGCCGTGGCCGAGCGAATAGAGCGAGGCCGAGACGAACTGCAGCCGACGGAACTCGCGGTCGACCACGAACGGGCTCTGCCGCACCACGACCCAGGAGACCAGCAGCACCAGCGCGAGCGCCAATAGGAAGCCCACCAGAGGCGAGACCACGATGGCCGCCATGGTCTTGCCGAGGCCGGTCCACACGATCACGCTGAACCCCGCCTTGGCGAGCGCGGCCCCGACGAGGCCGCCGATCAGCGCGTGCGAGCTGCTCGACGGGATCCCCAGCGCCCAGGTGATCAGGTTCCAGGCGATCGCTCCGACCAGGGCGCAGAAGATCACCCTCGGATCGACGATCGAGGCGTCCACGATGCCTGTTCCGATGGTCTGCGCGACGTGCAGCCCGAAGAACAGGAACGCGATGAAGTTGAAGAACGCCGCCCAGGCAACCGCATAGCGCGGGCTCAGCACGCGGGTGGAGACGATGGTGGCGATCGAGTTGGCCGCGTCGTGCAGGCCGTTCAGAAAGTCGAAGAGCAGCGCCACTCCGATCAGTCCGATCAGGAGCGGCAGGGCGAGCGTCGCGGCCTCCGTCATGGGGCGCTCAGACGTTTTCGATCATGATGCCGCTGATCTCGTTCGCGACGTCCTCGAAGCGATCCACGACGTCCTCGAGATGCCGGTAGATCTCGGCGCCGATGAAGTACTCCATCGGATTGTCGCGGCCCACGGACTGGAACAGCTTCTTCAGCCCCTCGTCGTGCAGATCGTCCGAGCGTCCTTCGACGCGCGTCACCCGCTCGGTAAGTTCGCTGATACGGGTGGCGTGCTTGGCGATGGCGCTGAGCAGCGGAACCGCCTCGGCGGTCAGGTTGGCGGCGTCGACCACCGTCACCCCCATTTCGCGCATCAGCGGATCGAAGGTGCGCACCTCGTAGAGAGTGATCACCTTGGCGGTCTTGTTCATCTGGTCGATGGCGTCGTCCATCGACTGGATGAGGTCCTTGATGTCGCCCCGGTCGAACGGCGTGATGAAGCTGCGCCGCACCGTCTGCAGCACCTCCCGGGCGATGTCGTCCGCCTCATGCTCCCAGCGGACGATCTCCGCACAGTAGCGCGGCACCTCGTCGCCGCCCTCGAGCAGCTTCTGCAGCGCCAAGGCGCCGGCCACGAGGGTGCGTGAATGGCTCTCGAACAGGTCGAAGAACCGGTCCTCACGGGGCATCAGTTTGCGGAACGCGCTCAGCATCACCTTCGGCCTCTCGTCGGTCGCCGCCAGGGAGAGTTTCGGATCCGAGGACCCGGGCGTCCGGCTCGTTGGCAGGTGAAGGAAAACGCAGGCCCTGTCCAGTGGCCGCCAGCCGCGCCGGGCGGGGAGCGTCACATTCCCGTCATGCGCTGTGGCGCCTATGCGACGCGCCGTCCCCCTCAGGCCGCGGACGCGCGCTCCCAGTACCCCACTACCATGTGGCGATCGCGGGCGAGCTTCCAGGCTGAGCGGAGATGGGAGCGGATCGCCTTGGCGGTCCCGTATTCACAGGCGACCCAGGCGTAGGGTTCGTGGCCATCCGGCAGCGCCACCGACGCCACGGCGCCGGTCAGCGGCGAGGCCTCCGCGAGGGCGGCGGAGCGATGCAGCCACCGGATCTCGAAGCCGGCCGGCGCCTTCAAGCGAACCTCTTCGCCCGGCCCGTCCACTTCGATCAGGGCGGCCCCGCGGGCCTCCGCCGGCATCAGCTCGAGGGTGCGGGCGATCGCCGGAAGGGCCGTCTCGTCGCCCGCCAGCAAGGTCCAGCCGGACTGCGGCGCCATCTTGCCGACAGGGCCGGCCATGCCGCAGACGGCGCCGAGCCGCGCCTGCGCCGCGAAGCGCGCGCCCGGACCGGGGTCGTCGTGCAGCACGAAGTCGATGTCGATCTCGCCCGCCTCGGGCCGCACCTGACGCACCGTGTAGTAGCGGACGGCGGGCTTGCGCTCCTCCGGCGGCCAGACGATCTGCCCGTCGGCCCCGACCCGCGGCCATTCAGGGACGGCGAGCCCCTCCGGGGGAAAATACATCCGGACGTGGAGGCCTTCGCGCGAATCGAAGCGCGCGAGATCCTCGCCCGAGAAGGTCAGGCGGCGCATCTTCGGCGTGAGCTCGACGACGGACCTGAGGGTGAGTTCCCGGAAGTCCGCGATACGGTCAGACGCCGCGACGTGGCCCCGCCAGGCGATGGTGGGCCTGAAGCCCTCGCAGAACTCCTCGACGTGATCGGCCACGAATGCGCGCAGCAGCTCCAGAGAGCCCAGGTCCGGCGCCGTGATCTCCACCTTGAGCGCGGCCGGCGTGACCTCGATCACGCCGCTTCCGATCCCCAAATCGGCGATGGTTCGGCCGTCGCGGTTCTCGCAGACGACGTCATGCTCCTGCATGTGCTCGATCAGCAGCGACGCCACGCGGGGCGCATCCGGCAACGTCACTTCGGTGCGTGAGATCAGGGACGCCACTGGGTTCCTCCAGATCAGAGCCGCGCCGGGGCGGAACAGAAGGCGTTCTAGTCCGTCCCGCGCGGTCTGCGCAAACGGTTCCTGCTGTTTTGTACTTGTTCTAATTCTGGATCGACTTGGACTGACGGCCTGGGGGAAGCGCCGTGGCGCTCGTCCTCAGGCGGCGACGCTAGGCCAGCGCGCCCGCTCCGCTCTGACAGCGGCGCGACAGCAGGTTTTCCCCGCTGTTATCCCCGCGGGACGGCGTGCGGCCGTCATGGCTCAGATCGGCTCGGAAACGAGCGTCGAGGGCGGCACGATCCCCAGCTCGTAAACCTTCCATTCACCGCCGGCTGACACTATATCTGGTGTCGCGCTGCGGCAACACTCACGAGGGATAGACGGAAGGCCGGGATAACTCGAAAACGCGACTCGACCATCCCGGAGACTCGATCTAGCTTTCGGACCTCGCCGCCGACGCCCCGCAAAGGCGCCTCGGCGGGCCGGGAATTATGAAAGACATCGTCGCGGGCAGGCGCCATCGCCATCCCGATTGCGCCTGCGCAGCCTTTGCGCCGGAACGGTCGTCTGCGTCCTGGCGATGAACAAGAGGCCGCCGGCCGACCGCCGGCCCGAACGTGTCCGAGAGGCAGGTTCGGCATCAGACCTGGAGCTTCGGACGCCATGCGCATCGAACGTCGCTACACCAAGGCCGGCCAGTCTCCTTACGCCGAAGTCCCGTTCCGCAAGGCGACCTCCGAGATCCGCAATCCGGACGGCTCGACCGTGTTCCGCGCGGCCGACATCGACGTGCCGGAGGCGTGGAGCCAGGTCGCCGTCGACATCCTGGCGCAGAAGTACTTCCGCAAGGCCGGCGTGCCGGCCAAGCTGAAAGCGGTCGAGGAGAACACCGTCCCGTCCTGGCTGTGGCGCTCCGTAGCCGACGAGGCCGCGCTCTCCGAGCTGCCCGAGGCCGAACGCTATGGCCCCGAGCGCGACGCCCGGCAGGTGTTCGACCGGCTCGCCGGCACCTGGACCTACTGGGGCTGGACCCACGACTATTTCGACACCGAGGAGGACGCCCGCGCCTTCTTCGACGAACTCGCCTACATGCTGGCGACCCAGAAGGCCGCGCCGAACTCCCCGCAATGGTTCAACACCGGCCTCTTCTGGGCCTACGGGGTCGACGGACCGAGCCAGGGCCACTTCTACGCCGACCACAAGACCGGCGAGGTCCGCCCCTCGGCCTCGTCCTATGAGCGGCCGCAGCCGCACGCCTGCTTCATCCAGGGCGTCTCGGACGACCTCGTGAACGAGGGCGGCATCATGGATCTGTGGGTGCGCGAGGCGCGCCTGTTCAAGTACGGCTCCGGCACCGGCTCGAACTTCTCCGGCCTGCGCGGCGAGGGCGAGCGGCTGTCCGGCGGCGGCAAGTCGTCGGGCCTGATGTCCTTCCTCAAGATCGGCGACCGGGCCGCGGGCGCGATCAAGTCCGGCGGCACCACGCGCCGCGCGGCCAAGATGGTGGTGGTCGACGCCGATCACCCCGACATCGAGTCCTATGTCTCCTGGAAGGTGAAGGAGGAGCAGAAGGTCGCGGCGCTCGTCACCGGCTCGCGGATCGTCAAGAAGCACGTCCGCGCCATCCTCAAGGCCTGCGTGAACTGCGAGGGCGAGGGCGACGACTGCTTCCTGCCGGAGAAGAACCCCGCGCTGAAGCGCGAGGTGAAGCTCGCCCGCAAGGCGCAGGTCTCCGACAACATGATCCGTCGCGTGATCCAGCTCGCCAAGCAGGGCGAGCAGGACATCGACCTCGAGACCTTCACCACCGACTGGGACGGCGAGGCCTACCTCACGGTCTCCGGGCAGAACTCGAACAACTCGGTGCGCGTCACCGACGACTTCCTGCGCGCCGTGGAGAATGACGGCGACTGGACGCTGACCGCCCGCACCACCGGCAAGCCGGTGAAGACCCTCAAGGCCCGCAAGCTGTGGGACCAGATCTCCTACGCCGCCTGGGCCTGCGCGGACCCCGGCGTGCAGTTCCACACCACGGTGAACGACTGGCACACCTGCCCGGCCTCCGGGCCGATCCGGGCGTCCAACCCGTGCTCGGAATACATGTTCCTCGACGACACGGCCTGCAATCTCGCCTCGCTCAACCTGCTGCAGTTCCGCCGCGCGGATAAGTCGTTCGACGTCGAATCCTACGCCCACGCCTGCCGGCTGTGGACGGTGGTGCTCGAAATCTCGGTGCTGATGGCGCAGTTCCCGTCGCGCCAGATCGCGGAGCTGTCCTGGCGCTACCGCACGCTCGGCCTCGGCTACGCCAATATCGGCGGTCTGCTGATGTCGTCCGGCATCGCCTATGACAGCCGCGAGGCGCGCGCGCTGTGCGGCGCGCTCTCCGCGCTGATGACCGGCGTCGCCTACGCGACCTCCGCCGAGATGGCGGGCGAGCTGGGCGCCTTCGAGGGCTTCGCGCCGAACCGCGAGCACATGCTCCGGGTCATCCGCAACCACGCCCGCGCCGCGCGCGGCGAGGCGCAGGCCTATGAGGGTCTGTCCACCCTCCCCGTCCCGCTCGACGTCGCCGCCTGCCCGGAAGCCTCCGTGGTGAAGGCCGCACAGGACGCCTGGGAGCGCGCGCTCAAGCTCGGCGCCGCCCATGGCTTCCGCAACGCGCAGGTCTCGGTCGTCGCCCCGACGGGCACGATCGGCCTCGTGATGGACTGCGACACCACCGGCATCGAGCCCGACTTCGCGCTGGTGAAGTTCAAGAAGCTGGCCGGCGGCGGCTACTTCAAGATCATCAACCGCGCCGTGCCGGAGGCGCTGCGCGCGCTCGGCTACTCGGAAGCCGAGATCGCCGAGATCGAGGTCTACGCGGTCGGCCACGCCTCGATGCGCCAGGCGCCCGCCATCAACCCCGTGACGCTGCGCGCCAAGGGATTCCCGGACGAGCTGATCGACACGCTGGAGGCTGCCTGCAAGTCGGCCTTCGACGTCAAGTTCATCTTCAACAAGTGGACGCTCGGCGAGGAGTTCCTGACCGGCGCCATGAAGGTGCCGGCCGAGAAGCTCGACGACCCGGCCTTCGACCTGCTCGCCCATCTCGGCTTCTCCAAGGCCGAGGTCGAGGCCGCCAACACGCATATCTGCGGGGCCATGACGGTCGAGGGCGCGCCGCACCTGAAGCCGGAGCACTATCCGGTGTTCGACTGCGCGAACCCGTGCGGCCGCACCGGCAAGCGCTTCCTCTCGGTCGAAAGCCACATCCGCATGATGGCGGCGGCGCAGCCCTTCATCTCGGGCGCGATCTCCAAGACCATCAACATGCCGAACGACGCGACCGTCGAGGATTGCGCCAAGGCCTATGAGCTCAGCTGGAAGCTCGCGCTGAAGGCGAACGCCCTCTACCGCGACGGCTCCAAGCTCAGCCAGCCGCTGTCGGCGCAGCTGATCGCCGACGACGAGGAGGACGCCGACGAGGCGGTCGAGGCGCTGGTCGCCCAGCCGCAGGCGGCCCGCACCGCCCAGGTCATCGAGAAGATCGTCGAGCGCGTGCAGATCGTGCGCGAGCGCGAGAAGCTGCCGGGCCGCCGCAAGGGCTACGCCCAGAAGGCGATCGTGGGCGGACACAAGGTGTACCTGCACACGGGCGAGTATGACGACGGCCGCCTCGGCGAGATCTTCATCGACATGCACAAGGAAGGCGCGGCCTTCCGCTCGGTGATGAACAACTTCGCCATCGCGGTCTCGCTCGGCCTGCAGTACGGCGTGCCGCTCGAGGAGTATGTGGAGGCCTTCACCTTCACCCGCTTCGAGCCGGCCGGCTTCGTGCAGGGCAACGACACGATCAAGAACGCGACGTCGATCCTCGACTACGTGTTCCGCGAGCTCGCGGTGTCCTACCTGTCGCGCTACGACCTCGCCCATGTCGACCCGTCGGAGATCACTCCGGACTCGATCGGCAGCGGCGTCAGCCAGGACAAGGCCCCGGCGCCCGCCCCCGTCTCCAAGGGGCTTCTGCGCGGGCGGCAGCTGACGGCGGTCGTGACGCCTGCTCCTTCGGCCGAGCCGCGGGGGGGGGCCCCCCCCCCCCCCCCCCCCCCCCCCCCCCGCCCCCCCCCCCCCCCCCCCCGCCCCCCCCCCCCCCCCCCCCCCCCCAACCCCCCCCCCCCCCCCCCGGGGGCCCCCA
>NZ_JACIDR010000002.1 GCF_014196425.1 Hansschlegelia beijingensis
ACCGCCAATACACCGACGCGCTGCCGTTCCACGGCGAGCTGTCGGTCCCGGTCATGACCGCCTTCCCCGAAAAGGGGCTCTACGACCTCGAGGTCCGGATCGGGGCCGCGCGCTCCAGCATCCGCCCCTACAACCGATACTACTTCCAGAAGCCGGCGGTCCTGATGACGGAAGGCGATCTCGGAAGCCATGTGATCCGTCACTTCGCCGACCCCGCCACCGGCGACATCAGGCTGTGGCTGGAATGACGGCTTGCGCGGCCGCTCGCCCGCACCTTCTCGATCAGGGACCAGGCGGCCCCGGACACGGCCGATGAGGGGCTGTCGACCTCAATCTCCCGATCGCATAACGTGTTCCGTGAAGCCGCCGCGGGATCAGGAAACGACGATGGTCTCGGATGACTCCGGTCCTGCCCGGGACCTTCGGGGCATCTTGAAAAAGCCGAAACTGTCGGAGATCAACGCCGCGTGAAGGCCTTAATGGCGTTGCGCCCGGCGCCGATCGGCGGGAGGCGAGCCAAGCGATGGGATTGCTGCGCTTGACGACCCGCTTGATTACAAGGCCGACAATGGAGCGCGCTTCCGCGACGCGCGTTCGCCAGAAGGCCCTTGGCTGCAAGCGCAGAGGGTCCACGCCAGTCGATCACAGGTCGGACGGCGCCGCTTGCGGCGGGCTCGGAGCGCTTGGCGGCCGGCCCCTGGCTGGACGCCGCACGACCGCGCGGGATAGCTCGACGAGTCTGATGACCCCTCCCCTGGAATGCCCTGCGGTATGGCGGCTTGAGCGCAAATGCTCCGGCCCCCGGCAGATAAAGAGGATTCTGCATGTCTGGTAACAACAGCTCGTTGGTCACCGCCCAGCCGACGGGCCAGGTCGAATCGTTTACCCGGCGCTCCATTCAGGGATGGATCGAGGCGGGCGACGCGGAATTCCGGCGGGTCGTCCTCAAGGTCAATGACAAGCCCGTGGCGGCGAGCGTCGCCAGCCGCGATGTCGATCGTGGGGGCTCCGGCACTGTTCGGCACTTCCGGTTCCCGACAAAGGACATCTGGAAGTTCCTCGACCGCGGCGACGTCCTCACCGTAGAGACGGACGGCGTGAGGCTGCCCATCGCAGGCGAGGGTGACAAATACCTCTGGCGCCGCGCCCGCACGGGCGACCAGTCGGCCGCCCAGCTCGCCGAGATGATCGACAAAGGCTACATCTTCGACAAGCGCGGCAAGCTGCAGCTTTCCAAACGGAAGGACACGGACTGGCAGTCCAGGGTCGTGAGCCTCTACCGCCAGCTGAACGAGATATTCCGTTCGGAGTGGGGCTATACGTTGTTTCCGTCTTACGGAAGCATGCTGGGCGCCGTGCGCGAGCAGGGCTTCATCGGCCATGACGATGACTTCGATTGCGGATACATATCCGAGAAGAGCGATCCGGAAGACGTACGCCAGGAGCTCATCGGCATCGCCCGCCGACTGGTGGACGCAGGGTTCAACATCACGCTGAGGCGCACCTGCATTCACGTGCGCAGGAGAGGCGAGAAACTCAGGATCGATATCTTCCATTTCTATTTCGGCGAGACGGGAGAGCTGCAGTTCCCCTTCGGCTACGCCGGCGAGCCGCCTTACATGAAGGAAGATTTCACCGGCTGGTCCGAAGCATCCCTCGCCGGGCACCGGGTGTTCGTGCCGGCAAATCCCGACAAGTTGCTGGCCCACACCTATGGCCCGAACTGGCGGACGCCGGATCCCGGATTTTCCTGGCCGAAGGACCGCAAGGGCGCGGCCAAGGAAGCCAATTTCTCCGAGCTCGAACGCAGCGATCTGTTCTGGTATAACCACTACGCGGCCGCTCCGCTCGCCGAGCCGAGCCAGCTTGCCCAGCACCTCACAGCCAGCTCCACGAAGCGCCCGCAGATCGTCGACGTCGGATGCGGCGCCGGCGCGGATCTCGCATGGTACGCCGCGAACGGCGCGAAGCTGGTCGTCGGGTTCGACCGCTCTGCGGCTGCGGTGGACCTGGCGAACCAGCGGTTGCGCGAGGGGCAACCGGTCAAGGCCGTCCAGGCGGACGCCACGGCGGCCGGCGGGATTCAGGACCTCGTGTCTCGGGAGCAGTTCGGGCCCGAAGAGAAGCTTTTCGTCTCCCGGCTCCTGCTCAACGCCGTTGAGGCGGCGGCTGGCGCGAAGATCCTTCGCGAGGTTCGGCGCGCCGCCCGCGCCGGCGACATTCTTGTCCTCGAGTACCTCTCCGACACGGCTCCGCAGCCGCCGAAAGCGCAGTGGCACCGCTTCCGTCAACTGATCAACCGAACGGCGCTGGAGGACGATCTGAAATCGCTCGGATTCGAGATCGTCCCCGATGCTCTCCCCGAACCGGGAGAGCACATCCAGCGCACGGTCGCCCGGGCTTCGTCAGAGAAGATCTGAGACCGTCTCCCGATCCCATTTGTGGTGCCATCGGGGCTTGGGAACGCCCCATTCGGCGCCATAGATCTTCTCGAGGTAGAGGAACGGATTGCGCGGAATGGCGCACGGCACGCCGAACAGCGGCGCGTCGATCGGCGGGAAGATGTCGTCGCGCTTCAGCGTCGCGCGAGGACCGGGGAACCAGGTAACCCGGTCCTCGTCCTCGTAAACGCCGACGAAGACATCGACCGCCTTGGAGCCACGGAGGGAGACATGTCGATGGCTGACATATCCTCCCTTCACCGCATAGCCGCGCGCGCTCAGATGTTCCGTTACGATCTTGAGACCATCGGGAAACTTCGCCACGACGCTGCGGGGGAAGGCGATGATGATGTCGAGATCATCGTCGTGCGGGATTAGATTACGGTCGCGCACGATCGAGAGCACGGAGCCGAAGCCGAGGCAGACGTCCGGCGTCACCGCCCGGAGGTCTTCCACGAGCTGGTTCGCTTCCTTGAGATACTCGATCTTCTCGGCGTCCGACCAGAAGCGGAACGACCGGGTGACGCCATGTGTCGTCCACTCGACCTCGCGGGAGAGCAGGATGCGGTCGTTCACGACCTTCCGCATGTCGGCCTTGTCCTGCCGCGACACTCCCGGCTCCGCGCGCAGGTTCTTCTTCATGCCGCGGAACTCGCCCGCCAGCGCCTCGAGGACGATCCGGTCGAAGGCTCCGATCGCCGGATGATCCTCCGGCGGGTATCCGGCGATCGAGCCGGTGAGGACGGCCTCGAACATCCGGCGGCGCGCCTGATGATCGTACACCTCCAGCCATTCCGACTCGGCGGTCTGGACCTTTATGCGAAGCGCCCACGCGCGAGACGCCCACTTCCCGCTGCGGTTGTTGACGATCAGCCGGCGGTAAGCGCCAGCGACCGGAAGCCGCGCCTCGGCCCAGGGGGCGCGATCCTTCTTGGTGTGAAACCCTACGCGGGCCCACTGCTTCTCGAAAAACAGGCGCGCATCCAGCGCCTTCTCGGAGCCCGGATAGACGCTGCTGGTGTGCAGTGCGGCATTGGAGAGATCGCTGATCTTGCCGTCGGCGTCCTCCAGGCTCATGGACCCGAGGTGGAGAGCGCCGGGCTCAGAAAGTTCGAACCGAACGCAGCTGATCGGCTGGTCTGGGAGCCTGACGCGCAGCGGCTCTTCGGTCGTGTCGGATTGGAAAAAGAGGTCCGGAAAAAAGTTCTTTCGCAGCCCCAGAATGGCCTCGGCGCGGGCTTCGAACACAGAAATATCTGGCATCAAGGCGCCTCATAACGATATAAAGGTGCGATGCTGGTCTCTTCCAGCATCTGATTACGAAACTGCCACTTTGGCGGCGCAAAAGCTAGTTTCGCAAGCGCGAAGTGGCAAGTACGCTCCACGTGGAAGTATGGGCATTGTTAGGAAGCGCAAAGGCGGCTGCTTCATGATTCTCCTTGCTAATCGAAACATGCCGTCGGCCTCACGCGAAGATGCGACTCTTTTGAGCTGTACACTCGCGGACGAAACGATTCTATTGGAGATTCGCGCTCCACAACACACCTCAGGCGCCCCCAATCTCGCCTTCTCATGGCGTCGAGGGCCCGAGCAGGAAATGCCCCGAAAGATCGAGGACATCGCCCCTGCGTCCTCGCCGTCGGCTGGCGTCTATGTCTACCATGTTCCGGTCCGACCGGTCGGCTCGACCGTGAGAAAAGAGTGGCTCATAAGCTTCACCGCGAGCCTCACGCTGGTCTGGCCGGACCCGCAGAGCGAGAGCTCTTCGGGCGGGACCGACGAGCGCGCGGTTCCGGTGGTTTGCGAGCAGGGCGTCGCGCCGTTCCGGACGGACATCGGTCGCCGGACGATCATCTTCCACCGGACGGCCGACGGCCACCTCGAGCTGCGCCTGGACCGCAGGACAGGATCCCTCAAGGCCGCACCCAACGGCAAGCGGATCATGATGTTCGTGACCGACATCCGCCGCGGGGGCGGGAAGACGAAGGCCGTGTTCCAGCTCGCGGAGGCGCTGGCGAGCGCCGGCAACGACGTGCGGGTCACCACGCTGTGGTTTCCGAACAAGCAGCCGAAATTCCGGTTTCCCGACAACATCGGATTCGACTTCATCGATGGATCCTACCGGCGGCTCCCAGCAGAGCGGAACGCGGGCGAGAGCGCCTTTCAGAGCGTAAACAAGCACATCAATAGATCTACCGACGATAAGCTTCGAGCCTATATGAAGGAAAACGAGCTCGATTTCATTTATGTGCCGAATTACGATTCCGAAATTTATAAGGTGATCAAGGAAACCGCCGGTCCGAAGACCGTGCTGGTGATCGGCGATCACAATCCGCGCCGCCCGGAGATGGTCAAGAAGGGCGAGCCCAACGAGCACTTCGTATGGGCGCTGAACAACTTCGACGCGGCCCATACCGTGAATCCTCTGATCGGCGAGCTTCTGCAGCCCCTTACCGAGCGGCCGGTGTTCGCGATTCCGAATATGGCCGAGCTCGGCGAGTCGACGCGCCGGGGGAGCGAGTTCTTCGCCACCCGCAAGCTGATCTCGATCGGACGCCTGGTCGGCACGAAGCGGATGGGCCACGTGATCGACGCCTTCCGGTTGATCGCCGATCAGTTCCCCGAATGGACGCTCGACATTTTCGGCGAGGGCGACAGGCGTCCGGAGCTGGAGGAGCAGATCGAGAAGCTGGAGATCGGCGACCGCGTGACGCTGCGCGGCTTCGATCGGGCGGTCACGTCAGTCTTGGCCGAAGGAGCCGTCTTCGTCACGGGAAGCGCCGCAGAGGCTCACCCCCTCGTGCTTATCGAAGCGATGGTCGCCGGCTGCCCCGTCGTCAGCTACGACAAGCAGTATGGCGCCAAGTATATGATCAAGAATAACAAGACCGGCTTCCTCGCTCGCGACAACAAGCGGGACGACCTCGCCGCCGCGATGGCCAAGGTCATGACCATGATCGAGAACAAGGACGAGGCGATCCTCGAAGTGATCAAGGCGGCCGACGCTTCGGTCAGGAAGTTCGACCGCAAGCGGATATCTGCTCTGTGGGCGAACAAGGTGACGGAACTGTGCGAGGCTAAGGTCGGCCTTCCCAGCTAGTCTGTCTCGGCGAGCGTCGGGCGCAATCGCCGCGCCTGCGGCCGATGCCCCTTCCTCGCCCGCCCTACGTCACGCGACGCTGAACCATCCGAGAGCGCGCCCGGGTCTTATTCCCGGAGGCGCCGTGGCGCCGGGTCTAACGGCCCGCTCCTCGGCTGGTCGATCCGGCTCATCGGCGCGCGAAGCCGGCGGTTGCTTGTCTCCAGGTGGGGCTGCTGGACGGGCCATACCCGTTCAGCAGCTAACCGACCGGCCGGATACGCCGCGGCTATCCCTCAGTCGGCTCCCTCGAGCCGTGACCGCCCGAGCCACGTCGCCGGCCCAAACCGCGCCGAGAATCTGCGGCGCGCGCTCTCATTCCGTGTCGTCGTCTTCCTCGGCGTCGTTCTTTCCGCTCGCCCCGGCGCTCATATTGGCCGGGCGCGACGCCGCCGCCCGGCGCTCCCAGTTCTTTGTGAAGCTGGCGACGACCTCGGGCGAAGAGGTTATCCTGATCATGTTCTCAGCGTTCTTGTTCTGCGCCGCTGAGGTGAAATTGTAGCTCCCGGTGAAAACCTCGCTCTGATCTATGATCATGATCTTGTTGTGCTGGGTCTTCACGGTCGCGTCGATGAGGACCGGGATGCCGTGCTCCAGGAAGTAGGCCAGGCTCTTGCTCCGGCGCTTCTCGGAGCCGATCGACATGATCATCCGCACGTCGACGCCGCGCGCCTTCGCTCGCGCGAGCCCACGCATCAGCTTTCTGTTCGTGAAGAACATCGCCTGAACGAGAATCTCTCGCTTGGCGCCGTCGATCGCCGAGCCGAGCATGTCGTCGCATCGATCGCCCGGGGTGAAGCACGCGTTCACCCTGGCGTTATCAACGTCCATGCGCGCGGCAGGCTGCTCGCTCGCTGCCTGAGACGCCGGCAGGCCGAGGCCGAGGACTAGCGCCAGCAGAAGTGTCTTTCTCATCGATCCTCCCGGGTTACGCCGGGATGAACCGGTCGCTATCCGATGTCGCCACACAAATGCGCCATGACGATGGTGCTGGTCGCGGCGTTCACCGAACGCGGCAGGCCGCCATGCCTCTCTCGCGTCATATGAGGAGGCCAACACCTTGGCGATGAGGTTGCCGGCGCGCATCCGGCCGCTGGCCTCGGGCGATCCAGTCCCCGGCCATCCGTCGGAAACCGCGCGGCGGCGGCAGCGCCTCGAGCGTCAGCGAATCGTCGCCTATCGCGCGGTCATGGCTCACCCGCTAAAGTGCGGACGTCGCCCCTTGTTGAGCGATGATGGCCAAGCACGCACCAGCAGTGTGATCAGGGGCGTCCTGTAAGGTAATCGCATGAGCATAGCATCTTCGGCGAGGCTCCAGGCACGGATCATCTTCGCGCTCATGATGCAGCGGATCCGGACCCAGTATGCCGGCTCGAGGGCCGGCTACATCTGGGCGATCCTGGAGCCCATCATCTGGATCTTCATCCTGAAGTTCGCCATCCGAGGCAGGGACGACCACCAACCGCCGCTCGGAACCAGCTACGAGGTCTTTTTCGCCACCGGGGTCGTCATAGCGCGCGGATGGCGCACGACCGCCCAGGCTGTCGCCCGGGCCCTCAAAAAGAAAACCAAGACGTCGTTCGTGCACCGGATCGACGCGACATACGCTGCGTGGATCCTGAGCACGGCGACATCTGCTGTCGCGATGATCCTCATCCTTTTCATGTTGGGGCTGTTCGGCTTCGACGTAGCGCCTTACAGGCCGCTGATATGTATCGCCGCTTTTTTCACGGCGGCGCTGTTCTCCCTTTCCTTCGGGCTCGTCCTGGCGCTGCTGCTGACGGTGGCGCCCGGCATCTCCCATTTTCAGAACATCATCATGTTGGTGATTTTCATCACGTCGGGCTTCTCCACCATCATCGACCGCGTCACGCCGCGACTGCGCGAGGTGCTTTTATGGAACCCGCTTGTCCATTGTATTGAATGGTTCCGGGAAGGCTTCTACAGGGGATACGTCTGCGCCAACCTTGATCTGCCCTATCTCTTCACCGTGACCGTCATGTTCATGCTGCTCGGCCTGGCCGGAGAACGGGCCACGCGTCGCCACGCCGCCGGCCGCCGGCGTTGAGGACGTCAGGCCGGGGGCCGGAGGCGTCCCGGCCGAGCGCCATTCCTCTCAGGAGGTGGTCGAGGAGCCTCGAAGCCGCAGCTCGAGCTGATCCATCATGATATCCGCGAACCTCGAATTCGCGTGATGAGGGTCTTGAGGAGAGATCCCTTCGCGGAACTCCGGAAGGAGAAAGCCTTCGTCGTCCGTGCTCGCCGCAGGGTAATCGATCACTTCGACCCCGAGTCCGCGGAAGAATTCCCTGGCGCTCTCGACGAAACGACGATGGGCGGCGATCACCACCTCGGGCTTCGCCTTCGCCCTTCGGATGATCGAATGCCCCCTGTAGGGCGGCGGCGCCGAGAGCACGAAGATCGGGGCGTCGCGGCTCCCCTCGCGGTCCCGCCAGGCATCGACGAGGGTTTCAACGAACCTCCGGGTGTGGCCGCCGCCCTTGAGGGCGACCGCATCCTGGACGGCGGCGCTGATCGGGATCGCGCCGTTCCCCGCGGCGAGCTCCGCCGGGGCGAAAGCCGTCCAGTCCCGGTGCCGGAAGTTCGGAGCGGAGTGAAAGCCCATGACAAGCGCCAGCGTCTCCCCCTCTCGAGGGAGGATGTCATCCCGCCCGGACGCCTGCGACCAGGCGCTCCTGTAGGGGTCAGCCGCGAAGCGGACCTCCACCCCCTCGCGAACGAAGAAGGGGCGCTTGGTGCCGGATCCGCTCCCCAGCATTGTCGCAATCATGTTCGGGCGCGGCGACCGCTCCAGCGCAGTTCGGTAGGCTCGCGTATGCGAGTCACCTGCAATCAGCACCCTCACGCATACTTCTCCAGAACCTTTTCGTCACACCACACGTCTTCGTCCGTCTTCTTCTTGGCGCGCTTTCCGCCAGAAGAAGCTTTCTTCGAGGGTATTTTATGCTGCTCGAAGAAATGCCCCATGACGAACTCAACTCCCTTCGGATTGACTTCGCGCAAATCTCTCTCGAAGAAGAAGCCGTGGAACGGGTGCGTCGAGATGATCTCATATGAAGGGAAATAGTCGACGGAATCGTAGCGCTCCGCCAGATATCCCGCGGCCGCGCGCAACACAGACTTCGAATAGGAAGTCGCGACCAGAACATGCTGGTCAGTCGCGGTCGCGGCGAGCGGAACTGGTGAGACCGTCAGAAGGATCTTGATCTTTGGGTTGAGCGACCGAGCCATCCGCATGAAGGCTTTCATGTCGGCCACGACGCTCTTGTAGCTCGCGTTCATGAAGACGTGCTGATCGGGATCAAATATCCCGGCTGATGTCCCCGGACATACCTGGTAGGCCATGCCATCCTGGGCGTTAACCCAGGTCTCCGTCAGCCCCAACGTGAAGACAAACACGTCGACATCCTGAAACAGGCGGCGAACCTGCTCCAGGTGATGCTGCCGGATCGTCTGGAGCTCAGCGAGGCTGGCGAATCCGCCCGGTTCGATTGTCGGCCGATATGGATCGTAGTAGCGGCCGTTGACCGCCCAATGGTCGTCGACAGGCTTGCATTGCCCCAGCGCCCGCTCGAGCAACTGCCTGAGCTGGCGCGCCGTGTAGATGTTGCCGTAACGGGCGGAGAACATCCCGTATCCGAACCGCTGCCTGTCCGCCTCATCGAGAAGCCGGGGCGCAGGCTCGTAATCGAGATAATTGAAGCCGGACGCCTTCAGCACGCGTCCCACGTGCTGAGCGAAGCAACTGCCTGCGGACGCGACCTTCGTGTCGGCGCCGATGCGGAACTTCTTCTTGTAGAGACCGTCTATGGCGAGCGGACTGAGCCGAGCCATGTTCTTCCAGAAAGCCCGCGGCGGCATCCCGTGATACGGGTGCTTCGCCGCCGTCGTCCGCCTGTCGAGCATCGTCCTGCCCCAGTGGGTAGCCTTGGTCAGGCTCGCACAGATCATCGCCGCCTGTGAAGGGCTTAGCCTCGGCCGGCCGGCGCCCGACGCCGTCCACAGCGCGGCGGCCGCCTCGTCAAAAGCATCCCCAGGACGTGCCGACCAGAACAGGCGCAGAAGGCCAGCGGGCCGCTCGCTGCGCACGGTCGAGGCAGATCCGAGGAGGCGCCCGCGAGATGCCGGCGTCGAACGCCGCGACCCTCAGATCCCAACCGCCTCCCCGTCGCTGCGGGGGTCGTGCGCGCCCTGGATCAGGCCGTCGTCGCCGATAAGGATCGCGCCCGCCTGCCCCGCGAGCGGGCTGTTCGCGTCGATGACGCTCGTCTCGTGCCCCATGCGGCCGAGCGCCGCGAAGGCGGCGGGGCCCACGCTTGCCTCCAGCTTCAATGTGTCGCGGCTGTCCGAGAACGTGCGGCCCAGCAGGAAGCGCGGACGCGCGAGCGCTTCGGCCGGATCGAGGCCGTAGTCGATCAGCCGGGTCAGGAGGACGGCGAGGGTCTGCGGCTGACCGTCTGCGCCCTGCGTCCCGTAGATCAGGCGGGGCATGCCGTCCTTGAGCGCCATGCCGGGATTGAGCGTGTAGAATGGCCGCTTGGCGGGCGCGATGACGTTGGGGTCGCGCGGGTCGGCGCTGAAGGCCGCGCCTCGATTTTGCCAGAGGACGCCCGTGTCGCCCACGACCACCCCGCTTCCCCAGTCGAAATAGGTGCTCTGGAGCACGCTGACGCTTCGGCCCTCGGCGTCGGTCGCGCCGAAGAACACGGTGTCTCCGGTCCGGAACACCGCCGGCCACGGCGTCGCGCGGTTCAGGTCGATGGCGGCGGCTTTCCGGTCGAGCAGGCCGGCGCCGAGCCAGAGGTCGTCCGGAAGACGGACCGCGCGCGGATCGGCGATGCGGCCGCGATCAAGGAAGGCCTGCTTCACCGCCTCGACGCAGAGGTGGTAATATTCAACGCTTCCCTCTTCGACCGCGGCGAGATCGAAGCGGCTGAGCACCCCCATGATGGCGAGCGTCGCGATCCCCTGCGTGGGCGGCGGAGGCGCGAGCAGGGTGAGGCCCCGGTAGTCCAGCGCGACCGGCTCCTCGAGCGACGCGCGCGTGGCCTTCAGGTCCTGCGCGGTGAGCGGCGAGCCGGCCTCAGCCAGCCCCCTGGCGAGGCGCTCCGCGAGTTCGCCCTCGTAGAAGTCACGAGGCCCGTTGCGGGCGATCAGCCTGAGGCTCTCCGCCAGCTCTTTCTGCACGAATGTCTGGCCCGCGCGCGGCGGCTCACCGCCAGGAAGGAACGTCTTCCGGAAGCCCGGCCAATCCGGGAGGTCGGACTTGCGGAAGCCGGTCCAGAACGCCTGCGAGGGCGACAGCGGAAAGCCCTCCTCGGCGAAGCCGATCGCAGGCTCCATGAGCTCCGCCAGGCTCCTGCGCCCGCCCCAGTTGGCTTTGGAGAACTCGAGCGCCACCCGCCAGGCGTCGACCGCGCAGGCGGACGAGGAGGTCGAGGCGGGTCCGCGCAGCGGGATCGGTCCGTCATGGGCGGGAAGCCGCATCGGCGCCTGGCCGATACCCATGATGGTCGCACGGCGGCCGCCGCGGTCGGCGATCATCCAGATCGCGTCGCCGCCGATTCCGCAGAAGTGCGGGTAGGTGACCGCGAGCGCAGCCCCGATGGCGACCGCAGCCTCGATCGCGTCGCCGCCCTCCCGCAGCACCCTGGCTCCGACCTGGCTCGCCAGCGTGTGCGGGCTCGTCACCATCCCGGCGCGGGAGGTCGCGAGCTGCGGCCGGACGACGCCGGCCGCGGGGGCGCCGTTCCGACCGAGGGGCCCTGCCCCGACCGATCCGCCCCGAACCTCGCCATCATGATCGCGCAGTTCGGCGCCGGCGCCTTCCTGGCCGCGGCCCTTCCTCATGTTCGAATCCTCGTTCAGCGGGGCGCCGCTTGCGGCGCCTTCAGGGAATGGTTCTCGCCGCAGCCGCGGCAGACGCGGCTCTCGACCGTGGTGACGACCGTCACGCGCCCGCGCTTCAGCACCCATGAGCGCGCCGGCAGATCGAGCAGCGCGTCGGCCACCGTGAGGGTGTCGAGGATCACGATGTCGGCCTGCTTGCCCACCGCAAGCCCGTAATCGTCCGAGACCCCGACGACGCGGGCGGCGTTCACGGTCCCCATCTTCAGTATCTCGGCCTGCTGATCGGGCGTCCCGAACTGCACGAGGTGCGCGAGCAGGTTGCCGATCTGGAGCGGGTCCGCCCTGCCGAAAGGCGTGAAGGCGTTGCGGATGTTGTTCGACGAGTAAGCGACGTTGACGCCGGCCTCGTGCAGCGCGCGGACCGGCGTCAGGCCGCGGCGCGGCCTGGCCTCGTCCTTGCGCCCGCCGAGATAGACGTCGGTCGCCGGCAAGGTGACGATGTGGATGTCGGCGCGGCGCAGTAGGTCGATGACGGGCTTCGCCTCGTCGGGCGACAGCGCGCCGAGGCTCGTGACGTGGCCAAGCGCCACCCGACCTTGATACCCGGTCTCGATCGTCTTCTCGGCGATGTAGCGCGCCGACGCGAACCGCCGGTCATCGGCGTCGTCGGCGAAATCGACATGCATGTCGATCGGCAGGCCGCGGCGCGCGGCGAGGTCGAAGACCTTGTCGATATGGGCCTTGGTGTCGTCCCAGCTGAGCTCGTTGTAGGGGCAGCCGCCGACGACGTCCGCGCCCATGTCGAGAGCCTGCTCCATCAGATCGTCGACGCCCGCGGCCTTGAGGATGCCCTCCTGGGGAAAGGCGACGATCTGCAGGTCAAGAAGGTCTTGATACTCCTTGCGCAGCTCGACTGCGGTCTCGACGCCGATCAGTCCCTGGATCGGGTCGACGTCCGGGTGGGCCCGGATCAGGGTCGTGCCGTTGCGCACCGCCATGTCCAGCACCCGGCGGGAGCGTTCCAGCACGTCTTCCCGCTCCTGCTGCGCCTTGAGGACGCCGGTGACGCGGATCGCCTCCTCGAGCGTGCCTGTGCGCGCCGGGAGCCGACGGTGCAGAAACGCCTTCTCGAGATGCAGGTGCGGCTCGACGAACCCCGGCAACGCCACGCGGCCGCCCGCCTCGATCTCTTCGTCGCCACGCCCCTCGATGGTTTCGGCGATCTCGACGATCCGGCCGCTCTCCACGCCGATGTCGACCAGCGGCCGCTCGTCGTCGATCCGGACGCCGCGCAGCACGATGTCCATCCGCGTCTCCCTCTGTGGCCGTCGTCGGAGCGTTTCTACGACTTTTTCCAGATTCGCAGCGGCGATTGTCCAGCCGTCATGGAGCGAACCCGGGCGTTCGGCCATTCCGTCGCTCTCCGGCCTCGAAGCGGCGCGCCGGCGAGCGCGACGCGGCGCCGTTCACTTGACGCCAGCCTCTCTTATTGCCCGGTTTGCCGGCCGCCCGGGGTTGCGGCCGGCACGGCTTGCGTGCCCGGATGCAAAGGCGCGCTGTCTGCCTGCAGGAAGCCGCCCCGTCCGGACGACACCCTTTTCCGCCCGCGCGGCGGCCCTCTGGAGAACCGCCGATGGCGACGACGCTGATGCTGCGCAAGAGCCTGAAAAGCCTGGCCGGGACCGACGAAGGCGGCCCGCACGGTCTCAGAAGGTCGCTCAGCGCTTTCAGCATCGTCGCCATGGGCGTCGGCGCCATCATCGGCGCGGGCATCTTCGTGCTGACCGGCACCGCGGCCGCCAACTATGCGGGCCCCAGCGTCGTTCTGTCGTTCGTGCTCGCAGCGATCGCGTGCGCGTTCGTCGGGCTCTGCTACGCGGAACTCGCAGCGCTGATGCCCGTGTCGGGGTCGAGCTACACCTACACCTACGCCACTCTCGGCGAGTTCTGCGCCTGGCTGATCGGCTGGGACCTGATCCTGGAATACGCGATGGGCGCGGCCACAGTCTCCGTCGGCTGGTCGGGCTACGTCGTGAGCCTGCTGCGCGACATCGGCATCCATCTGCCGCCGCAGCTGACCAATGCGACCGGCGCCGTCGTGAAGCTCGCCGACGGCGGCGAGGCGGTCGGCGTCTTCAACCTGCCTGCAGCGCTCATCGTGCTGGCGCTGACCTTCATGCTCGCGCGAGGCACCCGGGAGTCCGCCCGGGTCAACAACATCATGGTCGTGGTGAAGCTCGCGGTGGTGATCAGCTTCGTGGCGATCGGCGCCTTCTATGTCGACACCTCGCACTGGCGGCCCTTCGTGCCCGAGAACCAGGGTGAGTTCGGCGAGTTCGGCTGGAGCGGCGTTCTCCGCGGCGCGGCGGTGGTGTTCTTCGCCTATATCGGCTTCGACGCCGTCTCGACCGCCGCACAGGAAGCCATCAGACCGCAGCGGGACATGCCCATCGGGATCCTCGGCTCGCTCGTCGTGTGCGCGCTGCTCTATGTGGGGGTTTCGGCCGTGCTGACCGGGATTGTGCCGTTCCCCGAGCTGAACGTGCCGGACCCCATCGCGAAGGCCGTCGACATGATCGGTCTCGGCTGGTTTTCGACCCTCATCAAGATCGGCGCGATCGCCGGCCTCACCACGGTCATGCTCGTGCTGCTCTACGGGCAGACGCGCATCTTCTACACGATGTCGACGGACGGCCTCCTGCCGCCGCTGTTCTCCCGCATCCATCCTCGGTTCGGAACGCCCTTTATCAGCCAGATCGTGGTGGGCTCGGTGGTGGCTCTGGCCGCGGGTTTTCTGCCCGTCAGCATCCTGGGCGAAATGGTCAGCATCGGAACGCTGTTCGCGTTCATACTGGTCTGCGCCGCGGTGCTTTATCTGAGGCGGACCGAGGCGACGGTTCACCGTCCCTTCCGGACGCCGGGCGCGCCTCTCGTGCCGATCATCGGCATTCTGCTCTGCCTGACGCTGATGGCCGGTCTGCCGCTCGACACCTGGCTCAGGCTGCTGATCTGGATGGCGATCGGCGTCGCGATCTACTTCGGCTATGGCCACCGGCACTCCACGGTGCAGCGCGAAGCGGCGTGAGCGGAGCCGGAACGCAAAAAAGGCGACGACCTTCCGGCCGTCGCCTTCCCTGCGATCAGTGCGCGGGACCGCCGGGGCGGTCCCTCAGGCCTCAGGCGGCCTGCTTCATCGCGTCGGCCTTGTTGATCAGCGCCTCGGCCATGCGGATGGAGGCGATGTCGATCAGGCGGCCGTCGAGCGCGACCGCGCCGCGGCCGGCCTTGGCGGCCTCTTCCATCGCCTCGAGGATGCGGCGGGCCTTGGTGACCTCGGCCTCGGAGGGCGTGAACACCTCGTTCGCGAGCTCGATCTGGCTCGGATGGATCGCCCACTTGCCCTCATAGCCAGCCGCCGCGCAGCGGCGGGCGGCGGAGAGGTAGCCGTCCGGGTCGGAGAAGTCGCCGAACGGACCGTCGATGGGCCTGAGGCCATAGGCGCGGCAGGCCACCAGCATGCGCTGCTGGGCGAACAGCCACGGGTCCTGCCAGTGCGTCTCGCGCTTGCCGGCCTCGTCCTTGTCGGTCAGCACCGAATAGTCCGGGTTCACGCCGCCGATGACGGTGGAACGGGTGCGGCAGGAGGCAGCGTAGTCGGCGACGCCGAAGGACATCGCCTCAAGGCGCTTCGACGAGGTCGCGATCGCCTCGACATTCGCCATGCCGAGCGCGGTCTCGATCAGCACCTCGAAGCCGATCTTCTTCTCGCGCTTCTTGGCCTGCTCGATCTGCGTGACCAGCACGTCGATCGCGTAGACGTCCGCCGGCACGCCGACCTTCGGGATCAGGATCATGTCGAGGCGCGGGCAGGCCTCCACGATGTCGACGACGTCGCGGTACATGTAGTGGGTGTCGAGGCCGTTGATGCGGATCATCATCGTCTTCTTGCCCCAGTCGAGATCGTTCAGGGCCTGGATGATGTTCTTGCGCGCCTGCTCCTTGTCGTCGGGAGCCACCGCGTCCTCGAGGTCGAGGAAGATCACGTCAGCCTTGGACTGCGCCGACTTCTCCATGAAGGTCGGGTTGGAGCCCGGCACGGCGAGTTCGGAGCGGTGCAGCCGCGGGGTCGCCTGCTGGATCAGGGTGAAGCTCATTTGGTCCTCCTCAAAATCTTTGGCCGTTCCGTCTCGCCTGCGTCCGGACTTTCTGCGGCGGTCCGGTTGATTTGCCTATTCGTCAACAGAACTAGCCCGGGCGTGAAGCGCCGGGCATTTCGTCTACTGCGCGGCTGCGTCGCAGGAGCGGCCGCCGGCGCGGGTCACCCGGTCGCGCCGAACCCGACCGCGATGCAGGTGATCGACAGCAGCAGCGCGGACTTGGTCTCGTCCCGCTTGAACTCGTCGGTTTCGACTCGGAACCGGCGCAGCAGTTCGACCTGCTCGCGGCTGACCTGATTGATGACCGGCAACCGCTCGTTGAGCCGCTCACGGAACGCCGGATAGCGAAACGCGATCTCGCCGCCGCCGCTGACGCGCAGCACCATCTCGCAGGTGAGCGCATATTCGGCCTCGATCATCCGGAAGATCTCGTTGCGGATGGTCTCGTCCGGCACCAGCTTCGAGTACTCCCGGGCGATCGACAGATCGACCATCCGCAGGGTCTTCTCGACCTCGTCCAGGATCAGCCGGAACGGCTTCGAGCGCTCGAACATCCGGTGAAGCAGCGCCTCGCCGGTCTCGCCGCGGACCTCGATGAAGCTCTTGAGCGCCGATCCGATGCCGTACCAGCCGGTGATGATGTGCCGGTTCTGCGCCCAGGCGAACACCCACGGAATCGCGCGCAGGTCGGACAGCGTGCGCGCGCCGAACCGGCGGGCGGGACGCGAGCCGATGTTGAGCAGCGCGAGCTCGTCGAGCGGGCTCGCATTCTGGAAATACTCGACCAGCCCGGGGTGGTTGATCAGCTGCGTGTAGACCGCGCGCGACGCGCCCGAGAGCGCCTCCATGGCGTCGTCGAACTCGTGCCGGGCCGCATCGACGTCCTTGGCGGAGTTCAGGACGTGGTCCATCACGGAGGCGGCGGTGAGCTCCATCTGGAACGCCGCGGTGCCGCGGTTCGAGTATTTGAACGAGACGACCTCGCCCTGGTCGGTGACCCGGTACTGACGGCGGACCGAGCCTGGCGGCTGCGCCGCGATGGCGCGCGCCGTCGGGGCGCCGCCGCGGCTGACGGAGCCGCCCCGGCCATGAAAGAAGGCGATCGGGATGCCGGCCTGCTCGCCGATCTCGGTGAGCTTGGCCTGCGCCTTGTAGAGCTCCCAGTTCGAGGCGAAGTAGCCGCCGTCCTTGTTGGAGTCCGAATAGCCGATCATCACCTCGTGGAAGCCGCCCTGCCAGCGCACCGAGCGGCGGACGAGCGGGATGGAGAGCAGTTCCTTCATGATCGCCGGCGCCGCCCGAAGATCCTCGATCGTCTCGAACAGCGGCACGATCGGCAGCTGGCAGATCTCGACGCCGGGGCTGTCGAGGTAGATCCTGGCTTCCTTGGCGAGCAGGTAGGCGCCGAGCACGTCGTTGACCGATCGCGTCATCGACAGGATGAAGGCGCCGACCGCCTCGCGATCGAGTTCGGCCCGCATCTCGGCCACGAGCGCGAAGGTGGCGAGCGTCTCGCGCGCCTCCTCGGAGAGCTCGAGCTCGCGCGGCGTCGCGCGGGGCTTGGAGAGCTCGGCGGTCAGCCAGGCCCGCCACTCGCTTGAATCGACGTCCGGCGCGTCCTCGGGCCGCGCGCCTTCGACCGACGCCCAGATCTCCTGAAGCGTCTTCGTGGTGCGGGTCGAGTTCTCGCGCAGGTCGAGGTGCACCGTCGAGAACCGGAAGATCTCGACCATGCGCCGGACGGGCCGCACCTGATGGACCGCGAGCGAGCGGCAATCGGCGTCGATCAGCCCCTGCTCCAGCGCCTTGAGGTCGTTGATCAGCTCATCCGCGTCCTTGTAGGACGGCGCGGGCGTGGCGGTCGGCTCTTCCTTGTTGCGTTCGATCGTGGCGTCGAGCTTGCGCAGCACGCAGGTCAGGAACTGACGGAAGTGCTCGCCGGGATTGCGCGCAGCGATCGCCTCGGCGTCGCCGCTCGCGTCGAGGCGCTCCTTCAGCTCCTTGCGGAAGGAGATCGGCGTCAGCAGCGTGCGCTCGGTGATCGAGAGCCACTTGGCGAGGTCGTTCAGCCTCGCGCGGTAGCGGCGCATGCTGGCGCGGGCGTTGCGCTTCAGCGTGGTGCGGGTCTCCGCCGAGGTCACGAACGGATTGCCGTCACGGTCGCCGCCGACCCATGAGCCGAACTGGAAGAAAGGCGGCATCTCGAACTGCTCGTCCGGGTAGTACTCGGCGAGCGAGGTCTCAAGGGAATCGAGCAGCTCCGGCAGGGTGTCGAACAGCGCTTCATCGAAGAAGTGCAGCACCCAGGAGACCTCGCGGACGACGGTCGCCTTCTCCAGCTGCAGTTCGCCGGTGAGCCAGATCAGCTCGATCTGGTCGCTCAGATCCGCCATCAGCGCGTTGCGCTCGCGCTCCGTCCAGCGCGGCAGCTCGAGCTCGCGCAGCAGCAGATAGACCTTGCGCAGCTTCTCCAGCACGGTGACGCGCTTGGTCTCCGTCGGATGCGCGGTGAGCGTCGGCCGGATCCGGAGATTCTTGAGCATCTCGTGGATCTCGGCCGGCTTCACGCCGGACGCCGCCGCGTGCGCCAGCACGTGCGAGAAGGTGCCCTTGATCTCGGCGCGGCCATGGGTGCGCTCGACATGGCGGCGCCGGCGCATGGCGGTGTTCTCTTCGACGATCGACAGCAGCCGGAACCAGATGCCTTGCAGCTGCAGCGCCCGCCCCATGCGCTCGGGGGTCAGCTGCGAGATGTCGGCCTCGCCCTTCAGCACCGGCTCCAGGTCCGGCTCATGGCGGCGGCAGATCTCGAGCAGGGCGTGGAACAGGATTTCGGTCGCCGCGTCCGGCGAGGTGCCGGTGATCACCGGCGGCGCAA
Source organism: Hansschlegelia beijingensis (assembly GCF_014196425.1). Lineage (GTDB taxonomy): Bacteria > Pseudomonadota > Alphaproteobacteria > Rhizobiales > Methylopilaceae > Methylopila > Methylopila beijingensis. Next base: position 18,487 of record NZ_JACIDR010000002.1, read on the forward strand.
AGGGCGCGTCGGGCGCGAGCGTCGCAAGCTGGGAGATGGGTGCCATCACGATGTCCATTTCGTCATGCGCCTGCGTCCGCCAACTGCCCGAGGCGGATGACTGCAGACGGCGGGCCGTCGCCCGGAAGAAGAGCCGGTAATCAGGCGGCCTTCCGGTTCTTCGCCAGAACCTCTGCAACCGTCGTGCCGAACGACCCCGGATCCGGGGCGACCGTCAGTCCATAGGACTTCATGATCTCGGCCTTCTCGGCGGCGCTGTCGCCGGCCGCTGAGATGATCGCGCCGGCGTGGCCCATGCGGCGGCCCTTCGGCGCGGTGAGGCCGGCGACGAAGCCGATCACAGGCTTGGAGAAGTTCTGTTTGATCCATGCGGAGGCTTCGGCCTCCTGCGGGCCGCCGATCTCGCCGATCATCAGCACCGCCTCGGTGTCGGGGTCCTGCTCGAACAGCGCCAGGTGATCGAGGAAGGAGGAGCCGTTGATCGGGTCGCCGCCGATGCCGACCGAGGTCGAGATCCCGATCCCGAGCGCCTTCATCTGGCTGGCGGCCTCGTAGCCCAGCGTGCCGGAGCGCGAGATCACGCCGACCTTGCCCTGCAGGTAGATGTGCCCGGGCATGATCCCGAGCATCGCCTTGCCCGGAGAGATGATGCCCGCGCAGTTGGGACCCACCACCATCGTCCGCTTTTCCTTCGGATAGCGGTACAGGTAGCGCTTCACCCGCATCATGTCCTGCGCCGGGATGCCGTCGGTGATCGAGCAGACCAGCTTGAGCCCGGCGTCGGCCGCCTCCATGATCGCGTCGGCCGCGAAAGGCGGCGCCACAAAGGTGATCGAGGTGGTCGCGCCGGTCTCGCGCACGGCGTCCTTGACGGTGTTGAACACCGGCAGCCCGAGATGCGTCCTGCCGCCCTTGCCGGGCGTCACGCCGCCGACGACGTTGGAGCCGTATTCGAGCATCTCCTTGGCGTGGAAGGTGCCTTTGTCGCCTGTGATGCCCTGGACGATGATGGGCGTCTTCTCGTCGATCAGGATGCTCATCGTGTCCTCCCTCTCGCTCAGGCCGCGCTCTGCGCGCCGTGGCAGGCGTCGACGGCCTTCTTCGCCGCCTCCGCGAGCGTGTCGGCGGCGATCAGGTCGAGCCCGGAGTCTTCGAGGATCTTCTTGCCGGCCTCGACATTGGTGCCCGCCAGCCTGACGATCAGCGGCACCTCGATCTTCACCTCCTTGGCGGCCTGGATGACGCCCTGCGCGACCCAGTCGCAGCGGTTGATGCCGGCGAAGATGTTGACCAGGATCGCCTTGACGTTCTTGTCCGACAGGACGAGCCGGAAGGCGGTCGCGACCCGGTCAGGGCTGGCGCCGCCGCCGACGTCGAGGAAGTTCGCAGGCTCGCCGCCTGCGTGCTTGATCATGTCCATCGTCGCCATCGCGAGGCCGGCGCCGTTGACGATGCAGCCGATCTCGCCTTCGAGGCCGATGTAGTTCAGGTTGTGCTCGGCCGCCTGCGCCTCGCGAGGATCGCTCTGCGAGGCGTCGTGCATGTCCGCGACGCCGGGCCGCCGGAAAAGCGCGTTGTCGTCGAACGACATCTTGGCGTCGAGCGCCAGCACCCGATCGTCGGGCGTCACCACCAGCGGGTTGATCTCCAGCATGATGCCGTCGGTGTCGCGGAACGCCCTGTAGGCGTTCATGATCACCTTCACGGCCGCCGAGACCTGCCTGATGTTGAGGCCGAGCCGGAACGCGATCTCGCGCGCCTCGAACTGCTGCAGGCCGACGGCGGGTTCGACCACCACCTGGATCAGCGAGTCCGGGTCCTTCTGCGCGATCTCCTCGACCTCCATCCCGCCATTCGCCGAGGCGATGACGCGCACGCGCTCGGCCTTCCGGTCGAGCACATAGCCGAGATAGAGCTCGCGCTCGAACGGGTCCGCGACCTCGACATAGACGCGCTGGACAGGCTTGCCCTCGGGCCCGGTCTGGGCCGTGACCAGCCGCTTGCCGAGCATGGACCGGGCGGCGTCCCGCACCTCGTTATAGGTCCGGCAGAGCTTCACCCCGCCGGCCTTGCCGCGCGCGCCGGCGTGGATCTGAGCCTTCACGGCCCAGTGTGAGCCGCCGAGTTCGGTGGCGGCGTAGACGGCCTGGTCTGGGCTGAACGCCACGGCCCCCTTGGGGACCGCAACGCCGAAGCTCGCGAGCAACTCCTTGGCCTGGTACTCGTGAACGTCCATGGCAGCCTCCTCAGCCGTCGTTTTGGCGGCGGGCTCGTTGCGGGTCAGCCGAGCTTGTTCTTGACGACCTCGTACGTCTTCTCCGTCATGGCGCGCGCATCGCGGAGCAGCGCCTCGAGTTCGTTCAGCCGACCCTCTGCGAACTCGCGGTCCTTGATGGACCGCGCGTTGACGCGGACGTTGAGGGCGGCGCTGGTGAGCCCCGCATAGGCCGCCTGAACGGCTACGCCCGCGTCGCTGACGACGTTGACGTTGCCCTTCTCGGCCGCGATCTCGGCGAGCCGGATCACCTCGTCGCACAGACGCACGCATTCGAGCGGAACGTCCGTCGCCGACTTGAGCGCGGCCTGGATCTTCTCGCTGCGCGCCGCCTTCTCCTCCTCCGTGCCGCGCGGCAGCCCGTAGGCAGCCATCACGGCGTCAAAGGCCACGACGTCGTCGGCGATCGCGTCCGTGAGCTTGGCGCGCAGATCCTCCGCCTGGGCGAGGACGCGCTTCAGCTCGTCCTCGACCTCCGCGTATTTCGGCTTGCCGATGGTCAGGTTGCAGACCATCGACACAAGCGCCGCGCCCATCGCCCCCGAGAGGCCGGCGGCGCCGCCGCCGCCAGGCGTCGGCTGCTCGCTCGCCAGCTCGTCGAGGAAGACGCCGAGCGCCTGCTCCTTCGCCATCACGCCATTTCCTTGGCGAGGGCGTAGATCTCGTCGGCGTCGAACGACTGCTCGGTCGACTCGAACAGCTTGCCGATCAGGGTGCGGTGCAGCTTCAGCTTGAGCCCGCCGAGGCCGAGCGCGCCGTAGATGATCTTGCCGTGGCGCTCCTTGGCCTTGTCCATGGCGTCGATGCCGCCGAGGCCCATCGGGGGCTGGGCGTTGTAGTCCGCCATGATCTCGATCGAGGACTCGGACTTCCAGGCTTCCTCGGAGAGCAGCTCGAAACCGATCGCGCCGGCGGAGAACACCAGGTTGGCGCCCTCGATCGCCTTGCGACGCGACGTCTCGTCCTTGGCCTCGATCGCCTCGACCTTCACGCCGAAGCGCTGCTCGATGGCGTCGGCGGCCTTCTGGGTCTTGGCCTGGTCGCGGCCCGTGATGGCGACGGTCGCGCCTTCCTTGCCGAGCATGACGGCGGAGCGCATGCCGACCGGGCCGGTGCCGGCGAGAACCACCGCGCGCTTGCCCTTGATGTCGCCGCCGGCCGACTTCACGACGAGCGCCACGCCGGCCGCGGCCGTCGTGTTCGAGCCGTTCGAATCAAGCATCACGGAGACGCGGAACGGACCGAAGAAGCGCTTCTTGACCGCGTCGAACACCGCCTCGCCGGCGGTCATGTCGCCGCCGCCGACGAAGATCGCCGTCGACTTCTTCTCGGCGCCGCCGCGCGTGTAGATCGTGCCGTCGACATAGGCGCCGACGTTCTCCGGCGTCACGCCGCCATAACCGGCGATGTGATCGGCGCCGCCGTCATAGCCGACGACGGTGTCGAAGACGCTCGGCGCGGGGTCCGTGTCGAATTGGAAAAGCAGCTTCTTGGTCATGTTTTTCCCTGTCGCCCGCGCTTGGGCTCGTTTTCTTGCTGGCCTCGATCCGAGGCCGCCATGTGCTTCGAGACGCGTCCCTCGGGCCTCGTCGAGCGAGGGAGGCCGTAGACGGCCACCCTCCTGTTCCTCAGGCCGACGAGGCCTGAGGGCGTCAAGCCAGGAAGGCTCGAGCTACGCTGACCGAGGCGACGGCCTCACTCCACGACGTTCGACGGCTTGCCCGCGACGAAGTTCTCGACGTTGTCGATGAGCTGGTCGGCGAGGATCTGCATCGCCTCCTTGGACGCCCATGCGACGTGCGGCGTCACGATCAGGTTCGGCAGATCGGCCTCGCACAGGATGTTGCCGTCCTTCGGGGGCTCCTGCGCCACCACGTCGAAGCCCGCGCCCCCGATCTCGCCCGACTTCAGCGCCTCGAGCAGCGCCGCCTCGTCGACCAGGCCGCCGCGCGCCGTGTTGATGAGAAGCGCGTGCTTCTTCATCTTCCGGAACTGCTCTTCCCCGAACATGTTCTTGGTATCGGGCGTCAGCGGCACATGGATCGTGATCGCGTCGGACTGCGTCAGCACGGTCTCGAAATCCACAAGGCCTTCCTGCGGGAAGACGTCGTAGGGCAGGACCTTCATGCCGAGCGCTTCAGCGCGCTTGGCGATCGACTTGCCGAGAGCGCCATAGCCGACGATGCCGAGCGTGGAGCCCGCGATGTCGTAGATCGGATAATCGAAGTAGCAGAACTGGCTCGACTTGTTCCAGTCGCCGCGCTTCACCGACTGCGCGTAAGGCACGATCGAGCGCCGCAGCGCGAACAGCAGCGCGATGACGTGCTCAGGAACGGTGTTGAACGCGTAGCCGCGGATGTTCGAGACCGTGATGCCCTGGGCCTTGGCCTGGGCCTTGTCGACCACGTCCGTGCCGGTCGCCGCGACCGCGATCAGCTTCAGATTGGGAAGCTGCTTCAGCGTATCGGCGCGCATCGGCACCTTGTTGATGATCGCGATGTCGGCGTCCTTCAGGCGCTCGACGATCTCGTCGGGCGTCCAAGTCGACTCGTACTCTTTGTACTCGTGCGGAAAGTTCGGAGCGCGGACGTTGGCGTCCAGGCTCTCGCGGTCGAGAAAGACGATCTTGTGCGTCATGGAGACCCCCATTTCGCGGCTTTAACGGAGGGCGTCTTCCGCTGGCCGCTTGAGCAACACGGCATATCGCGCGCGAGCCGGTCGGGACAGGCCTTTCGGCCCGTCCCGCCGGTCACGACACGGAATTACGCCGCCTTGGGGGTGGCTTCCTGCTTCTCGATCGGGTTCTGGCGCAGATACTGCTGCGCCGCCGCCACGCCCGAGCCGGCCTCGATCTTCACGCCGTTGTCGAGCATCGACATCTCGGCGCCAGAGATCGCGCCGAGCAGCATGAGCTCGTTGAGATCGCCGATGTGGCCGATGCGGAACACCTTGCCGGCGACCTTCGACAGGCCGGCGCCGAGCGCGAGGTTGTAGCGGTTATAGGCGTGCGAGATGATCTTCGCGGCGTCGACGCCTTCCGGCGCGAGGATCGCGCTGACCGTGTCGGAGTGCCAGCGCGGGCTCTTGGCGCAGAGCTTGAGGCCCCAGGCGTCGACCGCCGCGCGCGTGGCCGAGGCCAGCACGTGGTGGCGATGGAAGATGTTCTCGAGCCCCTCCTCCTCGATGCAGGCGAGCGACTCACGCAGGCCGTGCAGCAGGTTGGTGGCCGGAGTGTAGGGGAAGTAGCCGCCAGGATTGGTGTTGATGTGGTCCTGGAAGTCGAAATAGACCCTGTTCAGGCCCGCGTTCTTGCGGACGGCGAGCGCCTTCTGGCTGACGCACACGAAGCCGAGGCCGGCCGGCAGCATCAGGCCCTTCTGCGAGCCCGAAACCGCGAGATCGACCTTCCACTCGTCGAAACGGAAGTCGATCGAGCCGAGGCCGGACACCGAGTCGACGAACAGCAGCGCCGGATGGCCGGCGGCGTCCATCGCCTTGCGGATCGCGGCGATGTTGGAGGTCACGCCCGTCGCGGTCTCGTTGTGGACCACCATGACGGCCTTGATCTCGTGCGCCTTGTCGGCGACGAGGGCCTCCTCGATCTTCTCCTCATGGGCGCCGGTGCCCCACTCCTCTTCCTGGACCTGGACGTCCAGACCGAGCCGCATGGCCATGTCGGTCCAAAGGTGGCTGAACTGGCCGAAGCGGGCCGTCAGCACCTTGTCGCCGGGCGCGAGCGTGTTGGCGAGCGCGGCTTCCCAGCCGCCGGTGCCGGAGGACGGGAAGATGAAGACCTGGCCGTCCTTGGTCTTGAAGACCTTCTTCAGGCCCTCGAAGAGCGGCTTGGTCAGCTCAGGGAAGATCGGCGAGCGATGATCTTCCTGGGAGACCATCATGGCGCGCAGCACGCGCTCCGGCACGTTGGTCGGACCAGGGACGAACAGAAAATTGCGACCGGGGCGTCTCGCCATTGTTTCCTCCAAAGCGCTTCTTGGCGGCGGAAAATACACGGGGGGTTGGGTTTGACTATGCGACAGCCAGTCACGTTCGCATAGGATTACGTCGGACGACGGATAGTTCTTCTGGATTTAGGGAAACTACTATCCTTCGTTCAGAAGAAGTTTGGCGCCCCTTTCGGCGTCGGGCGATAGGCGGGCCCGATCAGCTCCCGGCGCAAGTCTTCGACGGCGACGGACGCTGGACTGCATCCTTCCCGTGATCGAGCGACGGATGTGAGATGAACGGCGATTATGCCCTGCGCGCTGTCCGGTATCGAGGCCGACCTTAGGAGAAGCCCGGACCCGCAGCGCCGGGAGCGCAGGGGATACGGCCTTCACGGATGGCCGCGACACAGGCGGCTGACGATGTCCGAGCATTTCGGTCAACGCGCGGCCGGGGCCGTTTCGAGCGGCCGGATCGCGTTCATGAGCACGCCGTAGGGCGCAAGCAACGCCCCCGCCGCGAGCGCCTTCACGAGGAAGTCGAACGCCGCAAGATTGGCCCAGAGCGGCGCGACGAACGCGCTCCCGAGCAGCGCGGTCGGCCCCGACATGCTCGCGACGCCAGCGAAAGCGAGCGTGAAGAACAGAACAGTGTCGACCGCCGACCCGGCGAGACTCGCGAACAGCGGCGCCCGCCACCATTTCTGGCGGCGCAGCTGCGCGAAAACGCTGACGTCGAGCAACTGGCCGATCAGGAAGGCGGCCGCGGAGGCGACGGCGATCCGCGGCGTGGCGAGCCAGATCGAAAGACCGACCGCGATCGCGAAGCCGCAATACACGACGCGGCGCGCGCCCGACGGGCCGAACCGGCGATTGGTGAGATCGGTGACCAGGAAAGCGACCGGATACGCGAAGGCGCCCCAAGTCAGCTTGTCGGCGAGGCCGAAGGCCGTCACCGGATGCTGGACGAGGATGTTCGAAGCGACGACGACCAGAGTCATCGCCGCGATCGCAGGCGCCAGGTTCCGCATGGTCGTCACGGCCGGGCCGAGAACCCAGCCGCGCAGGAGCGTCAGGAAGCCGCCCGCTCGACCGGCTGCTCGCCGGCCTTGGCGATCTTCCGCTTCAGCTCGCGCGCGCCCTGGCTCAGCTGGATGTCCGCAGCCTTGGTCAGGAAGGCGTCGAGGCCGCCGCGATGCTCGACCGACCGCAGCGCATGGGCCGAAACCTTGAGCCGCACGGAGCGGCCGAGCGCTTCCGACAGCAGCGAGACCTGGAGGAGGTTCGGCCGGAAGGTGCGCTTGGTCTTGTGGTTCGAGTGGCTGACCTTGTGCCCCGAGAGCACGGCCTTGCCAGTGAGTTCGCAACGCCGCGACATGGGCTCTGCTCCTGCAACGATCAAAGGCCCGAGCGAAGGCTTCGGACGCGAGGTCCGGGCTGCGCCGCGAGCCTGGAAAAGGAGGCGCTGCTATAGACGCGGCCGTCCGGTGCGTCAAGGATCAGGACGTTCGAGCCGACGAATCACGCGCGAGCGATATGGCCTCCGATCCGATTTGCCGCCAAGCCTCACAAAAATCGGAATTCTGCTTAAGTACAGGGGCGGATGGACGTTCTCCAGGGATGAGCGCGTCGCAGATCAGCCTGGCGCGCCGGCGCATCGAGATTCTCCGCTCATGAAAACCACGTTCAAGGCCGCCCGGCGGCCCCTATCGAGCGTCGCTCTGGGTCTCGCACTGGCGACCCTGACCGCGACCTCGCCGCTCATGGCCGAAACCGCCGGGCCGGGAGAGACCCGCATCCGCGCGCGCTACGCCATGACGCTGGCCGGATTCGACATCGGCACCGCCACCATGCAGGCCGGGGTGGGCCGCTCGTCCTACGACATGAACCTGAGCGTCCGCATGACGGGCCTGGTGAAGTTCTTCACAGGCGGCAGGGGCGCCGCGACCTCCCGCGGCGGGGTCGAGAACGCTCGCGTCACGCCGACCGCCTATGCGCTCAACACCCGCGCGAACAACAAGGGGCAGATCATCCGCTTCGCGCTCGCGGGGGGCGCCGTGCGCCAGATGTCGGTGGAGCCGCCGCCGAAGACCAAAGACACCATCCCGGTGACGGACACCGACAAGCGGGGGATCGTGGATCCGCTGAGCGCGCTCGTCATGCCGGTCGCCGGATCGGGCGATCTGCTGGCGCCCGCCTCGTGCGACCGGACGCTGCCGGTGTTCGACGGGCGGCAGCGTTTCGACGTGGCGCTGCGCTATGACCGCACCGAAACCGCGGTCGCCGATCCGGCCGTCAAGGGCTCCTATGACGGCAAGCTGATCGTCTGCAAGGCGAGCTACAAGGCGATCTCCGGGCACAAGCCCGGCCGGTCCCAGACCACCTTCATGGAAAACAACAAGGACATGGAGGTGTGGCTCGCCCCCGTCGCCGGCACACGCGCCTTGCTGCCGTGGAAGATCTCCGTGCGGACGCAACTCGGCAAGGCGGTGATCACGGCGACCTCGTTCGTGGTGGACGCCGGTGAGACCCAGGCGTCCGGCGGCAAGGGAACCAGCCTCTGAGCCGCAGGACGACGCCTCACCCGCGACGTTGGCGCGGGCAGGCTCAAGGCGCTGGAACGAATCAGGAATTCGCCGCGGATCGCCGATTCGGCCGCGCTTCGTTCAGGGGCCGTTCCCATTTTGCGGCTTCGGCCGCTCCGGACGACCGGTTAAAGGGTTCTGAATGACCGATCCCGCGACGCTCGCTCCTGCGGCAGCGTCAGAAATCCTCGCGCCGGCGCGAGGCCGCGGCGTGACCGCGGTGCTTGGGCCGACCAACACCGGCAAGACCCATCTGGCCATCGAGCGCATGGCGGCGCACGGCTCCGGCCTGATCGGCCTGCCGCTGCGGCTGCTCGCGCGCGAGGTCTACGGCCGGCTCTCCGAGAAAGTCGGCGTGGACAAGGTCGCGCTCGTCACGGGCGAAGAGAAGATCAAGCCGCCCGGCGCCCGGTTCTGGGTCTCGACCGTCGAGGCGATGCCGCGCGACCTCGACGTCGATTTCGTGGCGCTGGACGAGATCCAGCTCTGCGCCGATTTCGACCGGGGCCATGTGTTCACGGACCGGATGCTCAATCTGCGGGGCCGGTACGAGACGCTGATGCTCGGCGCCGCCACCATGCGGCCGCTGGTCGAGAAGCTGCTGCCGGGCGCGAACGTCATCGGCCGGCCGCGGCTGTCGCAACTCACCTTCGCGGGCGAACGGAAGCTCACGCGCCTGCCCCCGCGCAGCGCCATCGTCGCCTTCTCGGCCGAGGAGGTCTATGCGATCGCGGAGCTGATCCGCCGGCAGCGCGGCGGCGCCGCGGTCGTGCTCGGGGCGCTGTCGCCGCGCACCCGCAACGCCCAGGTCGCCATGTATCAGGCCGGCGACGTCGATTATCTCGTCGCCACCGACGCGATCGGCATGGGGCTCAATCTCGACGTCGACCATGTCGCCTTCGCGGGCGACCGCAAGTTCGACGGCCACCAGTTCCGCCGGCTGAACCCTGCGGAAATGGCCCAGATCGCCGGCCGGGCGGGACGCCATCTCCGCGACGGCACCTTCGGCACCACCGGCCGCTGCCCCGGCTTCGAGCCCGAACTCGCCGAGAAGCTCGAGAGCCACAGCTTCGAGAGCGTCAAGGTGCTGCAGTGGCGCAACGCGCGGCTCGACTTCCGCAGCGTCGGCGGCCTGATCGACAGCCTTTCGCGTCCGCCAGCCGAGGCCGGACTGACCCGCGCCCCCGACGCGGACGATCTGCGGGCGCTCATGCACCTCGCCCGCGATCCGGTCACGCGGGAGGCGGCCCGCGGCGAGCAGCAGATCCGGCTCCTCTGGGACGTCTGCCAGGTGCCGGATTACCGCAAGATCGCGCCGGCCCAACACACGGAACTTCTCGCTGACCTCTATGGTTTTCTCGCCCGGCCGGGTAAGGTCCCGACCGACTGGTTCGCGCGGCACGTGTCGCAGACCGACCGCGCAGACGGGGACATCGACACACTTTCGGCCCGGATCGCCCATGTCCGCACATGGACGTTCGTGGCTAATCGCGCGGATTGGCTGGACGATCCGGAACATTGGCAGGGCGTGACGCGCGCGGTCGAAGACCGGCTCTCCGACGCGCTCCACGAACGGCTAGCTCAACGTTTCGTCGACCGACGCACCAGCGTTCTCATGCGCCGCCTGAGGGAAAAGGACATGCTCGAGGCCGAGATCAACAAGGACGGCGACGTGCTGGTCGAAGGCCACCATGTGGGACGCCTCGCCGGGTTCCAGTTCGCTCCGGACAGCTCCGCCGAGGGGGTGGAGGGCAAGGCGCTGCGCGCGGCCGCCTCGAAGGCCCTCGCCGGCGAGATCGAGGCGCGCGCCGGCCGCTTCGCCAACGCGGCCGACGGCGACGTCGTGCTCGCGGCCGACGGCGCGGTGCGCTGGCTCGGTGAGCTGGTCGGTCGCCTCGTGAAGGGCGAGAAGACGCTGCAGCCGCGGATCCGGGTGCTGGCCGACGACCAGCTCACCGGCGGAGCGCGGGAGCAGGTCGAGAAGCGCCTCGACCTCTGGATCCGCGCCCACGTCAACAAGCTGCTCGGCCCGCTCATCGCGATCGAGACCGCGGAAGACGTCACCGGCGTCGCGCGCGGGGTCGCCTACCAGCTGGTGGAAGACCTCGGCGTCCTCGATCGCGCACGCGTCGCCGAGGAGCTCAAGAGCCTCGATCAGGCGGCGCGCGCGGCTCTGCGCCGGCACGGCGTCCGGTTCGGCGCCCACCACGTCTACATGCCCACGCTGATGAAGCCTGCGCCCCGCGCGCTGGCCGCGCAGCTGTGGAGCCTGTCCCACAGCGCGGCCACCGATGCGCGGGTCGACGACGTCGCGCATCTCGCGTCGGCCGGGCGGACCACCATCCCGGTCGATCCCGCGATCGAGAAGGGGCTCTATCGCGCGCTCGGCTACCGGGTGTGCGGGCAGCGCGCCATCCGGGTCGACATCCTGGAGCGCCTCGCCGACCTCATCCGCCCGGCGATCGCCTGGAAGCCCGGCCAGCCCGGAACGCCGCCGGCGGGCGCCACGGACGGCAATGGCTTCACCGTGACGGTGGCGATGACCTCGCTCGCCGGCTGCTCTGGCGAAGACTTCGCGGAAATCCTCCGTTCGCTCGGCTACCGCATGGAGCGCCGGCCGAAGCCGCCGGCGGCGACGCCGCCTGCCGCGGCCGCCGCACAGACGCCGGATGCGGAGACGGAGGCGCCGGCCGGCGCCAGCGAAGCCTCCGACGTGGCCGAGACCGTGGAAGCGTCGGCCCCGGACGTCAGCGCGCCGGATCTGTCGGTCGAAGGCGCCGCCGGCCCTGCGGTCGACGAGGCCGTGGTGGATGATGCGCCCGGCGCCGAGGCGGCCGAGTCCGAGGACACCGCCGTCGCCGATGAGCAGCCCGTGTTCGACGCCGCCGAGGCGGCCCCCTCGATCGTTGACGCTGCGGCGTCCGACGAGATCGAGCCCGAAGTCGAAGAGGCCTTCGAAGACAATGCTCCCGTCGAGCCGGAGCTTGACGCTGACAGCGCCCGGAGCCTGGCGGAGGCCGCCGCCGAGACCGAGGCCGACCTCGCCCCCGAGCCCGTGCTCGAAAGCGCGGTCGCCGTCGAGCCGGAGATGATCGAGGTGTGGCGCCCCGCGGGCCATGGCCGTCGCGAGCGGCCCGGCCGGGGACGCGAGCCGCGCGCTCAGGGCGGGCGCGCCGAACCGGGCGCCGGACGGCGCGGGCGCGAAGGCCAGCCCCGCCGGGAGGAGCGCTCCGGCGGCGGCGACCGGCCGCGCTTCGGCGGCGAGCGGGACAAGGCGGGCAAGGGCGATTCCGGCCGACCGCGCCGTGACGGCGGCCGACCGGACCGCCCCCGCGGCGATCGACGCGAGGATCGCGGCCCGCGTGGCGCAGGCGCTGCCGTGAACGCGGCCCCCGCGCGCCGGCCGGAGCGCGCTCCGGATCCGGATTCGCCGTTCGCCAAGCTGGCCGCGCTCAAGGCGCAGCTCGAGCGTGGGCCGCGCGGCAAGGACCGCGACGGCGACAAGGACGCCTGACGCTTTGGCCGACGAGCCGGACGCCGCGGCGCGCACGCGCATCGACGTCTGGCTCTGGCGAGCCCGGGTGACCAAGACCCGGGCGCTCGCCGCGCGTCTGGCGCAGTCAGGCTATGTGCGGATCAACGGCCACCGAGTCGTGTCCGCCGGGCGGGCGGTGCGGACCGGCGACGTGCTCACCGTGGCGCTCGAGCAGACCGTGCGCGTGCTTCGCGTGGCGGCGCTCGGCGTCCGTCGGGGGCCCGCGACGGAAGCGCGCACCCTCTATGACGACCTGTCCCCGAACGTGGCGGATGGGACGGGCTTCCGCGACGAAGCCGCCGCTCCGACCGGTCCGGACGACGAGCCCGGCCCGTAGCTCCGACCCGCAAGCGTAGCGGCTCCGCAGCCTGACGCTTGCGCAGCTTCCGCGGCTTCGCTACGTCGTGTGCGAGCAAGGAGACGCCGATGACCTATGTGGTCACCGATAATTGCATTCGCTGCAAGTACATGGATTGCGTGGAGGTCTGTCCGGTGGACTGCTTCTACGAAGGCGAGAACATGCTCGTCATCCATCCCGACGAATGCATCGATTGCGGCGTCTGCGAGCCGGAATGCCCCGCCGAGGCGATCAAGCCGGACACGGAGCCGGGCCTGGAATCCTGGGTCAAGCTTAACGGGGATTATGCGCGCAGCTGGCCGAACGTGACCATCAAGCGCGACCCGCCCGCCGACGCCAAGGAGTTCGACGGGGTCGAGGGCAAGCTTGAGAAGTACTTCTCGCCGGAGCCCGGCCAGGGCGACTGAGCCGCGGTTCGCGGACGGCGTAGCCGGGGCGGCACTGTTGCCCCCGTGCGTCTACTTCATTGATTTTCGCGCCGGTTCGTGCTACGTTACGGGCCAGTCAAACGAGCGCGCCACGTCGCCAGCCAAGGCGAACTTTCCGCCAATCCGAGAACTCGGCTGACCAGACGTTGGTAGCGTCTGCGGGCGCGCGATGTCGTTTTTCTGACAGAGGCGAGCGTTGCCGGCAAGGCCGCGAACGGTCGCTCTTGGACGCGTTGGCGGGCGCTCGCCCGACCAAGTGAAGCGCTGGCGCGGCGCGTCGGCACGTGACGGAGTGCGAAGCAGGATGACCACCAAGAAGACGTCACAGAGTCGGCATGGCTTCAAGCCGTTGGAGCATGTGGTTTACCCGTCCCACGGCGTCGGCCAGATCGTCGCGATCGAGGAACAGGTCATCGCTGGTCATACGCTCGAGCTGTTCGTCATCAGCTTCGAGAAGGACAAGATGACTCTGCGCGTTCCGGTGGCGAAGGTTTCTTCGGCGGGCATGCGCAAGCTTTCGGACGACCAGCTGGTAGCCAGCGCCCTCGAGACGCTGACCGGCCGCGCCCGCGTGAAGAAGACCATGTGGAGCCGCCGCGCCCAGGAGTACGAGGCGAAGATCAATTCCGGGGACCTGATCGCGATCGCCGAAGTCGTCCGCGACCTGTTCCGAGCCGACACCCAGCCCGAGCAGTCCTATAGCGAGCGCCAGCTCTATGAGTCCGCCCTCGACCGCATGATGCGGGAAGTGGCGGCGGTCCAGAAGCTTTCGGACGTCGAGGCCCAGAAGCTGATCGAGGCGCAGCTCGCCAAGGGCCCGCGCCGGGGTCGCGCCGACGAGGCGGAGGCCGAGGCGCAGGACGAGGCGGCCTGATCCGCACAGGTTCCACCATCACGAAAGGCCCGGCTCTCGCCGGGCCTTTTTCGTTGGGGCTCTTGACGCGAGCGCTGGCGGGGCCCTCGGCCCGGACAAGGGGGACAGCGGGCAGTTCACGAAACCGTGAACACTAATCCCAGATCGGGCGCGTCCATTTTCGGCCTTGGGGCGTTTCAGCTTCCGAAAGCCGTCGCCAAAGACGGTCGCATGGGGAGTGTCGGGATGTCCCAAATGGCCGGTGTTCGTCGCCGTTTCGTCCGAGCCGCCATGGAGGCGCCGTTTCTAGAGCGCGATGAAGAGCACGATCTGGCCGTCCTCTGGAAGGATGAGGGCGACGAGCAGGCGCTGCACCGCCTCGCCGCGGCTCATATGCGTCTGGTGATCGCGATCGCCGCCCGCTTCAGGCATTACGGCCTGCCGATGCCCGACCTGATTCAGGAGGGGCATGTGGGCCTTCTCGAGGCCGCGGCGCGGTTCGAGCCGGAGCGCGAGGTGCGCTTCTCCACATACGCGACCTGGTGGATCCGGGCCGCCATCCAGGATCACATACTGCGGAACTGGTCGATCGTTCGCGGCGGCACCAGCTCCGCCCAGAAGGCCCTGTTCTTCAATCTGCGCCGGCTGCGCGCGCGGCTCGGCAAGAACGGCGAGACGATGGTTCCGGGGGCGCTCCACAGCAAGATCGCCGAAGCCGTCGGCGTCTCCCCCCAGGACGTCGCGCTGATGGATTCCCGGCTGTCGGGCCCGGACATGTCGCTCAACGCCCCGATGATCGACAGCGACCCGAACTCCTCGTCCGAGCGGATGGACTTCCTCGTCGACACCGCACCCCTCCCGGACGAGACCGTGGGCGAGAGCATCGACACTGAACGCCGCGTGACGTGGCTTCGGGGGGCGCTCGACGTGCTCAACGAGCGCGAGCTCAAGATCGTCCGCGCCCGCCGCCTGGCGGAGAACGCGGTGACGCTCGAGGCTCTTGGCGAGCGTCTGGGAATCTCCAAGGAACGCGTCAGGCAGATCGAGAACCGCGCGCTCGAGAAGCTGCGCCGCGCTCTGGTCGAGCGCCACCCGATGGGCGCGGCTGAGGTCCGGGTCTGACCGCTCAGCGTTGATCCAACGAAAAAAGGGCGGAGCTTGGCTCCGCCCTTTTTTCGATCGCCGCCAGTCTGCCGATCAGCGAGCCGCCGGAAGATCCGCGACCTGCCGACGGCGACCGGCTCCGTTACTGTTCCGCCGGCTGCGCCGCGGCCGCCGGAGCCGCGCCCCAGGCCGCGAAGGCGTCGTTGAAAGCCTGCGTGCCCGGAACGCCCTTCTCGAGCGTCAGCACCGCGCGACGGCCATTGTCATAGAGGATCGGGATGTCGACCCAGCCGCGGTCACGCAGCAGCTGCTCGTTGACCGAGCGCTCCGTCTCCAGGTTCGACAGGCCGATGAGGAAGAAACCGTTGGTGACGCGGACCGACAGGCCCGACACGGCGGCGCCCCGGGCGGATTCGTCGGCCTTCATCAGAACGCCCGGAACATTGGTGATGCCCGCGTTCGGGAAGTCCTCCGGCAGCTTGAACTGCAGCTCGATGGTGTGGCTCGCCGGAAGCGTCGCATCCATGTTGCGCCGGATGATGACGGTCGCGCGGACCTTGCGGGCCGGAATGTCGACGTCGCCCCGTATCGCGGTCTCGAGAGGCTGATTCTGGCCGCCGCTCACGGACTCGGTCCGCCAGACCACCGTGCCCGGCACGGCCTCGCCCGACTGCTGGTTGGGGCCTTCCTCATAGAGGGTGGCGCGCTGCGCCACGAGCGGACCGGGCTCCGAAGACGCCCCCGCCGGAGCGCCGGGCTGCGCCGCCGAGGGCGCCGCGGCGGGCGCCGCCTCGGGCTGCTGCTGCTGAGGCGCCTCCTGCGCCGCCTGCCGCTCGGGCTCGGCGCCTTCCTGGGGCAGGCGATCGTCCGCCTTCTGCTGCGCGTCGGCCGATTTGGTTTCGGCTTCGGGCTTCGGCGCCGCGGCCTCGGTCGCGGGCTCGGAGCTTCCGCCGAACAGAGCCGCGATCTGGGAGCGGCCGGCGAAAAGCCCGCCAACGATGATGATCGCGGCGAGAGCGATGCCCCCCGCCAGCATGCGCGACCGCCCTCCGCGGTCGCTCCTCGACGTCTCGCCGGCCACGCGGACGATCGGGCGGCCGTCGGCGCGCTTGGCGGGACGCGACGGCGCAGCCGGGGGCCGCTTCCGCTGATCCGCGGCTGCAGGTCCGGCCGCTTCGTTAGCCGCCGCCGGAGCAGTTTTGACCGGAGCCGGCTTTTCCGCCGGTTTCGCCGGCGCGGCGCCGGCTCGCGGCTCCGCCTGCTGCGGAGGCGTGGACTGCGCCGGCGGGGCCGCGCCCGCCTCGACCTTGCGGATCGCCTCCTCGAGCTGCATGCGCTCGCGCGCGATGTCTTCCTCGGAGAGCGGCGGGTCGATCGCCCGCAATTGCCGCACGATCGCGGCGCGCGCGCGTTCATAGACCGCGCGGCGCGCCTCGCCGGTGTTGTTCTCGAGCCCCGCGACGGCGCGCGACAGAACTGGGAAATAGTCGGCCATAGCCTCGACATACGTCAGCGGCCGGCCCGCGTCGATGGCGCGAAAGACACGCCGGCCTAAGGTTTTCTCAGTCTTCGAACGGATCGGCGACCAGTATCGTGTCGGCTCTTTCCGGGGAAGTGGAGACCAGCGCGATCGGGCATCCGATCAGCTCTTCCACGCGCCGGACATATTTGATGGCCTGCGCCGGAAGCTGCGCCCAGGACCGCGCGCCGGCGGTCGTGCCCTGCCAGCCCTCGATGGTCTCGTAGATCGGCTCGATCCGCGCCTGAGCGCCCTGGCTGGCCGGCAGACGGTGAATCTCCACGCCGTCGAGCCGGTAGCCGACGCAGACCTTGATCTCGTCGAGCCCGTCGAGAACGTCGAGCTTCGTCAGCGCGATGCCGGAGATGCCGGAGATCCGCGCCGTCTGTCGAAGCGCGACCGCGTCGAGCCAGCCGCAGCGGCGGGGGCGACCGGTGACGGTCCCGAACTCGTGACCGCGCTCGCCGAGCCTGCGGCCGATCTCATCCGTCAGCTCCGTCGGGAACGGCCCCTCCCCCACGCGGGTCGTATAGGCCTTGGCGATGCCGAGCACGTAGCCGATCGCGCCGGGGCCCACGCCCGAGCCGGTCGCGGCCTGCCCGGCCACAGTGTTGGACGACGTCACGAACGGGTAGGTGCCGTGGTCCACGTCGAGGAGAGCGCCCTGCGCGCCCTCGAACAGGATGCGGTCGCCGGCGCGGCGACGCTCGTCGAGGATCTCCCAGGTCGCCGCCACATAGGGCAGCACCTTCGGAGCCGCGGAGGCGAGCTCCTCATAGATCGTCTCCACCGTGAACTCGGGCAGGCCGAAGCCGCGCCTGAGCGCGTTGTGGTGGGTGAGCAGGCGCTCGATCTTCGGGCGAAGGGTCGGCAGGTTGGCGAGGTCCCGAAGCCGGATCGCGCGGCGGCCGACCTTGTCCTCATAGGCCGGGCCGATGCCCCGCTTCGTCGTGCCGATGCGGGTGCCCTCGTTCGAGCCCTCGCGCAGAGCGTCGAGCTCGCGGTGCAGCGACAGGATGAGCGTCGCGTTGTCGGCGACCTTCAGGTTCTCGGGCGTAAGCGCCACGCCCTGCTCGCGCAGACGTTCGATCTCGGTCGCGAGCGCGTGGGGATCGACCACCACGCCGTTGCCGATGACGGAGAGCTTGCCCGAGCGCACCACGCCCGAGGGCAGCAGGCTCAGCTTGTAAGTCACCCCATCGATGACAAGGGTATGGCCAGCATTGTGGCCTCCCTGGAAACGAACGACGACTTCCGCCTTCTCGGACAGCCAGTCGACGATCTTGCCCTTGCCTTCGTCGCCCCACTGGGCGCCGACCACGACGACGTTCGCCATAAAAGAAAGTCCTTCCGCGTCCCGTTCCGGACGAAAAAAACCCCGGCTCTGGAGAGCCGGGGTCCTCCCTCGGTTTGCTAGAGGATCGCGGCCGCAGAGGCAAGGCGCACGGGCCACGGCGCAGGGCAATCATGCCCTCATGCATGATCCGGCCTCGATCGGCAGCCCGGTCGCGCCCCGTGAGCGCTTGGCGAAAGGTCGCCGGCCGGCAGCCGACCTTGAGCTCAAACAAAAAAGCCGCGCGGTTTCCCGCGCGGCTCCGTCATTCCGGTCTTGCCGGTTCAGGCGTGCATGCCGGCCTCGATCGCCGCGACGTTCTTGCGGACCGCCGCCTGGACCTTCTCGAAGGCCCGGACCTCGATCTGCCGCACGCGTTCGCGGCTGACGCCGAACTCGCCGGACAATTCCTCGAGAGTCAGAGGATCGTCCGCCAGGCGCCGCGCCTCGAAGATCCGGCGCTCGCGGTCGTTCAGCACCTTGAGCGCGCCTGACAACGCCGTGCGGCGATTGTCGAGCTCCTGGCTCTCGGCGAGCCGCGCCTCCTGGCTCTCGCTGTCGTCGACGAGCCAGTCCTGCCACTCGGACGAACCCTCGTCCTCGCGCAGCGGCGCGTTCAGCGAAGCGTCGCCGCCGAGACGGCGGTTCATGTCGACGACGTCGGTCTCGGTCACGCCGAGCTTGGTGGCGATCTGCTTCACCTGATCGGGCCGCAAATCGCCCTCGTCGAGGGCCGAGATCTGGCTCTTGGCCTTGCGCAGGTTGAAGAACAGCTTCTTCTGGTTCGCCGTGGTGCCCATCTTCACGAGCGACCAGGAACGCAGGATGTATTCCTGGATCGACGCCCGGATCCACCACATCGCGTAAGTGGCCAGCCGGAAGCCCTTCTCGGGCTCGAAGCGCTTCACCGCCTGCATCAGGCCGACATTGCCCTCGGACACGACTTCGCCGATCGGCAGGCCATAGCCGCGGTAGCCCATGGCGATCTTGGCCACGAGCCGAAGATGGCTGGTGACGAGCCGGTGGGCCGCATCGCGGTCGCCATGCTCGCGCCACCGCTTGGCGAGCATGTACTCTTCCTGCGGCTCGAGCATCGGAAACTTGCGGATCTCGTCCAGGTAGCGGCTCAGGCCGCCGTCGCTGACGAGTATTGGGAGTGCTGCTGAAGCCATATGCGCCTCCTGGATCTGGGCCCCCGCTCCTCCGGCAGGCCCGGCTCGCGGCCGCTGTCTAGCCGACCACGCGGTTCTTATACCGCATTTCGCATGCGCGATGCTCGTCGTTACACATCACGCTGTCGTGCAAAAATGCATGCCTTCGCAACACGTGCGCGTGAGGCTGCTTGCATAACGTAAAGACTTTCAGCGCTCTGGCGTTCCCAGCTCGCGAAGCAAATCTGCGAAATCGGGCGGGGGCGGACTGGTGAACTCGAGCGCCTCCCGCGTTGCGGGATGAACGAAGCCGAGTTCAGCGGCGTGCAGCGCCTGGCGGCCGAGCCGGGCCAATGCGGCCGCCGCGGGCTCGCTCAGGCGGGACGCCTTCGAGCGGTGCCCGGCGCCGTAGACGTCATCCCCCAGAAGCGGATGGCCGATCGACGTCATATGCACCCGGATCTGGTGCGTGCGCCCTGTCTCCAGCCGGCATTCCACCAACGCCGCGTCCGAGGCCGGAAAGCGCTCGAGCGTGTCCCAGTGGGTGATCGCTTCACGGCCGTCCGACCGGACCGCGATCTTCTCGCGATTGCGCGCGCTGCGCCCGAGCGGAGCGTCGACGGTGCCGCGCGGCCGGGACGGGATTCCCCAGACAAGCGCCAGATAGGCGCGACGCAACGGCCCGGTGCGCCCATGATCGGCGAACTGCGCGCTCAGGAAACGATGCGCGACGTCGTTCTTGGCGACCACCAGAAGCCCGCTGGTGTCCTTGTCGAGCCGGTGCACGATGCCCGGCCGCGCCACGCCTCCGACGCCGGAGAGGCTCGCGCCGCAATGCGCGATGAGCGCGTTCACCAGCGTGCCGTCGGCATGCCCCGCCGCCGGATGCACCACCAGCCCGGCGGGCTTGTCGATCACGATGAGATGCTCGTCCTCATGCACGACGACGAGCGGAATGTTCTGGCCGATCGGCTCCGCAGGCTCGGGCGGCGGCAGTTCTATGACGATCTCGCCCGCGTTGACCCTTCCGGCAGGGTCCTCTAGCGTCCGCCCGCCCGAGCGCACCGCGCCCTGGCGCATCAGGGCCTGCAGCCTCGCTCGGGAAAATTCCGGCAACCGCGCAGCCAGAAATCGGTCGAGCCGCTCACCGACGTCCCGACTTTCCGCGACGACGACGCGGAGACGGTCGGGGTCGACGCCGACGGCTTCAAAGGACGGTACGGACATGACGGCGCAGATCGGCTCCCAGGGCCCGTCGCTCAACGAGATGGCGGACGACGAAGATCCGCGGATCCAGCGTGTCTACCGCCGCCTGCGGACCCTGACGCTGATCGGCGCCCTCACGATGGGCTTCTGCTTTGTGTCCGTCATGTCGGTGATCGCCTACCGGCTCGTCAAGTCCAGCCCCGTTGCGGCCGGACCGACCGCCGGCTCGCTCTCGATCCCTGCGGGCGCGAGGGTGGTCTCGACCGCCGTCGACGATGGCCGGATCATCGTCACGACCGAGGCGGAAGGCCGCACGACGATCCACGTCCTCGACGCGAGCTCCCTCGCGGAGACCGGTCGCCTGGAGGTCACGCCAGGCGGCCCGTCGGCGCCGCCGCTGCGTTGACGGCGGAATTTTGGCCCGCCTCGCTTGATGCGGCTCGAAAGGGTCGCTATAGGATGCGCCTCCCGCGAAGCTCCCATCGTCTAGCGGTCTAGGACGTCGCCCTCTCACGGCGAAAACAGGGGTTCGAGTCCCCTTGGGAGCGCCACGGCGCTTTACTGCCGCGCCCGGCCGGGGTCGGCCTCGCGTCGCAAGCGCCGGGCTATTCCCACTCAAGTTCCTTGTAGGCCTGCGTGACGTTGCGGCTGTTGTAGTCGGCGAACAACGTCCAGTTGTCCTTCTCCGAGACGCCGACCGTCTCGATCGCCTCGTCGATCGCCTTTCCGTCCTTGATCGCCTTGCGGGTCTGGTCGCGCAGGACGGTGAGGTAGCGGCGGAGCTCCCCGAAAGCGTCGGGCTTCACCGCCACCGGCCCATGGCCCGGGACGATGGTCCTGGCGCTGAGCGCCTCCAGCCCGTCGAGCTCCTTCAGCCAGCCGAGCAGGCTGCCGTCGAGCGAGGGCACGCGCTTCACGAACAGCAGGTCCGCCGGGAACAGCAGGCCCGACGCGCTATCCATCATCGACAGATCGCAATCGGTATGCGCCGTCGCGTGCGCCCTGAAGGAGAGCCTGCGGCCGCCGAGATCGACCTCCCCGCCGTCCGGCCCGATCTCGCGCGTCGGCATGACCACCGGACCGACATTCGCGTCTCCCAGCGTCTCCGCGAGCTTGCTCCGGTAGAACTCGCCGCGCGATCCGAGCGCCGCCTTCAGCCTTGAATGGCCGATGAAGTCCGGCTCGTCGTCGAGGAAGGCGCAGGCGCCGAAGCTGTGGTCGGGATGAACGTGGCTCAGGACCACGTGCCGGATCGGCCGGTCGGTCTTCTGGCGGATCTGGTCACGCAGCCATCGGCCGTCCGCGAGGCTGCCGCCGGAGTCGGTCACGAGGACCGCGTCCCGGCCGATCACGAAGCCGATATTGGCGATCGCATCCGCGTTGCCGGGCGCGGCGTCGACGTCGAGGCCGCGCCTGACGAAAACGCCGGTCTCGATCTCCTGGACGCCGACCGACTCGGCCGCGAAGCCCGTCCGCGGCAGGCAGCAGAGGCAAAGGCCGCCGAGCAGAAGTTCGCGGCGGCTCGTCCGGACCCCTGATCCGCGCTTCATCCCTGCCTCCCGCTTTCGGGCGGACTTACGTTGAGCCCGCCTCTTTTGGCTCCTACCGACTAGTGGAGCCCTGTCGTGCGATCAAGACGACGCCCGTGGCGTCGAGCCGGGGGCGCGGCTATGCAGCAGGGACGACGGGCCGCCAGAAGGAGCCGGCGTCGACCATGGCCTCCGGACCTCAGATCTCCCTGCGCGAGCTCGCCGCCGGAAAGCCGGCGAGCTTCGCCCCTGCGCCTTACTGGTGGGACGCAGCGCCGCCTGACGCCGGTCCGTGGCCTGAGCCGCCGGAGCGAACCGACGTGCTGATCGTCGGCGCCGGCTTCACCGGCCTCTCCGCGGCGCTCGTTCTGGCCCGGGCCGGCCGGCGCACCCTCGTGGTCGACGCAGGTGTCCCGGGATTCGGCGCCAGCACCCGCAACGGCGGACAGGTCGGCAGCGGCAACCAGAAATTCCGCGTCCGCGACCTCATCGCCATGAAGGGCGAGCGGAAGGCGGCCGCGTTATTGCGCGAGGGCGTCGCGATGCTCGACGGCATCGAGACGCTGATCGCGGAGGAGAAGATCGACTGCGGCTTCATGCGCTGCGGGCGCTTCCGCGGCGCGGTCCGCCCGGCGCATTACGACGCGATGGCGCAGGACATGGAAGATCTCGCCCGACTTGCCGGGGTCGACTTCGAGATGGTGCCCCGGGCGGCGCAGAGCCGGGAGATCGGGACAGGCGTCTTTCACGGCGGGTCGCTGCTGCCGATGGACGCGAACCTGCACCCCGGCCGCTACCATGCCGGGCTCATGCGGCGCGTGACGGAAGCCGGCGCGGTGGTGCGTGGCGACACGGCGGTGCGGGCCGTCTCCGCCGAGGCGGATCACTTCCGGGTGCGCATCGACGGCGCCGAAATCCGCGCGCGCGACGTGCTGATCGCCACCAATGGCTACACCCAGGGCGTCGGCGCGCATTTCGACAGGCGGATCGTACCCGTCGTCTCGGCGCAGATCGCAACCGGCCCGGTCCCGCAGGCGCTCTTCGACCGGGCGACGCCGACACGGCGGGTCTACGGCGAGTCCAACCGCGTCTTCTATTACTTCCGACCCGCGCCGGGCGAGAACCGGCTGATCTGGGGCGGCCGCGCGAGCCACCTCGCCCGCGAGAACTCGTCAGCCGCCTACCGCCACCTCGCGCGCGACCTGTTGCGCGTCTTCCCCTATCTGGAGGACGTGGCGGTGACGCATGGCTGGACCGGGCGGATCGGCTACACGTTCGACGAGTTTCCGCATCTCGGGCGCTCACCGGAGGGCGTGCATTACGCGATGGGCTATTGCGGCACCGGCGTTTCGCGGGCCACGCATTTCGGCCGGAAGATCGCGCTCCAGATGCTCGGCCGTCCGGAAGGCCGCAGCGCTTTCGACGACATCGCCTTCCCCACGCACCCGCTGCAAATGTTCGCCAAGGCCGCAGTCCCGCTGGTCGAGCTCTGGCGGCGGGGGCGGGACGCGACGGGTCTCTGAGAACGCGAAGCTCTCAGCCGCGCGAAGGCGCTGAGAGGCGCAGCGCCGGGGCGTCGGCGGACACCGCAAACGAAAACGCCGCGCTCTTGGGAGCGCGGCGTTTCTGTTCGTCTGACCCGCTAGATGCGGGGCCCGATCACTTCAGCTTGTTGAAGGACGTGTCGAAGGCGAGCTTGGCGACGAAGAGATCGCCGCACCAGTTCTTGAGGCCGAAGCCCGCCGGGGTGCACTCGCGCTTCTTCATGTCGGTGCTGCTGTAGCGCAGGTCGAGGGTCGCGGCCTTGTAGGTCACGCCGCCGCCCGCGTTCCAGGTCAGGTAGTCGATGCCGGCGTTGTAGCGCGTGCGCTCGACCCACTGCTTGCCGAACTCGCCGGACACGTAGAAGCCGAGGTCCGGCATGGTGTCGACGGCGAAGGAGTACTTGGCGACGCCCGACAGGTAGGTGGCGTTAGCCTTGGTGTTGATGAAGTCGCTGGTCCAGTAGATGGTCGGGCCGAGCGTCAGGCCGCCGAAGGTGAAGGACGGCTTGGCGAAGATTTCCCAGTAGTCCGTCTCGCGAGCCGGGCCCTTCTCGCCCGGGTACCAGTAGTACAGGCCGCCGACGTCGAGCGAGAACCAGTCCCAGCTGTGACGGATGCCGCCGTAGATGTCGACTTCCGCCGACGGGTCCGAGAGGCCGTACCGGGTGGAGAAGTCGACGCTCGACATCCACACGCCCGCATAGACCCAGTCGAACGCCTGCAGTTCGGCGTAGCCCTGGACGGCCGGGTTGTTCTTGGACTGCGTGATGCCGCGGAACACATAGTTCGTGACGGCGGCGACGCCGAAAGCCAGGTCCCAGTTCGGGGTCACGGAGGCTTCCACCACCGGCTCCGGCATGGAGAGGTCAGCCGCGGAGGCCGAGCTCACGATCATCGATCCGGCCGCGACGCCCATCAGCGTCTTGATTGCAAGCCCGGCGAATTTGTTCATCTGAGTTCCCCGATTCATCAGTACGCGCAGTCGGTTGAGTGTAAAAATCCGGCCGCGCCACCTGAAAGTCTAGCCTGATTTTTAGGCTCGACCCTGCTTGTCAAGTATCGATGCTTTTTTGCCACAGCGATGAGAAGCCGAAGCGCGCGAAGAGGGGAACAAACTATAGCCGTGTCTCAATTCCCTAATTTCAAGTTACCTCTGGATCGTAAGCGTCGAATCCTGGCGCATTGACGGATCCATATTCTCGTCGGCTCAATATAAGGACATGCGGACTCGGCCCTGTCGCCGCCCGCCGCTCGATGAGCCCGGGGTTGTTCTCTGGCCTCGACTGATCAGCAGAAAGTGAGGCCGAACCGAAGGCGCTCCGGAGACGGCCGATGGTTGCGGCCGCCGCCCCCGGCGGCGGGGGCCCCGTCGCCCGGAACGCGGCGGGCGCCTATTTCGTCAGCCGCCGTGATCCGGTTTTAGGCAGGGCGCACAAGCCTCGACCGCCTCGAGGATCGGCCTCCAGCCGAAAAAAGGCCGCGCCAAGCGAAGGCCTGGCGCGGCGCGGGAGCCGAGGGGAGGGCTCGGGGAGAGTCTGGCTCAGCAGTCGAGCGTGTTGTCGCGCTCCCACTGCGTCAGATGACGGGCATAGGCGTTCCACTCCTGCGTCTTCAGCTTGACGTAGGCGGTGACGAACTCCTCGCCGAGCGCGCCCTTCAGGACGTCCGACGACTCGAGCTCGCGCAGCGCGTCCAGGAGGTTGAGCGGCAGCGCCTTGCCGTTCGTGCAGAGGTGGCCCTCGGTGTACATGTTGACGTCGCTGCGCTCGCCCGGGTCGCGCTTGTTCTCGATCCCGTCGATGCCGGCGGCGAGCAGCGCGGCCTGCAGCAGATACGGATTGGCCGCGCCGTCGGGCAGCCGGAACTCGAACCGGCCCGGATCCGGAATGCGGATCATGTGGGTGCGGTTGTTGCCCGTGTAGCTCACGGTGTTCGGGGCCCAGGTCGCGCCCGAGACGGTCCGCGGCGCGTTGATGCGCTTGTAAGAGTTCACCGTCGGATTGGTGATCGCGCAGATCGCGGCCGCGTTGTGCATAAGGCCGCCGATGAAGTGGTAGCCGAGCTGCGACACGCCGAGCTCGCCGCCGTCGTCCTCGAACATCGCCGTGCCCTCGTTCCACAGCGAGACGTGGGCGTGGCAGCCGCTGCCCGTGAGGTTCACGAAGGGCTTCGGCATGAAGGTCGCCCGAAGACCGTGCTTCTCGGCGATGGACTTCGTCATGTACTTGAAGAAGGAGTGCTTGTCGGCGGTCGCGAGGGCGTCGTCGAAAGCCCAGTTCATCTCGAACTGGCCGTTCGCGTCCTCATGATCGTTCTGGTAGGGCTTCCAGCCCAGCGCCAGCATCGCGTCGCAGATCTCGGTGATGACCTCGTAGCGGCGCATCAGTGCGAGCTGGTCGTAGCAGGGCTTGTCCTGGGTGTCGGCGCCGTCGCTGATCGCGGAGCCGTCCGCATTGGTCAGGAAGAACTCGCACTCCACGCCGGACTTCATCTGGAAGCCCATCTCCCGGCCGCGCGCCATCAGGCGCTTCAGCGTGTTGCGGGGAGCGTGCTCGACCTCCTTGCCGTTCATCCAGAGGTCCGCCGCGAGCCAGCCGACCTCCGGCTTCCAGGGCAGCTGGATCAGGCTCGCCGGATCGGGCTTGGCGAACAGATCCGCGTCCGCGGGCGTCATGTCGAGCCATGTCGCGAAGCCCGCGAAGCCGGCGCCGCTCCGCTGCATGGAGCCGATCGCCGCCGTCGGCACCAGCTTGGCGCGCTGCGCGCCGAACAGGTCCGTATAGGAGATCAAAAAGTACTTTATTCCGCGGTCGCGCGCGGTCTCTTCAAGATCGACAGCCACCCCAGTTCCCCCGATTGTCCCGACATGTGCGTTCACGACCGTCTCCTCTCGTTCGCTGCGGGAGGCGCCATCCGCCGGAGGGGGAGGCCCCCCGGGACTGCGGCGGCGGGCCTCCTTCTATTCTGCGTTCAGAAGCGCCCGTCCTGGCCCGGCACCCAGCTGGTTCCGGCGAGCGGGACCTGCGCCATCGCGGCGGACTCAAGCGTCAGCGCCACGAGATCCTCGGGCTCGAGGTTGTGGACATGGCTCTTGCCGCAGGCGCGCGCGATGGTCTGCGCCTCGAGCGTCATCACGGCGAGGTAGTTGGCGAGCCTGCGGCCGGCCATCACGGGATCGAGCCGCTTCATGAGCTCCGCGTCCTGCGTGGTGATGCCCGCGGGATCGCGCCCCTCGTGCCAGTCGTCATACGCGCCGGCGCGGGTGCCCAGGGCCTCGTATTCGCTCTCCCACTTCGGGTCGTTGTCGCCGAGCGCCACCAGGGCCGCGGTGCCGATCGCGACCGCGTCGGCGCCAAGCGCCAGCGCCTTCGCGACGTCGGCGCCGTTGCGGATGCCGCCGGAGACGATGAGTTGCACCTTGCGATGCATGCCGAGGTCCTGAAGCGCCTTCACGGCGTTGCGGATGCAGGCGAGGGTCGGGATGCCGACGTTCTCGATGAACACTTCCTGCGTCGCGGCCGTGCCGCCCTGCATGCCGTCCACGACCACGACGTCGGCGCCGGCCTTAACCGCGAGCGCGGTGTCGTAATAGGGCCGCGAAGCGCCGACCTTCACGTAGATCGGCTTCTCCCAGTCGGTGATCTCGCGCAGTTCCTCGATCTTGATCTCGAGGTCGTCCGGACCGGTCCAGTCCGGATGACGGCAGGCGGAGCGCTGGTCGATGCCCTCGGGCAGCGTGCGCATCTTCGCGACGCGGGGCGAGATCTTCTGGCCGAGCAGCATGCCGCCGCCGCCGGGCTTCGCGCCCTGGCCGATGACGACCTCGATCGCATCCGCCTTGCGGATGTCGTCCGGGTTCATGCCATAGCGGGACGGCAGGTATTGGTAGACGAGCGTCTTCGAGTGCCCGCGCTCCTCCTGCGTCATGCCGCCGTCGCCGGTGGTGGTGGAGGTGCCCATCTGCGACGCGCCGCGGCCAAGCGCTTCCTTGGCGGGGCCCGACAGGGAGCCGAAGCTCATGCCCGCGATCGTGATCGGGATCTTGAGCTCGATCGGCTTCTTCGCGAAACGCGTGCCGAGCACGACGTCGGTTCCACAGCGCTCGCGATAACCCTCGAGCGGATAGCGCGAGATCGACGCGCCCAGGAACAGCAGGTCGTCGAAATGCGGGACCTTGCGCTTCGCGCCGGCGCCGCGGATGTCGTAGATGCCGGTCGCGGCGGCGCGACGGATCTCCGACAGGGTGTAGGCGTCGAAGGTCGCGGATTCACGCGGCAGCGTGCGCGGCGCGGCGGGGGCTTTGACGTGCTCGTTCATGTCGCCCTCAGTAGTTCGACGCGTTGTCGACGTGGAAATGATAGAGGTTTCGCGCCGAGCCGTAGCGCTTGAACTCCGACGGATCGATCTGGCCGTCGACGCCCGCAAGCTTGAAGCGCTCGAAGAGCTGCTGCTTGTGCTCGTCGCGCATCTCCTTCTCGATGCAGTCTGCGCCGAGGCTCGTCACCGAGCCGCGCACATAGAGCCGCGCCTCGTAGATGGAGTCGCCGAGCGCCTCGCCGGCGTCGCCGAACACGGTGAGCGTGCCGGCCTGGGCCATGAAGGCGGACATGTGGCCGACCGAGCCCTTCACGACGATGTCGATGCCCTTCATCGAGATGCCGCAGCGCGCGGCCGCGTTGCCGTCGATGATCAGCGCGCCGCCATGCGCGGTCGCGCCCGCCGCCTGGCTGGCGTCGCCTTCGACATGGACGAGGCCGGACATCATGTTCTCGGCGACGCCGACCCCGGCCGATCCCTTGATCAGGATCGTGGCCTGCTTGTTCATGCCGCCGCAATAGTAGCCGACGGGCCCGTCGATCTCGATCGTGACCGGCGCGTCGACGCCGGCCGCGATCGCATGAAGCCCCCCGGGATGCGCGATGCGCCAGAACAGGGCGTTGGACCCCTGCTTCAGCCCATGCAGCGCGGCGTTCAGTTCGCGCACCGTGGAGTGCGACAAGTCAAAGGCGTTGCTCTGCGCGCCTGCGTTCATGAGACGGCCTCCCCTCTTTGGCTGCTCTCAGGCGGCCGCACGTTCCCAGAAATAGACCTTGGCCGGCTCGGGCTCCCAGACCTTGGCGTTCTCGATGCCCGGCAGGTTGGCGAGCGCGCGGTACTCGGAGCCGAAGGCGACGTATTCGTCGGTCTCAGCCATCACGGCGGGCTTGCAGGCGATCGGATCGCGCAGCACGCCGAAACCGGTCTCGGTGCCGACCACGAAGGTGTAGAAGCCGTCCAGATCGTTCAGCGAGTCCTCCAGCGCCTCACCGAGGCTGCGGCCCTTCGCCATCCGGGCGGTCAGGTAACCGGCCGCGACTTCGCTGTCGTTGTCCGTCTGGATCTTGACGCCTTCGCGCTCGAGATTGCGGCGGACGCCGCGATGGTTCGACAGCGAACCATTGTGCACGAGGCACTGGTCGGCGCCGGTCGAGAACGGGTGCGCGCCATTGGTCGTGACCGCGCTCTCGGTGGCCATGCGGGTGTGGCCGATGCCGTGCGTGCCGGACATCTCCGCGAGCTTGAAGCGGTTCGCGACGTCGGTCGGAAGCCCGACTTCCTTGTAGAGCTCCATCCGGGCGCCGGCGCCGACGACGGTGACCTCCGGCGCCAGCTTCGCGATCGAGGCGCGGACGTCAGCCTCGGACGCTTCCGGTACCGACAGAACCGCGTGCGTGGCGCGCTCCGTGAGGCGGACGTCCGAACCAAGCTTCTCCGCAAGCGCTGCGAAGTCGTAGCCCTCGGGGCCGCGCAGGGTGAGCTTCACACGTCCAGCCTCGCCGGCGCCGTAGACGGCGAAGCCGGCCGAATCCGGTCCGCGGTCGCACATCACATCCAGCATCGAGCTCAGCATCTCGCCAAGCTTCGGCTCGAGCGACTTGTCCTTCAGGAATAATCCGACGATGCCGCACATGGGCGCGGGGCTCCGATCTCAAGGAAAAGGGCCCGTAAGGGCGTGATCGGAAGCTATCGAGCGGCGCCCGCGCCGTCAACGTTCTGGAAAAAATAATTCTTCTCAAGAAACTTTTGAGGGCGACGCCGGGCCGGCCCATCCGGAGCGACGCTAGGGCGCCCTCAGTCCTTCTCGTACATGATGATCGAGAGATAGGTCATGGGCTTGACCACCAGCCGCTCCGGCCCGTGGGGGGCGCCGGAGTCGAACAGCAGCGAATCGCCTGATTTCAGGTGATAGCTGTTGCCGGCGTGGGCATAGATCACCTCGCCGCTCAGCATGTAGATCAGCTCGGTTCCCTCGTGCTGGAAGGCCGTATAGGGGGCCGCGTCCTCCGTCAGCGTGATGAGGTACGGCTCGACCGCGACCTTCCCGCCCAGCATGTGACCCAGCAGTTCGTACTTGTGCCCGACCTTCGTGCCGCGGCGCTGGATGACGACGCCCTGCCCGGCCGGAACGTAGGAGCAGTCCCGACGCTCCTCGAACTCCGAGAAGAGCAGGCTGATGGGCATGTTGAGCGCAGTCGCGAGCGTCTGCAGCGTCGTCAGGGACGGCGATATCTGGCCGTTCTCGATCTTCGAGAGCATTCCGGTCGAGACGCTCGCCGCGGCCGCGAGCTCCGCGACCGTGAGGCCCATCTGCTTGCGGTGGTGTCTGATCTGCAGGCCGATGGCCTGCTCAAGCGTGCGCCGCTCGGCGGGCGCCGGCGCTCCCGAGCCCGTGACGTAAGGCTCGTCGTCCGACGCGACGACGCTCAGCGGCGGCTCGGACCGATCCGCGCGCTTCGCGCCCTGCATCTTGGCGACCCTGTCGGACATCGGACCTTTCCCCAGGAAACCGATGGCCACGCTAGCGAAGCCGCTCGCAAACCCCAAGCCCGTCGGCGCCGCACCCTCGAAATCGTCAGCCGGCGAGACGCGCCTCGACCCCGCGCGACCGCCCGGCCTCCACGATCCACCGCCACAGCGTGGCCGCGTAGGTGCGGAACATCAGGATCTCGTAGCTCGGCTCGTCGTCGAGCTGCCAGAGCGTGACAGCGATCGAGGCGGCGTGGGTGAGAGCCACGTCGCCCGCCCCGAACGCGCGGGGGTGAAGGTCGACCTGGATCAGCGTCGCCAGCGTCTCGCGGGCCTTCGGTCCGGCGAGACGGAAGGCGGAGCGGCCGTCCGACTGGTCGGCCACCGCCGCCGGCAGGGCGGAGAAGTCCGTCGCCGCGGAAGACACGGCGAGCCATTTGCCGGGGCCGGCCCCGACGAACGCGACCGGACCGGAGGCGACGCGCTTGGGTCCCTGCGGCAGATCGAGGCCATAGGCCGCCCTCACGGCCTCCGCCAGTTCGGCCTCGCGGCCCTTGAGAGCGGCGACCGAGGCGAGGGTCAGATCGGGAACCTCGCGCAGGGTGAAGCCCGGCGCCCCGGCCGGCGCGGCCGGCGGCGCGACGTGGGCGCGGAGCGCGGAGCGGGCGACAAGGGTCTCAGCCACGGAGACGGGCTCCTTCGGGATCGACGAACACGGGAGAAACCACCTCGACTTCGACGTCGCCGCCGCGCACCGGATCATAGGCCCGGACGATCTCGCCCATCCGCTCCGGCCCGCGGGCCAGGAAGCCGAGGCCGATCCAGTGGCCGTTGCTGGGCGAATAGGCCGTGGAGGTCATGTAGCCTTGATCGTTCGCGGCGCTCGGCGTCTCGCCGCGCGGCACGAAATGGGCGCCGGAACGCAGCCGTGCGGAGCGGTCGACGGGACGGAAGCCGACCAGCGACGGCCGCTCCGGATCCAGGAAGGCCTCGCGGCCCGACATGGTGCGGCCGATGAAGTCCTTCTTCTTCGACAGCATCTTGCCCATGCCGAGATCGGCCGCGGTGGTGTTGCCGTTGAGCTCGGGACCGGCGGCGTGGCCCTTCTCGATGCGCATGATGGCGAGCGCCTCGGCCCCGTAGGGGCAGATGCCGAACGGTTCGCCGGCCTTGATGATCGCGCGGATCATGGCGTCGCCATAGCGCGCCGGAACCGCGAGCTCATAGGCGAGCTCGCCCGAGAAGGAGAGCCGGAACAGCCGCGCCTTGACGCCGCCGCACACCGTCAGCTCCCTGGCGCCCATATAGGGCAGCGCCTCATTGGAGACGTCGAAGCCTTCGTCCACCAGCGCGGCCACGACCTCGCGGGAGCGCGGCCCCGCTATGGCGTACTGCGCCCACTGGTCAGTGACGGAGGAGAAGTGAACGTCGAGCTCGGGCCAGAGCCACTGCTTGCAGAGTTCGAGATGGCGCATGACGCCGCCGGCGTTCGCCGTGGTGGTCGTCATGTAATAATGCGTCTCGCCCAGCCGGGTCGTGGTGCCGTCATCCATGGCGACGCCATCCTCGCGCAGCATCAGGCCGTAGCGAGCCTTGCCGACAGCGAGCGAGGAGAACGCGTTGACGTAGACGCGGTCCAGAAACACGCCGGCGTCGGCGCCCTGGATGTCGATCTTGCCGAGCGTCGAGGCGTCGTAGACGCCGACCGCGGTGCGCACCGTCGTGACCTCGCGCACCGCGCTCTCGAACCAGTCCTTCTCGCCCGGCCGCGGGAAATAGGCCGCGCGCATCCACTGGCCGGTTTCGGTGAACACCGCGCCCTGCTCCTCGGCCCAGAAATGCGAGGGCGGCAGACGCGTGGGGCGGAACTCCTTGTGCCGGTGGGCGCCCGCGAGCGCCCCGATCGCGACCGGCGTGAACGGCGCACGGGCGGCGGTGATGCCGGTCTCGGGGATTGAGCGGCCGGTGATCTCCGCCATCAGGGCGAGCCCGAGCACGTTGGAGGTGCGGCCCTGGTCCGTCGCCATGCCGAGGGTCGTGTAGCGCTTGAGGTGTTCGACGGACTTGAAGCCCTCGCGCGCCGCAAGCTCGACGTCGGAGACGGTGACGTCGTTCTGGAAATCGACGAAGGCCTTGCCGCGCTTCACCGGCGAGCGCCAGGGACCGCGGCCGTGCGTGTCGCCCGGCTCCTGATCCGTGGCGGGAACGTCGACGGCGCCGGCGGCGAACCCGCAGGCTTCGGCGGCCGCCGCGCCGGCCCTGAAGCCCGCCGCGAGAGCGTCACCAAGCCCATACGCGCCCTCGGCGGCGCCGGCGACCTCCATCCCGACCGGCCGGGCGCCCGGAAGGAAGGCCGCGAGACGATCGTCCCACACCGGCCTGGCGCTGAGATGGGTGGTGAGCTGGATCGACGGGTTCCACCCGCCGGAGACCGCGATCAGGTCGCAGGCGACCTTGAAGCCGCCGCCGCGGCCGTCGACGATCTCGCAGCCCTTGAGCGACCGGCCGCCATAGGCGCGGGCGATCGCGCCGCCGAAGACCAGCGAGGCGCGCGCGGCCCGAGCGGCCGCATGCAGCGCCGGAGCGTCGCCGCGTGCGTCGACCACCGCGACGACCTCGCAGCCGGCCGCGGCGAGGTCCGCGATCGTGGCGGCGGCGTCGTCATTGTTGGCGTAGACCACGGCGCGCTTGCCGGGCGCGACGCCGAAGCGGTTGAGATAGGTCCGGACCGCGCTCGCGAGCATGACGCCCGGCGTGTCGTTGCCTCCGAACGGGATCGGCCGCTCGAGCGCGCCGGCTGCGAGGACCGAACGCTTGGCCACGATGCGCCACAGCCGCTGGCGCGGCTGATGCGCGCCTGGCTCGCGCATGTGATCGGAAACGCGCTCCAGGGCGGCGTAGACGCCGTCGTCGTAGACGCCCACCACGGGCGTGCGGCGCAGCACGGTCACCTCAGGGAGGCTTTCGAGCTCCGCCACGGCTTCCGCCGCCCAGGCCGCAGAGGTCTTGTCGCCGATCAGCCGACGGTCCGAGTTCAACCGGCCGCCAAGCGCGAAATCCTCTTCCGCCAGGATCACCCGGGCGCCGGACCGGCCTGCGGCAAGGGCGGCCGCAAGACCGGCGGGGCCGCTGCCGATCACCAGCACGTCGCAGTGCGCGGTGATCTTCTCGTAGGAATCCGGGTCGGCCTCTCCGGAGAGCCGACCGAGGCCCGCAGCGCGGCGGATCATCGGCTCGTACAGCTTCTCCCAGAACTTCGCCGGCCACATGAAGGTCTTGTAGTAGAAGCCGGCGACGAAGACCGGCGAGGCCAGCTGGTTCACCGCCATCAGGTCGAAGGCGAGCGAGGGCCAGCGGTTCTGGCTGGTCGCCTCGAGGCCGTCATAGAGCTCGGCCACCGTCGCCTTGGCGTTCGGCTCGCGGCGCGCGCCGGAGCGCAGCTCGACCAGCGCGTTCGGCTCCTCGGAGCCTGCGGTCAGCACCCCCCGCGGACGATGATATTTGAACGAGCGGCCGACGAGCTTCACGCCGTTGGCGAGCAGCGCCGAAGCCAGCGTGTCGCCCGGATGGCCGGCGTAGCGCCGCCCGTCGAAGGTGAAGCCGATGCTGGAGGCGCGATCGATCAGGCCGCCGGCGGCGAGACGGTTCGACTGGGACATCACTCGGCCTCCGAGGACCGCGCGGCGGCGACGTCGCGGGCGGCCTCGACCTGATCAATCACATGCGTGCGGACGTTGCGGGTCACGACCAGCCAGGACTGACAGCCGAGCGCGTGCTGCCAGAGCTCCCGGTGCAGGCCGGCCGGATTGTCGCGCAGGTAGACATATTCGACGAAGGCCGGCAGCGCGTCCGGCGCGTCGGCGTTCGGCCGCTTGACGGTCGCGTCGCCCAGATAGGCGAATTCGTCGACGCCGCGCGGTCCGCAAAAGGGGCAGGCGATGCGCATGGCGATGGGCTCTCAGTGGAGGTTCGGCTGCGCGCCCATGCCCTTCTCGTCGATCGTCCGCCCGGTGGCGAAACGGTCGAGTCGATAGGCGGCGGCGACCGGATGGGGTTCGTCGCGGGCGATCAGGTGAGCGAGGCAGTGGCCGGCGGCCGGCACGGCCTTGAAGCCGCCGTAGCACCAGCCAGCGTTGAGGTAGAGGCCCTCGACCGGCGTACGGTCGATGATCGGCGAGCCGTCCATGGACATGTCCATGATGCCGCCCCAGGAGCGCAGAAGCCGCACCCTGCCGATCGCCGGCATCAGCGCCATGCCGCCTTCGCAGACATCCTCGACGGTCGGCAGGTTGCCGCGCTGGGCGTAGGAGTTGTAGCCGTCGATGTCGCCGCCGAACACCAGGCCGCCCTTGTCGGACTGGCTGATGTAGAAGTGTCCGGCGCCGAAGGTGCAGACGGTGTCGATGAACGGCTTGACGCCTTCGGTGACGAAGGCCTGCAGCACGTGGCTCTCGATCGGCAGGCGCATCCCGGCCATCGCGGCGACGCGCGAGGAGTTGCCCGCGCAGGCGAGCGCGACCTTCTTGGCGCCGATGAAGCCGCGGCTCGTCTCCAGCCCCAGGATGCGGCCGCCCTCGATGCGGAAGCCCGTCACCTCGCAGTTCTGGATGATGTCGACCCCGCGTCCGTCGGCCGAGCGGGCGTATCCCCATGCGACGGCGTCGTGGCGCACCGTGCCGCCGCGCTTCTGACGAAGCGCGCCCTTCACCGGGAAGCGGGCGTTTTCGTAGTCGAGCATCGGCAGGATGCGCTTGAGCTCCGCGACGTCCAGCAGATCGGCGTCCACGCCGTGGAGCCGCATCGCGTTGCCGCGGCGCGCATAGGCGTCGCGTTGCCCGTCGGAATGGAACAGGTTGATCACGCTGCGCTGGCTGACCATCGCGTTGTAATTCAGGTCCTGCTCAAGACCCTCCCACAGCTTCATCGAGTGTTCGTAGAACGGGATGTTGCCGGGCAGCAGGTAGTTCGAGCGGATGATCGTGGTGTTGCGGCCGACATTGCCGCCGCCGATCCAGCCCTTCTCGACCACCGCGACATTGGTGACGCCGAATTCCTTGGCGAGGTAGTGCGCCGCCGCCAGACCATGGCCGCCGCCGCCGACGATCACCACGTCGTAGGCGGCCTTCGGCGCCGCGTCGCGCCACGCTGGCTTCCAGCCGGTGTGGCCGCGGAGCGCTTCGCGGAGCACGGAAAAGATCGAGTAGTTGTCGGTCGACATGAAGGCTGTCCACTGCCGTTGTCCGACAAGCCATCCCGCGCGGCGCTTGCGCGCTCAACATAAATCGAACTTATAGGCGCTCGCCCAGCATCCGGACGCGCAGCATGGCGACCCGCTCCGACGACCTCCCCTTCGACCTCCGCTCCCTCTTGATCTTCCTGGCGGTTTGCGACGCCGGCGCGATGGCGGTGGCGGCGCGGCGCCTCGGGCTCACCCAGCCGGCGGTCTCGATCGCGATCGGGGAACTGGAGACACGCATCGGCGCCGGGCTGTTCGACCGGGCGGTGCGGCCTCTCGCGCTGACGCCCGCGGGCGCGCTGCTGCGGCAACGGGCGAGCGCGCTGCTTTCGGAAGCCCGCCAGATCGCTCCCGTGCTGCGCGAGGTCGGCCGCGGGCGGCTTCCTCTTGTGCGGATCGGGCTGGTGGACTCGCTGTCGCGGACGGTCGCGGCCCCGCTGGCGCGTTTCCTGTCCGGGCGGGCGGACGAGGTCTCGATCTTCTCCGGCCTCACCGCCGCGCACGCCAGCGCGCTGGTGACCCGCAATCTCGACGTCATGATCGGCGTCGACGATCTCGGCGACATCAGCGGCCTCGAGCGCTGGCCGATCGTGGCCGAGACCTATGTTCTGGTCCTGCCGAAGGACGAAGCTCCGGTGCGGACGCTCGCCGAGCTGGAGGCGCTCGCGGGCCGGCTGAAGTTCGTCCGGTTCAGCGCGCGCTCCAGCACCGGCGGGGACATCGACAGGCATCTGCGCCGGCTCGGGCTGGAGCTGCCGCGCGGGCTGGAGTTCGACACGCCGGCAGGCGTCACCGCGATGGTCGCCAGTGGAGGGCACTTCGCCATCACCACGCCGCTGTGCGTGCTTGAGGCGAAGGAAGACATCGGCAAGCTCGCCTTCGCGGCCACGCCCGGGCCTCAGCTTCGCCGCCAGCTGACGCTGGTCGCATACCGCCATCAACTCGGCCGCATTCCGCTCGAGATCGCGGAGCTTGTGCGCGAGCGGCTCACCGCCGAGGCGCTGCCGGCCATCGAGGCCGCAGCCCCGGGGCTTGGGGCGGCCGTCACTGTCCTCTAGCGGAGCGACGGGCGCCGCCAGCCTCTTCGTGTCTCAGACGAGAGATCGACATGTCCGGTCGCTGATCAGCGGATCAGCAATAAAAAAGCGCGGCGGACGACCCGCCGCGCTTTGAATAAGCCTTGTCGCTTACGCCGCCTTCTTGTTGACCTTGGCCTGAGCCGCGCGGTTCAGCAGCTGGTCGGCGTTCTTCTCTTCCTTCAGCGTCTCTTCGAACAGCCGCGCGGCGTCGGGCATGCCGAGCTGCGTCGCCCAGCTCGCGAGCGTGCCATAGCGCGCCATCTCGTAATGCTCGACGGCCTGGGCGGACGAGATCAGGCCGGCGTCGAGGGCGGGACTGCCCTTGAACTCGTCCATGATCTCCTTGCCTTCCTCGACGAGCCCCTGCATCGCCTCGCAGGGCTTGCCCTGCGGGCGCTTGCCGAGCATCTCGAACACCTGCTCGAGCCGCTGGATCTGCCCGTCGGTCTCCTCGCGATGCTGTTCGAACAGCTGCCGAAGCTCGTCGGACTCCGCCGACTTGCTCATCTTGCCGAGAGCGCGAAGGATCTGCTTCTCGGCGTGATAGATGTCCTTCAGCGTGTCGAGGAAGAGGTCTTCCAGAGTCTTTTCCTTGGTCGCCATCGTATTTTCCAGCCCCTTTGATCGGTGACGCGCGGTCAAGGCCGCCGTGCCCGAACAACCGGGAAAGGGGCCAGATCGTTCCTCAGGACAGCGGCGCCGATTCACTGGGCGGCTCGGGCCCCAAAACGGCTTCGACAACGGAACATTCTTCCGCCCTCGCCCTTTCCTCCCGGACCGCGCCGCGCCAGCCGCAGCGCCAAACTCTGCGAAAGGAGAGATCAATGTTCGGTCACCGCAAGGTTCTTCAGTTCGAAGCTCGCCCGGACAAGCCGGATCCACTGTTCGCCAAGATGCTTCAGGAGCCCCTCGGCGGCCAATGGGGCGAGATCAGCGTGATGATGACCTACCTTTTCCAGGGCTGGTCATGCCGGGGGCCTCAGAAATACCGAGACATGCTGCTCGACATCGGCACCGAGGAGATCGGCCACGTCGAGATGCTTGCGACGATGATCGCGCGCCTGCTGGAGAGCTCCCCTGTCGAAGCGCAGGAAGACGCGGCGAAGGATTCCCTGGTGGGCGCGGTGATGGGCGGCGCGCGCATCGAGGACGCGATCCTCGCCGGCATGAACCCGCAGCACCTGA
This sequence comes from Hansschlegelia beijingensis, assembly GCF_014196425.1. Lineage (GTDB taxonomy): Bacteria > Pseudomonadota > Alphaproteobacteria > Rhizobiales > Methylopilaceae > Methylopila > Methylopila beijingensis. Next base: position 56,134 of record NZ_JACIDR010000002.1, read on the forward strand.
TCGTGGCGGGCTCCGGCCCCCGCCCGGCCGACAGCGCCGGCAACCCGTGGACGGCCGGCTACATGTGCGCGAGCGGCAACCTGCTCGCCGATTTCCGCTTCAACCTCACGGCCGAGAGCCAGGGCCGCCTGCAAGTGGCCCGGCTCTACAACATGACGCAGGACGAGGGCGTGCGGCGGATGCTGGCCTTCCTGCTCGCCCGCGACACCATGCACCAGAACCAGTGGCTCGCGGCGATCCGCGAACTCGAGGAGGACGGGCTGGAGAGCACCCCCGTGCCGTCCGCCTTCCCGCAGGAGCTCGAGAAGACCGACGTCTCCTATCTCTATGTCGCCGGCTCGGAAGGCGGCGTCAGCACGACTGGCCGGTGGGCCAGCGGCGTGTCGGCCGACGGTCGCGGGGAGATCAGATCGGTTCCGCTCGAGCCGCTCACCAGCGACCAGGGCCTGCTCTCGCCGGTCGATCCGCGCACCTATGGAACCCCGCCGGCGCCCGTGCCGGCCGAGGCCGCCGAATAGCGCCTCTTCTGTCCCCCTTTTCCTCCCACCTTGCGGGCGCAGCGTCGCCCGCCCCTTTTTCCGGAAGGAACCCATGGCCACCTTCGACCAAGACGTCGTCCGTTCCACCTTCGTCGTCGGCTTGCGCGACGCGCATGCCGTGGAGAACCAGGCGTTGTCGCTCATCGACCGGCAGCTCGACCGGCTGAAGAACTACGACGAGGTCGCCGACCAGCTCCGGCGCCACCGCGGCGAGACCGAGCAGCAGATCCGTCGCCTCGAGGAGATCCTGGCCTCGCTCGACGAGAGCCATTCCGCCCTGAAGGACGCGGCGCTCTCGCTTGGCGGCAATCTCGCGGCCCTCGGCCACACGATCGCGGGCGACGAGATCCTGAAGAACACGTTCGCCAACTTCGCCTTCGAGAACTTCGAGGCGGCGAGCTACCGCTCCCTGATCACGGTCGCGGAGGCCGGAAGCTTCACCGCCGCCGTGCCGCTGCTCCAGACGACCCTCGACGAGGAGCTTGCGATGGCGGCGTGGCTCGAGGAGCGCGTGCCGGCGATCACGACCAAATATCTCACGCTCTCCTCGCAGGGCGAGAAGGCGGACCGCTGACGCGGCCCCGCCGCCGCCCCGCGGCCGCGCCTTGTAAGGCGGCGGCCGCGGGCGCCGGTCTGCGCCTGCCGTCCCCCCTGGTCTTGCCGCTTGTGCCATCGCGGCGTGGCGTGTATCTCACCCGCCATCGACGCTCGCCTGCTGCGGAGAGGTGCCAGAGTGGTCGATTGGGACGGTCTCGAAAACCGTTGTGCGGGTAACCGTACCGTGGGTTCGAATCCCACCCTCTCCGCCACCACTCGGAACAAACGCTGAGTTCCGAGCAAGTCCCTGAGAGATCAACGGCCTCGTAACGTCGGTGTGGCACACACGGGTGGCGCCCACGATGGCGTTGCACTGATCAGACCGACCAGACATCCGAAAACCGGCCTCTACCGGATGCCGGGACGCTACCCGCCGGGCTCGCCGAGATCTATGGCCGGACCGAGTTCAAGGCGTCGGTCGGCAGGCGCGATCCGGAGGAGGCGCGCCAAACGGCCCGCCGGCTGCAGGGCCTTGTCGCGCGGTTTCGTGACGACCGGCTCGGCGGACAAGCCCCGCATTGTCCGCAGCGTGGGCGCGCTGGCGGGGGCTCGGAAAATCGTTAGAAGGCGCTCGCACGGACCTTCGCGTCCCGACCCAGCGATGGCTAGCCTCCAGATGAACGATCCAGAACGCGCCGACCGAGCTTTCCGGATCGTCTTTGATCGTCCCATCCTTGCAGCCCTGTTCGACGCGCCACAGTCGATCCTGAGCTGGTCGCTAAATCGGCCAGGCTTTCAGCACGCCGACGCCGTCGTGTGGCGCGAGGTGCGCGATGCCGACCTGCCTCTCGACGTCGATCCCGCGGCGCTGCTCGACACGTGGCTCGTCGAGGCAGGACATCGGGAGGCCATAGGTCTTCTCACCTCGCGCGACGTCGCCCGGCATCATGCGGCCGACGCCGTATGTGACGACGTCGTCTGCTCGTGCCTCGCGACCGTCGGCCTGAGCAATGCGGGGCGCGTGGGGCAGCCGGCGCGCACGGACCTCGCCCCGGTCGGCACGATCAACATCTTGGTTCATGTCTCGAGACCGCTCGATCAGGCGGCGCTCATCGAGGCCGTTTCGATCGCGACGCAGGCCCGGACCGCGGCGGTCATCGAGCTCGGCTTCCGTCGCAACGGAGCGCTCGTCACCGGCACCGGCACCGACTGCATCGTCGTGGCGTCGCCCACAGGCGCACCGCGGGAGCGTTTCGCCGGCATGCACACTGCGGTCGGCGAAGCGTTGGGCGCCGCGGTCTATTCGGCGACGCTCGCTGGCGGCCGCGCATGGCTTCGCGATCTTGCCCAAGTTGCCCCGAGAGCGCGCCGCTGACGGACGGCTTCACGAAGGAGGGCGGCGAGGTCGTGCGGCGCCTCAGGGTGAAGAGGACGCCTTGCCGGACCTTGAGCCGACGCTGCCTGAGCCGCAAGAGTGACCGCGCCGTTCGGGAAAGGACGTTCAGGAAAAACCCGCGATCAGCCGGCGGAGTCGCGCCAGGCGAAGCTGAGCGGGGCCTCCCTCCAGGCGAAACGGTCGAGGTGGCGCGTCACCGTGCCCTTGGCGGCCGCCATGTCGGCGGGCGTCCCGGCGGTGATCGCGACCTTGACGGCCTCCGGCGAGGCCTCAAGCGTCACGACGGCGTCGTTCAGCAGCACGACGCGCGCGCGGTCGCCCTCCGCCTCCACCGCAAGCTTGTGCCGCCAGTGGCTGCAGAGCTGCGCGAGGTAACGCGACGCGTTCGCGGTCGGCACGGCGCAGGCGGCGGAGACGGTCATTCGCGAAAACTCCAGCGGACACGCCCGCGCGGAGCGGGCGTGTCCGTCAGCGAGCTGATTAGAACTTCACGGCGGCCGTCAACAGCACGGAGCGGCCCGGCTCGTAAAGCGGGGTGACGTTGCCGAACTCCGAGCCGTAGGTGGCGCGGCTCGAATAGTTCTCGTCGAGGATGTTCTTCACGTCGAGCCGGAGCGTGGTCTCGTATTTGAGCTGCGGCTTGTACTCGACGAACGCGTTGACGACCTCGTAGGCGGCGTAGCTCGGGTACCGGACGCCGGTCACCGCGTCGCGGCCGACCCGGTCGTACTTCGGCGCGATCTCGATGTCGCCGCCGATCGTGACGTTCCAGTCGACGAAGGTGTGCGCAGCCGTGATGGTGATGATGTCGCCGACGGGGGTGGCGATGTAGTTGCCGGCGTCCGAGTCGCCACGGCGTCCGTTGATGTCCACGTCGATGTGGGCGTACTTCACGCGGACGAAGCCCGTCTCCCACTCATACCCTGCGCCGAGTTCGAAGCCGCGCGTCGCGAGGTCGGGCGCCCATGTCGCGCCGGGGACCGGGCCGTATCCGGGAGCTCCGAAATCGTAGTCATAGGCGTTCGAGAACTTGGCGTTCCGCGCGTTCTGGATCTTTGTCCGGAAAACGTTGCCCTCCAGCGAGAAGCCGTTGCGCTTCAGCACGAGGCCCGCCGAGTAGTTGTCGGAGGTTGTGGCCCGGAGCTTGCCGTCGGCGTTTCGGTAGATCCAGGCCGGATTCAGGATGAAGTTCTCGGCAAGCGGAATGCCCGCCCAGACATGCGAATAGCCCGCCTTGGCGGTCAGCAGGTCCTTGATGAGGTCGTACTCGCCCGTGACGTTGGCGCTGACGCCGGTGTGGTTCTTCTCCGCGCCGTCGCCGTCGTTGGTCCCCTCGAAACGCTGGTGGTCGACCCGGCCGCCGAAGGAGAGCCGCGCGCGCTCGATCGGCTCCAGCCGCGCCTGGGCGTAGAGACCGACATTGGTCATCTTCTCGCGGGCGCTGTAGTTCGTGTCCCAGTAGCGGGCGCGGTCGTGGCGGAAATCGACGCCGGCCGTCACGTCGCCGAGCGCGAAGGTGAACTTGTTCTCCGCCTTGCCGTTCAGGCTGCTGGTCTTCCCGGAGGAATCGTACGCCTCCTCGAACGCGCCGGAGCCCGGATTGCGGACGAAGGTCGGCACTTTCACCTTCGTGGCGCTGTAGCCGAGCACGACCTTGGGGTTCCACCAGCCTTCCGGCGAGGTGTCGGTGTAGTTGAACACTGTGTTCTGTCGGTCGAGCCTGAAATCGCGCGTCGGCGGTTCGCCGGGCCGCCCCACCGATCCCAGATTGGGTCGGAACGGGCGCACTGCGTCGTCATGCACCCGCTCATGGCTGACCTCGAAGCGGTGCCCGTCCGGAGCCTCATAGGCGAGCTTGCCGAGGCCGCTCAGCAGGTGGGTCGCGGTGCCGGCCACCTTGTCGCCGTGCCCGTTCCTGTAGCGCCCGCCGTCGGCCCAGTTGAAATAGCCCAGCGCCTCGAAGCCGTTCTGCTTGCCGTAGCCGGTGACCGAGTTGCCGAAGACGCCCCCGTTGGAGTTGAACCAGCCCTTCACCTCCGCGCCGTATCCGTCGCCGTCGCGCCCGAGCAGGTCGGCCACGTCCTTTGTCTCGTAGGCGATCGAGCCGGCGAGCGCGCCAAATCCGGCGTCCGCCGGCGCCACCCCGGGATCGACCCGCACCTGCTTCAGAAGTCCGGGATCGATGTAGGTGGTGGCGTTGTGATGGAAGACCTTGTTGTTCTGCGCGGAGCCGTCGATCGAAACCGCGAGGTTCGATTCCTCCACGCCGCGGACATAGACCTTCTGCGAGATCGGGACCGGGCTGCCGACCTGCACCCCGGGCTCGCCAGCGAACAGGTCCTGAAGATCAGTCGGGTTCTTGCGGGCGATGTCCGCGGCCGTGATCGTGAAGGCGCCGGGCGTGAAATCAGCGTCGCTCGCCTGCTGACCGACGACCCAGAGGTCCTGCAGTTGCGTCGCGCCCTCGGAGGCGAGTTGCACCGGCTGGGCTTCATCGAAGATCGAGCGCAGCACGACGGTCTTCGCGTCGGTGAATTCGTAGGACAGACCGGTTCCCGCCAGCATCGCGCGCAAGGCGCCCTCGGCGTCGTGCGCGCCCGAGACGGGCCGGCTTCGCCCGGTGAGGCGGGCGCCGCCCGGCCGAACGACATGGACGCCCGTGACCGTCGTGAAGTCCGTCAGCGCCGTCAGCAGCGGCTTCGCGGGGATCTCGAACTGGCGCTTCGGCCCGGTCTCGGCTTTCGCGAGGCCGACGGCCAACATCAACGCGCCGCCGCTGACCAGCGCGGCCGTTCTCGAAATCCTCATCACACCGAAACCCCGAACGCGACCCGACCGACAAGCGGCCCCCTAGGCGTGAACGGGCGGAGCTGACGAACCCCGTAAAATAGTTCGTCAGCGATAGATGAGGGTCACCAGGCCCGGCAGGCGGACGATCTTGAGGCTCAGCGCGCCCCGCATCGCCTCGAGGATTCCCGACGGGTCGTCGGCGCGGAAGGATCCCGACAGTCTGAGCCGACGGAGGTCGTCGCCGGCGATGATCACGCGCCCTGCCTCCAGCCTTGAGAGTTCGGCTGCGACCTCGCTCAGAGGCGCGGCGTCGAACGCCACGAGCCCGCGCCGCCAGGCCGCGGCCGCCGCGGGATCGATCCGGGAGGGCGCATCGAGCCCGCCGCCGGCCGCGAGCGCGGTGCGCTCCGCAGCGCGCAGCGTCACCTGCTCGCCTCCTGCGAGCACCGCCACCTGCCCCTCCTCGACCGTCACGCTGTCGACGTCATGGTCGACCGCGAAGGCGGTTCCGAGCGCCTGCGCGTCAAGCGCGCCGGTGCGAACGACGAACGGCCGGGTCTTGTCCGGCGCGACGTCGAACCAGGCGCGGCCGCGGATCAGCGTCACGTCGCGTCGGGTCGCCGAGAGCGCGGCGCTGAGCGCGGTGTCGCCGTCGAGGAGCATGCGGGTGCCGTCGGCGAGGACGACGTCGCGGCGCTCTCCGGGCCGGGTGGCGTGGTCGGCGAAGGCGCGGTCGACCAGCCCCGGGTCCCGCCATAGCGCCGCGCCCGTCACCAGCAGAGCGGCGCAGGCCGCGAGAGCTGCGAGCCTTCCAAACCCCTGGCGCTGCCGCGATCGCTCCCGGTACCAGCCGCCATGTCCGAGCCGCGCGGCAGGCGCCGCAAGATCGCCCCACAGAGCCGTGGTCTCAGCCATCGCACGTTCGTGCTCGGGATCCGCCTCGATCCAGGCGCGGAAGGCCCGCCGGTCAGCCTCGCTCGCACGAGGATCGTTGAGGCGCACGAACCACGCGATCGCGTCCTGCGCCGCCCGCTCCCCGGGGTCGCCCTCGGTCCCTGACTCAACCATGCTCAAAGTCACTTCCAGATTCGTCCCGCATCTTTACATCGGAACGCCTCTGAACCGCCGGCGCCTCAAAAATTCACTCGCGCCTGCTGCGCCACCTTCGGCAGAATTCGAGCGCCGACGCCATGTCCTTCTCCACGGTGGACAGGGAGACGCCGAGTTCCCGGGCGATCTGCGGATAGCTCATCTCATCGAGCCGGCTCATCAGGAACACCCGCTGCGTGCGCCGCGGGAGGCTCTTCAGCGCCTCGAACAGATCGTTGATTTCCTGCCGGCGCGCTGCCGCCTCGTCGGGCGCCGCCGGCGCGCCGGCGATCTGCTCCGGCCGGATTTCGTCGGCATACGCCGCCCGCACCCGCTCCGCCCGCATTGCGTCCCGCGCGAGGTTCTGAGCGGTGCGCACCACGAGCCCGACGTCGGCCTGGCCGACGTTCCGGCCGCTGAGCTTCACAAAGGCGTCCTGCACCAGGTCTTCAGCGGAATCCGGGCTGCCCGTGATGCGTCGGACGATCCGCCCGATGCGCGCCCTTTCGGCCACGTAGAGCCGGCGGAGTTCTTCTCCCGGCGCGCCGAGGGCGAACCCCGCGCCCGCGGACGCGCGCGTCGAAGCGTCTCCCTGTTTCATGGGCGGGATCTTCCGAACAGTTCTTCAGTAGCTGAGAGAATGATAGACGGTATTCCACACCGCCCGTCAATCGACTTGCGCACTATTGATTTTGTACAGTTCTAAACTACATATCCCCTGATAATGGCGCTCAGAGGTGGTGGAGCACGACCGGAGCGCCGTCGATCTCGGCCACGCGCATGCGATGGCCGAACACGCTCTCCAGCATGTCGGGCGTCAGCAGGTCCCGGGGCGACCCGTCGGCCGCCACCCCGCCGTCCTTCATCGCCACGATGCGGTCGGCATAGGCCGCCGCGTGGTTGAGGTCGTGCAGCACGGCCAACACGGTCCGGCCGCGCTCATCCACGACCCTGCGCAGGCGCCGCATCAGGTCACGCGCGTTGGGCATGTCGAGATTGTTGAGGGGTTCGTCGAGCAGCAGCACGGGCGTGTCCTGCGCGAGAGCCATCGCGACCAGCGCGCGCTGGCGCTGCCCGCCCGAGAGCGTCTCCACGAAACGGTCGGCGAGCGCCGTGAGGGCGAAATCCGCGAGCGCGGCGTCGACCACTGCGCGATCCTCCGCGGTGAGGCGGCCGCGGCTGTGCGGAAAGCGACCGAAGCCGACCAGTTCCCTCACCTTGAGCCGGCTCGCGGGGGCGGGATCCTGGCGCAGGATCGCGAGGATCTTGGCGAGCTCGCGGCTCGGCGTCGCGTCGACCGGAAGACCCGCGACGCTGATGCGCCCGCTCTGAAGCGGCTGCAGGCGCCCGATCAAGGACAGCAGGCTCGACTTGCCCGCCCCGTTCGGCCCCACCATCGCCACGAGCCCTTTTTCGGGGATGTGCAGGCTGACGTCGCTGAGGATCTTCGCGCCGCCGCGGACGAGCGAAACGTTCTCGATCTGGATCATCGCCGCGCGCTCGCGATCAGGAGGACGAGGAACAGCAGGCCGCCGAAGAACTCGACCACCATGGCGAGTTCGCCCGCGCCGCCAAGCCCGTGCTGCAGCGCCGCCTGGCCGCCAACCAGCGCCGTCACGGCGACAAGCGCGGAGGCCGGGAGAAGCACCGCGTGTCGGCGCGTCCCGACGAGCCGTTCAGCGAGCGCCACCACCACGAGGCCGAGAAACACCACCGGGCCGACCAGGGCCGTCGAAACGGCGACCAGCGCCGACACGAGCGCAAGCAGCGCGCCCACCGTCGGCCGCCATTCGAGCCCCAGTCCGGTCGCATGGTCCTGTCCGAGCGCCAGCACGTCGAGGATGTGCCGCGACCTCCAGACGATCACGGCGCACACGGCCGTCACGACCGCGCCGACAAGCAGCAGGTCGCCGCGCACCACGGAGAAGTTCGCGAAGCCTGCGGCGGACGCGATGGCGAAGTCGTTCGGGTTCATCAACCGCGCGAGCAGCGCGCTCAGGCTGCGGAACAGGAATCCCATGACGACGCCCGCAAGCAGCATCAGCGTCATGTCGAGGCGCGCCCTGAGCATCGGCAGGAACAGCGCGAGCGCGAGCGCCGCCATCAAGGTCGCGTCGCCGGCGAATTTCAGCCGCGGATCGAGCGTGGCGTAGCCGAGGCCGCCAAGCGAAAACACCAGCGCGGTCTGGCCGAAGCCGTAGAGCGCGTCGAGGCCCATGATCTGGGGCGTCAGGATCCGGTTCGCGGTCAGCGTCTGGAACACAACCGTGGAGGTCGCGACCGCGACCGCGACGGTGGCGAGCGACGCGAGACGCTTCGCCCGGAGCTCCAGCGCGAACGCGATGTTTCCCTTGAGGTCGAGCGCAAGATAGGCCGCGGCGGCCAGCAAAGCGGCGGCGATCAGGGCCGCGATCGCGACGCCGCTCCGGTCAGCCACGGGCCCGCCGTCCGAACAGCAGCCAGAGGAACAGCGCCGCGCCCACGATTCCGACCACCACGCCGACCGGGATCTCGTAGGGGAAGCGCACGAGCCGGCCGATCAAGTCGCAGGCGAGCGTAAGGCTCGCGCCGACCACCGCGGTCCAGGGGGCGGCGCGCCTGAGGTCGTCGCCGAGCGCGCGCGTCACAAGGTTCGGGGCGACGAGCCCGACGAAGGGGATCGCGCCGACCACCACGACGGTGAGGGCGGAAATCACGGAGACGATGACGAGGCCGAGCCGCATCATCCCCTCATAGTCGAGGCCGAGCGCCACGCTGACGTCTCGGCCGAGCGACAGGATGGTGAGCCGGTCCGCGGCCCAGAAGGCGAGCGCCACCATGGCGGCGCTGATCCACAGCAGCTCGTAGCGGCCGCGCAGGACCCCGGAGAATTCGCCGCGCGTCCAGATTTCGTAGAACTGGATGAGGTCCATGCGCCAGGCGACGAACGCCGTCGCGGACCCGAGCACCGCCGCGTAGACGAGCCCGAAAAGCGGCACGAGGAAGGGCTGGTTCGGCGGCAGCCGGTGCGCGACCGAGAGGAACAGGGACGTCCCGGCGAGCGCCGCCCCGCTCGCGATAAGCGTTTTGGCGGGCAGAGAGGCCGCGGGAAACAACAGGGTGGCGACCAGCACGCCGGCGGCGGCGCTCTGGTCCGTGCCGGCCGTGGTCGGCTCGACGAAGCGGTTACGCGCCAGCGCCTGCATCACGAGCCCCGCCACCCCGAGGCCGGCGCCGGCGAGCAGCGCCGCGAGGGTGCGGGGCAGCCGGCTCGCCAGCATCAGCCGCCATGCCTCCGCATCGGACGTCAGCTGGTGCAGGCGGACGTCGCCGACGCCTACCGCCAGACTCGCCGCGATGAGCAGGATGAGGATCGTTGCAGCCGCCCCTGCGCCAAGCGGCCGCGCGGCGGCGGCGGTCATTTGGCGGCGGAGAAGGCGTCGGTGAGCTGAGCGAGGATGCGGCCCATGGCCTGAACGCCGCCCGCCGCGACATAGGCGTCGGCGGCGGGCAGCTCGACCACCTGGCCCTTGCGCCAGGCCTTCGTGCCGGCGACCAGCTCATTGTCGAGCGTCGCGCGGGCGCTTCCCTCGTTGGAGCCGATCGCGGCCGCCCGATCCACGACGATCAACCAGTCGGGGTCAGCCTTGGCGACATACTCGAACGAGACCGCCTCGCCATGGAGACCCGCGGCGGCCTGACCGACGGTCGCCGGCTTCAGTCCGAGCGCGGCGTAGATCCAGCCGAAGCGGGAGCCCGGTCCATAGGCGGTGATCTTTGGGCCGTTGGTCATCAGCACAAGCGCCGTGCCCTTGCCGGCCGCAGCCTCTCGCGCCTTGGCGACGCTCGCGTCGAGTTCGGCCTTGGCGGCCGCCGCCTCCTGCGCCTTGCCGAACAGCGCCCCATAGTCGTCGAGCCGCTCGCGCGCCTCGGCGAGCAGATCGTCGCCAGTCATCGTCATGTCGATGGTCGGCGCGACCTGCCGCGCCGCCTCGGCGCGCGTGGAAGAACGGCCGCCCACGATGATTAGGTCGGGGGAAAGCGCGTTCAGCGCCTCCAGGTCCGGGTCGAACAAAGTGCCGACGCGCTTCGCCTTGGCGGTGAGCGGCTTCAGCTGCGGAAGATAAAGCTGGTCGGGAATCCCGTCCGGCGTGACGCCGAGCCGCTCGAGGGTGTCGATCGCCGCGATGTCGAAGACCGCGACGATCTTGGGATCCGCGGCGACGTCGACGGAACCGGCAGCGGTCCGGATCTCCAGCGCGGCGGCCGGAACGGCGGCGATCAGGACGGCGGCGATGAGCGTAAGGAGGCGCATGGCGACCCGCTTAGCAGGTCAGCAGCCGCGGCGGAACGTTCTAGCGGTCAGAAGCGCGGATCTTCCCTCATGGAAGAGCGCGCGTCACCAATGCGGGGGCCGCTCGGCCGAAAGCCGTCCCGCCACACGGGCCGCACGCTCGCATCGGGGCCAGCCCTCAGCGCGGCCGGAACGGGCTGCAGGATGAGCGGAGCTTGCCGTCATCAAAACCGCGTCCGACGATACTCCCTCACGCCACGCATCCTGACGGCGACGTGGCCTGCGCCGCAGGCTTACTCCGCGTTCTCCTCGCCTGGCGCTGCTCGCATCCCCTGCCCTCGCGCAGGATCCGCCGGGCGTGTTCGCCGGAGATGCGCTTGGGTGAAGCGCGACGGCGGACTGAAGAGGCTGGCGGGAGCGGTCACGCCGCCTCGGGCAGCCCGTCTTGCTTCTCGCCCCGCGCCACGACCATGAGGGCGTCATCCGGCAGCGGCCGCTGCAGCGCCTTCGCTTCATCCCAGGGCGCCCGGAGCCAGACGTCGATCTCCTCCGGAGTGATGAGGATAACCGGCATGGCCTTCGGGTGGATCGGAGCGACCACGGCGTTCGGCTCTGTCGTGAGGAAGCCGTAGAGGTCGCAGGTCACCTCCCCCTCCGACTTCTTCCGCACGCAGCTCCAGTTGGTCCAGAGTCCGGCGAACACGCAGAGCGGCCGGCTTTCGTCGAGCGCGAACCACACAGGCCGCATCTTGCCGGCGGGGCCGCGCTCGTACTCGGAAAAGGACGTCATCGGGACGACGCAGCGGTGCTCGGTCCCAAGCCACCGCCGCCAGTGTTGGGAGGCGACATTGCGGATGTTGGTCACGCCAATGTCCGGCTCCGCCTTCAGCAGCGCCTGGAAGTCGACCGGCCGCCCCTTCTTCTCCAGCGCCGCCGCGCGCTTCTTCGTCGCCTCGAAAATGGCGCGGCTGGAGGACGGCATCCCCCAGCGGGCAAGCACGAGTTCGCGGCCTTCGGCGCCGTTGCGGACGATCGGCGCAGGATAGTCGGGAAAGATCCCGGGCATCGGCGGCAGGTTGCCGGTGCGGTCGACGAGAGCCTTCGTCAGCTCGCGGATCGCCGCCTGGCCCTTGGTGACGCTGTAGAGATTGCACATCGGCGCAGTCCGGTTCAGGCCTCACAGCCGCTTCGAGCCGGGCGTTCAGCCGGCGACTGGACGCTGGCGAGCGCGTTCCGGTCGGGGCGGAGTTTCGCGGCCGCACCCCGAGCGGCGGGATCCGGGCTCCGCGTTGAGCTTCTGGGCGCGCGACCGTTCCCTTTGGAGATCGGCTGCGCCGAAGCGACATAGCAGACTTTCAACGAGAGCTGCGCCTCAAGAACCCGCACGAGCTAGCCCCGGCCACCCGCATGCCGGGATCGACGCCGTTGACCCAGCTTCAGGGGGCAGAAACTCACGCCGATACAGGGCCACAGTTCAGCGGCGATCGACAACCGGGCGCCGGTGTCGCTCCCCGAGCCGGGAACCAAGCCGGCCCGAGACCGTTCTAGCGGTCCTCGGGAGCGTAGCATGCGATTAGGGTTGGCTGAGCGTGAAGCGTTGGCGCGCATAACGCGAAGGAATTTGTGCAACCCGTTCGACGGAGCGGTGCTGTCCAGACTCCATCGGCACAGGCTGATCGAGCTTACGATCACCGGTTGGCGCCTGACGGCGCGCGGATGGTCCGCGCTGCTGGAAGGCGGCGTTTTCGCGCCAGGGACATCAGACGGCATCTCGGATTGTCCGCAGTGATCGCGCTCGCACGGGCCAGGCGCGCGGCAGCCAAGGTCTGAGCGGTCTTGGGGGCGTTCGCCGGCCTGGAGGAAGGGCAGAGGGAACCTTCAGCTGCGGCGACGACCGGCGAGGCCGCCAGGGCGCCGCGGTGATCAGGGCGATGTGAGCCATTCCATTCACCGCCGCTCGAGCCCCGGCCCACACGCGACCGGTCAACCGGATCTGCGGCATAGGGCCGACGAGGTCATCAGACCGGCGCCTTGCTCTCGGCGGCGCCGTCGCCGTTTTCGCCCGGCGCCGGCTTGTGCGCGTAATGCAGCGGGGCCCGGAAGACCTTTGCGTGGAACCATTCGCGCGTTCGTTCCAGCAGCACGTAAAGCATCGGCACCAGGAATATGCCGATGAGCGAGGCGGCGACCATGCCGCTGAAAACCGACGTGCCGACGGCGCGGCGGCTGGCTGCCGCGATGCCGACCGCCGTCACCAGCGGGACGAGGCCAAGGATGAAGGCGAAGCTCGTCATCATCACCGGCCGGAATCGCTGGCGTGCGCCGACGATGGCGGCCTCGGCGATCGACATGCCTTCCTCGCGGCGGTCCTTGGCGAAGGCGACGATCAGAATCGCGTTCTTCGCCGCAAGGCCGATGAGCACCACGATGCCGATCTGGGCATAGATGTCGTTGTCGAGGCCGGTGAGGCGCAGCCCCAACATAGCGCCGAGCAGGCCTGCGCTGACCGACAGCAGCACGCCGAGCGGGATGCTCCAGCTTTCGTAGAGTCCGACCAGGAAAAGATAGGCGAACAGCACCGCAAACCCGAGGATGACGCCGGTCTGTCCGGACGCTTCGAGTTCCTGATAGGCGGTGCCCGTCCACTGGTAGGAGTAGCCGGCCGGAAGGGTCGTTCTCGAGAGTTGCTCCATGACGGAGATGGCCTGGCCGGAGCTGACGCCCGGCGCAGGGTTCCCCATGAGCATGGCGGCGCGATAGTTGTTGTAGCGGGTGATGAACTGCGGCCCGACCGTCTCTTCGGCGTCAAGCAATGCGCGAAGCGGAACCATGTCGCCGCTGCTCGAGCGCACGAAAATCCGATAGATGTCCTCGACGGTTCGGCGATCCTGGGCTTCGCCCTCGATGATCACCTGCCAACTGCGGCCAAAACGGTTGAAGTAGTTTACGAAGTATCCGCCCAATGTCGCCTGCAGGACATTGAAAATGTCGTTCACATCTACGCCGACATTGAGCGCCTTCTGGCGGTCTATGTTGAGGCGGATCTGCGGCGTGGCGGCTGAGAAGGTGGTGAAGACCTGGTCCAGGCTGGGGTTCTGGTTGGCGGCGATCGTCATCGCGCCGGCGACGGAAGCGAGGTCGGCGGGGGATTTCCCGCTCAGGTCCTCCAGTTCGTACTGGAAGCCCGAGCCGGTGCCGAGGCCGATGATCGGCGGCATGTTGATCGGCAGGATCTGCGCGTCGCGAATGCCGGCCGTCCTCTCTCGCACCTCTCGCAGGATGTCGAAGACGGACAGGTTCGGACCGAGGCGCTCCGCGAATGGTTTCAGGGTGACGATCAGGAAGCCGGAATTGGATTCGGCAAGACTGTCGATGAAGCTTCGCCCGATCACCGCGGTGATGCTGGCGACGCCGGGCACCGCCTGCGTGATCTCGCCGACCTGCTCGACGACGCTCTGGGTGCGGCTGCGCGCGGCGGCGGCCGGCAGGTTGATCTGCACGAAGAACAGACCCTGGTCTTCTTCCGGCAGGAAGCCGCCCGGCACCGTCCTGTCCAGCCAGTATGCGCCGCCGCCGAACACCGCCACCAGAAGCAGCGACAGGGCCGCGACCCGCACGAGACGCCGGACGATGCTCCCGTATCCGTCGCTGATGCGCTCGATAAAGGCGCTGACCTTCCCCATGGCCCGGCTGTAAAGACTGTCCGAATGCCCGTGCTTCAGGAAGACGCCGCAGAGCGCCGGACTCAGCGTGAGCGCGTTCACCGCCGATATGAGCATGGCGACAGTGACGGTCACGGCGAACTGGCCGTAGAACTTTCCGGCGACGCCCGGGATGAACCCCACGGGCACGAAGACGGCCAGCAGCACCAGCGTGATCGCGATGATCGGCCCGGTGATCTCTTTCATCGCCAGCTTGGTGGCTTCCTTGGCCGGGAGCCCGGTCGCGGTCATGACGCGCTCGACGTTCTCGACCACCACGATGGCGTCATCGACGACGATGCCGACGGCAAGGATCATGGCGAAGAGCGAGATCGTGTTCGCCGAGTATCCGATGGCCAGCAGCACGGCGAACGTGCCGATCAGCGACACCGGGACGGCGATGGCGGGAATGAGGGTGGCGCGCAGGTTTCCGAGGAAGACGAACACGACGACGATCACGAGGGCGAAGGCCTCGAGCAGCGTCTTGATCACCTCCTGGATGGATGACGACACGAAGACCGTGGTGTCATAGGTGATCTTGTAGTCGATCCCCTCCGGAAAGGACTGCTTGAGCCGCTCCAGTTCCTTGCGCACGCCTTCCGCCGCCGCGACGGCGTTCGAGCCGGGCGCCTGGAACACGCCGAGCACGGCCGCGGGAGCCCCGTCGAGCCGGCCGACGGTGTCATAGGACTGGGCGCCGAGTTCGATCCGCGCCACGTCCTTCAGGCGGATCTGGGCGCCGCTGGTCTTGGCTTTGATGACCACGTCCTCGAACTGGCGGACGTCGACGAGGCGGCCCTGCGTCACGAGGTTGAGCTGAAGCTGCTGCTGGTCGGGCATCGGCGGCGCGCCGAGGCGGCCGACGGCCGCCTGCACATTCTGGCTCTCGATCGCGCTGATAAGATCGGACGGGGTCAGGCCGAGGCTCGCCAGCACATCCGTCTGGAACCAGATGCGCATGCTGTAATTGAGGGCGCCGAAGGATTGCGCCTCGCCGACGCCGGGCACGCGGGCCAGGGGATCGACGACGTTGATGATGGCGAAATTGTTCAGAAAGAGCTCGTCATAGAGTTTGTCCGGCGAGTAGATCGTGACGATCTGAAGGAACGCCGGGGACTGTTTTCTGACGCTGAGACCGCTGCGCGTCACTTCCGTCGGCAAGCTGCTTTCGGCCAGCTGGACCCGGTTCTGGACATTGACGGTCGCGATGTCCGGGTCGGTGCCGAGCGCGAATGTCACGTTCAGCGTGTACGACCCGTCATTGCCGCTGGTCGACGACATGTAGATCATGCCGTCGACGCCGTTGACCTGCGACTCGATGACTTGAGCGACCGTGTTCTCGACAACCTCGGAACTGGCGCCAGGATAATTCGCCGTGACGGAGACCTGGGCCGGCAGGATGTCGGGAAACTGCGCGACCGGGATGCGCTGCATGGCGATCAGCCCGGCGAGCGTGATGACGATCGCGATAACGATGGCGAGGCGGGGACGATCAACGAATACGGCCGACAGCATCGCGGGCCTTTCTTGTTCCTGCCTCGTCGGCGCTCAATCGACTCGTCGCATCGCTAAGACTCGCTGGCCGGGGCGGGGTCTACGGCGACGCCGGGGCGCACACGTTGGAGGCCGTCGACGATGACCTCGTCGCCCGCTTTCAAACCCTCCCGCACGACCACGTCGGCGCCGAAATTTGCGCCGGTCGTGATGCGCCGTTGCACCGCCTTTCCGTCCTCCACCAGCATGACGAAGTTGCCGCCCTGGTCGGTCAGCACCGCCTTCTGCGGGATGACCAGAGCTTCCACGGGATCCTTGCTTTGGGCGAACACCCGGGCGAACTGCCCGTCGATGAGCGCGCCGCGCGGATTTGGAAACACGGCGCGCAAGGTCAGGGTGTCGGTGTTCGGATCGACCTTCACGCCGGTGTAGTCGATCGTGCCGGTTTCGGGATATTCCGCGCCGGTCGACAGGAAGAGGTGGACGGCGACGCTCTCCGTCGACTTCGCGCGGTCGCCTTCGGTCACTTGCAGAACGGTTCGGTCGCTGACCGGGAACGTGACGTAGATCGGGTCCTGGCTGACGATTGTCGCCAGGGTGCCGCTGCTCGGTCCGACCAGGGCGCCGACCGACACGGATGCACGACCGACGCGGCCATCGAACGGCGCCTTGATCTCCGTATAGCCGAAGTTGATCTGCGCCTGCTCCACGGCGGACCGCGCCTGTTCGACCGCGGCCTGCGCCTCCTTCTCGGCCGCGATGCGGTCATCGAGGATCGACTCGGAGACGAAGTTTTGCTTGATCAAGGAGCGGGCGCGGTCCGCCTGCTTGATGGCGTTCCACTCATCGGCTTCGGCCTTCGCGAGATTGGCGAGCGCGGCGTTGAGTTCTGCCTGATAGGCGTTCTGCTGAATGACGAAGAGCAGGTCGTTGGCCTTGACCATCGCCCCCTCCGAGTAGGCTCTCTTGGTGAGAAAGCCCTGAACACGCGCGACAAGGTCGACCTTCTGGACGGCTTCGACGCGGCCGATGAAGCTCAGGCCCGGATTGGTCGGTCGCTCGGCCGCCTTGATGACAGCCACCGGCACGGGAACCGAGGACGGGGGTTCTTTGCCGGCCGTGTCGCTCTCGCCGCATGCGGCCGTAAGCAGGCTGGCGGCGATGGAGACGCAGAGGATGAACCCGGTGCGCACGTTGCTGGCGCGGGGCGCGGAAGTCCGCCCCGTGAACCATGACGGCAGCCGTAACAACCGATCGCTCGACAATCGATCGTCCATCATCCTGCTCTCACCAATGCAACTACAAGCTGGAGGCGTTCATTCTCTCCGAGGACGTGTGCTGCAGCGGAACCTCTGTCGGCCGAACGCGGCCGCCGAAGAGAGTGTTGTAACCGGCGCAAGGCGAAGCCGCTTGAGGGAGATCAATGCCGTGTCGCCGCCAGCCACGCGAAGCATGCATCGGCTTCCGGAGCGGGTCGGCGGCCGCACCGACGGATCTGCGCGCCAGGCAAGCGGTCCCGGGCAGCACGGCCCGCGCCTGTCTCGGAGCGTCTCCTCTCGAAGGCGCCTCCTACTCAGGAGTCCTCGCCGACGGATGTCGCCCGATGCGGACGCCCGCGGTGTTGGCGCTGGCGAAGGTCAGAGATTGCGGAGCAGCGCGCGTCCGACGTCGTTGTTGGCTTCCACCAGCCGGTGCAGCTGGGTGATGAACAACCGGCGCTCTTCCTCCGGAAGCGGCTCGATGAGCCGGCGATGGGCGCGTTCAAGCGCGTCCTGCATCTCGATGATCAGCGTCTGCCCGGCCTCCGTGAGGTAGCTCCGGCGGATGCGTCGGTCCTTCTCTGTCGCCTCGCGCCGCACGAGGCCGCGCGCCTCGAGCCGCGAGAGCACGTTCGAGGTCGTCGTTCGGTCAATCCCGATGTCCGCTGCGAGCGACACCTGGTCCGCCCCGGGCCGCATCAGGAGCACCTGCAGAACGCTGGATTGCACCGGCGTGGTGCCATAGGCCTCGCACTCCTGAAGGTAGATCGACACATAGATCTGGTGGAGACGGCGGATCATGAAGCCGGGGCGCGCGAACAACCCCTCGGCCTTCGATTTGGCATGCTCGTTCAACGCGCGCTCCGTCCGCAAGTCGTCGCCCCGGCTTCCGACAGTCGTTTCGGCTTGTGATCCATCCGAAATAGGCTCTCCGCCGGCGCACGTTCGGCTGGGGCCGCAGGGGCTCCAGACCCTTGAGTCAAAGGCCCTTCGGGCCGGGAGCGGCTCAGGCGGCCCTACTATGACGCAGCCGTCATCGCCCCGCACCGGGGTCGGTTGCGCCCTATTTTGGCAGCGGCGCCCAACAAACGAGATTGACGACCCCGCATATCCTCACAATGCTGACGATCAGGAGCAGGCCAAGGTGAACGCCTTGGCTCTTCTCTAAACCATATCGTCAGTATGCTGACGATATGGTTTAGATCGTCACAGCCAGGCGGCGCGCATGTCTCTTGCGCGCCTCAGATGGCGGCTGCGCCAGTGGATGCCCCGCCGGTGCTGCTGGGCGCCGCACGACGGCCGAGCGGCGTTGGGTTTTGCCGCCTGTTGTTCAGGACGCGCTTCGATGGAGTTGAAGTGAGCCATTTCGACAATGCCGACCGGCAGAGCCTTCGCGGGTTCCTGAACATGGTTCGGAACCGGTTCCCCGACGAGTACCTGCAGATCTCCGGGAGGATCGAGACTCTCTACCAGTCGACCTCGATCGTGTTCGAGCTCGAGCGCGCCGGCCGCAGCCCGGTCGTCATGTTCGACGACATCGGCGGCAAGGGCATGCCTTGCGTCACCAACGTGGCGGCGAGCCGCAAGCTCCTCGCGGCGTGCCTCGACGTCGCCGAGCAGGATCTTCCGACCGTCTTCCGCGATCGCAGCCAGCGCTACCTGCCCTGCGAGACGGTCGACGAAGCCCCCTGGAACGACATCGTTCTCGAAGGCGACGACGTCGACCTGACGAGGCTGCCGATCCCGCACCAGTTCACGGTCGACGCCGCGCCCTACATCACGGCCGGCCAGATCACGGCCCGCGATCCGAAGACCGGCGTGGACACCACCGGCTTCCACCGCCTGATGCTCAAGGGCAAGAACCGGCTGGGCGTGTCGCTGCATTCGCGCCGCCGCATGCATGAGTTCCACCGCCGCGCCGAAGAAATGGGCCAGTCATTGCCCGCCGCGATCACCATCGGCGTGCATCCGCTCCATTACATGGGCTCGATGACCTACGCCTATCCGCCGCATGTGCGGAAATTCGAGATCATCGGCGGCCTGTTCGGCGAGCCTTATCGGCTCGCCCGGTGCGGCGTGCAGGACCTCGAGGTGCCGGCGGGCGCGGAGATCATCATCGAGGGCGAGATCCTCGCCGACGTTCGCGAGCCGGAGGGGCCGTTCGGCGAATTCACCGGCTACGCCTCCTACAGGAGCACCCAGAACGTCTTCGTCGCGCACCGGATCAGGATGCGTCGCGACGCCATGTTCCACAGCGTCGTCGCCGGCATGGCGAAGGATCACATCCTGATCTCGTGCATCACCCGCGAGGGCGAGATCCTCAACGCGCTGAAGCGCAACATTCCGAACGTCAAGGCCGTCCACGTGCCGCACTCGACCTGCGGCGCCTTCATGGCGGTGATCTCGCTGAAGAAGATCGCCGAGGGCGAGCCGCAGATGGCCGCCATGGCGGCGCTCAGCACAGAGCTCTACACAAAGTACGTCATCGTCGTGGACGACGACGTCGACATCTTCGACATGAACGACGTCTTCTGGGCGATCGCGACCCGCGTGCGGGCGGAGAAGGACATCTTCTTCGTGCCCGGCTGCAAGGGCGCGATCCTCGACCCGAGCTCGGATCCCGAGAACTTCACGCTCACGAAGATGGGCATCGACGCCACGCGCCCCACCGGCCGCGACTTCGCGGAACGCCTCGTCATCTCCGACGAGGAGCGGGCGAAGGCCCGGGAGATCCTCGAACGCGCAGGCGTACGGCTCTGAGGGGCGGCCGCCCGGCCGCCGACACGGCCGGCGCGCCCGGCGAGCATGGGAGAGCAAGATGCGCGGCCGCGTGACGGAGAGCCTCGCCTCGTGAGCGCGCCCGATCCAGCGGAGGCGCCGTCGCTGCGCGACTTCGCCGTCGCGACCTATGGCGGCGACGGCGTGCAGGCCGCGTGTCTGACGCTGCAGGACGCGCATGGGCTTGACGTGAACGTCGTGCTGTTCGCGGCCTGGGCCGGCGCTGTCGCGGGCCGGGCGCTCGGCCCCCAGGACGCCGCCGCGGCGTCCGAGGCGGTGCGCCGCTGGCGCGAGGAGGTCGTGCGGCCGCTGCGGTCCGTCCGGCGCGCCCTCAAGTCCATGGAGCCGCTGGCCGACGCGCGCGCGGCGCTCCGGGCCCGGGTCAAGGCGGCGGAGCTCGAAGCCGAATTGCTGCAGCTGGACGCGCTCGAGGGTTTCGCGGCCAAGCTCGGTCGCCCCTCCGCGCCATGCGCCGCGCTTGTGAGCTCCAACCTCTCGGCCGTCGCCGACGGCCTTCCTGCAGACGCCCAGGACGCGGTCGCGGCGATCGCGGCCGCCTGCCACTCCGGATCAACCGCATGAAACGCCTCATCGTCGCGATCACCGGCGCCTCAGGGGCGATCTATGGCGTCCGCGCGCTGGAGATGCTGCGCGACGTCGGCGTCGAGACCCACCTCATCCTCACGGTCGCCGGCATCCGGACGATCAACGCGGAGCTCGATCTCGGCGTCGACGCCGTGCGGGCGCTCGCGGACCACACCCACAACCCCAAGGACATCGGCGCGTCGATCTCGTCGGGCTCCTACGTGACGGACGGCATGCTGGTGGCCCCCTGCTCGATCAAGAGCCTGAGCGGCATCGCGCATTGCTACAATGACGAGCTGGTGGTCCGCGCCGCGGATGTGTGCCTCAAGGAGCGCCGCCGCGTCGTCCTGCTGCTGCGCGAGACGCCGTTCCACCTCGGCCATATCGAGCTGATGGCGCAGGCCACCCGCAACGGCGCGATCGTGATGCCGCCCGTGCCGGCCTTCTACCACCGCCCGGCGACGATCGACGACATCGTCAACCAGACGGTCGCCCGGGCGCTCGACCTGTTCGGCGTCTCCGTGCAGGCGATCCGGCGCTGGAACGGCCGAGCCTCCATCGGGGCGGCCTAGTCGACGCGCGCCAACGCTTCGACCGGTCGCCTCAATCACAAGAACCGCAGGCTTCCGCCGTAGCGAAGGTTCACTTGGCGCGCGTCCAGACCTGCGTCTTGCAGAAAACGCCCAGCGCGCAGCCTTGCACCTTCAGCTTCTGATCGCTCGGCTGAGACATGTACGCCTTGTAGGTCCGGCCATCCTCGGGATTGTAGATCTGGCCCAGCCACTGATCGCCCGAGGGCTTCATGCCGCTCAGCAGCGACAGGCCGACGATCGGCCGATCCCGCTTCGAGGCGTCGGGATTGTAGATGTCGAGTTTCGGCTTGCCTTCCGCAGTGTTCGGCTCCTGAAGCGACAGGATCGTGGCGCAAAGCGCCTGACCGCAGTCGGCCACGCGGACGCGGGCCTGGTTCTTTGGCGTGTTCCACACGCCGACCGGATCAGCCATCGCGGCGCCGGTCGAGAGGATGACAAGCGCGGATGCGAGCGCCTCACGGATCATGATTGGTCTCCTTGGCAGAGGTGAGCGAAAGCCGGGTGAGCGCCGGAGCGGCGCTAGTCCGCCTGAAGCAGGATGGCCGAGGGCCGGATGCGGGTCGCCGCGGCGACGGCCGCGAGCGTCGCGGGAAACACGCGGGCGACGGCCGCGCCCGCGGTCTGGGCGACGCTAAGCATCAACGCCTGCGAGAGGAGCGTCGCGAGACCCACCTGCCTCGTGACGTCCGCGGCCAGGCGGCGCTGGAACGTCTGGCTGTCCGCTCCGCCGAGCATCGTCAGCGCCGCGAGCCGGGCGCTGTGCAGGGCGATCGACATGCCCTCCCCGGCGAAGGACGGGATCACCGCCGCCTGGTCGCCAAGCCGCCAAAGGCCGTCCTCCGCGTCCGGTCGCACGAGGCCATAGGGGATCCGGGCGACGGCGAGCGGGCGCTCATGCCGGGGCGAGGCCCCCTTCAGGAGTTCGCCGAGCCGCGGCGCCGCGGCCATGACTGCCGCAAGCAGGGACGCCCACTCGCGGCCGTGCCCGGCGAACGTTTCGGCCCGAACCACGAGACACAGGTTGGCGATCCCGTCCTCGACAAGCTCGAGTCCGGCGTAGCCTCCCTCGAACAGGCCGATCTCGACGGCGCGGGCGAGCTCGGCCGTCGCCGACGGCCTAAGCCGAAAATGCGCCTTCAGGCCGATCAGGTCGTTCTGCCTGCCAGGCGGGCGCCGTCGCCCCCGGAGGTCATGCTTGCCGGTCGCGAGCGCCGCCTCCCTGGCGATCAACTCCGTCCCGTTCTCGAGCCGCGCCGACCAGCCGCCAAGGACCTGCCGGAGGTCTCGAACGGCTGATCCGCGCAGGACCGCAACGCCGGCGCCGGCGGCGCGGGCGAGCAACGCCTCGTCGAGGCGCCGCCGCGAAAGGCTTGCGGCCCGGAAGGGCAGCGCCCGCTGCGCCGAGACGGATCCATGCGAAACGCGCACGATCTCCACTGGAACGGCGCCGAGCGCGCCGACGTCGACGCCCAGCGCCGCCAGGTAGCCGAGCGCTTCGCCGCTCAGAAACTCTCCGCAGACCTTGTCGTGCGGGCCGCCTTCGCGTTCGACCAGGACCACGTCGCGCCCCGCCCGCGCGAGTTCGACCGCGAAGGCCGCGCCCGCGGGGCCGCCGCCCACGACCGCGACGTCATGGCGGGCGGTCATGCGGGTTTCGTCCGGTCTACGCAGAGCCGGAACGGAAACCGCCGGCTGACCCGGGCTGCGTCGGGCCGTATGCCGGCTTCTGCGAGCATGCGGCGCCAGTCGGCCGCGACAAAGCTGCGCGCGAACGACACGGGTCCGTCGTGCTGGACGAAGGGGTGCAGCCGCAGCGCTCGCGAGGCGGCCTTGAAGCCCGAGAAGGCCAGCTGATGACGGTGGAGATCGTTGATGAACCAACCGAGCGCGGCGGCGCCCTCCATCCAGACCAGGAAGCGCAGAAGCGCCGTATCGTCGAGGTGATGTGCGAACAGCGAGCTGACGATCACGTCGACGCTGTCGTCGGGGCGATAGTCGAAGATGTCCGCGGTGCGCCACGCGATGTTCATGCCCTGCGGGGTCGCCTCCGCGGCCGCGCGCGCAGACCAGCGGTTGCGGTCGACGCCCGTGAGATCGATCGCGAGGCCACGCTTCGCCGCCCAATGCGCGATCGCGCGGAGCGTGTCGCCGTAGCCGCAGCCGACATCGACCACGCGGAGGGCGCGATCCCTGGGCCATCTTCCGTCCCGAGCCAGGCGATGCAGGAACTCGAGCGTCGGCCGGTAGCCGAGCGACATACGGTTCACGGTCGCCAGATCGGAGAGGCACCCGCGGAACGTGTCATAGTCGACATCGTCGGCGTCCATGAGTTCCGCAGCATCGGACCGCCGCCTGCGGTCGAAGGGGGTCATCGCCCGGCGGTCCGGAACATCATCGTTTCGGCCACCAGGCCCGGGCCGAAAGCCAGCGCGCAGCCGAGCCGGCCGGCGCCTGCGTCGCGCATGATCTCTTCCAGCACGAAGAGAATTGTCGCCGACGACATGTTGCCATTGGCGCGCAGCACTTCGCGTGAGGCGGACAGCGCGTCGCCGCCAAGGCCGAGGCCCGTCTCGACGGCGTCCAGCACCGAGCGGCCGCCCGGATGCACCGCCCAAAGGTCGATCTCGTCGACCGGCCGACCGACCAGGATGCGTTCGATGCTGTCTTTCAGTGTATGGCCGAGCTCCGCCGGAACCTTGCCTGAAAGGAACATGTCGAAGCCAAGGTCACGGATGTTCCAGCGGATCTCCTCGGCGGTACCGGGCGCCATCACGGCATGGAAGCTGTCGAGCGAGATCCCCCAAGGCTCAGCGGTGACAAGCGCGGCCGCACAGCCGTCGCCGAACACAAGGAACGACAGCAGCTGCTCGAGGCTCGGGCTTTCGTTCAGGTGCAGGGTGCAGAGTTCGAGGCAGACGAGCAGGACCTTCGACCTGGGCTCGGACCGCACGATGTGCCGCGCCAGCTTCAGGCCGTTGATCGCTGCGTAACACCCCATGAACCCGATCGAGGATCGTTCGATCGAGGTGTTGAGGCCGAACCGCGCGATCAGATCGAAGTCGACGCCGGGCGCGGAGAGCCCGGTGCAGGACACGACGATCAGGTGGGTGAGAGACTTGGCGTCAGGCCCGAGGTCGAGACGCTCCACCGCCTCGGCGGCCAGCCGCGGAGCGTCCGCTTCATAACGCTTCATGCGAGCGGCGGTGCTCGGAAAACGGCCGACCACATAGAAGCTGTCGCGGTCGAGCGCGCCATTCTCCTGAGGGTCGTCGGCCGAGAGAAAGGACCAGCGATGCTCGATCTGAGCGCGGGACGCCATGCGCTGAAACAGGCGGCTTTCGCGGGTCCCCTCGAGCTGTCGCTCCGCAAAATCAACGAACGCGCCGTGCACGTCATTTGGCGGCGTGGCGCTTGCGATCCGGTTCACATAGGCCTGGGTCACTTGAGTGCTTCCTATGATCGACGCTCGCGGATGGCGTCCCGGGCAGACAGGTAAGCCGCCACCGCTCCCGGAAAATAGGACCCAAGCGTGCCCCGCCTATACGTAGGTATCGGGCTTCAGACCTGTCACCCAGATAATATACCCGAGCATAAACTCCAGAAATGCCCCATAGAGGCCAAGCTCAGGCAAGACAGCGCCCAACTTGGCCAGTATGCCGGCAGCATCCATCTGCAATAATGGCGCAGTGGGCATGTACACCCAGAGAAGTCTCAGCGGGGCGCTCCTGCCCTGCTCCAGGCAAGTCAAGGCGCTGGCGGCGCACGATCGCCCTTTCCAGCGCAGCGACTGCGCCGGCTCAACCTGTTCGCCCGAGGACTTCGATTGATCGGCGGCGAACCCCTCCGCAGCGGGCGATCGGGCAAGCGCCCGCGTGTTCACGCCGGCGACGAAGCGTCTCGCCTGGCTCGGCCCGTCAGGTTCCTCGCGGCCTGAGCGCGGCGGGCGGAGCGAGCCCCGTCCGCAACGCGTGGGCCCAGTCGGGCCGTCCATTCCGCTCGGCCTGCTCCGCGGCGCCGGCGCAGTCGTATTCGACGGCCCGGAAAACCGAGCGGACGCGGCCGCCCTGAACGTCGACAACAGCGTAGCGGGCGTGGGGCGCGCCAGCCTCGCAGACATAGGCGGGCGCCCGGTTGCGGTAGGCCGGCCAGCCGACGCTGCCGGGGTTGATCGCGGCCGCGCCATCGTCCGTCACGCATTCGCCGGCCGTGTGGCTATGCCCGCACAGCGTGACCCTCGCGGCCGCGATCCGGAGGCGTTCGGCGACCGTCTCACGGTCCAGAGCCACGATGCGTCCTTCGCGAACCTCATGCATCAGAAACGCCTCGTCGCTGTCGTGGCGCCCGTGAAGGCACAGAACCTCCCCGAGCCGCAGCGCCGGCGGCAGCGTGGCCAGCCACGCGCGCTGCTCGGCGCCGAGGCGATCCCAGGTCCATCGGTCGGACCGCCCCAGTCCGACGCCGTCCGACGACATCCCGACCAGCCGGTCGTGATTGCCCCGAACGGTCGCCCAGCCGAGTTCGCGCAGGAGATCGATGGTTTCGGCCGGCCAGAGAGGGCCGGACGCGCAGTCCCCGAGATTGACCACTTGATCCGGCGCGAACCTGGCGATGTCGTCCACGACAGCGCGAAGGGCCGGAAGATTGCCGTGCACGTCCGAAACCGCTGCGATCCGCATGACCTGTCGATCATAGGCGAGGCCGGAATGTCCGGGACAGCCGGTTGAGAGCGAGGGCTCAAGAGATTGGACGACGCCGGCCGCAGGGGCGGCCGGGCCTTCGACCGCGCCGCCTGGTCAGGCCTCTTCCTGACGCGGCGGCGCAGGACTAGGCTGGCTCACCGGATGACGAGACGGATGCCGCGACGTGACCGGCGCTCTGATCGGACTTCTGACCGCGAGCCTTCTGTTCGCCGCGAGCGCCGCCGCGAAACCCTTCGTGGTGATCCTCGGCGACGCGCGCGGCGCCGAGGCGGCCGATCTGCTCACGCCCTATGCCATCCTGGCCGAGAGCGGCGCCGTCGAGGTCAAGGTCGTCGCCGCGACGCCCGAGAAGATCAGGCTCACGCCAGGCATGGCCTGGGCGACGCCGCAGATGACTTTCGACGCGCTCGAGACGCGCCCGCCCGACGTCGTGATCGTCCCTGCGATGACCGTCGAGGACGACCCCGCGCGCTCCGACTGGCTGCGCGCGAGGGTCCGGGACGGCGCCCGCCTCATGTCCATCTGCAACGGCGCGAGAGTGCTGGCTGCGGCCGGCCTGCTCGACGGCCGCGAGGCCGTCGTCCACTGGTACAGCCGCGACGAACTTGCCCGAAAACACCCGGCCGTTCGCTGGCGCGGCGATGTCCGCTGGATCTCCGACGGGCCGATCACCACGACCGCGGGGATCAGCGCCTCGGAGCCCGCCACGCTTCAGCTGCTGCGGGAGCTCGCGGGGGAGGAGGTCATGCGCGCGACCGCGAGCCGACTCGCGCTTCCGCCGCCGGACCAGCGCCACGACGGCGAGGACTTTCGCCTGACGTTCGCGGCCGCGGCCCTGACCGTGAGGAACAGGCTGTCCTTCTGGCGGCACGAGGCGGTCGCCGCCCCGCTCGCCGACGGCGTGGACGAGCTGGCGCTCGGCGCAGTCCTCGACGCCTGGTCGAGGACCTATCTCTCCACCGCCTGGGCGGTCGGTCCGGCCACGGTCGTCTCGCGGCGCGGTCTGCTGCTTCACCCCAGCCCCTCGCCGCCGGCGCGACTGGACCGCGAGGTTCCAGTTCCGGACTCCGGACCGATGGCGGCGACCTTCGAGCCGATCGGGGCGGCTTATGGAGAACCGACCGCCCGGCTGGTCGCGCTGCAGTTCGAGCACCCTTACGGCGCGGCCAGCGCCTGGTGACGCCCTGAAATCCGCCGGCGGCGCCGACCGAGAGTCCAACCCGGCTTCGGCCCGCAGCCTCAGGCGAAACTCGTGGAGAGCGAGACAGGCGTCCAGTCGGCGATCTCCTTCTTCATATGGTCCATCTCGCCGGCGACGAGCGCGAGCGCGTCCTCGCCGAGGAACAGCCGCACGGGCGGTGCCTCGCACTCGACGAGCTTGAGCAAAGCCTCGCCCGCCTTGGCCGGGTCGCCCGGCTGGTTCCCGCTCTTCGCTTGCCTGGCCGCGCGCACCGGATCCATCACCGCGTCATAATCGGCGATGCTGCGCGGCGTGCGTTGCATCGAGCGACCGGCCCAGTCCGTGCGGAACTGACCAGGCGCGAGAGAGGTGACATGCACGTTGAACGGCGCGACCTCCTTGCCCAGCGTCTCCGAGATGCCGTCGAGCGCGAACTTGCTGCCGCAGTAGAAGCTGATGCCCGGCATGGTGATGAAGGCGCCCATGGAGGTGACGTTGACGATCCGTCCGCGGCGCCGGCTCCGCATGCCCGGCAGAACCGCCTTGATCAGCGCGACCGGGCCGAAGACGTTGACGTCGAACTGCCGGCGAAGCTCCTCGATCGTGGATTCCTCCAGGGCGCCTTCGTGGCCATAGCCGGCGTTGTTGACCAGCACGTCGATCGGCCCGAGGGCGCGCTCGGCGTCGGCGACCGCCGCCGGCATCGCGTCGAAATCAGACATGTCGAGCTGAATGGCGCGCGTGCGTCCAGGCGCGAGCGCCTCGAAGGCCTGCCCGGCCTCGCTGGAGCGCACCGTGCCGGCGACGCGGTGACCGGCCCGCAACGCTGCGGTCGCGAAGGCCTGGCCGAGGCCGGAGCTGACGCCGGTGATCAGGAAGGTCTTGCATTCATGGGACATCGGAAAATTCCTCGGCAGTGGCTGGTCGCGCCGTGCGCGTTGG
Source organism: Hansschlegelia beijingensis (assembly GCF_014196425.1). Classification (GTDB taxonomy): domain Bacteria; phylum Pseudomonadota; class Alphaproteobacteria; order Rhizobiales; family Methylopilaceae; genus Methylopila; species Methylopila beijingensis. The sequence continues at coordinate 83,990 of NZ_JACIDR010000002.1, forward strand.
CGAGATATTTATATCATGATATAGTTCTGCAATGGATGGAGCCATGGTGACAACGAATGAGTGAGGCGCCGCGCGCGCAGGCGCGGACCCTGGCGTCCCGGGCGAAAGTCCTCGCCGCCGCCGAGCGGCTGATGCGGGCTGACCCCTCATCGTCGTTCTCGATGCGGGAACTCGCGGCCGAGGCGGGCGTGAGCTTCGCCACGCCGTTCAACCTGTTCGGAAGCAAGGCCGCGATCGCGCGCGCCTTGTCGGTCGCGCGGATCGAGCAGATGACAGAGCGCGTGCGCGACCGCCCGCTTGGCGGCGACGCGATCGAACGCCTCCTCCAGGCCGTCGCGGTCGCCGCCGGCCTCCTGCTCGAGGAGCCTGTCCTGAACAGGGCGATGATGGCGGCTCTCGGCGGATGGACCGAGGAGCCCGGCGACGTTCGGGCGCGCTCCCGGGCGCTTTGGGCGCTCGCTCTGGGGGGTGGCGACGGGCTCGATCCTTCGCTGCGGACGAGCGCCGTCGAACGCCTCCCGGATCAGGTGGCCCTGGTGTTCCGCGGCTGCCTGTCGTTCTGGGTCGCGGGCGAGGTCACGGATGAAGACCTCCCCGCCGAAGCGAACGCAGCGGTCGCCATGGCGGTCGCCGCCTTCGCTGCTCCAGACCGCCGGGCGACGCTTCTCGCGAAAGCCCGCTAACGTCCCGGATCATCCGTCCCCGCCGGATCGACGCCGACGCGCTGGAAACCGCCTGAGGTTGAAGGCGCCGCCGCGTCACATCGCGGACGAAGGTCGCGCAACCCGCTTGCATCGCCCGAACAACCGGCGGGGCCGGCCGCCCTATAATGCTCCCACGACGCCTCGCGCCGCTCACACGAAACGGAGGGATCCGACATGTTCGCCTGCACGGGATACGCCGCCGACGCCGCCGACAAGCCGCTCCAGCCGTTCGACTTCTCCCGCCGCGATGTCGGTCCTGCCGACGTCAAGATCGAGATCGCCTATTGCGGGGTGTGCCATTCGGACCTGCATCAGGTTCGCGACGAGTGGAAGAACACCGTCTATCCGTGCGTTCCGGGCCACGAGATCGTCGGCAAGGTCGTCGAGGTCGGCTCGGACGTCACGCGCTTCAAGGTCGGCCAGAACGCGGCCATCGGCTGCATGGTGGACAGTTGCCGCACCTGCGCGAGCTGCCGCGAGGGGCTTGAGCAGTATTGCGAGAACATGTTCGTCGCGACCTACAACGGCGTCGACAAGAAGACCGGCGAGAACACTTACGGCGGTTACTCGGACTCGATCGTCTGCGATCAGGACTTCGTGCTGAGCCTGCCCGAGAACCTCGACCTCGCCGCCGCCGCTCCCCTGCTGTGCGCGGGCATCACCACCTACTCGCCGCTCCGGCGCTGGAAGGTCGGCCCGGGGATGAAGGTCGGGATCGTGGGTCTCGGCGGCCTCGGCCACATGGCGGTGAAGCTGGCCCACGCCATGGGGGCCCATGTCGTCCTGTTCACGACCTCGCCCGGAAAGGTCGAGGACGCCAAAAGGCTCGGCGCCAACGACGTCGTCATCTCGAAGGACAAGGAGCAGATGGGCGCGCACGCCTCGAGCTTCGACTTCATCCTCGATTGCGTCGCCGCCGACCACGACATCAACGAATACATCGCGCTGCTGAAGCGCGACGGGACCCTCTGCCAGGTCGGCGCGCCCGAGGAGCCGCTCGCGGTCGCGGTGTTCAGCCTGATCCTCGCGCGGCGCAACTTCGCCGGTTCGCTGATCGGCGGCATCGCCGAGACGCAGGAGATGCTCGACTTCTGCGGGCAGCACGGCATCACGTCCGACATCGAGCTCATCCCGATCCAGGATATCGAGAAGGCCTATGAGCGCATGCTGAAGAGCGACGTGAAGTACCGCTTCGTGATCGACATGAAGTCGCTCAAGCAGGCCGCCTGAACCCGCCATCGAGAGAGCCGCCGCGGGCGGCCTCTCACGAGCGACGGCGGATGAGCGGCCGCCGTCGCTAGCTGAGCTCGGCCGCCGCGCCCCGCGCGCGGTAGAGGCCACCCGGATGGTCCTCACCGGCGGCCCAGCTGAGCCAGATCTCGGCGAGCTGGACCGCGAGGTCGAGACCGATCGCGATGAGGAAAATGCCGACCAGCGCGGCGACCGCCTCGCAGACGCGGCCGACCGGATCGCGCAGATCGTCGGGATCCAGCAGCATGAGCATCCCCTGAGAGGCGCGAGCAACCTGACCTTCACTATCAGCTGGAGACGTCAGCGCTTCAATCCCCCGCGATGCTCGGCGGCTTCCGCTTCTCCGGGCTACGCCGTCAGGGCTCCCGCCATGATCTCGCGCGCCCGTTCGAGGTCCTCCGGCGTGTCGACGCCGAGCGGGACGACGTCCACCGCGACCGCGTCGATGCGCATGCCGGCCTCGAGCGCCCGCAGCTGCTCGAGCTTCTCGCGCAGCTCGAGCGGCGACGGCTTGAGCCGTACGAAGCGCTCCAGCGCCTCCCGCCGGTAACAGTAGAGGCCGATGTGGTGATAGAGCGCCCCGGGCCCGGCGGGCGCGGTCGCGCGCGTGAAATACAGGCAGCGGAAGCGGCCGGGCGCGATCTCCGCGCCCACCATCTTGACCACGCTCGGGGCGGTCTTCTCCTCCTCGCGGCGGATCTCGGCGACCAGCGTGGCGACCTCGACCTCCGGCTCCTCGAGCGGCACGAGGCTCCTGCGGATCGCCTCGGGGTCGAGCGTCGGCAGGTCGCCCTGGACGTTGACCACGAGGTTGAAGTCGCGGTCCGGGTCGATCGCCGTCAGGGCCTCGTGGATGCGGTCGGAGCCCGAGGCGTGGTCGGCGCGGGTCAGCACGGCCTGGCCGCCGACGCGCGAGACGGCCTCGGCGACCTCCGGCGAATCGGTCGCCACCACCACCGGCCCGACCCCGGCCTCGCTCGCCCGCCGCCAGACATGCGCGATCATCGGCTCCCCGGCGATCTCCGCCAGCGGCTTGTTCGGCAGCCGGGTCGCCCCAAGCCGCGCAGGAATCAGCACAAGAGGCCGCATGGCGGATCCGGCGGCGACCGGCCCGCCGCCGCCTGCGCGGATCAGCGCCTCGCAGAGCTCGCGCAGCGCGCCGCGGCCGCCCGGCGCGGAGGTGACGTGGCGCGCGACCGCGAGCGCCTCCGGCCGCGCGTCGCACGGCGCGACCGGGAAGCCGACCGCGTTCAGGCAGTCGAGGTCGTTGACGTCATTGCCGATATAGGCCGTCTCGGCGCGCGTCACGCCGTTCTCGGCGAGCCAGCGGTCGAGCTCGGGCAGCTTGTCCTCGATGCCCTGGCGGGCCTCAATCTTCAGCTTGCGCGCCCGCGCCGAGACCACCGGGTTGACCTCCTTCGACAGGATCAGCGTGCGGATCGCGGTCAGCTTGCGCAGCCGGTCGAGCCCCATGCCGTCGGAGCGGCTGGCGAACACCGCCTCGCGGCCGTCCTGGTCGACCAGCACGCGGTCGTCGGTGAACACCCCGTCGAAATCCATCACCAGCGCCTTCACCCCCGCCGGGAAGGCGAGCGGCGCGGGCCCCGAAAGCCGTCTCGGCATGGTCAGCTCGCGATCCGCTCGACGGGCGCCGCGTAGAGGTCGGTCTCCGTGCTGTAGCTGTTGTGGTGACCGAGATAGAACCTGTAGTCCGGAAGCATCCGGGCGAGCGCCAGCGGTATCTCGAACAGGTGCTCCATGGCGTGGTAGATGCTGACCTGCAGCATCGGCCGCCTGTTGTTGAGCGTGTCGCGAGCGCCCTCCAGAACCGCCTGCTCGAACCCTTCGACGTCGAGGCTTATCAGGTCGCAACGGCGCGAAGCATCCTCCGCCAGGAAGCCGTCGATCGACGTCGAGCGGACGATCGCGTCGCCGTCGTCGTCGATGTTCGAAGAACCTGACCCGCTCGCCTTGAGGCGCACGAAGCCTTCCTTGTCGGTGAGCGCCGCCTCGACGATCTCGATCTGGCCGTGCTCGGGCGTGAGCTCGTCGGCGATCACCTTCTCGATCCGCTTGACGTTCGATTTGTCGGGCTCGAAGGCGTAGACCTTGCCGCCGGCCCCCACGCGCCGCGCGAAGTCGAGCGACGTCCGACCGTCATAGGCTCCCGCGTCGATCACGCCGTAGCCGTCGCGCGCGCGGACCTGCGGGTGGCTGTACTCCGGATACTCGGCCATCCGCAGATAGCCGTGATCGCCAGAAATCCGGTGGCGGATCACCGAGCCCAGGGTCCGCCGGCTCTCGTCATCCGCCAGCAACCCGAACAGTTCGGAGAGCGCAGCCTTGTTCTTTTCGAGATAATCGTACTGCGTCCGGCCGCCGCGATACTTCTGGTCCTCGCGAAACAGCACGTTACGGAACCCGTTCAGCGCCAGCGCGATGCATTTGCGTCGGACCTGCCGGCCGAACGCGACCACTGCGAGATCGGGCCGCTCGCGGAGACGATCGACGTCGACATTGCCGATCACGGTGAGGTTCCGCTGGGCCTGCAGCCCGCCGATGAACTCGGACTTGCGGCCCGCCGCGGCTTTGAACCACTTGCTGGCCTTCTCCATTTCATCGACGTCGCACACGATGAAAGTCGGTCGCGCGAAATCCGCTTTCTGGTGGACGCGCCTGTAGAGAGGCGCCTCGGAGACCATCCGGATCATATCGTTCCCCGTCACGTTTGATGCCCCGCCTCACTGCCTTCGCCGGCTAGAAGAACCGCGACGCGAACGCGCGACGCAGGGAGCCGAAGAAGTTCACGCTCTTTTTGCTTTCGATATAGTCGAGGACCCTGGCGCGTATCTCGGCGCCTGCGGTTATCCGGTCGCTGCAATCGATGAAATGCGAATGGTGGATCCAGTACAGATAGCGCTTCAACGTCGCTGACGTGAGCAACGGAAGCTCGCCCCGGAACATCGACGCGAAATCGCCGGCGCACCGAACCTCGAAGCAGGCGTGCCGGTAGTCGCTCTTCCCGAACAGGTAGACCGGCTTCATGTGGAACAGCGCCTCGAAGCCGACGCCGGAATTCACCACGCAGACCGCGGTCGCGCCGCGGATCAGGTCATGGACGGAGGCCGAGGAGACGATGAACTCGCCGGTTCGCTCGCCTGTCTTGAGGCGCTCCGCCACCGCCGGCGAGGTGCAGAGCGGATGCCGCTTCACGACAAGGTTCATGCCGTTCGCGCGGCAATAGTCCGAGACCTCCTGCAGCATCTCGAGCATCGGCACATAGGCGAGGCGCTGGACCGAGTCGTTGATGATCTGGAGGCCGACGAACAGATACGGCGTCGGCAGCTCCTGCCGGGCAGCGTCGGGCTGCTCGTATTTCGAGATGTTCCTGGCGATCAGGGCGCCGGCGCGCTCCTGGAAGAAAGCCTCCGCTTTCTCAAGGCTGATCGCGCCGAGGTTGAGATCATCGAGGCCGAGTTCGGCGACTGAACACCAGCCCGCATATCCTTTCGGATCGAGCGTGATGTAGCCGGGGTGATAGGCCTCCTTGAAGTGCAGGCTCAGACCCGGCTCGTCCTGCGTGTGATAGGACAGCAGGCATCTGTTCTTCCGGCCCGGGACCACGGTCTGGCTGTCGAGCTTCGAACGGATACGGATCGGCCGCCCCGTCGCTCGCGCCGCGGCGAGAATCTCGCCCTGAGCGAAGCGCAGCGTCGACCTGAACAGCCGGTTCTCGTCCGGCTTGAAGGTGAGCGCCGCCGAGGAGAGCACCACCTCGACCGCGTCCGGCGGCGTCGGCAACTTCACGCCCCGGATGCGCCTCTGGAGGTCGAGCCGCGCCGCTTCGACGTGGTCCAGCCAACCGCCCGCCTCGCGTCGCACGAGCGCCAGCATCCCGGCGAGGTCGTCGACACCCGAAAGCTTGCGTTTGCGCGCCAGCGCCAGCACGCGCTCGGCGCGATCGACTTCGTAGACGTCGAGCCAGAACCGCGCGAGCCGCACATACTCCCGCTTGAACAGCTTCGGCTGCTTCTCGCACTCCTTGGCGTCCCTGATCGCGCGCTTCAGCGCGAACTTCATCACGCCGAACTTGCCGATCCGCTCGGCGACCAGCGCAAGGCCCTTGGCGAAGCGGAATTTGACGCCGGGCGTCAGCTCCAGATAGCGCCGGCCGGCGTCCACGGAGGCCTCGACCATTCCGCCATAGCGGCAGATGAACCAGACAGCGCGCCAGACATCGGCGTTCGGGCCCGTGGTCTTCAGAAGTTCGTGCAGCTGATCCCGGGCGCCTGCGACGTCGCCCTGTCCCGCCAGCACGAAAGCTTTCGTCATGCGCGATTGGAAACCGCCCATGTGATGACTGCGTGCGAGGTCCGAAATCCTGGTCGCGTGCCGCGGATAAACGACCTTCTGGATGTACTCCATATAGCAGATGTCGCTGATCGGTCCGGTCAGCGCGAGGCGGACGATCCTTCGCTCCGCGGCGCCGAAGTCCTTCGCCTTCATCAGCGCGAGGGCGCCCGATTCCAGCCGGGCCCGAGCGACCGCGGAGGCCCGGCTGCGCCTTGCCGGGACCGCTCCCACGAGGGCGGGCCGAGGCTGCGGCCGGAGAGCGTCCGGTCCCGCCATGGCGGGCGGCGGAAAGGCGCCGTCCTGCGCCGACCAGTCGCGCAGGGCTGGGAGAGCGTCCGCCACGGCTCAGGCGACGCCCAGCTTGATCAGGTCGTGCATATGCACGACCCCGATTTCCGAGCCCTGGTCGACCACGAACAGAGCCGAGATCACATTGGCCTGCATCTCGCTCAGGGCGGTGGCGGCCAGTTCCTCCCCCGAGATGGTCTGCGGCGCCCGCGTCATGACGGCGTCCACCGTCATGTCTGTGAGTCGGGGACCCATGTGCCGGCGCAGGTCGCCGTCGGTGATGACGCCGATGAGCCCGCCCGACGCGTCCGTGACGGCCACGCAGCCCAGGCTCTTGGCCGACATCATGATCAGCGCCTCGGCCATGCCGGCGCCGGAGCGCACCACCGGCGCCGCCTCGCCCGATCGCATGACGTCCCTGACGAGGGTCAGCACGCCGCCAAGCCTGCCGCCCGGGTGGAACCGCTTGAATTCGAGCGGCGTGAACCTGCGCCGCTCGAGCAGCGCCACTGAAAGCGCGTCGCCGAGCGCGAGCTGCATCAGCGTCGAGGTCGTCGGCGCAAGCCCATGCGGGCAGGCCTCCGAGACCGCCGGCAACACAAGCGCGACGTTCGCGGCCTTGCCGAGCGCGCTGCGGCCGTTCGACGTGATCGCGACCAGCGGCACCCTGAAGCGGCCCGCATAGTTCACCAGATCGCGCAGCTCAGCGGTCTCTCCCGACCAGGACAGGGCGAGCACCACGTCCTTCGTGGTGATCATGCCGAGGTCGCCATGGCTCGCCTCCGCCGGATGGACGAAGAAAGCCGGCGTTCCGGTGGAGGCGAGCGTCGCGGCGATCTTGCGCGCGATGTGGCCGCTCTTGCCCATGCCGGTGACGATCGTTCGGCCCGGGGCGTCGCCGATCAGATCGACCGCCTCCGCAAAGCTCCGCCCCAGCGCGCCTTCAAGAGACTTCCGGAGGCGCGCGACGCCCGCGACCTCGACGTCGACGGTCCGCAGCGCGGAATCCACGGAAGCAGCGAACGTCCGGCCCGGAGCCCGCGCGCTGAGCGGCTGCTGCACTGCCATATCCATTGCGCCATCTCCTTGGTGGAACTGGGCGGCGGGCGCCGCGAGAAGGCTGCAAAGCGCACCCACTCGGCGACCGCCTATATTCACCCACTAGATGGCGATGCTGTCACAAACAAGCGCAATTCGGACTAGACGCCAGAAAAGGTCGTCGATGGCGCGTTTATTACATATCCATGACTGTCATAAATCGTTCATCTACGAGATCTAACCTGTCGTGACTATCCTAGGCGGGATGGAGCGAAATACCTGATGACGGAAACGCGGGCGGGCGGATGAAGGCCGGCCATCTGTTCACCCCTGGTGCGACGCAGCATCGCCAGCCTGCCCGTCCGGTCGCGAGCGGACCGACGGCGGCCATCCTCGCCGCAGCGTGCGCCCTGGCCTGGCCCGCGACCGCACAGGCGGAGCGAAGCGGCCATTCCGAGGCGGCGGACGCCGCGCCATGTCCGCCGCCGCAGACCTCGGACCGGCTCATCGTGCTCGACGAAGGCTGCGTCTACGACGCGCCGATCGTCCTGAAGACGAGCGGCGTCGCGCTGGACTGCCGCGGCGCGCTGATCGACCTGCGGCGGCGGCATCGCTTCGGCATCGAGATCGGCGTGGAGGCCGGAGTTCGGGACGTGACAGTCAGGAACTGCCGCATCGCCAACGCCGCCAGCAGCGGCGTGGCGGTCGGCTGGCAAGCTCCCGCCTCGGTGCGGGAGAAGACGTATACGGAGGAAGAGCGCTACGCCGCGGCCACCCGGAAGGTCACGCTCGACAACGTCACCTCAACCGACAACGACATCGCCGGGATTTATATCCTGGCCTACTCTCAGGACGTGCGGATAACCGGCTCTCACCTTAGCCGGAACGCGGGCGTCGGAGTCTATATCGGGCCGCAGTCCATGCGGACCACGGTCGAAGACAGCGAACTTGGCGCGAACGGCCTGGGCTCCCCGCGTCACGAGCGCAGAGGCCTCGGCCGGCGCGAGGCCGTGGCGATCGACGCCTCGAGCGACAATGTCATCCGCCGCAACACGTTTCGCGGCAATGGCGGCGCGGTCTATCTCTACAAGAACTGCCAGGAGATGGTGTCGGGCCACGGCAGGAACTTCAAGCGCACCAAGCCGAGCGAGCGGAACCGGATCGAGGACAACACGATCCAGGGCTCGCTGATCGGCGTCTGGGCGGCGTCGCGGCAAAGCCGCATCCTGAGTTCATCGGACTGCGGAGATCCATATTACGGCGACGGCAACTACGTGCTGGACCGGGCGCCGGACAACATCATCGCCCGGAACGTCTTCTCGGACGTCGGCGTCGCGGCGGTGATCGAGGACGACGGCAACCGCTTCGTCGACAACGTCATCAGCGGCGCGGCCAGCTCCTGCGCCGTGGTCGGGACCGGGCCCCGCTCGGAAAAGCTCGGCCGGCCGGTCGTCGACGTCGTCGTGGCCCGTAACCGCTGCCAGTCCGGCCGGGACGGCTATGTGTTCGCGTTCGGGGCGCCGGCGTCGGGGTTCGCCGCGAACGAACTGAACGGCCAGGAAGCCTCGCCGACGGCTGTGCGCTGCGCAGGCGGCGTCATGCCGTTCAAGGGGCTTGGCTATGCCGACGCGTGCAGCCGCGCGCAGTGACTTTCAGCCCTGCCTCGAGGAGACGCCTGTGACCGTTGAGCACGTGAACGAGTGCGACCAGAGGAACAACAGGGTCACGTTCTGCGGGGAACGGTCCGCGATGCCTTCCGCGATCTCGGTCGCCGGAGAGTCGAACCGTCTGGACCTCGGCTCAGGCGGGAAGCTGGCCGGCCTCCAGGTCACCGTCAAAGGCTCGCGCAACCGGCTGATGATCGGCGACGACTGCATCCTCAACGGGCGGATCATCATCAAGGGCGACGCCCAGACGGTCCGGATCGGCGCGCGCACCTCGTTCCAGAACGTCTCCGTCTACAGCGTCGAAGGCTGCGACGTGACCATCGGCGAAGACTGCATGTTCTCGAAACGCATCGAGATCCGCACCTCGGACTCGCACTCCATCATCGACCGGGCGACCGGGCTGCGGCTCAACCGGCCGGGCTCGGTGACGATCGGAGACCATGTCTGGATCGGGCTCGAGGCGGTCGTGTCGAAGGGCGTGCGGGTCCCGGACAATTCGATCGTGGGCGCCAAGTCCTTCGTGAACAAGTCGTTCCACGAACCTTACGTTCTCATCGCCGGGGCGCCGGCCGCGATCATCCGGCGGAACGTCGACTGGGACCGCCGGCTGCTCCCGGTCGAACCGGAACTCGCGCTGCGACAAGCCTGAGGCGAGACGGCGGGCGCCGCGCCCGGCTGCGCCTCAGCCTGCCTTGGCGAGCCTGTCGAACGCCATCAGGCGCTCCAGCAGCGCCGGCATGTCCTTGAGCGCCAGCATGTTGGGGCCGTCCGAGGGCGCCCGGTCCGGATCCGGATGCGTCTCGATGAAGACGCCGGCGACGCCCACCGCGACCGCGGCGCGGGCCAGCACCGCGACGAACTCGCGCTGCCCGCCCGAGGACGTGCCCTGCCCGCCCGGCTGCTGCACCGAATGGGTGGCGTCGAAGATCACGGGCGCGCCGGTCTTCGCCATCTCGGGCAGAGCGCGCATGTCGGAGACGAGCGTGTTGTAGCCGAAGGAGACGCCGCGCTCCGTGAGCAGGACGCGGCGGTTGCCCGCGCCCGTCAGCTTGTCCACGACATTGCGCATGTCCCAGGGCGCGAGGAACTGGCCCTTCTTGACGTTGACGGCCCGTCCGGTCGCCGCGGCGGCGAGCAGCAGGTCCGTCTGCCGGCACAGGAAGGCGGGGATCTGCAGCACGTCGACCGCCTCGGCGACGGGCGCGCACTGCGCCGCGTCATGCACGTCGGTGAGCACCGGCAAGCCAAGCCGCTCGCGCACCTCGGCGAACACCGGCAGCGCCGCCTTCAGGCCGACGCCGCGCTGGGCGGAAGCGCTGGTGCGGTTGGCCTTGTCGAACGAGGTCTTGAAGACGAGCCCCATCCCGAGCTTGTCCGTCATCTCCTTCAGCGCGGAGGCCACCTCCAGCGCATGGTCGCGGCTCTCGAGCTGGCACGGCCCCGCGATCAACGCCAGCGGCAGCTCGGCGCCGAAACGCGCCGAGCCGATTTCGACGACGGCCTCGGGGCGGTTCTGGACGGGAGCGTTCATTTGGCGGTTCTCCGATGCGTTGGGCCGCAGATAAGCAAGCCGCAGTGTCGTGCGTATGACGAAATCGTCACAAGCGCGAGCCGCGATCTCGCGCCGGCCGCCCGCTCGCCTGCCGGACCGTCATGCCGGCGCGCGAGGTTCCTGCGGCTTCGGCAGCACCACCGGGCTTGATCCGCGCTGGCTGATCCTCTCGCCCGGGACCGCCGTGCTCAGGCTGCCGGGCCGCGGCAGGTAGACCACCCTGCACCACGGCCGCAGGAAGTCCAGCCGGCCGGTCCACTCGCCGCCGACCCCGAGAATGTCGACGCCGAGCCGTTGGACGTCGCCGGGCTTCTGCTCCCAGCCATGTTCGGGGATGACCCCGCTGACGCACCGCAGCGCGCCCACCAGCCTGATGCGGGCCTCGAAGCCGATCAGGCAGCGCTCGCCCTTCAGACGGCTGAACGCGTCGGTCGAGACGCCGACATAGAGTTCGTCGCCGAGCGCGGCCGCTCGCTCCAGGAAGTCCAGATGGACGGCGCGCAGCAGGTCGAACGTGCCGTAGGTGATGACCCTGACCAAATCGACTCCGGGACGAGCGGACCCCACGCCGCCCCGCGTTCTACGGCTGCTCCCTGACAGGCGGGTGACAGCCGCAGGCCGTCGGCGGCTGCGCCCGACGCCTCGCGCCAGGGAACCAGCCCGCAGCGCGGGTGTTCCCGATGCAGGCAGAACGAACAGGAACGAGAGAGCAGCGCGTGCGTGAGATCGTAGCCAAGGCCGAACCCGAACTGTCGCAGCCCGGCGCGGCCGCGTTCTACGAAGAGGCTTTGGCCGAACTGCACGCCGCGTCGATCCCCTTCCTGCTGGCGGGGACCTATGCGGTGAGCGCCTATACGGGGATCACCCGCGAGACCAAGGATCTCGACGTTTTCTGCAAGGCGAGCGACTTTCCGCGCATCCTCGGACACTTCAAGAACCGCGGCTTCGACATCGTCGTCGAGGATGAGCGCTGGCTGGGCAAGGTGATCCGCGGCGACCTGTTCTTCGACGTGATCTTCGCCTCCGCCAACGGCACGATGCCGGTCGGCGACGCCTGGTTCGAGCACGCGCGCCAGGTCGAGCTGTTCGGTCAGAAGCTCAAGATCGTCTCCCCGACAGAGCTGATCTGGTCGAAATGCTTCATCCAGCTGCGGCATCGCTATGACGGGCCTGACATCGCCCATGTCATCCTGAAGGCCCGCGACGACATCGATTGGTCCCGCCTGCTCAAATACATGGAGCTGCACTGGGAGGTGCTGCTCGCCCATCTGGTCAACTTCCGATGGTGTTACCCGACCGAGCGGGACGCCATCCCGGACTGGCTGCTGGATGAACTGCTCGGCCGGATGGCGCGGCAGCGCGAGCTCCCGCGGCCGCAGATGAAGGTCTGCCGCGGCCGCATGTTCTCACGCGTGGACTACGCGATCGACGTCGCCGAATGGGGCTTCGCCGACGTCGGCGGCGAAGGCGACTGGCGGAACGACTGAGCGGGGCGGAGAAGCGATGACGGCCAACGGCGTTCTCAAAGTCGCAGCGATCGGCGACCTGCACGTGAAGGAGGAGGCGACCAGCTCCTTCAGGGAGTTGTTCGCGGAAATCTCCCGCGAGGCGGACGCGCTGGTCCTCGCGGGCGACCTCACCGATCTCGGAAAGCCCCGCGAGGCGGAGCTGCTCGCCGAGGATCTGCGCGCTTGCTCCGTGCCGGTGGTCGCCGTCCTCGGCAATCACGACTTCGAGTCCGACGCGGTCGATGAGGTGTCCACGATCCTGCGGCAGGCGGGCGTCCGGCTTCTGGACGGTCAGGCGACCGAGATCGAGGGCGTCGGCTTCGTCGGCGTGAAGGGCTTCGTCGGCGGGTTCGGGAAGGCGATGCTGGGCGCGTTCGGCGAGCCGGCCATCAAGGCGATCGTGGCCGAGAGCCTCGGCGAGGCCATGCGGCTCGAGAACGCGATGCGCAAGGTCTCGTCAGAGCGCGCGCTCGTCGTGCTGCACTACGCGCCGATCCCCGAGACGGTCGCGGGCGAGCCGCTCGAGATCTTCCCGTTTCTCGGGTCGTCCCGCCTCGCGGAGATCATCGACCGGTTTCCGGTCAAGGCGGTGGTTCACGGCCACGCGCATCGCGGGGTCTTCGAGGGGCGCACCCCCGGCGGGGTCCCGGTTTTCAACGTCGCCCACCACATCGAGAAGCCGGGCGGCCGGCCCTACGCCCTGCTCGAGTTGTGAGCCTCCGCGTGTTCGCGGAGCGAGGCCGGGAGCGGCCGGCAGGTGCGGCCGCCCGCGGCGTTCAGGACGAAAAAGGCCGGCCCCAGGGGGCCGGCCTCGTCATCGCTGGTCGTGAGCCTGGGCTCAGTCCTTGGTGGTCAGCACCGGCGTGGCGTCCGCGGTGAACTTGTAGGCGATGCCGCCGTAGAAGCCGCGCGGACGGGCCGGCGTGATGCTCCGGCTGCCCCTGAGGTTCAGGAACTCGATGTCGTCGTTGTCGTAGAACGTCCCGTAGGTCGCGTACTTGTTGTTGAAGACGTTGTCGACGAGGCCGAACACCCGGATCTGGTCGGTGACCTGATAGGACGCGTTGGCGTTGAAGACCACGTAGCCCTTCAGCTTCTTCTCCTGGTTGGACTCGTCGCCCACGAAGTACTGGCTCGACATCGCGACCACGTCGGCGCCCAGGGTCAGCTTCGGCAGCGGCTTGAAGGCGAAGCCGGCCTTGAACTGATGCTCGGGGATGCCGGGCAGCTTGTCGCCCTTCCGCACGCGGATCTCGCCGCGGCCGTCAGCCGAGGGGCTGTTCGGCGAACCGAGGATCATGTTCTTGCGGAAGGTCGCGTCGATGTAGCTGTAGTTCGCGTAGAGGCCCCAGGTCTCGGTCTGGTAGTCGGCCGAGAGCTCGACGCCGGCGCGGCGGGTGTTGCCGCCGTTGATGAAGTAGCCGCGGCCGGTCAGCGGGCTAGGAACCGTCAGAATGTCGTTGTGGTTCTGAGCGAAGTAGCCGCCGATCTTCCAGTTCATGACGCCGCCGAAGTTCGAGGTGCGGCCGCGCAGGCCGATCTCGCCGGTGCGGGTCACGACCTGCTTCAGGGGCGGATCAGAGACCAGGAAGCCCTCGAGCTGGCAGGGGTTCGACGGATCCGCGCAGCCGAGTTCGAGCGGCGTCGGAGCGCGGTTGCTCTCCGAGTAGCCCGCATAGGCGGTCATTTCGGGAGTGATCTTGTAGGTCAGGCCCGCCATCGGGTTGAAGCGGGTGAAGTTGTGCGACCCGTCGAGGCCCGCGCCGGCGGGATTGCCGTTGAGGTCGACGTTGAAGAACTGGCCTTTGTCGCGAAGCTTGATGTGCGCGTAGTTCAGCCGCGCGCCGAGCGTCGCCGACAGCCGGTCGGTGAGGTCGAGCGTGTCGCTGACGTAGAGGCCGAGATAGTTGTTCCAGGTCTTCACGTCCGACGGCAGGATGCCGCCCGGAATGGTGGTGTGATAGATGTCGCCGGTCCCGATCACCTGCAGGTTGTCGGGGATGATGCCGAGCTCGCTGTAGCCGCTGAAGTCGCTCCAGCCGTGGTCGTAGCTGACGCCGGCCACGAAGTGGTTGGTCTTGCCGAACAGCTGACCCGTGTTCGTGACCTGCGCGGTGCCGCCGACGGTCTGGTTCTTGGTGCGCGAGCGCTCGATCGAGCCCGGGCGGGCGGCGAAGCCCGCGGGAGTGGCGATCGGGTTGCCGTTGCGGTCGCGCACGATCAGGCGGGGATCATCCTCGTCCGGGTTCTGGCCGGTCTCGGGATCGATGATGTCGTCGGCCTCGAGGCAGAGCAGCGCCGGATTGTCTTCGCACGGCCGCACGTCGGTGTCGTTGCCGTCGACGTGCTTCTGCTTGAAGCGACGGTAATAGACGTTGGTCTGCAGCCCCCAGCTGTTCCCGAGGTCGAAGTCGCCCGTCAGGTTGAGCTGGGCGGCCTGGTTGTCGGTGGTCTGCGGGCCGGTGTAGACGCTCTTGCGGCCGCCGCGCTCCAGCAGTTCGCGCGGCGTCGGGCCCACCACGCCGAGATTCGTGTCCGCGAGCGAGAAGTTCAGGTGAATCTCCGCGGCGTCGCCCTTGTAGCCGACGTCGCCGTAGACCCGCTTGACGTCCGACTTCGAATAGTCGCGCCAGCCGCCGTCACGCTCGCCTTCCAGGGCGAGGTAAGTGGCCCAGTTTCCGAACTGCTGGCCCCACTGGGCGTTGCCGGAGAACTTGCCGAACGAGCCGGCGAGGAACTCGGTCTCCAGACCCTGATAGGTGAAGCCGTTCTTCATCTTGATGTTGAGCGCGCCGCCGAGCGCGTTCAGGCCGAACACCGGATTGTTGGTCCAGATGTCGACACGGTCGACCGCGACCTCGGGAATGAGGTCGAAGTTCACGGTGTCGCCGAACGCCTCGTTCTGACGCACGCCGTTCTGGTAGACCGCGATTCCCTGCGGGATGCCGTTCAGCGGCGAGGCGACGAAGCCGCGGAAGTAGAAGTCCTTGAAGTACGGGTTGCCCTGCACGTCGCTGAGATTGACCGACGGCGCCCTGCGCGCGATCGCTTCCGAGATCGAGCTCTGAGAAATGTTGGAGAAGTCGCTCTGCGTGAGCGTCGTCACGCTCGCCGGAACCTTGTCGCGGTCCAGATCGTCGCCGCCGAGCGGCGTGGTGCCGATCACGTCGATTTCCTCGAGCGCGGTGGCGCCCACATCCTGCGCCAGGACAGGCCCAAGCGACGCGAGCGTCGCTAGACTCACTGTCCCCAACAGCGCGGCCGATCTTCTAAGCCCCATCCCCCGAAGTCCCCCTCACGCGACAATCCTGCCTGTCCCCGGCAGTCACGATTTTTTTAGAACGACCGCAGAGTGGCCATCAATCCGACACGCATGTGGCGAGGTCGGATTCCTGACGTTAAGGTGCTGATTTACAACATTATTATTATCGCCGGGCAGGTCTGGCGCATTCCCTTGGAACTCGTTCCCGATGTTCCGGGAACATCTGGCAACCGCCTACGGCAAAGCTTCCTGAATGATCGTCGGAATGAGCTCCGACACTGTAGGGTGAATCGGCACGGCGCGCTCGAGCTCGGAGTAGCGCGCGCCGAGATTCATCGCGTCGAGAACGCCATGGATCGCCTCGTCGCCGCCGACGCCGAGAATTGCGGCGCCCAGGATCTCCTCGCTCTCCGCGTCGAGCACGATCTTCATGAAGCCGTCGGTCTCTCCCTTCTCGACGGCGCGCGCCACCCGCGTCATCGGCCGCTTCCCGACCCTGATCGTCCGCCCCGTCGCCCGCGCCTGCGCCTCCGTCAGTCCGACCCGGCCGAGAGGCGGATCGGTGTAGAGCGCATAGGCCGGAATGCGGTCGCTTAGCCGGCGGGAAGCGCCGTCGAGCAGGTTCGCGGCCACGATCTCGAAGTCGTTGTAAGCCGTATGCGTGAAGGCGCCGCGGCCGTTGCAGTCGCCGAGCGCCCAGACATTGGGGGCCGTGGTCCTGAGCTCGTCGTCGACCTTCACATAGCCTCGGCCATCAAGCTCGATCCCCGCGTTCGCGACGTCGAGGTCGTCGGTGTTCGGGCGGCGGCCGATGGCGAGCAGCACCTGGTCGCCCACGATCTCGGTCGCGCCCGACGCGCAGTCGAGCCCGACCGCGACATCGTCGCCGCGCCGCTCGAAGCGGATGCACTCCGCCCCCACCCGCACTTCGACGCCCTCGCGCTCGAGAACGCCCGTGATGGCGTCGGAGACGTCCTCGTCCTCGCGGCTTGCGAGCCGCGGCCCCTTTTCGATCACCGCCACCTCGCTGCCGAAGCGCCGGAACATCTGCGCGAATTCGAGCCCGATATAGCTGCCGCCGATGACCACGAGCCGCCGGGGCAGGCGCTGCAGCCTCAGGATCGAGCTGTTGGTCAGGTGCTGGATTTCGCCAAGGCCCGGCATGTCCGGCGTGAGCGCCCGGCCGCCCACGTTGAGGAAGATGCGATCGGCGGCGAGCAGTTCCTCGCCGACCCTGATCTCGCGCGGCGACACGAAGCGCGCGTGGCCTTGGTGGACCGAGCAGCGCTCCATCCCACGCAGCCAGGACTCCACGCCGTCGCGGGACTTGCCCGAGATGGCGTCCTTGCGCGCCATCACGGCCGCGAAGTCGACGCTCACGCCGGCCGGCACATGCACGCCGTAGTCCGCGGCGCGGCGGGCGAGATGAGCCGCATAGGCGCTCGCCACCATGGCCTTGGTCGGCGTGCAGCCGGTGTTCACGCAGGTGCCGCCGAACAGGTTTCGCTCGACGACAGCGACCGTCATGCCGGCGGAGGTCAGCCGGCCGGCGAGCGCGGGTCCGGCCTGGCCCGCGCCGACGATGATGGCGTCGAACCGGGCGCTCACGGCAGCGCTCCGACGGACGTGGCCGCGAGGCCGATGAGCAAGGCGGCGAGCAGCGTGAGCATCGGGAGGCCTCCTGAACGGCGGTCTTGCGGCTGGCTCCCGCAGAACATCGCACATGACGACCGGGACCGCGAAGGTCCCGCTTGGCGCGGCGCCCGTGTTGATCGATGGTTTGCGCAGTTCGCGAATGGGGGAAGCCGTCTGTGAGTCGCCGCGCCCGGATCCTCCTGCCCCTGGTGTTCGCTCTCGCGCAGCTCGGGCCCGCGGCGGCCGCGCCAGTCGATGACGCACGCCTGCTGGCCGCCGACGCCGACGCCGCGAACTGGCTGTTGCCCGGCCGCGACTACGCGGATCGGCGCTTCTCGCCGCTCCGGCAGATCGACGCGAGCACGGTGAAGCGGCTGGCGCCGAAGTGGATCTACCAGACAGGCACGGCCGCGACCTTCCAGACGTCGCCGATCGTGGCTGACGGGGTCATGTATCTCTCCGCGCCGTTCTCCCACGTCATGGCCATCGACGCGAAGACCGGCCGCGAGATCTGGCGTTACGAGCACAAGGCGCGGACGAGGAAGCTCTGCTGCGGGCCGGCGAACCGCGGCGTCGCGATCGGCTACGGCAAGATCTTCGTCGCGACCGTCGACGCCCGCCTGGTCGCGCTCGACCAGACGACCGGCAAGGTCGTGTGGGACGCGTCCCTCGCCGATCCTTCGAGCGAGCCCGAGCCGACCGAGGACCGCGCGTCGCTCGGCAAGGCCGATCCCGCGCTGAAAGGCGCGGTGTCAGGCTCGACCGGCATCGGCGCGAACTCGGCGCCGCTGGTCTTCGACGGCAAGGTCATCATCGGCATCACCGGCGTCGGCTACGGGCTGCATCTCGACAGCGACCGGCCCGGCGCGCCGCTCGGGGCCGTGGTGGGCGTCGCGGGTCGCTATGGCCGCCCCGGCTTCATCGCCGCCTTCGACGCCTCCTCGGGCGCAGAGGTCTGGCGGTTCGACACCACCCAGCAAGGATGGGAGGGCGCGTTCCGCCAGACCACGCCCTACGGCGTTCCGCTGGACCGCGACATCGCCGCCGAGAAGGCGGCCGCGCCAGAGCACAAGGACGCCTGGCGCTATGGCGGCGGCTCGATCTGGCACGCGCCTGCGCTCGACCCGAACACCGGCGTTCTGTTCCTCGGGGTCGGCAACCCCTCGCCGCAGGCCGCCGGCGAAAGCCGGCCCGGCGACAATCTCTACACCTCGTCGCTCATCGCCCTGAACGCCCGTACTGGCAAGCTGGTCTGGCACTATCAGCAGACCCCGCACGACATGTGGGGCTACGACGTCGCGAGCCCGCCCTCGCTGTTCAGCCTCGACGTGGATGGAAAGAAGCGCGAGGTGGTCGGACAGGCGAGCAAGCTCGGCTGGTACTTCGTGCATGACCGCGCGACCGGCGAACTGCTGTTCCGGTCGGAGCCCTTCATCCCCCAGTCCAACATGTTCCGGGCGCCCACGCCGGAAGGCGTCGTCATCGCGCCGGGCGTCGGCGGCGGCGTGAACTGGTCGCCGGCCTCGATCGACGAGGCGAACGGGATCGCCTTCGTGGCCGCGATGCACTGGCCGTCGACCTACCGGGCGCAGGAAATTCCGGCGACCGCCGACAAGCCTGCGGTGCGCTACTTCAACATCGAGCCGGCGAAGTCCGGCATGTACGGCCTGATGACGGCGATCGACCTCAGGGCCGGCGGCAAGCTGCTGTGGCAGCAGAAGACGGATGAGCCACTGATCGGCGGCGTGCTGGCGACCGCCGGCGGTCTCGCCTTCACGGGCGAGGGCAATGGCGACTTCTCGGCTTTCGACGCCCGAAGCGGCGAGAAGCTGTGGAGCTTCAACTGCGGCGCCGGGGTCAACGCGCCGCCGATCGCCTTCATGGTCGACGGCAAGCAGTATGTCGCGGTCGCGGCCGGCGGAAGCCAGATCTGGGGCTTCCGCCAGGGCGGCGCGGTGATCGCCTTCGGCCTGCCGGACTGAGGCTTGCGCGAGCGGCGGCCTCAGGCCGCCGCCGCCGCCTCGTTGTCCTCTTCGACTTCGCCCATCGCGGCGTTGAACATGTCGTGCCGCTCGAGGAAGGCGTGAGCGTCTTCCTTGCGCTCGAACACGTGAGGCGCGAGCCCCCGCTTCTTCAGCGCCTCCTGCATCTTAAGCCGCAGGAAGGCGTTGGTCGTGTAGCGGGTGGTCGTCGCGTAATGGTGCTCCATCAGATATTCGATCATCTCCGCATAGTCGTCGTAGAACGCCTCGCTGATGCGGAAGCCGTCATGATTGACGACGGAGTTGACGCGTTTGCCGGCCTTTTCGCAGGCCTCCACGAGCACGCGGCGGAGATCGTCGATGTCGCTCTTCTGCCGGACCTGCCAGCCCTCGAGATTGAGGAACAGGATATTCCGGTCGGAATCGTAGCTGACCCGCTCGCACAGCTTGAGATTGAGCAGGTCCGACAGCAGGTCCATCGGCTCGTCGAGGAAGATCCGGCGGTCCATCAGGATCGGCTTGTTGATGATCGGCTGGAAATCCATGTGCGGGAGGATGTCCCGCTCGATGTCGACGCCCGGCGCGACCTCGATCAGCTCCAGCCCCTCCTTGGTGAGCTGGAACACGCAGCGCTCGGTCACGTAGATCACCGGCTGGCTGCGCTGCTTGGCGTAGGGCCCGCTGAACGTGTTCTGCTCGACGAGCTTCAGGAACTTGCGCGAGCGGCCCTCCTTGAGGATCTTCAGCTCGCCGTTCTCGATCTCGACCTCGAGGCCGCCGGCCGTGAAGGTCCCGGCGAAGACGACGCTGCGAGCGTTCTGGCTGATGTTGATGAAGCCGCCGCAGCCGTTGAGCTTGCCGCCGAAGCTCGAGGTGTTGACGTTGCCCTCCTGGTCGCACTCGGCCATGCCGAGGCAGGTCATGTCGAGGCCGCCGCCGTCGTAGAAGTCGAACATCTGGTTCTGGTCGATCACGCAGTCGGCGTTTGTGGCCGCGCCGAAGCTTGAGCCGGACGCCAGCACGCCGCCGACCGCGCCGGCCTCGGTGGTCAGCGTGATGTAGGGCGTGACCTTCTCCTCGTTGGCGACCGAAGAGATGCCTTCGGGCGCGCCGACGCCGAGGTTGACGACGCCGTTCGGCGGCAGCTCGAACGCCGCGCGGCGCGCAATGATCTTGCGGGCGTCGAGCTTCATGCGCGCGATGCCGGTCACCGGCACGCGGATCTGCCCGGCGAGCGCCGGATCGTGCTGCACCCCGTAGTTCATGCGGTGGTGCTCGGCGTCGGCGAGCACCACGCAGTCGACCAGGATGCCCGGAATCCGCACGTCCTTCGGCAGCAGGAAGCCGTCGTCGACGATGCGCTCGACCTGCGCGATGACGATGCCGCCATTATTGTGGGCCGCCATCGCCTGGGCGAGGCAGTCGAGCGTCAGCGCCTCCTTCTCCATCGAGATGTTGCCCGAAGGGTCCGCGCTTGTGCCGCGGATGAAGGCCACGTCGATCTTGGTGGCCTTGTAGAACAGCCACTCCTCGCCATCGACGTCGACGACCTTGACGATCTCCTCGTCGGTCAGCGTATTCACCTTGCCGCCGCCATGGCGCGGGTCGACATAGGTGTGTAGGCCCACTTTCGAGAACAGCCCCGGCTGGCCCGCCGCGCAGGCGCGGTAGAGCTGCGAGATCACCCCCTGCGGCAGGTTGTAGCCGCGGATGCGGTTCTCCTTCGCGGCCTGGGCGACCTTCGGCATGCGTCCGAAATTCGCGGCGATGACGCGGCTCAGCAGGCCTTCATGGTGCAGCCGGCCGGTGCCGAGGCCTTTGCTGTCGCCGGCGCCGGCCGTCATGATCAGGGTCAGGTCGCGGGGCGCGCCGGTCTCGACGTAGCGCTTCTCGAGCGCCGCGTGCAGCGCCTCCGGGATGCAGCTCTGGACGAAGCCCGTGGTGGTGACGACGTCGCCGTCCCGGATCAGCGCCATGGCCTCCGCGGCCGAGGTGACCTTGTTCTTCTTCATGCGCCCCTGCGTTCCTCCGGCAGCCTAAGCTTCGGCAGCCTCAGTCATGGCATTCCAAGTTAGGCAAGCTTCTTGGATTTGCGGATGAGGCGCGAGCCTAGAGAGCGGTCCGAAGCTTCGCAATGCCGCCAATGTCTTAGTGCGCCCAGCCGCCGCAGGGCGGGCGGCGGGCGGCGAGCGGCCCGGCGGCGCTCCCGATGTGGCGCCGACGAAGCCGGCCAGGTCGGCAGGTTTCTCGGCTACAGGAGCCGCCGGCTCCAGCCGCTAGAGCCGGGTGCTGAGGTCGGTCAGCCAGTCGGGAGAGCGGTCCAGCAGGGCGGTCTCGAGGGTCTTGTCGTAGCCGCTCAGCACGCCGGCGCCGAGCAGCACCAGCAGCGCCCCCAGGACGGCTCTCGCGCCGCGGCCGGCGGAAGCGAGGCGGGAACGCCAACGCATGAGCGCCTCCCTGGAGACGAGGCCGATCAGCAGCAGCGGCGCGGCGGCGCCGAGGCCGAACGCGGTCATGGTGAGCCCCACCTCCCCCAGCCTCTCGGCGCGCGCCGCGAGCATCGAGGCGGCGCCGAGGGTGGGGCCGACGCAGGGGCTCCACACCGCGCCGAGCAGCAGGCCGACGCCGAACTGCGCGCCGGCGCCCGTGCGGGGCATGCGGTCGAGCCGCGCGCCAGCCCAGTCGGCGGCCGGCGCGGCGGCGCGCGCGAAAGCCCTTCCGCCCGCCGGAAGCAGCAGCACGACGCCGATGGCGATCAGCAGGACGGCGCCGACCGATCTGAACACAGAGGAATCGAGGCCGGCCGCGAAGCCGATGGTCGCGACGAACAGGCCGATCGCGACGAAGGAGAGCGCCAGCCCCGCCGCGAGCGCCAGCGGCCCGAGCCTGTGCTCGGAGGCCGCGGCGGCGAACACGATCGGCAGCAGCGGCAGAACGCAGGGCGACAGCACCGACAGCACGCCTGCCCCGAAGGCGAGAGCGAGCGTCGCGAGCATGACGCGTCAGAGCGCCTTCGCGAGCAGATCCTCGATCCACTCCGGCTGCCTCTCGCCGACCGAGCGGGCGACCTCGCGCCCCTCCTTGAAGACGATCAGCGTGCTCTGCGCCCGCGCCTCCACCTTCCGCACGCTCGGCTGATCGCCGTCGAAGTCGATCTCGAACCCCTTCATGGCGGCGAAGCGCGGCTCGGCCAGAAGGCTGGCGAGGATCGGCTTCTGCGCCCGGCAGATCGGGCACCAGGCCGCGTGGATATGGACCAGCACCGGGCCGCCCTGCTTCAGCGCGGCGTCGAACGCCTCGGCGGAGAACGGCGCGATCGGGGCTGCGTGAGCGGCGCCCGACCACAGGGCGGCGCAGAGGCCGCCCAGAAGCGTCACGCGGCGGGTCAGCATTCGGGTCGCTCCTTGAGCCGCCTCACTGGCGCGCGGCGGGCGCGCCCTCGGCCTTGGCCGCGGCGGCCCAGACAGAGTCCGGCTTGATCACCGCGGTCGGCCGGTCGGACTCCTGCCAGCCCTGGACACCCTGCGGAAACCAGAACACGTTCTTGAATCCCCACCCGAGCAGCCGCTTGCCCATGTTCCAGCTGCCCCAGCAGTCGGGTTGGCAGAACGTCACCATCGGCCGGTCGAGCCGGCCGCCGGCGAGTTCGAGCACGCGCGCCTTGAGCGTCGCCTCCTGAGCCGGCGACAGATCTCCCGGCCCCGCGCCCGGAAACCAGGCCGAGCCCGGGATCGAGCGATGCTGCGGCGCCCAGACCGCGGTCTTCGGCAGCGTCGGCGGCTTCCGGTCGGCGGGACCGACATCGATCAGCACGGCGCCCTGCTCGATGAGCGCCGCCGCCCGGGCCACATCCACGACCTCCGCGCCCTTGAGCGTCGAGGGCGTGTAGCTCTGCATCGGCCCGGTCCAGAGGCCCTCGGGCTCCGGCGCCGAGCCCGGCCCGCCTGCGGCGTGCGCCGCCGTCGCGATCGCCAGCGCGACGCCCGCGAGCCGGGCTGCGCGCAACAGGCCGGACATCAGTTGCTCTGCGTCGGGACGTCGAAGGTCTTTTCCCAATGGCCGTCTTCGGTGTCGGTCGCGGCGACCTTGATCTGCCCCTTGGCCTCGGGCTTGAAGCCGAACTCGATCACCGGATCCGTCGAGAGCGAGATGTCGCTCTCCAGCGTGAAGACGTCCTTGTCGTTATAGGTGACCTTGATTTCCTTGATGTATCGCGCCGGCGTGTAGGCGCGGGTGATCTGGTCCATCTGCATGCCGTTGAAGTTCGGATGACGGATCATCAGCGTCGCCTGGGCGCTCTTGCCCGGCGTGACCTCGTCCCGGACCTTGAGCCGCATCTCGCCCATGCCGCGCAACGCTTCCGCCTCGCTCGTACCCGCGGGCGCCGAGCAGCCGCCGCTCGCCTTCACGAAGCGGGCGGTCTGGAACAGCTTGCCGTCGGTGGTCTCCGCGACGGCGTGGACGTTCGTGTAGGTGTTGACGCGGGTCCGCAGCTTCAGCAGCCCGGCGTCGCCCGCAGGCCCGAACGTGACGCGCGCGGCGACCGGGCCCGGATTCTCGTCGATGACCAGCGTCAGCCCCTTGATGGAGGCCGGATCCGCTGTCTTGAGGGCCATCGGCACCAGCGAGGCGTCCTCGGCCCGCGCCGGAGCCTCTAGCGACACGACGTCCTTGGTCTCCTCGACCTTGCGGTCGCCGAAGACTTCCTGACGCAGACTGGTCCAGCGCTGGTCGCGCGCCGCCTCGTCATCGACCGCAAGAGCCGGCGTCACGGCGAGCGCGGCGGCGAACAACGCCGCAGCGAGCGGCGCGAAGTCTCTGGTCATGTCTTCCTCCGGGCGGCGATCTCGCGTCGCCTCTGTTACGGCTTCCCCGTAACGCGGCATTATAGCTCAGACGATACGCGCCGTCCCGCGCCTCCGTTACATGGCGAAGAGGCGGAGACGCCGGCCGAGGGGCCGCGCGCCTCCGCAGGAAGCCGACCTCAGAAGCGGGCCAGCCACTCGGTGGTGGCCGCGATGTCCGCCTGGCTCAGGCCGTGCCCCGCCGGCAGGGTGCGATGATCCACCTCCGCGCCTGCGGCGCGCAGCGTCCCGGCCAGCCTCCCGACGTCGTCGCCCGGAACGATCGGATCGAACGCGCCCGACAGCATCAGGACGGGAGTCCCCGACAGATCCGCGGCCGGCGCGGCGGCGAGCGGGCTCATGGGGCGCAGCAGCGCCGCGCCCGCGAGCGCTTCCGGGCGAAGCAGCAGGACCGCGGCGGCGATGTTCGCGCCGTTGGAGAAGCCGAGCGCGACCGGCTTCTGCAGCCCGTAGGCGTCGCGCGCCTCGGCGACGAAATCCGCGAGGTCATGCGCGCGGCGGCGGACATCGTCCTCGTCGAACACGCCCTCCCGCAGTCGTCGGAAGAAGCGCGGCGCGCCGCCTTCGAGCACGTTTCCGCGCGGCGCGAGAAGCGCCGAGCCGGGGGCCAGCGCCCGCCCTAGGGGGAGCAGGTCGTTCTCGTCGCCGCCGGTGCCGTGCAGCAGGAGCAGCGGCGGGCGGGACGGGTCCGTCGCGGGGACGAAGTGATGAAGGTGACGGAAGGTCTCTGCGACCGTCATGGCGAACCTCCGGCCGCGACCGCGGCCCAAGCTGGAGAGAAGGCGGCGGGCGCAGGACGCGCCCGCCGGAACGTTCAGCCGACCGGCTCCGCCGCCGCGTCGGCGAGCGGCGGAAGCGCCGCCTCGATGCGCGCCCGGTGCGGCTCCAGGAACTTCGGCAGCTTGAGCGACCGCCCGAGTTCGTCCGCCGGCTCGTCCACCGCGAAGCCCGGAACGTCGGTGGCGATCTCGAACAGCACGCCGCCGGGCTCCCGGAAGTAGACGGACCGGAAGTAGTCGCGGTCCTTCTGCTCCGTGGTCGGGACGCCGTGGACCCGCGCGAGCTTCTCGGCCATCGCCGCCTGCTCGGCGTCGTCCGCCGCCCGGAAGGCGATGTGGTGGACGGCGCCCGCGCCGGGCCTGCCGGGAAGGAAGCCCGGCGCGGCCCTGAGGTCGATCACGTCGCCCATGCCGTCGCCGGCCCGGAACCTGGTGGTCGCTCCCTCGGCCCGCTCCTCGGCGTAGCCGAACACGCCCGTCAGGATCGCGGCCGTTCCGGCGATGTCCTCGAGCAGCAGGCTGACGCCGTGGAAGCCGCGGATCGCATGCTCGGCCGGCACGTCCCCGCCGCTCCAGGCGGGCTCCGCCTCGGCGCCCGGGACCGCCACGAGCGCGAGCCGCATGCCGTCCGGGTCCCGGAACGGCAGCACGGTCTCGCCGAAGCGGGTCTCGGGCGCCTCATGCCGCACGCCCTGGGCGACGAAGCGGTGGGTCCAGAAGCCGATCGCGGATTCCGGGACGCGCAGCGCCGTCTCCTGCGTCTCGCCGACGCCGAGCCTGCCGGGCGCGACATGCGCCCAGGGGAAGAAGGTCAGGATCGAGCCCGGGGAGCCGTCCCGGTCGCCATAGTAGAGATGGTACGTGCCGGGATCGTCGAAATTGACGGTCTTCTTGACCATCCGCATGCCCAGCACGCGGGTGTAGAAGTCGACGTTGCGCCGGGCGGAGCCGGCGATCGCGGTGACGTGGTGGATGCCGTTGTGAGCCATTGCAGCGCTCCGATGTCGTGGCGCCGTCTGCGCCTGTGCAAAGCAAGGTGGCCCTGCCGCTCGCGCTTCGCATCCTTTCCAGCTTGATCATGCGCAAGATTCATATTGCGCGTAGAGTGATGATACTGCTTTGATGCAAATCATCCGCTGAAAACTCAACTGGTGCGCAGATGGCCGACCTGTTCCGCTCGCTCTCCTGGGATGATCTGCGTCTGGTCAAGGCGATCGCCGAGGCGCGCGGCATGCCGGGCGCGGCGGCGGCGCTCGGGCTCAACCACTCGACCGTGTTTCGCAGGCTTGGCCAGATCGAGACCACGCTCGGGGTCACGCTGTTCGAGCGGCGCCGCAACGGCTACGGGCTCACCCCGGCGGGCGAGGAGATGACGCGCCTCGCCGCCGAGGTCGAGGACCGCATCGCGGCCTTCTCCCGGCGCATCGAGGGCCGCGCGATCTCGCCGGCCGGCGATCTCCGGGTCGCGACCAACGACACCTTGCTGATCCACCTGCTGACGCCGCTGTTCGCGCGCTTCCAGCAGGCGTGCCCGGACATCCGCCTCGACGTCGTGATCGGCAACCCCGCGCTCAACCTGTCCAAGCGCGACGCGGACGTCGCGATCCGGGCGACTGACAGCCCGCCTGACAACCTCGTCGGGCGGCGGGTGGCGCGCATCGCATGGGCGCTCTACGGGCGGGCGGCCGACTTCCCGGACCCTGACGCGCTGCCGGACCTCGCCGCGCTCAAGATGCGGCCATGGGTGTCGCTCGGCGAGGAGCTGACCGGGCTGAAGGTCGTCAGGTTCGCACGCGAAAACATACCGGAGGCCAGGCTGCGCTACCGGACCAACACGGTGCTTGGCCTCGCCGAGGCGGTCGAGGCCGGGCTCGGCGTCGGCCACATCCCATGCTTCATCGCCGAGACGCGGCCCGCCTTGATCCGGCTCGCCCCGCCGGACCCAGCCTTCGCGGCCGATCTCTGGATCCTGACCCATCCCGATCTGCGGCAGTCGCCGCGGGTGCGGGCGTTCATGGACCTGATGGGCGCGGAACTCGCGGCCGCCCGCCCGCTCCTCGAAGGCGCCGGGCTTCCGGACGGCGGAAGCGCCGGAACCGACTGACGGTCACGGTGTTCCCCAACCTCTTGCAACGGGGTTGGCGGTGATGAACCAGGGAAACGGGCCGGTCGTCGTGGTGACGGGCGCGAGCGCAGGCGTCGGGCGGGCGATCGCGGTGCGGTTCGCCGAAGCGGGCTTCCGGCTCGGGCTGATCGCGCGCGACGCGACAGCGCTCGAGGACCTCCGCGAGGAATGCGCGCGTCGCGGCGCACACGCCCTGCCGATCGCGGCGGACGTCGCAGACGCCCCGGCGATGTTCGCGGCCGCCGAGCGCATCGAGGCGGAGCTCGGCCCTATCCGCATCTGGATCAACGACGCGATGGAAACGGTGTTCTCCCGCTTCGGCGAGATGACGCCCGAGGAGTTCCGGCGCGTGACCGAGGTGACCTATCTGGGCTTCGTGCACGGCACGATGGCGGCGCTCCGGCGCATGCGCGTGCGGGATCGGGGCACGATCATCCAGATCGGCTCCGCCCTCGCCTATCGGGGCATCCCCCTGCAGTCCGCCTATTGCGGCGCCAAGCACGCGATCCGCGGCTTCACCGAATCCGTGCGCTCAGAACTGATCCACGACAGGTCCGCCGTGCGGCTCGTGATGGTGGATCTCCCCGCCGTCAACACGCCGCAGTTCGGGTGGGCCCGCGCCCATCTCGAGAAAGCGCCGCGGCCGATGGGCGCTCCCACTCAGCCCGAACTCATTGCCGAGGCGGTGTTCCGCGCCGCCCACGGGAACCGCTCCGACTACTGGATCGGCTGGACGACCGCGCTCACGGTTCTGGGCAACGCGGTCCTGCCGGGGTTCATGGATCGCTATCTGGCCAGGGCCGTCGAGGGCCAGCAGAGCGACGAGCCGATCGCGCCGGACCGCCGCGACAACCTGCAGGAGCCCGTTCCGGGCCGCCATCGCACGGAGGGATCGTTCTCCGCGGAGGCGACCGCAGGGGCGCCGCTCATGGCCGCCAATGCGGTCCGGGTCGGCGTGGTGGCCGCGGGCGCCCTGCTGTTCGCGGGGCTCGGCGCCGCGATCGCCGCAGCGCGGCGGCGCTGACGCCTCCCCCAACGGTCGGTCGTCAGGGCGCGGCGTGCAGCGCAGGCGTCTCCACGACCGACGCCGCGAGGCTCAGACGGGCCTCCATCGCGGGCCGGTTCGCGCCCCCGATCAGGTCCGCCAGCGTCTTGCCGTCCAGTGCGGCCATGAAGGCGCCGAGCGCTTCGCACAGAAGGCCCTGGAGCCGACAGACATTGATCAGCGCGCAGCCCGGACCGTCGGCCTGGAAGCAGGCCACCAGGGCGAGGTCCTCCTCGGTGAAGCGAACGACGTCGCCGACCCTGATCTCCTCGGGAGCGCGCGCCAGCCGGAGGCCGCCGCCCTTGCCGCGCGCGGTCTGAACAAAGCCTCCGCGGCCGAGCTTGTGGATCACCTTGACGAGGTGGTTCTCGGAAATCCGGTGCGCCTCCGCGATCTCCCGGATCGAGACGCGCCGATCGTGGCGCAGGCCGAGATAGATCAGCGCGCGCAGGGCGTAGTCGGTGTGGAGCGTGAGGCGCATTGTTGAAGGTATATTGGCTTTACACCTTTTATCCAAGCCTCTAGAAGATGTGCGGGCGGCACATCTTTCGGGGGAGCGAATGGCAAGAGAACTCAGCGGGCCGACGATCAGCCTCGTCAAGGCGACCGTCCCGGCCCTGCAGGCGCATGGGCTCGACATCACCCGGCGGATGTATGAGCGGCTGTTCCAGAACGCGGAGATCCGCGAGCTCTTCAACCAGTCGCATCACGGCGAGACCGGCTCGCAGCCGCAGGCGCTTGCGGGGGCCGTGCTGGCCTATGCCCAGAACATCGACAATCTCGGCGCCCTGGCCGGCGCGGTCGAGCGCATCGCCCAGAAGCATGTCGGGCTGAACATCCTGCCCGAGCACTATCCGCATGTCGCAGAGGCGCTGCTCGCCGCGATCAAGGACGTCCTCGGCGAAGCCGCCACGCCCGAGATCCTGGCGGCGTGGGGAGAGGCCTACTGGTTCCTCGCCGAGATCCTGATCGGGCGCGAGAGCCAGATCTATGCCGAGCACGCCGCTGCGCCCGGCGGCTGGGTCGGGTGGCGCGATTTCGTCGTCGCCGAGAAGCGTCGCGAGAGCGACGTCATCACCTCGTTCGTGCTGAAGCCCGCCGACGGCGGCAAGACGGCTGCGCACCGGCCCGGGCAGTATCTGACCCTGTGGCTGGCGGTTCCGGGCGGCGCGCCGCTGAAGCGGAACTACACCATCTCCTCCGCGCCTGGCGATGACGGGTACCGCATCTCGGTCAAGCGCGAGCCTCAGGGCGCCGCTTCGAACTGGCTGCATGAGGAAGCGCGGCCGGGCGACCGGCTGAAGGTTGCAGCCCCGGCAGGCGAGTTCGTGCTGCCGGAGACCGCCGAGCGGCCCGTCGTGCTGGTCAGCGGCGGCGTGGGCCTCACCCCGATGGTCAGCATGCTGGGCGCGCTCGCCCGGCAGAGCGCCGGCCATGCCGTCCACTTCGTCCATGGCGCCATGTCGGGCGCGACCCACGCGCTCGGCGACGAGGTGCGGGCGCTGGCGAAAGCCTCCGGCGGCCGCATCCGCACGACCTTCTTCTACGAGAAGCCGCGCGCGCAGGACGTGCAGGGCGAGGCCTATGACGAAGCCGGCCTGGTCACGCCGGACTGGCTGGCCCGCCACACGCCGCTGAACGACGCGGACTATTTCCTGTGCGGGCCCCGCGCCTTCCTGCGCGCCTTCGTGAACGGGCTCGTCAGCCACGGCGTGCCCCCATCGCGGATCCACTACGAGTTCTTCGGTCCCGCCGACGAACTGCTCGCCGCCTGAGCTCTCCAGAAGCCGTCCAGCGCCCGGCCGCGCCGGCGCCTCATGACCGTCCGGCCACACGCCGATCTCGCGCCGCGTGGGCTCTCTGCCTGCGGCCTCCAGGAGGAGCGATGCCCCCGCTCGCGGAACTCATGCGGCGCCTTGCGCCTTCGCTCGCCCCGGTCAGCCGCACGGAACGGCTTCGCGCCACGTTCGGAGCGCTGCTCGGGATCGCGATCACGGGCTTCGCGAGCTCCGCTCTGGTGGGCGGCGGGGCGGCCAATCTGCCGCTGCTGATCGCCCCGATGGGAGCCTCGGCGGTGCTGCTGTTCGCGGTTCCGTCCAGCCCCCTGGCGCAGCCATGGTCGCTGATCGGCGGCAACATCGTGGCGGCGGTCATCGGCGTCACGGCCGCCAAATTCGTGCCTGACCTGTTCCTCGCCGCCGCGCTCGGCGTCAGCGGCGCGATCGCGGTCATGCTCGCGCTCCGCTGCGTCCATCCGCCGAGCGGCGCGGTGGCGCTCACCGCAGTGGTCGGCGGCCCCGCGATCAGCCAGCTCGGCTACCAATTCGTGCTGTGGCCGGTGCTGGCGAACTCGGTCCTGCTGCTCGCCTCCGCGGTCGCCTACAACAATCTGACCGGCCGCACCTACCCCCATCGCAGCGTCGCGACCTCCGCCCCGCGCGAGAACGAGCCGCCGGAAAGCGTGCGCCTCGGCTTCAGCTCGGAGGACATAGACGCGGCGCTCGCCGAGCATGACGTGCTGCTCGACGTCGATCGCGGCGATCTGGAGATGATCCTCCGGCGCGCGGAGGTGCGGGCGCTGCGCCGCCGTTCAGGGGAACTGACCTGCGCCGACGTGATGACCCGGGACGTGATCGGCGTCTCGCCCGAGACCCCGCTCCTCGAAGCGCTCGACATCGTGCGGCGACATCACGTCAAGGCGCTGCCGGTGACGGACGACAATGCGCGCGTGATCGGAATCCTCACCCAGACGGACCTGCTCGACAAGGTCGCCTGGGGCCCCAAGGGGCCGCGCCTGAGCCTGACGCAGCGCATGCGCCTCACCGCGCAGAACGGAACGGCGCCCGGCTCGGTGGTCCGCGAGGTCATGACCTCTCCCGCCAAGACCGCCAGGCCGGAGACGCCGCTCGCCGATCTGGTGAGGTTGATGACGAGCGCCGCGCTTCATCATCTGCCGGTCGTCGACCGCCACAGCCAGCTCATCGGCATCGTCACCCAGACCGACCTCATCGCGGCCCTGCTGCTCAGCCGGACGCGCCGCTCCGATCAGGCTGCAGCCTGAACGGCGGCCTGCGTCCGCCCTCCGCGCCGGGGCGGAACTTTCCGCGTCTTGCGGGCCTTTGGAATCACTCTCCGGGATCAAGCGACGCGAGTTTCATGACCTTCCGGGACCATCCGACGTCAGGCGCCGAGACGCGGCGGAAGCGAAAGTTTCCGCTCGGGACGGTCGCCATGGTGGCCGGGATCGTCCTCGTCCTCTTCAGCGTCCTCATCGCCTATATCGGCGATCACGGGGTTCCGTCGTCCCCCGACGCCGAGACGCCGGTCAAACCCCAGGCGCGGCAGGACCTTCCGAGGGCGCCCTGACGCGCGGGGCCCGTAGTCAACTGGTCGGACGGACCGCCATGGGCGAGGTGATCGAAGAGCTCCGCGAGGCGCTGGGCCAGGCGCGCGTGCGCGTCAGCGACTGCGAAAGGCGGGCGCTCGAACTGATGTTTCACAGAGCGCTCCTGCAGCGAGCCGGCGCGGATCTGGCGGCGTCCGACGCCCGGCTCGAACTGCTCGAGAGCGAACTGGCCGAGCTCCGCGCCGAGCGCGAATTCGCCGAGCACCGGCTCCTGTTCCGTACGCGCGGCGCGCGAAGCCGTCCCGCGGACAAGGAGAACCGCACGTAGGGGCCATCGGCGGCCGCCTTGACGGCCAACCTACTGGTTAGCAGGCTGGCGTATGGCGAATGTCTCCAGCACGGCCGACGAGATCCTCCGATGCGCGCGCTCCCTGATCATCGGCGGGGGGTATAACGGCTTCAGCTATGCCGACATCTCCGGAGTGGTCGGCATTCGGAAGGCCAGCATCCATCATCACTTCCCGAGCAAGGTCGACCTGGTTCGCGCCGTCGTGCAGCGGCATGTCGAGGAGGCCGCGGCCGGAATGGCCGCGCTCGACCGCCATCATCCGGATCCGGCGGACCGACTTCGGGCCTACGCCCGATACTGGGCCGAATGCGTCCGCGATCCGGCCAACGCCTTCTGCGTCTGCGCCTTGCTGGCGAGCCAGATCCCTGTCCTGCCCGAGGAGGTCGTGGTCGAGGTGCGGTCTCATTTTCGCGCCCTCTCGGACTGGCTCACCTCGGTCATCCAGGAAGGCGCCAAGCAGGGCCGCCTCAATCTTTCATGCGACGCCCGCGCCGAGGCGGAGGTCTTCATGGCGGCGGTCCATGGCGCCATGCTGTCGGCGCGCGCCTATGGCGACGACGCGGCGTTCAGGACGATCGTCACGCGCTTGATCGACAGGCTCGTGGCCGATCATGACGAGCCGACGAAGCGGGCGGCGCCCGGCGCCTGAGGAGCCCCGCGGAGTTGACCGATCCTCCCCCCGCTCCTACTTGATGGGGGATGATGAGGAATCCAGCTGCCTCGCGCCGGCCCGGCCGACGCTTCCCTATCGCAGGCATCTAAGCGCGGTCGGATCGCCATCCGACCGCCGGGCCCGCGCGGCCGCCTCAATCCGCTTCACCTCAATCCATTTGATCTGATCGACCCGCCGAGCTCGTCGCCCTGGCGGGCGACGCGCATCGGGAACCGCCATGTCCGCCGCCACCCCTACTCGCAAGCCCAAGATCGTCCTGTCGCAGACCGATCACGACCGCCTGTCGACGCTCGCCCAGACGATCGAGCGCCGCAATCCGGAAGCCGCCGAGGAGCTCCAGATCGAGCTCGCCCGGGCGAAGCTCGTCGCCGATCACCGCCTGCCGGAGGATTCGGTCCGGATGGGCTCGGTGGTGACCTACCAGATCGAGGGCGCAGCCCCCCGGACCGTGACGCTCGTCTATCCCGGAGAGGCGGACATCGACGCCGGCCGCATCTCTGTCCTGACCCCGATCGGCACGGCCCTGCTCGGCCTGTCTCCGGGCCAGACCATGCCCTGGACGTCGCTCTCCGGCGACCTCAAGAGGCTGCTCGTGATCTCGGTCGTGCAGAACGACGCGCTTATCGCCGCGGCCGACAAGGACCGGCCGACCCTGCACGCGCAGGCAGGATGATCGCCGCGCCTTCCGCGGAAGAATGCTGGACGGGCTCCCGTCCAGCATAAGGCCCCGGCGGAGGCGACCCGCTCCACGGCCGTCGCCGCACCCCGCTTCAGCATTTTGTGAAGGCCCCAGGTCGCGCTCGGCCCCGGTCGCGTCGTAAGGAGGCGTGGGGACAAGCTGATCGGGGATAAGGTGATGGCGGCGGCGGGCCAGGGCGAGCTTGTTCAGATAGTGGCCCTGCTGGGGGCCGGCGTCGTCGCCGTGCCCATCTTCAAGCGGCTCGGCCTCGGCTCCGTGCTCGGCTATTTCACAGCCGGCCTGATCATAGGCCCGTTCGGGCTCGGACTGTTTTCCGATCCAGCCACCATCCTGCACATCGCCGAATTCGGCGTCATCATGCTGCTGTTCGTGATCGGGCTGGAGATGCAGCCCTCGCGGCTGTGGGGACTGAGACGCGAGATCTTCGGCCTCGGAGCGGGCCAGGTGATCGCGAGCGGCGCGCTGCTGACGCTGGCCGGACATCTTGCGGGCCTCGACCTGCGCGTCGCCTTCGTCGCCGGGATGGGCTTCGTGCTGTCCTCCACCGCGGTCGTCATGCAGATGCTCGACGAACGCGGCGAGACCTCGACGGCGCAGGGGCAGAAGGCGGTCTCGATCCTGCTGCTCGAAGACCTGGCGATCGTGCCGCTGCTCGCGATCGTCGCCTTCATCGCGCCGTCTCAAGCGAGCGCGACGTCGTCCGACCGCCTGCTCGAGATCGGCGTCGCGATCGGGGCGATCGCAGGGCTCGTGCTCGCCGGGCGCTACCTTCTCAACCCGATGTTCCGCATCCTCGCCCGGTCGCAGGCCCGCGAGGTGATGACGGCGGCCGCGCTGCTCGTCGTGCTCGGCTCGGCCCTGCTGATGTCGGTCGGCGGCCTGTCGATGGCGATGGGCGCCTTCCTGGCCGGCGTGCTTCTGTCGGAATCGACCTTCCGCCACCAGCTCGAGACCGACGTCGAACCGTTCCGCGGCATTCTGCTCGGCCTGTTCTTCCTCGCGGTCGGCATGTCGCTCGACCTCTCGGCGATCGTCGCGCACTGGCCGACCATCCTGGGCTTCACGGCGCTGTTCATCGCCGTGAAGGGCGCCGCGATCTTCGCAGTGGCGCGGGCGCTGGGGTCCTCGAACCGGCAGGGGATCGACCGCGTCGCCCTGTTCGCACAGGGCGGCGAGTTCGCCTTCGTGCTCTATTCCGCGGCTTCGGCGGTCGGCGTCATGGACGCCCCCACCAACGCGATCTTCACCGCGGTCGTGATCCTTTCGATGGCGCTCACGCCGCTCACTGCGCTCGCGCTGAAGCGGCTCATGCCGCCGGCGCGACAGTCGCTGGACGGCGTCGACGCGGCCGAAGGGCTCACCGGCCAGGTTCTGGTCATCGGCTTCGGCCGCTTCGCGCAGGTCGCGAGCCAGTCGCTGCTCGCCCGCGGCTTCGACATCTCGATCATCGAGAACGACGTCGAGATGATCGAGGCGGCGGCCACCTTCGGCTACAAGGTCTATTACGGCGACGGCACGCGGCTCGACACGCTCCACGCCTCTGGCGCGGGCGAAGCACGGGCGATCCTCGTCTGCGTCGACAAGCAGGAGACGTCGGAGAAGATCGTCGAGCTCGTGAAGCACGAGTTCCCGCTCGCCAAGCTGCTGGTCAGGGCGATCGACCGCGGCCATGCGATCGACCTCATCCGAACGGGCGTCGACTTCCAGATCCGCGAGACCTTCGAGTCGGCGATGACCTTCGGCCAGGCGGCGCTGGTCACGCTTGGCGTTCCGGAAGACGAGGCCGTGGAGGTCACCGAGGATGTCCGGCGCCGCGACGCCGAGCGGCTCGACCTGCAGATCGCGGGCGACATGCGTTCAGGCATCGATCTGCTGAAGGGCAACGCGCCTGTCCCCGCGCCGCTGACGAAGCCGCGGAAGGAAGGCCAGATCATCGACCAGAAGCATGCGGCGGCCGGCGGCGAGACGGCGGCCCTCCCCTCCTGAACGCCTGCTGGCGATCCGCCGGGGGCCGCCGCGCTGCGGGGCCCTGAGGCTCAGGCGGCCCGGAAGTTCCGGAAAGTCACGGAGCACTCCCGCCAGCCGATGGCAGGGAACCCGGCCGAACGGGCGGTCCCCGTCGGCTCGCCGGCTATTCTCCGGGCCCTTCGTCATCTGAACGCCCAACCATGGCGCGCGACGAGGGCGCTGGCGCGGCGGCTTCCGGGGCGAGCGAATGCGAAACCATGGCCCGGACGCGCGCCCGTTCGTCTCATCGGAGCCCTGCATGCGGTCGGCGGTCCCTACGCTCCGTTCCGCAGCGCCCTAGAGTAGGCTAAACGCCGCTTCACGTGGATGTCACATGCAGAGCGGCGGGGCGGATCGAGAGCTTCGCATTGGCGTCCGCGGGGGGCGAATGGATGAGACACCGACGTGGCCGGCCGGGTTTCTCGGCCGAGGCGGAGCAGCCTTGACCAGACGGGACGGAACAAGACGGCTGGACGCCAGCGCCTACGAGCAGCTGGTGCAGTCGGTCGTCGACTACGCGATCTACATCCTCGACCCGGAGGGGAACGTCTCTAGCTGGAACCCCGGCGCGCAGAGGATCAAGGGTTATGCGGCCGACGAGATCATCGGCCAGAACTTCTCGCGGTTCTACACCGCCGAGGACCGCGAGGCCGGCCTGCCTCAGCAGGTTCTGAAGCGCGCCCTGGAGGAGGGTCGCTTCGCCGGCGAAGGATGGCGCGTCCGCAGGGACGGCACCCGCTTCTGGGCGATGATCGTGGTGGACGCCATTCGCGAGGGCGACAGGGTCGTCGGCTTCGCCAAGGTCACCCGCGACATGACCGAGCATCGCGAGGCGAGCCTCGCCGCTCTCGAAACCGAACGCCGGTTCCGCCTGCTCGTCCAGGGCGTGACGGACTACGCCATCTTCATGCTCGACCCGGACGGGCTGGTCACGAACTGGAACACCGGCGCGCAGCGCATCAAGGGCTACGCGGCTGACGAGATCGTCGGCCAGCATTTCTCGCGGTTCTACACGCCCGAGGATCGCGAGGCGGGCACGCCCCTGAAGGCGCTGGAGACCGCCAAGCGCACGGGCCGCTTCACGGCCGAAGGATGGAGGCAGCGCAAGGACGGCAGCCGCTTCTGGGCCAGCGTGGTGATCGACGCCGTGCGGGACGAGAACGGCGAGCTCATCGGCTTAGCCAAGGTCACCCGCGATCTCACCGAACGGCGGGAGGCCGAACTGGAGCTGGAGCGCTCCCGGGCGGCGCTGTTCCAGTCGCAGAAGATGGAGGCCGTCGGGCAGCTCACCGGCGGGCTCGCGCATGACTTCAACAACCTGCTGACCGGGATCACCGGCAGCCTCGACCTGATGGCGGCTCGCCTGGCGCAGGGCCGCATCAACGAACTGGAGCGCTACATCACCGCCGCCCAGGGCGCCGCGTCCCGGGCCGCGACGCTCACCCACCGGCTCCTCGCGTTCTCCCGCCAGCAGACGCTGGAGCCGAAGGCGGTCGACGCCAACCGGCTCGTCTCGAACATGGAGGAACTGATCCGGCGCACCGTCGGGCCGAACATCGCCATCGAGACCGTTCTGGCGGCAGGCCTCTGGCCCTGCTTCTGCGACCCCAACCAGCTCGAGAACGCGATCCTCAATCTCTCCATCAACGCTCGCGACGCCATGCCGGAGGGCGGCCGGATGACGATTGAGACGGCGAACACCTGGATCGATCAGGTCGGCGCGATCGAGCGCGACGTGCCGACCGGCCAGTACATCGCGATCTGCGTGACCGACAACGGCGCCGGCATGCCGCCCGAAGTCGTGGCCCGCGCCTTCGACCCCTTCTACACCACGAAGCCCGTCGGGAAGGGGACCGGGCTTGGTCTCTCAATGATCTATGGGTTCGCCCGCCAGTCGGGCGGCCATGTCCGGATCTACTCGGAGGTCGGCCGCGGAACCACGGTGAAGGATCTATCTGCCGCGGCACGCCGGCGGTAAGCCCACGCAAGTCGACGCGGCCGAGGCCCCGAGGGAGCTCCCGCGGGCCGAGGCCGGCGAGACGGTCCTCGTGGTGGACGACGAGCCGACGGTCCGCATGCTGGTCGGAGACACTCTTGCGGAGCTCGGCTACCAGGCGATCGAGGCCGCCGACGCCACCTCAGGGCTGAAAGTGCTCGAGTCGGACGTCAAGATCGACCTGCTGATCTCGGACATCGGGCTTCCGGGCGGGATGAACGGGAAGCAGATGGCGGACAAGGCACGGTTGCGGCGGCCCGACCTCAAGATCCTGTTCATCACCGGCTATGCGGAGAACGCGGCGGTCGCGAACGGGCATCTCGAGCCGGGGATGCAGGTGATGAGCAAGCCGTTTGCGATGGACAAGCTCGCGGCGCGCATCCGTTCGATCATCGAAGAGCGCTGAGGCAGGGCCTCGGAACGACGCCGCGCCGGCGCGTACTGGCTTCGGCCAGTCTGGCGGCCCTGCGTCGCGCGCGTCACTCTCCCGGGCGCAGAACAATCGGGCTGCGCCAGGTCTTACGGGCGAGAGCGGTTCCGCATCGAGGAGTTCGGCCCATGCGAGTCCTGAGCTTGATCCTGGTGGCCGCGAGCCTGGCGGCTTGCGCGTCCGGCCCCTCTCGCCCGTTGACCCGGAGCGAGCAGGCCACGATTGACCGGTCGGTTCCGCATTCCGGCGGAATGATCATCCGCTGAGCCCCTCGGCGGCCGTGCTGGTTGGCTGAGCGTCGCTCTAGCCGGAGGCCCCCGGGGTCGTCGCGAGCTCGGCCGAAACCGATCCGTGGTTCAGCATCGCCACAAGCGCGACGCCGCCGATCGTGTTGCCGATCAGCGTCGGCAGCAGGAACTTGACCAGGTAGTCACCCGGCCCGGCCTCCCCGCTGACGACCAGAAAGGCGGCCTCGGCCGATCCCGCGACCACGTGCGCGAAGCCTCCGAGCGCGACCACGTAAGTGAGCACGACGATAATGAGGATCTTGGCGGAGCCGGCCGCCGGCAGCAGCCAGACCATCAGCGCGATCAGCCAGCCCGCAAAGATCGCCTTCACGAGCGTGCCGCCGAACGATCCCTCGATGGTCTTCAACGCCA
Source organism: Hansschlegelia beijingensis (assembly GCF_014196425.1). GTDB lineage: Bacteria > Pseudomonadota > Alphaproteobacteria > Rhizobiales > Methylopilaceae > Methylopila > Methylopila beijingensis. The sequence goes on from NZ_JACIDR010000002.1 coordinate 122,204, forward strand.
GCTCCGTCAGGGCGGACCGTTGCTGCGCGTCGGCCACGTCCGTGCCGGCGATCGCGAGCGCGAAGAGCATGGTGCCCAGCAGGTTCGCGGCGAGCACGATCGCCCAGAGGCGGATCGTGAGCGTCATCGTCGCGAGGTCGCGCCGGTACAGCAGGGGCAGCAGCGCGGTGAGCGTGCTCTCGGTGAAGAGCTGCTGCCGGCCCATGACGACGATCAGGAAGCCCACACAGTAACCCAGCGGCGCCAGCAGCGCGCGGCCGTTCGGGTCGGGCAGCTCCGCCATCATGAAGGCCTGCGCGAGGAACGAGAAGCCCATCGAAAGACCCGCGGCCAATCCGGACAACGCCAGCGCGCTGACCGGACGAAGGAGCTCGTCCTCGCCCTCCCGGCGGATGATCTCGTGCACGAGGACGGCCCGGGGCGCAGCGCCTTCCTGGACGCGCTCCTGCTCGGTCCGGGAAAGGGCCTGGTCAGCGGAGCCGTCGGGCTGGTCTTCGTCTGGAGTCGACATCGAGGCCTTTCGGTCAATTCGCGCCACAGCCTGGAAGCCTTCGTCGGGCCCGATGTTCCGGCGGCTCGGGCCGCTGCCCAGCGATCGGATCCCGCTGCCCCGACCCTGGCGGGCGAGGCGCCGGAGCCACCTCAGCCGCGGGAGACGGTGGGCGTGAAATCCGTGTCGGGCCTGACGCGCCTGCAGTAGGCGGCCATCAGGCGCGCGCAGTTCTCGACGTCCCTCAGGCTAAGCAGCTCGCACGGGGTGTGCATGTAGCGCAGCGGGACGCTCATCAGGCCGGTCGCCATGCCGGCCTGGTTCAGCTGCATCGGCCCGGCGTCCGTCGGGGTGGCTCCGGCCGACACCGCGATCTGGTACGGGATCGCGTGCTCCTTAGCCGCCTCGGTGAGCAGCCTGAACACCACGGGGTTGGTGTTCGCCCCCCGCGAGATCATCGGACCGCCGCCGATGTCGCACTGGCCGAGCCGCGCCTTGCTCACGCCCGGATAGTCGACCGCGTGCCCGACATCGACGGCCAGCCCCGTCTGCGCGCCGATCGCGAAGGCCGAGGTCCTGGCGCCTCTTGCGCCGATCTCTTCCTGCACGGTCGCGACAGAGTAGACCCCGACGCTCGGGTCGAGGCCGCCTTCCTCGCGAAGCAGCCGCAGCGTCTCGGCGACCACGAAGCAGCCGACCTTGTTGTCGAAGGCGCGGGCGGTCGCGCGGTCGCCCAGGAGGTGCTGGAATTCGTACTGGAACGTCACGACGTCCCCGAGTTCGATCAGCTCCGTGACCTCGGCGCGCGAGCTGGCGCCGACATCGATCCAGAGCTCCTTGAGCTCCGGCTTCTTCTTGCGCTCCTCAGGGTCGAGAAGGTGGATCGCCTTGCGGCCGACCACGCCGGCGACCCGCTGCTTGCCGTGCACCCAGACCCTCTGGCCCACGGGAATGACGCTGTCATGGCCGCCGATGGGGCTGAAGTAGATGAGGCCTTCGTCGCTGATGTGGTGCACGACGAAACCGATCTCGTCCATGTGCCCGGCCAGCATGATCTTCATCTCGGCGCCCGGGTTCAGCGCCGCCGTCACGTTGCCGTGCACGTCCGTGGCGACCTTGTCGGCATGACGCTCGACATATCCCCGGAAGGCCGCCGCCGCCGGCTGCTCGTATCCGCTCGGCGAGGGCGCCGCCACGAGGTCTTTGAGGAAGTCGAGGGACTCTTGCCGCATGCGAGGTTCCTGGTTGCGCCCGATACGGCGCCGTTCAAGCAAAAAGCGCAGAAGCCGTCGACCGGGTCGCCGGCTGCGCTCGCCGTGGCGAACCGTCTCAGAGGGTCGAGCGCGGCCGCCTGCGGCGCCGTCTTGCAGCGGAGTGAGATCAGGGCGCCTTGTTCGGCGTGATCCTCGAGATCAGAGCCTCGCCGTCCAGGACGGTTCGGGTCTCCATCCCGTGCAGCGCGCGGCGACCTGCCGACGTGATCGCCCAGCCGTCGAGCCGGCACTCCGCCAGCCCCCTGCATGCGAGGCCATGGAGCGTGGCTCCGTCCCATATCAGGCGGCGGTCGCCAAAGGCGAGGCCGGTCAGCACCTCTCGTTCAGCACGCGACAGCCCAGGTTGCATGGGTCCTCCCAGGCGCCTTCAACATCCGCCATAAGCCGTTTGTTCCGCCTCGGATTTCCCTTCCCCGCAGCGCCGCTAGGGGCAGCCCGCCCGGCCCGTCGGCGGGACCGCCAAAGACGCGCGCCACGCCATCGCCAGCCGGACCCTGGCGCCTCATCGGGTCGCCCGACGCCGACGCCGCGGGAACGGTTCGGGCGGCCGCGTGTTCTGCCGCCGGAATGCTGGTCGCAGCAGGAGGCGCTCGGGAGATCACATGACCGCGACAGAGACGCGTTCCGTCTATCCGCCGCTCGATGTCCTGAAGCCGGTGGCTGACAATCTGTGGCTCGTCGATGGCGGGCCTCTTCACGCCGCGGGACTGCCGATCCCGGTGCGGATGACCGTCGTGCGGCTGGCGAATGGCGACGTGTGGCTGCACTCCCCCACGCGCTACGACGAAGCCCTCAGAACCGAAATCGAGAAGCTCGGCCCCATCCGGCACCTCGTCGCGCCCAACGTGGCGCACTGGTCGTTCCTGAAGGATTGGCGAAGCCGTTGTCCGGGCGCGGTCAGCTGGGCCGCCCCCGGTTTGCGCCAGCGCTCGCAAGTCAGGAAATCAGGCGTCATCCTCGACCATGATCTCGGGGACGCGGCGCCGGCGGCGTGGGCCGGCGACATCGATCAGGTCGTCGTGCCGGGCGGGTTCGGCTTCAGGGAAGTCGCGTTCTTCCATCGCCCGACGTCGAGCCTCATCCTGACCGATCTCATCCAGAACTTCGAGCCCGAGAAGGTGAGCCGCCTGCTTCGGCCCCTGCTGCGGCTGGCCGGCTCGATGGCCCCGGACGGCAAGACGCCGCTGCACCTGCGGTTCGTCATCAACGCCCGAAGAAGCGCCGCGGCCGAGGCGGCCCGCCGCCTCATCCGGCTCGCGCCGGAGCGGGTCATCTTCGCGCATGGCCGCTGGTTCGAAACCGGCGGCGCCGAACGTCTGCGGCGCTCCCTCGGGTGGCTGACCGGCTGAGGCCTCAGCGCGCCTGAGGCCGAGCGTCTGAACCCGACGAAGCGCCGCCGACGCTGATCGGCCCGTGACACGGCCGTTCAAAGCGGCGGGATGCCCGTTCAACGTCATCGGACTCCCCGGGCGATATCGTCCTCTCGCTGTTCGGCGCGCCGCGCCTCCGGAGTTCGAGACGATGATGAGACGCTTTGTTCGTGGGCTTGCGAACGCGACGGCGCTTTGCGCGATCGGCTTCCCTTCGGCCGTCGCCGCGCAGAGCGCCCCATCGGCGGAATGGCGGACAGCGCAATATTATGAACGCGAGCGTCGCGGCGAAGGCAGGCCCTACGGCCACAGACCCGGCTACGGGGAGGAGCGCAGATCCGTTCGGTTTCATGTCGGCCAGAGCGTGCTGGCGCGCTCGGCGGGCGGGCCGCGCTACTTCCCGGGCGTCGTGACGCGCGTCGACGGCGACACGCTGACCGTCTTCTACGCGAGCAGCCTCACCGAGCGGCGTCCAGCCTGGCAGGTGCGCCCCTATGACTGGCGAAACGGCGACCGGGTGTGGTGTTTTCCCGGACGCCGCCCCGGCGCTCCCCTCGCTCCCGCGCGGATCGAGCGGCTGGACGTGCCCGGAGCGAACACCGCCATGACGGTCCGCTACGACAATGGCGGCGTCGAGCGCACCACCTCCGCCTGGTGCCACTCGCGATGAGCGCCCTCCGGCGCCCCGCGCTCGTCGCGACCGCGATGCTGTGTCTCGCGGCCCCCTCCTTCGCCGCGCCCTCCGTCACCACGGACTTTCTCGTGGGCGCCTGGGGCGTGGAAGGCTGCGATCCCCCGGCGGCGACCTATTCCCGCGACGGCTTTCTCAATGGCGGTTCAGGCCGCTGGCGGCTGAAGAACGGCCAGCTCATCACCGAGGAGGACGGCGAGCGCCACGCGAGCGCCGTGGAGCGGCTCGGTCCCGACCGCATGCGGCTCAACACCGCCGACGGTGCTTTCGAGCTCAAACGCTGCCGCTAGCCCTGGCGACGGCTCGCCGCCGCCACGCGCCGAGGCCTGAGCCCGCAATCGCGCCGATCGCGGTGAGGATGAACAGCATCGGCACGACGATCGGCTCGGTCGAGCCGCCGGACGGAAAGATCGCGATCGCGAGGAACGCCGCGCCTGCGGCGAGCAGCGGGAGCAGCGTCGCCGCCAGAATGGCGGAGACGCGGGTCAGGGCGCAGAGCGCGAACCCGGCGGCGGCGGCGACGAGCACAACGGCGAGGAGGGTCATCAGAGTTCCATTCCGGCGGCGGACGTCGCTCCGGTCCGCGCGCGACGCGCTTCGGCGCGGCAATCGCTCGGACTGGAGCCGAACCGGCTGCGGAACAGTCGGCTGAGATGCGCTGCGTCGCTGAAGCCGAGCCGCTCCGCGATCATGTGGATCGGCTCGTCGGAGCCCGTCTCCTCCAGCGCGACGCGCGCGGCCTCGAGCCTGCGGCGGCGGATATAGGCCTGGACCCCGCCCTCCCGCTCGAACAGCCGGTGCAGGGTGGAGCGCGAGATCGCGAGGCTGCGGCAAAGCCGGGCCGGGCCGAGCGTCGGCGAGCCCAGCGAACGCTCGATCGCTGCGCGCGCCATCAGCGACAGCCCGCGGGCGCCCGCCGCCGCCTCGGAGGCCTGCCCCGCCGACTGGGCCGCAAGCACGATGAGATCCAGCACGCCGCGCGCGAGAATCTGCTCGCTGCTCTTCGGTATCCCGGGCGCGGCTTCGCGCAGCGCCAGCAGGTGAGCGGCGAGAAGGGAGCCCGCGGCCGACCGCGTCGCGACGCCATGCAGCGCCTCGACAGCGAGACCCCGGCTGGCCGCGATCGCGCGGGGAACAGCGATCGCGATGGTCTTGCTGGCGCTGGACACATGCGACGACGTCTTGCTGAAATCCGCGAACTGGATGCTGCCTGTTCCGGTCCGGGCGCTCACGCCTCCCCACTCGCCCCGGGCCTCGCCCTGGACGGTGAGCGCGATCACCAGAGCGTCCGGCGTCCACGACTTGATCAGGGAAGCGTCGCGCACCCAGCTCTGACCGGTCACTTCGGCGAACTGAATGGTGATGCCGTCGAGCTGGAGCCTCTCGGAAGCGACGTCGAACGCCTCGAGAGGCTTGCACCGATAGGCCGGCGCGAGACTCGGCCAGTCGCGCTGCAGCCAAGCCTCATGCCGCTCCCGCGCAGGCAGCGCGCGGGTCGAGAAAGCCTGCAGTGAGAGCCTGGATGAATCCGGTGCAGCGAGCGTGGACATTAGCCGGCACCAAACCCGGGTGATCTCCGGCGGCATATACGTAGTTCCACAGATGCAGCGTTCTTGCGCCGCGCGCTCCGCGTGTGGCTCCGCGAAGGCGCCGCAGGAGGCTCTAGGAAGAAGAGACCGGACTAGTTCTCCGGAGCGCTTGATCACTTATCCGCGAGCCGCCGCCTTATCTGCATCCCACGGGCTCAGTCCTCGCCGATGAGCTTGCAGGCGATCCGCACCGGCTGCTCGGCCGGCTTCGGGACGACGCCTTCGAACAGCGCGCAGTCGAGCAGGTTGTCGTCGCTCTTCCGGCGCGCCGTGTAGAGGTTGACGTTGATCCGCGGCTCGCCGGCGATCCAGCGCCGGGCGTCCGGCGGGGCGGCCGGTATGCGCGTGACGCCGCGCGCCTGCACCGGGATCTCGTCGAGCGGGACCTCCACCTGGCCGCTCGGCGAGACGCGGCGCGCCGCCCCCTTGGCCGGCGGTCCGAAATAGAAGGCGCTGGCCACGATCCCCTCGCCGAGCGCGGCGAGCCGTTTCTGAGCCTTCGGCGACAGGTCGACCGCGATGCTCAGCCCTTCAGGCTGCGGGGGTCCGGCGAGCGCCGGCGCGGCGGCAAGGACTGCGGCCGCCGCTGCCCCGCAGACGGCGGAAAGGTTCAGCGCGAGCGGCATTTGCTCGTCCGGGTGCGCTCGCGGTCGCCGTCGTCATAGTCGATGCTGAGGCGCTGGCCGTCGGTGGCCGTGATGCGGCCAGGATACCAGGTTCCGCCGTCCTTCCAGTTGCATTCGACGCGCTGCCCCGAACGCCAGTCATAGGCCCGCACCTGGCGGAACGACGCCGCCTCGCGGTCTCCGTCGTCGTACTGGATGGTCACGTCGTTGCGCGAGATCGCGTCCACCACGCCCGGATACCAGTGCTCGCCGCCACGCCAGCGCCCGAGCACCTGGTCGCCCACGCGAAAGTCAGGCCCCTCGGACGCCCGGCTCGAGGAGCGATAGCCATCGTCCGGGCCGCGGCGCGGAGGATCGCGGTCGAACGAACGCTCCGGCGACCGGGACTGCCCGTCGCGGCCGGTCCGGATCCCGTTCTCGGTCACCCTGATGGTCCCGAGGCCGCAATAGTTCACCCGCTGCTCGAACACGGCTTCGCCCCGCATGGCGTCGCTGTCGACCACGACGCGGGTGTCGAGGACGCAGGCCCAGGGGCGATCAGCCTTGAAGCGAAGGCCGCGCCCTCCATAGCCGGGCACCGCCGTCTTCAGCCAGTTGCCCGACCAGGAGCCGTCGCGGTTGACGACCCGGAAGTCGCGGATGGCTTTGCTGTGCTCGTTGGTGAGGGTGAAACTCCGGTCTTGCGGACTCTGGGCGGCCGCCGGCGAGATCGCGGCGAACGCCGCGAGCAGCGCTCCGGCCGAAATCATGCGCCCAAAAGCGCGGCCTGCGTTGACCGGATCGGCCATGATGATGCTCCGTGATCAGGCGCGGCGACGACGCGCCGCTGCTGGATCGCGGTTAGCACGAGGGCCCTCGCCCTCCCTTGCACGGATGTCTCACGGCCTTGAACGGCAGCGTCACGCCGGGGCGCGCCTGTCTGCGGACCGTGACCGCGAGACGAAGAGCCCGAGCGCGCTGCGTTGAGGCGCTTTCCGGCGCCGCGGACGGCTTGGTCGAAGGCGACGCCAAGGCTTGCGCCGTCCCGTGGCGTCCGGCTAACAGTTCTCCAGCCTGCGCGGCGATGAACCGGTGAAAGCAACTCCCGTGTTGTGAAGCCCAGGTTTGCGGCGGACCGCCGCTCGATCGTCTTCCCGGAGACGGTCTCGTCCGCCCCACGACAAAAGGCGGCCGCCAGGCGGCGGCGCTTGACAGGCAGGGGATCGCGCCCATCTCAAACAATAGAGAAGACGCCTACGCGCTATCGTAGCAATATACAATAATAATAAAGATCCTTAATATTATTTTATTACTTGATCACATTAACATAATTATTTCGTGAATTGACCGGTCTCCAGCGATCGAAGCAGGACTAACCCGGTTCGAGGGGGGAATGTTTCCCTCTTGGTCGGGGGAGTTCAATGAAGAAGAGGCAAGAACTTGTGGCGCTGCTCGCGGCCACGAGCGTGGCGGCTTTGCTCGCGCCCGCGGGGCTCCGCGCCCAGGAGCGCGGCGCGACGCAGCTTGAACCGATCGACGTCAGGGGCGCGCGGGCCGCGGGTGCGTCCGCCGAGATCGGGACTGTCAGCCCGATCGACCCACGTCAGATGCTGCCGGCCGATCTTCAGGATTTCCCAGGCTCCGCCGAGCGCGTCACCTCCCAGGACCTCGCAGACCAGCGCCCCCTCACGACCCAGGACGCGCTCAGGAACGTTCCCGGCGCGGCCAGCGTCTCGGACGACGGCTTCGGACGGCATTCCGGCATCAGCCTGCGCGGCTCGCCGTTCCGCCGTTCGCGCAAGGTCCTCGTCATGGAGGATGGCGTTCCGATCAACTTCTCGCCCTACCTCGACGCGGGCACGCATTACACGCCGCCGGTGGAGCGCATCGAAGGCATCGAAGTCTTCAAGGGGCCCCTTGTGAACTACGGGCCGCTGAACAATCACGGCGTCATCAATTTCCGCAACCTTTCGCCCTTCGGGCCCAAGGAGACCGTGTTCAGCGGCGCGCTCGGCAACACCAAGGGCGCCGACCGCAGCGTCAACAACATGCGCCATGTGCATACCCGCCAGAGCGGCGAGAATGTCGGCGTCGTCCTCTCCTACTCAGGGCTCAATGCAGGCGGCTCGTGGGACACCGAGAAGCTCGGCTATAACGACTTCTACGGCGCGCTCGGCATTCGCGGCGAGAACCAGGACCTCACCGTGTCGGGCGGGTTCTTCCGCCAGCGCGATCATTACGACGAAGACAACTTCTCGGGCACCCTCGCGGACTTCAAGAAGTACAAGCACAACAAGAAGGCCGCCGCAGACGCCGGCCACTTCCCGGTCTCGTGCGGCGGCTGCTACGACTGGAACACGTACAACGCCGACTTCTACCGCGGCCAGATCTCGCATAACTTCTACTTCGACAACAAGACGACGCTGTCGACGCGGGTCTACGGCAATTACCACGACCGCGCCCGCTTCTATGTCAGCGACGAGTCGAACAACCCGCCGTCCGACTTCGTGATGGAGGGTCGCGACCGCCTCTACCGCAACTACGGGGCGGACTCGCGCATCGAGTTCGCGGACCTTCCCCTGTTCGGCGGCCTGACGCATACGGTGCAGGCCGGCGCCCGTTATGAAGAGCATTTCTTCGACAACCAGAACCGCATCGGATTGACCAACGAGCGGCTGGACTTCGACGATCGCGGCTCGCGCGACGGCCGGCAGAAGCTCACCGCCAACTCCTTCGCGGCCTTCGCCCAGTCGGCGGTTCAGGTGACGCCGACCTTCACGGTCGTCCCCGGCGTGCGCCTGGAGCGCTACAAGATCGGCTTCCGCGATCTGGACGATTCCGCCAACAACGGAAACTCCACCTATTTCCAGGCTCTCCCGATGCTCTCCTTCTCCTGGGAGTTCGCGCCGGTGACGACGCTCTACGGCGGCTATCATCGGGGCCTGTCGCCCCATATCGTCCGTGACGTGCTTGAAACCGAAACCGGCTACATCGCGCCGAAGAAGGAAGTCGGCGACAACTTCCAGATCGGCGTCCGCAGCAAGGCGGTCCGCGGCTTCACCTTCGACGCCGCCTACTTCCACAGCGACATCCGGAACTATCAGTTCGGCGAGGCCTTCCAGTCCGACTTCGGCGACCGTGTGTTCAGCTCTCTCGACAAGGTCCGTTTCGACGGCTTCGAACTGTCGGCCCGGGTCGACAGCAACGCCTTCACCGACAGCGCCTGGAACGTCTATGGAGAAGGCGTCTACACCTTCGTCCACAGCAAGATCGTGAAGGGCACCGAGGAAGGGGGCGTCAACGTCGCGGGCAACCGGGTTCCCGAGTCCATGCGCCACACGGCCAATCTGACGCTCGGCGTGCAGCATGACAGCGGCTTCGACGCCAGCCTGAGCTGGACCTATCGGGGCGCCTATTACACCGACGCCCTCAACCTGCCGATGAACCCGCTCGATGTCGAAGAAGGCAAGGTCGACGGAGTGTGGCTGCTTTCGGCGCGCGCCAGCTACAAGGTCACGAAGGAGCTCACGGCCTGGGTGTCGGGCCAGAACCTGACGGACAAGTTCTACGTCTCGGATCGCAGCGACGGCGCCAAGCCGGGCATCGGCCGCACCGTGATGGCGGGCATGACCCTCAAGTTCAACTGAGCCCGTCTGCCTCAAACCTGTAAACACTGCGCGCGGCCTTGTTTCCCCGCGTCCGGAAAGCCTGGCGGCTGTCCGGACGCGGGAGCGGCAAGGCCGCGCGAGTCCAGGCTGGATGCCTCCAGGGCAAGCCCAACACCAAGCGCCCGCGGCTTACGCGCGGCGCTGCGCTGAGCCTCGTCATCATGTCGATCTATGGCGCGCTAGTCCGTCTTCGGACGCAACGCGCGACCGGCGCGCGATCGCGACCTGGTCGATGACGCCGTTCATTCACGGCTCCGAACGCCGCGCCGCACGCCCCGGCAGCTCCTGACGAGCGGCCGCGGGCCGAGAGGCGCCGCTCTTCATCCAGAACACTGGGCAGATCTCGTCCGCCTCGATCTCGGCATCAGCGGCGCGCCTGACGACGCGCGGCCTGCGATGTCGCGAGTCGCCGCAATGGAGACCTGAGCGACGTCTGGTCTCACGAAGCTCCCGAGCGATTGAAGATGCGGAGGGCTAGTCTCCAAGTTCTCCGGCGCGAGCTTTGGTCGAAACCCAGCCGCCGTCGACCTTGATCTCCGCGCCGGTGATGTAACTCGACTCGTCGAGGGCGAGGAACACGGCGGCGTTGGCGACGTCCTCCGCTCTGCCCCACCGACCGACGGGGGTTTCCTTGCCCCAGTCATGCTCCTCGTCGGCCGCGTGCTCGGCGTTCATCGGCGAATTGATCGAGCCGGGCGCCAGCGCGTTGACCGTGATGCCCATGCGGCCGAGGTCGATCGCCATCGCGCGGGTCATGCCGAGCAGGCCCGCCTTCGCCGCCACATAGGCGACGCGGTCCGGCCGCCCGACGAAGCTCGCGATCGACGCTGTGTTGATGATGCGTCCCGAGCCGGCCCTCTGCATGAACGGGACCACCGCGCGGGAGCACAGGAACGGACCGGTGAGGTTGGTCGAGATCATGACGTCCCAGTCGGCGTCGGTGTGTTCGAGGAAGGGCTTCACCACCCGGACGCCGACATTGTTCGCCAGGATGTCGATGCGACCGAACTTTCCAAAAACCTGTTCGGCCATGGCGTCGGAGGATTTCGAACTGGTGACGTCGACATGGACGAAAAGGCCGCGGATCTCTTCGGCGACGGAGCTTCCCTTGGCCTCGTCGCGGTCGGCCACGACGACGCGCGCGCCCTCCGCCGCGAAGGCCACGCCCATCGCCCTGCCGATGCCGCTCGCGCCGCCGGTGACCACAGCGACCTTGCCTTCAAGCCTCATGACGAACCCTCCTGCCTTCTTCTTGTTTTGTGAGCCGTCTCGCTCGAAAGGCGGCCGGCGTCAGTCCCGAAGCCCGGCCTCCTCCGCGATCTCTTCAGCGGCCTGCTGGAGAAGGGGCAGGTGGCCGAGCGCGGCGTCGGCGGACATGCGGAACACGGGGGCGTGGATCGACACCGTCGCGACCACCGCGCCCGTCTTGCCGAAGATCGGCGTCGAGACGCCGATAAGCCCGAGGTGGTATTCCTCACGATTGATCGAGTAGCCGCACGCGCGGATCGCCGCGCATTCGGCCTCGATCGCCTCCGGCTCGGTGATCGTGTTTGGGGTGAACTTCTCGAGCCGCAGCCCCTCGAGCATCTTGCGTCGCTGGCGCGCGGTGAGCTGGGCGATGAACAGCTTGCCGGACGCCGTGGCGTGGACGGGCACGCGCGAGCCGGCCGAGAGCTGCATGCGCAGCGGCCAGTCGCATTCCACGCGCTCGAGATAGAGCACCTCGTCGTCGTTCAGGATCGAGAGGTTGCAGGACTCCCCGATCTGGTCGACGAGCCGGCGCATGATGGCGCGAACCTGCGGCTGCCGCATGCGCGCCGACAGCGCCTCCACGCCGAGCCGCACGCCAGCGGAGCCCACCGTATAGCCTCTGCCTGCGAGGTCGCGCTGAACGGCGCCGACCTCCTCAAGCTGGTTCAGCAGCCGGTGGACCGACGGTTTCGGCATGTCGAGCTGCTCGGCGAGCTCCGTGAGCTGGGGCGGCGACGGCGCCGAGAACAGCGCGTGCATGAGGCGAAAGGCCTTCTGGATCGCGGTGCCGCCGCGTTCCCCATCCGCATCGCTCGTCATGTCCCGACGCTCCTCGAGATCCGGGAAAGACGCCGCACGCCCTTCCGTCGGCGCGTGCGATATCACGAGGCGGCGCCGGCGGACCACACCGCGGCGGCGGGCCTCCGCGGCGCAGTTCCATCCCTCCAGCCGCCCGCGGTCGCGACCTCGTAGGATTGAAGGACCGCCTCGTCGATTTCCGGGGCTTCACCCGACAGGACGATGTCGGCGCCGTCGACTGCGAGCGCCGGACCGAGCACCCGAACCCGGGTCTTGAGAAAGCCGTTCATTTCGCCGGCGGAGCGAGCTCCGCCGAGCGCGCAGCAGGCCTCCATCCAGCAGCCGAGGTCGGAGGCGACCCCATTGCCAAGCACGGGCTTCATGCCGCGGTCGACGATCATCCGCAGGCCGGTCTCGAGCGTTTCAAGGTCGCCCAGCTTCATGAGCTTCAGTTTTATGTAATCGGCGCAGCCGAGTTCGGCGGCGCGGTCGATGTCCTCCAACCCGTAGATCGACTCGTCGAGCATCATCGGCGCCGCCGAAGCGCGCTTGGCGGCCGCCGCAGCAGCCCAGTCGCCGGCGGCGCATGGCTGCTCAACGAGTTCCACGCCGGTCGGGTCAAGCCGGCTGAGGAACGCTACCGCTTGATCGACCGAATAACCCTGATTGGCGTCGATCCGCAGGCTGGCGCGGCCGGCGGCGATCGATCTCACCGCGGCGACCTGAGCGAGATCCTTCGGGACGTCCCAGCCAATCTTGACCTTGAGGGTGCGGTAACCGCTCTCGATCAGCGCCTCGACCTCGGCCTCAAGCGCCGCGGCGTCGTCGGCCTTCCCGTTGACCGTCCCGAGCAGCTCCACCCGGCCGGACCGGTCCAGGATGGGGTTTCGCCCGAGCCAGTCCAGCGCCGTGAGCAGAGCGGTCGCCGCGAAGGGAGAGCGCGTCAGCGCCGCGCTGCCGAAGTCGCGCGCCGCTCCGACGGTGCGGACCGTCTCGACCGCCTCGCGCGCCAGCGCCCACCCGCCTTCGACAGTCTCGTCGGTATAGCCGGGCAGGATCGTCGCCTCGCCCCAGCCGCAGACCCCATCGGCGTCGCGCACTCCGAGGAGAATGACGTCGAAGCCATGCAGGTCGCCGAAAACCAGACGGTAAGGCGTGGTGAGCGGAAGGCGAAGCAGATGCGCTCGCAATTCGATCGGGCTGCTGGCGTCGACCACCGTTCACCTTTTCCGGTACGAAAAGTCTCATTTTTTTGTAGATGCGCACATTCTGCTGTGTCAAGCTCTCTCCGTCGCCAGCTCCTCAGCGGGTGGTCGATACTGAAGCAAGACCGGGAAAGCGCCGACTCAGGGCGCTGTAATCCTGGCTTGAACTTGGGAGAACGTCATGCCGAGCCGTCTTCTGGCGCTCGCCGCATCGGTTGCGGCTGCGTGGTTCCTCGCGCCTTCTGCGTCGTTCGCCGACGCATATCCGTCCCGGCCGATCACCTTCATCGTCCCCTGGGGGCCAGGCGGCGGCGCTGACCAGGTCGCCCGCATGGCGAGCAAGCTGATGGAGCCCGAGCTCAAGGTCTCGGTGCCGGTCGTCAACATGCCGGGCGCGACCGGGCAGACGGGCCACCAGAAGCTGCTGACCTCGCCGTCGGACGGCTACACACTCGAGATCATGACCGCCGACACGTTCGCGACGCTGGCGCAGCCGAATTCGCGCTTCAAGATCGAGCAGTTCATCCCCGTCGCTGTGCTGATTCAGCAGCGCTCGGGCCTGTTCGTGAACGCGACCGGTCCGATCAAGACGTTCGAGGACATCACCAAGGGCGACAAGGAGCTGAGGGTCGCGATCACCGGCTACAACAGCCCGGACGATCTCAGCATCAAGCTGCTCGGCAAGCAGGGCGCCAAGCTCCAGGGCATCCCCTTCGCCGAACCCGGCCTGCGCTACGCTTCCGTCATCGGCGGGCAGAGCGACATCGTCTACGAGCAGGCCGGCGACGTCCGCAGCTTCCTCGACGGAAAGCAGATCAAGCCGATCCTGTTCTTCAGCGACAAGCCGGCCGCGGGCTTCGAGGACACCCCCTATTCCGGCAAGCTCGGCATCGACGTCAAGCTGTCGCAGTTCCGTATGGTCGTGGTGCGCGCCGACACCGACCCCGCGATCGTCAAGAAGCTCTCCGAGGTCCTGAGCAAGGTGGCGCAGAGCGCGGAATACAAGGCCTATCTCGCCCAGCAGTACGCTCAGCCGGACAGCTATGTCGGGTCCGACCAGGCGCTGCCCTTTATCAAGGGGTGGCTCGCCGAGTTCACTGCGCTGATGCCGAAGCGACAAGCCGCCCAGTAAGCCCGCCCGCTCTGAAGACTGGCGAAGGACCGGCCTATGCCAATGGCGACGAGGCTCCGGCAGCTTGCGCCCTACGTGATCATCCTGATCGTAGGGATCTCGCTCTATGCGGTCGCCGACCGCATCGCCTACACGAAGTTTCCCAACCAGATCGGCCCGGACCATTGGCCGAAGCTGATCATCATCGTGATGATCAGCGTCTGCCTGTTCGAGATCGGGCGGAAGCTTCTGGCGAGCCCTGCCGCCGAGCAGCCCGGCTCCGAGGTCGAGGGGTGGGAGGAGGAAGAGGAGGCGGGGCCGCCGCGCACCGTGTTCGCCGCGATCGCGATCACGGTCGTCTACCTGCTCACGCTCGGCATCGTCGGCTTCGTCATCGGCACGCTGTTCTACGTCGCCGGCCTGATGTGGCTCGGCGGCACGCGGCGGCCGGGGACAGTCGCGATCCTCTCCTTGAGCATCACCGCCTTCTTCGCGTTCTTTTTCATGAAGCTGATCTACGTCGCGCTGCCGACGGGAATCTCTCCGTTCTCGTGGGTGTCGTTCGCGGTGATGAAGCTGCTCGGCGTCTGAGCGAGGGAGCCAACCGATGGATACTTTGACCCTGCTCGGCCGCGGCTTCGCGGAACTCTTCCAGACCCAGGAACTGATCGCGCTTTTCCTCGGCCTGATGTTCGGGATGCTAGTCTCGATCCTGCCGGGGCTCGGCCTCGTGATGGGCGTCGTGCTGGCGCTGCCCTTCACCTATTCGATGGAGCTCGGCCCTGCGATCATCCTGCTGACCGCCATCTACATGTCCGGCACCTATGCTGGCTGCTTCACCGCGATCCTCTACCGTATTCCCGGCGAGCCGATGGACGTGCCGCTGCTCTGGGACGGCTGGGGCATGACGAAGCGCGGCGAAGCCGCCAAGGCGCTCGGCTGGGCGCTGGTCGCGGCGCTGACCGGCGGTCTGGTCTCGACCATCGTGATGATCGGCCTCGCGGCCCCGCTGAAGAACCTGGCGCTCAGCTTCGGCGCGCCGGAATATTTCGCCGCCGTCTTCTTCGGTCTGACGACGGTCGTCGCGCTCGCCGGCAACTCGCTGCCGAACGCCCTCATCAGCCTGTGCCTCGGCCTGCTGGTGTCGACCGTCGGCATCGACGCGACCTATGGCTCGGAGCGCTTCACCTTCGGCTTCACCGAACTGATGAACGGCGTTCCTTACGTGATGGTGCTCGTCGGCATGTACGGCTATGGCGAGATCCTCTCCAAGCTCAGCCACAGCTCGTCGCTGAAGGCGATCCCGAAGCAGGACAGCTTCACCACTAAATTTCCGACCCGGGCCGAGCTCTGGGGCCTGCGCGCGACCTTCGCCCGCAGCACCGGCCTCGGCACGCTGCTTGGCCTGATCCCGGGCGCCGGCGCGACCATCTCGTCCTTCGTCGCCTACGGCGTCGAGAAGCAGTACGGCAAACGCGGCGACAAGCTCGGCACCGGCATCCCGGAGGGCATCGTCGCGCCCCAGATCGCATCCACCGCCTCGGTCGCCGGCCACATGGTGCCGCTGATGACGCTCGGCCTGCCGGGCAGCGGCGCCACCGCGGTGATCCTCGCCGCGTTCCTGTTGAAGGGCGTGCAGCCCGGCCCATTCCTGTTCCAGAGCGAGGCGACGACGCTCGTCGTCTACACCATCATGGCGTCGATGTTCGCCTCGGTCATCGGCATGTGCCTGCTCGGCTTCCTCTGGATCCCGCTGGTCGTACGCGCCCTGCTGATCCCGACCGGCGTGCTTGCGGCGATCATCGTGATGCTGACTCTCGTCGGCGCCTTCGCGGATCGCAACAGCCTTTCGGACGTCTGGATCGTCGTCGTCTTCGGGGTGCTCGCCTGGGTGCTGGACCGCTACAAGATCCCGATCGCCCCCATGGTGCTCGGCGCGGTGCTGGGGCCAATGGCCGAGGACTCCTATACGCGGAGCATGATCACCTTCCACGGTGACTGGACGATCTTCTTCAAGCAGCCGCTGAGCGGCTCGTTGATGGGGCTCGCTTTGCTGTCGCTGGCCTTTCCAGTGATGCGCAATCTGTTCGGGCGTTTCTCGCGCGCCAAGGCGAAGCCGCTCAACGCGACCTGACACGACAACGGATCATCATCGGAAAGCTTGTCCGGGCGGGTTGACGGCTCGGTCTCCGAATAGGCGCGCTCGCCCGCGTTTCGCGTCTGATTTCTCAAAAATGGAACTTGAAGTTCCGTTTTATGAAGATACAGTGGTTGCAAGCTGCGGGCTCGATCCGCGTGCAAGGGAGGGAGCGTCATGAGAGTGCTCGACGCCGACGTTCACGAGAGCTTCGGAAGCATCAAGGATCTGGCGCCTTACCTGCCCGAGCCTTATCGCGGCTGGATCGCGAGCGGCGCGTGGCGGGGCTTCAGCCAGCCCTTCGCCTACACCTCGCCGGGGCTCGGCAACCGGGCCGACGTGCGCAGCAAGGACGGCTCGGCCTCGGTTTCGGACTACGGTCAGATGCGTGACCAGTTGCTCGACCCCTACGACCTCGGCCACGCCGTCCTGACCGGCTATTTCTATCCAACCGGCCTCAAGCTGCAGTACGGCCTCGCGACCGCGCTCGCCGCCGCTTACAACGACTACGTGGCGGAGCATTGGCTCGCGAAGGACAAGCGGTTCATCGGCTCGGTCCAGATCAACGCGCGCGACCCGGACGCAGCGGCTCGAGAGATCGACCGTATGGCCGCCCATCCCCAGGTCCGCCAGGTGCTTCTGCCGGTCGTGGACGACATCGCCTACGGCCACCCCCAGTACCGGCCGATCTTCGAGGCGGCGAACCGCAACCGGCTGATGGTCGCGTTTCACCACACGACCTTCGCGCAGGGGCCCTACGGCATGGGCCTGCACTACATGGAGCGGCATGCTCTGCTGCCGCTCGCGATGATGCCGCAGATCATCAGCCTCATCTGCAACGGCGTGTTCGACGCGTATCCGAACCTGCGCTTCATGGTGCTCGAGGGCGGCTTCAGCTGGCTGCCCCATGTCATGTGGCGGCTCGACCGCGAATACCGACAGGGCCGGATCGAGGTGCCGTGGATCAAGAAGCTGCCGAGCCAGCATTGCCGCGAGCGGCTGCGGCTCTCGACCCAGCCGACCGAGGACATCACCGGCGACCAGTGGATGAAGCTGATCGACCTGATGGGCACCGACGACGTGCTGGTGTTCTCGACGGACTATCCGCATTTCGACTTTGACGATCCGAACGCCGCGATCCCGCGCTCGCTTCCCGAGACGACGCGCGAAAAAATCCTCTGGAGGAACGGCGCGGAGTTTTATGACCTCGGCGACGCCCCGAAATCCGAACGGCCGCTCGAAGCGGCGGCGGAGTAGCGGCGTGGCGCGTCATTCCGTCTGCAAGGTTCACGACGTCGCCGTCGGAGCCCTCACCGAGGTCAAGGTCGGGCGCTCGCCCATTGTGTTGTCGCGGCTGCCGTCCGGCGAGATCCGCGCAGTCGGCGGGCGCTGCCCGCATCAGGGCGCGGCGCTGCGCCATGGCTGCGTGTCGGGCACCACCGGCGCGGACAGGCCGAACGAGCTGACCTATGGCTGCGAGGGCGAAATCCTGCGCTGCCCCTGGCACGGCTTCGAGTTCTCGCTGCGCGATGGCCTGCCGACCACGCCCGACTCCGAGGGCCTCGCCTTGCGACTGCGGCTCTATGAGGTCGAGGTTGAGGGCGACGAAGTCGTCGTCGTCACATGATCGCAGTCCGCGTCGAGGATCGGGCGGGAGAGCGGGCCTCCTTCGCGGTGCGCCCCGGGGAGCGCCTGCTGCATGCGGGCCTCTCGGCCGGCCTCGGCCTTCCTTACGAATGCGCGACCGGAACCTGCGGCGGCTGCAAGGCCACGGTGACCGAGGGCGAGGCCCGCAGCCTCTGGAACGCCGCGCCAGGCCGCAGGGTCTGCCGTCGTCCCGGCGAGATCCTGATGTGCCAGAGCGCGGTCGCGAGCGAGACGCTCACGCTCAAGCTGCCCGCGGCGTTTCGCGAAGCGCGTGAACCGCCGAGCGGCGTCCGCGTCGGCCGAGTTTGCGGGTTCCGCCATCTCACCCCTGAAATCGGAACGTTCTCGGTCGAACTCGATGCGCCGATTGAGCACGCGCCAGGGCAGTTCGCGCTGATTTCGGCGCCGGGCGTCGAGGGGCCGCGCGCCTATTCCATGACCAGCGCCCCTTCCTCGACGCCGCGCCTCGATTTTCTGGCGCGGTTGAACGAGGCCGGCGCCCTGACGCCGCTGCTGTTCTCCGGCGCTCTCGACGGATGTGAGGTCAACGTCCTGGGTCCGCTCGGCCGCGCGACTCTTCGCTCCGACGACGATCGCCCGTTCCTCGCCATCGTCGGCGGATCCGGGATCGCGGGCATGCTGTCGATCGTCGAGGCCGCGCTCGCCGCCGGCCATTTCGGCCGGCATCCGAGCCGACTGGTGTTCGGCCTGAGGAAGCCGAACGGGGCGTTCCTGCTCGATGAGCTGGCCGACGCGGTCCGCAGATCGCAGGGCGGCCTGCGCGTGACGGTCGCCTTCTCCGACGAGCCTCCAGGACCTGATTTCGCGGCCGCATTTCCCGACCTTGAAGCCGCGCACGGCCTCGCGCACGACGTCGTTCGCGCTGGCGTTTCCGAGATCGCGGCGGAGCGGCCGATCGTCTTCGTCGCCGGGCCTCCGCCGATGGTCGACGCGTCGATGCGCATGCTCGTGATGGAGGCGAAGGTGAGCCCAGCGGAGATCCGGTTTGACCGCTTCGGATGATCTCGTCTGGGAGCCGCTCGACGACGTGGCCGACCTCGAGGTCGGCGATCGTCGCGAGGTCAGCCTCGCGAGCGGAAAGCTCGTGCTCGTCATGCGCACCGAGGATGGCCTGCACGCTTCCTGCGCCGACTGCCCGCACCAGGACACGCCGCTCGCGGAGGGCATGCTCGACGGCTCGGTGCTCACCTGCCCGGTGCACTTCTGGCAATGGGACGTGACGACCGGCGAGCCGCTCGGCGTCGCGGAGCTGCCGCTCGAGATCTTTCAGCTCAGGCAGGAGGGCGGAAGGTGGATGATCGGGACGCGGCCGTGAGGAGACTTCGATGAAAGCCGTCCAGATCGCGGCCTTCGGCGGCGCCGAGGCGCTCGGCCTGTCCGACGCCGACATGCCTTCGCCCGGACCCGGCGAGGTTCTGGTTCGGCTCGCCTGCGCCGGCGTCAACTTCATCGACGTGTATATGCGCAGCGGGGTCTACGCCCGATCCGACACCTACAAGACGCCGCTGCCGATGACGATCGGGATGGAGGGTGCGGGGATCGTCGAGGCGGTCGGAGAGGGAGTCCACGACTGGACCCCCGGCGCCCGCGTGGCCTACTGCCTGTCGCGCGGCTCCTACGCCGAATACGCCGTGGTCCCGGCCTGGCGGCTGGTCCCGGTTCCGGACGCCGTCAGCTTCGAGCAGGCGGCCGCGCTGATGCTGCAGGGATCGACGGCTCACTACCTCTCGCACTCCGCCTACCCGCTGCAGCCGGGAGACGCCTGCCTTATCCACGCCGGCGCGGGCGGGGTCGGACAGATCCTGATCCAGCTCGCGAAACTGCGGGGCGCGACCGTGATCGCGACGGTCGGCAGCGCCGAAAAGGCCGCCATCGCGAAGGCGCGCGGCGCGGACCACACGATCCTCTATCGTGAGGAGGATTTCGCCGCGCGCGTTCGGGAAGTCACTGACGGCGCGGGCGTCCATGTCGCCTATGACTCCGTCGGCAAGGATACGATCCACAAGTCCATCCGCTCTGTTCGACGGCGCGGGCTTTGCATCCTGTTCGGCGCGAGCTCCGGCGTCGTGCCCTCGATCGAACCGATCGAACTCGCCGAGGCCGGGTCGGTGTTCTTCACCCGCCCGCACCTCGCCGACTATATGGCGGACGCTGGCGAGATCCGCGGGCGGGCGAGCGACCTGTTCGCGGCGGTCGAGGCGGGGCGGCTCGATCCCGTCATCCAGCAGGCGCTGCCGCTCAAGGACGCCGCCGAGGCGCACAGGATGCTGGAGGGCCGTCAGACCCGCGGCAAGCTCGTCCTGGCCGTGGCGTGAGGCGCGCCCCTCCGAGACCGCGCGCGGCGCGCCCATGACCGTCTCCTCGGAGTGACCGTTCCCTGGGAGTTGGCGGCGGCGGGCGGCGTCTTCATAGCGATCGCCTCCTTTCTGCGCGGGCTCACCGGCTTCGGCTTCGCGATCGCCGCGACGCCGCTGCTCGCTCTGGTGCTTCCGCCGGCGCTGGCGGCTCCGATCATCGTGACGCTGCAAATTCCGGCCGGGCTGCAGACGGTCGCCACCGACTGGCGTGAGACGGACGTGCGCGCGGCGCTGCTGGCCTGTCTCGGCGGCCTGCCGGCGATCCTGCCGGGGCTCTGGCTGGTCTCCATGCTTCCCGCCGAAACCATGCGGCTCGTCGTCGGAGCCGTCGTCATCCTGTCGACCATCCTCCTGTCGCTCGGCTTGCGGCTGGGGCGAGGGCCGCGGACGCAAGAGATGCTCGGGACCGGCGCGATGAGCGGCTTTCTCATGGGCGCGGTCGCCATGGCCGGCCCGCCCGTCATCGTCCTGCTGCTTGCGACCAACTGGTCCGCCGGGCGCTGCCGCGCGACGTTGTCGCTCGTCTTCTTCACGCTCGGCTGCGCGACCTTCGCGTTCGGCCTCGCAAGCGGCGTCGTGACGTTCGAGACCACCACGCTGGCCGCGCTCTACGCGCCCGGACTCTTCCTCGGGCAGTGGCTCGGAAAGATAGCCTTCATGCGCATCGACGGCGCCCGCTACCGGACGATCTCATTGGCCACCGTCGCCGCGACCGGCGTCATCGTCCTGCTCCGGGGGATCGTCGAGCATTAGGTCGTCTCGGTCAGCCGGTCAGTTCTCCCGTCAGACTGCCGGCCGGGCGGTGATGACCGCCATTGGGGACTGAGTGGGTGTGATCGCGACGTCGCCGAAGCCCGCTCTCACCAGAAGGTCTCGATATTCAGCGAAGGAGCGCTCGCGACCGGTCAACATAACCAGCATGTTCAGGTCCATGAGCGGCGCGAGACCCGGCTCCCCGACTTCGTCCAGCACGAGTTCTATAATCGCGACGCGGCCGCCCGGTGCGATCGCGTTCCGGCAGTTGCGCAGAATGGCGATGCATTCCTCGTCGTTCCAATCGTGCAGTATCCACTTCAGCAAATAGAGGTCCGTTGAAGGAACGCTCACGAAAAAATCGCCCGCGACCTTGTCTATCCGGGCGACGATATGGGCCGGCGTGCTCGAGAAGGCGTCACCGTCGATCACGTTCTGCAGATCGAACAACGTCGCCTTCAAGGAAGGATTGGCTTCGAGGAGCGGCGCCAACAGAGCGCCGCTAGCGCCTCCGATGTCCACGACCCGATCCACCCCGGCTGTGTCGAGAACGCGTGCGGCCTCGCTGGCCACAAGCGCTGTCAAGCCTTCCATCGATTCTGTGAATGCCTCCGCCTCGGTCGGCGTTCGGCCGAAATACTCGAAGATACCTGAGCCCAATGCAGGAACCGTCTGCGGACGCCCTGAGCGGAGCGCCTCGGCAAAGCGCCCCCACGGCAGCCAATGGCCCGCCGCTGGCTGCGACAATGCAAATCCGCGCATCGACTGAGGATGATCCCGTCGCAATGTGTCGAGCAGTGGAGTGGTCGCAAACCTTTCACCGTCGAAGCCGACAAGCCCGAGGCTCGCGCAGGCACGCAGATGTCGGAAGACCGCCGGCGGGTCCATGCGGGCAAGCGTGGCGAGCTCCTCCGCAGTCGCCGGGCCCTTCTGCAGGTGCTCGGCGTATTCGGCTACCGCAGCCCCATGAACAATCTGCGTCACCCAGTAACCGGTGATCATCTGGAGCATGCGTGTTGCAGGCTCCGAAACGTCATTGATGTTCATGAACCTTCCATTTCAGTCTGTAGATGGCGCCGGCCCCGCTGGGGCGCCGACGACGCGCGCTCGCGGTCATCGACCGAAAAACCTGGTGTCGCGTCGATCAGGTTGGTCCGTTCGCCTGGATCACCGAACGAGTCCGGCAGATGTGCAAGGTCCGCCTGCGCTGTCAGTGGAATACTGGCTGGCCGCAGAACGATGTTGACCGCGCCACGACCAGGGCGGGCGCATTATGAGCTTCGCCAGCCGGGCCGAAACGGCAATCCGCACTTGAAACCTTGGGCAATTCTCCTCGCCGATCCCGGACCGGCTCGCCCTGACGGGCGGTCTCGATGGCTATCCGTCGCCCGCGGCACAACCGCCGGCACGGGACGTCATCGCCGGAGCCATGCGGCCGCGAGAAGACCGTCGCTAGCTGAAGAGCGCCGCCCATTCCTCGCGGTGATCGCCGGCGTGGTTGTCCATGCCCGGCTTGGTCAGCACGCCTTTCGGCTCGACGAAGCTCGAGATCCGTCGGGCGGGCCGCTCGTGCCAGCTGATGTTGAACGCGAAGTAGCGCGGGTAGAACTCGAGGTCCGAGTACGGCAGCGTGTCGTGGATCCACCAAGCGAGCTTCCGCCAGTCGCCGGGGTTTTGGAACCGGTCCCAGAAGCTCGGAACCACGATGCAGGCGGTCGCGCCCATGCAGCCGTCCGCATCGCGGAGGTCCCAGATGTGCCCGGCCCGGTTCTTCTCGTTCGAGGCGCAATTATAGCCCGCCTTGCCGGCCAGCATCTGCTCGGAGCCGAAGCCGTTGACCTCCGGCGAGCGATAGGCGGAGCGTACGGCGATCCGGCCGAACGCATCCTGGATCGGCTCCAACAGCTCCTCGCACAGCCTCGCGCCGGCCGCGATCGCGAGGTCCGGGTCGTCGGGGACGTTGGCGAAGCCGTGGAGCGCCGCGATTTCCGAGAACAGGAAGTCGCGCATGAAGAATGATTTCGAGAGCCGCGTTCGACCGAAGTCGGCGAGGCTTTGAACGGATTGCGGCTTCCGCATCGCCGAACTCCATACGGCTCGGCGAGCAGGCGCCCGGAGCACGAATCAACAAGACAGGATATGCATGCGCGCCGGCTAAGTTTACGCCGGATTCAGTCGGCGCCGGCGTCCGCGGAAACGAGCGAATGAGCCTGAACATCGACAAGATCGTGGCCGCGATCCCGTCGGCGGGTCCTGAAAAGCGACGTCAGATGCGGGCGAACGCCCGGACTTGGCTCGAAACCGGAACGGACGCGCAGAAGCAGGCGGCGCAGACGCTGCTCACCGCTCTCGACGGCCAGGAGGCGCAGGAGCGCGAGGCGCTGATCGGCGAGCTTCGTGGCATGGACGTGTCCGAACGGGTGGTGCGGGCTTTCACTGCCCAGAAGATGGCCGAAACCGAAGCCCGGCTGATTCAGGCTCTGCTCGATCACCCGGGCTCGACGTCGAGCGCCTTGAGCAAGGCCATGGGTTGGGAGGCGCAGAGCTGGCACCTGCATTTCGGCACGATGTGCTTCAACCGCTCGACCTACCTCTGGCCGGCGCCGGAGTCCGAACGCCGAGATGGGGCCTTCTATTCCGGAATTCTCGCCGATTTCGACGACGCCTCCAGCACCTTCACCATGAAGGCGGACGTCGCGGCGGCGTTCGCCAAGCTCGGGCTGAGGCCGAAACACGCGGCTCGCTGATTTTTTCGGACGAGATCACGAAGGAAGCCCGACCAGGCGTCCCGGAACCTCAGCGCGGCGGGCGCCCGACAGACCGGCCAGCTGCGCCGCCGCGCGTCGGCGTCCGGGTCCACTCGGCCGCTCGGCGGCGGACGGCCTTCCCATCTGCGCCACCGGGAGGATCACGGCGCGCCGGCGGCGACGCCGGTTTGATAGGCCGACGGCGGATGGCTTCGCAGGCGTGCGGCGTCGATGTGGCGCTGGCCACGCGTCTCGGAGAGACGACGCTGCAGCAAGAAGATTTTCTGGGGGCGACGAGGTGGTAGCGGAGGTCCGCTACGGCCTCTTGAGCCGAACGCAACCTATTGAAATCGTCAGCCTCGGGACCTGGCAAGAGAGCGCAGTGCGCGCTCTGGCCGCCGCGGCGCGGGCTTCGACCCCGTGACGGCCGCCGGCCATCGTGTCGTCTGGCACGGTCGCCACGCGTATCGCTTGACATCGTCGGAAAAAAATTGAGCAGAGAACCTCGCGAAAGTTCAGGTCGCGTGAAACAATCGTTCAAGAACGAGAGCGACCATCACCGATTCACAAGACGGAAAGTAGCCTCGGCCCGGCCTGGGCTCTGGCGCAAGTCTACACGCCGTATTCCGGACTGGCTCGACGTGGTCGAGCGGGCCATCGCAGCCGCAGAAGGCTACCGGCCAAACGTCGGCCCAAGCCCGGCATAAGGCTGGCATAAGGCTGGCGCCCGTGCCGGGCTTGGACCCATCAAGCGTGGCGCCGCAAGCCTGTCTTGAGCCTGTCTTTGGCCATGCTTGAGGCCTGTCTTATCTTGTAGATTCTCTAAGTAAGAGCAGTAAGAGTGTCCACAAATAGGGGGGTACCCTCTCGCCGGTACTTTTGAGGGTCTTTTTACCGGTGAGGGTATCATACGCGTAAAAGCGTGCCACTCTTCAAAACAGGAGCCGCGCAGGTGGTTTTAGACGACGAACTTGAGCGGGCCATTGACGAGATGGCGAGCGAGCTTCTGGAGCGCGTCTACCGGCTCGCGGCTGCAAGACTCGCCGCAGGCACGCGGCCCGCAATCTCACGGCCGGACCCAGACGTCAGCGACCTGAGCCTTCTCGCGAAGGTGGCGGCGCACGGAGCCGCAGGAGTAACGTGGCGGCGCATTCGCTTCTCGCGGCGGTGTAGCGACCCGCGATTGTCCGTCACCCGGCTCGTCGCATCGGGAGACGTCATCTACGGCAAATCCCGAACGGCTTCCGGTCAATCGCTGACACGCCTCTGGGCGTTGCAGCACGCACCAGCAGACATCGTGCCTCAGCCGTTTACAGCATGAAGCCCATCTGGGCCCGCCCTGGGTGGCGGCTCCGGAGCCCCCACCCTCTCGTAAATCCGGTCGTGATGTCAGCCGCCCTTCACCAGAGCCTGGCGCGCCGCAGAGGCGAGCCAGGAAGATCGTGTCAAGCCGCGGTTCTTGGCCGCCTCGTCGATGGCGTAGAGCAGCCCAGCGTCGAGAGAGAGGTTCGCCTTGATGGGGCGACCGAGCTCCTGCACGAGCGGAATGAAGACGGGAACAGCGCCGGCGCCGATCGCGATGCTAACCTCCTCGCGTGCCGTGAAGGTGGCGAGGTCCTCAGCCTCGTAGGTGCGGCCGGCCGCGGCCTCGTCTCCGATCCACTCCGAGAGCGCGTCGGTCGCATTCCTGACGGCCTCGTCCATCGTCCTGCCCATCGCGACGCAGCCAGGGAGCTGGGGGAAGGAAATGCCGTAGGAGCCGCTCCGCTCCTCCTTGTCGATCAGTGCGATGAAGCGCATGGCGCTCTCCTCTCAGTTCCAGCCTGCGGCTTTGGCTATGTTGCGGGCGACGCCCGGCGAAAGCCAGCGGTGACGCGGGACGAAGATGGGCTTGCGGCCCGCCTTCGTGAACTTGTCGTGCTCCTTGCCGCCCTCGTTCTTCCAGCCTTCCGCAAGAAGCCGGCGGACGATAGTGGGCTGGTGATCTTCGGCTTTCGGCATCGGCTTCGCTCCGTCTATGCGCATTATAATGCGCTTATTTGGCGAGGCCGTCAAGTTGATGGGTGCATTATTTTGCGCCTAGTTGGGGCCGCCGCATGACGGACTCAACCCACGCCCTCTGCTTCTGCCGCCGGCGCGCGGACGGGCTCGGCTTCGCGCCGACCGAACGCGCGTCTGTCCTCTGGTTCTGCGACGAGTGCGGGCCGTCTGTCGCCGGCGGAGTCTACGCACCGGGATACGATAAAGCCGGCAGCGCCGACCACGTCGCGCCAGTACAGTCAATTTCCGCCAAACGCCATTCAGCAACGAGCGACGCCCGAGCGGCTCGCCAAGACCGGCAGATTGCCGTCTGCCCCCCCTTCCAGTCAGCGTTGTGGGGCCTCCCAAGCCGCCTCTCCACCCCACAAAGACCCGTCACAAGGCCGGCACAAGGCTGGCACGCGTGACACCCTTCAACCGCCCAAGGGTGGCACGCCGTGCCACTCTTGTGCCAGCCTTGTGCCAGCCTTTTGGACACCCTTGATGGTTGATTCTCTAAGGAAAAGAGTAAGAGTGTCCAAAAAAGTAGGGGGTACCCCCTCGCCGGCCGATTTTGGGGGTTTTTCGGGGGTGGGGGCTATTACGCGCGCGAAGGGCGCCACCCTTTCAAAACCGATCCCCGAATGGCGGCTCCAGGCCGCCGCCGTCGGCGAGCTCCGCCGGATGATCGACCGCGGCGCGCCGTTCCTGATCGCGGGCGACATGAGCGGCGTCCGGATGTCGAAGGCCACAGCCGGCATCGCCAAGGTGACGGGCATGGAGCCGGGCGACCCCGATCTCCGCGTCTACCTGCCCAACGGCCGGCTCGGCCTCATCGAATACAAGGCGGCGGCCGGAAGGCTGAGCCCCGCGCAGAAGATCCGCCACGTCGTGCTCCGCTCGCTCGGCCACCAGGTCGAGGTCGTCAAGGCCGCGACCGAGGAGGACGCCAGATCGCAGACCGTGGCCATCGTGCTCGGCTGGCTCGCCGCAAACGACAACGCGCCGGTGGTGGCGCAACGGAAGGCTTCCTGATGCCCCGCAAAGTCTCCCTCGCGCAGTTCTCCTGGGATGCGACGCCCGAGCGGCTCGCCAAGGCTGCGAACGACAACGAGATCGTTCACGACAAGGAGGAGAACGGCGCGCCCGTCTCCCGGCGTCGCGTGATGGACTGGCCGCTGGCCCGGCTGCGCTCGCGCGGCCTCCTCGACGCCGATCGGGCGCTCAACGAGATCCTGTTCGAGGCCGGCGAACTCTACTACGCCGCCTGGTACTATGCGGGACTCGCACCGTTGTGCGCGATCGACTATGGCCGCGAGCACGTCGACGGCGGAGCCCTGCAGGGCCTCAACGTCAGCGAGTACCGGCTGGCCGCGCTCGAGCGCTTCCGCCGCGCTGGCAGGGCGATGGGCGACTGCGCGCCGATCGTCGACGCCGTGGTGCTGAACGGGGCGACCGTCTCGGATGAGTCCGGCGAGGGCGGCGCAGCCAAGGCGCGCGGCATGGCCTCGCTTCGTGAGGGCCTGCGGCGCCTGGCGCAGCGATACGGGATGATCGAGGCCGATCGCGCTGCCGCGTAAATCGTTCTCGTTTTGTTCTTGACACGGCGGCCCCTGAACGGTATGTTTGGGTCATAGTCCACACGAACGCCCGGAGCGACTCACCTCGCTGCCGGGCGTTTTCGTTTCCGGATCACCCATGAACGTCCGCCGCCCGCTCAGTCGCCCGAACACGCTGTTCGGACGCCAGCTTCTTGACGACCACGACGCCCGTCTTGCGGGTGGTCGGTCGCATTACGACTGGCGCCTCGGCGGGCTGCCGAACGACATGGTTCCGCACTCGCCCTTCTCGGACGACATCCCCGCCGCCGCCAACGACAACGACTTCGACGAGGAGATCGCCGCATGACTGAGCTGAAGGTCGACATCGCGGACGTCGCCAAGGACGTCACCGTGCGGGTGAGGATCGTCGGGCTCGGGGCCTTCGGGTTCCGCGTCTGGCTGGCGAGGAAGCTCATCGCGGCCGCGGCCATCGTCTCGCCCTGTGCCGTCGAAGTGGAGTTCGCCGCGTGACCGCCGAGCAGTTCAAGTT
Source organism: Hansschlegelia beijingensis (assembly GCF_014196425.1). GTDB lineage: Bacteria > Pseudomonadota > Alphaproteobacteria > Rhizobiales > Methylopilaceae > Methylopila > Methylopila beijingensis. Next base: position 150,028 of record NZ_JACIDR010000002.1, read on the forward strand.
CTGGTTCGAGGGCTTCGCCGAGAACGCCGGCTATACGCCCACCTACGAGCAGTGGGAGCGCATCAAGGCCAAGGTGGCCGAGATCGGTGCGCCTGCACCGCTGGAGCCCCTCGGCGCGATCAACTACGGCCTCCGCAAATACGACTTCGAGAAGCGCTACGGCTAAGCGCCGCCGCACCCAACACTGCAGCTCCGCGAGGCCCCAGGCCGTGCGGATAGCCAAAGGCTCACCGTACGGGGGCCGGCTGCGTTCCTCCCTCGCCACCTTCGGAGCCTGACGCCACATGGCGGATCTCAGCATCACCGCCGCCAACGTCATCCCCGGCGCCGACGCGGCCCTCGAGACGGCGATGGCCGGCGAGGCCATCACGGCGGGCAGGTCCGTCTACCTGTCCTCGGCCACCAAGAAGTTCCTGCTGGCGGACACCAACTCGGGGACCGCCGAAGCGCGCCGCGCGCGCGGCATCGCCGTGAACAGCGCTGCAGCCGGACAGCCGCTCACGATCCAGCGCGGTGGCGAAATCGCCCTCGGCGCGGTCCTGACGGCCGGCGTCGCCTACTACGGCAGCGACACGCCCGGCGGCATCTGCCCCGTCGCCGACATCGGCGCGGGCGAATACGTCTGCCTGCTGGGCGTCGCGAAGTCGTCCAGCGTGCTCTCGATCGGCATCCAGTTCCCGAACGTCGCGCTCTGATGGAAACAAGACCCGCCACGCCCCAGGGCGCACCCCGGCGGGTTACTCACTGCGGAATAGCTCAGTCGGTAGAGCGCCTCGCTGTTAACGAGGATGCCGCAGGTTCGAGCCCTGCTTCCGCAGCCAGCCTTCCGTAGCTCAGCCGGATAGAGCGCTCGGTTCCGGACCGGGAGGCCCGAGGTTCGAGTCCTCGCGGAAGGGCCATCTCCGCACCCCACACCGTCCGGCTACCGCCTCGCGCGGACCGGGCGGCACACGCCCCGGCGCCGGCTTCCCGCGCCCTCCTCTCGCGGTCGACGGCCGCGTCGGGGCGGTCAAATTCAGGCAGGCGATGATGGGCAAGCTTCTGGACCTCGCCGGTGAGCGATTCGGCCGCTTACTCATCGTCGATCGGGCGCTGACCAAGAACAAAGCTACTCGCTGGTCGTACATTTGCGATTGCGGCTCGCGCGGTGAAGCCAACACCAGAGACCTACGTCACTGCGGGCAACAGAGCTGCGGCTGTCTACAGCGAGAGGCGGCGGCGCGGACGGGCCGCGCCAATGTCTCGCACGGTCACAGCCGCCAAGGGCGTCGGAGTCGAACCTATTCGTCGTGGTGCGCGATGAAGGAGCGGGTTCTTCAGGAGAACCACATCGCGTTCTCTCGATACGGCGGCAGGGGCATCTCGATCTGCGATCGATGGCTCGAAGGTTCGTCTGGGCGCAGCGGCTTTGAATGCTTCCTGGAGGACATGGGCGAACGGCCAGATGGCATGTCGATCGACCGGATCGACACCAATGGTCACTACGAGCCTGGCAACTGCCGTTGGGCGACGGTCATCACGCAGAACCGCAACTCGAACAGCAACAAGCTGAATTCCGCTGACGTCGATCGAATGCGGTCGACCGCTGCGAACGAGACCGTCTCCTACTCGCGCCTCGCGTCCGACTTCGGGGTCTCCAAGGCGCATGCTCATAGAGTCGTACGTGGCGACCGGTGGGCGGCCTGACGCGAGGTCAGAAGAGGCCAGGGCTTACCGACGCCTCTACAAGACGGCCCGGTGGAAGTCGCTGCGCATAACCAAGCTTACCGAGCAGCCGTTGTGCGAGTGGTGCCTAGAGCAAGAGATCGTGACGCCCGCCAGTGAGGTCCACCACGTGGTGCCGCACAAGGGCGACGAGGCGATCTTCTGGTCGGGGCCTTTCGTTTCAACCTGCAAACCCTGCCACGCACGTCGCGGGCAACTTGAGGACCACGGCCAGACGGTCGTGCGCTTCGGCGCCGACGGCTGGCCCGTCTGAGGAGACAAGCATGGCCGGCAATGTCTGCGTCCTGCGCGGGGAATCCGGCGGCCTCGTGGTCGCCGTAGGCGGCAAGGTCCTCGACGGCCTGGCCGACATCGACATCAACGGCGCCGACGGCGTCGCAGTGCTGACGATCCCGCTTTCGCACGTCGTGTTCGGCGAGCTGGCGCCCATCCTGAAGGCGGCCGAGGAGCGGGTCGAGGGCAGGGCCGCCGGTCACGCCGAGGTCATCGACTTCGCGAAGTTCAGGGCGGCGCAGGCCGTGGCCGAGGAGCCGCCGACCGAGGCGTGATCGCGTGTGGCATTTGAGCCACATGTGACCATCGGGCAACAGCAGGCCGATTGAGGGTGTGGCCCTCGGGGCACAGTGTGGCCGTTCGGCCACGGGAGGGGGTGGTCGCAGGACGACCGCCCGACCCCCTAGGGACCGGCGCGGGACCACCGCACACAGTTTTCCAATTCAAATATGGGGGCTGGCGACTGGCTGTCCCGGAGCAATGCTCCACGGCGACGCAAGTATTGAAACCCAGTCACTGCAAGACGTCAACAAGGTTTCTGCGAAATGCCGCGGCCCAGAACGCCTAAGGCGAAGGCCGAGATCACGGGCTACGCCGACAAGAAGCGGACGAAGTTCGAGAACCGCGTCGAGCCTACTGTCGACGAGGACATCGGCTCTCCGCCGCTTTGGATGACGGAGCGCCAGCGCGAATCCTGGCGCGTCCTCTCCGACGAAATCCCGTGGCTGAACAAATCGCACCGCGCGCACCTGTCGATCGCGGTCGTCATTCACGCGCGGCTGTGCGCCAACGAGGACGTCGGCGTGCAAGCGCTGAACCTCCTCCGACAGTGCCTCGGCCAGATGGGAGCAAACCCGGCGGACGCGAGCAAGGCCGGTGGCAAGCCAGATGGCGAAGGCGAAGACCCAGCAAACGAGTTCTTTGGCTGACCTGAACCCGCCGTACCCTTCGGGGTCGGTGGACGAGTACGCCGAGGCCGTCATCGCGGGCGACATCGTCGCCGGGCCGCACGTCCGCAACGCCTGCCGGCGCCACCGCGACGACCGCAAGAACGGCCCCGCCCGCGGCGTCCACTGGGACCCGGCGGCCGCCGACCGCGTCTTCCGCTTCTTCGAGGTGGTGCTGCGGCTCAACGGTGGCCAGTTCGAGGGCCGGCCGTTCAAGCTTCACCCGTCGCAGAAATTCGTCGTCGGGTCGCTCTTCGGCTGGAAGCGCGTCGAGTCGGACGGGGCTTTGCTCCGCCGGTTTCGCCGCAGCTACATCGAGCAGGGCAAGGGCAACGGCAAGTCGCCGCTCGCCGCCGGCATCGGCCACTATTGCATGGTCGCGGACGGCGAGGCCGCCGCCGAGATCTACGCGGCCGCCGCGAACAAGGACCAGGCGTTCGTGCTCTTCCGCGACGCGGTCGCGATGTACGAGCAGTCGCCGAGGCTCAAGCAGGACATCACTCCGTCGGGCGGCAACCCGGTCTGGAACCTGTCGTACATGCGCAAGCGGTCGTTCTTCCGACCGATCTCGCGCGAGGGCGCGCACAGCGGCCCGCGGCCCTACGTGGCGCTCTGCGACGAGATCCACGAGCATCCTGACGGCCACGTCATCGAGATGCTCGAGCGCGGCTTCAAGTTCCGGCGCCAGCCGCTCCTGTTCATGATCACGAACAGCGGCTCGGACCGGAGTTCGATCTGCTGGGATGAACACCAGCACGCGGTGAAGGTCGCGGCCGGCACGAGGACGCCGGACGAGGACTTCACCTATGTCGGCGAGCCGATCGACGACGCGACGTTCTCCTACGTCTGCGCGCTCGACAAGGACGACGACCCGTTCACCGACCCGACGTGCTGGCAGAAGGCGAACCCTCTCTTCGGCGTGACGCTGAAGCACGACTATCTCGAGGGCGTCGTCGCCCAGGCGCGCGACATTCCGTCGAAGCGGAACGGCATTCTGCGGCTGCACTTCTGCGTGTGGACCGAGGCCGACACGTCCTGGATTCCGAGGCCGCTGCTCGACAAGGTGATGGTCGACTTCGACCCTTACGAGAAGGACGCGGGCCCGATCTCAGCGGCCGGGCTCGACCTGTCTCGGGCGAAAGACCTGACGGCCGCGGCCTTCGTCCGGGAGACCGGCACGAAGCGCGTCGTCCGCGCCGACGGCACCGAGGCTGATCTTCCGACCTTCGATCTCTGGATCGAGGCGTGGACGCCGCGCGACACGATGGACGAGCGGTCGAAGACCGACAGCGTTCCGTATCGGCTGTGGTTCGACCAGGGCTACATCCACGCGCCGGAGGGCGCCCGGATTCGGTACGACCACGTCGCCGCGATGATTTCGCGGCTCCACACCGAGTTCGGCATCGGCGTTCTCGCCTACGACACCTACGCCTACGACAAGTTCGCCGACGAGCTCGACGAGTACGGCTGCGACGTCAAGGCAGTCGCTCATCCGCAGGGCGGCAAGAAGCGCGCACGACCAGATCCGGAAGCCGTCGAGGCGGCGAAGGCGGTTGGCCTTGAGCTGCCGAAGGGTCTCTGGATGCCTGGCAGCGTGGCTGCCCTTGAGGAGTTAATCCTTGAGGAGCGCGTCCGCATCCGCAGGAGCCCGGTGATGATGGCGGCCCTCATGGGCGTCCACATCGAGACGGACCCTCTCATGGGGAACTCCTGGTTCAACAAGAACAAGACGTCGAACCGCATCGACCCCGCCGTTGCGGCTGCGATGGCGGTCGGCGCCGCCACTGACGGCGCTCCAGTCCATGTCCCTGCGGTCTCTCCCTGGGAGAACCCGGACTTCTCAATGGCGGCCTGATCCATGCCCAATTGGCTGACCGGCCGTCGTGCGCCGACGCCGGAGACGCGCGCGTCGCTGGAAGATCCGCGGGTGCCGCTGTCCGACGTGGCGGCGGTGCGCGCTCTCATGCAGGAGTGGCACGGCGTCGATCTGCCGATGGTGACGGCCGACACGGCGCTGTCCGTGCCGGCGATCTGGTGCGCGGTCAACTTCATAGCCGGCACGATCGCCGCGCTCCCGCTGCAGCTTTTCCGGCGCACCGAGGCCGGCCGCGAGACGGCGTCGAAGGACCCGCTCTATGCGATCCTGCACGACGCGCCGAACGACGAGCTCACCTCGTTCGCCTGGCGCAAGGGCTTCATGGTCAACGCGCTGATCACCGGGCGCGGCTGCTCCTACATTGAGCGCAACAAGGCCGGCCGGGTGATGAACCTCTGGCCGCTCGACCCGGCGAACCTGACGGTCGAGCGCCTGAACGGCCGCAAGCGCTACCGCTACAGGGACGGCGCGCGCGAGGTCGTTTACGCCGCCAACGAGGTCATCGACATCCCCTTCATGCTGAAGGCGGACGGCATCTCGCATGTGAACCCGGTCGACCGCCTGAAGGGCGCGATCGGGCTTTGCCTGTCCCTCCAGGACTACGCGGCGAAGTTCTTCGCGAACGGCGGCGTGCCGCCGCTGGCGCTCACCGGGCCGCTCCCGTCTCCGGGGGCTGCGTCGAGGGCCTCTTCAGACATCACCAAGGCGGTTCGAGACGCGAACGCGGAGCGCCGAAACGTCCTGATCGTGCCGTCGGGCCACACGCTGGCGCCGATTGGCGTCGACCCCGACAAATCGCAGATGGAGACGGCGCGCCGCTTCCAGATCGAGGAAATCGCCCGCGTCTACGACATCCCGCCGGTCTTCCTGCAGGACCTCACGAACGGCACCTACTCCAACACCGAGCAGCAGGACCTCCACTTCGTCAAGCATACGCTTGGGCAGTGGATCAAGGCCATCGAGCAAGAGCTGAACCTCAAGCTCTTTACTGCTCGAAACAAGACCAACTACGTCGAGTTCAACGTCGACGGACTTCTGCGCGGCGACTTCAAGACGCGCATGGACGGCTGGCGGACGGCGATCTTCGCGGGGATCAACACCCCGAACGAAGCGCGCGAGGCCGAGAACTGGCCGAAGCACGGGCCCGAGGCCGACAAGCTCTACGTGCAAGGCGCGACGGTCCCACTCGGGACCGTGCTGTCGCCTACGAAGCCGGCGCCTCCGGCCAACGACAACGATCCCGCCGAGCCGAAAGACGACGCCGCATGATCAAGACTGAGAAGCGCTCGGCCGGCCTCGGCGTCGAGGTACGGGCGGCGGACGACGGCAAGCGTACGCTGGTGGGCTACGCGGCGGTCTTCGAGCGCGTCGCGACGATCAGTTCCTACTTCAAGGAGCAGATCGCGTCCGGCGCCTTCGCTGACGCGATCGACGGCGACATCCTGGCGCTCGTCGAGCACGACCGCAGCCGCGTTGTCGGCCGGACCAAGTCCGGCACGCTCCGGCTCGCGGAAGACGGCAAGGGCCTGCGCGTCGAGATCGACGTGCCGGACACGACCGTCGGCAACGACCTCTGGGTGCTCGTCGAGCGCGGCGACATCGCCGGCATGAGCTTCGGCTTCCGGGTCGTCAAAGAGACCTGGGACGAGTCGACCACGCCTCCGACCCGCACGATCGAGAAGCTCGAGCTCGTCGAGGTCTCGGCTGTGACCTTCCCGGCCTACGAAGACACCGAGATCGGCGTCCGCTCCCTCCAGGAGTTCCGCGACGCCAAGGCCGCGGCGGAGACGCCGCCCGAGAAGACCGCAGGCTCCGGCGCCGTGCGCCTTCGCCTGAAGATCCAGAACGACCTGCGGGAGCGATCCCGACCGCGCTGAGGGCAACACCCGACGCGACCTCCCCAACCAGCCGCCCCCAGGGCGGCTTTTTTGTTGCCCTACGGAGCAAATCTTTCATGACCCTCGCCGAGATCCGCGCGAAGCAGGCCGAACTCGTCGCGCAGGCGCGCGCCGCCTTCGACGAAATCAAGACCGACACCCCGGAAGCCCGCGCGACCGAGCTGGAAGCCCAGCACGACGCCGCGATGAAGGAGCACGACAAGCTCGAGGCGCGCGCCGCGCGCGAGATCGCGCTGTCGAAGGCCCAGGCCGCGCTCGAAGAGTCTGCCGACGATCGCGCCCCCCGCGGCGAGGACCGCGCGCAGAAGGCCGCCGACACCGACACCCGCACCGCCGAGGAGCGCTACGCCGAGGCGTTCGAGAGCTTCCTCCGTCGCGGCCGCAGCGGCCTGAGCGCCGAGCAGCGCGCCGTCCTGGTGCAGGCCCCGGAGTCCCGCGCCCAGTCGGTCGGCACCAACACCGCCGGCGGCTACCTGGTCCCGGTGCAGTTCCAGGAAGAGCTGATCAAGTCGCTGAAGGCTTGGGGGCCGATGCTGGACCCGGGCGTCGCCCTCATGCTGCGCACCGCCACCGGCGCCGAGATTCCCTTCCCGACGATGGACGACACATCGAACGTCGGCGCACTCATTGCGGAGAACACGCAGGTCTCACAGTCCGAGGTCGCGTTCGGCACCAAGACGATCGGCGCCTACAAGTACACCTCCGGCGTCGTGCTCGTCTCCGACGAACTGCTGCAGGACTCGGTTCTCGACGTCGAAGCGATCATCCGCGAGGCGATGGCCGAGCGTATCGGCCGCATCGGCAACACGCACCTGACCACGGGCGACGGCGCGGACAAGCCGCACGGCTTCATCACCGCCGCGACCACCACGGCCGCCGCCGCCGCGGCGGCGATCACCTTCGACGACATGATCGAGCTCTACCACTCGGTCGACCCGGCCTACCGGTCGGCCCCGAAGGTCGGCTGGCAGTTCAACGACGGCACGCTGAAGCTGCTCCGCAAGCTCAAGGACGCCGAGAGCCGCTACATCTGGCAGCCGGCGGACGCGAAGCTGGGGGCCCCGGCGACGATCCTGGACAAGCCCTACGCGGTGAACCAGGCGATCGCCAACGTCGGCTCCAACGCCAAGTCGGTCGCGTTCGGCGACTTCGACAAGTACGTCGTCCGCATGGTCAACGAGTTCGCCATCAAGCGCCTCGTCGAGCGCTACGCCGACTACGGCCAGGTCGGCTTCATCGGCTTCACCCGCATCGACGGCGAGCTGCTCGACACCAAGGCGATCAAGGTGCTCACGCACCCGAGCTCGTAAGGGCCGGCAATGCCTGACGTCAGAATCACCACGAGCGCCGAGGGGCATGGGTTCTCCCTTGTCCCCGGCCGCACGATCGACCTCGACGAGCTCATCCGGCTCGTCGGGGCCGGCGCCGTGAACCTGAGCGAGCCGGTGGAGACGCCGGAAGTCGCGGTCGTCGTCGAGACGCCGGAGACCGAAGAGGTCATCGAGACCCCCGAGGATCACGTCGCGCCGATCGACACGCCCGAGGCGGCCAAGCCCAAGAGGCGCACGAAGCGATGAACGAGTGGGGCCGTCTGAAGCTCGTGACGGCTCCCGCGGCCGATCCGGTCACGCTGGCCGAGGCGAAGAAGCACCTTCGCGTCATGCACGACGACGAGGACGCGCTGATCAGCATGCTGATCAAGGCGGCCGCCGCGCAGATCGAGGGCCCCTCCGGGATCGGCGTCGCGCTCGTCACCCAGACGTGGCGGCTGTCGCTCGACGGCTTTCCCTGCGAGATCGAAATCCCGCTCACGCCAGTGTCCGCGGTCGACAGCGTCACCTTCAAGGACGCCGCCGGCGCAGATGTCGCTTTCACCGACTTCGCCGTCGACCTGGACGCCTCACCGACCCTCGTCGCGCCCGCCTACGGCGCGACCTGGCCTGTCCCGCGCTGCGAGCGCGGCAGCGTCAAGGTCGAGTTCACAGCAGGCTACGGCGCGCCCAGCGACGTCCCGGCAGACCTGCGCGCCGCTGTGCTGCTGATCGTCGGCCACCTCTACGAAAACCGCGAGGCGGTCGTCCTGTCCAATCAGCAGCCGTTCGAGATGCCGATGGCGGTCGACTCCATCCTCAATCGCTACCGCGTCGGGCGCTTCGGCTGACCCGCAGACAGCACCAAGGAAGCCATGCCCACCCGCGACATCCATAGCGACATCCACGTCGTCCCGCTGATCGTGCCCGTTGCGGCGCGCACCGACAACACCGCGATCGTCTCCGCGATCATCGACACGCTCGGCTACGGCGCGTGCGAACTCGTGCTCGTCACCGGCGCGAACACGGACGCGAACGCGACCTTCGCGACTCTGGTCGAGGACGGCGAGGCCTCCAACCTCTCCGACGCGGCAGCGGTCGCCGACCAGTACCTGATCGGCACCGAGGCGCTCGCGAGCTTCACGTTCGCCGACGACAACGAGTGCCGCAAGATCGGCTACAAGGGCACGAAGCGCTACGTGCGCCTGACGGTCACGCCGTCCGGCAACGACTCCGGCAACATCTTCCTGTCGGGCGTCGCGATCCTCGGCCACCCGGCCACCACGCCGACCGCCAACCCGCCGCAGTAAGCGTGCCCTGGCTGCGGTTTTCGCGCCAGTTCGACTGGGACCCTCCCGAGTTGTCGGGGCGCGTCACGATTTCCTACTCCGCCGGTTCGACGGTCCTCGTGAGGCGCGCATGCGCCGCCGCGGCGATCGCGGCCGGCGCCGGCGCTGAAACGGAGCGGCCAGATGACGGCGGGACGCCTGCGCGACCTGGTCGCATTCGAGGCCGCCCAGGACGCCGATGACGGCGGGGGCTCGACACGCGGCGGCTTCGCCGAGGTGTTCCGGGCGAACGCCGGAATCGTGTTCCTGCGCGGCTCAGAGCCGGTCGTGGGGCAGCGTCTGCAGGGCATCCAGCCGGTAGTGATCACAGTGCGCGACTGCATCGCGGTCACGTCCGTCGCCGACGACTGGCGCATTCGGGACGTCCGCTCCGGCGCGACCTTCAACATCCGCGCGATCACGCCGAACGACCGGCGGAGCTACGTGGACTTCCTCTGCGAGGCCGGCCGTCCCGATGGCGACGAAAGTAATCGGCCTTGAGCGTCTGAGGCGAAAGCTCGGCCGGCTGCCCATCGAAGTCCGCACGCAGATGCGCAAGGACATCGCGAAGGGTGCCGACGAGATCGTGGCCATGCAGCGGGCGCTCGCGCCCGTGGAAGACGGCGACCTGAAGCGGTCGATCAGTTGGACCTTTGGCGAGGCTCCGCCGACCAGGGCGACCGGAGCGCCGCGTATCAAGCGCTCGACCTTCGTGCCTGGCGATAACGATATCAGGGCGACTATCTACGCCGGCGACGACGTGGCCTTCTACGCTAGATGGGTCGAGTTCGGCACCGCGCCGCACTCGCTCGCCAAGGGCGCCGATCGGACGCGGAACAAGCTGCAGGACGTCGGCGGCTGGCACCCCGGCGCCAGGCCGCGCCCCTTCTTCTTCACACCCTACCGCACGCTCAAGAAGCGCGTCGTCTCGCGCATCTCGCGCGGCATTCGTAAGGCCGCGCGCAAGGTGGCGAGATCATGAGCCCAGACTGGGAGCTTCAGAAGGCGATCGTCGCCAAGCTGAAGACGAGCGCCGGCCTGAAGGACCTGATAGGCGACCCGCCGCAGATCGCGCAGCAGGCGTCCGCCAGCACCGCGCGCCCCTACATCCACATCGGCGAGAGCCAGAGCGTCGGCGTCTTCGCCGACTGCGTCCGCGCCGAAGAGATCTACGTCGACCTGCATATCTGGTCGGACACTGAGAGCTTCGCCGAGGTCAAGCAGATCATCGGCGTGATTGTCGACGTCCTTCACGACGCCGACCTTGAAATCGCCGGCGGTCACATCGCCGCCCTGCGCTTCCGCAACGCGCGGACGCTCCGCGACCCGAACAGCATCAGCCGGCACGGCGTCGCCACCTTCCGCGCGATCGCGCAACGCACCTGATCACCACAATCGCGCCGCCCGCGGCGCTCCATTACGACGGAGGGCCTTGATGGCCGACGACAAGATCCGCCGGGGCACGCTGCTGACCATCAAGGTCGGCGACGGCGCTTCGCCCGAAGTGTTCACGAAGATCTGCGGTCTTCAGACCAAGTCCTTCAACCAGTCGGCGAACATGTCGGAGCACGTTCCGACCAACTGCGCCAACCCGGACGCCGTGAAGGCCGTTCGGCGCATCAAGCAGAGCAAGGGCGCGGAGCTGACCGGCAGCGGCTACTTCCTCTCCGAGAATCGCGCAACGCTCCAGGTGCTCTTCGACTCGCCGGACGCGAGCAACGTCCGCATCGCGGTCGAAGTCCCGCTCGCCGACGGCGGCGGCTGGTACGAAGGTCTGTTTCACCTCTCGACCTTCAGCGTCACCGGCGGCGACGAGACGATGCTCGAGGCCGAGATGACCTGGCAGTCCGACGGCGACTACGCCTGGACCGACGCGACGGCCTGATCATGGCGCGCGGCGAGACGACATTCGACTGGGCGGACGGCGAATACACGTTCGCCCTTCCGCTCGGCCAGGTCGAGGAGCTTCAGGAGAAGGTCGGCTGCGGCCCGTACTCGCTTCTCCGCCGGCTCCAGGACGGCACGTGGCAGCAGAGCGACATCCGCGAGACGCTCCGCCTCGGACTGATCGGCGGCGGTCAGGTCAAGCCGGTTGAGGCCATGCGCCTGGTCCGCGCCTACGTGGACGAGCGGCCGCTCCTAGAGAACGTGCCGGCGGCGACCGCGGTCATCCTGGCCGCCCTGGTGACGCCCGAAAACGAGCCCCAGCCGGGGGGAGGCGAGGCGGAGGAGGCGACGACCGAATCTCCTTCGCCGACATCCGAGGCCTCGCCGCCGCCATCGGTCTAGCGCCCAGCGAAATGCTGCGGATGACGATCTGGGAGTTCTCCGCGGCCGTCGATGGCTGGAAGAAGTCCCAAGGCATCGAAGACGATCTGCCGCCGCCGGACCGGGCCAAGATGCTCGAAATGCTGCGCGACTGATCCTCAACACCACGCATTCCAACGGCCGTTGCATTCGCAGCGGCCGTTTTCTTTTGAGGTGAGCTGCTTTGGCTGACGATCTTGAACGTCTCGTCGTCCAGCTCGAGGCGTCGCTCACCAAGTACGAGAAGGAGCTGCGGCGCGCCGGCGGCGTCGCCGACAGCACGGCGAAGCGCGTCGAGGCGCGCTTCTCGCAGATGAACAAGCGGCTGGACGGCCTGTCGGCCGGCCTCGGCCGCAACCTGACGGCGTCGCTCGGCGCCATCGGCAGCGCGCTCGCCATCAAGGAGGTGGCGAACTACGCCGACGCCTGGACGCGTGCGAAGAACAGCCTCGCGGTCGCGGGCGTCACCGGCGCCAAGCAGGAGCAGGTCCTCGAGGCGCTGTTCGCCAGCGCGCAGAAGAACGCGGCGCCGATCGGCGCTCTGACGTCGCTCTACGGTGCGGCCGCGCAGGCGCAGAAGGAACTCGGCGCGAGTTCCGAGCAGCTCATCACCTTCACGGACGGCGTCGCCGTCGCGCTGAAGGTCGCCGGCAAAAGCTCGACCGAGGCGCGCGGTGCGCTCGTCCAGCTATCGCAGCTTCTCGGCTCATCGCGCGTCATGGCGGAGGAGTTCAACAGCGTCAACGAGGGCGCGCGCCCGATCCTGATGGCGGTCGCCGCCGGGCTGGATGCCGCCGGCGGGTCGGTCTCCAAGCTCAAGCGCCTCGTCACAGAGGGCGCGGTCTCCAACCGGCAGTTCTTCGAGGCGTTCCTGAAGGGGATGCCCGTCATTCAGGCGATGGCGAAGAACGCCACGCAGACGCTGGCGCAGGGCTACACGAAGGTCGAGAACGCCCTCACCAAATACATCGGAGAGCAGGACCAGTCGCTTGGCGCGACGGTCGTGCTCTCTAAGGCGCTCAACGCGCTCGCCGACAATTTCGACGAGGTCGCCGACGCCACGCTGAAGGTCGCGGCGATCATCGCCGCCGCGCTCGTCGGCCGTTCGATCGGCGGCATGGTGGCGAGCCTCGGCATCGCGATTCCGGCCGTGATCCGCTTCGTCGCCGCGCTGCGCTCCTTTGCGACCGCGCGTGTGGCGCTCACCGGGCTGTCGGCTGCCGCAGGACCCGTCGGGGCCGTTCTTGGCGTCGCGGCGGCGGCTGGGCTGTATCTCTACGAGCAGAGCCAGAAGGCGGCCGAGGGCGCGCTCCGCGCGAGCGAAGCCATCGCGGCGATGGGTGATAAGGCCAAGGGCTCGGCGAAGGACATCCGCGACCTGGTCGACGAGATGGCCGCGCTAAGCCGCACGAAGCTTACGGCCGAGATAAAGGACACATCGAACCTCATCGCCCAGCAGGCCGACGCGGTGCGCGCGGCCAACCCGTTCGCGCCGATCGGTGGCCGCGTCGGGCGCGGCCGCGGACAGGTCGCCCCGTCCGGCGCCGACCTCGAGTTCAACCGCGCCACCGAGAAGTTCCTCAACGGCGGGTCGCTCGCCGACTACCAGAAGGCGCTCGACGACCTCGCCAAGCGGTATCCGCAGCAGGTGCAGAAGCTCGCCGAGGCGCAGAAGGCCGCGGAGCTCTACACCAGGGCGATCCAGCGCCGCGCCATGCAGGACAAGGCGCTGGCGCAGCAGGAGTCGAAGGACACCTACACCGGCATCAAGCGCGTCCAGGGCGAGTCCAGCAAGGGCGAGCAGGAGCGGGCCGAGAAGCGCGGCGACGAGACGCGGGACTTCTTCCGCGAGCGCGACGTCGAGCAGAACAAGACCGATCGCGAGAAGGACATCGACAAGCGCGTCGACGAGATCGTCGCGGCGATGGAGAAGGCCGGCAAGGCCATCGACAAGGCCGCGGTGCGGCTGCGCGCCGAGACCGAGATCGACAAGGAGTTCGCGCAGAAGCAGACCGCCGAGTTCAGCGGAGACGCGGTCAAGTCTTACGTCGACCGTGTCGTGAAGGCGGAGAGCGGCGGCAAGGCCAACGCCAAGAACCCCTATTCGTCCGCGACCGGTGTCGGCCAGTTCATCGAGGAGACATGGCTCCGCCTGTTCCGAAAATACTATCCGGAGCAGGCAGGCTCTATGGGCCGAGACGCGATTCTTGCGATGCGCAAGAACGCCGACGTCTCCCGGAACATGATCGAGGCCTACGCAAAGGAGAGCGCCGAGGCGCTTCGCAACGCGGGGCTCGCGGTCACGGAGGCGAACCTCCACCTGGCGCACTTCCTGGGGGTCGGCGGCGGCAAGAAGCCGGGCGCGATTGAGGCGCTGAAGGCCGACCCGAACGCGAGCGCGTCCGCGGTCCTCGGCGCCGACGTCGTCTCCGCCAACAAGGGCGTCTTCAAGAACGACAGGGTCAGCGACGCGCTCGACTACGCGGACCGCCGCGCGAACGCCACGCGGTACGCCGCGGGCGACCTCACGCCCCAGGAGAAGACGGACAAGGAGTTCGCCGACACGCTGCGCGACAGCGACCAGCGCACCGCCGCGATCAATCGCGAGGCGGAGGCGATCGGCAAGCTGACCTACGCCCGCGAGTACGCCGCCGAGAAGGCCCGCCTGCTCGAGGAGATCGAGAAGGACGGCGCGAAGGCGACGCCCGAGCAGATCCAGTCGATCGAGGCGAAGGCTGATGCCTACGCCAAGGCGCAGACCAACGTCGAGACGCTCAAGACCTCCTACGAGAGCCTGCGCGACGCGGAGAGCTTCTTCGCGGAGGGCGTGACGTCGGCCTTCACCGACATCATCACGGGCGCCTCGTCGGCCAAGGACGCGATCCGCAAGCTGGCGTCGTCGTTCCTCGAGAGCGGCCTGCAGGCCCTTCTCATGGGCAAGGGCCCGCTCGCCGGCCTGTTCGGCACGGCGTCCGCCGACGGCGGCACGGGCGGCCTGTTCGGGGCGCTGTTCGGCGGTCTGTTCGCCGAGGGCGGCGTGATGACGCCGAGCGGGCCGCGGAAGCTGTCCAAGTTCGCGCGCGGCGGGAAGTCCCAGACGGCGGCGATCTTCGGCGAGGCCGGGCCGGAGGCGGCGGTGCCGCTGCCCGACGGCCGGCGCATCCCGGTCAACCTGCGCGTGCCCAACATCGGCAAGCCCTCCGGCGCGCGGCGCCCGCCCTCCAGCGGGTCGCTGACGGTCAAGACGTCGATCGACCTGACCGGCGCGAACGGCGACGAGACGATCCGGCGCATCTCGAAAGAGGCGGCGGAGGCTGGCGTGGCCAAGGGCCTCACCGCCTACGACCGGAAGTTCAACAACCGGATCGACTACGCCGACAAGCACGAGAGGTGAGGCATGGCCATTCTCAAGAATTGGCCGTGCCTCATCATGGGGTCCGAGTCCGACGACTGGCGCCTGGTGGGCGTCACCGAGGGCGACCGGACGGTGGCGGGCTTCCCGCTCTTCCGGCGCCTCGATGGCGGCGGTCTCTGGACCCTGACCCTTTCCGACATCCTGATCTCGACGCCTGACGAGATCCGCACCTGGGACGCGATCACCGGCCAGATGGACGAGGGGGTGACCCCCTTCGCCGTGCCGTACCTCATCTCGGCCACGCAGCCCTTCGTGGACAGCGCCCGGAGCGCTCCGGTTCCCCACAGCGACGGCGCCACGCACAGCGACGGCTCGCCGTTCGGCACACGGCTGATCGACTGCGCCATCGAGCAGGGCGCGGACCTCCGGGCGACGCGGGTGAAGATCAGGCGCAAGCGCGCCGCGCGGTTTCGCGGCGGCGAGCGCTTCTCCGTCACGCACGCGGACTGGGGCCCGCGGCTGCACAAGGTCATAGGCGTGGTGGACGGCCAGGACTCGGCCGTCACCACCGTCGACATCCGGCCGCCGCTCCGGTTCCCCGTGAGCGCCGGGACGGACATCGAGATGGACCGGCCGCTCTGCACGATGACGATCTCCGATCCTTCGGGCGCGGGCGGTCCGCTGCAACAGCGGCGCTTCGGCACCCGCACGATCTCCTTCGTCGAATTCGGCAGGCTTCCAGAATGACGCCGTGGTCCGCTGAGGAGGAGGCGGCCTTCGCCTCCGGGTCGATCGGCTACGGCATCTTCTTCCACCTTCGCACGGACCCGCCGGTGCGGCTCTGGGCCGGCATCGGCGACTGCGAGGGCGAGATCAACGCCATCGACCAGACGTCCGAGATCTACCGCGGCGCGGGCACGCTGACGGACATCCCGGCCGTCCAGAGCATGATCAACGGCAAGTCCGAGCGCATCGCCTTCCGGCTTTCCGGCGTCGACGATCGCGTCCTGGAGCTGGCGCGCGGGGAGCGCGCGGCGATCAAGGGCAAGACCGTTCACCTCGGCTTCGGCGTCTTCCGCCGCGACTGGAGCTCGCTGCTCGGCCCGGTCCGATGGGTGTGGCGCGGTCGCGCCGACTACATGGAAGAGGTCATCGGTGAGGCTGACGACATCTCGGCGCCGCTGCGCCGTTCAGTGCAGCTTTCGGTCGGCTCTATGCTGACATCGCGAAAGCGCCCTCAGTTCTCCTTCTATACAGACAAAGACCAGCAGTCGCGGTCTCCGGGAGATCGCTTTTGCGAGCGAACGCCCAACTACGTCCAAGAATACGCCAAGATCTTCGGCCCGACGTAGGCGAATACATCGCCCTCGCCGGCCGGAGGCCCTGGGCGTGGGGCGAACACGACTGCACGCTGTTCGCCGCGGGTTGGGCTCTCTCCGCCCGCGGCGTCGACCTCGCCGTCGGCTTCCGGGGCTCATATGCGACCGCCGAAGAGTGCCGCGCGCTGTTGAAGCGCGAGGGCGGCCTCGTGGCGCTGGTGAGCCGCGCAGCGGCCGCGCACGGCCTCTCGCCAACTGACGCGCCAGGCGCCGGCGACGTCGGCGTCGTTCGTGGCGCGATCGAGTGGCGCGGCCGCGTCCTGCGCCCGCCGACCGCCGCCGTCTGCGTCGGCCCCGCGCGATGGGCGCTCCTCACCGAGGCCCGCGGCGTCGCGATCGCCGACCTGCCCGTCCTATCCGCCTGGAGCGTCTGATCTATGCCGCAGGCAATAGGCGCCGCGATCTTCGCGGCCTTTGGCGCTGCCGGTGTGACTGCTGGCGCGACGGCCATCGCAGGTACCACGCTGGCGTCGATCGTCGGCGCCGTCGCCCTGACGGCGGCGGCCGGCGTGCTGCAGTACCTGCTGGCGCCCAAGCCCCCGGTGCCGAAGGCCCAGGCCGGCTATTACCCGCTCCGGCAGACCCGCCCGCCGCGCATCACGGGCTACGGCGAGGCCCGCCTCGCCGGCTCCTACATGTTCTACGAGACGCTCGGCGACAACTCGTACGACGTCCTGGCGCTGCACCACGGCAAGATCAAGGAGTTCACGCGGTTCTACCTGCACGACGACGTCGTGACGCTGAACCCCGACGGCACCATCGCGACGTCGTCGCTGGACCACGACTACCATCCGGAGACGTCGCAGGTCGTCCTGCTAACGCGGCGCGGCGAGGCCACCGAGACCGCCTTCGGCATGGTCGTCGATGCGGCCGCTGCAGAGGCCGCGAGCAGCGGCAAGGCACAGATGTGGACCGCCGCGCACCGCGGCGACGGCATCGCGTCTCTGGCGCTCTACTGCAAGACGCGAAGCGCGAAGAGCTTCCCGGCCAACTACCCGCGCGGCGTCCACATCCCGTCGGTCGCGGCGCGCCTCAGCTACATCTACGACCCCCGTGCAGAGGGCCAGGTCCACGGCGAGCCGGAAACCTACGAGTGGAGCGACAACTGCGCACTGGCGATCGCCGACTACCTCACGAATGAGGATCACGGCGTCGGGCTGACCTGGGAGGAGTGCTTCCACGACGGCGCCGAGATCGCGGTCGAGGCCGACATCTGCGACGAGCTGGTGCCGCGCAAGGCCGGCGGCACGCGCCGGCGCTATCGCCTTGGCGGCGCGTTCCAGCACGACAACACGCCCGCCGACGTGCTCGCCACGATGCTGGCGACCTGCGACGGCTGGCTGGCCGAGCGCGGCGACGGATCGCTCCGCCTGCTCGTCGGCAAGTATCGCGCGCCGACCGTCACCTTCCGGACCGAGCACGCTAAGGCCTACTCGGTCACCTACGGCGTCGGCGACGAAGACGCCATCAACGAGCTGACCCCGACCTACACCTCGCCGGACCACGAGTTCGCCGAGGTCGAGGGCGAGTCCTGGCGTGACGAGGAGGACATCTCCGAGCGCGGCCGCACGCGATCCGAACGACTGGACCTGAAGTGGGTCCAGGATCACGGCCAGGCGCGCATGCTTTGCAAGCGCGAGATGCTGCGGTCCAGCAGCCGGCTGCGCGGGACGCTGGTCACGACGCTCTACGGCCTCGTCGGCCTCGGCGAGCGCTGGATCAAGCTCGAGATCGACAATCACCCGGACCTCGCGGACCTGGTCGTCGAGGTCGTCACCTCGCCGCGCATCGACTTCATGTCGGGCTCGGTGACCTTCGAGTGGCGATCGGTCAACCCGAACGCGGTCGACGCCTGGGACCCGAACACCGAGGAAGGCGACCCGCCGCCTGTGCCGGTGCGCAGCGCGTCGAAGACGCCGGCGATGCCGACTGGCGTCGAGGTGGTGATCGAAGGCTCTGACAACGCCGGCATCTACGCCGATGTCGTCTTCGACTACGACGCCAAGGACTCGATGACGTTCCTCGTCGATCTTCGGCAGGTCACCGACGACACGGAGTCGTCCTGGTCGACGCTGACCTATGACGGTGAGAGCGTCGAGATCGACGAAGTCCTCGACACCGTCAGCCTGTCCACCCAGGGACTTGCGCCGCGGACCTCTTACGAGGGCCGAATCCAGGTCAAGACTGGCTCCGGCAAGCTGTCGGCCTACTCGCCGATCTTCACCTTCGACACGTTCACCGTGGCGCCTGAATCGCCGACCGACTTCCGGTGGGACGATGTCGAGGGGCTGCTGCGGTGGCGGGCGTCCGCCTCCACGCAGAGCGTCCTCTCGCGGGTCTTCCGCGCCCCTGCGGGCGATCCGTTCGTGGACGCCGATGAGATCACGCCCTCCGGAGGCGTGCCTGGCGAGCCGCTTCAGCAGGTGTCCTTTGACCCGCCCGACTATTCGGACGGGTGGTACTGGGTCGTGGCCGAAAGCGCCGCCGGTCTCAGATCTTCTCCCACAGGTCCGCTGACAGTCGAGACGACCGTCATTTGATCAACAAGCCCGCCTCTGGCGGGCTTTTTCTTTGAGAGCGCTGGATGTCGACGACCGACGACTTCGTGCAGAGGGTAATGACCGTCTGGCGCGACTACGAGACGCCTGACCTGCCCTCGACCAAGGCGTGGGAGCCGAAGAAGGCCGAGATCCGTGACGCGCTGGCCGTTACGCTCGCAGGCATCCTCAAGGACATCATCGACCGGGGCTTCGAGGGCGACAACGTCACTGTCGCGACCTGGGAAGAGCTTGAGGACATCCCGCCGACGCGCGTGGGTCAGGCGGGCTTCGCGACGGACGACGCCGGCACGCACCCGCAGGATGGCTCCGACGTCCCGAACCAGGGCTCCTACAGCGCGACCGCGGACCTGGTCTGGAAGCGCATCGGCGATTTCGTTCCGCTCACCACCACGAAGGTGGCGAACCTCGACACGCTGATCGGCTCCATCCTCGACACGAGCGGCGCCAGCCCGTTCGTCAGGGTCACCGACGATCGCATCTCGGTCACCGACGAGTTCGGGTTCGAGATGCTGGGCCTGTCCGCGGCCGGGCTCGAATATGGCGGTATGGCTTTCGTGCCGAGCTCGGCTGTCGAAGGCCTGGTGCCGGTGGATCGCTGGGGCTTCGAGACGCAGCCGAGCGGCCAGTCGACGTCTCCGAACGCGGGACAGCCCGGCACGGTCACCCAGTTCGAGGTCGGCGGCGTCGTCGATACGGACGATGGCGGCGAAGCGAATGTCGTCGCTGAGATCGATGGTCCGGACTGGACCAAGGTGCGCGCGGAGTTTTCGACCGACGCGTTCGGCACCAACGTCGTCTATCAGACCCCCGAGATCTCGCCGACCGTCACCGACAAGGTCGCGGACGGCTCGCAGGTCTGGCGCACGGCGAAGTTCCGCTGCAAGGGCCTGCCGCGCAACACCCGGCTTTACTGCCACCTGTTCGTCGATGGGCGCCGCTATCTCGGATCGCCCCCGAGCTTCCTGTCGTGGCCGGCGAAGGGCGTTCCGGCGGACTTCGTCTTCTGGTTCGGCGCGTGCTCGCGGACGTCGCAGTCCCCGCGCATTCCGATGCTCGACTACATCGCGCGGCAGGACGACTTCCACTTCCTGCTGCACCTCGGCGACTTCGTCTACGACAACATCACCGCCAACGACATCTATGCACTGCGGTCCGGTGGTCTGCGCCTCGGGCGCGCGCACGCGTCGCTCGCGGCGGTGCTTCGCAAGGCGGCGCTGATCGTCATCTACGACGATCACGACGGCTTCGGCGCGAACGACAACAACCGCGATAATGCGGCCTGGTCCGGCTACCAGAAGAGCGTCCAGGCGTGGCTTGAGGCCGGTGCCGGCTACAGGCCGATGCAGATCGCGCTGGGGGAGATCGACCCCAGCAAGCTGACCCTGGCTCAGCAGTTCGACATCGCGCACTGCCGCTTCATCGTCATGGACACCCGTGTCCAGTCGACCAAGCTCGGCGGGACGGTCCTCGGCAACGGCGTCAATCCGGTCGGCTCGTGGAACCAGGTCGCGGCGATCAAGGCCGCGCTTGTTCAGGCCGGCGCGGACGGCATCAAGCACGTCTTCCTGTGCTCGCCTCGCGGCATCGGCAACGCCCACGACGGGCTGATGAACCCGTACTGGTCTGCGGACTACATCGGCCTTTGCAACTACATCCGCGACACCCCTGGCATCCCGTTCGTCACGATGCTGTCGGGCGACTTCCACTGGTCGCACGTCGACTTCTCGACCTACACGGACAAGTCGACCGGCGGCGGCTGCCTCATGCCGGGCGCGATGTCGTCCGCCTTCATGTCGAACGCGTTCACGGACCCGTCCCTCGTGACGTCCTGGCCCGGCACGCCGACGCGCACGGGCAAGTTCACCTCCTCAACCAGCACCGCGGAGTTCGCGATCCGCGTCGCGGTGAAGGCGGCGGGCGGCTGGGAGATGAAGGTCTACGGCGCCCCGTTCGACGAGGACGGCGTGCCGACGCTGCTCGACACGTTCGACTGCGACGAGGTCGACCTGAAGCGGACCATTCAGTTCGCGTCCTCGACGCTCACTGTTCCCGCGGGCGAGCCGATCCTCCTCCCGATGCTCTGCTCCGGCCTTGGGCACAAGGGCGGCGGGGCGGCTGAGTACAAGCGCGGCAGCGAGGCGGCTGTGCCGTTCGAGCTCCGGCCGATGGCGCGGGACCAGACGGTCGAGGCCGGCAACGCGCCGTCCACGCCCGGGCAGACCGTGACCATCACGCTGCAGAACGCGGCCGCCTACTGCGCGCTCGGCGCGACCACCTCCATCACCATCACCGCCTCGTAAGGGGACGCGCATGTCTGGACTTCTTCTCCGCGGCGGTGGCCAGGGCGGCCGCGCCGCGCTCGGCAAGTGGCGCGATCTGCCGGTCTCGACCGATGGCCTGCTCGGCGTGTTCGTGCTCGGGCAGAGCCTCGGGGCGTCGATCAAGAACCGCTGGGGCGATGACGACGCGACCGTGGTCGGCGCGCCCACCGTCAACCAGTACACGCTCGGTCTCGCGGGCGGCGTGAACTACCTGCTGCTGCCGTTCAACGATCCGGCCGCGCTGACGATCGTGTGGGTCGGGAAGTCGCTCGACAGTTCAAACGCGATTGGCTGCGGATCGAGCGGCAACGCCGGCTTCGGCGCGAACATCGGTCTGCGACCCGGCACGCCGAACGTGTACATGCAGGCGTACACGATGGCCTCGGACGGGTCGAACTCGAACAGCCGAGAGCGCAACCTTCCCGGCGTCGCAGCCTCCAGCATGAAGTGCCTGATCGGCGACGCAGACGGCACGTCGATCGCGTGCGCCGACATGAGCGGGACGGGCGGCGGGACCGGCGCCCAGCGCCTTGTCTCCACCATCGGGTCTGGCGATCAGGTCCGCAAGGACGGCGCTCAGATGGCGATCGGCGGACGCGGCTCCGGCCAGCCTGGCGCAACCGAGTGCTCGATGGCCTTCGTTTGGGCGCGCCGCATCTCGGACGCCGAGCGGGCCGCGCTCTACGCGCAGAAGATCCTCCCGATGCATCAGTCGTGGGGCTTCACGACCGTCTGACGGCCTCCCTCCCTCCACCTGATCCGTTCCGCACCGCCTCCGGGCGGTTTTTTTACGCCCGGAGATCCGCATGGCGAAGAGCACCAGCATTCCGGTGCGCAGAGGGGACGATGTCACGCAGCCGCTCGAATGGGAGGCTGGCGGATCGCCTGTCGACCTCACCGGCTCGACCCTCTGGATGAACATCCGCGTCGACTACCTGAACGGCGTGCTCAAGCTCACGCAGGGGAACGGCCTGACGGTCGAGGACCCCACCACGGGCGTGATCCTGGTGTCCCTGACGGAGCAGCAGACCGGGTGGCTCTACCCCGGCCAGAAAAGCACCTTCGAGCTCAAGCGGCGCATCGGAGGCAAGAAGACGACCGCCATGGACGGCGTGTTCGACGTGACGGAGGCGGTCAACCCCAATGACTGACGTCATCAAGGTCATCATCGACGAGCCCCAGGTCATCAAGGTCATCGAGGCTGGTCCGCAGGGTCCGGCCGGCCCGGCCGCCGATACGTCGGCGCTCCTCCCGCGCGCGGGCCTTGCGGCAGCGAAGGACGCCGCCGACCTCACCGCAATGCAGAGTGACGCCGAAGTTCTGGCGGTCTTCCTGCAGAGCTCGAAGACCTATGACATCGGGTCGGCGATCCCGGCAAAGCCGGTCTTCGGGCCGGGCAAGCTGGTGCGATCGGGCGCCACCCTCGGCGGCTTTCAGCCGGCTTTCGACGCCTACCGCTGCAACTCGATCTATGCGCCCGACGACCCTATCAAGGCGCTCGGGTTCCCGGCCACGCCGGGGCACTACAGCACGATTTACTCCCCCGGCTCAAAGGCGCACCTCGCCGCCCGCCTGACGCGCAGCACGCTTTTCGGCGTCAGGAATATCGAGAACCCCGGCGCCGATGTCGATCGGGTGGACCTGTTCGGCGACGGAGCCGGGCGGCGCATGATGTTCGGCGAACGAATTACGGGCCTCGGGACCATCGCGCTCGAGCAGGCAGGCGCTCAGGAGTTCACCGGCCATAACTTCTGGTTCGACGGCGGCGGCTCCGGCGTCGCAATCGCCCCGGGAAGCCCCGGCTGGGATTATCAGGGGCTCGAGACGCGCAATCCCGGCATCGGCGCGAAGATCCTCGCTGCCGCCGTCCCGGCCGCGTCACGCGCCGAGGTCGCCTATCTGACGGCCGTCTCGCGCGACGCCATGAACCTGACGATCAAGGGCGTCGACAGCTTCGCCGGCGGCTACCGCGCGCTCGCCTATAACTTCCTCGCCTACCGATCGAACGCGATTGGTACCGACATCTTCCGCGACGGTGTGTTCCTCAAAGAGGCCACCGGCATGGGCCACCGCAACGGCATGCAGTGGCAGGAGGGGTCCTATGTCGGGCTGTTCGGAACCTACAACGCGTTCGCGACGGTCCGCGGCAGCAACGTCTTCATGCTGGGCCGCAACAACGCAGGGAACGTCCCCGACATCAACGGCTCGGTGCTCATCGGCATCGATCAGCTCAACGCCGGGGCCTACACGTCACTCGCGGATGTATTCGCGCTCGGGACCAAGGCCACGCCACTGCTCGCGGGCAAGTTCGACACCGGCCGCGTCGGGATCAACTGCCTGCCTGAGAACGTGAAGAGGCGACTCCACATCTTCGAGAGCGACAGCGGGTGCGGAACGCCCGCCTCGCTGGACAGCGGCTCGCTCGTGATCGAGCGCAACACCCACACCGGCATCCTTGTCCAGACCCCGAACACGTCGATCGCCGGGATCTACTTTGGCGATCCCGAGGACGACCAGGCCGGCGGCTTCACCTATCACCACGGCACCGACCAGGCTCGCGTTCGGGCCGGGGCCACCAACATCGCGTTCTTCTCGACCACCGCGATCAACATCGCCGCGCCGATCTTCCGAAGCGGATCGCAAGTCGTGAACACCCGTAAGACCGGCTGGGGCACCGCCACCGGCACTGCCACCAGGACCACCTTCAACACCGCCACCGTCACGCTCCCGCAGCTAGCCGAGCGGGTCAAAGCGCTTCTCGACGACCTTCACTTCGCCACCGCCGGCCACGGCCTGATTGGAGCCTGATATGAATGACCTCGAGTTCGCCGGCGCTGTTGAGGCGCTTCTGCGCCGCGCCGGTCCGGTGATCACCTGGGACGAGCTCGCGGCTGCGGCGCGCGTCAAGATGCGCCTCGATCAGATGACGGCGCCTCCGCCTGCCGACGAGCCCGAAGAGAAGCCGGGCGAGCCCAAGTTTGCCTGACGCCTCGACAATCCGAACTCCCCGCGCCCCGCCACCGCGCGGGGCTTTTCACATCCGCCACCAGCCGCCCTCTCAGGCTTCGCGGCTAGGATCGACCAACGGCTTCGATGGCGTCCTTCAGCCTCTTTGCCAGTGCGAGGTCGGCCTTGTCAGATGACATCTGGATTAGGCGGTCGAGGACGGCCTTGGCGAGCGCGTAATCGATCTCGACTGGCGTCGTACTTTCTCGTGCCTGCCGGCCGCGCTTCCGACCATCCGGTTTAGCGTCGCAAGGCCGGCTCTGGGGTGTGTGCTCCGACATCGGGCTAGGAAGATGCTGGGGGGATGGAAGGTTCCCCACTGCTGCGCGCCGGGCTTTTCACATCCAGCCGATAGAACCCTCCGGGCATCTCCGCTATTTGGTCGCGATGAACTCGACGGCCAAAGCCAAGCTCGCTGAGATCGAGCGACGGATCGACGAACTCACCGCTCTGCTGGTCAGGTCACTCGACGACGTAGCGGAGGCAGAGCGGCAAGGCGACGACGGCACGACCCACCTTCGCCGGAGCCTTGTTCTGCAGGGCACTATCAGCGCCCTTCACGACGAAGCTGACGGGCTCAGACGGGGGATGCGGAAGGCCGCCCACTAACGCCTCTTGGGGCGTGGAAATTCAAACTGATGATCTGGCACTACCCCGCGGCGCCCGAGGGCGAGGATTTCACCGTCGCCGAAAGCACAACCGCATAAGCATTTCCAGATATGAGCGACGTTCGGGGGCCTCAGTCCGCGCCCGTGTTCCCCGATCGCGTTCCCCTCGAGGGGCGGGAGGCCGAAGCCCTTTTGACGGTGAAGTAGCGGGGCCACGCCTTCCTGCGCCCGCAGGCGGTGGAAGAGCCCGCTGACGAACAGAAGCCGGCTGAAGGGGCTTGATCCGGCTACCGACGCGCTGACCTTCTTGTGGAAACGCCAAATCTAGAGACGGGAGCGGGGGCCTGACCTTCGCCTCGACGTGCCGCAGCCGCAGTATTTCGCTTACGGCATCCCTCGCGGTCTCGGCAACGGCTCGGGTGTCGACCTGACGTTCGCTCGGATCTCTGACGCCGTCGAAGTTGCGCGTGATGTCGTACAGGCGGGTGATCAAGTCAGGAGCGTTCTTCATCTAAGTCCGGGGTCGGTTTTGCTGAGCGGCACACCGTAATCAGTTGATCATTATGATCAAGCCGTAGGGGGCAGCCCTCAATCGCGATTGCGTGAACTCATCTTCTCAGTCCAACGAACGCAGGAACCTACGGACAGCCCCGTTCCTTCAAACCGCATGCCTACGACCGTCAAAGCCAAGCTCGCGAAGATCGAGAGACATATCGACGAACGGGTCGCCCTGTTGGATCAGGAGGTTGACGCCGCCGCCGCCGCTCAGCGGGCGGGCTCCAACGGGGCGGTCCATCTTCGCCGCGCGCTAGTCTTACAAGCGACAATCAACTCGCTTCACGATGAAGCTGGCGCGCTGCGACGGTTGATGCCTAAGACCGACCTTAGGTAGCAGGCGCACCAAGGACCGCACAGGCGTTCCGGACGCGGGCAGATGCAACATAGATGATGGTATGCGGCCGATTGAGAGCCGGGAGCGTTCACCGTATGTTCTCGGGCAAGATCGGCACTGGTTCGGTGCCTCCGCACGTATTAAGAAGGGACGTCGCCCATGGGCACGACAGCGTCAGTCGGCAGCGCACGTGGGGCGGGTGCTACCAAGATGGTCAAGCCTGGGTTCAGCTTCGCCCGACTCGTTCTTGTGGCGTCCAGTTTGAGCCCGTTGTTCGTTTTGTGGGCCCTGCGAGGGACGCCGAGCGTCAGTGATGCCTACTGGATCCCAGCATGCGCGGCTATGTTTCTGCTGCCAAACGCCTTTCTTTGGGTGCTTGTCAAGCGGACTCGGCGGTCGCATAACAATATAACGTTCAAGGTCCATGCTCCAAAAGACCAGCGGGAGCATCTGCTGGTTTATCTTTTTGCTATGCTCATACCTCTATACGACGCGAACATGGGATTTGGGCGCGATTTGGCGGCCGTGTCCGCGGCTCTCTTATTTATTGTTCTTCTATTCTGGCACTTAAACCTTCATTATATGAACCTGTTCTTCGCCATTAAAGGCTATCAAATTTTCACGGTTGACGTTGCGGTGGACGGCGGCGACTCGCCAAACTTTGCCACATATGCTGTCATCTCAAAGAGGCGGCGACTTGAGGAAGGAACGACCTTAGTCGGCCTCAGGCTAGGCGGGAACGTCGTTCTGGATACCGCGACGAAATGATTGAACAAGAGTTTGACTCATCATCCATCAAGTCATTCCAGCTCGGCGTTAGTTTGTTTTCAGGTGAACGGTATTGGATCCCGACTGACACATCGGTTGACCCAACGTTCATGGACATGCTCTCGCGTACGATCGGAAGCATCAATGTGCGCTCAGGCGACTGGGAGGAGTTTTCTCTATCGCAGGAGTATGGTCGCACCGAGCGCGTCTTCACGCCTCTCTCGGACGAGATCTTCAAAAACCTCTCGGATATGTACCAAGCTGAGACATATCCGGACATGTCCAACCTCCTTGAGAACATTAACGAGGTCGATTACTATTTCGTCGTATTTCACGACGGGAGGGATAGGAAATTCATCGGCGTTAGGCGTGCGGCGCAGCTGAAGAGCATCTTGGCAGCGCGCCACCGAATCATGCAGCTGATCGACAACACAATGTACTTGATAGAGAACCCTGTCTTTCGACTCGATAAGGACTTCGATGGACTGATAGGAGAGGGGCACATCTATTTCTCGAACTTCCAAAATATGGAGTATATAGCGAAGATCACGAACAAGGTGGCAAAGGCTGCCCAACAGCGCATTCCCGTGATTGCCGATAATGTGACATTCCTCGACTTTTCAGGCTTCGAGAACGACATTGAGAACCACCCTCGGACCGCTCGTCTTCTTGTTGCAATAAGCAAAAGACCGAACCTGGACAAGTATGATCGGGAGGAAATCCTCCGGCAGGCCGCAGCGCAAGGAGTCGCTTTCGTAAACCATGGCAGCCCCCGACTAAAATGTCGCGCGGCTGATAAGCACAAGCTTCTTGAGGTGTTAGACGATAGACGCTGGATCTCGAGAAACGCGACCGATGGGCCCGTTCCTTACAGAGCACCAAGCCGCCAGAAGGCCAGAATCTAGGCAAGTTGGAGGGTCTTTGGACTTATCGCACTCAGGACCTGCGGCATGAACACCACGGCGATTCCCTCCGCGCCAACTTACTTCGGATGTTTGGCCTCTCTGTCACTGATTCCGACCGCCGTCGCTTCTCATGGCGAGGATCTCGCCTTCGATCTCGTCGCTTGTGGCGTAGGATGAGGACGACGTTGGGCTCTGACATGAGCCGGACTTTGGTGGACCGGAGCGGTCGAGCGCTTCAGAACC
The DNA here is from genome assembly GCF_014196425.1 of Hansschlegelia beijingensis. Lineage (GTDB taxonomy): Bacteria > Pseudomonadota > Alphaproteobacteria > Rhizobiales > Methylopilaceae > Methylopila > Methylopila beijingensis. The sequence continues at coordinate 177,730 of NZ_JACIDR010000002.1, forward strand.
TTGGTGCGCTTGCCACCTAAGGCCGCGACCGACTGGCTTAACCGGACGCCGCCTTCACGACCTGATCGTCACCAGCCGCCTCCCGGCGGCTTTTTCATTGCCCGGAGAAGCGACCGTAACCTCTGCTCGGGCGGCCCGACGCCGGGTTGGAGCTCGGCGCCGGGCCTAACCGCGCCAACCTTGCGATCCCCGCGCGGCTCCTGAATCCATCGCGCCACCAGCAACCAGCGTCAACCCGCCCGCCTCGAGCGGGCTTTTTCATGCCCGGAGAATGACCCATGACCGTGCTGGACATCCAGCGGCGCCTGAAGGCGCTCGGCCACGACCTCGGTAAGAGCGGAGCGGCGAAGGACGGCGTTGACGGCGACTTCGGCGGAAAGAGCCAGGCGGCGTTGTCGCTCAAGCCCACGACCGGCGCGCCGAAGCCCCTGCCGACCGCCGGCGTCTCGGCCGTTCCGGCCGCTTGGATGCCGGCCGCCAAGGTGGACCGCATCATCGTCCATTGGACGGCGGGTGGTCATAAGGCGAGCGCGCTCGACACGGAGCACTATCACCTCTTGATCGAGGCTGACGGCGGCATCGTGCGGGGCAAGCCGTCGATCGACCTGAACGACCGCGGCGGCGTGAAGGCCGGTTACGCCGCGCACACGCTGAACTGCAACACCGGATCGATCGGCGTCTCGCTCTGCTGCATGGCGGGCGCCGTCGAGAGCCCGTTCAAGGCCGGCTCAGCTCCGATGACGCGCGAGCAGTGGGATGAGCTCCCGCACGTCCTCGCCGCGCTTTGCCGGCGCTACGGCATCCCCGTGACGCCGAAGACCGTGCTGTCTCACGCCGAGGTTCAGGGGACGCTCGGGATCAAGCAGAAGGGCAAGTGGGACATCGCCCGTCTCGCGTTTGATCCGTTCGTCGTCGGCGCGCAGGCGGTCGGCGACCTGTTCCGCAAGCGTGCCGCGGCGCTGCTGGAGGCGGCGGCGTGAGAGGCTTCCATACAAGTGTAGCGTCGATCGTCGAAGTCAGTTCGCCGGCGGCTTCGGAGAGTTCATCGTGCTCTCGATCTGATCAAGCAGCGTACGTAATTGTTCTAGAAGCTCCGGCCCTAACGCTACAGATTGTCGGCCGTCCGGATGCTCGAATTGAAGCACTCCGATACGACCCGATATATCTGTACCCGCCATGATGGCAGTAGCTTCCACCACCTCAGATGCCGTTGTTACTGTAGCAGGTCCGTGCTGCAGTGCCAATGAAAGCGAATTGTCGACTGCATACCTAAGTCGATCCATCAGTTTTTGCGCTTGTGCAATCGAGAGAAAAAGACGCCCCTTTGATTCGTTGTTGATTTCTAGCCCGATTAATACACCGCCCGACTCAATGCCAACCTGTTGTTCAAAGGCTGTTACTGGCCAAATTACACTATAATCGCCTTCGTCTTTCTTTCTGGACATTGCTGCCTCCGAGGTCCCCTGCAGCGTACTATCATCATTTTATCGCTGTCTACGGCACCAACTGAGCGGCATCGCGTCAAACATTCGCGTCGGCCGGCGGCCGTGCAACCTCCCGTCATCGGAGACCTTCCATGAAGACTGCCCTTAGGGCGGCCGCCTTCGGCCTGCTCGCGCTGTCGCTTGCCGGCTGCTCTGTCAGCGACGCGTCCACCACGACCCCCAAGACCTTCGACGCGATCTGCGCGAGCGAGCCGGCCGTCTACGCCGCTTACGTCACCGTCGCGTCGACGCGCGGCGCATCGGCCAAGAAGCTCGCGACCGCCGCTGCGGCTCACAAGGTCGTCTCAGACCTCTGCGCTGCGCCTCCAGCCAATCTCGCTCAGGGCGTCGCTCAGGCGGCGGCCGCTTACGCAACCATCATGGCGGCTCGTGCTGAAGCCGCCCGGCAGGCAGCATGAACATGGCCAACCCGATCACCAAGGAACTCGTCGTCACCGTCGTTCAGGCGGCAGTCGCGGCGCTGCCGGACGGCGCCAGGCCGGAGGACGTCGCCAAGCGCGTCGTGACCGACCCGGCGATCGCGCCGACCCTCGAGCCGATCTCGCGCATGAAAAGCGAGACGCTGCAGGGCATCGTCGTCGCGGCCGCCGCGCCGCTCGTCGTGGCGGGCCTGAAGGCCGCCGGCGTCGAGATCGCCGACTCCGACGCGGCGAACATCATCGCCACGCTGATCACGCTCGCCGGCGCCGTCTGGGCCTGGTACGGGCGCGAGACCGCGACCCGGCAGTTCGGCTGATGCCCGGCTTTATCGGCCGACTCTGGGGGCACGCGCTCGACGCGGTGCGCCCCCAGGTCGACGGCGTCAGCGCGAATCGCAAGATCGAATGGTACGCCGCGTTCAACCTGCTCGCCGGCGGCGTCATGTTCGCGCTGCCGGGCTACACGCTCGCCACCAAGCCGGTCTACGAGCCGCTGGTGCGCGCCGGGTGGACCGACGCGAGCATGGCTGCGCTGTTCACCGGTGTCGGCACGGCCTGGTGCCTCGCGCTCTACGCGAATGGGCACTGGCGCCGCTCGCCGCTGATCCGATGCGTCGGCGCGCTCGCCGGCACGATCATCTGGGGCCAGGTCGCGGCCCTGCACGTCGTAAACGGCTGGGCGACCGGCACGCCGAATCTCGGCTCCGTCACCTACGGCCTCCTCGCCGGCTTCTGTCTCGCCGCCTGCTCGCGGGCCGCCGCCGACTTCTCCATCACAAGGCGGCGCGATGCCCTCCATCCCTGACATCATCGCCGTCGTGACGCTGTTCGGCGGCATCTTCGGCCTCTGGTACGGCAACCGCGCCGGGAAGGCTGCGCCGACGCCCGCCCCGGCGCCGCACGACGATGCGAAGCTCGACCGCGTGGTCGAGATGCTGATCGTGCTGAAGGCCGAGGTGCGCGGCAACACGCGCGCGCTGGATCGCGTCGAAGAGGCAGTCGGAGATCTGCGCCGTTAGGCTCTCTCTACGGCATCAGCCAAGATCCAGCAGACGCCATAGTCGTTGCGCGATGTAGCGCGCGCTCGGCACCCGAGATGCCCGCTCAAGCTAGTCCGCTCCGAGGCGGCGAGGGAGAGGCTGGCGGCGGTCATTCAGGGGGCGGAAGCGTCCAGTCCGGACTTGAAGGCCACCACTAAGAGCCCTGAGGCTACGCCTCGGCTTCAAGTTATCCTCAAGAGCGCCAACCGCTACGGCCGAACCGTGGCGGTGGTGCTTGTGGACGGGAAGAATGTCGGGACGATCCTGGTCCGGGAGGTCACGCCAAGCCCTGGCCGAAGCTGACGAAGGCGGATCGTCGGGCGTGGTGCGACGTCCAAGAGACCACTGCGATGCGGCTCTTCCGAGTCGAGCAATTCGTGCTGCCTCAGGATTCGTGACCGAGCGCGGGATCACGCCCCAGAAGAATTGAGCCGTAGCCGGCAGCGAGATCCGCGAGATAGGCGATGATCTCATCTCGCACCGCGATGAACTCGTCGCGCTGCTCCGCGGTGAAGATCACGGCGTTCTCATCTCCCATGGCGTCGAATGCTCCACCGCGGGGCGGATTCTTGCCCGGGAAGTCAAAGGAAATGAAGCCGTTGCCGCCTTTGATAATGTCTCGGAACTCCACCGCGGTGACGGCCCTCGCGACGATTACGCGATCGCCCTGGAGACCTTGCTGCAGAAAACTCCCGAGCCCGCCGAACTTCTCGATCTTGATCAGGCGACCGTCGAACGAAAGGGCCGCGTTCTTCCCTCGGGCGACTCCCATATCAGGACGTCCTCGCCGACTTTCCGGATGGCGCAGGCGTCGGCCCCGCTGAGCAGCGCTTGATCATCGACGCCTTGCGTACGGCTTCCTGCTCACCCTTCAGACGTCCGATTTCCGGGGCGATGTTGTCGCCGCTGAGCGACGAGACCGGAAGGCCGATCAGGAGCACGCCGACCGTGTCGTTCGTGCGTGCCTTCTCCTGCTGAACCGAAGCGGTCGCGAGCGCGGAATTGAGGCGCAGGCTCTCATCGGCAAGCTGGCCGCACGTGTAGCCCTGGTAGCTGACTTCGCTGATGTATGACGGCGCGATGCTGTCCGGCGACTTGGCGCACGCCGCCGTTGCGAGCCCTGCGGCCGCGATCAAGATCAAACGCATGGTTTCCCCCGAAACTGGCCGAAGTGCCCCCGGCCTGTTGCGACCTTAACGGGCGACTATCGCCGTCCGCAATCAGATGTTCGCGCTCCACTGCATTTTAAGGTCTGCGCGGGAGGCTCAGGCATGGCCAAGCCGCCTCGCCCTCCCCGACACCGACCGATCAAGCGCGCTGCCCGGCCGCAAACCGAGGCCGTCGTCAGCCGGCCGCTGATCGTCCGCCGCGATCCCCGCCAAGCAGAGCTCTTCCGGACCGAGTTCATCCTGCCCTGCAAGCCGACGCTGCGGCTGAAGGCGCCGAGCGACCGCCGGTGGCAGTTCGAGATCAAGCACGACGGCTACCGCGCGCAGTGCCACGTAAACGGCGGCCAGATCCGGATCTTCACGAAGAACGGCTTCGACTGGGCGGCGCGGATGCCGGCGATCGTCGCCTCGCTCGAGCAGCTTCCTGTCTCTTCCGCCGTGATCGACGGCGAAGCCGTGATGGAAGGCCAGGACGGAATCACGGACTTCTTCGCCCTGCACGCGGCATTGGCGAACAAGAGCGCTCCGCGCGCCTTCCTCTACGCGTTCGACCTCCTGCACCTGAACGGAGATGACCTGCGCGACCTGCCGCTCGACGAGCGCCGCCTGCTGCTGGAGGACATACTCAATCACCAGCCGCCGGCGCTGCGGTTCAGCGAGCATGTGCTGGGCGACGGACCTGCCGTGTACCGAGCCGCGTGGGAGCTCGGGCTGGAGGGGATCGTCGCCAAGGTGCGGGAGGCGCCTTACCGCTCCGGACCGAGCACGACCTGGCTCAAGATCAAATGCACGCAGACCGGGACGTTCGTCGTGACCGGCTACGACCCCGACGGGCGGAGCGGCGTCCGATCGCTCGAGCTCGCCGAGCAGAAGGGCAAGGATCTCATCCCGGCCGGCTCGGTGGGCTCGGGCTTGACGATGGCCCTCAGCCGGCAGCTGCGATGCCGGCTACACGCCGGCATGCGCGTTGCGGTCGAGGTTGAGTTCCGCGGGCGTACGCCAAGCGGCGGGCTCCGGCACCCGGCCCTGAAGGGCGCGCCGGAGCACTGAGGGAGGAGGCTCCCCCCCAATTGTATCGATCAGAGAACGAGAGCTGTAAGGTAAAATACTTATCAACTTTGTGTGAATTGAACAGGCCCCGCGGAGACAGAGTAGATAGCCGCTCTGTGAGGGGTCGCAATGATGTCATTCGATAACATAAAGCACCTTTTAGGCGTTATATGCCTAGCGGCAGTCAGTTTCGCCTTAAGTGGCTGCACGCCGCTTATAGCCGAGTACAACCTTGAAGCCTATAAGAACGCTACATCGTTGAAGGCTGAGACCGACAATCTGGTGAAGCTCTCCGGTACAAGTTACTCCAAACATGCCGCAGAGATAAAATCGCTTTCGACGAAGATAGATGCCGCATACGAGTTTTCGGCTGGCGTACCAAAGAACCAAGCAAGTACAACATTGTGGAAGGAGATGAGGAACCCCGAGGGGGGCCTTTGGGGCGCATTTGTCCCTTACTGGAAATCCCGCGGAAAGTTGCCGCAGTTTGCCGTAGACCATAACCGAAAGATTATTGCAGCCTATTATGATCTTATCATTTGTGTTGAGGCGAATAAGCAGAAGACAGCCTCGTGCACGGGCAGCAAATCTCCTTCACCAGAGAGAAGCGCAGAGACAATCTCAACTCCGAAAAAGGGAAAATCTGGTGGCTAACCTAGAAGATCAAATTATAAACGAGCTAAAGCCGCTACTTACTGGATTCCCGTCCAAGATAAAAAATGCGGCAATTGACTTGGCCCATCATTATGCAACGACTCACGCAACCGACATACCAAAGTATCTCGATGCGTTAAGAAGCGGGCATATCAATAAATCTGATTTTGATCACCTTATGAAGGGGCAGATCGCGCTTGAGAAAGGCTATGTGATAACTGCTTCTGCCCTGACGATATCGGAGTTCGAACACCTGCGGGTCGCGATCGTTAGTGCGCTGATAAACCTAGCTTTTAAGGCGCTCTAGCCATCATGAGGACGGTGCATCCTCCTTTTCCCCACGCGCCACGACCATGAGGGCGTCATCCGGCAGCGGCGGCTACAGCGCCTTCGCTTCATCCCAGGGTGCGCGCATCCAGACGTCGATCTCCTCCGCGGTGGTGAGGATCATCGCCGCGTTGATCGTTTATGTAGCGAGCGGGTCATGGACAGGACGGCCCATTAACCGATACTGGCTAACATGACGTTGGCTGCCTCCTTTATCTTCGTCCAAGCGCTCGAAGCAATAAGGGCTCTGGCGTCGGCCTCATCTGCCTCTCCCAAGAGGCGCAGGAACTGATCTATGGCGTCTGTCGCCGCTGTAGACAGCTTGGCGGCCCGCCGATGACTAGCCCATATTTCATCCGCATCAAGGTCATCGAAGATTTGTTCGTGAAGTTCATCCGGATCAGTGATAGATGTGGTCGCAGCTGATCTTCCTAGCCATTGATCTTCCAATTGTCCGGTGCTGATGATCCTCGCATAACAAATGATCTGCGGTAGCCAAACGCGTTCAAAGTCGATCATCGTTCACAAGCACCCTCTTAGCGCGCGGCGCCGTTCAGGTTGCGCCTTCAGAGGCCCGTGCCGTTCGGCAGCCGTCTTCCACCTTGCCGCGTCACCGGTCGATGTACCAGCGCTTGGCCTCCGCCTCGCTGATCGCGCGGTACAGCACCGGGCGCTTAGCGCCGCAAGCCGAACATCTGAGCCGCCGCGCTGCGTCAGGCGTCGGCATCTTCGCCTCTCCGCTCTGCCCCCAGAAGATCGCGCCCCGCCCGCAGGCGCCGCACTCCACGCACAAGCCGCCGAGGCAGGCGGGCACATCATCCATCGGCCAGCTCGTCGTTCCGACCGACGACGCGGATGGTCAGGACCACCCCGGCGCCGTTGGAGGAGCTGCATGCTGTCCGTGTCGAGCATGTCGGCATGGTAGGCGTCGACCGCCGCCCAAAGCGCCGCCCTGCCCATGTCTACGGTCTTCGACTTCGACAGGATGCTGGCGCTGTCGCGCCGGTAGAACCGGACTTCCCAATGGGCAGCCTGCTTGTTGCCCACGTCACGGGAGCTGCCGCAGCGGCTGCCGGCCGCGCCGATAGCCCAGCGATCTGGCTACGCGCCAGCGCCCTCGCCTCTTCGCGCTCGGCAAGTTGCACCAGCAGCGCCCAGACCGCTGCACGGGGATCGCCGCCGGCCGCCCGAATCGCGTCGTCGACGGCCGCTTCCCGCGCCCCCAAGCTCTCATCTTCAAGCCGCTCGGCGGCGTCCGTCATGGCCAATCTCCCTCTTCAGGAGAGATGGAGTCCATGAGAACGAAATGGGAACAAGGGGCGATGCGCAAGGACGGGCGCGGCCATGGGGATCATGACCACGATCCGCGGTCGATCCTCTCGACCGTGTTCGCGATCGTGGCCCCGCTCGCGCTCGCGACGCTTATTTGTTGGCGCTGGGGCTGACAGACGACGTGCGGTCCCGATGATCCAGGTGGTTGCAGCCTGGCGGACCCTGCCCCGCGCCCACCATCGGACGCGTCGTTGACGCCACGTTATCGCGAGGCTGCAGATCCGCCGGCCTGTATGTTCCGGGGGCTGGCTCTCCGTCCCTCCCGATCTTCGCTCGGAAGGGCTGCGAAGGCTTTCTCTAGAGGGTCATCCGCGACAGCCTTGCTGGCGCCAAGGCCATCGATCCACCTGTCGAGCGCGCGCACGTCCGATCGCAGCACGCGCCCCGCCAAGGGAACCGACGCAGGTGGTTCGGCCGAGTCAAAGGTCGGAGCGCTGACGCCATAGTATGCCGCCGCGCATTTCTTGTTGAGGAGGCGAGGCAGATGTTTCTGGCGGTCGTCGTCAGCCATGATCGGCTCCCAATCTGTTCCCTCGCTCACCCTGCCCTCCTCTTCTCGCGCCCTGGCGCGTGCCACTCGATGATCTTCCGCGCGTTGCCAAGCGGATCGGCCCACCACGCCGCACCGCGCCAGGCGGCCGGCACCGGCAGCTTGTTGATCGCATCGATGAGCGGCGCCTGCGGGATGCTGGTGTAACGGCGGCTCATGTCGGTCGCGACGTGGCCGAGGATCTGGTCCTTCACGTGCGGGTGGACACCGGCCAGGACGAGCTGCGTCGAACAGCTATGCCGCGCCGTGTAGGGCGACACGCCATCGATCCCTGACCGTCGACGCGCGCCGAGGATCGCAGTCTTGAGCTGCCCGCCTCCGCGGCCGGCCGCGTTGTCCGTCAGCGGGTACTCGTCGCCGCGCGGCGTGCGGAACACCTTCCCGCCGCGCTGGCGCAGCGACTCGAACAGCGGCGCCAGGAAGTCGTGCATAGGGACGCCGCGCGGATCGCCCGTCTTCGAGCTCCGCACGACGATCCACAGGCCGGCGACGTTCACGTCGTCGCACTCGAGCGCGAACAGCTCGATCGGCCGCATGCCGGTATAGAAAAGCGCCGTCATCACGTAGGCCGGCGCCGGCGACATCTCGAGGACGAAGCGCGCGGCCGTCTCGTAGTCGATCGGCTTGCTGCCGGCGCGCGAGGCGCGCTGCACGACCGCCGTGCCCTTCGGCTTGCGCGGTTTAGGCCAGAGCCTTGGCTCCACCCACTGCTGGCGAGCCGCGTGGTTCCAGATCGCTATGAACGGCGTGTAGACCTGCCGGATGATCGTCTCGCGCGAGGCGTCAGGATGAAGGGCGTGAGCCGCCTCATCCAGATCGGCCGGCCTGAGCGACCGGAGAGAACGAGTCCCGAAACGCTGCCGCAGCGGCGTCAGGAACCGCGCTGAACCACCAGCTTCGACGTAGCGATCAGCAGCAACCTCGAAGGTAACCCGGAGCAACTTGTTGCGCCACGCCCGCATTTCCCGAGCATAGGCACTCCTCAGCGTCAGCGCCAATGTAATACTGTAGCCGAATCGTAGTCAGTTTGTGGGCGACGCCGTGGCTAAATTGTATTTTCGTGGCCAGATCGTAGTTTCTAAGTGAGGGCGTACGTATTCGCCCTTACGGGCGAATGTTTGCTTCATTCTCAGAATCGGATGATCGTGTTCGTGGGCTTAGCAACCCGGACAACAGCTAGGGTGCGTGTACCGCTTGGCGGCGGAGCGCGCTGACGCGGCAAGCCTTTGGCGAGGCGACCCGCAATGGACGCGCCTTGGCGGGCGCGCCGAACCTGGTCATTAGGCCGGGAGCGGTGCGCTATGTCCAGAGGGGGAAGCCCTTAAAAGCGCATCGGCCTGTAGCTTTCGCAGGTTGCTAACTCCCGGCTACCCGGTCCGCGTCCGGGCATTGGCCTTAGCAAGCCGAACGAAGGCACTCCAGATGAACACCATCCTGCACTCCGCCGGGCCCGTCAGTGAGCTCGCACCCTCCGCCGCACTCGCCTCCGAGCCTGGTTCCGAAAAGAAGCCAGCCCTGAAGACGCGCGAGCGCCTCCACGAACTTCTGAGCGCCGACGCGGCGCTCGACGCGTTTCTCCGCCTGCTGCAGCCCGCGATCGTCGCGGGCGTGGCCAGGCTCCGGCTCGACATCAGCGTGAATGACTTCTCAGAGCTCCTCGATCGCGCGGACGAGGTCGCCGACTTCAAGATCGGGGCGGAGGTCGCGGCGGCGTAAATTCACGACTCAACCTACCGGACCACTTCGTCGTAACGTTGCTCTTGCTGATCAACCCAGTGCAGGAGCCCACATGCGCAAGCTCTCCGCCTACCTGGCAGCCGCGGTCATCGCATGCGAGCAGATTGATCCGCCGGCCGAGTTTGCCACATGACCGAGCTTCCTGCGCGACGTTGCGAAAGCACGGTGGCGCAGGTCGCTCCGTCGGCCGGCTGAGATAATCGCCTCAGAACTCGCGAAACAGAGTCGCTCAGGAAAGCTGTTGGGGCGGCCCCATAGATCGCGCTTTCAGTCAGGGAGGACGTCCCGATGCAGGGAGCGAACGACAATGCCGCCCGGAGGTCGCAGACCTCGGGCAATGTCGCGCTCGCCGTCGAGCCCGACGAAGACGCCAGGGCGGCGCTTCGGGCGTTTGTGCGAGCACTTGCCTTGCGCCAGGCGCAGATCGACGCTGCCGTGACACACGACAACGATAACCTGCCAGCCTGATGCGCGCGGCGATCTACGCCCGATTTTCGACCGACTTGCAGTCCGACCGCTCCGTCGAGGACCAGATCGCGCTCTGCGCGGATTACGCGCGCCGACGGGGTTATCAGGTCGTTGAAACCTTTCACGATCGCGCGCGCTCCGGCGCGTCGCTATTCGGTCGCGATGGCCTCGCCCGCATGGTCGAGCGAGCCAAGGCCGGCGCTTTCGACATTGTCGTGGCCGAGGCCGCGGATCGCATATCCCGCGACATGGCGGACCTTGCCGGTCTCCATAAGCAGTTCGCCTTCGTCGGAATCGAGATCGACTGCGTCAACGGCGGCCGCCTCGACACGCTCCAGATCGGCGTCCACGGGCTTGTCGGCCAGATGCAACGAGAAGAAGGCGCGAGGAAGGTCCGGCGCGGGATGACGGGGGTGGTCCGAGACGGGCGGCATCCTGGCGGCCGCGCCTATGGCTATCGACCGGTGCTCGGCAAACCTGGCGAGCTCGAGATCGTACCGGCGGAAGCCGACGTCATTCGACGCATATTCACCCAGTACGCTGCCAGAGTCTCGCCGCGGTCGATCGCTGCCGCGCTGAACGCTGAAGGTCTCCCAGCTCCGCGCGGACCGCTGTGGAACGCTTCGACGATCAATGGGAGTGGACCGCGCGGCCACGGCATCCTGCGGAACCCAATCTACGCCGGCCGGATTGTCTGGAACCGGGTGCGCATGGTGAAGAACCCCGCAAACGGACGTCGGGTCTCCAGGCCGAATGGGGCCGAGGAGTATCACTGGGCTGACGCGCCCCACCTCCGCATTGTTGATCAGGATCTCTTCGACGCCGTTCAGGCGCGCAAAAGCGCGATCGGCGGCAGCAAGGGGCGGCGCGTTCCTCGGTCACCGCGGATTTTATCTGGCCTGCTTAAGTGTGGTTGCTGCGGCGGCGGCATGTCGATTGTCGGCTCCGACCGGAGCGGCCCGCGGATCATGTGCAGCAACCGGCGCGAGTCGAGCAGCTGCGCCAACGGAAGTCGCTACTACGTCGAGCGCATCGAAAGCCTGGTCGTCGACGCACTACGGTTCCAGCTCGCCGACCCCACACTGATCGACGAGTTCGTCGGCGCCTACTGCGCGGACCGTCGCTCGCGGGAGGCAGAGGCTCGCCGGTCGCTGGGAGCGACGGAGCGCCTGCTCACTAAAGCGAAAGCGAAGATCGCGAGGATCGGCGACCTGCTGGTGGACGGCGTCCTGGACAAGGCTGACGCGGCCCAACGGCTCGCGGCTCTCCGCGCGGAGCGCGATCGCCTGGAGGCGGAGGTCGCGACCGTGAAGTCGGAAGCGGAACGGCCGGACTTGAGATCGCAAGCCATCGACCGCTTCGGCGAAAATCTAGAGGCGCTGTCTAAAACGCTTATGCAGGGCGATCCGGTCGCCCCATTGAGCGCCACGTTCCGTGAACTGGTGGCAGGCGTAATCGTCAAGCCGAGAGCGGCCAGAGAAGAATATGCCGTGGAAATAGAGGGGAAACTGTCCGGATTGCTCGGGACTGACGTTTCGGCTCTTGAGTTGGTAGCGGAGGAGGGACTCGAACCCCCGACACGCGGATTATGATTCCGCTGCTCTAACCAGCTGAGCTACTCCGCCCCGGCGCTGTCGCGGCGTTCCGCGGGCGGGCGGATATAAGGAGGGGCTCCGAGAGGTGTCAAGCGCGGCCTCGCCGCCTCAGCGACGGGCGCGGCCGGCGCGGGCGGGCGTGGCGGCCGCCGGGTCGTATCCGACCAGGATGCGCCAGCCGGCGAAGCGGTTCTCCGGGATCGGAACGACGATGTTGTCCTCGATGTGCGAGAAGTCCGCCTGGGTCTGGCCGGCCGGCACGGTCACGTCCACCACATGATTCTGCGAATAGACCGGCCGGTTCTGCTCATCGACCACGGCGATCCTGAGCGGCAGCCGGAACGCGCCCGGCGCGCCCTTCGGCCCCAGGATGACGCGGCCCACGACCCCGACCCGCAAGCCCGCCTCGACGCCGAGGTTCGAGCACTCCCGCGCCGTGTCGGCGAGCGTCGCCTGGTAGCGCAGCGCAAACGGGTCATTCGAACCGGGCGTGTCGTAGACCGGGTAGGCCGCGGCGCCCTGCAGCACGTCGACGGGCGGGCATTGCCGCTTGATGGCGAGGTCCTGCGGCGGCGTCGCCGGCGGCGGGTTGGCGTTGCCGAGCAGCAGCTTGGTGGCGAAGCCTTCGCTCTTCTGGGCGGGCTTGCCGGGGTCGGCGTCGCCGCCGACCGTGCTGCAGGCCGCGAGAGCGACGAGGCAGGCGGCCGCCCCAGCGCGGGTCGCCTTCGCCAGGATTGCGTGGACGCGACGCATACGCAGACCCCCGGACTGGCGCCGCCAAATCGGCGACGGCGAGCGTTATAGCAATCGCCCGGCGAGCTTGGAAAGGCGCTCCCGGCTTGACAGCGCGCCGGCCGGGTCGCCATTTCGCGGACAGCCGACCGGGCGAGACGCGCCGCCAGCTGAGCGAGCTCCGGATGATGCCCAAGCCCCCCCTCAAGGTTCTTCTTTGCGCGCCGCGCGGCTTCTGCGCCGGCGTGGTGCGGGCGATCGACATCGTGGAGGCCGCGCTGGAGCGGTTCGGCCCGCCCGTCTATGTCCGGCACGAGATCGTGCATAACCGCTATGTGGTGGACGCGCTGAGGCGGAAGGGCGCGGTGTTCGTCGAGGAGCTCGACGAGGCCCCGGACGGCGACGCGCCGGTGGTTTTCTCCGCCCACGGCGTCGCGAAGTCGGTGCCGGAGGCGGCGCGCGCCCGCAACCTGATCGCGATCGACGCCACCTGCCCGCTCGTCACCAAGGTCCACCGCGAGGCCGAGGTGCATTTCCGCCGCGGCCGGCTGGTGATCCTGATCGGCCATGCCGGCCACCCCGAGGTGGTCGGCACGATGGGCCAGCTGCCCGAGGGCGCGGTGCTGCTGGTCGAGACCGAGGCCGACGTGGCCGCGCTCGCCGTCCCGGAGGGACGCGAGCTCGCCTATGTGACGCAGACGACGCTGTCGATCGACGACACCGCGGCCGTCGTGGCGGCGCTCAAGGCGCGCTTCCCGGCGGTCGTGGGGCCGCACAAGGAGGACATCTGCTACGCCACCACCAACCGGCAGGAGGCGGTCAAGCGCGTGGCGCCCCAATGCGACGGACTGATCGTGGTCGGGGCCGCGAACTCGTCGAACTCGCAGCGGCTGCGCGAGGTCGCGGAGCGCGCCGGCTGCCCGGTGGCGCGGCTCGTGGCGCGCGCCGAGGACATCGACTGGAGCGAGTTCGGCCACGTCCGGACGCTCGGCGTCACCGCCGGGGCGTCCGCGCCGGAGGTGCTGGTCGAGGAGATCATCGACGCCTTCGCGGCGCGCTACGACGTCGAGGTCGAGACGGTCTCGACCGCGGACGAGAACGTGTTCTTCCCGCTTCCGAGGGAGCTTCGCCCGGCCGCCGAGTGAGGCGGCCGTGGTCGCAGAGGCGCACCGCCCGGGATAAGCGCGGCCGCGGCGTTGCGGCCGGGCCGGCGAGACCGTAAGCAGCCTCCGCCCGCCCTCGCCGCCCGAGTCCCGAATGGCCGTCTACACCGAAGTTCCCTATGACGAGCTCGCGGCCTTCCTGCGCGCCTACGACATCGGCGACGTGGTGTCGTTCAAGGGCATCGCGGAGGGCGTCGAGAACTCCAACTACCTGCTCGACGCCACGCGCGGCCGCTTCATCCTGACGCTCTACGAGAAGCGGGTGAACCGCGACGACCTGCCGTTCTTCCTCGGCCTGCTGGAGCATCTGTCGGCGAACGGCCTCACCTGCCCGCAGCCGGTCGCGGCGCGCGACGGCCTGGCGCTGCGCGAGCTGTGCGGCCGGCCCGCCGCGCTCGTCACCTTCCTCGAGGGCGTCTCGGTCCGCCGGCCGACGGCGCGGCACTGCGCCGCGCTCGGGACCGCGCTCGCCCGGCTGCACGAGGCCGGACGCGGCTTTCCGCTGAAGCGGCCGAACGCGCTCTCGGTCGAAGGCTGGCGGCCGATGGCGGAGGCCGCGCGCGGGCGCAGCCAGGCTGTGGCGCCCGAGCTCGACGCGGCGATCGCCGCCGAGCTCGATTTCCTGGAGCCGGCCTTCGCGGCGCTCGACCTGCCGCAGGGCGTGATCCACGCCGACCTGTTCCCGAACAATGTGTTCTTCCTCGGCGACGAGCTGTCGGGGCTGATCGACTTCTACTTCGCCTGCGACGACGCCTTCGCCTATGACGTCGCGATCTGCCTCAACGCCTGGTGCTTCGAGGCCGACCAGTCCTTCAACGTCACCAAGGGGCAGGCGCTGCTGTCGGCCTATCACGCGGCGCGGCCGTTCCTGCCGCAGGAGATCGCGGCGCTGCCGACGCTCGCGCGCGGGGCCGCGATCCGCTTCCTGCTGACCCGGCTGGTCGACTGGCTCGACACGCCGCCGGGCGCCTTGGTCAAGAAGCTCGATCCGCTCGAATATCTGAAAAAGCTGCGCTTCCATCAGAGCGCGGCGGACGCCTCCGCCTTCGGGTGGCGGCCGTGAGCGCGCCGGACGCCCCGCTCGCGGCCCCCGAAGGCGCGCCGGTCACGCCGGGCGCGGTCGAGATCTTCACCGACGGGGCCTGCTCGGGAAATCCCGGACCCGGCGGCTGGGGCGCGATCCTGCGCTTCGGCGCGGCCGAGAAGGAGATTTCGGGCGGCGAGGCGCTCACCACCAACAACCGCATGGAGCTTCTCGCCGCCATCACGGCGCTCGAGACGCTGACGCGGCCCTGCACGGTCGCGGTCCACACCGACAGCCAGTATCTGCGCGACGGCGTGACCAAATGGATCGCCGGCTGGAAGCGCAACGGCTGGAAGACCGCCGACAAGAAGCCGGTCAAGAACCAGGACCTGTGGATGCGCCTCGACGCGGCGCTCAAGACCCACCGCATCGAATGGCGCTGGGTGAAGGGCCACGCCGGCCACCCCGAGAACGAGCGCGCCGACGAACTCGCCCGCGCCGGCATGGCGCCGTTCAAGAAGAAGCGCTAGCGCAGGGCGGCGGAGACCGTAGGCGGGCGCTTGCCGCATTTCCGCGCTCCTTCATCATCGGCCGGATGAAAGACTGGATCGCACATTTCCGCGCGGCGGCGCGCGGGCTCACGGTCTCGCATGCCTGGCGCGGCTATGGCTCTGCGCTGTTCCTTGAATTCGGCTCGCTGACGCCAACGACGCGGCGGGACGGACGTCCTGGCGAACCGGAAGGCGAACTCGGGCTGATGATCGAGTGGAGCTGGCGGATCGAGGACGGCCGGTCCATCGCGTGCGGCAGCTGGAGCGACGAGGCGCTGTGGCCGTCGATCTTCGCCCGCCTCGTCGGGCTCCGCGTCACGGACATCTCCACATTCGGCCGCCTGCCCGAACTGCTGCTCTCGCTCGAAGGCGATCTGCACGTCGCGTCCTTCATGACGGCCGAGGGCGATCCGGCATGGACCTTGTTCGACCGGCGCGGCGGCGGGTGCATCGCCGTGGGCTGCAAGTCGGGCTTGCTCGTCGCTGAATAGGAACGCCCCCGCCGCGCGCTTTCGATCAGGCGGCGCCCCGAGCGCCCTCCTCCGGAGGCGGCTCCTCCGTCACCAGCGTCGCGCGGTTCTGCTCGCGGATCTTGGCGGCCGCGTCGTCGTAGAGGAACGGCAGGAAGGCGTAGCGCACGCCGCGCGTGACGCGCGAGACGGCGTGCAGATAGGAGCAGGAGAACACCACCGCGCCGCCGGCCGGCGGCTTGAAGCTGCGCGGGCCGAACTCCGGAAAGCTCAGCTCGCCGCCCTCGAAATCGGCGTTGAGGTTGATCGACACCGCGAAGCGGCGATGCGCGGTGCCCGAGGTGGTGTTGTCGCGGTGGGCGCGAAAATGGCCGCCGTCCTCGGCCGAATAGCAGCCGACGATGTAGCGCTCCATGCGGTTCGCCACGAAGCAGTGCGCCTTGAGGATTTCCGGCGCCACGCGGCGGCGGATGCGGCTCTGGATCATCCGGATCAGTTCCGGATCTTCGATCTCGGCGTCCTTGCGGCGCTTGTGCGAGGCGTCGTGCATCGGGACGGTGCGGCCGTCGATCTGCCGCATGAAGCCGGATTCCTGGCCGCCGCGCGCTTCGTAATGCGCGATCAGGCGGCCGCAGAGCTCCGGCTCGAACACGTCCGGCAGGAACAGCACCGGGGCCTGCAGCTCCAGGCCGGCATGGCGCGCCGGCTCCGGCAGCGCCGCGAGAAGGTCGAACACGCGCGCCCGGTCGGAACCGTCAGGGGCGAACGGGATGTTGGCGACGACGCGCATCATCGGGTCGAGCACGAGCCAGAAGCGGCGCGCCTCGAGGCGCCCGTCGGCCGGCCGCGCTTCGCGCGGGATCGCGCCGTAGAGCCGGCTCACCATTCCGTCGAAATCGAAGACGTGCCGCAGGCCCGGCAGCAGCATGCGGGCGCGGCCTTCCGCCTCGTCGCGCGGGTCGAGGCTGACCCCGAAGAAGCAGGCGCGCACGTCGTCGAACAGCGCGAGGTTCGCCTCCACGGCGTCGAGCGTCGCGCGGGACTGCGGATCGCCGAGCGTCGCGTAGAAGCACAGCACGAGGTAGCGCCCGGCGGCGGTGTCGAAGGCGTAGCGCGGATTGCCGGTCGCCCGCTGCGAGAACCATGGCGCGGGATCGCCGCGCGCAAGGAGGACGAACGATCGCGGTTCGGACATCGGGCTCCCCGGCGGGCGGCGCGGCGTCCCAGGATGGGCCTGATGGCGGCGGGGCGAAAGTTGGGGTTCTCCCTAATGGCGGCCGATGTCCGCCGGCGGTCTTCCGTGCGCGCCGGCGCTCGCCATATGCGGAAGACAGAGGCGGGCATCGGGGCGCGATCGTGAGCGAAGCCACTTTCCTCGGCGACCTTCTGCAGACCATCGCTGAGCGCGGACGCCGGTTGCTCGCGCGCGCCGGGCCGCCGGACGACGGGCGAGGCGGCGCGCTGGCGGCGCTCTGCGAGCGGCTGCTGGCGAGCCGCGGCGAGGCGTCGAGCCTCGCTCTCGCACAGGAGATTCTCGATCGCTGGGCGGGCCTTCCGGACGGCGACCGAAGAGCGTTCATGACGATGCTGCTCGACGACTTCGGCCCGCGCCGCGACCGGCTCGACGCGGCCGTCGAGGCCTACCGGACGGCGCCCACGCCCAAGGCCGCCCAGCGGCTGCACGAAGCCTCCGAGCCGCGCCGCCAGGAGCTGATCCGCCGGCTCAACGCGGCGCCCGACGGCATGGCGGCCCTGGTGCGGATGCGCGAGGCGCTGCTCGCCCTGAAGGCCGACGATCCCGGGCTCGCGGTCGTGGACGACGATTTCGCCCATCTGTTCGGCTCGTGGTTCAACCGCGGCTTCCTGGTGCTGCGGCGGATCGACTGGGCCTCGCCGGCGAGCGTGCTGGAGAAGATCATCCGCTACGAGGCGGTGCACGAGATCCGCGACTGGGAGGAGCTGCGGCGGCGGCTCGAGCCGCCGGACCGGCGCTGCTTCGCGTTCTTCCATCCGCGGCTGGTCGACGAGCCGCTGATCTTCGTCGAGGTGGCGCTGACGACCGACATGCCGGCGACCGTCGCCGAGGTGCTGTCGCCGGAGCGCGCCCCGATCCCCGCCGAGCAGGCGAGCGCCGCCGTGTTCTATTCGATCTCGAACTGCCAGGAGGGGCTGCGCGGCGTCTCCTTCGGCAATTTCCTGATCAAGCAGGTCGTGCAGGATCTCCGCCGCGATCTGCCGGAGCTCGCCACCTTCGTGACGCTGTCGCCGGTTCCGGGCTTCGCCGCCTGGCTCGCGCGCGAGCGGGAGGCGCCGGACTCCGAGGCGCTCGGCGCCGAGGATCGCGCGCTGCTCGCGGCTCTCGACGACCGCGGCTGGATGGACGATCCGGAGGCGGCCGAGAGGCTGCGGCCGGTGATGAGCCGCGCCTGCGCCTGGTATCTGGTGCACGCCCGCAACGGACGCGGCGGCGTGATCGACCCGGTCGCCCGCTTCCACCTCGGCAATGGCGCGCGGCTTGAACGCGTCAACTTCCTCGCGGACCGTTCGGCGCGGGCGATGCGGCAGGCGCACGGCATGATGGTCAACTACCTCTACGAGCTGGAGAAGATCGAGGCCAACCACGAGGCGTTCTTCGACCGCGGCGAGGTCGCGACCTCCTCTTCCGTGCGTCGGCTCGCCCGCCGCCAGCGGAGCCCGGAGGTCAAGCCGGCGGCGCTTCCCGCCAGCTGATCGCCACTCCGCCGGACGGTTGCAGCCGCCTAGCGCGGCGCCCAGATCGGTGAAGCGCGGCGTGGCGCATGAGAGCGAAGCGGACGCGCTCCGCCGCCCAAGCAAGGAGGCGCCAATGACCATGACGCGTGAGGACGTGATCGGCGTGATCGGCCCTGCCGACGACGTTCTGGTCGCGGAGATCGTCGCGACCGGGGCGACGCCGGAGGAGCTTGCGGAAGCCTGGGCCTGGCTCAATGCCGACGAAGCGCTGCTGAACGAGGGCCGTCCCCTGCCCGCTCCGCGGGTCGCCGCGCTCGCCGAACTGCTGCGCCCGGAGGAAGACGAAGAGGCCTGAACGCCGGCAATGCGCGGGCGCAAACGGTCATCCGCGCGCGGCGCCATGGACGAAGCGGCGCCGCGCGTCTATCTGCGCGGCCATGCCGGTCATCTCCATCTCCAATCTCTCCAAGACCTACGCCTCGGGCTTCGAGGCGCTGAAGAGCGTCAACCTCGCCATCGAGCGCGGCGAGATCTTCGCGCTGCTCGGTCCGAACGGCGCGGGCAAGACGACGCTGATCAGCATCGTCTGCGGCATCGTCAACGCCAGCTCGGGCACCGTCGAGGTTGAGGGACGCAACATCGTCTCGGACTTCCGCGCGGCGCGGTCGGCCATCGGCCTGGTTCCGCAGGAGCTCACGACGGACCATTTCGAGACCGTCTGGGCGACCGTCAATTTCAGCCGCGGCCTGTTCGGCAAGCCCAAGAACCCGGCCTATGTCGAGAAGATCCTGCGCGACCTGTCGCTGTGGGAGAAGCGCGATTCGAAGATCCTGACGCTGTCGGGCGGCATGAAGCGCCGCGTGCTGATCGCCAAGGCGCTGGCGCATGAGCCGCGGGTGCTGTTCCTCGACGAGCCGACCGCCGGCGTCGACGTCGAGCTCAGGCGCGACATGTGGGAGCTCGTCCGGGCGCTGCGCGAGACCGGCGTCACGATCATCCTGACGACCCATTACATCGAGGAAGCCGAGGAGATGGCCGACCGGGTCGGCGTCATCAGCAATGGCGAGATCATCCTGACCGAGGACAAGGCCGCGCTGATGTCGAAGCTCGGCCGCAAGCAGCTGATCCTCAATCTTCCCGAAGCCCTGCCGCGCGTTCCGCCGCGGCTCGAGGGGCACAACCTCGAACTCGCCGACGACGGCTGCTCGCTGGTCTACACCTACGACACCAAGGCCGAGCGCACGGGCATCACGGGCCTGCTGACCGATCTCGCAGCCGCCGGCATCCGCTTCAGCGACCTGCAGACGCGGCAGAGCTCGCTCGAAGAAATCTTCGTGGACCTGGTGAGGGCCCGCCGATGAACTTCCGCGCCATCCAGGCGATCTACCTGTTCGAGATGGCCCGCGCCTGGCGCACGCTGCTGCAGAGCATCGTGTCGCCGGTGCTGTCGACCTCGCTCTATTTCGTGGTGTTCGGCGCGGCGATCGGCTCGCGCATCCAGGAGATCGACGGCGTCCCGTACGGGGCCTACATCGTTCCGGGCCTGATCATGCTCTCGCTGCTGACGCAGAGCATCTCGAACGCGGCCTTCGGCATCTACTTCCCGCGCTTCTCGGGCACGATCTACGAAGTGCTGTCGGCGCCGGTCTCCTACGTTGAGATCGTGATCGCCTATGTCGGGGCCGCGGCCAGCAAATCGATCCTGCTCGGCCTGATCATCCTGGCGACCGCCGCGCTGTTCGTGCCGCTGCAGATCCAGCACCCGATCTGGATGATCTCGTTCCTCGTCCTGACGGCCGTGACCTTCAGCCTGTTCGGCTTCATCATCGGCATCTGGGCGGATGGCTTCGAGAAGCTGCAGCTGGTGCCGCTGCTGATCGTCACCCCGCTCACCTTCCTGGGCGGGAGCTTCTACTCGATCGACATGCTGCCGCCGTTCTGGCGCGGCGTCACGCTGTTCAACCCGGTGGTCTATCTGGTGAGCGGCTTCCGCTGGAGCTTCTATGGCCGCTCCGACCTCGGGGTCGGGATCAGCCTGGGCATGACGCTGGTGTTCCTGGTCGCCTGCCTGCTCGCGGTGCGCTGGATCTTCAAGACCGGATACCGCCTGAAGGCCTGACCGGCCTCACCAGGGGTCGGTCATCTCCGGCGCGGCGCGGCCCTGCTCGCGGCGGGCTTCGCGCTCCTGCTCGAAGCGCCGGCGGATGTAGACCCCGGGGTCGTCCGGCAACGTCTCGAGCCACTGCCGCGACGCGTAGACGGTCTTGTACATGATGCTGTCGCTGTGGAGCGCCGGCTGATCGGACGTCTGGCGCGCGACGTTCATGGAGGCGTCGCCGGTGCGCCCCGGCCCCTGCGCCGCGCCGATCGAGCCGGTCGCCTTGCCGGCCCGGGAGGAGGCGCTTCCCTGATCGCCGCGGCTGACCCGGAAGGCCTTGCTCGATCCGGCTCCCTCCGCCTGCTTGCCGGAGTCGCGATCGCCGGCCGCTCCCTGACCCTCGGACTCGACGTCGTTCTCGGCGGCCGCCGGCGCGTCGCCGCCGCGCTTGTTCTCGGTCGCCGCGGCCTGCGCGCCGTTCCGCGCGTCCGGTCCATCGCCGCGCCTGACGCGGATCAGCGACTCGACCAGGGCGAGGTTGTACCGGGCGTCCTCGTCGTTGGGATCGCGGCTCAGCGCCTCGTCGAAAGCCTCGACCGCCTCCTTCAGCCGGCCGGCGCGGGCCAGCGCCGTCCCCAGGTCGTAAGCCTGTCCGGGGAAGTCGGCCTGGCGGAAGGCCTCGGCGGCTTCGGCGTAACGGCCGCGCTCGTAGAGCGCCGCGCCGTTCCATGCGGCCCCGCCCAGAACGAACGCCCCGACCCGCGGCAAACCGGCGTCGAACAAGGCCCGGCCGATCCGCTGACGGGAATCGGTCAGGCCGAGGGCGGCGACGATCAGCACGACGAGGATCAGGATCCGGATCACGAACGCTCCCGGGAAACGGTCGGGTCCATGCTAGCGCGACGCGGGGCCGCCGTCGCCAGCCGGTTCCGGATATGGCCAAGGCCGCTCGCTGGCGCCATTCTCGCCCGCGGCTTACCGGGGTGCTCACTATGCCGCCAATGATCCGAAACGCGCTCGAGCTGCTGGCGGCGCTTGCCCTGATGGCGGTGCTGTTCTCGGTCGCCTTCCTGCTGTCCACCACCACGCCGCAGGTGCATATCGGCTGGTTCTTCGGGGGCGCCGGACTGGTGTACTCGATGCTGGTGCTGTTCTACCTCAACCGCTGAGCGAGCCTCAGCCGCGCTCCCGGTCGAGCAGCGCGCGCTTCCTGTCCGCCCCCCAACGATAGCCCGAGAGCCCGCCGTCGCTGCGCAGGACGCGGTGGCACGGAATCGCGACCGCGAGCGCGTTCGCCGCGCAGGCGCCCGCCACCGCCCGCACCGCCTGCGGGGCGCCCGTGCGGCGGGCGAGTTCGGCGTAGCTCACCGTTTCGCCCGCCGGGACGGCGGCGAGCGCCGCCCAGACCCGCTGCTGGAAGACGGTGCCGCGGATGTCGAGCGGCAGGTCGAACCCGTCCGAGGGTCGCTCGACGAGCGCCACGACCCGCGCCGTCACGGCGGCGAAGTCCTCGCTCGCCTCGGACAGGACGGCGCCCGGGAACCGGCCGCGAAGCTCGGCCAGGAGCGGCTCCGGCGCGTCGCCCAGCAGGATGGCGCAGACGCC
The DNA here is from genome assembly GCF_014196425.1 of Hansschlegelia beijingensis. Taxonomy (GTDB): domain Bacteria; phylum Pseudomonadota; class Alphaproteobacteria; order Rhizobiales; family Methylopilaceae; genus Methylopila; species Methylopila beijingensis. The sequence goes on from NZ_JACIDR010000002.1 coordinate 199,931, forward strand.
CCGCTCGCTTTGCGCCGCGAGCACGCTGCCGAGCCAACAGTCCGCGACGGCGTAACGGATCTCGGCCCCCGCGCCGCCCGCCCGGTATTGCGACGGCGTCATGCCGAGCAGCCGGTCGGCGGCTTCGTAGAACCGTCCGCTCGAGCCGAAACCGGCATCATAGATCGCCTCCGTGACCGAGCCCGCGCGGCCGCCCAGAACCTCCCGCAGGCGGGCCGCCCGCAGCCCGTCCGCATAGGCCTTCGGCGTGACGCCGGTGACGGACCGGAACAGCCGATGAAATCGCGAGGCGCTCAATCCCGCCTCCCGGGCCAGCGCGGCGAGACCCGGCGGCTCGTCGGCGGCGGCCTCAAGCGTCCGGCAGGCCTGCGCCACGCGCGCGGCGGCCGTCTCGGCCACGCCGCCGGCGTCGGGCGCGCAGCGCCGGCAGGGGCGGAAGCCGGCCAGAGCCGCCTGCGCCGGGCCGGCGAAGAACGAGACGTTCTCGGGCTTGGCGCGCCTGGCCGGACAGGACGGTCGGCAATAGACGCCCGTGGTGCGCACGGCGTAGACGAACGCGCCGTCCTGGCGCCGGTCGCGCGCGGCCACGGCGCGCCAGCGCGGATCCTCCTCGGTCAAGGCGCGAGCCGTCGTCAGGACCATGGTCGCCTCCTGCTCCCAAAGCTTCGAGGGCGGACGATAGCGCGCCTGGTCGCCGCGCGCGCTCCGGTCCTTGCCGTCAAACCGAACCGCGGCCTCAGCCGCCATAGCGTTCGGTTCGGATCACCCCGGGCGCCACGCCCTCGTCCAGGAGGGCGCCCGCGGCGGCCTCCACGAACGCGTTCGAGCCGCAGATGAAGACGTGCCGGGGCGCCTCGGGGAGCCCGGCGAGCGCCTCGGCCGCCATCGGCCGGTCGAAGCGCCTGCCATGGTCGCCCGCGCGACGCGGCGCGTCGCGGCTGGTGGCGATCATGAGCCGGAAGCCGTCCTGTCGCGACTCGAGGCCGATCAGTTCGTCCCGGAACAGGGCCTCGTCCCAGCTCCGGCTCGCGAGCAGCAGCAGCGCCGGCGTCGCAGCTCCCTGGTCGGCCCTGTGGCGGAGCATCGCCATCAGGGGCGCGACGCCGGATCCCGCCCCGACGAGCAGCAGCGGCCCACCGTCTGCGACGTCCCAGACGAAATGGCCGCCGATCGGGCCGCGCAGCTCGATCTCGTCGCCGACCTGCGCGACCTCATGGAAGAAGGACGAGACCTCGCCGTCCTCGAGCTTCTCGACCGCAAGCTCGAGCCGCTCCGGCTGGCCGGGCGAGGAGGCGATCGAATAGCTGCGGCGAGCCTGGTAGCCGTCCTCGGCCGTCAGCCGCAGGTCGACATGCTGGCCAGCCTTGAAGACGAACGGGCGTTCCGGCGCGAGGAAGAAGCTCTTCACCCGGGCGCCGCGCGGGACGATCTCCGCGATGCGCGCGGTCTGCCAGCCGAGCGGGGCGGTCACAGATCGTCGTGGTAGCGCTGCTCGCGCCAGGGGTCGCCATACATGTGGTAGCCGCGCAGCTCCCAGAACCCGGCGGTGTCGGTCTCGGTGAACTGCAAGCCGCTCAGCCACTTGGCGGATTTCCAGAAGTACAGATGCGGCACCAGCAGGCGGGCCGGCCCGCCATGGTCCGGCGCGAGCGGCGCGCCGTCATAGCTCAGCGCCACCATGGCCTTGCCGCCGACCAGATCGGCCGAGGGCACGTTGGTCGAGTAGCCGTCGAAGCCGTGCGCCAGCACGAACGGCGTCGGCGGCGCGGCGAAGCCGGCGGCGGCCAGCAGGTCGTCGATCGTGACGCCCTCCCAGTCGGTGTCGAGCTTGGACCAGGTCGTCACGCAATGGATGTCGCGCGTGATGCGCGTGCGCGGCAGCGCGTTGAAGGCGTCCCAGTCCCACTTCACCAGCGGGCGCGGGCCGACCTTGAGGGTGAAGGACCACTCGGCCAGCTTGACGCGCGGCGTCGGCCCGGCCGACAGCACCGGAAACCCGGTCGTCAGCGCCTGACCGGGCGGAATGCGTGAGGCGACGTCCGCCGGCGTGCGCCGTCCCCCGAAACCTCGCGTGGCCATCCGCCTGCCTCCATCGCCCGGGAGGAGACTAGCCGCAGGCGTTCCCAAGGCAAGCGGCGCTTGACCTGCGCGCCCGCGCGCCGGAGACCATGCGGCCTGCGCTCCGGGCCGGAACCCTCAATGTTGCTCACCCTGCTTCGCTCGCGCCGCTTCGCGCCTCTGTTCGCCTGCCAGCTGTTTGCGGCCTTCAACGACAATTTCATCAAGAACGCCTTGGCGATCCTGATCCTGTTCCAGCTCGGCGGGTCGAGCGGCCCGATGCTGGTGACGCTCGCGGGCGCGCTGTTCATCCTGCCGTTCTTCGTGCTCTCCGCGCTCGGCGGGGAGCTCGCCGACCGTTACGACAAGGCGCGGGTGGCGCGCGCGACCAAGGCCGGCGAGATCGGCGTGGCCCTGATCGCCGCTGTCGGCTTCCTGATCGCCTCGGCGCCGCTGCTGTTCCTGGCGCTGTTCCTGACCGGCTGCCTCTCGGCGCTGTTCGGCCCCGTGAAGTACGGCATCCTGCCCGATCATCTGGCGCGCGACGAACTGGTCGCCGGCAACGCGCTGATCGAAAGCGCGACCTTCCTGGCGATTCTCGCCGGCACGGTGGGCGGCGGCATCATGGTGGCCGAGGCGAGCCCGTGGGCGATCGCGGCCGTGACGCTCGTGGTCTCGCTGCTGGCCTATGTGTTCTCGACCAGGATCCCGCCGAGCGGCGAGCGCGCGCCGGGCCTGCGGATCGACCCCAACATCGCCCGCAGCACCGCCGCGCTGCTGCGGGACCTGAAGCGCCAGCCGCGCCTCTGGACGGGCGCGATCGCGGTCAGCTGCTTCTGGCTGGTCGGGGCCGTGGTGCTGTCGCTGCTGCCGCCGCTGGTGAAGGACCCGCTCGGCGGCCGCGAGAGCCTCGTCACGCTGTTCCTCGTGGTGTTCACGGTCGGCATCGCGATCGGATCTCTGGCGGCGGCGCAGCTCAGCCGGCGGCGCATCCGGCTCGGGCTGACGCCGGTCGGCGGCGCGCTCGTCGGCGTCTTCTCGCTCGACCTCGCCTTCGCGACAGCCGGCATGGCGCCGGCCGCGACGTCGGTCGGGTGGAGCGACTTCCTGCGCTCCGCGGCCGACCTGCGGATCGTGGCCGACCTGCTCGGCATCGCGGCTGGCGGCGGCCTGTTTGTGGTGCCGGCCTTCGCGTTCCTTCAGGCCGAGGCCGGGGAAGACCACCGCGCCCGCGTGATCGCCGCCAACAACGTGCTGAACGCCGCCTTCATCGTCGGCGGCTCTCTGATCCTCATCGGGCTTCAGGCGGCCGGCTTGTCGACGTCGACGCTGATCGGCCTGGTCGGCGCGCTGTCGCTCGCGGGCGCCCCGCTGATGTGGCGCGCGCTCTCCGGCGCCGTGCGCCTCGAGGCGCAGGCGCGCTGACCGGCTCGCTCCGCTCTACGTTGTCTTACGGATGCCGGAGACGGGGCATCCCCTCCATAGTACCGCTGCGCAGGGCCAAAGATGATCGGGTGATCATGATCTGTGCAGGCGGGGCTCAGTCATGGTCTACTTCCCGGGAACGACAGGGAACGACAGCCCGACCGCCAGCGACGACTATGACAGCCTTTACGGATTGGGCGGGAACGATACGCTCAACGGGCTCGGCGGCGACGACATCCTCTCCGGAGGCAATGACGACGACTCGCTGATCGGCGGCCTGGGCGACGACGACCTTTATGGCGGCGCCGGCGCCGACACCATGCTCGGCGGCGACGGCGGCGACGACTTCTCGGTCTACAGCTACGAGACCGGCGCCGACGTGATCGACGGCGGCGCCGGCGTCGACCGGCTCTATCTCGACGCCGGCAGCACGACCGCCGACATCACGCTCAACATCAGCGACCCGCAGGTCATGCAGCGCCTGCCGGACGGCACGACCATCGTGCGGATCGAGGTCCTGAGTTTCACCGGCGGCGGCGGCGACGACACCGTCGTGGGCGGCGCCTATTCGGACAATCTCTCGGGCGGGGGCGGGAACGACAGCCTGTCCGGCGGCGCGGGCGGCAACGACGCGCTGCGCGGCAATGACGGCGACGACGTCCTGCGGCTCGGATCGGCGGTCTATGGCACGCTCGACGGCGGCGCCGACCGGGACACGCTCTATGGCGGCGCGGGCGACGACTACCTCTATGGCGGGACCGGCAACGACGTGATCGCGGCCGGCGGCGGCCAGGACCAGATCTATGGCGACGCCGGCAACGACACGATCGACGCCGGGGCCAATGACGACTACGTCTACGTCCGGTTCGACGACGGCTATGACAGCATCGACGGCGGCGCGGGCGTCGACCGTCTGTCCTTCGACCGCACCGCCTCTCTGGTCGGCCTCAGCATCAGCCTCGCCAGCCCGGCGACGCTGCAGACGCTCGCCGACGGCACGCGCCTGATCCGTTTCGAGCAGATCGACTTCACCGGCGGCGCGGGCAATGACAGCGTCATCGGCGGCAATCTGACCGATCGGCTGCATGGCGGCGAAGGCGCCGACACGCTAAGCGGCGGCGGTTCGGGCGGCGACTACGACAACGTCTATGGCGACGCCGGGGCGGACAGCCTGATCGGCACCTCCGGCTACGACTATCTCTATGGCGGGACCGGGAACGACCGCATCCAGATGAGCGCCGACGGCGACTACGCCTATGGCGACGAGGACAACGACACGATCGTCGGCAGCGGCGGGCTCGACTACATCGAGGGCGGGACCGGAAGCGACAGCGTTTCAGGCGGCGGCGGCGACGACCGCATCACGGTCCGGGCCGGCGACGGCGCGGACACGATCGACGGCGGCGCCGGCACGGACATCCTCTATTTCGCCCGCGACAGCGACATCGGCCTGACCTTCTCGATCGCGAGCCCGAACGCCGTGCAGGTTCTGGCGGACGGCACGCGCATCGTCGGGATCGAGCGCATCGACTTCGACGGCGGCGCCGGCGACGACGTGGTGACCGGCGGCGCGCTCGTCGACACGCTGAACGGCGGCGAGGGCGACGACAGGCTGGACGGCGGCGGCGGCGAGGGCGACGGCGTCAATGGCGAGGGCGGGAACGACACGCTGATCGGCGGCGTCGGCGTCGACTATCTGTCCGGCGGCGCGGACGACGACCTCATCATCGTTTCGGGCGACAGCGACTACGCCGCGGGCGACGACGGCGACGACGTGATCCGCGGCTCCGAGGTCGCCGACTGGAACCTCAGCGGCGGCGCGGACAATGACAGCATCTTCGCGGCCGGAGGCGCGGACTATCTCTACGGCGGAACCGGGAACGACTCGCTCGACGGCGGCGCCGGCGACGACCGCATGTATGGCGACCAGGGGAACGACACCTATGTGGTCGACAGCCTGAACGACCAGATCCTCGGCGAGACGGCCGAGACCGGGGTCGACCTCGTGCAATCCTCGGTCGACTGGACCCTCGGCGACTTCCTCGAGAACCTGACGCTGACGGGCGCGGCGAACCTCAGGGGAACCGGGAACGAGCTCAACAACCGCATCACCGGCAACGACGGGGCCAACACGCTGCTCGGCCTCGGCGGCGCGGACACGCTCGACGGCGGCGGCGGCGCGGATCGAATGGAGGGCGGCGTCGGCAACGACGTCTATTACGTGGATCATTCGGGCGACAGGGTCGTCGAGGCCAAGGGCGCCGGAACCGACCTCGTCTACAGCAGCGTCAGCTTCGCGCTGACCGGACAGTATGTCGAACGGCTGACGCTGACCGGGACCGCGGACGTCAACGCGACCGGCAACAGCCAGGACAACCGGATCATCGGCAACAGCGGCGCCAACGTCATCGACGGCGGCACGGGAGCCGACACGATGCAGGGCGGGGCCGGCGGCGACACCTACTATGTCCAGAACGCCGGCGACCGCGTGATCGAGGCCAATGTCGCCGGCTACGACACGGTGTTCTCGTCGGTGACCTACTCGCTCAAGGGACAGTTCGTCGAAGCCCTGACGCTCACCGGCTCGGCCAGCGTCGACGCCACCGGCAACTCGCTCCACAACGTGCTGACGGGCAACGCCGGCGTGAACATCCTCAGAGGCGGCGCCGGGGACGACACCTATTACGTCCAGAATCTCGAAGACCGGGCGCTCGAGTCGAACGGCGACGGCTTCGATCAGGTGTTCAGCACCGTCTCCTACTCGCTTGCCGGCCAGTACATCGAGAACCTGACGCTGACCGGCGACGACGACGGCTCCGCGACCGGCAACAGCCTCGCCAACGTGCTCGTCGGCAACTCGGGCGCCAACACTCTCGACGGCGGACGGGGCGCCGACACCATGGAGGGGGGCGCCGGCGACGACGTCTACACAGTCGACTCGCTTGACGACCGGGTGATCGAGGCGAACGGCCAGGGGTTCGATCAGGTCCATTCGTCCGTGTCGTTCTCGCTCGCCGGCCAGTATGTCGAGCGACTCGTCCTGACCTCGAACGGCGCGGCGGACGGGGTCGGCAACAACCTTGCGAACGGCCTGGTCGGGAATTCGGGCGCCAACGTTCTCGACGGCTGGAAAGGCGCGGACACCCTGACGGGCGGCGGCGGGCAGGACACCTTCTCGTTCGCGACCGCGCTCGGCGCCTCGAATGTCGACCACATCACCGATTTCATCGCGGCCGATGACTCGTTCCGGCTGGAGAACGGCGTCTTCAAGGGGCTTGCGGCCGGGGCGCTCCAGGCCGGCGCGTTCTATGCCGGAACCGCCGCGCACGACGCCGACGACCGCATCATCTACGATCAGGCGTCCGGCTCGCTGTTCTTCGACCGCGACGGCGCCGGCGGGACCTACGCGGCCGTCCGCTTCGCCATCCTCGACAACCATGCCGCGCTCACTGCGGCCGATTTCACCGTCGTCTGAGGATTAAGAACGTCTTAGGGCGAGGCCGGCCTCGTGGCGGTTGGCCTTCACCTTCGCGTATGGTTCTGAGCGTATCCTGCATCAAGGAAACTCTCGGGAAAGTCGGCGAAGATGACCGCCACCCTGCGCGCGCCCTCCGCGCCCAAGCCGCGCGTCGACTGGGTCGACGTCGCGAAGGGCATCTGCATCGTCATGGTGGTGATGATGCACTCCACCCTGGGCGTCGAGAAGGCGGCGGGCGCGGAAGGCTTCATGCACTACGCGGTCGCGTTCGCGCGGCCGTTCCGCATGCCCGATTTCTTCATGATCTCGGGCCTGTTCCTCGCGCTCGTGATCGACCGCGACTGGCGGCTGTATCTCGACCGCAAGGTCGTGCACTTCGCCTACTTCTACCTCCTCTGGCTGGTGATCCAGGGCGCGTTCAAATGGCCGGGGATCGCGCTGGACGAAGGCGCGGGCGCCGTCCTGCACCAGTTCCTGCTGTCGCTGATCGACCCGTTCGGCACGCTCTGGTTCATCTACCTGCTGCCGATCTTCTTCGTGTTCGCGAAGCTCGTGCGACGCGCGCCGTGGTGGCTGACGCTCGGCTTCGCGGCGCTGCTGGAGTCGCTCCAGATCCACACCGGCTGGATGGTCCCGGACGAGTTCTGCGCGCGCCTGTTCTATGTGCTGCTTGGCTGGTACGGGGCGTCCGCGATCTTCAGGATCGCCGACTGGGCGCGCGAGCATCGCGGGCTCACGCTGCTGGGCCTTGCGGTCTGGGCGCTGATCAACGGCGCAGCGGTGTTCGCGGGCGTGGCCACGCTGCCGGGCGTGAGCCTCGCGCTCGGGACCGCGGGGGCGCTCGCGATCGTCGCCGCCGCCGCGCTGATCGCGGACGCGACGGCCGCGGAGCCGCTCCGTTATGCGGGCGAACGCTCTATCGCGGTCTATCTGGCCTTCTTCCTGCCGATGGCCGCGACCCGCGCCGTGCTGATCAAGTCGGGCGTCATCCAGGACGTCGGGTGGATCTCGCTCATCGTGACGATCGCTGGCGTCGTCGGGCCGCTCGCGCTGCACTGGGCCGTGATGCGCTCCGGCTGGGGCACGTTCCTGTTCGTGCGACCTAGGGCGTTCCACATCGACCGGCCGCGCCCATCGCCCGAAACGCGCCTGCAGCCGGCGAGATGAGCACGGGCGCTCCCGCCGGCGAGCCGGCGCGGGCGGTCGCAATAAGTCCAAGACGTTCGGCCTGAGCCTTCGCATCCCGAGAGTCCGCGCTAGGTCCTCCTGCGGCGGCGCGAAGACAAGGGTGGAGAACGCGAGATGAAGCGTCAGGCTTTGCTATCGGGACTGATCATGATCGTCGCGCTGGGCGGGGGCGCGGCCTCAGCCGAACCTGGGCCGTTCACAGAACAGCAGGCCGCTGACGGCAAAACGAAGTTCAACAACCACTGCGCCACCTGCCACCGGCCCAACCTCGAAGGCGGACAGGGGACGGCGCTGATCGGCGACGCGTTCAAGCAGAAATGGGCCGGCAAGCCCGTCGCCGAGCTCCGCGACTACATCCACGCCACGATGCCGCCGACGGCTCCTCGTTCGCTGGCGGACGACCAGCTTGACCCGATCACGGCTTACATCCTGTCGAAGAACGGGGTCGCGCCCGGCGACGCGCCGCTCTCCAAGGACAACGCGAGCGCGGCCTTTCCGAATTAGCCAAGACCGCCCTCTCGCCACGGCTTCGACCAACGTATCATGTTACCGAGGAAATGGGGTGCCATCATACCGCGTCGGCCCTGGGGCGGCGTTTTGTCTCCCTGGAATCCGAAAAATTTTGAGGTCATCACATCTTCGCAATAGGACCGAATGTCCTATAGCTACCGGCCTTGCTGCCTCATCAAAGGCGACGGAGGAGAACGCTTAATGAGCGTTAAGACGATTGTTGCAGGCCTGTTCGTCGGGTCGGCCCTGTTCGCGGCGCCGGCGCTTGCGGGCGAGGGTCCGTTCACGGCGGACCAGGTCAAGAAGGGCCTGACCGAGTACAACACCCATTGCCGCACCTGCCACGCCAAGGACGGCAAGGGCGCGCTGGGCCCGGCGCTGCATGGCGACACCTTCAAGAGCCGCTTCGGCGGCCAGAGCTGGGCCGACATCCGCACCTGGATCCACGACAACATGCCCCAGACCGCTCCGGGGACCCTGTCGGACGATCAGCTCAACGTGCTGACGGCCTACACGATGAGCCTCAACGGCTACACGCCGGGCCAGACCGAACTGTCGGCGGACACCGCCAAGACGGTCACGCTCGAGAAGTGATCTCGTCGCGAAGGGAGCGGCTTTGGCCGTTCCCTTCGCCGGTGAGGCGCCTATAGTCCGGGCGAAACTTTCGCCCGGATTTTTTCCATGCCCAGCCGCGGGGTCGCCAAAGGCGACCATGTCGTCCTCGTCGACGGCTCTTCCTACATCTTTCGCGCCTATCACGCGCTGCCGCCCCTCACCCGTCCGTCGGACGGGCTGCCGGTGGGCGCAGTGTCGGGCTTCTGCAACATGCTGTGGAAGCTGCTGCGCGACGCCGGCTGGGTCGACCCGACCCATCTCGGGGTGGTGTTCGACAAGTCCGAGGTCACCTTTCGCAAGGAGATCCACGAGACCTACAAGGCGAACCGCTCCGAGCCGCCCGAGGACCTGATCCCGCAGTTCCCGCTGATCCGCAAGGCGACCGCGGCCTTCTCGATCGCCTGCCTCGAGCAGGGCGGCTACGAGGCGGACGACCTGATCGCCACCTACGCAAGGCTGGCCGCGGAAGCCGGCGCGGAGGTCACGATCGTCGGCTCCGACAAGGACCTGTTCCAGCTGGTGGGCGGCGGCGTCACCATGCTCGATCCGGTCAAGGACAAGCGCATCGGCCCCGACGAGGTGTTCGAGAAATTCGGCGTCCGGCCCGAGAAGATGATAGACCTGCAGGCGCTCGCGGGCGATTCGGTCGACAACGTGCCGGGCGTGCCGGGCATCGGGGCCAAGACCGCCGCGCAGCTGCTCGACCAGTATGGCGACCTGGAGACGCTGCTCGAGCGCGCCCACGAAATCCCCCAACCGAAGCGGCGCGAGAACCTGATCGCGCACGCCGACCTCGCGCGCGTCTCCAAGCGCCTCGTCACGCTGGAGACCAACGTCCCGCTCGACACGCCGCTCGAAGAACTCGCGGTCCACGAACCGAACCCGACGCGGCTCGTCGCCTTCCTCAAGGCGATGGAGTTCAACACGCTGACCCGGCGCGTCGCCGAGGCGACAGGGATCGACGTCTCGAGCGTCGCGCCCGACGCCGACATGATGTCGGCCGGGCGCGCCGAGCGCGAGGAGGCCGCAGCCCCCTCCCCCGACGGCGCGCCGGCCGCCGCGCGGCCGCAGGGCGCGCCGCGCCCCGTCCCGGCCGCTGGCGCGTCGGCGGAGGCCGCCAGCCCGCAGGCGCTCGCCGAAAAACTCCGCAAGGAGGCGGCCTCCGGCGCGGTCGACCGCTCGACCTACGAGACCATCACGGATGTCGGCCGGCTCGGGGAATGGATCGAGGACGCCTGGGAGCAGGGTTTCGTCGCCATCGCGCTCGAGACCACCGGCCCCGACGTGATGCAGGCCGAGCTCGTCGGCGTCTCGCTCGCGCTCGCGCCCAACCGCGCGGCCTATGTCCCGCTCGGCCACATCTCGGCGGCGAGCGACCTCCTGTCCGAAAACCCCTCCCACCTGGGCGACGTGCTGGAGCGCCAGATCCCGGCCAACGAAGCCCTCACGCTGCTCAAGGAGCTGCTGGAGGACGACTCGATCCTCAAGATCGGCCACGACGTCAAATACGGCCTCACCGCCTGGTCCCGCCTCGGGATCACGCTCCGGACCTATGACGACGTCATGCTGATGTCCTACGCGCTCGAGTCCGGGCTCGGCGGCCAGGCGCTCGACGACCTGTCGCGCCGCCATCTGGGCCACGCCTGCATCGCCTTCGAGGAGGTGACCGGCACGGGCCGCGCCCGGCTCAACTTCGCCCAGACCTCGATCGACCGCGCGAGCGCCTATTCGGCCGAGCGCGCCGACGTCAGCCTCCGCCTGTGGCGGCTGTTCCGCCAGCGGCTCGTCGCCGAGGGCATGACGACCGTCTACGAGACTCTCGAGCGGCCGATGCCGGCCGTGCTCTCCGCGATGGAGCGCGAGGGCGTCGCGATCGAGCGTTCGCTGCTCTCGCGCCTGTCGGGCGAGCTCGCGCAGCGCATGGGCGCGCTCGAGGCCGACATCCATGCGCTCGCCGGCGAGCCGTTCAACCTCGGCTCCCCAAAGCAGCTCGGCGACATCCTGTTCGGCAAGATGCAGCTGCCGGGCGGCAAGAAGACCAAGACCGGCGCCTGGGCGACGCCCGCAAGCGCGCTCGACGAGCTCGCCGCGTCCGGGATCGAGCTCGCCGGCAAGGTGCTGGACTGGCGCCAGCTCTCAAAACTCAAGGCGACCTACGCGGACGCGCTGCCGACCTATGTGCAGCCCGAGACGCGCCGCGTGCACACCACCTACCAGCTCGCCGCCACCACCACCGGCCGCCTGTCCTCGACCGAGCCCAACCTGCAGAACATCCCGGTCCGCACCGAGGAGGGCCGAAAAATCCGCCGCGCCTTCGTGGCGCCGGAGGGCAAGAAGCTGGTCTCGGCCGACTACAGCCAGATCGAGCTCCGAATCCTCGCCCACATGGCCGACATCCCGCAGCTCATCCAGGCGTTCGCGGACGGGCTCGACATCCACGCCATGACGGCCTCAGAGATGTTCGGCGTGCCGATCGAGGGCATGGACCCGAACACGCGCCGCCGCGCCAAGGCGATCAATTTCGGCATCGTCTACGGCATCTCGGCCTTCGGCCTCGCCAACCAGCTCGGCATCGGCCGGGAGGAGGCCGGCCTCTACATCAAGACCTACTTCGAGCGCTTCCCCGGCATCCGCGACTACATGGAGGCGACAAAACAGGCCTGCCGCGACCAGGGCTTCGTCACCACCCTGTTCGGCCGCAAATGCCACTACCCGCAGATCCGCGCCAAGAACCCGGCCGAGCGCGCCAATTTCGAACGCGCCGCCATCAACGCCCCGATCCAGGGTTCTGCCGCCGACATCATCCGCCGCGCCATGATCCGCATGACCCCGGCGCTGAAGGAGGCGGGCCTCTCAGCCAAGATGCTGCTGCAGGTCCATGACGAGCTGATCTTCGAGGTCGACGAGCGGGAAGTGGAGGCGACGCTCCCCGTCGTCCGCCGCGTGATGGAGCAGGCCCCGCTGCCCGCCCAGGCGCTCCGGGTCCCGCTGCAGGTGGACGCGCGGGCGGCGGGGAACTGGGAGGAGGCGCATTAGAGGGGCGGCTCAGACGTCCTTATCTGATCGCCTGCGATACGATCTTAAAGGTCTACGAATATTATCCGAATGATGAAGATCGGGGCGCACAAACCAGCTAGCGTCGTGATAGCTAAATAAGGCGGGTCTAATCGGCTGCAGGCCGAGGAATTCTCCGAGTTCGGCCGGCGTCATGACGCGTGTCCGCATACTTCGGAAAGGCTCCTTATGCAGGTTCGCATCCACGATGCGCCTTAATTTGAAATCCATCGTAAGGAAGCAGAAGAGATTATGCCTTTCCGCAGTACAAATATGCCAAGCATCTAAATTATTCTTACGACCCATCTGTTCGATCAACGCGATATAGAGCGGATCGCTCTCACGATTCTTTAGCCTCGACTGCTGCTGCTCTCGTGCGCTAGGACGCCCGCTCCAAATGGAGCCTGCCGCGGGGAAGGCGTATCCATCTATACTTTTAATATCAACGTTCTGCAGAAGGCCGCGGTCAAAAAGTCCATAACCGCGGAATCGGCCTATGGGCTGACGATCTTGTTCGTCTCGCAACTCCGCTGATGTATAGAAAATAATCAGCCCTTCTCTTGCCAGTGACGCAATTCCCGGCAAGAACATGACGTTTTTGTATACATCTGAATCAGCGTCTGGCCCATAGACACAGACTCTTGCTGCGTACCCGGTGTCTATGTAGCTATCTCCCCACTTTTTCGGACCGGTAGAGACCCACACCGTCTCGTGCGTGATGCTATGACCAAGCACATTGCTATCGATTAGAACGCCAAGCTGCCCTCCCTGCAGGCGCCTCGCTGCTCTTCTCGTTGAGAGATAAACTAGTAAGTCAACCAGATCTGGAAAATACTTAAATTTCCAAGATTTTAGCTTGTTTCGCAAGATGTAGCGCTTGCAAATTCTCAATTGAGAATACACCAGCTCATAGCCTGCACTCCACCACCGTAGCCACGCTCTGCGCTTTCGCTGCGAGGTCCGCGGGTTTCAGCGCCTCGCCCACGGCGCCGGTCTCGAACTCTGTACTGTTCGCCTCCAGAAACGTCTGCGCGACCGACGCCTTGATGGCGAAGTTGACGTTCTGGGCGAAGTCGCCGGTGATCATCGCGACCTGAAGCACCTTCAGCTTCGAAACCACCACGCCGACGACGTTGCCGCTCTCGTCCAGCAGCGGTCCTCCGCTGTTGCCGGGCTGGACCGGGGCCGAGATCTGAATCTGGCTTGAATCGTCCAGCAGGCCGGCGGTCGCGGTCACGCCGCCCCGGGTGAAATTGCCGCTGGTGGCCAGAAGACCATTCAGCGGGAACCCAAAAGCCGCCACGTCCTCGCCGAGCCGCACGCCAGCGCGCAGCTTCCCGACCGCCTCGTTCGGCTTGTCGCTCTCCACCAGCGCGAGGTCGTTGCGCTCGTCCCTCGCCAGCACCCGGCCGGACGCCTGCTCCTGCCCGACCTTCAGGGTCACGGCCGCGCAGCCTTTCACCACATGGGCGTTCGTCAGCAGCCGCGTCCGCGTGACGAAGAAGCCCGTCCCGGTCCCCCCGGCCTCGCTCGGCGGCTGGGGCTTCGGGGCCTCCGCGACCGCCGGAGGCGAGGCCGGCGGAGTGGGAGTGACGGGCGCGGTGGGCGGCGAATAGGCGGCCTGCGCGGCCGCGTCCGCCCCGCCATAGAGCGGCGCGAAGAACAGGTTCGCCATCAGGTTCGGGATGCGATCGCCGCGCTCGATCTTCTGCGGGTCCCAGGTCGTCGTGAAGCCGACGATGCCGCCGCGCGCGACCTGATACTTGGCGTAGAACGCCCGATCGCCGACCCCGCCGGCGACCGCCATGAACGCCGGGCGCAGTACCTTGTAGTCGACGCGGCGACCGCCGGCCGGCGAGGTCAGCCGGGCATAGACGTCTTCGAGCGACCGCTCGGACGGCGTGAAGAAAGAAAAGTCGACGCTGATCGAGCGGTCATAGGATTCGAACGCGTAGCCGTTCGCCGTCGGCTGCTGGCGCGGCACAAGCTTCTTCGGCACGAAGAGCTTGGCGTCAGTGAGCGGATGGACGATCTCGGCCATGCCCCAGGCCGACATCGCGCCATAGCCAGTGACGCGCAGGCGCAAATACTGGTCTGTGGTCAGCCAGCCGGTCGCGGGCGCGCCGATCGCGCTCTGGTAGGACTGGATCGACCGGAAGAGGCGCGGCCCGAAGGCGCCGGTGCTCATCGCGTTGAAGTGGCCGGCGGCGATGAGCAGAAGCGGCAGCTCGTAACGCCGCTTGTCCTCATAGCTGTAGAAGACGCGCTCCGCCGCCTGGTACTGCGCGCGGTCGAGCGCATGCGCGCCCGGCGCGGCCAGCCCCGCAAGCGCCAGCATGCTGACGAGAACCCAGATTTTCATCGCCGACCCCAAAGGCGGCGGGCGCCGCCTGCCGGCGAGTATAAGTTGGCCTGCAACCTTGGCGAGTCGGGAATAGCGCTTAGCGCGGCTCGGCGGATTTTCCTGCGACCACCCCACTCGGCCGGGCTTCGCCCGTCCACCCTCCCCTCTGCGAGGGAGGGAGAAGGAAGGGGCGCGCGTCTCCCTCCTCGCGGCGAAGCCGTGGGGAGGGTGGCCCCTCGCGGAAGCGAGGGGTCGGGTGGGGCCCTGGGCGTAGCGCTCCACCTCGCGTCCCGGCCTTGAGCCGGGACCCAGAACCGAACCCGGCCAAGATATCTCGCCGTCATGCCCGCTTGCGGGCATCCACGACTTCCTTGAAGCGCTGCGACCTGAGCCGAAGTCGTGGATGCCCGCGCGAAGGCGCGGGCATGACGCGGGGAGGACCGGGCGGGTGATCCTGACGACACCCCACCCGGCCGGGCTTCGCCCGTCCACCCTCCCCTCTGCGAGGGAGGGAAAAGAGCGACCCTTGTCGGATGGCGGAATAAATTCCTTGACAAACCTCCTCCCCTCCCGCACCCTCCGCTGATCCCCGCCCGCGGGGAAGCGCGTCTTCCGGAGGCGTCTGGCGATCGCGGGGGCGGGGAGCGGCGTCTGCGGGGGGTTACGCGAACCTCTCCCGGACGGCGTCGCGTCGGGGGCTCTGTCGGAGACGGCGGGGCCTCTGCTCCCGTCCGCCCGGCACTACGACCGGGACGCGAGTTGGAATCGCCTTAAGGCCGCGCGGAGCTCAGCCTCGGCGCCGGCCGGAGAGCGGGGACGCGACGCACCAAACACCGCGCGCGGGACGCCGGGAAGCCGGCATCCCCACTGCCCCAGAGCGGCGACCCGACGTCCCGCGCCTTCCCCTCCCCGGAGGGGCGTTTTTCTCGACCGCCCAACCGCGCGTTTCCGCGCGGGCCGCGGACGCATGTCCGCCGTTCCGGCGCCCAGCCGGGGGGCTCAGTCCTCGTGGTCCGGAACCGTCAGCGCGCAGCCGCAGGCCTCGGAGCGGTCGGCGAAGAAGGGCTGGACGAAGCCGGCGGCGCCGAACAGGGAGGTCGCGAGGGTCACCGCCGGCCGCGTCGCGGCCTCCGCGACCTGCCGGGAGCGCTGCGACCTCGACATTCGCGCTCCTCTCCCCCACCCTCGTCTGGTCCCCCCGGTAAGCGCGTCTTCCGGAGGCGCCTGAGGGGACGGGAGCGGCGTCTGCGGGGGTCAAGCGAACCTGTCCCGGACGTCGTCGCGGTCGGAGAACGTCGAATGAGCGTCGCTTTCACCAAGGAGCAGGATTTCGAGGCGGTCGCGGCCAATCTGCCGGACCGGCCGATCTCGCCCCATCGCAATCTGGTGACCCCGGAAGGCCTGGCGGAGCTCGACCGCGCGCTCGCCGAGGCGCGCGCCGCCTATGCGGCCGCGCAGGCCGCAGGCGACATCGCCGGCGACCGGACCGCGATGGCGCGGGCGACGCGGGACCTGCGCTACTATGCGGCGCGCCGGGCGAGCGCAGAGCTCGTTCCGCCCGCGCCGGCGCCCGCCGCCGTCACGTTCGGCGCGCGCGTCACCTTCGAGCGGGAGGACGGCCGCCGGCAGACCTTCCGGATCGTCGGAGAGGACGAGGCCGATCCCGCCAGGGGCTCGGTCTCCTACATCGCCCCGCTCGCCCAGGCCCTGATGGGCAAGGCGGTCGGAGACGAGGCGACGCTTCCGAACGGCGTCGTCGAGGTGGTGGCGATCGAGTGAGCGCGGTCAGCCGCCGGCGCTGTCGGCGTCGTCCCTGAAATAGGGCTCGACCGCGCCCTTGAGCTTGAGCGTCATGGGGTTGCCCGCGCGGTCCCGGGCCGTGCCGGCCGCCACCTTTATCCAGCCTTCGCTGACCGAGTATTCCTCGACATTGGTCTTCTCGACGCCCTTGAACCGGATGCCGACGCCGCGGGCCAGAGCGGCCTCGTCGTAGAACTCGCTCTCGGGATTCACGGACAGGCGGTCGGGCGGCGTGTCGGCCATTCGGTCAGCTCCTTCGGTCGCGGCGTTGGTCCACGATCGCCGCGGCGGCGTCAAGCCCGGCCTCTGAGGCCGAATGATGGCCGGCGGCCAGCGTCGCCGCACGCCGCTGTTGCTGCGACGCAACATTGTTTTGCGCGATGCAGCATCCACATCAGGGCAGCGCGACAGGACGCGAACGCAGCAGCAGGAGGCGGCCTTGGCCAAACGCGATCAGGACGGCCGGCATGGTCCGCGCGAGCGAAACCGCTGGGACGCATGGACGGCCGCGCGCCCGAAACGGCCCGCGGGCGCCGCGTCCGGCGAGCGCCGCCTGCAGGAGATCGAGCAGTTCGGGCCCAATCCGGGCGCGCTTCGCATGCTCGCCTATGCGCCCCGCGATCTTCCGGCCGGCGCGCCGCTGGTCGTGGTGCTGCATGGCTGCACCCAGGACGCCTATGGCTACGATTCCCACGCGGGCTGGACGCGGCTCGCGGAGCGCGAGGGCTTCGCGGTGCTCTATCCCGAGCAGCAGCGGGCCAACAACGCGCAGCGCTGCTTCAACTGGTTCCTGGCCGCCGACGCGGCGCGGGGCCTCGGCGAAACCCGCTCGATCCGCGAGATGATCGCCGTCATGGTCGCTCGCCACGGGATCGACGAAAGCCGGATCTTCGTCACGGGCCTGTCGGCCGGAGGCGCGATGGCGAGCGCCCTGCTCGCCGACTATCCGGAAGTGTTCGCCGCCGGCGCCGTGATCGCGGGCCTGCCATGCGGCGCGGCGCGGAGCATACCCGAAGCGTTCGAGGCCATGTCGCGCCCCGGCGACCGCTCCGCGGCCGAGCTCGGCGATCTCGTTCGGGCGGGCTCGCCCCATGCCGGCCCGTGGCCGCGGATCTCGATCTGGCACGGGGCGGCGGACACGACGGTCGTCCCGAAGAACGCCGAGAACCTCGTGAAGCAGTGGGTCGAGGTGCACGGCGCCGCCCATGGCGAGTTCCACGAGGAGGTCTCCGACGGCCACCTGCGGCGCGTTTGGCGCGCCGGAGGGCGGGACGTCGTGGAGCTGCACGTCATCGCCGGCATGGGCCACGGGACGCCGCTCGACGCCCGGCTCGGCGAGCGCAAGGGCCCGTACATGCTCGACGTCGGCGTCTCGTCGACCCGGCTCATCGCGAAGTTCTGGGGCCTTTCGGGCGCCGTCGCCGAGGATGAGGCGCCCGCCGGCCAGGCGGTCGCCCGCCGGCCCGAACCCGCCGCCTCCGGCGCGGGCGAGAGCCGCCAGGAGCCCAGGCCGGACAACGCGCGCCGGTTTCGCGGCGCGGACATCGGCGGGACGATCGAGAGGGCGCTCAGGGCCGCCGGCCTGATGCGGTAGTTTGCCGGCGGGGAACGGGCCGGCGGGCGCGGCGTTGCTAACCGGGGCGCGGCACCGGAAGAGCGCGATGATCTCCGATCTCTGGTACAAGAACGCCGTCGTCTACTGCCTTTCCGTGGAAAGCTTCATGGACTCCGACGGCGACGGGGTCGGCGACTTCCGCGGCCTGACGAGGCGGCTCGACTATCTCCACGGTCTCGGCGTCACGGCCGTATGGCTGATGCCGTTTCAGGCGTCGCCCGGGCGCGACGACGGCTATGACGTCTCCGACTTCTACAGCGTCGATCCGCGCTACGGCACGCTCGGCGACTTCGTGGAGTTCACCCACGCCGCGAAGCAGCGCGGCATGCGGGTGCTGATCGACCTCGTGGTCAACCACACCTCCGATCAGCATCCCTGGTTCCAGTCGGCGCGCTCCGACCCGCAGTCGCCCTATCGCGACTGGTATGTCTGGTCCGACAGGAAGCCCAAGAGCGCCGATCAGGGCATGGTGTTTCCTGGCGTCCAGAAGACGACCTGGACGCGAGACCCGGTCGCGAAGAAGTATTACTTCCATCGTTTCTATGAGTTCCAGCCCGACCTGAACACGTCCAATCCGCATGTTCAGGCCGAGATCCTCCGGATCATGGGCTTCTGGATCCAGCTTGGCGTCAGCGGCTTCCGGATGGACGCGGTGCCGTTCGTCATCGCGGAGAAAGGCCCGGACGTCACGACGCCCAAGGAGCAGTTCCAGATGCTCCGGACGTTCCGCGAGTTCCTGCAATGGCGGAAGGGCGACAGCGTCATCCTCGCCGAGGCGAACGTGCTGCCCGAGGACGACATGAAGTATTTCGGCGTCGACGGCGACCGCATGCAGATGATGTTCAATTTCCACGTCAACCAGCGGCTGTTCTACGCGCTGGCCTCGGGCGACGCGCGGCCGCTCGCAGAGGCGCTGAAAGAGACGCAGTCGAAATACGACACCGCCCAGTGGGGCATATTCCTGCGCAACCACGATGAGCTTGATCTCGGGCGGCTCGATCCGAAGCAGCGGCAGGCGGTGTTCGACGCGTTCGGCCCCGACAAGACGATGCAGCTTTATGACCGGGGCATACGGCGCCGCCTCGCCCCGATGCTGAACGGCGACCGCAGGCGCCTTGAGCTCGCCTACAGCCTGATGTTCACGCTGCCTGGCACGCCGGTCATGCGCTACGGCGACGAGATCGCGATGGGGGACGATCTGTCTCTGCCGGAGCGGTACTGCGCGCGCACGCCTATGCAATGGTCCAGCGAAAAGCAGGGCGGCTTCAGCAAGGCCGACAAGACGTTCCTGCCGGTGATCTCGGGCGGGGGCTTCGGCTTCGAGACCGTCAACGTCGCCCAGCAGCGGCGCGACCCGAACTCCTTCCTCAACTGGATAGAGCGCATCATCCGCATGCGTCAGGAGTTGCCGGAGATCGGCTGGGGCGACTGCGTCAGCCTGCCGACGTCCGACGAGGCGGTGCTCGCGCTCCGCTACGACTGGCGCAACAACGCGGTCGTCATTCTCCACAACCTCGCCGCCGAGCCGAAGGAGGTCGGCTTCAAGGTCGGACCAACTGACGGAGAGCCGGGACGGCTCGTCGACCTGCTGGCCCAGGCCCACAGCGAGGCGGACGAGGACGGCCGGCACCGGATCGTCCTGGAAGGCTACGGTTATCGCTGGTTCCGCGTGGGCGGGCTGAACTACCTGCTCGACCGCAGCGACATCTGATGCAGAGCCATGCGTGGTGGCAGCGCGGGGTCATCTATCAGGTCTATCCGAGGTCGTTCCAGGACTCGAACGGCGATGGGATCGGCGACCTGGAAGGCGTGCGGCGGCGGCTCGACTACCTCGTCAGGCTCGGCGTCGACGCCATCTGGCTGTCGCCGATCTTCCCGTCTCCGATGGCGGATTTCGGCTATGACATCGCCGACTATTGCGGGGTCGACCCGATCTTCGGAACCCTCGAGGACTTCGACCGGCTGATCGGGGAGGCGCACGCCCGCGGCCTGAAGCTGATCCTGGACTTCGTCCCGAACCACACCTCCGAAGCGCACCCGTGGTTCGCCGAGAGCCGCAGCAGCCGATCGAGCCCGAAGCGTGACTGGTACATCTGGCGCGACCCCGCGCCGGACGGCGGGCCGCCGAACAACTGGATCAGCAACTTCGGCGGAAGCGCCTGGAGCTTCGACGAAGCGAGCGGCCAGTACTATCACCACGCCTTTCTGGAGCAGCAGCCGGACCTCAACTGGCGCAATCCCGAGCTTCGCGCCGCCATGGCGGACGTCATGCGGTTCTGGCTCGAGCGCGGCGTGGACGGCTTCCGCGTCGACGTCATCTGGCACCTGATCAAGGACGCGCAGTTCCGCGATAACCCGCCAAACCCGGCCTTCGGGCCCGGGCAGCCGGACATCAATCGGCTGCTGCAGGTGCACTCGGCCGACCAGGACGAGGTGCTGGACGTCATCCGCGAGATGCGCGCCGTGGTCGACGGCTACGAGGACCGGGTGCTGATCGGGGAGATCTACCTGCCGGTCGAGCGTCTCGTCGCCTATTACGGGCCGGGGCTCTCGGGGGTCCACCTGCCGTTCAACTTCCAGCTCATTCTCGCGCCGTGGAGCGCCCGCGCGATCGGGCGTCTGATCGACGAGTACGAGCGCGCCTTGCCGCCCGGCGGCTGGCCGAACTGGGTGCTCGGCAATCACGACCAGAAACGGATCGCGACGCGAGTCGGGGCCGCGCAGGCGCGCGTCGCCGCCATGCTGCTGCTCACACTGCGGGGCACGCTGACGATCTACTACGGCGACGAGATCGGGCTTGCGGACGTCCCCGTGCCGCACGAACTCGCTCAGGATCCGTGGGAGCGGAACGAGCCTGGCCACGGCCGCGATCCCGCGCGGACGCCGATGCCGTGGGACGACAGCCCGACGGGCGGCTTCACCTCGGGACGGCCCTGGCTGCCGCTCAACGACACGACCACCCTCAACGTCGCAGCGCAGGAGGCCGATCCGCGGTCCATGCTCGCTCTGCACCGCGCGCTGCTTGCGCTGCGCCGCGCGCATCCGGCGCTCGCCATAGGCGGCTACCAGGGCGACCGGACGGAGGGCGACGTGCTCGTCTTCCGCAGGCGGTCAGCCGACGAGGAACTGCTGGTCGCCCTGAACTTCGGCCCGTCGCCTGTGGAGATCCCGCATCCAGGCGCGGGCGCCGAGACGCTGCTCTCGACCCATCTCGACCGCAGCGGGCCGGAGCCCGCCGGGCCGCTCCGGCTTCGTGGCGACGAAGGCGTCGTGTTCCGGCTTGGAGGAGAGCTTCAGGCGGCGCGCGCCTGAGGCTCCGGCGAGGCGCGGTAGGCGAGCGCCTCCGCGAGATGGATGCGGCCGACCGACTCGACGCCGTCGAGGTCCGCGATGGTCCGGGCGACCTTGAGAACGCGGTGATATCCGCGCGCCGACAGACGCAGCGCGTCCGCCGCCTCGACGAGCAGCTTGCGGCCGGCCGCGTCGGGGCGCGTGGCGTCCTCGACGGCCGAGACCGGAAGATGCGCATTGAGGAACGAGCCCGGAAGCCCCAGCCGCTCCCGCCGCGCCGCCTGGCGCCGCCGCGCCTCCAGCACGCGGGCGGCGACGGTCGCGCTGTCCTCTCCCGCGCCCGGCGCCATCAGATCGGCGGCGCTGACCGCCGGCACGTCGAGCCGCAGGTCGATCCGGTCGAGCAGCGGGCCGGACACCCGCGACTGGTATTCTGCGGCGCAGCGCGGCCCGCGGCGGCAGACATGGCCGTCCCCGCCGCCGCAGCGGCACGGATTCATGGCCGCCACCAGCTGAAAACGCGCCGGATAGGAGATGCGGTGGTTGGCGCGGGCGATCACCGCCTCGCCGCTTTCGAGAGGCTGCCGCAGGGCGTCGAGCGCCTGGGCCGAGAACTCCGGCAATTCGTCCAGGAACAGCACGCCCTGGTGGGCGAGCGCGATCTCGCCGGGGCGAGGCCGTGCGCCGCCTCCGACCAGCGCCGCCATCGAGGCGGAATGATGCGGCGCCCGGAACGGCCGCCTGTTGGTCAGCCGCCCCCCGGCGAGCTCGCCCGCGACAGAGCGGATCATCGCGACCTCGAGCAGATCCTTGGGCTCCAGCGGCGGCAGCAGGCCCGGCAGCCGGCTGGCCAGCATCGACTTGCCCGCGCCGGGCGGGCCGCAGAACAGCAGATTGTGCCCCCCGGCAGCCGCGATCTCGAGCGCGCGTTTGGCGGTCTCCTGGCCACGCACCTCGCGCAGGTCGGCGACGGGGCCGCTCGCCTCAGGGAGGCCGGGGCGGGGCCGCGCCAGAACCTGCACGCCCTTGAGATGGTTCGCGATCTGGATCAGCGAGCGCGGCGCGACGATCGGCAGGTCCGAGCTCGCCCAGGCCGCCTCCGGCCCGCAGGCTTCCGGGCAGATCAGCGCATGGCCCCGCGCGTGCGCCGCCACTGCGGCCGGCAGCGCGCCGGCGACCGCCGCGATGGTGCCGTCGAGCGCGAGCTCGCCAAGCACGGTGCAGCCGCTCAGCGCGTCATGCGGCACCGCCCCGATCGCCGCCATCAGCCCCAGCGCTATCGGCAGGTCGAAATGCGCCCCTTCCTTGGGAAGGTCGGCGGGCGCGAGGTTGATGGTGATGCGCCGCGGCGGCAGGGCGAGCCCTGCGGCCGTAAGCGCGGAACGCACCCGTTCGCGCGCTTCGGTGACCGCCTTGTCGGGCAGGCCCACGATCGAGAAGGCGGGCAGGCCCGGGGCCACCTGGACCTGGACGTCGACCGCCCGGGCCTCGATGCCCTCGAAGGCGACGGTGGAGACCCATACGACCATGCCGCAGTCCTCGGCTTCTGTCGTCCGCGAGAGTATCGACGCCATTGCGCCTGTCAAGAACAATAGGGGAACATACGTAGCGTCTCCGCCGGGGCGCCCGCCTATGTGTTCTTAACCCCCGCTCGGCTATCCTGCGGTCTTGCGGAGCCAGGTGCGATGCGCCTCACCTTTCTTGCGTTCACGCTGATCCTCGCCGCCGCCGCGCCAGGTCGCGCGCAGCAGGCGTCGGAATCCGCCGCGCCTCCGGAGCCGGCGGTCATGAGCCGCGCCGACCTCGTGGCGCTTGTCCGGCGCGAAGCGGTCGGCCAGGGCCTCCCGGCGGAGCTCGCCGAAGCGGTGGCGGAGATCGAGAGCGGCTACAGCCCTTCTGCGGTCGGCGGCGTCGGGGAGATCGGGCTCATGCAGATCCGTCCCGCCACGGCCGAGATGCTCGGCCATTCGGGCGGCGCGCTCGGCCTGTTCGATCCCGCGACGAACGCCCGGTTCGCGGTGCGTTATCTGGCGCAGGCTTGGCGGCTTGCGAACGGAGACGTCTGCCGCGCCCTGATGAAGTACCGCGCAGGTCACCGCGAGGAGCGGATGACGCCGCTCTCGGTGAGCTACTGCGCCCGCGCGAAGAGCTATCTGGCCGCCCTCGGATCACCTCTTGCGGCCGGCGCCGGACCGGTGGCGGAGATCGCGATCCCGCCGGAGCCGGCGCAGCGGCCGGCGGCGTCCCGGCGCTCCGGGCCCTATCTCGGATGGCGGCCCGGCCGGCACACCGCAGCCGACAACGCCCGGTTCTGGGCCGCGCATGAAGCGCGCATCCGGGCGCTGGAGGCGAAAATCCTCAAGACCCGCAAGCTGCGTCTCGCGCGGCGCTAGCGCGCCGGGCCGGCCAGAGCAGCGGCAGTGCGCCTCAAGCCGACGCCGCGCCCGTGTTGGGACGCCCGCGCCCGCCGATCCGCTCGGCGGCTGCGCGGCTCTTGGGGTTCGTACATCCGGCGGCCCTGCCCTTCCGGCGCTCCATCAGCACGGCGTTGAACTCTGCGCCCAGGATGAACAGCGCCGCGCTGACATTGAGAAAGACCACGGCCGTCATCGCTCCGGCGAGCCCCGCATAGGTCGAGGCGTAGTTCGCGAACCGCGCGATATAGATCGAGAAGATGGTCGCGCCGGCGATGAACAGGAAGATCGTGATGACCACGCCGGGCAGCACGTCCACCAGCTTCCGCCGGCCGCCCGGCAGCCAGAGATGCGCGGCGATCAGGGCGATCGCCAGCACGACGATGGTGACGGCGTATCGCAGGACGTTGCTCGCCAGCTCGAAGGCGACGAGCCAGCCGAGATAGCGGTGGTTGATCGCAAAGTTCCAGAGGAGCGGCCAAAGGACGATGAGCACCGCGACGACCACGAGCCCGAGCGCCCCCAGCGCCACGAACCACACGCTCTGCAGCCGCGACAGCCAGATCGGCTTCGACGTGGGGCAGTGATAGGCGCGCCCGAGCGCGATGCGCAGCGCCTCGACCGCCGATGACGAGACCCATAGCGTCAGCAGCACGCCGATCGTGAGCACGCCGCCGCGCGGCTCGTTGAGCACCTTGTCGACTTCGCCGGCCAGGGGCGCGGCGACCGCCGAGGGCCAGGTGTCGAAGATGATGTGGACGATCTGTCCGGACATCTGCCCGGCGCCCAGAAAAGCCGCAAGCGCGGTGACGAAGATCAGGAACGGAAAGATCGCGAGCAGCCCGTTCAGCGCGATGTGCGCGGAAATCGCCCAGCCGTCATCGCGATCGAAGCGCTTCAGCGCCTCCCAGACGATGTCCACGACCCGCAAGGCCGCGTTGCGAGGCTTGGCGATCATGGCGTGAATGTAGCGCGACGAGGGCAAGCGGGGAGTCTGGCCGGGAGCGCCGGACGGCCGCCGGCGTCACATCAGGGGCGGTGATGTGGCCATCAGCATTACGCGGTTGCGCGGAGTGCCGCGGCGGGCGAAAAGCGCGGCTGCTCCGGACCGCCAGATGCCCTCCCTGATCGCGCCCGCACTGTTCGTCCTGATGTGGTCCACCGGCTGGGTCGTCGCGAAGTTCGCGGCCCCCCATGCGGGCCCGCTGACCTTCCTGACGCTGCGCTATCTCGGCGCGCTCGCCCTGCTCGCTCCCGTCGCGTTCCTGGTCGGGACGCGCTGGCCTCGCAGGCCCTCGGAGTGGGGCGGGGCGCTCGTCAACGGCATGATGCTGCACGGGCTCTATCTGGGCGGCGTCTGGTGGGCGATCGCCCACGGCGTTCCGGCGGGAGTCTCGGCCCTGATCGCCGCGCTGCAACCTCTGTTCACGGTGCTGGCGGCGGGTCCCCTGCTCGGCGAGCGGCTGACCCCGAAGCGATGGCTCGGCGTCGGCCTGGGCTTCATCGGCGTCGCGGCCGTGGTCGCGCCGAAGCTCGCCGCGGCGAACGATCTGTCGGGCGCCCTCGTCCCGCTCGGCGTCAACGTGCTCGCCATGGTGGCCGTCGCGGCCGCGACCCTGCACCAGAAGCGGTCGCTCGGAGGGATGGACCTCAAGGCGCTCGCGACCCTGCAATATGCAGGGGCGATCATGCTGACCGCGCCGGTGGCCCTGCTCGCGGAGGACTTCCACGTGAACTGGACGCCGGCGGCCGCCTTCGCGCTGGCCTGGTCGGTGCTGGTCCTGTCGATCGGCGCGATCATGCTGATGCTCGCGATGATCAAGCGCGGCGAGGTCTCGCGGGTCGCGACCCTGATCTTCCTCGTGCCCCCGGTGGCTGTGCTCGAGGCGTTCCTGCTGTTCGGCGAAACGCTGTCGGCCGTGCAGCTTCTTGGCATGGGACTTGCGGCCGCAGGCGTCGTGCTGGCCAACGCGAAAGGCGCTCCGGCGTCCGCCGAAGGGTGCATTGCCGCAGCGGCCCGCGATGACGAGGATGCAGCCGAAACGTTGCGCCGGCCCGCCTGACCCCCCTCGCGGCCGGCTGCGCACCCTTCCGGAGCGACATTCATGACCGCCGCACAGCCCGCCGCCGCCGCCTCGACCGAGACGCCGGCGGCCCGCCTTCAAGCCGTATTGCCCGCGCTCGACAGCCTTCTGGCGGAAGCGACCGAGGCGGTGCGGGCGAAGGTGGTCCGTGACGGCAGGATCGACAGCGACGCGCTCGAGCGCGAGCAGCGCGCCGGGCACGGCCTCGCCTGGCTGGCGACCTACCGGATGGCGCTGCGCGAGCTGCTGCGGTGGAGCGAGCGGCTGGCCAAGGAAGGCCGCTACGGCGCCATCGAGGAGGCCATCCTTCGGGTCGGCGCCGCGGAGTATCTCGCGCAGGTGATCGGGGGCATTCCGATGAACCAGGGCGAGATCGTGCGCGCGCAGGATCTCGGGCTGGCGCCCGCGCGGCCTGCGGAGCTGCTCGGCGAGGCGGGGGCGGAACTGATCGCGGACGGCGGCTCCGCGGAGGCGCGGGCGGAGCTGGCCGCGCTTATGCGGCAGGCCGACGGGCGTTCCGGCTTCGGCGATTCCGGGCTCGACGAGACCCACGGCCAGTTCCGCGACGAGATGCGGCGCTTCGCGGAGGCCGAGGTGGCGCCCTACGCCCACGCCTGGCACCTCGCAAACGCCTACATTCCGCTCGAGACGATCCAGAAGCTGGCCGACCTCGGCGTGTTCGGCCTGACGATTCCCGAGGAATATGGCGGGCTCGGCCTGGGCAAGGAGGCGATGTGCGTCGTCTCTGAAGAGCTGAGCCGCGGCTATATCGGCGTCGGCTCGCTCGGCACCCGGTCGGAGATCGCCGCCGAGCTGATCATGGGAGGCGGCACCGAGGAGCAGAAGCAGAAATATCTGCCGAGGCTGGCGGACGGCTCGATCCTGCCGACGGCCGTGTTCACCGAGCCGAACACCGGCTCCGATCTCGCGAGCCTCAAGACGCGCGCGGCGCGCGAGGGCGACGTCTATCGGGTCAACGGCGCCAAGACCTGGATCACCCATCCTGTGCGCGCGGACCTGATGACGCTTCTGGTCCGCACCGATCCGAACGAGCCCGGCCATCGCGGCCTCTCCATGCTGCTCGCGGAGAAGCCGCGCGGCACGGATGAAGACCCGTTCCCGGCGCGCGGCATGTCAGGCGGCGAGATCGAGGTCCTGGGCTACCGCGGCATGAAGGAGTACGAGATCTCCTTCGACGGCTTCGAGGTCCCGGCGGAGAACCTGCTGGGCGGCGTCGAGGGCCAGGGCTTCAAGCAGCTCATGAAGACCTTCGAGAGCGCCCGCATCCAGACGGCGGCGCGCGCCGTCGGCGTGGCCCAGTCGGCGCTCGACCTCGGCCTGCGCTACGCCGAGGAGCGCATCCAGTTCAAGAAGCCGCTCGCCGACTTTCCGCGCGTCGCGGACAAGCTCGCCATGATGGCCGCCGAGGTCCAGATCGCGAGGCAGATCACCTATTTCGCAGCGCGCGAGAAGGACAGCGACATCCGCTGCGACCTGGAGGCCGGCATGGCCAAGCTGCTCGCCGCGCGGGTCGCCTGGGCGGCGGCCGACAACGCGCTGCAGATCCACGGCGGCAACGGGTTCGCGCTCGAGTATCAGATCAGCCGCGTGCTCTGCGACAGCCGCATCCTCAACATTTTCGAGGGCGCCGCCGAGATCCAGGCGCAGGTCATCGCGCGTCGGCTGCTCGAGGGCTGACGCGGGCGCGGCGATCGCGCCAGACGGTCAGAGCTTGAGCATCGGCCAGCGCATGCCCCGGCAGACCAGGACCTGGTGCCACAGCGCGACGGCGCGTTTCGCGAGGCGGGAGAGGCGGCCCGTCTCGCCGCGCAGCAGGGTCTTCCTGAGGCTCCGATTGGAGCGGCACATGTCGGCCACCACGGGACCGTGGAAGGCGAGCGCCCAGTCGAGCACGACCAGTTCGCCGTCGGGCCGGAGGATCACGTTGCTCAGGTTGAGGTCGCCGTGGCAGAGGCCTACGTCGACCATCACGTCACGTCTGTAGGTCCCCATCTTCAGGTAGGTCGCAGGGCGCCAGCGTCGTTCCACGATGGTGGGATCGGGCAGGCGGGTGCGGGCGACGAGGACGTTCGCCTCCGCAAGCGCCGCCGCGACCCTGCCGGCTTCCGTGAGCGACCGGCGCGCACGCGCGCTGAGGGTCTCCCCCACCACGCGTTCGCCGACGATCCCGAGCCCCCCGAAACAGGAGACGATCTCGTCCACGCGCCAGGCAGGGCCGCCGGCCGCCCGGACGGCCCGGGTGATGGCGTATTCGCGCTCCACGAAGGCGGACTTGACCCGGGCCGGGTAGGCCTTGAGCGCGCGCCCGTCCGCGAGCTCGTAGACCGTCGCCATGCGGCCGCGGCCGATCACGCCGCGCAGTTCTTCAGGTCCGACGGTCCTCATCGCGGGCTTGGTCGGCCCCGCGTGATTTGCCCTCGCCGGTCGGCGGGTCTATCGCGATGCGCTGCTTTCACCGGAGGCTCGGCGCCGACGTGTTCGTATCCTTCTTCCCCAACCCTCGCCCGTTCTTCCTGTCCGTCGTGATCTGGACGGCGATCGCCACGGCGATCTGGTTCGCGGGAGGCTCTGAGCTCGGGAAGGTCATCGGCCTCTCCTATCCGGCGGCAGGCGCTCCGCCCGTCATCGGGCCGGCCGTGTTCCTAACCGGCCCGTTCATCTGGTTCTACATCTACTACGCCGCGGCGGTCGGGATGTTCGCCGCGGCCTGGATGATGCTGTCGCCCCATCCCTGGGCGCCGTGGTCGATCCTCGGCTCCGCGTTCATTCTGTTCACCACCTACTTCCAGGTGCAGGTCTCGGTCGCAATCAACGCGTGGTACGGGCCGTTCTACGACCTCGTGCAGGCTGCGCTCTCGAAGGCGCGGCCGGTGACCATCGGCGAGTTCTACGGCGAGCTCGCGGCCTTCCTGGGCATCGCGATGATCGCCGTTCTGGTCGGCGTGCTCACCCGGTTCTTCGTCAGCCACTACATCTTCCGGTGGCGCACCGCGATGAACGACTTCTACATGGAGCACTGGCCGCGGCTGCGGCATATCGAGGGCGCGTCGCAGCGCGTGCAGGAAGACACGATGCGGTTCTCGACGATCGTCGAGGGGCTCGGCGTCAGCTTCGTCGATTCGATCATGACGCTGATCGCGTTCCTGCCGGTCCTGGTCCGGCTGTCCGAGGCGGTCACCGAGGTTCCGATCATCGGCTCCGTCCCTCATCCGCTGGTGGTGATGGCGCTGCTCTGGTCGATCCTCGGCACCGGCTTTCTCGCCCTCATCGGCATCAAGCTGCCGGGCCTGCAGTTCCGGAACCAGCGCGTGGAAGCCGCCTACCGCAAGGAGCTGGTCTACGGCGAAGACGATCCCACGAGGGCGCAGCCGCAGACCGTGAAGGAGTTGTTCTCCTGGGTCCGGCATAACTATTTCCGCCTGTACTTCCACTATGCCTACTTCAACGTCGCCCGGATCTCCTATCTCCAGGTCGACAACATCTTCCCCTACATCGTGCTGGCGCCGACGATCGTGGCGGGCAAGATCACGCTTGGCCCGTTGCAGCAGATCCTCAGCGCCTTCGAGCAGGTGCGGAGCTCGTTCCAGTACCTGATCAACTCGTGGACGACGATCGTCGAGCTCCTCTCGGTCTACAAGCGTCTGCGGGCGTTCGAGGCGATCATCTACGGCGAGCCGCTTCCGTCGATCGACCAGGAGGAGCCGGAGGTCGAGGTCACGGCCGACGGCGCGCGGACATGATAGGAGCTCTCCCGATCGCCAACCCTGGAGTGATGTCATGACGTCCGGCCAGATCGTCCGCCCCTCCTGGACGTCGTCGCGGTCCCTGCTGATCCTTGCGGCGGCGGCGATCGTCTGCGGCGTCGCGGCCTGGCTCGGTTCGGCCGCCACGACGCCGAACATCGCGCCCTGGTACGAGGGGTTGCGCAAGCCGCCCTTCAACCCGCCGAACGTCGCGTTTCCGATCGTATGGACGCTGCTCTTCGCCATGATGGCGATCGCGCTCTGGCGGGTCTGCGTGCGCGGGTCAGGCGAGGCCCTGCGGGGCGCGGTGACGGCCTTCGCGGTCCAGCTCGCGCTCAACGTCGCATGGTCCTTCGCGTTCTTCGCAGGCCGCAGCCCCTTGCTCGGGCTTCTGGACATCCTCCTCCTGCTGCCGGCGATCGTCTGGACGATCGTGCGCTTCCGTCGGATAGACGGGCCTGCGGCGGCGCTGCTCTATCCCTACCTCGCCTGGGTGAGCTTCGCGGCCGTTCTCAACGGGTCGATCCTCCACCTCAACGGCTGAGACCTTCACCCTTCGCCGTCCCGTCCGTCTCGCGAGAGTGCCGCGATGTCCACCTTCCTCGCCAATTTCGCCGTGCCGATCGCCGTCGGCGCCGTCGCGGTCGTCCTACTCATCGGTCTGTTCAACATGACGCGCGGCGGCAGCCCGAACCTGTCGCAGAAGCTGATGCGCTGGCGCGTCATCCTGCAGTTCGTGGCGATCGTGGTGATCATGATCACCGTCTGGGCCATGGGCCGCTGACGCCATGGTCAAGCTCAACAAGATCTACACCCGCACCGGCGACGACGGCACCACCGGCCTCGCCGCCGGGCCGCGCCGGCCGAAGCACGACCTGAGGGTGGAGAGCTTCGGCGCGATCGACGAGACCAACGCGACGCTCGGCCTGGCGCGGCTTCACGCGGCCGCCGAGCCCGAGATCGAGGCTGCGCTCGCCCGCATCCAGAACGAGCTGTTCGACCTCGGCGCGGACCTCGCCACGCCTGACGACGGCAAGGATCTTGGCTACGAGCCGCTGCGCATCGTGGACAGCCAGGTGGTCCGGCTCGAGCAGGAAATCGACGCGCTGAACGCCCGGCTCGAGCCGCTGAGATCCTTCGTGCTCCCGGCCGGGACGCCGCTCGCGGCGCATCTCCACATGGCGCGCACGGTGGCGCGGCGGGCTGAACGGCTGATGACGGCGCTCGCGGCGCGCGAAGCCGTCTCGTCGGCGGCGCTGCGTTACGTCAACCGTCTCTCGGACTACCTGTTCGTGGCCGCGCGCGTCGCCAATCTCGGCGCCGGCGACGTGCTTTGGGCGCCCGGAAAGACACGCTAGCGCCAGGATCGGTCTCCGGGCCGCGTCGGCCCCTTGGAGCCTGAGGCGGGCGTCTTCATATTCCCGGAGACGCAGGCGATCGCGCCTGGCGAGACGAGACGCCGCCATGTTCGTCCCTCTCCTGGACGACGCCCCGGTACGCCGTATCCGGCAGCCCTGGGTGAACTACGCCTTCATGGCCGCGTGCATCCTCGTCTACGTCTTCGTTCAATCAGGATGGATCCTCCCCGCTCATCCGGGCGCGGTGGTGTCGTTCGGCCTGATCCCGAGCGTTCTTTTCTCCGAGGCGGTGCTGCCTGAGGGCTATGCGGTCGTGCCCGCCTGGGCCACGCTCATCACCTCGCAATTCCTGCATGGCGGGCTGCTGCACCTCGTCGGCAACATGCTGTTCCTCAGGGCCTTCGGCGACAATGTCGAGGATGATCTGGGCCATCTGCGCTACATCGCGTTCCTGCTGCTGTGCGGCGTGGGGGCGGGGCTCGCCCACGCGCTGGGCGCCGCCAACGCGGACGCGCCGCTGGTCGGCGCGTCCGGCGTCGTGGCGGGCGTCATCGCGGCCTATGTGATGCTGCATCCGCAGGTGAAGGTCTGGGTGCTGGTGTTCTACCGGTTCCCGGTCCGCCTGCGCGCCTTCTGGATCATCGGCGCCTGGGTCGTCTTCCAGGCCGGCAACGCTCTGCTCGCGGGCCACGAGCAGGTCGCCTGGTGGGCCCATGTGGGCGGTTTCCTCACCGGCGCGGTGCTGGTGGTCGCGCTGAAACGGCCCGAGGTGAAGCTGTTCGACCGGGATCTCGCGGCGCGCATCGAGCGGCGCGGCGACGAGACCGTCGAGGGCCCCGCATAGGCTTTCTGCGACTTTCTGAGGTCGCGCCGCAGCGTTGACTTGGGCTCCGGCCGCCTCCTACTGTCCGCCGCGCTTTCGCCCGCCCGGCGTCCGAAAGCGGCCGCGCGCCCGTGCGGCTTTGGCCGATGCGTTCCGCGTCGTTGCGCGATGATCCTCCTGAGGTGAAGAGGCCCGATGAAGGTACTTGTGCCGGTCAAGCGAGTGGTCGACTACAACGTCAAGATCCGGGTGAAGCCCGACGGCTCGGGCGTCGAGCTCGCCAATGTGAAGATGTCGATGAATCCCTTCGACGAGATCGCCGTCGAGGAGGCGCTCCGGCTCAGGGAGTCCGGCAAGGCGACCGAGGTGGTCATCGTCTCGGTGGGCCCGGCGCAGGCCGCGGAGACGATCCGCACCGGCCTCGCCATGGGCGCCGACCGCGGCGTCCTGGTGAAGACCGATGGCCCGACCGAGCCGCTCGGCGTCGCCAAGCTTCTGGTCAAGATCGTCGAGGAGGAGCAGCCCGGCCTCGTGGTGATGGGCAAGCAGGCGATCGACGACGACTGCAACCAGACCGGCCAGATGCTCGCCGCGCTGCTCGGCTGGCCGCAGGGCACCTTCGCCTCCAAGGTCTCGCCGGAGGCCGACACCGTCCAGGTGACGCGGGAGGTCGACGGCGGGCTGCAGACGGTCTCGCTGAAGCTGCCGGCCGTCGTCACCACCGATCTGCGCCTCAACGAGCCGCGCTACGCCTCGCTGCCCAACATCATGAAGGCCAAGAAGAAGCCGCTGGACGAGAAGTCCGCGGCCGATCTCGGGGTCGACATCGCGCCGCGCCTGCAGGTCCTCAAGACCGTGGAGCCGCCAAAGCGTCAGGCGGGCGCCAAGGTGGGCTCGGTGGCCGAGCTCGTCGAGAAGCTGAAGAACGAAGCGGGAGCGATCTGACATGGCGACCCTGCTGTTCGCAGACCACCACGAGGACGCGCTGGGCGACGCGACCGCCAAGGCGCTGACGGCCGCGCGCCAGATCGGCGAGCCGGTCCACATCCTGGTCGCCGGCAAGGCGCCGCGCGCCGCCGCCGAGCAGGCCGCGCAGCTCGAGGGCGTCGAGAAGGTTCTGGTCGCCTCCCACGAGAGCTACGCGCATGGCCTCGCGGAGCCGATCGCGGAGCTGATCCTCGGCCTGATGGACGGCTATGACGCGCTCGTCGCGTCGTCCTCCACCACCGGCAAGAACATCCTGCCGCGGGTCGCCGCCAAGCTCGACGTGATGCAGATCTCCGACATCTCGAAGGTCGAGGCGCCGGACACGTTCGAGCGGCCGGTCTACGCCGGCAACGCGATCCAGACGGTGAAGTCGAGCGACCCGAAGAAGGTCGTCACGGTGCGCACCTCGACCTTCCAGGCGACCGGTCACGGCGGCTCCGCGGCGATCGAGGAGATCGCGGCGGCGGCCGACCCCGGGCTCTCGACCTTCGTCGGCGAGGAGCTCACCCAGTCCGACCGGCCGGAGCTCGGCTCCGCCAGGATCATCGTGTCGGGCGGCCGCGCGCTCGGATCGGCGGACAAGTTCAAGGAGGTCGTCGAGCCTCTGGCCGACCAGCTCGGCGCCGCGATCGGCGCGAGCCGCGCTGCGGTCGACGCCGGCTACGCTCCGAACGACCAGCAGGTCGGGCAGACCGGCAAGGTGGTGGCGCCGGAGCTCTACATCGCGCTCGGCATCTCGGGCGCGATCCAGCATCTGGCCGGCATGAAGGATTCGAAGGTGATCGTCGCCATCAACAAGGACGAGGAGGCGCCGATCTTCCAGGTGGCCGACTACGGCCTCGTGGCGGATCTGTTCCAGGCTGTCCCGGAGCTCCGCGAGGAGCTGGCCAAAGCGCGGAAGTGACGTATCTGGCGCACCAGGCGCCAGACTTTCGTAGGGGCGACGGTCGCGACGCTGGCATTGTGCGGCGCGGCACGTAAGATCGCGCCGCGCCGGGCGATCGTCCCGGCGCGGGTCAGTATGGACGGTCAGACGGGCATCATGCCGATGGAAATTCGTAAGATCGGCGTCATCGGCGCAGGGCAGATGGGCAGCGGCATCGCGCATGTCTGCTCTCTGGCCGGGCTCGACATAACGCTCAACGACATCTCGCCGGACCGGGCCAAGGCGGGCCTGTCGGTGATCGACGCCAACATGCAGCGCCAGGCTGGCAAGGGCGCGATCAGCGACGACGACCGCCAGGCGGCGCTCAAGCGCATCACTCTCGCCAGCGACTACGAGGCGCTGGGCGACTGCGACATCGTCATCGAGGCGGCGACCGAAGACGAGCAGATCAAGCGCAAGATCTACTCGGACCTTTGCCCGTCGCTGAAGCCCGACGCGATGGTGGCCACCAACACCTCGTCGATCTCGATCACCCGGCTGGCGGCCTCGACCGACCGGCCGGAGCGCTTCATCGGCATCCACTTCATGAATCCGGTGCCGCTGATGCAGCTCGTCGAGCTGATCCGAGGCATCGCGACCGAAGACGAGACCTTCGAAGCCGCGAAGCAGCTGATCGACAAGCTGGGCAAGACGGTCGCGGTGTCCGAGGATTTCCCGGCCTTCATGGTCAACCGCATTCTTCTGCCGATGATCAACGAGGCGATCTACACGCTCTACGAGGGCGTAGGCTCGGTCGACGCCATCGACACGGCGATGCGGCTCGGCGCGAACCACCCGATGGGCCCCCTGCAACTCGCCGACTTCATCGGCCTCGACACCTGCCTGTCGATCATGCAGGTCCTCCACGACGGACTCGCGGATTCGAAGTACCGGCCCTGCCCGCTGCTGGTGAAATATGTCGAAGCCGGCTGGCTCGGCCGGAAGACGCAGCGGGGCTTCTACGACTATCGGGGCGAACACCCGGTTCCCACGCGCTGAGCTTCCGGGCGGACGCGCGCGACGGTTCAACCGTTCTTTAACCCGCGCGGCCCAACGTCCGGGGTCACTCGCGGAGCGACCCTGATGGACATGAGCTCTCTCGCGGCTTCGGCGATCGCAAGCGTCGCCCGGCAGACCCGCGACGGCTTCGCGGTGGCGGCCCTGAAGATCGCGAATCAGCAGCAGCAGGCGATGGCCGACCTCGTCGCCGAGGCGGCTCAGACAGGCAAAGCCCAGACGGCCCCGGAAACGGGCCGCACCCTCGACCGTATGGCCTAGCGGGTCACGGCCGGAGCCCCGGCCGTGACGGACGCCGCCGCCTACTTCTGCGTAGCCAGATAGGCGATGACGTTCTGCCGGTCCTTCTCGTTCGGGACCTTGAGGGTCATCTTGCTCGGGCCGCCGAGATAGCCGCTCGGATCCGCGAGGAAGGCCGACAGTTTGGCTTCGTCCCATGCGCCGATTTCCGGCGCCTTGGCTTTCATGGCGTCGCTATAGGCGAAGCCCTCGACGCTTCCCGCCGGACGCCCGACAACGCCCTGCAGGGCCGGGCCGACCTTGGACTTTGCGTCCGGGCCGACCTCGTGGCACGCCTTGCAGCGCGCGAAGACCTTCTGTCCGGCGGCGGCGTCCTGCGCGACCGCCCCTCCGGCCGACATCGCCAGCGCGACCGTCGCCCACGCGAGTGTTCGTATCATCCCGTAGCTCCTCCCTGCGCCCGGTCTTCTTGGCGGCCGGACGTCTGTCACGCGGACATCCGCGCGGTGGAAATATCGCGCGTTGTTTGAATTCTTCCAATGTGCTCGTCGACGGCGATCCGACGCCTCGGCTTGTGGACAGCAGGGCGCCGCGGGGCCCGGTCCATCCTTCGTTAACGCTGACCATTCCTTATGGAGCGACGGGAAAGAGCGGCGTCGAGGCCGCTTCGAGAAGGGTTGCGAGTCATGCGTTTCACCGGGCGGCCGCCAGCTTCCGAAGACGTCAAACCGGCGGCCAAGCGGGCCACCGGAGAGGTTCGCGTCGGCCGCACGCCGGACGCCATGCTGCGGCAACGCCGGTCCGCGGAGCCCGTCGAGGAGCCGGTTCCGCCCGCGCCCGAAAGCAGCCCGACCGGCGTTCCGATCCCGAGCTGGCTGCGTCCGTTCGCGAGCGGCCCGAACACCCGTTTCACGCGGACCCCGGACAGCATCCTGCGCGGTCGCCACCGCCTGCCCTCGATTCCCGAAGCCGCCCACCCGATCGAGCCGGAGGCCGCCGCCGAAGCCATGTCCGGCATGGCGTTCGAGGGCGAGGCCGGACCGCGCCGCACGGCGCCCCAGACGATCCGTCGCCTCAAGCATGCGATCCGCGTCGGCGAGCCGCCGGCGCCGCTGCGGACCGAAATCCAGGACAACCGGCCCGACGCGACCCCCGAAGAGGATCGCGCCGAGGCGCCGAGCGCGACGGTGGGCTCCTTCCTGACCGGTTCGCTGGGCCAGCCCTTCGCGAGCTTTGCGCCGGTCACCTACCGGGCCTCCTTCGGCGGAACGGAGGCGCCGCGTCCGGCGGCCCCTCCCCCGGCGCCTCTGGAGGCCAAGCCCGCGCCGGTCGCCCCCGTCTCGCCGGCCACGCCGGCCCCGGCGCGCCGTCCGGTCGCCGCCGTCGAGGCCAGGGAGGCCGCAAGCCGGCCGGCGCCCGCGGCAGCGCCTGCCCCGTCGACGCAGCCGGCGCCCCGCGCGGCCGCGAAGAGCTCGGACGTCTACGAGCTCCCGCCGCTCGATCTGCTGGCGCTTCCCGCCGAGAACGAGCCCAACGAGGAGCACTCGGAGGAGGCGCTCGAGCGGAACTCGGTGAAGCTGCAGCAGACCCTGCAGGACTTCGGCGTGCGCGGGGAGATCATCGACGCCAATCCCGGTCCGGTCGTCACCCTTTATGAACTCGAGCCCGCGCCTGGCGTGAAGTCGAGCCGTGTGATCGCGCTCGCCTCCGACATCGCCCGCTCGATGGCGGCGATCTCGGCCCGCGTCGCCGTGGTGGAGGGCCGCAACGTCATCGGAATCGAGCTGCCGAACGCCCGCCGCGACACGGTGTTTCTGCGCGAGCTCCTCGAGAGCCCCGCCTTCGGCGCGACCCAACACAAGCTCGCCCTGTGCCTCGGCAAGACGATCGGCGGCGAGCCGGTGATCGCCGACCTCGCCAAGATGCCGCACCTGCTGGTGGCTGGCACCACCGGCTCGGGCAAGTCGGTCGCCATCAACACCATGATCCTGTCGCTGCTCTACATGCACCGGCCCGAGAAATGCCGGCTGATCATGGTCGACCCCAAGATGCTGGAGCTCTCGGTCTATGAGGGCATTCCCCATCTGCTGACGCCGGTCGTGACCGACCCCCGGAAGGCGGTGGTCGCGCTCAAATGGGCGGTCCGCGAGATGGAGGACCGCTACAAGAAGATGTCGAAGCTCGGCGTGCGCAACATCGACGGCTTCAACGCCCGCGCCGCAGAGGCGACCGCGCGCGGCGAGACCGTCACGCGCCAGGTCCAGACCGGCTTCGACCGCGAGACCGGTCAGCCGATCTACGAAGACGAGGTCATGGACCTGTCTCCGCTGCCGTACATCGTCATCATCGTCGACGAGATGGCCGACCTGATGATGGTGGCCGGCAAGGACATCGAAGGCGCGATCCAGCGGCTCGCCCAGATGGCCCGCGCGGCCGGGATCCATCTGATCATGGCGACGCAGCGGCCCTCGGTCGACGTCATCACGGGCACCATCAAGGCGAACTTCCCGACCCGGATCTCCTTCCAGGTCACCAGCAAGATCGACAGCCGCACCATCCTCGGCGAGATGGGCGCCGAGCAGCTCCTGGGCCAGGGCGACATGCTGCACATGCAGGGCGGCGGCCGGATCACCCGCGTGCATGGGCCGTTCGTGGCCGATGCGGAGGTCGAGAAGGTGGTCGACCATCTCAAGCTGCAGGGCCGGCCCGAATATCTCGAGGCGGTCACCGCCGATGACGAGGAGGCCGCCGGCGAGGGGGAGGAGCCGGACGCCGCGGTGTTCGACGCCGGCGAGTTCAGCGAGGAGTCCGGCGACCTCTACGAGCAGGCCGTCGCGGTCGTGTTGCGGGACCGGAAGGCCTCGACCTCCTACATCCAGCGCCGTCTCCAGATCGGCTACAACCGCGCCGCCTCCCTCATGGAGCGCATGGAGCAGGAAGGCATCGTCGGCGCCGCGAACCACGCCGGCAAGCGCGAGATCTTCCGGGGAGGCTGACGGGCCCGGC
The DNA here is from genome assembly GCF_014196425.1 of Hansschlegelia beijingensis. Classification (GTDB taxonomy): domain Bacteria; phylum Pseudomonadota; class Alphaproteobacteria; order Rhizobiales; family Methylopilaceae; genus Methylopila; species Methylopila beijingensis. The sequence goes on from NZ_JACIDR010000002.1 coordinate 237,927, forward strand.
GGCCGGAGCGCGGGGCGCTCCGGCCGATCAGACTCAGGTGCTCTTGTCGACGATGCCGGCGAGGCCCTTCACGTAGATGCCGTCGATGACGGTCTTGGCGTCGGCCTCGCTCGCGCCCTTCGGCTGGAACGAGCCGGTCCAGGTGACCGTGGAGCCCGCCGAACCCGACGGCTCGACCTGGATGGTCGAGACGTAGCTCTCCACCGGCAGCGGGCTTTCGAGGATGCGGTAGCTGTACGCCATGCGGGCGTCGTCGCGGCCGACCTCCTCCTCCACGATGGCGCCGCCGCCCTTCAGGCTGAGCGTGCGGATGTTCTTGCCGCCCTGCGTCGAGAGCTGGCAGGCTTCGACCAGCGGGTGCCAGTTCGCGATCCCGCAGAACCCGCCGATCGTGGCCCAGACCTTGTCGGGCGTGGCGTTGACGGGCGTCGCCTCGGTGACCTCGGCCGCGAGCGCCGGCGAGGCGGCGAGCGCCGCCAGCGCCGCGGCGGAAAACAATCGCTTGAGCATGTCCTCACTTGTCCTTCTTGCTGGACGGTCTGTGCGCCGCTGCGTCCAGCATAGGGCGGCGAGGAAGGTTGCAAAGATGAGCGGCCACGCCCCGCGAGTCGTGGAGCGCAGGCGCCTCGAACGATCACGAGCCGAAGATCGACCAGCCCATGCGCTTGGCCAGCATTTCGAGCGCGATCCGGCCGAGATGGGAGTTGCCCGAGGCGTCGAGCCCCGGGGCCCACACGGCGATGGAGGCCTTGCCGGGCGCGACCGCCAGGATGCCGCCGCCCACGCCGCTCTTGCCCGGCAGTCCGACCCGGTAGGCGAACTCGCCCGAGCCGTCGTAATGGCCACAGGTCAGCATGATCGCGTTGATCCGTCGCGCGCGTTCGGGGGGCACCACGGTGAGGCCCGTCGACGGATTGCGGCCCGAATAGGCCAGGAAGCGCCCCGCCATTGCGAGCTGGCGGCACGACATCGCGATCGCGCAGTGGTGGAAATAGACGCCGAGCGTATAGGCGACGGGATTGTCGAGGATCCCGAAGGATTTCATGTAGTTCGCCAGCGCCGCGTTGCGAAAGCCGGTGCGCTGCTCCGATGCCGCGACCGCCTTGTCGATCGTGATGGTCGAATCGTCCGCGAGGAACTGCATGAAGCGCAGGATCTCGCCGAGCGCCTCGCGCGGCTGATGACCGGACAGGATCAGATCGGTGACGGCGATGGCGCCGGCGTTGATGAACGGGTTGCGCGGGACGCCTCGCTCGTTCTCGAGCTGGACGATGGAGTTGAACGGACTGCCCGAGGGCTCCCTCCCAACGCGCCGCCAGAGCCGGTCGCCGGCCTTGCCGAGCGCGAGCGTCAGCGTGAACACCTTCGAGATGCTCTGGATCGAGAACGGCGTGTCGCTGTCGCCGCCGGCCGCGACCTCCCCGTCAGCGTCGATCACCGCAATCCCGAACGCTGAGGGGTCGACCCGGGCGAGCTCCGGAATGTAGCTCGCGACCTCGCCGCGATCCGTGCGCTCGCGCATCTCCTGCGCGATCTCCCGCACCACGGTCTGAAGGTCTGGCACGCCGGCGTCCATCGGTGTCTTCCTGCTCCGCCCGGGCTTTAGCCGGTGGGCGCTCGGGTGGCCAGATCACGATTCAGGCAGGCGGAAACAAAGCTCGCCCGCCCGCGTTTCCTATGGATCGGGTCGGCGGGATCCGCGCCCCACGATCGCCTCGAGGCGGAAGGGAGCGGACGGCGCAGCTCGCGAAACCGGAGGAACGAGATGGGCGATGACCGCAACCGCACGGGTGATGCGTCTCAGGGCAAGACCCTGACGAACCGCCAAGGCCACCCGATCCACAACAACCAGTCGCAGAGAACGGTGGGCGCGCGCGGCCCGGCCACGCTCGAGAACTATCAGTTCCTCGAGAAGATCACCCATTTTGACCGCGAGCGGATTCCGGAGCGCGTGGTCCACGCGCGCGGCTTCGTCTGCTACGGCGAGCTGGAGGTCACCGGCAAGATCGGCGACGAGCCGGCGTCCAAATACACCCGCGCCAAGCTGTTCAGCGAGGCCGGCAAGAAAACGCCCCTCGCGATCCGCTTCTCGACCGTGATCGGCGGCCGCGACTCCTCCGAGGTGGCGCGAGATCCGCGCGGCTTCGCGGTGAAGTTCTACACCGAGGACGGCAATTGGGACCTCGTCGGCAACAACCTCGCGATCTTCTTCATCCGTGACGCGATCAAGTTCCCGGACGTGATCCACTCGCTGAAGCCGGACCCGATCACGTTTCGGCAGGAGCCGAACCGCATCTTCGACTTCATGAGCCAGACGCCTGAATCGATGCACATGCTGACGCATCTGTTCAGCCCGCGCGGCATCCCGGCCAGCTACCGCCACATGGAAGGGTTCGGGGTCAACACCTACAAGATGGTCAACGCGCAGGGCGACACCGTCCTGGTGAAGTACCACTTCCATCCGCGCTGCGGCGTGGCGAGCCTCACCGCCGCGGAGGCCGAGAAGGTGCAGGGCAAGGACCTGGGCTCGGCCTCGAAGGATCTGTACCAGGCCATCGAGCGCGGCGACCATCCGCAGTGGGACATGTATGTCCAGATCATGGAGGACCATGATCATCCGGAGCTCGAATGGGACCCGCTCGACGACACCAAGATCTGGCCCGAGAAGGATTTCCCGCTCCGCCACGTCGGCGTCATGACGCTCAACCGCAACGTCCAGGATCATCACAACGAAAACGAGCAGATCGCGATGGGCACCGGCGTGCTCGTCGACGGCCTCGACTTCTCGGATGACAAGATGCTGGTCGGCCGCACCTTCTCCTATTCGGACACCCAGCGGTACCGCGTCGGCACCAACTATCTCCAGCTGCCGGTCAACCAGCCGAAGCACGCGAATGTCGCGACCAATCTCACCGGCGGCCAGATGTCGTTCCGCCGGGATGTGGCCCCCGGACAGAACCCGCACGTCAATTTCGAGCCGTCGATCCACAATGGTCTGAGCGAGAGCGCCGAGGACGCGCCGAACAACCCGCCGGAGATCCACGGCCGGCTGACGCGCAGCGTGATCGAGCGCCGCAATGACTACGTCCAGGCCCGCGCGCGCTTCTGCACGATGATGGACTGGGAGCGCGACGACCTCGTGCACAACATGATCGACCAGCTCGGCCAGTGCGAACGGGACGTGCAGGAGCGGATGCTGTGGCACTTCTTCCTGGTGCACGACCAGTATGGCGGCCGCGTCGCTGAGGGGCTGGGAATGTCGGCGGCTGACGTCGCGCACCTTCAGCCCCTTCCCAAGCAGGTGCTGACCGAAGAGGACCAGCGCCGGCTGCAGAACCTCGGCCGGAACGGCGACAAGATCGACGGCTCGGTCTGGGGGCAGTGGACGAGTTCGGTGAAGAACCACCGCGCCACGGCCGACGAGGTGCTCTCCGGGCGGATCGCCCAGAAGGAGATGGATCAGGCCGCGGAGTAGCGAGCAGGCGCTGGGATACCTCCTGGGCGCTCGCGCGTCTCTGTTCGGGACGCGCGAGCGAGCCTCGCGGAGAAAATTAACGCTCCCGCAAGGGCATAAGGGGCCGCGCGCTTGTCATCAGGGTGGGCGGCCCAAGCTCAAAGACAGGTGTGGGCGGCCGGTCGGGGTCGCCCTCCTGACAGGGGAGTAGCTTATGATGGGAATGCTCGAACTGTTCCTGATGGCCGGGTTCGGCGTCGCGTTGGTGGTCTACGTGCTGACCCGACTGAACTCCGGTCTCTCCCGGGCCGAGCGCAAGCGGCTCACCTCCACCGATTGACCGCGTCCTCAGGCGGCGCTCGCCTGGGCTGGGCCCAGATAGCGGGCCGCCACCTCGCGTCGCGACAGGCCCGGCCCCATTGCGAGTCGCGCCTGGTTCATCGCTGTCCACTGGGCTTCGTCGGCGAGCGGCGGGATCGTGACGGTCTCGCCGCGTTCGAATCCCACCAGGCTCGCCTCGACGAGGTCGCTGACCTCCATCACCATCTCGGGCGGGAAGGCGTTCACGTCCTTTCCGGCGCGCTCCCAGATCTCTGTGCGCGTCGCGCCCGGCAGTACGGCCTGGACCCGGACGCCCCTGTCCTCGACCTGCGCGGCGAGGGAAAGCGACAGGTTCAGCAGGTGGGCCTTGGACCCGCTATACACGCCGTCGAACGCCTCCGGGGCCAGCGCCAGCACCGAGGCGATGTTGATGATCCCGCCCCGGCCGCGCGCCACGAAGGCCTTGCCGGCGGCTGAAGCCAGCAGCGTCGGCGCGGTGACGTTGAGCGCGATCAGCCGCTCGATCGCCCCAGGCTGACTGCCTAACAGACCGCCCTCAAGCGCCATGCCGGCGTTGTTCACCAGCAGCGTGATCGCCGCATCTTCGGCGAGCCGGCGCTCGACGGCGGCAAGTTCCGCCCGGTCGATGAGGTCCGCCCGCAGCGTCTCGGCGCTTCGCCCGGTGGCGGCGGTGATCCGGTCGGCGAGCGCGCGCAGACGCGCCTCGTCGCGCGCCACCAGGATCACGTCATAGCCTCTGGCCGAAAGCTTCTCCGCATAGGTCGCGCCTATGCCGCTGGAGGCGCCGGTGATGAGCGCCGTTCCTTGGACTGCCGCATTCATGGAAGAGTCTCCTGTGGGCGACGCCGATACGTCACTTGCATTATGGTAACGAGTCGATATCTTTTTGCAATGGACGCTGAAAAACTTTCCTGCGGGCCTTGCCCGATCGGCCGCGGCCTCGCCCGGGTGGGCGACGCCTGGAGCATGCTGATCCTGCGCGACGCCGCGCTCGGCGCGACGCGCTTCGACCAGTTCCGCGCCAGCCTGGGCGTCGCGCCCAACATCCTGTCGCGTCGACTGAAGGCGCTCACCGATGACGGGCTTCTTGAGAAACGCCGCTACAGCGAGCGGCCGCCGCGCGACGAGTATGTGCTCACGGCGGCGGGCCGCGACTTCCTGCCCGTGCTGCAGCTGCTCGGCGCATGGGCGCGGAAGCACCATGCGGGCGGGGCGCCGATGACCAGGCTGGTCGACGCCGAGACCGGCGCCGAGGTCCATCCGCTGGCGATCGACGCCGCGACCGGCGCTCCGCTCGGGACCCGGCCGCTCCGGGTGATCGACTGATTGCTCTCGCGGCGGCGTGAAAAGCGTCACGCCCAAAGCTTAGACGGTTCTCCGACTGCTTAGATTCTGCGTGCGCTCAAATTATTCGCAGGCGATGCTTTCCGCCTGTCAGCCGTTGCTATGCCCGAGCAACGCGATAGTCTCGCCTCAAGCAAAAATGCAAAGAGGTTAGGCGGCCGCGCCTATTCCGGCGTCATGCAGCCCGACTAACTATGCGGAACACGCGGCGTGGGGCCCACGCCGCCGCACAACAGGAGAAGGTCATGAAGACCCTTGTCATCGCCGCCGGCGCGCTCGCCCTGGCGTCAACTGCCGCGCTCGCGGATCCGGGCATCAACTGGGCGCGCGTCCAGGAAACCTATCCGGGCCATGCGGCCATCGCCCAGACGCAGGATCGCGGCTACACCGGGACCGTGTCGGAGCGCCGCGACGCGGCCCGCGACGAGCGGAACGCCCGCACGGCGCGCAACGGCGAGCCGTCGCAGCTCGGCTGGCGCCAGTAAGCCTTCCGGGGCTCACAGGAAAAACGGGGAAGCGGGAGACCGCTTCCCGTTTTCGTTTCGCGGCCCGGCGATCGGCCCGTTCACGGGGGAGTGATCGGGCGCGCGGCAATAGCGCGTGGCGACGGCCGCGGGCGGCTGTAGCTCAGAGCCGATGGCGTCCCATCTCGAAAGCGTCCCTGCTCTCCCCGCGCCGCGCTCGCCCCTGCGGCGGCGGCTGAACCGGCTCTATCATGGCGAGACGCCCGCCGCGCTGCGCTTCCAGTGCGCGGTGGTGGCGGTCGACCTCGCGATCATCGGCTTCTTCCTCGCCACCCCGCTGCTCGGCGATGGCCCGGTCTTCCTCTGGCTCGACTATTCGATCGCCCTGCTGGTCGGGCTCGACCTCGCGGCGCGGGCGCTCGCGGCGGACGATCTCAGGCGCTGGCTGAAGCGCCCGGACGTCTGGGTGGACGGCTTCATCTTCGTCACGCTGCTTGCGCCGCTCTGGATCGTCAATCTCGGCTTCCTCAGGGTGCTGCGACTGTGGACCCTGTCGCGCAGCCCGGTCGTGTGGCGGCCGATGCGGCGGGCGGGCTACGCGCACTGGGAGGACGCCACGCGGGCGGTGGTCAACCTCACCACCTTCCTCTTCGTCACCACCGGCTTCGTCTACACCTTCTTCGCCAACCGCGCCGACGGCATCGAGGGCTATGTCGACGCGCTCTACTTCACGGTCGCGACCGTCACCACCACGGGCTTCGGCGACGTGACGCTGCCGGGGCCCTGGGGCCGGCTCACCTCGGTCGTGGCGATGATCGTCGGCATCTCGCTGTTCGTGCGCCTCGCGCAGGCGATCTTCCGGCCGCGGAAGGTCACCTTCTCCTGCCCGCAATGCGCCCTGATGCGCCACGAGCCGGACGCAGTGCACTGCAAGGCCTGCGGCCATCAGCTGAAGATCCCCGACGGCGATGACTGAGCCCGCCGCCGCGTTCGCGCGCGGTCGGTGAAGCGATAAGCCGGCGAAGCGAAGCTGCCCCCTTCAACGCTTCCTAAACGCGTGGCGTTTAGGCTCAGGCCCCTTCGGGCGGGAACGGAGCGCCCGGACGTGGAGGGTGGCGTGGCATTCGGTATGGCGGCCGCCTTCGCGGGAGGGCTGACGGTCGGTGCGCTTGCGGCGGCGGCGCTGGGACGGCGCGCGCTTCGGCGCTCCCGCGCCGCGGCGGCGGCGGAGCTCGAGAGCCTGCAGGACGCGCTGTGGCGCGCGACCGAAGCCGAGCAGCACGCCCGCGCCGCGCGCGAGGCTGCGCTCGAGGCGGCGGAAGCCGGCGACCGGGCCAAGGCCCGGTTCCTGGCGAACGTCACGCACGAAATGCGCACGCCGCTGTCCGGCGTGATCGGCACCACGGATCTGCTGCTCGAGACCCCGCTGGCGCCGGATCAGCGAACCTACGCCAACGCCGTCAGGCGGTCGGCCGCCGCCATGCTCGATCTGGTGGACGAGATTCTCGACCACTCCCGCATCGAGGCGGGCGGGCTCACGCTGCAGGACGAACCGTTCGATCCCGTCGACCTCCTCGAGGACGTCGCCGAACTGCTCGCCCCGCGCGCGCAGGCGAAGGGTCTCGATCTCGCCTGCGTGGCGGGTCCAGGAGCGACCAGGCTCCGCGGCGACCCGGGACGTCTGCGCCAGATCCTGCTCAACCTCGCCGGCAACGCCATCAAGTTCACCGCTCAGGGCGGCGTCGGCCTGCGGCTCGACATCCTCGATGATGAGGTGAGGTTCTCGGTCGTCGACACCGGACCGGGCTTCGAGCCGGCGGACGCCGAGCGGCTGTTCCAGGAGTTCACCCGCGACGCCCCGGACCCGGCCACGGGCGGCGTGGGCCTCGGTCTCGCGATCAGCCGCCAGCTCGCCGTTGCGATGGGCGGCTCGATCGCCGCCGAAGGTCGGCCCGGGGCCGGCGCCACCTTCATGCTCCGCCTGCCGCTGCGGCGCGCAGGGGATGCGCCGTCCTTCGACGTGCGCGCTCCCCTGGCAGGACGCCGCGTCCTGGTGGTCTCCGATGCGCCGTTCACCGGCCCCTGGCTCACCGAAAGGCTGCGGGACGCGGGCGCGGAGGCCGAGCTCGCGGCCATGCGAGACGAGATCAAGCCGGGTTACGACGCCGTTCTCATCGACAGCCTGGCGCCTGCGCGCGCGACCGCGGCCAAGGCCGCCGGCGTGGGGCGCGTCATCGTTCTGGTGACCCCGGCCGAACGGGGGGAACTCGCCGGTCTGCTTTCGGCGGGCTTCGACGGCTATCTGGTGAAGCCCGTCCGGGCCGCGTCGCTCGACAACCGGCTGATCGCGCAGCCCTCGAACCGTCCCGCGGCGCCGACGCCGGCCGAGCCAGCCCCGGCGCCCGGCGCGGGCGGGCTCAGGGTGTTGCTGGCCGAGGACGACCCCGTGAGTTCGCTCATCGCGATCGCCCACCTCAACAGGCTCGGGCACACGGCCCACCACGTCGCCGACGGCCTCTCGGCGGTTTCGGCGTTCGAAGGAGGCTCTTACGACGCGGCGTTGCTTGACCTCCGCATGCCGGAGCTCGACGGCTGCGGCGCCGCGCGCCGCATCCGCGCGATCGAGGCCGCCGAGGGTCGACGGCCGGCTCTGCTTCTCGCCGTCACCGCCAACGCCGGCCCCGACGATCGCGCCGCGGCGCTTGCGGCCGGGATCAACGACGTCCTGGCCAAACCGCTCGAGCGCAAGGCGCTGGCGGAGGCGCTCGCGCCCCTGAAGGGCAACGGCTCGCGGGTCGCCTGACGCGGCGGCGACGCCGCTGGCCTGCGTTGTCACACGCCTGTGCGGCGAATATGCTCCTCCTTGCGCGGGACCAATTCGGCCCCCGGAAGGCGATGGTTCCCGCCGCCTCCGGACATCGGGGACATGAGACGTCCCCTTGGGGAGGCGCCTCATGTCGACAGATCCGATTGATTTCCCGCCCGCCGCCGCCGGCCTCGAAGCTCCGGCCGTCGGCTTCGGTTTCCGACCAAAGCCCTCCCCGGGGCCGCGCCTCGCGCAGCCGCTCGGGCGGATCGGCTCGCTTGAGATCAGGCTCGCGGAGACCGCGAAGGAAATCCGCCGCGCGCAGCGGCTTCGATACCGCGTCTTCTTCGAGGAGATGCAGGCCGCGCCCAGCATGACGGCGCGGCTCGCCCGCCGCGACTCCGACCCGTTCGACGCGGTGTGCGACCACCTGCTGGTCATGGACCATCAATCGCGGGCGCCGAAGCCCGGCGGGCTTCCGGCGGGGCTCAAGGGCTTCGAGGTCGGCGCGATCGATCCGGCGTCTCCCTTCGGGGCCGCGAAGCCGAAGGTCGTCGGGACATACCGTCTGCTGCGCGGCGAAGTCGCCGACCGGACGTTCGGCTTCTACAGCGCCAGCGAGTTCGAAGTGGACGGTCTGGTGGCCCGCCACCCCGAGCTGTCATTCCTGGAGCTCGGCCGATCCTGTGTTCTGGAGCCCTACCGGGACAAGCGCACTGTCGAGCTGCTGTGGCACGGCATCTGGGCCTATGTGCTGGCGCACGGCGTCGACGTGATGATCGGCTGCGCCTCGCTCGAGGGAACGGATCCGGAGCGGCTCGCGCTGCCGCTCTCCTATCTGCATCACTTCCACGCCGCTCCGCCGGAATGGCGGGCGCCGGCGGTCGCGGCGCGGCGCGCCGAGATGCGCCTGCTGGCCCGCGAGGCCATCGATCCGCGCGCGGCCCTGCGGGCCCTGCCGCCCCTCATCAAGGGCTATCTCAGGCTCGGGGCCTTCATCGGGGACGGCGCAGTGGTGGACCATGCGTTCGGCACGACCGACGTGCTGATCGTTCTGCCGCGCCAGTGTATCAATCCACGCTACGTCGCGTATTACGGAGCCGACGCGGGTCGCCACGCCGCCTGAGCCGGGCGCGACGTCGCGTCGACTTCACGCTCGACGACTGACCTCGTCCCGCGCGCAGGAACATCGATGCCCGAACGCCCGCCCGTTTCGGACCGGCCCGTGAAGATCGTGCTCATCGACGAGAGCCCGGTCCGGGCCGCGATTCTCGAGGAGGGCCTGCGCGCCGCGGGGCACGACGCCATCATGCTGATCTCCGATCACGTGAACCTGCTGGAGCGGATCTACGCCATCGACCCGGACGTGATCCTGATCGATCTCGAGAACCCGAGCCGGGACGTGCTGGAGCAGATGTTCCAGGTCAGCCGCGCGGTGCGCAGGCCGGTCGGCATGTTCGTCGACCAGACCGACGCGGTCTCGATCGATCGCGCCATCGACGCCGGCGTGTCCGCCTATGTCGTGGACGGGCTGAAGAAGGAGCGCATAAAGCCCATCCTCGACACGACCATCAGCCGGTTCAACGCCTTCTCGCGGCTGCGGACGGAGCTCGAGCAGGCCAAGGGGCAGCTCGAGGAGCGCAAGATCATCGACCGCGCCAAGGGCATCCTGATGCGCTCGAAGGGCATCGACGAAGAGCAGGCCTACGCCCTGCTGCGCAAGGTCGCGATGAACGAGAAGAAGAAGATCTCCGAGATCGCGCAATCTGTGGTCACCGCAGCGGAGCTTCTGGGATGAGCGCGGACCGCCTGAAGATCGGCTTCATCCCGCTGGTCGACGCCGCCGCGCCGATCGTCGCCGCGACATGCGGATTCGCCGCCGATGAGGGCCTGGAGATCGAGCTCGTCCGCGAGGTCTCCTGGGCGAACATCCGAGACCGGCTGACCTTCGGTCATTTCGACGCCGCGCATCTTCTGGCGCCGCTCGCCATCTCGACCTCGCTCGGGCTGGGCGGCATCCGGGCGTCGCTGGCCGCCCCGGTGGCGCTCGGCCTGAACGGCAACGCCATCACCCTGACGCCGCACCTCCATGAGGAGCTGCTCGCCAATCTCGCGCCGCGCGCGAACCCGCGCGACCCGGCGGCCACCGGCGCCGCCTTCGCGGCCGTCGTGCGGGCGCGCCGCCGGCGCGGCGACGAGCGGCCGACGCTCGGCATGACCTTTCCGTTCTCGACCCACAACTACCAGCTCCGCCTCTGGCTCGCCGCGGCCGGCCTCGATCCGGAGGACGACGTCCGGCTCGCGGTGGTCCCGCCGCCCTACATGGTCGACGCGCTCAGGAGCGGCCATGTCGAGGGGTTTTGCGTGGGCGCCCCGTGGAACTCGGTCGCGGTCGATCTCGGCATCGGCCGCATCCTGCATCTCGGGGTCGATCTCGTGCGGCGCTGCCCCGAGAAGGTGCTGGCCGTCAGGTCGGCCTGGCTCGACGAGGACGCGGAGCGGACGGCGCGGCTGGTCCGCGCCTGCGTCCGCGCCGGCGAATGGCTGGACGAGCCGGGCAACCATGCCGAGGCCGCCCGGCTGCTCGCCGCGCCCCACATGCTCGACGTGCCGGAGCCGCTGATCCGCCGCGCGCTCGATGGTCGCCTTCCGACGGGCCCGGCCGGGGCGGAGCGCGAGGAGCCGGATTACCTCATCTTCGCGCGCGGCGGCGCCATGCGGCCCGACCTCCGCCACGCCGGTTGGCTCTACGGCGAGATGACCCGCTGGAGCCAGGCGCCCGAGGGGCAGGCGGGCGACGCGGAAGCCGTCTACCGCCCCGACCTCTATGACGCAGCCATGGGCGCCGCCGCCCCTGACGTTTCCGATCCGCTGGGCCTGTTCACCGGCTGAGCTCGGCGCCCTCCGGGGCATCGCACAATTTTCGCGCAGCGAACGCGCAGGCCTGCCGCGCCGACAGGCGTCAGCGCGGCGACCGCTGATTTCCTTTGCGCGCAAAACGCCTCTGATCCTCGTTCCCACGCCGGTCCGAGCGGTTGGCACGCGGCTTGAATGAATAGTCGCGCAGGTTCGCGTCGCCGCTGACGCCTTGGACCTCTCCGCCCAACGATGGGCCGCCAGCGACGCCGCTGAACGACTGCGCCAACGCGCACCTCGTCAGCGGCTTTTTTTTGTTCTCCGCCCCTCGGGGCGATCCGCCAGAGCCGGCGCGCGCGCGCCTTCACGGAGCCGACCACGATGACCGACCACGTGAAGACCCTCCTGACGAGCGGCGCGAGCCGCCGCTCCGTGCTGCGCGCCGGGGCTGGCGCGGCCGCCACGCTGCTGGCCGCCCGCGCCCTGCTGCCCTCCGGCGCCTACGCCCAGACCGCGGGACCGGAGACGCCCAAGGCGAAGCTCGGCTTCATCGCGCTGACGGACGCGGGACCGCTGTTCGTCGCCAAGGAAAAGGGGCTGTTCGACAAGTACGGCATGACCGAGGTGGAGGTCGCCAAGCAGTCCTCCTGGGGCACCACGCGCGACAACATCGTGCTCGGCTCGGCCGGCGGCGGCATCGACGGCGCGCACATCCTGACCCCGATGCCGTACCTCATCACCACCGGGGCGATGACCCAGAACAACCGGCCGACGGAGATGATGATCCTCGGCCGGCTGAACGTCGCCGGCCAGTGCATCTCGGTCGGCCAGGAATATGCGGATTTGAAGCTCGGCCTCGACACCAGGCCGTTCAAGACTGCGCTCGAGAAGAAGAAGGCCTCCGGCAAGGACGTCAAAGCCGCGATGACCTTCCCGGGCGGCACCCATGATCTCTGGATCCGCTACTGGCTCGCGGCCGGCGGCGTCGATCCCAACAAGGACATCCAGACCATCGTCGTCCCGCCCGCCCAGATGGTGGCGAACATGAAGGTCGGGACGATGGACTGCTTCTGCGTCTGCGAGCCGTGGAACGAGCAGCTCAAGAACCAGAAGATCGGCTACACGGCGCTCACCACCGGCGAGCTCTGGGACAAGCATCCCGAGAAGGCGTTCGCGCTGCGCGCCGACTATGTCGAGAAGAACCCGAAGGCCGCCAAGGCTCTGCTGATGGCCGTCATGGAGGCCCAGCAATGGTGCGAGAAGATGGAGAACAAGGAGGAGCTCGCCGCCATCTGCGCCAAGCGCAACTGGATCGGCGCTCCGATCTCCGACACCGTGGCGCGCATGAAGGGCACGTTCGACTACGGCGCCGGCAAGCCGGTGCTCGAGAACAGCCCGTTCATGATGCACTACTGGGCGGACAACGCCGGCTATCCTTACAAGAGCCATGACCTCTGGTTCATCACCGAGGACATGCGCTGGGGCTACCTGCCCGAAAACACCGACGCCAAGGCGCTGATCGACAAGGTCAACCGCGAAGACCTCTGGCGCGAGGCCGCCAAGGAGCTCGGCGTGACCGACCTCCCGGCCTCGACCTCGCGCGGCGTCGAGAAGTTCTTCGACGGCAAGGTCTTCGATCCCGAGAACCCGGGCGAATACCTCGCGAGCCTCGACATCAAGCGCATGGTCTGAGGCGGCCGCCCGCTTCGCCGCGCCCTCCCCGGAGACATGCGATGACACAGATTGCCGCCGCGACGTCGAACGTGACGCCGCTCAAGACGCCGACCTCCGCGGCAGGGACGGTCGTGAGCCTGCCGGCGCCGGCCGCGCGGCCGGTGTTCGGCCCGCGCGCCCGGACACGGCTGACGGAGCTCGCTCGGGCGATCATTCCTCCGCTTCTGACGATCGCCGCGCTGCTGCTGCTCTGGGAGCTGCTGTGCTCCTCGCCGACATCGTCGCTGCCCGCGCCGTCGCGCGTCGTCAGCGACACCTGGGAGCTGATCGCCCACCCGTTCTACGACAATGGCGGCAACGACAAAGGCCTCGGCTGGCAGCTCTACGTCAGCCTGAAGCGCGTCGCGCTCGGCTATGCGCTGGCGGCGGTCGCCGGGGTTGCGCTCGGCGCGCTTGTGGGCGGCTCGGTCTGGGCGATGCGCGGCCTCGATCCGGTCTTCCAGGTGCTGCGGACGATCCCGCCGCTCGCCTGGCTGCCGCTCTCGCTCGCCGCGTTCCGGGACGGCGAGCCGTCCGCGATCTTCGTGATCTTCATCACCGCGATCTGGCCGATCATCATCAACACGGCGGTCGGCATCCGGAACATTCCGCAGGACTACAAGAACGTCGCGCAGGTCCTGCGGCTGAACCCTCTCGAATACTTCATCAAGATCATGCTGCCGGCGGCCGCTCCGTACATCTTCACCGGGCTCAGGATCGGCATCGGCCTGTCGTGGCTCGCGATCGTCGCGGCAGAAATGCTGATCGGCGGCGTGGGCATCGGCTTCTTCATCTGGGACGCGTGGAACTCGTCGCGGATCAGCGACATCATCCTCGCGCTCGTCTACGTCGGCGCGGTCGGCTTCATCCTCGATCGCATCGTCGCCCTGATCGCCGTCGCGGTCACCCGCGGCACGGCCAACGCGTGAGGACGAGCCCATGGCCAAGTCATTCCTGACCATCGAACACGTCGACAAGAGCTTCACCCGCGGGGCCGTCACCAACGAGGTGCTGAAGAACATCTCGCTCGAGGTGAACGAAAGCGAGTTCATCTCGATCATCGGTCATTCGGGGTGCGGAAAGTCGACGCTGCTCAACATCGTCGCCGGCCTGACCCAGGCCACGACCGGCGTCGTCTTCCTCGAAGGCCAGGTGGTCGACGAGCCCGGCCCGGATCGCGCGGTCGTATTCCAGAACCACAGTCTTCTGCCGTGGCTGACCTGCTACGAGAACGTTGCGCTCGCGGTCGACAAGGTTTTCGGCAAGACGAAGTCCAAGGCCGAGCGCCACGACTGGACGATGCACAAGCTCAAGCTCGTCCACATGGAGCACGCCAAGGACCGGCGGCCGTCCGAAATCTCGGGCGGCATGAAGCAGCGCATCGGGATCGCCCGCGCGCTCGCGATGCAGCCGAAGGTCCTCCTGCTGGACGAGCCGTTCGGCGCGCTCGACGCGCTCACCCGCACCCATCTGCAGGACCAGGTCATGCAGATCCAGGCGGAGCTCAGGAACACCGTGCTGATGATCACGCACGATGTCGACGAGGCGGTGCTGCTGTCGGACCGCATCGTGATGATGACGAACGGACCCTCGGCCCGCATCGGCGACGTTCTGGAGGTGCCGCTCGACCGCCCGCGCAACCGGCTCGAACTGGTGTCGGACCGGGGCTACATCGCGGCGCGGGCCGCCGTGCTCAAGTTCCTCTACGAACGCCACCGCTTCGTCGAGGCGGCGTGAGCGAGATGCAGCCCGAACGCCTCGTCATCGTCGGCGCCGGCATGGCGAGCCTCAAACTCCTCGAGGAGCTCGCCGCCGCCGCTCCCCGCCGCTACGACGTCACCGTCGTGGGGGCGGAGCCGACGCCGGCCTACAACCGGGTTCTGCTGTCCTCCCTGCTCGCCGGCGAAGCGAGCGACGAGGACCTGCGCCTCCGGGGCCGTGACTGGTACGCCGCGCATGGGTTTCGCCTGCTGACCGGCGCTCCCGCGCAGGCGATCGACCGTGCAGGGAAGCGGCTGATCCTGCGCGGCGGCCGGGCGCTCGCCTTCGACAAGCTTGTCCTGGCGACCGGATCCGAAGCGATCCGCCTGCCTTTGCCTGGCGCGGATCTGCCCCAGACGCTGACGTTCCGCGACCTCTACGACGCGACGCGGCTGCGCGCCCTCGCGGCTCCGGGACGGCGGGCCCTGGTGATCGGGGGCGGCCTGCTCGGTCTCGAGGCCGCCTATGGGCTCGTCCGGCGCGGCTGCTCCGTCACGGTGGTCCATCTCGCCGACCGGCTGATGGAGCGCCAGCTCGACGAGCGCGGCGCGGCGACGCTCAGGCGGACGCTGGAGGCCAAGGGCGTCGGCTTCGCCCTGTCCGCGTCGAGCGTCGCCATAACGGGCGACGCGCAGGTGACGGGTCTCGAACTCGCGACTGGCGAGAGGCTTCCGGCCGATCTGGTGGTGATGGCGTGCGGAGTCCGGGCGAACGCCGGCCTCGCGAAGGCGGCCGGACTGCGCGTCAATCGCGGGATCACGGTGGATGATCGCCTCGCGACCTCCGATCCGGACATCTTCGCGCTCGGCGAATGCGCGGAGCACCGCGGCGACGTCTACGGCCTCGTGGCTCCGGCCTACGAGCAGGCGAGAACGCTCGCCCGCCGCCTCGCGGGCGACGACAGCGCGACCTACGCCGGCAGCGTGCTCTCCACCAATCTCAAGGTCTCGGGCGTCGGCGTGTTCTCCGCCGGCGCGATCGAGCCGGAAGACGGCGACGAGACCATGGTGCTCGCCGATCCCGGGCACGGGCACTATCGCAAGCTGATCGTCCGCGATGACCGGCTCAAGGGAGCGATCCTGGTCGGCGAGACCTCGGACGCCCTCTGGTACCTCGACCTGATCACGACCGCGACGCCGCTCGGCCCGCTGCGCGAAGACCTCGCCTTCGGCCGCGGCTTCGCGATGGCGGCGTGAGGGAGACGATGAGCCAGGACTTCTCACCCGACCAGAAGCGCTATCTCGAGGGCTTCGTCTCGGGCGTGCAGGCGGTGCGGGGTTCGCGCGGACTGCCCGGCTTCGGCGGAGCGCCCGCCTTCCAGACGCAGCCCGCGACCAATGCGCCGGCTGCGCCGTCCGGCCCGGACGCCGCGCATCTCGAGGCGATGGCGCGCTTCGAGCGCGAGGGCCGGAAGCTCAGCCCGCAGGAGATCGCCAAGCGCGAGGAGCACCCGTTCGACGCCTACGCCCGGTTCAAGACCATGGCGAAGGAGAACAGGTTCGCGAAACAGCTCGACGACTTCCGCATCCGCTTTCACGGCCTGTTCTATGTGGGTCCGACGCAGGACGCGTATATGTGCCGGCTAAGGATCCACAACGGCATCCTCCGCGCCTGGCAGTTCCGCGGGGTCGCCGATCTCGCGCGGCAGTATGGCGGCGGCTACAGCCACGTCACGACACGCGCCAATCTGCAGGTCCGGGAGATCGGCGCGGCCGACGGCATCTCCTTCGTCGAAGGCCTCGTCGACCTCGGCCTGACCTCGAAGGGCGCCGGCGCGGACAACATCCGCAACGTCACCGGCACGCCGACGGCGGGAATCGACCCGCAGGAGCTGGTCGACACCCGGCCCTACGCGAAGGAGTGGCATCACCACATCCTCAACGACCGCTCGCTCTATGGCCTGCCGCGCAAGTTCAACGTCGCGTTCGACGGGGCCGGCCGGATCGCGGCGCTCGAAGACACCAACGACATCGGCTTCCAGGCCGTCGAGCTGCGCGACGGCTTCGGCGTCGCGCCGGGGGCGTGGTGGCGGCTGGCGCTCGGCGGCATCACCGGACACAAGGATTTCGCGCGCGACACCGGCGTGATCGTCCCGCTCGATCAGGCCGTGAGGGTCGCCGACGCGATCGTGCGGGTCTTCATCCGCGCCGGCGACCGCACCGAGCGAACCAGATCGCGCCTGAAGTATCTGCTCGACGCATGGGGCTTCGAGAAATTCCTCGAAGCCGTCGAAGCCGAGCTCGGCGCCGAACTCACCCGCGCTCCCGCCGGCGCCGTGGCCCCGCGACCGGAAAGCGACCGGATGGCGCATATCGGCGTCCACCCGCAGCGGCAGGCCGGCCACAACTGGGTGGGCGTCGCGCTGCCGCTCGGGCGCCTGACCTGCGAGCAGATGCGCGCGCTCGCGGCCATCTCAGAGGAGCTCGGCGACGGCGACATACGCCTTACGGTCTGGCAGAATCTGCTGATCTCGGGCGTGCGCGACGCCTGTGTGGCGGAGGTCGAGCGCCGCGTCGCGGAGATTGGACTGGCGACCTCGGCCTCCAACGTCCGCGCGGGCCTCGTGGCCTGCACCGGCAGCCGCGGCTGCAAGTTCTCCGCCGCCGACACCAAGGGCTACGCGGACCAGATCGCGACCCATATCGACGCCGCCGGACTGGTCGTCGACACGCCCATCAACATCCACGCGACGGGCTGCCACAACTCGTGCGCGCAGCACTACATCGGCGACATCGGCCTGATCGGGGCGCGGGTCCCGGTCGGCGAGGACGACACCGTCGAGGGCTTCCACCTGCTTGTCGGCGGCGGCTTCGGCGGCGACGCCAGCATCGCGCGCGAGCTCGTTCGCGACGTGAAGGGCGAGGACTGCGCGGCCGTCGTCGAGAAGATGCTGCGCGGCTATCTGGCCCGCCGCTCGGGACCGGAAGAGACCTTCGCGGCCTTCTCGCGCCGCCACGCGATCGACGAGCTGAAAGCCATCTTCGAACTCGAGGGAGCCTGAGCATGACCGCGCAGACCCCGGTCCTGCCGCCGATCCTGCCCGAGAACGCGCCGTTCAGCCCCGAGCAGCGGGCCTGGCTCAACGGCTTCTTCGCCGGGCTGCTTTCGCTCGATGGCGGCGTGCAGCCGCTGTCCCCGGACGCCGCCAAGGCGCTGCTGGGCTCGCCGCTGCCGGGCCAGGCGCAGCCTGTCGAGGAGGATGACGGCGCGCCCTGGCATGACGCCTCCATGCCTATCGAGGAGCGCATGCGGCTCGCGGACGGCAGGCCGCTGCACCGGCGCATGATGGCCGCGATGGCGCAGCAGGATTGCGGGCAGTGCGGCTATCTCTGCGAGAGCTATGCGGACTCTCTCGCCAAAGGCGAAGAAAAGAAGCTCAACCTCTGCGCGCCGGGCGGCAAGGAAACCCAGCGCATGCTGAAGAAGCTCGCGCTGGAGCTCGACGGCGGCGGGACGCCGACGGCCGAGGCTGCGCCCGCAGCCGCGCCGGTCGCGGACGCGCCGGGCCGCTCGCGCGAGAACCCGGTCGAGGCAGCCTTTCTGTCGCGGCGGCGCCTCAACGCGGAAGGGTCCGACAAGGAGACGCACCACGTCGAGATCGACCTCTCGGAAAGCGGGCTGAGCTACGAGCCGGGCGACAGCTTCGGCCTGTTCGCCTCCAACGCCCGGGAGCTTTGCGCGCTCGTCGCAGCGCGGCTCGGCTGCGCGATGAACGATCTCGTGACCCATGCGGGCGAGACTCTTCCGCTCGCCACGTGGCTCGCAGACAAGGTGTCCCTCGGCGCGGCCCCTGACGCGCTGTTCGAACTGCTCGGGACCTATGCGGAGGACGCCGCCGACAAGGCGAGGCTCGCGCGGCTCGCGGAGGGCGAGGATCCGGACGGCGACCTCGAGACGCTGGACGTGCTCGCCGCGCTGGAGAAGTTTCCCGACGCGAAGCCGCCGCTCGCCGAGTTTCTCGCGACCCTGGAGCCGCTGCAGCCGCGGCTCTACTCGATCTCCTCCGCGCTGTCCGCCGATCCCGGCAAGGTCAGCCTCACGGTCGACGCCGTCCGCTACCGCGTCGGCGACCGCATGCGGCTCGGCCTCGCCTCCACCTACCTCGCGGACCGGGTCGGGCCCGGCGACCGTCTCAAGGTCTATGTCCAGAAGGCGCACGGCTTCGCCCTGCCGAAGGACGGGGCCACGCCGATCGTCATGGTCGGCCCCGGCACCGGGATCGCGCCGTTCCGGTCTTTCCTGCGCGAGCGGCGCGCGACCGGCGCGACCGGCGGCGCCTGGCTGTTCTTCGGGCACCAGCGCGAGGCGACCGACTTTCTCTACCGCGAAGAGCTGGCGGAGCTTCAGCAAGCGGGCGCGCTGACGACGCTGTCCCTCGCCTGGTCACGCGACGGCGCGGAGAAGGTCTACGTCCAGGACCGCATGCGGGAGGCTGGCGCGGAGCTCTGGAACTGGCTGGAGCGCGGCGCGCATTTCTACGTCTGCGGCGACGCCAAGCGCATGGCCGTCGACGTCGAGAAGGCGCTGGTCGACATCGTCTCCGAACACGGCGCGCGCGACGGCAAGGCGTTCGTCGCCGAACTGCGCAAGGCCGGCCGCTATCAGGCGGACGTCTATTGAAGCCCGCCCCGGCCGGGTCAACGCACATGGCGGGGCGCTCGTGAACCCCCATGAGCGTGAGCCGACGCCGGTCCGCACCGCCTGCCCGTATTGCGGCGTCGGCTGCGGCGTGCTGGCGACGCCTGACGGCGCCGGCGGCGCAAGCATCGCCGGCGATCCGGCGCACCCGTCGAATTTCGGCCGGCTCTGCTCCAAGGGCGCGGCGCTGGGCGAGACGCTCTCGCTCGACGGCCGCCTGCTGCACCCCGAGATCGAAGGCCGCCGGGCGTCGTGGGACGAGGCGCTGGACGCCGCCGCGCGGGGCTTCCGCGAAACGCTCGATCGGCACGGGCCGGAGGCGATCGCCCTCTATCTGTCGGGGCAGTTGCTGACGGAGGACTATTACGCCGCCAACAAGCTGTTCAAAGGCTTCCTCGGCTCCGCGAACGTCGACACCAATTCCCGGCTCTGCATGTCGTCCTCCGTCGCGGGCCACAAGCGCGCCTTCGGCGCCGACACCGTCCCGGGCGTCTACCGCGATCTCGAGACCGCCGACCTCCTCGTGCTCGTCGGCTCCAACGCCGCTTGGTGCCACCCGGTGCTGCACCAGCGGATGCTGGCCGCGCGGGCCGCGCGCGGGACCAGGATCGTCGTGCTGGACCCCCGCCGCACCGCGACGGCGGACGAAGCCGACCTGCATCTGCAGCTCAGGGGCGGCTCGGACGTCGCGCTGTTCTCCGGGCTGCTCGTCGCGCTGGCCGACGGCGGCTTCGTCGATCAGGCTTACGTCGACGCCCACACGTCAGGCTTCCAGGCGGCTCTCGCCCGCGCGCGCGAGATCGCGCCCGACCTCGCCGCCGTCGCGGCCGCGTGCGGCCTCGCCGAGGCGGAGATCGCCGCGTTCTTCGACCTGTTCGCCGGCGCCGAACGCGTGGTGACGCTCTACAGCCAGGGCGTGAACCAGTCGGCGCAGGGGACCGACAAGGTCAACGCGATCATCAACGTGCATCTCGCGACAGGCCGCATCGGCCGCGAAGGCATGGGGCCCTTTTCGCTCACCGGGCAGCCCAACGCGATGGGCGGCCGCGAGGTCGGGGGCCTCGCCAACCAGCTCGCGGCCCATATGGGCTTCGACGCCGCCTCGATCGACAGGGTCCGCCGCTTCTGGGACGCGCCCCGCATGGCGCGCGCGGAGGGCCGCATGGCGGTCGACATGTTCGAGGCCATCGACCGCGGGGAGATCAGAGCCCTTTGGGTGATGGGCACCAATCCGGCCGCCTCGCTGCCGCGCGCCGACGCTGTGCGCAAGGCCTTGGCGAAGCTCGATCATTTCGTCGTGTCGGAGAACGTCGCCTCGAACGACACCCTCACGGCCGGAGCGAAGATCCGTCTTCCGGCTTCGGCGTGGGGCGAGAAGGACGGCACAGTCACGAACTCGGAACGGCGCATATCGCGTCAGCGGCCTTTCCTGCCCCTGCCCGGCGAGGCGCGGCCGGACTGGTGGATCATCGCCCGCGTCGCGGAGCGGCTCGGCTTCGGCGCGGCCTTCGCCTGGCGTACGGCCGGCGAGGCGTTCCGCGAGCACGCCGCGCTTTCGGCCTTCGAGAATGGCGGCGCGCGCGACTTCGACATCGGCGCGCTCGCCGAGCTCGACGACGACGCCTATGACGCCCTGGAGCCGACCCAGTGGCCCGCCAAGCGCCGCGACGCCGGCGGGGAGACGCGGTTCTTCGCCGAGGGCGGCTTCTTCACCGGCGACCGGCGCGCGCGCTTTGTGGCCGTCGAGCCGCCCGCGAGCCGTCCCCCGGACGCCGGCCGGACGCTGCGCCTCAACACCGGGCGGATCCGCGACCAGTGGCACACGATGACCCGCACGGGCAGAAGCCCGCGTCTCGCCAGCCATCTGCCCGAGCCTTTCCTCGAGATCTCGCCGCGTGACGGGCTTCGGGCCGGACTGACCGACGGCGGCTTTGCGCGCGTGTCGAGCGCCCACGGCGAAGCGGTGCTCCGCGTGCGGTTCGACCCGACCGCGCGCGACGGCGCCGTCTTCGCCCCGATTCACTGGACGGAGGAGACCTCATCCGGCGCGCGCGTCGCCGCCCTCGTGCACGCCGTGACCGACCCGGTCTCCGGCCAGCCCGACGCCAAGGCGACCGCCGTGGCCGCTGCGCCGGTCGTCTTCGGCCGACAGGGCTTCGCGCTGACCCGCGGCGCGCTCGGCGTTCTGGATGAAGGGGCCTGGTGGGCTCGCGCCGTGGCGCCTCACGGCGTCAGCCTGCTCTTCGCCACCAATGGCGCCGTCACGCTCGAAGAGGTGTTCCCGGATCTCCGGGGCAGCGACGAGATCGTCGACTTCGTCGACCCCGCCCGCGGGACCTACCGGGCCGGGGCGTTCCGCGACGGGCTGCTGCAGGCGGCCTTGTTCGTGGGACCTGGATCGCAGGCCGGCGCGTGGAGCTTCCTTCGGGGGAAGCTCGGCGCCAGGCTGACCGAGGGGGAGATCCGGGGCCTGCTCCTGGCCGGTCGCGCCCGCGGCGGCGCGGATTGCGGCCCCTTGGTCTGCGCCTGCCACGGCGTCTCCCGAGGCGCGATCGAGGACGCGCTGCGCGCCGGCGCGAACGACGCCGCCACCGTGGGGAGCATGACGAGCGCCGGAACGAACTGCGGCTCCTGCCTTCCGGAGATCCGCCGGATGGTCGCCGCGGCCCGGGTCAGGACGAACGTCCCGGCGTTGGGTCTCTTCGGCTGAAAAGCTCAGGCCGGGAAGGCGAGCACGATCCGGGTGCCGCGGTGCGCGGAGTCCCGCTCCATGCGGGACTGGATCGTCGCGGCCATCGTGCGGACGATCTTCTGGCCGAGCCCGGTGCCCTTCGGCGCGGCGTCCTCCGCCATGCCGACGCCGTCGTCCTCGACGCTGAGCGCCAGGGTCGCGCCCGCGCGCGCGAGCTTCACGCGCACCTCGCCCTCGACGCCCTTCGGATAGGCGTATTTGAACGCATTCGTGACGAGCTCCGTCACGATCACGCCGAGGGAGACCGCGCGGTCCGTGGCCATCTTCATCGGCTCCACCATGAGCGCGATGCGGTGCGGACGGTCGCTGGTGCGCAGCGAGCTCTCGAGCTCCTCGGCGAGCCCGGTCAGATACTCGTCCATGTCGACCGAACGGACGTCGTGCGACGTGTAGAGCCGGCGATGGATCTGCGCGATCGCGAGAATCCGCGCCTCCGTCTCGCGCATCATGTCGCGCGCCGGCCCGTCCGGCAGCGAAGAGGACTGCAGATGCACGAAGGCCGAGACGAGCTGCAGGCTGTTGCCGACGCGGTGGTTGACCTCGCGCAGCAGCGTCTCGGCGCGGTCGCGCGCCTCGACCATGGCGCGCTCGGCGGCTTCCTTCTGCCGCCGCACCTCGACCTGCTCGATGGCCTGCGTGATCGCGGCGCGGAGCAGGGCCAGGAATTCGCCCGCCACATCCTTGATGACGTAGTCGGAAGCGCCGGCCTTGAGGGCCGCGACCGCGACGCGGCCGTCGTCCGTGCCGGTGACGTAGATCACGGGCGGTGGCTCGGGCAGCGCCTTGATCGCCGGGAGCAGATCGAGGCCGGTCTCGCCGGCCAGGAAATGGTCGAGCGCGACCACGTCGAAGCGCTCCTCGCCCAGCAGCCGCAACCCCTCGCCGCAGGTCGCGACCGCCGTCACCGCGTAGCCGGCCCGCGCCAGATCCCGCGAGACGAGACGGCGCAGCGCCTCGTCGTCCTCGATGTAGAGGATCTTGCGCGCGACCTCTGCCGGGCCTTCGCTCATGCGTCGGGAACCTGCATCACCGACAGGAACAGGCCGAGCTGGCGGATCGCGGTGGCGAAGGTGTCGTAGTCCACCGGCTTGGTGATGTAGACGTTGCAGCCGAGATCGTAGCAGCGCTGGATCTCGACCTTGTCGTCGGTGGTGGTCAGCACGATCACCGGCGCGCGCTTCAGCCGGTCGTGGTGCTTGAGGATCGTCAGGATGTCGATCCCGGTCATGTCCGGCAGGTTCAGGTCGAGCAGGATCAGCAGCGGGCCGTTCGCGGTCGTCTCGGACGACTGCAGGAACTGCAGCGCGGACGTGCCGTCGGCGAAGTGGCGGATCTCATTGTTGACGCCCGCGCGGCGGACGTTCTTCTCGATCAGGCGTGCGTGTCCCTGATCGTCCTCGATCATGACGATCACGACCGGACGTTGGTTGCTGGTGTTCATGCTGCGGCCTGCGTCTCGGTTTGCGGCCGCAGAACGGCCGGGAAGGTCAGGTGGAAGGTGGAGCCCTTGCCGGGCTCGGAAGTCAGGCTGATCGTGCCGCCCAGCCTGCGCACGCTGGCGCGCACGAAGGCGAGGCCCAGGCCTTCCCCGGGCTTGTCCTGCGCGCCGGCGCGGCGGAAGAGCTCGAACACGCGTTCATGGTCCTTGGCGTCGATGCCGCGCCCATTGTCCTCGATCGTGTACTCGACCTGCGGGCCGACCCGCCGTCCCCGGATCTCGATCCGGCCCGGTCGCGCCGGGTCGAGATACTTCACCGCGTTCTCTATCAGGTTTTGGAAAATCTGCTCTATCGAGAGCCGGTCGGTGACGAGCGCGGGCATGGACGGGTCGACCACGATCTCGGCCCCCACCCCGGCCGTCTGCTGATGCAGCGTCGCCGCGATCGCGTTCGCCATGTCGGTGACCGAGACGCTCTCCGGCGTCACCACGCGACGACCCTCGCGCGACAGCCGCAGGATGGCGTTGATCAGCCGGTCCATCTTGGCCGTCGAGGTGCGTATGAAGCTGATCGCCTCGGGCAGGTCGACCTCGACGGCCTCGCGGGCCTCCGGCCTGATCTTGTCCGGCACGCTTTCCGTCAGCTCATCCAGCTGCTCCTTCAGCACGCCCCGCGCGGCGTCCAGTTCGCTGGTGAAACCCATCACGTTGACCAGCGGCGCCCGCAGATCGTGGCTGACGATATAGGCGAAGCGCTGGATTTCGCCATTCGCCGCGAGCAGCTCGGACGTGCGCTCCGCCACCGCCGCCTCGAGGCCGTGATTGGCCTGCGCCAGCTCCTGTTGCGCGGCCGCCAGCACGCGCGTCTGCCGCCGGACCAGCAGCTGCGCCACGAAGGCGAGCGCGGCCGCGATGACCAGTCCGAGCACGACGACAGCGAGCAGCCCGTTCGAGAGGCGCGCGGCGTCCTCCGTGCGTTCGGCGAGGGTCGCGTCCTCACGCGCGGTCATCCGGCTGACCAGCTGCCGTATCTGCACCATGGCCTCGCGGCCGCGGTCGGACAGCACGATGGCCTGCGCCTCCGCGCGACGCCCGCTTGTGCTGAGCCCGACGGTCTCCGCGAGTTCGGCGAACTTGTCCCTGACCGTCGCCCGCACCGTCTCGAAATCCTGACGCTGCGGCCCGTCCGGTCCGATCAGCTCCCCAAGGCGACGGAAGTGGTCGTCGATCTTCTCCAGGGAGCTGCGGTACGGCCTCAGGTAACGCTCTTCGCCCGTCAGCAGGTAGCCGCGCTGTCCCGTCTCGGCGTCCTGCGCGAGACTGAGCGTCCGGACGATCTCGTTCTTGGTCTCGAGCGTGGTCGCGACCTGACGGTTGAAGTCGTCGGATTTGCTGACGAGCCACACCGTCGCCCCGCCGACCGCGACCAGCGCGGCGAAGCCGAGGATGAGCATCAGGATTTCGTTGCGGACGGCGGAGTCCCGCCCAAGCGAGCGCGTCATCGCGCCGTCCCAACCGCGGTGCGGCGCATTTCCAGGATTTCTGACACTCCGGCTATCAACGCGGCCGCCTTGTTGTTTCGCCGGTAGTCACATGCCGCCTAACGGGGGCCCCGTCCAGCCCTAAATCCACGCCAGCTGGCGGCGCACGAAAGTCAGTCGGCGATGCGGAGACTCGAGGCGGCCTGCTTGTCGAGCGCGCGGCGGCGCAGATCGACCTGACGCCAGTTGAACGTCATCCGCACCCGCCCGCCCGGCAGCCGCTTCACGCCCGCGATCCTACGCGGCCCGGCCGCGAACCCGAAGGTCGCGACCGGGACGGTCCCGGTGACCTTGAAGCCGCGCTCGGCGAGCAGCGCCCGCACCCGGACGCAATAGTCGACCGAGCGTTGCGAGTAGCGGGTCTCGCCGTGGCCCGCCCGGTACTTCATGACGGTGGCGCAGATGTCCTGGCCGGTCTTTCGCCAGGCCTGGCTGAGATAACGGACGCCGTACCGCACGTTCACCGCCGGATCGAACAAGGTCGGCAAGGGCCCCTGAAACCCGAGCATCCGGGCGGTCGAGGGCAACACCTGCATCAGCCCGACCTCGCCCACGGAGCCGACGGCGTTGGGGTCGAAGCCGCTCTCGACCTCGGCGACCGCTTCGGCGACCTCGGGGGGCAGCGCGTTCGCCACGGCCTGCTCCCGGACCATCTTGCGCAGGGTCGCGGCGTCGGGCGGCGCCGGCGGAGCCTCCGCGGAAGCGGCGGCCGGGGGCGGCGTGACCGCCGGCTCAGGGGGAGCCACGGCCTGGGCGTCAGCGCCCTGCGCCGCGGCCAGGCACACGAGCGCAGCCAGGCCGAGCCGCCCCAGATGGACGCCTGTCGACCGACACGCTCCTGGACGCGCGCGGGATCGGGGCTGGCCAGTCATCCCGCCGATCTTGCGCCGCGCCGGGCCGGCCCCGCAACCTCGGCGGACGTTATCCTTTCACCAAAGCTTTGGCGCCATGCTCGCGCACGCCTTCCTCGCGAGACGTGGAGCAGACGCCATGACCGCCCTTGACGCCGCCGGCAGCCGCCCGCGGAAAGCGCAGTTCGATCGCTGGACGGCGGTGACCGCCGTCGCGGTCGCCCTTGCGGTCGCGCTGGTGGCGGCGGCCTGCTATCGCGCCTTCGGGGAGCACGGGGGCGTCAACAGCTACGCCCTGCTCGCGGATGCGTTCCTGCACGGCCGCTTCGACAGCCCGACCTGCTTCGACAGCGACTGCGCGCGCTTCCAGGACCGGATCTACGTGATCTTCCCGCCTGTTCCGGCGGTGATCGCGACGCCGCTGGTGGCGCTGTTCGGCGTCGACACGCGCGGCTTCATTCCGCTTTCCATGGCGCTCACGGCGGTCAGCGGCTGGGCCTGGTGGGCCATCGCCGGACGCCTCGGCCTCAGTCGCCCCGCGCGCTTCTGGGCCGCCCTCGCCTTCATCTTCGGGGCGCCGGCCGCCTATGTGACGCTGCGTGGCGACGGCGTGTGGTTCTTCGCGCAGGTCGTGGCCCTGACGCTGGTCAGCCTGGCGATCCTCGCGACGCTCGACCGCCGCCTGGTGCTCGCCGGCGCCCTGATCGGCCTCGCCTTCCTGTCGCGCCAGATGGCGCTGTTCGTCGCGCCCTTCCTGTTCGCCCTGTCCCGACCCAAGGACGCGCGTCTGATCGCGTTTGACCGCGCCACGATCATGGACGCGCTCCGGCTTGGCGCGCCGATCCTGGCCGCAATCGGCGTCTACTGCCTCTACAACTGGGCCCGCTTCGGCGCGCCGCTCGACACCGGCTACGCCCACATCGCGGCCTATCCGGCGGAAGACGACCGCAACTTCATCACCTGGCGAATCCTCGATCTCGGCCTGTTCTCGAAGGACTACGTCGTCTTCAACCTGGCGCACCTGTTCCTGCAGGGCTTCCATGTCGAGTTCGGCGGCAAGCACATGACGGAGCTCGTCCGGATGGACCCGATGGGCTCCTCCCTGGTCGCCGCGAGCCCCTTCCTGCTCTATGCCTTCTATGCCCGCGCGGACGCGAAGCTGCTGATCGGCGTCCTGGTGATCTCGATCGTCGCCGGGATCACGCTGTTCTACCATTCGAACGGGTTCTCGCAGCACAACGTGCAGCGCTACGCGCTCGACTGGCTGCCGGTCCTTTACGTCCTGCTGCTGCCGGCGCTGGCGGGCGATGCGGAGAAGGCCGCCGAACGCCTCAAGATGTTCCGGCTGCTCGCGACCTACGCGATCGCGCTCAACGTGGCGGCGTTCGCGCTGGTGGCGGCGACCAAGGGCGCCACCTGAGCGGAGCCCTCAGGGCCGGTCCGTCAGGGCGACCGCTCCGGCCGTCGCCGCGCGGCGGAACGCGCTCTCGAACAGCGGCGTGAGCCGCAGCGCCGCGGCGCGCGCGATGTGGTCGGTGTCCCGGTAGATCGGGGCGCCGTTCCTGACGACCGGGCATTTCTTGTCGTCGCAGAGCGCAGGGATCGGATCGACGATGTCGGCGCCGTGCTTGGCCGCAGCCGCGGCGATGATCTCGCGCGCGCGGGCTTCGCGCTCCTCGACCGCTTCGCGAGGCGGCGCGATGTCCGCCTTGCGCCCGGAGAGCATCAGGCGGGCGAGCTCGTAGGGCACGTTGTAGCCGGGCTCAGGCACCGACATCACGATGACGGGACGGACGCCGAGCTCGACCAGCCGGCCGAGCGTCCTGT
This sequence comes from Hansschlegelia beijingensis, assembly GCF_014196425.1. GTDB lineage: Bacteria > Pseudomonadota > Alphaproteobacteria > Rhizobiales > Methylopilaceae > Methylopila > Methylopila beijingensis. Next base: position 265,714 of record NZ_JACIDR010000002.1, read on the forward strand.
CGAGCGCTGCGGCGAACTTGGCGTCCTCCCCGGGCACCGGGGGCGCGATGTCCTTGGGGTCGAAGAACAGGCCTTCGTCGCCATAGCCGTTGCCGAGCGCCGCGCGCGGCCAGCGCGCCACCAGGAAGGCCACGGGAATCTTCTGCGTGGCGATCAGGTCGAGGGTCGCCTCGTTCACCTCCTGGCAGCGCCGCCGCGTCTCCTCGCGCGCGGTGATCGTCTCGAAATCGAGCAGCGGCGGACAGGCGCCGGCCCCCACGATCACGCCCCGCGGCCCGAGCCGGTCCCCCGCCGCGAAGATCGGCGGCGACATGGAGGCGGCGTGGCTGTCTCCCCAGACGATGAAGTCCGGACGCCCCGCGGGCGCGCGCCCACGCGAGCAGACCCGACCGGCGCGGATGTCGTCGAGGCTGGGGCCGGTGCGGCCCTTGGTGTCGATGAAGCACGCCGGGCTCTCCGGCCAGTCGTCGCCCATGCGGGCGTAGATCGCGCGCACGTCCTCCGGCAGCCGCTGGGGCAACCCGCCGGTGGCGCTGAAGCTCGCGCCGGCGGCGCAGCACAGGGCCGTCGCCGCGGCGGCGCGGCTGAAGACCCGCAGCGGCCGGCCGGGAGCGTGCTGACGGAACGGCTGCTCCACAAAGCGCCAGGACAGCCACGCGAGCACCAGCGAGACGCCGATCACGGCGAGGCCGCCCATGAGGCCAAGGCGGGCGTCGTGCCGGTACTCGAGCAGCACGATGAGCGGCCAGTGCACGAGGTAGAGCGAGTACGAGATCTTGCCCACGAACACGGCCGGGCGCACGGCGAGGGCGCTGGCGACCACCGTGCCGGCGCGCGCGCCGTTGAGGACGAGCGCCGTTCCGACCGTCGGCAGCAGGGCGGGCCAGCCGGGGAAATCGCTCTCGGCGTTGAAGATGAAGAAGGACGTCGCGATCATCGCCACGCCGAGGCCGGCGAAGACGTCGCCTTCGAGCCGCCTGACCGGCCGCAGCGCGATCAGGCCGCCGAGCATGAGCTCCCACAGCCTGAACGGCGCGAGGTAGAAGGCGGTCAGCGGCTGATCCGGCGCCGTCCATGCGGCGGCTGCGAGCGACAGGCCGAAGAGCAGCGCCAGGGTCCACAGCAGCAGCCGCCGCCCGAGCTTCCAGAGCGCGGCGAGCAGCAGCGGATAGACGAGGTAGAACTGCTCCTCGATGGCGAGCGACCAGGTGTGCAGAAGCGGTTTGGTCTGCGCGGCCGCGTCGAAATAGCCGGCCTCGTCCCAGAACAGCACGTTCGAGACCATCAGGGCGGCCGCGACCGCGCTCTTGCCCATCGCCTTCAGGTCGAGCGGCAGCAGGATCATGGCCGAGGCCGCCGCCGTCACGAGGATCGTGACGGCGAGCGCGGGGAACAGTCGCCTGACCCGGCGCTCGTAGAAGCGGACAAGGCTGAAGCGGCCGGCGTCGAGCTCCGCCGCAAGCATCGAGGTGATGACGTAGCCGGAGATCACGAAGAAGACGTCCACGCCCGCAAAGCCGCCCGGGAGCAGCCCGGTCGCGTGGAACAGCAGCACGGCCAGAACAGCGACCGCGCGCAGTCCGTCGATCTCAGGTCTGTAGGTCAAACGGAACGTCCCGGGAGGCTTACGCTGCGCCGACGGAGAGCGGCGCCGAGAGGGCGGCGGGGAGCCGCCGGTCCGATGTGAGCCGCGGCTCAGGGATCGCAAGATGCCGCGACGTCGGGCCGCGCCGTGTCAGTTCTGCCGAAACGTCAGCAGCCGGTGGCCGACATAGCTCGTCGCGGCGCCGATTCCGATGGCCGCCGCGTGCGAGATCGGCTCGACCCAGAGGGTCCAGCCGATCGCCGGCGCGAGCCAGCGCACGGACCCGACCGCGAGCGCCCAGACCTCGACGGCGCCGACGAGATTGACGAGGACGAACTTCCAGAGCTGCGAGCGGGCGTCGCCCTGCTGCGCCTCGAACACGAAGAAGCGGTACAGGAAGAAGCCCACCGCCATGCCGATCGCATAGGCCACGATCACGGCGGCGCCGAACGGCATCACCTCGTTGAGCGGGAAGCGCGCGGCCCAGTTCACCAGCGCCGCGAAGCCGCCGGCAAGCAGGAACCGTCCGATGCGGCGGAGCTCTTGGGGAGAGATGCGTGACCGCATCGCGGGCGGCATCAGCGCCTGCGCGAGCTCGTACATCGAACGCCTCACCAGAACACGAGAGACCGCGGGAGCACCGCCGCCAGGAAGGCCAGCGCCATCACCGCGCCGAGCGCGAGGCTCGGTCTGTCGCGCACCGCGAAGGCCACCGGGTCGTCGTTCAGCTGGTCCCGGCCGGACAGCACCCAGACCCGCCCGAGCCAGAGGAACAGCACGCAGGGGAACGCCCAGAGCGCGGCGGGCGTCGTGTAGAAGCCCGCCCGGAAGGCCTCCTCGATCAGATAGAGCACCATGACCAGCACGGCCGACATGCCGGTCGACACCCCCATGCCGATCAGGAACGGCGCGTCCGCAGCGAGGTAGCCGCGCCCGCTCGCCTTCTCGGCCCCCGAAAGCGCCACCCGCACCATCTCGGTGTGGCGCTTGGCGAAGGACAGGGACGAGAAGATGAACATGGAGAACACCAGCAGCCATGGCGATCCCGGAACGGCGGCGAGCGCGATGCCGATCACCAGGCGGAGCGTGAAAAGCGCCGCGAGCGTGAACACGTCAAGCACCGCGATCCGCTTGAGGCGGAAGGAATACGCCAGAGTGACGACGAGATAGGCCAGGAATGAGGCCAGCACCGCGCCGCCGAGCATCGCGGCCCCCACGAGGGCGATCAGGATCCCGATCGGCGCCGCCGCCAGCCCGGCCCAGATCGGAAGGCGGCCGCTGGCGAACGCCCTGTCCTTCTTCGACCAGTGCCGACGATCGTCGTCGATGTCCCACAGATCGTTGAGGACATAGGTCGACGAAGCGAGCAGCCCGAGCAGCACGAAGCCGATCAGCACCGTGGCCCACGCATGCGGATCGAACGCTCTGCCGCCGAGCACCAGCGGAACCGCCACCAAGGCGTTCTTGGCCCACTGATGGACGCGCGCGGCTTTGGCGATCGTGCGCAGGCCGACCGGCCGGCGCGGGATGACCGAGAGCGGCTTCTCAAGCGTTTCGACCGCGCGCAGCGTCGCGCCGGCCGGCTCGACCGCCACGACCTCCCGGGCCGCGCGCCAGACCGGCAGATCCTCGGCGCGGCCGCCCGCATAGGCGAACCCGCCGGGGAAACGCTTCTGAAGCACCGGGGCCCGCGCCTCCCCGCCGTCGCCCGCGACCACGCCGTCCACGAAGCCGAGCCGGTCCGCGAGCTGAGCGGCGACCCGGGGATCCGCCTCGGTGACCAGATGGACCTCGCGGCCACGCGCATGCTCGGTTTCCGCCAGCTCGACCAGCGCGTCGTTCACCGGAAGCGCGCCGGCGTCGATGGCGTTGCGGTCCGCCAGCCGTCGCCGAAGCGCCGTAGGACCGCGCAGCAGCCAGAGCAGCAGCAAGAATATCCGCCACGGGTTCTCGCGCAGAAAGGCGAGCGCGGCTTCCGCCGCGAGATCGCCGCGCAGGAGGCCTCCCTCGACGCTGACGACCAACGCCGGCGCCGCGGACGTCAGGCGCGGATCCGCGTCGGCCGAAGCCCTGGGCGGCGTGCGTGGCTCCAGGGCCATCGGCAGCTCTCCCGCTAAAGAGATCTTGCGTCGCCGCTGAATTTTTGCGGCGTTTCGCCTCCTGCTAGGGCAATAGCGTTAAGAACCGCCCTATGTCCGCCGCTATGACGCGTTTGTCTGCGTCCGCCGCTGGTCCCGGGTTGCGTGTCCGGAGGCTGGATGACATCTCCTCACGGCAGACATGCCCCGATCGACCGACACGGCCGCCGATACCGAGCCGCGGCTTGAACCGCGCGTGACCGACCTGCCGGACGGCCGGACGGATAGCGAACCCGTGCCCCCGGCCGCGCCTGAAATCGACCCGATCCCGACGGCGCAGTTCCCCAAGCTGCGGGCCCTGGCGGCGCGCGCGCCATGGCGGACCATCGGGGCCTGCGGGTCCTTGCTGCTGTTCGGGATGGTGCTGTTCGTCCTGCACCGGCTGGTGCAGGAAGTGAACATCGCCGACGTGAAGGCCGCCGCGGCCGCAACGCCGTGGCGGGTGCTGGGAATCTCGCTCGCCGCCACCGCCGCGAGTTACGTGGCCCTCACGGGCTACGACTGGTTCGGCATCCTGCACATCAAGCGTCGGGACGTCGGGTACCCGGTCGCGGCGCTCGCCTCGTTCACCGGCTACGCGCTCTCCTACACGATCGGATTCCAGATCGTGGTCGCCGGGGCGGTGCGCTACCGGATCTACGCCGGCGCCGGACTGGGGGCGGCCGAAGTCGCCGCCATCACGGCGATTTCGGCGCTGACGCTCTGGATCGGCATCTTCTTCACGCTCGCGCTCGGCCTCGTCACCGAGGCCGCGGACGTCTCCCGGCTCGACGGTCTTTCGGTGACGGTGAACACCTCGCTGGGCGTCGCCATCCTGGTCGCGCTCGGGGCCTATCTGATCTGGATCGGCCGGCGCGAGCGGGCCGTGACGATCGACGGCTACCGGCTCGCTCTGCCGAACGTGAAGTCCACGGGCGCGCAGATCCTCATCGGCGTGGTCGACCTCATGGGCGCGGCCTTCGCGCTCTGGATCCTGCTTCCGCCCGACGCGGCCATCGCCTTCCCGACCTTCGCGGCGCTGTTCGTGGTCGCGATGACGCTCGGCATGCTGAGCCACGCGCCCGGCGGCGCCGGCGTGATCGAGGCGACCGTCCTGCTCGCCCTGCCCAACCTTTCGACCGACGCGGTGCTGGCGAGCCTGCTGCTGTGGCGGGTCGTCTACTACCTGATCCCGTTCACGCTCGCGCTCGCGCTGCTGGGCGGCTCGGAACTCGCGCGCCGCCGTGGCCGCATGCATCGCGCCGGCGTCATGCTGGCCGCCGTCATGCGCCCGGTCGCGCCGATCGTTCTCGGCGCCGCGGTCTTCCTCGGCGGCATCGTCCTGCTCGTCTCGGGCGCGCTGCCGGCCGAGACGGACCGGCTGCATGTTCTGCGGCGGGTCGTGCCGCTGCCCTTTGTGGAGGCGTCCCACCTGCTGGCGAGCGTCGTCGGCGTGGTCCTGCTGGTGGTCGCCCGCGGGCTGCTGCGGCGGCTCGACAGCGCCTACCGGGTCGCCCAGGTCCTGCTGACGGCGGGACTGATCTTCTCGCTGACCAAGGGGTTCGACGTCGAGGAAGCGATCGTGCTCGGCGTCGTCCTGTCGCTTCTGACGGTGAACCGCCGCGCCTTCTACCGGCGCGCCTCGCTGTGGGACCAGGACCTCGCCCCGGCCTGGCTCGCAGCCGTCGCGATCGTGCTGGCGGGCTCCATCTGGCTGGGCTTCTTCGCCTATCAGGACGTCGACTACACCAACCAGATGTGGTGGGAGTTCGCCTATCGGGGCGACGCCCCGCGCTTCCTGCGAGCGAGCCTCGCGGCCTGCGTCGCGGCGCTCGCGATCGGCCTGCACGCGCTGCTGCATCGGCATGGCCGACCGCGCGACACGGCGCCGGAACCCGAGGAGCGGATCGCCGCGATCGTGGCGACCTCGCCGCGCGCGGACTCGAACCTCGCCTTCCTGGGCGACAAGCGGTTCCTGTTCTCCGAAGCCGGCGACGCCTTCATCATGTACCAGGTCCAGGGTCGCAGCTGGGTCGCGATGGGCGATCCGGTCGGCCCGGCCGAGCGCACGTCGGAGCTGCTCTGGTCGTTCCGCGAGCTCGCCGACCAGCATGGCGGCTGGCCGGTGTTCTACCAGGCGAGCGTCGCGCGGCTGCCGACCTATCTGGACCTCGGCCTGTCGCTGCTGAAGCTCGGCGAGGAGGCCCGGGTCGACCTCTCGAAGTTCACCCTGGAGGGCAAGGCCGGCTACGAGTGGCGCTATGTCGACCGCAAGGCCAGCAAGGAGGGGCTCGAGGTCGCGGTGGTCCCGGCGCGCGACGCCGTCGCGCTCTACCCGGAGCTGAAACGCGTCTCCGACGCCTGGATGTCCTCCAAGAAGAACAGCGAGAAGGGCTTCTCCCTCGGCTTCTGGTCGGAGGACTATCTGCGCCACTTCGACATCGCCGTCGTGCGCCACAACGGCCGGATCGTGGGCTTCGCCAACATGTGGTATGGCGCGAACCGCGAGGAGGCGACCGTCGACCTGATGCGCTACGCGCCCGACGCGCCCAAGGGGGTCATGGACGCGCTGTTCGTCCGCCTGATGATCCGGGCGAAGGCGGACGGCTATCGCTGGTTCAATCTCGGCATGGCCCCGCTGTCCGGCCTCGCCGACCACCCGCTCGGGCCGACCTGGAACAGGGTCGGAGCCTTCCTGTTCCGCTACGGCGACAACTTCTACAATTTCGAGGGTTTGCGGACCTACAAGTCGAAGTTCGACCCGGTCTGGGAGCCGCGCTACCTCGCGTGCCCGGGCGGCTGGGTGCTGCCCCAGATCCTGCTCGACATCACGGCGCTGATCGGCGGCTCGCCGAAGCGCGCCGCGCCCTCCGCGGCTTCCGCCGAGCCCACGCTGACCGAGGATTCCGCCGCGTGAAGGCTCAGTCGGCGCTCGCTGCCCTCGCCATACTCGCCGGGCTTGCGGGCCCGGTGGCGGCCGATGAGCTCCGCCGCGCGTCCGTCGGGAACGAGACGCTGAAGGACGTCGCGGTCATCGCGCCGGCCGCCGAACCCTCGACGATCGTCGCGCTGATCTCCGGCATGGACGGCTGGACGCCGGCGCGGGCCGCCGAGGCCGAGGCGATCGCCCGGGAAGGCGGCGCGGTCATCGCGATCGACCTGCCGCGCTATCTCGCCGGGGCCGCCAGGACCTCTGAGGACTGCATCTTCCTGTCCGGCGACATCGAGGATTACGCCCGCCTCGCCGGCAAGACCTTCGGCATGAAGACCTACCGGCTGCCGGTCCTGCTCGGCGTCGGCGTGGGCGCGGACATCGCCTATGCGATGCTGGCGCAGGCCCCCGCCAACATGTTCTCAGGCGCGGTCTCGGTCGGCTTCAGCGACCGCGCGCCGCTGCCGAAGCCGCTCTGCGACGGCCCGAAATCGACCACCCGTGACGGGCCGGATCTCGTCATCGGCCGCGATCCGCCGGACGGCCTGCAGGGCGAATGGCGCATCCTGACGCCCGCTCCCGCAGCCGACGACCTCAAGAACTTCGTGAAAGACCTGCCGAACGCAGAGGTCGTCGAACAGGAGGCGGGCGCAGACATGGCCGCCGAGGCGCGCGACGCCGCCTTCGACATCGGCGGCGGCGAGCCCGACGCCGTGAACGCGCTGCCGCTTGTGCTCTATCCGCCGAACCGCCCGGACCCCAAGGGCCTTGCGGTCATCTACGCCGGCGACGGCGGCTGGCGCGATCTCGACAAGAGCGTGGCCGGCTATTTCCAGCAGGAGGGCTACGGCGTCGTCGGCGTCGACACGCTGCGCTACTTCTGGAACGAGAAGACGCCCCGTGAACTCGGCGACGACCTCGAGGCGATCGTGGGCCGCTACGGCCCGGAGTGGAAGGCGAAGCGCATCCTGCTCGCGGGCTATTCCTTCGGCGCCGACGTCATCCCCTTCGCCTGGCAGCGCATCTCCCGCCAGGTGCGCGATCAGGTCGGCCTGATCGCCCTGCTCGGCCTCTCCAAGACCGCCGACTTCGAGGTCAGCGTCGCGGGCTGGCTCGGAGTCGGCTCCGGCCAGCATGACGTGCTCAAGCCCGCCGCCGGCCTGCCGATGGACCGCGTGTTGTGCGTCTACGGCAAGGAGGAGCTCGAGGAGAAGGACAACGACGTCGCCTGCGCGACCGACGTGTTCCCGGCCTCGGCCCGCCTGGAGCTGCCCGGCGGGCACCATTTCGACGAGGACTACGCCGCCCTCGCCCGGCGGATCGACGACGCTTTCACCCGGGGCCCTTCGGCCGGCCGCTGAGCGGAGGCCGGCCCGCTATCGCGCTGCGCCGCCCGGGGCTAACCTCCCGCTGACGCCGCTCGGGCGGTGATGCGGATGAACAGCCATGTCGGCGAACTCCGGACCCGGCGCCCCACGTGAGCTTGCCGCGCGGTGCTGCGTCGTGGGCGGCGGCCCCGCCGGACTGATGCTCGGCCTGCTGCTGGCGCGCGCGGGCGTCGATGTCGTGGTGCTGGAGAAGCACGCCGACTTCCTGCGCGATTTCCGGGGCGACACGATCCATCCCTCGACGCTCGACGTCATGGCCGATCTCGGGCTGCTGCGGCGGCTGCTCGAACTGCCGCACCAGGAGGTCGAGACGCTGACGGGCTTCGTGGAGGACGAGGCCTTCGGCATCGCGGACTTCCGCCGGCTCTCCACCCGCTGCCGGTTCATCGCCCTGATGCCGCAATGGGATTTTCTCGACTTCATCGCCGGCGAGGCCGGGCGGTACCCGGGGTTTCGCCTCATCCGGCGCGCGGAGGCCACGGGCGTCATCCGGCGCGAGGGCCGCGTGATGGGCGTCGAGGCCCGCACCGAGGAGGGCCCGCTCACGATCACGGCCGATCTGGTGGTCGGCTGCGACGGCCGACGGTCGGCGATCCGCCAGAGCGCCGGCCTCGAGAGCGGAGCGCTCGGCGCGCCGATGGACGTCATGTGGTTCCGGCTGTCGCGGAAGCCCGCCGACGGCGACGCCACCGCGGGCCGGTTCAGCGCCGGCGCGGTGTTCGTGACGATCAATCGCGGCGACTACTGGCAGTGCGCCTATCTGATCCCGAAAGGCGGCGCGGACGCGGTGCGGGAGCGCGGCCTGGAGGCGTTCCGCCAGGCCGTCGCCCGGCTCGCGCCGTTCGCGGCCGAACGCGCCGCGGAGCTCGTGTCGTGGGATCAGGTCAGCCTGCTGACCGTCGCCGTCGACCGGCTGAAGCGTTGGGACCGGCCCGGCGTGCTGTGCATCGGAGACGCCGCCCACGCGATGTCGCCGATCGGCGGCGTCGGCATCAACCTCGCGATCCAGGACGCCGTGGCGACCGCCAATCTGCTCGCCGCGCCGTTGCGGGAGGGCCGGCTCCGGCCAGAGGACGTCCGCCGGGTGCAGGCCCGGCGGGAATGGCCGACGCGGGTGACGCAGGCGCTGCAGGTCCAGGTCCAGAACCGGATCATCACGCGGGCGCTCGCCGGCGGAGAGCGGCTCCGGCCGCCGCTCGCCCTGCGGCTCATGCGGCGTTTTCCGGCGCTGACGCGGATCCCCGCCCGCATCGTCGGAGTGGGCGTGCGGCCCGAACGCGTGACGGCTCCGCCCGTGGCCGCGCAGACGCCGCCTTAGGGGCGGCCGGGCTCGTCCGGCGAGCGCGCGTCGATCGCCAGCGCGTGAACCTGCCCGGCGAGTTCGCCCGCCAGCAGCGCGTTGACCCGCCGGTGCCGGTTGATCCGGCTCACGCCCGAAAACGCGTCCGAGACGACCCGCACGCGAAAATGTGTCTCGCCGCCCGGCCGCGATCCGGCGTGTCCGGCGTGCAGGTGGCTCTCGTCGACGACCTCCAGCCGCTGCGGGCTCAGCGCTTCTCTCAAGGTGCTCTCGATGCGGTCGCGCACGCTCATGCTAAGTCTCCGTCTTCGCCGCTGAATCGCTCAAGGGCCGGGCTCGTCAAGGCGCCCGCGCGAAGAACGGCGTTGCGCCGCCGCATCCTTGTTCGGGTCAGCCGGCGCGACCATAATGGACCACGTGATGAAGCTCGACAGCCCCTGGTTCGATCGGATCCGCGTCTCCCGCTCCCGCCCCGAGGAGCGCCCGGAGCCGAAGGTCGCGCGTTGCCAGCATCCCGGCTGCCGCGAGCCCGGAACCTACCGGGCGCCGAAGGGCCGTGACCGCGAGAACGACTACTGGCGCTTCTGCCTGGAACATGTGCGCGCCTACAACTCTTCCTACAACTTCTTCGCCGGCATGTCGGACGAGGATTTGCGGGCCTATGAGAAGGACGCGCATGTCGGCCACCGTCCCACCTGGCAGATGGGACGCAACGGCCCCGCCAGCGCGGACGCCCGCAAGCAGAAGGGCCGCCAGCGCCAGCGCGGCTGGGCCAGCGACTTCGTGTTCGAGGACGGCTTCAACGTCTTCGGCGAACAGGCCTCCGGCCGGACCGAGCCGGAGCGGGAGCTCAAGAGGTTGGAGCGGAAGTCGCTCGAGTCACTGAATCTCGGCGCAAGCGCCACTCCCGAGGAGATCAAGGCGCGCTACAAGGAACTGGTGAAGCGGCTGCATCCGGACGCGAATGGCGGCGACCGCAGCACCGAGGACAAATTGCGCGAGATCATCCAAGCCTATAATCATCTCCGATCCGCCGGCTTCTGCTGATCCGAACTTTGAGCGCGCGTCCCGCGCGCCGCCGGGCCTGCCGCGCGGGCTCTCGCCCGGCCAGGAGGCCCCATGACCGTTCTCATCGACGCTCCGTCCGCCGACTCGCTCCTGCCCGACATGAAGGTGTCGGCGCGCCAGGTTTTCGGCATCGACAGCGATCTGGAGATCCCGGCCTTCGCCGAGGCGCGCGGCGCGGTGCCGGACCTCGACCCCGACTACCTGTTCGACCATGACACCACGCTGGCGATCCTGGCGGGCTTCGCCCGCAACCGGCGCGTCATGGTCACCGGCTACCACGGCACCGGCAAGTCGACCCATATCGAGCAGGTCGCGGCGCGGCTGAACTGGCCGTGCGTCCGCGTCAACCTCGACAGCCATGTCAGCCGCATCGACCTGATCGGCAAGGACGCGATCGTCCTGAAGGACGGCAAGCAGGTCACGGAGTTCCGCGACGGCATCCTGCCGTGGGCGCTGCAGAACAACGTCGCGCTGGTGTTCGACGAGTATGACGCCGGCCGGCCCGACGTGATGTTCGTCATCCAGCGCGTCCTCGAGCAGTCCGGCAAGCTGACGCTGCTGGACCAGCGGCGCGTGCTGCGGCCGCACCCGGCGTTCCGGCTGTTCGCGACCGCAAACACGGTCGGGCTCGGCGACACGTCCGGCCTCTATCACGGCACCCAGCAGATCAATCAGGGCCAGATGGACCGCTGGTCGATCGTGACCACGCTGAACTACCTGGCGCACGACAAGGAGGTCGACATCGTGCTGGCCAAGGCCCCGCAGTATCGCGGCGCGCCGAACGGCCGCGACACGGTGTCGAAGATGGTCAGGCTCGCGGATCTCACGCGCCAGGCCTTCATCAACGGCGACCTGTCCACCGTGATGAGCCCCCGCACCGTCATCACCTGGGCCGAGAACGCCGACATCTTCGGCGATCTGGGCTTCGCGTTCCGGCTCACCTTCCTCAACAAGTGCGACGAGCTCGAGCGGTCCCTGGTCGCCGAGTTCTACCAGCGGTGCTTCGGCAAGGAGCTGCCGGAGAGCGCCGTCAACGTCGTGATGAGCTGACCGCCCGACCGTGATCTCCAACCGCAAGCCCGGCGAAAAGCTCGCCCCGCCGTCCGAGCCGCTGAAGCGGGCGGTCGCGGGCTGCCTCCGCGCCATCGCGGGGGATGCGGAGGTCGAAGTCACCTTCGCGCCCGAGCGCCCGGCGCTCTCGGGCGAGAAGGCGCGCCTGCCGGAGCCGCCGCGCCGGATGAGCCCCCAGGACGTCGCGGTGCTGCGCGGCCATGCGGACTCCATGGCGCTGCGGCTCGCCTGCCATGACCAGGGCACGCACGCCCGGCTGGCCCCGCAGGGCTCGGAGGCGCGCGCCGTGTTCGACGCGGTGGAGCAGGCCCGCGTCGAGGCGATCGGCGCCCGGCGGATGGCCGGCTCCGCGGTGAACCTCGCGGCGATGCTGGAGGACCGTTACCACCGCGGCGCCTATGCGGACATCACCGACCGCGCCGACGCTCCCCTCGAGGACGCGGTGGCGCTGCTGGTGCGCGAGCGCCTCACCGGCAGGAAGCCCCCGGAGTCCGCCCGCAAGCTGGTCGAGCTGTGGCGGCCATGGATCGAGGAGAAGGCCGGGGCGGACCTGTCGCGGCTGGATCACGTGCTGGAGGACCAGAACGCCTACGCCCGCACGATCCGCGATCTGCTGAGCTCGCTCGACATGGGCGAGGAGCTGGCGTCCGACCGCCAGCAGAACGAGGAGGAAGGCGAAGCCGACGGCGAGCAGCCGCCCCCGCAGCAGGGCGAGACCGCCGACGCGCCGCAGGATCACAGCCAGGGCGCGGACGAGGCCGAGGCCGAATCATCGGCTGAAGCCGACGACGACGCCGAGCAGATCGAGGCCGCGGACGCGCCGCCGACCGACGCGCCGGACGACGACGAGCTCGGCGAGGCCGAGGAGGCGACCGAGCCGTGGCGGCCGAAGGACGACCGTCGCAACGAGCGCGACAAGCCGGACTACGTCGCCTTCACCACCAAGTTCGACGAGGAGGCGCTCGCCGAGGATCTCTGCGATCCCGAGGAGCTCGCCCGCCTGCGCACCTATCTGGACAAGCAGCTTTCCGCGCTCCAGGGCGTGGTCGGCCGGCTCGCCAACCGGCTGCAGCGCCGGCTGCTGGCGCAGCAGAGCCGCGCCTGGGACTTCGACCTCGAAGAGGGCATGCTGGATCCCGCACGGCTGTCGAGGGTCGTGATCGACCCGATGAGCGCGCTGTCGTTCATGCACGAGCGGGACACCGAGTTCCGCGACACCGTGGTCACGCTGCTGCTCGACAACTCCGGCTCGATGCGGGGCCGGCCGATCACGGTCGCGGCGACCTGCGCGGACATCCTCGCCCGCACGCTGGAGCGCTGCGGCGTGAAGGTCGAGATCCTCGGCTTCACGACCCGCGCCTGGAAGGGCGGCCAGTCGCGCGAGCAGTGGCTCGCCGCCGGCAAGCCGATGGGCCCCGGCCGGCTGAACGACCTGCGGCACATCATCTACAAGGCGGCCGACGCGCCGTGGCGGCGCACGCGCAAGAATCTCGGCCTGATGATGCGCGAGGGTCTTCTGAAGGAGAACATCGACGGCGAGGCGCTCGTCTGGGCGCATGAGCGGCTGCTCCGCCGTCCCGAGCAGCGCCGCATCCTGATGGTGATCTCCGACGGCGCGCCGGTCGACGACTCCACGCTCTCGGTCAATCCGGGCAACTATCTCGAGCGCCACCTGCGCAAGGTCATCCACGAGATCGAGACCCGCTCGACCGTGGAGCTGATCGCGATCGGCATCGGCCATGACGTGACCCGCTACTACCGTCGCGCGGTCACGATCGTGGACGCCGAGGAGCTTGGCGGCGCGATGACCGAGAAGCTGGCCGAACTGTTCGAGGAGACCAGCGGACACCGCGGCGGCCGCGCGTGAAAACCGCCTGGGCGGCGGTCGCCCTGCTCACCTTCATCGGAGCCGCCGCCGCCGAGCCCGCCCAGTCGCCGGTCGAGAGCCCGAAGGCGATCGAGGTCACGGCGTCTCCGATCCTTCATTTCGACAGCCGCACTCCGGTCGGCGCCGCCTATGGCCAGCTGGTCTTCCTCGGAGGCCTCGATCTCAGATCCCCGGAGCGGCGGTTCGGCGGCCTCTCCGGGTTGAGGCTTTCGGCGGATGGCCGGCGACTGACCGCGGTGAGCGATCGCGGGTCCTGGTTCACCGGAACGCTGCGCTACGACGGATCACGGCCGACCGGTCTGGACGACGTCGTGGTCGCGGACACGCCCGGGCGCGACGGTCGCCCGCTCCGTGGCCGCAGGGGCTTCGACACCGAGGGCCTCGAGATCCAGGGCCGCGTCGCCTGGCTCTCCTCCGAGCGCGTCAACTGGCTGACCCGCTACCGCCTCGACGAGGCCGGCCTGCCTGCCGGACGCGGCGAACCGGTCGCGTTGCCGAAGCTCGCGACGCGGGCGCCGCGCAACGAGGGCTACGAGGCCATCGCCTCCTTCGGTCCCGGCGTTCTGCTCCTCGTGGCGGAACGGTTCCTGGACCCGGACGGCAACAACCGGGCCTTCGCGGCAGGCGCGAAATCATTCGCCTTCAGCGTCCGCCGCACCGAGGATTTCTCGCCGACCGACCTCGCGCGGCTGCCGGACGGCGACTTCGTACTGCTCGAACGGCGCTACCGGCGGCCGCTGTCGCTCAGCGTGCGCGTGCGGCGCCTGCCGGCGGCCGAGATTCGCGCCGGCGGGCTGGTCGACGGCCCGGTGCTGATGGAGGCGACGCTGTCCCAGGCGATCGACAATTTCGAGGCGATCTCGGCGCACCGAGGGCCGGACGGCCGCACCGTCCTGACCCTCCTGGCCGACGACAACTTCTTCGTCTTCGAGCGGACCCTGCTGATGCAGTTCGCCCTGCCCGACTGAGCCTACTGGATCTGCGGCGCCGGCATGTCGCGCACGTTCATGGTGCGGCCGCTCCCGAGATCGATGTCGCCCGGCTTCATGCCCGCCTGGCATTCGCCGACATGCGTCGCCTCGATCGTCGTCTGCTGCGTGCTCGGCCCCTGCGGCGAGACCCTGTCGAGCGCCCCGGGCGCGTCGCGCTGGCCGGTCATCTCCACCGAGGTCTTCATCGTATAGGCGCTGTTGAAGTCGCCGGTGATCACCGAGTGGGTCACGGCGTGCATCTGACCGAGGCTGCACTGGCTGTCGAGGATGATCGAATCGCCATCGGTGCGCTGCTCCTGCTTGGAGCACATGCTGGCCGCCATGCCGCCGAAACGGTCGTTCAGCATCTTGTCGGTCTCAGCGTCCAGGCACATCCGGATGATCTGCGGCGGCATCGCGGCGGTGTCGACCTGGATCTTCATCTCCCACTGGCCGGGCTTGCGCGGCGGCAGGTTGAAGCCGGCGGCCGCCACAGGCGCCGCGACGGCCATCAGCGGGAGGAGGATCATGAAACGGCGCATGGGCATTCTTCCCTCGATCTTGCTTTGCGCGATTCCAGACCACGGCGCGAAGGCGCGGGCAAGGCCGCGGGGGCGCGCCGTTCACCGCGCGAGCGCCGCCATCCCTTCGCGATAGGTCGGATAGGCCAGCTGCACCCCCAGCCGCTCGCGCAGCACGCGGTTCGCGACCCGCTTGTTGGAGGAATAGAAGCTCCGCTGCATCGGCGAGAGCTCGGCGGTCTCGAAGGCGGTCTCCGGCGGCGGAGCGACGCCCATGAGCTCGGCCGCGTAGGCGATCACGTCCTGCGGCGGCGCCGGCTCGTCGTCGGTCACGTTGATCACAGGTCCGACGAGCGGACGCTCGATCCCCGCCGCGATCGCCGCCGCGATGTCGTCGACGTGGATGCGGTTGAACACCTGACCCTGCTTGACCAGCCGCTTCGCCGTCCCCGCGCGCAGATGCTCGACCGGGCCCCGGCCGGGTCCATAGATGCCGGCGAGCCGGAAGATCTGGACCTGAACGCGCTTCACGGCCCCGAAGGCGAGCCAGCTTCCCTCGGCCGTCACGCGGCGCCGGCCGCGGTCGCTGTCGGAGTCCGGCGGCGTCGCCTCGTCCACCCAGCCGCCGCCGGCGTCCGGGTAGACGCCGATCGTCGACAGATAGCCGACCCATCGCAGCTCGCCCGCCGCCTGCAAGGCTTCGCCGGCCCCGCGCAGCGTCGGATCGCCGGCGGCGTCGGGCGGCGCCGAGACCAGCACGTGGCTGGCTTCGGCGATGGCCCCCCGGAGGCCATCCCCGACCGGCCCTCCGTCGAAGAGATGTGTGCGCAGCCCTTCCGCGCGGAGAGCGGCGGCGGTCGCCTCGCTCCGCGTGGTGACGTCGACGGCGTCGAAGCCGCCGCGATGAAGCTCAACGAAACGCCGCGCCGAATAGCCGCAGCCGAACACCACAAGCCGCTTCAAGCCGCCTCCCGAGCCATCGCCACGTCCCATTCGCCGCGGACCGAAGCTTCGCGCTCCGCCGTCCGCTCGCTCGCCTCCAGCCCCGCAAGTCGCGCGGGGTCGAGCCGCCCCAGCCCCCACACCGCCGCCCCGCGAACCAGAGGCGAGCGGTCGCGGAGCAAGCCAGCCAGAACCGGCGCCAGCTCCGGCGCGCCCGAATTTCCGATCGCGATCGCCACGTTACGGACGAACCGGTCGCGACCGATCCGCTTCACGGGGGACTTCGCGAACAGCTTGCGGAACCCGGCGTCGTCGAGACCCGCAAGTTCGGCCAACGGGGGCGCGCGCAGCTCGTCCCGCGCGAACAGCCGGGCCTCCCGCGAGGCCTGGGCGAACTTGTTCCAGGGGCAGGCAGCGAGGCAGTCGTCGCAGCCATAGACCCGGTTGCCGATCGCGGGGCGGAACTCGAGCGGGATCGGACCGGCGTGCTCGATCGTGAGGTAGGAGATGCAGCGCCTTGCGTCGAGCCGATAGGGCGCGGGGAATGCGTTGGTCGGGCAGGCGTCCAGACAGGCGCGGCAGGAGCCGCAATGATCGGCCTCCGGCGCGTCCGGCGGCAGCTCGGCGGTGGTGAAGATCGCGCCGAGGAACAGCCAGGAGCCGAACTCGCGCGACACCAGGTTGGTGTGCTTGCCCTGCCAGCCGAGGCCCGCCGCCTCGGCGAGCGGCTTCTCCATCACCGGCGCGGTGTCGACGAACACCTTGATCTCGGCCCCCGCCGAGGCGAGCGCGCCCGCGACCTGCTTGAGCCGCCCCTTGATGACCTCGTGGTAGTCGTCGCCCTGGGCGTAGACCGAGATCGCCGCGCGCTCCCGCCGCGTCACTGCGGCCCTTGGATCGTGGTCAGGCCCGTAGTTCATGCCGAGCATGATCACCGATCGGGCCTCCGGCCACAGCGCGGCCGGGTCGCCGCGCCACTCGGCGCGGGCCGCAAGCCAGCCCATGGTGGCGTGATGGCCTTCGGCGAGCGCGCGGGCGAGCCGCGGCGCAGCCTGGGGAATGGCGTCGGGCGTCGTGACCGCGACGACGTCGAAGCCGAGGCTGCGGGCGCGCTCGGCGAGCCGGGCCTTGAGGCCAGCGGGCGTCACCGCGCCTCTCCGGGCGTCGCCGCCCTCGCGGAGCCCGCGAGGTCTTCGATCAGAAATCCAGGTCCGCGTAATGTGGCGCGGCGGCGGTGCCGGGCACGGACTCGGCCAGGAGCGGGCGGAACGACGGGCGCGACTTCACCCGCGCATACCAGCCTCTTGCGGTCTCGTCCTCGTCCCACGGCACGTCGCCCAGATAGTCCACGACCGAGAAATGGGCCGCGGCCGCCAGATCGGCATAGGTGAGCCGATCGCCCGCCAGCCATTTCCGCTGCCGGATCAGGTAGCCGACATATTTGAGATGATAGCGGATGTTGGCCCGGCCTGCGCGGATCGCCGCCATTTCGGGCGCGCCGCCGCCGAGATTGGTCGGCATGAACCGCTTGTAGATCTTCTCGGTCACGAGGTGGCTCGAGACCTCCTCGAAGAACTTCCGGTTGAACCAGTCCGTCAGGCGCCGGGTCTCGACCCGCTCGCGCGGCGATTCCGGCAGCAGGCGGCGGTCGCCGAGCGCGAGACCACGGGTCTCGTCGAGATATTCCGCGATCACGTCGGCGCCGGGCACCGAGGGCATGCTGGCCTCGACCAGGACCGGCGTCGTGCCCGCCGGGTTGAGGGCCAGGAACGGCTCACGGCGCTCCCAGACGCGCTCCTCGACCAGATCGGCGTCGAGCCCGTACTCGCCCATGGCGAGGCGCACGAAACGCGAATGCGGACAAAGCGGATGGTGGTAGAGGATGGCCATTAATGCCGGTGCGCTGTAGGGGGGTGTGGCCGGCGCGCAGCGGCCCGCGCCGGAACGCCGGGCGTTTGATGGCGCGGCGCAGAAGCCCCGTATAGAACCGGCCTAGCCCCGCGACAACAACGAATCGGCCGCGGGTTTCGGGGAGTTCGGCATGACGGTGGTGAACCTGATGGAGGCCGCCCTGCTCGGGGTGGTTGAAGGGCTCACCGAGTTCCTCCCGGTGTCGTCCACCGGACACCTCCTGCTGCTCGGTCATTTCCTCGGCTTCGAGGCCAAGGGCAAGACGTTCGAGGTGCTGATCCAGCTCGGCGCCATCCTGGCGATTCTGGTGGTCTATTCGCGCCGGCTGACCGACGTCGCGGTCCGCGTGCCCTACGATCCGGCCGCGCGGCGCTTCGTCCTCGGCGTGCTGATCGCCTTCCTGCCCGCGGCGGTGATCGGCGCGACGATGCACGGTTTCATCAAGAGCGTGCTGTTCGAGACCCCCGCGGTGGTCTGCGTGGCCCTCATCCTGGGCGGCCTTGTGCTGCTCTGGGTCGACATGCGGCATCCTCAGGCCGACGAGCCCCCGGTCGGCTCAGGGGGCGCGGTCCTGCGGCCGGACGGGGCGCGGCCCGTTCTCTATGACGACGCGATGCGCTTCCCGCTGCCGGTCTGCCTCGTGATCGGCCTCTGCCAGTGCTTCGCCCTTGTGCCCGGCGTGTCGCGCTCCGGCTCGACCATCGTGGCCGGCCTGCTGCTCGGCGCCAGCAAGCGCGCCGCGGCGGAGTTCTCCTTCTTTCTCGCGATCCCGACCATGTCGGGGGCGTTCGCCTACGACCTCTACAAGACCCGTCACGAGCTGAACTTCAACGACGCGACGCTGATCGTGGTGGGCTTCGTCTTCGCCTTCGTGACCGCGCTGATCGTGGTGCGCTACGTGCTCGACTTCATCTCGCGCCACGGCTTCGCCGCCTTCGCCTGGTGGCGGATGATCGTCGGGGCCGCCGGTCTCGCGGGCCTGATGGTCTACGGATGACCCGCCGGCCGGCGGAGGAGGCGCGCCCGTGACCGGCATCGTGCTGACCGACGTCACCAGGATCCACCGCGGCGGAGCGCCCGCCGTCGCGAACCTGTCGCTCGAGATTCCCGCGGGCGCCTTCTGCGTGCTGACCGGGCCGGCGGGGAGCGGCAAGTCCACCCTGCTGCGCCTGATCGCGGGCGTGGAGCCGCTGACGGCGGGCGTCATCGAGATCGGCGACGCGGTCCGGCAGTCCTGGCGCGCCGGACGCGACGACGTCGCCGAACTGGTCGACCCGCAGTCGCTGCGGCCGCGGCGGACGCTCTACGACAACATGTCACACGGGCTGACCACCCATGGGCTGAGCAGGAAGGACGCCCAGGAACGGGTCCTGCGAGCCGCCGACGACCTCGCGCTGGCGCCGGCCTTGGCCCGCCGCCCCGCCCAGGTGTCGGCGGGCGAGCGCAGCCGGGCCGCGCTCGCCCGCGCCTTCACGCGGCGGCCGCGCGCGCTTCTGTTCGACGAGCCTCTGGCGAACCTGGAGCCGCGCGAGCGCCTGGCGCTTCGGCGCCGGATCCGTGAACTGCACAGGGCCTCGGGCGTCACGACGGTCTACGCCACGCATGACGTCGCCGACGCGCTCGCCCTGGCCGACCTGCTCGTGGTGATGGAGAACGGCGCCGTGGTGGAGGCCGGGCCGCCCGCCGAGCTCTACGACCGCCCCCGGCGTCGGCGCGCGGCCGAACTCCTCGGCGCGCCGCCGATGAACATCCTTCCGGTGCGGGCGAACCAGACGGGACTGTCGCTCGAGGACGGCACGCATCTCGGCGGCGCGAGCGTCATGACCACGGCCGTCTACGCTTATCTGGGCGTCCGTCCCGAGAGGCTCTTCGTCCTCGATGACGCGTCGCCACAGCCCGGCGCGAAGCTTCCCGTCACGGTGGAGGAGGTCGAAGCCGCGGGGGCGGACGTCTACGTCCACGGCCGGGTCGGCGCGCACCCGGTCACGGCCCGCCTGACAGGCCGTCCCGAGATCGGCCCGGACGGCCGGGTGGTCCTCGGCGCCCGGCGCGAGCATCTCCACATGTTCGACGTCGAAAGCGGCGAGCGCCTCTAGGGGCGACGCGGGTCAGCCCCCCGCTACGGTCGCTTGAAAGCGGATCGTATTGAAACCATCTTGACGCTTGGCCGGGCCCCGGCCATCGGAGCGCTTTATTTACGAGGCTCCGTCAAAGTCGCTTCCTGCGAGGACTTTGAGCGATGTCGCGTCTGACGAGTCTACAGAGTCCGTTCCTGCTCGGTTTTGACGGGCTGGAACGCGTGCTCGACCGTGTGGCCAAGAGCGCCGACGGCTATCCCCCCTACAATATCGAGCGCCTCACGCCGAAGGACGGGGAGCCTGAGCGGCTGCGGATCACGCTGGCGGTCGCAGGCTTCGCCCCCGACCAGATCGAGGTCACGCTCGAGAAGAACGAACTCGTCATACGCGGCCGCCCGCCGGCGGAACGGGAGGATCGACAGTTTCTCCACCGGGGAATCGCGGCGCGCCAGTTCACCCGCGCCTTCGTTCTCGCCGAAGGCATGGAGGTTCTCGGCGCGGATCTTGCGACGGGGCTTCTGGTGGTCGACCTCGCGCGGCCGGAACCGAAGCGTTCGGTCCAGCGTATCGCGATAAGGGCGCGCGATGAAAACCGCCGCATCGCGGAGAAGGAGTGAGTCATGGTGCGTGGAAATTCAGGCAACGAAGCCCGCAATCCGCTGACCCCCGCGGAATTCGCCGCGATCGGCGACGGTCACATCGCTTATGTGAAGCCGATCCTCTCGCAGGATCTCAACGCGCTGTTTCCGGAAGCTCCGGAACTCGAGCCCGGCCTCGAACTGTTCGCTCTTCTCGGCGCGGACGGCGTCCCGATCGTGGTCGCCGACACGCGTGAGGCGCTGATCGAAAGCGCGCGCGAGCACGAGCTGGTCACCGTCAGCCTGCACTGAAGGAAGGCGCCCCCCGGGGCGCCTTCGTCTGCGCCTCACGCAGCGTTCGAGGCGACGACCTGTGTGAGCACGGCGTGCAGCGCGCTTGCGTCGCGCGAGGCGCGCAGCTTCTGGGCGGTCAGCGGATCCCGCAGCACGCGGGCGACCCGCGCCAGCGCCTTCAGATGATCCGCCCCGGCGGTTTCCGGCGCGAGCAGCAGGAAGACCAGATCGACCGGCTCGCCATCGAGCGCGTCGAAGTCGATCGGGCGGTCGAGCCGCGCGAACAACCCGAACAGATGATCGAAGCTCGGCAGCTTGCCGTGCGGGATCGCGATGCCGGCCCCCACGCCTGTCGAGCCCAGCCTCTCGCGCTGCAGCAGCGTGTCGAAGACTTCCCGCTCCGGCAGGCCGGTGAGCTCGGCCGCGCGCGCGGCGAGCTCCTGCAGCGCCTGTTTCTTCGAGTTCACCTTCAGCGCCGGCAACACGGCGTTCGGCGCTATGAGATCGCTCAGGGGCATCAGACGTCTCAACCTTGCGTCGCGGCGCTCAGAGACGAAGCCTCCAGGCTTCCGCTCCGTCAATGGGCCGCTGAATGTCTCAATGGCCGTCGGCGCCGCCCGAGGGCGGATCGATCCAACCGACGTTCCCGTCTGACCGTCGATACACGATGTTTACGCGTCCATGGCTCGCATGCCGGAACACCACGACCGGCGCGCCGGTGAGGTCAAGCTCCATCACCGCGAAGCCGACCGTCATGCGACGCAGAGGCTTGGTGGTTTCCGCCACGATCACAGGGCTCCAGCCTTCCGCCTCCTCCACGCCGTCGGAGGGCGACTCGAACACCACATAGGACAGCGGGTCGCTGTTGTCGGCGTCGGCGTGATGGTCGCGCAGGCGATTCTTGTACCGCTTGAGCCGCGTCTCGATCCGGTCCGCGGCCTGGTCGAAGCTCGCATACGCGTCCGGCGCCTCGCCGGCCGACTGCAGCACGATTCCGCTGTCGAGATGAAGCGAACATTCGGTCCGGAAGCCCGCGCCGTCCTTGCTGACGGTCACATGGCCGGAGAATCCCCCGCCGAAATATTTCGTCATCGCGTCGGAAATCCGGTCCTGAACCTGTCCGCGAAGGGCCTCGCCGAGATCGAGGTTCTTCCCGGAAATGCGCAAGCCCATGTAGTCCGCTCCACTCAGGACGTCCGGCAGCAGGCTGGATCGGCAGCGCCAGCGAGGGTTGGTCAAGGAGTAAGAGCGGCGGCACGCGAAGTCAATCAAGCCTCCCGGCGCCTGTGGAGACCTCTAAACCACTGCGATTACACTAAAAACTGAACTAGACCGATTCGGCCGCCGCCTTCTTCTCACGCCGCCTTTGGACCGAGGACGGGATGCGCAGGCTTTCGCGATATTTCGCGACGGTGCGGCGGGCGATCTCGACCCCGCTGTCGTGGAGCCGTTTCACGATGGTGTCGTCGGACAGCACGTCGTCCGGACTCTCCGCGTCGATCATGAGCTTGATGCGGTGCCGGACGGCTTCCGCCGAATGCGCCTCGCCGCCTTCCGCGTTCGCGATCGCGGCCGTGAAGAAGTACTTGAGCTCGAAAACGCCCCGCGGCGTCGCGATGTACTTGTTCGCGGTGACGCGCGAGACCGTCGACTCGTGCATGCCGATGGCGTCGGCGATCATCCTGAGATTGAGCGGCCGCAGATGCGCCACGCCGCGGGTCAGGAAGCCGTCCTGCTGCCGCACGATCTCGGTCGCGACCTTGAGGATGGTGCGGGCGCGCTGCTCGAGGCTGCGGGTCAGCCAGTTCGCGGTCTGAAGGCACTCGGTCAGGAAGGTTTTCTCGACCTCGTTCTTCGCGATCTTCACGACCTTCGCGTAGTAGGACTGGTTCACCAGCACGCGCGGCAGCGAGTCCGCCACCAGCTCGACGATCCAGGAGCCGTCGGGGGCGGCGCGGACGATCACGTCCGGCACGACCGGCTGGACGATCTCGGCGCCGAACATGTGCCCGGGCTTCGGGTCGAGCCGGCGGATCTCGGCCAGCATGTCCAGAAGATCCTCGTCGTCGACGCCGCACAGCCGGCGGAGCGCGGCGTAATCGCGCCGGGCGGCGAGTTCGAGATTCTCCACCAGCGCCTGCATCGCCGGGTCGAAGCGGTCTCGCTCGCGGAGCTGGAGGGCCAGGCACTCCTGCAGCGAGCGCGCGCCGACTCCGGTCGGCTCGAAGGTCTGGATGACCGCCAGCACCCGCTCCACCGCCGGGAGCGGCGCGGCCAGCCGCTCCGCGACGGTCTCCAGAGGCTCCCGCAGATAGCCCGCAGGGTCCACCAGATCGATCAGATGCGCGCCGATCAGCCGCTCGGTCGGATCCGTGACCGTGAGGGCGAGCTGGCGCTCCAGATGGTCGGCCAGCGTGGTCCGCTCGGCCACATAGGCCTCGAGGTCGGCGCCTTCGCCCGAATAGGCGCCGCCGGCGCCGAGGCCGGACCAATCCCCGGGCTCGGGCGTGGCCGGAAGCGTCGGCCGCTCCGCGGACTGAGGCGCGTCATCCGGAAAGACGTTTCCGAAGTCGGTGTCGAGCCGGGCCTCGATGGAGGAGCGGGATTCGGGTTCGACCGCGTCGCCCCACGACTCGTCGGCCTCGCGCTCGGCGGAGCTCGCCCCGGACGCCTCCGGCGCGGCCTGCTGGCCATCGTGGAGCTCCAGAAGGGGGTTCTGCTCGAGCTCGCGATCCACATAGGCGGCGAGGTCGAGGCTCGAGAGCTGCAACAGCTTGATCGCCTGCATCAGCTGCGGCGTCATCACCAGCGACTGGGATTGGCGCAGCTGAAGCTTCGGGGTCAGAGCCATCAGGCGAGTGCTCTCCGGCGCGAGCCGCCGGTCGTGCGATGACGACGAGCCGGCTCGAACCTAAATTCGTTACGCGCGGGCGGCGGACGCCCAGTGGGCCAATTCTTGCATGAGGATGGCCTGCGCGTCTCTTAAAGCCGAAATTCCTCCCCGAGGTAAAGCCGCCGCACGTCCTGGTTCTCGACGATCTGCTCCGGCGAGCCCTCCATCAGCACGCCCCCGGCATGGATGATGTAGGCGCGGTCGATCAGCCCGAGCGTCTCGCGCACATTGTGGTCGGTGATCAGGACGCCGATCCCGCGGTTGGTGAGATGACGCACCAGGGCCTGGATGTCGCCGACCGCGATCGGATCGATGCCGGCGAACGGCTCGTCCAGCAGCATGAAGCTCGGCCGGCTGGCGAGCGCCCGGGCGATCTCGACGCGGCGGCGCTCGCCGCCCGACAGCGCGATGGACGGGGATTTGCGCAGCCCTGTGAGGCCGAACTCGTCCAGCAGCGCGTCGAGGTCGTGCTTGCGCTTGGCGCGGTCGGGCTCGACCACCTCCAGCACCGCGCGGATGTTGTCCTCGACCGAGAGCCCGCGAAAGATCGAGGCCTCCTGCGGCAGATAGCCGATGCCGAGCCGGGCGCGCCGGAACATCGGCAGCCGCGTCACGTCGGCCCCGTCGAGCTCGATGCGGCCGCGGTCCACCGGCACAAGGCCGGTGATCATGTAGAACACCGTCGTCTTGCCCGCGCCGTTGGGCCCGAGCAGGCCGACCGCCTCGCCCCTGCGGACCCACAGGCTCACGTCCTTCACGACGGAGCGCGCGCCGTAGCTCTTGGCGAGGTTGGTGGCGGAAAGCGCGCCGTCCCCGCCGGTGGTCGCGTAGTCGAACTCCGTCATGTTGCGGCTCGACGCGCCGCCGCCCGAGCCATCAGGCGCCGCGAGCGCAGGGCGGCTGGAGGCGCCGCGCGAAATCACGGACAAGGTCGGCTCCATTCGGGCTTCTTGACGATCGCGTCGTTCAGTTCTTGGCGGACCCGGCCTGATCCCGCTGGCGCGGCTTGAAGACGCCCTGGACGCGCCCGCTGCCGCCGCTTTCCACGCGCGAGGTCTGCGTGGTCATGTTGACGTGGAGCCGGTCGCCCCGCACGACGTTGCCGTTCTGGGTCACCACCACGCCGCCGGTGAGATCCGCGGTGTTCGCCTGCGTGTCGAACACGCCGCGCGCGCCGGTCGCCCGCTGATCCTTCTGCGTGACGACGACGTCGCCCTCGGCCTCCATGCGACGGATGTCGCGGCCGGCTTCGGGCGTCGCTCCGCCGGCCGGAGCCTTGGTCTCGCCCTGGGTCGGCTTCACCCCGCCGGCGTTGGCGGGAGACTTGTTCTTGTCGTAGTAGAAGATCGTCAGCTTGCGTGAGGTCAGGGTCGACTCGCCCTGCTTCATCACCACGTTGCCGGTGAAGATCGCCGACTGCTCCTGGTCCCGCACCTCGAGATTGTCGGCCTCGATGTTCACGGGCTCGTCGGACTTCAGCGAGAAGCCGGAAAAGGCGCTGGTGACGCCCTGCTGCTGTTGCGCCGCAGCGGGCGAAGAGACGGCGAGCACGGCAAGCACGGCAAGCTGAAATCTCATCGTCGACTCCTCGTCCGCGGCCGGGACAGGCTTCCCTCTGCGCCTGCCCGCGCAGCGCCGTCTTTCGTGTCCGGCTTGCCGGGCGCCGTCAACTGGTCTCGTGACGTTCTTGCGACGCCGGACGCCTTGCGAGGTATGAAGAGGACGCGCCTGCGACAAGCGTCCCGGCCGCGCTCAGGTGTGGGCGAAGATGTCGCTGTCGGCCCAGCCCGCGAGGTCAAGCGCGGCGCGCACCGGCACGAAGGCGAAGCAGGCGTCTGCGAAGGCCGAGCGACCCTCGCGCGCAAGCAGCGTGTCGAGCCGCTCGCGAAGTGCGTGGAGATAGAGCACGTCGCTCGCCGCATAATTGAGCTGCGCTTCCGAAAGCTCCTCCGCGCCCCAGTCGGACGACTGCTGCTGCTTGGAGATCTCGACGCCGAGAAGCTCGCGCACGAGGTCCTTGAGGCCGTGCCGGTCGGTGTAGGTGCGCACCAGCTTGGAGGCGATCTTGGTGCAGTAGACCGGCTCGGTCATCACGCCGAACGCCTTGTAGAGCGCGGCGACGTCGAAGCGCGCGAAGTGGAAGAGCTTCTGGACCGAGCGGTCGCGCAGCAGGCGCTCGAGATTGGGCGCGCTGTTCTGGCCCGGCGCGATCTGCACGAGATCCGCGGAGCCGTCGCCGGTCGAGAGCTGCACCAGGCAGAGCCGGTCGCGATTGGGATTGAGGCCGAGGGTTTCGGTGTCGATCGCGACGGCGGCGCCCGCCGCATAGCCGTCGGGAAGATCGCCGCGGTGGAACCGGATCGTCATGCTGCCGCCTCTGGAAGGATCGGACGCGCGCCGACGGCGGCCCTGAAGGGGAGAGGCCGCCCCGGCGCCGCGAAATCTCGCGGCGCCGGTCAGCGGCTTGGTGCCCAGGAGAGGACTCGAACCTCCACGGTGTTACCCACACGGACCTGAACCGTGCGCGTCTACCAGTTCCGCCACCTGGGCTCGCGGCGGGTCTTAGGGGGCCGGAGGCCGCCGTGTCAATGGCGTAGGCGACGCGGCGGTCGCTTTACGGCCCCCGGCTTCTGTCTTAGGTCTGGCCTGCCCGCGGCGCGAGGCCGCAAGGAGACCAGAAGAATGACGATCGCTGAAGTCCGCCGGCCGGTCGGGGACAAGCTCGTCACCGTGTTCGGCGGCTCCGGTTTCATCGGCCGGCACGTGGTGCGCGCGCTCGCCCGCGACGGCTGGCGCGTCCGAGTCGCGGTCCGCCGGCCGGATCTCGCCGGTCATCTGCAGCCGCTCGGCGGCGTCGGCCAGATCGTGGCCGTGCAGGCCAATGTCCGCTTCCCCGAATCGGTCGCGCAGGCGGTGCAGGGCGCGGACGCCGTGGTGAACCTCGTCGGCATCCTGTCCGAGAGCGGCAAGCAGAGCTTCGACGCCGTGCAGGCCCGCGCTCCGGGCGTCGTGGCGGCGGCCGCGCGCGCCGCCGGCGTCGCCCGGTTCGTGCAGATGTCGGCGATCGGCGCCGACCGCGCCAGCCGCGGCCTCTACGGGCGCAGCAAGGCTGCGGGCGAGGAGGCGGTCCTGGCCGTCTATCCGGACGCCGTGATCCTGCGTCCCTCGGTGGTGTTCGGCCCGGAGGACCAGTTCTTCAATCGCTTCGCCGCCATGGCGCGGATGTCTCCGGCGCTGCCGCTGGTCGGCGGCGGCCGCACCCTGTTCCAGCCCGTGTTCGTGGGCGACGTCGCCGAGGTCGTGGCGCGCGCCGTCTCGGGCGCGGTTCCGGGCGGCCCGCAGGCCTACGAGCTTGGCGGACCCGAGACCCTGAGCTTCAAGGACATCCTGCGCTACGTGCTGAAGACCACCTGCCGGCGACGCCTGCTCGCGCCGCTGCCGTTCGGGCTGGCGCGCATGGCCGGACGCGTTCTCCAGATTCTCCCCAATGCGCCGTTGACGGCGGATCAGGTGGCGATGCTGGAGACCGACAACGTCGTGTCCCAGGAGGCGCGCGCCGCCGGCCGCACCCTGGAAGGCCTCGGCATCGTCCCGACCCCGTTCGACGCCGTCGCGCCGAGCTATCTCTGGCGGTTCCGCAGGGCCGGCCAGTTCGAGAGAGCCCGGCAGGAAGGCTGAGCGGAGCCGCGGCGGCGGTTTGCCTCGCCGTCGCGATGGCGGTATCGGACGCGCCTCGCCCCGAGGCGGGCTTTAGGAAGGCGCCGACGTGAAAGCCATCATTCTGAGCGCAGGCCAAGGCCGGAGACTGCTGCCGCTTACGGCCGAGACGCCGAAGTGCCTGATCCCGTTCGCGGGCCGTCCGCTGGTCGAGTGGCAGGTCCGCGCGCTCGCGGAGGCGGGCGTTACCGACATCGTGGTCGTGACCGGGTTCGAGGCCGGCAAGGTCGAGGCCGCGCTCGACGCCATCCGCCTGCCGGGCGTGACCGTCCGGGCGACCCACAACCCGTTCTTCGAGCTGGCCGACAATCTGGCGAGCTGCTGGATCGCGCGCCACGAGATGAAGGGGCCGTTCCTCATCCTGAACGGCGACACGCTGATCGAGCCCGAGATCGCCCGCCGCGTCCTCGCCGATCCGGCCACCGCGCCGATCACGGTCACGATCGACCGCAAGGCCGAGTACGACACCGACGACATGAAGGTCCGCACCGAGGGCGACCGGCTGCTCGCGATCGGCAAGACGCTGCCGAACGATCTCGTCACCGGCGAATCCATCGGCTTCCTGCGCTTCACCGAGGAAGGCTGCCGCGCCTTCGTGAGCGAGATCGAGCGCCTGATGCGCTCGGAGGAAGGCCTCAAGCGCTGGTATCTCTCCGCGATCGACGGCATCGCCCGCTACCACAGCAATGTCGGGGTGCGGTCTATCGAAGGGCTCGAGTGGAGCGAACTCGATTTCCCGGCCGATCTCGATCGCGGCGTCGCCATGACCGAAGGCTGGGTGAAGCGCGGCCTCTGAAGCCCTACTGGCTCGCCCAGACGATCCGGGCGATCCAGGCGATCTCGCTCGGGGCGAAGGAGCGATCAGGATATTCGTGGTTGAGCGAGCGCAGCTCGACCTGCTTGGCGGTGCGCCGCGCGAGCTCCTTCGCCATCACCTCGCCGTCCATGGTCTTGACGATCACGCGGTCGCCCCGCCTCACGGCCGCGCCGGGCGCCACCAGCACCACGTCGCCCTCGCGGAACGCGGGCGCCATGGAGTCGCCCGAGATCTCCAGCGCATAGACGTGCTCGCGATCCACGTCCGGAAACGCGATCTCGTCCCAGCCCTGGCCGGTCGGAAACCCGGCGTCGTCGAAGAAGCCGCCCTGCCCGGCCTGGGCCAGCCCGATCAGCGGGACGTTCTGGCGCAGCCGCGGCGAGCCTTCCACAAGCAGGCTCATGAAGCTGTCGAGGTTCGTCGCGGTCGCCTCGAGCGCCTTGGCGATCGACTCGGTCGAAGGCCAGCGCGGCCGGCCGTCCGGCGCGATGCGCTTGGAGCGGTTGAACGTCGTCGGATCGAGGCCCGACTTCCGGGCGAGCCCGGACGCCGACAGCCCGTTCTTCGCCGCGAGGGCGTCGATCGCAGCCCAGATCTGGCCGTGGCCTAGCATGTTCCTGATGGTCCCCTGGCCGCCGCGAGGCGAGACCTGTTTGATAGGAATTAGTACCTTTTCAGGCCGGTGTCCACCTTCCGGGGAGGCCGGGCTTGTCCGACGATCCGAGCGGTCCTAAAGCTCCCGCGTCGCCGCACAACGTTCTGCGGCGGAACGTGTTCCGCCCTGCGCCGCGCAGGGCGAAGCCGGAGCGAGCGATGCCTCCTGTGATCTACAAGATCGCGCCGTCCGGCCTGTGGGCCGAAGCCGACCGCATCGGCCGCTTCACGGGCGCGCCGGTCGACCACGCCGACGGCTACATCCACTTCTCGACCGCCGAACAGGCGCGGGAGACGGCCGCGAAGCACTTCGCCGGCCAGCAGGAGCTGCTGCTGGTCGCGGTCGACGCGGCGGCGCTCGGGACGGATCTCAAGTGGGAGCCGTCCCGCGGCGGCGCCCTGTTCCCGCACCTTTACGGGGAGCTGCCGCTTTCCGCGGTGATGTGGGCGAAGCCGCTGCCGCTCGGGCCGGACGGGCTGCACGTCTTTCCGGAGCACATGCGGTGATCGCCCCCTTCTGGCCGCTGCTGCGCGCCGCGCTGCATGCGCTGTCGCCCGAACCTGCGCATCTCGCGACGCTCGCGGCGCTGGAGCGGCTGCCGCGCCGCGCTCCGCCCCCGGACGACCCGCGGCTCGCGGTGCGCGCCTTCGGGCTCGACTTTCCGAATCCGATCGGCCTCGCCGCGGGCTTCGACAAGGACGCGCGCGCGCCGGACGCTCTGCTCGGGCTCGGCTTCGGCTTCGTGGAGATCGGCTCCGTCACGCCCCGCCCGCAGCCCGGCAATCCCAAGCCGCGCCTGTTCCGGCTGACGCAGGACGGCGCGATCGTGAACCGCATGGGGTTCAACAATGAGGGCGCGGAGGCGGCCCGCAGGCGGCTGGCGGCCCGCGCCGGGAGACCGGGCCTCATCGGCGTCAACATCGGCGCGAACAAGGACGCCGCGGACCGCACGGCGGACTATGTGGCCGGGGTGAGGACCTTCGCGCCCTACGCGTCCTTCTTCACCGTCAACATCTCGTCGCCGAACACGCCCGGCCTGCGCGACCTGCAGGCGCGCGCGGCGCTCGACGATCTGGTCGCGCGCGTCATCGCGGCGCGGGACGAGGCCGCGGCGGCCTCCGGCCGCCGCCCCGTCCTGCTGAAGATCGCGCCGGACCTCGACCTGCCCGGCCTCGACGACGTCGTCGCGGTGGCGCGCGCCCGCGGGCTCGACGGGCTGATCGTCTCGAACACGACGCTCGCGCGGCCCGCCTCGCTGCGCGATCCGGCCGCGAAGGAAGCCGGCGGCCTTTCGGGGGCGCCGCTGTTCCGCCGCTCCACCTGGATGCTCGCCGAGGCCTTCCTGCGCATGGAGGGCGCGATGCCGCTCGTCGGCGTCGGCGGGATCGCGTCGGGCGCCGACGCGCTCGCCAAGCTGCGCGCGGGCGCGACCCTGGTCGAGCTCTACAGCGCGCTGGTTTTCGAGGGCCCCGGACTGGTTCAGGCCATCAAGGCGGATCTGCTGGCGGCGCTGCCCTCCGGGGCCGGCTCGCTCGCCTCCCTGACCGGCCGGGACGCCGCGGCGGTCGCCGCGGCGGGGCCGGGCGGCTGAGCGCCTAGCGGCCGGAGCCGATGCGGAAGACCCGCAGCAGGATCCAGATCGGCACGACCACCACGGCGCCGATCAGGAAATAGCGCCCGATCAGACGCAGCAGGTCCGCGCTGTTGGCGATCGCGTCCCTGACCAGATGGCTCGCCCAGCGGAAGATCTCGAAGGCGTCGAGGTCGAGCTGGTCGAGCACCAGCCCGACGATCACGCAAAGCAGCGCGAGCCGGGCCAGAACGCCGATCGGCGAGCCGCCGAACACGCGGGTGAGGCCGGCCGATCCGTAGCGCATGCGTCCTGGCTCCCCGTCGCGGCGGAAGATCATGTGACCGGCTCCTCGGCGGGCGTGGCCGACCGCGCCAGCTCGCCGTCGAGCGCGCGACGGATAAGTTCGCGGGTCTCCTCGACGCCGTAAAGCGCCGCGAAGGAGCCGAAGCGCGGCCCCTTCTCCTGCCCGATCAGGATCCGGTACAGCGCCGAGAACCATTCCTGCGACACGCCGGGCCGCTCGGGCGTGGCGCCCTTGGCCTTGAAGTCCTGGTAGCGCGGCACGGCCCGGCCGACGTCGTAGAGCGCCTCCTGGACCTGCTCGGGGGTCGGATCGGCGTCGAGCTGGCCCAGCGCGTCGGCCAGCCGCTCGAGCGCCTCGCGCTCGACCTCGTCCGGCGCCGAGAAGCGCTTGGTCGGCTTCACATGGTCTTCGTAGTAGCGCAGCGCGTAGCCGACGAGTTCGTCGAGCTTCGGATGGGTCTCGGGGCTGACGCCCGGCGCGTAGCGGCCGATGAAGCCCCACAGCACGGACCGGTTCTCGGCGTTGGAGGCGGAGACCAGGTTCAGCAGCAGGGCGAAGGTCACCGGCATGTCGATCACCGGCGGGCGGCCGCCATGGATGTGCCAGACCGGGTTGCCGAGCTGCTGCTTCGGCTCCTGCCGCGGGAAGCCGCCGAGGAACTGGAAATACTCGTCGACCGCGCGCGGAATGACGTCGAAGTGCAGCTTCTTCGCCTCGCGCGGCTTCTGGAACATGTAGAGCGACAGGCTCTCCGGGCTCGCATAGGTGAGCCACTCGTCGATCGTCAGCCCGTTGCCCTTGGACTTCGAGATCTTCTGCCCCTTCTCATCGAGGAACAGCTCGTAGTTGAAGCCCTCCGGCGGCGTTCCGTCGAGCGCGCGGCAGATCTGGTTCGCGAGCTTGACGGAGTCGATCAGGTCCTTGCCGGACATCTCGTAGTCGACCTCGAGCGCGGTCCAGCGCATCGCCCAGTCGGGCTTCCACTGCAGCTTCACATGGCCGCCCGTCACCGGGCTCTCGAACCGCTCGCCGGTCTCGGGATCGCGCCACACGATCGTGCCGGCGGAGACGTTCCGCTCCTCGATCGGCACCTGCATGACCACGCGCGTCTTCGGATGGATCGGCAGGAAGGGCGAATAGGTCGCGGACCGCTCCTCGCGGAGCGAGGGCAGCATGATCTCCATGACCCGCTCGAAGCGCTCCAGCATCAGCAGCAGCGTCTCGTCGAAACGGCCCGAGCGGTAGTATTCGGTCGAGGAGGCGAACTCGTAGTCGAAGCCGAACTGATCCAGGAACGCCCGCAGCCGCGCATTGTTGGCGGCGCCGAAGGATCCCTCGGGGCTGCCGAACGGGTCCGGCACCTCGGTCAGCGGCTTGCCCAGATTGGCGCGCAGCAGCTCCTGGTTCGGGACGTTGTCCGGAACCTTGCGCAGCCCGTCCATGTCGTCCGAGAAGCACAGCAGCCGCGTCGGGACCTTGTCCTCGGTCAGCGTCCGGAAGGCGTTCCGCACCATGGTGGTGCGGGCGACCTCGCCGAAGGTGCCGATATGCGGCAGGCCCGAGGGGCCATAGCCGGTCTCGAACAGCACCGGACCGTCCTTCGGCCGCTTCTTCAGCCGCTCGACGAGCTTTTTCGCTTCCTCGAACGGCCAGGCGTTCGAGGTGCGGGCGAGTTCGGCGAGAGCTGCGGGATCGGCGATCGTCATCTGCATGCGGGGTCCGGTCGAAAGGGGGCGCACGTTAAGAACGGCTTCCCGCACGCGTCAATGACGCGCGGGTCACCAGATCCCGATGGGGAAGTGCTTCAGGTAGATCTCCGCATAGGCGCCGGACTCGTCCAGGCGCTGCAGCGCGTAGTCGATCGCCTGCCGCAGCTTCTCGTCTCCGGGCTTGAGCAGGACCCCCACCCCCTCGCCGAAATAGCGCGCGTCCACATAGGGTCCCCCGACGAAGCGGCAGCAGCCGTTGGACGAGGTGCCGTTGAGCCAGAAGGCGAGCGCGACCGCGTCGCCGAACGCCAGCTCGGCCTCGCCGTCCCGGACCGCCGCCCGCGCGGCGTCCGCCTTCTCGAAGGTCTTGAGCTGCGCCTTGGGAAAGAAGGCCTTGAGAAAGGCCTCGTGCGCCGAGCCCGTCACGACCGCGACGGCGCGGCCGGCGAGCGCTTCGGGCGTCGCCTCCGCGGGCGCCTTGTCGCGCCGCGCCACGAAGCGCGCAGGCGTCTGATGCACGCGCGCCGACATGGCGAAGCGCGATCGGAGCTCCGGCGACGGCCGGACCATCGCCAGGATGACGTCCGCCTGGCGCTTGTCGATCGTGTCGAGCAGCGCGTCCCAGCGCCATGCCTGCAACGTGCAGGCGATCTTGAGCTCGCTGCAGACCGCCCGAGCCAGATCGACCGCGAAGCCGGCGGGCTGACCGTCGGCGTCGATGTAGTGGAACGGCGCGTAATCGTCGCCCGTCGCCCACCGGACGACCCGGCCGGCGGGCAGGTTCGGGCCTTCGATCCGCGCGTTCGGGTCGGAGAAGCGCGGGATGACGACGGCCGGTTGCGCGGCTCCCGCGGCCGCTTGCGCGGCTCCTGCGGGCGCAGGAGCCGCTGCGCGGCCGGACGAGACGGCGAGGCAAGCCAGGGCGACCACAGCCAGCGCGCTTCTCAGCAGGTACGCGGAAACACCTAGAGGTTGCATTCGACTCGACTCCTCGCCCGGGCCAATCTTACACTTTCGGCCTTGGCTTGGCGTGCACGCGCCGCTCGCGCGGCGCTCCGGGGGGCGAGGCTCGCGTCAGCTTGTACATCGGTCCAGCTCAAGAGAGCGCTGGGCGCGCCGAGGCCGCGCGTCTTGCCTGGCCGGCCGCGCGGCCTGCAGCACGCGGCCCGGAGGCGCGGCCGCACGCGGCGACGCCCGCCCTGCCGCCCGAGTTCGCCGCGCTCGCCGCCAACGGCTTCCCGCCCGGTCCTCTCATGCATGCGCTCGCGGAGGCGGAGCGGGCAGGCGTCGCGCCGTTCGACGCGCTGGCGGCGTCCTGCGGGCTCGAGGAGGACGCGCTGACGGCGACGCTCGCCGCGAGCCTCGGCGTCGGGCTCGTCGGCCCGGAGGATTTCGAGGGCGAGCCCATCGACGCCGACGCGTATGCGCTCGCGCTCCGCACAGGCGTGCTGCGGGCGACCACGGCGGACGGTCGGAGCCGGCTGATCATCGCGGCGCGCGGGCCGCGGATCGGGCGGCTGGCGCTCGTGGGACGCGGACGCGCCCGCCAGATCAACGTGGCCCTCGCGGGGACGCGCGCCTTCGCGGATCTTCTGACCGCGCGCGCCGGGGCCGCGCTCGCAGAGCGCGCCTGTCAGGGCCCTGGGCTGACCTTCCCGAAGCTCACGGTCGCCGGGCTGCCGGCGGTCGCGCCGGTCCTTCGCTACGCCGCCTCAGCGACGCTGCTGGCGGCGGCGCTCTGCGCCTTCTGGTTCGACGCGGTGGGCCTCGCGGTGATCGCCGGCTCGGGGCTGCTGTTCGCGACCCTCAACGGCTTCCGGCTGTGGCTCGCCTGCACCCCGCCGAGCGACCGCAAGCCGCAGCGGCGGACCGCCGACCGGGATCTGCCGCTCTATACGGTGCTGGTCGCGCTCGCGAAGGAGGCGGCGGTCGTCCCGGGGCTGCTGGACGCTCTTGAGGCTCTCGACTACCCGGCGGCCAAGCTCGACATCAAGCTGCTGATCGAGGAGGGCGACCGCGAGACGCTCGGGGCGCTCGAGGCGCGCCCGCCGCGGCCGGGCACGGAGGTGCTCGTCCTGCCGCCCGGCGGGCCGAAGACGAAGCCGCGGGCGCTCAATGCGGGGCTGCTCGGCGCGCGCGGCCAGTTCCTGACCGTGTTCGACGCCGAGGACCGGCCGGACCCCGACCAGCTCCGCGTGGCGCTCGAGGCCTTCCGCTGCGGGCCTCCCGAGCTCGCCTGCGTCCAGGCGCGCCTCGCGATCGACAATGTCGCCGACGGCTGGCTCGCCCGCCAGTTCGCCATCGAGTACGCCGCGCTGTTCGACGTCGTGCTGCCGGCGCTCGGCACGCTCGGCCTGCCGATCGCGCTCGGCGGCACGTCCAATCACTTCCGGACGGCGGCTCTGAGATCGGTCGGCGGCTGGGACCCGGGCAACGTCACCGAGGACGCCGATCTCGGGCTGAGGCTGGCGCGGCTCGGCTGGTCGACGCGCACCATCGCCTCGACCACCTGGGAGGAAGCGCCGCTGCGGCTGTGGCCGTGGCTCAAGCAGCGGACGCGCTGGATCAAGGGCTTCATGGTGACCGCGGTGGTTCACGGCCGCGATCTGCCAGGCCTCGCCCGGCGGCTCGATCCGCTGAGCTTCGCGGCCGCTCAGCTGCTGATCGGCGGGGTCGCGGCGACCGCCCTCGCCTATCCGGTCGTGCTCGCGCTCATCCTGTGGCGCGGGCTGGACGGCTCGCTGCTGGCCCCGGCCGAGAGCCTCGCAGGCGCGGCCTTCGCCGGCCTCCACGTCACCAACCTGATCGTGGGCTACTCGGCCGGTCTCGCCTGCGGCTGGATGGGAATCGACCGGCGCGGCCCCTCCGGACTGGCGCAGGACCTGTTCACGATGCCGTTCTACTGGCTCCTGGTGGGCGTCGCGGCGTGGCGCGCGCTCTACCAGATCGCGGTCGCGCGGACGACGCACTGGGAGAAGACGGCCCATGGCGTCTCCCGCCGCCGCGCGCAGCCCGATCAGGTGTAGCGGCGGATCTCCGCCGCGAGCTCCTCCGGCGGGCGCTTCGGATTGATCGGCGCCACGAAGTTTCCGTTGCGGTCCATCAGATAGATCACCGCGGTGTGGTCCATCGTGTAGTCGCCGCCTTCGAGCGGCTGCTTCTTGGCGTAGGCCTTGTAGGCCTTGACCATGGCGTCGACCTGCTCCTGCGTGCCCGTCAGCCCGCGGATGCGCGGCGAGAAGCTCTTGAGGTAGTCCCTGAGCGCCTGCGGCGTGTCCCTCTCCGGGTCGACCGTGACGAAGAACGCCTCGGTCTTCTCGGCGTCCGCGCCCATGGCGTTGAGCGCCTGGGTCATCTCGTAGAGCGCGGTGGGGCACACGTCCGGGCAGTGCGTGAAGCCGAAGAACACGAGGTGCGGCTTGCCCTTCATGTCCGCCTCGGTGACCGTCCGCCCCTCCTGATCCACCAGCCTGAACGGGCCGCCGACCGTCGAGGTCTGCGTGGCGGTCAGCCCGCGGTCCTGGAAGTGCAGAAGCCCCGCTCCGAGGCCGACCGCCCCGAGGGCGAACACGACCGCGCCGGCGAAGAACGCGTTTCGAGGGGACATGACCGAACTCCGTCAGAAGCACGCGGCCAGCGCGGAGAACGCGGCCTGCATGAACACCGAAGCGCCTTCCGACGCCCAAAGCGCGGCGCCGCCGAGGGCGAGCATCGCCGCGCCGAGGCCCGCCGCGATCCAGGAGGCCACGGCGAGCCGCGACCCCGTCGCGGCGCTCTCCGGCTGAACCCGACCTCCGCTCATGCGGCTCCTCGACTGCGGCGTTCCGCCGGCGCTTCCTACGCCTCTCGCGTCCCCGCGTCGACGCGCCGCCGATCAAAACCCCGCGTTTCGGGGACGGAGACGCCTCAGCAGACTCTTGTCCGCCGCCGCCGGCCATCTTATGGTCTCGCCGCCGCGGGCGTAGTTCAATGGTAGAACGGCAGCTTCCCAAGCTGCATACGAGGGTTCGATTCCCTTCGCCCGCTCCAGATTTTTCTGAAATCACCAGCGCCTGCGTGACGGCCGTTCCCGCCGAGACGTGTTCCTGCGCGCAGGAAGGCGTCGGAGCGTCAGCGGCTTCGACGCTGACGCCCGCCTCGGTTCAGGAGCGAAGTTCCGGCGCGAGGCGCTTCGCGAACAGGCCGGCGTCGTCGGGCTGGGCGCGTTCGATCGCGGCGGCGGCCGCCACCACGTCGTCCTCGCCGAGCGCGCGCCCGACGATCTGGAGACCGACCGGCATGCCGTCGGCGGCGAGGCCGGCCCGCACAGAGGCCGCCGGGTTTCCGGTGAGGTTGAACGGGTAGGTGTAGAACACCCAGCTCACCAGCGTGCGGTCCTCCAGGCCCTCCGGCACGTCCACGCCGGCCGGCACGCTCGCCTTGGGCAGCGTCGGCGACAGCAGCAGGTCGTAGCCCTCGAAGAAGCGGCGCACCTTGTCGCGCAGCGCATAGCGCTCGAACACCGTGGCGTAGTAGCCGCGCATCTCCTGCGCCAGCGCCGCCTCGAGCACCACCGCGACCGCCGGATCGAGCAGTTCGCGCTTGGTCTCCACCACGCTGCGCAGGCGCGTGCCGACGCCGGCGTAGAACTCCGCCATCCAGAGGTCGCCCGGATCGCCTTCGAACACGCCGTCGACCTCCTCGACGATCGCGCCCTCGTCAGCGAGCCGCCTGGCCGCGGCCTCCGCGATGGCCACCACCTCCGGATCGGGGCGGGCGTAGCCGAGCGTCGGGCTCCAGGCCACGCGCAGGCCTTCGACGCCGCGCGCCACCGCGCCCTGCACGTCCGGGACCGGCCCCGCCACCGAGAAGGGATCGCGCGGGTCGTAGCCGGCGATCGCGGAGAACATCAGCGCCGCGTCCTCGATCGAGCGCGCGATCGGCCCGACATGGGCCAGCGTCGGCGTCGCCGAGGTCGGCCATACGGCGACGCGCCCGAACTGGCCCTTGATGCCGGCGAGGCCCGTCAGGCTGCAGGGAATGCGGATCGAGCCGCCGCCGTCGGTGCCGAGCGCGAGCGGCGTGATCCCCGCCGCGACCGAAGCCGCGGCGCCGGCGCTCGATCCGCCGGGCGTCTTCGTCAGGTCCCAGGGGTGGCGCGTCACGCCGGTGAGCGGGCTGTCGCCGACCGGCTTGCAGCCGAACTCCGAGGTCGTGGTCTTGCCGATCAGGATCGCGCCGGCGGCCTTGGCGCGCTCGACCGCGGGCGCGTCGACGTCCGCGACGTTGTCCGCCGTGGCGCGCGAGCCGGACGCATAGCGCTGGCCCTTCACGGCCATCAGGTCCTTGGCCGAGAACGGCACGCCGTGGAGCGGGCCGAGCGCGTCGCCGCGCAGCACCGCGGCCTCAGCCTCGCGCGCGGCGTCCAGCGCCTCGTTCTCCATCAGCAGGAAGAAGGCGTTGAGCGAGCCTTGCGTCGCCGCCGCGCGGTCCAGCGCGCGGCGCGTGAGCTCGACCGGCGAGACGGCCCTGGTCGCCACCATCCGCGCGAGCGCGGTCGCGCTCATGAAGTCGAAGTCGGCGGACATGGTCGCTCTCCGGGCGGGTGCGGTCTTAAAGAGGCGGCCCGCCTCGGCCGTCATGCCCGGCTGCCGCCGGGCATGACGATGGTGGGCTATCTCGACGGGATCAGTTGACGATCGCGAAGGCGCGGACCGGGGAGCCGGAGCCGCCCTTGAACTTGATCGGCACGCCGAAGAACTGGAATTCGCCGGCGCCGACGAGCTCCTCGAGGTTGACCAGCCACTCCCAGTGGCTGACGCCGAGGTCGCGGCAGAGGCGATGCTGCGCGAAGATGTTGTCGGTCGGCTTGTCGGTCGAAGGACCTTCGACGCCGTGCATCTTGGAGCCGCGGTCATAGAGCCACTGGGTGGCTTCGACGGTCAGCAGCGGGTTCTTCCACACGGAGTCGAGGCCCGGATAGTTGCGGGCGTGGAAGCCGGTGCAGAGCAGCACGATGTGGCCATCGACCTTGACGCCGCACTTCTCCTCGGCCGCCTCCATGTCGGCGACGGTGATGTCGCCGAGGTCCGGGATGTGGCGCAGGTCGAAGCACAGCGCCTTGCCCATGAACATCTCGAGCGGCATCTCGTCGATCGGCGCGCCGTTCGGGTTCACGTGCTTGAAGGCGTCCACATGGGTGCCGACGTGGTCGAGCATCGCGATGAAGTTGGTCTGGAACGTCATCGCGTCGCCGGGCACGCCCAGATTGAACGCGGCCGAGCTCTCATGGCTGAGGTGGGTGGTGATGACCGGCCGCTGAAACAGCTTGTGGGCCGGCATGTTGTCTTCGACGGTGAGGCTGAGGTCGACGACGCGGGACATGGATGCTCCTTGGATGAGGTGTCGTTTAGACAGGCTCAGGCGGCCTTGCCGAGGAAGGCCGCCATCACCTCGGGATCACGGGCGAGCGCCGCGGACGGCCCCTCCTTCGCGACGATCCCGTTGGAGATGACGTAGGCGTGGTCGGCGATGCTCAGGGCGTGCGCCGCGAGCTGCTCGACGAGCAGGATGGTCAGGCCCTGCCTGTTGAGCTCGCGCAGCACGCCGATCAGCTGGTCGACGATCTTGGGCGCGAGGCCGAGCGAGAGCTCGTCGATGACGAACAGCTCGGGCTCCGCCATCAGGCCGCGGGCGATCGCCAGCATCTGCTGCTCGCCGCCCGACATGCTGCCCGCGAGCTGGCCGAGCCGCTCGCGCAGGCGCGGGAACATCTCCAGCACCCGCTCGCGCGTCTCCCGGGCGCGGGCGCCCTTCAGCCCGCCATGGACGTAGGCGCCGAGGATCAGATTGTCCTCGACCGTCTGGTCGGGAAACAGCAGCCGCCCCTCCGGCGCCATCGCCAGGCCGCGCCGGACCTTGGCGTCGGCCGAGAGCCGGGTGGTGTCCTCGCCGCGGAAGATCACCTCGCCCCTGCTCGGGCGCACCAGCCCGGTCGCGCCGCGCACCAGCGAGGACTTGCCCGCCCCGTTGGCGCCGATCACCGCGACCAGCTGGCCGCGCTTCACGGTCATCGACACGTCGCGCACGGCGACGGCCGCGCCATAGCGGATCTCGAGATTCCGGATCTCGAGAAGGGTCTCGTTCGCGCTCATGCCGAGGCCTCCGAAAGCTCGCCATGGGCCACGGGCGAGCCGAAATAGGCCTCGATCACCCGCGGATCGTTCTGCACCACGCCCGGACGGTCGCTGGCGATCACCTGGCCGTAGTCGAGCACGGTCACGGTGTCGGCGACCGCCATGATCAGGTCGACATGGTGCTCGATCAGCAGCACCGAGACGCCGGAGGCCGCGATCTTGCGGATCATCGCCGCGAGCTCGTCGATCTCCTGGCTGGTGAGGCCGGCCGCGGGCTCGTCGAGCAGCAGCAGCCGCGGCCGGGCGGCGAGCGCGCGGGCGATCTCCAGCCGGCGCTGCAGGCCGAAGGGCAGGTAGCGCGCGGCCTCGTTGGCGTGGTCGGTCAGCCCGACGAAGGCCAGGAGCCCGACCGCCGCCGCGCGAAGCTCGCGCTCCTCGCGCCTGCGCCGCGGCGTGCGCAGCAGGGCGTCGACGAGGCCGTAGCGAAGCCTGGACTGGCCGCCGACCAGGACGTTCTCCAGCACCGTGAGTTCGCCGAACAGCTCGGTGTTCTGGAAGGTGCGGGCGAGGCCGAGGCGGGCGATCTCGTGCTGGCTCTTGCCGGTCAGATCCTCGCCGTCGATCCCGAACGCGCCTTCGCTCGGCCGGTACACGCCCGAGATGGCGTTGACGAAGGTGGACTTGCCGGCGCCGTTCGGCCCGATCAGCGCGTGGACCTCGCCTCCCTTGACGCGGACATTGGCGTGGGAGAGGGCGGTCAGCCCGCCGAAGCGCACGGTGAGCCCCTGCGTGACCAGCTCCGCCGTCGTGGCGCGGGACGCCGCGGGCAGTCCGGCCCCCGCCGCGGCCACCTCCGCGGGGTCGAGCCCGCGGGCCGCAGGGCGCAGCCGCTTGAGGCCGAGCCCGAGCGTGCCCATGACGCCGCGCGGCAGCACGAACATCACGGCGAGCAGCAGCGCGCCATAGGCGAACTTCTGCCAGAGCTGGAAGTCCTGCAGGTACTCCGGGAGGTAGGTGAGCACGAACGCGCCGAGCACCGGGCCGAAGGTCGTCGCCGCGCCGCCGAGGATGACCATCAGCAGGAAGCGCACGCTGTCGGAGAAGGTGAAGATGTCCGGCGAGATGTACTGGTTCAGGAAGCTGTAGAACACGCCGGCGACGCCTGCCGTCACCGCCGCCGCCACGAAGGCGAGAATGCGCATCGCGGTGGCGTTGACGCCGAGCGAGCGGGCCGCGATCTCGCTCTGCGAGACCGCGAGCATGGCGCGGCCGTAGCGGCTGTCCGTGAGGTTGTGGGCCGCAAGCGTCGCCAGAAGCAGCGTCGCCGCAAGCACGCCGTAGAAGCCGTAGCCCGTGAGCTCGTAGCCGAACACGCTCGGCGTCGGGATGCCGGAAAGGCCCGTGGTGCCGCCCGTGAGCGCGGTCCACTCGATCGCGACGTTCTCGACGATGATGCCGAACGCGATGGTGACGACCGCGAGATAGACGCCGCGGACGCGCACCGTGGGATAGGCGAGCGCGACGCCGAACAGGGCCGCCACGACGGCCGCGCCGATCGACGCGGTGACGAGGTCGGCGCCGAGCCGGACGGCGAGGATCGCCCCGGTGTAGGAGCCGAGCGCGAACAGGCCGGCCTGTCCCAGCGAGACGAGCCCCGTCAGGCCGACCAGAACGTTCAGGCCGACGGCGATCAGGCCGTAGATCAGGAACAGCATGAACAGGCGGAGTTCGTACTCGTTCTCCGCCGTGAGCGGCACCGCGACGAGGAGCGCGGCGAAGGCCAGGAAGCCGAGGAGATGCGACCGGCTCATACCTTCACCGTCTCACGCTTGCCGAACAGACCCTGCGGGAACACCAGCAGCACCGCGATCATGACGCCGAAGGCGACGATCTCGCGGGCGGCGGTCGAGATGTAGCCCTCGACGAATTTCTCGAGGACGCCGAAGGCGAGGCCCGCCACCAGCACGCCCGGGGCGCTCGTGATGCCGCCGATGATGGCGACCGCGAAGCCCTTGAGGCCGAGCAGGACGCCCATGGTGGCGGAGGCCTGGATCACCGGCGCGACCAGCACGCCCGCGCCGGCGCCGAGCAGCGCGGAAAGGCCGAACGACAGGGCGACGATGCGGTTGACGTTGATGCCCATCAGGGCGGCGGCGCGCTTGTCATGGGCGACGGCGCGCATGGCGCGGCCGACCAGCGTCCGCTTCTGCATCAGGCCGAGGCCGAGGGTGAGCACGATCGCGACCGCGGGGATCAGCAGTTCCTGCGGGTAGACGCCGGCGCCGAAGACGTTGATCGGGCGATCGACGCCCGGAGAGGGCAGCGGCCGCGAGAAGCCGCCGAACTGCATGGTGGCGAGGCTCTCCGCCATGATGCCGATGGCGATCGTGGAGAGCATCCAGCCGATGGAGTTCGCCTGGGCCGTGAAGGGCCGCACCGCGACCCGCTCCAGCGCCACGCCGAAGACCGCGCCGGCGAGGATGGCGAGCGAGCAGGCAAGCCACACCGGCATCCCGGCGTCGACGCCCATGACGGCGAGCACGGCGCCGATCATCAGGGTGTCGCCATGCGCGAAGTTCACGGCCTTGGCCGTCGACCACATGATGTGGAAGCCGAGCGCCACGAGCGCGTAGACGCCGCCTATGGCGAGGCCTGACAGCGTGTATTGCAGGATTGTGGTCATGTACTCCGCTGCTTTCGGATGTCGCGGGCGGTTCCGGGGGAGGAGCCGCCCGCGTCCGGCCGGCCGGGGATCCGCAGCCCCCCTGCCGAACGGTTGGCGGTGGACGGCGCGCGCCAGGCGCCGCCGTCCGAAGCCTCAGTTGCTCTTGCCGTAGGGGGTCTGCTCGATCGGGAGCAGCTTGCCGTCCTGCCAGGCCGTGACCTTGTAGTACTGCGGAAGGATCGCATCCTGCCGCTCCGGATCGGAGGCGTCGAAGGCCGGGTCGTAGTTCGCCACAAGACCTTCCAGCTTCACCTGGTAGAGCGCCTCGCGAACCTTGCCCCAGTCGAACGCGCCGGCCTTCTCGATCGCCTGCGCGATGATGTAGATGGCGTCATAGGCGTTGCCGACGCCGGAGCTCATCTTGATCTCCTGCGGGTCCTTGAGACCGTACTTCGCGGAGATCTTGTCCCAGAGCGCCTTCTTCTTCGGGTCCATCTCGCCCAT
This sequence comes from Hansschlegelia beijingensis, assembly GCF_014196425.1. Taxonomy (GTDB): domain Bacteria; phylum Pseudomonadota; class Alphaproteobacteria; order Rhizobiales; family Methylopilaceae; genus Methylopila; species Methylopila beijingensis. The sequence goes on from NZ_JACIDR010000002.1 coordinate 308,310, forward strand.
GAAGGTATAGGTCTGGACCACCTGGACGCCGTTCGCGAGCGGACCGGCGAGCTCGCCGAGATTGCCCGCGATGCCCCAGGCGCCGATGATCGTCGGCTTGAAGCCGACCTTGTCCATCGAGCGGAGGATCTGGTTGCCTTCGCGGTCGAGCGCCCAGAACAGCACCACGTCGGCGCCGGCGTCGCGGGCGCGGATCGCCTGGGGCGTCATGTCCTGGTCGTTCCAGTTGAAGGTCTCGGTCGCGACCAGCTCCTTGCCGGCGGCCTTCATCGCCGCCTGGACGTCCGGCAGCGCGCCGTTGCCCCAGCCGGTGTTCTCGTAGAAGAACGCGATCTTGCCGGTCTTCGACTGCGCGACCGCCTTCTCGACGAGGAAGCGCGCGACCCATTTGTCCTTGGCCGAAACGCGGAACATGAAGTTCGGCGACTTGCCGTTCTCGATCGCCTTGGTGTTGGCGGCGAGCACGCCGATGAACGGAATGCCGATCGCGTTCACGGGCTCGGCCTGCGCCACCGTGACGGTGGAGTGGTAGCCGCCGAGGATCGCCACGCACTTGTCGGCGAGCGCGACGCGGCGGGTGTTGTCGACGCCGCGGGGCGGCGCGCCGGCGTCGTCATACTGGATGAGCTTCAGCTTCTGACCCAGCACGCCGCCTTTCGCATTGATCTCTTCAATGGCGATCTCGGCGCCCATCTTGATCGCCGCGCCGCCAAACGCCGCCGGACCAGTGGTCGCGACAGAATTGCCAATGCAGGGCGCCTTCTGGGCAAGCACGGCGGACGGGAAGAGCGCGACGGCCGCAGCCGCCAGCCAGCCGGAGCTGCGCGATAGTCTTGTCGACGCCATGTTGAACCTCTCGGACATCAAGCCGCAGCGCGGTGACGAAGGGTGATCGACTTAAAGATCGCGTGAAAGCTGACGGACCGCCCGAACGCAATCAAAGACGGTTTTCCGATCACAGCTATTGCCCCAACCTATGGCTTGCCGTTTACTCACGGCCAAGCACGCCATGAGGCTGCCTAACGCGCTGATTAAAGTGATTTTTTCCTGGAAAAGACCCATAAAATGGGCGAATGATCAAATATTAGGCAGGTTCAAAAATGTCAACACAGGACCGTTAGAAGCCGTGGATCTCAGGCAGCTTCGCTACTTCGTGCAGATCGTCGACAGCGGCAATTTCTCGCGTGCGGCGGAGATCCTGCGCGTGGCGCAGCCCTCGCTCAGCCAGCAGGTGCGCAACCTCGAGGAGGAGCTCGGCGTCGAGCTTCTGGTGCGCCATGCCCGCGGCGTCACGCCCACCGAGCTCGGTCTGCGCTTCAGCGAGCGCGCCCGGCGCATCCTCGAGGAGGCCGACGACGCCAAGGCTGATCTGCGATCGCTCACCGAGAGCCCGTCGGGCCGCGTTCTGGTCGGTCTGCCGACCTCCGCGGCGCGCGGTCTCGCGCCCGATCTCTACGCCGCCTTCGCGCAGCGCCTGCCGAACGTCGACCTGCGGGTCGTCGAGGCGATGAGCGGTTATCTCGACGAGCTGATCCAGGCCGGGCGGATCGACGTCGCCCTGCTCTACGACCACAAGGCCTTCGAGAACGTCGCCTGGACCGAGATGATGGTCGAGGAGCTGCTGCTGTTCGTGCCGAAAGGCCATGCGCTGGCGGCGCGCGGCGAGATCCCCTTCGCGCGCCTGTTCGATCTGCCGCTCGTCCTGCCGGGCCGGCCGAACGTGCTGCGGACGGTGCTCCACCGGCTCGCCGCGCGGCAGGACCTGACGCCCCGCGCGGTCGACTGCGACAGCCTGCCGGCGATCGCCAAGATGGTCAGCGGCGGCCGTTTCCTCGGCGTGATGCCGCACTTCGCCTTCGCCGACGAGATCGCGCGCGGGGAGCTCGAAACCGTCCGCATCGTCGACCCGACGCCGTCGTGGCGGCTGTCGGTCGTGGTCTCAAAGCGGACGTTGAGTCCGCGCATCGCGGACCTGACGGCGCAGATCACCGCGGACGTGATCGCGGATCTCGTCAAGCGGAAGGTCTGGTCCGCGAAGCTCACCACCGTCGAAGCGCAGAGGATGCCGAGGCGACGCGTTTCCTAAGGGGGTAGCCTGTGCCGTCTCCGTCGAGCTTTCAGCAGCGCCGTTCCCGGACGAGGAAACGCGACGCCCTGCGCGACGGCCCGGCGGGTCCACAGGGTGCTGTCGCTGATGGGACGCTTTGACGCGTTTTCCGATCGGGCGGGGCGCGAGGCGCCTCCACGGGCGGCATGCGAGGGCTCGGTCCCGTTGCCCGATGTTCGCCTGCTCTCGATCTTGCCGCCGCGCAGCGGTTCTCCGCGCTTTGCCGGCTGCGCCGAATGGCGTATCGGACGGCGCTCGCCTCAGTCAGGCGCAGCGCGTCCGCCGCATGTGAGAACCCGATGACCGTTCTCGACGCCGCCTCCCCCGTGCCCGCCGAGACCCTCGCGGCCGCGCCGCGCCCGGACCATCTGCTGGTCGCCGAGATGGTGCAGCCGGGCTCGCGCGTGCTCGACGTCGGTTGCGGAGACGGGGCGCTGCTGCGGCTTCTGATCGCCCGGCGCGGCGTCGACGGCCGCGGCATCGAGATTTCCCAGTCGGGGGTGAACGCCTCGGTGGCGCACGGGCTCTCGGTCGTCCAGGGCGACGCGGACGCCGATCTCGCGCATTACCCCGACGACGCCTTCGATTACGTGATCCTCTCGCAGACCCTGCAGGCCACGAGGCGGCCGAAGGCGGTGGTGGAGGATCTGCTGCGGATCGGCCGCCGCGCGATCGTGTCGTTCCCGAATTTCGGCCACTGGCGGGTGCGGATGCAGTTCCTGCTCGAGGGCCGCATGCCGCAGACCGCGAACCTGCCCGACCCCTGGTACGAGACCCCGAACATCCATCTCTGCACGATCCGCGACTTCGTCGACCTCGTGGATCTGCTCGGCGCGCGCATGGAGCGGGCGGTCGCGCTCGACGCCACCGGCCGCCCCGCGCCGGTGAACGCGCCCTGGTGGTTCTGGAACCTGTTCGGCGCCCAGGGCGTGTTTCTGCTCAGCCGGAAATAGTGTCCCGGCGCGGCGCGGGCGCCGGAACCCCGAGGGGCGCCGGCCTGAGAGCCCGCGCCGGCGCCACGCGCCGCGGCGAACGGGCCGGCAGCGGCCGCACCGCCTGCTTGCTGGCCTCCACGATGTGCACCCCGGCGAACGGCGCCCACAGCCGGGCGCCGAGACGCTCCAGCGGCGCCGCGGAGCGAAACACCAGCCCGCGTTCGACCGGAGGCATGAACAGCGCCTCGTCCCACCCCTCCGGGGCGAACAGCGCCTCGCGGAGCAGCTCCGTCAGCTGGCTGCGGCTGAACGGCCGGCCATAGCCGAACGGCGTGGTGTCCAGCTTCGCCCAGGCGCCCCGGCGGTTCGGGACGATGGCGATCAGCCGGCCGCCGGGGGCGAGGCAGCGCCAGGCCTCGTTCAGGAATTCCGTCGCGCTGCCGCAGGTTTCGAGCGCGTGGACCGCCACGATCCGGTCGACGGCGGCGTCCGGCAGCGGCCACATCTCGTCGTCCACCAGTCCGGCGGCGTTCGGCCGGTCCAGCGGCCAGCCGGCGACGCCCTGCTGCGACGGCGAGAACGCCAGCACCCGCTCCGCATCCTCGCGAAACACGCCCACGAACGGCGTCGCGAACCCGATTCCGAGCACCCGCATGCCGCGGACGTCGCTCCAGCGCTCGCGCAGCTTGCCGCGCAGGATGCGGCGCGCGAACTCGCCCAGCGGACGGCTGTAGAAGTCGCGGAGATCGAGGATGTCCATGGCCATGAGGAGACTGTAGCCGGCTGGAGGCCATCATTCGACTGGCGGCCGGGACGATCCCGCAAGCTTGACCGCGAGGCGGTCGCCTATAGCCTGTGCGCCCGCCCGAACTGGAGACGTCATGCCCGCCGAGATCGTCCTCGTCCCCTGCCTGTCAGACAATTACGCGGTGCTGCTGCGCGATCCCGGGAGCGACGTCGTCGCGCTGGTCGATGCGCCCGAGGCCGCGCCGATCGCCCAGGCGCTCGAGAGCTGCGGCTGGGGCCTCAGCCACATCCTGATCACGCACAAGCACCCCGACCACATCGACGGGCTCGCCGAGCTGAAGAGCCGTTTCGGCGCGACCGCCTTCGGTCCCGCCGCGGAGGCGGATGCGATTCCCGGCCTGGACCGGACCCTCTCCGAAGGCGACGTGGCCGAGGTCGGCGCCTGGCGGTTCGAGACCATCGCGACGCCGGGCCACACCAAGGGCCACGTCGTGTTCCACGAGCCGGCGGAGAAATGGCTGTTCGCCGGCGACACCCTGTTCGTGATGGGCTGCGGCCGGCTGTTCGAGGACACGCCCGCCGCCATGTGGGGCTCGCTGTCGAAGCTCGCCCGGCTGCCGAGCGACACGACGGTCTGGTGCGGCCACGAATACACCGCGTCGAACGCGCGCTTCTGCGCCTCCGTGCTGCCGGAGGACGCCGCGATCGGGGAGCGGCTGAAGAAGATCGAGGCCGCGCGCGCGGCCGGCCGGCCGACGGTGCCGACGACGATCGGCGCCGAGAAGGCGACCAACCTCTTTCTCCGCGCCGGCGAGGACAAGGTCGCGGCCGCGCTGGGGCTGCCGCCCGGCGACCCGGTGGCGGTCTTCACCGAACTGCGCGCACGGAAGAACCGCGCATGACCGCCCTCGACGGCCTCTCGGCCGCGGAGGTCGTGCGGCTGCTCGACCTCAAGCCCCACCCCGAAGGCGGGCATTTCCGCGAGACCTACCGCGACCCGGCGACCGACGCCGCCGGCCGCAGCCGCTCGACCGCGATCTATTTCCTGCTCGCGGCCGGAGAGCGGTCGGCCTGGCACCGCGTCGACGCGGTCGAGATGTGGCACTTCTATGCAGGCGATCCCCTGGAGCTCAGCCTGTCGGCCGACGGCGGCGAGACGCAGACCTTGCGGCTCGGCGCCGACATCGCGGCCGGCGAGGCCCCGCAGCTGGTGGCGCCCTCCGGCTGGTGGCAGGCCGCGCGGCCGCTCGGGCGCTGGACGCTGGTCGGCTGCACGGTCGCGCCAGGGTTCGATTTCGCGGGCTTCGAGCTCGCCCCGCCGGACTGGCGGCCGTCCGGCGGCTGAGGCTCAGCCCCGGCCTCCCGGCCGCCGCCGGCCGAGCGTCGCAATCAGCGCGCCGCCGACGATGAGCGCGCAGCCGAGCGCCAGCGCGCCGCTCGGCTGCGCATAGCCGAACGCCACCAGCAGCAGCGTCGAGAACAGCGGCGCCGCATAGGCCGCGACCCCGAGAAGACGCACGTCGCCGCGCTTCATCCCCACGTCCCAGGCGAAGAAGGCGAGCCCGACCGGGCCGAGGCCGAGCGCCGCCACCGCCAGCCATTCGCCGGCGGATGCGGGCCAGATCGTCGGCTCCAGCGCGAGGTGGCAGAGCCCCGCCAGCGCTGCGGTCGCGAGACAGAAACCGGCGAGCGCCTGGGTGGGAACGCGCGCGAGCAGCCGGCCGGAGACCGAATAGGCGGCCCAGATCACCGCGCAGACGAGCGCCGAGGCGTAGCCGGCGAGGTGGGCGCCGCCGAAGGCGAAGCCGCCGCCGCGGCCACCGATGAGCAGAGCCGCCCCCGCGAGGCCGCACAGCGCCCCGAGCACATGGCGCGGCGCCAGCCGCTCGCCCGGCAGGGCGGCCGAGAACAGCACGATCAGCAGCGGCCACAGATAGGCGACGAGGCTGGCCTCCGCCGGGGGGCTGAGCCGCAGCGCCGTGAAATAGAAGAAGTGGAAGCCGAACAGGCCGCCGACGCCATGCAGCCAGGCCGGCCAAGGCTGGCGCAGCGCCGCCAGACCGCCGGGCCGGAACGCGGCGACCGCCAGCCCCGCCGCGCCCGCGATCGCGAACGTCAGCGCCGTCAGCAGGAAGGGCGGCGTCGCCCCCGTCGCGGCGGTGAGCAGGGCGAGCGTCGACCAGAGGCCGATCGCGATGAGGCCGATGGCGGTGGCGCGGGCGGGCGGCATGGCGCGGTCCTTAGCCCGCCATGCCGCCGCCGTCACTTGGCGCGGACGTCGCGGCCCGCGCCGTCAGGCGATGTACTGGCCGCCGTTGATCGTGAGCGTGGAGCCGGTCACGAAGCCCGCCTTGTCGCCCGCGAGATAGAGCACCGCGTCGGCGATCTCGTCCGATTCGCCGAGCCGCCCGACCGGGATGGTGGCGACGATCGACTCGCGCACCTTCTCCGGCACCGCCATCACCATCTCGGTCGCTATGTAGCCGGGCGCGATGGCGTTCACCGTGATGCCCTTCTTGGCGTTCTCCTGCGCGAGCGCCTTGGTGAAGCCGATCACGCCGGCCTTGGCGGCGGAGTAGTTGGCCTGGCCCATCTGGCCCTTCTGGCCGTTGATCGAGGTGATGTTGATGATGCGGCCGAAGCCGCGCTCGCGCATGCCGTCGATCACCGGCCTGGTCATCGTGAACATCGAGTCCAGGTTGGTGCGCATGACGTCGCGCCACTGGTCGAAGGTCATCTTGTGGAACATGCCGTCGCGGGTGATGCCGGCGTTGTTGACCAGGATGTCGACCGGCCCGAGCTCGGCCTCCACCTTGGCGACGCCGGCCGTGCAGGCTTCCGGATCGCCCACGTCCCACTTGAACACCGCGACCCCGTGGTCGGCCTTGAAGGCCTGCGCCTTCTCGTCATTGCCGGCGTAGGTGGCGGCGACGTTGTAGCCGGCCTTCTTCAGGGCGATCGAGATCGCCTCGCCGATGCCGCGAGTGCCGCCAGTCACGAGCGCGGTGCGCGCCATGTCGTCCTCCCGTGGAAATCAGGGCGCAAGCCGCCCCTGAGCGGGAGCGCCGCGCCCCCGCCCTGCCTGCCGTCCGAGCGTGAAGTTCCGGGAACTGGGTGGTCAGTCCCGCGCGACGCACATGGCGATGCCCATGCCGCCGCCGATGCACAGCGTCGCGAGGCCCTTCTTGGCGTCGCGACGGATCATCTCGTAGATCAGCGTGGTCAGGACGCGCGCCCCCGAGGCCCCGATCGGGTGCCCGATCGCGATCGCGCCGCCATTGACGTTGACCTTGTCGGTGTCCCAGCCGAGGTCCTTGTTGACCGCGCAGGCCTGGGCGGCGAACGCCTCGTTGGCCTCGATCAGGTCGAGATCGCCGATCGACCAGCCGGCCTTCTCGAGCGCGCGGCGCGAGGCCGGTATCGGGCCGGAGCCCATGACGGCGGGATCGACGCCCGCCTGCGCCCAGCTGACGACGCGGGCGAGCGGCTTCAGGCCCTTCGAGGACGCCCGCGACGCCGACGTCACCACCAGGGCGGCCGCGCCGTCATTGATGCCGGAGGCGTTGCCGGCCGTGACCGTGCCGTCCTTGGAGAAGGCCGGGCGCAGCTTGGCGACCGAGTCGAGCGTCGCGCCGTGGCGGATGTACTCGTCGCTGTCGACGACCGTGTCGCCCTTCTTGCCCGAGATCGTCACCGGGGCGATCTCGTCCTTGAAGCGGCCAGCCTTCTGCGCGGCCTCGGCCTTGTTCTGGGAGGCCACCGCGAACTGGTCCTGCTGCTCGCGGGTGATCTGCCACTTCTCGGCGACGTTCTCGGCGGTCGTGCCCATGTGGTAGCCGTTGAAGGCGTCCCACAGGCCGTCCTTGATCATCGTGTCGATGAACTTGATGTCGCCCATCTTGGTGCCCGAGCGCATGTGCGCCGCGTGCGCCGACTGGCTCATGCTCTCCTGGCCGCCGGCGACCACGATGTCGCTGTCGCCGTTGCGGATCGCCTGGGCGGCGAGCGCCACCGCGCGCAGGCCGGAGCCGCACACCTGGTTGACGCCCCACGCCGGCGCCCCGATCGGGATGCCGGCCGCGATCGAGGCCTGACGCGCCGGGTTCTGGCCCTGCGCGGCGGTCAGCACCTGCCCGAGGATCGTCTCGGAGACCTCGCCGGCCTCGACGCCCGCGCGTTCCAGCGCGGCGAGGATCGCCACCTTGCCGAGCTCATGCGCCGGCAGCGAGGAGAGGCCGCCGTTGAAGGCGCCGACCGGGGTGCGCGCGGCCCCAACGATGACGACATCGGTGTCTGCCATGGAAGTCTCCCTGATCGGCGGGCCGTCGCGGCGGCCGCGAATGTCGCTGGTTAATGGGACCCGGGTCGGAACAGCGCAAGACGACCTTCGGAGTTGGAAGAAAGGCTTATCCGGCGAGCCGGCGACTGCTTCCGCAGCGGAAAGAATTCGCTGTTTCGTCCGCCAGGGCACGCGCTTTCTTCGCGTCTCCGGAAGGAAGCACCGCCATCACGCAGCCGGCGCCGGAGGGCTCCAGCCGATAGACCACGATCCGGCTGCCCGAGAGCGCGCCCGCGCGTTCGCCGACCCGGTAACGCACGATGGCCGCCACCGGGCGGCCCTGAGACTGCTCGGTCGCGCGCCATTCGACGCTCGGCTCGGGCCGGAACACCGTACCGAGATTGAGGGACTCCTTGAGGGGCTTGCGCCCGAACCACAGCGCCGCCGAGGCGCCGTCGGAACTCCAGACCACCGGCACATTGGCGACGCCGAGGCACATGCGGGCGTCCGGCCCCTCGCCGGCCGCCGGCGCCGCGGGGCACTTCTTGTAGTCGTGCCGCGTGAAGGTGCTCGGCTTGAGATCGAGCGCGGGCGCCGCGGCCGCGGGCGCTGGCCCGGCCAGCAGCGCGGCCGCCGTGAGCGCGAGCGTCGCGGCTCCCGCCGCCTGGACCGATCGGTCACCCGTGAGCTTCAGCCGCATGCTTGTTCATCCGCCTAAGGTTCTACTCTGCACTGCACAAAAATCTGGCCGGTTTGCTGATTTCGCCTTATCGTTCCCGTTCTCGTGGCCGCTTTTGCGGCTATCGCGCCGCGGAAGAACGACCAATGAAACCCTCGCCGGCGAGAGATCAGCGCGACATGTCGAGCACCAACAACGCGATCACGATCAAGAAATACGCCAATCGCCGGCTCTACAACACCGGGACGAGCACTTACGTCACCCTCGAAGATCTCGCCGCGATGGTGAAGCGCGGCGAAGATTTCCAGGTCGTCGACGCCAAGACGAACGATGACATAACGCATCAGGTGCTGACGCAGATCATCTTCGAGCAGGAGAACAAGGGGCAGAACCTGCTGCCGATCACCTTCCTGCGGCAGCTCATCCGATTCTATGGCGACAGCGTACAGAGCTTCGTGCCGAAGTATCTTGAACTCTCCATGGGCGCGCTGACGCGTGACCAGGACAAGATGCGCGAAACCATGAAGACCTTCGGCGCCGGTTCGTTCCAGTCCGCGGTCGAAGAGCAGATGCGCACCAACGTCGCCATGATGGAGCGCGCGTTCCGGATGTTCTCGGTGTTCCCGGCCTCCGGGGAGCCGGCTCCGGAGGCGCCGGCGAGCCAGCCCGCCCCGCGCGAGACCAGCCCCAACGACCTGGACACGCTGCGTCGCGAGATGGCCGAGATGCGCGCCCGTCTGGACAAGATGGCGCCGGCCAAGAACTAGCCCCCGGCTCAGCGGTCCCGCGCGGCCACGAACCGCGCCGCGGATCGCAGCGGCTCCGCTTCGTCTCCAAAGCCCGAAAGCGCCCCGGTCGCTTCCTCCGTGAGCGTCTCCAGCCGACGCCTGGCGCCCGCGACGCCGTGGACGGCTACCAGGGTCGCCTTGCCGGCGGCCGCGTCCTTGCCGGTCTTCTTGCCCACGACCGCGGCGGCGCCCTCGGCGTCGAGCAGGTCGTCCGCCACCTGGAACGCCTCCCCGAGCGCGCGCGCATAGCGGCGCAGCGCCTGACGCGCCCGCGAGCCGGCCCCGCCCACGATGGCCCCCATCTCGACGGCGGCCTCGATCAGGGCGCCGGTCTTCATCGCCTGCATCCGGCTGATGTCCGCGTCGACGAGGGCCGCCCCGCCGAAACGGCCCTCCGCCGCGAGGTCGAGCATCTGGCCGCCCGCCATGCCGCCGAGCCCCGCCGCGCGCGCGAGCGTGACGACGAGCTCCACCCTGACGGCGGGGTCGGCATGGACCCGGTCGCTCGCCAGGGTCTCGAAGGCGAGCGTCTGCAGGGCGTCGCCCGCCAGGATCGCGGTGGCCTCGTCGAAGGCGCGGTGGATCGTCGGCCGGCCGCGGCGCAGATCGTCGTCGTCCATCGCCGGCAGGTCGTCATGGATCAGGCTGTAGCCATGCACGCACTCGATCGCGAGGCCCGCCGCCAGCGGTCCGTCGCCCTCCGCGCCGAACATGCGGGCGGCCGCCACGACCAGCGCCGGGCGCAGCCGCTTGCCGCCGCCCAGCATCGCGTAGCGCATGGCCTCGATCAGGCGGGCGGGACGCGCGAGTTCGCCCGGCTGCGCCTGCGGCGACAACAGCGCCTCGAGCGCCGCCTCGGCGCGCCGCGCCACATCGGCGCGAAGGTCATCGAACGAGGACTGCTGCATGAGCGGGTTCCGGCGCCGGTCGCGTTGCGACGTCTGGGTCGCCCGACCGGGGCCGGCCCGTCAAGCGGCGGCTCTGCGTGGCTTGACCCGCGCCGTCTGCTAGGTTGCGGGGAGCGGGCAGACGGGGAGCAGATGGTTGATGGCGTTCTTGGCGCGCGCGTCCTCGGACCGCAGGCTTCGGCCGAGGACGTCCGCGGCCGCCGTCGTGATGCGCATCCTCCTCGTCCTGATCGCGCTGCCGATCATCCTTGTGCCGGTCTATTCGGTCGTGCCGCCGGTCTCGACGCTGATGCTCGCGCGCTGGGCGACCGGACGGCCCGTCGAGCGCGTCTGGACGCCGCTCGACCAGATCTCGCCGGCGCTGCAGCGCGCCGTGCTGGTCTCGGAGGACGCGCGCTTCTGCCAGCACCACGGCGTGGACTGGGGCGCGATCGGCGGCGTCCTGAAGGCGGGCGGCGACTCCGGGCCGGGCCGCGGCGCCTCGACCATCGCCATGCAGGTCGCCAAGAACCTGTTCCTCTGGCAGGGCGGCGCCTATCTGCGCAAACCGCTCGAGATCGCGCTCGCGCACTGGATCGATCTGGTCTGGAGCAAGCGCCGGGTGATGGAGGTCTATCTCAACATCGCCGAATGGGGCCCCGGCGGCGTTTTCGGCGCGCAGGCCGCCGCCCGCCGCGCCTTCGGCAAGGACGCCAAGGCGCTGACGGCGCGGGAGGCCGCCATGATGGCCGCCGCCCTGCCCAACCCCGTGCTGCGCGACGCCAAGAAGCCGAGCCGGTCGGCGCGCGCGCACGCCACCATCGTGGCGAGCCGGGCGCGCGCGGCCGGCGCGCTCACCGCCTGCCTGCGATGAGCGGCGGGCGGCCGATTCCTTCTGGCGTTCCGGTCCGGATGCCGCTATAAGCCCGCCCTGACCGAGGCGGCGACTGAGCTCCGCCCGCTTTTTCGCGCGCCGAACAGGCTGCGCACCGAATTGACGGAGTTTGCGAAATGGCCGTTCCGAAGCGAAAGACGTCCCCGATGAAGCGCGGCCACCGCCGCTCCGCGGACGCGCTCAAGTCGCCGACCTACATCGAGGACAAGGACTCCGGCGAGCTGCGCCGGCCGCACCACCTCGACCTGAAGACCGGCATGTATCGCGGCCGGCAGATCCTGTCGCCGAAGACCGACGCCTGACGCTTCGCGCCAGTTCTGAATGACGAAAGGCCGGCCCAGCGCCGGCCTTTTTCGTTTCCGCCCGCGCGTCAGGCGACGCCCAGATCGCTCTTCGGCTTGTCGCGCGGCCTGCGGTAGGCCGCCAGGGCGTCGGCCATCGCGGCGCGCCGGCGGGTGCGGGTCTGCCCGAAGCCGAGCGCGCCCGCGATCAGCTGCGCGACCAGCGGCGCATAGCTGCGGCCCGCCCAGCTTCTTCCGGCCCCACGGGCTTCGCTCCGCGTCGACGAGGCGCCCGCCGCCGGCGTCTCCTCGACGGGATCGACGCGCGGCGTCTCGGCCGCGGAGGCCGCCTCCCCCGCCCGCCTGGCCTTCTCGGGCCTCGTCCGGCCCCGCTCCGCGGCGCCGGGTCTTTGAACCGGAGGCAACATCAGCATCGAACTGCTGTCCCGCTCGTGGAATTTCTATCGCTTTGGCCCAATACCGGCTATTAACCAAGTATCGTGACCGCCCGGCGCGGTCATCTTCGCTTACGAAGCTAGAGTGTTTGTGAGTGGAGTCTAGGCTCCTGATTCGTCCTCCACATCTATGCGCGGAAACCCCGGGTATGGCGGAAGCCCGAACGATGGTTCAGCCCGGCCTCAGCGACGGCTCGCCGATCGCGGAATTGCTGACGGCGGTCGGCCAGGCCGCCTATGTCTGGGACATCGAGACCGACCGTCTTGAATGGACGGACGCGGCGCATGAGGTCCTGGGGCTCGCCGCCACGACCCCGATCGACTCCGCCAGCCGGTTCGCCGCGCTGTTCGATCCCGACGCGCTGACGACCCGGCGCGAGGCGGTGTTCGGCGCGAGCGCCCCGGATCACGGCCACGGCGTCCCGTTCGAGGTGGAGTATCCGCTCACGCCCGGCGGGCGCGCCAAGCGCCTGTGGGTGCAGGACCGCGGCCGCTGGTACGCCGGGCCCGAGGGCCGGCCGACCCGCGTGGTCGGCGTCGTCAGCCGGCTCGGCGCCCATTACGAGCACGCCCACAACGCCGCGACGCTCGCCCGCTTCGATCCGCTCACCGGGCAGCTCTCGCGCGCCCGGCTGCTCGAGATCGCCGGCGCGACGCTCGCCGCCAGCCTGCGGATGCAGACCGCCTGCTGCCTGGTGCTCGCCTCGCTGACCAATCTGGGCGCGATCAACGAATCCTACGGCTACGACGTCGGCGACCTCGCGGTGGTCGAGGTCGCGCGCCGCTTCAGGCTGGCCATGCGCGGCGGCGACACGCTCGGGCGGTTCTCGACCTCCACCTTCGGGTTCGTGCTGCAGGAGTGCGACCGCGGCGACCTCGACGTCGTGCTGCGGCGGCTCGCGGCGGCGATCCACGACGAGCCGATCGTCACGCCGGCGGGCCCCGTCTCGGTGCGCCTGGCGGTGGGCGGCGTGGTCGCGCCGCGTCACGCGCGCGACGTCGCCGAATTCGTCGCCAAAGCGCGCGCGGCGCTGGCGCGCGCCGCCGCGATCCCGGGCGCGATCCATGTCTATGCGCCCGATCCGGAGCGCGAGGCCGCCCGCCGCACGCACATGCGGCTCGCCGAGCAGCTGGTGTCCGCGCTCGGCGAGCGGCGGGTGCGGCTCGCCTTCCAGCCGGTGTTCCGGGCCGCGACCGGCGAACATGTCTGGAGCGAGGCGCTGGTGCGGATCGTCACGAAGGACGGCGAGATCATCTCGGGCGGGCCGCTTGCGAGCGCCGCCGAGCAGGTCGGGCTGATCCACATGCTCGACCGCCGCGCGCTCGATCTCGCGGCGGCGCATCTGTCGAGCCTGCCGGAGGCCCGCGTCGCGGTGAACGTCTCGGCCGCCACCACGGCGGACGCAAGCTGGCTCGAGGCGCTGACCTCGTGGCTCGCGATGCGGCCGGACCTCGCCGACCGGCTGATGGTGGAGGTGACCGAGACGGCGGCGATCGCGGATCTCGGCGTGACCTCCGCCTTCGTGACCGAGCTCCACGCCCGCGGCGTGAGGGTCGCGATCGACGACTTCGGGGCCGGACACACCTCGTTCAAGGCGCTCCGGGAGCTCTCCGTCGATCTCGTCAAGATCGACGGCTCCTTCGTGCGCGATCTGGAGACCGACCCCCGTTCGGGCGCCTTCGTGCGGGCGCTGCTGGCGCTCGCGCGCGAGCTCGGCTTCGAGACGGTCGCCGAGCAGATCGAGACCAGGGCGGCCGCGGACATGCTGACCGCGTGGGGCGCGACCTATCTGCAGGGCGAGTTGCTGGCCGCGCCGCAGCTCGCCTGAGCTACTCCGCCGCGTCCCGGCCCGAGCCGGCGCCGAAGCGACGCGCCACATAGTCCTCGACCATCGCCTTGAACTCGGCGACCAGGCCGGGCCCGCGCAGGGTCGCGACCTTCTTGCCGTCCACGAACACCGGCGCGGTCGGGCTCTCTCCGGTGCCGGGCAGCGAGATGCCGATGTCGGCGTGCTTGGACTCGCCCGGGCCGTTCACGATGCAGCCCATGACGGCGACGTTGAGCGTCTCCGCGCCCGGATAGAGCGTCTTCCACTCCGGCATGCGGGCGACGATGTGGTCCTGGACCTCGCGGGCGAGCTCCTGGAACACGGTCGAGGTCGTCCGCCCGCAGCCCGGGCAGGCCGCGACCAGCGGCACGAAGGTGCGGAAACCCATGGTCTGCAGGATCTCCTGCGCGACCTTGACCTCGACCGTGCGGTCGCCGCCCGGCTCCGGGGTGAGCGAGACGCGGATCGTGTCGCCGACGCCCTGCTGCAGCAGCACGCCGAGCGCGGCCGAGGACGCCACGATCCCCTTCGAGCCCATGCCGGCCTCTGTGAGGCCGAGATGCAGCGCGTAGTCCGCCCGGCGGGCGAGCTCCGCATAGACCGCGATCAGGTCCTGGACCGCCGAGACCTTGGCGGACAGGATGATCTTCTCGCGCGGCAGGCCAAGCTCCTCGGCCCGGGCGGCGGACAGCAGAACCGAACGGATCAGGGCTTCGCGCGTCACCTCGCGCGCGTCCTTCGGCTGCGGGGCGGCGGCGTTCTCGTCCATCAGCCGGGTGAGCAGCTCGCCGTCGAGCGAACCCCAGTTGCCGCCGATCCGAACAGGCTTGTCGTTGCGCGCCGCGATCTCGATGATTTCGGCGAAGTGCCGGTCGCGCTTGGCCCCGAAGCCGACGTTGCCGGGGTTGATCCGGTACTTGGCGAGCGCCTCCGCGCAGGCCGGATGCTCGGCGAGCAAGGTGTGGCCGATATAGTGGAAGTCGCCGACCAGCGGCACGTTCACGCCGCGCCGGGCGAGCTCGTCGCGGATGTGCGGCACGGCGGCCGCGGCCTCCGCGCGATCGACCGTGATGCGGACGAGCTCCGAGCCGGCGCGCGCCAGCGCCGCGACCTGGACGACCGTCCCGGCGATGTCGGCGGTGTCGGTGTTGGTCATCGACTGCACGACGATCGGGGCGCCGCCGCCGACCGTGACGTCGCCCACCCGCACGGGCCGCGACGCGCGGCGCGCGGCGAGCGTGGCGGGACAGTCCACCGGCGCGGGCGAGGGATCAGGCGTCAACGACATCGGCGCTTCTCAGCTTGAGCTTGGTCCGGCAGTGGGCGCATTCGCCGGAGACTTCGATCACCCGCGCGCGTGGGCGAAAGCCCGACGCGCGGACCAGCCCCTGCAGCGCGCTGGCGAAAGCCTCGGTGGCGGCCTCTCCGACCGCGCCGCAATCCTCGCAGATCAGGAACACCACCGGCGCGTCGCCTGTGGCGGCATGATCATGGCTGCACGCCACGAAGGCGTTGCGGCTCTCGATCCGGTGCACGAAACCCTGCTCCTGCAGGAAGTCCAGCGCGCGATAGACCGTGATCGGCGCCGGCGGGCGCTCGCCCGGCCGCGACAGCCGCTCGATCACCTCATAGGCGCCGGCGGGCGCATGATCGGCCGCGAGCGCCTCCAGCACGCGGCGGCGGATGTCGGTCAGCCGCGCCCCGCGTTCCGCGCAGAGCCTCTCGGCGCGCTGCAGAACCTCCCGCGCGCAGGCGTGGTGGTTGTGGCCCGGCTCGGCGAAGGGGCGGCCGGAGACAGTCTCGGAGTGCGTCATCTCGCCCGATCCCTTAGCACGAAGCGCCGATCGTTGCGTCATCCGGGAGGCCTGCATTGCGCATCGCGGCCGCGCGCTCCAGCTTACCCGCAGCAGGACCCGCGCCGCGCCCAGGAGACCCCTTCATGCCGCAGGACAAGACCGCCGTCGTCACCGGCTCCACCAGCGGCATCGGGCTCGCGATCGCCCGGGCGCTGGCCGGGGCCGGCGCTAACGTCGTGATCAACGGCTTCGGCGACAAGGCGGAGATCGAGCAGATCCGGTCCTCGATGGAGGCCGAGCACGGCGTCTCCGTCGCCTATGACGGCGCGAACATGCTGAAGCCGCAGGAGATCGCGGACATGATCCGCGCCGCCGAGGAGCGCTTCGGGTCGGTCGACATCCTGGTCAACAACGCCGGCATCCAGCACGTCTCGCCGGTCGACGAGTTCCCCGACGACAAATGGGACGAGATCATCGCGATCAACCTGTCGGCCACGTTCCACGCCACCAAGGCGGCGCTGCCGGGCATGAAGCGGAGAGGCTGGGGCCGCATCGTCAATACGGCCTCCGCGCACGCGCTGGTGGCCTCGCCGTTCAAGTCCGCCTATGTGGCGGCCAAGCACGGCATCGCGGGCTTCACCAAGTCCTGCGCCCTCGAAGTGGCGCAGCAGAAGATCACCGTGAACGCGATCTGCCCGGGATATGTCTGGACGCCGCTCGTGGAGCGTCAGATCCCCGACACCATGAAGGCGCGGGGCATGACCGAGGACGAGGTCAAGCGAGACGTGATCCTGGCGGCCCAGCCCACGAAGGAGTTCGTCACGCCCGAACAGGTGGCGGCGCTCGCCGTGTTCCTGTGTTCCGACGCCGCGGCGCAGATCACCGGCGCGATGCTCTCGATGGATGGCGGCTGGACCGCCGCCTGAGCTCCCGAAGGAGGGACCTGCCGGCGGGATGCCTGCGAGGCGGGGCCTGTGCGACCGCCGCCTCGCCCCGACTCCGGCGGGAATGGCTGACCGGAGCCGTATTCGACCGCCAAGACGTAGAAGCACGCCGGTCGGCCGTTCAATAGAATTCGACTCGATTCGAGCGGTGACGGCCGCGATCTGCGCGCGTGGTTAACCGCGGGGGCGGCGCACGGCGGCCGATTTCACGCCTGTCGCGCCAGCGCGGCGCAGCCGATCAGGCCCGCGACGGGCGAGGTCACCAGCAGCGTCGCGGTCTCGCGCATCATCTCCGCATGCGGCCCCTTCGCCTCGAAGCCCGACCGGAAGGCCTCCGGATCGACGAAACCGATGAGCTTCGGCAGCACGCCGCCGCAGAAATAGACCGCGCCGGCGCCGAACGTCAGGGCGACGTCGCCGGAGAACCGGGCGAGGATGCTGAGGAAGATCCGCACCGTCTCCAGCGCCGCCGGGTCCTGCTGCGCTGCGCGCTCGCTCACCTGCGCGGCCGGCAGCTCCGCCCCGCCATGCAACGCCTGGTGAAGACGGGCGAGGCCCGGCCCGGACAGCACATGTTCGGCCGAGACCCGGCCGCGGGCGCGCCTGATCTGCGCGAAGGCGGCGGCCTCCCGATCGTTGACCGCCGCGAGTTCGACGTGGCCGCCCTCGCTCGGAACCGGAAGCCACTCGCCGCCCGCGCGGAGCAGCGCCGCCACCCCGAGCCCGGTGCCGGGCCCGACCGCCGCCTTGGCGGCGTCCGGCCGGGGCTCCGGACCGCCGATGCGCCGCAACGCGTCCGGTGGCAGGTGCGGCAGCGACGCCGCCTGCGCGACGAAGTCGTTGACCAGTTCGACCGCGCCGAGGCCGAAGCGGCGCGCGAGCGCCGCGGCGTCGATCGTCCAGGCGCGGTTGGTGAGGCTCGCGGCGGCGTCCCTCACCGGCCCGGCGACGGCGACGACCGCCCGTTCGGGCCGCGCGCCCGTCATCTCCAGATAGGCCGCGACGGCGTCCTCGAAGGCCGCGAAGCGGTCGTCCTTCATCGTCTCGATCGCGGAGGCCTGAAGGTCCCCGGGCCGGACGATCCCGAAGCGGCAGTTGGTGCCGCCGACGTCGCCCACCAGCAGGTCCCCGACGCGCGCCTCAGCCAAGATCGAGCAACCGTACGCGCTGGCGCCTGACATAGGGCTTGACCGCCTCCTCGAAGGCGCGGCCGGCCTCGGTGGCGTGGCGGGCGGCGGCCGCGGCCTCGGTTTCGTACAGGGCGGACGTCAGAAAAAAGCCCGGAGTCGACGGATCCTCCGCGATCGCGACGCCGCGGCAGGCCGGGTCGTTGCGCTCCACGGCGTTCGCGTTCGCGAACACGGCCGCCCTGAAGGCGGCCGCATGTTCCGGCGCGACCTCGAAAACGGTGGAAACCAGCTTCATGGCCGCGACATAGTGCGGCCCCGCCGTCCGCCCATACTCGGCGTCGCAGCAGAGTTCCATGTCCAGCGCTTCCGTCTTGTCTCCCGACGCCCTCGTCTCCCGCGTGCTCCACCGCGACGGCCTCATTCTGATCCTCGACAAGCCGGCGGGGGTCCCGGTCCATGCCGGGCCGAAGGGCGGCCCGAATCTCGAGGCGGCCTTCGGCGCGCTGCGCTTCGGGCTCCCGCGCGACCCGGCGCTCGCGCACCGGCTCGACAAGGACACCAGCGGCTGCCTGGTGCTGGGCCGCCACCGCAAGGCGCTGGCGCGGCTCGGGAAGCTGTTCTCCTCGGGCCGCGTCGGAAAGACCTACTGGGCGGTCGTGCAGGGCGCGCCGACGGCTGACGAGGGGCGCATCGACGCCCCGCTCGCCAAGCGCGATCCGCATCGCGGCTGGTGGATGGCGGTCGATCCCGCGGGACTGCCCTCCGTCACCGAGTGGAAGGTGATGGCGCGCGGCGCCGGGCTCGCATGGGTCGCCTTCACGCCGCTGACCGGGCGCACCCACCAGATCCGCGCCCATGCGGCGCATGTCGGCATGCCGCTGCTCGGCGATCCGATCTACGGCGCCGCGCCGCAGGGCGGGCCGCCGCTGCACCTCCACGCCCGGGCCGTCTCGGTCCCGATGCGCGAGAGCAGGCCGCCGATCGAAGCCGAAGCGCCGCTGCCGCCCCATATGGCCGCGACGTTCACGGCGCTTGGCTGGGAGGCGCCGGAACCTCGCCTGTCCGTCCCGGAGGAAACCTCCTGACCCCGATGGCGCGCTGCCTCGTGCTGCTGAACCCGCGCGCCGGCGCGCTCAAGGACCTGGAGCGCGCGCCGGGGCCGCAGACCGCGGCCGAGCGCATCGCCGAGGCGTTCGCGGCGGCCGGAAAGCAGGTCGACATCCGCATGGTCCCGCCGCGCGATCTCGACGCCGCCCTGGACGCGATCGCGCGCGACGACAGCCATGACGAGGTGATCGTGGGCGGCGGCGACGGGTCCGTGTCCCGTTCGCTCGGCCGCCTGCTCGCGCTCCGCAAGACCTTCGGCGTGCTGCCGCTCGGCACGGTGAACCTGCTGGCGCGCGACCTCGGCGTGCCCCAGCCGCTGGAGGCCGCGATCGCCGCTCTGGCCCATGCGGAGCCGCGGCGCATCGACCTCGCCTCGGTCAACGGCCGGCCGTTCCACTCGATCTCCGGGCTCGGCTTCTTCGCCCAGATGGCGCGCGCCCGCGAGGCGGCGCGCGGGAACCACGGCCTCGGCCGCTACCTCGGCTTTGCGATCGCCGCCTTCCGCGCGTTCTTCCGCTCCGGGCGGTCGCGCTATGAACTCGTGATCGACGGCCAGGCGCGCCGTGTGGACGCCACCGCCGTGCTCGTGACCAACAACGCCTTCGCCGACCGAAGCTGGCGGCGGCCGCGGCTTGACGGCGGCGAGATCGAGGTGGTGGTGGCGCACGCCGGCGGGATGCGGGAGCGGCTGCGGCTCGCCATCGACGTGATGACCGGCGGCTGGCGCGACAATCCGCTGATCGAGGCTTTCCGCGCCCATGAAGCGGTGGTGACGAAGCTCCGGCGGCGGCGCGTCTGGGTCGCGACCGACGGCGAGCTCAGCCGCGAGACCTGCCCCCTGCGCTACGAGGCGCTGCCCGCCGCCGCCATCGTGATGCGGCCGATCGTGCCGCTGGGCGCGCCGGCCGACGCGCCGGCGGCCTGAGGCGGCGGAACATGACAGGCGCCGCCGCGTTGTGCCGGTGAGCGGAGGACTCCGATGAAGAATCCCTGGATGAGCGCGTGGCTGAGCGCGGCGAACGCCTGGTCGGGCGCTGCGCGCGGAAAAGCCTGTTCGGAAGCCCGGCGCGCGCAGGAGGCGTGGCTCGCCGAGACGAACCGGCGCCTGGTCGAACTGTGGTTTCCGGCGGCGCTCCGTCCGCAGCCCAAGCCCGTGCGCGCGCGGCGGAGCCGCAAGGCGCGCTGAGCTCAGCTCGCGCAGTGCCGGATCAGCCTGCGGATGAAGGCCTCGCACTGCGCCAGTTGCTCGTCCTCGACGAACTCGTCGGCGCGGTGCGCCTGCGCGATCGAGCCCGGCCCGCAGACCACCGTGGGGATGCCGGCGGTCTCGACGAACAGCCCCGCCTCGGTGCCATAGGCGACCTTGGCGTGGTCGTTCCGGCCGGCGAGCCGTTTGACGAGCGTCACGATGTCGGCCTCGGGCGCGGTTGAGAGCCCCGGGAACTCCGACTTCATCGAGACCTCGACCGCCGCGCGCGGGTCGCGCGCCTTCATCTCGGCTTCGAGCTGCCCCGCGAAGGAGCGGAACTCTGCCACGAGGGCGTCGGCGTCCTCCTCGGGCAGCACCCGGAACTCGAGCTCCACGACCGCCTCGTCCGGCACGATGTTGAGCGCGACCCCGCCGTGGAACACGCCCACATGGGCGGTCGAGTGCGGGATGTCGTAGAGCGCGTCGCGCAGCCCGGACGATGCGAGCCGCTTCCCGATCTCGGTCGTGCGCGTCACCAGCCGGGCGGCGTATTCGACGGCGTTGACGGCCTCCGGCGCGCGGGAGGAATGGCCGCCGGTCCCGCGCACCACCACGCCGAGAGAGCGCTTGGCCTTGTGCGCGATCACCACCTGCATCCCGGTCGGCTCGCCCACGATGCAGCCGAGCGGCCTCACCGGCCGCGCCGCCAGCATCTCCAGCAGTTCGCGGACGCCGAGGCAGCCGACCTCCTCGTCGTAGGAGAAGGCGAAGTGGATCGGGATCTCGAGCTTCGCCGCCGCCATCTCGGGCGCGAGCGCGAGGCAGACGGCCAGAAAACCCTTCATGTCGCAGGCGCCGCGGCCATAGAGCCGCCCGTCGCGGCGGGTCAGGCTGAACGGGTCGCTGGGCCAGCGCTGGCCGTCGACCGGCACCACGTCGGTGTGCCCGGAAAGCACGATCCCCGGCCGGTCGGCCGGACCGATGGTGGCGAACAGGTTGGATTTGTCGCCATGCGCGCCGGCGGCCCGCTCATGAGGGATTCCGAGGCTGTCGAGATAGCCCTCCACATGCTCGATGAGCGGCAGGTTCGAATTGCGGCTCGTGGTGTCGAACGCGATCAGTCGCCCGAGCAGCTCGATCGTGTTGTCGGAGATCATCTGGCGCCAGTCAGCTCTTGAAGCTTCAGCCTAGACCCTCGGCGGCCCAAGCTGAAGCTGGGGGCCGGAGCGGTCCGCCGTCGAGAGCGCGCGTTTGCGCACGCGTTCGTGGGCGCCAGGGCTGCCCAACCCGCCGCGGTTTCATGCTAGCCTTCCGTGTGGCGGGACGTTCCCGCCGTCCGCCGGGCCCATCGTTTCGCCGGCGGGGAGCTAGCGGGCCGCCAGATGACGTCCATGCGTGCGACCTTCTGGAACGATCCTGCCGCTTCCACGGAGAGCGGCGCGGAGGCCTTCGACCTGCCGGGTTCGCGCGACGTCTGGCTCAAGGCTCTGACCGATGACGCGCCGCAGACCGTCTGGTCCGCGCCTCCCAGCGGCGAGCACGATTATTTCAATCCGCACTGGCGCCGCCTGACCGGAGCGCCCGACACGGAGACGGGCCGGGAGGCCTGGCTGTCGCGCATCCATCCCGATGACCGCGACGCCTGCGCGGTTCGCTGGAGCCGAAGCCTCGCCCTGGGCGAGCCCTTCCTGCTCGAACATCGCCTCGCGAACGGCGACGGCGGCTGGCGCTGGTTCCTCAGCCGCGGCTGGCCGGTGCGCGACGAGCGGGGCGCCGTCACCCGCTGGTTCTGCGTCGGCGACGACATCGACGAGGCCGCGCGCCTGCGCGAGGCGGCCGCGCGGCAGGAGACCGAGCTCGAACGCCTCGTCGCGCAGCGGACCGCGGACCTCGCCCACGCCTATCAGCGCGTCGCAGCCGAGGCCGCCGGCCGCCGCCACGAGGAGAGCGCGCGACGCGACATCAACGCGCTCTACGCGGCCTATGTGGACAACACGCCCGACGGCGTCTTCGTGGTCTCGATCGCGCCCGACGGGACGATCGCGGCCGAGACCATGAACCGCGTGCTGGAGCGGGCGCTCGAAGTCGGCGAGGGCGGCGTGCAGGGCCGCCGCCTGACCGAGTTCATGCCCGCGCCGATGGCCGCCCGGCTGACCCGCAAGATCGACGAATGCGTCGCCTCAGGCGCGCCGCTCCGGTACGAGGAGACCGCGGAGATCCTGGGCGTCGAAAGGGTGTTCGAGGTGATGCTGGCGCCCGTGGAGGCGCTCGCCGGGGCGACCCAGCGCGTGGTCGGCTCGGCCCGGGACCTGACCGAGAGGCGCGAGGCCGAGCGCCAGTTGCGGCAGGCCCAGAAGATGGAGGCGATCGGCCAGCTCACCGGCGGCGTCGCGCACGACTTCAACAATCTGCTGCAGGTGGTGAAGGGCAATCTCGACCTGCTGGCCGAGGAGCTTGCAGGCTCCATGACGCCGAAGACCGCGCGGCGCCTGCGAGACGCCATGGCGGGCGCGGCCAGAGGGGCCAAGCTCACGCGCCAGCTGCTGGCCTTCTCCCGCCGCCAGCCGCTGACGCCGAAGCCGACCCATGTGGGCGGGCTGGTGGCGTCCATGACCGACCTGCTCGACCGCACGCTCGGCGAACAGGTCGAGATCGAGATCACCTGCGATCCGGAGCCGTGGGCGGCGCTGGTCGACCCGATCCAGCTCGAGAACGCGGTGCTGAATCTTGCGATCAACGGCCGCGACGCGATGCCGGACGGCGGCAAGCTGACCATCTCGGTCAGGAACCTCCCGGCCGCCGAGGGCGCCGCCGAGCGGATCGAGATCGCCGTCGCGGACGCCGGCGCGGGCATGCCGCCGGCGGTGCTGGCCCGGGTGTTCGAACCCTTCTTCTCGACCAAGCCCGAAGGGCGCGGCACCGGTCTCGGGCTGCCCCAGGTGCAGGGCTTCATCGAGCAGTCCCATGGAGCCGTCGAAATCGAGAGCGAGCCCGGGAAAGGCACCGTCGTGCGCCTCACTCTGCCGCGCAGCGAAGCCGCGCCGCCGGAAGAGGCCGACGCCGTGATCGGCGCCGACCTGCGCGGACGCGGCGAGCGGATTCTGCTGCTGGAGGACGACGACGGCGTCAGGACGGCGGTCGCGGACCTGCTCGCGGCGCTCGGCTACGAGGTCGTCGCGGTCGCCTCCACGGCCGAGGCGGCCCCGCTGATCGACAGCCAGCAGGCGTTCGACCTGCTGCTTTCGGACGTCGTGATGCCCGGCTCGCCCAAACCGCCCGAACTCGCCCGCCTGGCCCTGCTGCGCCGCCCGGGCCTCAAAGTGCTGTTCATGTCGGGCTATGCGGAGAACGCGATCGTCCACCAGGGACGCGTGGACGCCGACGTGCATCTGATCGAGAAGCCGTATCCCAAGGAGGCGCTCGCGCTGAAGCTGCGCCAGCTGCTCGACGACCGGACGCCCCACGCCCCGCAGAAGGCCGCCCCGCTCCGCGTGCTGCTGGTCGAGGACGAGCCGCTCATCGCGATGGGCGTCGCGGACCTGCTCGAGAGCTTCGGCCACACGGTCACGCAGGCGCACAACGCCGCCGCCGCCAAGGCGGCGCTCGCGAACGACGCCGGCATCGACCTGATGCTGACCGACCTCGGCCTGCCGGACATGGACGGCGAGGCCCTGGCCGAGTGGAGCCGCGGCCTCAGGCCCCGGCTGCCGATCCTGTTCGCGACCGGGCGCGATGATTTCCAGGCGCCGCCGCTGCTGGCGGCGACCGGGCCGGTGGCGGTCGTCACCAAGCCGTTTGACGGCGCCACGCTCAGGCGCGGGCTCGAGGCCTGCGTCTCCGCACGCTTCTGACAGCCCTGCGCTCCCCGCCGCTTGACCCGCGCAAGGCCGCGGGTGCATTCGACCCGCCGACAGGCTTTCAGCCGCAGCGATCGATCGGAGCCGCATTGGAACTCGACAGCATGGACCAGGCGATCGCCGCGATCGCCGCAGGCGAACTGGTCGTGGTGGTGGATGACACCGATCGCGAGAACGAGGGCGACCTCATCATGGCGGCCGCCAAGGCGACGCCCGAGACGCTGGCCTTCATGATCCGGCACACCAGCGGCATCATCTGCGCGCCGCTGACCGCCGAGCGGGCCGAGGCGTTGAACCTCGCCCCGATGGTCGCGACCAATCTCGACCCGATGCGGACCGCCTTCACGGTCTCGGTCGACTACAAGATCGGGCTCACCACCGGCATCTCGGCCGAGGAGCGCGCCAACACGGTGCGCGCGCTCGGCTCCGACAACGCGATCGCGACCGACTTCCTGCGGCCGGGCCACGTCTTCCCGCTGATCGCCCGCGAGGGCGGCGTCCTGACCCGCTCCGGCCACACCGAAGCCGCGACCGATCTCGCGGCGCTCGCGGGCCTTCCGCCGGTCGGCGTGCTGGCGGAGGTCGTCAACGACGACGGCACGGTCAAGCGGCTGCCGGAGCTGATCGCGTTCGCGCGCGAGCACGGGCTGAAGATCGTCTCGATCGAGGATCTCATCGATCACCGGTCCCGTCGCGAGACCTTCGTGCGCCGGGTCGACCGGTTCGAACGCCCGATCGGCGGCCGCGACGCCGTGATCACGGTCTACGACACGCCCTTCGAGCAGACGCAGCATCTCGCGATCTCGGTCGGAGACGTCAGCGGCGAAGGGGCCGTGCCCTGCCGCATCCATCGCGAGCATCTCCTGACCGATCTGCTGCGCGGCGCGGCGACCTCGAAGGGCTGGCTCGACAATGCGCTGGCGCGCTTCAGCGACACCGGCCGCGGGGTGTTCATCCTCATCCGCGACCCGGCCGTGCTGCGCACGCCGCGCGACGGCCAGAACGGCGCAGGCGAGCCGGATTCCAGCGATCCGGCCGCCGAGCGCCACATGTCGGCCCGACAGCGCCGCCAGCGCTGGCGCGAGATCGGCGTCGGCGCGCAGATCCTGCGCGACCTCGGCGTGCGCCAGATCTCCCTGCTCGCCGGCCATGAGCGGCAGTATGTCGGCATCGCGGGCTTCGGCATCGCGATCGAGAAGACCGAGATCGTCGACGAGTAATCGAGTCTCAGGACGCGGCGGCGGGCCTCTGGTTCGCCGCCCTGGCCTTCTCGATCTGCGGCCTGAGCGTCTTCTCGACGGCGTCGTCGGTCAGCGGGCCGACGAACTTGAAGGCGATGCGCCCCTCGCCGTCGACCACGAAGGTCTCCGGCACGCCGTAGACGCCCCACTCGATCGCGGCCCGGCCGCCCGGATCGACGCCGACCTTCTGGTACGGATTGCCGAGGCCGCCGAGGAAGCGCCGAGCGTTCTCGGAGGCGTCCTTGTAGTTCAGGCCGAACATCCGCACGCCGCTCTCCTTGAGCCTGAGCAGCGACGGGTGCTCCTCGCGGCAGGGCGCGCACCAGGACGCGAACACGTTGACGACCGTCACCTCGCCGGTCGCGAGGTCGGCCCGCGAGAAGCCCGGAACGGCGCCGTCGTCGCCTTTCAGCCCTCCGAGCGCCGGGAGCGTGAGGTCGGGCGCGGGCCGGCCGATCAGCGCGGACGGAAGCGCCGAAGGATCGCCGCTGTAGAGGCGCACATAGAGCAGCGCCGCGAGCGCCAGGAACGCCAGGACCGGGACGACCACGAAGGCCCGCCGGCCCCGCCCGCCCGCCGGCGGCGCGCCCGCGCCGGACCCTGCGCTCACGGCCGGCTCCGGCGGCGGCCGGAGCGCGCCTCGAGCTCAGCCAGCGCGCGGGACTGCGCGCGATAGTCGAGGATCGTCCAGCCGATCAGCGCGACGACCACCGTAAGGCCGATCGCATAGGAGGCGACGATGAAGCCGAGATGCGGATCGTTCATTCGGCGGGCTCCGGCGCGAAGGCGGCCGACGCCGCCGCGGTGATCCTGAGCGTCCGCAGCCGGCGCCGGATCAGCTCGGTGCGCATCGCGGCGAGGTGCAGGACGACGAATAGCAGCGTGAAGGCGAGCGCGTTGGCGAGCAACGGCCAGAGGATCGTGGGATCCATGGCGGGCTTGCCCATCCGGGTGACGGAGGCGGGCTGGTGCAGCGTGTTCCACCAGTCGACCGAGAACTTGATGATCGGGATGTTGACCGAACCGACCAGCGTCAGCACGGCGCAGGCCTTGGCGGCGCGCGACGGCTCCTCGATGGCCGAGCGCAGCGCCATCAGGCCGAGATACATCAGGAACAGGATGAGGAACGAGGTCAGCCGGGCGTCCCACACCCAGTAGGTTCCCCACATCGGCTTGCCCCAGAGCGAGCCCGTGGCGAGCGCGAGAAACGTGAAGGCGGCGCCGAGCGGGGCCGCGGCCTTGGCGGCGACGTCGGCGAGCGGATGGCGCCAGATCAGCACGCCGAGGCTCGCCACCGCCATGATGGTGTAGCCCATCATGCCGAGCCAGGCGGACGGCACGTGCAGGAACATGATGCGGACGGTCTCGCCCTGCTGGTAGTCGGCCGGAGCGACCACCAGGCCGAGATAGAGGCCGAGCGCCAGCATGGCGGCGGTCGCGGCGGCGAGCCATGGCAGCACGCGGGTCGCGAAGGCCGAGAAGCGGGCCGGATTGGCGAGCGCCGTTATGGAGGAGAGCAGGGCCATGGCTGGGCCTTTTATGTCGAACGCGATCCTCAAAACAGACGTCCGTGGCGAAAATCCGCGTGGCCTCGCCGCCGGCCCTGATCACTTCAGATAAGAACCGCCCCGAACCGCTCTCGCGCTCCGGCTTCAGGCGTCCGCCGCCGCCGCGCGGGTGGCCGCCGAGCGTCCGCAGGCCATGTAGGCCTCGAACCTCAAGGAGCCGATCCCATGAAACTCATCCCCCTGCTCGCGATCTCGGCGGCGACGCTGGCGCTGGCCGCCTGCCAGCATGACCGGCCCCGCGGCTACGGCTATCACGACCGCACGTTCATCGAAGGCGGCCGCGGCTATCGCGACCGGGACCGCTACCGCCATGGCGACGGCCGCTATCAGCGCAGCCGGCACGAAGGCCGCCGCCACGAGGGACGGCATGAGGGGCGCCGCGACGGGCGCTACGACGGGCCGGACCGGCTCGGCGACGACGGCCGCGGCCACCGCGGGCGGCTCGACGGGAGATACTGACCCCGCGGCCTCGCCTCAGTCGCGCAGCAGCCGCAGCGCGCCCGCGGCCGCGACCGGGCCGAGGACCGCATAGCCGAGCGCGAGCCCGGCCAGAACGCTGAGCGGCGCCCAGCCGCCGCGCGCGGCGTCGCAGGCCGCGACGCCGAAGATCAGCACCGGCACGGCGAGCGGCAGGATCAGCACCGGCACCAGCAGCCCGCCGCGCCGCAGCCCGACCGTCAGCGCGGCGCCGACCGCGCCCAGGCAGGCGAGCGCCGGCGTGCCGACGAGCAGCGCCAGCGCCACCCGGACCGAGACCTCCGGCCCGACGTCCAGCATCACCCCGAACAGCGGCGCCGCCAGCACCAGCGGCAGCCCGGTGGCGAGCCAGTGGGCGAGGATCTTGGCGGCGACCTGCAGCTCGAGCGGCGCAGGCGCGAGATGCATCAGGTCGAGGCTGCCGTCCTCGTGATCGGCCTGCAGCAGCCGGTCGAGGCCGAGCAGGCTGGCGAGCAGCGCCCCGAGCCAGAGGATCGCCGGCCCGATGCGCGCGAGCAGCGCGAGGTCCGGGCCGATCGCGAACGGCGTCAGCGTGACGACCAGCAGGAAGAACATCACGCCGAGCCCGGCTCCTCCCCCGCGGGCGAGGGCCAGGTCGCGCGACAGCACGGCGCCGAGGGGCGTCCTCATGCGGGACTCCACCATAGGTTGAAAGCCGGCAAAGGGCGCGGCGTCACAGGCATTTCACTGCCAGGGCCGAACCGACCGGGAGGATGCGCGTTGGTCATGCAATCAGGGATTTCGCCTGACCGGAATGGGAGATCAACCAATGAAAATGAGCCTCACGTACGCGCTTTCCGCCCTGGCGTTCGCTGGCGTGCTGGCGGGGCCGGCCCTGGCCGCCAACGAGGAGGAGATGGCGAAGAACGCCAAGGTGTCGATCTCGCAGGCCGTCGAGGCGGCGGAGACGAAGGCCAAAGGCAAGGCCACCGAGGTCGAATTCGAGGACGATTACGGCGGCCGCTGGGAGGTCAAGGTGCTGAGCCCGGGCGGCGACACGCTCATCAAGTACTTCGTCGATCCGAACACCGGCGAGGTGGTCGGCGAGGAGGAGCAGACCTTCGAGAAGTACTGGACCACGCTGAAGCCGGCCGACTTCCAGAAGGCCCAGGTCCAGCTGAAGGACGCCATCATGGCCGCCGAGAAGGCCGCCATGGGCAAGGCGACCAGCGCCGAGGTCGAGCGCTCGGGCGACGCCGTCGCCTATGAGATCGACGTGCTCACCGATCAGGGCTCCAAGGACGTCACGGTCGACGCCGTCGGCAAGGTCGTCGTCGACGACTGACGCGGGCCGGACCGCGCGGCGCTCGCCCCGAGGTCGAGCGTCGCGCCGCCCTCGAAGCCGAGCTCCGCGTGCGTCGCGGCCACCACCATGCCGCCGCGCGCGCGGTGCTCCCCCACCAGGCGGCCGAGCAGCGCCTGTCCGCCCGCGTCGAGCGCGGCCGTCGGCTCGTCCAGCAGCCACACCGGCCGCGGGGCAGCGATCAGCCGCGCCAGCGCGAGCCTGCGTCGCTGGCCCGCCGACAGCGCCGCGCCCGGAAGATCGGCGATCCGCCCGAGCCCGACGCGCTCCAGCGCCTCCGACAGATCCCCCTCGCCGCCCAGCACGTCCCGGGCGAAGGCGAGGTTGCGCTCCACGCTGAGCGCGGACTTCACGGCGTCCAGATGGCCGAGCAGGTGCATGCGCTCGCGAGGCGGAATTTCAGGATCGTCGCCCTCGATCCTGATCGCGCCCGAAAGCGGCCTGATCAGGCCCGCGAGCGTCCGCAGCAGCGTGGACTTGCCGGCGCCGTTCGGACCGACGACCGCGAGCGCGCCGCCCGCCGGGACCGCGAGGCTCACCCCTTCCAGGATCGGACGGCCGCCGCGCGCGACCGCCAGCGCCTCGGCCACCAGCCTCATCGGGCCTCCGGCCGGGATGTTGGAATCCCTCGAAGCCCGGCGGTTTTCGCGAGGCGCGCTCGGGGCTCAAGCGTCTTCAACCCGGGCAAGACTTCACCTATAAGGACCTCACGTCCATCTTGTGCAGCGCACCCGCGCCGGCTTCGGGCCGGCCGCGCCGCCGCGCATTCCGAGGAGCGAACCGCCCGTGTCCCATCCCGACAGCTTCCGTTCGGCCAAGTCCCTGTCGGTGGGCGGCGAGACCTATCGCTACTACAGCATCCCCGACGCCGAGGCGAACGGGCTCGCGGGCGTGTCCCGCCTGCCGTTCTCGATGAAGGTGCTGCTGGAGAACCTGCTGCGTTTCGAGGACGGCCGCACCGTGGTGGCGGACGACGCCCGGGCCATGACGGGCTGGCTCGCCGACCGGCGCTCGGACCGGGAGATCGCCTTCCGGCCGGCGCGGGTGCTGATGCAGGACTTCACCGGCGTGCCGGCGGTGGTCGATCTCGCCGCGATGCGCGACGCCATGAAGCATCTCGGCGGCGACCCGAAGAAGATCAACCCGCTGGTCCCGGTCGACCTGGTCATCGACCATTCGGTGATCGTGGACGAGTTCGGCAATGCGCGCGCCTTCGGCCGCAATGTCGAGCTCGAGTATGAGCGCAATGGCGAGCGCTATCGCTTCCTGCGCTGGGGCGCGCAGGCGTTCGACAATTTCCGCGTGGTGCCGCCCGGCACCGGCATCTGCCACCAGGTGAACCTGGAATACCTGTCGCAGACCGTCTGGACGAAGGACGAGGGCGGCGAGAAGGTCGCCTATCCGGACACGCTGGTCGGCACCGACAGCCACACCACCATGGTCAACGGCCTCGCGGTGCTCGGCTGGGGCGTCGGCGGCATCGAGGCGGAGGCGGCGATGCTGGGCCAGCCGATCTCGATGCTCATCCCGGAGGTGATCGGCTTCAAGATCACGGGCGCGCTGCGCGAGGGCGTGACGGCGACCGACCTCGTGCTGACCGTGACCCAGATGCTCCGCAAGAAGGGCGTGGTGGGCAAGTTCGTCGAGTTCTACGGCCCCGGCCTCGACAACATGGCGCTCGAGGATCGCGCCACGATCGGCAACATGGCGCCCGAATACGGCGCGACCTGCGGCTTCTTCCCGATCGACGCCGACACCATCCGCTACCTGCGCGAAACCGGCCGGGACGAGGCGCGCGTCGCGCTGGTCGAGGCCTACGCCAAGGCGCAGGGCATGTTCCGCACCTCCGACACGCCGGATCCGGTGTTCAGCGACACGCTGGAGCTCGATCTCGCCTCGGTCGAGCCGTCGATCGCCGGGCCGAAGCGGCCGCAGGACCGCGTGCTGCTGAAGGAGGCCAAGGCGGGCTTCCTCGCCTCGCTCGAGGGCGAGTTCAAGAAGCCGGGCGAAGCCGGCAAGCGCGCGGCTGTCGCGGGCCGCGACCATGATCTCGGCCATGGCGACGTGGTGATCGCCGCCATCACGTCCTGCACTAACACCTCCAACCCGAGCGTGATGATCGGCGCCGGGCTGCTGGCGCGCAACGCCGCCGCCAGGGGCCTGACGCGCAAGCCGTGGGTGAAGACCTCGCTCGCGCCCGGCAGCCAGGTGGTGGCGGGCTATCTTGAGAAATCCGGCCTGCAGGCCGAGCTCGACAAGATCGGCTTCAACCTCGTCGGCTTCGGCTGCACGACCTGCATTGGCAATTCGGGCCCCCTGCCGGAGGAGATCTCGGACACGATCAACGAGGCCGACCTGGTCGCCGCCGCCGTGCTGTCCGGCAACCGCAATTTCGAGGGCCGCGTGAACCCGGACGTGCGGGCGAACTACCTCGCCTCCCCGCCGCTGGTGGTCGCCTACGCGCTCGCGGGCTCCATGCAGGTCGATCTCGCGACCGAGCCGCTCGGCGTCGGCTCCGATGGCCAGCCGGTCTATCTGCGGGACATCTGGCCGTCCTCCGCCGAGGTCGCCGACTTCATCCGCAAGACGATCAACCGCGAGCTGTTCCAGTCGAAATACGCCGACGTCTTCAAGGGCGACGCGAACTGGCAGGGCATCGAGGTCTCGGGCGGCATGACCTATGAATGGGTCAGCTCCTCGACCTATGTGCAGAACCCGCCCTACTTCGAGGGCATGGACCGCGAGCCGAAGCCTGTCACGGACATCGAAGGCGCGCGGGTGCTCGGCCTGTTCCTCGACTCGATCACCACCGACCACATCTCCCCGGCCGGCTCGATCAAGCTCGCGAGCCCGGCGGGCGAGTATCTGCGCGACCACCAGGTCCGGCCGCAGGACTTCAACCAGTACGGCACGCGCCGCGGCAATCATGAGGTCATGATGCGCGGCACCTTCGCCAACATCCGGATCAAGAACCAGATGGTCCCGGGGGTCGAGGGCGGCGTCACGATCCACTATCCGAGCGGCGAGCAGCTTCCGATCTACGACGCCGCGATGCGCTACAAGGCCGAGGGCGTGCCGCTGGTGGTGTTCGCCGGGCGCGAATACGGCACCGGCTCGTCGCGCGACTGGGCCGCGAAGGGCACCAACCTGCTCGGCGTGCGCGCCGTGATCGCGCAGTCCTTCGAGCGCATCCACCGCTCCAACCTCGTCGGCATGGGCGTCGTCCCGCTGACCTTCGAGGAGGGCACGTCCTGGCAGACGCTCGGCCTGAAGGGCGACGAGACCGTGACCATCCACGGCCTCGCGGACGGGCTTCGCCCGCGCGTCACCCTGGAGGCGGAGATCGCCTCGGCGGACGGCACGGTCCGCAAGGTCCCGCTGCTCTGCCGGATCGATACGCTCGACGAGCTCGACTACTTCCGCAACGGCGGCATCCTGCACTACGTGTTGCGGAGTCTGGCGGCGTGAGCGCTCATCACGTCGGCGCGCGTCACCGCCATGTGAGTGGCGAGCCGCGACGCCCGTACCCATAACTGCCTCTGGTTCATTCAACCGGCCGGAACCTTATGCGCATCGCCCTCGCCGCTCTCCTCGCTGGATGCCTGACATGGGCGGGCGGCGCGACGGCCGGCGACCAGGCGCCCCGGGGCGTCGTCGAGCTCTTCACCAGCCAGGGGTGCTCCTCCTGTCCGCCGGCCGACCGGCTGGCGGGCGAGCTCGCGCATGACGGCCGGACCCTCGTGCTGACCCTCCCGGTCGACTACTGGGACTATCTCGGCTGGAAGGACACGCTCGCGAGCCCGGCCAACACGGCGAGGCAGCGCGCCTATGCGCTCGCCCGCGGCGACCGCAAGGTCTACACGCCGCAGATCGTCGTGAACGGCGGCGAGGCGACCGTCGGGGGCGACGGCGCGGCCGTCATGGGGGCGATCTCGCGGGCCGACGCGGCCGGCGGGCTCGCTTTGCCGGTGAGCCTGAAGGTCCGCGACGGCCGCGTGGAAGTCGCGGTCTCGGCGCCGCGCCAGCCGCTCGCCCATCCGCACGCCGAGGTCTGGGCCTTCTCCTTCGAGCGCGCCCGCGAGGTCCAGATCGGGCGCGGCGAGAACGCCGGCCGCACCGCCACCTACGTCAATGTGGTGCGGCACATGACGCGGCTCGGCGCCTGGGACGGCGCGGACGCCCGGTTCGCGGCGCCGGCCGAAGAGGTCCTGAGCGCAGGCGCCGACGGTCTGGCGGTGCTGGTCCAGTCCGGCACCGGCGGCCAGCCCGGGCCCATCCTGGGCGCAGCGGAGACCGAGATCGCGGTGCTGGACGTGACCACGACCGCGGCCCGGCTGGCGCGCGAGCCCTATTGAGGACGCGCCGCCTCATCGCCGCGCTGCTCGGCGCGATCCTTCTCCCGGCCGCGGCCCTGGCGGCCGACCATCCTTCCTACGGGCCCGAGCTCGAAGGCTTCGACTACCCGCACGAGGTGCGGCGCTTCGAGCTCGTGTCGCAGGGGCAGCGCCTCGCCATGGCCTATATTGACGTCGCGCCCGCGCGTCCGAACGGCCGGACGGTGGTCCTGCTCCACGGCAAGAACTTCTGCGCGGCGACCTATGAGGGCGTGATCAGGGCGCTGACCGGGGCGGGCTACCGGACGATCGCGGTCGACCAGATCGGCTTCTGCAAATCCTCCAAGCCCGAGGGCTACCAGTTCAGCTTCGCGCAGCTCGCGGCGAACACGCATGCGCTGCTCGAAAGCCTCGGCGTCCGGAAGGCCGCGATCCTCGGCCATTCGATGGGCGGCATGCTGGCGGCGCGCTACGCGCTGTCCTACCCGGAGGCGACCGAGCGCCTCGTTATGGTCAACCCGCTGGGCCTCGAGGACTGGAAGGCCGAGGGCGTGCCCTACGCCACGATCGACGCCCTCCACGCGAACGAGCTGAAGACCAGCTTCGACACCGTCAAGGCGTACCAGACCAAGTTCTATTACGGGGGCGAGTGGAAGCCCGCCTACGACCGCTGGGTCGAGATGAACGCCGGCATGTATGCCGGGCCCGGCCGCGACCGGATCGCCTGGATCGGCGCCCGGACCTCCGAGATGATCTATGCCCAGCCCGTGGTCTACGAGTTCCCGCGGATCGCCGTTCCGACCACGCTGATGATCGGCCAGGACGACCGCACCGCGCCCGGCGCCAACCGTGCGGCGCCCGAGGTCGCGAAGCGCCTCGGCGATTATCCGGCGCTCGGCCGCCGCGCCGCGGCCTCGATCCCGGGCGCGAAGCTCGTGGAGTTCCCCGGCCTCGGCCACGCGCCGCAGATCGAGGACCCGGAGACCTTCGAGGCGGCGCTCCTCAAGGCGCTCGCGCAGTGACGGCGAGGCGCGGCTTGCGTCGGTCCGCCGGCTCCGCGATCATGGCATCGTGAGCGGGGCGAGTCCCCGGGAGGCTCAATGATCGATCCGGAGCCTATACGGCTGATCCCGCGTCACGCGTCTTCGGCGGCGGCACCGGAAGTCTCGTCCAGCCAGGTCACGTTCAACCGGCAGGAACTCAACGAGATTCTCAATCTCTACGGCCGCATGGTCTCGGCCGGCGAATGGCGCGACTACGCCATCGACTTCCTCAAGGACCGGGCGGTCTTCTCGGTGTTCCGGCGCGCCGGCGAGCTCGCGCTGTACCGGATCGAGAAGACGCCGCGGCTCGCGCGCAAGCAGGGCGAGTACGCGGTGGTCGCGACCACCGGGCTGATCCTGAAACGGGGCCCGGAGCTGAAGCGCGTGCTCGCCGCCATCGACCGCGGGTCGCTGCGGCTCGTCAGCTCCTGAGGCGGGCCGTCACCTCGATCTCGATCTTCATCTCGGGCTTCAGCAGGCGGCACACGATCAGCGTGTTGGCCGGCCGGATCTCTCCGAAGATCTCGCCCGTGACCCGGAACAGCGCCTCGGCGTCCGACGGCTCGACCAGGTAATAGCGCGTCTGCACCACGTCCTCGAAGGAGGCGCCGGCCTCGGCGAGCGCCTTGGCGATCGTCGCGAAGGCGTTGCGGGCCTGCGCCTCGACGTCCTCCGGCATCGACATGGTGGCGTAGTCATAGCCGGTCGTCCCCGAGACGAAGACGAGGTCCCCGTCGACCACGGCGCGGCTGTAGCCGGCCGTCTTCTCGAAAGGCGAACCGGTGGAGATCAGGCGACGTGTCATGGAGCTGTCTCGGATGGACGCGAAGATGTGGCGTGGCCGCGCCAAGCGAGGCGGCCATGGGCGTCAGGAGTCGGAGGATCGGCCCCGGCGGGCCGTCCGGGTCAGGCCCAGGGCCGCTCGGCGGCCAGCTTGGCCTCGAAGCCGGAGATGCGATCGGCCTTCTGCATGGTCAGGCCGATGTCGTCGAGGCCCTCGAGGAGGCAGCGCTTGCGGAACGGGTCGATGTCGAACCGGACGACGCCGCCGTCGGGGCCGCGGATCTCCTGCGCCTCGAGGTCGACGGTGAGGCGGGCGTTCGCGCCACGCTCGGCGTCGTCCATCAGCTTGGCGTGGTCCTCGGGCGAGACCACGATCGGCAGGATGCCGTTCTTGAAGCAGTTGTTGTAGAAAATGTCCGCGAAGGAGGTCGAGATCACGCAGCGGATGCCCTTGTCGAGCAACGCCCAGGGCGCGTGTTCGCGCGAAGACCCGCAGCCGAAATTGTCCCCGGCGACGAGGATCTGGGCGTCCCGGTAGGCGGGCTTGTTCAGGACGAAGTCCGGGTTCTCGCTGCCGTCCGCGTTGTAGCGCAGCTCCGAGAAGAGTCCCTTGCCGAGGCCGGTCCGCTTGATCGTCTTCAGGTATTGCTTAGGGATGATCATGTCCGTGTCGATGTTGATCATCGGCAGGGGCGCGGCGACGCCGGTCAGGGTATCGAACTTCTGCATTTCTCTGGCTCCTGAGGCCCGTGTCATGCTCCCGCCCGAAACGGCGGTCAACCCCATCGGCGCCCTCGCATCGCAGGCGCGACAGTCACGCAGTTCCCGGTCCGGAGACCTCCCGCCGAATGATTTTCTCGATCCACATCCCGAAAACCGCCGGCACCAGCTTCCGGAACGCGCTCAAGGAACTCTACGGCGACCGGCTCGCGCTGTTCTACGGCGCGAACGATCCCGCGACGCATCCGCTGCTGCGCGTGCCGCGCGCGGAGCTCGCCTCCCGCCTGCCGGCGCTCGCCGACGCCGGCGTCGAGGTTCTGCACGGGCACTACCATCTCAGCCTGGTCGAATCCGCGATCGTCGATCCGCGCCGGCAGCTTTGGACCTGGCTGCGCGATCCGGTCGAGCGGGTGATCTCGCACTACTCCTTCATCAAGGAGCGCCCGACCAAGTGGGCCTTCGACAAGGAGATCAAGGCCGGGACTCTGCCGCTGACGGGCTTCGCCCGCAAGAACAGGATCCGCAACATCCATTCCACCTTCCTGAGCGGAGTGGAGCTCAAGGACTTCGCCTTCGTCGGCATCACCGAGCGGTTCGAGCTCGGGCTCGCGCTGCTGTTCGGCGCAGACGCCCCGCAGCTCAACCGCCGCTACAACGCGATCAACGAGCGCGTCGACGTCACGCCGCGCGAGATCGCCAAGCTGCACGCCCTGAACCGCGAGGACATCAACCTCTACGCCGAAGGGCTTCGCCTGATGATCGACCGCGTGGCGGCCGCGCAGGCGGTGGAGACGCCGGAGCGCCCGAAGGCCGCCGGCACCGGCATCGTGCGCCGGCTGATCCGCAAGGCGTCCTGAGCGCTCACCGCAGCGGGTAGGCGGCCTCGACCACATAGGGGCCGCCCCCGACCGAGTCGCGCGACGAGTACAGCACGAAGCGCTCGGCCCGGAACGACAGGCCGGGCGGCCCGCCCCTGAGGCCGAGATAGTCCGCGACGGCGCGCGAGGAGCTGTCCCGCAGCCGCGCCAGCGTGACGTGCGGCGTGAACTTGCGTCGCTCGGCCGGCAGCCCCGCCCGGCGCATCAGCCGCTCGTGCTCGGCCTGCAGATCCACGATCGCCGGGGACGGCGCCACCCGGGCGATCAGCGCGCGCGGACGCGAACCGCCGAAGGCGTCGAGGCCCTCGAGCGTGACCGCGAACGGCGCCCGGCGGACCTGCCCCAGCAGATAGGCGGC
This sequence comes from Hansschlegelia beijingensis, assembly GCF_014196425.1. GTDB lineage: Bacteria > Pseudomonadota > Alphaproteobacteria > Rhizobiales > Methylopilaceae > Methylopila > Methylopila beijingensis. The sequence goes on from NZ_JACIDR010000002.1 coordinate 344,941, forward strand.
CTCCTGCGCCGTGTCCTCATCGACGTCGCCGAGGAAGCGCAGCGTGACGTGGTAGTTCTCGACGTCGAGCCAGCGCGCGCCCGACAGGCCGCCGCGATAGCTCGACAAGGCCGCGCCGACGTCGTCCGGCACTTCGAGAGCGGTGAACAACCGCGGCACGCTGGCCTCCCTGCCGCCCTCCCCCGGCGGCGGCGCCGCTCAGGGGCAGGGATTGGTCCGCAGCAGATGGATCGCGTCCACCCGCTCCTCAGTCTCCGTGCTCCACGGCGCGTCGAAGGCCGCGAGGTCGTGCTCGAGCTGCTCGAGGTTCGTCGCCCCGATGATCACAGACGTCACGAAAGGACGGGTGGCGGCGAACTTCAAGGCGAGATGGGCGGGCGAAAGCCCGATCTCCCCAGCTAGATCGACATAGGCCGAGATCGCGGCCTCCGCGCCGGGCGTCTCGTAGCGCTGCAGCCGGTTGAACAGCGTCTTGCGGGCGCCGGCCGGCCGCGCGCCGTCGCGGTACTTTCCGGTCAGATAGCCCTGCGCCAGCGGCGAATAGGCGAGCAGGCCGACATCCTCCCGCAGAGCGATCTCGGCGAGGCCGCACTCGAAGGTGCGGTTGAGCAGGTTGTAGGCGTTCTGGATGGAGGCGACGCGCGGCAGATCCCAGGCCTGGGACTCGGCGAGGAAGCGCATCACCCCCCAGGCGCTTTCGTTCGAGAGCCCGACATGGCGGATCTTGCCCTCCCGCTGCAGTTCGCACAGCGCCTCGAGGGTCTCGCGGATCGAATGCTCCAGCGCCGGCTCGGGCCGCCGGTAGATCGTCGGATTGGCGCCGAACTGGCTGATCGGCCGGTCGGGCCAGTGCAGCTGATAGAGGTCGATATAGTCGGTCTGCAGCCGCCGGAGGCTGCCCTCCACCGCCTCGCGGAGCTGCGCGCGCGAGAGCTCCGCCGGACCGGGCGGATCGCGCAGCCACTCCATCGCGGTGGTGCGCCCTGCGGCCTTGGTGGCCACGATCGTCTCCGCGCGGCCGCCGCGGGACTTCAGCCACGTGCCGATGATCTCCTCCGTGCGGCCCTGCGTCTCGGGCTTCGGCGGGATCGGGTAGAGCTCGGCGGCGTCGAGGAAGTTGACGCCGGCGGCGCGCGCGCGATCGAGCTGCGCGTGGCCCTCGGCCTCGGTGTTCTGTTCGCCGAAGGTCATGGTTCCGAGGCAGCAGAGGCTGACCTCGAGCCCGGTGCGGCCGAGCCGGCGTCGTTCCATGCGGGATCCTCAGGCGCGGTTGGCGGAAATCTGGTCGAGGAAGCGTTCGACGGCCGGCGTGATGGCGCGCACCATGGCGGCCACGCCCTTGGCGTTGGGATGCACGCCGTCGCCCTGATTGAGACTGCGGTCCCCCGCGACCCCTTCAAGGAAGAACGGATAGAAGATCAGGCCGCGCTCGCGGGCGAGATCGGCGTAGACCGCCTCGAACCGCCTGGCGTAGTCCTCGCCCAGATTGGGAAGCGCGCGCATGCCGACCAGCATCGCCGGGATGCGGCGCTGCGCCAGCCGGTCGAGGATGCGGGCGAGCGCGGCGCGCGTGACCTTCGGATCGACCCCGCGCAGCATGTCGTTCGCCCCGAGTTCGACGATCACGCCGTCGGTCCCGTCGGGCACCGACCAGTCGACGCGCTCGGCGCCGCCGGTCGCGGTGTCGCCCGACACGCCGGCGTTGGTGATCGTGACCGACCGCCCCGCCGCCCTGAGCGCCGCCTGCAGCCGGGGCACGAAACCGTCCTGCGGGGGCAGCCCGAAGCCCGCCGTGAGGCTGTCGCCGAGCGCCACGATCTTCAGCGGCGGGGCCGCGCGGGCCCAGCGCGGCGTCATCACTGTTGCGAGAGACGCCAGGGCTCCGGCGATTACGACGCGGCGCGACGGGTGGCGCTCGGCCGCGCGATCAATATATGCGGGGTCCGGCCGAGCTTCCGGCCCGCTCCCCTCAGAGACGAAGAGCTTCATGGCGGCGATCGATCTCCAAGGCGTCAATCTGGCGCTCGGCCAAGGCGCTGCGCGCGTGCACATCCTGAAAGACGTAAGTCTCACGGTCGCCGCCGGCGAGACCGTAGGGCTGGTCGGCCCCTCGGGCTCCGGCAAATCGACGCTGCTGATGACGCTGGCGGGGCTCGAGCGGCCCGATTCCGGCGTGGTGCGGGTTCTGGATCAGGATCTGTCGCGGCTGGACGAGGACGGGCTGGCGCAATTCCGAGGCCGGAACATAGGAGTCGTGTTCCAGTCCTTCCACCTCATCCCGACCATGACGGCGCTCGAGAACGTCGCGACGCCGCTGGAGCTCGCCGGCGTGGGCGACGCGTTCGAGCGGGCGCGCGCCGAGCTCGCCTCGGTGGGCCTCGCGGAGCGGCTCCAGCATCGTCCGGCCGAGCTGTCCGGCGGCGAGCAGCAACGCGTGGCGCTCGCCCGGGCGCTCGCGCCGAAGCCCGCGATCGTGGTCGCCGACGAGCCGACCGGAAATCTCGACGAGGCGACCGGCCGCCAGGTGGCGGAGCTGCTGTTCGCCAAGACCGCCGAACGCGGCGCGACCCTCGTGGTCGTGACCCATGACCCGAACCTCGCAAGCCGCTGCGGCCGGATGGTCCGGCTCCGGTCGGGCCGGATCGAGCCTGAAGCGCAGGCGGCCTGAGGAGCGTTCCGGTCTTGGCGTCCACCCACGCATCCTCCGCCGGCGAGGCTTCGGCCGCGCGCTCCAGGCCGGGTCCGCACCGCCCGCCGCTGCCCGTCGTGCTGCGGCTCGCCGCCCGCGAGCTGCGCGGCGGCGTCCGCGGCTTTGCGGTCTTCCTGCTGTGTCTCGCCCTGGGGGTCGCCGCCATCGCGAGCGTGGGGTCGCTGGCGCGCAGCCTGACCGAGGGGCTTTCGCGGGAAGGCCGCGCCATTCTGGGCGGCGACGCGGCGTTCGCGTTGGTCCACCGCGAGGCCTCGGCGGACGAGCGCGCGCTGCTGGAGTCGAAGGGCCGCGTCTCCTCGATCGCCACGCTGCGCGCGATGGCGCGCGCGCCCTCCGGGGACGCGGCGCTGGTCGAGCTCAAGGCCGTCGACGGCGGCTGGCCGCTGGTCGGCGCGGCGGGGCTCGATCCGGTCGTTCCGCTCGGCGACGCGCTGGCGGAGCGCGACGGCGTCTGGGGCGCGGCGGTCGACCCCGCGCTGCTCGCCCGGCTCGAGCTCAAGCCCGGCGACCGCTTCGCGATCGGCTCGGCCGATTTCGAGGTGCGGACCCGGCTGACAAGCGAACCCGACCGGCTGTCCGGCGGGGTCGGCTTCGGACCGCGCGTGGTGATCGGCGAGGCCGCGCTGCGCGCCTCCGGGCTGATCCAGCCCGGCAGTCTCGTGCGCTGGACCTACCGGGTCGCGCTGCCGGACGGCGCGCGCGGCGACCAGGCCGTCCGTGATCTCGTGACCGCGGTCGAGCGCGAGGCGCCGGACACGGGCTTCGAGGCGCGCTCGCGACTCAACGCCGCCCCGCAGCTCGAACGCAATGTGGGGCGCTTCACGGAGTTCCTGACGATCGTCGGGCTCGCGGCCCTCGTGGTCGGGGGCGTCGGCGTCGCCAACGCGGTGTCGAGCTTCGTGGAGCGCAAGCGCGCCACGATCGCGATCCTGAAGAGCGTCGGCGCCTCGGGACGGACGGTGTTCCTGATTCATCTCGCCGAGGTGGCGGCGCTCGGCGCGCTCGGCACCGCGCTCGGGCTGGCGGTCGGCGCCGCCCTGCCGTTCGGGGCGGTCGCGGCGCTCAGGGAGATCGTGCCGCTGCCGCTCGCGCCGTCGCTTTACCCGCGCGAGCTCGCGCTCGCCTTCGCCTATGGGACGCTCACGACGCTCGCCTTCGCGGTCTGGCCGCTCGGCCGCGCCCATGACGTTCCGGTGGCCGCGCTGTTCCGCGAGCATGTCGCGCCCGAACGGCGCCTGCCGCGGCCGGCCTATATGGCCGCCACCGCGGCGTTCGCGGCGGGGCTCGCGGCGCTCGCGGTGTTCGCCGCCTATGACCGCCGCATCGCGCTGATCTTCGTCGCCGCCGCGATCGCGGCCTTCGTGGCGCTGCGGCTCGTCGCCTGGGGCATCATGTGGGGCGCGGCGCGCCTGCCTCGGCCGAGGCGCATCGAACTCAAGCTCGCGCTCGCCAACATCCACCGGCCGGGCGCGCTGACGCCCTCCGTGGTGCTGTCGCTCGGCCTCGGCCTGGTGCTGCTCGTCACGCTGACCCTGATCGACGCCTCGATCCGCCGCCAGATCGCCAACGAGCTGCCGGCGCGCGCGCCGTCCTTCTTCTTCCTCGACATCCCCTCGGGCGACCGCGACCGGTTCGCCCAGCTGATCCGCCAGGACGCCCCGGGCGCCACGATGGAGAGCGTACCGATGCTGCGCGGCTCGTTCGCGTCCATCAAGGGAACGCCGGCGGAGGAGCTGAAGGTCGATCCGGAATATCGCTGGGCGCTGCGCGGCGACCGCGGCGTGACCTTCGCGGCCGACGTCCCGAAGGGCTCGAGCGTGGTCGAGGGCGAATGGTGGCCGGCGGACTATGCGGGCGAGCCGCTGGTCTCGTTCGACGAGAAGCTCGGCAAGGCGCTCGGACTGAAGATCGGCGACGAGATCGCCGTGAACGTGCTCGGCCGCGCCATCACGGCCAAGGTGGCGAACTTCCGGAAGATCGCCTGGGAGACGCTCGGCATCAATTTCTTCATGGTGTTCTCGCCGAACGCCTTCGCGGGCGCGCCCTACATGAACCTCGCCACGGTCTCGTTCCCCGGCGGCGGGAGCGACGCGCAGGAGTTCGCGCTGCTGCGCGAGGCCACCGGCGCCTTCCCCTCGATCACCGCCATCCGGGTCAAGGACGCGCTCAGCTCGCTGTCCGAGGTCATCGGCAACCTTGCGCTCGCGATCCGCGCCGCGAGCGGCGTGACGCTCGCAGCCAGCGTGCTGGTGCTGGCCGGGGCGCTCGCGGCCGGCCATCGGCGGCGGGTCTACGAGGCGGTGATCCTGAAGACGCTCGGCGCGACGCGGAAACGGCTGCTCTCGGCCTTCGCGGCCGAGTACGCGTTCCTGGGGCTGATCACGGCCGCCTTCGGCCTGGCGGTCGGGTCGCTCGCCGCCTGGGGCGTGACCGAGGGCGTGATGGGGATCGACTTCGCGTTCGACCCGCTCGGCGCGGGCCTTGCGGCGCTCGGCGCGCTCGCCCTCACGATCGTGCTCGGCCTCGCCGGCACGTGGCGCATCCTGGGCGAGAAGCCGGCCCGCCATCTGCGGAACATGTGACGGCCGGCCACGGCCGCCAAAGAGGAAGGGCGCCTGCGGCCTCGGCCGCAGACGCCCTTTCCTGAGGTTCCGCGCTCAGCTCAGTGCAGGAAGCCGAGCAGCCAGAGCACGATGATGATCGGCAGCGGAATGCCGATCAGCCAGAGAAGTCCACCCTTGAGCATCACTCGCCTCCATGTCCGGCGAGTCAACGCGCAGGATAGGACAGCGTTCCCGCCTCGTCGCGTTTGCGTGAATGCCGGACCGACCAGGCCTCAGATCTGGTCGCGCTGATCGGTGATGAGCCGGGCGCCGCGCTGGAAGGTGGCGAAGTCCCACACCCACTTGAACGCCACCGCGATCCGGTTGCGGGCGCCGATCAGGAAGTAGATGTGCGCCACGCACCAGAACAGCCAGGCGATCAGGCCGGTCAGGTTCATGTAGCCGAGCTTCAGCACGGCCGAGCGGCGCCCGATCGTGGCGATGTCGCCCTGGTGGCGGTACTTGAAGGGCGGCGGCGGCACCGCCCCGCGGGCGCGCGACGCGATCACGTCCGCCACATAGGCCCCCATCTGCTTCGCGGCGGGCGCGACGCCCGGCACCGGGCTGCCGTCCTCGCGCTTGACCGACGCGGTGTCGCCGATGACGAACACTTCCTGGCGGCCGGGCACGCTGAGGTCCTTGTTGACGATCACCCGGCCCGCGTTGTCGCACTGCGCCCCGATCCAGCGGCCGGCTTCCGAGGCGACGACGCCCGCGGCCCAGATCACCGTCGCGGCCTCGAGACGGCCGCCCTCGAGGTCGACGCCGGTCTCGTCGCAGTTCGTCACCCGGGTGCTGGTCATCACCTCGACCCCCATGCGCTCCAGCGACTCGCGGGTGTAGGCGGAGAGGTTCTCCGGGAACGCCGGCAGCACGCGCGGCCCGGCCTCGATCAGGATGACGCGGGCGGTCCGCGGGTCGATGTGGCGGAACTCGTTCGGCATCACGTGCCGGGCGACCTCGATGATCGAGCCCGCGAGCTCGACGCCGGTGGGGCCCGCGCCCACGATCGCGAAGGTCAGCAGCCGCTCGCGTTCGGCCGGATCGTCCGAGAGTTCGGCGCGCTCGAAGGCGATCAGCAGCCGACGGCGGATGATGGTCGCGTCCTCGACGCGCTTGAGGCCGGGCGCCCACTTCTCCCACTCGTCATTGCCGAAATAGGAGTGCGTCACCCCGGTCGCGAGCACCAGCTCGTCATAGGGCAGCGTGACCGTGTCGGCGACGACCTGTCTGTTCTCGAGGTCGATGCTGTCGACCGTGCCGAGCAGCACGCGCACGTTCTTCTGCCGCCGCAGCACGTGGCGGATCGGCCAGGCGATGTCGGCGGGCGACAGCTCCGCGGTGGCGACCTGGTAGAGCAGCGGCTGGAAGCAGTGGTAGTTGTGGCGGTCCAGAACCGTGACGTCGACATCTGCCTTGGCGAGCTTCGTCGCGACTGTGAGCCCGCCGAAGCCGGCCCCGACGATCACCACTCTGGGCCGCCTCGGCTCTGCGACGTCCATCCTGTCTGCTCCTTTCAAGGAAAAGCCGCCCCGTGACGGCGGCTGTATATAGGACTCTGGTCATGACGGCGGCGCCCCTCGGGGACGCCGGGCGGAACTGCAAAACTGACCGGTCTTCATTAAGGGCGGCTGAAGGCCGGCGCCAGCGGCGCCGCGCTCCGCGCTTCGTCGGACGCCGGGGCCCGATTGCATTCACGGGCGGGTTCCCCCATGTGTGGGCCCGACCGCGCAGGCGCCGCACAGGGCTTCGCAGAAGGAGACGTTCGCATGGCCGCCGGGGATGACGTTCTGGCCACCGCGCCCGACGATCTGATCGTCGAGACCACGACCCAGACCTTCATGACGGACGTCGTTCAGGCTTCGACCCGGACGCCTGTGCTGGTGGACTTCTGGGCCCCCTGGTGCGGGCCGTGCCGGCAGCTGACCCCCGTGCTCGAGAAGGTCGTCCGGGCCGCGGGCGGCAAGGTCAAGCTCGCCAAGATGAACATCGACGATCATCCGCAGATCGCCGGGCAGCTCGGCATCCAGTCGATTCCGGCCGTGATCGCCTTCACGCGCGGCCAGCCGGTCGACGGCTTCATGGGCGCGCTTCCGGAAAGCCAGATCCAGTCCTTCGTTGAGCGCATCCTCGGCGAGCCGCTGCCGGACGAGGCGGGCGACCTGCTCGCCGAGGCGGAGGCCGCGCTCGAGGCGGGCGACGTCGCAGGAGCCGCGGCGATCTATTCCGAACTGCTCGTCGAGGAGCCCGACTCAGCCCCCGCGATCGCGGGCCTCGCGCGGTGCCATGTCGCCGCCGGCGATCTCGAGCAGGCCAAGGCGACGCTCGCCGCCGCGCCGGCCGAGAAGGCCAAGGACCCGGCGATCGCCGCCGTCGCGACGCAGATCGAGATCGCCGAACGGGCCGCCGCGATCGGCGACCTCGCGCCGCTCGAGGCCCGGGTGGCGGCCGATCCCGCGGACCACCAGTCCCGGTTCGATCTCGCGGTGGGCCTCGCGGCCGCCGGCCTGCGCAAGGAGGCGCTCGGCCACCTGCTGGAGATCGTCCGGCGCGACCGCGCCTGGAACGACGACGGCGCCCGCAAGGAGCTGGTGAAGCTGTTCGAGGCGTGGGGCCCGAAGGACGAACACACGATCGCCGGCAGAAAGCGGCTGTCCTCTCTGCTGTTCGCGTGATTTAACAAGCGCATGGCTTCGAACGTCACCTACCACAAGACCGAGGAGCTGCCGGAGGTCATTCCGGTGTTCCCGCTGCGCGCCGCGCTGCTGCTGCCGCGGGGCGAGATGCCGCTCAACATCTTCGAGCCGCGCTATCTCGCGATGATCGACGACGCGATCCGTGGCGAGCGGATCATCGGCATGATCCAGCCCGACCCGGAATCCTCTGAGGACGAAGAGCGCCCCGAGCTCGTGCGGGTCGGCTGCGCCGGGCGCCTCACGGCGTTCGGGGAGACCGGCGACGGGCGCTATCTGGTGACGCTCACCGGCGTGTCGCGCTTCCGCCTGCTGGAGGAGCTGCGGGACGACGCGCCCTATCGCAAGGCGCGCGTGTCGTTCGAGGAGTTCGTCGCCGACCTCGCGCCCGGCGAAGGGCAGGAGAACGTCGACCGTGAAGCGCTCCTGAAGACGCTGAAGGACTACCTGACGGCCAACAGTCTCGAGGCCGACTGGGACGGCATCCGCCGCGCCCCGAACGAGGCGCTGGTCAACGCGCTCGCCATGATGAGCCCGTTCGGCCCGCGCGAGAAGCAGGCCCTGCTGGAGGCCGCCGACCTGAAATCGCGTGCGGAGATCCTGGTCGCCGTGACCGAGATGGAGCTTGCGCGCGCCAGAGGAGACGCGAGTTCGTCGCTGCAATGACCGACGCGCCCGAAGACGCACGCCGCCCCGCCGGCGTCGACCCCAAGCTGCTGGAGATCCTGGTCTGCCCGCTCACCAAGGCGACGCTGATCTATGACGCGGAGCGCCAGGAGCTGATCTCGCGGCCTGCGAAGCTCGCCTATCCGATCCGCGACGGCATACCGATCATGCTGCCGGACGAGGCCCGCCCGCTCGACGACTGAGCCTCAGAGACCCGAGGCCGCCGTCACGATCCTGCGCTTGAGCGCCGGCGCCCGGTCCACCAGCCCCATGCCGACGTCCCGCAGCCCGCGCGCGCCCGGCGCGGCGAACAGCCGGTAGAGCGCGTCCGTCGCGGCCGCCACGCTCGCGACCTCGAAGCGCCGCGCGGACTCGTAGCCGCCCAGAACCGCATCCGAGCCGATGTCCTCGCCGGCGCGCGCCGCCTCGGCCACGATCCGCGCCAGCGCCTTCACGTCGCGAAGAGCGAGGTTGAAGCCCTGGCCCGCGAGGGGATGGACGACGTGGCCGGCGTCGCCCACCAGGGCGAACCGTGACCCGACGAAGCGCCGCGCCAGCACGAAGCGCAGCGGGAACGCGCCCCGCCGGCCGGCGAGGCTCAGGCGGCCAAAGTCCGGGCCGGCGCGCCGCTCCGCCTCGCGCAGGAAGGTCTCGTCGTCCGCCTGCGCGATGCGCTCGGCCTCCGACCGGCGCTCGCTCCAGACCAGCGAGCAGACGTTTCCGGCGAGCGGCAGCATCGCGAACGGCCCGCCGGGCAGGAAATGCTGGACCGCGACGCCGCCATGCGGCGCCTCATGGCCGAGCGTGGCCACCAGCGCCGTCTGGTCGTAGGCGAAGGCGTATGTGGGGATCCGCTCGCGGGCGCGCAGCGGCGATCCGGCGCCGTCCGCGGCGACCAGCAGGCGCGCCGTCGCCTCCCCGCCATCCGCCAGCCGCAGGCGAACCCGGCCGGGCTCGCGGGCGTGGCTTTCGATCGGCTGCGCGACCAGCCCGACCGCCTCGGCCCGCGCCCGTTCGGCGAGCCGCGCGCGAAGCTCGGCGTCCGAAACCATGTGGGCGAAGGGCTCGCCGTCCGGGCGCGCCTCGCCGAGCTCCAGGAAGATCGGGCGGATCGCCGCGTCGAGCCCGCTGTCGGTGATGCGCAGGCCCGCCACCGGCGCGGCGTCGTCGGGCCAGGCGCCGATGCGCTCCAGCAGCGCCCGCCCGTCTGCGGCGATCATCGAGGCGCGGGCGTCGCGCGCCGTCGTGCGGCCGAGCGCCGGGTCGAACACCGTGACCCTCAGGGACGGCCCGAGCTCCGCCTTCAGGGCGAGCGCGAGCGTGATCCCTGTCGGGCCTGCGCCCGCGATCGCGACGTCCAGCGTCTGGGGGTTTCCGGAAGTCATCCGCGAGGCATAGCACGAAGACCGCGCGCCGGCCCTCATGCGGGCCCGCATTTCCAGGATTTGACGAGCCAGCCCGGGTGGTCCTGGCCCCACTCCACGATCACGCTCTGGACCTGCACCAGGCACCCCATCGCGGGCCCGGAGAACTCGATGCGCTCCTCCCGGCGCCGCTCGGCATCGGCCTGGAGACAGACATTCATCAGCACCGCGAACAGCATGGTCTCGCCTCCGGGTCCGACGCCGGCCGGCGATCGGCCCGCCGCGTCTCGGCGAGGTTCTAGGGCGCGCGGTCGGGGGCAACATCGGCGGTTGACGGCGGCGCCCGTCCGTCCGTCTCCTCCTCTCCCGCCCGCCCGCAGGGGAATCGCCTCGTGTTCGCCATCTCGAAACTGCTCGACATCCTCGACCTCGAACCGCTGGAGCGGAACCTGTTCCGCGGCCGCAGCCCGCAGACGGGCTGGCAGCGCGTGTTCGGAGGGCTGGTGATCGGCCAGGCGCTCGTGGCCGCCACCCGGACGGTGGAGGGCCGCTCGCCGCATTCGCTGCATGGCTACTTCATGCTGCCCGGCGATCCGTCCGTGCCGATCATCTACGACGTCGACCGCATCCGGGACGGCCGGAGCTTCGCCACGCGCCGCGTCGTGGCGATCCAGCATGGCCATGCGATCTTCTCGATGTCGGCCTCGTTCCATCGGGAAGAGGAAGGCTTCGAGCACCAGATGGACATGCCCGACGCGCCGCGGCCGAGCGAACTGCCGGACGAACGGATGCTGAAGGAGCGCCTGCTGCCCGAGATGCCCGGGCCGATCCGCGACTATTTCGAGCAGGAGCGGCCGATCGAGCTGCGGCACGCCGACCCGATGCGATATGTCGACGGCAAGCCGCGCGGGCTCGGGCAGAACGTATGGCTCCGCGCCACGGGTCCGCTGCCGGACGACGCGGCCGTGCACCAATGCGTGCTGGCCTACGCCTCCGACATGACGCTGCTGGATTCCTCCCTGGCGCCGCACGGCTCCTCGGTGTTCTCCAGCGAGATCCAGGCCGCGAGCCTCGATCACTCGCTGTGGTTCCACAGGCCGTTCAGGGCCGACCAGTGGCTGCTCTACGTCCAGGACACGCCGTTCGCGGGCGGCGCGCGCGCGCTTACCCGCGGCCGCATCTACACCGAGGCCGGGGAGCTCGTCGCCTCAGTGGCGCAGGAGGGCCTGATCCGGCGTCGCGCAAAATCGTGACACCCTGCCGAAGAATGCGCCACGCGGTCGCCGGCCGGGACCGCTTCGGCAACAAATGCCCAGTAAGTAGGCATATCGCCGTCTAACTGTGCGCTTGGCCGCCTCGAACGGCGGCTCCGGCGGCTTCTTGCCTCCGGATCGCCTCAAAATTCCCCGGCCGCGCGTCCGGGCCCGAGTTGGCACGCGGCTTGATTGCAGAGGGCCGCGAGGCGCGGCGGCCAGAGAGCCGCGGTCTGATCATCAACTGTCGACCGTTCGAGCGGTGCTGGCGCGGACGGTGGGCCAACGGGGGAACGAGACGCATGAAACTCGTGATGGCCATCATCAAGCCGTTCAAGCTGGACGAGGTGCGCGACGCGCTGACTGGCATCGGAGTCCACGGGCTGACCGTCACCGAAGTGAAGGGCTACGGGCGCCAGAAGGGGCACACCGAAATCTACCGCGGCGCAGAGTACGCGGTCAGCTTTCTTCCGAAGCTGAAGATCGAGGTCGCGGTGGCCGCCGCCTCGGTCGACAAGGTCGTCGAGGCCATCGCGGCCGCGGCGAAGACCGGCCAGATCGGCGACGGCAAGATCTTCGTCTACGCGATCGAACAGGCCCTGCGTATCCGCACCGGCGAGACGGATGTCGACGCGCTCTAAGCCGCGACCGACGCCCCTTTCCCTTTTCAAGAAGTCTCGGGAGTTCACTCGATGAAACTGGGTTCCGTACTCCGCTGGGGAGCGCCGGCTCTGGCCGCCGGCCTGCTGATCTCGGCCGCCGCCTACGCGCAGGATCCGGCCGCGGCCGCCGCGCCTGCGCCCGCGCCGACCGTCGACAAGGGCGACGTCACCTGGATGATGACGTCCGCGATCCTTGTCCTGCTCATGACCGTGCCTGGCCTCGCGCTGTTCTACGGCGGCCTCGTGCGCGCCAAGAACATGCTGTCGGTCCTGATGCAGGTCTCGACCATCGCCTGCGTGATGATGCTGGTGTGGGTCGTCTACGGCTACAGCCTCGCCTTCAGCGGCGGCAACGCCTTCATCGGCGACCTGTCCAAGGTGTTCCTCGCCGGCGTCACCACCGACTCGCTCGCCGACACCTTCTCCGAAGGCGTGAAGATCCCCGAATTCGTCTTCATCGCGTTCCAGATGACCTTCGCGGCCATCACGCCCGCCCTGATCATCGGCGGCTTCGCCGAGCGCATCAAGTTCTCGGCCGCGGTGGTGTTCGCCGTGCTCTGGGCCACCTTCGTGTACTTCCCCGTCGCCCACATGGTGTGGGCGTCGAACGGCCTGATCTTCGGATGGGGCGCGCTCGACTTCGCGGGCGGCACGGTCGTGCACATCAACTCGGGCGTCGCGGCGCTGGTCGGCGCCATCGTCATCGGCAAGCGGGTCGGCTACGGCCGCGACATTCTCGCGCCGCACAACCTGCCGATGACCCTCATCGGCGCCGGCCTGCTGTGGGTCGGCTGGTTCGGCTTCAACGCCGGCTCGAACCTCGAGGCCAACGCCACGACCACGCTCGCGGTCCTCAACACCTTCGTGGCGACCGCCGCCGCGGGCGTGGCCTGGATGCTCTCCGAGTGGATGTCCAAGGGCAAGCCGAGCATGCTGGGCCTCGCCTCCGGCATTGTCGCGGGTCTCGTCGCCATCACCCCGGCGGCCGGCCTCTCGGGCCCGATGGGCGCGATCGTTCTCGGCCTCGTCGCCGGCGTCGTCTGCTTCATCTTCTGCACGAGCGTGAAGAACGCCCTCGGCTATGACGACAGCCTCGACGTGTTCGGCATCCACGGCGTCGGCGGCATCGTGGGCGCGATCGGCACCGGCATCGTGGTCGCTCCGGCCCTCGGCGGCGTCGGCGTGGACGACTACGCGATGGGCGGACAGGTCGTCACCCAGATCAAGGCGGTGCTCGTCACCATCGTCTGGACCGGCGTCGTCAGCTTCATCCTGTTCAAGATCGTCGACGTGCTGATCGGCCTCCGCGTGAGCCCGGAAGCCGAGCAGGAAGGTCTCGACCTCGTCTCCCATGGCGAGCGGGCCTACCACAGCTGAGCGGACTCCCTGGGCGGCCCCCGGGCCGCCCAACCTCAGAAGGCCCCGGCATCGCCGGGGCCTTTTTTCATTGCGCTTCAAGATCATTTCGGCTCGGACACGGGCCCCGGGCGGCCCGTCGGGCGGGCATCGGGTAAGCGGGCCTTAACCCTCTTCGGCTACCGTCCGCCTCGAGATCGGAGAAGAGCGATCAAGCGTTCACAAGGGATCGACGTCGCAGATGCGGGCATCGGGCGGAGCAGCAGGCGCGGCGGCGGCCGCCGCGGCGCCTCGGGTCTGTCGCGGTCCGGGCGGGAGCATCCGATGACCCTGCGCGCGATCAGGACGCGCCCGCGCGGCTTCCAGCCGGTGGCGATGCTCCCGGACGGCATGCGCGCCATGCTGCTGCGGCGCGCCACCGAACTCGGCGGCCTGTCGCTCGTCGCGCTCGCGGCGCTGTGCGGCGTCGCGCTCGCCACCTGGTCGGTGCAGGACCCGAGCCTGAGCCACGCCACCGACGGCCCGGTCCATAATCTTCTCGGCCCCGCGGGCGCGATCGTCGCGGACCTGCTGACCCAGCTGTTCGGCCTCGCGGCCGCGGCCTTCGTGCTGCCGATCGGCGTGTGGGGCTGGACCCTGCTGACCCGCCGCGTGGTCCAGGGCGAGAGGCTGAAGCTCATCTCCTGGGCGCTCGGCTCGGTGCTGCTGGCGGGCCTCGCCGGCCTGATCCCCGCGCCGGCCTCCTGGCCCGTGCCCACCGGGCTCGGCGGCTGTCTCGGCGACCTGTTCTCGGTGGTCGCGAACGCGGTCGGCCTCGGCTCCGGCCTCGGCCGCATCGCGGCCGCCGGCGCGCTCGGCGTCGCGGGCGCCGTCGCGCTGGCGCTCGCGATGGGCGCGATCGCGCCGAGCCCCGGCGCCTTCGCGGACGACGCGGACGAGGACGCGCCCCGGCGCGAGCCCGCGGTGGCGCCCGGCCGCCGGCCGGAGCCTGAGGCGGACGCGTTCGAGGAGGAGGACGAGGACGACCGCCGGCTGGTCTCGCTCGGGCTGGTGGCGCATTGGGCGCTGTCGGCGCGCGCCGCGCTGGGGCGGGCGCTGTCGCGCGGCGGCTCCCGGCGCGAGGACGACGAGCGCGCGCTGTCGCGCATTCTCGCCCGCGCGAGCCGCGACCCTGAGGATTTCACCGCGCCGCGGCGCGAGCCGGAGTTCAGCGCCGGCGACGTCGGGCTCGACGGCGCTCCGGTGCTGCGGGCCAGCCCGCGACCGTCCTATGACGGCGAGGAGCCCGGGCCCCTGAAGCCGGCGCGCATCGCGCCGCCCGCCGGCCCCGTCCGGCCCGGCCGCCGCGCGGTCCGCGAGGCGCAGCCCTCCCTCCTCGACCGCGACGACTACGAGCTTCCGCCGCTCGCGCTGCTGGCCGAGTCCCGCAAGGGCGCAGGCCCGGTCATCAGCCAGGACGCGCTCGAGCAGAACGCGCGGCTGCTCGAAGGCGTGCTCGAGGATTACGGCGTCCGCGGCAAGATCGGCAATGTGCGGCCCGGCCCGGTCGTCACGCTCTACGAGCTGGAGCCTGCGCCCGGCATCAAGTCGTCGCGCGTCATCGGGCTGGCCGACGACATCGCCCGCTCGATGAGCGCGGTCGCGGCGCGCGTCGCCGTCATCCCCGGCCGCAACGCGATCGGCATCGAGCTGCCGAACGCCCGGCGCGAGACGGTCTATCTGCGCGAGCTGCTGGCCTCGGCCGACTTCGAGAAGGCCAAGATGCGGCTGCCGCTCTGCCTCGGAAAGACGATCGGCGGCGAGCCGGTGATCGCCGAGCTCGCCCGCATGCCGCATCTGCTGATCGCCGGCACCACCGGCTCGGGCAAGTCGGTCGCCATCAACACCATGATCCTGTCGCTGCTCTACCGGCTGAAGCCCGAAGAGTGCCGGCTGATCATGATCGACCCGAAGATGCTGGAGCTCTCGGTCTAT
The DNA here is from genome assembly GCF_014196425.1 of Hansschlegelia beijingensis. GTDB lineage: Bacteria > Pseudomonadota > Alphaproteobacteria > Rhizobiales > Methylopilaceae > Methylopila > Methylopila beijingensis. The sequence continues at coordinate 360,222 of NZ_JACIDR010000002.1, forward strand.
GACGAGATCCCCCATCTGCTGACGCCCGTCGTGACCGACCCCCGGAAGGCGGTGGTCGCGCTCAAATGGGCGGTCCGCGAGATGGAGGACCGCTACAAGAAGATGTCGAAGCTCGGCGTCCGCAACATCGACGGCTTCAACGCCCGCGCCGAACAGGCGCTCGCCAAGGGCGAGGCCATCACCCGCACCGTGCAGACCGGCTTCGACCGCGAGACCGGCGAGGCGATCTACGAGCAGGAGGTGATGGAGATCGGGAAGCTCCCGTACATCGTCATCATCGTCGACGAGATGGCCGACCTGATGATGGTCGCGGGCAAGGAGATCGAGGGCGCGATCCAGCGGCTCGCCCAGATGGCGCGCGCGGCCGGCATCCATATCGTGATGGCGACCCAGCGCCCGTCGGTCGACGTCATCACCGGCACCATCAAGGCGAACTTCCCGACCCGCATCTCCTTCCAGGTCACCAGCAAGATCGACAGCCGCACCATCCTCGGCGAGATGGGCGCCGAGCAGCTGCTCGGTCAGGGCGACATGCTGCACATGCAGGGCGGCGGCCGCATCAGCCGCGTGCACGGCCCGTTCTGCTCCGACGCCGAGGTCGAGGCGGTCGTGCAGCACCTGAAGCGCCAGGGACGGCCGGACTATCTGGATTCGGTGCTGGCCGAGGACGACGAGACCGGCGCCGGGGATGACGGCGCGGTGTTCGACAAGGGCTCGTTCGGCGACGAGAGCGCGGACGTGTACGACCAGGCCGTCGCGATCGTGCTGCGCGACAAGAAGTGCTCGACCTCCTACATCCAGCGCCGGCTGCAGATCGGCTACAACCGCGCAGCCTCTCTGGTCGAACGCATGGAGAAGGAAGGCGTGGTGGGCCCGGCGAACCACGCCGGCAAGCGCGAGATCCTGCTCGCGACCCATGACGCCGACGACGACGCGGCGTGAGAATCAGTCCTCGGAGAGCAGACGGCTGACCACGCTCTCCGGGTCTCCCAGGAAGCGGCGGTAGAGCCGGACGTGACCGAGCTCCTGATAGCTGCGGCGCGCGGCGCCCTCTTCGGTGAGCTCGTAGATCAGCGCGTTGGGCAGCGCCATCAGCAGCGGCGAGTGGGTCGCCAGCACGAAGCGCGCGCCCTGCTGGACGAGTTGCACGATGCGGGCGATGACCTCGAGCTGGGTCTCGGGCGCCAGCGCCGCCTCCGGCTCGTCGAGCAAATAGAGCCCGCGGGCGCCGAACCGCTCGTTGAGCAGCCGCATCACGGCCTGGCCGTGCGACATCTCGTGGAGATCGCCGCCGTAGCGCCCGGCGAGTTCGAGCCTGCGGATCTCGGTCGCCAGGATGTGGAAGGCGTCGGCCCGGTAGAAGTAGCGGTCGGTCTTCGACGGTATCCGGCGCACGAGCCGCGTGACCTTGTGGAGCGGCGAGAGCGTCTGCGCGGTGTCGAAGGTGAAGTTCGGCGAGCCGCCTTCCGGGTTGCAGCCGAGATGGGCGGCGATCGCCTCGATCAGCGTCGACTTTCCAGAACCGTTCGGGCCGACGAACAGCACGATGGGCGCGTCGAGGTCGAGCTCCTGCAGCCGGGCGATCGCGGGAAGGTTGTACGGGTAGGCGTCGGGGTCCTCGACCCTCGCCCACTCCATGCGCAACGAGATCAACACTTCCGGCGCTCCACCTGGGCCCCCACGTGAAATCGCCATGAACGGACCCTAAGTCCGGGACCATGTCGAGCCGATCTCCCGCCATTCACTGCAGGACGCCCTTTCAGATGCTCCGTCTCCGCCCGCTTGCCGGCCTCCTCCTCCTGACCGCCGCGCTCGCGGCCGCGCCGGCCGCCGCCGAGCCGCTGTTCGGCGGCCTGTTCGGAGGCAAGAAGAAGGGCGTGCCGGTCACCCAGCTCGATCCGGCGCAGCGCGCCACGCTTCAGCGCGTCAACGGCTATTTCAATTCGCTCCAGGACATCACGGCGAACTTCGAGCAGACCGGCCCCGACGGCTCCCGCTCCGTCGGCAAGCTCTATCTGTCCCGGCCCGGCAAGATCCGCTTCCAGTACGCGCCGCCGAGCCCGCTCGAGATCGTCTCGAACGGCAGCTCGGTGATCGTCAAGAACCGCCGGCTCGCCACCCAGGAGCTGTGGCCGCTCAGCCAGACGCCGCTGCGCTTCCTGCTCGAGGACAAGATCGACCTGCTGAAGGACGCCAACGTCAAGGCGGTCTACCAGGAGCCCGAGATGGTCTCCGTGGTGCTGGAGGAGAAGAACGCGATCGGCGGCAAGGCGCAGATCCAGCTGCTGTTCAGCGGGCAGAATTACGAGCTGAAGCAGTGGACGGTGACGGACGCGCAAGGCATGGACACCTCGGTCGTGCTGTCGGACATGACCCGCGTCGCGAAGCTCGACCAGAACCTGTTCAAGATCGTTCAGCCGCGCTGGCCGAGCCAGGGGCGGCCCTGACGAACGTCTCGCGCGCGCTCACGCAGTCGTGCGCTTGAACTCCCGCGCGCGACCCCCCATCTCGGATTGCGAGCGAGGCGTCGCCAAACAGGCTGCGTTCCCCCGTCGCGGCCTTGGCCAAGGCGCCTCGTTTCCGCCGTTCCTCCGATCGGCGGAGCGCCCAGCGCGCGGACGCCCGGCCTTTCCCCCCGGAGGCCGGGCGTCTTGCGTTCCGGGCATGGCTGTCTTGGCTTCTCGCCCCGACGGCTTCCCCGGCGGCGCTGATCCGCGCTAGAGCGAGCGGCCTGCCCTCTCCTCCCCGGTCGCCAATGCCTGTCCGTCTCGCCACCTGGAACATCAATTCCGTGCGCCTGCGCATCGGCCTCGTGGCGAAGCTCGTCGACGAGCATGCGCCCGACGTCCTGTGCCTGCAGGAAACCAAATGCGCCGACGACTGCTTCCCGCTGAGCGCGGTGCGCAAGCTCGGCTATGAGCACGTCGCGATCCACGGCCAGAAGGGCTACCACGGCGTGGCGACCTTCTCCCGCTTCCCGTTCGCCGAGACTGTCCGGGAGCGCTGGGCGGACAAGGACGACGCCCGCCACCTCGCCACCACCTTCGCCGACGGGCCGCTCGCCGGGGTGACGCTGCACAATTTCTACGTGCCCGCAGGCGGCGACGAGCCGGACCCGGCCATCAACCCGAAATTCGCGCACAAGCTGCAGTTCCTCGACGAGCTGACGCAGTGGTCCGGCCGCATCGCCGCGACCGGCGCACGCATCATGGTCGGCGACCTCAACGTGGCGCCGCATGAGAGCGACGTCTGGAGCCACAAGCAGCTGCTTCGCGTGGTCAGCCACACGCCGGTCGAGACCGAGGGGATGAACCGGATGCAGGCGGCCGGGCGCTGGGTCGACCTTGTCCGCCGGCGCACGCCGCACCCCGAAAAACTGTTCTCGTGGTGGAGCTACCGGGCGGCGGACTGGCAGGCCTCGGACCGCGGCCGGCGCCTCGATCACGTCTGGGGCAGCGCCGACGTCGCGGACCGGTTGATCGACGTGCGGACGGTGCGGGAAGCCCGCGGCTGGGAGCGGCCCTCGGACCACGTCCCGGTCGTGGTCACGATCGCCTGACGCGGGCTATCTCCGCAGCAGCGCCTCGACGGATCTGAGCTCGGCGATATCGGCCTGCACGCGCGCCGCAAGCCGGCCGTGCAGCTTCCGGGCGAGGTCCGGATACTCGTCGAACAGGCGCGAAAACAGCCCGCGCGCGATCCTCAGGACCTCGGAGGGTTCCTGAGCGGTGGCGGTCGCGGGCCTTGTGGTGTCGCAGATCAGCGCGAGCTCGCCGAGCAGCGCGCCGGAGCCGACCGCACGCTCGGGGCCGCCCGCGCGCGCCACGGTAAGCGCGCCCGAGACCACCACGAACCCGGAATCCGCCGCCTCGCCCTCGCGAAACAGCACGTCGCCCGCGCCGAGGCGCAGCCGGTCGGCCGAGAACGCGACCAGCCGCAACGCGTCACGCCCGAGTTCGTCGAACAGCGGCGTCTTGCCCAGCGTCCGGATGTCGTCCTCGAGCGCCACGCACCCCCGCCTTCGCCATTGCTACGCCGCCCTATGGGACGAGCTTGTAGCCACCTGCCTCCGTGACCAGCAGACGCGCATTGGACGGATCGGCCTCGATCTTCTGGCGAAGTCGATAGACGTGCGTCTCGAGCGTGTGAGTCGTCACGCCCGAATTATACCCCCACACTTCCTGAAGAAGCGTTTCGCGCCCGACCACGGACGAGCCGGCGCGGTACAGATACCGCAGGATCGCCGTCTCCTTCTCGGTGAGGCGGATCTTGGCGTTCTTCTCGGTCAGCAGCATCTTCGCGCCGGGCCGGAACGTATAGGGCCCGATCGAGAAGATCGCGTCCTCGCTCGCCTCGTGGCTGCGCAGCTGCGCCCGGACGCGCGCCAGCAGCACCGCGAACCGCACCGGCTTGGCGACGTAGTCGTTGGCGCCCGCCTCGAGCCCGAGGATCGTGTCGGAATCCGAATCCTGCCCGGTCAGCATGATCACCGGCCCGCGGAAGCCGTTGCGGCGCATGATCCTGACCGCCTCGCGGCCGTCCATGTCCGGCAGGCCGACATCCATCAGCACGAGGTCGACGTGATCGGTCTTGACCGCTTCGACGCCCTCGGACGCGGTGGCTGCCTGGGAGGCCTCGAATTCCTCGTGAAGGTCGAGCTGCTCGGCGAGTTCGGTGCGGAGGTCGGCGTCGTCTTCGACGAGAAGGATCTTGCGCTTCGTGGGCATTCAGCAATCTCTGAGGGTCAAGCCGTCAAGACGGCGCAGGCGCCTTTCAAGTAGGGCGCCGTTCCCTCATTCCGCAAGTCAGAGACGCAATTTGGCCAATCGTCGCGCCTGCAAGAAGCGTGTTTTGAACGCGGTCCGGGTGTTGCAATCGCCCGGCGATCGCGGCGGAGGACGGCTTCTGGCGGGCCCGCTCACGCTTCGGTGTGCGCTCGGCCCGGCCGGGATCGTGACGCGCAAGCGCGAGGGCGACGGCGCGACCCCGCGCGCCGACCTGCCGCTCCGCAGGGTGTGGCGGCGCGCCGACCGCGGCCCCCGGCCGGCGACCGCGCTCGCGGTGCGGACCACGCGGCCGGACGACGGCTGGTGCGACGCGCCGGAGAGCCCGTGCTACAACCGCCCGGTCCGGTCGCCCTTCCGGGCGTCGCACGAGCGAATGTGGCGCGAGGACGGCCTCTACGATCTGGTGGTCGAGCTCGGCTGGAACGACCGGCCGCCGCGTCCGGGCCGCGGCAGCGCGATCTTCATGCACGCCGCCCGGCCGGGCTTCGCCCCGACCGCCGGCTGCGTGGCGCTCGCGCCGGCCGCGCTGCGCCGGCTGATCGCGCGGCTCGGGCCGCAAACCCTGCTGCGGATCGGACCGCGGCCGCGTAAGCTGCGGCGCGATCGCGCTTAATACTTCCTGATCAGCCGGCTGCTCTGACGAAGATGTCAGCAATCGCCGACCCTCGCGAACTTGTGCGAGCGGCCGCGATCCCCATATCCTTCGTGCCCAAAGGGACCGCCGCGCCGCGGCGGCCGCGACGGGACAATTCGCGAGGATTGCAGACGATGTCCGACTTTAACCGCAACGCTTACGGCCGAGCCGGCTTCGGCGGGGTCGCTGCGCCGAGCGCTGCGATCGACCCGGGCCTCCGGTCCTACATGCTGAGCGTCTACAACTACATGTCGCTCGGCCTCGCCATCACGGGCTTCGCCGCGATCGGCGCCTTCATGATGGCCGTGACGAGCGATCCCGCCTCCGCGGTCGCCACCGCGCGCGGCATGCACCTGACCCAGTTCGGCTACGCGCTGTTCGCGAGCCCGCTGAAGTGGGTGGTGCTGCTCGCTCCGCTCGGCATGGTGTTCTTCCTCTCCGCGCGCATCCACAAGATGAGCGCGGCGGGCGGCCAGATCGCGTTCTACGTATTCGCCGGCCTGATGGGCCTCTCGCTGTCGTCGATCTTCCTGGTCTACACCGGGGCGTCGATCGGGCGGGTGTTCTTCATCACCGCGGCGGCGTTCGGCGCGCTCAGCCTGTGGGGCTACACCACGAAGCGCGACCTGACCGGCATGGGCTCGTTCCTGGTGATGGGCCTGTTCGGCATCATCATCGCCAGCCTGGTGAACATCTTCCTCGGCTCGAGCATGGTGCAGTTCGTCGTGTCGGTGCTCGGCGTGCTGATCTTCTCGGGTCTGACCGCCTACGACACGCAGCGCATCAAGGAGATGTATTACGAGCTCGACGACAGCGACACGATGAGCCGCAAGGCCATCCTCGGCGCGCTGTCGCTCTACCTCGACTTCATCAACCTGTTCACGATGCTGCTGTCGCTGTTCGGCAGCAACCGCGAGTAAGCCAAGCCTTCCGGCCCCGGCCGGACGGACGGAACCAAGGCCCCGGCGGAGACGTCGGGGCCTTTTTCATGTCGGCCGCTTGCGTCCCGCCCGGGAGGCTGCATCTTCCGGCGCGACAGGACTGCAGGAGGCCGCCATGGCGAAGATGATCCACACGATGATCCGCGTGCGCGACGAGGAACGCTCCGTCGCGTTCTACCGGACCGCGTTCGGGCTCGAGGTGGCGGACCGCTACCCGTTCGACGGCTTCACGCTGATCTACATGGCCAATCCCGAGACGGGCTTCGAGCTTGAGCTCACCGTCAACGCCGGCCGCGACGCCGCTTACGATCTCGGCGACGGCTACGGCCATCTCGCGGTCTCGGTCGACGACCTCGCGGCCGAGCACGCCCGGTTCGAGGCCGCGGGGCTGAAGCCGAACCCGCTCAAGACCATGGAGCGCGACGGCGAGCCCTTCGCGCGGTTCTTCTTCGTGTCCGATCCGGACGGCTACAAGATCGAGGTGCTGGAGCGCGGCGGCCGCTTCCAGTGACGCCTCAGAGCACGTCGTAGAGCCAGAAGATCCAGGACAGCTGCGCCGCGAGCGCCAGGGAGACCAGCGCCGCGTGCAGGCGCCGGTCGCTGGAGAAGGCGCCCAGCGCGAAGGCCAGGATGAAGCCCGCGTTCCTGTACGGGTAGACCGGCCCCAGCGTGTCCAGATAGGCGCCGCCCTTGAGGCTGGTGTCGGCGAAGTCGACGATGAAGATCAGCGCCAGCAGCCCGAAGAACCACGCCCGCCGGGACATGAAGTAGTCCCGGTAGCCGGCGTACTCGTCCATCTTGTCCGGGAACAGCAGCGTGGTCGCCAGGAACAGCAGGCAGGCGTAGAAGATCAGGAACAGGTAGAGCTGGAACGACCACACCGGCGCGGCCGACAGCCGGTACTCGAACCACCAGAAATGCGCGATGCCGAGCAGGACGAACAGCGCCCAGCCGAGGTGCACGGGGTAGATCGTCTCGCGCGAGGGATGCTGCACGAAGCGCGCGAGCCCCGTCAGCAGACGCCCGACGCCCAGTCCGACCACCACGCCCACGATCATCCGGACGTGCACGAAGGCTTCGTGATTTGCTGCGAGCTGCGACACTCCGGTTCCCTCCCGTTCTCGGCCAAGACGCTTGCCACCGGGCGGCGCCGGGTTCAAAACCCGGGCGGCTCTCTGGCATACACAGATGACGAGGATCCTAATGGCGGCCCATAAACTTCTTCTTCTGCCCGGCGACGGCATCGGCGTCGAAGTTCTCGCCGAGGTTCGTCGCATCCTCGCCTTCATCGAGCAGAAGGGGATCCTCTCCTTCGAGATTGAGGAAGACCTCGTGGGCGGCGCCGCCTATGACGCGCATGGCGTGGCGATCACGGACGCCGCCATGCAGAAGGCCAAGGCCGCGGACGCGATCCTGTTCGGCGCGGTCGGCGGCCCGCAGTGGGACGGCGTGCCCTACGACGTGCGGCCGGAAGCCGGCCTGCTGCGGCTGCGCAAGGAGCTCGAGCTGTTCGCCAATCTGCGCCCGGCGATCTGCTATCCGGCGCTCGCCGACGCCTCCGCGCTGAAGCGCGAGCTGGTCGACGGCCTCGACATCGTCATCGTCCGCGAACTCACCGGCGGCGTCTATTTCGGCGAGCCGAAGGAGATCACCGATCTCCCGAACGGCCAGAAGCGCGCCGTCGACACCCAGGTCTACGAGACCTACGAGATCGAGCGCATCGCCAAGGTGGCGTTCGAGCTCGCCCGCGTGCGCTCGAACCGCGTGACCTCCGCCGAGAAGCGCAACGTCATGAAGTCCGGCCTGCTGTGGAACCAGGTCGTCACCGCGACCCACAAGGCCGGCTACGAGGACGTCAAGCTCGACCACATGCTGGCGGACGCGCTCGGCATGCAGCTGGTGCGCGCGCCCAAGCAGTTCGACGTCATCGTCACCGACAATCTGTTCGGCGACATCCTGTCCGACGTCGCCTCGATGCTGACCGGCTCGCTCGGCATGCTGCCCTCCGCCTCGCTCGGCGCCGAGGATCCGGCGACCGGCAAGCGCAAGGCGCTCTACGAGCCGGTGCACGGTTCGGCCCCGGACATCGCCGGCAAGGGCCTCGCCAACCCGATCGCGATGATCGCGAGCCTCGCGATGGCGCTCAAATATTCGCTCGGCAAGCCGGAGCTCGCCAACGTGCTCGATCGGGCGATCTCCGAAGTCCTGGCCGACGGCCTGCGCACCGGCGACATCTGGACCGAGGGCATGACCAAGGTCGGCACCTCCGAGATGGGCGGCGCCGTGCTCAAGAAGTTCGAGACCCTGCTGTCCGCCTGAGACGACCGCAGGTCCGCCGCATGAAGAAGGCCCGGCGCCCCCCGCCGGGCCTTTTCTTTTCGTCGCCCCGTCCTCCTCGGACGAAGAAGAGAGCCGGCCTCGAACGAAGGGCGCCCTTTCCCTCCCTCGCAGAGGGGAGGGTGGACGGCGAAGCCGGCCGGGTGGGGTGGCCGCAGGACAGAGCGCTACGCTCGAAGACCCCACCCGACCCTCCGCTGCGCGGAGGGCCACCCTCCCCACGCTGCGCGTGAGGAGGGAGGGGAGGCGTCGCGCCTCGGACGAAGGGCGCTCTTTCCCTCCCTCGCAGAGGGGAGGGTGGACGGCGCAGCCGGCCGGGTGGGGTGTTCTCAGGACAGAGCGCTACGCCCAAGAGCCCCACCCGACCCTTCGCTGCGCGAAGGGCCACCCTCCCCGCGCTGCGCGCGAGGAGGGAGAAGAGGCGTCGCGCCTCGGACGAAGGGCGCTCTTTCCCTCCCTCGCAGAGGGGAGGGTGGACGGCGCAGCCGGCCGGGTGGGGTGGTCTCAGGACGGAGCTCTACGCCCGAAGACCCCACCCGACCCTTCGCTGCGCGAAGAGCCGCCCTCCCCGCGCCAAGCGTGAGGAGGGAGAAGAAGAGGCTGAGCTTCGCACCCGGCCGAGCGGTTGACGCCGGCGGACGCCGTCACGAGATAGGGGAGAGGTCGAGCCGGCTCAGTAGCCGGGGAGGTCGAGGCTCGAGGGCAGCGGCGAGCGGCTGAAGCTGATGCTGTTCCGGGCCTGGTAGGTCGGCTGATAGACAGCGGACGTGTTGTATTTGGCGGCGGAGGGCGGGCTGTCCGGCGTGGTCCGGGTGTTCAGATAGCTCGGCTGCCGGGTGATCGTGACGGACACGCCGCCGTCGCGGGCGGGCTCCCAGGGCTCGGCCGACGCGAAGGACGCGATCAGCGGGACCGCTGCGATCGCCGCGGCGAAGATGAATGAACGCGTCAGGGGAAAGGACATGTCTGGCTCCGGCGCCTGAGTGCCACAATCCCTGAACGCGGTCGAGGCGATTTGGTTGCGGCGCGTCGCCGGCCGCCGTTGAATTCTCCCGCGTTTCGCGGCATTGGAACCCCGCGGCTTGACGCTGCGGAAGTGAGGGGCCGCCGGCGCGCGGCCCATGGAGCGGAAAATGGGTTATCGGATCGCCGTCGTGGGCGCCACGGGCAATGTGGGCCGCGAAATGCTGAGCATCCTCGACGAGCGGGAGTTCCCGGTCGACGAGATCGTCGCGCTCGCCTCGCGCCGCAGCCAGGGCACGGAAGTGTCCTTCGGCGACCGCACCCTGAAGTGCCAGACGCTCGAGATGTTCGACTTCTCGAAGACCGACATCTGCCTGATGTCGGCCGGCGGCGCGATCTCCAAGGAATGGTCGCCGAAGATCGCCGCCCAGGGCGCGATCGTGATCGACAATTCCTCGGTCTGGCGCATGGACCCGGACGTGCCGCTGGTGGTGCCCGAGGTCAACGCCGACGCGGTCGGCGGCTACGCCAAGAAGGGCATCATCGCCAATCCGAACTGCTCGACCGCCCAGCTCGTGGTGGCGCTCAAGCCGCTGCACGACGCGGCCAAGATCAAGCGCGTCGTGGTCTCGACCTACCAGTCGGTCTCGGGCGCCGGCAAGGACGCGATGGACGAGCTCTGGAACCAGACCAAGGGCATCTACGTGAACCAGGCGCCCGAGCACGAAGGCGGCAAGTTCCCGAAGCAGATCGCGTTCAACGTCATTCCTCACATCGACGTCTTCATGGAGGACGGCTACACGAAGGAGGAATGGAAGATGGTCGCGGAGACCAAGAAGATCCTCGACCCGAAGATCAAGCTGACCGCGACCGCCGTGCGCGTGCCGGTGTTCGTCGGCCATTCCGAGGCCGTGAACATCGAGTTCGAGAACCCGCTCTCGGCCGACGAGGCCCGGGACATCCTGCGCGAGGCGCCGGGGCTGCTGGTCGTCGACAAGCGCGAGCCCGGCGGCTACGTGACCCCGGTCGAGTGCGTCGGCGATTTCGCGACCTTCGTCAGCCGCATCCGCGAGGATCCGACGGTCGACAACGGGCTGGCGATGTGGATCGTCTCGGACAATCTGCGCAAGGGCGCGGCGCTCAACGCGGTCCAGATCGCCGAATGCCTCGCCAATCGCGGCCTGCTCAAGCAGGCGGCGTGAGGGCGCGATGAAGCTCTACCGTCTGCTCACCGGTCCGGACGACGCCGCGTTCTGCCGGCGCGTCTCGGACGCGATCAACAAGGGCTGGACGCTGCAGGGCGATCCGACCCTGACCTACGATCCGGAGAAGAAGACGGTGATCTGCGGCCAGGCGATCACCAAGGAGATCGTCGGCGTGGAATGGTCGGACGAGATCAAGCTGTCAGACTGGTGACGATCGACAGGGCCGGCCGGCGCGGCGGGGTCCTGTCGTCGCCCTCCTGAAGGTCCCCGTCGATCGCGACCAGCTTCGGCCGCGAGGGCGCGGGCCGCGGGCCGCGCAGCACGGTCTCGGCGCGCAGCAGCAGCTCCTTGGCCTGGGTCTGCGACCCCACCGCCTGAAGAGTGGCGGCGAGCCGCAGGCAGCTCTGGGCGAGTTCGGGCGCGAGCGGCGCGAGCGACGGCGCCGAGATCGCCACGAGGTCGAGCGCCACGGTCGCGGCGGCGCCGGCCGCCGACACCTGCCGCCGGTCGCCGGTCGCGCTGACCGGAGCGCCGGCGTCGAGAGCGTCCCGGACCGAGCGGGTCCAGCCCTCCCCGAAGGCGCGCAGGATGCAGCGCTGCTCGCAGGCGCGGGCCACCAGCATCAGCCGCGCCACGTCGTCGGACTGGGCGGCGAGATCCACGGTCAGGATCGCGACGCCGCGCACCAGCGCCTCCTCGGCCTCGCGCAGCGAGCCCTCCTCGGCGTCGGCGGTCCACTCCAGCGCGAACCGCAGATAGCTCGCGGCGAGCGGGGCGTTCCAGTCGGAGCGCTCCGGGTGGGAGGACCGCAATTCTTCCCAGGCCGCCCAGGCGTCGCGGTACCGGCCGGCCCGCTCATGGGCGAGCGCCAGACGCGCCAGGGCGGCGATCGGCGACTGCGCCCCGGTCGGTACGGGCCGTTCTGCTGCGTCGCGCGCCATCTCGCATCCTCATTGTGTCGTCGAACGGCGGCTCCCCGCCGGTCGGCAGACATTGGCGCACCCGGCTTGAAAGCCGCGTGAAGCGAACGGGTCGCAATCGCCCGATCCTCTTCACCGTCCGGAAAGGCAGTTGCGACGACGAATGTCGATGTCGCCTCGACGGACGGGCCGTGCCACATACCGCGCCGCAACCAGGACGGAGCGGGGCATGGCCGGAGCAGGTCGTTTCTTCGAGGACTTCGTGGTCGGCGACGTGATCAGGCACGCCACCCCGCGGACCGTCACGGTCGGCGACGTCGCGCTCAACCAGGCGCTCTACGGCAACCGCTTCGTGGTGCAGTCCTCCGACGCGTTCGCGCAGGCGGTCGGTTATCCGCGCAGCCCGGTCGACGACCTGATCGCCTTCCATGTGGTGTTCGGCAAGACCGTCCCGGACGTGTCGCTGAACGCCTTCGCCAATCTGGGCTACGCCGCCGGCCGCTTCCTGGCGCCGGTGTTTCCGGGCGACACGCTCGTCTCGACCTCGGAGGTGATCGGCGTGCGGCCGACGTCCAAGGGGGACGCGGGCGTCGTCTGGGTCCGCACGAGGGGCGCCCGCGCCGACGGCGCGCCGGTGCTGGAATATGTCCGCTGGGTTCTGGTCCGCGTGCAGGGCGGCCGGCCGCTGCCGGAGCCCGTCGTCCCGACCCTCCCGAGCGCGGTCGATCCGTCAGAGCTCGGCGGGGCGTGCCCGCGCATCGACCGCGCCGCGTGGGACGACGTCCAGGCGGGCGGCGCGCGGCGCTTCGACGACTACGCGGTCGGCGAGAAGATCGACCATGTCGACGGCATGACGATCGAAGAGGCCGAGCACCAGCTCGCGACCCGGCTGTGGCAGAACACGGCCCGGGTGCATTTCGACGGCTACGCGCAGAAGAACAGCAAGCTGGGCCGCCGGCTGGTCTATGGCGGCCACGTCATCAGCCTGGCCCGGAGCCTGAGCTTCAACGGCCTGGAGAACGCGTTTCACATCGCCGGCGTCAATGGCGGCCGGCACGTCGCGCCGATCTTCGCCGGAGACACGCTCTACGCCTGGTCCGAGATCGTCGACAAGCAGCCCCTTCCGGGCCGCGACGACGTCGGGGCCTTGCGGGTGCGCGTCACCGGCCTGAAGGACTGCCCGCCGACGGATTTCCCGCGCGCCACGCCGGACGGGAAGGATCATCCGGCGGTGGTGCTCGATCTGGATCTCTGGCTCCTGATCCCGCGCTAGCGGCTCAGGCTGCCTCCAGCGCGGGATCGCTGGCCGGGGCGCGGCGTCGTTCGCTGCCGTCCCCCGAATGCAGCCGGCGGAGCACGGCGCGGACCCCCGCATCCTGCGTCTCCGCGATCTGCCGGATCTCGTCGGCGTCGCTGAGCCAGCGCGGCGTGCGGAAGACATGCTCGCGCACCCGGATCATGGTCATCGCGTTCTGCAGGGCGATCATCAGCATGCGCTCGCCCTCCAGCATCGGCTTGCCGGCCAGCGTCGGGAGGCCCTCCTCCCGGCGCCACTCGGCCAGCATGGCGGTCCAGAGCGGCAGGCTCTTCCTCGCGCTGAGGTGGATCGGCTCCGGATAGGCGTCGAGCCCGGCGCGGAAGAACAGACGGGTGGCGGTCGGCGTCATGCGCGGCAGCATGTGGCCGTAGACCTCCGCGACGCGGTCCACCATGGGCGCGCCGGCCGACTCCTCGAAACGCTCGAGCGCGCCGACGCTCCAGTGCTCCTGGAACACCTCGACGAACACGGCGTCGATCAGCTCGTTCTTGCTGCCGAAATAGCGGTAAAGCAGCGCCTGCGTCACCCCGATCGAGGCGGCCAGGTCGCGGGTCGGTCCGCTGAAGCCGTTTTCTGCGAAGAACTGACAGGCGGCCGCGATGATCTGCGCCCGTCGCACGTCGCCGGCGAGCCGTGCGGCCCGGGGCCGGGCAGCCGGTTCGTCGCGGCCCATGATCGCCGTGACCGTCATGTCTACTCCCGCGTCCGAGTGCGCCCGCAGCTTGAAGAGAAAGGAAGTCGAACCGGCGTAACAGTTAGGGCCGCCCCTTAGCGACACTATGACGCAGGTCCGATGAAATTTTCCTTTCGTGGGGCGCGCCGGCGATTCGCCTTCTACCAAAGAGGCCCTCTGCGCCGAGGCGGGAGCGTTGCGCTGCGCCGCACCATCGGTTAGTTGCTGTCCGCGCACTTCGAGAAGGTCCAAAACAGATGGACTCGCCGAAAGCGGCTCCTACGGGGGCCCGGCCGCTGTCTCCGCATCTGCAGATCTATCGGCCGATGCTGTCGATGATGATGTCGATCGTGCATCGCATCACCGGAGGCGCGCTTTACTTCGGAACCGCTCTGATCGCGATCTGGCTGGTCGCGGCGGCCTCGGGACCTTCCGCGTTCGCCACCGTCCAGGGGATCTACGGGTCGATACCCGGTCTGCTGGTCCTGTTTTTCTACACCTGGGCGCTTATCCATCATGCGCTCGGCGGCGTGCGGCACCTGATCTGGGACACCGGCCACGGCTTCGAGCCCCGGGAGCGCGAACTGCTCTATCGGCTGACGCTCGGCGGCTCGGTCGCGCTGACGCTGTTGATCTGGACGGTCGGCTACCTGGTCCGCGGCGGCGCAGGCTGAAGGAGACGCTCATGAGGACGCCCCTCGGCCACGTCCGCGGACTCGGCGCCGCGAAGGCCGGCACCGAGCATTTCTGGATGCAGCGCATGACCGCGGTGGCGAACCTCCCGCTGACGCTCCTCTTCGTGGCCGTCGTGGTCGCCCTGTCCGGGTCGAGCCACGCGGGCGCGACCGCGATGCTCGGCTCGCCCTGGATCGCGATCCCGATGCTGCTCCTCACCCTCTCGGTGACCTTCCACATGCGCATCGGCATGCAGGTCATCATCGAGGATTACGTGCATGACGAGCTGCTGAAGCCGATCGCCATCATGGCGAACAGCTTCTTCGCCGTGGCTGTCGGGCTCGCCAGCGTGTTCGCGCTGCTCAAGATCAGTTTCGGGGTCTGAGCCGTGGCCGGACCCGCAAGCTCCTTCAGGAATGTCGCCGCGCCGGCCGTGAACGGCCGCGCCTATCCGTTCACCGACCACATGTTCGACGTTCTGGTGGTGGGCGCCGGCGGCGCCGGCCTGCGGGCCGTCGTCGGCTGCTCGGAGGCGGGGCTCAAGACCGGCTGCATCACCAAGGTGTTTCCGACGCGCAGCCACACGGTGGCCGCGCAGGGCGGCATCTCGGCCGCGCTCGGCAACATGGGCGAGGACGACTGGCGCTTCCACATGTACGACACCGTCAAGGGCTCCGACTGGCTCGGGGACCAGGACGCGATCGAGTACCTCGTCCGCAACGCGCCGGCCGCCGTCTACGAGCTCGAGCACTGGGGCGTGCCGTTCTCGCGCACCGAGGACGGCAAGATCTACCAGCGGCCGTTCGGCGGCATGACGACCCATTACGGCAAGGGCACCGCGCAGCGCACCTGCGCGGCCGCCGACCGCACCGGCCACGCCATCCTGCACACGCTTTACGGCGCGGCTCTGAAGGCGAACGCGCAGTTCTTCATCGAGTACTTCGCGATCGACCTGATGATGGACGAGGAAGGCGCCTGCGTCGGCGTCGTGGCCCTCAGGATGGATGACGGGACGCTGCACCGCTTCCAGGCGAAGCGCACGATTCTGGCGACCGGCGGCTACGGCCGCGCCTACTTCTCCGCGACCTCCGCCCACACCTGCACGGGCGACGGCAACGCCATGGTGCTGCGCGCCGGCCTGCCGCTGCAGGACATGGAGTTCGTGCAGTTCCACCCGACCGGCATCTATGGCGCGGGCTGCCTGATCACCGAAGGCGCGCGCGGCGAAGGCGGCTACCTGACCAATTCCGAGGGCGAGCGCTTCATGGAGCGCTACGCGCCGTCGGCCAAGGACCTCGCCTCACGCGACGTGGTCTCGCGCTCGATGACCATCGAGATCCGCGAAGGCCGTGGGGTCGGCAAGAACAAGGACCACATCTACCTGCACCTCGACCACCTCGATCCCGCGATCCTGCACGAGCGGCTGCCGGGCATCTCCGAGAGCGCCCAGATCTTCGCCGGCGTGGACCTGACGCGGGAGCCGATCCCGGTGCTGCCGACGGTGCACTACAACATGGGCGGCATCCCGACGAACTTCCACGGCGAGGTGCTGACCAAGGTCGACGGCGATCCGGATTCGGTGGTGCAGGGCCTGATGGCGATCGGCGAGGCGGCCTGCGTGTCGGTGCACGGCGCGAACCGGCTTGGCTCCAACTCGCTGATCGACCTCGTGGTGTTCGGCCGCGCGACGGCCGACCGCTGCGCCGAGCTGGTCGAGCCGAACAGCCGGCATCCGGAGCTGCCGCGCGGGGCGTCGGACCCCGCGCTCGCCCGGCTGGACCGGCTGCGGCACGCCTCCGGCGGCACGCCGACGGCCCAGCTCCGCCTGAAGATGCAGAAGGTGATGCAGTCGAACTGCGCCGTCTTCCGCACCGGCGAGGTGCTGGAGGAAGGCCGCGGCCTGATCCACGACGTCTGGTCCGGCTCCGACGACGTCGGCATCACGGACCGCTCGCTGATCTGGAACTCGGACCTGATCGAGACGCTGGAATTCGACAATCTGATCGCGCAGGCCGTCGTGACGATGGAGAGCGCCGCGAACCGTCAGGAAAGCCGCGGCGCCCACGCCCGCGAGGACTTCCCGGACCGCGACGACAAGCAGTGGATGAAGCATACGCTGGCCTGGGCCGACATGGAGACCCGTGAGGTCTCGATCGACTACCGGCCCGTGCATACCTACACGATGACGAACGACATCCAGTACATCGAGCCGAAGGCGCGGGTTTATTGAGCGCGTCCGCGTCGGCCGGCGCATCGAGAGGCGCTCCGATCCCGGTCGGGGCCTGAAGGAACATGGTCCAGCTCACCCTCCCGAAGAATTCGCGGATCACCGAAGGCAAGACCTGGCCGAAGCCTCAGGCCAAGAACGTCACGCCGTTCAAGGTCTATCGCTGGAACCCGGACGACGGCATGAACCCGCGCGTCGACACCTTCTGGGTCGACCGGGACGACTGCGGCCCGATGGTTCTGGACGGCCTCATCTGGATCAAGTCGAACGTCGACTCGACGCTGACCTTCCGGCGCTCCTGCCGTGAGGGCATCTGCGGCTCCTGCGCGATGAACATCGACGGGACCAACACGCTCGCATGCACCAAGGGCATGGACGACTGCGCAGGCGGCAAGATCGTCAAGATCTACCCGCTGCCGCACATGCCGGTGGTCAAGGACCTCGTCCCCGACCTCACCCAGTTCTACGCCCAGCACGCCTCGATCGAGCCCTGGCTCAAGACCGACACCCGCGAGCCGGGCGCCGAGTGGCGGCAGTCGCGCGAGGACCGGGCGAAGCTCGACGGCCTTTACGAGTGCATCCTGTGCGCCTGCTGCACCACGTCGTGCCCGAGCTACTGGTGGAACGGCGACCGCTATCTGGGCCCCGCGGCGCTGCTGCAGGCCTATCGCTGGCTGGTCGACAGCCGCGACGAGCGCACCGGCCAACGCCTGGACGAGCTCGAGGACCCGTTCCGCCTCTACCGCTGCCACACCATCATGAACTGCGCCAAGACCTGTCCGAAGGGCCTGAACCCCGCGAAGGCGATCGCGCAGATCAAGCAGCTGATGGTCGCGCGGCAGTTCTGAGCAGCCTGGAGCCGGACGAGACCCGCCCCGCTGGTCGGCCTCGCCCGCGCGTGCGCCGATAATTTAGGCGTGCCTACCGGTCGACGCGCTGCGGGCGCGCCCTTAGCTCCCTGTGGTCCACATGGGCAAGGGAGGGTGCAATGAACGACTCCGTCGAGCAGGATCATCCCTGGACGCTCGAAAACGTGCAGCAGCTGCAGGAGCTCGCGCGGGAAAAGGCGCCGGCCGCCCTGATCGCCATGCGCCTGCGCAGGTCGCAATCCGACGTCCACGCCAAAGCGTCGGAACTCGGGCTGATGCTGGCCGCCGAGTGAGCTTTGACCTCGTCCGGCCCGGGCGTTCATCTCGCCCGGACCGGAGTCTTTCAAAGACCGTGGTTAACAATGCCTTGCAGTATGAGGCCCGCGCCGAGTCGAGATGCGAACGAATCGGGAATCAGCGATTCGTCCGCGATTCGTTCTTCATGGAACGAATCGTGATTCGACTCTGAGCCGCCGGGCACGACGGCGCCGGAGACTCAGCGACGCGCCTCGTCGATCGCCCGAATACTCTCGGGCCGCGCCTCAGGACTCTGGCCCTGCTCGTCTCAGCCGCGAAGCGTCGCGCCGGTGGCCTTGGCGACCTGCGCCACGATGCGCTCCGCGACCGCTTCGATCTCGGCGTCGGTCAGCGTCTTCTCGCGCGGCTGCAGGGTGACCGCGAGCGCGAGCGAGACCTTGCCCTCCGGCACCCCCGGTCCCTCGTAGCGATCGAACAGATCGACCCGCGTGACGAGCTTGCGGTCCGCGGCCTGGGCGGCGCGGATCAGCTCGGCGGCTGGCGTGTCGCGGTCGGCGAGGAAGGCGAAGTCGCGCGAAAGCGGCTGCAGCGCCGAGCCCTCGAAGGGCGGCTTGGCGCGCGTCGGCTTCGCCTTCGGCTGCGGAAGCGCGTCAAGGATGAGCTCGAAGCCGACCAGCGGTCCTGAAGCGCCAAGGGCCTGAAGAGCGCGCGGGTGGAGCTCACCGAAAGCGCCGAGAACGACCTTTGGCCCCAGCTGCAAGGCTGCCGAGCGGCCCGGGTGGAACCAGGCCGGCGCCGCGCCCTGCGCGATCTGGACCGCCGTGGGAGACACGCCGAGCGCCGCGAGCGCCGCAAGCGCGTCGCCCTTGGCGTCGAACGCGTCGACGGGCAGCGTCGCCTCGCCCCAATGCCTGCCGGCGCCGCGCGCCTTCGCGGTCCCGCGGCGGACGCCGGCCGCCGACATGCGCTGGTCCTCGGGACGGTCGCCCAGGAAGGTCTGGCCGACCTCGAACAGCGCCACGTCTCCGACGCCGCGGTCGGCGTTGCGCTGCGCCGCCGCGATCAGGGCCGGCAGCAGGCTCGGCCGCATGTCCGAGAGGTCCGCCGAGATGGGATTGGCGAGCGCGAGCTCCGCCCTGCCGCCCCCGAAGGCTTCCGCCTCCTTGCGCGACACGAAGGACCACGTCACGGCCTCGACCAGGCCGCGGGCCGCAAGCGTGCGCCGGGCGTTGCGCGCGCGGCGCTGGATCAGGCTGAGCCTTGCGCCCGAAACGCTGGCGCCCGCCGGCAGCGGCGTCGCGGCCACGCGGTCGAGCCCGATGATCCGCACGACCTCCTCGACCAGGTCAGCCTTGCCCTCGACGTCGGGCCGCCAGCTCGGAACGGCGACCTTGAGGCGGTCCCCCTGGCCGGTGACCCAGAAGCCCAGCATGCTGAGCGTCGCCTTGATCTCCGCCGGAGCGAGATCGAGACCGGCGAGCCGTCGCACCTCGGAGACGGGGAAGTCGATGATCAGGTTCCGCTCGGGAACGGCGCCGGCCGAGACGATCTCGGAGGCCTCTCCGCCGCAGAACTCCAGCACAAGCTGGGTCGCGAGCTCGAGGCCGGGCAGCGCGAAGGCCGGATCGACGCCGCGCTCGAAGCGGTAGCGGGCGTCGGAATTGACGTTCAGCGCGCGGCCGGTGCGGGCGATGTTGAGCGGGTCCCAGAGGGCGCTCTCGATCAGGACGTCGGTCGTGTCCTGGTCACAGCCGGTGGCGGCGCCGCCGATGACGCCCGCGAGCGACTGCACGCCGTTGTCGTCGGCGATGACGCACATCGTCTCGTCGACCGCATAGGTCTTGCCGTCGAGCGCGAGGAAGCTTTCGCCGCGGCGGCCACGGCGCACCACGAGGTCGCCCTTCACCTTGGCGGCGTCGAACACGTGCAGCGGCCGGTTGCGGTCGAACGTCATGTAGTTGGTGACGTCCACCAGCGCGTTGATAGGCTTCTGGCCGATCGCCTTGAGGCGTCGGCGCAACCACTCGGGCGACTGGCCGTTCCGGACCCCGCGCACCAGGCGTAGGGCGAAGAACGGCGACAGCGGCTCCGCGTCGCCGAAATCGAAGCGCACAGCGGTCGGGCACGGGAAGGCGCCCGCGACCGGCTTGATGACGGGGTCGCGCAGTTCGCCGATCTCGGCGGCCGCGAGGTCACGCGCGACGCCGTGGACGCCGAGGCAGTCCGGCCGGTTCGGCGTGACGGCGATCTCGATCACCGGATCGTCCAGCCCCACCATGGGCGCGAAGGGTCGGCCGACCGGCGCGTTCTCGGGCAGCTCCATGATGCCGTCATGGTCGTCGCCGAGGCCGAGCTCGCGCGAGGAGCACAGCATGCCGCCCGAGGCGACGCCGCGGATCTCGGACGCGCCGAGCTTGACGCCGCTCGCCGGGATCACCGTGCCGGGCGCGGCGAACACCACCTTGAGGCCCTGCCGCGCGTTCGGAGCGCCGCACACCACCTGCAACGGCGCGCCCTTGCCGACGTCGACCATGCAGACCTGGAGCTTGTCGGCGTTCGGGTGCCGCCTGGCCTCCAGGATGTGGCCGACGATGAAGGCCGACAGATCGCCCGCCTTGTCCTCGACGTCCTCGACCTCGAGCCCGACGCGCGTCAGCGTGTCGGTGACCGTCTTGAGGTCAGCGTCGCCGCCAAGGTGCTCTTTCAGCCAGGAGAGGGAGAACTTCACGACGACAGCCCTCCCGCGAGCGTCGGGAAGTCGAGCGCACGGAACCCGTAATGCGAGAGCCAGCGGGCGTCGGCGCCGAACAGGTCGCGCAGATCGGGCATGCCGTATTTCAGCATCGCGATGCGGTCGATGCCGATGCCCCAGGCGAAGCCCTGCCAGACGTCAGGGTCGAGACCACAGTTCCTGAGCACGTTGGGGTGCACCATGCCGCAACCGAGAATCTCGAGCCAGTCGTCGCCCTCGCCGATGCGGATCTCGTTCGGCAGCTTGCGGCAGCGGACGTCGACTTCCATCGAGGGTTCGGTGAAGGGGAAGAAGGACGGGCGGAAGCGCAGCTCGACCGACGGCACCTCGAAGAAGGTCTTGAGGAACTCCTCCAGAACCCACTTCAGGTGGCCGAGATGGGCGCCGCGGTCGATCACCAGCCCCTCGACCTGATGGAACATCGGCGTGTGCGTCTGGTCCATGTCGAAGCGGTAGGTGCGGCCGGGGCAGATCACCCGGATCGGCGGCTCCTGGGACTGCATCGTGCGGATCTGCACCGGGCTGGTGTGCGTCCGCAGCAGCAGACGTTCGCCGTTCTCCTTCTCCGGCAGGAAGAAGGTGTCGTGCATCTCGCGCGCCGGATGCCCGACGGGGAAGTTCAGCTTGGTGAAGTTGAGATCGTCGGTCTCGATGTCCGGACCTTCGGCGACCGAGAACCCCATCGCGGAGAAGATCGCCACGAGCTCGTCGGTGACCTGGCTGACCGGATGGATGCGGCCGGTCTCGAGCGGGCTCTCGCGCACCGGGAGCGAGACGTCGAGCGTTTCGGCGGCGAGCCGCGCCTCGAGCGCGGCGTCCGCGAGCGCCGTCTTCTTCTCCGCGATGGCGGCGGCGACGCGGTCGCGCAGCGCGTTCAGCGCCGGGCCCACGGTCTTGCGCTGCTCGGGGTCCATGCCGCCGAGCGTCTTCATCTTCTCGGAGACGGAGCCCTTCTTGCCGAGCGCCGCGACGCGCACGGCTTCGAGCGCGGCCTCGTCGGACGCCGCGCCGACAGACGCAAGGATTTCGGCTTCGAGGGAGTTCAGGCTGTCGATGTCGGACATGGAGGGCGCCGGATCCCGATACGGCGCCGTGTTCGCGACAACGGCGCCTCCACCCGCGGCGTCGTCCTCCGGTCCGACCGGAGGACCCATGTCGGGTCCGGAGCTCTACGCCTGAGATGGATCCTCCGGACGAGCCGGAGGATGACGAGCTCTATGGGGGAAGGCCGGCGCGGAGCCGGCCTCAGGGCCTCACGCCGGAAGCGCGGCCTTCGCCTTCTCGGCGAGCGCGGCGAACGCGGCCGGCTCGGCGATCGCGAGCTCCGACATCGTCCGGCGGTCCATCTCGATGCCGGCCCTGGAGAGGCCGTCGATGAAGCGCGAATAGGTCAGGCCGTGCTCGCGCACGGCGGCGTTGATGCGCTGGATCCAGAGCGCCCGGAAGGTCCGCTTCTTGTTCTTGCGGTCCCGGTAGGCGTACTGCATCGACCGATCGACGGCCGCCTTGGCGGCGCGGATCGTGTTCTTGCGGCGGCCGTAGAAGCCCTTCGCGGCGGCGAGGGTCTTCTTGTGTTTTGCGTGGGACGTAACGCCCCGTTTCACGCGAGCCATGGTCTAATCTCTCAAGCGTCTGTGGCGGGAAGCAGCGTCAGCCGTAGGGCAGGAACGTCCTGACGATCCGCGCGTCCTGCGGCGTCAGGATGGTGGTGCCCCGCTGATTGCGGATCTGCTTGTTGGTGCGCTTGATCATGCCGTGGCGCTTGCCAGCCTGGGCAGAGATGACCTTGCCGGTCCCGGTGAAGCGGAAGCGTTTCTTCGCCGCCGACTTCGACTTGATCTTGGGCATTTCGCTCTCCGAAGTGAGGAGAGGCCTCGCTGAACGATCGCGCCGCCGCCAGCGAACCGGAGACGGAGAAATCAGGCGCAAAGCCTCGAGCATGGGGCGCGCCACGGCAGCCCATACTGGCCGGGCCCGCGCGGAAGCGGGGCTTATAGGCCGCAGCCCGCCGATTTGCAACGGTCGAGAGCGCGCAGCCGCCTCTCTCCGGCGGCTATCTGGGCGGCGTCAGCGCGAGGCCGATGCTGCGCCCGGGCGCATTGCTGATCTGCAGCGTCGCCGGACCGGCCGAAAGCTCGTAACGCAGCGTCTTGCGCGCGCCCTCGCAATCCGTGACGCCGGAGAACTCGGTCGGCTGAAGCGCCTGCCCGCCCTGCACCAGATCGGTCCAGGCGGTTTCGGTCAGGGTGATCTGATAGACGCCGGGCCGCGCCTCGAAGCGCAGCGTCCCGCCCTGCGATCGGGGCGCAGACCGCCGCTGCGGCGGAAGGACGAAATCCGCCGAGGCGTCCTCCTTCAGCTCGAGGCGAAATCCGACCGGGCCTGCGACGTCGGCGGTCGCGCCGCTCTTCACCCAGCGCGGCTGCGCGAGCAGTTCGAGGTCGGCCGCGATCGGCCAAGCGAAAGCGCCGCAGCCCCCGGTCTGGGCCGCGCCGGCCGGCGCGGCGAGCAGGATGCCTGCGAGGCCGACGATGATCTGGAAGCCTGGTCGAAGGGTCTTCACGGGATGTGACGCCTTCCTTTCGGCCACCTGCGGCCGTCGGTTCAGGAGGACGCGCCGAGCATGGCGCCGAGGGCCGCCCCGACCGGGTGGCTCGAATCCAACATCAGCCTGAGCGCGAGGGCAAGCGCGACGACGACCAGCAGGGGCTTCACGAGGGTGACGCCATGCTTCAGCGCCAGCGCCGAGCCGAGGCGCGCGCCCACGAAGGCGCCGGCCGCCATCGCCAGTCCCGCCGACCAGACGATGGCGCCAGCGGCCAGGAAGACGAGCAGGCTCGCGACGTTGGAGGCGAGGTTGAGGAGCTTGGTCCGCGCCACGGCGCGAAGGGCGCCGAGGCCCGCAAGAGCCACGATCGCGATCATGAAGAAGGATCCGGCGCCGGGGCCGAACAGACCGTCGTAGAACCCGATGGGGAAGGCCGCGCATAGCGCGAAAGCGCGCGGCGACAGACGGGCGGACACGTCGATGTCCGACATCCGGGGGCCGAAGGCGAAATACAGCGCGACCGCGATCAGCAGGAAAGGCAGCCCCACCCGCATCACGTCGATCGGCGCGAAGGCGATGCAGAGCGCGCCAAGGATGGAGCCGGCGAAGGACGACGCCGCGAGCCCCCAGGTCTCGGCGGCGCGGAAGTCGAGCAGGCCGGCGCGCGCGAACCGGGTGGTGGCGGTCGCGGTTCCGAGCGTGCCCTGCAGCTTGTTGGTGGCGACCGCGGCCGCAGGGTCGAGGCCGCCGAGGATCAGCACGGGGAGCGCGATCAGCCCCCCGCCGCCTGCGATGGCGTCGACAGTGCCGGAGACGACGCCCGAAAGCGCGAACAGGAGCAGGGTTTCGGGCGGGATCGACATCCGGGACCGGGGCCGAGGCGGGAGGCATTGCTGATAGCACCGGCGAACCCCGGCGTCAGGTAGGGGAGATTGTCGCTGTCGCTCTGCGCGGCGCGCGCTACCGTTGGCCCGTTGCTGCGGCCGGAGGCGGAATGATCGACGAAGAGGTTATCGGGGCGTTGTTCGACGCGGCCTCGCTCGCTCGCGACCGCGCCTATGCGCCCTATTCGGGGTTTGCGGTCGGCGCCGCCCTGCTGGCCGCGGACGGCTCGATCCACGCCGGCTGCAACGTCGAGAACGCCGCCTATCCGGTGGGGGTCTGCGCCGAGGCCGGGGCGATCTCGGCGCTGGCCGCCTCAGGGGGCCGCAAGATCCTGGCGATCGTCGTCATGGCCGGCGGCGAGGCGCTCTGCACGCCCTGCGGCGCCTGCCGGCAGCGCATCCGGGAATTCGCCGAACCGGCCGCGCCCGTCCTCGTCGCGGGGCCGGAGGGCGTACGGGCCCGCTTCACGCTTGGCGAGCTGCTGCCGGAGAGCTTCGGTCCGGCCAATCTGCCCGAAGCCGCCGCCCGTGATTGACAAGCTCCTCCGCGGGACCGCAAACGTCCCGCGCCCGCACGTCAGGAGTATGCGCCCATGAGCCACGCCGATCTCGCCTCCGTCATCGAGGCCGCCTGGGAGCGCCGCGCCGAAATCGGTCCGTCGACCACCGGCCCGGAACGCGACGCCGTCGAGGCCGCGCTCGCCGCGATGGACGCCGGCGAACTGCGCGTGGCGACGTCCGAGAACGGCGAATGGACGGTGCGCCAGTGGCTCAAGAAGGCCGTGCTGCTGTCGTTCCGCCTGAACGACATGGAGCGCATCCCCGGCGGACCCGGCCAGGCCGCCTGGTGGGACAAGGTCGCCTCGAAGTTCGACGGCTGGGACGAGGCCCGCTTCAGGCAGGCGGGCTTCAGGGCCGTGCCGGGCTCGATCGTGCGGCGCTCGGCCTATGTGGCGCCGGGCGTGGTGCTGATGCCGTCCTTCGTGAACGTGGGCGCCTATGTGGACAGCGGCACCATGGTCGACACCTGGGTGACGATTGGCTCCTGCGCGCAGATCGGCAAGGACTGCCACATCTCCGGCGGCGTCGGCATCGGCGGGGTGCTGGAGCCGCTGCAGGCCGGTCCGGTGATCATCGAGGACAACTGCTTCATCGGGGCGCGCTCGGAGGTCGCCGAAGGCGTGATCGTCCGGAAGGGCTCCGTGCTTTCGATGGGCGTCTTCCTCGGCGCCTCGACCAAGATCGTCGATCGCGCCACCGGCGAGGTTTTCGTCGGAGAGGTGCCTGAATACTCTGTCGTGGTTCCGGGCGCGCTGCCCGGCAAGCCGCTGAAGGACGGCTCGCCGGGGCCGGCGCTGTCCTGCGCCGTGATCGTCAAGCGGGTCGACGAAAAGACCCGCTCCAAGACCGGCATCAACGAGCTGCTCAGAGACTGAAGAGGGCGCGCCGCCCGCCACCACGAGGATGACCGCGATGAGCCTCGATCCTCGCGATCCCGTCGCCGTCGCGCAGGCGCTGATCGCCTGCCCGAGCGTCACGCCCGAGGAAGGCGGCGCGCTCGCGCTGCTTGAAGGCCTGCTCCGGCCGCTCGGGTTCGAGGTTCACCGCCCGGTGTTCTCCGCCGACGGGACGCCCGACGTGGAGAACCTCTTCGCGCGCAGGGGCGAGGGCGACGCCTTCGTGTTCGCCGGCCACACCGACGTGGTGCCGCCCGGCGACGCCGGACGCTGGAGCCGCGGGCCGTTTTCGGGCGAGGTCGTCGACGGCGAGCTCTTCGGCCGCGGAGCGGTCGACATGAAGGGCGCGATCGCCTGCATGGTCGCGGCCGTGGCGCGCCGGCCCGATCTCCGGACGCCGGTGGTTTTCCTGATCACCGGCGACGAGGAAGGACCTGCGGTCAACGGCACCAGGGCGCTGCTCGAATGGGCGGCGGGGCGCGGCGAGCGCTTCTCGGCCTGCCTGCTGGGCGAGCCGACCAATCCGGAGGCCCTCGGAGACGCCGTGAAAGTCGGCCGCCGCGGCAGCCTGTCGGGAACTTTCACGATCCGCGGCGTCCAGGGCCACGTCGCCTACCCGCAGCTCGCCGACAACCCCATCCGAAAGCTGCCCGAGGCGCTTGCGGCGCTGCTGGACGAGCCGCTGGACCATGGCGCCGAGCGCTTCCAGCCGTCGAACCTCGAGATCGTGGGGCTGGAAAGCGGCGCGGGCGCCTTCAACGTCATCCCCGGAGAGGTCCGGGTCAGGTTCAACATCCGCTACAACGACCGCCACACGGCGCAGGAGCTGATGGCGCTCATCGCCGCCCGGCTCGACGCCGCGATCG
This sequence comes from Hansschlegelia beijingensis, assembly GCF_014196425.1. Lineage (GTDB taxonomy): Bacteria > Pseudomonadota > Alphaproteobacteria > Rhizobiales > Methylopilaceae > Methylopila > Methylopila beijingensis. The sequence goes on from NZ_JACIDR010000002.1 coordinate 386,536, forward strand.
GCCCGGCCGCCTACCAGCTCGCTTTCGAGCCGCCCAGCGGGGACGCCTTCCTGACCCCTCCGGGTGCGTTCGTCGAGCTGGTGTCGGCGGCGATCGAGGCCGAGACCGGTCGCCGCCCGGAGCTTTCGACCAGCGGCGGCACGTCGGACGCGCGCTTCATCAAGTCCTACTGCCCGGTGGTGGAGTTCGGCCTCGTCGGCCGCACCATGCACCAGGTGGACGAGCGCGTGGCGGTCGCGGATCTCGAGCGGCTGACCCGCATCTACGAGAACGTTCTGGCCCGGGCGGAGACGCTCTGACGGCGGCCCTCAGATCTTGCGGAGCCGCACCTCTTCGATGCGGTGGCTCTCGCCCTTCATCAGGATGAGATCCGCGCGGGGCCGCGTGGGGCGGATGTTCTCGCGCAGGTTCGGAAGGTTGATGTCGCTCCACAGCGTCTCGGCCGTCTCGAGCGCCTCTTCCTGCGAAACCTGCGCATATTTGCGGAAGTAGGACTGCGGATCGCGGAACGCCGTTTCGCGCAGGCGCATGAAGCGCTCGACGTACCAGCGCCGCAGCAGCGCCTCGTCGGCGTCGAGATAGATGCCGAAGTCGATAAAGTCGGAGACGAATGGCTGGACCCGGCCGTTCCTCGGCTTGTCGCCGACCTGGAGAACGTTGAGCCCCTCCAGAATGACGATGTCCGGCTTCTCGATCACGGTCTCCTCGCCCGGCACCACGTCATAGACGAGGTGGCTGTACACCGGGGCGGTCACGCGCGGCTTGCCGGCCTTGATGTCGGAGACGAAGCGCAGCAGGCCCTGGACGTCGTAGCTCTCCGGAAATCCCTTGCGGCCCATCAGGTTCTCCCGGGCCAGGATCGCGTTGGGCAGCAGGAAGCCGTCTGTGGTGACGAGATCGACCTTCGGCATGTCGGGCCAGCGCGCCAGCAGCGCGCGCAGCACGCGCGCGGTGGTCGACTTGCCGACCGCAACGGAGCCCGCGACCGCCACCAGGAAGGGCACGCGGGTCTCGCTGTGGCCGAGGAAGCGCTGGGTGGCGCGGTACAGCTCCTGGCGGGCCGCGACATAGAACGCCAGCAGACGCGAGATCGGGAGATAGATCTCCTCGACCTCGTCCATGTCGATCGGATCGCCGACGGAGGCGAGCCGATCGATGTCGGCGTCGTCGAGCGTCATCGGCGTGTCGGCGCGCAGGGCGGCCCAGTCACGGCGCCGGAAGGTCGCGTAGGGCGAAGGGCTCCCGAGGCGCGGCGCGTCGTCCATCAGGGCTCCTTCCGGGACGCCTTCTCCGCCAGACCTGACTGCCCGGTACGCTGTTCAAGCACGCGCATCACCTCGGCAAGGGTGACGCCGCGGACCTTGAGCGCCACCAGCAGGTGGTAGAGCACGTCGGCGGCCTCGGAGGCGAGTTCGACCTTCGTGCCGGCGACCGTCGCGAGCGCCGCCTCGACGCCCTCCTCCCCCAGCTTCTTGGCGCAGCGCGCCGGTCCTGCGTCGACAAGGGCGCGCGTGTAGGAATCGGTGGCCGCGGCCGAGGCGCGCGTCCCCACGATGCGTTCGAGATCCTCGAGGGTGAAGCCTGTCATGCGGCAGCCTCTTCTGCTTGCGGCCCGGCGCTGTCAGACGCCCGGATCGAGCCGGACCGGCAGACCTGCGGCGGCCATGCGGGCTTTCGCCTCGCCGATGGTGTGCTCGCCGAAATGGAAGATCGAGGCCGCCAGCACCGCGCTGGCGCCTCCGTCCCTTACGCCTTCCACCAGATGGTCGAGCGAGCCGACGCCTCCGGAGGCGACCACCGGCACCGGCACCGCGTCCGCGACGGCGCGGGTGAGCGCCAGATCGTAACCGTCACGGGTGCCGTCGCGGTCCATCGAGGTCAGAAGAATCTCGCCGGCCCCGAGGCTTGCGACCTCCGCCGCATAGGCCACGGCGTCGAGCCCGGTCGGCCGCCGGCCGCCATGGGTGAAGACCTCCCAGCGGTCGGCCTCGTCGGGCCCGGAGACCTTCTTGGCGTCGACCGCGACCGTGATCGCCTGCGATCCGAACTTTTCCGCCGCGCGCGCCACGACCGCGCGGTCGTTCACCGCCGCCGACATGATCGACACCTTGTCGGCCCCGGCGAGCATCAGCGCCCGCACGTCCGCGACCGAGCGCACGCCGCCGCCGACCGTCACCGGCATGAAGCAGTTCTCGGCTGTGCGGGCCACGACGTCGAGCAGGATCGCCCGCTCCTCATGGCTCGCGGTGATGTCGAGGAAGCAGAGCTCGTCTGCGCCCGCCGCGTCATAGGCGATCGCGGCCTCGACCGGATCGCCGGCGTCGCGCAGGTCGACGAACCGCACGCCCTTCACGACCCGGCCGTCCTTGACGTCGAGGCAGGGGATGACGCGGACCTTCAGCATGTCACGCCGCTCCCGCCGCCTTGACGAAGGCGAGGGCCTCGCGGCCGTCGAGGCGGCCGTCGTAGAGCGCGCGGCCGGTGATCGCGCCCGCGATGGCCGCGTTCTCGGGGGCGAGCAGCCTGCGCACGTCCTCGATGTCGGCGAGGCCGCCGGAGGCGATCACCGGGATCGTGACGGCGGCCGCGAGCTCGCGGGTTGACTCGAGGTTCAGACCCTTGAGCAGACCGTCGCGCGCGATGTCGGTGTAGATGATCGCGGCGACGCCCGCGTCCTCGAAGCGACGCGCCAGGTCGAGCGCGGTCATGTCCGAGACTTCGGCCCAGCCCTGAACCGCGACCCGGCCGTCACGGGCGTCGATCCCGACCGCGACCCGGCCCGGATGCGCCTTCGCGGCCTGTTTCACGAAGTCCGGATTGCGGACCGCGGCGGTGCCCAGAATCACCCGCCGCACGCCGCGGTTCAGCCAGGCCTCCACGGCCTTCATGTCGCGGATGCCGCCGCCGAGCTGCACGGGGAGTTCCACCGCGTCCAGGATCGCGTCCACCGCCGCGGCGTTGACGCTCGCGCCGGCGAAAGCGCCGTCGAGGTCGACGACATGCACCCAGGAGAAGCCAATCTCGGCGAAGGCGCGCGCCTGCTGGCCGGGATCGCGGCCGTAGACGGTGGCCCGCTCCATGTCGCCTTCCTTGAGGCGCACCACGGAGCCGCCCTTCAGATCGATCGCAGGATAAAGGATCACGGACGCCACCGCAGAAATGCTTCGAGCAGGGCCAGGCCGAGGCGCTGGCTCTTCTCGGGATGGAACTGGACGCCAGCGACATTGTCGCGCGCGACCAGAGCGGTCACCGGACCGCCATAGGACGCCGTAGCCACCACGTCCGCAGGATCGTCGGGAACAAGGTGGTAGGCGTGCAGGAAATAGGCGTGCAGGCCCTGCGGCCCAAGCGCGAGGCCGTCGAGCAGCGGATGCGGCCGGCGCGCCTCTAGCGTGTTCCAGCCCATATGCGGGACCTTCAGATCGGCTTCGCCCGGCTCGATCCGCATCACCCGGCCGGGAATCCAGCCGAGGCCCGGCGTCGGCCGGTACTCCTCGCCTTCGGTGGCGAGCATCTGCATGCCGATACAGATGCCGAGGAAAGGACGCCCCCGGACCTTCACCGCCTCATGCAGGGCGTCTCCCAGCCCCGACACGTCGCCGAGCGCAGCGCGGCAGTCCGGGAAGGCCCCGTCGCCGGGCAGGACGATGCGGTCGGCGCCGGCGATCGCCTCAGGATCGCTGGTGATCCGGATGTCGCGCGCGCCTGCGCGCTCCAGGGCCTTCTCCACCGAGCGGAGATTGCCGGCTCCGTAGTCGACGATGGCGGTCGTCACCGCGCGCCGCCCGGCTGCGGGAAGAGCCCAAGGACCATGGAGGGATGCGGCCGGTAGCCGCCGGCGTCACGCGGCGGGGTCGCGCGCTCATGCGCCGTCTCGCCGAGCCACTCCTGGAAGAAGTGCGCTTCCGCCTCCTCCTGGGTGCGGGCGAGGGCGGACCCTGCGAGCCGGTAGCCGCGCCGCTCGAGGGAACGCGCGCGCAGCCATGCGGCTTCCAGGCCCACCGCCAGATTCGGCAGGAAGGCGAGCACGATCGTCCCGCCGGGTCCGACGCCCGCCCATCGGACGATGAAGGCGAGGGCGATCTCGACCAGCACGTAGATCACGAGGGCCGCCCAGCACCTGCGCCAGACGAGCCAGACCAGCGGGACCAGGAACGCGAATTTGGAGAAGCCCTCCCGGACGGTGACGAACGCCTCGACGCCCTCAAGCGTCGGCCGCACGCCGCCCGGCGGTTCATAGATCAGCCAGTTCCGCATTCCGAAAACCTTGTCAGTCGCCGATCCGGCCCTTGGTCGAGGGCAGCCGGTCGCCGGCGCGAGGATCGATCGCAAGCGCCGCCTTCAGGCAGCGCGCAAGCCCCTTGAAGCAGGACTCCGCGATGTGATGGGCGTTGACGCCATAGAGCGTCTCGACATGCAACGTCACAGCCGCATGGCTGGCGAAAGCCTGGAAGAACTCCCGCACCAGTTCGGTGTCGAACTCGCCGATCTTGGGGGCGGTGAACTCCGTCCGCCAGACCAGGAACGGCCGGCCCGAGACGTCGATCGCGACGCGCGTCAGCGTCTCGTCCATCGGCATGTGGACGTCCGCGTAGCGCGTCAGGCCCTTCATGTCGCCGAGCGCCTGCCGCACCGCCTGTCCGAGCGCGATGCCGACATCCTCGGTGGTGTGGTGAAAGTCGACATGCGTGTCGCCCTGCGCCCGAACCTCGAGATCGATCATCGCGTGGCGCGAGAGAAGCTCGAGCATGTGGTCGAGGAAGCCGACGCCCGTCGAGATCTTCGACGCGCCGACGCCATCGAGGTCGAGCGACAGCTCGATCTCGGTCTCGGCGGTTTTCCTCGTCACTTCGCCCCGTCGCATGGGCGCGTCTCCGGGCGCGTCTGGCGCGCATGTCTGGGATCGGAACGGCGCGTGACTATCACGGCCTGCGCGTCAGAGCCATGGTCCGACGCCCAGACGGACCCAATGCCCGCCGGCCCCTCGAAAATCAAGGCGTCCGGGACCCTCGACATCGCCGACGCAAAACATACCTCGCCTGAAGCCGGCGCCGCGGCCCTCCTCATGCTCGACCCCAAGGCCCCCTCGGCGCGACGGGCTTTCAATCCGGAGCCGCCTCCAATGGCGAAGAACACGCAGAGCAAAAGCGCGAGCGGCAAGGCCGCCGGCGCCAAGACGCCCGAAACCGAGGTCCAGGACGCCAAGACCCGTCGGAAGGCGCCGCTCGCCACCCCGACGCGGCTCGGCTCGAACGCCACGCGCGACATCGAAGGCGCGATGAACGCGCTGCTCGCCGACACCTTCGCGCTGTACCTCAAGACCAAGAACTTCCACTGGCACGTCAGCGGACCGCACTTCCGCGACTACCATCTGATGCTGGACGAGCAGGCGGCGCAGATCCTCGCGACCACCGACGACATGGCGGAGCGCGTGCGCAAGATCGGCGGCACGACGCTCCGCTCGATCGGCCACATCGCCCGGCTGCAGCGGCTCGCCGACAACGACGCGGACTTCGTGGAGCCGCTCGACATGCTGGCCGAGCTCCGCCAGGACAATCTCGACATGGTGGTGCGCATGAAGGAGGTCCATGACCTCTGCGACGATCATGACGACGTCGCGAGCGAGAGCCTGCTCGAGAACTGGATCGACGACGCCGAGCGTCGCGCCTGGTTCCTGTTCGAGGCCTCGCGGGGCCTGTCGAGCGGCCACTGACCGCACCAATCGATCGCTGCCGCCCGGCGTCCGGGTTCCACCGTCCCGGGGCGCCGGGCCCGGCTCCCGCCCGGGCCCGTACGGCCAAGTTGCGAACCGCTCGCGAATGATTACTTGAGGCTCCGAATTCTCCTCCGGAGCCTCAATGTCCGACAATCAGATGCATGGCACGACGATCCTGCTCGTGCGCAAGGGCGGCCGTGTCGTGATCGGCGGCGACGGCCAGGTCAGCCTCGGCCAGACCGTGATGAAGGCCACTGCGCGAAAGGTCCGCAGGATCGCCAAGGGCGAGGTCATCGCAGGCTTCGCGGGCGCCACCGCCGACGCCTTCACGCTGTTCGAACGGCTCGAGGCGAAGCTCGAACAGTATCCCGGACAGTTGCTGCGCGCCGCGGTCGAACTCGCCAAGGACTGGCGGACCGACCGCTATCTCCGCCATCTCGAGGCGATGATGCTGGTCGCCGACAAGAACACGGCGCTAGTCATCACCGGCAATGGCGACGTGCTGGAGCCCGAGAACGGCGTCGCGGCGATCGGCTCCGGCGGCAACTACGCGCTGTCCGCCGCGCGCGCGCTGATCGACACCGAGGCCGACGCCGAAACCATCGTGCGCAAGGCGATGAAGATCGCCGCCGAGATCTGCGTCTACACCAACGACAACCTGACTGTTGAGAGCCTTGAGACCGTCGGCTGACGATCTGGACTCCGCCGTGGCGGCGGGCGTGATCGACGCCGGCCAGGCGGAGCGGCTGCGGGCCTTCCTCGCCGGTCGGGCCGAGGCGGCGCCGGACGCGCTGGACGCGCCCGACCGCGAGGACGTGCGCTTCGTGCGCGGCTTCCACGACGTCTTCATGAGCGTCGGACTCGTCGCCCTGCTGGCGGGGCTTCAGCTCGCCATGTCCGCGCTCCTGCCGCCGCAGGCGATGGCGGCCGGGATGGCCGCGGGCGCAGCGCTCATCTGGGCGCTCGCGGAGGTTTTCACGCGCCGGCAGCGTCTGGTGCTGCCGAGCATCGTCCTCGCCACGGCGTTCTCGATCTACGCCGCCATGAGCGCGTCGCTGGCGCTGGAAGGGCGCGAGCTCGACGATCCGCTGAGCGCGCAGGCGCCCTGGGTCGCGACGGCGGCCCTCGCGGCCGCGGCGGCGTTCCGCCTGCGCTTCCGGCTGCCGTTCTCGACGCTTCTGGTCGCGGCCAGCGCGATCGGGCTCGGGCTCGCCCTGCTGGGGCTGCACGCCGAGGCGCTTCTGGAGCAACGCTGGCGCGAGCTGCTGCTGGTCCTTGGCCTGCTCGTGTTCGGCGCCGCCATGACCTTCGACCTGCGCGACCCGGAGCGGCGGACGCTCGCGAGCGACAACGGCTTCTGGCTGCATCTGCTGGCGGCGCCGATGATCGTGCACGCGCTGCTGAGCTTCGTGGTCGCCGACCCGGCCAGCCCCACGCCGTCGGAGGCGGCTGTCGCGGTCGCGATCCTGGCGGCGCTGGCGCTGGTCGCGCTGGTCGTCGACCGCCGCGCCCTGCTGATGTCGGGCCTGATCTATTTCGGCGCGGCGATCGGAGCGCTGATCACCCGCGCGCAGTTCGATTCGGCCACGATCTTCGCTCTGACGCTCGTCATCCTGGGCGTCGTCGTCGTGGCGCTCGGCGCCGGATGGCGTCCCGCCCGTCGCCTCGCGCTGGCGCCGCTGCCGCCTTCGCTGCGCGCCGCCGTTCCCTCATCGTCCTGAGATCCCGAACACCCGCATGACCGATCTTTCCCCCCGTGAAATCGTTTCCGAGCTCGACCGCCACATCGTCGGCCAGCGCGACGCCAAGCGCGCCGTCGCGATCGCGCTCAGGAATCGCTGGCGTCGCCTGCAGCTGACGGGCGCGCTGCGGGAAGAGGTGCTGCCGAAGAACATCCTGATGATCGGCCCGACCGGCGTCGGGAAGACCGAGATCTCGCGCAGGCTCGCCCGGCTCGCCAACGCCCCCTTCCTGAAGGTCGAGGCCACCAAGTTCACCGAGGTCGGCTATGTCGGCCGCGACGTCGAGCAGATCGTCCGCGACCTGGTCGAAGTGGCGATCGGCCTGGTGCGCGAGACCCGGCGCAAGGACGTCCGCGCGAAGGCGGAGCTCGCCGCCGAGGAGCGCATCCTGGTGGCGCTGGTCGGGCCCGCCGCGAGCCCCGCGACCCGCGAGTCTTTCCGCCGGAAGCTGATGGCGGGCGAGATGGAGGACAAGGAGATCGAGATCGAGGTCGCGTCCTCCGGGCCGGCCATGATGGAGATCCCCGGCATGCCCGGACAGGTCGGCATGATCTCGCTCGGCGACCTCATGGGCAAAGCCTTCCAGGGCCAGAAAAAGGCGCGGCGCGTGCTCGTCAGGGACGCGCGCGACCAGCTCATCGCCGACGAGTCCGACAAGCTGCTCGACCAGGAGCAGCTCACGGCGGAGGCCATCAAGGCCGTCGAGAACGCCGGCATCGTGTTCCTCGACGAAATCGACAAGATCTGCGCCCGCGAGGGCCGCGCCGGCGACGTCAGCCGCGAAGGCGTGCAGCGCGACCTGCTGCCGCTGATCGAGGGCACCACGGTCGCGACCAAGCACGGGCCGGTGAAGACCGACCACATCCTGTTCATCGCGTCGGGCGCCTTCCACGTCGCCAAGCCCTCCGACCTGCTGCCGGAACTGCAGGGGCGGCTGCCGATCCGCGTCGAGCTCAACGCGCTCACCCGCGAGGACTTCGTCCGGATCCTGACCGACACCGAGGCGAGCCTCGTCAAGCAGTACGTGGCCCTGATGGCGACGGAAGGCGTGACGCTCGACATCACCGAGGACGGCGTCGCGGCGCTCGCCGACATCGCGGTCGAGGTCAACGCCAGCGTCGAGAACATCGGCGCGCGCCGGCTGCAGACCGTGATGGAGCGGGTGCTGGACGAGATCAGCTTCACCGCCGCCGACCGCGGCGGCGAGACGGTCGTGGTCGACGGCGACTACGTCCGCAAATATGTCGGCGACCTCGCCAAGAACGCCGACCTGAGCCGCTTCATCCTGTGAGGCGGCTTCAGCGCCGGCCGCTCTTCCTGATCCGGACATAGAGCGCGCCGGCGCCGCCATGGACGGGGTCGGCGGGCTCGAAGCCGATCACGACGTCACGGGCGGCCGGAGAGCTCAGCCAGTGCGGCACGGACCGGCGAAGCACGCCGCGTTCGGAGCCGAAGGCGTCTTCGGCGCCCGGGCGGCCTTTGCCGGTGATCACCAGCACCACCCTGTGACCCTGCGCCTGGGCGCGGATCAGGAACGAGGCGAGCCGCCGGTGCGCCTCGTCCTGCCTCAGGCCGTGGAGGTCGACGCGAGCGTCGATGTCGACCACGCCGCGCGCCAGCCTCCGCCGCAGCCTCGCCTCAAGGGGCGCCAGCGGCGGCGGCGCAGGCTGGCGGACGGATCTTGGCGCGACGACAGGAGCCGATGGCGGCGGGGCGGGACGCTCTTCGATCGGCTTGGGCGCGGCTGGCTGCGCCGCAGGTTCGGGGAGAGCGCGGCCGGGGAGCGGCTCGACCGTCTCGGCGACCTTCATCCACAGCGCGAGCTCGGCCTCGGAGACGACCCGGCGGCGCCTTCCGCCGCTCATTGTCCCGCAGCCGCGTCGCCACGCGGCAGCAGCACGACAAAGCGGGTCTGTTGCTTCATGCCGCCCGCGACCGCGCCGGCCGTGTCTCCGGTCCCGGCGAAATAATCCGCGCGCGCGGCGCCCAGGATCGCCGACCCCGTGTCCTGGGCGACCGTCAGCCTGCGGATCGGCTTGCCGTCGGGGAAGCGGCTGTCGAGCCAGAAAGGCAGCCCGTACGACCACAGGCCGCGATCGACCGCGATGCTGCGCTCCGGAGTCAGCGGCACGTTCTGGGCGCCGCGCGGGCCGTCGCTGTCCTGGAGCGCGTCGTCGATGCGGAAGAAGATGTAGGAGGCGTTCTGGCGCATCAGTTCACGGCCTTGCTGCGGGTTGGCCGCAAGCCATGCCCGGATCCCGGCCATCGACGCGCCGGCTTTCGTCATCGCGCCCCGTTCGACCAGGAGTCGACCGATCCCGCTGAACTTGCGCCCGTTGCGGCCATCGAACGCCAGCCTGACGGAGGAGCCGTCCGGAAGCCGCACGCGGGTCGAACCCTGGATGTGGACGAAGAATGCGTCGATCCGGTCCAGATACACCAGTTCGAGGCCCTGGCCCGCCAGAGCGCCGTCCTCGATCGCCGCGCGATCCGGATAAGGCTCGAAGCCGCCGCCGCTGGTCTTGCGCGCGCCCCCCAGCCCTGCCGGGACGCCGGGCAGGGTTTCTCCGTCCGGGATCGTGACGAGATCTGCTGGCCGCGCCAGGAGGGGCGTGTCCAGTCTCCCGACCGGCGTCCTCGAGCCGGCGACCTCCGGCTCGTAATATCCGGTGAGCATCCCCTCGCCCACGAGGAAAGGCCGGAACGCCCGCTCGAAGAAGGCGCGCGCGCCAGCCGCGTCCGGCTCGCCGAGCGAGATCGCCTCCTCGCAGGTCTGCTGAAGCGCGGCGCTCGGCGGAAGCGCGGCCCGCGACGGCGAGACCTTGTCACGGATCGCCCGGCACGACGCGGCGAAAGTCGCGAAGGCGGCCGCGTGGTCGTCCTGCGCCCAGCCGTTGAGTTCGGAGAATGAGAGGGGGGTGAGCGGAGGCGACGCCGCCTCCGCCCCGGACGCCGCGGCCAGCGCAACGCAGGCCGCGATCGCGGCGCGCCAGCCGCGCACCGGATGCGCCGCCGTCAGGAGCCGGTGGCCACCAGGCGCCAGTTCGGGTCGCGGGAGTTGAGCTCCCGCGCGAAGGTCCACACATCCACGAGATCGACGATCTCGGTCGGGCTTCCGTCGATCACCGCGCCGCTGCGGTCGCGGGTCACGGTGATGAGCTTCGAGACGAAGCGCAGGGTGATCTGCGCCGTCCGCCCGACCACCTCGGCCCCCGTGATCTCGGACTTGTCGATCGAGACGAAGTTCGACTCCATCGTCTCGCCGCGATTCTCGCGCTCGGCGATCGCGTTCGAGAAGCTCTCGAAGACGTCGCGGGCCAGCAGCGGCTTCAGGGTCTTGCGGTCACCGGCCGCGAAGGCCGTCACGATCATCTCATAGGCGCTGCGCGCTCCGGCCACGAAACCACGGGCGTCGAAGCCGTTCTCCTCCTGGGCGATCTGGTCGAGGCCGCCGGCCGCGGGGCTGTCGGCCTCGACGAGGCCCTCCCAGCGCGGTCCAGGCTCTGGCTCCACCGCTTCCGCGGCTGGCCGCTGCGGCTCGGAGTTCCGCTGCGGCAGCGGAATCACCTTGTCGTTCGCCGGCTCGGGCTTGGCTTGCGGGCGGCCCACGAAGGGGTCGCTCGGCCTCCGCTCGTTGCCGGTCCGGGTGCCCAGCACCGACCGCAGCCGGAGGAAGATGAACACCGCCAGCACGAGAATGATCACAGTGTAGATGTCGAAGCCGTCGCTCATCTCGTCTCGCAGTCTGTCGGGCCGTGCTTACGGCGATTTTCGCCGTAGCACCCTATATGTGATGAACGCGGCGCCCGATTCCAGTCACGCTATCGCGGCAGCGCTTGAATCACACGCACATCAGCTCCCACATGATGACCTAAGTCGTTCGGCATCAAGGATCTTCACGGACACGTCATGCCTCGCATCCTCGCTATGATACTCATCCTGCCGGTCGCGGAGCTGATCGCGTTCGTGCTGGTCGCGAGCGCCATCGGCTTCGGCAAGGCGGTCCTGCTTCAGCTCGGCATCTCGCTGATCGGGGTCGCAATGCTCGGCTCCCTGTTCAGCGAGGCGAAGGTCCGCGCCCGAAGCGGCGGCGGACTGATGTCGATCGCGCTCGACAAATCCCACAGTCTCCGCGGCCTCGCAGGTCTGCTGTTCACCATCCCGGGCTTCATCACGGACGCGCTCGGGGTTCTGGCTCTGGTGCCGGAAGTCCGGGAGCGGCTGCGTCGGCTGATCGGCGGCGCGGAGCCCGTGCCGCCGCGGGCGCCGCGCCGCGAGGCGGGCCGCGCCCAGGCCGAGATGCTCGACCTCGACCGGCAGGAGTGGCGCGAAGTGCAGCCCACCGGCAGGCGGGAAGTCTGACAGGCTCTTCGTCGGGACACGGTTGACCGCCTTGCGACGCGCGCGAACGTCATGCTACGCCGCGCCACCGTCGCGGCCTCATGTGATGCGCCCGACGTTCCCTCGAGCCGATAGAGACGAGACGCATGGCCAGCAACAACGGCGCGCCCGCGGGCGAGAACAACGCCCCCGCCATCAACGTCCTGGCGCAGTACGTCAAGGATCTGTCGTTCGAGAACCCGAACGCCCCCCGCTCGCTCGCGCCGCGCACGACCGCGCCGCAGATCGAGATCAAGGTCAACGTCAACGCGCGCCAGGTCGGCGAGGCGGATTTCGACGTCGAGCTCGCGATCGAAGGCCAGGCCAAGGATGACGACAGCCTCGTCTTCCGCGTCGACCTCTCCTACGGCGGCGTGTTCCGGGTCATCAACATCCCGGAGGAGCAGCTGCATCCGGTGGTGATGATCGAGTGCCCGCGCCTGCTGTTCCCGTTCGCGCGCCAGATCGTCGCCGACGCCGTCCGCAACGGCGGTTTCCCGCCGCTGATGATCGATCCGGTCGACTTCGCGGCTCTCTACCGCGCACGCGCCGAAGAAGCTCAGGGCAACGCCTGAGCTTCGGGCCTCAGGCCGCCGCCTCGGCGGCGGCCATGTATTCCCGCCAGATCGGTTCGCCGCCGAGCGTCGCCACGAAGGCGAGATGCTCCGCGACCTCGGCCTCCGTCAGACGTGGAGCGAGCGGCGTCGGCCGGGCCGCCACGCCAGCGCCGCGCGCAAGCGCCCGGCCGGCGAGATGCGACAGCCCAAGGGACGCCTGCCGGCCTCCCAGCAGCTCGAGATAGACCTCGGCGAGGATCTCGCTGTCGAGCAGCGCGCCGTGCTTGGTCCGGCGCGAATTGTCGATCCCGTAACGCTGGCACAAGGCGTCGAGCGAGTTCGCGCCGCCCGGATTCTTCCTGCGCGCCAGCATCAGCGTGTCGACGACGCGCTCCCGACCGATCGGCGCGCGGCCCAGGCGCTTCAGTTCGGCGTCCAGGAAGGCCATGTCGAACGAGGCGTTGTGGATGACCAGCGCGCCTTCGGCCACGAACGCCAGGAACTCATCCGCCACGTCCGCAAAACGCGGCTTGTCCGACAGGAACTCGGCTGACAGCCCGTGAACGCGAAAGGCCTCCTCGGGCATGTCGCGCTCGGGGTTGAGGTAGACGTGGAACGTCGCGCCCGTCGGGATGCGGTTGAGGAGCTCCACGCAGCCGATCTCGACCACCCGATCGCCGGTCAGCGGATCGAGCCCGGTCGTCTCGGTGTCGAGCACGATCTCCCGCATGCGTCAGCGCCCCAGAAGGCGCGCGAGAGCCGCGCGAACCTGAGCGCGCGCGTCCTCGACGCCGCCCGAAGTGTCGATGACGATGTCCGCGCGGGCGCGCTTCTCGGCGTCCGGCATCTGCCGCGAGAGCACGCGCCGGAAGGTCTCTTCCGTCATTCCCGGTCTTTCCATCACCCGGCGTCGCTGCTCCGCCTCGCCGGCGCTCACCACCACGACCGCGTCCATCTGCCGGGCGCGACCGCTCTCGAACAGCAGCGGGATGTCCAGCACCGCCACCCGCACGCCTCTTGCGCGGGCGTCGCGCAGGAACTCGGCCTCCGCCTCGCGCACCAGAGGATGGACGATCGCCTCCAGTTTCGCGAGGGCCGCCGCGTCGCCCAGCACTCTCTTCCCCAGTTCCTTTCGGTCCACCTCGCCGGCGCGCGTCGTGCCCGGGAACGCGGCCTCGATCAGCGGCGCAGCCTTTCCCCTGTAGAGCGCGTGGACCGCCGCGTCGGCGTCATGCACGGCGGCGCCCTCCTCCGCGAACAGCCGGGCGGTGGTGGTCTTGCCCATGCCGATCGAGCCTGTCAGGCCGATGACGAGCATGTCCGGGGAGGCGTCATTCGCCCCGATCATCGGCCGAGCAGGTCGTCGACGACGATCCGGCGCAGTTCGTCGGTCACCTCCGGCCGGACGCCGAACCAGCGCTCGAAGCCCGGCGCGGCCTGATGGAGCAACATGCCGAGGCCGTCGACCACCACGTTTCCTCGGGCGCGGGCGGCAGCGAGCAGATCGGTCTCGAGCGGCGCATAGACCAGATCGGTCACCACGGCCGTGCGGGAAAGCGGCGCGAGCTCGATCTCCAGCGGCGGCTTGCCCGTCATGCCGAGCGACGTCGCGTTGACCAGAAGGTCCGCCTCCGCCAGCAGCTCGGGCAGATCGTCCGGCCCATAGGCCTCGCCGGCCCGGCCCGCGAGGCGCGCGACCTCGAAGGCGCGGGACGCGGTCCTGTTCACCACCGTGACGCGCGCGAAATCCCGCTCGGCGAGCGCGGCCGCGACCGCGCGGGCCGCGCCCCCTGCGCCGAGAACCACGGCGAGGCGGCGGCGGCCTTCCCAGCCGGCGGCCGCGGCGTCCAGATTGGCGAGGAACCCGAAGCCGTCGGTGTTCGCGCCACAGAGAACCCCGTTCTGCAGCCAGAGGGTGTTCGCCGCCTCGAGCGCCGAGGCGCTGGGCTCGGACGCCCCGAGAGCGCGGAACGCCGCCTCCTTGTGCGGGACCGTCACGTTGCCGCCGACGAAGCCCCGGTCGGCCAGGTTCCCCACGAAGCTCTCGAACTCTTCCGGCGGGACTTCGGCGAGCTCATAGGCCCCTGCGACGCCATAGAGCCGCAGCCAGTACCGGTGAATCATCGGAGAGCGCGACTGCCGCACCGGCCAGCCGATCACGCAGGCTTTCGGACCGCTCACGCCCGTATCGCTCCCAGGTCACGCAAGGCGGACAACAGCGGCAGGAGAGGCAGTCCGAGAATGGTCCGGAAGTCCCCCGAGACATGATCGAAAAGATGGGCCCCGAGCCCTTCGAACTGATACCCGCCGACGCTCTTCAGGATGTCCGGGCCGGCCGCCGCGAGGTAGGCCTCGATGAAATCGCCGGACAGCGGCCTCATGGTCAGCCGCGCCTCGTCCACGAAGCTCCACAGCACCTGACCCTTCCGGGCCAGCGCGACCCCGGAGAACAGGCTGTGGGTGCGCCCGGAGAGCCGCCGAAGCTGCTCGCGTCCGGCCGCCGCATCGACCGGCTTGGTGAAGCGTTCGGCGCCAAGCGCGAGCGTCTGGTCGGCGCCGATCACCAGCCGGTCGGGATAGCGCCCGGACACCTCCGCGGCCTTGGCGCCCGCGAGGGCGCGCGCGACGCCGGGCGGCGTCGTCTCCGCGGCGCCCAGGCGCGCCTCCACGTCACGCTCGTCGACCTGGGAGGGACGGACCTCGGGCGCGAGCCCTGCTTCCCGCAGGATGTGCGCTCTTATCTCGCTCTTCGAGGCAAGCGCCGGCGGCGCCTGCTCGAGCCAAAGCCCGCTCATCGCGCTTCCGCCGCGCGCTTCGCCCGGTGTTCGGTCAGCATCGCGATCACGGACGCGGCGGTCTCCTCGATCGAACGGCGGGTGACGTCGATGGTCGGCCAGCCATGGCGGGCGCAGAACCGGCGCGACTCCATCACCTCGGACGCCACGGCCTCCGGATCCACATAGGCGCCGTCCCCCAGAACGCCGGCGGCCTGGCCCTCGAGGCCGAGAATGCGATTGTGGCGCATCGCGACGATCCGCTCGGGCGTCGCCACAAGCCCCACGATCAGCGGACCCTTGAGCTTGTCGAGGCCGAAGGGCGGCGGCAGGTTGGGCACCAGCGGGATGTTGGCGGTCTTCACGCCGCGATTGGCGAGGTAGATCGAGGTCGGCGTCTTGGAGGTGCGGCTCACCCCGAGAAGCACGACGTCGGCTTCGGCGAGACCGCCGGCCTCCTGACCGTCGTCATGCGCCATGGTGTAGTTGAGCGCCTCGATTCGCTGGAAGTAGCCCGCGTTCAGCGCGTGCTGGGCGCCCGGCGTGTTGGCCTGCTCGGCTCCCAGATAGGACCGCAACATCTGGAACACCGGCGCGAGCACGGACAGGCACGGACAGCCGAGATCGCGGCAGCGGCTCTCCAGCATCTCGATCAGCTCGGCCTCGACCAGCGTGTAGAGCACGATGCCGGGCTCCGACTGGATCTCGTCCAGCACCCGCTCGAGCTGACGGACCGAGCGCACCAGCGGGTAGACATGCTCGACGCTCGAGATCCCCGCATATTGCGAGGCGGCGGCGCGCGCGACCGCGACGAGCGTCTCGCCCGTCGCGTCGGATACGAGATGGAAGTGGAAGGAGTTCGGCGACGACATGGAGGCTGCAGCGCGGAGGGACGGCCTAGCGAAAGGCTGTCGAGGAGGCGGTGGACGGCTGTGGATGAACTGAGCCGCTTCCGCGAGGCGAGACCGTACTGTCGCCGAGGCGGCCATTTTCATCAACACCCCTGCGCGGCGGGAGAGCCGTGAAAGGCGGCGCCGTGGAAATGGTGAACAACTCCTTAACCGCCCGGCGAAGCACGGCTCGCCACAGGCGTTAACGGATGGTTAACGCGCGCTTGGCTGTGGACGGGTTGTGGAGGGCTCGTAACGGCTGTAATCCGCCTGCCTAGAAAAAGAAGCAGAAAGACTCGAATCTTAGAGTCTGGAAGAGAGGCTCGAGTGAGCGCGCCTGTGGTCGAGAGAAGAGAAACGCCTCCGAGAGACGGGTCCCTCTTCCTCAGGACGCTCTCCGGCGAAGCGCTCCCGACGCCTCCGGTCTGGCTGATGCGGCAGGCGGGGCGCTACCTGCCGGAGTACCGGGAGCTCAGGGCCAGGGCCGGCGGCTTCCTCGATCTCTGCTACACGCCCGCTCTCGCGACCGAAGTGACGCTGCAGCCGATCCGCCGGTTCGGCTTCGACGCCGCCATCCTGTTCTCCGACATCCTCGTCGTCCCGCACGCGCTCGGGCAGCACGTCGGTTTCGTCGAAGGCGAAGGTCCGCGGCTCGAGCCGGTGACGTCGCGCGCCGAGTTCGGACGCCTGCGGGACGAGATCGATCTGGCGATGCTGGCCCCGGTCTACGAGACGGTGAGCCGCGTCCGCTCCGAGCTCGCGCCGGAGAAGGCGCTGATCGGCTTCTGCGGCGCGCCCTACACGGTCGCGACCTACATGGTCGCCGGCCGCGGCGGCGACGAGCAGGCGCCCGCCCGGCTGCTCGCCTATCGTGATCCGGAGGCCTTCAGCGAACTCATCGATCGTCTCGTCGAAGCCTCCGCGGCTCACTTGGTCGCGCAGCTCGAGGCCGGCGCCGACGCCGTCCAGATCTTCGACAGCTGGAGCGGCGACCTGCCGCCCGACGAGTTCACCCGCTGGTCGACCGAGCCGATCAGGGCGCTCTGCGAACGGGTCAGGGCCAGGGTTCCGGACGCGAAGATCCTCGCGTTTCCGCGCGGCGCAGGGGCGAAGCTCGCCGGCTTCGCCCGCGCCGTTCCGGCCAACGCCTTCGGGCTCGCGACCTCCGAGGACCTGCGGGCCGCCCGCGCGGCCGTTCCCGCCGGGGTCGCGCTGCAGGGGGCGATCGATCCCTTGGCCCTGATGGCAGGCGGCGCCGCGCTCGATCGGGCGGTGGACCGGGTGCTCGAGGAGCTCGGCGGCGCGCCGCTCGTGGTCAATCTCGGGCACGGGGTGCGGCAGCACACGCCGCCGGAGCATGTCGGCCAGCTCGTGGCGCGCGTCCGGCGAAACCGGTAGGCTGCCGCTGCGCACGCCGTTTCCGCGCGCGGTCCGATTCGAGGGCAGATGGACGTCTATCTCTGGATCAAGGCGCTGCACGTCGCCGCGGTGATCGCTTGGATGGCGGCGATGCTCTATCTGCCGCGCCTGTTCGTCTATCACGTCGGCGCCGCGGCCGGCTCCGAGACCTCCGAGACCTTCAAGGTCATGGAGCGGCGGCTGCTGAGAGGCATCGCCACGCCCTCGATGATCGTCACCTGGCTCGCCGGCCTCACGCTGGTCTGGCAGGGCGGCTGGATGACGTCGGGCTGGCTGCACGCCAAGTTGCTGCTGGTTCTGATCCTCTCGGGGATCCATGGGATGCTGGCCCGCTACACGCGCGATTTCGCGAATGACCGGAACGTCCGCTCCGCACGCTTCTACCGGATCATCAACGAGGTTCCGGCGGTGCTGATGCTGGCGATCGTCATCCTCGTGATCGTGAAGCCTTTCTGACGGTCCAATTCCTCGTGACCGCGCGCATGCCCCTTGTGGAGCGGCCCGTCTCCCGGTAAGAGGAATTCCTCTCAAGAGTCGGTTGTCGGCGCGCGGGTTCAGCTCAGAGCTCGTCACGTCCCGTAAGCGGGGCCAAGGCCCTCCGACGCCACGACCACGGAAGACCGGCCGGTCCTCCGCCGACGCGCCGCCCGGCGATCGTCCGTCTCCTCTCTCCTTCCTTCCGCCCGGCGACCTGCGCCGGACCCCACTGCCAAAGGCCACCGATGCCAGAAGTCAGGCTCTTCGATCTCAAGGCCAAGTCGCCGACCGAAATTCTCGCCCAGGCCGAGGAGCTCGAGGTCGAGAACGCGAGCACCCTGCGCAAGCAGGAACTGCTGTTCGCCATCCTGAAGCAGCTCGCTGCGCGCGACGTCGACATCATCGGCGGCGGCGTCGTGGAGGTTCTCCAGGACGGCTTCGGCTTCCTGAGGTCGCCGGACGCGAACTACCTGCCGGGCCCCGACGACATCTACATCTCGCCTTCGCAGATCAGGCGCTTCTCGCTGCGCACCGGCGACACCGTCGAGGGCCAGATCCGCAGCCCGAAGGAGAGCGAGCGTTACTTCGCTCTGCTCAAGGTCAACACGATCAACTTCGAGGACCCGGACAAGGCGCGCCACAAGGTCCATTTCGACAACCTGACCCCGCTCTATCCCGACGAGCGGCTCAGGATGGAGATCGAGAACCCGACCAAGAAGGACATGTCGACCCGCGTGATCGACATCGTCGCCCCGCTCGGAAAGGGCCAGCGCGCGCTGATCGTCGCGCCGCCCCGGACGGGCAAGACGGTCATGATGCAGAACATCGCGACCGCGATCGCCGCCAACCATCCCGAGTGCTACCTCATCGTCCTGCTGATCGACGAGCGGCCCGAGGAAGTCACGGACATGCAGCGCTCCGTGAAGGGCGAGGTCATCTCCTCGACCTTCGACGAGCCGGCGCAGCGCCACGTCCAGGTCGCCGAGATGGTGATCGAGAAGGCCAAGCGCCTCGTGGAGCACGGGCGCGACGTCGTCATCCTGCTCGACTCGATCACCCGCCTCGGCCGCGCCTACAACACCGTGGTGCCGTCGTCCGGCAAGGTGCTGACAGGCGGCGTCGACGCCAACGCCCTGCAGCGGCCGAAGCGCTTCTTCGGCGCGGCCCGCAACATCGAGGAAGGCGGCTCGCTCACGATCATCGCCTCGGCGCTGATCGACACCGGCTCGCGCATGGACGAGGTCATCTTCGAGGAGTTCAAGGGCACCGGCAATTCCGAGATCATCCTGGACCGCAAGGTCTCGGACAAGCGCGTGTTCCCGTCGATGGACATCACGCGGTCCGGCACCCGCAAGGAAGAGCTCATCGTCCCGGCCGACCAGCTCAAGAAGATGTACGTTCTGCGCCGCATCCTGAACCCGATGGGCACGGTCGACGCGATCGAGTTCCTGCTGGACAAGCTGCGCTCCACCAAGACCAACGCCGACTTCTTCGAGTCGATGAACACCTGAACCGGGCCGCTCGACGCCTCAGGCGCCGAGCGTTTCCCTTTGGTCGCGTCCTTCGGATGACCCGGAGGACGGCGGCCCCTTGGGCTAAGCTTGCGCCATGATGCCAACGCGCGTTCTCGGCAGGCTGCTTGCGCTCACGCTTCTCGTGCTGGCGGCGATCGGGCCCGTCCGCGCGGATCTCTCCTTCCCGGCCTTCACCAATTATGTGGTGGATGCGGCGGACGTGCTGCCGCCGGCCGAAGAACAGGCGCTGATCGCCAGGCTCAAATCCTTTCAGGAACGCACGGGCCACCAGTTCGCGATCGCGACGGTGCCGTCCCTGCAGGGAACCAGCGTCGAGGATTTCGCCAACCGCCTGTTCCGCGCCTGGAAGCTCGGCGACGCCAAGCGCAATGACGGGGCGCTCCTGCTCGTCGCGCCCGCTGACCGCAAGGTGAGGGTCGAGGTCGGCTATGGCCTCGAGGGCGACCTGACGGATGCCGTTTCACGACTGATCATCGAGAACGCGATCCTGCCGCGGTTCCGCGCCGGCGACATACCGCGCGGCATCGAGCGCGGCGCCGACGACGTGATGGCGGTGTTCTCCGGGCAGGCCGAAGACTACAAGGCCCGCGCGGCGCAGTTGAGCGAGGAGGAAGAGCCTCCGGTCGTCGTCGACATCTTCATGATCCTGTTCCTGTTGTTCTTCCTCTATGTGCTCTGGCGCTCGATGCGTGGCGGCGGCGGGAGTTCGAGGCGCCATGGCCCCTGGGTCATCGGCGGCCCCGGCGGTTACGGCGGGGGCTGGTCCGGAGGCGGCGGAGGCGGTTTCGGGGGCGGCGGGGGCGGCTCTTCGGGCGGCGGCGGAGCTTCCGGCGGATGGTGAGAGAAACGCCTTGCGCTCAGGATGAGTCGGCCCTGACGGACGCCGACCGGAAGCGCATCACGGAGGCCGTGATGGCGGCCGAAGCCCGCACCGCGGGCGAGATCGTGGTGGTGATCGAGACCGAGCCTTGCGAGGAGCGCGACGTCGCCGTCGCGCTGATCATCGCGGGCTTTCTCGCGATCCTCGCGGCCGGGCCGCTGTCGCTGCTCAACCTGCGGCTGGAGTCGATCGTCATCGGACAGGCCGCGATCTTCGCCGCGCTCGCCGCCCTTGCGGCGGCGCCGAGGGTGCGGGCCGCTCTGCGCCTGGACAGGCTGCCGGCGTCGGCCGCGCGCCGCGCTGCGGAGCGCGCCTTTCTGGAGCTTAAGCTCGGCCGCACCAAGGAGCGCACGGGAGTGCTGATCCACGTGGCGCTGGCCGAAAGACATGTCGAGGTCATCGCGGACCAGGGAGTGCACACCGCCGTCGCGCCCGAGACCTGGCGCGAGACCGTCATGGCGATCGTGGCGGCTGCGAAACAGGGGCGGCTGGCGGACGGGATCGTGGCGGCGGTGGAGCGCTGCGGCGACGCGCTCGCCGACGTCCTGCCGCCGCAGCCCGGCCTCGGGGACGAACTGCCCAATGAACCCGTGACGCGCTGAGCGTCACCGGTTCCTGAACTGCGGCTTCCGCTTCTCCAGGAACGCCGCCATTCCCTCTTTCTGGTCCTCGGTCGCGAACAGCGCCTGGAACGAGCGGCGCTCGGCGCGGGCGCCCTCGGACAGAGGGCTCTCGAAGGCGGCGTTGACGGCCTCCTTGGCGGAGAGCGTCGCGACCCGCGGCAGCGAGGCGATGCGGTCCGCGATCGCGATCGCCTCCTCGGTCAGGCGCTCGGCCGGAACGAGGCGAGCGACCAGCCCCGAACGCTCCGCTTCCTGCGCGTCCATCATCCGGCCCGTCAGGACGAGGTCCATGGCCTTCGCCTTGCCGACCGCGCGCGCCAGGCGCTGCGTTCCGCCAAACCCCGGAATGATCCCGAGCGTGATCTCGGGCTGGCCGAACCTGGCGTCCTCCGCCGCGATGATGATGTCGCACATCATCGCCAGTTCGCAGCCGCCGCCGAGCGCGTAACCCGAAACCGCGGCGACCAGCGGCTTGCGGCAGTCGAGCAGCCTGCGCCAGGCGGCCCCGAGATCGGCGAGGTAGACGTCCGAAAAGCTCTGCTCCGCCATCTCGCGGATGTCCGCGCCCGCCGCGAAGGCCTTTTCGCCGCCCCGGATCACCACGGCGCCGATGGCGTCGTCGGCGTCGAACGCCGCCACCGCATCGCCGAGTTCGCGGACGAGCTGGGCGTTGAGCGCGTTCATCGCCTTCGGTCGGTTGAGAGTGACGAGGCCGACCGCGCCGCGGGTCTCGACCAGGACGGTTTCGAAAGATGGCGTCATGAGACCTCTTGGGCGACAGGCGTCATCCGGCCGGAGCTCGCCCGGATCATCGGGGCAGCATAGGGCGCTCCGTCCCGATGACGATCAGGTTCCGCGTCGCGGCTTGTCGGGGCGGGCGCCGGCGACGTCGCGTCATTTCTGGCAGACGGGGCAGAAGAAGGTCGAACGTCCCGTCTGCGTGATCCGCCTCACGACGCCGCGGCAGCCCGGCGTCGGGCAGGGCTCATCCTCCCGGTCATAGACCCGGAACGAATGCTGGAAATAGCCGAGCTCGCCATCAGCGTGGGAGAAGTCGCGCAAGGTCGAGCCGCCGGCCGCGATCGCGGCCTGCAGCACCTCGCGGATCGCAAGCGCCAGCCGCTCCGAACGCGCCGTGGGGCCGCCGTTCTTGCTGGCGATCGAGCCCGCGAGGCGCTTTGGGGACAGCCGGGCGCGGTGCAGCGCCTCGCAGACATAGATGTTGCCGAGCCCTGCGATCAGGCGCTGGTCGAGCAGCGCAGCCTTCAGGCTGGTCTGTCTGCGGTGAAACAGCCGCGCCAGCAGGGCGCCGTCGAGTTCGTTGCCCAGGGGTTCGATCCCGACATGCCGGAACAGCGGGTGCGCCTCGAGGCCGGCTCGCGGGATCAGCGCCATGAAGCCGAAGCGCCGCGGATCGTTGTAGGTCACGGTCGCGCCGCCCGACAGGGCGAACGCCACATGATCGTGCGCCGCCGCCTTCGAGCGCGGATGATGGAACGCGCCAGGCGCCTGCTCGGCCTCCGGCAGGGTGACGCGGAACGATCCGGACATGCCGAGATGCATCACCAGCGTCTCGCCGTCGTCGAGATCGGCCAGCAGATATTTGGCGCGTCGGCCGAGCGAGGTGACGGTGCGGCCGGCGAGCCGCTCGGCGAAGCGCTCGGGGAACGGGAAGCGCAGATCCGGCCGACGGGCCTCCACCCGCTCGATCCGGCGGCCTTCCATGACGGGCGCGAGCCCGCGGCGCACAGTCTCGACTTCGGGAAGTTCAGGCATGACGGGATGCTTTCGGGAGGCGCGGCGGGCGGGGCGCTGAATGTCGGGCCGCAGGGCTCGCGGCTCAAGTCCGGCCGTTCGCGACTGGCGCCGCCTCCGCCCCCGCGCTAGGGTCCGCGCGCCCCGCCCGAGGATTGCGACGCCCATGGACCGACAGCACGGCCCCGACGCCGGGACCGACACCCATTTCGGATTCACCGACGTTCCGCTCAGCGAGAAGCAGGGCCTGGTCGACGACGTCTTCCACAAGGTGGCGTCCCGCTACGACCTGATGAACGACCTGATGTCGGGCGGGCTGCATCGGGCCTGGAAGTCCGTGATGACCACGTCGATCGGACTGCCGCGCGGCCCGCGCAGGTTCGACCTGCTGGACGTCGCCGGCGGCACGGGCGACATCGCCTTCCGGGCGATCGACGCCGGCGGGGCGGGGGTGGCCGTCACGGTGCTGGACATCAACGGCGCCATGCTCGAGGTCGGCGCCGCGCGCGCGGCCAAGAAGCGGCTCTCCGATCGCGTCACCTTCATCCAGGGGAACGCCGAGGACCTGCCTTTTCCCGACCGCTCCTTCGACGCCGTGACGATCGCCTTCGGCATCCGGAACGTCCCCCGCGTCCCGCTTGCGCTGAAGGAGATGCGCCGCGTGCTCAAGCCCGGCGGGCGCCTGCTGGTGCTCGAGTTCTCGAAGGTGGACGTGCCCGGCTTCGACCGGATCTACGACGCGTTCTCGTTCAGGGTCATCCCGCAGCTTGGCCGGATGGTGGCGGGCGACGCCGAGCCTTATCGCTATCTCGTCGAGTCGATCCGCAAGTTTCCGGACGCCGAGACCTTCGCGGACATGATGCGCGAGGCCGGATTCGAGCAGGTCGCCGCGACGCCCATGACGGGCGGCGTCGCGGCGCTCCATGTCGGCTTCAGGATCTAGACGTGGCCTGCTTCAGGACACTCCGCGCCGGTTCGGGCGCCTAGGCCGCGACGATGCCCGTTCTGAGCGCCGTCCCGAATCTGTTCCGGCTCGCCCGCGGGGGCTTCGTCATGGCGCGCGAAGGCGCGCTGCGGCTCGCTGATCCGCTCGAGCTTCCGCCCCTCGCCCGCACCCTGCTGCGCCTCGGCAGGCTGATCGAGAAACGCTCCGCCAAGGATGGCGGCGAAGGTCTCGCCAACGCGCTGGAGCGGCTCGGGCCGTCCTATGTGAAGCTCGGCCAGTTCCTCGCCACGCGGCCCGACGTGGTCGGGTTCAAGACCGCGCGCGACCTCGAACGGCTGCATGACAGCGTGCCGCCCTTCCCGCACGAGGTCGCTGAGGCGGCCATCGTGGAGGCGCTCGGGGCGCCGCTCTCCGCAAGCTTCGTCTCGCTCGGGCCGGCGGTCGCGGCGGCGTCGATCGCCCAGGTGCACCGCGCGGTGGTGCGGACCGAGGATGGCGGCGAGCGCGCGGTCGCTGTCAAGATCGTGCGGCCCGATGTGGCGCGCCGCTTCTCCCGCGACCTGTCGGCCGTCTTCGCCGTCGCGCGCCTGCTGGAGCGCTGGGTCCCCAAGACCCGCCGGCTGAGGCCGCTCGAGGTGGTCCGGACGCTGGCGCGCTCCGTCGCGATCGAGATGGATCTGCGTCTGGAGGCGGCCGCGCTCTCGGAGATCGCCGAAAACACCGCCGGCGATCCCGGCTTCCGCGTGCCGGCGGTCGACTGGGAGAGGACCACCCGCGGCGTGCTGACGCTGGAGTGGATCGACGGCGTGAAGCTCTCCGACCGCGCCGGCCTGGCGGCTGCGGGGCACGACCTGCCCGCGCTCGGACGCCACCTGATGCAGACTTTCCTGCGCCACGCGATGCGGGACGGCTTCTTCCACGCCGACATGCATCCGGGAAATCTGTTCGTGGATTCCGCCGGCACCCTGATCGCGGTGGACTTCGGCATCACGGGCCGGCTCGGCATGAAGGAACGCAGGTTCCTCGCGGAGATCCTCTACGGCTTCATCGTGCGGGACTACCGGCGGATCGCCGAGGTCCATTTCGAGGCGGGCTATGTCCCGGCGGACGAGTCCGTCGACGAGTTCGCGCGGGCGCTCCGGGCCATCGGGGAGCCGATCTATTCGCGCACCGCCGACCAGATCTCCATGGCGCGCCTGCTGACGCTGCTGTTCGAGGTCACCGAACTGTTCCGGATGCAGACGCGGCCGGAGCTCCTGATGCTTCAGAAAACCATGGTGGTGGTCGAGGGCGTCGCGCGCACGCTGGACCCGAAGCTCGACATGTGGCGCACCGCGGACCCCGTGGTGCGGGAATGGATCGAGCGCAATCTCGGCCCCGTCGGGATCGCGGAGCGCGCCACGGACGAGCTGCGGAAGCTGGCGAGGGGCGTCTCGGGCCTCCCGGATCTGCTGCTGCGGGTCAACCGCACCTCGGTGGAGCTCGAGGACGTCGTGCGCGGGGGCTTCACCTTCTCGGACGAAAGCATCCAGGCGATCGCTCACGCCGTCCAGCGCCGCGCGTTCTGGGGCGATCTCGCGCTGTGGGTGATCGCCATCACGTTCGTGTTCTATGTGTTCGGGTGACCCCGGAGTTCACCGTGACAGGCTTGGGCGGCGCCGCGCGCGAGACGCGCATTCTTCTCATCATCGGCGGCGGCATCGCGGCCTATAAGTCGCTCGACCTGATCCGCCGGCTGAAAGAGCGCGGCTGCTCGGTCCGGGCGATCCCGACTTCGGCCGCCGCCGAGTTCGTGACGCCGCTGTCGGTCGCGACGCTCACGGGCGAGCGCGCCTTCCAGAACCTGTTCGACCTGACCGACGAACACGACGTCGGCCACATCCGGCTGGCGCGCGACGCCGATCTGGTGGTGGTCGCGCCCGCCACCGCCGATCTTCTGGCCAGGATGGCGAACGGGCTCGCCAACGATCTCGCCTCCACCGCGCTGATCGCCACCACGGCTCCGGTGCTGGCCGCGCCGGCCATGAACCCCACGATGTGGGCGCATCCGGCCACCCGCCGGAACGTGGCGCGCCTCGAAGCCGACGGCGTCCGTTTCGTCGGGCCGGGGACCGGCCTGATGGCCGAGCGTGGAGAAAGCGGGCTCGGCCGCATGAGCGAGCCGCTGGAGATCGTGGCCGCCGTCGAAGCGCTGCTGCGCCCCGCGAACACGGCCGGCCCGCTCGCCGGCCGCCGGGTGCTTGTCACCTCCGGACCGACCCATGAGCCGATCGACCCCGTGCGCGTGCTGGCGAACCGGTCCTCGGGCCGCCAGGGCCACGCCATCGCGGCCGCGGCCGCCCGCGCCGGCGCGGAGGTCACGCTGGTGTCCGGCCCGGTGGCGATCCCGGATCCCGCCGGCGTGACGGTCGTCAGGGTCGAGACGGCGCGAGAGATGCTGAACGCGGTCGAGGCCGCGCTGCCGGTCGATCTCGCCGTCTTCGCCGCGGCGGTCGCCGACTGGCGGGTCGCGGACGGCGCGGCTCAGAAGATCAAGAAAGGCGCTGGCGGCCCGCCGGCCCTGACGCTCGTCGAGAACCCTGACGTGCTGGCGACGGTCGCCCACGGCCTGCGACGGCCGGCGCTGGTCGTCGGCTTCGCGGCCGAGACCGAGAACGTGGTCGAGCACGCCCGCGCCAAGCTCATCCGGAAACGCGCCGACATGATCGTCGCGAACGATGTCTCCACGGGCAGCGGCGTGATGGGCGGCGACGACAACCGGGTGCACATCGTCACCGCCGACGGCGTCGAGGACTGGCCGGCGCTTTCCAAGGCCGCGGTGGCGGAACGGCTCGTCGACCGTCTGGCCGCGCTGCTTGGGCCGGCGTGATGGAGCTGCGCGTCCTGATGCTGCCGCACGCCGAGGGGCTGCCTGCGCCGGCCTACGAGACCGCGGCGGCCGCCGGCATGGATCTGCGCGCGGCCGTTCCGGAGTCGGAGCCGATCGTGATTTCTCCCGGGGGCCGCGCTCTTGTCCCGACAGGGCTAGCGCTCCAATTCCCGCTTGGGTTTGAGGCCCAGATCCGGCCGCGTTCGGGGCTGGCGCTCCGACACGGGATTACGGTTCTGAATGCTCCCGGGACGGTGGATGCGGACTATCGCGGCGAGGTCGGAGTTCTTCTGGTCAATCTTGGAAGCGAGCCGTTCGCCGTCGCGCGGGGGGCCCGGATCGCGCAACTTGTCGTCGCTCCGGTCGTTCAGGCGAAGGTGGTGACGGCCGAGACGCTCGATCCCACCGCGAGGGGAGAAGGCGGATTCGGCTCAACGGGGCGGTGATCCCGCGAGGAGACGTCATGAACTTGCTGCCGCGTCGGAGTCTGTTGGCTGTCGCCGCCGTCGTGGACATCGCGTATCACGCGCGCCCGACTCCGATCGCCGCCAAGACGCTCGCTGCGCGCCACGGCCTGCCGCCCCGCCACCTCGAGACACTGCTTCAGGTTCTGGTTCGCGCCGGCATTCTCAAGGGCGTGCGCGGCCCTCGCGGCGGCTACGAGCTTGCCCGCGAACGCCGCCGCATCTCGATCGCCGAC
Source organism: Hansschlegelia beijingensis (assembly GCF_014196425.1). GTDB lineage: Bacteria > Pseudomonadota > Alphaproteobacteria > Rhizobiales > Methylopilaceae > Methylopila > Methylopila beijingensis. The sequence goes on from NZ_JACIDR010000002.1 coordinate 413,799, forward strand.
ATCGTCCGGGGCGCGCTCGGGGAGCCGGAGGATGAGCCGGACGGGCGCGGACGCGAACCGGACGGCAAGATCATCCCCTCGCCGCTCGTTTCCGACGTCGTCACGCCGATGATCCGGTCGGCCTCCGAAAGCTTCCTGGAGCGGCTGGACGAGATCACCGTGGAGGATCTCTGCCTGGAGGCCGAACGCCGATCGGTCTTCGAGGACAGCCGCCCGACCTATGATTTTACAATCTGATTATGGCAATCTAGCTTTTATCGACATTCCTCTGTGTCATGCCTATCTTGCGGTGACCCGAACCGCCGCGCCCTAGAGCGGCGCGACGTTCCTGGAGGATGATCCGCATGAGCGAGCCCGCTTTCAAACTTTCCGAGCCCGCCGCGCATGCGCCGGGTCGCGGCCGCATCTACGATTCGATCACCGACACGATCGGCGACACGCCTCTGGTGCGGCTGGACCGGCTCGCGGCCCACAAGGGCGCAAAGGCCACCATCCTGGCGAAGCTCGAGTTCTTCAATCCGATCGCGAGCGTGAAGGACCGCATCGGCGTCGCGATGGTCGACGCGCTGGAGCGTGACGGCATCCTGCGGCCGGACAGCGTGCTGATCGAGCCGACCTCGGGCAACACCGGCATCGCGCTGGCCTTCGTGGCCGCCGCGCGCGGCTATCGCCTGATCCTGGTCATGCCCGAGACCATGTCGCTCGAGCGCCGCAAGATGCTGGCGCTTCTCGGCGCGGAACTCGTCCTGACCGAGGGCGCCAAAGGCATGAAGGGCGCCGTCGCGCGCGCCCAGGAACTGGTGCGTGAGATCCCGAACGCCATCATACCTCAGCAGTTCGAGAACCCGGCCAATCCCGAGATCCACCGTCGGACGACGGCGGAGGAGATCTGGAACGACACCGCCGGCGAGGTCGACTACGTCGTGTCCGGCGTCGGCACCGGGGGCACCATCACGGGCGTCGGCCAGGTTCTGAAGCCGCGGAAGCCTTCGCTCAGGATCGTGGCGGTCGAGCCCGAGGATTCTCCGGTTCTCTCCGGCGGCCAGCCGGGCCCGCACAAGATCCAGGGCATCGGCGCCGGCTTCGTGCCCGGCGTGCTGGATCGGTCCGTCATCGACGAGGTCGTGACCGTCGGAAACCAGACGTCGTTCGAGACCGCGCGGCTGGTCGCGCGGCTTGAAGGCGTTCCGGTGGGCATCTCGTCCGGCGCGGCGCTTGCGGCGGCGCTCGAGGTCGGCGGACGGCCCGAGGCCGCGGGCAAGACGATCGTGACGATCATCCCGAGCTTCGCCGAACGCTATCTGTCGACGGCTCTGTTCGAAGGCCTCTGAGCCTCAGGCCTCCCATGCCTCTCCTGGCCTGAGCGCGCGGAAGCGCTCAGGCGGGACGCCGCGCGCACGAAGCGCGGTCGCGAGTTCCGCCGCCGGGGCGTCGATCGCCTCCGCGGTCAGGCGGAAGACGCCCCAGTGACAGCCGATCGCGTGCTCCGCGCCGAGCAGCCTGAAGGCCTCCACGGCCTCGGCGGGGTTCAGGTGCTGGTCCTTCATGAACCAGCGCGGCTCATAGGCGCCGATCGGAAGGATCGCGAGGCGGAACGGGCCATGCTCGGCGGCCGCCTTGCGGAAATGCGCTCCGCTGAAGAACCCCGTGTCGCCCGCGAAATAGACGCGGCCAGCCTCCCCCGCATCGATCGCGAACGCCGTCCACAGCGCCTTCCGCCGATCGGTCACGCCGCGCGCCGACCAGTGGCAGGCGGTGACGAGCGAAGCGGTCACGCCGTGGCCGAGCTCGACCCGATCGCCCCAGTCATGGGCCTCGACCCGGGCGCGCGGGGCGTCCGCCCGCACGATCACGTCGTTGCCGAGCGCGGTCACGATCCGCGGATCGTCGCGAGCGACCAGCCGCGCGAGCGTCGCCGTGTCGAGGTGGTCGTAGTGATTGTGCGACAGCAGCACGACGTCGATCCTGGGCAGGTCTTCGAACGCGACGCCCGGCGGACAGACCCTCTTGGGGCCTGCGAAGCTGACCGGCGAGCACCGCTCGGACCAGACCGGGTCGGTCAGTATGTTGAGGCCCGCGGCCTGGATCAGGTGGGTGGCGTGGCCGATCGAGACCACCCGCAGCCCGGGGCCCGTGACTTCCGGCGGCGGCCGGTCGGCGAAGGGGCTCGGCCAGTTTTCCGGCCAGGGCGCCTTCTCGGCGAGACGGAGCGCCCGGAACGCCTGGATCGGCGACTTGTCCGGCGGCTGTTCCGGGTGGAAGAAGCGCAGGCCGTCGAAGTGGTCCGAAGGCGGCCCGTCATAATACGGGTTGCGCCCGCGGGCCCAGCCGAACCAGCCGGCCGCGGCGAGCGGCGCCGCCCCCAGAAGAGCCAGCAGACGACGACGGGTCATGCGCCGTCCTGCGCTTCGAGCGCGCGCCGCGCGCGGACCACCGCGTGCTCCAGCTGCTGCAGGAAGCGCGAACGGTCCTGCGGCCGGAAGGCGCCCGGGCCGCCGGTGATCTCCCCGACCTCCCGCAGATGGCTCATCAGTTCGCGGCTCGCGAGCGCGGCTCCGATGTTCGCCTCGGTGAAGGCGCGGCCGGACGGACCGAGCGCCGCCGCGCCCTTGGCCAGGCAGCGCGCGGCGAGCGGCACGTCCGCGGTGACCACGATGTCGTGAGCCTTCGCGTTCTCGGCGATCCAGTCATCGGCGACGTCCGGGCCGGCCGGCACCACCTCAAGGCGCACCTTCGCGTCGCGCGGGGTGAAGATGAAGCGGTTCGCGACCACCACCGTCTGCAGCCCGTGGCGTTCGGCGACCCGGTAGACTTCGGACTTCACCGGGCAGGCGTCCCCGTCGATGAACACCGTCGGAAGCGGGGGTGACTGGCTCAAGGGGCGCGGGTCTCCTCTGGACGACGATCAGCGGCGGGATGCCCGGCTGACGTTGACTTCGCAAGAGTTTGTCACGATCTTGGCGATTGACGGGCGGCGTGTGCTGCGCCGGCGACGCGTCAGCCTCGTGCCTGGACCACGGGGCCATTTGCGTTGGAAATCCGTCGCTGTTTTGTCTTCAGAGGAGAATTCCGCCATTCGTCGACCCATGAGGCCTCTCGCGCCGGTCCAGAAGGACGGTCCGCGCGTCAACAAGGAGATCCGCGTCCTCGAAGTTCAGCTCATCGATGCTGAGGGGCGCAATCTCGGCCCCACGAAGATCAACGATGCGCTCCAGGCGGCCGAGGACGCAGGGCTCGATCTCGTCGAAATCGCGCCGAACTCCGTCCCGCCGGTCTGCAAGCTGCTCGACTACGGCAAGTACAAGTATCAGAATCAGAAGAAGGCCGCCGAGGCGCGCAAGAACCAGAAGATCGTCGAAGTCAAAGAGATCAAGATGCGGCCGAACATCGATGATCATGACTACGACGTGAAGCTCCGGGCGATGCGGCGTTTCTTCGAGGAAGGCGACAAGGTCAAGGTGACCTTGCGGTTCCGCGGCCGCGAGATGGCGCACCAGGATCTCGGCCTGAAGCTTCTGGTGAAGGTCCGCGAGGAAGTCGGCGAGCTCGCGAAGGTCGAGAGCGATCCGTCCCTCGAAGGGCGGCAGATGACCATGGTGCTCGCCCCGCGTTGAGGCGGGGCGCGCGCGCTATGCCCGCGGTCCGCAGCAGCCGGGCGGCTGGGCTGCGCCCGGCGCGGTTGATCCGGCATATCGCGGGGTATAGTGCTTCGATTGGTCGCGGCCCGCCTACGCGACTGGCAAACTGGACGGCGGATCGCGGAGTGACGCGATGCAGATGATGGTTGATCAGGTGGCGGCCTCGGCGCCGCAGCCCGTCGAGGAGATGAGCCTCCTCATCGTCGACGACGACCGCGCATTCGTTCAACGGCTTGGACGGGCGATGGAGGCGCGCGGCTACGCCGTGACCGTGGCCGAGACGATCCGGGACGGGCTGGAGGCTGTCGAGAAGAAGCCGCCGGCCTTCGCCGTGGTCGACATGCGGCTCGGCGACGGCTCCGGCCTCGACGTGATCCAGGCCCTGAAGACCCGGCGGCCCGAGGCCCGGGGCATCGTGCTCACGGGCTACGGGAACATCGCGACGGCCGTCACGGCGGTGAAGCTGGGCGCGGTCGACTATCTGGCGAAGCCCGCCGACGCGGACGAGATCCACAGCGCGCTCAGCGCGGGCGATCACAAGCCCGAGCCGCCCGAGAACCCGATGTCGGCCGATCGCGTGCGGTGGGAGCACATCCAGCGCGTCTACGAGCTGTGCGGACGGAACGTCTCGGAGACGGCGCGCCGGCTGAACATGCACCGCCGGACGCTTCAGCGCATTCTGGCGAAGCGCGCGCCGCGCTGAACGACGGCGACGTCGGCCGCATGGTCGACGTCGCGCATCGGCGTCAAAACATCACTGGAGCCTTGGGCCGCCGGGATTCCGTCCCCGCGGATGATCATGCCTCGGGTCGCGCCGAAGTCAGGCGACGCGCGCGGGCCGGAACGGGATCACGGACGCGCCGAGCGTGGCCTTGGCCTCGCCGGGCTCTCTGATCTCGCCGAATTCGATGACGGCGTCGATCGCGCGGCGAAGATCCTCCGGCCGGTCGAGGTCGACGCCGAAGTCCGCCGAGATCGTGGCCGCGGCGCCGATCAGGGCGGAGAAAATCACCCTCGGGTCCTCGCCGCAGCGCTGAAGCGTGCGCGCGAGACGCAGGATCACCGCGTTCACGTCATCGTTCGACATCGAAATCTCCAACGCGCAGGACGTCCGGCGCGGGGCTGTTGGTTCGCGCCTCGAGAGAGCAGATTTCAGATCACCTTTGCGAATCACCCGAATACGAAGGTCGGGCGCAGATTGTTCCGAATTGAGACCGCAAGGTGCGCGAATTGTGGCGGCTCATCAGAGCCTCAAAGCAGGCCATGCGGCGCCTGAGGATCCAGCGTCGCCTGCAGTCGAAGCGCGGCGAGCCGCGCGAAACCGAGCGACACGGCCTTGCGTCTGGCGCCCGGGAGAGGGTGTCGGGCGCTCGCTCGCAGCTCGGCGGCGCCGTAGCGGTCGGCGATCAGCAGCCCGACCTCCTCCGGTATCAGCGCCACCGGAAAGGCCTGGTCGACCGCGAAGTAGAAACGGTCGCAGAACTCGCGGTAGTCCGGCCATTTGCGATCGGTGCGGAAGTCCTGCGGGCCCGACTTTATCTCGACGATGACGATCTCGCCCTGCGGACCGATAGCCATCACGTCCGCTCGGCGGCCGGACCTCAGCGGCGTCTCCAGCAGGCAGCCATAGCCGGCGGCCGCAAGGTAGCGGCACACGCCGCGCGCGATTCCGGCGGACACGCCCGCAAGCGACCCCGTTCTGGGCCCCGGTCCGTCCTGCAAGGTGGTGATGGCGTTCTGCATACGTTCTAGTATGGCACGAAACCGGAACGGCGCAAGCGCGTCCCGTTCAGGCCGCGAGCAGCCGCCGGAGCTGGCCTCGGTTGAGCGCGAGCCATTGCAGGGCGAGCAGCAGATAGCCGTTCCGAGGCGCCGGATTCGAAAGGCTTTCGATCGCCTCGTCTATGGTGACGGCGAACGGGCGCGTGAGCTCGTTTTCGGCCGCGGCGCCGGAATGGTCCGGCAGGTCGGCGGCGTCCACCGAGACGAGGAACAGGGTCGCGCTCTCGTCGACGATGCCGGGCGTCGGCAGGAAGTCGAACAGGCGGACGATCTTTCGGGCCGTGATCCCGGCCTCCTCCTCGATCTCCCGGACCACGGCGGCCTCGGCCGCCTCGCCGGGCTCGACCCGGCCGGCCACGACCTCGACGAGATCGCCCTTTCCGGTGGCGAGCGCCGCCGGGAGCCGGAACTGCCGGATCAGCACCAGCAGGTCGCGCTCGACGTCGACCGCCAGCGCGGCCACGCAGGGTCCCGCGCGCAGCACTTCGCGCTCCTGCACGATGCGGCCGCGCCCGGCGGCTTCCGGCAGCGTCACGCGCCAGCGCTCGAGGCGGCGGTAGCCCGCATGGATGAGCTCGGGCCCTTCGAGCTCCGCCGCGGCCTCGGCGTCGGCCAGCCGGTCATCGCGGCCGCCGCTCATTGACGGACCGCGGCCGGCTGCCGCGCGTCGAGGTCGAAAGCCGCGGCCAGCAGCGCCTTGGTGTAGTCGGTCCGGGGCGCGCTCAGCACCTCGCTCGCCGGGCCCTGCTCCACCACCTTGCCTTCGCGCATCACCACCACCTCGTTCGCGAGCGCCCGGACGACCTTGAGGTCGTGGCTGATGAACAGGAAGGACAGCTTCCGGCGCGCCTGCACGGCGCGCAGGAGGTCGACGATCTGCGCCTGGACGGACATGTCGAGCGCGCTCGTCGGCTCGTCGAGCACGATGAAGCGCGGCTCCAGAGCGAGCGCCCGGGCGATCGCGATGCGCTGCCGCTGGCCCCCGGAGAACTCGTGCGGATAGCGATCCATGACGGAGGGGTCGAGGCCGACGTCGCTCAGCGCGCGCGCCACCGCGTCGCGCCGCTCGGCGGTCGTCAGCCGCGCGCCCTGAATGCGGAGGCCCTCCGAAACGATGTCCAGCACCGGCATCCGGGGGCTGAGCGAACCATAGGGATCCTGGAAGACGATCTGCATCTCCTTGCGGATCGGCCGCATGGCGGAGAAGCCGAGACCCTGGAGAGGCTTGCCCAGGAAGGCGATCCGGCCCTCGCTCGCGATCAGCCGCAGGATGGCCAGCCCCAGGGTCGTCTTTCCGGACCCGGATTCACCCACGACGCCGACGGTCTGACCCTCGCGCACCGTCACGCTGACGCCGTCGACGGCTTTCACATGGCCCACCGTCTTGCGAAAGAAGCCCCTCTTGATCGGAAACCAGACCTTCAGGTCCTCGACCTCGACGAGCGGCCGCGCCGCGCCGTCGAACGCCGGGGGCGCGCCCTTGGGCTCGGCCGCCAGAAGCTTCTTCGTGTAGGCGTGCTGCGGCCGGAGGAAGACGTCCTGCGTCGCGCCCTGCTCGACGATCTTGCCGCCCGTCATGACGCAGACGCGGTCGGCGATCTTCCGGACGATGCCGAGGTCATGGGTGATGAACAGCATCGCCATGCCGAGCCTGCTCTGCAGCTCCTTCAGAAGCGCCAGAATCTGCGCCTGCACGGTCACGTCGAGCGCAGTCGTGGGCTCGTCCGCGATCAGCAGGTCGGGCTCGTTGGCGAGCGCCATCGCGATCATCACGCGCTGGCGCTGGCCGCCGGAAAGCTGATGAGGAAAGGCGTCGAGCCGCTCCTCGGGCCGCGGAATTCCGACCTGCTCCAGAAGCTCGAGGACCCGCGCCCGGCGCCTGGGGGCCGACCAGCCGCGGTGGACCGCCAGAATCTCGCCGACCTGCCGCTCGATGGTGTGCAGCGGGTTGAGCGAGGTCATCGGCTCCTGGAACACCATGGAGATGTCGGCGCCGCGGACCTTCCGAAGCTCGCGCTCCGGCGCCTTCAGGAGGTCCTTGCCGCCGAACAGGATCTCGCCCGACGGGTGGCTAGCGGCCGGATAGGGCAGCAGCCGAACGATCGAGAGCGCGGTCACGGACTTGCCCGACCCGCTTTCCCCGACGAGCGCCAGGGTCTCGCCCTTGGCCAGATCGAAGGAGGCGCCCTCGACCGCGCGCATGGCTCCGCCCTCGCCCATGAAGGCGACGGAGAGATCGCGCACCGAGAGCAGCGGGCTCACCGGAACGTCTTCCGCGGGTCGAAGGCGTCGCGCACGGCCTCGCCGATGAAGATCAGCAGCGACAGCATCACGGCGATCACCAGGAAGCCCGAGATGCCGAGCCAGGGCGCCTGAAGGTTCGACTTGCCCTGAGCGAGCAGCTCGCCCAGCGACGGCGAGCCGGGCGGCAGGCCGAAGCCCAGGAAGTCGAGCGCGGTCAGGGTGGTGATCGATCCCGACAGGATGAAGGGCATGAAGGTCAGCGTCGCCACCATGGCGTTGGGCAGCAGGTGGCGGAACATGATCGCCCCGTTCGAGGCGCCGAGCGCCCGCGCCGCCCGGACATATTCGAAGTTGCGGCCTCTCAGGAACTCCGCCCGCACCACCCCGACCAGCGCGGTCCACGAGAACAGCAGCAGAATGCCGAGCAGCACCCAGACGCTCGGCGCCAGAACCGCGGACAGGATGATCAGCAGGTAGAGCGTCGGTACGGAGGTCCAGATTTCGATGAAGCGCTGGAACAGCAGGTCGGTCCAGCCGCCGAAATAGCCCTGCACTGCGCCCGCCATCACGCCGATGATCGAGGACAGCACCGCGAGCGCGAGCCCGAACAGCACCGAGAGACGGAAGCCGTAGAGCAGGCGGGCGAAGACGTCGCGGCCCTGGTCGTCCGTGCCGAGCCAGTTCCATTCGACGTCGCTGCAGGTCTTGGCCCGCGGCGCGGCGGCGTCGACGCGCGTGGCGTCCCCTGCGGGGGTGCGCGCCGCGGCGGCCTTCTCGCAGGTCGCGTCGTCGAGCAGCCAGGTCGGCGGAGACGGCGCCGGCGTCGGCAGATTGTAGTTGATGGTGTCGTAGCTGTAGCGCACCGGCGGCCAGATCATGTAGCCGCTCGACTTCTTGATGAGGTCCTGCAGATAGGGGTCCCGGTAATCGGCCTCGGTCTCGAAGTCTCCGCCGAAGGTCGTCTCCGGATAGTAATTCAGGGCAGGGACATAGAACGCGCCGTCGTACTTCACCAGGAAGGGCTTGTCGTTGGCGATGAACTCCGCGAACAGGCTCAGCACGAACAGGACGGAGAACACCAGGAACGACCAGTAGCCGCGGCTGTTCGCGCGGAAGTTGGCCCACCGCCGGCGGTTGATCGGGCTCAGCCGTCGCCGCGGCGGGGGCATGGGCGCTGCTCCCGGAGACGGCGGAGGAACGACGAGGGCCTCCGTCATTCGGGGACGCCTGCGGGCAGGTCGGCGGCGCTGGAGGCGACAGCCACGGCCATCAGACCTCCCGGGTCTCGAAGTCGATGCGGGGGTCGACCCACATGTAGCTGAGGTCGGAGATCAGCGTGACGACGAGGCCGAGCAGGGAGAAGATGTAGAGGTTCGCGAACACCACCGCGTAGTCGCGGTTGACGATCGACTCGAAGCCCAGCAGCCCGAGGCCGTCGAGCGAGAAGATCGTCTCGATCAGCAAGGCGCCGCTGAAGAAGGCGCCGATGAACGCGCCCGGGAAGCCGGCGATCAGGATCAGCATCGCGTTGCGGAAGACATGGCCGTAGAGCACCTGCCGCTCGGTCAGGCCCTTCATGCGCGCCGTCTGGACGTACTGCTTCCGGATCTCGTCGAGGAACGAGTTCTTGGTCAGCAGGGTCGTGGTCGCGAACGCGCTGATCGCCAGGGCGGCGAGCGGCAGGGCCATGTGCCAGGCGTAGTCGACGATCTTGCCCCACAGCGAAAGCTCGGCCCAGTTGTCGGATGTGAGCCCGCGCAGCGGAAACCAGTCCACGAAGGTGCCGCCCGCGAACAGCACGATGAGCAGGATGGCGAACAGGAAGCTCGGGATCGCATAGCCGACGACGATCACGGTCGAGGTCCAGACGTCGAAACGGGAGCCGTCCCGCACCGCCTTGGCGATGCCCAGCGGGATCGAGATCGCGTAGGAGATCAGCGTCATCCACAGACCGAGCGAGATCGAGACCGGCATCTTCTCCAGGATGAGGTCGACGACGTCGATGTCGCGGAAATAGCTCCGGCCGAAATCGAACCGGGCGTAGTCCCACATCATCTTCGCGAACCGCTCGGGCGCCGGCTTGTCGAAGCCGAACTGCTTCTCGAGCTGCTTGATGAATTCGGGGTCGAGGCCCTGGGCGCCGCGGTATTTCGAGGAGACCGGGTCGTTCGAGGCCGCCCGCTGGCTCTGCAGCGAGTTCGCGAGATCGTTGCCCGAGCCGCCCGAGAACCGGTCGGTGGCGTTGGTGCCCTGGCCGGTGACCTGCGCGATGATGCGCTCGATCGGCCCGCCGGGCGCGAACTGGATGATCACGAAGGAGACGAGCATGATCCCGACCAGCGTCGGGATCATCAGCAGCACGCGGCGCGCGATATAGACCAGCACGGCCTAGGGCGCTCCCGAGCGGCTCAGGGCGACGCGGCCTGTCATGCCTTGACCCCCGACGCCTCGGCCTTCGCCGCGTCCCACCACCAGGTCTCCGGAGCGCCGCGGACGTAGCGCGGCTTCTCGGCGGGGCGACCGAACGCGTCCCAGTACGCGAGCGTGTGCGTGTCCTTGTACCAGGCGGGAATCCAGTTGCGCAGCGAGCGCAGCACCCGGTCGAGCGCGCGGCAGGCGACGTTGAGCTCGTCGCGCGACTTCGCCGCCACGATCGCCTCGACCAGCGCGTCGACCGCCGGATTGGCGACGCCGGACAGGTTGTTGGACCCGGGCAGCTCCGCGGAGCTCGACGAATAGGCCTGTCGCAGCCCTTCGCCGGGGGTCGCCGACATGCTCATCCGCTGGCTGACGACGTCGAAGTCGAAGGCGTTGACGCGCTGCTGGAACTGGGCGGCGTCGACCAGCCGGATCGTGGCTTCGACGCCGATCACCTTCAGGTTTTTGATGTAGGCCGAGACGTGCGGATCGAGTCCCGGATCGAACTCCAGGAACTCGATCGTCAGCGTCTCGCCGTCGGCGTTGGTCGCGCGGCCGTTCCTGCTCACGAAGCCCGCCTCGCGCAGCAGCTTCATCGCCTGGCGAAGCAGAGCGCGGTCCTGCCCCGACCCGTCGCTGACCGGCGGAACATAGGGCTCGCCGAACGCCTCGTCGGGGATCCGGCCGCGGAACGGCTCCAGCAGCGCGAGCTCCGCCCCTTCGGGCCTGCCCGCGGCCATCATCTCCGGCGCGCCCTGGAACACCGACGACGTGCGCTTGTAGGCGCCGAACATCAGGTTCCTGTTCATCCACTCGAAATCGAAGGCGAGGTTCAGCGCCTCGCGCACTCGCGGATCCTGGAACTTCCGGCGGCGCAGATTGAAGAACCAGCCCTGGCCGCCCGAGGGCGTCAGGTCCGCCAGCGTCTCCCGCTTGACCCTGCCGTCGCGCACGCCCGGGAAATCATAGCCGGTCGCCCAGGTCCGGGAGGTGAACTCCTCGCGGAACAGGTAGGCCCGGGCCTTGAAGGCCTCGAACCCGACGTCCCGGTCCCGGAAGAACTCGAAGCGGACCTTGTCGAAATTGTTCTGCCCGACATTCACCGGCAGGTCCTTCGCCCAGTAGTCCGCGACCCGCTCGAACTCGATGAAGCGGCCCTGCTCGAAGCGGCCGACCCGGTAGGGACCGGAGCCGAGCGGCGGCTCGAGCGTCGCGGCGTCGAAAGGTTTGCCGGCGTAATACTTGCTCGAGAAGATCGGCAGCGCCGCGAGCGTCAGCGGCAGGTCGCGCGTGCGGCTCGGCGCGAGGCGCAGCACGACGGAGTCTTCCGACTCCGCCTCCACGGCCTGAAGATCGCGGATCGCCTGCGCGACCAGCGGATGGCCCTTCTGCTTCAGCGTATCGAGCGACCATTTGACGTCCCCGGCGGTGAGCCTGGAGCCGTCGTGGAAGCGCGCCTCGGGCCGCAGCCGGAAGCGATAGGCGAGGCCGTCGTCGGACACGGCCACGGAGCGCGCGACCAGGCCATAGAGCGCGTCGGGCTCGTCGGTGGCGCGCGCCATCAGCGTGTCGAAGGTGAGCCCCATGCCCTGGGCCCCGTCGCCCTTCAGGATGTAGGCGTTGAGCGTGTTGAAGGTGGTGAAGCTCTGATTGAGCTCCCGCGTCGGCGGAATCTGGCTGAACGTTCCGCCCTTGGGGGCGGCGGGGTTCACGTAGCCGAAATGGGGGAAGTCCGGGCCGTATTTCAGGTCGCCGAAGGCCGAGAGGCCATGCCGCTCGGGTCCGAACGCCGCGCCCGCGCCGGGCGAGGGCGCCGCCGCCTGTTGCTCGCCACGGGCCTTGACGGACCAGAGCGCCCCGGCGGCGGCCGCCGCGCCGACACAGACCAGCGCGCGGCGGCGCGTCAGTCGCGGCGAACCCGCGTCGTCCCGAAAATCGCTCAAGACCGGCCTCCGGCGGCCTTGGCCTTCTCCGCGTCCCACCACCACACCGTGGGGAACATCGAGCCGCGCGGCGGCAGCTTGTCGGGCCGCGAGAACCGGTTCCAGCGCGCGGTGCGGTCCTCGAGGCTGGTGAACTGCGGAACGACATAGTCGTGCGCGAGCAGCACGCGGTCGAGGGCGTGGGTCGCCGCGGTGAGCTCCTCCCGGCTCTTCGCGTAGATCACCCGGTCGATCAGGGCGTCGACCCCGGGGTCCTTGATGCCGACCACGTTCTGCGAGCCCGGCGTGTCCGCGGCCTGCGAACCCCATTGGTCGCGCTGCTCGTTGCCGGGCGACAGGGACTGGCCCCAGCCCATGGTGATGACGTCGAAGTCGAAGGAGCGCACGCGATTGACGTACTGGCTGTCGTCGAGCAGCCGCTGGGTCACCTGCACCCCGAGCCGTTCGAGAGCGGGCGCATAGAAGCTCAGGATGCGCTCCGCGCTCGGATCGCCGTAGATGAACTCGACCGTGAACGTCTCGCCCTTGGCGTTGCGCAGCGCGGGCTTGCCCCCGGGGCCCCGTGACACGGTCCAGCCGGCCTGCTTCAGCAGGTCGAACGCCTCGCGCAGATTGGCGCGCGCCGCCTCCGGAGACCCGCCGACGGGGTTGCGGTAGGGCGTCGTGAAGACCTCCGGCGGAACCTTGTCCCTCACGCTTTCGAGGATCTCCTTCTCCAGCCCCTCCGGGGGCGCCTTGGGCGCCGCCAGATCCGTTCCGAAGAAGAAGCTGTCGATCCGGACATACTGTCCGAACATGATCGTCTTGTTGATCTCCTCGAAGTCGAAGGCGAGGTTGAACGCTCGGCGAACCCTCGGGTCCTTGAACTTGTCGCGGCGGATGTTGAACGCATAGGCCTGCATCCGGCCGGACTGGCTGTCCGCGAACTTCTCCAGGATCACGCGCTTCTGCCGGACCGCCGGGAAGTCATATGCGGTCGCCCAGTTCTTGGCGCTGTTCTCCATGCGGTAGTCGATCTGGTCGCCCTTGAACGCTTCGAGCAGGACGGTCGTGTCGCGGAAATAGTCCCAGCGCATCTCGTCGAAATTGTTCGTCCCCACCCGGACCGGCAGCTTCGCCGCCCAGTAGTCCGGGGCCCGCTCGTAGGAGATCCAGCGGCCGGGCGCGAAGTCCTTGATCCGGTAGGGGCCGGAGCCGAGCGGCTTCTCGAGCGTCCCCTCCTCGATGTTGCGCTTCCTGCCCTGCGCGTCGACGCCTTCCCACCAGCGCTTCGGCAGGATCGGGAACTGGCCGGTGATCTGGGGGAGCTCGCGGTTGCCCGGGCCCGAGAAGGTGAAGGTGACCTCCCGGTCGCCGGTCTGCTCCGCCCTGACGACGTCGTGGTAGTAGCGCGCGCGCAGCGGGCTGATGCGCTTCAGCGTCTCGAACGACCAGATGACGTCTTCGACCGTGATGGGAGAGCCGTCGTTGAAACGGGCCTCCGGCCGGAGGCGATAAGTGACGGAGGAGAAGTCCGCCGGATAGCGGACGCTCTCGGCCACCAGGCCGTATTCGGTCGCGGGCTCGTCCGCCGACTCCGTCAGAAGCGTGTCGTAGAGCAGGCTCAGGCCCGCGGCCTCGCTGCCCTTCGGTATGAACCCGTTGAAGCTGTCGAAGGTGCCGAACGCCCCGAGCCGCACGGAGCCGCCCTTCGGCGCGTCCGGATTGACGTAGTCGAAATGCTTGAAGTCGGCCGGGTACTTCACGTCGCCGAGAAGCGACAGGCCGTGCCGCCAGCCGTCCGCCTGAGGCGTCTGCTGGGCCGCCGCTGGCGTGGCGAAGGCAAGAACGGCGGCGAGAGCTGCGGCGCGGAAGGTCATCGTCAGCGGGCTGATCCTCGGAGGCGTGTCGCGGCGCCATTATGTCGTTAAAGGCGGCGGCTTCCAGGCAGATCGGCCGCTCGCCGGGATCACGTCCTCATCATGTGAAAAGGCCGGGCGCTCGGCCCGGCCTTTCCGTGACGTCAGTCGCCGGGGCTCACGGCTGCTTCGGGGCGTCCGCAGGCGGCGCATCCGGCGCGGCCGGCGCCTGAGGAGCCGGTTCGGCGGAGGGCGCCGGGGCCGGCTGAGCCTCCGGAGCCGGCTGGGCTTCCGGAGCGGGCTGACCCTCGGGCGCAGGCGCCGGAGCGGGCTTGGCCTGCTCCTGGTCGCCGCCGGCCTGCTCATTGGCCGGCTTTGGGGCCTCGGGGGTCGCCGGCTCGGTCGACGCTGCCGGAGCGGCCGGAGCGGCCGGTTCCGGGCTCACGCCGCCGGAGAGCTGCAGGGGGCTGTCCGAGTTCTTGTTCATATAGGCGATCAGGGCCGCGCGTTCGTCGGCGCTCTTGATGCCCGCGAACGCCATCGTGGTCCCGGGGATGTAGCCCTTCGGGTTCTCGAGCCACTTGTCGAGCGAGGCGATGTCCCAGTTGCCGCCCGACTTCTTCATCGGCTCCGAATAGGCGAAGCCGTCCTGGTGGGCGTGCTTGGCGCCGACGACGCCGTAGAGGTTCGGACCCGCCTTGGCCGGCTCGCCCTTGCCGAAGGAGTGGCAGGCGGAGCAGCGCTTGGCGATCTGCTGGCCCTTGGCCGGATCGGCCGCCGCGACCTTGGCGTCGAGGTCGCCGGCGCCGCTCGCCTTGGCGACCGCCTTGTCGGATCCTGCCGCGCCGGCCTGGTCGCCGGGCGCCTTCTGGCCGCCGGGCGTGTTGTCATCCGGCTTGCTGCCGGAATCCTTCGGCAGCGGCTGGGGGCTGTCCGAGTTCTTGTTCATATAGGCCACGAGGTCGGCCCGCTCCTGCGGGCTCTTGATGCCCGCGAAGGCCATCGTGGTGCCGGGGATGTAGCCCTTGGGGTTCTCGAGCCACTTGTTCAGCGAATCGAAGTCCCAGTTCCCGCCCGACTTCTTCATCGGGTCCGAATAAGCGAAGCCTTCCTCGTGGGCGTGCTTGGCCCCGACGACGCCGTAGAGATTCGGCCCCATCTTGGGCGCTTCGCCCTTGCCGAAGGAATGGCAGGCGCCGCAGCGCTTCGCGACCTGCTCGCCCTTGACCGGGTCTGCGGACGCCAGCAGGGCGTGGAAGTCGCCGCCCCCGGCGCCGGCGCCGCCCGCCGCAGCGGCGTCGCCGCCGCTCTTTTCGTCCTTCACAGCCACTTCGTAGCCGGGCTTCTCGGGCTTTTCCTCATGGAAGAGCCCATGGGCTATCGCATTCACGCCCAGAATGACGGTCAGCGTCCCCAGAATCGCGCCTGCGATTTTGTTCAGTTCATACGCGTTCATATCGGCTCCGGCTTATCGGTCTCCGGACAAAGCCCCCGCTGCTCCGCGCGGTTAGGCTTCCTCCAAAAAGGCTGATCGACATAGTCAAACCGCAGGGCTTTCCCCAAAGGCGCGCGACGCTAGCCGCTTTTGCCGAACGCCCGCAACTCGGCTATGACCGCGGCGCTTTAAACCTTGGCGCCATGACGGTCCGGACGGGCGCGGCCGGGCCCTCCGGAGTGCATCCCGATGCCCAGCCTGCGCGGGCCGTTGCGGCCTCTCGTGCTGATTCCTGCGCGGCTTGGGGCGACCCGGCTGCCGAACAAGCCGCTGGCGGAGATCGCCGGGGAGCCGATGATCGCCCATGTCTGGCGCCGGGCGAGCGAGGCCGGCGTCGGGCCGGTGGTGGTGGCGACCGATTCGCCGGAAGTCGCCGAGGCCGTCTCCCGCGTCGGCGGCCAGGCCGTGCTGACCCGCGCCGACCACGCCTCGGGCTCCGACCGCATCCACGAGGCCCTGACGGCGATCGACCCGGACCGCGACTTCAACCTCGTGGTCAACGTCCAGGGCGACCTGCCGACGCTCGACCCCGAGGCGATCCGCAGGAGCCTCGTCCCGCTCGAGGATCCGGAGGTCGAGGTCGCCACGCTGGTCGCCGAGATCCGCCGCGAGGAGGAGAAGACCGCCCCGAGCGTGGTCAAGATGGTGGGCGCGGAGATCGCGCCCGGCCGCTTCCGCTGCCTGTATTTCACGCGCGCGACCGCGCCCGCCGGGCCCGGGGCGCTCTATCACCACATCGGCCTCTACTGTTACCGGCGCGAGGCGCTGGAGCGCTTCGTGCGGCTCAAGCCGTCGCCGCTCGAGCTGCGCGAGAAGCTCGAGCAGCTGCGGGCGCTCGAGGCCGGCATGCGCATCGACGCCGTCGCGGTGGACGTCGTCCCGCTCGGCGTCGACACGCCAGAGGACCTCGAACGGGCGCGCGAGATCATGGCGGGAGCCGGACGATGAACGGGCAGGGCAGGATCGCCTATCAGGGCGAGCCGGGCGCGAACTCCCACATGGCCTGCGCCGCCGTCTTTCCCGAGATGGAGGCGGTTCCGTGCGCGAGCTTCGAGGATGCGCTCGACGCTGTCGCCTCCGGCGAGGCGGCGCTCGGCATGATCCCGATCGAAAATTCGGCGAACGGCCGGGTGGCTGACGTCCATCACCTGATGCCGACCGCGCGGCTGCACATCGTCGGCGAATATTTCATGCCGATCCACCACCAGCTGCTGGCCGCGCCGGGCGCGACGCTGGCCTCGGTCAGGACCGCGCAGAGCCATGTGCAGGCCCTCGGACAGTGCCGCCGCAAGCTCCGCGAGCTCGGGCTGACGCCGGTCATCGGGGCCGACACGGCGGGCTCGGCGCGCGAGATCGCTCAGGCGCGCGATCCGAGCCGGGCGGCGATCGCCTCGCCGCTCGCCGCGCAGGAGTACGGGCTGGAGATCCTCGCCGCCGACATCGAGGATTTCGCCAACAACACGACGCGCTTCCTCATCCTCTCGCCCGAGCAGGCGTGGGCGGCGCCCGAGGGCGGGCTGACGGTCACCACCTTCGTGTTCAAGGTGCGCAACATCCCGGCCGCGCTCTACAAGGCGCTGGGCGGTTTCGCGACGAACGGCGTCAACATGACGAAGCTCGAGAGCTACCAGCTCGACGGCGCCTTCGTGGCCACCCAGTTCTACGCCGACGTCGAGGGCCATCCGGACGATCCGGCGCTGAAGCGGGCGCTCGACGAGCTCGCCTTCTTCTCGACCGAACTCACGATCCTGGGCGTCTATCGCGCCCACGACTTCCGGATCGCGGCGCGCCGCGCCGAGGCCGAGAAGGCGCAGGCGAAGCGCGGGCGCTAGCCGCTCACGAACCGGCGCAGCAGGTGATGCGCGATCGCCGCCGCGGGCGGCGCGAACCAGCCTTGCGGGTGGCGGCGCTCCAGCATCGCCGCCGCTTCCGCCCGGTCGAACCAGCGGGCGTCGTCGAGCTCCGCGTCGTCCGGGCGTAGCTCCTCGCCGAGCGCCTCGGCTCGCATTCCGACCATCAGCTGCGACGGGAACGGCCATGGCTGCGACAGTTCGTAGCGCACGCGGCCGATCGCGACCCCGGCCTCCTCGAGCGTCTCGCGCCGCACCGCCTCCTCCAGCGTCTCTCCGGGCTCCACGAAGCCCGCGAGGCACGACCACATGCCCGCCGGGAAACGCGGCTGCCGCCCGAGCAGGCAGCGCTCGCCGCGCGTCACCAGCATGATCACCACCGGGTCGACGCGCGGAAAATGATGCGCCCCGCAGACCGGGCAATCGCGCCGCCAGCCGCCCGCGGCCTGCCCTGTGGCCGATCCGCAATTGGCGCAGAAGCCATTACGCGCGTGCCACGAGAGCAGCCCCTTGCCGCACCCTGCGAGCGCGAGGTCCGCGCCCGCGAGGCGGCCGTCATTTGCGAGCGCCCGCAGGTCCTCCAGCGCGGCGCCGTCGGCGACGGCGTCCTTCGCAACCGTCGTGGCGAAGACGGGCCCCTCGGGCGAGCGGCCCAGAAAGACCTGCGGCTCGCCTGCGCCGAACCGGGCGGCCTCCGCGGTCCCGAACAGCAGGCGGGGAACGCCGGCCGCATCCGGGCGCAGCGCCACCCTGTCGCCGGAGAACAGCGCTGTCCGGCGCGCCGGGTTCAGGGCTTCGGCGGCGATGACCGCGGGATCGTTGCGGCGGTCGCCCAGGCGGTCGAGCGCGAAGCCCGCATAGCCGAGATCAGGGTGATCGCCCGGGGAGTCTTCGTGGACCATGAGCGGCAAAGTTCCGGATGAGGGTCGCGCGGCTTGCATCTGACCCGCGCGGTGGCCCATATAGGGCCGGGAGGTTGGCGGTGGACGTGTCCCTCGCCAACCGGGTCAGGTCCGAAAGGAAGCAGCCCCAACGAGACCGATACGGGTCGTCGTCCGACCTCCCACCCCTCTCTGCGACGAGGCCCCTGCGTGATGACGGCGACGGCCGGCGCCTCTCTCTCCGCCGCCGACCCGGAGCGCCGGGCCGCATGAGCGCTGTTCCCTACCGCGTCCTTGCCCGCAAATATCGCCCGCAGCGTTTCGAGGACCTGATCGGGCAGGAGCCGATGGTCCGCACGCTGCGCAACGGCTTCGCGTCCGGCCGCATCGCCCAAGCCTGGATCCTCACCGGCGTCCGCGGCGTCGGCAAGACGACCACGGCGCGCATCCTGGCGCGGGCCCTGAATTACGAACGCGCGGACGGGACCGGCGGCCCGACCACCGATCTCTCCGAACTCGGCGTGCATTGCGAAGCGATCATGGAGTCGCGCCACGTCGACGTCGTCGAGATGGACGCGGCGTCCCACACCGGGGTCGCGGATGTGCGCGCGATCCTCGAGACGGTGCACTACGCGCCCGTCACGGCGCGGTACAAGGTGTTCATCATCGACGAAGTGCACATGCTCTCGACGAGCGCGTTCAACGCGTTTCTGAAGACGCTCGAAGAGCCGCCGCCGCACGTCAAGTTCATCTTCGCCACGACCGAGATCCGCAAGGTGCCGGTGACGGTCATGTCGCGCTGCCAGAGCTTCGCTCTGCGGCGCGTCGCGGCCGACGAGATGTCCGCACATCTGACACGCATCTGCGCGGCCGAAGAGGTCGCGATCGAGGACGAGGCGCTCGCCGTGATCGCGCGCGCCTCGGAGGGCTCGGTGCGCGACGCCCTGTCGCTGCTCGACCAGGCGATGGCGCATGGAGAGGGCCGGGTCGAGGCAGCCGCGGTGCGCGGCATGCTCGGACTCGCCGACCGCGCCGGCGTGCTCGACCTGTTCGAGGCGGTGATGAGCGGCGACGCCGGCGCGGCGCTCGATGCGTTCCACGCCCAGCATGCGGCCGGCGCCGACCCGGCTTCCGTGCTGGCGGACCTCGCCGAGACGACGCATCTCGTCACGCGGATCAAGATCGCGCCCAAGACCGCGGACGACCCGGCGCTGAGCGAAAGCGAGCGCAAGCGGGGACGCGAGTTCGCCGAGCGGCTGTCGATGCGGTCGCTGTCGCGGGCCTGGCAGATGCTGCTCAAGGGCGTGCCCGAGGTGCAGGCGGCGCCGAAGCCCGCGCAGGCGGCCGACATGGTGCTCGTGCGGCTCGCCTATGCGGCGGATCTGCCGACGCCGGACGAACTGCTCCGCACGCTCGCCGAAAGCGAGCCGGCCACGCCGCGCGATCCGGGGCCGAGCGGGCCTTCGGGCGGCCACCGCGCGCCCGAGCCGATGGCGCCGAGCCGCGGCGGTCCTGCGCTCGCCGCCGCGCGCGACTTCGCCCGCGCTCCGGAGGCCGCCCAGGCGCCGCCGCGCGCCGAGGCGCAGCCCACGGTGCGGCTGCAACGCTTCGAGGATCTCGTGGCGCTCGCGGCCAAGAACCGCGACATCCTCATGCAGGACGCCCTGATGCGGCAGGTGCGCGTCATCCGGTTCGAGGACGAGATACTCGAGTTCCAGCCGACCGCTGATGCGCAGCCGGATCTCGCCGGAGCCATCTCGAAGAAGCTGCAGGAATGGACCGGCGCCCGCTGGATGGTCGCCGTCGCGGCCGGCGAAGGCGCGCCCACGCTGCGCGAACGCGCCGACGCCGAGGCCGCGGCGCGGCTGGCCGGGGTCCAGGCGCATCCGGACGTCCGGGCGATCCTCGACCGCATGCCCGGCGCCGTGATCGTCGACGTGCGGCCACGCGCTCGGGCTGCGGACGCGGAGCTTGACGCGGCGGAAAGCGACGCCCTACCTGCGATCGAAGACGACGACGAATTCTGACGCGGAAGGAGCGCCGATGCGCGACCTCATGGGGATGATGGCGAAGGCCAAGGAGCTCCAGCAGAAGATGCAGGACGCCCAGGCCGAACTCGAGCGCATCGAGGTCGAGGGCGCGTCCGGCGGCGGCGCGGTCCGCGTCACCCTGTCCGCGAAGGGCGACCTGCGCAGCGTCAAGATCGAACCCAGCCTGCTGAAGCCCGAAGAGGCCGAAATCCTCGAGGACCTTCTGGTCGCAGCCCATTCGGATGCGCGCGGCAAGGCCGAGGCCGCCGCTCAGGAGAAGATGCAGGGCCTCACCGCCGGTCTTCCGATTCCGCCCGGCATGAAGCTGTTCTGAGCCCCTCTGTCCCTCCCGAACCTCGCGGGACGGATAAGCCCCTCGCCCTGATGTCCCGCTCCGCCGCCGGCCCCGAGATCGAGCGCCTGATCCAGCTTCTGGGCAAGTTGCCGGGGCTGGGCCCTCGCTCCGCCCGGAGGGCGGCGCTGCACCTGCTCACGCGCAAGGACAAGCTGCTCGCGCCGCTGTCGGACGCGATGCGGCTCGCCTGCGAGCGCGTCACGACCTGCTCGGCGTGCGGCAATGTCGACACCCAGGATCCGTGCGCGATCTGCCGCGACCCGCGCCGCGACGGGGCGACGATCGTGGTGGTCGAGGACGTCTCGGACCTCTGGGCGCTCGAGCGGTCCGGCGCGGTTTCGGCGCGCTATCATGTGCTCGGCGGCACGCTGTCGCCGCTCGACGGACGGGGACCGGAGGACCTGAATCTCGCGACCCTGCCCGGTCGCGCGGCGGCTCCGGAGGTGCGCGAGGTGATTCTCGCGGTGAACGCCACCGTCGAGGGACAGACCACGGCGCATTACGTCACCGATCTGCTCGCCGGGGCCGACGTCAAGGTCACCCGGCTCGCCCATGGCGTGCCGGTCGGCGGCGAGCTCGATTACCTGGACGACGGCACGCTGGCGGCCGCGATCCGGAGCCGGACGGCGTTCTGAAGCTGCGAGGCCGCAGAGGCGATCCTCGCGCTATTCCGCCGCCTCTCTCCGGAGCGGGTTCGGCAGGGTTTCGGCGGGCGCAGCGGCGCCCAGCTCCAGTTGCTCGAGCCGCGCCCCTCGCCGCGAGATTTTCTCGGCCGAGATCGCGATCTGGTCGAGGTCGGCGACCGTCTGCCCAAAATGCCCTTTGAGCTTCTCGACGCGTTCGCCAATGCGCCTGACGTCGTCGAGCAGGCGGCCGACCTCCGCCTGCAGGAGATGCGCCTGATCGCGCATCGCGGCGTCGCGGGTCAGCCCCTGCACGACCTGAACGGCCAGCATCAGCAGCGAAGGCGAGACGATCAGCACGCGGGCCCGGTGCGCGCGCCCGACCATGTCCTCGAACCGTTCGGCGAGCTCCGCGTGGATCTGCTCCGAGGGCACGAAAAGCAGCGCGACGTCCTGGGTTTCCCCCGGCAGGAGATATTTGGCGGCCACGTCCGAGACGTGCTTGCCGACGTCGCCGCGCACTCGCGCTTCCGCCGCCTTCTGGGCGTCGGGCCCGTCCGCTGAGCGAAGCCGCTCGAAACCTTCGAGCGGGAACTTTGCGTCGATCACGAGCGGCCGGTCGTCGCCCGGCAGCCGGATGAGCGCGTCCGGCCTGACGCCGGTCGAGAGCTGAGGCTGGAACGCGTAGGCGGAGGGCGGAAGCGCGTCCTTCAGGATGGCCTCCATGCGGCCCTGGCCGAAGGCGCCGCGCGCCGGCTTGTTGGCCAGGATCGCCTTGAGGTCCGTCACCTGGCCTGCGAGCGCCCCGATGCTGGCGCCTGCGGCGTCGATCACCGCGAGCCGGGCCTCCAGCCTCGAAAGCTGTTCGGCCGTGGCCTGGCCGTTCGCCGCAAGTCCGTCTCCGACGCGCGCGCCTACGGCGTCCAGCCGTTCGGCGACGCCGCGCGCGAGATCGGCCTGACGCGCGCCGAGGGCCGAGGCGAACGCCTGCAGGCGCCCCATCGCCTCGGACTGCAGCCGTTCGACTGCGGCGAGCCGTCGGTCGGCCTCCTCGGCCCGGAACGCGGCCTCCCGCGCCTCCGCCCGCCGGGCGGCTCCGGCCCGCAGCAGAATGATCAGCAGCAGGCACAGCGCGGCCACTGCGGCGGCGGCGAGCCCCGCCAGCGCCTCGCCGGACGACACCGGGCGGCCAGCGACTACGAAGAGGACCTGTTCAGCCATGTCGGACCTTGAATGCGGAACAAATAATGAACATGTTGACGCGCAGGACGCAAGGCCCTATCGGCGGTCTTCAACCTTCCCGCACGCACCCCCGTTGAGACATGGCAGTCGCGCCGCTCGTTTATCTGCCCGACCCGAAGCTCAGGCTCGTCAGCGCTCCCGTCGAGCGCAGCGACGCCGAGGTGCGGGCGCTCGTCCAGACCATGTTCGACACGATGTACGATTCGGCCGGGATCGGGCTCGCGGCGATCCAGATCGGCGTGCAGAAGCGCGTGGTGACGATCGACCTCGCAGGCCAGGACGAGGAGCCGAAGCCGCTCGTGCTGATCAATCCCGAGATCGTCAGGGCCTCGGATGAGCGGCAGGTCTATGACGAGGGCTGCCTCTCGATCCCGGAGTATTTCGAGGAGGTCGAGCGCCCGGCCCGCGTCACGGTGCGTTATCTCGACGTCGAGGCGAAGCCGCAGGAGCTCGAGGCCGACGGCCTGCTGGCGGTCTGCGTGCAGCACGAGATCGACCATCTGAACGGCGTGCTGTTCATCGACCACATCTCGCGCCTCAAGCGGGATCGCGTGACCCGCAAGTTCGAGAAGGCGCGCGCGGTCGGGGAGCTGCCTTCTTTCCCGAAGCGGGAGCGCGACCGGCGCGAGCCGGAGCCCGTCGCGTCCTGAGCGGTCGGGGCGCGCAGGGATGACGCTGCGTCTCGTCTTCATGGGGACGCCGGACTTCGCCGTCCCGACGCTGTCGGAACTCGTCGGCCAGGGACACGAGATCGCGGCCGTCTACACGCGGGCGCCGAAGGCCGCAGGCCGCCGCGGCATGGAGCTCACCAAGACTCCCGTCCACCTGTTCGCCGAGAGCTGCGGTCTCCCGGTCCACACGCCGCGGACGCTGCGCGAGGAGGACACGCTCGACGTCTTCTCAGCGCACCAAGCGGACGCGGCCGTGGTGGTCGCCTACGGGCTGATCCTGCCGAAGGCGGCGCTCGAAGCGCCGCGGCTCGGCTGCCTGAATCTGCACGCCTCCCTGCTGCCGCGCTGGCGCGGCGCTGCGCCGATCCAGCGGGCTGTCATGGCCGGGGACACGGAGACGGGCGTGATGGTGATGCGCATGGAGGAAGGGCTGGACACCGGGCCTGTCGCGGCTGCGGAGCGCCTTCCGATCGGACCGGACGAAACGGCCGGAGAACTGCACGACCGGCTCAGCCGGCTCGGCGCCGACCTGATGGGGCGCGCCGTCGGCGCGCTGGAGCGCGGCGGGCTCGCCTTTCAACCGCAGGACCAGGACGGCGTCACCTACGCGGCGAAGATCGAGAAGGCGGAGGCCCGGATCGACTGGAGCCGCCCGGCCAGCGTGGTCCATAACCAGATCCGCGGGCTTTCGCCGTTCCCGGGCGCGTGGTTCGAGGCGCCGGGACCGCGCGGCCCGGAGCGGGTGAAGGTTTTGCGCGCAACGCGCGCGGAAGGCTCAGGCCAACCGGGCGAGCTCATCGACGACCGGCTGACCGTGGCCTGCGGGGAGGGCGCGGTGCGGCTTCTGCTGCTGCAACGCGCCGGCAAGGCCCCCGTGGACGCAGGCGCGTTCCTGAACGGCGCGCGTCTCGGGCCGGGCGCACGGCTCGGCTGACGCGATGCCGCGCTACCGCATGGTCATCGAATATGACGGACGCCCGTTCGTCGGATGGCAGCGTCAGGCGAACGGCCTCTCCGTGCAAGGCGCGCTGGAAGCGGCGATCGCGGCGTTCACGCATGAGACCGTGACCGTAAAAGGCGCCGGCCGCACCGATGCGGGCGTTCATGCCTCGGGCCAGGTGGCGCATGTCGATCTCGCCCGTGACGTGCGCCCGGACGTGCTGCGGGACGCCGCCAATGCGCATCTTCGCCCGCACCCGGTGGCGGTGCTCGAGGCGTCCGCCGTCCCTGAGGCGTTCGACGCCCGCTTCTCGGCGATCCGCCGGCATTACGTCTATCGCATCGTGGATCGCAGGCCGCCGCTCGCGCTCGATCTCGGGCGCGCCTGGCGGGTCCCGAAGCGGCTCGACGTCGCCGCGATGGACGCCGCGGCCAAGAGGCTTCTCGGCCGTCACGACTTCACGACCTTCCGATCGGCGGCCTGCCAGGCCTCGAGCCCGCTGCGAACCCTCGACCGGCTCGACGTGGAGCGCTCGGGCGACGCCGTGCTGATCAGCACCAACGCGCGCTCGTTCTTGCACAATCAGGTGCGGTCGATGGCGGGTTCTCTGGTCCAGGTCGGGCTTGGCCGCTGGAGCGCCGACGACCTGGCGACCGCGCTCGCCCGGGCGGACCGCTCCGCCTGCGGCCCCGTCGCGCCGCCCGACGGGCTGACGCTCGTGCAGGTCGATTATCCGGATGCGGGTGAGGCTTCCCCGACCTAGCGCGCCTTGAGCGCCGTCGGCCGGCACTCCGCGTTGATCTTGTCGAGAGCCGCCGAGATGCCCGCCAGCGAGTAGCTCTGCGTCGCCTGCCGCCCGCGCGCCGGAACCGCCTTCACGGTCATGTCCTTGCGGCCCTCGCGCATGGCTTTCACCAGCGCCTGCTGCTCCTCGTTCGAGCTCATGAAGGCGCCGTCGCCGCGCACGAACAGCGTGAACTTCGCGTCGTCGACGTCGAGCTCCACCTGGCTGTCGGGCTTCAGCGCGAAGCCGGGCATCACGCTGACCTCGTTGACTACGCCGTCCTGCGGGCGGTTCGAGATGAAGAAGTACGCGCCGGCGGGCGGATTGGCCGATCTGCGCCGGCCTTTTTCGGGCGTGGCGAGCGCGTAGCAGACCTTGCCGCCCTTCACGGGCGCCGCGTAGGCGTTCCAGTCCTTGAATTCACCGAGCAGCGTCGGCTGAACGCCGGCTGGCGCGCCCTGAGCCAGGGCGCCGCCGACGCCGCAGACGGCCAGGCCAGCGGCGAGCAGGAGAGCAGGACGGAGGCGGTCTGTCATGGCGTCGCTTTCGTTTCAGGCGCCCGGCGCGCTAGGCCGCCGGGGCATTGAAGAGTGGGCGCGCTGCGAAGGCGCATTCGGCGCTGAAGCCCCATGTCGCGCATGAGATTACGTCGAAAAGTTTAGAAAATTCGACCATGCGGCGCAGGTTAGCCTCGGCGAAAAGGTCGTGCTTTAGTGCCGCTCCGCAGAGCGTCCGGCGCTGGAGGACGGTTTCGCGAAGCCGTGATGGTCGGCCCGCTTCTCCGAGATAGGGCAGGAGGCGACGCCGGCTGCGGCGGGAGGCCGACACCGCCGAGGAGGCGATCGGGTCCTGCACGGATCACGAAGTGCCGGCGTCGCGTCCCGGCGCTTGCGCCGGAAGCCTGAACTCGGCGGCCTTCCCGCCCCCTGTCTGAAGGATCACCCGTGAAAGCCGTCGCCTGCGTCGAACTCGGTCCGCCTGAGCGTCTCCAACTGGTCGAGTTGCCGGACCCGGAGCCCGGCCCAGACGAGGTGGTGATCGACGTCGCCTACGCGGCGCTGAATTTCTTCGACACCCTGATCATCCAGGGCAAGTACCAGACGAAGCCGACGCTGCCATTCTCGCCTGGAGGCGAGGTTTCGGGCTGGATCTCCGCGGTCGGCTCCAGGGTCGAGGGACTGGTCGTCGGAGACCGCGTCGCGGGCTATCTGGGCTATGGCGGCTGCCGCGAGAAGGTCGTGGCGCGTCCCGAGGCGCTGACGCTGGTGCCCGAGGAGCTCGATCTCGACCGGGCCGCCGGGCTTATCATCGCCTATGGAACGACGCTGCATGCGCTTGCGGATCGCGGCGAGCTTCGGCCGGGCGAGACGCTGGCGGTGCTGGGCGCGAGCGGCGGGGTCGGGCTCGCGGCGGTCGAGATCGGCAAGCTCCTCGGCGCGCGGGTCATCGCCTGCGCCTCGTCAGCCGACAGGCTGGCCTTCGCGCGCGAACGCGGCGCCGACGAGACCATCGATTACGCGTCCGAGGACCTGAAGACGCGGCTGAAGGAACTGACCGGAGGCGCGGGCGCGGACGTGGTCTACGATCCGGTCGGCGGCGCGTTCACCGAGCAGGCGGTTCGCGCGCTCGCGTGGCGGGGACGTCTGCTGGTGATCGGTTTCGCCGCCGGCGACATACCCAGACTGCCGCTCAACCTGCCGATGCTGAAAGGCGCCGACATTCGCGGCGTGTTCTGGAGCGAGCACGCGCGGCGGGAGCCGCAGGCGCACGCGGCCGAACTCGCGCGGCTGTTCGACTGGGCGGTCGACGATCAGATTTCCGCCCATGTCGACGCCGTGCTGCCGCTAGCCGAGACGCCCGAGGCGATCGCTCGCATCGCGAGGCGCGAGGCGCGCGGCAAGATCCTGGTCAGGCCGTGAGGAGCTACCTGCCGAGCGCGGCGTCGATGAGCTTCATTCCCTCGGCGCTCGCCCATTCGGCGGGACCCGGCAGATAGGCGATCTCGCAACCGGAACGGTCGAGGATCAGGGTGGTGGGAAGGCCGCTGCCGCGCCCGACCGATTTCATCGTCTGAAGCATCTTGCCCGAGGGGTCGGCGTAGAGCGGCAGGTTTTGCGCCCCGATCTCCTTGAGGAAGGCCTTGGGCTTGTCCGCAGAACCGAGGTCGAAAGACACCGGCACGACGGCGAAGTCCGCCCCGCCTTTCTGCTGCTCGAGCGCGTCCAGAGCCGGCATTTCGCGGCGGCACGGCGCGCACCAGGTCGCCCAGAGGTTCAGCAGCACGATCTTGCCTCGGAACCGGTCAAGGCCCACATCCGCGCCGTTCTCGTCCTTGAATGACACCGCGGGCAACGGCCGCGGAGCGGAGGGCGTCACCACTCCCGCGAGTTCACCGACCGCGGCGGCGCGGATCGCCGCCAGCGTCTCGGGCCGCGCTTCGCAGGCCGCGGCCTTGTCCCGGCCGCCGATCCCGTATAGGGCGAACGCGCCTGCTCCAAGAGCGAGAACGACCGCGACTGCGCCCCAGCGGGCAGAGGAGCGGCGCGGGCGGACCGGCGGTTCGGACATAGGCTTCAACCTCGATCGGCGCGGCGCCGGAGCCGGCCAGGAACGCGACAGACAATGAGCAACGCGATGTGGGGCGGCCGTTTCGCCGAGGGGCCGGATGCGGTCCTCGAGGCGATCAACGCGTCGATCGATTTCGACCGCCGTTTCTATGCCCAGGACATCCGCGGCTCAAAGGCTCACGTCGCCATGCTCGCCGCGACCGGCGTGGTTTCTCAGGAGGACGCCGCCGCGATCGCCGAGGGTCTGGACCAGGTATTGGGCGAGATCGAGAGCGGCCGCTTCACCTTCTCGCGAGCCCTCGAAGACATCCATATGAATGTCGAGAGCCGGCTGGCCGAGATCGTCGGCCCGGCGGCGGGGCGGTTGCACACCGCGCGCTCCCGCAACGACCAGGTGGCGACCGACTTCCGCCTGTTCGTCCGCGACGCGCTCGACGCGCTCGGCTTATCCCTGCTGCGGCTGCAGCAGGCGCTGGTCGAGAAGGCGGAGAAGCACGCCGGCGACGTCATGCCGGGCTTCACCCATCTGCAGAGCGCGCAGCCGGTGACGTTCGGTCACCACCTGCTGGCCTATGTCGAGATGATCGGCCGCGACCGAGGCCGGCTTGCGGACGCCCGCAAGCGCCTCAACGAGTCGCCGCTCGGCTCCGCCGCGCTGGCGGGCACCTCCTTCCCGATCGATCGCGAGATGACCGCGAAGGCGCTCGGTTTCGACCGCCCGACCGCGAATTCGCTCGACGCGGTCGCCGACCGCGATTTCGCGCTGGAGACGCTGGCCGCCGCCTCGATCTGCGCCGGCCACCTGTCGCGCTTCGCGGAGGAGATCGTGCTGTGGTCGACGCCGCAGTTCGGCTTCATCCGCCTGTCCGACCGGTTCTCCACCGGTTCGTCCATCATGCCGCAGAAGCGCAATCCGGATGCGGCCGAGCTCGTTCGCGGCAAGACCGGCCGCGTAGTCGGCGCGCTCGTGGGACTGCTCACGGTCATGAAGGGTCTGCCGCTCGCCTATTCGAAGGATATGCAGGAGGACAAGGAGGGCCTGTTCGATGCGCTCGACACGCTCGACCTCTGCATCGCGGCGACCGCCGGCATGGTGACGGACATGACGCCCGACGTGGCCGCCATGCGGCGCGCCGCGGGCGCAGGCTACGCCACTGCGACCGACCTGGCGGACTGGCTGGTGCGGGCGCTCGGCATGCCGTTCCGCGAGGCGCATCACGTCACCGGCCGGGTGGTCGCGGCCGCCGCCGAACGCAAGGTCGCCCTGGAGAAGCTGCCGCTCGAGGTCATGCAGGAGATCGAGCCGCGGATCACCGAGGAGGTGTTCGGCGTGCTCGGGGTCAGGAATTCGGTGCGCAGCCGCACCAGCTACGGCGGCACCGCGCCGGCGAATGTCCGCCGTCAGGCGGCGCGCTGGCGCCGCACGCTTGCGAAACAGCTCTCCGGGCTGGAAAAGAAGGCGTAGCGTTCGCGCGCTGAAGGCTGCGTGAAGCGCGTAAGGGGGAAAGCCTTGCCGAGCCGCACCATAGCTGTCGCCGCCGCGCTGGCCGCCGCGCTGGCGCTTTCCGCCTGCGGCAAGAAGGGCGATCCGGAGTTTCCGCCTGGAACGCAGTTCGAGACCGTCCCGAACGCGCAGGGGAAACTCGAGAAGCGCCCGAAGAAGCCGCAGCGGCCTTTCGCCCTCGACGGCCTGCTGAACTGATCGCCGGACGGCCGACCGAATGCATCATTTCGACTATCAGGACGGCGCGCTCAGCGCCGAAGGCGTGCCGCTCGCGCGTATCGCCGAAGAGGCCGGCACGCCGACCTATGTCTATTCGACCGCGACCCTGACCCGACACGTTCGGGTTTTCGACGAGGCGTTCGCAGGGGTCGACCACCTCGTCTGCTACGCCGTGAAGGCGAACTCCAATCAGGCGGTGCTGACCACCATTGCGCGCCTCGGGGCCGGCATGGACGTGGTCTCGGGCGGCGAACTCACCCGCGCCCTTCGGGCCGGCGCGCCCGCAGACCGGATCACCTTCTCGGGCGTCGGCAAGACGGCGGAGGAGCTCGCGGCCGCGCTCGACGCCGGCATCCTCTGCTTCAACGTCGAGAGCGAGCCCGAATTGCGGCTGCTGTCGCAGATCGCCGAGCAGAAGGGCGTCCGGGCTCCCGTGGCGCTGCGCGTGAATCCGGACGTCGACGCCAAGAGCCACGCCAAGATCTCCACGGGATCGGCGGAGACCAAGTTCGGCGTTCCGATCGACGTCGCCCGCAGGGTCTACGCCGAGGCGGCGGCGATGCGGGGCGTGACGGTCGCGGGCGTCGACATGCATATCGGCAGCCAGATCACCGACCTCGAGCCGTTCGAGAAGGCGATCGCGCGGCTCGTAGCTTTCGTGGGCGAGCTCCGGTCCGACGGTCACGCGATCCATCACGTGGATTTGGGCGGCGGCCTGGGCATTCCCTACCGCCTCAGCAACGAGCCGCCGCCGCTGCCGGCGGCCTATGCGGAGATGGTGAAGCGGCTTACGGCCGGAATCGACGCCAAGCTCATTTTCGAGCCGGGCCGGCTGATCGTCGGCAATGCGGGGATCCTGCTCACTCGC
This sequence comes from Hansschlegelia beijingensis, assembly GCF_014196425.1. Taxonomy (GTDB): domain Bacteria; phylum Pseudomonadota; class Alphaproteobacteria; order Rhizobiales; family Methylopilaceae; genus Methylopila; species Methylopila beijingensis. The sequence goes on from NZ_JACIDR010000002.1 coordinate 443,691, forward strand.
GTGATCTACGTGAAGCAGGGCGCGCAGAAGACCTTCGTGATCGTCGACGCGGGCATGAACGACCTGATCCGGCCGACGCTGTACGAAGCCCATCATGAGATTTGGCCGGTCTCCGAGGCTGCTCCCGACGCCCCGCGCGCGCGCGTCGACGTGGTGGGACCCGTCTGCGAGACGGGCGACTATCTCGCCCTCGACCGCGAGATGCCGCTGCCGAAGCCGGGCGACCTGCTGGCGGTGATGACGGCGGGGGCCTACGGCTCCGTCCAGGCGTCGACCTACAATTCGCGCCCTCTGGTGGCGGAAACGCTCGTCGACGGGGCGAATTACGCGCTGATCCGGCCGCGCCCCTCGGTCGAGGATCTGATCGCCTTGGACCGCGTGCCCGACTGGCTCGCCTGACCGGCGGCGCCCGGCCAGGGCGCCAGTGGTGGCCGCCCGACGGTCCGTGTTAATGTCTCCTCGGGGCGTTCTCGGCGGGGGTCGGAGACCGGCGATTGGCGATCGAAGAGCGCGGCGCGCCGCGCGAAACCAGGCTGGAGGCGCTCATCTGGCGAGCGCGCTTCGCTCTGTTCTGGGAGAGCGCCTGGCCTTGGCTCGCCGCCGCCCTGGCGGTGGTCGTCCTGTTTCTCACCGTGTCGTGGCTCGGGCTGTGGGACGCGCTCCCACCCATAGGGCGGATGGCGGGCGTCGCGCTGTTCGCTCTCGCCCTGGCGGCCGCGCTGGCGCCGCTCGTCCGCGCCGCCGCGCCTGACCGCCGCGCAGCGCTGAGCAGGGTCGATCGCGAAAGCGGCGTGCCTCACCGGCCGGCCACGAGCCTCGACGACTCGCTGGCCGCCGCGTCGGAGGACCCCCTCACGCGCGCCCTGTGGGGCGCGCACCAGCAGAGGAAGGCGCAGGAGGCCGATCGCCTGCGGGCCGGCGCCCCGACTCCGCGGCTCGCCGCCCGGGATCCCTACGCGCTGCGCTTCCTGCTCGGTCTCGTGGCGGTGGCAGCGTTCGCCTTCGCGGGCGCGGACCGCGGCGACCGCGTGCTGGCGGCGTTCGACTGGCGCGACCCCGCCGCCGATGTCACGCCCGTTCGCATCGACGCCTGGCTCGCGCCCCCCGGTTACACCGGACGTCCGCCGATCTTCCTGACCTCGCGCCAGGCTGCGCCGGACGGACCGGCGGCCGCGCCTACGGCCGTCGAGGTCATCCGGGCGCCGCAGAACTCGGTGGTCGTGGTGCGGGTCGCCGGCGGAACCGCGGACATCGCGACGACGGGCCGATTCGAGCCGGTGGAAGCCGACGAGAAGCAGCCCGAGGGCGTGACGGAGCGCCGTTTCAGGCTGGCGGGCGAGGGCGAGCTTGCCGTCGCTGCGGCCGGAACGCCCGACCGGACCTGGCGGTTCGCGGCGATCCCGGACGCGCCGCCCTCGATCAAGCTCGATGGTCCGCCTCAGCCGAACGCGCGCGGCACCGCGACGGTCGCTTATGAGGTCAAGGACGACTACGGCGTCGCGGCCGCCGAGGCCCGATTCGAACTCAGGCGCGCGCCTCCGCCGCCGCGAGCGGCCGCTGCGGCTGAGGAAGCTCCGCCCGCGGCTGCGCCTCGGCCTCTCTATGAAGCTCCGAAGGTCGCGCTGGCGCTGCCGCGCGCCAAGGCGCGCGAGGGTCGCGCCGAGACTCCACTCGACGTCATGGAGCACCCGTTCGCGGGCGCGGACGCGACGATGACGCTCTACGCCCGCGACGAGGCCGGCCAGGAAGGGAGCAGCGAACCGCTGCAGGTCCGGCTGCCGGCGCGCAGCTTCAAGAAGCCGCTCGCGCGGGCGCTCGTCGAGCAGCGCCGGCTGCTGGCGTCTGACGCCAACGCGAAGCCGGAGGTTCTGCAGGCGCTGCGCGCGCTGATGATGTTCCCGGAGGAGTTCACCCCGCAGGCGGGCGTCTATCTCGGCCTGACCACGGCTTACCGGCGGCTCGAGAACGCGCTCAGCGACGATGAGCTCCGCGGCGCTGCCGACTACCTCTGGGAGATCGCGCTCCGGATCGAGGACGGCGACCTGCCGGACGCGGAGCGCGCGCTTCGCGCCGCCGAGGAGGCGCTGCGGAAGGCGCTCGAGAACAACGCCTCCGAGCAGGAGATCCAGAAGCTCACGCAGGATCTCCGGCAGGCGCTCGAGAAGTTCATGCAGGAGATGGCCCAGCAGGCGCGGCAGCAGCCGCAAAGCCCGCGGCGCGATGCTCAGAGGGGCGCGCAGCAGATCCGGCCGCAGGACCTCCGCAGCATGATCGATCGCATGGAAAGGCTCGCGCAGCAGGGCTCCCGCGACGCCGCCAAGCAGGCGCTCGCCGACCTGCGCAACATGCTCGACAACCTGCAGAACGGGCAGCAGCAGCCCGATCCGAACGCTCAGGCCCAGCAGGAGCGGCTCGACAAGCTGCAGGACATGATCCGCGAGCAGAGCAAGCTGCGCGACAAGACGTTCCAGCAGTACCGGCAGAACCAGCAGACCGAACGCAACATGTGGGGCCAGCCGCAACAGCGGCGGAAGGAGCAGGCCAAGGAAGGCGAGAAGGCGATGCGGGATCTCGCCGAGCAGCAGCGGCGGCTCCGGCAGAAGCTTGAGCAGATGACGAAGGAGATGCAGCAGGGGCAGCAGCAGCAGCGCGAGCAGGGCCAGCAGAAAGGTCAGCAGAAGGGGCCGGGCAAGCAGCCGGGCGCGCCCGGAGAGCAACCGGGCTCGGAGGCGCTGGGGCAGGCCGGGGAGAGCATGGGCCAGGCCCAGGGCGCGCTCGGGCAGGGCGAGAGCGGCGAGGCGCTGGATCAGCAGCAGCAGGCTCTGGAGAACATGCGCAAGGGCGCGCAAGCCATGGCGCAGGCGATGGAGGGCGAAGGCCAGCAGCCCGGACAGAAGGGGCGGCAAGGCCAGCAGGGCGCGCAGAACGGCGAGGAGGGCAATGGCGACGACGATCCGCTCGGCCGGCCCTCCCGGCGTCGCGAAAGCGACGGCGCGACCACCCGGGTTCCGGGCGAGATCGACGCTCAGCGGGCGCGGCGGGTGCTGGACGAGTTGCGCCGCCGCCTCGGGGACACCGATCGTTCGCGCGAGGAGCTGGACTATCTGGAGCGGTTGCTGGCGCCGTGAGCGCCTATTCGCCGACCGCGACGCCCTCGCGCCGCGGATCGGCGGCGCCCGCGAGGCCGTCGGGGCCTATCGCGACCGCCTGGAGTCCCGAGGTGAGATCGGTGAGGCGGATCTCGTAGCCGAGGTCCCGCAGCGGCGCCGCCATGGCTTCGGCCGACGTCCCTCTTTCGAGCTCGAACGGGCCGTTCCGGTTCAGCATGTTCGGCAGCGCGACGGCGGCTGCGATGTCCATGCCCCAATCCAGATGCGCGATCAGCGCCTTCACCACGAAGCCGATGATCTGGCTGCCTCCGGGGGAACCGATCGCAAGGACGGGGCGGCCGTCCTTCAGCACGATGGTGGGCGCCATCGAGGAGCGCGGCCGCTTCCCCGGCTCCACCCGGTTCAGGACGGGACGGCCGTCCTTTTCGGCCAGAAAGGAGAAGTCGGTCAGTTCGTTGTTGAGCAGGAAGCCTCGCGTCATCAGCCGCGAGCCGAAGCCGGCCTCGATGGTCGTCGTCATCGAGACGACATTGCCGTCGGCGTCCGCGATCGAGAGATGGCTCGTGCCCGGGAACTCGATCGCCGCGTCCGGCGTGAAGTTCTCGGCGCGCGTGCCCTTGGGAGAGCCTGGCTCGACGGCGGGCAGGGCCCGCGAGCCGTCGAGAAGGCGGCTCCTCGACTCCAGGTAATCCCGGGCCAGCAAGCCGGCTGTGGGCTGCGGCGCGAAGGCGGGGTCCGCGAGATAACGGTCGCGATCCGCGAAGGCGAGTCGGGAGGCGTCGCCGATCAGCCGCCAGGCCTGAGGGCTGTTCGGCCCGAGCGCGGCGATGTTCGTCGGTTCGAGAAGGCCGAGGATCTCGGCGACCGCGACGCCCCCGGAGGAGGGCGGCCCCATGCCGCAGATCTGATAGACCCGGTAGGCGCCGCAGACAGCTGGTCGTTCGATCGCGCGATAATTTGCAAGATCCGCGGCTGACAGCGCCCCGGGGTTTTGCGCGCCGCGCACGGTCGCGACGACGTCGGCGGCGATCGGGCCCTCGTAGAAGGCGTCGGCGCCAAGGTCGCGAAGCGTCCTGAGGGTTTCCGCGTAGGCCGGGTTGTTCAGGCGCTGACCCGCTTCCAGGGGGCGGCCTTCCGGCAGGAAGTAAGCGCGCGCCGCCGGGTCGCGGGCCAGCCGCGGCGCATCCGCCGCGATCTGGGCGGCGAGCCGCGGCGACACGTCGAAGCCATTCTCCGCAAGCGTCACCGCCGGGCCGAACAGGCGGGCCCAGGGGAGCTTGCCGAAGCGGCGATGCGCCGCCTCGAGCAGGCGCGGGGCCCCCGGCGTCCCAACCGAGCGGCCGCCGACCACTGCTTCCATGAAAGCGAGCGGCTCGCCGCGCTCGTCCTGAAACAGCGACGCGGTCGCGGCCGCCGGGGCGGTCTCCCGCCCGTCGAAGGTCGTCAGCTCCTTGCCCGCCGCATCCCAGGCGACCAGGAAGGCGCCGCCGCCCAGGCCGGAGGATTGTGGCTCGACCAGACCCAGCACAAGCTGCGCCGCGATCGCCGCGTCGACCGCGCTCCCGCCTTCCCGCAGCATCTCGGCGGCGGCCGCGGCGGCATACGGATTGGCGACCGCCGCCATCCAGCGTTTGGCCTCGACCAGCGGCTTGGGCGTAAAGCCGGTCGCGATCTCCGGCGGGAGCCGGGCGGAGGTTTGAGGAGCCTCCTGGCCGACCGCGGCCTGAACCGACAGCGCGAAGACCAGTCCAAGGATGATCCGGCGGTGCATGGCGTCTCCGTCCTGGCGTCGGCGATGTGGGCGCGGCGGCCGACGGCCGCAACGCAGCCCACCCGTTAACCCGGTGTTAGGGTTAACGAAATATCACCCTCTTGTTCACCCGCGCGTCCGAGACGGGAGCCCGCTGATGCCGATCCGCACGTCATTCCTGATCCGCGGCCTTGGCGTCGTGGCCCTTGCGGCGGCGCTCGGCGGCTGCATGGCGGACCGGGACGTCACCGGCTCGATCATGAAGACCAGCCCCTCGCACGAGGTGACGCCCGAGCAGCGGGAGGCCCGCTGGCGGAAGCTCGCCGTCTCCTATGGCGCGGCCTACCAGAAGAACCCGGCCGACGCGGCGACGGCCTATGGCTACGGACTGGCGCTGCGGGCGCTCGGCCAGAGGGCGCAGGCTGTCGCGGTGCTTGAGTCCGCCAGCATCAAGCATCCTCAGCAGAAGCAGATCCTCGCCGCCTATGGCCGCGCCCTGGCCGATGTGGGACGGCTGGACGAGGCGCTCTCCGTGCTCGAGCGCGCCCATACGCCCGACAATCCGGACTGGCGCATCCTGAACGCGCAGGGCGCGATCCTCGACCAACTTGGCCGGAGCGGCGACGCCCGGGGCTACTATGCGGCGGCGCTCAAGATCGCTCCCGGAGAACCCTCCATCCTGTCCAATCTGGGCCTGTCCTATGCGTTGACGAAGGATCTGGCCAAGGCCGAGGCGACGCTGCAGCAGGCCGCCTCGAGCCCCAAGGCCGACGCCGCCGTGCGGGCGAACCTCGCGCTGGTGCTGAGCCTCAAGCGCGGCGATCCGGCGCTGGCCGCGAAGGCCGCCAAGGCGGCGAAGCCCAAGCCCGCCGCCTGATGGGCCTCAGCTCGCGCCAAAGGTCGAGGCGCCGCCATGGGCGGCCGACCACTGGGCGGGCTCATTCAGGAAGGCCTCGACCTCGGCCAGCTTGCCCGAGTCGATCCGGCCATCCTCCTTCGCCACCGCGAGCACGTCCCAGAAGGTCGCGAGCTCGTGGAACTTGACCCCGATCCGCTCCATCGTGGCGCGGCTTTCCGGGAAGATGCCGTAGTGGAAGACCACGAAGGCGTGCTCCACGATCTGTCCGGCCTCGCGCAGGGCCTCGCAGAACGCGACCTTCGAGCGGCCGTCAGTCGCGAGATCCTCGATCAGCAGCGTGCGGGCGCCCTCGGTGACCGCCCCTTCGATTCTGGCGTTGCGGCCAAAACCCTTCGGCTTCTTCCGCACATACAGCATCGGCAGCATCAGCCGCTCCGCGATCCACGCCGCGAACGGAATGCCCGCGGTCTCGCCGCCCGCGACCGCGTCGAGGCTCTCATAGCCGACCTCACGCAGGATGGTGGCGGCCGCGTCGTCCATCAGCTGGCGGCGCAGGCGGGGGTAGGAGATCAGCTTGCGGCAGTCGGTGTAGACGGGGCTCGCCCAGCCCGACGTGAAGATGAAGGGCTCTTCGGGCCGCACATGGATGGCGCCCACCTCGAGCATCATGCGGGCGACGCGGCGGCCGATGTCGTCACGGGAAGGAAGCGAAGGCTCGTTCATGCGGCCGATCCGATAAAAATTCTCGTTCACGCGGCGTCTTTCTGCTTCTTCTCGACGAGCACGGACTCGAAACCCTCGAACTGGGGATGGCCGGCGTACATCGGCTTGTTGTCGCCCGCGTTGCGGTGGGCGGCCCGGAACGCCTCAGACCGGGTCCACGCCTCGAAGTCCGCGCGCGAACGCCAGATCGTGTGGCTCGCATAAAGCACGGTGTCCTCGGCCTCAGGGCCCTTCAGGAGCGCGAACTCGACGAAGCCGGGCACCTCGTCAAGGCGCCGATCGCGGTCGCGCCACACGGCCTCGAAAGCCTCGGCGTCCTTGGCGAACACCTTGAAGCGGTTCATGGCGACGAACATGGAGGCTCTCCAGAGACGTAGCGGTTCGCGCCACCTCTAGCGCGCCGGGAGCCGGCCCGCAAAGACTCCGGCCGTCCGGCGAGCTCACCGCCAGACGTAGGCGAACTTCTCCAGGGTGATGTCGCCGAAGTGCTCGACGCCTCGCGCGGCGAGCTTGCCGCCGAGCCTGGCGTAAAAGCCGCAGGCGGGCTCGTTGCCGGCGAGGGACCATGCCGAAGCGCCGGAGAGCCCCCGCGCCGCCAGCTCGCTGCGCGCGGCCGAGAACAGGCGCCGACCGAGGCCGAGCCCCTGATACTCGGGCTTCAGATAGAGCTCGTAAATCTCTCCGCCGACTGCGAGGGACGAGGCGCGGTTGCGGCCGGAGCTCGCATAGCCGACGGTCTCGCCGGCGAAGATCAGCAGACTGACGCGGCTGCCGCGGCGGATGGCGCCCGCCCACCACGATGGACCGCGACGCTCGATCATTCGCTCCAACTCGCGGCCCGGGATCAGGCCGCGGTAGGCGTTGCGCCAAGCCGAGTCATGAACGCCGGCGATCGAAGCGGCGTCTTCCGTATGCGCAGGCCTGATCTCGATGGCGACTGTGCTCACCCGATGAGAGTAAGCCGCGGTTTCGCATCCGGACAAGCACGGAAACGCGCCGCTCGACGCTTCTCGCCCGAAAGTGTGGACGCCATCGTTGAAAGAGCTGAATAGGGACGGGAAACCATCAGAAAAGCTGTGTCTCCCGATGTGGCGCGCGACCGTCCTCACCCTCTATCCCGAGATGTTTCCGGGTCCTCTGGGGCATGCCCTCGCGGGCCGGGCGCTCGGCCGCCTTTGGCGGCTGGAGACGCGCGACATCCGGGCGCACGCGCTCGATCGCCATGGATCGGTGGATGACACGCCGGCGGGCGGCGGCCCGGGCATGGTCATGCGGCCGGACGTGGTCGCGGCCGCGATCGACGCCGCAGAGAAGGAGACCGGCCCGCGGCCCACGATCCTCCTGACGCCGCGCGGCAGGCCGCTCGATCAGGCGCGGGTCCGAGAACTCGCCGCCGGTCCGGGCGTGACGCTCGTCTGCGGTCGGTTCGAAGGCGTAGACCAGCGGGTGATCGACGCGCGCCGGCTCGAAGAGGTCGCGGTTGGGGACGTGGTTCTGTCGGGCGGCGAGGCGGCGGCCTTGCTGCTGCTCGACGCCTGCGTGCGGCTGCTGCCGGGCGTGATGGGCCACGCCGAGTCGGGCGATGAAGAGAGTTTTGAGGCCGGGCTGCTGGAGCACCCGCAATACACCCGGCCGCGCGAGTTCGAAGGCCGGTCGATCCCGCAGGACCTTCTTGGAGGCGACCACGCAGCGGTGCGCCGATGGCGGCGGGCGGCCGCGCTGCGGGACACGCGCCTCCGCCGGCCCGACCTCTGGGCGAAATATGTCGCCGAGACCGTCGACAAACCCGCTCAAACCGAGTAATAGCCGCGCCACATCACGAGATCCTCAAAACTCTCGTGCGCCCCGCCATGCGGGTGACGCGGAGACCACGCCATGAACATTATCGAACAGCTCGATCGCGAGCAGATGCAGGCTGTCGCGGAGAAGCGGCAGATTCCGGAGTTTGCGCCCGGAGACACCGTCACGGTCAACGTGAAGGTCAAGGAAGGCGAGCGCGTGCGCGTGCAGGCCTACGAGGGCGTGGTGATCGCGCGCTCGGGCGGCGGCCTGAACGAGAGCTTCACGGTTCGGAAGATCTCCTATGGCGAGGGCGTCGAGCGCGTCTTCCCGCTTTATTCGCCGCTGATCGACAGCGTGAAGGTGGTGCGTCGCGGCAAGGTCCGCCGCGCCAAGCTCTATTATCTGCGCGAGCGTCGCGGCAAGTCGGCGCGCATCGTGGAAAAGCAGGATCGCAGCCAGAAGGCTGTGGCCGCGAAGAACAAGGGCGCGGCCGCCGCCGCGAAGTGATCCGCGGCCTTCGGGCCAGAGACGCCAAAGGGCGCGGCTTCGGCCGCGCCCTTTTTGCTTTCCGGACGGTCGGCTAGCTCTGCCGCGGCGCCAGGCCGGAGCTTCGGCCTGCGATCAGCCAGTGGACAAAGCCCGCGACCACGCCGCAGGCGATGATGTCAGGCGCGGTGAAGATCGGGCCGTCGAAACCGCCCGGGCTGAGCGCCCAGGGCAGCGTGGCGGTCACAGCCCCCGCGACCACATGGTAGGCCCAGGAGCGGATCGAGAACATTTCGGCGATCAGAACCGCCACGATCGCCGGCGCCGCCATCAGCGGGGCGAGCAGAAAGAGGGCGGTCGCCGCGTTCACCGACATGTCGTAGCCGAGCAGGACGATCTCGTCCGGCAGCTCGATCATCGGCGTAAGAGCCCTGGTCGTCAGGATCGCCAGCGTCGCGAATCCCGCCAGCACGGCGCAGGCGAAGCCGAGAGGCGCGAGCAGAAGGCGGGCTGCGAGACGTGCGAGCATGAACTCAGAACGTCCGCCGCCCTGCTCCGTTGCGCCGGAGCGGTCGATCACTCGGCCGCGAGCGCGAGACGCTCTTTCGCTCTCATCCGCTGCGTCTCGGATTTCAGCTGGCCGCAGGCGGCCGAGATGTCCCGGCCACGAGGCGTGCGAACCGGACTGGCGTAGCCTGCACGGAACACGATCTCGGAGAACTTCTCGATCGTCTCCCAGTCCGAGCACTCATAGGGGCTCGCCGGCCAGGGGTTGAACGGGATCAGGTTGATCTTCGCGGGAATTCCCTTGAGCAGCCGCACCAGCTCCCGCGCCTCGGCGGGACTGTCGTTGACGCCCTTCAGCATGACGTATTCGAACGTGATGCGGCGCGCGTTCGAGGCGCCCGGGTAGGTCCGGCAGGCCTCGAGCAACTCCGCGATCGGATATTTGCGGTTGATCGGCACCAGGACGTCGCGCAGTTCGTCCCGAACCGCGTGCAGCGAGATCGCCAGCTGCGCGCCGGTCTCCTCGCCAAGCCGGCGCATCTCAGGCACGACGCCGGAGGTCGAGACGGTGATCTTTCGGCGGCCCACCCCGAGCCCCTCGCCATCCGCCATCACCTCGACGGCGTCGCGGACGGCGTCGAGATTGTAGAGCGGCTCGCCCATTCCCATGAACACGATGTTGGTGACGAAACGACCGCCGTCTCCGGGCACGACCGCGCCTTCAGGCGCGGCTCCGCCCGACCAGTCTCCGAGGCGGTCGCGCGCCAGAACCAACTGGCCGACGATTTCGGCCGCGGTGAGGTTGCGAACCAGCGTCTGCGTACCGGTGTGGCAGAAGCTGCAGGTCAGGGTGCAGCCGACCTGACTCGAAACGCAGAGCGTGCCGCGGCCCTCTTCGGGGATGTAGACGGTCTCGATTTCGGCGGGGCGGGCGCGCGGCCCCTGCGCCGGCAGCCGGAGCAGCCACTTCCGCGTCCCGTCCACCGAGATCTGTTCGGAGACGATCTCGGGCCGAGCCAGCGTGAAGCGCTCGGCGAGCGCCCCCCGCAGGTCCTTCGAGACGTTCGTCATCGCATCGAACGAGGCCGCGCCGCGGTTGTGCAGCCAGTGATTGAGCTGAGCCGAGCGCATCTTCAGCTGCCGTTCCGGCACGCCTGCTTCGGACAGGGCCTCGGCCAGCCGCTCCCGGGTCAGCCCGACAAGCGACGGCTTTGCGGGGGCGGGCGCCGGAGGCGGCGCCGCGGATGCGCGTGAGGGAAGCTCGATCGTGGTCATCGGCTGCGGGAGCGTTCGTTTGGCTTCTGGAGTCCGCGGCTTCTAGCACGAAGCGGCTTGCAAATCGACCGCGCGACTCAGGATGCGGGTGGCGTGAAGGCCCGGAGAAACGTCTCGACCGCGGAATCGACCACATAGGCGATCCGCTCCTGCGGCGGCGGCGCCTCGCCGCCGACCAGGACCGGCATCGTCACCGCCGTATGGCACATCGTCAGGAACTGCCAGGCGGCGAGTTCCGGGTCCCGGCAGTCGAGTTCGCCTTGCGCGATCTTGGCCTCGATCCACTTGGAAAGCCGCCGCACGCCAGCCCGCGGGCCCGCCTCGACGAACAGCCGGCCGATCTCGGGCTTCCGGTCGGCGGAACCGATCACCATCCGGATGGTCGCGACGTGCCTCGGCTCGATCATCGCGTTGACGAAGCTGAGGCCCAGACGGGTCAACACATCGCGGAGGTCATGATTGTCGACGTCGAGCTCGAAAAGGCGCTCCGCCGTCAGGGCGCACTGGCTCTTCACCAGAGCGGCGAACAGCTCCTCCTTGCTCTCGAAGTAGACGTAGAGGGTGCCCTTGGACACGCCCGCGGCCCGTGCGATCTCGCCCATGCTGGCCGCGTCGAACCCCTGCGCGAGGAAGACTTGCCGGGCGCCGTCGACGATCTGACGCCGCTTCGCGCTGTCGAGCGCGGCGTGCAGCGAGGTTTCCGCGGGGGTGGGCTGCATGGTCCTGTCGGTGTTCGATCCTGCCCCAGCCGACCCGGATGGGGAGCTGGCCCCGGACCCTCGCCTAGCGCGAGGGGTTGCGCAATCGCCGAAAGGGACAGGCATGGCGGCTACATTCCGATAGCTCGGCCCTATTGACCGAACGGTTCGGTCATAAGTAGGCAGCGCGCCGCGCGCTGTCGACATGCTTTCGCGATCAGGCGCCTGCTCTGCGTTTTGGGCGGGTTTGGCGCCGATTGTTTACCTTGTTCGACAAGCATCGGCCTCGGCGCAGAGGCGAGGTCGAGACGTGACGGACATAGTGCGAGGCGTAGCGGTCGTTATCGCTGCTCTGGCGATGAGCGGCGGCGTCCAGGCGGCGCAGGATGACGACATCGGGCGGCTGATCGTCGGCCAGGCGCAACTGGCCGAGCCCGAGACCACCGGCTCCGTGGACGGAGATCAATCGCCGTCGACGCCGCCGCTCGCTCCGCCCCCGATCGCCGTCGCTCCTGCGCCGCGCGCGCCAGCGGCTGCGCGCGAGGCGTCGGACGCCTACCCGGTCGACCTTCTGATCTCCCTCGCCAACGACGCCGTCTTCACGCCGGACCCCTACCCCAAGGGCCGGCGGTCCGATCCGCGGATGATCAAGCTTCAGGTTCTGCTGGACCGCAACAACGCCTCGCCGGGCGTTATCGACGGGCTGTTCGGCGACAACGTCGTGAAGGCCGTCATGGCGTTCGAGGAGATGGTCGGCCACAAGGTCGACGGTCAGCTCGACGCCGAGCTTTGGGCCGCGCTCGAAAAGACCTCGGCCGAGCCGGTGCTTGTGGCCTACACCATCACGCCCGAGGACGTGGCTGGCCCGTTTATTCCCGAGTTGCCCCAGGACTACGCGCTTCAGGCCGAGCTTCCGGGCCTATCCTACAGGGATGCGGCTGAGATGCTGGCCGAGCGCTTCCACATGGACGAGGCTTTTCTCCGCCGCCTCAACCCCGAGGTCAGCTTCACCGAGGCGGGCGCCGAGATCGTGGTCGCGAATGTCGGGAAGCCGCTGAAGGCCAAGGTGGCGAACATCGTCGCCGACAAGGGCCGCAAGCAGCTGCGAGGTTATGACGCCGCGGGGCGGCTCATCGTCGCCTATCCGGCCACGATCGGCAGCTCCGATCTGCCGTCGCCGAGCGGCGTCCACGCCGTCAAGGCGATCGCCGTGAACCCCGACTACTGGTACCGGCCAAAGGTCAATTTCGTTCAGGGCTCCAACACCAAGGCGCTTCGCCTGCCGCCGGGGCCGAACGGCCCGGTCGGCGCGACCTGGATCGGTCTGGACAAGCCCACCTATGGACTCCACGGCACGCCGGAGCCGTCGAAGATCGACAAGACCAACAGTCACGGCTGCGTCCGGCTGACCAACTGGGACGCGCGCGAACTCGCCGGTCTGGTCCAGCCAGGCGTGCCGGTCGACTTCCAGGATCCGGAAGGCGCCTCGGCGCCGGTGCTGGCCGAACAGCCGCCCGTTCAGGCGCTGGAGCCTGCGCCGCTTTCCGCGGAGACCGCCGACCCCGAATATGCTCCGGAGCCGGCCCGCATCCCCATGCTCCGGGACCGTCGCGCGGATATCCGCTAGTTCAGGAGCCGACCGTCTCGGCCACCGTCGTCGCCAGCCGGCTGGCCTCGTTGACCGGAGCCGAACAGCGAGCTCCGGCGCACACGAAGGCTGCGGAGCCGGAGAGGCGCGCCGCGCGCACCGGATGACGCTCCGGAAGGGCGGCGGGCGTGGGTGCGCGCCGCACCACCCGCTCCGTCCAGGGAAGCGCGAGCGCTTCCTGATGAAGCGCTTCAGCGACCTCGTCGTCTCCGACGACCACGATCGACGCCAGCCGCATCCGCATGTCGAGCGCGTTCAGCAGCCCGGCATGCCCGATCGGGTTCTGCGCCATCCTGCCCATCAGGGCGGCCAGTTCGCCGTCGAGCCGGGCGAGCCGTTCATCGTCCGCGTCGAACGCCGCGAGGCGGAGCGCCGCGTTCAGCAACAGCGCCGTGCCGCTCGGAAGCGCCTCGTCGACGATCGCCTCGGGGCGCACCACAAGCTGCGGCGCGTCGTCGGCGTCCATGGCGAGACCCGGACCATTCGGATTGCGGTAATTGGCCCAGGCCGCGTCGATCCAGCGGGCGGCGAGGTCGCGGTAGGCCTGCTCCCCTGTGGCGCCGGCGAGCGCCATTCCGGCCAGCGCCATTGCGCCATGGTCGGTCGCGAAGCCTGGAAAGACGAGGCGGCCCTGCCGCCACGCGTGTCCGAGGCGATCCTCGCGAGCCATTCGGGCGACCACGGCGTCAAAGGCTGAGCGGGCGAGCGCCAGAGCGTCCGGGCGTCGCAGGGCCGAGGCCGTCTCCGCGAGAGCCGCGATCATCAGCCCGTTCCAGTCGGCGAGGATCTTGTCGTCGCGGCCGGGTCGGACCCGCCCCTCGCGATAGGCCAGCATCCGGTCTTTGACGCGCCGCAGCCGTTCCTCGTCGACCGGGGCTCCGTCGCTCTGGTGAAGGCGGTTCGGGATCGAGACGCCTTCCCAGTTGCCGGATGGCGAAATTCCCAGGCTCTCGGCCGCGAACGCCGCGTCGGCGGGATCGAGCGCCTCCGCCAGCTCCTCAGGGCGCCAGAGGTAGAACCTGCCTTCGACGCCCTCGCTGTCGGCGTCGAGGCTCGACGCGAAGGCGTCCTCCACGCGCATCTCGCGCGCCGCCCAGTCGATGATCCCGTGGGCGGCGTCCAGCATCCACGCATCGCCGGCGGCGCTCCCGACGTCCGCGAGCAGCGGCAGGAGCTGAGCGTTGTCATAGAGCATCTTCTCGAAATGCGGGACCAGCCAGCGCTCGTCCACCGAGTAGCGCGCGAAGCCCCCGCCGACCTGGTCGTGAACGCCGCCCTTAGCCATCTGGCGGAGCGTGAGCGCGACGGGAGCGGCGAGCTCGGGCTGACCGGCGCGCCGCGACGCGCGCAGCAGTAGCTCGAGCACGCCCGGCTGCGGAAATTTCGGCGCCCCCTGGAAACCGCCGTTCTGGGGGTCGAGGACGTCCGCGATCCGCCGCGCGAGGCCGTCCAGCTCCGTCGCCCCGAAGGCGACGCCGGCGGGGGCCGCCTTCGGCTTCAGCCTCTCCGCGATGGCGGTCCGGTTCTGCGCGACCGTTTCGGGCTCCTTCGCGAAGACCTCCGCGACGGTTCGCACGACATCGGGAAAGCCGGGGCGGCCATATTGCGCCGTCTTGGGGAAGTAGGTCCCGCCCCAGAAAGGCTCGCCGTCCGGCGTCAGGAACATGGTCAGGGGCCAGCCGCCTTGCTGCCCGAGCGCATGGAGCGCCGCCATGTAGATCTGGTCGACGTCCGGTCGCTCCTCCCTGTCGACCTTGATCGAGACGACATGCTCGTTCATCACGGCCGCGACAGCTTCGTCCTCGAAGTTCTCATGCGCCATGACATGGCACCAGTGGCAGGCCGCGTAGCCGATCGACAGAAGAACGGGCCGGTTCAGCCGCTTGGCTTCCGCAAAGGCTTCGGGTGACCATTCCCACCAATCCACCGGGTTCTCCGCGTGCTGGAGCAGATAGGGGCTTGCCGAGTTGGCGAGGCGGTTTGGCATGACGGAGACGGCGCTCTTCCGTGATCGGGACGACGGTTCACCTAGCGCGGGTGAGCCGCGCGACACGATCGTGGCGCTCTCGACGGCCGCCGGCCGCGCGGCGGTGGCGGTCGTCCGGCTGTCGGGGTCGCGCGCGGGGCCGGCGCTCGACGCGATCGCGGGGGCCCGTCCCGCGCCTCGCCGCGCATCCTACAGGACCTTTCGGAGCCCGACCGGCGGGGAGGTGATCGACAGGGGATTGGCTCTCTGGCTTCCCGGCCCCGGCAGCGCCACCGGAGAGGATATCGCCGAACTGCATATCCATGGTGGGCGGGCTGTGGTGGCCGCCGCTCTCGAGGCGGCGCTCAGCGTTCCCGGGGTGCGGATGGCGGAGCCCGGAGAGTTTACCCGGCGCGCCTTTCTCGCAGGGCGCATGGACCTCGCGGAGGTCGAAGGTCTCGCCGATCTCATCGAGGCTGAAACGGAGGCGCAGCGCCGCCAGGCGTTGAGGCAGAGTTCCGGCGAACTCTCGGCCCGCGTGGAGGCCTGGCGCGAGCGCCTGATCGGCGCGATGGCGCTGCTGGAGGCCGCGATCGACTTTTCCGACGAGGACGATGTCCCAGCCGGGTTGCGGGAGCGGGCCCAGGAGGAGATCGGCCGGCTCGCCCAGGATCTTTCGGCGGCGCTCGCGGACACGCGGGCCGAGCGTTTGCGTGACGGCTTCCGGGTGGCGCTCGTCGGGCCGCCCAATGCGGGCAAGTCATCCCTGCTCAACCTGCTCGCCCGACGCGAGGCCGCGATCGTCGCGGACGCTCCCGGCACGACCCGGGACGTCATCGAGACGCATCTCGACCTGGGGGGCGTGCCGGTGATCGTGGCCGACACGGCGGGCCTGCGCGAGACCGCCGACGCCGCCGAACAGGAGGGGGTGCGGCGCTCCACGCTCCAGGCCCGTGCAGCCGATCTCGTCATCTGGCTGGAGGACGCAGCGGACCCGACCCAGCCCTCCATCGAGGCTTCAAGCGCGCTGTGGCGGGTGGCGAACAAGGCGGATCTCGCCGGGGCCAAGAAGGGAGAGGCCGATCATCTGATATCGGTGCGCTCCGGGCTTGGCGTCGAGGAGTTGATCGCTGCGCTCACCGAAGCTGCGCGAGCGGGCGCCTCAGGCGAGGCGATCGGGCTGACGCGCGCTCGGCACCGGGACGCCCTGAGCGCGGCCGTCGCCGCCCTCCGCGAGTGCCTTGACCACCCGCTCCCGGAGGAACTGGCGGCCGAGTTGCTCCGGCGGGCCGCAGGGGAACTCGGCCGCATCACCGGCAAGGTGGGCGTCGAGGACGTGCTCGACCGGCTGTTCGCAAGCTTCTGCATCGGCAAGTGAGCGGCTGTTTCACGTGAAACATTGCCGTCCCGGGCCGGAGAACCTAAAGCAGCGCCCATGACCGAGATCGCTCCTGCCGCCCCGGCGGCGCGCTATGACGTCGTCGTCGTCGGCGGCGGCCACGCCGGCTGTGAGGCCGCCGCCGCCGCGGCGCGCATGGGCGCGTCGACCGCGCTCGTGACGCATCGCGTCGCCACCGTCGGCGCCATGTCGTGCAACCCGGCCATCGGCGGTCTCGGCAAGGGGCATCTCGTCCGCGAGATTGATGCGCTCGACGGCCTGATGGGCCGTTGCGCCGATGAAGGCGGCATCCAGTTCCGCGTCCTGAACCGCAGCAAGGGTGCGGCGGTGCGCGGACCGCGCGCGCAGCAGGACCGCGCGCTCTACGCCGCGGCGGTGCGCCGCGCGCTCGCGGAACATTCCGGCCTCGATCTGGTCGAGGGCGAAGTCGACGATCTCCGCGTTCGCGACGGACACGTCGAGGGCGTGACGCTGAAGGATGGCCGTCGGATCGCGGCCGGGGCGGTCGTCCTCACGACGGGAACGTTCCTGCGGGGACTGATCCACATCGGGGAAACCACAATGTCCGGCGGTCGCGCCGGAGAGGCCCCGGCCCTCGGCCTGTCGGATCGTCTGCTGGCGCTCGGCCTGCGGCTCGGCCGTCTGAAGACCGGCACGCCTCCCCGGCTCGACGGCCGCACCATCGACTTCGCCGCGCTGGAGGCGCAGCCCGGCGACGCCCCGCCGGAGCCGTTCTCGACCCTGACGGCTGCGATCGATCGCCCGCAGGTCGCCTGTCATGTCACGCGCACGACGGCTGAGACCCACGCGCTCATTCGTGCCGATCTCGGTCGCTCGCCGCTCTACTCCGGCCGCATCGAAAGCCGCGGTCCGCGATACTGTCCCTCGATTGAGGACAAGGTGGTCCGCTTCGCGGACCGCGAGAGCCACCAGGTCTTTCTTGAGCCCGAGGGACTCGACGACCCCACGATCTATCCGAACGGCATCTCGACCTCGCTGCCCGAGGCGACGCAGCTCGCGCTTGTCCGGACCATGCCGGGCCTGAGCCGTGCGGAGATCCTCCGGCCCGGCTATGCGATCGAGTATGATTATGTGGATCCGCGCGAGCTGGACCCGACGCTCGAGCTCAAGCGGCTCCGCGGTTTGTTCCTGGCCGGCCAGATCAACGGCACGACCGGTTATGAGGAAGCGGCGGCGCAAGGGTTGCTCGCCGGACTGAACGCGGCCCGTCGGGCGGGCGACGGGGAAGGCGTCGTTCTGCGTCGATCCGAGGCCTATCTCGGCGTGATGGTGGACGATCTGGTGACGCTCGGAGTGACCGAGCCCTACCGGATGTTCACGTCGCGCGCGGAGTACCGGCTGTCGCTGCGAGCCGACAACGCCGATCTCCGGCTGACGCGAAAGGGAATGGCGCTCGGTTGTGTCGGCGCTGGCCGGGCTCAGGCCTTCACGATCAGGGCCGAGAGGCTTGCGGCGGCGGAGAAGCTCGCACGCTCGCTCAGCCTCACTCCCAACGAGGCCCAGCGCGCCGGCGTCGCCGTGAACCAGGACGGCCGCCGGCGGACGGCCTTCGATCTGCTCTCGCTGCCGGGTTTCGACGCAGCGGATCTGCGACGCCTGTGGCCGGCCTTCGCAAGCGTGGACGACGCCACGCTCGCCCAGCTTGAGATCGAAGCCGGGTATGCCCTCTATCTCGACCGACAGGAGGCTGACATCCGTCGCCGCGCGGCCGAGGAGGAGGCCGCGCTGCCGGCGGACATCGACTACCGAAGCATCCCGGGGCTGTCCGCTGAGCTTCGCGAGAAACTCGTGGCAGTCGCGCCGCGCACGCTTGGGCAGGCCGGGCGCATCGAGGGCATGACCCCGGCCGCTCTGGCGCTCGTGGCGTCGCGCCTTCGGCGGGAGCGTCAGGCCGTTGGATAGAACCGAAGACCTCGCAGCCGCCAGACGGCTCGTCGATGTTCCACGTGAAACATGGGCGCGGCTGGAGAGCCTCGTGGCGGCGCTCGACCGCTGGCAGGCGAAGACCAATCTGGTCTCGCCTGCGACGCTTCCGGTGATCTGGACCCGCCACGTCGCAGACAGTCTGCAGCTGTTGCGTCTCGGGCCGTCAGCCCCTCGGACATGGCTCGACATGGGCTCGGGCGGCGGGTTCCCCGGACTGGTGGTCGCCGCCACGCTCGGGCCTGAGAGCGAGGTCCATCTTGTCGAGAGCAATCTGAAAAAGGCCGCCTTCCTGCGAGAGGTCGCCCGCACGCTTTCAGCGCGCACGGTGATCCACGCCCAACGGGCCGAAGACGTGCTCGGTCAGACAGTGACGACGGCCGATGTCGTGAGCGCACGCGCGCTCGCGCCGCTCGTCCAGTTGCTGGGCCTCGCCGCGCCGCTGTTGAAAACAGGGGCGCTCGGCCTGTTCCCCAAGGGGAAGGAGGCCGAAGCCGAATTGACCCAGGCGCAGGAATCCTGGAGATTCAAAGCCTCGCTCCATCCGAGCCTCACGGACCCCGCAGCCTGCATCGTGCGGATCGACGGGTTCGAAGGGCCTAGATAGAGGCTTGGCGCACAACCTCGCGCCGGAGTCGTCGCTCATGCTCTCCAGCAATTTTCCTCCGGGCGCGCCACGCGTGCTCACGCTCGCCAACCAGAAGGGCGGCGTCGGGAAGACCACGACGGCGATCAATCTGGGCACGGCGCTCGCGGCGATCGGCGAGACCGTGCTGATCGTCGATCTTGATCCGCAGGGCAACGCCTCGACCGGGCTCGGCATCGACCGCAAGGCTCGCAAGCTGTCGACCTACGACGTGCTGGTCGGCGACGCCGGCTTGCGCGAGGCGATCCACGACACCGCGGTGCCCCGGCTGCATGTCGCGCCGTCGACCATGGATCTGCTTGGCGTCGAGCTGGAGATCGCCTCCGCCAAGGATCGCGCCTTTCGGCTGCGGGACGCGATCGCGGCGCTGCACGCATCCGAAGGCGAGCCGCGCTTCACCTATGTGCTGGTCGACTGCCCGCCTTCGCTCAATCTTCTGACGATCAACGCCATGGCGGCCGCGAACGCGATCGTGGTGCCGCTGCAGTGCGAGTTCTTCGCGCTGGAGGGACTTAGTCAGCTCCTCCGGACGGTCGAGCAGGTGCGCGGCTCGCTCAATCCGAAGCTCGCCATCCATGGCGTGGTGCTGACCATGTTCGACCCGCGCAACAACCTGTCCAGCCAGGTGGTGGAGGACGTCCGCCGCTTCATGGGCGACAAGGTCTACGAGACCATGATCCCCCGCAACGTTCGGGTCTCCGAGGCGCCGTCCTATGGCAAGCCGGTGCTGCTCTACGACTTCAAGTGCATGGGGTCGCAGGCCTATCTGAAGCTCGCTTCGGAGGTCATCCAGCGCGAGCGCGTCCTGCGGGCGGCCTGAGGAGACGGCGATGGCGGAGACCAAGATGGAAGAGCCTCAGCGCTCTAGGCTGGGCCGGGGGCTCGCGGCTCTGATCGGGGACGTCGGCGACGAGTCCGCGGTGATGGAGCGGTCTCGCCCCCAGCGCCGCGCGCCGATCGCGCAGCTCCGCCCCAGCAAGGCCAACCCGCGCCGCAGCTTCCGCGAGGAGGACCTTGAGGAGCTGACGGCCTCGGTCCGCGAGAAGGGCGTGATCCAGCCGATCCTCGTGCGCCGCGTGCCGGAAGAGCGCGAGACCTACGAGATCATCGCCGGCGAACGCAGATGGCGGGCCGCTCAGCGGGCGGGCGTGCACGACGCTCCGATCGTGGTGCTCGACGTCACGGAGCGCGAGGCGCTCGAGATCGCGATCGTCGAAAACGTGCAGCGCGCCGATCTCAACGCGGTGGATGAGGCCGCCGGTTACGACCAGCTGATGGGGCAGTTCTCCTACACCCAGGAGGACCTCGCGCGCGTCATCGGAAAGAGCCGCAGCCACATCGCCAACACGCTGCGTCTGCTCAAGCTGCCTGACGCGGTGAAGGAGCATCTGGCGAACGGCGCGCTCACCGCCGGCCACGCCCGGGCGCTGCTCGCTCTGCCGGACCCGGAGGCTGCGGCGGCCAAGGTGGTGGCGAAGGGCCTGTCGGTGCGCGAGGTGGAGGCCATGGCCCGCGCGCCGGAGGTCAAGGGCTCCGCCAGGAAGCCGCGCGCCGCGGAGAAGGACGCGGACGTCCGCGCCCTTGAGGCCGAGCTCGGCGAGGCTTTGGGTCTCGATGTGACGCTGACGGCGCGCGCCGTCGGCGGCGAGATCGCAATCCGCTATCGCAGCCTCGATCAGCTCGACCTGATCGTCAGGCGCCTGCGCGGTTAGGTCGTTTTCGGGTTTTCCGGGCAGGGGCGGGGGCCGCAGAAGGGGCGTTTGACTCCATCGGCCTCTGGAGGGGCCGCTGGCGGCGTCGGCGCCGCGGAGGTCCGATCACACCGCGCGGGGTCAAAATCGCCGCCAGCGAGTCTCTGTGAGGCGGTTGTCCCGGCCGGCCGCACAACCACAGCGAGAGTTATCGATTGGCTCGGGCTGCCTCGGCGGCGGCGGCGAGCAAGGCGCGTTCCGACGCCGCCTCGCCGAGGGTCGGATGTCTGCGGGTCAGCGCCACCGCGTCGGCGAACCGGGACACGGCGCCCAGCAGCCGCTCCGAGGTCCAGCGTGACAGCGCGCGCTCCACCGCCTCCTTGCGGCGGAAGTGGATCGCCCCGCCTGCGCCCTCGACCACCGAGCGGGCGGTGCGCCCGCCGTCGACGTCGCCGCGCATGCGGTGAAGCGACAGGGCGTGCCGCAGCGCCGCGCCGACCACCACGGAGGCGGGCGTGCCGCCGATCTTGAGCGAGCGCAGCAGCGCCGCGGTCTCGGCCGTCCTGCCCGTGAAGGCCGCGTCCACCGCCTGGTCCATTCCGACATCGCCGGCGTCGGCGATGACGGCGGCGACGTCGTCCGGCTCGATGCGTCCCTGGTCCATCGCATAGAGGCAGAGCTTCCGGACCTCTTCGCGCGCCGCCATCCGGTCGCCCGCGAGGTGGGCGACGAGCAGGGCGCGGGCCTCCGGGGCGATCGACAATCCCGCGGCGCGCATCTCGTCATCGATCAGGCGGTCCCGCCCGGCGGCCTCGTCCGGGTAGCAGGGCAGGGCCGCGCCGCGCGGGCTCTTCTCGAACAGCGCCCTCAGCGGCGCGCTCTTCTTCAGGTCGCCGGCCTCCAGAATGATCAGCGATTCCGGCGCGGGACCGTTGAGGAGGCCGTCGACGGCGGCCGTGATCGCGCGGCCGCCGGCGCGGACGCGTATGACTCGCTTGCCGCCGAACAGCGCGATGGTGCGGGCTTCGTCCGCGAGGCGGCCCGGATCGGAGGCGAGTTCGTCGCCCTCCAGCCGGATCAGCCCGAACGGATCGTCCGAACCCTCGAGCGCCCTGACCGCGAGACGCTCCGCGCGCTCGGCCACCAGCCCCGCGTCGGGACCGTAGAGCAGCACGGCGAACACGTCAGGCTGGGGCCGCGCCAGGAAGGCGTCGACCGCGGAGGCTTTGATGGCGACCATGGCCGGACCGTGCGGTCGCGGCGGCCGACCGTCAAGCCGCCATCAGCCGACCAGCGCGCGGATCGGCACGACTGCGCCGTCGCTCTCGATCGTCATGTCGAGCTCGCCCGCCTCATTGCGGAAGACCCGATAGGCGATCTCCTCCGCCACCTCGTTGTCGGGCCGGAAGGTCAGCACCGTGGGCTGCGCCGCGATCACGTCGTCGACCGCGCCATAGGTGGCGGAGGCGATGATCACCTCGTCGCCGATCTGGCAGGTGCGCGCCGCCGCGCCGTTCAGGATGCAGCAGCGCGAGCCGGCGACGCCGTAGAGCACATAGGTCGAGATCCGCGCGCCCGAGTTCTTGTTCCAGATCTCCACGAACTCCAGCGGGTCGAGGCCGGCCCGCCGGCAGATCTCCGGGTCGAGCGTGATCGAGCCATGGTAGTTCAGGTCGGCCCCGGTGACCCGCAGGCCGTGCAGCTTGGCGCGGACGAAACGCTGCATCACGCCGCAGCCGCGGATTTCGACGCCTGATAAGCCTCGACCACGTCCTCTACGGTGCGCAGCCCGGCCCGCGGCGCGTTCACCAGCACGGCCATGTTGCCGGGCGCGTGCTGGTTCTTCCACATCTTGGTGTGCGCGGCCGGGATGTCCTTGAACGCGAACACCTCGGACATGCAGGGATCGACGCGCTGCTCGAGCACGAACCTGTTGGCCGCGGAGGCCTGCTTGAGATGGGCGAAGTGCGAGCCCTGGATGCGCTTCTGCCGCATCCAGACATAGCGGGCGTCGAAGGTGATGTTGTAGCCGGTGGTGCCGGCGCAGAACACCACCATGCCGCCGCGCTTCACCACCAGGCAGGAGACCGGGAAGGTCGACTCGCCCGGATGCTCGAACACCATGTCGACGTCGACGCCCTTGCCGGTGATCTCCCAGATCGCCTTGCCGAAGGCGCGGGCGTTCTTCACCCACACATTGTATTCGGGGCTGTTGACCTTGGGCATCTGGCCCCAGCAGTCGAAATCCTTGCGGTTGATCACGCCCTTGGCGCCGAGGCTCATGACGTAGTCGCGCTTCGACTCGTCCGAGATCACCCCGATCGCGTTGCCGCCCGAGGCCGCGATCAGCTGCACCGCGAACACGCCGAGGCCGCCCGAGGCGCCCCACACCAGCACGTTGTCGTTCGGCTTCAGCGCGTGCGGCGCGTGCCCGAACAGCATCCGGTATGCGGTGGCGAGCGTCAGCGTGTAGCAGGCCGCCTCCTCCCAGGTCAGGTGCTTCGGCCGCTCCATCAGCTGGCGCGACTGCACCCGGCAGAACTGCGCGAAGGAGCCGTCCGGCGTCTCGTAGCCCCAGATCCGCTGGGAGTTGGAGAACATCGGGTCGCCGCCGTTGCACTCCTCGTCGTCGCCGTCATCCTGGTTGCAGTGGATGACGACCTCGTCGCCGACCTTCCAGCGCTTCACCTTGCCGCCGACCGCCCACACGATCCCGGAGGCGTCCGAGCCGCCGATGTGGAACGGCGAGCCGTGCCGGTCGATCGGCGAGATCGGCTCGCCGAGCGACGCCCAGACGTGGTTGTAGTTGACGCCGGCGGCCATGACGTAGACCAGCACGTCCTCGTCGCCGAGCGGCCAGGTCGGCACCACCTCGAGCTCGTTCGCGCTCTCGGGCGGGCCGTGGCGCTCCTTGCGGACCACCCAGGCGTGCATGTTCGCGGGCACATGGCCGAGCGGCGGCATCTCGCCGAGGTCATAGAGGTCTTTGCGCTCGGCGGACGCGGTCATGCGCTGCTCTCCGTCAGGGGGCGATGTGCAAGGCAATATGCTTCGCCCGGAGGCCCGCGCAATGCGACCATAGCCGGGCGCCGCGCTGCGGCATGGCCGCCGCGGCCGGCCGCCTTATCTCCATCCGCGGAGGCGGGATAGGCCGCTCTCCGCGGAGATTGAGGCGCACATGGAACCTTTCGCAGGCTTCGGCATCATCGCGATCCTGATCATCGGCGGCATCGCGGGCTGGCTCGCGGGCCTGATCGTCCGCGGCTACGGCCTCGGCATCATCGGCAACATCGCGGTCGGCGTCGTCGGCGCCTTCATCGGCGCCTGGCTGCTCGGCCGGCTCGGCATCTTCGTCGGCAACGGCGTCCTGGGAGCGATCGTCGGCGCCACCATCGGCGCGGTCGTGCTGCTGTTGATCATCGGACTTTTCAGACGGGCCTAGTCCCGCCGGCTCAGACGGGCCTAGTCCCGCCGGCGGCCGGCTCTTCTCCCTCCTCACGGCGCAGCCGTGGGGAGGGTGGCCTCGGCCGACAGGCCGAGGTCGGGTGGGGTCTTCGGGCGTGGGGCGCTGTCCTGAGACCACCCCACCCGGCCGCGCTGCGCGCGTCCACCCTCCCCTCTGCGAGGGAGGGACAGAGCGCCCTTCGCGCCGGCCCCGCCTCTTCTTCTCCCTCCTCACGGCGAAGCCGTGGGGAGGGTGGACGCGCGCAGCGCGGCCGGGTGGGGCCGTTGGGCGTAGAGCGCAACGCCGCAGACGCGCGCCATCCGCCGGGTCGCACGGCGCAAAATCCTCATCCGGTTCAAACAGCGACAGCGGAAGGCGCGGAGCGCCGGGCCACCGTGGTTTTACGCGTAATCTTTGCCGGTCGCCCGGCGCTCCACGCGCGGCGGCTTGTTCATCGGTCGCGGAAGCCGCGCTCCGGCCGCGGGCGGCCCGCAGCCCCTTTCGGGGTCGGTCCCTTTGCGGATTTTGGAGTTCGCCGCCTCCGAAGAAGCGCCGTGGCCCAAAACCCATCCCGCGCCTTAAGGCGCTCGACGGCGCGGCCCCGTCCTAGTGCGGGGCGGGCGGCCTGTAATCCCGTTGGGAAGCAAGCTCCCCACCAGGCCCGCAGCCGACGTCCCGGGACCGCAAGCTCCGGTGCTCGCAGGCGCAGGCGCCGCTCCTCCCCCGCATGGCCGGCCGGTCCGGACACGCCTTCCTGTCGGGGAAGGACAGCGGAAGGAGAGCATGAGGGAGACGGAATGTCAAGGAATAAAAGCCTATAACCTCCCCAGCCGTCATGCCCGCCTTCGCGGGCATCCACGACTTACCTCCAGCCGCGCCGCTCGACGTCCAAGTCGTGGATACCCGGCCTGCGGCCGGGCATGACGCGGAGAGGTTCGGGCGAGCGCTCCCGCCCCACCCCACCCGGCCGGCTTCGCCGTCCACCCTCCCCTCTGCGAGGGAGGGAGAAGAGCGCCCTTCATTCGAGGCGCGACGCCTCCTCTCCCTCCTCGCGCGCAGCGTGGGGAGGGTGGCCCTTCGCGCAGCGAAGGGTCGGGTGGGGTTCTCCGGCGTAGCGCTCTGTCCTGTGATCACCCCACCCGGCCGGCTGCGCCGTCCACCCTCCCCTCTGCGAGGGAGGGAAAGAGCGCCGTTCGTCCGAGGCGCGGCGGCTCAGCTGCGCTCGTCGATCAGGCGCGCGATCGCGGCGCGGAGGTCGGCGACGCCGGTTCCCTCGCGGCTCGACGTCGCCAGCACCACCGGGAAGGCGGCCGGGCGGCGGATGAGGGCGGCGGCGGTCTGCTCGATGCGCTCCGCCTGCTCGGGAAGCTTCAGCTGGTCGAGCTTGGTGAGCACGATCTGGTAGGAGGTCGCGGCCTGGTCGAGCAGGTCGAGCGCCTCGCGGTCGACCTCCTTCAGCCCGTGCCGGGAGTCAATCAGCACGAACACCCGCGCGAGGCTCGCGCGGCCGCGCAGATAGGACTTCACCAGATAGGTCCAGGCGCGCACCTGCTCGACGGGGGCCTGGGCGTAGCCATAGCCCGGCATGTCGACCATGTAGGCGCGCCCGCCGAGGTCGAAATAGTTGAGCTGCTGCGTGCGGCCCGGCGTGTTCGAGGTCTTGGCGAGCGTCTTGCGGCCGGTGAGCGCGTTGACGAGGCTCGACTTGCCGACATTGGAGCGGCCCGCGAAGGCGATCTCCGGCCGGTCCATCTCGGGCAGCTGCGCGAGCTTCGCGGCGCCCATCACGAAATCGCAGCGGCCGGCGAACAGCTTTCGGCCGATCTCCGGATAAGGATCTTCGGGGACTTCGATCTCGTCGGCCATGGACGGCTCTCCTTTCCGGCTGCGCGGCCGGAACCTGCGCCGTCGTCCTCCGGCCTGAGCGTCGGGCTCGACGTCGAACGCGAATGGTCCGGCCTGCGGCCGGACCATGACGAAGCGGGACTGTCCCGGACCCGCCCGTGCGGCGGTCCGGGAGGACGGCGCGCCGCGCCTAGCTCTTCGTGGCGTCCGCCGGCTTCTTCCGGAACGCGTCCCGGATGTTGCCGAACAGGTCCACCTTCACGCCCTGGCGCTTCATGATGATGGACTGCTGGATGATCGACAGCGTGTTGTTCCACGACCAGTAGATCACCAGACCCGCCGGGAACGACGCCAGCAGGAAGGTGAAGAACACCGGCATCCAGTTGAACACGAACTGCTGGGCCGGGTCCGCCGGCGCGGGGTTGAGCCGCATCTGCACGAACATCGTCACGCCCATGATCAGCGGCCAGATGCCGATCATCAGGAAGTGCGGCGGGTCCCAGGGGATCAGGCCGAACAGGTTGAACAGCGTGGTGGGATCGGGCGCCGCCAGGTCGTGGATCCAGCCGAAGAACGGCGCATGCCGCATCTCGATGGTGATGAACAGCACCTTGTAGAGCGAGAAGAACACCGGGATCTGCACCAGCACCGGCAGGCAGCCCGCCAGCGGATTGATCTTCTCCCGCTTGTAGAGCTCCATCAGCTCCTGCTGCTGCTTCGCCCTGTCGTCCTTGTACTGCTCGCGCAGCCGCTGCATCTCGGGCTGCACCAGCTTCATCTTCGACATCGAGACGTAGGACTTGTTGGCGAGCGGGAAGAACAGCAGCTTCACGATCACCGTCACGATCAGGATCGAGACGCCGAAATTGCCCACGAGCTTGTAGAAGAAGTCGAGCGCATAGAACATCGGCCGGGTGATGAAGTGGAACCAGCCCCAGTCGATCAGCAGCTCGAAGCGCTCGACGCCGCCTTCCTTCTCGTAGCGGTCGAGCACCGAGACCTGCTTGGCGCCGGCGAACAGCCGGTTCGAGGTCTCGGCGGTCGCGCCGGGCGCGAGCGTGACGGGCTCGAGCAGATAGTCGCTCTGGTAGGCCTTGCCGCCCTCGGTGGTGGCGGCGAAGCGGCCCGTATAGGGCTTGTCCTGCGGCGGGATCAGCGCCGAGGCCCAGTACTTGTCCGTGATGCCGAGCCAGCCGCCGGTCACCTTGAAGGTGCGGGCGCCCTCGGAGACCTTCTTGTAGGACAGCTCCTGCAGCCCCTCGTCGCCCAGGAAGCCGATCAGGCCTTCATGCAGGATGTAGTAGCCCTCGACGTGCGGCTCGCCGCGCCGCGAGATCAGCGCGTAGGGATAAAGCGTCTGGGCCGCGGCGCCGGCGTTCGACACCGTGTCCTTGACCGTGAACATGTAGTCGTCGTCGAGCGAGATCGTGCGCCGGAACGTCAGGCCCTCGCCATTGTCCCAGCTCAGCACCACGGGCGTGGTGGAGGTGAGCGCGCCGGTCGTCTCGGCCTTCCACTCGGTCTGGCCGTCCGGCAGCTTCACCGTGCCGCCCGGGGCGTTCACGAAGCCGAACTCGGCGTAATAGGGCTGCGGGCTGCCGAGCGGCGCGAACAGCACGATCTCGGGGCTCTTGGGGTTGACGGTCTCGCGGTAGTCCTTGAGCGAAACGTCGTCGATCCGGGCGCCGGTGAGCGAGATCGAGCCGTTCAGGCGCTCGCTGTCGATCGCCACCCGGACGCCCTGCTTGAGGATGTCCTCGCGGGAGCGGGGGGCGGCCGTGGTCGCGGCGGCGGCCGGCGCGTCCGGCCGCGGCGCGGCCTGCTCGCCGATCATCGGCCCGAGGTCGCGCGTGTCGGCGCTGAGCGCCTGCTGGGTCGCCTGTTGCTGGCGCTGCGCTTCGAGTTGGGGTCGCGCGAAGAAATACTGCCAGCCGATGAGGACGCAGATCGACAGGGCGACCGCGATAATCGTGTTGCGAGTGTCCATCACCGTCCGCTTTCGCGCCGGCCGCCCGGCGCCGGAGAAGACCCGGCGTCCGCCGGGCCGGCGGGTCGGCTGCGCCCATGGGCGCGCTTCGCCGCTTCTTGGATGTCCCGCAGGATGCGCTCGAACGGAACGTCGAGAACAGCGCGGCGGGCGATCAGCACGTAGTCGCAGCCTGGTCGCGCCACGTCCGTGAGGACGGCGCGGGCGGCGGCGCGCAGCCGCCGTTTCATTCGGTTCCGTTCGACGGCGCCGCCGACGCGCTTGGTGGCCGTGAAGCCGACGCGCGCCTGGGCGCCCGGCTCTCCACGATCGCGCATCTGCAGCCCGATGATCGGGCCGCCGATCTTGACGCCGTCATGCGAGGCGGCGACGAAGTCGCGCCTCTGGCGGATGGTCTCGAGCGGAGCCGGCATGGGCGCGCCGTTCGGTGCGCCTGCGAGCTCGCGCGTCAGGCGCTCAGCCGCTTGCGGCCCTTGGCGCGACGCGCGGCGATGACCTTGCGGCCGCCGACCGTCGCCATGCGCGCGCGGAAGCCGTGGCGGCGCTTGCGGACGAGCTTGCTGGGCTGATAGGTCCGTTTCACGAACGTAGTCTCCGGTCGCCGAACCGCCGGACGCCCCGAGGGCGACAGGCTTGCGGCGCGGCCAAAACGAAAAAGCCCGCGGCGGACGCGGGCGCGATCACGGCCGGCTTATACGGGAGCGCGGCGTCGCAAGTCAACGGCGCGTCGGCCCCGGGGGGCGGCGGAAGGCCCGCGGCGCTCCCGGGCGCGCCGTTGACGAAGCGGGCCCGGAGCCGCATCATCCGGCCGCGCGCACGCGCTTCGTCGCGCCAACAAGATCATGACAGACCAGTCGACCAACGCGGAAGCCACCACCGGACGCCTCGGCCTCTCCGGCAAGCTGCTCGCGCTGACGGCGCTGTTCGTCATGGTGTCGGAAATCATGATCTTCGTGCCGTCGGTCGCGAATTTCCGGCTGAACTACATCGACGACGAGATGAACCGCGCCCGCACCGCCGCGCTCGCGCTCGACGCGGCGCCGGACGGCGCGGTGGCCGAGCCGCTGGCGCGCAAGCTGCTCGCGAGCATCGGCGCGCGCGCGCTCGTGCTGAAATCCGGGGAGGCCCGCCGGCTGCTCGCGGTCGCCGACATGCCGCCCGAGGTCGCGATCACCATCGACCGGCGCGAGCCGGCGGGCGTCAGCGCGATCCTCGACGCCTTCGACGTCATGCTGAACGGCAAGAAGCGGCTGGCGCGCGTCGTCGCCGAGGCCCCCGAGCAGGGCGACTTCATCGAAATCGTGGTCGACGAGACCGCGCTGCGCAACGCGATGCTGGGCTTCGCCCGCAACGTGCTGCTGGTGGCGCTGGTGATCTCCCTCGTCACCGCGGCGCTCGTCTATCTCGCGCTCGACCTGATGATCGTGCGGCCGGTGCGGCGGCTCACCGCCACCATGGTGGGCTTCGCCGAGGCGCCGGAGGACGCGAGCCGCATCGTGGTGGCCTCGGGCCGCGCCGACGAGATCGGCGTCGCGGAGAGCGAGCTCGAGCGGATGCAGAGCGAGATCCACGGCCAGCTCCAGCAGAAGTCGCGGCTGGCCGCGCTCGGCCTCGCGGTCAGCAAGATCAATCACGACCTCCGCAACCTGCTGGCGGCGGCCCAGCTGATGTCCGACCGGCTCGGCACGGTCTCCGACCCGACCGTTCAGAAGCTCGCGCCGAAGCTGGTCGCCACCCTCGACCGCGCCATCAGCTTCTGCCAGTCGACGCTGTCCTACGGCGCCGCGCAGGAGACGCCGCCGGCCCGCCGCATGGCGTCGCTCGCCGACATCGTCGAGGAGACCCGCACGGCGCTCGGGCTCGCGACCGAGGACGCGCAGATCGGCTTCACGACCGCGGTGGAGCGCGGCCTGCTGATCGACGCCGACCCCGATCACATCTTCCGGATCCTGCTCAATCTCGGCCGCAACGCGACGCAGGCCTTCGAGAACCGCGGCACGCCGGACCCGGCGCGCGACCAGATCCGCATCTCCGGCCGCCGCGAGGGCGCGGTGGTGGTGATCGAGGTCTCGGACACCGGCCCCGGCCTGCCGTCCAAGGCGCGCGAACACCTGTTCGAGCCGTTCCAGGGCTCGACCCGGCCGGGCGGCTCGGGCCTCGGACTGGCGATCGCGGCGGAGCTCGTGCGCGCCCATGGCGGCTCGATCGCGCTCGTGGAGGGCACGATGGGCGCGACCTTCCGCATCACCATCCCGGACCGCCCCATCGATCTGCAGGCGCGCGCCCGCGAACGCGCGCGAGCGTGACGCGGGCGCTCTCGAGGCGCTCGCCAGCCCCTTGCCAAGCCGCCGCCGAGCGGCTAACACGTCGCCTCCGCCGCGGCCATTGAGGCCGTCCCGGACGCGCGCCCGTAGCTCAGCTGGATAGAGCACCAGACTACGAATCTGGGGGTCAGAGGTTCGAATCCTTTCGGGCGCGCCATTCTCTTCCTCGAAAATCGAGAGCTTCCGGAAGCCGTCCGCGCTGCGCGCCGGCCTGCGCCTGCGGCCGTCCGGACTGGAAGACGCTCGGCTCCGACAGATATCCGTCGGTGACCGCCCGGGCTCGCTCGGCCGTCGGTGAGGCGAGCAGGGGTACTGCGCCGTCGCGTCCGGTCGTGCGGCGCGGCCGCGCCGGGCTGACGGACGCCTTCCAGGGAGAACGCCCATGACCGATTCCCGCTTCGCGCCCCCCGGCCCGCTCGGCTTCGGCGGCGCGCCGCTCGGCAACATGTTCGACGTCGTGGACGACGCCACCGCCGAGGAGGCGCTCGCGGCCGCCTGGGACACGGGCGTGCGCTATTTCGACACCGCGCCGCATTACGGCAGCGGCCTCTCGGAGCATCGCTTCGGGAACATGCTCCGCGCCCGGCCGCGCGAGGAGTTCACCCTGTCCACCAAGGTGGGCCGGCTGCTGCTGCCGGACCCGGGCCGGCCCGAGAACCCGCCCTTCGTGCAGGGCCTCCCGTTCCGGGTGGAGCACGACTACTCCTATGACGGGACGATGCGGTCGATCGAGGACAGCTGCCAGCGACTCGGCCTCGCCCGGATCGACGTCGCCTATATCCACGACGTCGCGGAGGACCATCACGGCGCGGCGTGGGAAGAGGTGTTCGCGGAGGCCATGACGGGCGCGGCGCGGGCGCTGATGGCGCTGCGCGACCAGGGCGTGATCAAGGCCTGGGGGCTCGGGGTGAACCGGGTCGAGCCCTGCGTGCTGGCGCTCGAACAGTCCGACCCGGACGTCTTCCTGCTCGCCGGCCGCTACAGCCTGCTGAACCAGCCGGCGCTCGGCCGGCTGTTCCCGATGTGCCTCGAGCGCGGGGTCCATGTCGTCGTGGGCGGGCCATACAATTCCGGCCTGCTGGCCGGCGGCGACACCTTCGAATACGCCGACGCGCCGTCCGAGATGATCGCCCGACGCGACAGGATCGCGGAGCTCTGCGAACGGCACGGCGTCGACATCCGGGCGGCCGCGCTGCAGTTCTGCGCCGCGCATCCGGCGGTGGCGGCGGTCATTCCGGGCGCCAAGCGCGCCGCGAAGGTGCGCGAGAACGCCCGGCTGATGCGCGAGCCGATCCCGGCCGCGCTGTGGAGCGACCTCAAGGACGCCGGCCTGTTGCCCAGGGACGCGCCGACGCCGGGCTGAGCCGCGGGGGCCGGCCGCGGCGCCGCGCCGCGGCCGCCCGGCGGGGTCCACGGCTTGTAATGTTATAATGTTACATATATCGGTCGTGGAGAAGGAGCCCGCATGGCGTCTCGCGATCCGTTCCTGTCTTCGATGCTGGCCCAGCCGGCGGCGCGCCGCGTCGCGGCCGCGGCGGCTGTCCTCGTGCTGCTGTGGGGGGCGATCGCATGGGCGATCGCGCTGCCATGAGCGTCGGCGCGATCAGCCTGCGCGACGTCACCGTCGCCTACGACCGCCACCCGGCCGTGCATCATCTTTCGGGCTCGTTCGCGCCCGGCAGCCTGACCGCGATCGCCGGGCCCAACGGGGCCGGCAAGTCGACGCTGCTCAAGGCCCTGATGGGTGAGCTGCCGGTGAGCGAGGGCGCGATCGACCGCGGCCAGCTCTCCGTGCGGGAGTTCGGCTATCTGCCGCAGGCCGCGGAGATCGAGCGGCGTTTTCCGATCTCGGTCGCGGACGCGGTGACGCTCGGCGCCTGGCGGCGCACCGGCGCGTTCGGGGGCATGACGCGCGGGATCGCCGAAGAAGCGCGGCGGGCGCTGAGCGCGGTCGGCCTCGAGGGCTTCGAGCGGCGCCATGTCGGTTCGCTCTCCGCCGGGCAGTTCCAGCGCGTGCTGTTCGCGCGCCTGCTGATGCAGGACGCCA
Source organism: Hansschlegelia beijingensis (assembly GCF_014196425.1). Classification (GTDB taxonomy): domain Bacteria; phylum Pseudomonadota; class Alphaproteobacteria; order Rhizobiales; family Methylopilaceae; genus Methylopila; species Methylopila beijingensis. The sequence continues at coordinate 475,823 of NZ_JACIDR010000002.1, forward strand.
AGGTCATCCTGCTCGACGAGCCCTTCACGGCGATCGACGCCCGCACCACGCGCGACCTGCTGGAGATCATCCGGCGCTGGCGCAGCGACGGCCGCACCGTGATCGCGGTGCTGCACGATTTCGAGCAGGTGCGGGCGCATTTCCCCGAGACGCTGCTGCTCGCCCGCGAGCCGATCGAATGGGGCGCGACCGCCTCCGCCCTGTCCCCCGCGAACCTGCTGCGCGCCCGCGCGATGGCGGAAAGCTGGGACGAGGGCGCGCAGCCCTGCCGGCCGGACGCCCATGCGCACGGTCACGCCCACGCCCGCGCGCACGACCACGCATGACGCTCTATTCCGCGCTCCTGGAGCCGTTCGTGGACTACGGCTTCATGCGCCGCGCGCTGGTCGCGACGCTCGCGCTCAGCCTCGGCTCCGCGCCGATCGGCGTGCTGCTGATGCTGCGCCGGATGAGCCTCGTGGGCGACGCCATGGCGCACGCCGTGCTGCCCGGGGCCGCGATCGGCTTCCTGATCGCCGGCGGCCTGTCGCTGCCAATGATGGGGCTCGGCGGCCTGGTGGCGGGCCTCAGCGTCGCGCTGCTGTCGGGTCTCGTCAGCCGGACGACCGCGCTCAGCGAGGACGCGAGCTTCGCGAGCTTCTACCTGTCGTCGCTCGCGCTCGGCGTGCTGATCGTCTCGCTGCGCGGCTCGAACGTCGACCTGCTGCACGTGCTGTTCGGCACGATCCTCGCGATCGACGCGGAGTCGCTCTGCCTGGTCGGCGGCATCGCCTCGCTCACCCTGCTCACGCTCGCGGTTGTGTACCGGCCGCTGGTGGCGGAGTGCTTCGATCCCGGTTTCCTGCGTGCGGTCGGCGGCCGCGGGCCCGTCTACCACCTGCTCTTCATGTTCCTGGTGGTGATCAATCTCGTCGCCGGCTTCCAGGCGCTCGGCACCCTGATGGCGGTCGGCATGATGACGCTTCCGGCCGTGGTGGCGCGGCTCTGGGCGCAGACGCTTCCGGCGATGTTCGCGGTGGCGGTCGCGGTGGGCGCGGTCTCGGGCCTCGTCGGGCTGATCGTCTCGTTCCATCTCGGGGTCGCCTCCGGCCCGACCATCATCCTGACCGCGAGCGTGATCTACGCCGCGTCGTTGCTCGCCGGGCCCTCGAGCGCGCTGCGCCGGCTCGTCCGTCGGCCCCATCTCTCCGCCTGAGAGGACGCTTTCCATGAACGCAGTGTCGAGGCTGTCCGCAGCCCTCCTGGCGGTCGCGGCGCTGTGCGCCCCGGCCGCCGCCTCCGCCGAGCCGCTGAAGGCGGTGGTGAGCTTCACGGTGCTGGCCGACGTCGTGAAGAACGTCGGCGGCGCGCATGTCGAGGTCCGCAGCCTGGTGCCGCCGAACGGCGATCCGCACGAGTTCGAGCCGGCCCCCGACCATGCCCGCGCGCTCAAGAACGCCGACGTCGCCTTCGTGGCGGGCGACGGGCTCGAGGGCTGGTTCGAGCGGCTCGCCAAGGCCGCCGGCTACAAGGGCCGGCCGGTCGCGGTCTCGGCCGGGGTGAAGACCGCGACCATGGAGGAGCACGGCGAGACGGTCACCGACCCGCATGTCTGGAACAGCCCGTCCAACGTGCTGGTCTGGGTCGCCAACATCGAGAAGGCGCTGGCCGCGGCCGATCCGGAGAACGCCGCCGCCTTCAAGGCCAATGCGGCGCGCTATTCGGAGGAGCTGAGGGCGCTCAACGCCTATGGCCATTCGCGCTTCGACGCCGTGCCGCCGGAGAAGCGCAGGGTGCTGACCAGCCATGAGGCGTTCGGCTATCTCGGGCGCGAATACGGCGTGACCTTCCTGTCGCCGCAGGGGATCTCGACCGAAGCCGAACCGTCGGCCGGCGGCGTCGCGGCCCTGATCCGGCAGATCAGGAGCGAGGGCGTGAAGGTCTACTTCCTGGAGAACTCCAACGATCCGCGGCTGATGCGCCAGATCGCCGAGGCGACCGGCGCGCGGCCGGGCGGCGAGCTCTACCCGGAGGCCCTGTCGGGACCGGACGGGCCGGCGTCGACCTATCTGGCGATGATGCGCCACAACATCGACCAGATCGCCGACGCGGTGGCAGCGCAGAGCGCAGCGCAGGCCCGCTAACCGCCTGTCAACGCGGCCGCCTCACGCTGCCCCGAACAGGCAGGGGGGCGGCATGGCCGCTGAGGTCGGCGAGAGGCGCGGCAGGCGGCTGGAACGGGCGGCGGCGGCGCTGTTCGTCGCCGCGCTGACGGCGCTCATGCTGGTCTCCATCGCCGACAAGCCGTTTCCGTTTCGCGGGGCGGACGAGCAGGGCCACTTCTCCTATGTGGCCCACCTCTCCCGGAGCGACCGCCTGTGGCCCGACCTTGGCGCCATGCCGCTCTACGATCCGGCCGGCGCGCCGACCGGGCGGGCGAACTTCATCAATCATCCGCCCCTGTTCTACTGGACCGCGCTGCCGCTCCATGACGCGCTCGCGGCGCGCCATGCGGACTTCGGGTGGTTGAGGGTCTATCCGGCGGCGCTCGCGACCGCGGCCTTCGCGGCGATCGCAGCCTTCGGGCTGCGCATGCGGATCGGCGCCGCGGGCTTCGCCGTGCTGTTCGCCGGCGCGGCGTTCCTGGATTTCGCGGCGCTCGCGGGCGCCTTCAGCAACGACCAGATGGCGATGCTGGGCGGCGCGCTCGCCTGCCTCGGGGCGGCGCGGCGGGTCTCGTCGAGCACGGACCGCGCAGGCCTCGCGCTGCTGCTGGCCGGCGTCGCGCTCTGTTCGGTGAAGCTCACGGCGCTGATGCTGGCGGGCGGCTTCGCGGTCCTCTGCCTGCTGCTTGCGCCCGGCCGGAAGCCGGACCTGAAGGGACTCGCCGCGCTGGCGGCGGCCGGCGTGATCCTGGCGGTTCCCTACCTGATCCTGTGGCGAAGCTACGGCTCGCCGGCGCCGAGCACCGCCGGCCAGACGCAGATGCTCCGGGACTACATCGCCGAATTCGGCTGGGAAAAAGTCCCGCGCGTGGGCCTCGCCGCCTATCTGGCCGACGCGCCGTCGCTGTTCGCGGTGCAGCTCGGGCGGAGCTTCGCTCACCTCGCGCTGCTGATGGCGATGTGCGCGACGGCGATCGTGGCCTTTCTGCCCGGCGAGAGGGAGGCGCGGCCGGCGGCGACGACGCTGGTGCGGGCCGCGACGCTGGCGACGGTCGCGACGCTCGCGGTCCACCTCGCCTTCGCCTACCAGCGCTACGCCGAGCATGGCTGGCTCGGCGATCTTTATCCCCGCTACTACTTCCCGCTGCTCGCCGCCTACGGCCTGAGCTGGTCTCTCGCCGCCCGTCGGTTTGCGGGACGCCTGGCTCCCGCGGGGCGGGCCAGCGGCGGGGTGACGCGGCCTCGGTTCAGCCCGCGGACTCATCCTGAGGCACGCGGCCGTGGACGAGGTCGTGGATGAAGCCGAGCTTGTGGATCACAGGCTCGGTCAGGACGAACGGGTACGGGTCGGGCGCGCCCATCGACCTGTTCAGCGCGTTCAGCGCCGCCGACAGGGCGAGCCAGGACTCGGCGATGTTCGCCATGGTGGTGTTCGGCGAATAGACGTCGAAATTGATCATCGCGGTGAGGAGGTCGTCGCGGTCCTCGCGCGGGTTGACCACGAAGCCCCAGGCCCGCCCGGTGTCGAGCGTGTCGGTGATGTGGAAGTAGTGCGCCCAGGTCTCGGCGAAGCCCTCCCACGGATGCGCGGCCGCGTAGGACGACACGAAGTGCAGCTGCCAGTCGGGCTTGGGCCCGTTGGCGTAGTGCCGCTTCAGCGCCTCGCCGTAATCCTGCGAGTCGTCGCCGAACACGGCCCGGCACGCCGACAGCCTGCCGCCGTCGCGCACCAGCCGGTCCCAGTACCAGTGGCCGATCTCGTGCCGGAAATGGCCGAGCAGCGTGCGGTAGGGCTCGCCCATCGCGGTGCGCCGGCGCTCGCGCTCGGCGTCGTCGGCCTCGGCGAGCGCGATGGTGATCAGGCCGTTGTCGTGCCCGGTCATGACGTGGCCGCCATTCTCGGGATCGTGGCTGAGGAACTCGAAGCCGAGCCCTTCGGGATCTTCTTCGCGCGTCACCAGCGGGAGCTTCAGGCGCAGCAGCGTGTAGAACAGCCGCCGCTTGGCGATCTCCATCTTCTGCCAGAGCGCGACGTTGGAGGCCTCGCCCAGATTGGGCACGACGAGGTTGTGCCGGCAGGCGAGGCAGAAGCCGCCCTCGCCCTCGCCCGGCACCAGCCAGTTGCAGGCGCCGTGCGTATAGTTCTCGCAATACCGCCAGGGCCTGCCGTCCGCGTGGCGGCCGACCGAGATCCAGCCGCCGTCGTCGGCCGGCTCCAGCGCCAGCATCGCGTTGGTCTCCGGCTCATAGCCGAGCGCGTGGTTGCAGCGCTCGCACAGGACGTTCTCGAAGAACACCACCTGGTCGCAGGACGGGCAGGAAAACAGTTTCATCGAACGTCCTTTGCACGCGGCGGTTTGTGTCCGGCGCCCGACAATGCCGCGGGACGTTAAACAGTTCCGGACATCCCGCGCCGGCCGCGGCGATCCGCCTTGCTGCGCCGCGAAAGCCCACTAAGCTGCACGCCGCCAACCCGGAGCGCCGCGCTACGCATGTCGATCCTCGCAGCTCTCCACCATGTCACGCACTACAAATACGATCGCCCGGTGGTTCTCGGGCCGCAGGTCATCCGGCTGCGGCCGGCGCCGCATTCGCGCACCCGCGTGCCGTCCTTCTCGCTGAAAATCTCGCCCGCGAACCACTTCATCAACTGGCAGCAGGACCCGTTCGGCAACTACCTCGCCCGGGTCGTCTTCCCCGAGACGACCACGGAGCTGAAGATCGAGGTCGATCTTCTCGCCGACATGACGGTCTACAACCCGTTCGACTTCTTCCTGGAGGAGGGCGCGGAGACCTGGCCCCTCGCATATGAGGAGACGTTGCGGACCGACCTCGCGCCCTATCTCGAGACGCCGCCGGCCGGGCCGGAGCTGCAGGCCTTCCTCTCCGGCCTCGACCGCAGCGAGCCGCGCACCATCGACTTTCTGGTCGGCCTCAACCGGACCGTCTCGCAGGCGGTCCGCTACCTGATCCGCATGGAGCCCGGCGTGCAGACGCCCGACGAGACGCTCCGGAAGGCGTCGGGCTCCTGCCGCGACTCCACCTGGCTGCTGGTCCATGTGCTGCGCAATCTCGGCTTCGCGGCGCGCTTCGTCTCCGGCTACCTGATCCAGCTGAAGCCCGACCTCGTCGCCCTCGACGGGCCGGCCGGCACCGACCACGACTTCACCGACCTGCACGCCTGGACGGAGGTCTATCTGCCGGGCGCCGGCTGGATCGGGCTCGACCCCACCTCCGGCCTGCTGACCGGCGAAAGCCATGTGCCGCTCGCGGCGACCCCGCACTACCGCTCGGCCGCGCCGATCTCGGGCGCCGCCGGCTATGCGGAGGTCGATTTCGACTTCTCCATGTCGGTCGCCCGCATCGCGGAGCGGCCGCGCGTCTCCTATCCGTTCTCCGAGGAAAGCTGGAAGGAGCTCGACCGGCTGGGCGAGGCGGTCGACGCCGAGCTCGTGCGCAACGACGTGCGGCTCACCATGGGCGGCGAGCCGACCTTCGTGTCGATCGACGACTTCCAGTCGCCCGAGTGGAACGCGGACGCCACGGGACCGCAGAAGCGGGCGCTGGCGGACGAGCTGATCCGCCGGCTGCGCGACCGCTTCGCGCCCGGCGGCTTCCTGCATTACGGCCAGGGCAAGTGGTATCCGGGCGAGACCCTGCCGCGCTGGACCTTCTCGCTGTACTGGCGGAAGGACGGCAAGCCGATCTGGCGGAACGCCGAGCTGATCGCCCGCGAGCGCGCCTCGAACGCCGCGGACGCCCGCGCCGCCGAGGCGCTCGCGACCGACGTCGCCACGCGGCTCGGCGTGCCGGCCGCGAACGTCACGGCGGCCTATGAGGATCCGGCGTACTGGCTGACGCGCGAGGCGCAGCTTCCGGAGAACGTGGACCCCAGCAATTCCAGGCTCGCCGACCCGGAGGAGCGCGCCCGCATCGCCCGCGTGTTCGACCGCGGGCTCAATGCGCCGACCGGCTACGTGCTGCCGATCCAGCCCTGGCAGGCCGAGCCGGCGATCCGCTGGGTGTCGGAGCGCTGGTCGACGCGCCGCGACAAGCTGTTCCTCACCCCCGGCGACAGTCCGGTCGGCTACCGCCTGCCGCTCGGCTCGCTCTCCTATCTGACGAAGTCCGAGTTCCCCTACTTCTTCCCGGCCGATCCGACGGGGCCGCTCGTCCCGCTGCCGGACCCGGACCAGATCGCGCTTGGCCACGAGCAGCGGCAGATCCACGTTCCGGAGCAGCCCTCGACCGCCGCGGCGCTGCCGGCCGCGCAGGACGAGATCGTCGGCTATGTGCGCACGGCCCTGACCGTCGAGCCGCGCGACGGCAAGCTTTCGGTGTTCATCCCGCCGATGGAGTCGATCGAGGCCTATCTCGATCTGCTGACGGCGATCGAGGGCGCCGCCGAGGCGCAGGGGCTGCCGATCCAGATCGAGGGCTACGCGCCGCCGCCCGACCCCCGCGTCAACGTCATCCGGGTCGCGCCTGATCCGGGCGTCATCGAGGTCAACGTGCATCCCGCCGGCTCATGGCGCGAGGCGGTGGCGATCACCACCGGCGTCTATCAGGAGGCGCGGCTGTCGCGGCTCGGCGCCGACAAGTTCATGATCGACGGCAAGCATTCCGGCACCGGCGGCGGGAACCACGTCGTCGTGGGCGGCGCGACGCCGCTCGACAGCCCTTTCCTGCGCCGGCCGGACCTGCTGAAGTCGCTGATCCTGCACTGGCAGCGCCATCCGTCGCTGTCCTACCTGTTCTCCGGCCTGTTCATCGGACCGACCAGCCAGGCGCCCCGCGTCGACGAGGCCCGCCATGACGGGCTCTACGAGCTCGAGATCGCGATGGCGAACGTGCCGCCGCCGGGCGCCGGCGCGCCGCCGCCGCCCTGGCTGGTCGACCGGCTGTTCCGCAACCTGCTGATCGACGTCACCGGCAACACCCACCGCTCCGAGATCTGCATCGACAAGCTCTATTCCCCGGACGGGCCCACCGGCCGGCTCGGGCTGGTCGAGTTCCGCGGCTTCGAGATGCCGCCGGACGCGCGCATGAGCCTCGCGCAGCAGCTGCTGATCCGGGCGCTGATCGCCCGCTTCTGGAAGAAGCCGGCGGAAGGCTGCTTCGCCCGCTGGGGCACGCAGCTGCACGACCGCTTCATGCTGCCGGCCTTCGTGTGGGCGGACTTCCTCGACGTCCTCGCGGACCTCGGCTGGGCCGGCTATCCGCTGCGGCCCGAATGGTTCGAGGCGCAGGCCGAGTTCCGCTTCCCGTTCTGCGGGCGGATCGAGCGCGAAGGGCTTGCGCTGGAGCTGCGGCAGGCGCTCGAGCCGTGGCACGTGATGGGCGAGACCGGCGCGATCGGCGGCACGGTCCGGTTCGTCGACTCGTCCGTCGAGCGGCTGCAGGTGAAGCTCCAGAACGCCGATCCGGCGCGCCACGCCGTCACCTGCAACGGCCGCCTCGTGCCGCTCGCTCCCACGGGCGTCAGCGGCGAACTGGTCGCCGGGGTGCGCTTCAAGGCGTGGCAGCCCGCGACGGGCCTGCATCCCACCACGCCGGTGCACGCGCCGCTGACCTTCGACATCTACGATCGCTGGTCGAAGCGCTCGATCGGCGGCTGCGTCTACCACGTCGCCCATCCGGGCGGCCGGAACTACGACTCGTTCCCGGTGAATTCATACGAGGCGGAGGCGCGCCGGCTTGCCCGCTTCCAGGACATCGGGCATACGCCCGGGGCCTTCGAGCCGGCGCGCGAGCCGCTCAACGCCCAATTCCCGCTCACGCTCGATCTGAGGCGGCCGGCGGGCCTCACGGGCTGACCGCTCGCGGTCGCCAAGTTTCGCCGGCGGGCGGCATGACGCCGTCCGCTCGCCCTGGAGCCCCAGCCGGTGCCCCGATCGTCAACCGCCGACGCGCCGACGCCATCCGTTCACGACGAACGGCCGTCCGCGGGCCTGCTCCGCGGCTACCGGCCGCCGGCGGGCGTCTTCGACGAGGCGGTCGACGACATGGGCGGCGTGCGGCCGCACTACCGCCCGCTGATCGCCGCGCTCGCCGCGATGGACGAGCCGGAGCGGGAGCGGCGCTTCTCCAGCGCCGCGCAATATCTGCGCGAGGCCGGCGTCTACTATCGGGTCTATGGCGGCCCGGAGCGCGGCGGCGAGGACGTCCGGGCCTGGCCGCTGGCGCAGCCGCCGCTGATCATCGCGCAGCAGGAATGGACCGAGCTCGCCGCCGGCCTCGCGCAGCGCGCGCTCCTGCTGGAAAGGCTGATCGCGGACCTTTATGGCGAGCGCCGGCTGCTCACGGACGGCGTCCTGCCCCCGGCGCTGCTCGGGCGGAATCCCGAATTCCTGCGGCCGCTCGCGAACCAGGCCGCATCCGGATCGCCGCTGATCCGCTTCATCGCGGTCGATCTCGGCCGCGGTCCCGACGGCCGCTGGTGGGTGCTCGGCGACCGCGCCCAGGCGCCCTCCGGCGCGGGCTTCGCGCTGGAGAACCGCGTCGCGACCGCGCGCGCCTTCCCGGAGCTGATCCGCGACCTGAAGGTCCAGCGGCTCGCCCGCTTCTTCCAGAAGTTCCGCGAGACCCTGAACGCGCTCGATGACGGCCGCGGCGCGCGCGTCGGCGTGCTCTCGCCCGGGCCGCACAACGAGACCTATTTCGAGCACGCCTATCTCGCCCGCTATCTCGGCTTCCTGCTGCTCGAGGGCGGCGACTTGGCGGTCCACGGCTCCTCGGTGGTCGTCAGGACGGTCGACGGCGCCAAGCCCATCCGGGTGCTGTGGCGCCGCCTCGACGCGGATTTCGCCGACCCGCTCGAACTGCACCCGCGTTCGCGCATCGGAACGCCCGGCCTCGCGCGGGCCGTGCGGGACGGCGCGGTCGAGATGGTCAACGCGCTCGGATCGGGAATCCTCGAGACGCGCGCGCTGCTCGCGTTCCAGCCGGCGCTCGCGCAGGCCCTGCTGGGCGAGGAGCTCCGGCTGCCCACGGTCGCGACCTGGTGGTGCGGCCAGGAGGCCGAGCGGGACTACGTCAAGACGCATCTCGAGCGGCTGTCGATCGCGCGCGCCTTTCCGCAGACGGTGGAGGACGAGGAGCATCGTCGCCCGCTCGATCTCGGCATGCGGCGCACGCCGTCCGAACGGCTGCTCGACGACCTTGCGAACGATCCCGGAAACGTCGTCGCGCAGGAGCTCGTCGGGCTCTCGACGGCGCCGATGTTCTCCGAAGGCAGGCTTGAGCCGCGGCCGGTGACGCTGCGGGTTTACCTCGCGCGCCACGCGGATGGCTGGAGCGTGATGCCGGGCGGCTTCGCCCGGGTGTCGAGCTCGACGGACCCGCTCGCGGTCACGATGCAGTCCGGCGGCCGCTCGGTGGACGTGTGGGTGACGTCGGACCGGCCGGAGCGGCCGGTCTCCCTGCTCGGGACCGCGCAGGGCTTCGCCCGCCGGCTGCCCAGCGCTCCCCCGGCCCGCGCGGCGGACAATCTGTTCTGGCTCGGCCGCTATGTGGAGCGCGCCGAGGCGGCGACCCGGCTCGTCCGGCTGCACGCCGCGCGGCTCGCCGAGGGCGAACGGCGCGGCCCCCTCGAGGCCGAAGTGGCGGAGCTGCTCGCCGGGATCGGGGTGGAGGTGGCGCTGGGCGACCCGGCCGAGGGGCTGCTCAGGCGGGTGCGCGCGGCTTTCGAGACCGCCTCGCGCATCCGCGACCGTTTCTCGCCCGACGGCTGGCGCGTGCTGGGCGATCTGGTTGACCTGATGGAGCGGCGGCTCGCGCAGGACGAGCCCGAGGACCTGCCGGGGCTCGCGAGCGAGGTGCTGATCCGGCTGTCGGGATTCACCGGGCTCGTCCGCGAGAACATGTACCAGTTCACCGGCTGGCGCTTCCTGCAGGCCGGCCGGCTGCTGGAGCGCGGCCAGCTGACGGCCCGGATCGCGGCGGCCCTGACCCGCGACGAGCCGCCCGAGGGCGCGCTGGAGGCGCTGCTCGAATTCGCCGACAGCCGCATCACCTACCGGCGGCGCTACTCCGTCACCCTGTCGCGCGAGACGGTGGTCGACCTGACCGTGCTCGATCCGCTCAACCCGCGCTCGATCGCGTTCCAGGTGAACGGCTTCAAGACCCTGCTGGACGAACTGCCCGGCATGCGGCGCGGCGAGACGCCCGCCGACGTGGTGCGCCGCGCCGCCCGGCTTCAGGTGCGGCTCGCGACCGGCGACCTGACCGAGGTCAACGAGCTGTTCCTGCAGCGCGTCGCGACCGATCTCGGCGACATCTCCGACCTTCTCGCCCAGCAGTTCTTCAGTGCGGCGCCGGGCGTCCAGACGGAGCGGTCGGAAAGCGAATGATCTACGACCTCTCGCTCAACATCGCCTACGACTACCCGGCCGCCGTGAAGGAGGCCCGCCACGTCCTGCGGGTCCGCCCGCGCGAGCTCGAGGGCCAGAGCGTGCGGTCGACGCGCGTGACGGTGACGCCGCAGCCGGACGAGGCCTGGCGCGAGCTCGACTTCTTCGGCAACGCGCTCGACCAGCTGCTGATCCTGCCGGGGCACGACGCCTTCTCGGTGGCCATGCAGGCGCGGGTCGAGGTCCGCCGCGCGCTTCCCGACCTGGAGGCGACCCCGACGGTCGCCGAGCTGGCCGCCGCCGCCGCCACGGCGCGCGACTGCGGGCCGGCAGGGCCGATGCATTTCCTCGGCGACAGCCGGATGGCGCGGAAGAGCGAGGCCGTCACGGCCTATGCGCGGGATCTGATCGATCCGGCCTCGCCCGCGGGCGAGGCGGTGCTGGCCTTCGCCTGCAGCATGAAGGCGGATTTCCAGTTCGCGCCGGGCGCGACCACGGTCGACACCCCGCTCGAGGAGGCGTTCGCCCGGCGCGAGGGCGTCTGCCAGGACTTCGCGCATGTGATGATCGCCGCGCTGCGCGGCGTCGGAGTGCCGGCCGCCTATGTGAGCGGCTTCCTCAGGACGTCGCCGCCGCCGGGCCGCCCGCGCCTCCAGGGCGCAGACGCGATGCACGCCTGGGTCGACGTCTGGCTGGGGCCGGATCTCGGCTGGCGGGGCTTCGATCCCACCAACGGCGTCACGGTGCTGGACGACCACGTGGTCGTCGCGGTCGGGCGCGACTATTCGGACGTCGCGCCGATCGACGGGGTGGTGCTGACCGCCGGCTCGCAGAAGACGAGCCACTCGGTCGACGTCATCCCCGTCGGGGAGCTGGCGAGCGAGGCCTGAGGGGCCTCAGGCCACCTCGGCTTCGGCCTTGCGGCTCTCGCGCTTGCGATCGTTCGGGTCGAGCAGGCGCTTGCGCAGCCGGATCGACTTCGGCGTCACCTCGACCAGCTCGTCGTCCTGGATCCAGGCGAGCGACCGCTCCAGCGTCATCCGGATCGGAGGCGTGAGCCGGACGGCCTCGTCCTTCGACTGGGTGCGGATGTTGGTGAGCTTCTTGCCCTTGAGGACGTTGACCTCGAGGTCGTTGTCGCGGCTGTGGATGCCGATCAGCATGCCCTGATAGACCTTCCAGCCCGGCTCGATGATCATCGGGCCGCGGTCCTCGAGGTTCCAGAGCGCGTAGGCCACCGCCTCGCCCGGCTCGTTGGCGATCAGCACGCCGTTGTTGCGGCCGGCGATCTCGCCCTTGTACGGGCCGTAGGAGTGGAATAGGCGGTTCATGATCGCCGTGCCCTTGGTGTCGGTCAGCAGCTCGCCCTGGTAGCCGATCAGGCCGCGGGTCGGGGCGTGGAACACCAGCCGCAGCCGATTGCCGCCCGAAGGCCGCATCTCGAGCATCTCGGCCTTACGCTCCGACATCTTCTGCACGACGATGCCGGAGTGCTCCTCGTCGACGTCGATCACGACCTCTTCGATCGGCTCGACCAGCTCGCCGGCCTCGTTCCGCTGCATCACGACGCGCGGACGCGACACGCCGAGCTCGAAGCCCTCGCGGCGCATGGTCTCGATCAGGATCGCAAGCTGCAGCTCGCCGCGGCCGGAGACGATGAAGCTGTCCTTCTCGGCCGTCTCCTCGACCTTGAGCGCGACGTTGCCCTCGGCCTCCTTGAGCAGGCGGTCGCGGATGACGCGGCTCGTCACCTTGTCGCCTTCGGTGCCGGCGAGCGGGCTGTCGTTGACGAGGAAGGTCATCGACACGGTGGGCGGGTCGATCGGCTGCGCCTGGATCGGCTCGGTGACGGCCGGGTCGCAGAAGGTGTCGGCGACCGAGGCCTTCACCAGGCCGGCGATCGAGACGATGTCGCCCGCCTCGCCGACGTCGATCGGCTGCCGCTCGATGCCCCGGAAGGCGAGGATCTTGGAGACGCGGCCGGTCTCGACGAGGTTGCCCTCGCGGTCGAGCACCTTGACCGTCTGGTTCGGCTTCACGGTGCCGGACGCGATGCGGCCGGTGATGATGCGGCCGAGGAACTGGTTGGCCTCGAGCAGCGTGCCGAGCATCCGGAACGGGCCTTCCTCGACCTTCGCCTCCGGCACGTGCTTGAGGATCAGGTCGAACAGCGGCGCGAGGCCCTCGTCCTTCGGGCCTTCCGGGGAGGCCGCGAGCCAGCCGTCGCGGCCCGAGCCGTAGAGGATCGGGAAGTCGAGCTGCTCGTCATTGGCGTCGAGCGCCGCGAACAGGTCGAACACCTCGTTGATGACCTCGGAGGCGCGGGCGTCGGGACGGTCGACCTTGTTGACCGCGACGATCGGCTTGAGGCCGATCTTCAGCGCCTTCGACACCACGAACTTGGTCTGCGGCATCGGGCCTTCGGCCGCGTCCACCAGCACGATCACGCCGTCGACCATCGACAGGATGCGCTCCACCTCGCCGCCGAAGTCGGCGTGGCCGGGCGTGTCGACGATGTTGATGCGGGTGTCCTTCCAGACGACCGAGGTCGCCTTGGCCAGGATCGTGATGCCGCGCTCCTTCTCCAGGTCGTTGGAATCCATGACGCGTTCAGCGACGCGCTGGTTCTCGCGGAACGAGCCGGATTGCTGCAGGAGCTTGTCCACCAGGGTCGTTTTGCCGTGGTCGACGTGCGCGATGATCGCGATGTTGCGAAGCTTCATGGAAAAGACGTGCCTCTAGGCCCGCGAGCCGCGCGGGCCGCCCTTCGATCTGATTGTCTGATGTGCGGCGCAACAGATGCGGGAGAACCCCGCAAAACGCAAGGGGTAGGCGGTCAATCGGCCTCAGGCGGCGGAGGCTTTCGGGCTCTCCTGCACCCGCGCGACCATCTCCTCGACCACCTCGAGGACGTCCGCGCGGTCCTCCGGGGACGCCGTCTCGAAGTCGAACACGGACGGCTCGTAGCGGCGTTCGGGGCAGAGCTCGGTCCACGGGACGCCGAAATAGGCCTGGGCGAAAGCTTCGTTCGCGGGCGCGAAGCGCTCGCGGATCGCCCGGTAGCCCTCCTGGGTCAGGCCCACATAGGGCTGGGCCTCCCAGTTGCGGCCCTCCATCAGCTTCAGGAAGTGCTCGTAGAGATCGATGTAGTTCGGCAGCGAGCGGATGCGCACGTCGACCCGGCGCATGATCTCCTGCGCGGCGAACATGCCCTTCACGCCGAAGTTCGGGTTGATCCGGGGCGGCTCCTCCAGCTTGAAGCTTGGCGGCACCCCGATCACGTCCAGCACGCTGCGCGCGAGGCCATGCTTCACCGCGCGCTCGAACGAGATCGGACGCACGGCGATCCTCGGATGGTCCATGGCGCGCTTCAGGAAGACCCACGGGTCCATGTAGCCGCGCTTGATCACATGCGCCTCGAACTCCGCGAAGCTGCGGCGCGAGGCGAAGTTCTTCTGATCCTGCGTGTACCAGGAGTTCATCCAGATCGGCTGGTCGCGCACGAAGGCGACGATCTCCACCCGGAATCCGTGCTCCTCGAAGAAGCCGATGATGCGCTCGAACCAGCGGTCACGCCGCAACAGGATCGCGAAGTGCTCGCTCGACACCACGATCGAGCCGGGCGTCGTGTCGAGCAGCGCGCTGAATTCGCTCCACGCCGGCGCATCTCGAAGCTCGCCCGGCAGCCGCAGATAGGTCTTGCGCGCGAGCGGCGAGTGGTTGCGCCGCCGCCTGCCCTCGGCGCTCAGCGTCGTGGGATAGTACAGCCCGAGCCGCGCCAGCCGCTTCGCGTTCACGTAAAGCGCGTGCTGGATCGAGGTCGAGCCGGTCTTGTGCGGCCCGATATGCAGGTAGCAGACCCGCTCCGCCGTGCGGGGCGCCTTACGGCGGAGCAGGTCGAGGATCATCGGTCGAGAACGTCGCGGCTCAGGCGCCGCGACGACGCCGGGCGCCCAGCGTGCGCAGGCGGAGCGCGTTGAGCTTGATGAAGCCGGCCGCGTCGCGGTGGTCATAGGCCACCGCGCCGTCCTCGAACGTCACGAGCTCCTGGTCGTAGAGCGAGTTCGGGCTCTCCCGGCCGGTGACGATGACGTTGCCCTTGTAGAGCTTGAGCCGTACGCGGCCCGAGACTTCCTTCTGGCTGAGGTCGATCGCGGCCTGCAGCATCTCGCGCTCGGGCGAGAACCAGAAGCCGTTGTAGATCAGCTCCGCATAGCGCGGCATCAGCTCGTCCTTGAGGTGCGCCGCGCCGCGGTCGAGCGTGATGGATTCGATCGCGCGGTGCGCCGCGAGCAGGATCGTGCCGCCGGGCGTCTCGTAGACGCCGCGCGACTTCATGCCGACGAAGCGGTTCTCGACGAGGTCGAGCCGGCCGATGCCGTTGGCGCGGCCGAGTTCGTTGAGGCGCGCCAGCAGCGTGGCCGGGGACAGCTTCTCGCCGTCGATCGCCACCGCGTCGCCCTGCTCGAAGTCGATCGACATCAGCGTCGGCTCGTCGGGCGCGTCCTCGGGCGCGATGGTGCGCATGTGGACGTCTTCCGGCGCCGGCAGGCTCGGATCCTCCAGCACCTTCCCCTCCGAGGAGGAGTGCAGCAGGTTGGCGTCGACCGAGAACGGCGCCTCGCCGCGCTTGTCCTTGGCGATCGGGATCTGGTGCTGCTCGGCGAACTCGATGAGCCTGGTGCGCGAGGTCAGGTCCCATTCGCGCCACGGGGCGATCACGGTGACGTCCGGCTCGAGCGCATAATAGGAAAGCTCGAAGCGGACCTGGTCGTTGCCCTTGCCGGTGGCGCCGTGGCAGACGGCGTCCGCGCCGGTGGCCCGCAGGATCTCGATCTGCCGCTTGGCGATCAGCGGCCGCGCGATCGAGGTGCCGAGCAGGTACTGGCCCTCATAGACCGTGTTCGCCCGGAACATCGGGAACACGTAGTCGCGGACGAACTCCTCGCGCAGGTCGTCGACATAGATGTTGTCCGGCTTGACCCCGAGCAGCTCGGCCTTCTTGCGGGCCGGCTCCAGCTCTTCGCCCTGGCCGAGATCGGCCGTGAAGGTCACGACCTCGCAGCCATAGGTGGTCTGCAGCCACTTCAGGATCACCGAAGTGTCGAGGCCGCCCGAATAGGCGAGAACGACCTTCTTGACGGATTTGGGTTCGGTCATCGGGGAGTCCGGAAGAGGGGTGAGCGAGCGCGGCGCACTCTAGCCATGAAGGCCTCGGAGGCAAGCGGGGCGGGCGGGATCCTGCCGGCGGCGTCTCTGCGGGCGCGCCGGCTCAGCCGCCAAACAGCTTCTTCAGGAAGCCGAGCGGCTCGCGGATCGGGTTCGGGGCGCGGCGCTCGCGGACCACATATTCCTCGCGCGGGTAGGAGCCGGCGTAGGGCTCCTCGTCGCGCGGCGGGCCCTGGCCGGGGCCGGTCTGGTAGACGTCGCCGGGCTGGCGATCGTCATAGCCGGCGACGCGCGGGCTCCAGTCGCCCGGCAGCGCCGCGACCTCCGCGCCCTCATGGGCGCGCGTCATGAAGCGGCTCCAGATCTCGACCGGCAATCCGCCGCCGGAGGCGTGCCGGGTCGGGCTGTTGTCGTCATTGCCGAGCCAGACGACCGTGACCATGCGGGACGTGTAGCCGACGAACCAGGCGTCGCGGAACTCCTGGCTGGTGCCCGTCTTGCCGGCGGCGGGCCAGCCGGCGAGCTTCGCCGAACGCGCCGTGCCGGAGCGCACCGTCTCCTGCAGCATCGCGTTCATCATGCCGACCCGCTCCGGATCGACGATCTCCTTCGGCGGCTCGACGCGGCGCTGGTAAAGCGACTCGCCGTCGGTCGTCCTGACCGAGCGCACCACATAGGGCTTGGCCTCGAAGCCGCCGTTCGCGAAGGGGGCGTAGGCGGCCGCAAGCTCGAGCGGGCTGACCTCCGAGGTGCCGAGCGCGATCGACGGGTTGGGCGCGAGCTGCGAGGTGATGCCGACGCGATGCGCGGTGTTCACGACGTTCTCGGGACCGACCTCGACGCCGAGCCGCACCGCGACCGTGTTGATCGACTGCGACAGCGCGCGGGTCAGCGTCATCGGGCCTTCGTAGCGGCGCGTGTAATTCTCGGGGTTCCAGCCCTTGAGCTGGACCGGCTCGTCGACCCGGATGGAGTCGGGGGTCAGTCCGAGCTCGAGCGCCGTGAGGTACACGAAGGGCTTGAACGCAGAGCCCGGCTGACGCCTGGCCTCGACGGCCCGGTTGAACTGGCTCTCGGCGTAGGATTTGCCGCCGACGAGCGCGCGCACCGCGCCGTCCGGCTCCATCGCCACCAGAACGCCCTGGCTGACCTTGAGCTTGCCGCCGCGCTTGGCGATGCCCTCGGCGAGATCGCGCTCCGCCTCGGCCTCGAGGGCGGTGTCGATCGTGGTCTCGACCACGAGGTCCTCGTCATAGAGGCCGACCAGCGAGTCGAGCTGGTCCATCACCCAGTCGGCCACATAGCCGACCGCCCCCTCGGGCTTGGGCAGCGGCGCGGGGGGCGAGGTGCGGAAGGCCGTCTGGGCCTGGTCGCGGGTGATGTAGCCCTCGTCCGCCATCGCCTGCAGCACGAGGTCGGCGCGCGCCCGCGCGGCCTCCGGATCGTGGCTCGGCGAGAGCCGCGACGGCGCCTTCACGAGGCCGGCCAGGATGGCCGCCTCGGTGATGTTCACCTTGCGGATCGACTTGCCGAAATAGCGCTGGGACGCCGCCTCCACGCCATAGGCGCCCGCGCCGAAATAGACGCGGTTGAGGTACATCTCAAGGATCTTCTGCTTGCCGAACTTGCGCTCCAGCCAGAACGCCAGCACGGCCTCCTGCACCTTGCGCTCGAGCGAGCGCGCGGGCGTCAGGAACAGGTTCTTGGCGAGCTGCTGGGTCAGCGTCGAGCCGCCCTGGGCGACCCCGCCGCGCTCGATGTTGGCCTTGAGCGCGCGCGCCAGTCCGAAGACGTCGACGCCCCAGTGGTCGTAGAAGCGCCTGTCCTCGATGGCGATGAACGCCTGGGGCACGAATTTCGGCATCTCCGACAGCGGCACGTTGGCGCCGCCGGTCTCGCCGCGGTTGGCGATCGGCTTGCCGTCCAGCGAGACGATCTGGACGTTCGGCGGCCGCTTCGGGATCTCGAGGTTCTGGATCGGCGGCAGGCGGGACGTGTAATAGGCCACGACGCCGCCCGCCCCGACCGCGCCGAACAGGCAGAGCGTCAGGGCGAGGGCCGCGAAGCGGCCGAGGAAGCTCCCCCGGCGACGGGGCCGACGGCTCGGCTCGCGGCGCTTGCGCGAAGGGCGGCTGCGGCCCATCACCCAGTCCCAGTACGAGGTTTTCTCACGCGGAGGGTCTCGCGGCGCGTCATCGTCCGGCGCCCCGAAGCCGGGCTCGCGGCGGCCGTCCCCGGGACGCGCGTCGAACAGCGGCTCGTCGCGCCGGGCGTTCGCCTCCGCTCGCGGAGCGGGTCCGCCGGTCGGGCGATCCTCCGGCGACAGACGCAGGTCCGGGGCGTCGGGCCGGACGTCGAAACGCGGCTCGCGTCGTTCCTCCCGCCCCCGTCCAATGCCCATGTCGCCAGAACCTCGTCACGCCGCACGCCGCGGCCGCTCCCGGAGAGCGACCGTCCCATGTTCCATCGGTTGGACTTTGAATGCGGCAGGTTTAAGGGCCGTTACGGGCCCAAACGTCCGCGGACCCCTTGGGTTCCGAGGCGTTTGGCGTCGCTCGCGGCCGCCTGCTTGTGCAGGTGGACGAAGAAAGCCGTTGCGAACAGAGGCGTGAGCAGGTTCGCGAACGGAATGACCGCGAGCCCGGCCACCATCAGCCCCCCGACGAACACCTTGCCCCTGTGACGGCGGCGCAACGCCGTCGCCTCCGCCTCGTCGCGGAAGCGCAGCGCGGCGAGCGAAAAATACTCGCGGCTGAGCAGGTAGCCGTTCACGCCGAGCCAGGCGACGAGGTTCACCCCCGGCACGAACAGCAGCACCAGCAGCAGCAGGTTCATGCCGAGCACGAGCAGCGCGAAGCGCGCCGACAGCAGCAGGCCGCGCCAGAACGGCAGGGCGACGCCCGGCGGATCGTTCGGGTAGTGCGTGCGCTCGACGTGGGCGGCGATGTCGTCGAGGAACAGACCCGCCACCATGGCGGTCACGGGCGTCACCAGGAACAGCAGCCCGAACGCGGCCCCGAGCCCCGCGACCAGATGCGCGATCCAGTTCGCGGTCGGGTTCGGCAGCGTGACGAGGCGGTCGGCGGCGGCCTGAAGCCCGAACCAGCCGAGCACCAGCAGCGCGAGCGTGATGCCGATCGACTTCCACAGAACCGCGCGGAACTCGGGCGAGAAGGTCTGCCGCGCCGCCTTGATCGCCGCGTCCCACATCGCGCCGCCCTCAGGCCACGTCTTCAGCGGGGCGGGCGGGCTCCTCCGGCCGTCCCAGCAGGGCGGCGTTGGTCAGCCGGCGCACCTCGCGCTCGATCGTGGCGGCGAGCCGCTTGCGGTCGGTCGCCTGCTCCGCCGCGATCGGCTCGCCGAAGGTGACGGTCGCGTCGATCGCGCCGTCGCGCAGGATCGACCACAGGTGGCGCGGAAAGCCCATGTCGCCATACCAGGCCACGAACGGGCGCCCGAGCCGGCCGAGCGGCAGGCCGTTGCGATGGGTGTAGGCGATCGAGACCGGCTGGACCCAGACGACGGCGGCCTCGCCGCTCGCCGCCAGCGCGTTCCGGGTGGCGCCGAGCAGCGCGGTCCGGAACGGCAGCACGCGGTTGCCGTCGCTGGACGTGCCCTCGGCGAACAGCACGACGGGCTGCCCGGCCGCCATGCGCTCCGCCATCTGGCGGTTGACGGCGGCGGTCGCGGTGCGGCGGGAGCGGTCGACGAAGATCGAGCGCTGCAGCTTGGCGAGCTGGCCGAACACCGGCCAGTCCGCGATCTCGGACTTCGCCACGAAGCACATGCGGCAGACCGAGCCGAGCACCGGGATGTCGAGCCAGGAGCAGTGGTTCGAGGCGATGAGCAGCGGCCGGGCGCTGGCGGGCGCGCCGATCACCCGCACCCGCATCCCCACGATGCGGAGGGCGAGGCGGTGGAACCGGAGCGGGATGGTCTCCGCCGATGGCCGGCCGAGGCGCAGCATCAGCATCTGGACGGGGGCGAGCGCCACGACCGCCACGATGAGCGCGACCGCCGAAGCCGCCGCGCGGAGCCGCCTGTGCGCCAAGCTCAGCCCTCGTCGTCGAGCGGGATGGCGTAAAGCTCGAGCCGGTGATCGACGAGCCGGTAGCCCAGCCGGCGGGCGATCTCGGCCTGCAGCTCCTCGATGCCCTCGTCGCGGAACTCGATGATCTTGCCGCTTCTGAGGTCGATCAGATGGTCGTGGTGCTCGTCCGGCTGCGGCTCGTAGCGCGAGCGGCCGTCGCGGAAGTCGAGGCGCGCGATGATGCCTGCGTCCTCGAACAGCTTCACGGTGCGATAGACGGTCGAGATCGAGATCCGCGCGTCGATCGCGGAGGCGCGGCGATAGAGCTCCTCGACGTCCGGGTGGTCGTCCGCCTCGCCCACCACGCGGGCGATGACGCGGCGCTGCTCGGTCATCCGCATGCCCTTGGCGGCGCAGAGCTGCTCGATCGATTCGGTTTTCGGCGTGGACACTTCGGGCCTCGTCCCCGGTCGTCTTGCGGCCCTCAAGGGCGACATGGCCATCGGGTCGCTTATAGGAGCGGCGCGCCGCGGCGTAAACACGTGCTCAGGGCAGCTCGAGCGCGAGCACCTTGGCGGCGCCGCGCGTTCCGTCGGCGCGCGCGTAATAGGCCGGCCGGCGGCCGACCTGTTCGAACCCGAAGCGCCGGTAGAGGGCGAGCGCGGCGGCGTTGTCCTCGTCGACCTCGAGCACGATGCGGCGCACCCCGCGGCCGCAGAGCCTGCCGAGATGGTGGCTGAGAAGCGTCGCGCCGCCGCCGGCGCCGCGCCGCGCCTCCGCGACCGCGATCGACAGCACCTCGGCCTCGTCCTCCGCCACCCTGGACAGCGCGAAGCCGTAGGCGCGCTCGCGGCCCTCCCGCCGAAGCACGCAGCCGACCACCGCGCGGTCGTTCAGCAGCGCGTCCATCTCGTCGACGGTCCAGCCGCGGGCGAAGGCCGCCCGATGAAGCTCCGACAGCTCGTCAGCGTCGCCGGCGTCGGCGTCCTCGACCGCCCAGGCGGCGGAGCGTGACAGGTAGGCGTCCCAGAACCACCAGTACATCGACGTCCCGTTCACCGGCGCGCGATCCGGCCCCCCTGCTGCGGATGCGCGTCCGCCGCCTTGAGGTAAAGCGGACGCGGCGGCTGGTCGGCAGGATCGCACGCGGCTCCGAGTCGCGCGACCCAGACCGGCTCCGGCGCCTCGTGTCGCGCATGAGCCTTTCGGATCAGGGGGTCCTGCGCGGCGGCGATCACGAGGTCCGCGCCGGAGCCGACCACCAGGGCCGGACCCTCTCCGAGCGCGCGGGCGGCCTCGCGCGCGTCGATCAGCCGGGGCGAGACGAGGGAGCGGCCGTCGCCCGCGAAAGCCTGGAAGAACACCCGGCCGTGCCGGGCGTCGATCGCGGCCGCGACCGGCGTCGCGCCGTCGCCGCCGTCGAGCACGGGCGCGGCGAGCGCCGACAGCGTGGTGACGCCGACCACCGGCAGGTCCGCGCCGAGGCCGATCGCCCGCGCGCAGGCGAGCCCCACCCTCAGCCCCGTGAAGCTGCCCGGGCCGACGGTCACCACGACGCGTTCGACCCCGGCGAGGCCGCCGGCGGCGTCCAGAACGCGCTTCACCTCCGGCATCAGCGCCTCGGCGTGGCCGCGCTCCATCGGAAGCGAGGCGACATGGCCCGCGCCGCTCGCCGTATCAACGACGGCGGCCGAGCAGGCTCCGAGGGCGGTGTCGATCGCTAGCACGCGCATGTCGGCTGAGTAGCAGGTTTCGGGCGGAGCAGAAGCCGCCGCGCCGCTTCGCCTCAGACGATCTTGCAGAACTCATCGAAGTCGGGCCGCGGCAGGCGGTCCTTGAAGCCCTGTCCGTCGCCATAGCCCAGGTTGACGAGGAAGTTCGTCCGGAACGTCGTGCCGGCGAAGAAGGCCTCGTCGACCTTCTGCTTGTCGAAGCCCGACATCGGGCCGCAGTCGAGCCCCAGCGCCCGCGCCGCGAGGATCAGGTAGCCGCCCATCAGCGAGCCGTTGCGGAAGGCGGTCTCCTCGATCAGCGCCTGGTCGCCCTCGAACCAGCTCTTGGCGTCCACATGCGGGAAGAAGCGCGGCAGATTGTCGAGCCACCGCATGTCATGGGCGACGATCGCCGTGACGGGCGCGGCCATGGTCTTGTCACGGTTGTTGGCCGACAGCGCGGGCTTGAGCTTCTCCTTGCCCTCCTGCGAGGTCACGAACACGAAGCGGCCCGGCAGGCCGTTGGCGCTGGTGGGCCCCATCTTCACCAGCTCGAACAACGCCCGGAGCGTCGTGTCCGAGACCGGCTCCGGCCGGAACGAATTGTGCGTGCGGGCGGCGCGGAACAGCGTGTCGAGGGCGGCGTCGTCGATCGGCGCGCGATGGGGTCCGGTCAATGGTTCGTCCTTGGGCTGAATCAGGCGGGCGGCAGACTAGCAGGGAGGGCGCGCGAAAGGCGCCTGTCAGATCGTGTCCACGACGCCGCCGTCGACCCTCAGGGCTGCGCCGGTGGTCGCCGAGGCCTCCTTCGAGCAGACATAGACGACCATGTTGGCGACCTCCTCGACGGTCGCGGCCCGCTGGATGATCGAGCTCGGCCGGTGGGCCTTCACGAAGGCCGCGCCGGCCTCCTCAAGGCTGTGGCCGGTCTTCGCCACCTCGTCCTTCAGCATCTCGGCGACGCCTTCCGACAGCGTCGGGCCGGGCAGCACCGAGTTCACCGTCACGCCGGTCCCCGCCATGCGCTTGGCGAGGCCGCGCGCGACCGCGAGCTGCGCGGTCTTGGTGAAGCCGTAATGCACCATCTCGACCGGGATGTTGATCGCCGACTCCGAGGAGATGAACACGATGCGGCCCCAGCCGCGCTCCGCCATGCCCTGCGCATAGGCGCGCGACAGGCGCACGCCGGACATCACGTTGACCTCGAAGAACCGCGTCCATTCCTCGTCCGGGACCTCGAAGAAGTCCTGCGGATTGAAGATCCCGACATTGTTCACGAGGATGTCCGGCGCCGGGACCGCCGCGACCAGCGCGGCCGCGCCCTCCGCGGTCCCGAGGTCGGCCGCGACGCCCTTCAGGCTGGCGCCCGGGACCGCCGCGGCGATGTCGGCGATCGCCTTGTCGACCGCCGGCTGCTTGCGGCCGTTGATCACCACGGTCGCGCCGGCGCGGGCGAGGCCGAGCGCGATGGCGTGGCCGATGCCGACCGTCGAGCCGGTGACGATGGCGGTCTTGCCGGAAAGGTCGATCTTCATGGGGGGGCTCCTCCAAATCGCTTGAGCCGCAAGGTCGTCCGCCCGGCGCGGCTTTTCCAGACCGGCCCGCTTGCGCGGCCGCAAGCCTCGCGCGGCGCCGGCGTCAGGCCGCGGCTCCGTCGAGCGCCCGCGTCTCCGCCTCCGTGAACAGCCGGGAGCGGATGTGGAAGCGCACCTCGCGGCCGTTCTCGAGGCTGAACATGCCGCCGCGCCCGGGCACCACGTCGAGCGTGAGATGCGTGTGCCGCCAGTACTCGAACTGCGACGGGCTCATGTAGAACGGCGCGCCGCCGACCTCGCCGAGCTTCACGTCGTCGTCGCCGACGATGTAGTCGCCGACCGCGAAGCACATCGGCGAGGAGCCGTCGCAGCAGCCGCCGGACTGGTGGAACAGGACGTCGCCATGCTCGGCCCGGAGGGCCTCGATCAGCTCGAGCGCCTCCCGGGTGGCCTCGACGCGGAGCGGGATGGTCTGGGTCATGGGGGCTCCTCCCATGGCCAGCATAGGGCGCGCGGCGGCCGCGGCGAAGCCCGCCTTCAGCGCTCGCTGTCGAGCATCGCCATCTGGACGGCCGGGTAGCGGTCGCCCACGGCCGCGCCCTTCGGGACGGCGCGCTCGATGGCGGCGAGATCGTCGGCCGACAGCGTCGCCTGGGTCGAGCCGAGCGCCTCGGCCAGCCGCTCGCGGCTGCGCGCGCCGACGACCGGGACGATGTCGTCGCCCTGCGCCATCACCCATGCGATCGCGATCTGCGCCACGCTGACGCCGCGGGCGTCGGCGATCGTCCGCAGCGCCTCCACCAGCCCGAGATTGGCCTCCACCGCGCCCTTCTGGAAGCGGGGGCCCATGAACCGGTGATCGCCCGGCAGGACCTTCGTCGCGTCGTAGTGGCCGCCGATCAGCCCGCGCGACAGCACGCCATAGGCGGTGACCGCGATCCCAAGTTCGCGCGCGGCGGGCAGGATCTTGTCCTCGAGGCCGCGCGAGATGAGCGAGTACTCGATCTGCAGGTCGACGATCGGGTGGATCGCGCAGGCGCGGCGCAGCGTCTCGGCCCCCACCTCGGACAGGCCGATGTGCCGGACATAGCCGGCCCGCACCATGTCGGCGATCGCCCCGACGGTGTCCTCGATGGGAACGTTGGGGTCGAGCCGGGCCGGGCGGTAGATGTCGATATGGTCGACCCCCAGCCGGTTCAGCGAATAGGCGAGGGACGTCTTCACCGCCGCCGGGCGGCCGTCGAAGCCGAGCCAGTCGCCGCCGGGACCACGCTGTGCGCCGAACTTGACGCTGAGCCGGTAGCTGTCGCGGGGGCGGCCACGGAGCGCCTCGGCGAGCAGCAGCTCGTTGTGCCCCATGCCATAAAAATCGCCGGTGTCGAGCAGCGTCACGCCGGCGTCGAGCGCGGCGTGGATGGTGGCGACGCTCTCGGCGCGGTCGGACGGGCCGTAGGCCCCCGACATCCCCATGCAGCCGAGCCCGATCGCTGAAACCTCGGGTCCGGTGCGTCCAAGCTTGCGCGTCTTCATCGAAAAACCTCCTGCGTTTTCAGTGGAGGCGATGTGGACCGGAGTGCGCTGTGCGATAATCCCAAATTCATCGTACGGACCGTGCGGGATTTCGGACAATGCCCGAGTTCGACCTGAACGACGCCGCCCATCTGGTCGCTGTGGCCGAGGCCGGCGGCTTCCGGGCGGCCGCGCAGAGGCGCACGGCCTCGGCCTCGGCGCTGAGCGAGGCGGTCCGGCGGCTCGAGGAGGCGGTCGGCGCGCGCCTGCTGAACCGCACGACCCGCAGCGTGGCGCTGACCGAGGCCGGCGCGCGGTTCGTGGACCGCGTGCGGCCGGCGCTCGCCGAGATCGCGGCGGCGCTCGACGGCGTGTCGGGCGATCCGGAGCGGCCGACCGGCACGCTCCGCCTCAACGTGCCGACCTTCGTGGCGCGGCACATCCTGCCGCCGATCGCGACCGCGTTCCTGAAGCGCCACCCCGGCGTGCGCATGGAGGTGATGGCCCAGGACAGCTTCGTCGACGTGCTGGCGGAAGGCTGCGACGCCGGCATCCGCTACGAGGAGCGCCTGGCGCTCGACGTCATCGCGACGCCGATCGGCCCGCGCCGGCAGCGCTTCGTGCTGGCGGCCGCGCCCTCATACCTCGCGGAGCGCGGGACGCCGGCGCATCCGCGCGACCTCGTCCGGCACGACCGGATCGGCCACCGCTTCACCGGCAGCAAGGCGCTCGCGATCTGGGAGTTCGAACGCGACGGCGAGGTCATCCGCGTGCCGCCCGAGGGGCCGCTCGTCGCCTCGACCTTCGAGATGCAGATCGCGGCGGCGCGCGGCGGGCTCGGGATCATCGGCCATTTCGGCGAGGCGCTGGCGGCCGACCTCGCGAGCGGGGCGCTGGTTCCGGTGATGGAGGACTGGTGGCAGGAGTTCTCCGGCCCGATGCTCTACTACCAGAGCCGCCGCCTGATGCCGGCGCCGCTCAGGGCGTTCGTGGACTTCGTGAAGAGCGAACGGCCGGCGGCCGCCGACTGAGGGCGAACGCGCCCGCGCTCAGGAGCCTTCGGCCGCGATGCTTCGCAGCACGCCCAGAAGTTCGGGCCCGGTGAGCACCTCGCCGCTGTCGAGATCGGCGACGGAGACGTTCTCCACCCCGCGCTCGGAGAGCTCGATCGCCTTCAGCAGCGCCTCGTCGCGCGTCCGGAACGGATAGGACAGCGGCTCCGCCGCATCCGTCACGGCCGAGGTCACGAAAGGCATTGCGGCTCTCCTCGCACGGTTGGAGCGCAAACAGATGGGGCGGCCGAAGCCGCCCCCAAGTCCCTGACGTCGAGCCGGCGCTCAGAAGAAGCCGAGCTTCTTCGGGCTGTAGCTGACCAGCATGTTCTTGGTCTGCTGGTAGTGGTCGAGCATCATCTTGTGGGTCTCGCGGCCGATGCCGGACTGCTTGTAGCCGCCGAACGCCGCGTGCGCCGGATAGGCGTGGTAGCAGTTCGTCCAGACGCGGCCGGCCTGGATGCCGCGGCCGAAGCGGTAGGCGCGGTTGATGTCGCGGGTCCACACGCCGGCGCCGAGGCCGTAGAGCGTGTCGTTGGCGATCGACATCGCGTCGGCGTCGTCCTTGAAGGTCGTGACCGAGAGCACCGGGCCGAAGATCTCCTCCTGGAAGATCCGCATCTTGTTGTGGCCCTTGAACACGGTCGGCTTGACGTAGTAGCCGCCCGCGAAATCGCCCTCGAGCTCGTTGCGGCCGCCGCCGGCCAGCACTTCGGCGCCTTCCTGCCTGCCGATGTCGATGTAGCTCAGGATCTTCTCGAGCTGCTCGCTCGAGGCCTGGGCGCCCACCATGGTGGCGGGATCGAGCGGCGAGCCGAGCTTGATCGCCTCGACGCGCTTCAGCGCCTTCTCCATGAAGCGGTCGTAGATCTTCTCGTGCACCAGCGCGCGGCTCGGGCAGGTGCACACCTCACCCTGGTTCAGCGCGAACATCACGAAGCCTTCGATCGCCTTGTCGAAGAAGTCGTCGTCTTCCGCCGTCACGTCCTGGAAGAAGATGTTCGGCGACTTGCCGCCGAGTTCGAGCGTGACCGGGATCAGGTTCTGGCTGGCGTACTGCATGATCAGCCGGCCGGTCGTGGTCTCGCCCGTGAAGGCGATCTTGGCGATCCGGTTCGACGAGGCGAGCGGCTTGCCGGCCTCGAGGCCGAAGCCGTTGACGACGTTCAGCACGCCCTCCGGCAGGATGTCGGCGATCAGCTCCATCAGGACCATGATGGAGGCCGGGGTCTGCTCGGCGGGCTTCAGCACCACGCAGTTGCCGGCCGCGAGCGCGGGGGCGAGCTTCCAGACCGCCATCAGGATCGGGAAGTTCCACGGGATGATCTGGCCGACCACGCCGAGCGGCTCGTGGAAGTGGTAGGCGATGGTGTCGTGGTCGATCTCCGACAGCGCGCCTTCCTGGGCGCGGACGCAGCCGGCGAAATAGCGCCAGTGGTCGATCGCCAGCGGAATGTCGGCCGCCATCGTCTCGCGGATCGGCTTGCCGTTGTCCCAGGTCTCGGCGAGCGCGATCGCCTCGAGGTTCTGCTCCATCACGTCGGCGATCTTGAGCAGCAGGCCGGCGCGCTCGGCCGGCGAGGTGCGGCCCCAGGCGTCCTTGGCCTTGTGGGCGGCGTCGAGCGCGAGCTCGATGTCCTCCTTCTGCGAGCGGGCGACCTCGCAGACCTTCTGGCCGGTGATCGGGCTGGTGTTCTCGAAATAGCGGCCGCCGACCGGCGCGACGAACCTGCCGCCGATGAAGTTGTCGTAGCGCTCCTTGAACGGCGAGCGGACGAAGGCGTCCATGCGTTCGGGCTTGTTCATGTCACTCCCTCCCAGGCTTGTTGTTGAGGCTGACCGCGCCATCGCAGCCTTCGTGCCAACGCGTCTTTCCGCGGAGGCCGGATCGCGCTGCGCTGCGGCAAGCGCCTGCTCCGGAAGGGCTTCCGGGTTCCGGCCCGCGCCGCCGGCCGGGCGCGCTGTGGACTCCGCCGGGCGTTCGGCACCAGACTGTCGCAGACAGCGGCGACCAACGCTGCGACATGTCGCAAAGCGCGACAAAAGGGACGAACGCCGATGAGCGCCGCGACCCCGCGCGCCGATCTGATGCAGGCGCGCCGTGACTTCTTCGATCGCCACGCGGAGCCGATGGGCGTCGTGCCGCCGTCGATCCTCCGCTCGTGGCGGCGCTGCGTGGAGCGGGGCTTCGACAGCCACGCCGAGCCGCGCATCGAACCGGTCGGCTCCGCCGCGCTGCGCGAGCACCACGAGCGCAGCGAGCGGCTGATCCGGCTGTGCCGTCCCGAGCTCGAGGCGCTCGCCGGGGAGGCGCGCGACACCGGCAGCTTGGTGATCCTGACCGATGGCGGCGGCCTGGTGCTGGACGCGGTCGGCGACCCGGGCTTCGCCGGCAAGGCGGCCGGCGTCGCGCTGCGGCCCGGCGTGCTGTGGGCCGAGGCGGCGGCCGGCACAAACGCGATCGGCGCCGCGCTGGTCGAGCGCCGGCCGACGGAGGTGCGCGGCGCGGAGCACTATTTCGAGTCGCACCGCATCCTGACCTGCGCGGCGGCGCCGATCCTCGACCCGCGCGGCGCGCTGCTCGGCGCCCTCGACCTGTCCGGGGCGGCCTCGATCCCGCACCTCCATGCGCTGTCGCTGATCCGGCTCGGCGTCGACCAGATCGAGCACCGCATGTTCGCCGAGGGCTTCGAGGGCTGCGACGTGGTCCGCCTGCACGTCGATCCGGCGCTGCTCGGCACGCCGCAGGAAGGCGTCGCGGTGTTCGAGGGCGCGCGCCTCGTCGCCGCCAACCGCCATGCGCTCAAGCTGCTCGGGCTCGACTGGAACGCGCTCGGCGCGCGCAGCTTCGGCGACCTGTTCGAGGGCGGCCATCTCGGCCGCGCCGAGGAGCGCACGCTGCGCGACCGTTCAGGAACGCTGCTGCACGCCCGCCTGCCGGCCCGCGCGACCGTGGTTCCGGGCGCGCGGCTGCGTCCCTCCCCGGCGCCGGCGGCTCCGGCTGCGGACGGGCCGGTGTTCGACCCCGCCACCCGGGCGAACCTCGCCCGGGCCGTGAAGCTCGTGGACGGCGACATCCCGATCCTGATTCAGGGCGAGACCGGCTCGGGCAAGGAGATGTTCGCGCGCGCCGTGCACGCCGCGAGCGCGCGGGCCGAAAAGCCGTTCGTGGCCGTCAATTGCGCGGCGTTGCCCGAGGGGCTGATCGAGTCGGAGCTGTTCGGCTACGAGCACGGCGCCTTCACGGGCGCCCGGCGGGCGGGCTCCAAGGGCCTGCTGCGCGAGGCGGACGGCGGCGTGCTGTTCCTGGACGAGATCGGCGACATGCCGCTGCCGCTGCAGGCGCGGCTGCTGCGCGTGGTGCAGGAGCGCGCCGTGACCCCGCTCGGCGGCGGCCGGCCGACGCCGCTCGACGTCAGGCTGATCTGCGCCACCCACCGCGATCTGCAGGGACTTTCGGCCCAGCAGGCGTTCCGGCCCGATCTGTATTTCCGGCTGGCCCAGTTCACCTTCGCGCTGCCGCCGCTGAGAACGCTGCCGGACCGCACGGCGCTGATCGAGGCGCTGTGGCGCGGGCTGCCGACCGATGGCCGGCGGATCGGCGCGGACGGGCTCGAGGCGCTGCGGCGCTATGACTGGCCCGGCAATCACCGGGAGCTGGTCGGGGTGCTGAAGGCGATGATCGCGCTTTCGTCGCCGGGCGAGACGCTCGGGCCGGACCTGCTGCCGGCGACCGTGCTTGCGGCCTCGAGCGCGCTTGCCCGGCCCGCCGAGAACGCCGAGGGCGGGCTCGAGGCCATGGCCCGCGGCGCCATGCTGTCGGCGATCGAGGCCTGCGGCGGCAATGTCGCGGCCGCGGCGCGCAAGCTCGGGGTGAGCCGGTCGACGCTCTACCGGCGCGCGCTCGGTCGCTGACGAGCGCAGATCGTCTCAGGGACGGGACGAAGTCCGCCCCGACTGTCTGGCGCGCCCGTCCGGCAGCATGCGCCGGAGCACGTCGTCCTTCAGCACATACTGATGATAGAGCGCCGCCACGGCGTGGCCCGCCGCGATGATGATGATCGCCCAGGCCAGCCAGTCATGCGTTTCCTCGAACAGCTCGTGCAGGGCCTTCGAGCTCGGTCCGAACGGCGACGGGATCAGCAGGCCGAAGAAGCTCATCCCCTTGGGGTTTTCGCCTGACCAGCGGATCGCGAAGCCGAGCAGGGCCTGCGCGGCGAGCAGGCCGTAAAGCACGTAATGCACGCTCTTGGCGGCGATCTCGACCCAGCCTGTGACGGCGGGGCTGACCTGATGCCCCGGGGTCAGCCGCCACGCCACGCGGGCGACGATCACCGCCGTCAGGATGACCCCGAACGACATGTGGGCGACGACCAGCAGATGTCGCTCCGGCCTTGGCAGGAAGCCCCAGACCTCGGCCAGCACGAACAGCAGGACCACCAGGACCACGGTGGCCCAGTGCAGGATGATCGAGAAGGAGTCGTAATGGCTGCGATCGCTGCCGGCTGCGATCCTGACCGTTGCGGCTATCGCGCCGCTCCTCGACGAGTTCGTCATCGAACTCTCCTCAACCGGCGCTCGCAAGGCGCCTCAAGCGGAACTAAGCCGTCATTCCGGACCGGACAGGAGCCGCCCCTGAAAAGAGACCTCCCGGGCCGCGAGGCGGCGCGACGGGCGCCGCGCCCCATGCGCAGAAGCGAGTGGCTGCGTTCCGGGACGCAAGAAGCGCCGGGTTGTGCTGGCGGGACGTCGGAACCAAGTCGGAAGCCGACGCTTTTGGCGAACAAGGAGCTGACCCATGAGCAAAGCCGACGCAGCCGCTTCCGGAACCTTCGAACTCGCCGGGCGGACGATCCACCGCCTCGGCTACGGCGCCATGCGCGTCACCGGCGAAGGGATCTGGGGCGAGCCGAAAGACCGCGAGGAAAGCCTGAGGACGCTGCGCCGGCTGCCGGAGCTCGGCGTCAACTTCATCGACACGGCCGACAGCTACGGCCCGTTCGTCAGCGAGGAGCTGATCCGGGAGACGCTTCACCCTTATGACGGCCTCCTCATCGCCACCAAGGGCGGTCTCACCCGCCACGGCCCGAACGTCTGGCTGCCGGTCGGCCGCCCCGAATATCTCCGCCAGTGCGTGCTGATGAGCATCCGCCGCCTCGGCGTGGAGCGCATTGATCTGTGGCAACTCCACCGCATCGATCCGAAGGTCCCGCAGGACGAGCAGTTCGGGGTGCTGGCCGAGATGCAGAAGGAGGGCCTGATCGACCAGATCGGCCTGAGCGAGGTCAGCGTCGCGGAGATCAAGGCGGCGCAGAAGCACTTCACCGTCGCGACCGTGCAGAACCGCTACAATCTGGTCGACCGCACCAGCGAGGACGTGCTGGACTTTTGCGCGCAGAACGGCCTCGGCTTCATTCCCTGGTACCCGCTCGCGGCGGGCGGCCTCGCCAGGCCCGGCTCGGTGCTGGACACGATCGCCAAGAAGATCGGCGCGAGCCCGAGCCAGGTCGCCCTCGCCTGGGTGCTGAAGCGCAGCCCGGTGATGCTGCCGATTCCGGGCACCTCGAAGGTGAAGCATCTCGAGGAGAACGTCGCGGCGGCCGCCATCGCGCTCTCCGACGAGGATTTCCGCGCCCTCGACGAGCAAGGCAAGGCGGCGTTCAGGAAGGCCGCCTGACCGGCGGGGCGAGGCGCGACGCTCTCTGGAAAGGACGCCGGCATGCCGATGACGCTCGAAGGCTCATGCAAATGCGGCGCGGTCGGCTTCTCGGTCGAGAGCCACGCGCCCTACCCCTACCAGCTCTGCTACTGCTCGATCTGCCGGAAGACCGCCGGCGGCGGCGGCTTCGCGATCAACCTGCACGCCGACGCGACGACGCTGAAGATCAAGGGCGAGAAGGCGATCGGCGTGTTCCGCGCCGAGCTCGCCGACGCCGAGGGTCATCTCCACCGCAGCAGCGCGGAGCGGAATTTCTGCTCGCGCTGCGGCTCGGCGCTGTGGCTCTACGACCCGAACTGGCCGGAGCTGGTTCATCCGTTCGCCTCGGCGGTCGACAGCGAGCTTCCGGTTCCTCCGGCGCGCACGCATCTGATGCTCGGCTCCAGGGCCTCCTGGGTCGAGCCCGCGATCGGTCCGGACGATCTCGCCTTCGACGAATATCCGGAGCAGTCGATCGAGGACTGGCACCGCGCTCACGGTCTCTGGATCGAGTGACGGCGGACGGAACGTCTTCTCTCTGGAACGGTTCTTAACCGGGCGGCGGGGCCGCTCGTCCGGAGCCATCCAGAAGAGGGGAAGCCGAGTGGTCTATGTCAGCGGTGCGCCCGGCGCCGTAACGGTCTCGCTGACCGTGAACGGCAAGCCGCAGACGCTCTCGGTCGCGCCTTCCACGACGGTGCTCGACCTGCTGCGCGAGCGGCTCCACCTCACCGGCACGAAGAAGGGCTGCGACCAGGGCCAGTGCGGCGCCTGCACGGTGCTGATCGACGGCCGCCGGGTGAATTCCTGTCTCCAGCTCGCCGTCATGAATGACGGCCGCGAGATCACCACCATCGAAGGTCTCGGGGCGCCGGGCGGGCTGCATCCGATGCAGGAGGCCTTCGTCGCCCATGACGCCTTCCAGTGCGGCTACTGCACGCCCGGGCAGATCTGTTCGGCGGTGGCGCTGCTGAAGGAGGGCCGGGCCCGGACGCGCGCCGAAATCCGCGAGCTGATGAGCGGCAATCTCTGCCGCTGCGGCGCCTACACGAACATCGTCGACGCGGTCGAGGCCGTCATGGGCGCCGGCGCGTCGCAGGAGGCCGCGGAATGATGAACTTCTCCTACGCCCGCGCCGAGAGCGTCGGGGAGGCGATCGCCGCCGTGTCGGGCGACCCGCACGCCCGCTACATCGCGGGCGGCACCAATCTGGTCGACCTGATGAAATATGACGTCGAGCGGCCGGGCCGGCTGGTCGACATCACGCGCCTGCCGCTGCGCGAGATCGCCGCGACCGCCGGCGGCGGGATCAGGATCGGCGCGCTCGTGCCGAACTCCGACCTCGCCTACGACGCCCGCGTCGAGCGCGACTACCCGCTGCTCGCGAGCGCGATCCTGGCGGGCGCCTCCGCGCAGCTCCGCAACGCGGCGACCACCGGCGGCAACCTGCTCCAGCGCACCCGGTGCTACTACTTCTATGACGTCGGCGCCCCCTGCAACAAACGCGCCCCCGGGTCCGGCTGCGGCGCGATCGGCGGGGTCAACCGCATCCACGCGATCCTCGGCGCGAGCGAAAGCTGCATCGCCACCCACCCCTCGGACATGTGCGTCGCGCTCGCGGCGCTCGAGGCCGTCGTGCACGTCGCGGGACCCGGGGGAGAACGGACGATCGCGTTCGAGGATTTCCACCGCCTGCCGGGGGATCGGCCGGAGGCCGACAACACGCTGCGTCATGGCGAGCTGATCACCGCCGTCGAGCTTCCGGCGCCGCGCTTCGGGCCCCACCACACTTATCTCAAGCTGCGCGACCGGCTCTCCTACGCCTTCGCGCTGGTCTCCGTGGCCGCCGGGCTCGAGCTCGAGGGCGACACGATCCGGGACGCGCGCGTCGCGCTCGGCGGCGTGGCGCACAAACCATGGCGGGTCCCGGAGGCCGAGACGCTGCTGCGCGGCCAGAAGCCGTCGCGCGAGGCCTTCGGGGCGGCCGCCGAGCGCCTCCTGCAGGGGGCCCGGGGCCAGGGCGACAACGACTTCAAGATCGAGCTCGCGCGTCGCGCCGTGGTGCGCGCGCTCGAACAGGCCGCGGCCGCGACCCCGCAGCGTCAGTCCGACAAGTCGATCAACTGAGGGAGGGCGCGATGCCGGAGGGCTATGTGGGCGGCGCGCAGCCGCGGGTCGACGGACCGCTCAAGGTCAGCGGTCTTGCGCAATACGCCGGGGAGTTTCCGGCGGAGGACCTCGCCTATGGGGTCGTGGTGTCGAGTTCGGTCGCGAAGGGCCGGATCCTGCGGTTCGATCTGGAAGCCGCGCGCGCGACGCCGGGCGTGGTCGCCATCCTGACCCACAAGGATCGGCCGACGGTCACGACCGACGCGGAGTCGCATCAGGACCAGGCGGCGCCGCCCGGCCTTCCGTTCATTCCGCTGCTCGACGAGCGCATCGTCTACAGCGGCCAGCCGGTCGCGCTGGTGGTGGCCGAAACCTTCGAGGCCGCGCGCGGCGCGGCGGCGCTGGTCAGGGTCGAGTATGAGGCCGAGCCGGCCGTCGTCGACGTCGCCCAGCGCCGGGACTCGGCCTATGACCCGCCGGAGAAGCGCGACGGCGTGCCCCCGCCCCCTCCGCCCCGCGGCGACCCGGACGGCGCGTTCGCGGCGGCGCCCGTCAAGGTTTCGGGCGACTACCGGATCGCCGTCGAGCACCACAACCCGATGGAGCCGCACGCCTCGACCGTGTTCTGGCGGGGCGGCAAGCTGGTGGTCCACGACAAGGTGCAGGGCGTGACGAACACCAAGGCGTTCGTCGTCAACATGTTCGGCCTGCCCGAGGACGACGTGCGGGTCCTGTCGCCCTTCGTGGGCGGCGCGTTCGGCAGCGGCCTGCGCCCGCAATATCAGCTGACGCTCGCCGTGATGGCCGCGCTGAGGCTGAAGCGCTCGGTGCGGGTGACGCTGACCCGCGACCAGATGTTCACCTTCACCTACCGGCCGGACACGCTGCAGACCGTGGCGCTCGGCGCCGGGCCCGACGGGCGCCTCCAGTCGATCCGCCACGACGCCATCGCCTGCACGTCGACCTACGAGGACTATCAGGAGGCGGTCGTGAACTGGTCGGGGCTGATCTACGCCTGCGACAATGTCAGCCTGTCCTACCGGCTCGCCAAGGTCGACACCGCGACGCCCGGCGACATGCGGGCCCCGGGCGCGACCACCGGCGTCTATGCGCTGGAGGCCGCGATCGACGAGCTCGCCTACGCGGCGAAGGTCGACCCGCTGGAGCTCCGGCTGCGCAACTACGCCGAGCGCGACCAGAACGACGACAAGCCGTTTTCGTCCAAGGAGCTGCGCGCCTGTTACGAGCGCGGCGCGGAGGCTTTTGGCTGGTCGCGGCGCTCCCCGGAGCCGCGTTCGATGCGCGAGGGGCGCGATCTCGTCGGGCTCGGCGTCGCGACGGGCTGCTGGGAGGCGATGATGCAGCCGCACTCCGCGCGCGCCACGCTGACGGCGGACGGCAAGCTCGAGGTCGCCTGCGCGACCGCCGACATCGGCACCGGCACCTACACGATCCTGGCGCAGATCGCCGCCGACGCGCTCGGCCTGCCGATCGACGACGTGGCGGTGCGGATCGGCGACTCGTCCCTGCCGATGGCGCCGGTCGAGGGCGGTTCATGGGCCGCGGCCTCGGCCGGCTCCGCGGCGCAGATGGCGTGCGCGGCGTTGCGCGAGGAGATTCTGAAGCACGCCCGCGCGATGGAGAACTCGCCGCTCGCCAATGCGGCGCTCGACCATGTCGTCTTCTCAGGCGGGCGCGTGGCGCGGGCGGACGACCCGGCCCGGTCGATCTCCTATGCCGACGCGCTGAAGTCCGCGGGGCGGGAGAGGATCGAGGCGAAGGCGGACTTCGCCCCGGACGAGGAGTTCCAGAAGAAGTTCGCCGCCTACACGCACTCCGCGGTGTTCGCGGAGGTGCGGGTGGACGAGGAGCTCGGCGTCGTGCGCGTCACCCGCATCGTCAGCGCGATCGCGGCCGGAAAGATCCTCAACCAGATGACGGCGCGCAGCCAGATCCTGGGCGGCGTGGTCATGGGGATCGGCATGGCGCTCCACGAGGAGAGCATGCCGGACCGCCGCCTCGGCCGCTTCATGAACCACAATTTCGGCGAGTACCACATCCCGTCGCACGCCGACGTGCAGGACATCGAGGTCATCTTCGTGGACGAGGCCGACGAGGCCAATCCGCTTGGGATCAAGGGCCTTGGCGAGATCGGGATCGTGGGGGCGGCGGCCGCGGTCGCCAACGCCGTGTTTCACGCGACCGGCAAGCGCGTCCGCGATCTGCCGATCACTCCCGACAAGCTGCTCTGAGGGCGCGGCCGAGGCCGCGCCGTCTCACCGCGAGATGCTGTCGCCGGCCCGCAGCCGCACGGGCTCGTCGTCGTCAGGCTCCGCCGCCTGCTCGAGCTGACGCTCGTAGCGGTGCGAGGAGGTCTCGCCGGTGCGGGCGTACTGCTCCGCGTCGCGGCTCGCCGAGCCGTAGTCGGCCACGGGCTGCGGACCGACCTGCCAGCCGAGTTCGGCCGGAGTGGGCTCGCGGGCCGGCGGCGGAGCGCGATACTCCAGAGGCTCGCGCGCGGCGACCCGCGTGGGCCGGGGAGCGGCGGTTCCGGCAGGGGCTGCGAGCGGGCGGCTCTCGATGCGCTGGTTCTGGCTCCGCCAGCTCTGCGGCGAGCCGTACATGTCGCGCGGCTCCTCGACCTGGGCGACCTCGTAGCTCCGCTGCGGCTCCACGCGGGAGCGGGCGGGCTCGCGGCGCGCGGTCCGTGCGGACGCGTCGGGCAGCGGCTCGTACTGCGGGATCTCCTCGACCTCCTGACGGGCCGCCTGACGGCTCTCCTGCCGGCGAGCGTCAGGCAACGGCTCGTATTGCGGGACCGGCGCCTCGTTGCGGGCGACCTGGATCGGGCGTTCGAC
The DNA here is from genome assembly GCF_014196425.1 of Hansschlegelia beijingensis. Lineage (GTDB taxonomy): Bacteria > Pseudomonadota > Alphaproteobacteria > Rhizobiales > Methylopilaceae > Methylopila > Methylopila beijingensis. Next base: position 511,990 of record NZ_JACIDR010000002.1, read on the forward strand.
CGGCGGCCGCGGCGCGGGCTCGGCCGCGACGACCTCGATCGGCGCCTCGCGCGTCCGGGCAGGACGGTCGTCGATGATCTCGTTGCGCGCGACCATGATCGGGCCGCCGTCGATGCGCTCGGTCGGAGGCGGCGGCGGGCCCCAGCGGCCATCGCCGCCCCACCAGGTCTTCGGCGGCTTCTTCTTCTCGTAGAAGGCGTTGCCGCCCGCCACCAGCACGTACTTCATGTTCCGATAGGGGAACTTGTAGCCGGCGGTGTGGAAGAAATGCGCGTTGCCCACGCCCCCGTGGCGGCGGCCGGCCAGCACCGCGTCCGCGACCCGGCGGGCGCGCGGAGCGCCCCGGTCGGTCATCGGCCGGGTCAGCACGCCGGGCGCGAACTGGTTCTTGGCGCCCACCACCTGGCAGATGGTGGAGCCGTATTTGCCGGACTTCAGCCGGTTCATCACCACCGTGCCGACCGCCAGCATGCCGGCGTCGCTCGAACGGTTCGATTCGAAATACATGGCGCGCGCGAGACATTCGCGCTCGCTCAGACGGACGCGCTGGACCCCTGTCGTGGAGGCGCAGCCGGCGAGGCCGGCCGCCACCATCGTCACGACGAAAGCCGCGCGGAGACTGACCAGTGAAGGTCCTGTCACGCCGGTACTCCAACTCGATACGCCACGCCACTCGGAGCCTGCTGTGGCCGCCCGGCCACATCTCCGGCGAGAAGCGAAGCCGCCTCCCACGGCTCAACAAAATGCGAAGAGTCTGAGGAAAGCTTTAACCGATCGAGGATTCTGTCCCCGGGTCGCCTGAGCCCCCGCTTTCCACGGGCGCGACCTGATCGCGCAGCCAGCCGAGATAACCGGCGGAGCCGCCGAGCACGGGCAGCACCAGGATCTCGGGCAGCTCGTAATTGTGCAGCCGGGCGATCGTCCGCCGCACGCGCTCGGCGGCCGCCGAGGTGGTCTTCAGCTCGACCACGAACTCCGGCGTGCGGCAGAGCTCTCCCTGCCAGCGATAGACGCTTTCCGCCGAGCCGATGCGCGCGCAGGCGGCCTCGCCGCCTTCGACGGCGGCTTGCGCGATGGCGTCCGCGACCGCCCGGTCATCGGTGGTGGTGGTGACGATCACGAAGTCCGGCATGCTGGCTGGCGTTCCCCGGATGAAATGCAAAGCCGCGGCGCAGGCCGCTCGCCAGCCTCGCCCGACGCGCTATGCTGGAGCAAGCAGGTCCCGGGAAGAGGGAGACGCCATGACGGCCGGCTTCTTGCGCGCGTCTCTCGCGGCCGCCCTCGGCCTGGCGCTTGGCTGCTCCCCCGCATGGGCCGAAAACCCGTTCGCCGGCACCTGGGCCCCGAGCTGCGATCCGGCGCCCGCCAAGGTCGTCGACAACAAGCTCGCGACCCTGGTGTTTCTGGACGGCGCCGTGAAGTTCTCGGATTTCCAGTGCGAGATCCTCGGCTGGCGCAAACAGGGCAAGCGTTACCGGTCGGAGCTCACCTGCTTCAAGAAGGGCGCGGAGCCGGTCAAACGGGAGCTCGCGGTCCGGCAGATCGGCGAGAAGCTGAAGGTCGTCGTCAGCGAGGGCGCATACGCCAAGATACTGGAGCGTTGCGGGAACTGAACGCCGCCGCGAACCGGCGCGCCGCTAGTAGCGCCACCAGTATTCCTTGATGTTCCCGCGCCGGCCGGCCGAGACGTCGTAGCGCGACTGCAGCTCCTGCTCCTGGGTCTGGTAGATCGGCCCGTAGGGCGTGTCGTCCTCCTCCGCGTCGTCGCGATAGACGTAGCGCTGCGGCGCCGCGGGCCGCGTGGCCGGACGGCCGCGGCGGCGCTCGGCGGCGTGGTTCGCGTGAGCCGCCGGACGGGCGACGCGCGGCTCGGCGCGGCTCCAGTCGGCCGCCTGCGCGGCGGGTAGAGACAGAAGGATAGTTGCGAAGGCGAGCGCGACGGTCTTCATCGGGGCGCGGCTCCTGTGCGGACCAGGCCGGCCGTCCCGCCGAACCTTTTCCCTCGGGCAGACATGCTGGGGCAACGTCCTCTCCATCCCAACGTTCCGCGGGCTCGCGGATGATCGGCGCCACGCGGCAGCGCTACGAGGCGCTCGTGCGGTCCGGCGCGCTCGACCGCGACCCCGCGCAGGAGCGCCTGGTCGCCCGGCTCGACGCGCTCGAGACGCGCCTGCGGGAGCGGCTGCGCGGCAAGTCGGGCGCGCTGAACTGGCTGTTCGCCCGCCGGGCGGATCCGCCGCCCCGCGGCCTCTATGTCTGGGGAGAGGTGGGCCGCGGCAAGACGCGGCTGATGGACATCTTCTTCGAAGCCGCGCCGACCGAGCCCAAGCGCCGCGTGCATTTCCACGACTTCATGCTGGACGTTCACGCCCGCATCCACGCCGGACGGCTCGCCGCCAGGGAAGGCCGGGGCGCCCATGGCGACGTCATCCCGGCGATCGGCGACCAGCTCGCCCGCGAAGCCTCGCTGCTGTGCTTCGACGAATTCCACGTCACCGACATCGCCGACGCGATGATCCTCGGCCGGCTGTTCGAGCGGCTGTTCGCGGCCGGCGTGATCGTGGTCGCGACCTCCAACGTGCCGCCGCCCGAGCTGTACCGGGACGGCCTCAACCGCTCCCTGTTCCTGCCTTTCGTCGCGATGCTGCAGGATCGCCTGGACGTGGTGCGGCTCGACGCCCGCACGGATTTCCGCCGCGAGAAGCTCGGCGACGGGCGGATGTGGCTGACGCCGGCCGACGACGAGGCCCGCTCGGCGCTCGACGCCGCCTTTCTGGCGCTCGCGGGCGAGGCCGGCGGCCCGGCGACGCTGGAGGTCCAGGGGCGCGTGCTCGAGATCCCGCACGCCGCGCACGGCGTCGCGCGCGCCCCGTTCGACGCGCTCTGCGGACGGCCGCTGGGAGCGGCGGACTATCTGGCGATCGCCCGACGCTTCCACACGCTGATCCTCGACGACGTCCCGGAGCTCGGCGACCGGCGCCGCAACGAGGCCCGCCGGTTCATGACGCTGGTCGACGCGCTTTATGAGCATCACGTCAAGCTGCTTGCCTCAGGGGCGGCCGAGCCCGACCGGATCTGGGTCGGCCGCGAAGGCTACGAGAACTTCGGCTTCGCCCGCACCGCCTCCCGGCTGGTCGAGATGGGCTCCGACGAGTGGCTGTCGCGCCCGCACGGCAAGCCCGACAGCGCGGCGAGCGGCGCCACGACCGGCCTGGTCGAGACCTGACGAAGAGGGTCGTGAAAGCCCGCGCTCCCTTGAACGGCTTCGCCGATCGGGCTAGTTGCGAAGGCCTGACCGCCCGCGGGGCCTGTCGCCTCGCCACGCCCGCACTCTCACGGCTCTGAGGACCCCATGGCGCGCAGCAAGATCGGACTCGTCGGCGCCGGCCAGATCGGCGGCACGCTCGCCTTGCTGGTCGGCCTCAAGGAGCTGGGCGACGTCGTCCTGTTCGACATCGTCGACGGGGTGCCGCAGGGCAAGTCGCTGGACATCGCCGAGGCCTCGCCGATCGAGGGCTACGACGCCCGTCTCAAGGGCACCTCGTCCTACGAGGATCTTTCGGGCTGCGACGTGGTGATCGTCACCGCGGGCGTGCCGCGCAAGCCCGGCATGAGCCGCGACGACCTTCTGGGCGTCAACCTCAAGGTCATGGAGCAGGTCGGCGCGGGCATCGCCAAGTACGCCCCCGACGCCTTCGTGATCTGCATCACCAATCCGCTCGACGCCATGGTGTGGGCGCTGCGCACCGCCTCCGGCCTGCCGACCCACAAGGTCGTCGGCATGGCGGGCGTGCTGGACTCGGCGCGCTTCCGCTACTTCCTCGCCGAGGAGTTCGGGGTCTCGGTCGAGGACGTCACCGCCTTCGTGCTCGGCGGCCATGGCGACACGATGGTGCCGCTGCCGCGCTACTCGACGGTCGCGGGCATTCCGCTGCCGGACCTCGTGAAGATGGGCTGGACCACCCAGGAGCGGCTCGACCAGATCATCCAGCGCACCCGCGACGGCGGCGCCGAGATCGTCGGCCTGCTCAAGACCGGCTCGGCCTTCTACGCGCCGGCGGCCTCCGGCATCGCGATGGCGGAGAGCTATCTTCGCGACAAGAAGCGCGTGCTGCCCTGCGCCGCCCACCTGACCGGCCAGTACGGCGTGGACGGCATCTATTGCGGCGTGCCGGTGGTGATCGGCGCCGGCGGCGTGGAGCGCGTCGTCGAGATCGAACTCGACCGCGCCGAGAAGGCCGCCTTCGACAGGTCGGTCGACGCCGTGAAGGGCCTCATCGAGGCCTGCAAGGGCATCGCGCCCAATCTCGGAAAGTAACGTTCCCGGCCTCTTCCGCATGGAGGAGGCGCAAGGAAACGACGACGTTGCGGCCCGCCCGGTGGCGAATTCCGGCGGGCCGTGCTTATAGGCGCCGGAGAACGGCCGACGCGGCGCGCGCCTGGCGCGGAGCTCGCCTCGCCGGAGGGAGGAACTTCATGAACATACACGAATATCAGGCAAAAGCGCTGCTGCGCCGGTTCGGGGCGCCGGTGCCCTCCGGAGCGGCGATCCTGTCCGCGTCGGACGCCGACGCCGCGATCGCGTCCGTGACCGGGCCGGTCTGGGTGGTGAAGTCGCAGATTCACGCCGGCGGCCGCGGCAAGGGCAAGTTCGTCGAGGCTGAGGCCGGCGAGCTCGGCGGCGTGCGGCTGGCGCGCTCGGCCGAGGAGGCCAAGAGCTTCGTCCAGCAGATGTTCGGCCGCACGCTGGTGACCAAGCAGACCGGCCCGGCCGGCAAGCAGGTCAACCGCCTCTACGTCGAGGAAGGCTCGGCGATCGAGAAGGAGTTCTACCTCTCGGCGCTGGTCGACCGCACCACCGGCGGGGTCGCGTTCGTGGCCTCCACCGAAGGCGGCATGGACATCGAGGAGGTGGCGGCGAGCCACCCGGAGAAGATCCACACCATCGCGATCGACCCGGCGACCGGCGTGATGCCGCATCACGGCCGCACGCTCGCCAAGGCGCTCGGGCTGACGGGCGACCTCGCCAAGCAGGCCGAGAAGCTTTCCGCGACGCTCTACGAGGCGTTCGTGGCGACCGACATGTCGATGCTCGAGATCAACCCGCTGATCGTCACCGAGGACGGCCAGCTGCGCTGCCTCGACGCGAAGGTGTCCTTCGACTCCAACGCGCTCTACCGCCATCCGGAGCTCGCCGAGCTGCGCGACCTGACGGAGGAGGACGAGAAGGAGATCGAGGCGTCGAAGTACGACCTCGCCTATATCGCCCTCGACGGCACGATCGGCTGCATGGTGAACGGGGCCGGGCTCGCGATGGCCACCCTCGACATCATCAAGCTCTACGGCGAAGAGCCGGCGAACTTCCTCGACGTCGGCGGCGGCGCCTCGGAGGAGAAGGTCACGGCGGCGTTCAAGATCATCACCGCCGACCCGCAGGTGAAGGGCATCCTCGTCAACATCTTCGGCGGGATCATGAAGTGCGACGTGATCGCCAACGGCGTGATCGCGGCCGTCAAGGCGGTCGGCCTGCAGGTGCCGCTGGTGGTGCGGCTCGAGGGCACGAACGTCGAAGAGGGCAAGCGGATCATCGCCGAGAGCGGCCTTGACGTGCTGCCGGCCGACGATCTGGACGACGCGGCGCAGAAGATCGTCGCCGCGGTGCGGGGGAGGAACTGAGCATGTCGATCCTGATCGACGCCAACACCAAGGTCATCTGCCAGGGCTTCACCGGCAAGAACGGCACCTTCCACTCCGAGGCGGCGATCGCCTACGGGACCCGCATGGTCGGCGGCGTGGCCCCCGGCAAGGGCGGCAAGACGCATCTCGGCCTGCCGGTGTTCGACACCGTCAAGGAGGCCCGCGAGGCGACCGGGGCGGACGCCTCGGTGGTCTACGTGCCGCCGGCCGGAGCCGCCGACGCCATCTGCGAGGCGATCGCGGCCGAGATCCCGCTCGTGGTGTGCATCACCGAGGGCGTGCCGGTGCTCGACATGGTGCGGGTCAAGCGCGCCCTGGAAGGCTCCAAGACGCGGCTGATCGGCCCGAACTGCCCGGGCGTGGTGACGGCCGGCGAGTGCAAGATCGGCATCATGCCGGGCAACATCTTCTCGCGCGGCACCGTCGGCGTGGTCTCGCGCTCCGGCACGCTGACCTATGAGGCGGTGTTCCAGACCACCCGCGAGGGCCTCGGCCAGACCACCGCGGTCGGCATCGGCGGCGACCCGGTCAAGGGCACCGAGTTCATCGACATGCTGGAGCTGTTCCTCGCCGACGAGCGCACCGAGTCGATCGTGATGATCGGCGAGATCGGCGGCTCGGCCGAGGAGGACGCGGCGCAGTTCCTTAAGGACGAGGCGAAGCGCGGCCGCAAGAAGCCGACGGTCGGCTTCATCGCCGGCCGCACGGCGCCTCCCGGCAGGCGCATGGGCCATGCGGGCGCGATCATCTCCGGCGGCAAGGGCGGCGCCGAGGACAAGATCGCCGCGATGGAAGCGGCCGGCGTGCGGGTGTCGCCCTCGCCGGCGCGACTGGGCAAGACGCTGGTCGAGCTGCTCAAGGGCTAATCGACCGGGGCGCTGCGGCCTCCACCTGAGGCCGCAGCGCTTCGCCTTCACGCGTCTTGCACGAAAACTGAAACATGAATTAGGAGAAATTGAACGCGGTTTCCGCTCCGCCACGCGGATATCGCATTTGCGGCGTTCAAATCGGTCGGCGCCGGACTATATTGCGGTGCGAAAAGCTCTTCGGCTCATTCGAACTCGAGGCTTTCCCGAATGTCACGCCAGGCGGCGAACGAGGCTCTTGCCCGCACCTCATTCCTCTGGGGCGGGAATGCCGCCTATGTGGAGGACCTTCAGGCCCGCTACCTGAAGGACCCGTCCTCGGTCGAGCCGGACTGGCGGGCCTTCTTCAAGGACCTCGGCGACGCGCCGGAGGCGGTCGAGAAGACCGCAGAGGGTCCCTCCTGGGAAAAGCCGAACTGGCCGACGCCGGTGAACGGCGAGCTGGTCTCCGCCCTCGACGGCAACTGGGGCGCGATCGAGGTCTCGCTCGGCGACAAGCTCAGGGCCAAGGGCGAGGCCAAGGGCGCGCCGCTCACCGAAGAGCAGATCAAGGCCGCGACGCGCGACTCCACGCGCGCGCTGATGATGATCCGCGCCTATCGCATCCGCGGCCATCTCGCCGCCGACCTCGATCCGCTCAAGCTCGAGCCGCGGCCCGAGCGCGAGGAGCTCGACCCGGCCTCATACGGCTTCGGCGAGAAGGACCTCGACCGCAAGATCTTCATCGACCACGTGCTCGGCCTCGAATTCGCGACCGTGCGCGAGATGCTGGCGATCCTGAAGCGCACCTATTGCTCGACGCTCGGCGTCGAGTTCATGCACATCTCGGAGCCCGGCGAGAAAGCCTGGATCCAGGAGCGCATCGAGGGGCCGGACAAGGCCATCGCGTTCACGCCCGAGGGCAAGAAGGCGATCCTGAACAAGCTGGTCGAGGCCGAAGGCTTCGAGAAGTTCCTCGACGTCAAATACACCGGCACCAAGCGGTTCGGCCTCGACGGCGGCGAGTCGATCGTCCCGGCGCTCGAGCAGATCATCAAGCGCGGCGGCGCGCTCGGCGTGCGCGAGATCGTGGTCGGCATGGCGCATCGCGGCCGGCTGAACATCCTCTCCCAGGTGCTGGGCAAGCCGCACCGGGCGATCTTCCACGAGTTCAAGGGCGGCTCCTGGACACCGGACGAGGTCGAAGGCTCGGGCGACGTCAAATATCATCTGGGCGCGTCGTCGGACCGCGAGTTCGACGGCAACCAGGTGCACCTGTCGCTGACCGCCAACCCGTCGCATCTCGAGATCGTCGATCCGGTGGTGCTCGGAAAGGTTCGCGCCAAGCAGGACCAGCGCACCGACGTCGACCGCGTGCAGGTGCTGCCGTTGCTGATCCATGGCGATGCGGCCTTCGCGGGCCAGGGCGTGGTGGCGGAGTGCTTCGGCCTGTCCGGCCTGCGCGGCCACAAGACCGGCGGCTCGATCCACTTCATCATCAACAACCAGATCGGCTTCACGACGAGCCCGCGCAACGCGCGCTCCTCGCCCTATCCGTCCGACGTCGCCAAGATGATCGAGGCGCCGATCTTCCACGTGAACGGCGACGACCCGGAGGCCGTGACCTTCGCGGCCAAGATCGCGACCGAGTTCCGGCAGAAGTTCCACAAGCCGGTCGTGATCGACATGTTCTGCTACCGGCGCTTCGGCCACAATGAGGGCGACGAGCCGGCCTTCACCCAGCCGCGCATGTACCGGAAGATCCGCAACCATCCGACGGCGCTCGAGACCTATGCGGAGCGGCTCGAAAGCCAGGGCGTGATCGCGCCGGGCGAGGTCGACGAGATGCGCGCCGCCTTCCGGGCGCGGCTCGAGGAGGAATACGAGGCCGGCCAGGCCTACAAGCCCAACAAGGCCGACTGGCTCGACGGTCGCTGGGCCGGCATCAAGGCCGCCAAGGACCCCGACGATCCGCGCCGCGGCAAGACCGGCGTCGAGGTCGCGCGCCTGAGGGAGATCGGGCGCAAGCTCTCCGAAGCCCCCGAGGGCTTCCACGTGCATCGCACGATCCAGCGCCTGCTCGACAACCGGCGCAAGATGACCGAGGAGGGCGAGGGCGTCGACTGGGCGATGGCGGAGGCGCTCGCCTTCGGGTCGCTGCTGACCGAGGGCGTGCCGGTCCGGCTGTCAGGCCAGGACGTCGAGCGCGGCACCTTCAGCCAGCGCCATTCGGTGCTCACCGACCAGGAGACCGAGGAGCGCTTCACGCCGCTCAGCAACCTGTCGAGGGATCAGGCCCGCTTCGAGGTCATCAACTCGATGCTCTCCGAGGAGGCCGTGCTCGGCTTCGAATATGGCTACACGCTGGCCGAGCCGAACGCGCTCACGCTGTGGGAAGCGCAGTTCGGCGACTTCGCCAACGGCGCCCAGGTCATCGTCGACCAGTTCCTGTCCTCGGGCGAGCGCAAATGGCTGCGCATGTCCGGCCTCGTGATGCTGCTGCCGCACGGCTATGAGGGGCAGGGACCCGAGCACTCCTCCGCCCGCCTCGAGCGCTACCTGCAGATGTGCGCCGAGGACAACATGCAGGTCGCGAACTGCACCACGCCGGCGAACTACTTCCACATCCTGCGCCGGCAGATGGTTCGCGAGTTCCGCAAGCCGCTGATCCTGATGACGCCGAAGTCCCTGCTCCGTCACAAGCGGGCGACGTCGCCGCTGTCGATGATGGAGCAGGGGGCCTCGTTCCACCGCCTGCTCTGGGACGACGCCCAGCTGAGCCCCGGCTCCACGATCGCGCTCAGGCCGGACGAGGAGATCCGGCGCGTCGTGCTGTGCTCCGGCAAGGTCTATTACGACCTCGTCGAGGAGCGCGAGAAGCGCGGCGTCGACGACGTCTACCTGCTGCGCGTGGAGCAGCTCTACCCGTTCCCGCTCAAGGCGGCGGTGAGCGAGCTCTCGCGGTTCAGGCAGGCCGATATCGTCTGGTGCCAGGAAGAGCCGCGCAACATGGGCGCCTGGTTCTTCGTCGAGCCCTATCTCGAATGGGTGCTGAACCAGATCGGGGCGGAGCATCGCCGGCCGCGCTACGTCGGTCGTCCGGCGTCGGCCGCGACCGCGACGGGCCTGATGTCGAAGCATCTCGCGCAGCTTCAGGCCTTCCTCAACGACGCGCTCGGGGAATAGCGATCGGACTCGGCGATCGGGCGATCGTCATCGCCTATATGATCCGCTAGAGAGGGTCTGCGCGTCAGAATGGTCCCGATCGGGGGCCGACACGAACCGGGAGGCTCCTTCGGAGCAAGCATATGAGCACTGAGATCCGCGTCCCGACGCTCGGCGAGTCCGTTACTGAGGCCACCATCGGCCGGTGGTTCAAGAAGCCCGGCGAGGCGGTTGCGGCGGACGAGCCGGTCGTCGAGCTGGAGACCGACAAGGTCACGCTCGAAGTGCCGGCGCCGGCGGCCGGCGTCCTCGGCGCGATCGAGGCCAAGGACGGCGAGACGGTCGGCGTCGGCGCGCTGCTCGGCTCGATCGAGGAGGGCGAGGGCGCCGCCCCGGCTGCGCCAAAACCCGCCAAAGCCGCCGAGCCCGCCAAGGCCAGGGAGGACAAGGCCGCCGCGCCGCTGAAGGACGACGCGAACGAGACCCGGCCGAAGGCGAATGGCGGCTCCGCGCCCGCGGCCGCCGATCCCGCGCCGTCGGTGCGTCGCCTCGCGGAGGAGACCGGCGTGGACCCTTCGGGCGTCGAGGGCACCGGCAAGGACGGCCGCGTCACCAAGGGCGACATGCTGGCCGCGGCCGAACGCGGCGGCGGAGAGGCTTCGCCCCCGCGCGAGCAGCCGGCGCCGGCTGCGCCGACGCAGGTGCGCGCGCCCGCGGCGCCGGACGACGCGGCGCGCGAAGAGCGCGTGAAGATGACCAAGCTGCGCCAGACCATCGCGCGCAGGCTCAAGGACGCCCAGAACGCCGCCGCCATGCTGACGACCTTCAACGAGGTCGACATGAGCGAGGTCATGGCGCTGCGCTCGAAGTACAAGGACGTGTTCGAGAAGAAGCACGGCGTGAAGCTCGGCTTCATGGGCTTCTTCGTGAAGGCCGTCATCCAGGCCCTCAAGGACATCCCGTCGGTCAACGCCGAAATCGATGGCGGCGACGTGGTCTACAAGAACTACTACCACATCGGCATCGCGGTCGGGACCGACAAGGGCCTCGTGGTGCCGGTGGTGCGCGACGCCGACCAGCTTGGCCTCGCGGGCGTCGAGAAGGCGATCGCCGACCTGGGGCGGCGGGCGCGCGACGGCAAGCTCGGCATCGACGAGATGCAGGGCGGCACCTTCACGATCACCAATGGCGGCATCTACGGGTCGCTGATGTCGACCCCGATCCTGAACGCGCCGCAGTCGGGCATCCTGGGGATGCACAAGATCCAGGAGCGGCCGGTCGCGATCGGCGGCAAGATCGAGATCCGCCCGATGATGTATCTGGCGCTGAGCTATGACCACCGCATGGTCGACGGCAAGGAGGCCGTGACCTTCCTGGTCCGGGTCAAGGAAAGCCTGGAGGATCCGTCGCGGCTCGTCATGGACCTGTGACGAGCCGGCGGCGCGCCGCGAGGCGCGCCGCGTCGCCGAAGGTCAGCTCACATTGGCGGAGATGATCTTGTTCAGCTCGAACATCGTGGCCTTCTTCTTGCCGAACAGCTTCTCGAGCGTGGCGTCGGCGAGGATCTCGCGGCCGTCGTCCGGGTTCTGGAGCTTGTGCTTCTTGATGTAGTCCCACATCTTGCTGACGATTTCGCTGCGCGGCAGCGGGCCTTCGCCGACGATCGCGCCGAGCTCCGACGATGGCTTGACCTTGGCGTGAATGCCGTCGGTCCGGTTCGACTTCTTCGCATTGTCAGGCTTCTTGGTAGTCGCCATAGGTGCCCTCCTTGTTCCTGCGCATCGAGCACGGTCCCACGGACCGCATTCCAGTCCTTCAACCGCGCGGACTTCAAGACGTTCCGAGCGTGGCCGCGCCGCGGCCCTCAGGGCGCGGCGAAGGTCAGTCAGGGGCGTGTTCCGATGGCTGACCAAGATCGGCATCCGAAGGTAGAGCCGCACCTTTGCGTCGCGGGAGGCGCGGAGGCGCTCAGCTTCTACCGGAAGGCGTTCGGCGCCAAGGTCGTGATGACCGTGCCGGCGCAGGACGGCGTCCGGCTGCTGCACGCGACGGTCGAGCTGTTCGGCGGGCAGGTGCTGGTGCATGACGAGTTTCCCGAGGCCGCCGGGCCCGGAGCGGTCCGCGCGCCCACCTCGACCGGGGGCGCGAGCGTCGCCATCAACGTCAACCTCGCGACCGCGGAGGACGTCGACGTCGCGATCGCCCGCGCGGCCGGCGCCGGCGCGGTTGTCGTCATGCCCCCGGAAAACACCTTCTGGAACGCCCGCTACGGCCGCGTGCAGGACCCGTTTGGCCATGTCTGGGCCTTCAACGCTCCGCTCGGCTGACCCTCCATAGCTCGAACCCGAAAGAGACCCATGGCTTACGATCTCGTCGTCATCGGCAGCGGTCCCGGCGGCTATGTGTGCGCGATCCGCGCCGCCCAGCTCGGACTCAAGGTCGCCGTGGTCGAGAAGCGCGCCACCCATGGCGGCACCTGCCTCAATGTCGGCTGCATCCCGTCCAAGGCGCTGTTGCACGCCTCGGAGCTGTTCGAGGAGGCCGGCCATAAATTCGGGAAGATGGGCATCGGCGTCGGCCAGCCGACTCTCGACCTCGCCCAGATGATGGCGTTCAAGGACGAGGGCGTCGCCGGCAACGTCAAGGGCGTAGACTTCCTGTTCAAGAAGAACAAGATCGAGACCTTTCACGGGACTGGCAGGGTCCTCGGCGCCGGCAAGGTCGAGGTCGCGGCCGATGACGGCGCGACGCAGACGCTCGAGACCAAGGCGATCGTGATCGCCACCGGCTCCGACGTCGCCCGCCTCAAGGGGCTCGAGATCGACGAGACGACGATCGTCTCCTCGACCGGCGCGCTGTCCCTGCCCGAGGTCCCGAAGAAGCTCGTGGTGGTCGGCGGCGGCGTGATCGGGCTGGAGCTCGGCTCCGTCTGGCGGCGGCTCGGCTCGGAGGTCGTGGTGGTCGAGTTCCTCGACCGCATCCTGCCCGGGATGGACGTCGACCTCGGCCGGCAGTTCCAGCGCCTGCTGGAGAAGCAGGGCATGACGTTCCGGCTCGGCTCGAAGGTCACCGGCGCGACCAGGCAGGGCGAACGTCTTTCGGTGACGGTCGAGCCCGCCAAGGGCGGCGACGCCGAGACCCTGGAGGCGGACGTCGTTCTGGTGGCGATCGGCCGCGTTCCCTACACGGAAGGCCTCGGCCTCGATGAGGCGGGCGTCGAGCTGGACGAGCGCGGGCGGGTGAAGACCGACGGCCGCTTCAGGACCAGCGTCGACGGCGTCTACGCCATAGGAGACGTCATCGCCGGGCCGATGCTGGCTCACAAGGCGGAGGACGAGGGCGTCGCGGTCGCGGAGATCCTGGCCGGCAAGGCCGGGCACGTGAACTACGGCGTGATCCCGAACGTGGTCTACACCTACCCGGAGGTCGCCTCGGTCGGCAAAACCGAGGAGGAGCTGAAGGCGGACGGCGTCGACTACCGCGCCGGCAAGTTCCCGTTCACGGCCAACGGCCGCGCCAAGGCGAACGGCACGACCGAGGGCTTCGTGAAGATCCTGGCCGACGCCAGGACGGACCGCGTGCTCGGCGTGCACATCATCGGTCCCGACGCCGGCACGCTGATCGCGGAAGCCGCGCTCGGCATGGAGTTCAGCGCCTCCTCCGAGGACATCGCCCGCACCTGCCACGCGCATCCGACGCTGTCGGAGGCCGTCAAGGAGGCGGCGCTCGCCGTCGAGGGTCGCGCCATCCACATGTGAGCGGCGCGCGGCTCAGATCGGCAGATCGACGCCCCGCGCCTTCAGCCGCGACCGGAACGCCCGGTCGATCTCGGCGGTCACCGCCGGCATGCGGTCGGCCGAGAGCCGGACGCTGTCGGCGATGACGTTCGGCATGACCCGCAACGCCTTCTGGCCCGTCGGCGAGCGGTAGAAGGCGAGCATGTCGCGCAGCTCGTCGACGGTGAAGTAGGTGGTGTAGATCGCGGGCGCGGCGGCCAGCAGATCCTTGGTGTGCTGCACCACGATGGTCTGGAACTCGGCCTTGAGCGAGGCCATCGTGGCCGGCGAGGCGCCGGGCATCGACTCCTGGAGCTGCGGCTCGAAGGCCGGCCAGGAGCGCGCGACGAACTGCGCCACCATGCCGTCCTTCGAGATCTCGTTGACGAGCTCCACGGCGACGTGGAGCGCCTGGTCACGCGACGGGCGCTCCTGCGAAACGCTGGGGCCCGCGAGCAGCCCCAGCGCGGCCGCGAGCGTCAGCGCGGCGGCGCGGTTCATCAGCGACATGATTCGTCTCCCCGATCGTGTCGCCTCCAATCAAGCAAGCGCCGCGCCGGCCTGGCCAGTGCGGAAAAACCCTAGCGGGTCGCCTTTCGCTGCTCGCTCAGCGTGAACCAGCCGACGCCGGCCAGCACCAGGGCGGTGCCGATCACGTCCACGGAACTCACCCTTTCGCCCAGGAAAGCGGCGGCGAAGATCAGCGTGGCGACGGGGCTGACCGTGCCGATCGCGGCGTTGGCCTGCGCCGAGATGCGGTGCAGGGCGGCGCTGAGCAGGAAGCTCGGCAGGATCGTGCCGATCACCGCGATCAGTGCCGCGATCAGCCAGATCTTGCCCGAGAGAGTCGGGATGACGCCGACGTCCCGCACCAGCGCGAACTGCAGCAGCGCGGCGAGCGCGGCCGCAGTCATCGCGATGCAGGTGAAGAGTTTCGGGCCGATCCGGCCGATATAGCCCTTCGCCAGCAGCTGGTAGAGCGCGAAGGCGACGGCCGAGGCGAGCACCAGCAGCGAGCCCGTCCGCGCGGAGGCGAGGCCCGCCACCTGCATGTCCTTGGTGAACACCAGCGCCAGCCCCGCATAGCTCAGCCCGAAGGCCGCAAGCGCCTTCAGGCGGAACGGCTGGTGGAAGAAGGCCGCGCCGAGCAGAACCGTGAACAGCGGATAGGTGAACAGGATCAACCGTTCGAAGGGGGCCGAGATGTAGGCGAGCCCCAGGAAGTCGACATAGGAGGCGAACCAGTAGCCCAGCAGGCCGATCGCGAACGCCGCCGCGAAGGTCTTTCGATCGAGCGCCGCCGGGCGGCCGGTCCTGGCAACTGCGGCGAGGCCGATCGCGACATAGACCGGGACCGCCAGCCCCATGCGGAGCGCGAGCAGCGTCTCCGGATCAACGCCCTCCGCATAGGCGAACTTGATCAGAATGCCCTTGCTCGAGAAGAAGATCGCGCCCGCCGCCGCGAGAGCATAGCCGATCCAGGGCGGGCCGGCGCGCTCGGGTCGGGCCTCGACGATGACCTCGGGATCGGCGTCGGTGGTGGTGGGCGCGTCGCCGGACCCGGGGCGAGCCGCGTCGCGCATCTCCGCGCGCCCCGGGGTGCTGGACGCGCTCAGGCGGTCCCCCGTCCGCGGAAGGCGCGGACAAGGCGGGTCGCCATGAGGGGGAAGGCGCGCGGGCTCGGCATCATCGGCCGCTTATCACGCACGCCGCGCCCGGACCAGACGCCCGCGCGCAGGCCGGCCGCGCGTCCGCGCGTCGCTCAGCCGGCCCGCGCGCGGGGGTGATAGGCGGCGTGAATCGCCATCAGCCGGGCGCCGTCGACCTCGGTGTAGAGCTGGGTGGTCGAGAGGCTCGCGTGGCCGAGAAGCTCCTGGATGGTTCTGAGGTCGCCGCCGCGCGAGAGCAGGTGCGTCGCGAAGGAGTGGCGCAGCGCGTGCGGGGTGGCGCTGTCGGGAAGGCCGAGCGCGCCGCGCATGCGGGCGACCGCCGCCTGCACGATGCGCGGGCTCAACGGGCCGCCCTTGGCGCCCACGAACAGGGGCCCTTCCGGCGGAAGCGGCCAGGGGCAGCGCGCGAGATAGTCCGCGACCGCGGCCTGCACGGCGGCGATCACCGGGAGCTGACGACGCTTGCCGCCCTTGCCCAGCACCTCGATGCGGCCGACGCCGGGAACCGGCGCCTCGCCACGGGTCAGCGAAAGCGCCTCCGAGATGCGCAGGCCGCAGCCATAGAGCAGCGACAGCACCGCGGCGTCGCGCGCCAGCACCCAGTCGTCGCGCTCCTCGCCGGCGCGCGTCTCCACGTCGAGCAGCGCTCTGGCCGCCGGCGCGGCGATCGGCTTGGGCAGGCTGCGGGGGATCTTGGGGGAGCGAACGGCGGCGAGCGCGGAGATCTGGGCCCGGTCGGTCCGCGTCAGGCGCCGCGCAAAGGAGCGGGCGGCCGCGAGGCCCCGCATCAGGGACCGGCTGGAGAGCCCTTCGGCCCGCCGCGCCGCCAGGAAGGCGCGGACGTCGCGGGGCGCGAGCGCCGCCAGATCAGCGAGCGTCGCGGGTCCGCCGAGATGGCCCTGGAGAAACTGAAGGAAGATCCGCACGTCGCGCGCGTAGGCGTCGACCGTGTGGCGCGACAGACGGCGCTCGGCCGAAAGGCCCAGCAGCCAGTCGGCGTAAGCCTCCCGCACGTCTTCGGCTGCGGGAAACAGGAGAGGTTCGGGCTGTTCCGGCATATCCCGAGGCTAGCGCTGCGCCGTTAACCGGAGGTGACGTGGCGCAAGGCCCGGAAAAGCAAAGAGCCCCGCCTCAGGCGGGGCTCTGAATCACGTCGAAGGACTGATCACTCGACGACTTCGACGACCTTGCGCTTCGAACTGACGATGTAGCGACGGTCATTGACGACCGTGTAGCTGTAGTCGCTGTCCGGCACCTGGTAGACTTCGACGTCCGCGGGAAGCGTGCTGCCGACCTCGACCTCGCCGCGATAGCGGACGGAGGGACGCGTATCGCGCACGACGTACTCACGAACCTCGCGCGGGGGAGCGACGGCGGTGCCGATCGCCGCGCCGGCGACGCCGCCGACCACAGCGCCGACGGGCCCGCCGACCACCGCGCCCGTCACTGCGCCGCCCGCAGCGCCGGATACGGTGCCCTCCTGGGCGACGGCGGCGACCGGGGCCGCGGCCCCGAGGGCGACGGCAAGTGCAATGGCGCTGATGCGCATGGGGTGTTCTCTCTCGCTATTAAAACTGCGAGAAGAACGCGCGGCCCGCGAACCGGTTCCTTATTAAGTTGCGAAGAGTTGCTTCGCGTCGTCAGCAAACCAGCGCGAGGGTACTCTAGTATAGCTCCGTCGCCGACGGATGTGCTCCGATCACTCGATGCGCTGACCGGTCTTCGCCCAATCCGCCCGGAACAGGTCCAGGCCCTTGTCGGTCAGTGGGTGTTTGACCAGCGACTTGAGCGTCGAGGGCGGGATTGTGGCGACGTCGGCGCCCGCCTTGGCGGCGTCCTTCACATGGTTCACCGAACGGATCGAGGCCGCGAGGATCTCGGTCGAGAAGTCCGGATAGTTGTCGAAGATCGTGCGGATGTCCTGGATCAGCTCCATGCCGTCCACGCCGGCGTCGTCGAGCCGGCCCACGAAGGGAGACACGAAGGTCGCGCCGGCCTTGGCGGCGAGCAACGCCTGCGGCGCGCTGAAGCACAGCGTCACGTTCACCATCGTGCCTTCGTCCACGAAGGTGCGGCAGGCCTTCAGCCCATCCAGCGTGAGCGGCACCTTGACCGCGACGTTCTCGGCGATCTTCGCCAGGATGCGGCCCTCGCGCATGATCTCGTCGTACTCGGTGGCGCCGACCTCCGCCGAGACCGGGCCGTCGACGATGTCGCAGATCTCGGCGATGACTTCCTTCATCGGCCGGTTGGCCTTCAGGATCAGCGACGGATTGGTGGTGACGCCGTCGATCAGACCGGCCGCGGCGAGTTCGCGGATTTCGCTGACGTCCGCTGTGTCGACGAAGAATTTCATCGCTGGAGCTTCCTTAAAAAATGGGGTGCGGCCACGCGGCCTCTCTGGTTTCAAGTGGCCCGCCGGACCGCCGCGCGCAAGCCAAAAGGGGCG
This sequence comes from Hansschlegelia beijingensis, assembly GCF_014196425.1. Lineage (GTDB taxonomy): Bacteria > Pseudomonadota > Alphaproteobacteria > Rhizobiales > Methylopilaceae > Methylopila > Methylopila beijingensis. Next base: position 529,592 of record NZ_JACIDR010000002.1, read on the forward strand.
ACCCTCCACGCATGACGTCACAGGGCGGCCCCTTCTTGACGGCCGCCGGCTCCAGCGTCGAAGACGCGTGATCCGGCCGCCGCCCGAGCGACTCCCTCTCATGACCCAGAGCGCCATCGTCGAAGTCCTGCTGCCGGTCGCGCTCGACCGGACGCTGACCTATGCGGTCCCGGACGGGCTCGAGGTCGCGCCCGGCGACGTGGTGGTCGCGCCGCTCGGCGCGCGCGCGACCATGGGCGTGGTCTGGGACGGCGAGGGCGCGGCGGTCGAGAGCGCGCGGCTCAAGCCGCTCGCGGGCCGGATCGCGGCGGCGCCGCTGCCGCCCAGCATGCGCCGCCTCGTCGACTGGGTCGCCAACTACACGCTCGCCCCGCGCGGGCAGGTGCTGCGCATGGCTCTCCGCGGCCTCTCCGAGGAGGCCGCCGCCCCCGCCCTCCGGATGGGGCTGCGGGCGACCGGCGCCCTGCCCTCGCGCCGCACGCCGGCCCGGGATCGCGTGCTGGCGGTGGCGGCGGATGGCGCGGCGCGGTCGAAGAAGGAGCTGTCGGAGGCGGCCGGCGTCTCGAGCTCGGTGCTGGACGGGCTGGTGGCGGAAGGCGCGCTTGCGCCCGCCGAGCTCCCGCCGCCCCCGCCGCCGCCGCGCCCCGACCCCTCCCTCCCGGGACCGGAGCTCAGCCGCGAGCAGGGCGCGGCGGCGGCGCGCCTGGTCGAGATGACCGCGGCGCGGAGCTTCGCGGTCGCGCTGCTCGACGGCGTGACCGGATCGGGCAAGACAGAGGTCTATTGCGAGGCGGTCGCCGAAGCGCTGCGGGAAGGCCGGCAGGCCCTCGTCATGGCGCCCGAGATCGCGCTCACGGTGCCGTTTCTCGACCGGTTCGCGCGACGCTTCGGCGCCCGTCCGGCCGTGTGGCACGCGAGCGTGGGGGAGAAGGGCCGCGCGGCGGTCCGGCGCGGGGTCGCCGACGGCTCCATCCAGGCGGTGGTGGCGGCGCGCTCGGGGCTGTTCCTGCCGTTCCGCGACCTCGGCCTGATCGTGGTGGATGAGGAGCACGACGCCGCCTACAAGCAGGAGGACGGCGTCGCCTACAACGCCCGCGACATGGCGGTGGTGCGCGGCCGCCTCGAAGGCGCGGCGGTGGTGCTGGCCTCCGCGACTCCTTCGCTCGAGAGCCGGGTCAACGCCGAGCGCGGCCGTTACGAGAGACTGGCCCTGCCGGCGCGCTACGGCGGGAGCGTCATGCCCGAGATCAGGGCGATCGACATGCGCCGCGCCGGGCCGCCGCGCGGCGAGTGGCTGGCCCCGGCGCTGGTCGCGGCGGTGGCGAAGAACCTCGCCGCCGGCGAGCAGTCGCTGCTGTTCCTGAACCGGCGGGGCTATGCGCCGCTGACGCTCTGCCGCCGCTGCGGCCACAGGATGAAGTGTCCGAACTGCTCGGCCTGGCTGGTCGAGCACAGGTTCCGCGCGAGCCTCGTCTGCCACCAGTGCGCCTATTCGGCGTCCTCGCCGACCGCCTGTCCGGCCTGCGCGGCCGAGAACGCGCTCGTCGCCTGCGGCCCCGGCGTGGAGCGCATCCGCGACGAGGCCGTGGCGCGCTTCCCCGAAGCCCGGGTCACCGTGCTGTCGAGCGACCTGATCGGCGCCGGCGAGCGGCTGAGCGCGGAGCTCGACGCCATCGAGCGGGGCGCGGTCGACATCGTGGTCGGCACCCAGATGGTCACCAAGGGCCATCATTTCCCGAAGCTCACCCTGGTGGGCGCGATCGACGCGGACTTCGCGCTCGGCGCCGCCGACCCGCGCGCTGCGGAGCGCACCTTCCAGATGCTGCAGCAGGTGACGGGCCGGGCGGGCCGCGCGGAGCTGCCGGGCCGCGCGCTGATCCAGACGCACGATCCCGACCATCCGGTGATCCGCGCGCTGGTGGCGGGCGACCGCGAGGGCTTCTATCGCCATGAGGCGGAGGCGCGCGCCGCCGCCGGCATGCCGCCCTTCGGCAGGCTCGCCGCGATCGTGGTGTCGGCGCCCGCCCGGGAGGCCGCCGAGGCGCACGGCCGGGCGCTCGCCCGGGCCGCGCCGAAGGCCGAGCATGTGCGGGTGCTCGGGCCCGCCGAGGCCCCGCTCGCCATGCTGCGCGGCCGCCACCGGATGCGGCTGCTGGTGCATGCGGGGCGCGAGGTCGACGTCCCCGGCTATCTCCGCGCGTGGCTTGCGGCCGCGCCCGCGGCGCGCGGCGGGGTCCGGGTTGCGGTCGACGTCGATCCGCAAAGCTTCTTGTGATCGTCGCCGGGAGGTCGTCCGGCCCCCTTGAAGCTGGCTAAACTATTGAGCGCAGTGCGCTTTTGGTCGCGCCGCCACAAGTGCGCCACGATGTTGCGCGGCGTCCGGCGGCGTGTTAGTGACCGGCCGTCTTCGGGATCCCGCCCGAGGTTTGGGTCCTGCGAGGGTCCCAGCATCCACCAGTTTCCGGGAGGTTCGGAGCGCCCGCTCCGGTTTCAGCCCTTGGCTCCAACCAGCGAGAGACGCTCGGGTGGCAGGTAAAGACACCATCGTGTCCGGAATGGCGGGGCGCTACGCGTCCGCCTTGTTTGATCTCGCGAAAGAGCAGGGCGCGATCGACGCCGTATCGGCCGATCTCGACGTTCTGGCGCGGCTGCTCGACGAGAGCGAGGATCTGCGGCGCCTGACGCGCAGCCCCGTGTTCTCGGCCGAGGAGCAGGAGAAGGCGATCGCCGCGGTGCTGGCCAAGGCCGGCATCGGCGCGTCGACGGCCAACTTCGTGCGCCTCGTCGCCCGCAACCGTCGCCTGTTCGCGATCGAGCCGATGATCCGCGGGTTCCGCGCGCTCGTCGCGGCCGACAAGGGGACGATGACCGCCGAGGTCACCGTCGCCGAGCCGCTGACCGACGGCCGCCGCTCGGCGCTGGCCGCGGCGCTGAAGGACATCACGGGCAAGACGGTCGAGTTCGACGTCAAGGTCGATCCCAAAATTCTCGGCGGCCTCGTCGTGCGGCTCGGAAGCCGCATGGTCGACGCCTCGCTGAAGACCAAGCTCAACTCAATCAAGCTAGCGATGAAAGAGGTCGGCTGATGGACATCCGCGCCGCCGAAATCACCTCGATCCTCAAGGATCAGATCAAGAATTTCGGCCAGGAAGCTGAGGTTTCCGAGGTCGGCCAGGTGCTGTCCATCGGCGACGGCATCGCTCGCGTCTACGGCCTGGACAACGTCCAGTACGGCGAGATGGTCGAGTTCAAGGACGGCGTACGGGGCATGGCCCTGAACCTCGAGACCGACAATGTCGGCGTCGTGGTGTTCGGCGCCGACCGCGGCATCAACGAGGGCGACACGGTCAAGCGCACCGGCGCGATCGTGGACGTGCCGGTCGGCAAGGGTCTGCTCGGCCGCGTCGTCGACGCGCTCGGCAACCCGATCGACGGCAAGGGTCCGATCGAGGCGACCGAGCGTCGCCGCGTCGACGTGAAGGCCCCCGGCATCATCCCGCGCAAGTCGGTCCACGAGCCGATGCAGACCGGCATCAAGTCGATCGACGCGCTGATCCCGGTCGGCCGCGGCCAGCGCGAGCTGATCATCGGCGACCGCCAGACCGGCAAGACCGCCGTGGCGCTCGACACGATCCTGAACCAGAAGTCGATCAACGCCTCGGACGACGAGAGCCAGAAGCTCTACTGCGTCTACGTCGCGGTCGGTCAGAAGCGCTCCACCGTCGCGCAGTTCGTGAAGGTGCTCGAGGAGCAGGGCGCGCTCGAATATTCGATCATCATCGCCGCGACCGCCTCGGACCCGGCGCCGATGCAGTTCCTCGCCCCCTTCGCGGGCTGCGCGATGGGCGAGTACTTCCGCGACAACGGCATGCACGCGCTGATCGTCTATGACGATCTCTCCAAGCAGGCCGTGGCTTACCGTCAGATGTCGCTGCTCCTGCGCCGTCCGCCGGGCCGCGAAGCCTATCCGGGCGACGTCTTCTATCTGCACTCGCGCCTGCTCGAGCGCGCCGCCAAGCTCAACGACGAGAACGGCGCCGGTTCGCTGACCGCTCTGCCGGTCATCGAGACGCAGGCCAACGACGTGTCGGCCTACATCCCGACCAACGTGATCTCGATCACCGACGGCCAGATCTTCCTCGAGTCCGACCTGTTCTACCAGGGCGTGCGCCCGGCGGTGAACGTCGGCATCTCGGTGTCGCGCGTCGGCTCGGCCGCCCAGATCAAGGCGATGAAGCAGGTCGCCGGCAAGATCAAAGGCGAGCTCGCGCAGTACCGCGAAATGGCGGCCTTCGCGCAGTTCGGCTCGGACCTCGACGCTTCGACCCAGCGCCTGCTGAACCGCGGCGCGCGTCTCACCGAGCTCCTCAAGCAGCCGCAGTTCTCGCCGCTGCGCGTTGAGGAGCAGGTCGTGGTGATCTACGCCGGCACCAACGGCTACCTCGACAAGCTGCCGCTCGATAAGGTCCGCGCCTACGAGGCCCAGCTGCTCGAGCGGATGAACTCGAGCGAGAAGGGTCTGCTCGACACGATCCGCGCCGACAAGCAGCTCAAGGACGAGACGATCGAGCGCCTGAAGCGCGTCCTCGACGACTTCTCCAAGGCGTTCTCGGCCTGAGCGCCGGCTTGAAAAGCGGAGTTTCGGGCGCCCCATGGCGAGCCTAAAGGACCTCAGGAACCGCATCGCCTCCGTCAAGGCGACGCAGAAGATCACCAAGGCCATGCAGATGGTCGCGGCGGCCAAGCTCCGCCGCGCCGAGCTGGCCGCGGCGGCCGCGCGCCCCTACGCCGAGCGCATGGAGCGGGTTCTCGCGAACCTCGCCTCCAGCATGCGCGACGCTCCCGGCGCGCCCCAGCTGCTGGCCGGCACCGGCGAGGACCGGCGGCATCTTCTGGTCGTCATGACGGCGGACCGCGGGCTTGCGGGCGGCTTCAACGCATCGATCGCGCGCCTTGCGCGCGACGAGGCGCGGCGGCTGATCGCCGAAGGCAAGGAAGTCCGCTTCCTGTGCGTCGGTCGCAAGGGGGCCGACATCCTGCGCCGGCAGTTCCCGGGCAAGATCGACGACGTCATCTCGCTGCGCGAGGTGAAGACCCTCGGCTATTCGACCGCCAACGAGATCGGCGAGCGGATCATCAGGGAGTACCAGGACGGCGGGTTCGACGTCGCCACCCTGTTCTTCTCGAAGTTCCGGTCGGTGGTGAGCCAGATCCCGACCGCGCAGCAGGTCATCCCCGCCCAGATCCCCGAGGCGACCGGCGAGGACCAGCTCAACGGCGCGATCTACGAGTACGAGCCGTCCGAGGAGGAGATCCTCGAGGTTCTGCTGCCGAAGAACGTGTCGATCCAGATCTTCAAGGGCCTTCTTGAGAACGCCGCCTCCGAGCAGGGCGCGCGCATGTCCGCGATGGACAACGCGACCCGCAACGCCGGCGAGATGATCAAGAAGCTCTCGCTTCAGTACAACCGCACACGCCAGGCGCAGATCACCAAGGAGCTGATCGAGATCATCTCCGGCGCCGAGGCGCTCTGACGATCATCCGACGAGGACCATTCCAATGACCGCACATGTCGGCCGCATCACCCAGGTCATCGGCCCCGTCGTCGACGTGCAGTTCGACGGGCACCTGCCCGAAATCCTGAACGCGCTCGAGACCCGGAACAACGACGTCCGCCTCGTCCTCGAGGTCGCCCAGCAGATCGGCGAGTCGACGGTCCGCACGATCGCGATGGACTCGACCGAGGGCCTGACCCGCGGCCAGGACGTCACCGACACCGGCGAGCCGATCGCGGTTCCGGTCGGCGCCGGCACGCTCGGCCGCATCATGAACGTCGTCGGCGAGCCGATCGACGAAGGCGGCCCGATCGCGAACGAGGGCATGCGGCCGATCCACCAGCCGGCGCCGTCCTACGCGGATCAGGCGACGGAGACCGAGATCCTGGTCACCGGCATCAAGGTCGTCGACCTGCTCGCGCCCTACGCCAAGGGCGGCAAGGTCGGCCTGTTCGGCGGCGCGGGCGTCGGCAAGACGGTGCTCATCCAGGAGCTGATCAACAACGTCGCGAAGGCGCACGGCGGCTACTCCGTGTTCGCCGGCGTCGGCGAGCGCACCCGCGAGGGCAACGACCTCTATCACGAGTTCATCGAGTCCGGCGTGAACAAGCAGGGCGGCGGCGAGGGCTCCAAGTGCGCCCTGGTCTACGGCCAGATGAACGAGCCGCCCGGCGCCCGCGCCCGCGTCGCGCTCTCCGGCCTGACGGTCGCCGAGCACTTCCGCGACCAGGGCCAGGACGTGCTGTTCTTCGTCGACAACATCTTCCGCTTCACGCAGGCGGGCTCGGAAGTGTCGGCGCTTCTCGGCCGCATCCCCTCGGCCGTGGGCTATCAGCCGACGCTCGCGACCGACATGGGCGCGCTGCAGGAGCGCATCACCACGACCACCAAGGGTTCGATCACCTCGGTGCAGGCGATCTACGTGCCGGCCGACGACCTGACCGACCCGGCGCCGGCCGCGTCCTTCGCGCATCTCGACGCGACGACCGTTCTGAACCGCTCGATCGCCGAGAAGGGCATCTACCCGGCGGTGGACCCGCTCGACTCGACCTCGCGCATTCTGTCGGCCGCGATCATCGGCGACGAGCACTACAGCACCGCCCGCCGCGTGCAGGAGACGCTGCAGCGCTACAAGTCGCTGCAGGACATCATCGCGATCCTGGGCATGGACGAGCTGTCCGAAGAGGACAAGCTGGTCGTCAGCCGCGCCCGCAAGATCGAGCGCTTCCTGAGCCAGCCGTTCCACGTCGCCGAGGTGTTCACGGGTTCGCCGGGCGTGTTCGTCGAACTCGCCGACACGATCAAGGGCTTCAAGGAGCTGGTCGAGGGCAAGCACGACAACCTGCCGGAGGCCGCCTTCTACATGGTCGGCACCATCGAGCAGGCGATCGAGAAGGCCAAGAAGCTCGCCGAGGGCTGAGGCCCACGGACTGACGCGACGCCGAACGCTCCCTTTCCGGCCCGCCGGGAAGGGAGAGTTCCCGCGGACCGCCGGCCACTGAAGGACTGACGATGGACACCTTCCCTTTCGAGCTGGTCTCCCCTGAGAAGCTGCTCATCTCCGAAGACGTCGAGCATGTCGTGGTCCCCGGCATGGAAGGCGAGTTCGGCGTTCTGGCGCACCACGCGCCCCTGATGTCGACGCTCAAGCCGGGCGTCGTGAAGGTCTACAAGACCGACGGCGGTGAGCCGCGCCGGCTGTTCGTGCGCGGCGGCTTCGCCGACGTGAACCCGCGCGGCCTGACCATCCTGGCCGACGAGGCCATTCCGATGGAGGAGCTCGACGCCGCCAAGCTCGACCTCGCCATCCGGGACGCCGAAGAGGACGTGGCGGACGCGGTCGACGACGCCCGCAGGGTCCGGGCGCAGGCGCAGCTCGATCAACTCCGGGAGCTGCGCGGCTCGCTGTTCTGAGCCGCGCGCGCCTCTCCTAGCGTCTAGCGGGCCAGCTCCCTCTGACTGGCCCGCGCTTCGGCGGCGAGCCGCCGGACCGTCTCCCGCATATCCTGCTCGGTCGCATCCGGGTGGAGCGCGCAGATCCGCAGCGCCGCCCGACCCTCGACGCGCGTTGCGCCCACGAAGGCGAAGCCGCTGCGCTCGAGACGCCGGCCCGCCTCCAGGGTCAGGGCGTCCGCCTGCTCCGCGGAGCAGGCGACATCATCCATCCGGAACGTCACGATCGCCATCGAAGCCGGGGTCACGAGCCGCCAGCCGGGCGTGCGCCTGATCTCGTCCTCCGCCCATTCGGCGAGCCGGAAGCCATGCTCGACGGCCGCGCCGGCGGCCTCGCTCCCCATCGTCTGCAGCGTCAGCCACAGCTTGAGCGCGCGCGCGGGCCGACTGGTCTCCAGCCCGAGATCCCAGAAGTTCGGCGCCGCTCCGGGCAGGTCGCCGTCGCGCAGATAATCGGTCTCGACCCGGAACGCCTGCTCGAGCCGGCGCTGGTCGCGGACGATCAGCGCCCCGCAGCCATAGGTCTGAAACAGCCATTTGTGGGCGTCCCAGGACAGGCTGTCCGCGAACTCGACGCCTTTCAGGAGCGCCCGGCGGGCAGGGCTGAGCAGCGCGGACGCCCCGAAGGCGCCGTCGACGTGGAGCCACAGTCCGCGTCGCGCGCAGACGGCCGCGATCCTGTCGAGCGGATCGACGGCGCCGACATTGGTGGTGCCCGCCGTCGCGACCACGAGAAACGGCCGCCGTCCGGCGGCGAGGTCCGCCTCCACGAGCCGCGCGAGGTCGTCCGCGTCCATCCGGAACGCCTCGTCGAGCGCGACGCGCCGGATCTGCCCGGGGAGGAAACCCGCGACCGCAAGCGCGCGCAGCACCGAGCTGTGGGTCTCGGCCGACACATAGACGGTCCCGTCCATCCGCTTCTCCGGATGGAGCTTCGCGTCCCTGGCGGCGACGACGGCGGTCAGGTTGGCGGCCGAGCCGCCGCCCATGAACAGGCCGCCCGCACTTTCCGGAAACCCTGCCGCATTGGCCATCCAGCGGATCAGGGCGGCCTCGATGGCCGCCGGACCCTCCGCCTGGCGCCAGGCTCCGGCCTGAGGGTTGAACGCCGCCGTCAGCGCGTCTCCGAGCCGCGAGGCCGCGCTCGCGGGAGAGGGGATGAAGGCGAAGAAGCGCGGATGGTCGGAGCGGGCGGCGCGGGGAAGAACCTCCCGCGCCAGTTCGGCCGCCGCCTCCGCGAGCGGCCTGCCCCGTTCGGGAACACGAAGCGCCGGCGGGGCCCCGCGCACGGCCGGCGCGGGCGAGAGCGGCGCGCCGAGCGCCTCGATGGCCCTTGCGAGGGCGTCTATGGCGGCGGCCTGGCGGGCCGCCCCATCGTCGGACGCCGCGGCGCCCGCGGGTTCCGAATCAGGCTCGACGGCGGCCTCTGCTGCGGCGCGCGGCTGGTCCATGGCGTCGTTCGGCCCGAGCGTCAGATGCCGGCGCCGGCGGGCGTCATCCCGGCCTCGGCCGGCGCGCCGCGCGCGCGGAACAGGAGCTTGTCGACGCGGGGACCGTCCATGTCGACGACCTCGACCGTCCAGTCGGACACGTCGATGGTGTCGCCCTCATTGGGGATGCGGCCGAGCTCCGCGATGACGAGCCCCGCCACCGTGTGGAAATCGCTCTGCGCATGGGCCGGGACCGTCACGCCGAAGGTCTCGGCGACGGCGTCGAGCGACGCGCGTCCGTCGACCATGTAGGTGCCGTCGTCGCGGCGGCGGATTTCCTGCGCCTCGCCGATCTCGTGCTCTTCGGGCAGCGCGCCGGCGATCGCGCCGAGCACGTCATGCGAGGTCACGATGCCCTCGAAGCCGCCGAATTCGTCGACCACGAAGGCGGTGGACGAGGGCTGCGACTTGAAAAGCTCGAGCAGGCTCAGCGCCGAGGCCCCCTCGGGGACGTAGAGCGGGTCGCGGACGTAGGAGGCGACGTCGAACTTCTTGCCCTGGATCAGGGCCGCCAGAACGTCCTTCTTGTGCAGGATGCCGACCGGGTCGTCGGCCGACCCGTCCTTGCCGACGACGATGCGCGAGAACGGGCTTTCGGCGAGCTCGGTCTGGACCGTCGCCAGATCATCGCTGATGTCGACCCAGAACACCTCGCGCCGCGGCGTCATGATGGAGCGAACCGGCCGATCCGCCAGACCCAGCACGCCCTCGATCATCCGCCGCTCGACCGGCTCGATCGAACCGGCGGCGACGCCCTCGGCGATGACGCTGCGGACCTCCTCTTCCGTGACGTTGCTGCCGTCCTGCTCCTTCACGCGGAGGAGCTTCAGGATCAGGCTGGAGCTCACGCCGAGCACGACCACGACCGGGCGGCCGATCAGGGCCAGCAAGGTCAGCGGGCCGGCGACGAAGGCGGCGATCGGCTCGGGGTTCGAGAGCGCGATGCGCTTCGGCACGAGCTCGCCGAGGATCAGCGACAGCCCGCCGATGGCGATGACCACGACCGCGCTCGCGACCGGCCGCGCATAGGCGTCGAGCGGAGTGTAGGCCGCGAGCAGCGTCGCGAGCGGGTCCGAGAAGGCCGCCTCGCCGACGACGCCGCTCAGGATCGCGATGAGCGTGATGCCGATCTGCACGGAGGACAGGAAGCTGCTCGGGTCTTCGGCGAGCCTGAGCGCGCGCTCGGCGCCGCGGTCGCCGGCGTCCGCGAGCATCTTCAGCCGTGGCTTCCGAGCCGAGACCACCGCGAGCTCCGACAACGCGAAGAAGCCGTTCAAGAGCACCAGGCCCAAGAGAACGGCTGTGTTGAGGAGCGGCATGTAAGGTCCAGAGATGGCGCAGGCGCGCAGCCTGCAGGTGAGCGCACTATAAGCGCTTTGGGACGGCGCGTCATGCGGGGGGGCGCAGCCGAAACGATCGGGCCTGCGCCTTTGATCGACTGGTGGCGGGCCGGGAAAGAGGCGCTTATCTGATGTCGAAGGGAGCGCCCACCGTTATGTTAACGATTCGTGAACTGGTGGTTCGTCTCCTCAAGAGGTTCGCCGGAGAGTCGCGCCCGATGCCTGATTCGATCGATCGCCTGTTCACCGCCGTCTGCGAAGCCAGCGAGGCGGACCCCGCGTCCTCCCGCACGGCCAAGCTGCGGCAGGAGGGCGTGCCGAAGATGGCCAAGAAGGTGGCCGAGGAGGCCGCCGAGGTCGCGATCGAAGCCGTCAGCGGCCAGCGCGAGGCGCTGATCCGGGAAAGCGCCGACCTGATCTACAATCTGGTCGTGCTGTGGTCGGCGGCCGGCGTCACGCCGCAGGACGTCTATGACGAGATGGACCGCCGCGAGCGGCTCTACGGCATCGCCCAGAAGCTCCCGAAGTCCGAGCTGAAGGTCCGCGCGGCGGCCGGAGCCGCCGGCGCGCCCGCCGCCAAAGTCCGCGAGGACCTCTGACGGCGCCGCTCAGCGTGCCGAGAAGTTGATCGGCAGCGAATAGGTCTTGGACGCGCCGGGCATCTCCGGCGGCATCGGCGGGAACGAGCCGGCGGCGCGCCGCAGCATGGCCTGCGCCTCGGCCGCGGCCGGAGCGGGGCCCGACGCCGAAACGCCAGAGACGCGGCCTGACCGGTTCACCGTGAATGTCAGCATCGCGCGGCCCGAGAAGGTCGTGCCGGAGCGCTTCTGGGCCGCCACCGCCGCCCGGATCCTCGAGCCGTAATTCGCGGCCGCCGCGCGCGCTGCGCCGGCGTTCGCGGACGCGCCGCCCTGCCCGCCGGCCTGCGTCGGAACCGTGGCGGGCCTCGGCCTGTCGGCGGTCCGTACGGCCGGCTTCTCGGTGGGCTTGCGCTTCACCGGCTTCGGGGTCTCCCGCTTGGCGACCGGCTTCACATCCGGCTTCCGCGGCTCCGGCGTCTCCTCCCGGGCGACGACGGTGCGCTCCGGCGGCAGGGAAACGGCGGCCTCGACGTCGTCGGGCGTCATCACGTCGTCGGCCGCCACCATGTCGGTCTCGACAGGCTGCGCCTCCTCGACCGTCTCGACAGGCGTATCCTGCACGTCCTCGGGCGGCGCGACCTCGGCCGTGACGGGCTGATCCTCCAGCGGCGGCGTGTCCTGGAGCTCTTCGAGCTGCTCGACTTCCTGCGGCTTGGTCTCGTCCGCGCTCTCCGGCGTGAGCGGCTGCGTCTCGTTCGCGCCGGCTTCGAGCGTCTGCGCGGCGCCGGAGGCCGGCGGCGGCGTCAGGTCCAGCTCGATCGCGGTTTCGGTCTCGCCGCCCACCGGCGAGGGCGCTTCGTTCAGCAGCACCACCGCGATGCCGACATGGGCGGCCAGCACCGCCACGCCGGCGAGCGCCCAGCGCCTCCAGTCCGGTCCGCCTGCTCCGCCGTCCAGGCTGAGCGCGTCAACGGCCGCCATCGGTCCCGGCGCTCTCCAGCGCCACCAGCGCCACCTTCAGATAGCCCGCCCGCCTGAGCTCGTTCATGACCTTGGTGAGCTCGCCATAGGGAACCGTCTTGTCCGCCCGCAGGAAGATGCGCTGTTCGCGGTCGCCGCCGGTCTTGTTCTGCAGCATCGGCGCGAGTTGCGCCTGATCGATCAGCTCGGAGCCGAGCGCCAGCTTCATGTCGGACTTGATGGTCAGATAGACGGGCTTGTCCGGGCGCGGCTGGCGCGGCGCGTTGGAGGAGGGCAGGTCGACGCCGACGTCGACGGTCGCCAGCGGCGCCGCCACCATGAAGATGATGAGCAGCACGAGCATGACGTCGATGAACGGCGTGACGTTGATCTCATGCGTCTCGGCGAGGTCGTCCCCGCCGGCGTCGTCGAGCCGAACCCCCATGGGTCTACTCCGCCGCGGCCGACAACCGGGGCGCGTCGATCCGGTCGAGGTCGCGGCTCACGAGCCGCAGCACCGCCGCCGCGGCGTCCGCCAGGAGGGCGCGGTGTCCGCTGATCGCGCGGGCGAACACGTTGTAGATGACCACCGCCGGAATCGCCGCCACGAGGCCGATCGCGGTGGCCAGCAGCGCTTCCGCGATGCCGGGCGCGACCACGGCGAGGTTGGTCGTCTGCGCGTTCGAGATGCCGATGAAGGAATTCATGATGCCCCAGACCGTGCCGAACAGGCCCACGAAGGGCGCCGTCGAGCCGATCGTCGCCAGAAGGCCGGTGCCGATCGTGAGCCGCCGGCCCGCCTGGGCCTCGAGCCGCGACAGGTGCGAGGCCACGCGTTCCTTGACGCCCTCGGGCGACAGACCGTCCTGGGAATAGAGGATCTCGGCGTCGGCGGCCTCGACGAAGGCCGGCACCGGGCCCTTCGCGCCCTCCAGCACCTGACGGGCCTCCTCCAGCGTCCGGGAGGCGCCGAGCGCGGCGAGCGCGGCCTTGGCGCGGCGGTTCGCCGCCATCAGCTCCAGCGACTTCGCCAGCCAGACCGTCCAGGTGACCAGAGAGGCGAAAGCGAGGCCGAGCATCACCGCCTTCACGACCCAGTCCGCGGCCAGGAACATGCCGAGCGGCGAGAGGTTGTGCGGCAGGTTCGAGGCGCCGACGGAGGGCAGGCTGGGCTCGTCGGCGGCGGGGCCCGACGGGGGCGCAGCCAAGGTCTGGTGGTCTTGGGGCGCGCCGGTCGCCGGCGCCGGGGCGGCGTTCGCCGGCGGCTGGCCGGGCTCGGTCGCCTGCACTTCCTCGGCCGGCGGCAACGCCTGCACGGCCGGCCGGGCGCTCTCGGCCCCGCCTTGGGCCCATGCCGGGCTCAGGCTGAGCAGGACCAGCGCCGAGGCCAGGGCGGCCGCCAGGCCGCGACGCGCCGTCATTTGCCGAACTCCACGCCCTTCACGCGCGAGGTCGTCGTCACCAGGGCGAGGCAGTCCTGCTCGCCGCCGCAGGCGGTGACGTCGTTCAGCAGCACGCGGCTGAGGCCTTCGCAGGCCACTTCGGCCGCGTCGAACAGCTTCACCGCGGTCTTGGAGGCGCGCAGCGGGCCGGCCTCGACCGCCAGACGGCGCGAGATCACGCCCTCCTTGTCGAAGAAGACGAGATCGAGCTTGAGGCTGTCGATCGCCTTTTCGCCCGGGTTCGCGACGACGAGCGAGACCCGGCAGGCGCTGTCCCGCGGCTCGAGCCGGTTGAGCTCGATCGAGACGGGGGAAGCCGCCGCTGAGGACGCGACGGCGAGGGCGGCGAACAGAACGCCGCCGGTGACGCCTGCCGCAAGGCGCGTGGCTTCGGATCGCGACAACGGGTTACTCCCTGACCGCCTGAAAACCGCTCCGAAGCCGAATAAGCGCACACGGGTCCCACATCAAGGCGACTCTGACAAATGAGAATCCTTCAAATTCCAAGGTCGAGCGGCTCCTCTGGCGCACCACGCCGCGCGCCTCGCCGTTCGACGGCGGCCGAGCCGCTCCGACGCCCGACCCGCGCCGCGAGATTTGATCGCCCGCCGCGGCGGGCAACGCCGAGCGTCCGCCCCCTGTGGGCGCCCCCAAGGCGGAGGCGCGGTCCTCCTCCGTATCTCCTCCGACCGCCACGTCTCAGGCGTCATTGACCGAACGGTTCGGTCATCTTGCGGCCGAGGGGGCTCTGCGCTAGCTTTCCCGTTGACCGAACGGTTCGGTCAGAGCTTCCGCCCTGCGATGACGGGTCGTCGCAGGCAGCCAGGGGACAGCTTCCATGCAAAGGCCTCGCCTTGTGACGGCAGCCCCCGCCGCCCCGATCGACCGCCGCGAGACCCGGCCCGACGCGCCTGCCGCGGACGAGGCGGCGCCGGACGCGGCCGGCGCCCGAAGCCGCTTCGGTGGCCGCAAGGCTCTGCTCGGCGCGGCCGTGGCGGCCGCGATCGCGGCGGGCGGCTGGTACGGCTACGACTGGTGGGTCGACGGCCGGTTCCTGGTCGAGACCGACGACGCCTATGTGGGCGCCGACATGGCGGTGATCGCGCCCAAGATCTCCGGCTACGTGGCCGCGGTGGCGGTCGGCGACAACGCCTCCGTCAAGGCCGGCGCGCCGCTCGTGACCATCGACCAGGCGGACTTCAGGCTCGCGCTGCAGGCGGCCGAGGGCAAGATCGCGACCCAGCAGGCGTCGATCGATCGCTTCGACAGCCAGATCGCCGCCGCCGAGGCGCAGATCGCCCAGGCGAAGGCCCAGGTCGACTCGACGAACGCCGATCGCGAGCGCGCCGCGGCCGACTATGACCGCGCCCAGCAACTCGTGAAGTCCAGCTATGGCAGCAAGCAGGCGCTCGATCAGGCCAAGGCCGACCGCGACCGCGCGGTTGCGGCGGTCGAGGCGGCGCGCGCCGGGGTGGCCGCCGCGGAGGCCAACCGCGCGGTCCTGGCCGCGCAGAAGGGCGAGGCGCAACGCACGCTGCAGGAGCTCGAGACGGCCCGCGCGCAACGGCAGCGCGATCTCGACGCCACGCTCATCGCCGCTCCCTTCGACGGCGTCGTCGGCAACAAGGCGGTGCAGGTCGGCGACTATGTGACGCCCGGCAAGCGGCTGATGGCGGTCGTGCCGCTCGACCGGGTCTATGTCGACGCGAACTTCAAGGAGACCCAGCTCGCCGACGTCCAGCCGGGCGCGAAAGTGAGGCTCTCGGTCGACGCCTATCCCGAGCACGACGTGACGGGGATCGTCGACAGCCTCGCGCCGGCCTCGGGGGCTCAGTTCAGCCTGCTGCCGCCCGAGAACGCCACCGGCAATTTCACCAAGATCGTGCAGCGCGTTCCGGTCCGGATCCGGGTCGACCCGGAGGATGTCGCGAAAGGCAGGCTGCGGCCCGGCCTGTCCGTGATCGCCTCCGTCGACACGCGCACTGCGCCCAAGCTTACGTCAGGCGCCGCCGACCAGCGGCGCTGACGTAGTCCCCGCGTCCGAGACCTCGTCATGAGCGACGACGCTGCTCCTCCAGGCGGTCGTACGGCTGTCGAACCGACCCGCGTCCCCACGGGGTCGGCGGCCGGCTCGGCGGGCGCCTCGGGCGCGGGGAATCCGCCATCCGAACCGAAGGTCACGCCGCGGCGGCTGATCGCCTTCCTGGCGCTCGTCTTCGGCATGTTCATGGCGATCCTGGACATCCAGATCGTCTCGTCCTCGCTCTCGGAGATCCAGGCCGGCCTTTCGGCGAGCCCGGACGAGATCTCCTGGGTCCAGACCAGCTATCTGATCGCCGAAGTGATCATGATCCCGCTGTCCGGCTATCTCGGCCGGGCGCTGTCGACGCGGGTGCTGTTCACCATCTCGGCCGCCGGCTTCACGCTGGCGAGCGCGCTCTGCGCCACGGCCACGACGCTGCCGGAGATGATCGTCTACAGGGCGATCCAGGGCTTCATCGGCGGCGGGATGATCCCGACCGCCTTCGCGGCCGCCTACACGATCTTCCCGAAGCGCCACCAGCCGGCGATCATGGCGCTGGTCGGTCTGACGGTGACGCTCGCGCCCACGGTCGGACCGACGATCGGCGGCTATCTGACCGAGCTGCTCTCCTGGCACTGGCTGTTCCTGATCAACCTCGTGCCGGGCGCGGCCGCCACGTTGCTCGCCTGGACGCTGGTCGATTTCGACGAGCCGGAGCACGAGTTGCTGCGGCGGCTGGACTACCTGGCGCTGGTCGCGCTCGCTGTGTTCCTCGGCAGCCTCGAATACATCCTGGAGGAGGGGGCCCGCGACGACTGGTTCCAGGACGCCGCCATCCGCTACCTCACGGTCGCCAGCGTCCTCGGCGGCGCGCTGTTCTTCTGGCGCTGCTTTGCGGCCAGGACCCCGCTGGTGGACCTTGCGGCCTATCGCGACCGCAATTTCGCCGGCGGCTCGCTGCTCACCTTCGTCATGGGCATCGGGCTCTACGGCATGACCTATCTCTATCCGGTCTTCCTCGGCCGGGTTCGCGGCTACGACTCGCTGCAGATCGGCGAGACGGTGTTCGTCTCCGGCCTGTTCATGTTCCTCACCGCGCCCGTGGTGGGCGTGCTGTCGCGCAGGGTCGACCCCCGCTACATGATCAGCGCGGGTTTCCTGGGCTTCGGCCTGTCCTGCATCGACCTCACCTACATCACCAGCGACTGGGCGTTCGGCGAGCTGTTCGTGCCGCAGATGCTGCGCGGCGTGTCGCTGATGCTCTGCATGGTGCCGATCAACATCGTGTCGCTCGCGACCCTGCCGCCGTCGAAGCTCAAGAACGCCAGCGGGCTGTTCAACCTGATGCGCAATCTCGGCGGCGCGTTCGGGCTCGCCTTCATCAACACCTTCCTGAACGACCGTCAGGACCTGCACATGCTGCGGCTGCGCGAGCACGTGGTCTGGGGCCGGCAGGTCGCGGAGGAGCGGCTCGCCGGCATGGCGGCGAGCCTTGCGCCCCGGATGGGCTCGGACGCCGAACTCGCGGCGGTCCGGCAGTTCTCGAACATGGTTCGCCAGCAGGGCCTGGTGCTGGCCTTCGGCGATCTGTTCTGGGCGATGACGATCCTGTTCGGCGCCATCGTGCTGCTGGTGCCGCTCGTCCGCCGCCCGAACCCGGGGGCCGCCGCGGCGCCGGCTCACTGAGGCCCGGTCACAGCCGGTCGCGCAGCGCGTAATAGCTCATCGCGGCGACCAGCAGCGGTCTGCGCAGCCATCGCCCGCCCGGGAAGGCCGGAACCGGCAGCCGCGACAGCAGGTCGAAACGCTCCAGCCGCCCCGCGACCGCTTCGGCCAGGATCTTGCCGAACATCGGCCCGAGCAGAACGCCCTGGCCCGAATAGCCGGCGGCGACCAGCACGTTGCGCCGGATGGCGCGCACGAAGGGCTGGCGGGTCGGCGTGATGCCCAGCACGCCGCCCCAGGCGTGCTCGATCGCGACGTCGCGCAGCTGCGGGAAGACCTTCAGCATGTGACGGCGCACGATCGGCGCGATTTCGGCCGGAAGCGTGGTCGAATAGGTCTCGCCGCCGCCGAACAGCAGCCGGCCGTCCGGCGTCGGGCGGTAGTAGTAGACGACGAACCGGCTGTCCGAGACCGCCGCGCGGCTGGTCAGGACCTCGCGCAGCCGATCGCCGAGCGGCGCGGTCGCGGCGATGTGGTTGGCGATCGGGGCGACATGCGCCTCGACTGCGGGCTCCACGCCTTCGAGCAGCCCGTCGGTGCAGATCAGCGCCGTGTCGGCCGAAACGGTCCCGCCGTCGGTCTCCAGCGTGACCCGCGCCCCATGCCGGATGCGGCGGACGCCCGAGTTCTCGTGCACCCGCGCGCCGGCGGCCTCCGCCACGCGGGCGAGCCCGAAGACCAGCGCCAACGGATCGAGATGGCCGCCGCCATGGTCGATCGAGCCGCCATGGTAGTTCTCGCTCTTCACGAGCGCGCGCAGCTGCTCGCGGTCGAGCGGCTCGATCAGGCCATAGCCGTAGTCCTCGGCGAGCTTGTGCGCATAAGCGTGGGTCTCCGCGACGTAGGACGCCTTGTGGTCGGCGTGGATCAGCCCGGCCTCGTAGCGGCAGTCGACGCCGCGCCGCTCGATCGTGTCGCGCAGCAGGACCTTGGCCTCTTCGGCGAGCTCCCAGAGCTTCCGGGCGTCGTCGCGCCCCGCGATCCGCTCGAGCTCGTCCTGCTCGCGGCGCTGCCCGGTGTGGACCTGGCCGCCATTGCGGCCCGACGCGCCCCATCCGACGCGCGCCTGCTCCAGCACCACGACCGAGACTCCCCGCTCGGCGAGATGAAGCGCGGCCGACAGTCCGGTGAACCCGGCGCCGACGATCGCCACGTCCGCCCGGAGGTCGCCCTCCAGCCGTGGCCGTTCGGGCGGCGGCGGGTTGGCGGCGGCGTAATAGGAGGCGGCGGGCGGGAAGGCGGTCGCAGCGCCGTCATCCCGGCCGAGCGCAGCGAGAGCCGGGATCGTTCTCACAATCGGCCGATCTCCTCGTACAGGTCACGCCAGTCGGGATTGTCTTTCTCGATCAATTCGATCTTCCATGCCCGGCGCCACCGCTTGATCTGCTTCTCTCTGACGATCGCCGCCTCCGCATTGCTGTGAGGCTCGCACCAGACCAGACGATCAACGTTGTACCTGGCCGTGAAACCGCGCACGGCATGCTCGCGATGCCGCCAGATCCGCTTCGGCAGGTTGCTGGTGACGCCCACATAGAGGGGGCCGTCCTTCCGTGTGGCGAGGAGGTAGACGAAGAACCTCTTCTCCATCGGCTCCCTCCTCGCGCCACGTTCTGGGAACGGTCCCGGCTCTGCGCGGCTTCGCCGCTCGGCCGGGATGACGCTAGACGTTCAGAAGCAGATATTCCCGCTCCCAGGGGCTGATCACCCGCATGAAGGTCTCGAACTCGGCGCGCTTGATGGCCGCGAAGGTCTGCACGAAGGTCCGGCCGAAGACCGACTGCAGCGGGCCGCAGTCCTCGAAGGCCGAGACCGCCTCCAGCAGGCCGCGCGGCAGGT
This sequence comes from Hansschlegelia beijingensis, assembly GCF_014196425.1. Lineage (GTDB taxonomy): Bacteria > Pseudomonadota > Alphaproteobacteria > Rhizobiales > Methylopilaceae > Methylopila > Methylopila beijingensis. The sequence continues at coordinate 548,497 of NZ_JACIDR010000002.1, forward strand.
CGTAGTCGAGCCCGTAGGCCGATCCGTCGATCGGCTCGGAGGGCGTCAGGCCCTCCACCATCCCGAGATAGCCGCAGGCGAGCGTCGCGGCGATCGCCAGATACGGGTTGGCGTCCGACGACGGCACCCGGTTCTCGACGCGCCGCGCCTCCGGCCCCGAGGGCGGCACGCGGATGCCGGTGGTGCGGTTGTCGTAGCCCCATTGCACGTTGATCGGCGCCGAGGAATGCCGGGTCAGGCGCCGGTAGGAGTTCACGTAAGGCGCGAGCAGCGTCATCACGGTCGGCATGTACTTCTGGGTGCCGGCCAGGAAGGCGAAGAACTCCGACGAGGGCTTGCCCTGGTCGTCCGAGAAGATGTTGCGCCCGGTCTTGGCGTCGCGCACCGACTGGTGGATGTGCATGGCCGAGCCGGGCTGGTTGGCGATCGGCTTGGCCATGAAGGTCGCGTACATCGAGTGCTTCAGCGCAGCCTCGCGGATGGTGCGCTTGAACAGGAACACCTGGTCGGCGAGCGCGAGCGGGGCGCCATGCCGCAGGTTGATCTCCATCTGCGCCGCGCCCTCCTCGTGGATGAGCGTGTCGATCTCGAGCCCCTGCGCCTCCGAGAAGTCGTAGATGTCCTCGAACAGTTCGTCGAACTCGTTGACCGCCGAGATCGAGTAGGACTGGCGCCCGGTCTCGGGCCGGCCGGAGCGGCCGATCGGCGGCTCGAGCGGATAGTCCGGATCGGTGTTCGGCTTGACGAGGTAGAACTCGATCTCCGGGGCCACGACGGGCGACCAGCCCTTGTTCTCGAACAGATCCGAGACCCGCCGCAGCAGCGCGCGCGGCGAGACCTCGACGGGCCGGCCGTCCCGGTGGAAGGCGTCGTGAATGATCTGCCCGGTCGGATCGGACGCCCAGGGCACCACCGAGAGGGTGGAGAAATCCGGCTGGAGGACGAGGTCGCTGTCCGCCGGGTCGCCGCCGCCCGGCGCGTCCTCGTCGGCGTAGCCGCCCGCGATGGTCTGATGGAAGATCGACGACGGCATGTTCATCGTCGGCGACTGGAAGAACTTCTGCGCGGGCATTATCTTGCCGCGGGCCACCCCGGCCTGGTCGGGCACGAGGCATTCGAGCTCCTCGATGCCGCGCTCGGCGACCCAGTCGCGCGCCGCGGCGGCGTCGGCGGCTCCGCGGCGATCGGCGATGGCCTCCCGCAGCTCGGCGCGCTTTTTCTTGCTCATCTCGTGACTTCCGAACGTCTACCGTCCAACCCGCAGCGGCGGAGCGGCGGCGACCCGAACCGGGCAGCGGCGAGGCCGCCGGCGTGACGCCGTGGCCGTGCTGCGTTGAGGGCGGCTCCCGGATCGGGTCGGGAAGGAAGGCTGAGCCGCCCCGCGGCGACCGAGCCGCCGGACGCCGGCGAGCCGGCGCAGGCCGGAGCCTGCCCGACCGCTCGCGCCAAATCAATCCATCGACGCGGTTGCACTGGCGCGGAAATAGGCCCGCAAATCGGTTGTGCGCCCTGACGCGCGAGGCTAGCCTTTTGGGGTCGTGCCCTCGCGACGGTCGAGGGAGTCAGGGGATCTCGCGTAATGACGATCAGAGGATTGGTGGGCGCCTGCCTGGCCGCTTTCGGCCTCGCGAGCGGCGCGGTCGGGGGCGCGCTGGCGGCTGGCAAGGAAGTCAGGATCTACAACTGGTCGGACTATATCGACCCGCAGATCCTGAAGGACTTCGAGGCCGAGACCGGCATCAAGGTCGTCTACGACGTCTTTGACTCCAACGAGATCCTGGAGACGAAGCTCCTGACCGGCAAGACCGGTTACGACCTCGTGGTTCCGACCGCCACCTTCCTGTCGCGGCAGATCAAGGCGGGCGTGTTCCAGAAGCTCGACAAGTCGAAGCTGCCCAACCTGGTCAACGCCTGGCCGGAAATCTACGAGCGGGTCGCAAAGTACGACCCGGACAACGCCTATTCGATCAACTACATGTGGGGCACCACCGGCATCGGCTACAATGTCGACAAGGTGAAGAAGGCGTTTCCGGACGCGCCGCTCGACAGCTGGAGCCTGGTCTACGATCCGGCCAATCTGCAGAAGCTGTCCAAGTGCGGCGTCATGCTGCTCGACAGCCCTGAAGACCTGCTCCCGTCGGTGCTCACCTATCTGGGCCTGCCGCCGGACTGGTCGGACGTGAAGAACGTCCAGAAGGCCGCCGATCATCTGGCGAAGCTGAAGCCCTACATCACCAAGTTCCACTCCTCCGAATACATCAACGCTCTCGCGAACGGGAACGTCTGCGTCGCGGTCGGCTACTCGGGCGACATCCTCCAGGCCAAGAGCCGCGCCGCCGAGGCCGACAAGGGCGTGAAGGTCGAGTATTCGCTCCCGAAGGAGGGCGCGCAGCTCTGGTTCGACCAGATGGCCATGCCGGCCGACGCGCCGCACCCGGAGGAGGCGCACGCCTTCATCAACTACATGCTGAAGCCGGAGGTCGCCGCCAAGGCGTCCAACTTCGTGCAGTACGCCAACGGCAATCTGAAGTCGCAGGAGTTCCTCGACGCGGAGGTCAAGGACAACCCGTCGATCTATCCGACCCCGGAGGTGTTCGCGCGGCTCTACACCGTGCCGACCATCGAGGACCCGAAGATCCAGCGCGCTCTCACCCGGGCGTGGACCAAGGCCAAGAGCGGGAAGTGAGCTGACGTGACCGTCATCCCGGACGACGGCTTGGCCGTCGATCCGGGATCGTCCTCAGGACTTGGCGCAGTTTCGAGCCGCCACGTCTGAGGACGATCCCGGCTCTCCGCTTCGCGCCGGCCGGGATGACGAGTTTTCAGTCGCGCCCTTGCTTCCATCTTCCTCTCCGGATCACCCAATGGCGCTGAAGCCCGCCCAGAAAGCTCTCGGTCCGATCCGGCGCTCCTTCGCGCCCTGGCTCGATCCGAGCGCTGTCCCACTGATCCGTTTCGAGAACGTCGTGAAGCGCTTCGGCGACTTCACGGCGGTCGACGACGTCTCGCTCGACATTCACGAGCGCGAGTTCTTCGCCCTGCTCGGGCCTTCGGGCTGCGGCAAGACGACCCTGATGCGGATGCTCGCGGGCTTCGAGGCCCCGACTTCGGGGCGCATCACGCTCGCCGGCAAGGACCTCGCGGGCGTGCCGCCCTATCGGCGACCCGTGAACATGATGTTCCAGTCCTACGCCCTGTTTCCGCACATGACGGTCGCGCAGAACATCGCGTTCGGGCTGAAGCAGGACGGCATGCCGAAGCCCGAGATGGAGGCGCGCGTCACCGAGATGCTGCGGCTCGTGAAGCTCGAACCGTTCGCCAGCCGCAAGCCGCACCAGCTTTCCGGCGGCCAGCGCCAGCGCGTCGCGCTGGCGCGCTCGCTGGCCAAGAAGCCGAAGGTGCTGCTGCTCGACGAACCCCTCGGCGCGCTCGACAAGAAGCTGCGCGAGGAGACCCAGTTCGAGCTGATGGACCTTCAGCAGGATCTCGGACTGACCTTCCTGATCGTCACCCACGACCAGGAGGAGGCGATGACGGTCGCCGACCGCATCGCGGTGATGAACCACGGCAAGCTCGTCCAGGTCGCGACTCCGGGCGAGATCTACGAACAGCCGAATTGCCGCTACGTCGCGGACTTCATCGGCGACATCAACCTGTTCGAGGGAACCGTGACGAGCGCCCAGGGCGGCCTCGTCCGGCTGAAATCGCCGGAAGCGGGGGCGGAGTTCGTCACCGCGAGCGAGGCCGCGCTGCAGCCGGGCGCGGAGGTCGCGCTCGCGGTCCGGCCGGAGAAGATGAGGGTGTCGCTCGAGCCGCCGCCGGCGGAGGCGACGAACCCGCTCAGGGGAGAGGTCTGGGACATCGCCTATCTGGGCGACTGGACCGTCCTGCTGATCAAGGTCGAGGGCACCGAGAAGATCGTGCGCGTCAGCCGGGCCAACGTCACGCGCAGCGAGGCGCGGCCGATCGGTTGGGACGACAAGGTGTTCCTGTGGTTCGCGCCGGACGCCGGCGTCCTGCTGAAGTCCTGAGCGCGGCCGTGAGGGCCGCACGGGCGGGAGGCTGACCGCGCCATGACCGACGTTCTCACGCCCGATCCGGAGGCGCCGCGGGCGGTCGCGGCCGCGGGCCCTCAGGCGGCAGCCGAGCCCCTTGGCGCCGGTGGCTGGAAGCGCTGGCTGCTGATCGGGATCCCCTATCTGTGGCTGCTCGCGCTGTTCCTCGCGCCGTTCGCGATCGTCCTGAAGATCTCGCTGTCGCAGACCACGATCGCGCAGCCGCCCTATGAGCCGGTGCTCGACCTCGCCGCCGGCTGGCAGGGGCTGGTCGACTTCGTGTCCGGCCTCCACCTCGAGAACTACTCGATCCTGTTTGAGGACGAGATCTACGTCGCCTCCTATCTCTCGAGCCTCAAGATCGCGGCGATCTCCACGCTGCTGGCGCTCCTGATCGCCTATCCGATGGCCTACGGCATGGCGCGGGCGCCGAGAAGCATCCGGCCGACCCTGCTGATGGCCGTCATCCTGCCGTTCTGGACCTCGTTGCTGATCCGCGTCTACGCCTGGATCGGCATCCTCAATCCGGACGGGCTGCTCAACGCCTTCCTGATGTGGACCGGGGCGATCAGCGAGCCGCTCTACATCATGAACACCGAGACGGCCGTCTATATCGGCATCGTCTATTCCTACCTGCCGTTCATGGTGCTGCCGCTCTATTCGAGCCTCGAGAAGCTCGACGAGACGCTGCTTGAGGCGGCGGCCGATCTCGGATCGCCGCCTTGGCGCGCCTTCTGGCAGATCACGGTGCCGCTCTCGCTGCCGGGCGTGGTGGCCGGCTGCTTCCTGGTGTTCATCCCGGCCGTCGGCGAGTTCGTGATCCCCGATCTGCTCGGCGGCTCGGAGACCCTGATGATCGGCAAGACGCTCTACAACGAATTCTTCCTCAACCGCGACTGGCCGGTGTCCTCCGCCATCGCCGTGCTGCTGCTGCTGGTGCTCGTCGTGCCGATCGCGATCTACAACAACGTCCAGGCCAAAGAGCTCGGGGGCAAGGCGTGAGAAACGGCCTCTCCTCGATCAACCTCGTGGCGCTGACTTTCGGCTTCGCCTTCCTGTATCTGCCGATCGTCCTTCTGGTGATCTACTCGTTCAACGCCTCGCAGCTCGTCACCGTCTGGGGCGGATTTTCGACCCGCTGGTACGTTTCGCTGTGGCACAACGAGCAGCTGCTCGAGGCCGCCTGGGTGACGCTGCGCGTCGGCCTGATCTCGGCGACGCTTGCGACCGCGCTGGGAACGCTCGGGGCGATCACGCTCGTTCGCATGGGACGCTTCCGGGGACGCACGCTGTTTTCCGGAATGGTCTACGCGCCGCTCGTGATGCCGGAGGTGATCACTGGCCTCTCCATGCTCCTGCTGTTCGTGGCCGTGGGGCTCGACCGCGGCTTCTTCACGCTCATGCTGGCGCACGTCACCTTCTCGATGTGCTTCGTGGCGGTCGTGGTGCAGTCGCGGCTGGTGTCGTTCGACAGGAGCCTTGAGGAGGCCGCGCAGGACCTCGGCTGCCCGCCGGTGAAGACCTTCTTCGTCGTCACCCTGCCGATCATCCTGCCGGCGATCGTCTCCGGCTGGATGCTCGCCTTCACGCTCTCGATCGACGATCTGGTGATCTCGCAGTTCACCACGGGGCCCGGCGCGACCACGCTGCCGATGCGGATCTACTCGTCGGTCCGGCTCGGGGTGAAGCCCGAGATCAACGCGGTCTGCACGATCCTGATCGCGATCGTGACCACCGGCGTGATCATCGCCTCGATCGCCACCAAGCGGGCCGAGAACGAGCGGCTCAGGGCGGAGCGCGCCGCGGCCGCCGGCCGCTGAGAGCTACTCGCCGGAAGCGCGAGCCTCGCCGGCGGCCAACGCGGCCTTGAGTTTCGGCGCCAGGAAGGAGCCCTCCAGCCGCACAGGCAGAACCCATTTGCCGTTCGGCGGCCGCACCGAGCCCTGCAGCTTCAGCTCGCGCTCGACGAGCCGCGCCTCCCCGGCGAGCGTCAGGGTCGCGTCCTCGCCGACGATCGACAGATCCCTCGTGTAGGCGACGCCCTGCTTGACCTCGATCGTCGCCTGAGCCGCGCTCACCTTCATCGCGCCGCGCAAGCCTGCGAGCGTCAGGGCGCGGCCCTTTCCGCCAGCATAGAACGTGCCGTCCGCGATATGCGCCTCGGCGCGACCATGCAGGCTCGCCACGACGGCGGCGATCGAGGCGCCGGCGCCTTCGATCGAGAGTTCGCCCGAGAGCGAGCCGGTCAGCACGGGGGCGGTCACGAAACGCCGCAGCGCCGCCTGAAGGTCGACCCCGGAGAGCGCGCCTTCGACGCGGATGCGGACGCCGCGTGGATCGCGGCTCAGCGAAAGCCGGCCCCCGACCGTGCCGTCATAGGCCTCGGCCTCGCCGATCGCGACGTCGAGGCTGTCATTGGCGACCGAGATCGTGGCCGCCGTCTCGCCGATCCGAAGATCGCCCAGGCGGATCTGGTCGGCGGACAGCCGCAGGTCCAGATCGTAGCCCTTGACCGGTTTGAGATCGATCCGCTTCGGGTTCCAGCCGCCGCCTTCGTCCCGAAGGGCGGGCGCGATGCCGTTCACATACGGGTCGAGATCGAGCCGGCCGGTGTCGAGCGTGGCCTCGATGCTCGGCCTGCCGTTCTCGAGCGTCAGCCGCCCGGCGCCGAAGAACGCGCCGCCCTCGAGGTTCAGCTCCGCGTTCGAAACCGCAAAGCCCTCATGATCCGCGGTGGCCCGGCCGGTGAGCGAAAATCCGGTGAGCGGCGAACTGCGCCGGGGCGCGGGCGCGCCGAGCCATCTCAGCGTCTCGCGCAGCGAGGCCGCCCGTGCGCTGATGTCTCCCGACAGCCGCGGGCCGTCCGCGAGGCTCGCGTCGCCGTCGAACACCAGCGAGGCGCCGCCGCCCTCGACGCGGGCGCGGAACGGCGAGGCCTCGCCGCGCGCCAGCGCCGCCGGGTCGGTCAGCGCGAGGGCCGCCTCGACCTGGCGGTCGCCCAGAAGTCCGAACCCCGAGGCCGACAGGGCGCGTCCCGCGCTCGGCCACACGAGGCTGGCGTCGACCTTCTCCAGGGTCCGCGCGCCCCAACTGAGCCGGGCGTCGACCAGCCGGATCGACGGATAGGCGGCGGAATGCGCGCCGGCGGCGAGCGTCGCGGAGGTGAACTCGGCGAGCGGCGCGCGATCGAGCGCCACCTTGGCGCCGATCAGCGTGACGTCGCGGGCCTCTATCCTGCCGGCGAGCAGCGGCAGGATCCGCGGCGAGGAGGTCAATCTTCGAGCGGTGGCGAAAGGCGGCTCGCCGTCCTGGGAGATCCGCACGCCCTCGAGCGTCACGCGCGGCGTCGGGAAGAATCTCACCACCGGCTGCTGGTCGGACTCGATCCGCAGCCCGGACGCGTCGCGCAGCGCCGCCAGAACGGCCGCTTCCGCGCCCTGGACGGGCGCTCTTGCGACGCTGAGGCAGACGGCCGCGACAAGGGCGGCCGCAGCCGCCGCGAGGCCGATGGCGGCGACGCGACGCATCGAATTGCGATCCTTCCGATGATTGAGCCGGTTTAACGCCTCGCGCTTATACCGCTGCGCGAATTAGGCTCAAAATGGCTTGGGGGCCCGCTACCTTTCGCAAGCATGCACGTAGCCGGCCAGCGCCGCCTGGGAGCTCCGCATGACGATTGACGCCGAAGCGCCGCTCTGGATCCCGCCGCTGTCGCGCACGGCGGCGAGCGCGATGCGGGATTTCGCGGACCGGGCCGCCGCGCGCGCCCGGCGGCCGCTCAGGACGTTCCGTGATCTTCACGCCTGGTCGATCGAGGACCGCGCCGGCTTCTGGGACCTGGTTTGGGATTTCTGCCGGATCGTCGGCCACAAGGGCGAGCGGGTTCTGGAGAACGGCGACGCGATGCCGGGCGCTCGGTTCTTCCCGGACGCGCGGCTGAACTTCGCCGAGAACCTGCTTCGCACGTCGGGCCCGGGCGACGCGATCGTGTTCCGCGGCGAGGACAAGGCCGAGGCGCGGCTCAGCTGGGACGAGCTTCGCGCGCAGGTCTCGCGCATCCAGCAGGCGCTCGCGGCCGCGGGCGTCGGCGAGGGCGACCGGGTCGCGGCCATGATGCCGAACAGGCCCGAGACGATCGCCTTCATGCTGGCGACCGCCTCGCTCGGGGCGATCTGGTCGTCCTGCTCGCCGGACTTCGGCGAGCGAGGCGTGCTCGACCGCTTCGGCCAGATCGAGCCGAAGGTGTTCGTCACGGTCGACGGCTACTGGTACGCCGGCAAACGGATCGAGATCGCCGGCAAGCTGAAGTCCATCGTGGACGAACTGCCGACCGTCGAGCGCACCGTCGTCACGCCCTATCTCGGCGAAGCCGACGAGGTCGCGGCGGGCCTGCGCGACGGGGTTTCGCTGGAGGGCTTCCTCGAGGGCTTCGAAGCGCGCGCGCCCAGCTTCGCGCGGCTGCCCTTCGACCACCCGCTGTTCATCCTGTTCTCCTCCGGCACGACGGGCGTTCCGAAATGCATCGTGCACTGCGCGGGCGGCGCGCTGCTGCAGCTCGTCAAGGAGCACAAGCTGCATTGCGACAACCGGCCGGGCGACCGGGTGTTCTACTTCACCACCTGCGGCTGGATGATGTGGAACTGGCTCGTCGTCGGGCTCGCGGCCGAGGCCACGCTGCTGCTCTATGACGGCTCGCCGTTCCATCCGGCGCCCACCGTGCTGTTCGACTTCGCGCAGGCCGAGCGGATGACGTTCTTCGGCACGTCCGCCAAGTGGATCGACGGCGCCAGGAAGCAGGGCCTGCGGCCGCGCGACACCCATGATCTTTCGAGCGTGCGGGTGATGGCCTCCACAGGCTCGCCGCTCGCGGCCGCGAGCTTCGACTGGGTCTATGAGGCGGTGAAGCCCGACATACAGCTCGCCTCGATCTCCGGCGGCACCGACATCGTCTCCTGCTTCGTGCTCGGCAATCCGCTCGAGCCGGTCTGGCGCGGGGAGATCCAGGGACCCGGGCTCGGCCTCGCGATGGCGACGCTCGACGACGACGGCCGGCCGCTCGCCGCCGGCAAGGGCGAACTGGCCTGCCTGAAGCCGTTCCCGACCATGCCGATCGGCTTCTGGAACGACCCGGACGGCGCGAAGTACCACGCGGCCTATTTCGATCGTTTCCCGAACGTCTGGGTGCATGGCGACTTCGCCGAATGGACCCCGCATGGCGGGATGATCATCCATGGCCGCTCGGACGCGACCCTCAACCCCGGCGGCGTGCGGATCGGCACCGCCGAGATCTACGCGCAGGTCGAGAAGCTGGATGAGGTCGCGGAGGCGATCTGCATCGGCCAGGATTACGACGGCGACGTCCGGGTGGTGCTGTTCCTGCGCCTCAAGGAGGGCGTCAGCCTCGACGAAGAGCTGATCAAGCGCGTGAAGGCCCGCATCCGCGAAGGCGCATCGCCGCGCCACGTGCCGGCGAAGATCGTGGCCGTGACGGACATCCCGCGCACCAAATCCGGCAAGATCGTCGAGCTCGCGGTGCGCGAGGTGGTGCACGGCCGGCCGGTGAAGAACAAGGAGGCGCTCGCCAACCCGGAAGCGCTCGCGCTGTTCGAGAAGCTGGAGGCGCTGCAGGATTGATGAAGGGCGCTCACCCGCAGAAGGGCAGGATCGCCTCGGGGATAGGACGTCATGGTCCGGCTTGACCGGACCATCCACGTTGAAGGCGTGCTCCACGTCCGACGCGGGTCTTCCGGTCAAGCCGGAGGATGACGGCGGTGGTGCGGGTGGAACGGCGACTTGCTCACGCCAGCTTCAGGAACTCCCGCCCCGCCTTCACGAGATCGAACGCCTTCCACCCGCCGCTTCCGTCCGGCAGCTCGTAGCGCACGATGTCGGCCGTGGCGTAGGTCCGCGACAGGCGCGACGGCAGGAAGGAGCCGGTGCCGACGACGTCGACCGGCGCCGACAGGTTGCCGAACGCGCGGCACTTCAGCGTGTCGAAGCCGGACGACGCCACGATCCGCGCCTCGTGGAAGCCGGCCTCGTCCAGCGCCTTGCGGAAGTGGACGGCGGCCGCGGCCGTGACGCCGGTTCCGAACAGGAGCTTGTCGCGGACCTCGTCGGCCGACATGGCGCCGGCCTCCTCGAACTCGCTGCCGGCGACCGCGAGCCGCGCGACCTCGGCGGGCGTCTTGCAGTCCGTCCAGGCCAGAAGGGTCCGGACGCTCTCGTCCCAGTCGAGCCCCTCGAGATGGCGGCCGCCATGGGTGTCCAGCCGGAAGGCGAGCCGCTTTCCCGCGCGGCCGGGGCCGTCCGGGCCGTAGAACCAGCCGCAGACGGCGAGCGCGTCCGAGACCTCGCGACCGTCATAGTCGTTGAGGACGGTGTAGCTCTCCTCCTCGGGGAACTGCGCGACGTAGAGCTTGGCCGCCTCGAGGGTGGCGCTCTCGACCTCCGGATCGCGGCCGGCGGCGAGCATCCGGGCCTTGGCGTAGCCGATCAGCGAATGCGGCATCGTGCCGAGCCCCTGCGGCGTGCCGAACAGCGGCGCGGCGATGTCGGTCGAGGTGCCGACGAAGCCCTTCGCGCCCGTCAGCTGCGCAGCGCGGGAGCCTACCGCTGCGCCGTAGGAGCAGGCGAGATGCATGTCGTCGCCGGTCGTGTGGCGGGCCTCCATGGCGAGGAAGGCGGCCCCAGGCAGCGCGACGCACATCGAAAAGGCGTTCTGGGCGGACACGCAGGGGAAGCCGATCCGCTGCAGCAGCAGCGTCTCGATCGGCGACAGCGCGGCGAGCGAGCCGGCGACATAGAGCATCGGCAGCCCGGCCGTCAGCGGGGCGCCTTCCGGGACGACGCGGGTGATCTCGAGCGGGATCGCGGCGTCGGCGGGATAGACCTGCCTCAGGAAGTCGACCGCGGGGTCGATCGCCACCACCACGTCGGTCCGCAGGAACACCGCATAGGTCGCCCGCGCGTCGCCATGGGCGGCGAGGATCTCCGCCGTCTTCGCGAAGTACTTGTCGGTCCGCCGTGCTACGAAATCCGGACCGGGAGCGCTGGTCATCGCCTTGCGGGCTCCCAGAGGGCGGCCGGCCGGGCGCCGGACCGCATGGCGGGACTCAGTCCTCGGCCTTGGCTTCCGCGGCGTCGATCGTCTTGAGCGCCGCCGGGTTCGGCATCGAGATGATGTTGTAGCCGGCGTCGACGAAATGGATCTCGCCGGTCACGCCGGCCGAGAGCGGCGACAGCAGGTAGAGCGCGGCGCCGCCGACGTCCTCGATCGTCACCGGCCGCCGCAGCGGCGAATGGCGGCGCTGGAAATCGTACATCAGGCGCGCGTCCGCGATGCCCGCGCCCGCAAGCGTGCGCACCGGGCCGGCGGAGATCGCGTTCACGCGGATTCCCTGCGGGCCGTAATCGGCCGCGAGATAGCGGACGCTGGCCTCGAGCGCGGCCTTGGCGACGCCCATCACGTTGTAGTTCGGCATGACGCGCGTCGCGCCGCCATAGGTCATCGTCAGCATCGAGCCGCCGGCGGGCATGATCTCCGCCGCGCGCTTGGCGAGCTCGGTGAACGAGAAGGCCGAGATCACCATCGTGCGGGAGAAGTTCTCGCGCGTGGTGTCGGCGTAGCGGCCCTTGAGCTCGTTCTTGTTCGAGAAGCCGATCGCGTGGACCAGGATGTCGAGCTCGCCCCAGCGCTCCTTGAGCGCGTCGAAGACGGCGCCGACCGAGGCGAGATCCTCGACGTCGCAGGGCAGCACGATGTCCGAGCCGAGGCTCGCCGCCAGCGGGCGCACGCGCTTGCCCAGCGCCTCGCCCTGATAGGTGAAGGCGATCTCGGCCCCCGCCTGGCTCAGCGCCTTTGCGACCCCCCAGGCGATCGAGTGGTCGTTGGCGACGCCCATGACGAGCGCGCGCTTGCCTGAAAGAAGTCCGGCGACCATGGGGTCCCCCGTGGTTTCGCCGGAGACAACCCGCGTCATCCCGGCCGAAGCGAAGCGGAGAGCCGGGATCGTTCTCCGGATCCGGCGGCTCGTCTGAAGACGATCCCGGGTCGGCCTAAGGCCGCCCGGGATGACGTTCTGCGATCGGGCCCGTCACACCCGCTCGAACACCAGCGTGGCGTTGGTGCCGCCGAAGCCGAAGGAGTTCGACATCACGGCGTTCAGCTTCACGTCGTCCTTGCGCTCGCGCAGGATCGGCATGTCGGCGAACGCCGGGTCGAGCTCCTCGATGTTGGCGCTCTCGGCCATGAAGCCGTTCTGCATCATCAGCAGCGAGTAGATCGCCTCCTGCACGCCGGCGGCGCCGAGCGAGTGGCCGGTGAGCGACTTCGTGGCCGAGATCGGCGGGCACTTGTCGCCGAACACCGCGCGCAGCGCCTCGATCTCCTTGAGATCCCCGACCGGCGTCGAGGTCGCGTGCGGGTTGACGTAGTCGATCGGGTTCCGGGTCGTGGCCAGCGCCATCTTCATGCAGCGCATCGCGCCTTCGCCGGACGGCGCGACCATGTCGTAGCCGTCCGAGGTGGCGCCATAGCCGGTGAGCTCGGCGTAGATCTTCGCGCCGCGGGCCTTGGCGTGCTCCAGCTCCTCGAGCACCAGGACGCCGGCGCCGCCGGCGATGACGAAGCCGTCGCGGTCCTTGTCATAGGCGCGGCTGGCGACCGCCGGGCGATCGTTGAAGCGGCTCGACATCGCGCCCATCGCGTCGAACAGGACGGACAGGGTCCAGTCCAGCTCCTCGCAGCCGCCCGCGAACATCATGTCCTGCTTGCCGAGCTGGATCTGCTCGGCGGCGTTGCCGATGCAATGCGCCGAGGTCGAGCAGGCCGACGAGATCGAGTAGTTCACGCCCTTGATCTTGAACCAGGTGGCGAGCGTGGCGGAGGCGGTCGAGGACATCGCCTTCGGCACCGCGAAGGGTCCGACGCGCTTCGGCCCCTTCTCGCGCGCGATGTCGGCGGCCTCGACGACCGTCTTCGTGGACGGGCCGCCCGATCCCATGATGATGCCGGTGCGCTCGTTGGAGATGTCGCTCTCCTCGAGGCCGGCGTCGCGGATCGCCTGATCCATGGCGACATGGTTCCAGGCCGTGCCGCCGGCGTGGAAGCGCATCGCGCGCCGGTCCACCACCTCGCTGGGATCCAGGGTCGGGGCGCCCTCGACCTGACAGCGGAAGCCGCGCTTGGCGTATTCCTCAGCGAACGAGATGCCGGACTTGGCTTCCCGCAGGGACGCCAGAACTTCCTGGGTCGAGTTTCCGATCGAGGAGACGATCCCCATCCCGGTGACGACGACGCGCTTCACGTGAAGCCTCCTATGGGCCGGCCTCGCGCGGAGCGCGCCGGACAAGATGTGTTTCCGGCTTCAGCCGGGCGCGGCGCCGGCCTTGAACAGGCCGACCTTCAGGTCCTTGGCCTGATAGATGGTCTCGCCATCCGCCTGCAGCCAGCCGTCGGCGATGCCGAGCACCAGCCGGCCGCGCACCACGCGCTTGAAGTCGACGCCGTAGACGACCTTCTTCACGCTCGGCAACACCTGGCCGGTGAATTTGATCTCTCCGGTCCCGAGCGCGCGGCCGCGGCCCTCGCCGCCGATCCAGCCCAGGAAGAAGCCGGTCATTTGCCACAGCGCGTCGAGCCCGAGGCAGCCGGGCATGACCGGATCGCCCTTGAAGTGGCAGTCGAAGAACCAGAGGTCCGGTTTGACGTCGAGTTCGGCGCGCACGAAGCCCTTGTCGGCCGGGCCGCCCGTCTCGGAGATCTCCGAGATGCGATCGAACATCAGCATCGGCGGCAGGGGCAGCTGCGCATTGCCCTGCCCGAACAGCTCGCCCCGCCCGCACGCGAGCAGATCCTCGTACTCGTAGCTCGACCGCCGCTCATTCATGTAGATTTTCAATCTCCTCGCGGCGACCGCCGCCGTCCTCACGGCGCGGGTCTCCGCCCGTCGCGCGCCCTCCTAGCACACATGCCGGAGAGCCGTGAAGCGTTCCGGCGAGACGAGCGGTTGCCCCGGCTGCCGTGAAATTGTATCTTTCCGGGAAGGTTCAGGTCGTCGCCTGGCCCTCTTCTTCGCGTCTGGCGCTCAAGGCGTCGGGCTTCAGTTTGTAAGGTAGGACGTGAGACCGACGATGGCCGAGCTGCCGACCACCGCCGCCGCATCTTCCGCGCCCGCCGCCGACCGTCCGGTCGATTGCGGCCTGCGCCCGGCCCTGTGCGTCGCCCGCGACGTTGGCGGACTGCTGCGTGATTCCGGGCTGAGGCCGACGCGCCAGCGCATCGCGCTCGGTCGTCTGCTCTACGCCAAGGGCGATCGGCACGTGACGGCGGAAATCCTGCACGAAGAGGCGATGCGCGCCCGCGTGCCGGTGTCGCTCGCGACCGTCTACAACACGCTGCACCAGTTCACCGAGGTCGGCCTGCTGCGCGAGCTGGCCGTGGACGGCTCCAAGACCTGGTTCGACACCAATGTCAGCGACCACCACCACTTCCTGGTCGAGGACGACAATCGCCTGATGGACATCCCGGGCTCGAGCGTCTCGGTGGACCGGATGCCGGACATCCCCGAGGGGATGGAGATCGCGCGGGTCGACGTGGTGGTTCGGCTGCGTCGCAAATCCGCCTGACCGGCGATCCGCCGGTCCTGACTGTTTCAGAACGGCCGTCGCGGTCTCGCGGCGGCCGTTTTGATTCGTCAGTCGAACCGCTCGCCCGGATAGACGCCCCAGAGCCGCTCCTGCTCGATCCAGCCGTCGAAGCCGTCGCCCTCAACGCGGCACCAGGAGCCGTCGCAGCGGCGGACCTCGACCAGCACCTTCGGCTCGAGCCTCGCGCTGGCGCGCGCATCCTCGGTCGCGCTGACGCGAATCGGCAGCGCCGCGTCCTTCGACCAGGGCGCCACCAGCGCGGTTCGCCGGCCGGACAGCAGGCTGTGCCACACCCAGCCTTCCGCGCCCTCCGAATCCCGGATGCGCCGCCAGTTGTCGTATTCGGCCGTGATCTCCACCGGTTCGCCGGCGCGGCGGTAGATGTAGGCAACGGGGTGTTCCTTGGTCGGGCCGCGGCGGACATAGGCCTTGCTGGCCTTGAGGCTCACATAGCGGGGCACCGGCAGGCCGGACGCCGGCCCGATCATCACCCCCGCCGCGCTCTCGCGCGCGGCCTGGGCGAGCGCCGGAGCGGGCGCCGACAGCGCGAAAGCCGCGGCCACGAGCAGCCCCGCGGCCGGCCGGAACAGAGATTTCATCATCGGCCGCAACGCTCCGCCTTTCGTCGCCATATTGCGTTCCAGGCCTTGTCTGCTAGAGACGGCCCTTCCGGCCGCCACGCGGCCATCGCTCTGCGCGAGCATCCTTCGTGAGCATTGACGAGGGATTAACCGTAAGCCCGAGCCGCCAGAAAGGTCCGCCGGCTATGAAGAAGCGCCCGCTCGTCGTCGTGACGCGCCGTCTGCCGGACGTGATCGAGACGCGGATGCGCGAGTTGTTCGACGCCCGGCTCAATCACGACGATCGTGCCTTCACGTCCGAGGATCTGGTGCAGGCGGTCCGCGAGGCCGACGTGCTGGTTCCGACCGTGACCGACCGGATCGACGCCGCGCTGCTCGCCCAGGCGGGCGAGAACCTCCGGCTGATCGCGAATTTCGGCAACGGCGTCGACAACATCGACGTCCAGACCGCGAACAATCGCGGGATCACCGTCACCAACACGCCGGGCGTTCTCACCGAGGACACCGCGGACATGACGATGGGCCTGATCCTCGCCGGCCCGCGCCGGATCACCGAGGGCGCCCGCGTCGTGCCGGACGAGCATGAATGGACCGGCTGGTCGCCGATGTGGATGCTCGGCCGGCGCATCTGGGGCAAGCGCCTCGGCATCGTCGGCATGGGGCGCATCGGCCAGGCCGTGGCCCGCCGCGCCCGCGCCTTCGGCCTGTCGATCCACTATCACAACCGTCGCAGGCTGCCCGCGACGGTCGAGGATCAGCTCGAGGCGACGTACTGGGAGAGCCTCGACCAGATGCTGGCCCGCATGGACATCATCTCCGTCAACTGCCCGCACACGCCCGCGACCTACCATCTGCTGTCCGCCCGCCGGCTGAAGCTGCTGAAGCGCGACGCCTATGTGGTCAACACGGCGCGCGGCGAAGTGGTGGACGAGACGGCGCTCGCGCGCATGCTGGAGGCGAACGAGATCGCCGGCGCCGCGCTCGACGTGTTCGAGAACGAGCCGGCCGTGAACCCGAAGCTCGTCAAGCTCGCCCGGCAGAACAAGGTCGTGCTGCTGCCGCATCTCGGCTCGGCCACGATCGAGGGCCGCATCGACATGGGCGAGAAGGTCATCGTGAACATCAAGACCTTCATGGACGGCCACCGTCCGCCGGACCGCGTCCTGCCCTCGATGCTCTGAACCTTCGGGGCGATTGACTCCGCCCCTGAGTCCTGTTCTGTTCTCGTGAACATTGCAGGAACGGGGGCTTCGATGCGCAGTCGGCTTGTCGGTCTCGTGCTTCTCCTCGCCGCCGGCCCCGTCGCGGCCGCGGAGCTCGTCCCGCCCAAGGACCTGCAGGCCTCCTGGTTCGACGGCAAGGCGATCTCGACGACCGGGCCGCGCGGCGGCAAGGCCACGATGACCTTTTCGGCCGACGGCAAGGTCACCCGTACCGGCGGCCGCGCCGGCGGCGCGCGCCAGGGCACGTGGCGGCTCGACGAAGACGGCTTCTGCATGCGGCTCGGCGAGGCGAAGCGGGACGCCTGCTATCTCGCGCTCAAGAACCCCGACGGCTCGCTGCGCGTGGTGCGCAGGTCAGGCGGCGCCTTCACGTGGAGCCGCTGAGCGGCCGGGGCGCGAGGCGTGGATCGAGAGATCCGTGATGGTGGGCGCCGTGCCGGTGATCGGGTTTTCGGGGTCCCAGGCGTAGCTCAGCGTCTCGAACCGCATGGACAGCGCGTCGACGACCAGCAGCCGGCCCACGAGGCCTTCGCCGAAGCCGACGATCTCGCGGATGACCTCGATCGCCATCATCGAGCCCATCAGGCCCGCGAGCGCGCCGAGCACGCCCGCTTCAGCGCAGGCCGGCACGGTTCCGGGCGGCGGCGCCTCGGGGAACAGGCAGCGCCAGGTCGGGTTCGGGGCGCCGTCGGGCGCCGCCTCATGGGAGCGGATGGTGGTGATCGCGCCGTCGAACGTTCCGAGCGAGGCGGTGACGAGCGGCCGCCGCGCCAGCGCGCAGGCGTCCGCCACCAGATAGCGCGTGGCGAACGAGTCCGAGCCGTCGGCCACGAGGTCGTAGGACGAGATCAGCTCGAGCGCGTTCTCGGCGTCGAGCCTGAACGGGTGCGCCTCGACCGAGACGTTCGGGTTGATGCGCTCGACGGCCTGCGCCGCGGACTGGGTCTTGGGGCGCCCGACATCGGGGGTCGCGTGGAGAACCTGACGCTGGAGGTTGGAAAGCGACACCTCGTCGTCGTCCACCACGCCGATCGTCCCGACGCCGGCCGCCGCCAGGTAGAGGATCAGCGGCGATCCGAGCCCCCCCGCGCCGACGACGAGCACGCGGGCGGCCTTCAGCTTCTGCTGGCCCGGCCCGCCGACGTCCCGAAGCACGATGTGACGGGCGTAGCGTTCGACTTCTTCAGGG
This sequence comes from Hansschlegelia beijingensis, assembly GCF_014196425.1. GTDB lineage: Bacteria > Pseudomonadota > Alphaproteobacteria > Rhizobiales > Methylopilaceae > Methylopila > Methylopila beijingensis. The sequence continues at coordinate 566,195 of NZ_JACIDR010000002.1, forward strand.
GTGAGCGACATGGCCGCACCATAGGAGGCCCGGCGCCGCGCGCAAGCGGTTCCGGACGGGCCCGGCGGCGACGGATTAACCGGACCGGCGCCTGTTCGTGCTCTGCTCGCAAGGATTTCCCGGGACAGACCCAATGATCGCGCGCCGTCTCCTGTCAGCCCTCGCGCTGCTTCTCGTTCCCGCGCCGGCCTTCGCGGCCGTGGACTGCGGCGGCGTCGATCTCCTGGCCAAGGCGAGGGCCGAGCATCCGGAAAAATACGGCGCGTTCGAGCAGGCGGCGCGCGCCGTGCCGAACGGCGAAGGGCTGCTGTGGCGCATCGAGGCCAAGGGCGTCGCGCCCTCCTACCTGTTCGGCACGATGCACACGACGGAGGCGGACCTCGTCGCGCTCAGCGAGCCGGTCAAGGCGGCGCTTGGCGAGGCCGACACGGTCGCGGTCGAGATCGCCGACGCGAACGGCGCCGAGGCGCAGGCCCAGATGCTCGCCTATGTCACGCAGCACGGCGTGGACGTCACGGGCGGCGGCCTCGCGGGTCTCACGCCCGCCCAGGCCGAACTCGTCGAGAAGCGGCTGGGCGACGCCGGAATGCCGGCCTCGGTCGCGACGATGCTGAAGCCGTGGTTCCTCGCCATCACGCTCGACATATCGAGCTGCGAACTCAGGAAGATGGGCGAGGGGCGTCCGACGATCGACGCCAGGGTGGAGAAGATCGCACGCGACGCGGGAAAGCCGGTGGTGGGCCTCGAGACGGTCACCGAGCAGCTCGACGCGATCTCGAAGATCTCCGATGACACCGCCCGCCGGATGATCCGCGACTCCGTCGCGAAGCCGAGCTCGAGCGACGACATCCAGGCGACGACCCTCGCGCTCTACCGCGCCCGGCGGGTCGGCTGGTACTACGCGATGAAGGAGGATCTGTTCGGCGCGGGCGTCGAGCTGTCGTCCTATGCGGATTTCGTGGACGCGGTGGTCGACCGCCGCAACCAGCTGATGGCGGAGCGCTCCAGGCCGCTGCTCGACAAGGGCGGCGCGCTGATCGCGGTCGGCGCCCTGCACCTGCCGGGCGACAAGGGCCTGGTCGAACTGCTCCGCCGGGAAGGCTACGCGGTGACGCGCGTCTGGTGAGGGCGCCGGTCAGGCGGTCTCGACCAGCGCGGCGCAAAGATTGTCGTCGAGCCGCTGCGCCGTCGCGCGGAAGCTCGGCAGTCTTGGCGTGACCACGCCCGCGAGATCCTCGGCGCCCTCGGGGCCGAGCGTCTTCACCAGGCTCGCCCAATACTCGGGGATGCGCTTCCAGTCCGCGACCGTGTCCTCCACGATCTCGGGGTGGAACTGGAGGCCGTAGGCGCACCGGCCCCAGCGCATGGCCTGAACGGCCGAGGCCCGGCTGCGCGCGAGCGAGACGGCGCCCTCGGGGAGCTCCGACACTTCGCATCCGTGCCACTGGAACACCTCGATCTCGGACCCGAAGCCCGCGAACAGCGGATCCGCCCGTCCGGCCTCGGTGAGCTCGATCCGGGAGACGCCGACTTCCGGCGCGGCCATCGCGGCGACGCGGCCGCCGAGCGCTTCGGCCAGCAATTGGTGGCCGAGGCAGACGCCGAGATACGGTCTTCCGAGCTCGCGCACCCATCGCCGGATCGCGGCCTTCTCGGCCCTGAGCCACGGGTGCGCGTCCTCCTCCCAGACGTCCATCGGGCCGCCCATGACGGCCAGCATGTCGAATCCCTCCAGCTCCGGTATCGGTTCGCCCGCGTCGAGTTCGACCGTGACGCGCTCATGGCCCTTCCGGGCCCAGACCTCCCGCAAGGAGCCGGGATGCTCGACGTCGAGATGCTGCAGGACGAGAATGCGCATGAGTTGGCTCCGGATCGCCGCCGGCGGAGTTTGCCCGGCGCGGTCGTGAAAAAGAAGGCGTCGACCCGTCGATGAACCGCTCCGCCGCGTCCGGACGCTTGCCGTGAGCGACGACCCGCCTCACCCGTTCGCCGAGCGCGACGGCCGCGTCAGGCTGCGCGTCAGGGTCACGCCGCGCGCAAGTCGGGAGACGGCGGGGGCGGTGGCGGTTGACGCGGACGGTTGCGCCTTCGTCCCCGTGCGGCTGACGGCGCCGCCGGTCGAGGGCGCGGCCAACGCCGCGCTGGCGGCGTTCCTGGCGCGCGCGCTTCGGCTGCGGAAGTCCGAGGTCGTCATCGCCTCGGGGGAAACCAGCCGGCAGAAAACGGTGGAGTTCCCCGCCGACAGCGCGACGACGGAGCGTCTGCGGCGCTGGCTCGAGGGCCTCGGCTGAAGCCTCAGCCGTAGCGGTGCAGAGCCGCGCCGTGCGCCTTGAGCCAGCCCTCGGCGCGGTCGTAGTCCGGCGCGAGCCGGGCGACGTGCGCCCAGTAGCGCGGGCTGTGGTTCATCTCGCGCCGGTGCGCGACCTCGTGCGCGGCGAGATAGTCCAGGACATGCGCGGGCGCGAGGATGAGCCGCCACGAGAAGGCGAGGTCGCCGGCGACCGAGCAGGACCCCCAGCGGCTGGTGGTGTCGCGGATCGCGATGCGGCCGACCGTGACGCCGAGGCTCGCCGCATGGCGGGCAACCGCGGCCGAGAGATCGTCCCGCGCCTCCCGCTTCAGGAAGTCCGCGACGCGGCGCGGCGCGTGCTCGGGAGCGCCGTGGACGACCAGGATCGGGCCCTCGCCGCGAGGCCCCGGCTCCGCCCGGACCACGCCGCGGAATCCCTCGCGCAGCACAATGCGGTGACCCACGCCGCGCAGCGGGATGGTCTCGCCGGGCTCGAACGGGATCCGCTCCGGCAGGCGGGACAGCCGGTGCTCGATCCAGGTGACGTGGCGCTCGATGAAGTCGCGCGCGCCGGCGAAGGAGGCGCTGGTCGGCAGCGTCAGCGTCACGTCCCGCGTGGCCGCCCGCACCCGAAGCGTCATGCGGCGCGCCTGGCTGCTGCGCCGCACCGTGATCGGCACATGGCCGAGCCGCGTGCTGACGAACAGGGCGTCCTCGCGCAGCCGCGGGTCAGGGCGTGTCTTGAAGGGCAGGGCCCTGAGGGCGCGGAACAGCGACATCCAGCGGCGGCTCGCAGACGAAAGGCCGAATCGGCACGCGCCGACTTTAGCCGCGCCGATTCGCCGCTGGCGAGCCCCTCAGGCCCGTTGTGCGGCGCCGTCCACGGCTTCCAGCAGCCTGACGATATCTTCGTCGCGTGACAGCCTGTGGTCGCCGCCCTTCACCAGCGTGACGACCACGTCGTCCTCGGCGAGCCGCTCGACCAGACGCATCGCGTGCGACCACGGCACGTCCGCGTCCTCCATGCCCTGCAGGATGTGGACCGGAGCGCCGGTGCGGATGGCGCCGCCGAGCATGAGGTGACGACGGCCCTCCTCGATGAGCTCCCGGGTGATCGGATACGGATCGGGCGCGTAGGCGGTCGCGCGCATCCATCGGCCTTCGCGCAGGATCTCGCCGCGCACGTCGTCAGGGAAGGTCGCCCACATCAGGTCCTCGGTGAAGTCGACCGCGGGCGCGATCAGCACGAGAGCCGACGGCGGCGTCGCCATCCGCCGGGCGGCGAGCAGCGCGATCCAGCCGCCCATGGAGGAGCCCACCAGCACCGGCGCCGGGCCGGCGAAGCGCTCGATCACCGCGACGGCCTCGTCGAGCCAGCGGCCGATCGTCCCGTCCTCGAAGCGGCCGCCGGACGCGCCGTGGCCCGAATAGTCGAAGCGAAGCACCGCGCGGCCCTCGCGCTCGCCCCACTGGTCGATGGCGGTCGCCTTGGTGGCCGTCATGTCGGAGCGGAAGCCGCCGAGCCAGACCACGCACGGGCCGTCGCCCTCGCGGCGCAGCGCCGCGATCTCGCGCGCCTCTTCGCCGGAGCCGACCGTGAGCCGCTCGGAGATGGGTTCGGTCATGGTCTTTCCTGATGTTGCCGCCCTGCGGCCGCGAGCCATAGCCATCACGGCCGCAGGGATAAAGGCCGGAGGGCCCGCGCCGTCCCTTCGCCGCCGGTCCTCCAACGAGAAAAGGCCGGCGCTTGCGCGCCGGCCCTTCATGGTGAACCCGGTCGGGTTCAGGCGGTCGTGAACTTCTGGTCGCCCAGCGGCAGGTCGCGGACGCGCTTGCCGGTGGCGGAGAAGATCGCGTTGGCGAGGGCCGGCGCGAGCGGCGGAACGCCCGGTTCGCCGATGCCGGTCGGCTTGGCGTCGCTCGGCACGGTGTAGACTTCGACCTTCGGCATGTCCGACATCCGCAGCGGCTCGTAGGTGTCGAAATTCGCCTGCTGCACCACGCCGTCCTCGAGCGTGATGGCGTTGCGCAGCGCGGCGCCGAGGCCGAAGCCGACGCCGCCCTCGACCTGGGCGCGGACGACGTCCGGGTTGATGACCGTGCCGCACTCCACGCCGGCCACGACGCGGTCGACCTTCACGCCGCCGTCCTTGGTGATCGTGACGTCGACCACCTCCGCGACGATGGTGTTGAAGCTCTCATGCACCGCGACCCCGCGGCCCTTGCCCTTCTCGGGCTTGGAGCCGGGGGCCCAGCCGGCCTTCTCGGCCGCGAGCTTCAGCGCCGCCAGATGACGCGGCTTGTCCTTGAGCAGGGCGAGCCGGTACTCGACCGGGTCCTTGCCGGCCGCATGCGCCAGTTCGTCGATCATGGTCTCGACCACATGGGCGGTGTGGGTGTGGCCGACGGACCGCCACCACAGCACCGGAACCCCCGCCTTCAGGGTGGTGAGCTCCACCCTGAGGTTGGGGACCGCGTAGGCGAGGTTGGAGGCGCCTTCGACCGAGGTCTCGTCCACGCCGTCCTTCACGGCCATCGCCTCCAGCGCGGTGCCGGCGAAGATCGACTGGCCCGCGATGCGGTGCTCCCAGGCGACCGGCATGCCGTCGGCGCCGATCGCCGCGCGCACCCGATGGGCGTAGAACGGCCGGTAGTAGCCGCCCTTGGTGTCGTCGTCGCGGGTCCAGACGAGCTTCACCGGCGCGTCGCCGCCGCTCGCCTTGGCGATCGCGACCGCCTCGGCCACGTAGTCCGCGGTCGGCACCGCGCGGCGGCCGAAGCTGCCGCCGGCCCACACGGTCTCGATCGTCACCTTGTCGGGCGTGACGCCCGCGATCGCAGCCGCCGTCGGCTGGTCGATCGACTGGAACTGCGAGCCGAAGGTGAGCTTGACCGCGCCGTCCTTGATCTGCGCGACGCAGTTCAGAGGCTCCATGGCCGCGTGCGCCAGATACGGGAAGGTGTACTCCGCCTCGACGACCTTGGCCGCGCCCTCGAACCCGGCCGCGACGGCGCCCTTGTTGGTGGCGACCGCGGCGCCGGGCTTTGAGACCGCCTCGCGCGCTTCCTTGAGCATCTGCTCGCTGCCGCGCATCTCGGCGCCGGAGTCGTCCCACTCGACCTTCAGCGCGTCGCGGCCCTTGAAGGCCGCCCAGGTGTTCCGCGCCAGCACCGCGACGCCCTGCGGGATCTGCACCACCTTCTCGACGCCCTTGACCTTCCTGGCCTCCGAGTCGTCGAAGCTCTTCACCTTGCCGCCGAAGCGCGGCGGATGCGCCACCGCCGCGACCAGCATGCCGGGCAGCTTCACGTCCTGGGTGTAGATCGCGGTGCCGTCCGTCTTCGGATCATTGTCGATCCGGTGCAGGCCTTCCTTGCCGATCAGCTTGAACTTGGCGGCGTCCTTGTAGGGCGTCTCCTGCGGCGCCCCGATCGGCGCCGGCAGCTTGGCGGCGGCTTCAGCGAACTCGCCATAGGTGCCGCGCTTGCCCGAGGGGTGCGACAGCACGCCCTTGTCGACCACGATCTCGCCCTGCGCGACCTGCCACTTGTCGGCGGCGGCCTTCACCAGAGCGGCGCGGGCGGCCGCGCCTGCGGTGCGATACTGCTCCCAGGAGTTGGCCATCGCGGTGGAGCCGCCGGTGCCCTGCGCCTTGAACACCAGATTGGCGTAGAGATTGGCGTCGGCCGGCGCGAACTCGGTCCGCATCTGGCTCCAGTCGGCGTCCATCTCCTCGGCGATGAGGGTCGCGAGCCCGGTCGTCGGGCCCTGTCCCATGTCGAGGTGCTTGACCACCACGGTGATCGCGCCGTCCGGGGCGACCTTGACGAAGGGGTTGAACTGAACGACCCCGCCGGCCGCTTCCGCCTCGGCGGGGAGCGGCTTCAGACCCACCATCAGCCCGACGCCGGCGCCGCCCGCGATCGCGAGGAAGCCGCGGCGGCTCATGTCGAGCGGCGCGCCGCCCCTGATCCTGTCCTGAATGCTCATGGCTCAGGCCTCCAGCCTGCGGGCGGCGTCATGCACCGCGGCGCGAATCCGCTGATAGGTCGCGCAGCGGCATACGTTGCCGTCGAGCGCGGCGTTGATGTCTTCGTCGGTCGGCTTCTTGTTCTCGGCGAGCAGGGCCGCGGCCGACATCATCTGGCCGGACTGGCAGTAGCCGCACTGCACGACGTCGAGCGCGCGCCAGGCCGCCTGCACGGCCTTGCCCTCCGGCGTCGCGTTCGCGCCGACCAGACCCTCGATGGTGACGATCTGGGCGTCCCCGACATCGCCCACCATGGTCTGGCAGGAGCGCACCGCCTGGCCGTCCATATGAACCGTGCAGGCGCCGCACAGCGCCTGGCCGCAGCCGAACTTGGTGCCCGTCAGGCCGATCTCGTCGCGGATGACCCAGAGCAGAGGGGTGTCTGCGTCGACGTCGACGGAGCGCTCCTCGCCGTTGATTTTCAGCTTGATCATGGATGTCTCCCGGGCGGCCCCATCGGGCCGCGCATAGGCCGCCGCGCTCCGGCGACGGCTCTGGATGCTGCGCATGCTAACGGCGAGATTGGACCGGTTCCAGACAAGGAACCATGCGCGGTTGCAAGACCGGAGGTGCGCAAGTCCTATTAGCGTTGCGGGGGAGGTATAGGAGGGCGGTTATTCCGCCGCCCGCAGCGCAGGCGCGGCGACCTGATCATCCTTCCCGGGCGCGACCTCCTCGTCGCGGGGGCCGACGAAACGGCCGAAGACCCGCGCGAACAGTCCGCGCAGGTCGTCCATGATCGTGAACACCGCGGGCACGAACAACAGGCTGAGCACCGTCGAGGCGATCAGACCGCCGATCACCGCGATGGCCATCGGGGCGCGGAACGCGCCGCCCTCGCCGAGAGCGAGCGCCGAGGGCACCATGCCGGCCACCATCGCGACGGTGGTCATCACGATCGGCCGCGCGCGCTTGCGGCCCGCGTCGATCAGCGCCTCCGTGCGCGGCACGCCGCGGGCGATCTCCTCGATCGCGAAATCCACCAGCAGGATCGCGTTCTTGGTCACGATGCCCATCAGCATCAGGAAGCCGATCACCACCGGCAGGCTCACCGGATTACCGGTGACGAGCAGCGCCACCAGCGCGCCGCCGATCGACAGCGGCAGCGACACCAGGATGGTGACGGGCTGGACGACGTCCGCGAACAGCAGCACGAGCACCGCGAAGACCAGCAGAACGCCGGCCGCCATCGCGGTCGCGAAGCCGGTGAAGATCTCCTGCATGATCTCCGCGTCGCCGAACTCCTTCAGCTCCACGCCCTCGGGCAGGTTCTGCGCGGCCGGCAGCGCCTTGACGGCCGCCAGCGCCTCGCCGAGCACCACGCCGGGCGCGAGATCGCCCTCGATCGCGACCCTGCGGTCGCGGTCGTAGCGGTCGAGGCTGGTCGGGCCCTGCCCGAAGCCGACGTCGGCCACGGCGGTCAGCGGCACGCTGCCGCCGGCGTCGCGGCGCACCCGCAGGGATTCGAACGTCGAAAGCTCGGTGCGCGCCGCCTCGTCGAGCTGCACCCGGATCGGCACCTGGCGATCGCCGGCGGAGAACTTTGCGAGGTTCTGGCTGATGTCGCCGATCGTCGCGATCCGCACCGTCTCGGCGATCTGGGCGACCGAGACGCCGAGCTTCGCGGCCTCGTCGAGCTTCGGCGTGATGCGGATCTCGGGCCGGTCGATGGCGGCCGTCGAGATCACGTTCAGGAGCTGCGGAACGCGATCGCGCGTCTCCTTCTCGAGCGCCACCGCGGCGCGCTCCACCGCGGCCCCGTCCGCGCCGGAGACGATCAGCGTGAACTCGCGCTGGCCCGCGTCGTTGCCGAAATTGCTGCGCAGGTCGGGGATCGCGGCGAGCTCGCGCCGGAACTCGCCCTCGAACTGCTTCTGCGTGAGCGCCCGCTCGGCGCGCGGCTTGAGATTGATGATCAGCACGCCCTTGCGCACCTCGCCGGCCGCCATCGAGACGCCGCCCTGCGCGCCCGAGCCCACGGTGGCGTAGACGGACTCCACCTCCGGCCGGCGCTTCAGCATCGTCGTGATGCGGGTGGCGACCGCGTCCGACTGCGCGAGCGTGGCGCCCGGGGGCAGCTCGATCTTCAGGATCGAGCGCGAGGTGTCGTTCTCCGGCAGGAAGCCCGAGGGGAGCAGGCCGGCGAGCATGATCGAGCCGACGAACAGCGCGATTCCGGCCGCCACCGTGGTGAAGCGCCAGCGCACCGAGACGGCGAGCGCGCGCGCATAGGCGCGCATGAGCCAGCCGTCCTCCTCTTCGCGCGCGCCGTGATCGCGCAGGAAGAAGGCGGCGAGCAGCGGCGTGATGAGCCGCGCCACCAGCAGCGAGAACGCCACCGCGATCGCGACCGTGATGCCGAACTGCTTGAAGTACTGCCCGGCGATGCCGCCCATGAAGCTGACCGGCACGAACACCGCGATGATGGTGGCGGTCGTCGCCACCACGGCCAGGCCGATCTCGTCCGCGGCCTCGATCGCCGCGCGGTAGGGCGACTTCCCCATCCGGATGTGCCGGACGATGTTCTCGATCTCGACGATGGCGTCGTCGACCAGGATGCCGGTGACGAGCGTGATCGCGAGCAGGCTGACGGCATTGAGCGAGAAGCCCAGCATCTCCATCGCCCAGAACGTCGGCAGCACCGACAGCGGAATGGCGAGCGTGGAGATCACCGTGGCGCGGAAGTCGCGCAGGAACAGGAACACCACGATCACCGCCAGCACGGCGCCTTCGATCAGCGTGTGCATGGCCGAACGGTAGTCCGCCTCGGTGTAGCGGACCGTCGTGTCGATCGGCGTGATGCTGACGGCGGGGTTCGCGGCCGCGAGCTCCTTGAGCTTCTCCGCGGCCGCCGCCGCCACGGTGACGTCCGAGAATCCCTTGGAGCGGTAGATGCCGAAGGCGACGATCGGCTTGCCGTCGAGCCGGGCGGAGACGCGCGGCTCCGCCGAACCGTCGGTGACGTCGCCGAGCTCCGACAGCTGCGTCTCCCGGCCGCCCGGCAGGATGATGCGAGTCGCGCCGAGCCGCTCGACCGTCAGGGCGCCGCCCAGCGTGCGGATCGACTGCTCCTGCGACCCGACTTCGCCGCGGCCGCCGGCGAGATCCACATTGGTGGCCCTGAGCTGCGCGTTGACGTCGGCGGCCGTGACGCCGAGCGCCTGCAGGCGCGCCGGGTCGAGCGCGATGCGAATCTCGCGGTCGACGCCGCCTTCGCGCTTCACCTGGGCGACCCCGCGCACCGCCTGCAGCGCGCGCACGATGCGGTCGTCGACATACCAGGACAGCTCTTCGGGGGTCATCGAAGGCGCGGACGCCGCATAGGTGGCGATCGCCATGCCCTCGATGTCGATGCGCTGGATCAGCGGCTCTTCGATCGATTGCGGCAACTCGGTCCGGATTTTCGTCACCGCGTCGCGCACGTCGTTCACGGCCCGGTCGACCTGGGTCTCCAGCTGGAACTCGATCGTGGTCAGCGACAGGCCGTCGCTGACCGATGAGGTGATGTGCTTGACCCCCGCGATGCCGGCGACCGCGGTCTCGACCCGCTTCGTGACCTGCAGCTCGAGTTCGCTGGGCGCCGCGCCGGACTGGTTGATGGTGACCGAGACGAGCGGCAGGTCGATGTTCGGCATCCGCGTGACCGGCAGCGACGCGAACGAGAACAGCCCGACCGCCAGCAGCACCGCGAACAGCACGAGCGGCGGAATCGGCTTGCGGATCGCGCGGGCGGAGATGTTAAGCGCCACGGCTCAGCGCTCCGAGATGACGTCGGCGCCGGCCCGGGCGTCCGGCGGCGTGACAGCGGTGATCCGGTCGCCGTCGCGCAGGAAGCCGCCGGCGCGCGCCACGACGAGCTCGCCGTCGGAGACGCCGCGCAGGATCTCCACCCCGTCTGCGTCCTGCAGGCCGATGGCGACGCTGCGTTCGGCGACGACGCCGTCGCTCACCACCTGCACGCGGGGGCCCGTGGCGCCGAACAGCACCGCGGATTGCGGGACCACGAGGCCCTCGCGTCGGGCCACCTCGATGGCGCCGCGGGCGAACAGGCCGGGCCGCAGATTGCGGTCCGCCGGCAGCGCGATCTTGACCCTGCCGAGGCGGGTCGCCGCGTCGACCGTGGGCGCGACCAGGCGCACCTTGCCCTCGATCGGTTCGGCGAAGCCCGCGACCTCGATGCGCGCCGGCTGCCCCGGCTCCACGGAATGAAGCCGGGTTTCGGTGACTTCCGCCTCGAGCTCGACCTCGCCGTCGCGCACCAGCCGGAACAGCGGCTCGCCCGCGAGGCCGACCGTCTGGCCGACCCGCGCTGTGCGGTCCGACACCACTCCGGAGGCCGGCGCCCGCACCTCGGTGCGGGCGAGGCGGATCTCGATCTCCCGGCCCTGCGCCTCGGCTAGCGCCTTCTCCGACTCCGCGACCCGGAGGTTCTCGTTCTGCGCGCGCAGCCGCGCCTCCGCGACGCGCATCGCGGTCCGGCGGGTCTGGAGCAGCTCCTCGGTGACGTTGCCGCTGAGCTTCAACGTTTCGGCGCGCTTCAGCGCGGCCTCCGCATCGACGCGCGAGGCTTCGGCCTCGGCGATCGCGGCGCGCACCTGGGCGATCGCGGCTTCCGCGCGGGCGAGCTGCGACGCGTTCTGCGCGAGCTGGGTCTCCAGCATGTCGCGGTCGAGCCGGGCGAGAACCTGCCCCTGCTCGACGTGGTCGCCGACGTCGACCAGGTAGGAGACGAGCCGCAGCCCGTCGATCTGCGCCCCGACCATGATCTCGTCGCGCGCCACCAGCGTGCCGGTGACCACGACGCTCTGCGCGATCTCGCGCAGCGTGGCCTTGGCCACGGTGATCGAGGGCGGGGCCGGCATGGCAACGGCCTGCGCCGGGGCCTGGTCCCGACGCAGCAGCCCGGCGATCGGCTCGCGGTACGCATAGGCCGCGACGCCCCCGCAGGCCACCGCGAGCGCGAGCAGCCACGGCCAGCGGCGCGTTCGCACCGGCGCGCTCATCGGCCCTGCTCCGGCGCCGCCAGGAAGCTGCGGATCGAGCGCTCGAACATCGGCATGAGGCCTTCGAGCCGCGCGGCGGGCTCATACAGCATCCGCAGCAGCACGCCGTCGGAGAACGCCATCAGCAGGCGCGCCGCGTGGTTGGCGTCGAGCGCGGGGTCGATCTGGCCGAGCGTCTTGCCGCGCTCCAGCACGCGCACCAGGATCTCGTGCACCTCGACGTCGCAGCGCTCGGCGATCGCCTTCACGGCCGGATTCCGGATCGCCTCGGCGTAGAGCTCGGGGAAGATCGGCATGCCCTCCGACTTGAGGTTGCCGGCCACGAACTGGCGCGCCGCCTCGACGATCGCCTCGACCACGTCGTCCGCCTCGAGCAGCGGGGCGAGCATCGCCGGAATCGCCGCGCGGTCGCGCTCCACGATGGCCTCGATGATCGCCTCCTTGGACCGGAAGTACCGGTAGAGCCCGCCGGGGCTCATCCCGGCCTCGGCGCACACCGCCTGCATCCCGGTCGCGTGGAAGCCGCCCCGCGCGAAGCAGGCGATCGCCGCGTCGAGAATCCGCCGGCGTTGTTCGGCCTGGCGGTCCGCCCGGGCAAGGGATGTGGGGGTCTGCTGGTCCAAGCTGGAATTCCATGAGAGCGAACGTTCGTTCGCAACTTAGCGGCGGGCGGGCGAATCTACAAGCGCGCAGCTTTTCGGCCGTTCGGCGGTCATGATCCGGCGCATTTTCAGGGCTTCGGCCGCGGCGCTTGCGCGGGCGGGGGGCTTGTGGCAGTTTCCGCGCGCCTTCAGGCCCCGCATCGCAGCGGCGGCGCAACGAACGGCCCCCGGCGCTGCGGTAGCTCAGTGGTAGAGCACTCCCTTGGTAAGGGAGAGGTCGAGAGTTCAATCCTCTCTCGCAGCACCAGTTTTTCCCAGCCTTCACCAGCAAGACGCTCGAGCGCCTAGCGTCGTCACGCTCGACCCGGCCGCCGCGCCCGCGGCTCTTCCACCGAGCGCGCGGCTGTCAGTCGCCGAACAGGCGGACCACGCCGCCGCCGCCGTGAACGTTGATCGTCTGGCCGCTCACCCAGCCGCCGGCGGGCGAACACAGCCAGAGCATGGCGTTGGCGACGTCCTGCGGGCGGCCGGTGCGGCCCACCAGATTGTCGGGATGCATCAACCGATCCTGCATCGCCGGATCGATCCCGGCCTCGCCATAGCCGGCCGTCATCACCGTGCCGATCAGCAGCGAATTGACCCGCACCTTCCTGCTGAGCATGTGGGCGATCGACACCATCATCTGGGTGAGCGCCGCTTTCGCGGTGGCGTAGGCCAGGATGTCGTAGGCGGGCGTGGCGGCCGAGAACGAGCTCGAATTGGCGATGGCCGCGTTCTCGGCCTGCTCGAGATAGGGCAGGCAGGCCATGCTCATCCGGTAGGCGCTGATCGCATTGAGCTTGTAGGACTGGACGAAGTCCTCTTCGCTGATGGCCGTCGGATCAGGGTGGCGGCCGCCCCAGCCCACATTGTTGACGAGCGTCGAGATGCCGCCGAAGGCGTCCGCCGTCGCGGCGACGACGGCGCGGATCGCCGCCTCGTCCGTCACGTCGCAGGCCATGCCGCGGCAGTCCTGGCCGGTCTCCGCCGCGATCGCGGCGGCGGTCTCGGCGGCCTTCTCGCCATTGAGGTCGGCGATCATCACCCTCGCGCCCGCCCCCGCCAGTGACCGGGCGATCCCGGCGCCGATGTTCTGGGCGCCGCCGGTGACGACGACGTTGTGCCCGGTCATCCGGAACTCGGCGAAGGCGTCGTAGGCGCGCGCCATGTGGCCTCCTGGAGGCTCTGCGGGGAAGGCCGGTCAGTCGAGCTCCTGCGTTCCGCCGCCGGACACGGTCAGGATCTGGCCGCTGATCCAGGACGCCGCGGGCGAACACAGGAACAGCGCCGCATTGGCGATGTCCTCGACCTCGCCCAGCCGGCGGACCGGGGTGTGCTGCAGCATGGCCTTCTCGACCTCGGGGGTGAGCACGGTGGCGAGCGCGTGGGTCCTGATCGCGCCCGGCGCGATGGCGTTCACCCGCACCCCCATGGCGCCGAGGTCGAAGGCGATGTTGCGCGTCAGATGGTTCAGCGCGGCCTTGGAGGAGGCGTAGGAGGCCATCCGCGCGTTCCTGTTCTCGCCCGCCATGGAGGAGATGCTCAGCACCGCCCCATCGCCGGCGGCCGCCAGATGCGGCGCCGCCAGCTGCGTCAGCCGGAACACCGAGAAGAGATTGAGTTCATAGGCCCAGCGGAAGTCTTTCATGGGCATGTCGAAAGGCTTCGGTCCGCCGCCGCCGGCATTGTTGACCAGCAGCGAAAGCTTGCCGAACTTCTCCGTCGCAGTGTCGACCAGGGTTTGCAGCTTCTCCTCTTGGGTCACGTCGCAGGCCATGGCGACGGCCTTGCCGCCCGCCCGGGCGATCTCGCCCGCCACGGCCTCGGCGGCCTCGGCCTTCAGGTCGCTGACCACGATTGCGGCGCCGGCGCCCGCGAACATCGTCGCGATCCCCCGCCCGATGCCCGCGCCCGCGCCTGTCACCACGGCGACGTGTCCGTCCAGGCGGAAACGATCGGGATTGGACATGCTGACCTCCGCCCCAGACAGGACGGAGTGTCCCAGACCGGACGGGCGCGCCGCATTGACCTCGGTCAGGCGAGCGCTCCGGCAGCGGTCAGCGAGCCTGCGCCGCGTCCTGCGGTAGGGAGGTGCGGTCTTACGTCAGAACGCCTTCGCAGGCGGTCGGCCAGACCGAAGACGTCGCGATGCGCCGGCGAAGATCAGGCGCGGCGCGAACGGATCATCTCGCGAACTCACCAAGACCGGGCAGCGGGGGCCTGAGCTTCGCCTCGAGCTCGCGCAGCCGCAGTATCTCGCTCACCGCGTCCCGCGCCGTGTCCGCCACCATCTGGGCGTCGGCGCGGACTTCGCTGGGATCGGCGGCGCCGTCGAACTCGCGAGCGATGCCCGACAGGCGCGTGATCAGGTCTGGCGCAATGGTCATCTGACCCCCCGGCTTTGATGCTGCGCGGGGCATCCTAATCAACCGATCACGACGATCAACCGCAGCGGACGCATCCGTCGGCCGCCCGCGAGGGGCGCCTCATCCGATCCGGGCCCGCCTCTGGCGCCGGGATCCAAACTCGTCCCGGGATTCCGAACCGCCGCTGGAGCAAGGCCCACGACCTCCCGGAGAGCCCGCGGGCGCCCTCCTCAAGCGCCCGTCGCCGGCCGCAATCCGGCGGCCGGCGAGCGATCGCGGCTCACCGGATCTTGTTCAATGACCCTGCGGCTGCTTGTGGATCGGGTCGACCCAATAGACCTCCTCCGGGGCCTCCACCGGGTCGACGTCGGTGATGTTCACCACCACCGCCTCATTGTCCGACCGCACCAGGACGCATTCGAGCGGGTTCTGGGGATCGGCGTTGATCTCCTGGTGCGGCACGTAGGGCGGCACGAAGATGAAGTCGCCGGGGCCCGCCTCCGCCACGAACTGGAGCCGCTCGCCCCAGCGCATCCGGGCCTTGCCGCGGACCACGAAGATCACGCTCTCGAGCGCGCCGTGGTGGTGCACCCCGGTCTTGGCGTTCGGCTCGATCGAAACCGTTCCGGCCCAGATCTTCTGCGCGCCGACGCGGGCGTGGTTGATCGCGGCCTGTCGGAACATGCCGGGCGTCTGCGCCGTGTTCGGGTCCAGCCGATCGCCTCTGATGACGCGCACGCCGTCATGTTTCCAGCGGTCATGGTCGTGGCCCGTGTCGTCGCTCATTCATTGAATCCTTCTGTCGCGGACGATCGTCCGCCATTCTCGGCGGGAATCGGGAGTGATCCAAGCGCACCGCCGCCCGCGCAGGGCGGCTCTGCGCTTCAAAGCCCCTGCATCCGCCCTAGAACGCCCTTGTCGCCGCTCCTCGGCGGTCTCGTCCCCAACGTCTGCGGAACCGATGCGCCTGCGGCCCGACACGCTCGCCCTCACCGCCGTGCTGGCGCTGCTCACGGCGGTCGGCCCGCTCGCGATCGACATGTATCTGCCGTCGCTGCCGACGCTGACCGCGGCGCTCGACGCGACGCCCGCGCAGGGGCAACTCACCCTGTCGGCGTTTCTGGTCGGCTTCGCGGGCGGGCAGGTGCTCTATGGGCCGCTGTCGGATTCCCGCGGCCGCAAGCCGGTTCTGATCGCAAGCCTCGTCCTGTTCACCTTCGGCAGCGCTCTCTGCGCGGTCGCGCCCACGATCGAGACGCTGATCGTGGCGCGCTTCCTTCAGGCGCTCGGCGGGGCGGGGCCGGTCGTGCTGGCCCGCTCGATCGTCCGCGACCTCTATTCCGGCGCGCGCGCCGCGCGCGAGCTGTCGAACATGGCGACGATCCTCGGGCTTATCCCGGCGGTCGCGCCGCTGATCGGCGGCGTGCTGGAAAGCGCGTTCAACTGGCGGGCGACCTTCGTGCTGCTCACGCTGCTTCTCGGCGGCGAGATGATCATCGTCGCGCTCTGGCTGCCGGAGACGATCCGCGCCCGCGCGGCGGGCGGCTTCAGCTTCGGCGCTGTCCTGAAAAGCTACGGCGTGCTGCTGAGGCACCGCGGCTTCGTCAGCTATCTGGGCCTTACGGCGATCGCCTTCGGCGGCCTGTTCGCCTACATCTCGACCTCGTCCTTCATCCTCCAGTCGATCTACGGGCTGAGCGAGATCGCCTACGGGGCCGCGTTCGCGATCGGCGTCATCGGCTATATCGGCGGGACCCTCACGGCAGGCCCGTTGGTCCGTAAACGCGGGCTCGACGGCGCGATCGGGGTCGGCGCCGCGGCGGTCGCCTTCGGCGGCCTGCTGATGCTCGGGCTGGTCCTGTTCGGACCGCGGAGCCCGGCGGCCGTCGTGGTCCCGATGATGTTCTACATGTTCGGCGTCGGGCTGGTGATGCCGCAGAGCATGGCGTCGGCGCTGCAGCCCTTCCCGGAGCGGGCGGGCGCGGCGTCCTCGCTGGTCGGCTTCGCGCAGATGACGTTCGGAGCGATCGTGGGGGTCGGGCTCGGCAAGACGCTCGGCATGGAGACGGTCGGCCTGTTCGCCCTGCCGGTCGCCGTCTCTTTCTTCGGCGTCGCGACCCTCGTCCTGTTCCTCGGCACCGCCCGGGCCCGCGCGGGCGCAGCTAGATAGGGGCCGGACGCGCTCAGAGGCGGCTGAAGGTGAGGTAGACGCCGCGCCGGCCCTCGCGGATCGCCTTCGCCTCGTATCGGGTGCCGGGCCAGCCGGCCCACGGCTCGCGCCAGTCGTTCGCCGCCTCCGCGGTCCATTCGAACTCCGGCGACCGCCGCGCATGGGCGAGCGTCCAGCCCACATAGGAGTCGATGTCGGAGGCGAAGCGGAACGGGGCGCCCGGCTTCATCACCCGCGCCAGACGGCGCAGGTTCTCGTCCGAGACGAAGCGGCGCTTCCAGTGCCGGGTCTTCGGCCACGGATCGGGATAGAGCAGGTCGACGGCCGCGACGGAGCCGCTCGGCAGCCTGTCGAGCAGCTTGGTCGCGTCGTCGTCATAGAGGCGGACGTTGGTCAGTCCGAGGCGTTCGACGCCGGCGACGCCCTTGGCGAGGCCGTCCACAAAGGGCTCGACCCCGATGAAGCCGACATCGGGGTTCTCCTGGGCGCGGTGCAGCAGATGCTCCGCGCCGCCGAACCCGATCTCGAGCCGGACCTCCCGGACGTCATCGGGAAACAGCTGCGCCAGATCGTCGGGCAGCGCGTCGGGATCGACGCGCAGCCGCGGGTAGCTCTCGGCCACGGTGGCGGCGCGGCCGGCCCGCAGGGGCTTGCCGCGGCGCCGTCCGAAAAAGGAGCCGCCGGGGCGCGCGTCTTCGGACATGCTTCAAGCCGCCGTCAGGGGAGGCGGCGGCCCGGAGGCCGCCGGCTGATCAGGACAGCGCGGACTTCAGCGCGTCGGCGAGGTCGGTCTTCTCCCAGGAGAAGCCGCCGTCGGCGTCGGGCTCGCGGCCGAAATGGCCGTAGGCCGCGGTGCGGGCGTAGATCGGACGGTTGAGGTTCAGCTTCGTGCGGATGCCGCGCGGGCTGAGGCTCATGACCTCGCTCAGCGTCTTCTCGAGCTTCGCCTCGTCCACCTGGCCGGTGCCGTGCAGGTCGACATAGACCGAGAGAGGCTCGGACACGCCGATCGCGTAGGACAGCTGGATCGTCGCGCGATCCGCGAGGCCCGCGGCCACCACGTTCTTGGCCAGGTAGCGCGCCGCGTAGGCGGCCGAGCGGTCGACCTTGGTGGGATCCTTGCCCGAGAAGGCGCCGCCGCCGTGCGGCGCAGCGCCGCCGTAGGTGTCGACGATGATCTTGCGGCCGGTGAGGCCGCAGTCGCCGTCCGGGCCGCCGATCACGAAGGAGCCGGTCGGGTTCACGTGCCAGACGGTCTCGTCGGAGATCCAGCCCTCGGGCAGCGTCTCGCGGATATAGGGCTCGACGATCGCGCGGATGTCGCGCGAGCTCTGGTTCTCATCGGTGTGCTGGGTGGAGAGCACGATCGACGTCACGCCGACCGGCTTGCCGCCGGCGTAGCGCACGGTGACCTGGCTCTTCGCGTCGGGGGCGAGCGTCGGCTCCTGACCCGAATGGCGCACCTGAGCGAGCCGCTCGAGAATCTTGTGCGAGTAATAGAGCGGCGCCGGCATCAGCGACGGGGTCTCGCGGCAGGCGTAGCCGAACATGATGCCCTGGTCGCCGGCGCCCTCGTCCTTGTTGCCGCCGGCGTCGACGCCCTGCGCGATATGGGCGGACTGGGCGTGCAGGTAGACCGAGACGTCGGCCTTCTCCCAGTGGAAGCCTTCCTGCTCGTAGCCGATGTCCTTGATCGCCGCGCGGGCGGCCTCGACGATCTGCTCCGAGGTGATGCTGTCAGGGCCGCGAACCTCGCCGGCGATGACCACGCGGTTCGTGGTGCACAGCGTCTCGCAGGCGACGCGGGCTTCCGGCTCGGCGCCCAGATAGATGTCCACGACCTCATCGGAGATGCGGTCGCTCACCTTGTCGGGGTGGCCTTCGGATACAGACTCGCTCGTAAAGAGGTAATCAGCGCGGGCCAATGGCAGCTCCCCCGGACCGGTTGAACGACGAGAGCGTTCGGTTTGCCGAACGCTCTCGTGATTTCGCAGATGCGGCGAAAACGGTCAAGCCGAGCTCATGGGGGCCGCGCCGGATCGGGGCGCGGCTAACCCGTGCGGCCGTCAGGCCGACTTGAGTTCCTGATCGGCCAGGGCGGCGACAAGATCCACGATCTTCCGCCGAACCTTCGCGTCCTGGATGCGGACGAAGGACTTGTTGAGCTGAAGCCCCTCGGTCGTCGTCAGGAAGTCGACCACGTAGTCCGAGCCCTGGCTCTCCCCGAAGCCTTCGCTCCGGGATTCGGAGCCCGGAGCGTCGTCGAAGAAGTACGAAACCGGCACGCCCATGACAGTGGCGATCTGCTGCATCCGGCTCGCGCCGATGCGGTTCGTGCCCTTTTCGTATTTCTGAATCTGCTGGAAGGTGATGCCAAGCGCTTCACCGAGCTTTTCTTGGCTCATGCCGATCAAGACGCGCCGCATTCTTACCCGGCTGCCGACATGCTTGTCGACCGGGTTGGGCGTCTTCTTAATCATCTGAATTCTCCTAGCAACCGATCGTGCGGCGTCGCCCCCGCCGTACAACTCCTGTTTCACGCGCACGAACGCCGCTGGCGCTCTGCGGAGCGCCGCCGAGGCGGCTTGAGGCCGTAGATGGTCATCTCGCCTGAGGCTTGTCAAACCCGCTTCCGAAACGTGAATACGAGAACGCCGAAAATCACGGGAAAGCACAGGTAAAGAAGACCGCAGGTTGTGACGAAGATCGTCGGCGCGATCGGAAGAGGCAAAGGCGCGTCCAAAACGTCACGCGCGCCGAGCGGCAGCGTCGCGATGGTACGGCCATAGGCGTCTACCACCGACGACACGCCGCCATTGGCGGAGCGCACCATCGGAAGTCCCTGCTCGACTGCCCGCACCCGCGCCTGAGCGGCATGCTGGTAGGGTCCAGGGGTGCGTCCGAACCACGCGTCATTGGTGATGTTGAGCAGGAAGTCGGGCCGTTCTTCGTCCGAGGCGATCTCCTCGGGGAAGATCGCCTCGTAGCAGATCAGCGGTCGGAAACGAGGGCCCTGAGGGAGCGAAATGATCGATCGCCGGTCGCCGGTCGCGAAGCCGCCCCGCTGTCGGGTCAGCTGCTCGAGGCCGATCGATTCGAGCAGCGCCTGGAAGGGCAGGAACTCCCCGAACGGCACGAGGTGGATCTTGTCGTAGGTGGCGAGGATCGAGCCGTCGTCCGCCACCATGTGGAGCGAATTCCAGAAATCGGCCCCGGAACCGTCCGGCCGCCGCTCTCCGCGCACCGAGCCGGTCACCAGCACGGAGCCCGGCGCCAGGCTGCGGCCGATCCGCGCGAGCGCGTCCGGCGTCCGCGACAGCAGGAACGGGAAGGCGGATTCGGGCCACACCAGCAGTCCGACATCCGCGAAGCCGCTACGCCCAGGGCCGCGCGCTTCGTCCGACAGCGCGATATAGGTGTCCATGATCGTGTCGCGCTCGGAGTCCTGCGACTTCATGTCCTGCGGGATCTCGGGCTGCAGAACCCGGACCTTGAGCCGCGGGTCGACGCCCGCCTCCGCGCCCGCGAGCCGGAGGGCTCCGAACCCGGCGAGCGCAAGCAGGGCGAGGCCGGCGACTGCGACCAGCCGCGGGCCCCCGCGGCCGGCGTCGACGAGCGCCGCCGGCGCGGCGAAGATCGCGAGCGCCACGAAGGTCAGGCCTTCGACGCCGACCACCGAGGCGAACTGGCCGAGCCAGAGCTGGTCGGCCAGCGCGTAGCCGAAGGAGTTCCAGGGAAAGCCGGTGAAGAGATGGCCTCGCGCCAGCTCCGTGAGGCCAAGCGCCGTCGCGAACACCAGAATCCGCGGCCAGCCCGGCGTCCAGAACAGGCGCGCGAGCGCGAACCCGGCCGCCGTGAAGCCGCCCAGCAGGGCCGGGAGCCCGGCCACCGCGAACGGCATCAGCCAGCCGAAGACGTCCGCGTCGACCAGGAAGGCCGAGCCGATCCACCACAGGCCGGCGAGGAAGTATCCGAAGCCGAAGCACCAGCCGATCCAGCCGGCGACCAGCGCGGACCGCAGCCGCGACGTCGCGGCGGCGCCGTCGATCAGCCACACCGCGAAGGGCAGCGTCAGGGCGAGCACGGGCCAGCCGTGGAACGGCGGCATCGCGAGAGCTGAGGCCGCGCCGGCGGCGGCCGCGACGGCCGCGCGCCGCCAACCATGCGTGAGCGTGATCCAGCTGGCGAGAGCGAGAAGCCCGGGGGAACGGCGCGTCATACGGCGGGCTTCGCGGCTGAGGGCTCAGGCCGCGTCAGCGGCGTCTCCGGGCGTAGCCGATTCGCCAAGATCGTGCTCGGGCCTCGGGCCGTCGATGCCGACCTCGATCACGCGCCTGGGATCAGCGTCCCGCACCTCGAGCCGGTGCCCGCCGGGGCCTTCCACCACGTCGCCCGGCGCTGGGACGCGGCCGGCGAGCGTGACGATAAGGCCGCCGATCGTGTCGACCTCGTCGCGGAAGGGAGCGACGTCGAAGCTCGGGCCGACGGCTTCGGCGACCTCATCGAGCGGCGCCCGCGCGTCGGCGATGAAGCCACCCTGACCGTCCGGCCGGACGCTCGCCACCACGGACTCGTCGTGCTCGTCCTCGATCTCGCCGACGATCGTCTCGACCAGATCCTCGATCGTCACCAGTCCGTCCACTCCGCCATACTCGTCGATCACCAGGGCGAGGTGGATGTGCAGCGACTGCATCCGCGCCAGCAGGTCCGAGACCGGCATCGAGGGCGGCGCGAAGATCACCGGACGGACGAGGTCGAGATCCGCGATGCGCGCGCTGAGATCGACGCCGCCGGGGTCCAGCACGGATTCGCCGCCATGCACCTTCTGGGCGAACAGCGCGAGCGCGTCCTTCACATGGACCATGCCCTTCGGCTCATCGAGCGAGCCCTGGTGAATCGGCAGCCGCGAGTGGCCGCCCTCCGCGAAGGTCAGCAGCAACTGGCCGAAGGTGACGTCTTCGGAGACGGCCACCACGTCGGCGCGGTGCACCATGACGTCGTGCACCCTGGTCTCCCGCAGGGCCAGCACGTTGCGGAGCAGCGTGCGCTCCTGGGCGTTCACCGAGGAATCCTCGGCCGCCTCCTCGAGCGCCTCCGCTATGTCCTCGCGGGCCGTCGGGTGCGAGCCGAACCCGACGAAGGTCCGCAGCCGCTCCAGCCAGTTGTCGCGCGCCTCGCCGGTTGCGAGGACCGCTGCGCCAGGGCGGGCATGGCGTTCTGAAGGGGGCATCGGGGAGGTCGGCTCAGCTGTTCGTGGGGGTTTCGACGATGGCCGCATAAGGGTCGGCGACTCCGATGCGGGCCAGGGCCCGGATCTCGATCGCCTCCATGGCGTCGGCTTCGTCATCCTCGAGATGATCGAAGCCAAAGAGATGCAGGACGCCGTGGATGGTGAGGTGCGCGACGTGATCGCCCAGCGTCTTCTGCTCATCGCGGGCCTCGCGCGCGACGGTCTCGAAGGCGAGGATGACGTCGCCGAGCATCGGCGCTTCCGCCGTCTCGTCCGGCTCGACCGCCGGGAAGGTGAGGACGTTGGTCGGGCGATCCTTGGCCCGCCACTCGGCGTTGAGGGAGCGGACCCGCGCGTCGTCCGCGAGCGTCACGGCGAGCTCGGCGTCGGGACGCGCGAGCAATCCGGCTTCCGCGAAGGCCGCGCTCACGGCTTTCGCGATGATCGCCTCCGCCTCCGGCAGAACGCTCCAGAGGTCGCTGTCGCGCTCGACCTCGAGCGCGACGGGAGTAGGTCGATCCGGGCTCATGGCTCGAGGGTCACGGGTTCTGGCTCGGATGCGCGCCCTCATAGGCGCGAACGATGCGGGCGACGAGCTCGTGGCGCACCACGTCGGCGGCCGTGAAGCGCGTGACGCCGACGCCTTCGACCTCCTCGAGGAGGCCGATCGCCTCGGCGAGGCCGGAGACCTGGCCGGACGGAAGATCGATCTGGGTCGGGTCGCCGGTGATGATCATGCGGCTGTTCTCGCCGAGCCGGGTGAGAAACATCTTCATCTGCATCGAAGAAGTGTTCTGGGCCTCATCGAGCAGCACGACGGCGTTGGCGAGCGTCCGACCGCGCATGAAGGCGAGCGGCGCGATCTCGATCATGCCCGAAGCCATGCCGCGCTCGACCTTCTCGGGCGGCATCACGTCGTAGAGCGCATCGTAAAGCGGACGGAGATAGGGGTCGACCTTCTCCTTCATGTCGCCGGGAAGGAAGCCGAGCCGCTCGCCGGCCTCGACCGCCGGGCGGGAGAGGATGATGCGGTCGGCCTCGCCGCGCTCGATCAGCGCCGCCGCCCAGGCGACGGCGATGTATGTCTTGCCGGTCCCGGCGGGGCCGGTGGCGAACACCAGTTCGTGGCGGGCGAGCGCCCGCATATAGGCGTCCTGCGCCCCGGTGCGGGCGACGATCGTCTTCTTGCGGGTCGAGACCTGGGTGAAGCCCGGACGGGGCCCGTCGCCGTCGGACGGAAACAGCTGGCCCTGCGCGGTCGTCATCCGGATCGCGCCGTCGACGTCGCCGAGCGCGACGCTCTCGCCGCGGCGGACGCGGTCATAGAGGCTTTCGAGGACCTTCCGGGCCTGCTGGCAGGCCTCGATCGGGCCGCGCAGCGCCACATGGTTTCCGCGCACCGTCGCCTCGACGCTCAGCCGGCGCTCGAGGAATGCGAGGTTCTGGTCATGCGAGCCGAACAGGCTCGACGCGTGACGGTTGTCCTCGAACGCGAGGACCACTTCTCCCGGGGCCGCGGCGCCGCGGACGCCTGGGGCTTGCCGGGAGGCGGGTCCACGCAGCGGGTCGAAGCCGCGCACGATGGTCTCAGCGCTCAAATAGCGGTCTCCGCGAGCCGGGCTGAAGATCCGCGCGCGTCGCCCGCAGGCGCGGCGAACAGGCTGTTGGGGCCCACATCGGTGACCACCGCCTCGATGACGTCGCCTGCCTCGGCGCCCGGCCCGACCAGTTGCACAGGCTGAAGATAGGGCGAACGACCCGCGATCTGCCCGGGGTGACGGCCGGGCCGGTCAAGCAGCACGTCGATGCGCCGACCGACGAGAGAACGCGCGAAGGCGGCCTGTTGTTCAGTGATCAACGCCTGCAGGCGGAGCAGCCGCTCGGTCTTGAGGCCCTCGTCGACTTGCCCCGCACGGTCCGCCGCCGGGGTGCCGGGGCGCGGACTGTACTTGAACGTGAAGGCGCTCGCGTAGGCGGCCTCCCGAGCGATGGCGAGCGTCGCCTCGAAATCCGCGTCGGTCTCCCCCGGAAACCCAACGATGAAATCGCCCGACAGGGCGAGGTCCGGACGGGCGGCGCGAATGCGCTCCACCAGCCGCAGATAGTCCGCCGCGGTGTGCTTGCGGTTCATCGCCGCCAGGATGCGGTCGGAGCCCGACTGCACCGGCAGGTGCAGATAGGGCATCAGCTTGCCGAGATCGCGGTGGGCGGCGATCAGGTCGTCAGCCATGTCGCGCGGGTGGCTCGTCGTATAGCGAAGCCTGGCGAGCCCCGGGATCTCCGCGAGCTCGTAGAGCAGGCGCGCGAGCGACCAGTCGCGGCCGTCCGGCCCCTCGCCGTGATAGGCGTCGACGTTCTGCCCCAGCAGCGTGACCTCCCGGACGCCCGCCGCCACCAGGCGCTCCGTCTCGGCGACGATCTGCGACACCGGCCGCGACGCCTCGGCGCCTCGCGTATAGGGCACGACGCAGAACGTGCAGAACTTGTCGCAGCCTTCCTGCACCGTGACGAAGGCGGTCACGCCACGGCCGCGGATCGCCTTGGGGGTCGGGGCCGCCAGCCGCTCGAACTTGTCCTCGACCGCGAATTCGGTGTCGACCGGGCGGCCGCCGGCCTTCGCTTCGCGCAGCAATTCCGGCAGGCGCTGATAGCTCTGCGGCCCGACCACCAGATCCACCACCGGGGCCCGGCGCAGGATCTCGGCGCCTTCCGCCTGCGCGACGCAGCCGGCCACGGCGACCACAGGGGAGCGCCCGGTCTCGGCCTTCATCTTCCGGATGCGCCCGAGTTCGGAATAGACCTTCTCGGACGCCTTCTCGCGGATGTGGCAGGTGTTGAGCACGATGACGTCGGCATCGTCGACGCCGTCGGCCGCGACGTAGCCGTCGGGCGCAAGCGCGTCCGCCATGCGATCCGCGTCGTAGACGTTCATCTGACAGCCGTAGGACTTGACGAACAGTTTTGGGCGGCTGGCTGTCATTACGGCCGGATCTGGCGACTCCCGCGGTCGGCTCTCGCCGACCTTCACGGGCCAAGCCTTACCGCGAAACCGGCCCCAAGAGAATACGCCGCGAGCGCATCTTCCCGATGCGCCGGCGGACTGGGCCGGCGGGGCTGGTCAAACAGGCGCCGGCGGCACAGGTAACCGGCTCCCTGAAAGCGCGGCCGCCATGCAAGTTCGCTTTCCCGCCCGGTACGCCGTGGACATGCGCTTCGCGATCAGGGTCGCGACGGCCGCGGGCGCCGCGTTCGTGATCGCCACGCTGCTGCAACTGCCCCAGGGCTACTGGAGCGTGATCACCGCGCTGATCGTCGTGCAGGCGAACCTTGGCGGCACGGTCGCGGCCGCTCAGGAGCGGGCGGTCGGCACCGTGGTCGGGTCCGTCGTGGGCGGGGTGGCGGCGTTCCTGCATCCGCATACGCTGCTTGGAACCTCCGTCACGCTCACCGTCACGGTGGCGGCGCTCGCCTTCGCGGCGGCCGGACGGCCGATGCTGAGGATCGCGCCAATCACGGCCGCGATCCTGCTTGTCGCGACCGCGAGCAACGGGAACACGCTCGATACGGCCTTCGACCGCATCTTCGAGGTGCTGGTCGGCTGCGTGATCGGCGTGATCACCACCCTGGTGGTGTTTCCGACGACGATCGACCGGGATCTCGCCCGGGAGGCCCGCGCCATCGCCGGCGATATCGCGAAAGTGCTGCGCGGCGCGCCCGGTCGCCAGCCCGCCCCCGAGGCGATGCGGGCGCTGCTCGGGGCCCAGGAAGCCATCCGGCGCAAGCTCGCCGCGTTCGAGAAGGCGGTCGCGGACGCCAAGCGGGCGCCCGGCGGACGCGACGCCGCGGAGGCCGGAGCGGCGCTCGCGAGAGCCTTGTGGCGCGTGCGCAATGACGCGGTCGCAGTGGGCCGGACGCTCGCGACCTCGGACGCTCCGCGCGAACTGCTGGGGCAGGTCCCGGACGACATGATCCTGGCGGTCGCCGATATGCTCGACGACATCGCCGCGGGACGTTCGGCCGGACAGGGGCGCTCGAAGGTGGAGGCGCGGCTCGCCGGCCTCGACGCCGCCGTCTCCCGTCTTCGCCACGGCGACGAGTCGGTCGATATAGGGGCCGCCGTGCCGGCCATGGGCGTCGTCTTCGCGCTGCGTAACCTCGCCGGCAATGTGGGAGACCTGGCGGACCGACTGGGCGAGGCGCAGGACGCCGGCGACTAGTCGACGCTGGTGCCGCCCGCGACGAGCCACTCGGGCTTGAACCAGCGATCCGCCTCGCCGTCATAGGGCAGCCGGTTGATGTCCCAGTGCCGGATGAACGGCGCGTAGACGTCCCAGGCCTTGGGGCCGCCGCCCATATAGACGACGCGGCCGCGGAACTGCCTCAGGACCTCGCGGGGGTCCATGTGCGAGCGGATCACGAAGGTCGTCATCTGCTTCTTCGCCCAGTCCGGAACCGCCCCGATCGTCGTCGGGCCGGCGATCAGCACATGGCCCCGGGTGATGTCGAAGAAGCGGGCGACATCGGCGGTGAACTCCGGCCGCTGGTCGCCTTCCCAGGGAAGGTGGCCGTTGAGGCCGAGCTGGCCGCGGAGGCCGATGGCGCAGATGGCGCGGACGTCAGGCATGGGGCTTCCTCCGTAAGCCGGAAACGAGCGCGCGGCGGCGCGCGCTTCAGGCGTGTATCAGGTCAGCCGGCGAAGCTCTCGCTGCGATGGCCGTTCCCGACCATCGCGCGAGCCTGCTCGGCCGAGACCGGCGAGCCGATCAGCTCGCCCTGGGCCTGCTGGCAGCCCTGGCGCGCAAGCTCCTCGGTCTGCGCCTTCGTGGCCACCCCGTCCGCGATCACGGAGAGGTCCAGGCCCTGGCCGATGCCGATCAGCGTGCGCACCATCACGGCCGCCTGCCGGTCGTGCTCCATAGCGGCGACGAAGCTGCCGTCGATCTTGATGCCGTCGAGCTTGAGGCGCTGCAGGTTCCTGAGGTCCGAGTAGCCGGTGCCGAAATTGTCCGCGACGATCGAAATGCCCGCCGCCCGCAGCGGCGTGATCAGGATCTCGGCGGCTTCCGCGTCGCGGATCAGCGCGCCCTCGTCGATCTCGATCTTCAGCCGTTGAGGCGGAAGCCCGGTCTCGCGCAGCACGGCGAGGATGCGGTCGGCGAAGCTCCTGTCCCGCAGCAGCGCGCCCGGAAGGTCGAGCGACAGCCTGACCCAATCCGGCCAGGCGGTCGCGGCTCCGCAACCGCGGCGGAGCAGCTGCTCGGTGAGGCGCGGCAGAACCCCGGCTCCTTCCGCGATCGGCGACAGCCGATCCGCTGCGATCTCGCCGAACTTCGGATGGGACCACAGCGGCGACGCCTCGAAGGCCGCGATGCCGCCGCCGATGCGGGCGACGGGCTGAAAGCGCAGCTGGATCTCGTCAGCCTCCACGGCGCCCCGGATGGCGCGCTCCAGCTCGTCGCGCTGCTGCAGTTGCACGTCCATCGCCGGCTCGAAGAAGCGGACGCTGGAGGCCGGCTCCGCCTTGGCGCGATAGAGCGCGACGTCGGCTTTCCGGACCAGTTCGTCGGCGGTCGTCGCGTCCTGCGGCGCGAGGGCCACGCCGATCCCGAGCCCGATCGCGTGGCTTCCGCTCGAGGTGACGACCGGCTCGTCGAGGCTGTCCAGGACCCGGCGGGCGATGTTGGCCGCGCCCTCAGCTCCCTCCACGTTCCGCGAGAGGATGACGAACTCGTCGCCGCCGAGCCGCGCCACCAGATCCTGCTCGCGGACCGCCCGCAGGAGCCGCGCGCCGATATGGACCAGCACCTGGTCGCCGACCGGATGACCATGGATGTCGTTGATCTTCTTGAACCCGTTAAGGTCGATCATCAGCAGCGCGTGCGCCTCGGGCTCCGGCGGCAGCGCCAGCAACGCGGCCCTCAGGGCTTCTTCGAAGCGGCGCCGGTTCGGCAGCCCTGTCAGCGGATCCTGCAGGGCGAGCCTCATCACCTCCTCCTCCGCGGCGATCCTCCGCTCGTTTTCCCGCTTGTGGTCGCGGGCGCGCCTCCAGAAGAACGTCAGGACGGCCAGCATGCTCAGGGTGGACAGAGCCATGAGCTCGTCGAGTTCCACCCTCTCCTGCGATTCCGTCTCGCGTCCCAGATGCTGGAAGACGTCGAACTCGAAGGCGAAGAGCGTCGCGGCCGCGAGCAGCGCGAGCAGCAGCCCGCCGTCCAGGATCTTGACCCTATGTCTCACGAGGAAGGCTTTTCCTTTGCTCAGGGCTAGCGGGGGGAACATGGGGGGATCCCACGAAGCGGTGCAGGGATTTCGAAGAAGCGCCCGAGCTTCTGTTCCGGGCATTAACGCCGGGTTGCGCGGGCGGCCGGCGGCGCGGGCCTTGCGATCCCCGGGCGCGGAGCGTATATCACGGACATTCAAGACATCGTCGACTGGCTCGTAAGGGCCCTTCGAGGGTGGGTCCACCAGGGCCCGCTCCAAAACCATTTAGGCTCATGGCAGACGGTTTCCCGCTCGACACCGAAAGTCCGCTCGACGAGCCGCGGCTCGTGACGGAGAGCGGCGTTGACGCTCGCGTCGCCGCCATCGTGGCTCCGACGCTGCTCGATCTCGGCTTCCGGCTCGTTCGGGTGAAGAGCTCGGGCCGGGACGGCTACACGCTGCAGATCATGGCGGAGCGCGCTGACGGCACGTTCACGGTGGACGACTGCGAAGTGGCCTCCAAGGCGATCTCGCCCGTGCTCGACATCGAGGATCCGATCGACCGCGCCTACAATCTCGAGCTCTCCTCGCCGGGGATCGATCGCCCCCTGGTCAGGGTCTCGGACTTCGCGCGCTGGGCCGGACATCTCGCCAAGGTGGAGATGGAGGTCCCGGTCGAGGGGCGGAAGCGCTTCAAGGGGGTGATCGAGGGCGCGGAAGGCCTCAACGCCATCCTGCGCCGCGATGACGCCAAGAAGGACGAGCCCGTGCGCGTGGCGCTGCCGATCGCGGACATCAGCGAGGCGCGGCTCGTGCTTACGGACGATCTCATCCGCGAGGCGCTGCGCCGGGCGAAAGCCGCCGGCCGCGCGCCGGACGACGCTGCCGACATCCCGGAGACGGATGACGGACACAACGACGGGGACGGTCAGAAGTCCGCCTCGAAAGGACGGAGGTGACGTGACATGGCGGTGAGCGCCAACAGGCTCGAGCTTCTGCAGATCGCCGAGGCCGTCGCCCGCGAGAAGGTTATCGACAAGGCCATCGTGCTTGAGGCGATGGAGGACGCGATCCAGAAGGCCGCGCGGTCGCGCTATGGCCAGGAGACCGAAATCCGCGCCGAGATCAACCCGAAGTCGGGCGAGATCCGGCTGTCGCGGCTGATGCTGGTGGTCGATCAGGTCGAGAACGACAACATCGAGATCTCGGTCGAGGACGCGCGCCGCAAGAACCCGGCCGCGCAGGCGGGCGACTACATCGCCGAGACGCTGCCGCCGTTCGATTTCGGGCGCATCGCCGCGCAGTCGGCCAAGCAGGTCATCGTCCAGAAGGTCCGCGACGCCGAGCGCGACCGGCAGTACCAGGAGTACAAGGACCGCATCGGCGACATCGTGAACGGCCTCGTGAAGCGGGTCGAATACGGCAATGTGGTTGTCGACCTCGGTCGCGGCGAGGCGATCGTGCGCCGCGACGAACTGCTGCCGCGCGAGCTGTTCCGCGTCGGCGACCGCGTCCGGGCCTATGTCTACGACGTCCGCCGCGAACCGCGCGGACCGCAGATCTTCCTGTCCCGCACGCATCCGCAGTTCATGGCGAAGCTGTTCGCGCAGGAAGTGCCGGAAATCTATGACGGCGTGATCGAGGTGAAGGCGGTCGCCCGCGACCCTGGCTCGCGCGCCAAGATCGCGGTGATCTCGCGCGACTCGTCGATCGATCCCGTGGGCGCCTGCGTCGGCATGCGCGGCTCGCGCGTCCAGGCGGTCGTGCAGGAGCTGCAGGGCGAGAAGATCGACATCATTCCGTGGTCGCCCGACGCCGCCACCTTCATCGTCAACGCGCTGCAGCCCGCGCAGGTCGTGAAGGTCGTGCTCGACGAGGACAGCGCCAAGATCGAGGTCGTGGTTCCGGACGACCAGCTGTCGCTCGCGATCGGCCGTCGTGGCCAGAACGTGCGCCTCGCCTCCCAGCTCACCGGCTGGGACATCGACATCCTGACGGAGGCCGAGGAGAGCGAGCGCCGCCAGAAGGAGTTCCTGGCGCGCACGCAGACCTTCATGGAGGCGCTCGACGTCGATGAGACGCTGGGCCAGCTGCTGGCCGCGGAAGGCTTCACCTCGGTCGAGGAGGTCGCCTATGTCGATCTCGGCGAGCTGGCCTCGATCGAAGGCTTCGACGAGGACATGGCCTCCGAGATCCAGAACCGCGCTCAGGACTATCTGGCGCGCATCGAGGCCGAGCACGACGAAAAGCGTCGGGAGCTTGGCGTCGCCGACGAGCTCAGGGAAGTGCCGGGCGTCACCACCGCGATGCTGGTCGCCTTCGGCGAGCACGACATCAAGACGGTGGAGGATCTCGCCGGCTGCGCGACCGACGACCTGGTCGGCTGGATCGATCGCTCGGGCCCCGAGGCGCGCCGCGAGGCGGGCGCGCTCGACGGTTTCGAGATCTCGCGCGACGAGGCCGAGCACATCATCATGCAGGCGCGCGTGAAGGCGGGCTGGATCGACGAGGCCGACCTGGCGCAGCCCGAGGAGGAGGCGCCGGCCGATGAGGGAGCGGCCGAGCCTGCCGGCGCGTGACGAGAGCGCTCCAGGGGCGGAACGCGAGGACGATCGCGCCGCCCCCGAGCGCACCTGCGTGGCGACGCGGGCCGTCCTGCCGGCGGAGGAGCTGATCCGCTTCGTCCGCGCGCCGGACGGCGCCGTCGTGCCCGATCTGAAGCGCGCCCTGCCGGGGCGGGGCGTCTGGGTGACGGCGAACGCCGGCGCGGTTCGGCTCGCGATCAAGCGCAAGGCTTTCGCGCGCGGATTCCGGGAGCCCGTTCAGGTCGATCCGGAACTCCCGGAGCGGGTGGACGAGTTGATCGAGCGGCAGGCCCTCGCCATGTTGGGCTTCGCCAACAAGGCGGGTCGGCTGACATGCGGCTTCGCGAAGGTTGAGGCGGCGCTTGCGGGCGAGCCCGTGGTGGCGTTGATCGAGGCCGCCGATGCGAGCCCGGATGGCGTGCGCAAGCTCGGCCAGGCGCTGACCCGCCTCGGCAGGTCCGCGCAGGTCCGTCGGGTGCGGCTGTTCCGCTCCGGGCAATTGGACTTGGCGTTGGGGCGGTCGAATGTGGTACATGCAGCGCTACTCGCAGGCCCGGTCAGCGCTGCTTTTCTCGCGCGATGCGATGCGCTCGCGCGGTACAGGGACGTGAGCGAAGGGTCAGACCCGGCGGACGCCGCCCGGTCGACGGATGCAGGGTCGGGCGACAAGCCCGTAGGAACGGACAGGGCATGACGGATACGAAGAATACGGGCGATAAGACTCTGACGGCCTCGCCGAAGACGCTGACGCTGAAGCGTCCGTCGGAATCCGGCGTGGTGCGGCAGAGCTTTAGCCACGGCCGCACCAATGCGGTGGTGGTTGAGAAGGTGAAGCGACGGGTCCTGACGCCCGGCGAGGCGAAGGCCCAGGCCGCGCCGCCTGCTCCCGCCCCTGCAGCTCCGCGTCCCGCTGCTCCCACGCCGCCGCCCGCCCGACAGGAGGCGTCGCCCGCGCCGAGCCAGCCGCGGCCCGCGCCCCAGCGTCCCGCCGGGGGCGGCCGACCGGGCGCCGGAATGGTGCTGCGCACGCTGACCAGCGACGAGATGGGCGCCCGCGCCCAGGCGCTCGCCGGCGCGCGGGTTCGCGAGGCCGAGGACCGCAAGCGCGCCGAAGAGGAGGCGCGCGCCCGGATCATCCGCGAGGCGAACGAAGAACGTGAGCGGCTCGCCGCCGAAGCGCGCAAGCGCGAGGAGGACGCGCGTCGCCAGCAGGAGGAAGAGGCCAAGCGTCGCGCTGAGGTCGAGGCCGCCAAGCGTCTCGGCGAAGAGGCGCCGGCGCCCGCCGCGCCCGCGCCCGCCCCGACGTCGGCTCCGGCTGCGCGCGCGCCGTCGTCCGCCGCGCCGCGCCCGCGCAGCTTCGAGGGCGCGAGCCCCGCCACGCCCACGCGCCGGCCTATGCCGGACGTGGAGGAGCCCGCCCGCGCCGCGCCGCGCCGCATGGGTCCGGGCCCTGCCCGGCCGGTCACGCCTCCGAAGCCCGAGCGCACCCGCGCCGCTCCGACCAAGGAGCGCGGCCGCCTGACCATCACCACCGCGACCGGATCGAGCGGCGAAGACCGCACGCGCTCCGTCGCCTCCTACCGCCGCCGCGTCCAGCGCATGAAGGGCGTGCAGGAGCCGAAGGAGAAGCTGGCCCGCGAGGTGACGCTGCCGGAGACCATCACGGTCCAGGAGCTCGCGAACCGCATGTCGGAGCGCGCGATCGACGTGGTGCGCCTGCTCATGAAGCAGGGCGTCATGAAGAAGAGCACCGACCTCATCGACGCCGACACGGCGCAGCTCCTCGCCGAGGAGCTCGGCCACACGGTGCGCCGCGTGGCGGAGAGCGACGTCGAGGAAGGCCTGTTCGACGAGGCCGATCCCGTGGAGTCGCTGCAGCCGCGTCCGCCGGTGATCACCATCATGGGCCATGTCGATCACGGCAAGACGTCGCTGCTCGACGCGATCCGCCACACCAGCGTCCAGCGCGGGGAAGCGGGCGGCATCACGCAGCATATCGGCGCCTATCAGGTGACCTCGCCGCTCGGCGGCAAGCTCACCTTCATCGACACGCCGGGCCACGCCGCCTTCACGGCGATGCGCGCCCGCGGCGCCAAGGCGACGGACATCGTGGTGCTGGTGGTGGCCGCCGATGACGGCGTCATGCCGCAGACGGCGGAGGCCATCAACCACGCCCGCGCGGCCGGCGTGCCGATCATCGTGGCGATCAACAAGATCGACAAGGAAG
The DNA here is from genome assembly GCF_014196425.1 of Hansschlegelia beijingensis. Lineage (GTDB taxonomy): Bacteria > Pseudomonadota > Alphaproteobacteria > Rhizobiales > Methylopilaceae > Methylopila > Methylopila beijingensis. The sequence continues at coordinate 598,939 of NZ_JACIDR010000002.1, forward strand.
ACGCCAACCCCGGCAAGGTGCGCGGCGAACTTCTGCAGTACGAGATCCAGGTCGAGTCGCTCGGCGGCGAGACGCTCGAGGTCGAGGTGTCGGCCAAGACCGGCGAGAACCTCGACAAGCTGCTCGAGATCATCCAGCTGCAGGCCGAGATTCTCGAGCTGAAGGCGAACCCCGACCGGACGGCCGAGGGAACCGTGATCGAGGCGAAGCTCGACCGCGGCCGCGGCCCGGTCGCGACCGTGCTGGTCCAGCGCGGCACGCTGCGCCAGGGCGACATCGTCGTGGCGGGCTCCGAATGGGGTCGCGTGCGCGCCCTCGTCGACGACAAGGGCGGCAACGTCGCGGAGGCCGGGCCGTCCACTCCGGTGGAGATCCTCGGCTTCAACGGCGCGCCGGAGGCCGGCGACCGGCTCGCGGTCGTCGAGAACGAGGCCCGCGCCCGCGAGATCGCCGAGTACCGCACGCGCCAGAAGCGCGAGAAGGCGGCGGCCCGCGCCACCGTCCGCGTCTCCGGCCTCGAGGAGATGATGTCGCAGATCAAGGTCGCCGGCCGGAAGGAGCTTCCGCTGGTGATCAAGGGCGACGTCCAGGGTTCGGTGGAAGCGATCGTCCAGGCGCTCGAAAAGATCGGCAACGACGAGGTGGGCGTTCGCGTCCTGCTCTCCGGGGTCGGCGGCGTGACGGAAAGCGACGTGATCCTCGCCTCGGCCTCGAACGCCGCCGTGCTCGGCTTCAACGTTCGCGCGCTGAAGGAAGCGCGCGATGCGGCGGAGCGGACCGGCACCGAGATCCGCTACTACAACATCATCTACGACCTGGTGGACGACATTAAGTCGACCATGTCCGGGATGCTGTCGCCGGAGCGGCGCGAGGAGTTCCTGGGCAACGCCCAGATTCTCGAGATCTTCTCGGTCACCAAGGTCGGCAAGATCGCCGGCTGTCTGGTCACGGAAGGCGTCGTCCAGAAGGGCGCCGGCGTGCGTCTCATCCGCGACAACGTCGTCATCCACGAGGGCAAGCTCGCGACCCTCAAGCGCTTCAAGGACGATGTCCCGGAAGTGCGCGCCGGCACCGAGTGCGGCATGTCCTTCGAGAACTACCAGGACATGCGCGCCGGCGACGTCATCGAGTGCTACCGCGTCACCGAGGTGAAGCGGTCGCTCTGATCGCGAACGCATGAACGCGACGTTCCGGCCGAAGCGGCGAAGCCGTCTCGAGCCGGACCGCGCGTCCGAAGAGCGTCAGTCCTGAGGACGGCCGGTCGCCCGGCCTGGACGCTTACAGATCGAACATCCCGCTCATGGCCGGTCCGATCCCGGTCCTGACGGCTCGCCGCGAGGCGGCCGCTCGGCGCAAAGGAAGAAATCATGTCACGCCAATCCGGGCCGAAGGGCCCCTCCCAGCGCATGCTTCGCGTGGGCGAACTCGTGCGCCATGCGCTCGCCGACGTGCTTCAGCGCGGCGAGGTGATGGACCCGGTGCTCGAGAAGCACGTCATCACCGTGCCCGAAGTCCGGATGACGCCCGACCTCAAGCTCGCGACCGCCTTCGTGATGCCGCTCGGCGGCAAGGACGAGGAGAAGGTGCTGAAGGCGCTCGACGCCAACCGCAAGCAGCTTCGGATGATGGTGGTGAAGCGGCTGGCGCTGAAGTCCGCGCCGGACCTGCGCTTCCGCATCGACGACAGCTTCGACCGCGGTTCGCAGATCGACGCGTTGCTCCGTTCGCCGGAAGTCGCCCGCGACCTGCGGACCGACGAGCCGGAGGACGAGCGGTGAGCCGCCGGAAGAAGGGGCTCGACATCTCGGGCTGGCTGGTGCTCGACAAGCCGATCGGCGTCACCTCGACGCACGCCGTCTCGAAGGCCCGCTGGCTCTACCAAGCCAAGAAGGCGGGCCACGCCGGCACGCTCGATCCGCTCGCTTCCGGAATTCTGCCGATCGCGTTCGGCGAGGCGACCAAGACCGTGCCGTTCGTGATGGACGGCCGCAAGGTCTATCGCTTCGAGGTTCTCTGGGGGGTCGAGACCAACACCGACGACGCCGAAGGGGAGGCGGTCGAGACGTCCGAACACCGCCCGACGCGTGAGGCGATCCTCGACGTCCTGCCGTCCTTCCGCGGACAGGTCTCCCAGATCCCGCCGAAGTTCTCGGCGCTGAAGATCGACGGCGCGCGGGCCTATGACCTCGCGCGCGAGGGCGAGGAGGTGATCCTCGAGCCCCGGATCGTCGACGTCCACCGGCTCGATCTCGTCGACATGCCGGCGCCGGATCGCGCCGTTTTCGAGACCGAGTGCGGCAAGGGCACCTATGTCCGGGCGATCGCGCGCGACATGGGGCGGGCGCTCGGCACACGCGCTCACATCGTCTCGCTGAGACGCACGATGGTGGGCGGCTTCAACGAGGAACACGCGATTTCGCTGGACGAACTGGAGCGATTGCGACAGGGTGCCGGCGGCGAGCAAGGTCTCGCTGACGCTCTCCTTCCTGTCGAGACGGCGCTGGACGACATCCCGGCGCTCGCCGTCAACAGGGCGGAGGCGGCCCGACTGCTCAATGGGCAGCCGGTGCTGCTGCGTGGACGGGATGCCCCGACCTTCCAGGGTACGGTGTCCGTGACGGCCGACGGCGCGTTGATCGCGCTCGCCGAGATCGAACGCGGCGAACTCCATCCCCGACGCATCTTCAACCTCGACCGGCCTTGAGCCGGCCGGGAACCAACAACCGATCGAACGAGAGACCCGATGTCGATCACCGCTGAACGCAAGAAGGAAGTGGTCGCCCAGTACGCGACCAAGGAAGGCGACACCGGTTCGCCGGAAGTGCAGGTCGCCGTGCTGACCGAGCGCATCGCCAATCTGACCCAGCACTTCAAGACCCACGCGAAGGACAACCATTCGCGTCGCGGTCTGCTGAAGATGGTCAGCCAGCGCCGCTCGCTGCTCGACTACGTCAAGAGCAAGGATCCGGCCCGGTACCAGACCCTGATCGAGCGTCTCGGCATCCGCCGCTGACGCTTGTCCGCGCCCGGCCGCAGGCCGGGCGTCGCTGACCGCTTTCGGGACGCGAAAGAAGCACAAGCGACCGAAGCCGATCTTCGGCCGCTGAATTCAATGCCGTCACCGGCGCAATGGGGCGCCGGCGACGAATGACAGACGAAAGGGACCCGGGACGCCATCGGGCCCGAACGTCATGGGGCAGGATCGCAGGGCGCTTCTCCGTTCAGGGAGGAAGCGCCGCGCCGTCTTGCCCGTGGCGTAAAGACAGAGCCCGACGGCTTCCTTGAGGTCTCAGACCCAAGGACAACAGACGCATGTTCGAAATTCATCGCGAAAAGATCGAGTGGGCCGGCCGCACGCTGACGCTCGAGACGGGCCATGTCGCCCGTCAGGCTGACGGCGCCGTGCTCGTCACCTATGGCGAGACCACGGTGCTCGCGACCGCCGTCTCCGCCAAGGCCCCGAAGGCCGGCGTCGACTTCTTCCCGCTGACCGTCAACTACACCGAGAAGTACTACGCCGCGGGCCGCATCCCGGGCGGCTACTTCAAGCGCGAGCGCGGCCCGACCGAGAAGGACACGCTGACGTCGCGGCTGATCGATCGGCCGATCCGTCCGCTGTTCGCGGACGGCTACAAGAACGACACCCAGGTCGTCGTCACCGTTCTCTCCTACGACCTTGAGAACGATCCCGACATCGTCGGCATGATCGGCGCCTCGGCGGCGCTGACGCTCTCGGGCGTGCCCTTCATGGGCCCGATCGGCGGCGCGCGCGTCGGCTACATCGACGGCGAATACGTGCTGAACCCGGTCGCCGACCGCATGCCGACCTCCGATCTCGATCTGGTCGTGGCCGGCACCCAGGACGCGGTGCTGATGGTGGAGTCGGAGGCCAAGGAGCTCTCCGAGGAAGTCATGCTTGGCGCGGTCATGTTCGGCCACAAGGGCTTCCAGCCGGTGATCGACGCGATCATCCGCCTCGCCGAGAAGGCCGCCAAGGAGCCGCGCGACCACCAGATCGACGACGTCTCGGAGATCGAGGCCAAGCTGCGCGAGCTGGTCGAGTCGGACCTGCGCGACGCCTACAAGATCAAGCGCAAGCAGGACCGTCAGGACGCGGTCTCGGCCGCTAAGAAGAAGGCGCTCGCCGCCCTCTCCGGCGAAGGCGTCGAGAACCCGGTCGATCCGCTCAAGCTCGGCGCGGTGTTCAAGGAGCTCGAGGCCAAGATCGTCCGCTGGGCGATCCTCGACGACAAGATCCGCATCGACGGCCGCGACCTCACCACGGTTCGCCCGATCCTCTCGGAAGTCGGCGTCCTGCCGCGCACCCATGGTTCGGCGATCTTCACCCGCGGCGAGACGCAGGCGCTGGTCGTCGCGACCCTCGGCACGGGCGAGGACGAGCAGTTCATCGACGCGCTCGGCGGCACCTACAAGGAGCGCTTCCTGCTCCACTACAACTTCCCGCCCTACTCGGTGGGCGAGACCGGCCGCATGGGCGCGCCCGGCCGCCGCGAGGTCGGCCACGGGAAGCTCGCCTGGCGCGCCATCCACCCGATGCTGCCGAAGGCGGACGAGTTCCCCTACACGCTGCGCATCGTCTCGGAGATCACGGAGTCGAACGGCTCGTCCTCGATGGCTTCCGTGTGCGGCGCCTCGCTCGCCGCGATGGACGCAGGCGTGCCGCTGAAGCGCCCGGTCGCGGGCATCGCGATGGGCCTGATCCTCGAGGGTGAGAAGTTCGCGGTGCTGTCCGACATCCTCGGCGACGAGGATCACCTCGGCGACATGGACTTCAAGGTGGCCGGCACCGATCAGGGCGTCACGGCGCTCCAGATGGACATCAAGATCGCCGGCATCACCGAGGAGATCATGAAGGTCGCCCTCGGCCAGGCGAAGGACGGCCGCCTCGGCATTCTCGGCGAGATGGCGAAGGCCATCGCGACGGGACGCTCGGAGCTCGGCGAGTACGCGCCGCGCATCGAGGTCATCAAGATCCCGACCGACAAGATCCGCGAAGTGATCGGCACCGGCGGCAAGGTGATCCGCGAGATCGTCGAGAAGACCGGCGCCAAGGTGAACATCGAGGACGACGGCACGGTCAAGATCGCCTCCAGCGACGGCAAGGCCATCAAGGCGGCGATCAACTGGATCAAGTCGATCGCCTCGGATCCGGAAGTCGGCCAGGTCTATGACGGCACGGTCGTGAAGGTCGTCGAGTTCGGCGCCTTCGTGAACTTCTTCGGCGCCAAGGACGGCCTCGTCCATGTCAGCCAGATCAGCCAGGAGCGCGTCGCCAAGGTCTCGGACGTCCTCAAGGAGGGCGACAAGGTCAAGGTGAAGCTCATGGGCTTCGACGATCGCGGCAAGACCCGCCTCTCGATGAAGGTCGTCGACCAGGAGACCGGCGAGGACCTCGAGGCCAAGGGCGGCTCCGCTCCGGCCGGCGAGGCTCCGGCGGCTGAGGCCGGTTCCGGCTCCGAGGGCGGCGACGAGCAGCGCCCGGGCGGCGGCCGGCGCCGCCGCGGCCCGCGCCGCGAAGAGGCCGCCGAGTGAGCTGACGCTCCTGCGACAGGATCTGAAAAGGCGGCCTCCGGGCCGCCTTTTTTTGTGTCGCTTCGCCTGTCGGCTGGCGACATCCTCGGACGTCCTAGAGCCGACCGCGGCTGGGGCCGCCGAACCCCGAGGAGGAATGCGATGCGCTTCATGATCATCCGCAAGGCCGACGCCGACACGGAAGCCGGCAAGATGCCCTCCGAGGCGCTGCTCCAGGCGATGGGCGACTACAACAAGCAGATGCTGGACGCCGGCGTGATGGTCACCGGAGAAGGGCTGAAGCCGACGTCGGCCGGCGCCCGCGTCCGGATCTCACGCGACGGGGCGGCTCCCGTCGTCACCGACGGGCCGTTTGCAGAATCCAAGGAACTCGTCGCGGGTTTCACCATCATCGAGGTGGCCTCGAAGGAAGAGGCGCTCGATTGGGTCAGGCGCTGGCCGCGCGAGGACGCGCCCGTCGAGCTCGAGCTCAGGCAGGTCTATGAGCTCTCGGATTTTGCCGTCGACCCCGCCGAGGCGCCCGAGGGATGGCGCGCCATGGAGCAGGCGTTTCGGGACCGCCAGAGCGGCCGCTGAGACCCGCCGTCAGGCGAGCCCCTCCGGCCTCCGGAGAAGCTCCAGAGCGCGCCTGAGGGGCCTGCAGGGGGTTGTCAGAATCAGGAGGTGGGGCGGGCGCACCGGCCGATCCGGCGCCGCCTGACGCCCAGCAGGGCGCGCGTGTCGCGCGACGTGCCGCCGACCCCTGCGCGCGCCGATCGGAAACCCCGACGGCCGGGCGGCCCGTCGCCGCCGCACGGCGACGTCGGGGTCAGGAATCGAGCTCTGCGGGACAATGAGGCGCGCCCCAGCGACCCCTCGCTTTCCGTTCGGAAGAGATCGCGATTCCGGCGGGGCGGGACGCGACGCCCGCTTCCCGGCGTCCGGAGGCGCCGGAGGGATCCTGCGCCGGTATGCGGCCTGTCGCGTCGAAAGCCGCGGGCGTTGACGCTCATCGACCGACGGCGTCGGTCAAGCCGAGAAGCCGGCCGGAAAGGCCTGCTCAGGTCACGCGGATGTGGAGAAGTTCGTCACCGGGGAAGTGGTGGAGCCGAGGGGATTCGAACCCCTGACCTCTGCAGTGCGATTGCAGCGCTCTCCCAACTGAGCTACGGCCCCGCATCCCCGAAGGCGCGCATTTAGGTTGCCCGCCCGCGCACTGTCAAGCGCCGGTCTCGCGGCGGCTTGCCCGGCCGGGCCACGGCCGTTATTGGTCGCGTGCCACGTTCCGTCGCCAAGGGGCTCCTCGACGCATGCGCGCGATTCTCGACGTCGTTCTGCTCGCCTTGCAGCTTTACGTCTGGCTGTTGATCGCCTCGGCGATCCTGTCCTGGCTGGTCGCCTTCAACGTGGTCAACCCGCGCAACGGCGTCGTGGCCGGGATCTACGACTTCCTCTACCGGATCACTGAGCCCCTGTTGCGGCCGATCCGGAACGTGCTGCCGTTCCTTGGCGGCATCGACATATCGCCGGTCATCCTGCTGCTCATCATCTTCCTGATCCAGCGGGTGATCGTGCTTTACCTCTACCCGGCCGTCTTCTGATCAGGCCCGGCGCGGCCTTCCGTCGCCGACATCACAATCCGCACCAGATCGGCGGCGTTCTTGGCGCCGAGCTTCTCCATGATTCGGGCCCGGTGGACCTCGATGGTGCGCGGGCTGATGCCAAGCCGCCGGCCCGCCTCCTTGTTCGATTGGCCGCCTGCGATCAGCACGAGGACCTCCCGCTCGCGAGGCGTCAGCGCGTCGGCGCCCGCGATCTCGCCGGCGCGCCCGCTGCGCACGGTCGCGTCGGCCCGGGCCCCGCTCGCGGCGAGCGCGTTCCGCACACGCTGAAGCACCTCGAGGGGATCGAACGGTTTCTCGATGAAGTCGAGCGCTCCGTGGCGGATCGCGTCGACCGCCGTCGGAATGTCGGCGGAGCCAGAGATCATGATCACAGGGGAGGTTGAGCCGCGCGCGTTGAGCTCGCGCAGGACGTCCAGCCCCGACATTCCGGGCATCAGGACGTCGAGCAACACGCAGGCCGGCGGCGACTGGGAATCACGGGCGAGGAAAAGCTCGCCGTCGCTGAAGCACTCCGGCAGAAATCCGTCCGCGTCGAACGCGGCGGAAAGCACGTCCCGGATCGTCTCGTCGTCGTCAACGACGCAGACCACTCCACCCCACGCCACTTCGGGCATCCGCGTCCCCACGCGTTCGACGCCGATACAGGATACTGCGCACGTAACGGTGGACTAGAGCGCGATAGTGAGCGCCCGCGCAAGGTCATCCTTATCAGATCGTTAATTCTCGCGGCGGTCGCGGCGAGAACTGCGACCTTCAGGCGTCAGCCGGCGCGCCCGATCTCGGCCAGGATGTCTTCGGCGGCGGCGCGCGGGTCGGCGGCTGCGATCACCGGCCGCGCCACCACCAGCAGATCAGCGCCCGCCCTGATCGCCTCTCCTGGCGTGGCGACGCGCTTCTGGTCGCCGAGCGCCGCCCCGGCGGGTCGCACGCCCGGGGTGACCGCGAGGAACGGCCGCGGCGCGATCCGCCTCACCCCGGCGAGGTCGGTCGGCGCGCAGATGACGCCGTCCGCTCCGGCGGCCAGCGCATGGCCGACGCGGCGGGCGACGAGCTCTTCAGGCGTGTCCTGGAAGCCGGCTTCGCGGATGTCGGCTGCGTCCCAGGAGGTGAGCACCGTCACGCCAAGGATCTTGAGGCTGCTGTCCCCCCGGCCTTCGGCCGCCGCCCGCAGCGTCTGCGGATAGGCGTGGACGGTGAGGAACGCGGCGCCGAGCCTCGCGACCTGACGCGTGGCCTTCTCGACGGTCGCGCCAATGTCGTGGAGCTTCATGTCCACGAACACCTTCTTGTCGGAGCGCGCCAGGCGCTCCGCGAGCGCGAGCCCGCCGGCCATCACCAGCTCGAAGCCGATCTTGTAGATCGCCACCGAGTCGCCGAGACGCTCGACCATCGCTTCGGCCTCGGCCACGGTGGCGACGTCGAGGCCGACGATCAGCCGATCCCGGGGGTCCGCCGGCGCAGGAGCGGTCACGGCCTGTCCCGACGCGCTCATGCGAGGGCTCCGGCATGGTGGACGAGCTTGCGCACCACCTCGTCCAGGAAGGCGGAGGTGCGCGGCGCCGTGAGGCCCCCATCCTCCGAGAACGCCTCCGCTGCGTTTCCGACCGCGACCATGTCGGGCAGCACCAGCGCGCCGAGACCGAGCTCCATCATGGCGCGCAGCTGTGTAAGCCCACGGTAGCCGCCGAGAGCGCCGTTCGAGACCGCCCCGAGGGCGAAGACGCGCTGCTTGAAAGCGGGCAGCGGCGGGCGACCTTCGATGTTGATCCGGGACATCCAGTCGAAGGCGTTCTTCAGCAGCGGCGTGAAGCTCGCATTGTATTCCGGGCTCGCGACGAACGCGCCCTGGTGTTCGAGGAACAGATCCACGAGGCGGCGCGCGGAATCCGGCACGCCGTCCCGCGCCTGCAGTTCGGCGTCAAAGAGCGGGAGCGGGTAGTCCCGCAGCGAAATATGGGTGACCTCCGCTCCGGCGGCCGCCAGCGACCTTGCGGCCGCGCGCGCGAGCTTCTCGTTGATCGAGCCCGTCCGGATCGAGCCAGCGAAAACGACGATCTTGGGTGCGGCCATCGAGGGCTCCGTGGCGAGCGGAAGGCGGCGGGCCCCGCGCGCCGACTAAGGGTCAGACCGCGGCGGGCGCCGCGGATGCGGGCGAGCCGGAGCCGGCCGGCCGGCTGTAGACCCATACGCGCGCGGGCGGGAGATTGAGCCACACGCGAGGCGAGCCCACTGCGCTCGTCGCGCCGATGGCCTCGCGCGGGATGGGGGGCATCAGGCCGTAGGTGAACTGCACGAACGGCGCGCCGGGCCGGGACATCTTGAGGCACTGCTCCAGCAGCGCGGCTCTCTGGCGCACCGGCTTCGTCAGCAGGGGAAGACTGGACACCGTGGCGGTGAGCGGCTGGTCGATGCGGCCGGCGAGGGTCTCCTCGACCGTATAGGCGTCGCCCTGGACGACGGTCACGCCGGGAAACCGCCGCTCGAGCAGCGGCACGAACTCGCGATTGTACTCGATCAGCAGCAGGCGCTCCGGAGCGACGCCGCGCTTGATCAGGGCTTCCGTCACCGGCCCGGTTCCAGGCCCGATCTCGAGGACGAGGCCGGGCTGGGACGGATCCACGTAGCGGGCCATCATCCGGGCCAGCGCTTTGCCCGAGGGGCTGACCGCCCCGGTCACCAGCGGCCTGTCGAGCCAGGACTTCAGGAACCGCGCCTCATCGGCGAAATCGATGCCTTTGCCGCGGCTGCCAGGGCGGCGTGGAGTCCGTCTCGCGATCTCGAGCATGGACGCAGGGAACTCCAGTGAGGAGGGCGGCAGGCGGAGCGATTCCGAAGCCAGGAAGATGATAGAGGGCGAAGCGGCTCGGCAAGCGCAGAAGGTCACGCTCCGCCGAAAAACTCCTTAACGCGGCTGAAGAAGCCGGTCGACTCGGGATGGTTCGAATCCGACGCCTCGGTGGCGAACTCCTCGAGCAGCTCGCGCTGCCGCCGTGTCAGCCGCTGCGGGATCTCGACATTGGCCTGGATGTACATGTCGCCGAAATCCTTGGTCCGCAACACAGGCATGCCCTTGCCCTTCAGGCGGAACTGCATGCCGGACTGCGTGCCCTCCGGGATCTTCACGCGCGTGCGCCCGCCGTCGATCGTCGGCACCTCGAACGAGCCTCCGAGCGCGGCCGTGGTCATCGCGATCGGCACGCGGCAGTAGAGATCCGCTCCATCGCGCTGGAACAGCGGATGGCTCTCGAGCGACAGGAATATGTAGAGATCGCCCGCCGGGCCCCCGCGCAGGCCGGCCTCGCCTTCGCCCGACAGGCGAATGCGGGTGCCGTCCTCGACGCCGGCCGGAATCGCCACCTCGAGCATGCGCTCCTTGGTGACCCGGCCCGCGCCGTCGCACTCCTCGCACGGATCGTCGATGGTCTCCCCCCGGCCGTGGCAGGTCGGGCAGGTGCGCTCCATCAGGAAGAAGCCCTGGCTGGAGCGGATCTTGCCGGCGCCTCCGCAGGTCGCGCATTGCTTGGGCCGCGAGCCGGGCTTCGCGCCGGTGCCCGAACAGGCCTCGCAGGCGACGCTCGTCGGAATGCGGATCTGGGCGGTCTTGCCCGAATAGGCGTCCTCGAGCGTGATCTCCATGTTGTAGCGGAGATCGGCGCCGCGTTCGCGGCCTCCCGAGGAGCGGCCGCGCGCGCGGCCGTCGCCGAAGAACGATTCGAAGATGTCCGACATGAAGTCGGACATGTCGGCGCCGCGGCCCGGGCCGCCCATGCCGCCCTGCTCGAATGCGGCGTGGCCGAAGCGGTCATAGGCCGCGCGCTTCTGCGGATCCTTCAGGCAGTCATAGGCGGCGTTCAGTTCCTTGAAGCGCGCCTCCGCTCCCGCATCCCCCGGGTTGCGGTCGGGGTGCCAGCGCATCGCGGCCTTGCGGTAGGCGGCCTTCAGCTCGCTGTCGCTCGCGGTGCGCTCGACTTCGAGAACCTCGTAAAAATCGCGTCTGGACATGGGCGTCTTCGTCAGGCGCTCGCTGGCGTTCCGGTGTCGGGGATCGGGTACGACGAAGCGACCCTCGGCGCTTCCTTGTCGAAAGCGGCGAGGGTCGCGACCGTATCGTCAGCTTTAGGCGGACTTCTTCTTGTCGTCGACTTCCTCGAAGTCGGCGTCGACGACGTCGTCCTTGGCCTCGGCCGTCGAACCCGGCGCTTCCGCGCCGCCTTCGCCTGCCTGGCCCTGCGCGTACATGGCCTCGCCGAGCTTCATCGAGGCCTGGGCCAGCGCGTTGGTCTTGGCCTGGATGGCCTCGACGTCGTCGCCCGCCACCGCGGTGCGCAGCTCCGCCACGGCGGCCTCGATCGCCGGCTTCTCGGCCGCGGCCTTGTCGCCGAGCTCGCCGAGGGTCTTCTCGGTCGAGTGGATCAGCGCCTCGGCCTGGTTGCGGGCCTCGACGAGCGCGCGACGCTTCTTGTCCTCGGCCGCGTTGGCCTCCGCCTCCTTGACCATCTTCTCGATGTCGGCGTCCGAGAGGCCGCCGCTCGCCTGGATCCGGATCTGCTGCTCCTTGTTCGTCGCCCTGTCCTTGGCGGACACGTTGACGATGCCGTTGGCGTCGATGTCGAAGGTCACTTCGATCTGCGGCACGCCGCGGGGCGCCGGCGGAATGCCGACGAGGTCGAACTGGCCGAGCAGCTTGTTGTCGGCCGCCATCTCGCGCTCGCCCTGGAAGACCCGGATCGTGACCGCGTTCTGGCTGTCCTCGGCGGTCGAGAAGGTCTGGCTCTTCTTGGTCGGGATCGTGGTGTTGCGGTCGATCAGGCGGGTGAACACGCCGCCCAGCGTCTCGATGCCGAGCGACAGCGGGGTCACGTCGAGCAGCAGCACGTCCTTGACGTCGCCCTGGAGCACGCCGGCCTGGATCGCGGCGCCGATCGCGACGACCTCGTCCGGGTTGACGCCCTTGTGGGGCTCCTTGCCGAAGAACTGCTTCACGACCTCATGGACCTTCGGCATGCGGGTCATGCCGCCGACCAGAACCACCTCGTCGATCTGACCGGCGGAGACGCCGGCGTCCTTGAGCGCCGCCTTGCAGGGCTCGATCGTGCGCTGGATCAGGTCGTCGACCAGGCTCTCGAACTTCGCGCGGGTCAGCTTCAGCGCGAGATGCTTCGGCCCGGACGCGTCGGCCGTGATGTAGGGCAGGTTGATGTCGGTCTGGCTCGCCGAGGACAGCTCGATCTTGGCCTTCTCGGCGGCTTCCTTCAGGCGCTGGAGCGCGAGCTTGTCGTTGCGCAGGTCGATGCCCTGCTCGCGCTTGAACTCGTCGGCGAGGTAGCCGACCAGCCGCATGTCGAAGTCTTCGCCGCCCAGGAAGGTGTCGCCATTGGTCGACTTCACCTCGAACACGCCGTCGCCGATCTCGAGCACCGACACGTCGAACGTGCCGCCGCCGAGGTCATAGACCGCGATCGTGCCGGAGGATTTCTTGTCGAGGCCGTAGGCGAGGGCGGCGGCCGTCGGCTCGTTGATGATGCGCAGGACCTCGAGGCCGGCGATGCGGCCGGCGTCCTTGGTCGCCTGGCGCTGGCTGTCGTTGAAGTAGGCCGGCACGGTGATGACCGCCTGGTCGACCTTCTGGCCGAGATGCGCCTCGGCGGTCTCCTTCATCTTCTGCAGCGTGAAGGCGGAAATCTGGGAGGGCGAGTAGGCCTTGCCGTCGGCTTCGACCCAGGCGTCGCCATTGTCGCCCTTAACGATCTTGTACGGGACGAGCTTCTTGTCCTTCTCGACCGTCGGATCGTCGAAGCGGCGGCCGATCAGCCGCTTGACCGCGAAGAAGGTCCGGTCGGGGTTGGTGACCGCCTGGCGCTTGGCCGGCTGACCGACCAGACGCTCGCCGCTGTCGGTGAACGCGACGATCGACGGCGTCGTGCGGGCGCCCTCCGAATTCTCGATGACCTTCGGCTGAGTCCCGTCCATGACGGCGACGCAGGAATTGGTGGTTCCGAGATCGATCCCGATGACCTTGCCCATGACTCTCACTTCCTCATCTTCTTAAGCGGACCGGAACGGCCCCGAAGCGGCCTTGCGGAGGCGGCCAGACCAGCCTCCACAACCCTTCGGTCCCTTGGAATTCCGCGGGTTACGCGGGTCGGCGGGTATATAAGGATGGCAAATTCCGGTCGCAAGGCGGGCGATGACGGGGCCGTGAGCGGCGCGCCGGCGGGGCTGCGGCTGCGGCCGGGCTATCTGTCGGCGCAGGCGCAGCGCGATCTGCTCGCTCTCCTGCGCGAGGCGCTCGTGGCGGCGCCGCTCTACACGCCGACGATGCCGCGCACGGGCAAGCCGCTCTCGGTGCGGATGACGAATCTCGGCCCGCTCGGCTGGGTCTCGGACGCGGAGGGCGGTTACCGGTACCAGTCGACCCACCCGGTCACGGGCAGACCCTGGCCCCCGATTCCGGACATATTGTTGCAGGCCTGGCGCGAGATCGGCGGCTATGCGGCCGCCCCGGAAGCCTGCCTCGTCAACTGGTACGCGCCCGGCGCCCGGATGGGGCTGCACCAGGACCGCGACGAACAGGACTTCGACGCCCCCGTGGTCTCGCTCTCGCTCGGCGATACGGCGCTGTTCCGGCTGGGCGGCGTCCGGCGCTCCGACCCGACGCGATCATTCCGCCTCGGGTCCGGCGACGCGATGGCGCTCGCCGGCGAAAGCCGGCTCGCGTTTCACGGCGTCGACCGGATCTATCCCGGCACCTCGACGCTGCTGCCGCAGGGCGGGCGGATCAATCTGACGCTGCGGCGCGTCTCCGCGCCGGGCTGATCAGGGCGCGACCTTATCGGCCATCTGAGCGCCCCGGAGCCCCAGCGGAAGCGGGGCGCCGGTGGTGGTGTCCGCCGCGGTCTGGTGCTCCATCTCGGCGTTCAGCTCGCCTCCGAGAAGCACCACGATGACCGAGATCCAGATCCAGGTCATGAAGCCGATCACGGCCCCCAGGGAACCGTAGGTTTCGTTGTAGGTGGCCATGTTGGCCGCATACCAGGAGAAGCCCGCCGAGGCGGCGATCCAGATGAGCGCGGCGATCAGCGAGCCCGGGGCCGCCCACCGCCACTTCGGTTGCGCGCGGCTTGGCCCGAACCGGTAGAGCAGCGTGAGGCCGAGCATCACCACGCAGAACAGCAACGGCCAGCGGCCGAGCGACAGCAGCGTCTCGGTGCGGTCGCCCAGCCCGACGAAGTCGAGCGTGATGGGCAGCACCACGATGGCGTTGAAGGCGAGCAGCAGGAACACGATGGCGCCGGCCGTGAAGGTCAGGGACATCAGGTTGAGGCGAAAGAACGAGCGTCGCTCATGTTCGTCGTAGACGACGTTGAGCGCGTCGAAGAGCGCCTTCATTCCGGCGTTGGCGCTCCAGAGAGCCGCCGCGAGGCCGAACAGGAAGGCGAAGCCGAGCGATCCGTCGCTCTTGGTCACGATGCGGGTGACCTGATCGCGCGCGATGTCCAGGGCGCCGCCGGGAACCACGCCCTCGAAGGAGGCGAGCTGGTCGTTCAGCGTGGAGAGATCGGCGACGAGACCGTAGAGCGACACGAGGGCGACGATCGCCGGGAAGATCGCCAGCAGGCCGTAGAACGTGACGCCCGCGGCGACCGCCAGAAGGCGGTCGTCCGAGATCTCGGCGTAGACCCGCATCAGGATTTCCTTCCAGCCCTGGGCCGGAATCTCCGTCGGCGTGCGGGCGTGCTTCCCGCGACCTGGGGAGGCCGCCGGGGGCGCGGCCTTGGCCGGGCGCGGCTTTCGCTGGAAAAGAGCCGCGGCGGCGATGACGCCCGCGGCCGCGATCGCGCCGGCCGCGAGCACCGCGGCGTCGATGGCCGGGCGAAGGTCCCGATGCTGCTGGCTGGACTGTTCCTGTGGCACGCTACTCACCCCGTTTTGCAGGGGGCAAACGCGCGACTTGCCTTCTCGTTGCCTCAATCCCGCCGCGGCGTGATCCGCATCGGCATCCCGCCGCCGGGCCGCAGCGTCACCCGCAGCCGGAGTTCGGGCTCGAAGCCCGGCCGCAGCTCCGCTCGCGCGGCGCGCAGCAGCGTGGCCAGGATGAGGACGCCCTCGATCATCGCGAAGCTCATCCCGATGCAGATGCGCGGGCCTGCGCCGAACGGCAGGTAGGCGTAGCGGTGGCGCGCCTTCGCGGCCTCCGGCGCGAACCTTTCGGGATCGAAGACGTCCGGGGCCTCCCACAGCAGCTCGTGGCGGTGGACCGCGTAAATCGGGATATAGACCTGCGCGCCGGCGTCGAGCGTCTCGGAGCCGATGCGAACCGGGCGGGCGGCCTCGCGCACGATGGCGGCGGCCGGCGGATAGAGCCGCATCGCCTCCTGCAGGGCCTGCCGGGCATAGGCGAGCCCGGCGACGTGCTCGGCGGTCAGAGGGCCCCCTCCGGTGACCTGTTCGATCTCCGCCCGGATGCGTTCCGCCGCCTCCGGATGCCGGTCGAGCAGGTAGAAGGTCCAGGTGAGCGCGAGCGCCGTGGTCTCGTGCCCGGCGGTGATGAAGGTCAGGACGTTGTCCGCAAGCTCCCGGTCGCTCATGGCGTTGCCGGACTCCGGGTCGCGCGCGGCGAGCAGGAGCGCCAGAAGGTCGTCCTGCGCGCCCGGCGCTCCCCGGCGCTTCGCGATCATCTCCACGATCTCGCGTCGCAGGAAGCGCCTTGCGCGGTCGCTGCGCAGGCGGCCGGGGTGAGGCAGCCAGGGCGGCAGCCGGGCGATCGACATCGCGATCACCCAGCCGAGCGGGTCCAGATAGTCGTTGACCGCCCGCTCGACCCGTTCGGCGTCGACCCCGCCTCCGCCGAGCATCGTTCGCACGATGACGTCGTAGGTGGTGAGCATCATCTCGCGCGCGACGTCGAGTTCGGCGCCGCCGGCGGCGAGCCAGCGGTCGCGCGTCGTCTCGGCGGCTGCGAGCATGGCCGGCGCGAAGGCCAGGATGCGCTCGTGTCGGAAGATCGGCGAGGCCGCGCGCCGCTGCCAGCGCCAGTCGGCGCCCTCGGCGGTGAGCAGGGCGTCGCCCAGCGCCGGCCGCAGCGCGCGGCGCATCGGCTCCGCCTTCTCGAAGGCGTCGGCCTGGTCGACCAGCGTCTCCCGGATCATGTCCGGATCGCAGAAGAAGGCGACGTCCCGGCCTGCGAAGCGGCGACGGTAGACCGGCTCGCGATAGACGGCCTGCGGCCAGATCTCGATCGGGTTGCGAACCGCGGTCCGAAGCAGGCTGAACGCGCCGAGCGGTTCGGCTGGCGGGTCCACGCGGGCCAGGGTGGGGTTCAGTCCGGTCATGCGGGCGGCGGCTCCAGACGGCGGCGCGGGCGACAGGGTGGGCCCGGCAAATATGGTCCCGCGCCGGGCGAGGCGACCCGCCGCGGCGTTTTGCGCCCGCCGCCGGCGTGCCGTCCGAGCAGCCGCTGCTCGACGATTAACGCTTTGCGGATCTCGCCTGGCCGGCTGCTGGGGCGGAGCTAGCCGGCGAGCATCGCCGCGATAGCTAATCCCTGGATCTTCTTCAACGAAACGTCACGGGAGGCTTGGTCTTGAGAAGAACTGCCGTTTTGACCGTCGCGGCCGCGCTGCTGGCGGGCCTGGCCTATGAGCCGGCGAGCGCCGCGGAGCCGGCCCGCGTCGTCGTTCCGAGCGCCCCGGCGAGCCAGCCGGCCGCCGGCCCTGAGCGCCTTATCGGGCAGGTGCAGCTCGTCGACTATCGCCAGAATCGGCGCGTCCAGAGGCACCGGCGCGCGCACAGGTACAATCGCGGCTCGAACTACAGCCTCCGCCACATTCATCGCCGGGGGCGCTGGTGCGGCAAGTGGGTCGGCCGGCGCTGCTACTACACCCCCCGGCCGCTCCGGCCTCTGCGCCAGCGCTGACGTCGCTTAGCTTCATCCGCCCGCCGGGCCGTCCGGCGGGCGGAATTCGTGTCCCGAGGGTCTGCGCCGCCCGGCGCATGGAGCAGCGCTGAATGGCCGACGCGTTCCGGTTCGGTATTGAAGAAGAGTATTTTCTGGCGGACGCCGCCTCGGGCAGGAGCCCCGACGGCGCCACCGCCGACAGGTTCCACGAGGCCGCGCGGCGGTTCGTGAAGCCGGCGTCTCACGAGCTGCTCAAGGGTCAGGTCGAGGTCCAGACGGAGCCTGGGACACGGTTCGACGAAGCCTGCGAGGCGCTTCGCGGGATGCGTCGCGAGCTCGCCGGGATCGCGCAGGATCACGGGCTCCTGCTGCTCGCAGCCGGGACTCATCCTCTGGCCCGCGTCCGGGAGCAGGAGACCACCGAGAAGGAGCGCTACAAGCGCCTCGAGTCCGAGTTCGGCATCATCGCGCAGCGGGCGATGATCTGCGCGATGCACATCCATGTCGAAGCGCCGGAGCCCGACCGTCGCATCGAGCTCATGAACCGGCTGATCCCGTTCATCCCCCTGCTGCTCGCTCTGTCGGTCTCCTCGCCGTTCTGGCAGGGCCGCGACACCGGGATCAGGGCGTTCCGGCTGACGGCTTTCGCGCAATGGCCCCGGATGGGCGTGCCGGAGATCTTCAGCGGACAGGAGGAGTACCAGCGCTACATCGACCTTCTGGTCGGGGCGGGGATCGTCGAGGACGCCAGCTTCGTCTGGTGGCACATCAGGCCGTCGACGCATTATCCGACGATCGAGCTGCGCGTCTGCGACAGCTGCCCGCGGGTGGAGGACGCGGTCGCGATCGCGGCGCTCTACCAAGCGCTGATGCGCTGCGTCGCCCGCCGCCCGGAGCTCAACGCCGCCGCCGGGCCTGTCGAGCGGGGAATCTGCGCGCAGAACATCTGGCTCGCCCAGCAGCATGGGGTGGAGGCGAAGCTGATCGATCCCGAGGGCCGCGCCCGGCCGGTCGCCGAGCAGCTCGACGCGCTCATCGAAATGACCCGCGAGGACGCCGAAGCCCTGGGCTCGACCAGCTGGATCGGCCGCTTGCCCGAGATCGCCCGGCGGGGCGCGGCGGCGGATCGGCAGCTCGCGCGCTATGAGGCCGCGCTCGCCGCCGGGGAGGGGCCTGAGGGCGCCCTCAGGCGGGTCGTCAGGGCGATCGCCGAAGAGACGGTCAGCTAGCCTTCAGCCCGAGCCGAGCGCGGGTCCGCTTCGCGGGCGCGCGTGCGCCGGGTCGACCTTTTCGAGCGGCAGTCCACTCAGTCAGGCGCCAAAGCTGCGATCGAGATGGTTTGGAACAAGTCGAGGCGAGCCCGGTTTACCTAACTCCACGGAGGAGTTCGCCCATGTTCATGCACAACAAGCGACTGCAGTACACCGTCCGAGTTTCCGAACCGAACCCGCAGCTCGCACGCATGATCATGGAGCAGTTCGGCGGAGCGGACGGCGAGCTCGCTGCCGCGATGCGCTACTTCACTCAGGGTCTGGGCGAGGATGATCCGGGCCGCAAGGACATGCTGCTCGACATCGCGACCGAGGAGCTCAGCCACCTCGAGGTGGTCGGCTCGATCGTGACCATGCTCAACAAGGGGCTCAAGGCGCAGCTGGCCGAGGGCCAGATGAAGGAAGCCGAGCTCTACCAGATGATCGGCTCGAGCGGCACGTCCGCGAAGGAGTCGATCCTGTTCGGCGGCGCGCCGGCGCTCTGCGATTCGGCGGGCGTGCCCTGGACCGCCGCCTATGTCGACTCGCGCGGCGAGCCGACCGTCGATCTCCGGTCGAACATCGCCGCGGAAGCCCGGGCCAAGATCGTCTACGAGCGGCTGATCAACATCACCGACGATCCCGGCGTGAAGGACGCGCTCGGCTTCCTGATGACGCGCGAGATCGCGCATCAGAAGTCGTTCGAGAAGGCGCTCTACGCGATCGAGAACAACTTCCCCACGGGCAAGCTGCCGGGCGTCGAGAGGTACGCCAGCATGTACGTCAACACCTCGCAGGGCGAGGGCGACGTGGAAGGTCCGTGGAACTCGGGCGCCGAATGGGACCGCGTCGACGATCTGGAGCAGGTCATGCCGGCGGATGGCGGCGACGGCCTCGCCACCGTCAAGCTCGACGCGAAGGACAAGAAGGTCGCGGCCAAGATGGCCGAGCGGACCATGTCCGACCCCGCTTCCGATCCGACAACCGGGGCCGATCTCGGCGCTGGCCCGGGCGCCGGTCGCACCAAGAGCGGCGACATGGGTGGCGCGGCCAACATCCAGGAGGCGCCCGCCGTCGCCGAAGCGGCCGCGCGCAAGTAAGGGCGCGGGCGTCGCAGAACGGACGAGGCCCGCCGGTCGCCTGGCGGGCCTTTTTCATGGCCGGCGTCTCGCTGCGGACGACATGCGTCGCGCGTTAGCCGGCCCGATGGCGATGTGGTCTGGAGGGGGATGGTGCCCGGGGGCGGATTCGAACCACCGACACGCGGATTTTCAGTCCGCTGCTCTACCAACTGAGCTACCCGGGCCAAGGCGGAAGCGAGAGTTTCGCGGCCGTCTCGGAGCGGCCTTGCGTCGTCAGACGACGAGGCCGCCGCGGCTTATAGGGGGTCGGCCGGAGGGTGTCCAGCGTGGAGCGCGGCTTCTTGGACGCTGCGGCATCAATGCGTCGCGCCGCCGTCCTGCTCCGGCTCGTCGCTTTCCTGATCGTCGGCGGGCACCGCGTAGACGCCGCTGAGCCAGCGCGACAGGTCGACGTCCGCGCAGCGCTTCGAGCAGAACGGGTGAAAGTCCGCCGTCGACGTCTTCCGGCAGATCGGGCAGGGCCGCGGTTCGTAGGTCCGTTCGTCGGCCATTCGCTCAGGTCTTCGCTGACCAGCCTGCGTGGAGCGGATAGCCCTCGCCGGCGAGAAGCCCCGCGGTCTCATGGAGCGGCAGTCCGACAACGGCTCCGTACGAGCCGGAGAGCTTCGAGACGAAGCTGCCGGCAAGCCCCTGGATGGCGTAGCCGCCCGCCTTGCCGCTCCACTCGCCGGAGGCGAGGTAGCTCTCGATCTCACGCTCGGACAGCCGCTTGAACCGCAGCCGGGTCTCGATCAGACGGCTCTTCAGGGTGCCTCTGCGGCTGACGAGGCAAATCGCGGTCGAGACCCGGTGCGCGCGCCCGGACAGAAGCCGCAGGCAGTCCCCGGCCTCTTCCGGCGTTTCGGCCTTGGGCAGGATGCGGCGGCCGACCGCCACGACCGTATCGGCGGCGAGGATCAGCGCGCCGGAGAGCGCGGCGTCCTGAGCCGCGAGCCGGGCGCCTTCGCGCGCCTTCTCCTCGGCCAGGCGAAGCGCCAGGCTGCGGGGGCGTTCATTTCGGTGCGGGGTCTCGTCGAGCGAGGCCGGCAGCAGCGCGTCGGGACGGACGCCGATCTGCTCCAGCAGAGCGAGCCTGCGGGGGCTCGCCGAGGCGAGGACGAGTTTGGGGCGGTCCTTCATGAGGCGCGCGACCCGACCAGCGTCTGGAGAGAAGCCGAAGCTCCGAAGGTCACTTGAACCGGTAGGTGATGCGGCCCTTGGTCAGGTCATAGGGCGTCATCTCGACCAGGATCTTGTCGCCGGCGAGCACGCGGATGCGGTTCTTGCGCATGCGGCCGGCCGTGTGGGCGATGATCTCGTGGTCGTTCTCGAGCTTCACACGGAAGGTTGCGTTCGGCAGAAGCTCGACGACGGTGCCCGGAAACTCGAGCAGCTCTTCTTTCGACATTTGGTCTCGATGGTGAGCGACGCCGAAGGCCCGGCGCCCGGGCGGCCGACATCAGACATGCGTTAGGATACGGCGTGATACCGGAAACGATGTGGTTTCACAACCGAGCCGCCGCAAGGCGCCTCCTGCGCCTTACGCGACACGGCCCTCAGACCCGCGCCTTCCGCGGCGGCCGGAATCGGTCGCGAATGCGGTTGGTGAGCGAGTCGCGCATCGCGCGATAGGCGCCGAGCACCTGCTCCCGGCTGCCCCCGGCGGCGATCGTCGGGTCGAGCGTCGGCCAGTACTCGACCTCGACCGGCAGCCGCCGGGTGAGCTCGAGCGCCGCGTGGTGGGCTTCCGGCGCGAGGCTGACGATCAGGTCGAAGTTGAGGTCTTCGAGATCCTCGAGCGTGTGCGGCTTGTGCTTGCCGAGCGTGAGGCCGACCTCCTCGAGCGCCGCCTCCACGAACGGGTCGGGGTCGCCCGGACGCACGCCGGCGGAGGCGACGTAGAGCGAGCGGCCGAAATAATGCCGCGCCAAGGCCTCTGCGACGGGCGACCGGATCACGTTCTGCCCGCACATGAAGAGCACCGACTGAGGGCGCTTGCCCTGATCGCCGCCCTCGTCCACCCGAGGTCAGCCCTTCCAGCTCAGGGCGCAGATCAGCGTGAAAAGGCGCCGCGCGGTGTCGTGGTCGCAGGTTATCTTGCCCTTGAGCCGTTCGCTCAGGACCTGCGCGCCTTCGTCGTGCAGGCCGCGGCGGCCCATGTCGATCGCCTCGATGTGCGATGGGCTCGCGGTCTTGATCGCCGTGCGATAGCTCTCGCAGATCAGGAAGTAGTCCTTGAGGATCTTGAGGAACGGCGTCAGCGAGAGCAGGTGCGTGACGATCTCCTCGCCGGTCTCGCGCCGGATCTGCAGCGCGAGCTTGCGGTCCAGAAGCCCGACATGGAGCGCGAAGGGGCCCTCCGCCTCCAGCCCCTGGGGAGCGAACTGGTTGTCCTCGACGAGATCGTAGATCGCCACCGCCCGCTCGTGCTCGACGTCCGGCGACGCGCGCCCGATCGACTTCTCGTCGAGCGTGACCGCGACGAGTCTGTGCTTGGGATCGGGCGCTGGCACCGGGCCGCTCCCTCAGCCGCCCGGGTTCATGCGGATCGCGACCGAGCGCGCATGCGCTTCCAGCCCCTCGGCCCGGCCGAGGGTGACGGCCGCGGGCCCGATCAGGCGCAGCTGCTCGGGGCCGCACCGCAGGATCGAGGTCCGCTTGAGGAAGTCGAGCACTCCGAGGCCGGAGGCGAAGCGCGCGGTGCGCGCGGTCGGCAGCACGTGGTTGGAGCCCCCGACATAGTCGCCGATCGCCTCGGGCGTGTGGCCGCCGAGGAAGATCGCCCCGGCGTGACGGATCGCCTGCGCCAGCGCGTCGCCGTCCTCGGCGATGATCTCGAGGTGCTCGGCGGCGATGCGGTTGGCGAGCGGCGCGGCGGCGCCGATGTCCGGGACCACGATGATCGCCCCGTAGTCGCGCCAGCTGGCCGCGGCGATGTCCTTGCGCGGCAGGGTGGTGAGCTGGCGCTCGACGGCGGCCTCGACCGCGTCGGCGAGCTCCGGATCGTCCGTGATGAGGATCGACTGCGCCGAGGCGTCGTGCTCGGCCTGCGCCAGCAGGTCGGCGGCGATCCAGTCCGGGTTGCCGGTATGGTCCGCGACGATCAGGACCTCGGACGGGCCCGCGATCATGTCGATTCCGACCGTGCCGAACACCCGGCGCTTGGCGGCCGCCACATAGGCGTTGCCCGGCCCGACGATCTTGGCGACCGGCCGCACCGTCTCGGTGCCATAGGCGAGCGCCCCGACCGCCTGCGCGCCGCCGATCCGGAACACCTCATCGACGCCGGCGATCTCGGCGGCCGCGAGCACCAGCGGCGAAAGCGCGCCGTCCGGCGCGGGCACCACCATCGCGAGCCGCTCGACGCCCGCGACCTTGGCCGGAACCGCGTTCATCAGCACCGACGAAGGATAGGCGGCGGTGCCGCCCGGCACGTAAAGCCCGACCGAGTCCACCGGCGTCCAGCGATGCCCGAGTTCGACGCCGATCGGATCCACATAGCTTTCGTCGGCCGGCATCTGGCGGCGGTGATGCGCCTCGATCCGGTCGCGCGCCAGCGTCAGGGCGTCGAGCGCCTCGGCGTCGCAGGCCGCGCGGGCGGCGGCGATCTCGTCAGGCGCGACCCGGATGCCGACCGCCTCGAGGTCCACCCGGTCGAACCGGCGCGACAGGTCGATCAGGGCGGCGTCGCCGCGGGCCTTGACGTCGGCCAGGATCGCCGCGACGGCCTGGTCCACGTCCTCGGAGACCTCGCGCTTCGTCGAAAGCAGGGCGTCGAAGCGCGCCGAGAAGTCATCGGCGGCGGCGGTCAGGCGGAGCGCCATTTCGGATCAGGCCTCGTCGGCTTCGTGGAGGGGAGGGGCTTTGGCGGCCCAGACGGGCCCGAGATCGGCGACTTGCGCCTCGATGCATTCGACCTCAAGGCGCAGGCAGGCGCCGCCCGAAAACAGCAGGTCGATCGCCCCGGAGGGCGGATCGGCCGGGTCGAAGGCGATGGTCAAAAGATTCAGCACCGCCTCGGGATTGGAGCGGTCGACGCCCTTCGCGCGGACGCGGGTGACCCGGTCGAAATGGGCCGCGGTGCGGCGGCGGCGGACCTCGCCCGGCGCCCGGCGGTCGGCGCGGTTGCCGACCATCGCCAGCCGCTGCTCGCCCGGCAGGTAGACGAGGTCGCCGATCTTCAGCACGAAATCCTGCAGATGCGCGGCGAGGACCTCGAGGTCCTCCGCGTCGAGTGCGGCAAGCTTGAGCGGCGCGTCGGCGGAATCTGACATCGGCTCGCAAGGGCTGATCGACCGGACGCGGTCGAGAGCGGGAGAGTTAGCGGGGCAAGGGGAGGCGGGCAAGCCACGCGCTGCGCCGTCGTCGGCTGGCAGGCTCGCGACTCGCCATGGCCTTCCGGACGATTGTGCGCCGGCCGGGATGGCGCTAAGGCCGTTGGTCTCTCCCGGAACCCGCCGAAAGCCAGTCGCCCGTGTCCGCGCCCGTCACAGCCGCCCCGGCGAACTCTCCCCGCCGCGTTCTGTTCGCGAGCCTGATCGGCACGACGATCGAGTTCTTCGACTTCTACATCTACGCGACCGCGGCCGTGCTGGTGTTCCCGAAGCTGTTCTTCCCGAGCAGCGACCCGACCTCAGCGGTGCTGCAGTCCTTCGCGACCTTCGCGATCGCCTTCCTGGCGCGTCCGATCGGCGCGGTGCTGTTCGGGCATTTCGGAGACCGTATCGGGCGCAAGGCGACGCTGGTCGCAGCCCTGATGACGATGGGGCTCTCGACCGTCGCGATCGGGCTGCTGCCGACCTATGCGTCGATCGGCGTCGCGGCGCCGTTGCTGCTCGCGCTGTTCCGGCTGGGCCAGGGGCTCGGACTCGGCGGCGAGTGGGGCGGCGCCGTGCTGCTCGCGACCGAGAACGCGCCTCCGGGCAAGGAAGCCTGGTACGGCATGTTTCCGCAGCTCGGCGCTCCGATCGGCTTCATCTGCTCCGCGGGCAGCTTCCTGCTCCTGGGCGCGCTGCTCACGGATGAGCAGTTCTTCTCCTATGGCTGGCGCATTCCCTTTGTGGCGAGCGCGCTGCTGGTGATCGTCGGCCTCTACGTCCGGCTCAAGATCACCGAGACGCCGGCCTTCCGCAAAGCGCTCGAGCGGCAGGAGCGGGTGCGGGTGCCGATGCTGACGGTGTTCCTCGAGCACACCGGGACGCTCATCCTCGGCACCGTCGCGGCGATCGCGACCTTCGTGATCTTCTACCTCATGACCGTGTTCGCGCTGAGCTGGGGCACCAGCGCGCTGGGCTACTCCAAGGGCGAGTTCCTGCCGCTCCAGATGCTGGGCGTGGTGTTCTTCGGCGTCACCATCCCGGTCGCGGCCAAGATCGCCGACCGGATCGGGACCGAACGCGCGCTGATCGGAGCGAGCCTCGCGATCTTCGCGTTCGGCTTCCTGTTCGAGCCGCTGTTCGGCTCGGGCGGCGTGATCGGCGTGCTGCTCTTCCTGTCGATCGGGCTCGGCCTGATGGGCTTCACCTACGGGCCGCTCAGCGCCGCCCTCTCGGAGCTGTTCCCGACGGCCGTGCGCTACACCGGCGCCTCGCTCGCCTTCACGCTCGCCGGCATCCTGGGCGCGTCGCCCGCGCCCTACGCCGCGACCTATCTGGCGAGCGCCTACGGCCTCTCGGCGGTCGGCTACTACATGTCCGCGATGGCGCTCCTGAGCGCGGTCGCCTTCTGGCTCATCGGCCGCCGCCGGACCTTCCGGCTCGCAGTCGAGAACGCCTGAACGCCCCGTCCCGGCTATCCGCCGACCGCAGGGTCCCGCGGCGGCGGCGCAGGCTGGGTCTTCGGCTCGAACGGGCAGAGGTCATTGATCAGGCAGGCCGGGCACTCGGGCTTGCGCGCCTTGCAGACATAGCGGCCGTGCAGGATCAGCCAGTGGTGGGCGTGCCTCCGGTAACGCTCCGGCACCGTCTTCTCCAGGCCGAGCTCGACTTCGAGCGGCGTCTTCCCGGGCGCCAGGCGGGTGCGGTTCCCGACCCGGAACAGATGCGTGTCGACCGCGATCGTCGGCTCTCCGAAAGCTGTGTTGAGCACCACGTTGGCGGTCTTGCGCCCGACGCCCGGCAGCATCTCCAGCGCCGTGCGTGACGGCGGCACCGCCCCGCCATGCTCGGCGATCAGCTTCTGCGAGAGCGCGACCACGTTCTTCGCCTTGGTGCGGTAGAGGCCGATCGTCCTGATCAGCTCCCGCACCCGATCCTCGCCGAGCGCGACCATCTTTTCCGGCGTGGGGGCTTCGGCGAACAGTCTTCGGGTCGCCTTGTTGACGCCGGCGTCAGTCGCCTGAGCGGACAGGACGACCGCCACGAGCAACGTGTAGGCGTCCACATGCTCGAGCTCGCCCTTGGGCTCGGGATCGCGGGCCTCGAACCGGCGGAATATTTCCTCGACGGTCGCAGGCGGCAGGCGCCGGGGCCGAGCCGTGCGCTTCCCTGCGCTCGCGGGCGCGGCCGGTTTTTTGCGGGGGGAGGACTGACGCTCTGGCATCGCAAGTCCTATACTCGGCCCATGAGCCGGGACGCCAGTCGCCCAGATCCCGAGAGCGAACTGTTCGCGGCGGTCATCACGCCGCACCGCTCGCTGGGGCGGCGCGGCTTCATCATCGTGATGGCCGCCTTCGCACTGCTCTCGACCGCCCTCAGCATCCCCTTCTATCTGATGGGGGCGTGGCCGGTCGTGGGTTTCTTCGGTCTCGACGTGCTGGCGCTGTGGATCGCCTTCCGGCTGAACTTCGCGGAGGCGCGCGCCTGCGAGCAGGTGGCGCTGAGCTATGTGGAGCTTCTGATCCGGCGCGTTCCGCCTCGCGGCCCGAGCGCCGAATGGCGCTTCAACCCGCTCTGGGTCCGGCTCGAGACCGAGACGGACGAGGACTTCGGGATGACGCGGCTCGCGGTCACGCAGCGCAATGATCGCATCGATGTCGGCGGCGCCCTGTCTCCGCATGAGCGGGCGGAATTCGCGGACGCGTTCGGCCGCGCGCTGGCCAACGCCAAGGCGGGGCCGCGAACGGCCCTTTAGACCAAGGAAGACATTCCGGAACGGATTCCGCGGCCGGGCGTTTTCACGTCACGACGGCGCGTAATCGGGAGCGAGCCGACGTTTCCCACCCAACCCCGAATAGTTCTCGCCGCAAAGGATGACGAGAAATGGAAGGGCCACTCATCGGCATTCTGATCACCATTCTGGTGATCTTCTTGGTTCTCTATCTCATCGGAATGCTGCCGATCGACGGCCGGGCGAAGCAGATCATCCGGATCATCGTCATCATCATCGGCATCATCTCGCTGCTGAAATATCTCGCAGTATTCTGATCCGCGAACTTCGCAGCACTCAGGCGCGTCCGCTCGATAGCCAGGAGCGGCGCGCCTCGTCGCTCCACCAGAACTGCTCCCACCGCAGCGCGTCGCCGACGATCAGATCGAGGTCCGCGCGCTGCGGCCGCCAGCCCAGGATGTCCTGGATCAGGCTGGCGTCGGCCACCGAGACGTAGGGGTCTCCGTCGCGCGGCGGCCTCTCCGTCACCGGGAACTCGTTTCCCGAAACGCGCCGCACCGCCTCCACGACCTGCCGGACAGAATAGCCCCAGCCGTAGCCGCAATTGAGCGTCTGGCTCGCTCCGCCGTCGCGCAGGTGCCGGAGCGCGGCCAGATGCGCCTCGGCGAGATCGGAGACATGGATGTAGTCGCGCACGCCCGTGCCATCGGGCGTCGGCAGGTCGGTCCCGAAGATCGACAGGCCCTCGTTCAGCCCGAGCGCGGCCCGGGTGGCGACGGTGATGAGGTTCGATGCGCCGGGCGAGCGCTGGCCCGACCGCAGTTGATGATCGGCGCCCGCGACGTTGAAATAGCGCAGCGCGACATAGGACAGGCCATGCGCCGCCGCCCCGTCGCGCAACACGCGCTCGGACATCAGCTTCGAAGCCCCATACGGGGAAGCCGGGTCCGTTGGGGCGGTCTCGGAGGTCGGCGTCGGCGGCGCCAGCCCGTAAACCGCCGCGGTGGATGAGAAGATCACGCGACGCACGCCCGCGTCGGTGAGCGCCGCCAGCAGCGAAGTCGTCTTGGCGGTGTTGGCGGCGTAGTAGCCGAACGGATCGCGCACCGACTCCGGCGCCGAGATCCGGGCTGCGAAATGCACCACCGCGTCGATGGCGTGGGTCGCCGCCAGCCCCAGCACGAGCGCCCGGTCCGCGACGTCTCCGACCACTAGCGGCACGTCCGCCGGCACGGCTTCGCGGAAGCCCGTCGAAAGGTCGTCCAGCACCACCACCGACTCGCCCGCGTCGCGCAGGGCGAGAACCATATGCGAGCCGATATAGCCGGCGCCGCCGGTGATGAGCACCGTCATGTCGTCCCCTCCACGAGCCGAGCCCCCAGCGTCGCACCTTAGCGCGACGCCATTTCCATTTCATTGCGACGATCACCGGGGACACCGGAGCGTCCGGGCTTCGGGGCCGTTAGCGATCGACGATAACGATTGATTCACGATGCTGGCGGTATTTTCTCCTGAGGTTCGCGACGCCGAGGAGCGCAGGGCGCATGCCATACGCCAACCGGCCCGGCGCCGGCGGTTCTGAAGATCGCTGGTGGCGGGGCCTGGCGGCGCGCTCGACTCTCTTCCTGGGCGGGGCTCTCACGCTGGTCGCGGCCGCCGCCATCATCACGAGCGGGCTCTATCTCCGCGACGCGGCGATCTCGTCGATCGAGCGAGACCTCGCGGCCGCGGCCCAGCGGCTCGCGACCGCGATCGGGCAGGACGTGACGCCCGCGCGGTTCAGCCAGCTCAGCGAAGCCGCATTCCTCGACTACGGCTATGTGGTCGGCTCCGACGGCGCGATTCTCGCCGGAGCGCCGCCTTCGGCCCCGGCGCCTGACACGCTTTCCGACTCCCTCCAGGCTGGCGCGGCGGCGCTGACAGTGGAGCGCGGCTTCGCCCATGCGGCGGCTCCCGCCATGTTGTCCGACGGAAGCCCCGTCACCGTTCACGTCGGGCGCTCCCTGAGCGAGGCCTACGCCGCGATGCGCGGGATGATCGCGCGGGCCGCGCTCGCCGCGCTCGCTCTGCTCGCCGTGCTTCTCCCGCTCGCGGCGTTGCTGATCGACCGTGTCGCGGCCCCGCTGCGCGCGCTGACGCGCGCCGTGACGCGTCCCGGCGCGGCCGAAGACGAGTTGCGGCGCGCCGGCGAGCGGCGGGACGAGATCGGAGCGCTTGCGAGGGCCCATCTGTCGATCGCCCGCAACCTCGCCGAGAACGCGGATGCGCTGCACCGGCTGACCTTCGATGATCCCCTGACCCGCCTGCCGAACCGCGGCAGCCTGACGAGCCGTCTGACCGCGGCGTTGCAGGTCGGACGCAAGCTGGCGCTGCTGCGGGTCGAGGTGGTGGGTCTCGCCCGCGTCGCCGCCGGACTGGGCCAGCAGCGCGGCGACGACGCGATCCTTGGCGCAGCCGACAGGCTGCGGATGGCGTCCGCCGGATGGGCGCATGCCGGTCTCGCCCAGGCGGGCGCGGACTCGGTGTTCCTCGCCCGCATCTCGGACTCGGGATTCGCCATGCTCGCGCTCGGAGCCGACGGCGAGGCCGCCGAGCAGCTTGCGCGGCGCGCCGTCGAGGCTTTCGAGGCGCCGATGCCGGTCGGCGAGCATTTCGTGACCCTGAGCCTCGCGATCGGGATCGCGATCGGCCCCGACGACGGGGATGAAGCCGATGGCCTGCTGCGCAGCGCCTCCGCGGCGCTGTCGGCGGCGCGGTCGGCCGGCCCGCAAAGCGTGCGCGCCGCCGACGCCGGCCTGAACCAGCTCGCCTATGGCCGGCTCAGGCTCGAGGAGGACCTGCGCCGCGCGCTCGACCAGAACGAGCTCGAGGTCCACTTCCAGCCGCAGATCGCGCTCAAGCCGGGGGTCGTCTCCGGGGCGGAAGCGCTCGTGCGGTGGCGGCACCCGATCCGGGGCCTGGTGCCCCCGACGGAGTTCGTGACGCTCGCCGAGGAGTGCGGCCTGGTCGAGCAGCTGGGACGCTTCGTGCTCGCCGAGGCGAGCCGGGTCTGCGCCGGCTGGACCGCCCGCGGCATGCCGCTCCGGGTGGCGGTCAACGTCTCGACCCTGCAGTTCCGCAACCCCCGCTTCGGCGAAAGCGCGCTCGAGATCATCCGCGCGGCCGGGGCCGACCCGTCCCGCATCGAGCTCGAGATCACCGAGAGCGCCGCGATGGGCGATCCCGAGCACGCCGCCCGCGAACTCGCGCCGCTCAAGGCGGCCGGGGTGCGGATCGCGATCGACGATTTCGGGACCGGCTACTCCAACCTCGCGACGCTCACTCAGCTGCCGTTCGACGTGCTGAAGATCGACCGAGCCTTCGTGCTCGACGCGCTGAACGCGCCGGCCGCCCGCGTCGTGGTCGGCACCGTCATCGGCATGGCGGACAATCTCGGCGTCGAGACCGTCGCGGAGGGCGTCGAGACTGAGGAACAGCTGGACTTCGTCGTAAGCCACGGCTGCACCTATGCGCAGGGCTATTTGTTCGGCCGGCCGATGTCGGCGGACGCCTTCGAGGCCTGGTACGCGAACCGCCTGGTCGCGGAGCTGCGCGCGCTCGCGGACCGCGCGGCGCCGGGGCCTTCCGCCGTCCCGCACTGGGGCGTCGGCGCCCTGATGGCGAGCTGAAACGCCGGGCCTCATTGAGGCGTCGCGCCGAAGCGTCTAGAACGCCCGCCGGCCCCATAGCCCGAGCGAGCCGATGACCGCCAGCGTCCCTGATCCGCACGACACCGCGCGCATCCTCGTCGAGGCGCTGCCCTACATGCAGCGCTACGACGCGGCGACCGTCGTGGTGAAGTATGGCGGCAACGCCATGGGCGACGCCAACGCGGCGCGCTGGTTCGCGCAGGACGTGGCGATCCTCAAGGAGGTCGGCATCAACCCGGTCGTGGTCCATGGCGGCGGGCCACAGATCGGCGGCATGCTGGACCGGCTCGGCATCAAGAGCGAGTTCAAGGCCGGCCTGCGGGTGACCGACAGGGACACGGTCGACATCGTCGAGATGATCCTCGCCGGCTCGATCAACAAGCAGATCGTGGCGTCGATCAACGCTGAAGGCGGCCGGGCCATCGGTCTCTCGGGCAAGGACGGCGGCATGGTGGCGGCCCGCAAGGTGAGCCGCACGATCATCAATCCGGCCACCGGCCAGGAGGAGGTGGTGGATCTCGGCTTCGTGGGCGAGCCGGAGCGCGTGGACCGCACGGTGCTCGACTGGGTGATCGCCTCGGATTTCATTCCGGTCGTCGCGCCGGTGGCGACGGCGACCGACGGTCCCCAGACCTACAACGTCAACGCGGACACCTTCGCTGGCGCGATCGCAGGCGCCGTGAAAGCCAAGCGCCTGCTGATGCTGACGGATGTGCCGGGGGTGCTCGATCGGGACAAGAACCTGATCCACGAGCTCTCGGTCGAGGAGGCGCGGCGGCTGATCGCCGACGGCACCATCTCGGGCGGCATGATCCCGAAGGTCGAGACCTGCATCTATGCGGTCGAGCGCGGCGTCGAGGGCGTGGTCATCCTCGACGGCAAGCAGCCTCACGCGGTGCTGATCGAACTGCTGACGCCGGGCGGCGCCGGCACGCTCGTCACGCGCTGAGCCGCCTCATGTCGGTCGTCCCCTTCAAGCGACCCGCCGCTCCGGACGCCCAGCCCCGGCGTCGCTCGGTCGCGGAGTTCGCGACCGCGATGGCGGGCGTCGGCCTCGCGCTCTTTCTGCTGCCCTCGCTCTGGTCAGGCGTGCCGCAGAACCTGCTCGCGGTCGTCCACCTGCTGGTCGCGGTGGTCTACTTCCAGCAGGGGCCGAGGATCGTGGCGGGTCTCTGGATCGCGCTTTCGCTGGTTCTGCTGGTCCTGACAGGCGCGCCCTCGCCGGTGAGCTACGCGCTCGCGGTCGCGGTAGGGTATGCGGATCTGGCGCTCCGCTGAGCCTTCTGCGCGGCCCTGGAAAAGCCGCTGCGTCGCGACAACATGTTCGTCATACAGCGCGCCCAGACTGCAGGGACGGACATCGCTGAAAGACGCCAGCCATTCATGAACCGCATTCCCGATCCGGATTCCTTCGCCGCTCTGAAGGAGCACGCGCTCCGGGCCGAGGCGAAGGGCTTCGACCATGTCGAGACCTGGGTCTTCGACCTGGACAACACGCTCTATCCGGCCTCGTCGCGGCTGTTCGACCAGATCGACGCGAAGATCACCGCCTATATCGCGCATCACTACGACATCGACGGCCTGTCGGCGCGCGCGCTGCAGAAGCATTACTACCGCAAGCACGGCACCACGCTGCGCGGCCTGATGGCCGAGGAAGGCCTCGACCCGGCCGACTTCCTCGCCTTCGTGCATGACATCGACCATTCGGTGCTCGTCCCGGCCCCGGAGCTTGCGGCCGGGATCGCGCGGCTGCCGGGGCGGCGTTTCGTTCTCACCAACGGCTCGAGACGGCACGCCGAGAGCGTCATCGCCCGGCTCGGCGTCGCGGACCTGTTCGAGGACGTCTTCGACATCGCCGCCGCGGGCTTCGTGCCGAAGCCAGAGCATGCGGCCTACGACGCCTTCCTGAAGCTGCATGGCGTCGTTCCGGACAGGGCCGCGATGTTCGAGGACCTGTCGACGAATCTGGTGGTCCCCCATAGCCTCGGGATGCGGACGGTGCTGGTCACGCCGAGGGGCGGCGAACCCGAAGGCCTGGAGCGGCTCACCGCCTCCGACGACGCGTCGCCGGCGCCGCATGTCGATCACATGACCGACGATCTCCCGGGCTTCCTCACCGCGCTCGCGATCGTGGCCTCGGAGTAGGCGTCAGCGTCCGGCCGCCCTGGCGGCGCTCCGCACGCCCTCGAGCGTCGCGGTCGGTGACAGCGCGTCCGGGTCCAGCCGGACATGCACCAGCGCCGGCCCGGAGCAGGCGCGCGCCTCAGCGAACGCGTCGGCGAACGCGCCGCGCGCCGAGACCGTGAACCCCGCGGCGCCGCATGCCCGCGCCAGCGCGGCGAAGTCCGGGCTGTGCAGCCCGGTGGCGAACGGGCGGCCGGGGAACTCCCGCTCCTGATGCATCCGGATCGTGCCGTACTGGCCGTTGTCTATGACCAGGACGATGACCGCGAGGCCGTGCTGCACGGCGGTCGCGAGCTCCTGGCAGGTCATCATGAAGCAGCCGTCGCCCGCGACCGCCACGACCTCGCGCTCCGGAAAGAGCCGCTTGGCGGCGATCGCGGCCGGCAGGCCGTAACCCATCGAGCCCGAGGCCGGGGCGGCCTGCGTTCCGTAGCCGTTGAAGCGCCGGAAGCGATGAAGCCAGCCCGCGTAATTGCCGGCGCCGTTGGTCAGGACCGCGTCGCGCGGCAGGGCGTTCAGGGCCGCGACGACCTCCGCCATCTGGACCGCGCCGGGATGCTCCGGAACCGCGCCGGACCATTCGAGGTACTCGTCATGCGCGACCGCCGTCAGCTGCGACCATGGCAGGCTCTGCGGCGGCTGGAGAGCTTCGAGGGCGGACGCGAACGCGATCGGCGAGGCGTTGATGGCGAGCGCCGGCTGGTACACCCGCCCGAGCTCCTCGGGGTCCGGGTGGACGTGGACCAGCGTCTGCCGGGGGAAGGGGACCTCCAGAAGGTCGTAGGACTGGCTCGGAACCTCGCTGAGCCGGCCGCCGATCAGCAGCACGAGATCCGCCTCGCGCACCCGCGCGACGAGCTTCGGATTCGGCGCGATGCCGAGGTCTCCGGCGAAGCACGGGTGATCGGCCGCGAACAGCATCTGCCGCCGGAAGGTGACGGCCGCCGGCAGGCGGAAGCGCTCGGCGAACCGCGCGAGGCTCGCGACCGCGGCCGCCGACCAGCGCGAGCCGCCGATCAGCGCGACCGGTCGCTCCGCCGCCCATAGCATCTTCTGCAGCCGCGCCATGTCGGCGAGGCCGGGCCAGGTCTCCGCGGGCGCCACCGGGGGCGCGTCGGCGACCGCCGCGGCCTCCGCCAGCATGTCTTCCGGCAGCCCGATCACCACGGGTCCGGGACGGCCCTGACAGGCCGTGCGGACCGCGCGCGCCACGAATTCAGGGACCCGGGCGGGGTCGTCGATCTCGATGGCCCACTTCGCCATCGACCCGAAGACCGCGCGCACGTCCAGCTCCTGGAACGCCTCCCGGCCCCGGAAGCCGCGCGCGACCTGGCCGACGAACAGGATGAGCGGCGTCGAATCCTGGCTTGCGACATGGAGGCCGCTCATGGCGTTCGCCGCGCCGGGCCCGCGGGTGACGAAGCAGAGCCCCGGCTTGCCGGTCAGCCGTCCGGCCGCGTCCGCCATCATGGCCGCGCCGCCTTCCTGCCGGCAGACCACGAAGTCGAAGGCCCGGGCGCGCATCGCCTCGAGCACGCCGAGATAGCTCTCGCCCGGCACGCCGAAGCCCGTCGACAGGCCGTTCGCGAGCAGCGCGTTCACCAGGATTTCGGCGCCGGTATGGAGAGCCGCCATCGGCCTCAACCGTATTTGTCGGCCGCGATCGTGACCGGCACGCGACCCAGGATGTACCTCAGCAGCCTGCGCGGCAGCAGGCGGCCGACGCGGATCGCCGCCACCATCTGCCAGGGGAACGCGATCAGCTCATGTCCCCGGGCGAGCCGGCGGCGGATCAGCGCCGCCGCGTCATCCGCGGACATCTCGAACGGCTTCGGCCCCAGATAGCGCGCGCTCATGTCGCTCGTGACGAAGCCGGGGCAGACCACGCTCACGCCGACGCCGTCGGCGGCCAGGAAGTCGGCCAGCGCCTCGCCCCAGACCAGGATGCCGGCCTTCGAGGCCGAATAGGCTGCGGTGTCGCCGATCGGCTGCAGCGCAGCGAGCGAGCTCATCAGAACGATCTGGCCCCGCCGGCGCGCCCGCATCGGCTCGATCAGCGGCGTCGCGGTGGCGACCGCGCCCTCGAGATTCACCCTGATCTGGCGCTGAGCGCTCTGGAAGGTCTCCATGCGGCGGTCGTCCTGCAGGCCGCCCGAAACTCCCGCGTTGGCGATCAGCAGGTCGACCGGATGGGCGGCGTCGAACGCCAGCAGAACCCTGGCGAGCCCTTCCGCGTCGATCACGTCGACCGCCGCGGTCTCGACCGCAGCGCCCTGGGCGCGGCATTCCGCGGCGGTTCCGGCGAGCCGTTCCGCATCCCGCCCGATCAGCAGGAGGGCGACCCCCGGAGCGGCGTAGGCGCGCGCCAGCGCAGCGCCGATCCCGCGGCCCCCTCCGGTGACCACGACAGACTGCGGAGACGCCTGAATCACTCGCCAGGTACCGGAGCGCCAGCTTCGCGGAAGGCGTTCTCGCTCGTCCAGGCGAGCGACACGGCGGGCGCGGGCCCCACCAACCGGGCCATGGCGTTGGCGACGGCGATCTCGATGGCTTCGCGCGAGTAGAAGCCGCCGTTGATCTGCGTCCGCGCGGCGACGACCTTGCGGAAGGCCGCCGCGAACTCGAGGTCCGGAGGGGTGGGGTCGCGCCAGAAGCTTTCGAGCGAGCCCTGATGGGTGAGCCCCGGGAGGTCGTAGATCGCCTGACCGAGCGCGATGGTCGGCCGCCCGCGCTCGATCGCGAGCGTGCCCATCGTGCTGTTCACCACCACCACGCCGCTCGCGCCGTCGATCAGCCGCGGATTGTTGCCGCCGTCCACGTAGACGAGGCGGTCGCCAAGACCCGTGCGCTGCGCCGTGATGTGCGTCGCGCGCCGCCGGTTGACGAGGCCGTTGTCGAGAGGGTGCAGCTTGACGACCAGATGGGCGTCCGGGGCGGCGTGCGCGGCGAACGACCGGGCGACGAAGTCGACGACCTCGGTCATCGCGCTGAACGGCGAATGCAGGCGGATCTGGTAGTCGCTGTCGAGCTGCAGCGGCAGCATGAAATAGCGCTGGCCATTGGCCGTCAGCGCAGCTTGCGCGGCCGCCGCGCGGCGCGCTTCCGCCTTGCGGCGCATCAGGCGCCCGATCCAGCCTGCATACTCCACCAGCGGGTGGTTCGGCCGATAGCGCCGATAGCCGGGATACAGGTACGGGAAGCCCATATTGGCGCTGTTGTAGACCACGTCCCACAGCGAGCGGGTCGGCATGCTTCCCTGGATAGGGCGCGGTCGAGGCGGATCGGGCAGTTCCGCGGCGAGGCGGCGGATGGTCTCCGGATCCCGCGGAAGGCTCGAGAAGCCGTTCACGCCTCCCGCCTCCATGGTGATCCAGTTCGGGCGGAAATAGCCTTCCTCGAAGACATGGACGTCGACGCCGCGCAGCTGCGCGGTGGCGATGGCGACGCGGTGATACGGCCGCCCGTCGCCGAACAGCACGAGATCGGTGACGCCGCGCGTGTCCATGAAGGCCGAAAGGAAGCCGCGCCAGCCCTCGAAGCGACCACGATAGTCGACCGAACCGGGCATGCCCCAGAACAGCCTGTCGCCGAGATTGAGATTGATGCGCTCGACGCCGTAGCCCTGCTGCTTCAGGGCCTTGCCGAGACGCTTGAAGAACGGCGACGCGAGTCCCTGCAGGAACAGGAACGTGCGCTGCGGCCGCCTCCGAACGTCGTTCCCGCCGTCGATCATCGGTCGCCTGCCCGGAGCGTTCCGCAAAACGCGCGTCGCCCCGTCCTTATCGCTGCCCCACACCCGTCGTTTCTCTTTTCGCAAATGCGAAGGCGTCCCTTGTAGGTCGGCGCCGGGGAAACCTCAGATTGCCCGTTGCAACGCCACGGCCGGACCGGTAGCGCTGGAGCAACCATCAGAAGCTAGAGAGACGTCGGACTCGCCATTTGAACCACACGCCGGGCAGAGTGGCAATCATCTCCAGCCGTTTGCGGGATCGGCCCCAAGACGCCGAGGCGATCGCGGATCTTCGGGCGTATCGTTTTGGAACCGCGCGGCGAACGATCCGCGCGGTCGCGACGACAGGCGGCGACGCTTCGCTCGAACGCGCTGAGGCCTTCGCAGCCGCAAAACGGATCCCTTTGCTCAAGCTCTGGCCGGGGCCGGTTCGCCTCTCCGTCCTCGATCGGGCGGGCCGCCCGCTGTGTTACGCAGTGGACGGACTGCCTGCGGGTCCGGGCCCGGGCGCTCCGGTCGACCCGGCCTTCGTCGCCTCGGCGGTGGCCAGGCTGGTCGCCGCCGCCCCGCCGGGCGAACTGACGGTCGCCGGAGACTTCGACGGCGCGGACCCTCGTCTCGTATGGCTCGACCCCTACGACCGCAGGCGCATTCCGATCGAGCGCGCGCTCGAGATCGCGGGCGATATCCTGCGCCATCGGGCGAAGACGTCGCGGCGCTCCTACGCCGTCGGGATCACGCGCTGGAAGCGTCCCGCGGTCACGGCCTTCCTCGACGGGCCGAACGGACCTCCGGTCTTTGTTGGCCGCGCTGCGGACGCTGCGGCCGCGGCCCGCGCCGGCTCCGGCCGGGTCGTGACATGGGCGTCGCGCGACGTGGTCGCGGCGGAACGCGCGGCGCGCGAGGCCGGGGCCCCGCTGGCGCGGCTGGAGGACGGCTTTCTCCGGTCGGTCGGGCTCGGCGCCGCGTTCATCGAGGCGGTCTCGCTCGTGCTGGACGACAGCGGCGTCTATTATGATCCGTCGGGCCCGAGCGATCTCGAGACGCTGCTGCGGGAAGCCGAAATCCCGCCCGAGCTCGTGGAGCGGGCCTCCCGCCTGCGTCGCCGGCTCGTTGCGGAGAACTTCACGAAATACAATGTCGGCGTCGACGCCGATCGCGTGGTGCCGGAAGGCCGGCGCGGGGTGCTGGTGCCCGGCCAGGTCGAGGACGACGCCTCCATTCTCCGCGGGGCCGGGGCGATCCGCACGAATCGGGCTCTGCTCGCCGCCGCCCGCGCCCGCCACCCGGACGCCTTCATCGTCTACAAGCCGCATCCCGACGTCGTCGCCGGCTACCGGCGTGGCGCGGTTTCGCCGGACGATCTCGGGCTTGCGGACGCGGTCGTCCCCGAAGGCTCCATCGCCGCCCTTTATCCGCAATGCGACTCGGTGGAGACGATGACCTCGCTGTCCGGCTTCGAGGCGCTTCTGCGCGGCCTCTCCGTCACCACGCACGGGGCCCCGTTCTACGCCGGCTGGGGCCTGACGGAGGATCTCGCGGCCCATCCACGCCGCGGCGTCCGGCGCACCCTCGATGAACTGGTCGCCGCGACGTTGATCCTCTACCCGCTGTATCGCGACCCCGTCACCGGCCTTCCCTGCGGGCCCGAGACGGCGCTCGACCGGCTGTCGGCGGCGCGCGCCCGGACGCGGACCTGGCGCGGCGCCACGGCGGCGCGGCTGCGCCACGCCTATGCGCTGGCGCGTCACCGGCTTCTCGGGCCGATCGCTCGGCGGCTTCCGTGACCGGATTCCTGTTCGCTTTCGTCGCGTCCTTCCTGGCGTCGCTCGTCGTCGAGACGTGGCCGCCGAGCCTCGCCTCGTTCAGGGCGCCGGCGCGCGCCCTGGCGTTCCGCCTGGCGCTTCACGCCGTGCTGTTTCTTGCGGCGTTCTCGCTGTCCTGGCGGCCATGGCACGCGGCCTTCGTGACCGTCACCGTCTGCGGCCTGTTCGGGGCCGGCTCCGCGATCAAGCGGCGCATCCTGGGCGAGCCGCTGATCTTCTCCGACTTCGCGCTGGTGCGGAACGCGATCCGGCATCCGCGGCTCTACTACGCGGAGCGGCTCGCGGAGCCGCGCGCGCTCGCCGGCTTCGCGGCCCTGATCGCCGCGACGGCCGCCTGGTTTGCGGTCGAGCCCTCGATCCTGCCGAGCGGCGGAGCCATCCTGGCGCTCGGACCCGCCGTGCTGACCGCGCTGCTTCTTGTCGCGCTGTTGAGCGCCCCGGTCGCCCGCGCAGCGGAGCCGCTCGTGCCGGCCGCGCCCGACCCGGCCACCGAAGAAGCGCGCCTCGGGCTCGGGGCCAGCATGTTGGCGCATTGGCTCGTCTGGCGCCGGAAGCAGCGGCCGTCGCAGCAGGCCCGGGATGCGATCCTCTCTGCGCCCGCGGTCACGCCGGCCCGCGCCGGCCCGCCGCTGATCGTCGCGATCCAGTGTGAGAGCTTCGTCGACCTGGCGTCGCGCGGGCTGCCGGGACCGGCCCTGCCGGGCTACCGGCAGCTCACGGAGCGGAGCCTCGCCTGGGGCCGATGCGAGGTGCCGGCCGAGGGCGCCTATACGATGCGGAGCGAATTCGCGTTCCTCACCGGTCTGCCACGCCCGGCGCTCGGCCTCGACGCCTACGATCCCTACCTCACCGCGGAGGCTTACGCGGACGCCTCGCTCGCGCGCCGCTACGCGGCGGCCGGGCGGCGCACGGTGTTCATGCACCCTTACGACCGCCGCTTCTTCGACCGTGACAGGCTCATGCCGGCGCTCGGCTTCGAGCGCTTCGTCGACCGCGAGGCCTTCGCGGGGGCGGCGCGATTCGGGCCCTATGTGGCGGACGCCGCGGTCGCGGAGGCTGTGGCGGCCGAGATCAAGGCCGCGCGCGCACCGACCTTCCTGTTCGTCGTCACGATGGAGAACCACGGGCCATGGGGGCCGGGGCGGCTCGCAGGGCTGCCCGACCCGGCGCAGCAATATGCGCGGCACCTGGAGAACGCCGACCGCATGATCGCCGACGTCGCCCGGGCGCTCTCGAATCGGCCCGGCGGAGGTCTGCTCTGCGTCTACGGAGACCATGCGCCGGCCCGGACGCTCCATCCCGAGATGCCGGACAGGCGCTGTTCGGATTATGTCCTCTGGGATTCCCGGGCCGCCTCCATCGGAGGCGGCGAACGCCAAGATACGAGCATCGAGGCCCTGAGCCGGCTTCTTCTTGCTCAAAGTTGAGGCTGAGTCCTCGGGCTGTTGCCAAAACATCTCACGCAGCTCGCCAAGCTGCGTCATCAATGTGGCGAAGGGCCAAGGCCGCTCCGCGTTAGTTGGCAGGCAACTTCTTCGATGCTAACCCGAGGCTCGGGGTTGCATCTAATTGCGAGGACTAATGCGGTCCAGGCTCGTCTCCGGCTTGGCGGCCATCGCCTCCGCCGGCCTACTCGCGGGGTGCTCTACGCTGCCCGCCGCTGGACCGACGGCGCAGCAGATCGATCCGCCGAGCGTCAACAAGAACGCCATCAAGGATTACGTGCTGGTCGATTTGAACCAGCAGGTCGTGGACATCCTCTCGCAGTATCGCGTCGCGCCGTTCGCCAAGCGCTTCGCCGCGCCGCAGCCGGCGCCGGGGCAGATCGTCGGTCTGGGCGATCAGCTGTCGATCACGCTGTTCGAAGCCGGCCAGGGCGGCCTGTTCGCGAGCGACTACGGCGCCCGCGTGACTCTCAACCAGCGCGTCGACAGCGACGGCTCGATCACGGTGCCTTACGGCGGCAAGATCCAGGCGGCCGGCGTGTCCCCGCAGGTCGTCGAGAGGCGAATCGTGGCCGCGCTCGAAGGGCGTGCGATCCAGCCCCAGGCGATCGTTCAGGTGACCGAGACGGTCAGCCGCAGCTTCGTCGTCAACGGCGAGGTCGGAAGGTCCGGCCGGTATCCGATCACGGGCGCGGGGGACCGGGTGCTCGACGCGCTCGCGGTCGCGGGCGGTCCGCGCCAGGAGGCGTTCGAGACGCGCGTGACGCTGCAGCGCGGCTCCGCGCAGGGTTCGGCGATCATGAAGGACATGATCGAGAACCCGTCCGAGAACGTCTTCGTTCAGCCGAACGACCGGATCTACGTCACCAAGGATCCCGAGATCTTCCTGGCGTTCGGCGCGGTTCCCAATCCGGGCCCGATTCCGTTCGGTCTCGACAAGATCTCCCTGCTCGAGGCGGTCGGCAAAGCCGGCGGCCTGATCGACCAGCGGTCCGATCCGGGCGCGTTCTTCCTGTTCCGCTACGAGCCGGCGTCCGCGGTGCGGTCGATGCGGCCGGACTACAACGGACATCTCGGCGACAAGGTGCCGGTCGTGTACCGCGTCAACCTGCGCGACCCGAGGGCCTACTTCTACGCCAAGTCCTTCGCGGTGCGTGATCGCGACGTGCTCTACGTGGCCAACGCCCAGCTCACGGAGCTCCAGAAGTTCCTGGAGATCCTGGCGACCGCCCGCAACGTGGCGTCGACCGCCCGCACCGTGCAGAAGATCGGCGGGTTCTGAGCACCGAGGGCCCCGATCCGCGCGCCTCAGCCGTCGCCGAGCAGGCGACGGCGTGGCGGCGCGACCTGCACGCACATCCCGAGCTGATGTACGACCTGCCGCGCACGGCGCGCTTCGTCGCCGAGCGGCTGTCCGAGTTCGGCTGCGACCGGATCGAGACCGGCATCGGCCGCACCGGCGTGGTGGCGACCATCGTCGGCCGGCGCGGCGACAGCGATCATGTGGTGGGTCTGCGCTCCGACATGGACGCGCTGCCGATCGAGGAGGCGACCGGCGCCCCTTACGCCTCGCGGACGCCGGGCCAGATGCACGCCTGCGGCCATGACGGCCACATGGCGATGCTCCTCGCCGCAGCGAAATGCCTTGCCGAGGACCGCGACTTCGCCGGCACGGTGGCGCTCGTGTTCCAACCCGCCGAGGAAGGCGGCGCAGGCGCCAAGGCGATGCTCGACGACGGACTCGTCGGCCGCTTCGGGGTCCGCGAGATCTACGGCATGCACAATCTGCCGGGGCTCGGGCTCGGGGAGTTCGGGATCCGTCCGGGCCCGATCATGGCCGCGGCCGACCGGGTGGACATAAGGATCGAGGGCCGCGGCGGCCACGCCGGTCGCCCCGCGCTGGTGGTCGACCCGGTGGTGGCGGCCTCCCATGTCGTCCTGGGGCTGCAGACGATCGTGTCGCGCAACGTCGATCCGATGGAATCCGGCGTGCTTTCGATCACGCAGATCCGGGCGGGAGCGGCCGACAACATCGTGGACGACGCAGCCGTCCTGTCCGGCACTGTCCGCACGCTGACGCCGCATGTCCGCGACCTGATCGAGCGGCGCATCGGCGAGATCGCCTCGGGAATCGCGGGAGGTCTGGGGGCGCGCGCCGTCACGAGCTATCGCCGCGGCTATCCGGTGACCGTGAACGCGCCTGAGGCTGCAGGCTTCGCCGCGCAGGCGGCGTCGACCGTCGTGGGCGCCGGCGCGGTCGCCATGGACCATCCGCCGCTGATGGTGGCGGAAGACTTCGCCTACTTCCTGGAGGAGCTGCCGGGCGCCTTCATCTTCATGGGGAACGGCGACAGCGGCGGCCTGCACAGCCCCGGCTATGATTTCGACGACAGCGCGATTCCGAACGGCGTGTCGTACTGGCTGCGGCTCGTGGAGCGCCGCCTCGCGGCCTAGGTCCGGAACACCGCCGCGCCGCCGGTGAGGCCAGCGCCCGCTGCGGCCATCAGCAAAATCTCCCCTTCCCGCAACGGTCTGGCCTGGTGCGACAGGCTCAGCGAAAGCGGCACGGTCGCGGCGGAGGAGTTGCCGTACTCGGCCACGGTGTTGACGGTGATCGCCTCCGGCACGCCGACGCGCCGGCCGACGGCGGAGAAGATCCGCGAGTTCGCCTGATGCGGCACGAAGCGGTCGACCTGGTCCGGGCCCACGCCTGCTTCGCCGAGCGCATCGAGCGAGCAGTCGGCCATCATGGCGACCGCCCCGGAGAACAGGGCACGGCCGTCCGCGAGGGTCATCAGCGTCTCGCTCTCGGCGATGTCGGCGCCGAACGGCTTGGCGCTGCCGCCGGCCGGAATGCCGATGAGCCCATAGCCGCCGCCGTCGGAGGCGAGCGACTGGCCGAGCAGACCCCGGCCTTCCTCGGCCGGCCCGATCAGGACCGCGCCGGCGGCGTCGCCGAACAGGACTGAGCTCGCGCGTTCCGCCGGGTTGATGCGGCGGCTCAGCAGGTTCGCGGCGATCACCAGCGCCGGACGCCCATGAGCGCGCACCTGAGCGTCCGCGAGCGCGAGAGCATAGAGGAAGCCCGCGCACGCGCCGGCGAGGTCGAGCGCCCCGGCGCGGCCGAGGCCGAGGCGGTGGGCGACGAGCGGGCCTGTCGGCGGCAGAAGCTGGTCGGGCGTCGAGGTCGCGAGCAGCAGCAGCGCCACCTCGCCGCGGTCCAGCCCGGCGGACGCCAGAGCATGCTCGCCCGCCGCGGTCGCGAGCGCCGAAAGCGTCTCGTCCGGGCGCGCCCAGCGCCGCTCGCGCACGCCGGTGCGCCGCTCGATCCAGCCCGCTTCCAGCCCGAGCCTCTCCTCGATCTCGGCGTTGAGCACCCGCCGTTCCGGAACGGCATGGCCGAGGCCGAGGATACGGGTCCCGGCCGCCTTCATCGTGCGAGCTCCAGCGCGTCCGGCGCTTCGGCGATCGCATCGTAGAGCGCGTCGAGCTCGGACTCGGTCACGCAATAGGGCGGCATCAGGTAGATGACGTCCCCAAGCGGCCGCACGAGCAGGCCGCGCGCCAGGAAGAAGGCGCGCAGCTTCGGTCCGACCTCGGCGAGATAGCCGATGTCCGCCGACCGCAGGTCGAGCGCCGTGATCGTGCCGCAGGACCGGACGTTCGCGAAGCGCGGATCGCGCCGGAAGCCCTCGACCCTCCGCGCCTGCCCGGCGGCGAGGGTGGCGACCCGCTCCCGCACCGGCTCGTCGCGCCAGACGCCGACATTGGCGAGGGCGGCCGCGCAGGCGATCGGATTGGCGGTGAAGGAGGAGGAGTGGAAGAAGGTCTTGGCGCGGTCGGTCGACCAGTGCGCCTCGAAGATCGCCGCCGTGGCGAGCGTCGCCGCAAGCGGGATCGCGCCGCCGGTCAGGCCCTTGGAGGTGCAGAGAATATCCGGCGAGACGTCCGCCTGTTCGCACGCGAACAGCGTGCCGGTGCGTCCCCAGCCGGTCATCACCTCGTCGGCGATGAACAGCGCGCCGGCGGCGCGCGCGACGCGGGCGAGTTCGGCCAGCACGGCGGCCGGGTACATCAGCATGCCGCCTGCGCCGAGGATCAGCGGCTCGACCAGCAGCGCCGCGAGTTCGCCGCTCCGGCCGGCGGCTTCCAGCGCGTCGATCGTCGCCTGCTCGCGGCCCGCCGCCGGGAACGGGATCCGCTCGACGTCGAACAGCAGCGGCTCATAGGGCGCATTGAACACGCCGCGCGCGCCGACGCTCATCGCGCCGATCGTGTCGCCGTGATAGGCGCCCTCCATCACGGCGATCTTCGCGCGCGCCTCTCCCCGATTGCGGAAGAAGCCCAGCGCCATCTTGAGGGCGACCTCGACGGAGGTTGAGCCGGAATCGGAGAAGAAGACGTGCGCGAGCCCGGTCGGCGCGAGGCCGACAAGTTCCCGCGCCAGCGCCTCGGCCGGTTCATGCGTCAGCCCGGCGAAGATGATCTGGTCGAGGCTCTCGGTCGCCTCCCGCATCGCCGCCATGATCGCCGGATGGCGGTGGCCATGGGTGGTCACCCACCAGGAGGAGATCGCGTCCAGGATGCGCTCGCCGCCATCCGTCTCCAGCCATGCGCCCTCGGCCCGCACGATCCTGGGCGGCGTCGGCTCGACGGCGTGCTGGGTGAAGGGGCGCCAGAGGGGGGAGGTGGGCATGCGAGGCGTTGGCGTTCCAGTGCGCCGGAGTGGTCGCGCGCTTGGCGTCCGGCTTGATGGGCGACCCATAGACCCTTCCGCTCCCTAACGGAACGCGGTCAACGGGCGAGGCTGGAGAGATCGAAGCCGGCCGCGAAGGCCTCGGTGAGGCGCTCGGGCGTCAGCTCAGGCAGGATCGGCAGCCGCCCGAGGACGGGCGCGCCGGAGAATTCCGCGATGGCCCGGGCGTTGTCCGGATGCTCGTCGCCGACGAACGCCACCCCGGCCACCGGCACGCCTCTCGCGCGGAGAGCCTCGAGCGACAGGAGCGTGTGGTTGATCGTGCCGAGAGCCGTGCGGGCGACCAGCACGACCGGCAGGCCCCAGCGCGCGAACAGGTCGACGGTGAGCACCCGGCGGGTCAGAGGCACGAGCAGGCCGCCCGCGCCCTCGATGACGAGGGGGCCGGCGACGTCAGGCGGGTTGAGGGCGTCGGGGTCGATCGCCACCCCGTCGAGCTCCGCGGCGAGGTGCGGCGAGGCGGGCGTCCTCAGCCGCCAGGCTTCCGGGATCACGCGTTCCGCGGACAGGCGCG
Source organism: Hansschlegelia beijingensis (assembly GCF_014196425.1). GTDB lineage: Bacteria > Pseudomonadota > Alphaproteobacteria > Rhizobiales > Methylopilaceae > Methylopila > Methylopila beijingensis. Next base: position 643,556 of record NZ_JACIDR010000002.1, read on the forward strand.
CGAGCCGCGTCACTGTCTCGCTGTCGGTCTCCTCCTCGAGTCCCGACTGAACAGGCTTCCAGTAGGAGGCGCCGAGAGCCGCCGTCAGGCCGGCGGCGAACACCGTCTTGCCGATGCCGGTGTCCGTGCCGGTGACGACCAGCCGCAGGCTCACGCCGCGGCCTCCGCCATCCGTTCCGCGATGGCGTCGATCAGGGCCGCCACGGTCGCTTCGTCGACGTTGAGCGTGAGCGAGATCCGCAGCCGCGCTGTTCCCTCCGGCACCGTCGGCGGACGGATGGCGCGGCAGTCGAAGCCGCCCGCCTGGAGGCTGGCCGCCAGCGCGGCGGCGCGGGCGTTCTGGCCGAGGATCACGGGCTGGATCTGCGAGCTCGACGCCGGCAGGCCAAGCCGCGCCAGTCGCTCGCCCGCAAAGGCGACGAGGCCGTGCAGGCGGGCGCGACGATCCGGCTCGTCGGCGACGATCTGCAGCGCTTCGCGCACCGCTGCGGCCATCAGGGGGGACGGCGCCGTTGCGTAGACGAAGGGTTTCGCGCGGTTGATCAGAGTGTCGACGATGGGCGCCGGCCCCGTGACCAGCGCGCCCGAGGCGCCGAGCGCCTTGCCGCAGGTGTGGACGGCGATCAGCGCGTCAGAGCCTTCCAGCGCTTCGCCCAGGCCGCGGCCTCCGGCGCCGAAGACGCCGGTCGCATGGGCCTCGTCAAGGATCAGGAAGCCGTCATGTCGCTCGGCGAGCCCAAGCAGATCGCCGGCCGGCGCGCGATCGCCGTCCATGGAGTAGAGGCTCTCGGCGACGATGAAGGGCTGCCCGCGGCCGCCGCGCGCCCGCCACGCCGCGATGGCGTCGGCGACCGCCTCGGCGTCGTTGTGCGCGGCGAACGCCACCTCGGCCTTGGCGTCCCGCAGGCCGTCATGGACGCTTGCGTGCACCAGCGCGTCGCAGACGACCAGATCGCCCCGCTGCGGCAGGGTCGAGACCAGCGCGACGTTCGCCGCGTAGCCCGCGCCCATGTAGAGCGCGCGCCCGGCGCCGAAGAAGGCGGCGGCCTCGGCCTCGAGCGCCTCATGTTCCGGATGGTTGCCCCGCAGCAGCCGGGAGCCGGCGGCGCCCACCGGAACGCCGCGCTCCAGCGCGTCCGCCACGGCGGCCTTCAGGCGCGGGGAAACGGCGAGCCCCAGATAGTCGTTGGAGGCGAAGTCCGCGCCCTGCCGTGGCGCGAGCCGCCGTCTGCGGCTCCTGCGTTCAAGGCCCTGAAGCGCGGCCTCGAAGCGCGCGGCGCGGCTCATCCGAGCGGATCCAGCTCCTCCGGCTCGATCCCAAGGCGCCGGAACAGCTTCGCGTCGTGGTCCTCGCCCGGATTGTCGGCGGTGAGCAGGGTCTCGCCGCAGAAGATCGAGTTCGCGCCGGCGAGGAAGCACAGCGCCTGGGTTTCGTCCGACATCTCGGTCCGCCCGGCCGACAGCCGCACATGGCTCTCGGGCATCATGATGCGGGCGAGCGCGATGGTGCGGACGAAGTCCAGCGCGTCGATGGTCTCGGCGTTCTCGAGCTTGGTGCCGGGAATCGGGATCAGCATGTTGATCGGCACGCTCTCCGGCGCCTCGTCCATGTTGGCGAGGGTGACCAGCATGTCGATGCGGTCGTCGACCGTCTCGCCCATGCCCAGGATGCCGCCCGCGCAGACCTTCATGCCGGCCGAGCGGACGTTGTCGAGCGTCTCAAGCCGGTCCGCGAACGTGCGCGTGGTGATTATCTCGGAGTAGTAGCGCTCCGAGGTGTCGAGGTTGTGGTTGTAGTAGTCGAGACCGGCGTCCTTGAGCCGCAGCGCCTGCTCGGGGCTCAGCATGCCGAGCGTCATGCAGGTCTCCATGCCGAGCGCCTTCACGCCCTCCACCATGGCGACGACCATATCCATGTCGCGCTCTTTCGGGGACCGCCAGGCCGCGCCCATGCAATAACGCGTGGCCCCGCCCTCCTTCGCCTTGCGGGCCTCGGCGAGCACCCGCTCGACCTCCATGAGCTTGGACGCCTTGAGCTTCTCGCCGGGCATGCGGGCGGACTGGCTGCAATAGCCGCAGTCCTCCGGGCAGCCGCCCGTCTTGATCGACAGCAGCTTGGACATCTGCACGCGGTTCGGGTCGAAGGTGCGGCGGTGGACGGTCTGCGCCTCGAACATCAGGTCCGCGAACGGCAGATCGTAGATCCGCCGCGCGTCCTCGCGCGTCCAGAGGGTCCGTGCCGGCGCGCGTCCCGCCGCCTGAGCCAGATCGATAAGCGCCATCCGCCGCCCGTTTCAGAGGTTCCTGCAGGCGGCCATCGCTTACACAGATCGCGCTGCGCTGCAAACCCGCTCAAGGTCGAGGCTCCTGCGCGTCGGCCGCGCAGCGACGTCGCCGCTCAGGGCAGCGGGATGAACTCGCCCCGGTCGTCCGGCGGCAGGTCGAACAGGCCGTTGCCCCAGGCGCCGCGCCGCCAGTCTTCCTTCGCGGCCTCGATCCGCTCCCGGCTCGAGGACACGAAGTTCCACCAGATGTAGCGCGGCTTGCCCATCGTCGCGCCGCCGAGCGCCATCAGCCGGGCGCCGGCCTCCCCGGCCGCGACCGTGATCGGATCGCCCGGGCGGAACACCATCATCCGGCCCGGTTCGAAAGTCTGGCCGGCGATCGAGATCGAGCCCTCCAGCACATAGAGGCCGCGGTCCTCGTGGTCGTCCGGCAGAGGAAAGCGCGCGCCCGGTTGCAGCGCCACGTCGGCGTAGAAGGTCTCGGAGAAGACGCTGGCCGGAGCGGCCTCGCCATAGGCCCGGCCGAGGATCAACCGCAGTCTGACGCCTTCGGCCTCGATCATCGGCAAGGCTTCCTTGCCGTGATGCTCGAAGCTCGGCGCGACCTCCTCGCGGTCTTCGGGCAGCGCCACCCAGGTCTGGATGCCGTAGAGGCTGTGCGGCGCCTGGCGGGTCTCGATGCTGGTGCGCTCCGAATGGGTGACGCCGCGCCCGGCGACCATCCAGTTGACCGCGCCGGGCAGGATCGTCTGGTGCGAGCCGAGGCTGTCGCGGTGCTGAAACTCGCCGCGGAAGAGGTAGGTCACCGTCGCGAGCCCGATATGCGGATGCGGCCGCACGTCGACGCCCTTGCCGGTCAGGAACTCGGCCGGTCCGGCCTGATCGAAGAAGATGAAGGGGCCGACCATCTGCCGCTTCGGCGCGGGCAGGGCGCGCCGCACCTCGAACCCGCCGAGATCGTGCGCCCGGGGGATGATCAGGGTCTCGATCGAGTCGAGATGCGCGGCGTCCGGGCAACCAGGCTCGAGGGCGGGATTCCAGCTCATGACGCCTCCTGTTCGGCGCACGTTACGCGACCGAAACCCTCCCGTCAGCGGCGCTGGGGCTCCAGCCGCACCAGCCGCTTGCGCAGCCAGTCCCGCAGCATCGCCTTCTCGTAGGCCAGCCGATCGCTCGAGGACCGGGCGGCGAGGTTCGACAGATAGTTCATGTCCGTCACGGTCTCCTCACCCTGCGCGATCGCGCGGCCGCGCTCGGTGACCCTGTAGCGGAGCTTCACGCGCGGCGGCGTGGTGTCGCGGAGGACGCGGACACTGTCGCCGGGCGGAATGCGCCACGGCTCGAAGCGACCCGCCGGCTGGAGGTCGAGCAACTCGATGGAGGCGCTGCGCCCGGGCGGCAGCAGCTGGTCGCCGATCCGCTCGAGATAGCGCGCAAGCTCGCGGAACATGCTGTTGCGCTCCTGCGCGCTGCGGAAGTCCCAGCTGGAGACGGTCTTGGCGGGCGCGAACCGCACGGCGACGTCGGCGCTCGCGGCCGGAGGGGCGGCGGAGGCCGCCAGAACGAAAGCCAGCGCGCACAGCCCCGGCCTGATCGCGGCCCGGCAGAAAGGCCTCTGCTCCGCCGCCGTGACGATCTTCCCGCTCAACATGGCCTCTCTCCTGATCCGCCCCTGACGCTCGCCGGCCGGCCGTCGTCTCCGGGCGAGCCGGAGCCAGTCGCTCCGCCAGAATTCACAGCCGCCCCGCATTCTAGTGGAGGATTAGTGGGGACCGGAAACCGTAAATCTTCCCGCCAGGGCGGCAAACACCGGCTTGATGTATCGTAATAAGGGGCGACCGTACGTTGCATCCGCGACATTGATGCGCCGCATGGCTGCGAAAGATCCCGCTCATTAGAAAAACTATAATTCCAGATTAGAGTTATTATACTTCACAGGTGCAAATCAATTATTGCACCCCCGGAATATCTCGCGGTAACGAGCGGAAGACTGAGTGCTTCCGGGGAGATCTCGTTCCATGTCCAGGCTGTCGTGCGCGCTTTCAGCTGCCGTGCCCTGCGCCGCGCTCCTGGCGGCCCAGCCCGCGCTGGGGCAGGACGCGACTCCGCTGCAGGAGATCACCGTCGAGGGCGCGGCTGGGGTTGGTTCTGGAACCGGCGGCGCGCCGGGCGTCGCCACCAATGACGGCTATGTCGCGAAGACCACGCGCACCGCGACCAAGACCGAGACGCCGGTCAACGAGGCGCCGGTCACGATCAACACGGTGACGCAGCAGCAACTGCAGGACCGCCTTCCGCAGACCCTCGCGGATGCGCTGGCCTACACCCCGGGCGTCCGCGTGGGCGCCTATGGGTTCGACGATCGCTTCGACAGCTTCACCATCCGGGGCGTGGACGTCACCTACACCGGCGTGTTCCGGGACGGGCTGCGGCAGTTCAACAGCCCGAGCGGCCTGTTCCGACTGGAGCCCTACGGGCTGGAGTCGATCTCGATCCTCAAGGGTCCCGCCTCGTCCATTTACGGCGCCAGCTCGTCGGTCGGCATCATCGACCTGATTTCGAAGCGGCCGACCGACTACAAGTTCGCCGAAATCGAGCTCCAGGGCGGCTCCTGGGACCGCAAGCAGTTCAACTTCGACCTCGGCGGACCGCTCAATGAGGAAGGGACCGTCCTTTTCCGGCTGACCGGGGTCGGTCGTGACGCGAACACGAACCTGCCGGGCGTGCCGGACGACCGCCTCTTCATTGCGCCGGCCGTGACGTTCCAGCCGACCGAGGACACCAAGCTCACCATCCTGTCGGAGTTCATGGCTTCGACGCTGGGCGGCTCCACCGCCTACAACAACACCTATGCGCCTTATGTCCTGAAGGACGGCACGGTCACCCAGCAGCCGACCGGGGCGATCAAGGAAATCCTGTTCAACCCTGACTACAACCAGTTCACGCAGCAGCAGGGCCGCGTCGGCTACGAGTTCGAGCATCGGTTCAACGACGCGGTCTCGGTCCATCAGAACGTGCGCTGGTCCGGGCTCTCGACCAACGAACGGTTCGGTGACGCCAGCGGGACCTATGTGGGCCAGGTCAAGGAGGAGGTCAGCGCCTTTGCGGCGGACACCTACCTGAAGACCCAGATCGCCACCGGTCCGGTGGGCCACACGATCCTGACCGGCGTCGACTTCGGCCACCTCAACTACGATTCCAGGATCGGCTACAATTTCGCGGCGGCCGAGGATCCGGATCTGCCGGACCCGACCAAGCAGAAGCAGCGTCTGGTCGGCGTCTATGTCCAGGACGAGCTCAAGGCCGGCCCGTGGCGGTTGCTGCTCTCAGGCCGCCATGACTGGATGGACAGCACCTATCGCGTGCCTGGCGCCGCCTCCGCCAAGCAGAACGAAGGCGCCTTCACCGGCCGCGCCGGGCTGAGCTACGTCACCGACTTCGGCGTCACGCCCTTCGTCAGCTACGGCACGTCGTTCAACCCCAACTCCGGCACCGTGATCGATCCCGACGGAGCGGGCCCGCTGACGGGCGGCGTGGCCAAGCCCACCAAGGGCGAGGCGGCGGAGGCCGGCGTGAAGTACGCCGTGCCCGGCTACAACGCCAACATCAACGCCTCGGTCTTCTGGCTGAAGCAGAGGGACGGCATCGTCTACACGGTCGTCGACAGCATCAACCGGCAGACGCAGCTCGACTTCCGGTCGCGCGGCTTCGAGGTCGAAGCCACCGCGTCTCTCGCCAACGGGGTCAATCTGCTGGCGAGTTACAGCTACACCGACACCAAGATCCTGAAGCTGTCGCCCGACACTGTCGGCAACCAGGTGAACAGCGTCCCGAAGCACGCCTTCTCGATGTGGGCGGGCTACGAGGTCAAGCAGGGGGCGGCGAAAGGGCTCGGTCTGGGCGCCGGCGTCCGTTACACCGGCTCGAGCTTCGGCGATGACTACAATCGTGCGGTCATCAAGAACAAGCCGCGCGCCTTCGTCGATGCGATGCTGAGCTACGACTTCGAGGCCATAGATCCGAAGCTGAAGGGCGTCCGCGCGCAGCTGAACGCGACCAATCTGCTCGACAAGGTCGAGCAGGTCTGCACGGCGAGCTATTGCTACTTCAACCAGGGCCGGAAGGTCATCGCGAGCCTGCGTTACCGGTGGTGAGCCTCGTTCGCGCGTCCACGGCGCCGCGCGAGCGGTCGATAGCTTCGCCCGCCACGATCATCGCCGGGCTCGGCGGGCTCTATGTCGCGCAGAGCGTGATCGGCGGGGTGGTCTTCACGGGCCTCCCCGCCGTGCTGCGCCAGAACGGCGCTTCGCTGAACGACATCGCGTTCATCCTGCTCACTGTCCTGCCGTGGTCGTTCAAGTTCGTCTGGTCGCCGGCGGTCGAGCGTTATCGCTCGCCGCGGTCCGGGCGGAGGCGATCGCGCGAGGTGGTCGCGATCGTCGGCGCCTTCGCGGTCGCCATGATCGTCGCCTGCGCGCTCATCGGCCCCGGCGCGCTGCTCCCCCTCACCGTGGCGATGATGGCGGCTTCCTTCGCCTCGGCGACGCTCGACATCGCGTGCGACGGCCATGCGGTCGAAAGCCTGGCGGAGCGGAACCGGGGCTGGGGCAACGCCGCGCAGGTCGGAGGCGCCTATATGGGCGCCGCGATCGGCGGGGGCCTGTTCCTCGTCCTGATCGATCATCTTGGCTGGCAGCCGGCGACCCTCGTGATGGCCGGAGTGCTCGTCGCGCTCGGCCTCCCGTTCCTGCTGACGCCCGACCGGCAGCGCGCCGCCCGCGAGGATCGTCCGCCGCAGTCGATCATGGCGGCGCTTCGTCGGCCCGAGATGCGGTCCGGCCTGCTGCTCGTGGCCGTTTACGTTCTCGGGGCGAAATGGGCGTCGATCCTGATCAGCCCCTTCCTGATCGATTCAGGCCTCAGCCTGACCGCGCTCGGGACCCTCAACGGCATCGGAATCACCGTCTCTGGCCTCGCGGGGGCTTTCGGGGGCGGCTGGCTCGTCCGCCGCTTCGGCGCCTTCCCGATCATGTCGGGCGCGCTGGCCCTGACCGCGTTGGGCCTCGCCGGCTTCGCGCTGGCGGCGGTGGCGGGGGTCAAGGCGCCCGCCGCGCTGGGGGCGCTGATGCTGCTCGGCTCGCTGTCGTTCTCGCTGGGCGTCGTCGCGCTCTATTCCGAGCTGATGGGCCGCGCCTCGCTGGATCAGGCCGGCGTCGACTTCACGCTGTTCCAGAGCATGGACGCGATCGTCAGCGTCGTCGGCTGGTGGCTCGTCAGCGCGGTCGGCGACCGGCTCGGCTTCGCGGTGTGCTTTGGCGCCGCGGCTATCCTGGGCCTCGCGGCGCTCGTCGCGCTGCCGTTTCTCGCGCGGCGGGAATCAGCCCGCGCGCGGGAGGCCCAGCAGGGCGCGTGAGAATTCCTGCGGATCGAAGGGCTCGAGGTCGTCGACCCCTTCGCCGACGCCGATGAAGTGCACCGGCAGCTTGTACTTCTCGGCGACCGCCACGAGGATGCCGCCGCGCGCCGTGCCGTCGAGCTTGGTCATCACCAGGCCGGTGACGCCCGCAACCTTGCCGAACGCGTCGACCTGACCGAGCGCGTTCTGCCCGGTCGTGGCGTCGAGCACCAGCAGGCTGTCATGCGGCGCGGACGGGTCGAGCTTCTTCAGAACCCGCACGATCTTCTCGAGCTCGGCCATCAGGCCCGCCTTGTTCTGCAGCCGGCCGGCGGTGTCGATGATCAGCAGGTCGGCGTCCTCGGACTTGGCCTTCTGCCACGCCTCATAGACCAGCGCCGCGGCGTCGGCGCCGGTCTCCTTCGAGACGAAGATCGCGTCGGCGCGTTTGGCCCAGACCGCCAACTGCTCCACCGCCGCGGCGCGGAACGTGTCGCCGGCGGCGAGCACGACCTTGAGGCCGGCCGTGCGGTAGCTCTCGGCGATCTTGCCGATGGTCGTGGTCTTGCCGGAGCCGTTGACGCCGACGACTAGGATCACGGCCGGCCGCGCGCTCTCCGGAGGGTCGAGCGGCTTCGCCACCGGCTCCAGCACGCGCGCCACCTCCGCCGCCACGATCCCCCTGACGCTTTCGCCGTCGAGCGCCCGCGCGTGCCGCGCCCGGCCGACCGCCTCGGTGACGCGTTCGGCGGTCGCGATTCCGAGGTCGGAGCGGATCAGCAGGTCCTCGAGCTCGTCGAGCGTGGCGGCGTCGAGCTTCTCCTTGGTGAAGAGATCCGTGATGCCGCGCGTGAGCGACGATGAGGTCTTCGACAGCCCCTGGCGCAGCCGCGAAAACCAGCCGGAGGATTGGGACGTGTCAGTCATGGCTCGATCTTCTCGGCGGAGAGAGGCGGTCTGATGGTCATGCGGCGCTCAGGGCGCGCCCGTCGTGGCCGGCGACGAGCACATTCAGGAAGGCGCCCTTCGGGGACACGGCTGCGAGCCGCACGGTCGAGAAGTCGGCGGCGCGCGCGATGAGGCCGCCTTCGGCGAGCACGTTGAGCCGCGCGCCGACATGGCGGTCGAGATGACGCGCCAGCCGTGACGCGGCCGCGGCCCGAAGGCGCGCCGCGCGCTCCTTCACGACGTCGGTCGGCAGCTGGGGCATGCGGGCGGCCGGCGTGCCCGGACGCGCCGAATAGGGGAAGACATGCGCATAGGCGATGTCGCAAGCCTCGAGGATCGACAGCGAGTTCTCGAACATCGCCTCCGTCTCGGTCGGGAAGCCGGCTATGAGGTCCGCGCCGAAGGCCACGTCAGGCCGCGCGCGGCGCAGGCGCTCGCAGAGGCGTTCAGCGTCGGCGCGGGCGTGGCGCCGCTTCATGCGCTTGAGGATCATGTCGTCGCCGGACTGCAGCGAGAGATGAAGGTGCGGCGCAAGCCGCTCCTCCTCGGTGAAGGCGCGGACCAGTTCGTCGTCGATCTCGACAGCGTCCAGCGACGACAGGCGGAGCCGCGGGAGCTCCGGGACCTCTCGGAGGATGCGCCTGACGAGTTCGCCGAAGCCTGGGCGGTCCGGCAGGTCCGCGCCCCAGGCGGTGACGTCCACGCCCGTCAGCACAGCCTCCTGGGCGCCGAGCGAGAGCACGCGGCGGACCTCCGCGACGACGATCTCAGGGGGCGTCGAGCGCGAGGCGCCGCGGCCGAACGGAATGACGCAGAAGGTGCAGCGGTGGTCGCAGCCGGTCTGGACCTGAACGAAGGCGCGCGGCCGCAGAATGTCGGCGTCGCGTGGCGGCGGCGAAACGTCCCGCGCCTCGAGCGCGTCCTCGACCTCCACGCGCGGAGCGTCCGCCCGGCGCGCCCAGGTCTCCGGCCGGGCGCGGGCAGAAAGGCCCACGACGCGCGCGACCTCCGGCATCGCCGCGAAGCGTTCCGGCTCGATCTGCGCCCCGCAGCCGGTCACGACGATCTCGGCCTCCGGCCGCTCGCGGGCGGCCCGCCGAACGGCCTGGCGGGCCTGGCGGCTCGCCTCCGCGGTCACGGCGCAGGCGTTGACCACGAACAGGTTCGCGGCGCCGCCTGCGCGCGCATGGGCGCGGATGGTCTCGCCATCAACGGCGTTGAGACGGCAGCCGAAGGTCAGGACGTCTACGGACATGCGGCGGGGTATGCCCGAGGCTGGGCCAAAACGCCATGGCGCGCTCGACAGGCGCTGCTCGTGGCCGTAAGCCGAAGCGTCCCGCCCAAGGTTTCCGCATGACATCGATCGGGTCCGACGCCCCGAGCCCCGCGAGCGGCGCGCCGGTCTCGCCGATCGCGTTCCGGCACCGGAACTTCGTGCTGTTCTGGCTCTGCCGCCTGTCCGGCACCTTCGCGATCCAGATCGTGTCGGTCGCCGTCGGCTGGCAGGTCTATGACCTGACGCGGGATCCGTTCGACCTCGGTCTCGTGGGCCTGTTCCAGTTCATGCCCGCCTTCGCGCTGGTGCTGGTCACCGGGCCGGCCGCGGACCGCTTTCCGCGCCGGCTCATCATGGCCGCGTGCTGCGCAGCCGAGGCGATCGGGGCGGCCGCGCTGATCTGGCTGACCCTCGCGGGGGACATCTCCACCGCGCCCATCTTCGGCGTGCTGCTGGTTTTCGGCGTCGCGCGCGCGTTCTTCGGCGCGGCGAGCTCGGCTGCGATCCCCAGCACGGTGCCGCGGGAGGCGCTCTCCAACGCCATCACCTGGGCGTCCTCGGCCTGGCAGTTCGCCTCCATCGTCGGCCCGGTGGCGGGCGGACTGCTCTACGGTCTGGGGCCGGAGATCGCCTATGGGGCGGCGTTCGCGCTGCTGATCTTCGCGACCGGCGCGGCCCTGCTGCTGAAGATCGTTCAGCACCGCCGCGCGCTCGAGGCCGGCTGGGCCGGGCTGGTGGCCGGCTTCGCCTATGTGTTCCGCGAGAAGATCGTGCTCGGCGCGATCACGCTCGACCTGTTCGCGGTTCTGCTCGGGGGCGCCGTCGGCCTGATGCCCGCCGTGGCGCGCGACGTGCTGGACGTGGGGCCGTGGGGGCTCGGCATGCTGCGCGCCGCCCCCGGGGTCGGCGCCATCGCGGTCGCCGTCATGCTCTCGCTCGTGCCGATCCGCGATCACGCCGGCCGGATCATGTTCGTGTGCGTCGGCCTTTTCGGCCTCGCGGGCGCGGTATTCGGGCTGTCGCACACGCTGTGGCTGTCGATCGCCGCGCTGGTCGTGATGGGCGGGGCGGACATGGTGAGCGTGACGATCCGCGAGACGCTGATGCAGCTGTGGACGCCGGACGACGTGCGCGGCCGGGTCAACGCCGTGAACATGATGTTCGTCGGCGCCTCGAACGAGCTCGGGGAATTCCGCGCCGGCATGACGGCCGCGGTGATCGGCGTGATGCCGGCGATCGTCACCGGCGGCGTGGGCGCGATGGCGGTCGCGGGGCTATGGGCCTACTGGTTCCCGGGCCTGCGGCTGGCCAGGTCGCTGGAGCGTCGGGAAGCGTAAGCACGCTACGCCGCCCGGGGGAACATCTCCGCGGTGAGCCGGCCCTCATGCTCGAACGTGGCCGGTCCCGTCATCAGGATATGGTCGTCGTCGCGCCAGACGATCCGGAGCGGGCCGCCCGGAAGCGTGACGGTCACGTCGCGCCCGGTGCGCCGGGTCCGGGCCGCGGAGACCGCGGCCGCGCAGGCGGCGGTGCCGCAGGCGAGCGTGAGGCCGGCGCCGCGCTCCCAGACCTTGAGGGTCAGCGCCTCGCGCGACGTGACCCGGGCGAGCGAGATGTTGGCGCGCTCCGGGAACATCGGGTGGTTCTCGAGCAGCGGGCCGGCGCGCGAAAGGTCGACCACGTCGAGATCGTCGACCCAGAAGATCGCGTGCGGATTGCCGACGTTGGCGACCGACGGCGAATGGATCAGCGGCGCGTCGATCGGCCCGATCTGCAGCTCGATCGCGCGGGTGTCGGCGAATTCCTCCGACAGCGGAATCTCGGCCCAGCCGAAGCGCGGCCGGCCCATGTCGACCGTCACGCCCCCGCTTTCGACAACGCAGTTGAGCAGCCCGGCGGCCGTCTCGAGCGCGATCTCGCGCGCGCCCGTGTCGCGGGCGAGCAACGCCGCCACGCAGCGCGTGCCGTTGCCGCAGGCCGAGACCTCGGAGCCGTCGGCGTTGAGGATGCGCATGAAGGCGGCTGTTCCGGGCGTGCGCGGGTCGTGCAGCGCCATGAGCTGGTCGAAGCGCGTTTCGGGCCGGCGGGCGAGCGCGCGCGCATCCTCGGCCGACACCCGCGCGGTCGAACCGCGCAGGTCCACCACCAGGATCTCGTTGCCGAGCCCGTTCATCTTCACGTATCGACGGTCGATCAGGGCGTTCATGGCCGGGCCGCTAAAGGTTGCCGCCCACATATGCCCCTTCGCGGCGCTCTATGCGAGCGCCGGCTTCCGGTCAGCGTTCGGCGATCTCGATCGCTGAGCCGCCGGAGATCGAGACAGCCTCGGCGCCCCAACTGAGGGTGAGGGCCACCAGGGCCAGCGCCCCGATCCGGGATGGCCAGCAGAAGAATGCGCGGCCGACGCCGGCGCGGATATTGGATGTGGACGTCATGAGCTCCCTCCGCAGGTCGCAGCCCTGGACCGCGTGACGGTGACCTTGGAGCTCCGCCGGATGGAGGCTTCGGCTTGCGCCGAAGCGAAGTGGCGGGGTCGAACCGTTCGCGTACATCCAGGCGATGACGTGCTCAGATATAGTTCGCCGGGCGCCTCCCGCGCGAGCCGAAGCGCTGGCGCGCGACGCTCGGTCGCAACCTCCGCGGGCCCGCGATTGACGCAAAGCCCCTGTTTCTGTAGGTCATCGGCCATCTGACGAGGTCAGAAGTCCAATCAAGCCGCCCGTCCCAGTGAGTTCGGGGGGTCAACGTCCGCCGACGCGTCGCGTCCGCGGGCGCGATTTGCGTTGGGCCTGATCTCGGAACGGAAGGAACCGACGTCGCATGTTCGACGCGCTGACAGACCGCCTGAGCGGCATTCTTGACCGGCTCACCCGCCGCGGCGCCCTCACCGAGGCCGACGTCGCGGAGGCGATGCGCGAGGTGCGTCGCGCGCTGCTCGAGGCTGACGTCGCCCTCGATGTCGCCCGTACGTTCATCGACCGCGTCAAGGAGCGGGCGGTCGGGGTCGACGTCGTCAAGTCCGTCACGCCCGGGCAGATGGTCGTCAAGATCGTCCATGACGAGCTCGTGGCGATGCTGGGGGCCGACGCCCAGACCATCAGCCTTGCGGCCGCAGCCCCGGTGCCGATCCTGATGGTCGGCCTGCAGGGCTCGGGCAAGACCACGTCGACGGCCAAGATCGCCTACCGGTTCACGAACCGCGACCGGCGCAAGGTCCTGATGGCCTCGCTCGACACGCGCCGTCCGGCCGCGATGGAGCAGCTCGCCACGCTCGGGACGCAGACCGGCGTCGCCACGCTGCCGATCGTGCCGGGCCAGTCCGCCGTGCAGATCGCGCGCCGCGCCATGGAGGCCGGAAGGCTCGGCGGCTACGACGTCGTGCTGCTCGACACCGCTGGCCGAACCACGCTGGACGAGGCCCTGATGGCCGAGGTCGCGGAGGTCAAGCGCGCGGTCGACCCGCACGAGGTGCTGCTGGTCGCCGACGCGCTGACCGGCCAGGACGCGGTCGTCACCGCCCGCGCCTTCGACGAGGCGCTCGGCGTCACCGGCATCGTGCTGACCCGTCTGGACGGCGACGGCCGCGGGGGCGCCGCGCTTTCCATGCGGGCCGTGACCGGCAAGCCGATCAAGCTGGTCGGCGTCGGCGAGAAGTTCGACGCGCTCGACGAGTTCGACCCGCAGCGCATCGCGAACCGCATCCTCGGCATGGGCGACGTGGTCGCGCTGGTTGAGAAGGCGGCCGCCTCGATCGACGCCGAGCAGGCCCAGAAGGCCGCCGAGCGCATGCGCAAGGGTCAGTTCGACCTGAACGACCTGAAGGAGCAGCTCGGCCAGATGCAGAAGCTCGGCGGCATGTCGGGCGTGATGTCGCTGATGCCGGGCGTCGCAAACCTCAAGAAGCAGCTCGCGGGCGCCAATCTCGACGAGAGCATGTTCAAGCGGCAGGCGGCGATCATCGACTCGATGACCAAGGCCGAGCGGCGCAATCCCGACCTCCTCAAGGCGAGCCGCAAGAAGCGCATCGCCGCCGGTTCGGGGACCAAGGTCGAGGACGTCAACAAGCTCCTCAAGATGCACCGCCAGATGGCGGACATGATGAAGATGATGGGCAAGGGCGCGAAGTCCGGTCGCGGCCCGCTCGCTGGCCTCGGAGCGGCGCTCGGGTTCGGCGGCGGCGCCCCGCAGATTCCGCCGGAAGCGCTTGAGGATCTGAAGAAGGGCAAGATGCCGCAAGGCCTGCCGCCTGGTTTCCCGGGCGGCCCCGGCGGCGGGCTGCCGCCCGGTTTTCCGGGCATGGGCGGCGGACTGCCGAAATTGCCCGGCCTCGGCGGCTTCCCCGGCCTCGGCAAGAAGAAGTGAACTGAGCGCATCAACCACCGCCGTCATGGTCCGGCTTGACCGGACCATCCACGCCGACGTCGCGCTCGACGTCGAGCCTGGGTCCTCCGGTCGAGCCGGAGGACGACGTAGTTCTGAAATGTCTGACTGAAGGAATCGAAGACAATGGCCCTCAAGATCCGTCTGGCGCGCGGCGGCGCCAAGAAGCGTCCGTTCTACCGCATCGTGATTGCGGACTCGCGCTACCCGCGCGACGGCCGCTTCATCGAGCGCATCGGTTCGTTCGACCCGCTGCTCGCCAAGGACCACGCCGACCGCGTCAAGCTCGACCTCGACAAGGCCAAGGAGTGGCTCGCCAAGGGCGCGACCCCGACCGACCGCGTGCACCGCTTCCTCGACGCCGCCGGCCTGCTGAAGCGCGACCCGCGCAACAACCCGAAGAAGGGCGAGCCGGGCAAGAAGGCCCAGGAGCGCGCCGAGGCCGCCAAGGCGGCCGCCGGCGGCGGCGACGAAGCCGCGGCGTAAGCCGGAACCGACGTCGTCCCGGCCGAGGCTTCGCCGAGCGCCGGGAGCGTCTCCTGAACCCTGGTCCGTCGTGATCCGGCTTCGCCGGGTCATCTGCGCCGGACCGGGGCCAAGGCCGCCGAGATCCGTCCTCCGGCTCGCCGGCGGACGGCGCGTCCCCTTACTGGCTTGAGACTGATGGCCTCCCGCCTTGTTCAGATCGGCGTCTTCGGCGCGCCTCACGGCGTGCGCGGAGAGCTGCGCGTCAAGTCGTTCACGGCCGATCCGCAGGCGCTCGCCGGCTACCGGCCGCTGACGGACGAGGCGGGGGCGCGCCGCTTTGAAGTGGCCAGCGCCAGGCTTCTCAAGGACGACATGCTGGTCGTCCGGCTCAAGGACTTCGGGGACCGCGACGCCGCCGCGGCGCTGACTGGCGTCGGCCTGTTCGTTCCCCGCGAGGCCTTGCCTCCCGCCGAGGACGAGGACGAATTCTACTACGCCGACCTCGTCGGCCTCCGGGCCGAGACGGTCGACGGCGCGCGCCTGGGCGAGGTGGTCGCAGTGACGAATTTCGGCGCCGACGACCTTCTGGAGATACGGCTCGATCGCGGCCGGCGCACGATCTACCTGCCGTTCACCAAGGCGGTCGCGCCGCTGGTCGACATCGCGGGCGGCCGCGTGGTTGTCCAGCCGCCCGAGGGCGCGCTCGACGAGCCGACCCCCGAGGGGCGCTAGCCTCTCAGATCTCCTTCTCGAAGATCCGCCATACCTTGGTCTTCTCGGCCGGCATGCTCCGGACGAGGTTGAGGATCGACCTGTTGTCCTCGAGCATCCAGCTCACCTCGAGGCGCCGGCAGCCAGCCTTCCTGGCCTTCTCGATCGCGTCCGCCAGCAGAACGGCCGCCGCCATGGCCCCGACCCGGGTGCCGCGCCAGGCGCGGCGCACCCCGATGATCGGCACCCGCACGCGCGAAACGCCGGAGACCTTGAGCCGCCAGATCAGCTTCGCCCAGCCGAACGGCATGAGCTTGCCGCCGAGGTCATGGACCGCCTCGTTGAGGTCGGGCGCCATGCACAGGACGCCGATCGGCTCGCCGCGCCAGTCCGCCAGCGTCGTCCAGTCCGGCGGCACGATCTGCTGCGCGAGCTCGGCGAGGAACTTCGCCTCCTCGTACGACACCGGCGCCGAGCCCCAGTTCACAGACCAGGCGTCGTTGTAGACCTCGTTCAGCTCGCGGGCCGCGTTGGGTCCCTGCGCGCGCCGGAGCTTCAGGTCGTCGGACCCGGACCACCGGGCGCGCACGGCCGCGACGCGGCTCGGGAGCTGGCTCTCCGCGATCGACCCTTCGTAGCCGACGATGTCCTTGATAGGCCGGAAGCCGAGGCGCGCCAGCTGCCGCGCATAATAGGGCGGCGCGAAATTGGTATGGGTGGTCGAGGGCGTCTCATAGCCTTCGACCAGCAGCCCGCACTCATGGTTGACCGAGGCGCTGAACGGCCCCGTCACCCGGCTCAGCCCGTGCGAGCGCAGGAAATCCGCCGCGACGGCGAACAGCGCGTCCCACACCGGGTCGTCGTCCACGGCCTCAAGGAAGCCGAAGTGCCCGGTGGCGTCGTGGTACTTGGCGAGGTGCGCGTTGTGCTTGACCGCGTAGATGCGGCCGACCGGCTCGCCGCCGCGGAAGGCCACCCAGGCCTGACCCTCGTTCTCGCGCGCGAACGGCGTCACGCGCGGGGTCAGGACGTCATAGGTCTCCTTGAGCAGCGGCGGCGCGTAGTTCGGCTCGTGGCCCTGCGCTTTCAGCGCGGCGCGCCAGAACGGCTTGACGTCAGCCCTGGTGGCGACAGGCCGGATCTCGACCGCGCCACCCGGGACCCTGGTCGCCGACGCCAAGCGGGTCAGCTCGGCCGGGTCGCTTTGGCCAGGGCTGCGGCCATCTTGATGCCGAACCCCGCCTTCGCCAGCTTCGCGTGCTCGTCGGCGGTGATCGCGACCGCCTCGTCTATCTGCTCCGGCGTGTGCTCGCTGGTGATGAAGAAGCGCAGCCGAGCCGAGCGCTCCGGCACCGCCGGATGGATGATCGGAAGCGCGTTCACGCCGCGCTCCAGCAGCCTGTTGGACAGGTGGACGGCCCGCAGCGAGTCGCCGACCATCACGGGCACGATGGCGAGCCCGGTGCTGGAGCCGACGTCGAGACCCGCCTCCTTGGCCTTCTCGACGAAGCGCACGCCGTTGGCGCGCAGCTGCGTCACCCGCTCCGGCTCCCGCTCCAGCAGGTCGAAGCAGGCGATCGCGGCGGCCGCGACCGCGGGCGGCATGCCGACCGAATAGACGAAGCCGGGGGCGGTGAACTTGAGGTATTCGACGAGCGCCGCCGAGCCGGCGATGAAGCCGCCGCAACCCGACAGCGTCTTGGACAGCGTGCCCATCCAGATGTCGACGTCGCGCGGGTCGACGCCGCATTCCTCGGCGACGCCGTGGCCGGTCTTGCCCAGAACGCCGAGCGAATGGGCCTCGTCGACCATCAGCCAGAAGCCGTAGCGGTCGCGCAGCGAGACCAGGCGCGCGAGATCCGGGAAGTCGCCGTCCATGCTGTAGAGGCCTTCCACGGCGACCAGCACGCGCTCATGCGAATGGGCCTGCTGGGCGAGGATCTCCTCCAGCGCGTCGAGGTCGTTGTGCGGAAACAGCCTGCGGGTGGCGCCCGACAGCGTCGCGCCGACCACGATCGAGTTGTGGGCGAGCGAGTCGTAGACGATGAGGTCCTTCGGACGCATCAGGTGGCCGATCGCGGCCACGTTGGTGGCGTGGCCGCTGACGAAGGCGATCGCGGCCTCGACGCCGTAGAAGTCCGCGATGCGGCGCTCGAGCTCCCGATGGATCGGGCGCTCGCCGGCGACGAGGCGGCTCGCCGAGACCGAGACGCCGTAGTGGTCGATCGCGGCCTTGGCCGCTGCGGCGACCTCCGGATGACCGTTCAGGCCGAGATAGTTGTAGGAGGCGAAGTTGATGTCGGTGCGGCCGTCGATATGCGTGGTCGCTCCCGCGACTCCGTCGTGGAGGCGGAAGAACGGGTTCGTCACCCCGAGCAGGTCGGTGACCGCCTGCTGGGTCTTGATGTCCTTCAGCTCCTGAAGGTCGGCGAAGCGGTCGTTGCGCTTGCGCGCCGGCCGCGCGGCGGCGGCCGTCTCGCCGCGCGCCTCCGGCTTCGGGGTCGCGCGCAGCGCGCCCAGGATGCCGTCCTTGGCCGAACGGGAGAGTGCGCCGATTCCGCGCCGGCCGCTCATCCGGTGACGTGCCCGAGCGTCGCGCGGCGCGCTTCGACGGCTTCGCTGAACTCGGCGAGTTCCGCGTGAGCGACGTCGTCGCCGATGTGACGGTTGACGAGGTCGGCGTTGACCGAGCCCGCCTCGGCGCCCGCGTCCGGCTCATGGATGCGGCTGACGATCGACTGCGCGATCGTGGTCAGCGTCGTCGAGTCGCCGATCGCCACGAGCGGCAGCTCGATGTCGAAGCGACGTTCGACGCTCATCCGCAGCTCGAGGCCCATCAGCGAGTCCATCCCAAGTTCTGCGAGCGGCCGCTGCGGAGAAATCTCCTTGGCCGGCAGCTTGAGGATGCGCCCGACCTCGCCGGCGAGGATCTCCGCCACGATGTCGCGCGCCTCGCGGGCGTCCTTGCCGCGGACGAGCGCGGCGAGGTCGATCGTCTCGACGGAGTCCTGCGGCCCCATCTCGGCGCCAGCCACCACCTGGGCGAACATCGGCGACGCCAGGAAGGCGAGATCGCGCCGCGCCGCGCCCCAGTCGAGCGGGGCGATCGTGATCACCGCGGTCTCGAGGCGGAGGTCGTCATGTGCGAGCACGCGGCCCAGTCCCTCCAGCGCCTCGGCGCCCGAGAGGGTCTGATAGCCGAGACGCTTCTGGATCTTCTCCTTCACCTCGCCGGTGCGGGCCAGGTAGCCCACGTCGCCGAGCGCGCCCCAGGCGATCGCGAGGCCCGGAAGCCCCTCGCGCCGACGCACGCGAACCAGCGACTCGAGCCACATGTTGGCCGCGACATAGTTCGACTGGCCCGGATTGCCGATCACCGTCGTGGCCGAGGAATAGACCACGAACTGCTTTACCGGGTCCTGGCGCGTCAGCTTGTCGAGCGCATGCGCGCCGTCGATCTTCGGCCGCAGCACGGCCTCGAACCGCGCCTCGTCGAGATTGGCGAGCAGCGCGTCGTCGAGCACCATGGCCACGTGCCAGACCCCGCCGATCGGACCGAGGTCGCGGCGGGTCTCGTCGAGCGCCTTCTCCAGAGCGGCGGCGTCCGCGGCGTCGCAGGCGAACACCTTGACCTTGGCGCCGGCCGCCTCGACGCGGGCGACGCCGTCTCGGGCCGCCTGGGTGGAGGCGCCGGAGCGGCCGATCAGGGCGATCCTGTCGGCTCCGTTGGCGACCAGCCATTCGGCGGTCGCGAGCCCGAACCCGCCGAGGCCGCCGACCAGCACATGCGCGCCCTCGGCCGCGCGGAACGCGGGCGGCGTGGTCTCGCCGAGCTGGGCCGGGTCGAGCGGCCGCACCACGATCTTGCCGACATGGCCGGACTGCTGCATCAGCCGGAAGGCGTCGCCGATGTCGTTCGCCTCATAGGCCCGGTAGGGCAGCGGCGCGAACACGCCCTTGTCGAACAGCTTCATGCACTCGCCGAACAGGCGCTGGCCGAGATCCCCGCGGTGGATCAGCAGCTGATCGGCGTCGATGCCGAAATAGCTGATGTTGCGGCGGAACGGACGGAGCCCGAGACGGCTGTTGGCGTAGTAGTCGCGCTTGCCGAGCTCGAGGAAGCGGCCGAACGGGCGCAGCACGCTCAGGGAGCGCTCCATCGCCTCGCCGAACAGCGAATTCAGCACCACGTCGACGCCTTCGCCGCCGGTGAGCTTCTTCACCTCGTCGACGAACTCGAGGCTGCGGCTCGACAGAACGTGCGTCGCGCCGAGCGCGCGCAGCAGGTCCCGCTTCTCGTCGGAGCCGGCCGTCGCGATGACCTTGGCGCCCTTCCAGAGCGCGATCTGCAGCGCCGCAAGTCCGACGCCTCCGGCGCCGCCATGGATCAGCACCCACTCGCCGCGCCGAAGCTGGGCGAGATGCTGGAGCGCATAATAGGCGGTGAGGAAGCACACCGGGATCGTCGCGCCTTCCTCGAAATTGATCGAGTCCGGCAGCGGGGCCACGGCGGTTTCAGACGTCACGACGCGCGACGCGAAGGCCCCGGAGGCGAACGCCACGACGCGGTCGCCGACCCGGTAGCGCTTCACGCCCGGCCCGACGGCGGTCACGACGCCGGCGCATTCGATGCCAAGCCCGGGACCGGCGAAGCCGTCCTCGAGCGCTTCTTCGGGCAGAAGGCCGAGAGCCCACATCACGTCGCGGAAGTTCAGGCCGACGGCGGAGACATCGATCGCGACCTCGCCCTCGGCAGGGTCGAGGGCCGGCGCGGCGACCCAGGACAGGTCGTCGAGGCCGCCGTCGCGGCCGGATTCGAGCGCCGCGACGCGAGCGCCCTCGGCGTCGGAGGCGGCGACCGGGAATTCCGGCAGGCCGGGCCGGAGCCGCGGGGCCAGAACGCCCTCGGAGGTGATCGCGAGTTCGACGTCATCCTTGGGCGCGGCGAGTTCGGCCGCCACGGCGCGAGCCGCATCGTCCAGGCTGAGCTGCGAGGACACGTCCAGCAGACGGATGTCCACGCCGCGCAGCTCGTTGCGCACGACGCGAAGGAAACCGGTCAGCGCGGCCTGTTCCGGACGATCCTCTCCCGCGCCAAGGCCGCCCGCGAGCGCGCCGGGCGCGACCACCCAGAGGCGCGCCGACACGTCATGCACCGCGCGGGCGAGCGACAGCAGCCGTCCCGCCCGGTCCGCGGTCGCGGCCGACAGCGCGCCTTCGGCCGCGTCGAACACAGCGATCACGTCGGCCGAGGCCCCGGTCGCTCCCTTGGCGGGGGCCCGCAGCCCGAGCTCGGCCGCCGGGGCCCAGCCCTGCTCGGCATGGGCATGGCCATTGGTCTTGCCGTTCGAGCGCCCAGCGCCGGCGGGCGCCTGATGCACAGTGACCGGTCGGCCGAGACCTTCGATCGCACGCGCGATCGCGAGCGAAAGCCCTTCGGCCGCGCCGGGGGTCTCGGCCACGAGCACGAGCGGCGCGACATGCGCGGCCGCTTCGACGGCCGCGGTCGCGCGCCGCCGCTTGGCGGCGAGCACGAGCGAGATCGGCGAGCGCGCGCCCGCGACAGGGGCGATCGCCTGATCGGGAAGCCGGGCGTCGCCGAGGTCGGCCGTCCAGTCCGCCGAGGACCTCGCGCCGCCGACCGGGAATTCCGGCGAGGCGGAGCGCTCGAACCAGCCGGCCTGCACGCCGAACACGACGTCCAGGAACGGGGTGGGCTCCAGAGCCGCCAGCACGAGCCGTCCGCCGTCCGCGATCCGGGCGCCGAGACGGCGCATGGCGTCGGACGCAGCGACCGTGGCGCCCCAGCCGAGCGAGCCGACCACGAGGTCGAACCTGCCGACATCCGCGCCGTCGGCGGCGAGGTCGAACTGCTCGACCGTGACGTTTGGCTCGCCCGCGAAGGCGAAGCGCAGCCGCTCCGCCGCGGTCGCGTCCGGATCCGTCACCACCAGGGTGACGCGTGGATCGCGCGCGAGCGGGGCGAGCCGGCGGGTCAGCGCGCCGGAGCCGGCGCCGATCTCGAGGATGCGGATAGGCTGGCCGGCGGGGCTCTGCGCGACCAGGTCGGCGGCCGTCTCGGCCACGGCCGTGACGCCGGCGGAGACCAGCGGCGCCGCGCTGCCGGCGTGGGCCAGCGTGGAGGCGCCATAGGGCGACGCGAGCGGGCCGTCCCTGAGGGCCTTCGGCAGCAGGACCGCGGCGCGCGTCGCGAACACGCATTCGGCGCCGCGATCGGGGAAGTCGGCGATGATCGTGCGGATGATCTCGGCCGACGGCGGCAGGCCGGTCTTGGCCACGAGCGTCCAGACGTCGCCCTGGGCCGTCGCGTGACCCTGATGCTCCAGCAGCCCGAGCAGGCTGTAGGCGAGCGGCGCAGAGGCGGCGGCCAGCCGGCCTCGCTTGATGAGGTCCGCGATCGCGCCCTGGCGCTTTCGGCCAAAGATCGCCGACAGGCTTTCATGCGCGGCCGCGACCGCGAAGGCTTCCAGAAGAAGGTCGTCTTCCGGCCGCTCGACGTCGCCCGTCGCGGTCAGGCCGAGAGCCGCCGCCCTTGCGGCGAGCTCCTCGCCGGTCGGGGCCGGGGCCGAGGCCCCCTCGGAGGCCCCCACAAGCGCCGGAGCGTAATGGTAGGACAGCCGCCCGAGCGGCGTACGCCGGGACAGCGTGACCGCGCGGAAGCGCGCGTCCGCCAGCACCGCGACGATCTCGCCGTCGGCGCCCAGGATCGTGAAGGTCGCGTCGATCGAGCGCGGGCTGAGGCGGCGCACCACGATTTCCGCGCCCGCGATGGCCGCGCCCGGCTTGAGCAGCCGCAGCGAGCCGAAACGCATCGGCAGGTACGTCACGTCCGGCCGGTCGCCATGAACGCCGAACAGCGTCAGCAGGGCGTGGAAGCAGGAGTCGAAATCGGCCGGGTGCAGGCCGTAGCGCGCGTCGCGCTCGCCCTTGCGGTCGCCCTCCGGACGGAGGCGGACGGACAGGCGGTCGGGCCCATAGCGAACCACGTGATCGACGACCTGGAACGCCGGGCCGAAGTCGAGGCCGTGGGCCTCGGCGCGGGCGTAGAGGTCCGCGGCGCGGAAGATCTCGCCGTCATGCGCAGGGGTCGACGGCGTCTGCGCGGCGACGGTCGGCGGGGCGGAGACCCGGCCGGTGGCATGCAGCACCCAGCCGTCGTCTCGCAGGCGCGGACGGCTAAGGATCTCGACGGTCCGGCTCTCGGGAGACACGCGGGTGCGGATTTCCGACATGGAGTCGGGTTCAAGCGTCAGCGCGTGCGGGATTTCGAAGTCCGCAAGCTCCACCACGTCGGCCTTGAGCCAGCCGCGGCCTGCCGCGAGCGCCATCTCGGCAAGCGCCGCGCCGGGCACGATCACGCGGCCCGAGACCTTGTGGTCCCCGAGAAGCGGGACGACGGCGGCGTCGAGATGAGCAGTCCACTCGTCCGAATCCGCGCGCAGTCGCGAGCCGATCAGCGGATGCGGGTCGAAGCCCCGGTAGAAGGACTGCGCCTCCGCGGTCGCGCCGACCGCGAAACGGGTGTTCTGCCACGGGTAAGTGGGCAGGCGGACCGCCGAGCCGTCGAGCTTCCCGAAGGCCAGCTCGCGGTCGACCCGGCCGCCCTTGGCGATGACGCGGGCCACCGCGCGGCGGAGCGGATCATGCTCGCCGGCGCCGTGGTCGTCGCAGGACAGCACGCCGCCGGTCACTTCCGCGGCCGCGAGGCAGTCGCTCAGATAGGTCTGAAGCACCGGCCGCGGACCGATCTCCACGAACACCCGCGCGCCTTCTTCGACCGCGGCCGCGACCGCATCGGCGAAGCGCACAGGCCGGCGAACGTTCTCCCACCAGTAGTCGGCGCCGAGCTCGGCTCCGTCGATCACCGCGCCCGTGACGCTCGACACGAAGGTGCGCTGGGTGGCGCCCGGCTGCAGGCCGGCGAGATCGGCCAGCAGCGGCTCCTTCACGGCGTCGATCAGGCCGGTGTGGAACGGATAGTCGATGTCGAGCACGCGCACCGGCACGCGCCGGGTGCGGGCGAAGCGGCTGAGCTCCTTGATCTCGGACTCCGGCCCCGAGATCGTGATCGAGCGCTCGCTGTTGATCGCCGCGATCTCGACATTGGCGAAACCGCCGTCGCGCAGCAGCGCGCTGACTTCCTGCGCCGGCAGCAGAACGGCGGCCATCGTGCCGTTCTTCCAGGCGATCTCCTGGTGAACGCTGCGCGAATGAACGACCGCCACAGCCTGGTCGAGCGTCAAGGCGCCGGAGGCGGCGGCGGCCGCGACCTCGCCCACCGAATGGCCGAGCACGATATCCGGCGTCAGCCCCTCGGCGGCGAGCGCCGCGGTGGTCGCCACCTGCACAGCGAACATCAGCGGCTGCGCGGTCTCGGCGCGGCGCAGACGGTCGGGAAGGTCGTCGGCGAACAGCGCGTCCGCGATCGACCATTTGGCGAGCGCGGCGAAGCGCGCGTCGATCTCGGAGATCTTCTGCCGGAAGGTCGCGTTGTGGGCGTGAAGCCTGCGGCCCATGCCGGCCCATTGCGAGCCGTTGCCCGAGAACGCGAAAGCGACCGGCGCGTCGCGGCCGACCGCGCCGTCGATCGCGACGTCCTTGGCCTCGCCGCCTTCGGCGACCGCGGCGAGCGTCGCCGCCCAGGTCGAGGGATCGTCGCTCTCCAGCACCAGCCTGCGGGGCAGCAGGTCGCGGGTCGCGGCCACGCTCTTCGCGATGTGGCGGGCGGCCGCGGGGTCGCGGCCCTCGAGCAGCTTGGCGTAGCTCCCGGCCACCGCCGAGAGCGCCTCCCGGGTGCGGGCCGAGAGCGCGAGGACCGGAGTGCGGCCTTCCGCCTCGACGACCCGCGGCGCGGAGCGGCCGGACCGGTCCTCGGGCGTCGGATCGCAGACGATGACGTGGGCGTTGGTGCCGCCGAAGCCGAAGGAGTTCACTCCGGCGTAGCGCGGCGCGGAGCCGCGCGGCAGCGGAACCGCGCTCGTGGCGACGTGCAGCTTCAGCGCGTCGAACGGAATGTCCGGGTTGAGCTCGGTGACGTGCAGGCTCGCGGGCAGCAGATCGTGCTCGAGAGCGAGGTCCGTCTTGAGCAGGCCCACCAGGCCGGAGGCCGGCTCGAGGTGGCCGACATTGGTCTTCACCGAGCCGATCGGGAGCGGCCCGACCGTGCGGCGCTTCACGGCCGCGCCGATCGCGTTGGCCTCCGCCGGGTCGCCGACCCGCGTGCCGGTGCCGTGCGCCTCGATGAAGGCGATGCTGTCGGGATCGACGCCGGCCTCTTCGTAGACGCGCTCCAGCAGGCTGAGCTGGGCCTCGGAGGAGGGCAGCGACATGCCGACCGTGCGGCCGTCCGAGTTGACCGCCGAGGCGGCGATCATCAGGCGCATGGGGCGCTTGGCGGCGCGCGCGACATCGGCGCGCTCCAGCACGATCGCGACGCCGCCCTCGGAGCGGACATAGCCGTCGCCGCTGGCGTCGAACGCATGGCAGCGGCCGCGCGGCGAGAGCATCGTCGCCTGCGCGAAGGTGATGAACGGGAAGGGGCTCGCCAGGATCGAGACGCCGACCACGATGGCGCGCTCGATGCGTCCGGCCCGAAGCGCCGCGACAGCCTCGTTCAGCGCGACGAGCGAGGACGAGCAGGCGGTGTCGACCGTGAAGCTCGGCCCATGCAGATCGTAAATGTACGAAATACGATTTGATACGATCGATAGCGTATTGCCGGTCGCGAAATAGGCGTCCGCGGACGCCGGATCGAAAATGATGCGGTTGCCGTAGTCGAGCGAGGACGTGCCGACATAGACGCCGGTCTCGGATCCGGCCACCGAGGAGGGCGGAATGCCTGCGTCCTCGAGCGCCTCCCAGACCAGCTGCAGCGACAGGCGCTGCTGCGGGTCCATCTGTTCCGCTTCACGCGGCGAGATGCCGAAGGCCGCAGGGTCGAAGCCCCAGATGTCGTCCAGCACGCCGGCCGCGAACGTGTAGGTCTTGCCTGGCTCGCCCTTGCGCGGGTGCAGGTAGCGCGCGTGATTCCAGCGGTCTTCGCCGACGGTCGTGACGGAGCACCGGCCTTCGGCCAGCAGCGACCAGAAGGCGTCGACGTCGTTTGCGCCGGGCAGCCGGCAGGAGCGGCCGACGATCGCGAGGGAAGGCGTCTTCCTCATGAGCTGCGACGCAGCCCCGCGACGCGCGACGCGCGCGGCAAATCAATGGGACGACTATCGGCCGGCGCGAAAACAGACATGAACCCGGGCTCCGGGGCAGCCCGGCTCGCCGGGCAGGACGACGTTCGTTTGGGGGCTTCGGCCGTCTATCGAGGCTTTACGAAAAGGTGTCAAGCGCGCCCCCTGCGCCGAACCGCGGCCGTCTGGGGCGTCTATCGGGGGCCGTTCAGGGGTGTCGGAATACCCGCATCAGTCGCGAAAGGCCGCCAGCCCGCGCCCTCGGTTGATGAGCCGCGCCCTGCAAGTCGAATCGGCCAGGCCGGCCTCAACGGCGTTTCGCCAGGCGGCGCGCGTTCGCGCGCACGGCGCGGTTGACCGGCGCCAGCGCCGCCTCGCCGGCGGCGACCATCAGGCCGGCGGCCGCGACCGGGCCCGCAGCCGTCGCGAGGCCTCCGAGGACCTGGCCTGCCGCGAAGGTCGCTTCGACGCTCGCCGTAAGCTTCTCCGTGATCATGCGGTAGTTCTCCTGCGCGCCGCGCGCCGTCGGGCTCCCGGCCTCGGCCACCATGCTGCCCAGCCGGTTGGCGACGACAAAGCCGGCGAACGGCGCCATGGCCGCATAGCCGGTGGCGAGGGCGGCCTGCCGGCGCCACAAATCGAGAAGCTCGAACGGGTCCATACTCGGTCCTGCCTGCGCTGGCGCCTGAGCGATCATCGCTGCGCTGCAGCAACCTAACACTCGGAGCCCGGCGAACGTTCATGCGTGGGGGGAAGGTCGGCGTTGCGCGCCCGCGCGTTGACCGGTTTCGGCCGAAGCTGCCATAGCGCACGCTCCCCCAGGGCCGGCAGAGCTCCATGGTCAGCATTCTGGAACGCATCGGATCGAGCCTGTTCCAGCGGCCTTACCTGCTGCTGTCGCTGACCTCGCTGTTCTGGGCCGGCAATCTGGTGCTCGGACGCTTCGTGGCCGGCCACGTGCCGCCCGTGACGCTGGCGTTCGCACGTTGGACAGGGGCCTTCACGCTGCTCATCGGCTTCGCGCTGCCCCATCTGCGGCGAGACTGGCCGGCGATCCGCGCCAATCTCGGGCGGCTGTCCCTGATGGCGCTCACCGGCATCGGCGCCTACAACACGCTCTCCTACTGGGGATTGCAGAGCACCGAGGCGCTGAACGCGCTGCTCATCCAGTCGACCGGCCCGCTTCTGATCGGCGTCTGGACGGCGCTGCTGTTCCGCGACCTGATGAGCCGCGCTCAGCTGCTCGGCGTTCTGGCGTCGCTCGCGGGGGTCGCGGTGATCGTCAGCCGAGGCGATCTGGCGGCGCTCGCCCGCATTCATCTGAACGTTGGCGATGTCGCGATCCTGGTCGCGATGGTGATCTACGGGCTCTATTCGGCGCTGCTCAGGCTGAAGCCCGCCATGCACTGGTTGTCGTTCCTGACGGCCACCATAGGCATTGGCGCGGTGTTCCTGCTTCCGCTGCTGGCCGCGGAGCTTGCCTCCGGCCGCACGCCCACGCTGGACGCGACCACGGCCGGCGCGATCGCCTATGTGGCGATCTTCCCGTCGACGCTCGCCTACCTGTTCTTCATCCGCGGCGTGGAGTTGATCGGCGCGAACCGCGCCGGTCCCTTCTTCCATCTGATGCCGCTGTTCGGGGCGCTCATGGCGATCGCCTTCCTGGGGGAGCGTCCGCAGCCGTTCCACGCGGTCGGCTTCGCGCTGATCCTCGTCGGCGTCGCGATCGCGGCGCGAGGACGGGCGCCGGCGATCGCCCAGCAGGCGTGACGCGGCCGGGCGGGCCGGCCGCGTCGCGCGGTCAGGCGATGCCGTCGATGGTGCCGTCCGGCAGCAGCTTGATGTTCGCCGACGCGGGCACCTTCGGCAGGCCCGGCATGGTCATCAGGTCGCCGCAGATCACCACCACGAAGCCTGCGCCGGCCGACAGCCGGACCTCGCGGATCGGCAGGGTGTGGCCGGTCGGAGCACCATAGGCGGTCGGGTCGGCCGAGAAGGAGTTCTGGGTCTTGGCGATGCAGACCGGGAACTTGCCGTAGCCTGCCTCTTCCCACTCCTTGAGCTGCTTCTTGATCGCCGCGGAGGCCTGCACCTTGTCGGCGCGGTAGATCTCCTTGGCGATGGTCTCGACCTTCTGCAGCAGCGGCATGTCGTCGGGATAAAGCGGCTTGAAGTCGGCCGACTGCTCGTTCGCGACCCGCACGACCTCACGCGCCAGCGCTTCGGCGCCCTTGCCGCCGTCCGCCCAGTGCCGGCAGACCACGGCCTCTACGCCGAAGTCGCGCCGCACCGCCGTCTGAAGCGCCTCGATCTCCGCGTCGGTGTCGGCCACGAAGTGGTTGATCGCCACCACGACCGGGACGCCGAACTTCTTCACGTTCTCGATGTGGCGGCCAAGATTGGCGAGACCGGCCTTGAGAGCGTCGACGTTCTCGGTCTTGAGATCGTTCTTCGCCATGCCGCCGTGCATCTTGAGCGCGCGCACGGTCGCGACGATCACGACCACGTCCGGCGACAGCCCGGAGAAGCGGCACTTGATGTCCATGAACTTCTCGGCGCCGAGGTCCGCGCCGAAGCCGGCCTCCGTCACCGTCCAGTCCGCGAGCTTCATCGCCGTCGAGGTGGCGATCACCGAGTTGCAGCCATGCGCGATGTTGGCGAACGGGCCGCCATGGATGAAGACCGGGGAGCCCTCGATCGACTGCACCATGTTGGGGCGCAGCGCGTCGCGCAGCAGCACGCCGAGCGAACCCTGAGCGTCGACGTCCTTCGCGGTGATCGGCTTCCGGTCCGGCGTGTAGGCGACGACGATGCGGCTGATCCGCTCCTCGAGGTCGTGGAGGTCCTTGGCCAGGCAGAAGATCGCCATGATCTCGGAGGCGACCGTGATGTCGAAGCCGGCCTCGCGAGTGTAGCCGTTGGTGGGCGCGCCGACGCCCGAGATGATGGAGCGCAGCGTCCGGTCGTTCATGTCGAGCACGCGGCGGAACACGATGCGGCGCGGGTCGATGTTGAGCGGGTTGCCCCAGTAGAGCGAGTTGTCGACGAGCGCGGCGAGCAGGTTGTTCGCGCTGGTGATGGCGTGGAAGTCGCCCGTGAAGTGCAGGTTGATCTGCTCCATCGGGACCACCTGGGCCTTGCCGCCGCCGGCCGCCCCGCCCTTCACGCCGAACACCGGGCCGAGCGACGGCTCGCGCAGGCACATGATGGCCTTCTCGCCGATCAGGTTGAGCGCGTCGCCGAGCCCCACGGTCGTGGTCGTCTTGCCCTCGCCGGCCGGCGTCGGGCTGATCGCGGTGACGAGCACCAGCTTGGCGTTCGGCTTGGCCGGAAGCTCGGCGATGAACCGATCATCCACCTTGGCGATGTGCTTGCCGTAATTGTGGAGCGCGTCCTCGGGGACGCCGACCTTGGCTGCGATCTCGACGATCGGCTTCAGTTCGGCCGCGCGGGCGATCTCGATGTCGGTCGGCATTCAGCAACGGCTCCAGCGAAAAGGACTTGAGCCCGGAGGGCCGGGCGCCGCTGTTTTGGCCCGCCCGGGCGGGCGCCGCAAGCCGATGGCTCGTCGCAGCCCGCGGGCGCACGACGAAGGTATGATGAAAGCGCCTGGCGACCGGCTAAGAGTTTCGCCGGAGGAAATAATTTCTACTGACCGAGCCCGATAAGCTGGAGCAGGTCGCCCGCCAGGGTCAGGAAGGCGGCGTCGAATATCGCGAAGCCCAACGCGAGCGCCGGGAAGGTGGCCACCGAGCTCCGCGCCGGCTGCCGGCGGCGGCTCGACGATTGGAGGCGAGGAGACTGAATGCGCATGCGGCTGCCCTCGCTTCGCTAGCGCCCAGAGCCGCTGGGCCGTTCGTGCAGGCTGCGCGCCCAATTATTGACAAAGGATGACCAGGGCCGACTGCGCCGGATCGGACGGCGGCGCTTTTCCCCCGGGATTTCCGCCCTACCATCAAGGCAGACGTGATCAGCTGATAAACAGTTCGACTCTATTCAAAATGTTCGGGTTGTCGATTTACGTAATCGCAAGGTCGGGCAGGTAACGTCGAAATGTTCCCCGCGAGCCGACGACATCCAGAGACGCGCGACCGGGGGAGCTGTCGTCATTTCCGCGGGTAAGGAGTGTTTCGCATGAGCATCATCAAGCCTTTCGCGAAGGATGAGTCCGGCGCCACGGCGATCGAGTATGGCCTGATCGCGGTCGGGATCGCGATCACCATCATCGCGGTCGTCAGGGGCGTGGGCGGTTCGCTGAACAGCGCCTTCAGCAACGTCAACACGGGCCTGAAGTAAGATCGCCGAAAACGGTCTTATCGTCTTTCCTCGGCCGCCCCGGAGAGCTCCGCGGGCGGCCGAACTGTTTCCTGGCTATTGCGGCCGCGCGCTCGACATTCCGTTGCGCTGGGTGATCTGGGTCGCGGTCGCCGCGAAGGCCTCGGCGTTGTCGCCGATGGAGAGCACCGGCTCGCAGCGCGGATTGCAGGCGAAGCTCTCGCGCTTGGCGCCCTTCTGAACCACGACCGTTCCATCTGACGGGCGGCCGACATTGACGATCGTCTCGCTCAGCACGGCGCCGGCGCCGTCGAGCAGCATGATGTTCGTCGAGCCGAAGCTCTTGCCGGTGACGACCAGGACGCCGTTCCGCTGCGTGGTCGCGTCCGCGATCAGCGGATTGCCGATGATCACCGTGGCGGTTCCCTCCGGCGCGCGCATGATGCTCGCCCGGTCGACGGCCACGTCCAGAGAGTCCTGCGCGGCGAATGCAGGCTGAGTAAGCATTCCTACGGATAGCGCGCCGAAGAGGCCGCCGATGCGCAGCATGGCCGCAAGAGACGAGGTCATGAGGTCGTTCCCCAACATTCGTGCGCGCCAGTAAAGGGGAATTGGGTGAATGAATCCCTAAAACCCCCTGGGCTCCTTCGCAGCTGGCCAGATGTGAAGCCGGCTTCATCGCCTTCTCGGCCGGCGCTGTTCGCCGGCGCCTGTCAAAAGAATTTCGCCAAATGGCAAACTAAATCTTATGTATTCCAGATATAAATTCCAAATGTTTTCGATTATTTCCGCAACGATGCCTTAACCGCGTTTAACAGCATTTTGAATCACATAATAATCGCATTTCGGATTAACCCAATTGCAACTGCGGGCGGATACCTCTCGAAACGTTCCCGACGGCCGGACGATGGCGGGAGAGGGACAGGAGCAGTCGCAACCTTCGGCAACAAAGGGATCTGTCATGAGCATCATCAAGCGCTTCGCGAAGGACCAGTCCGGCGCCACCGCGATCGAGTACGGTCTGATCGCCGTCGGCATCGCGATCACGATCATCGCTGTCGTTCGCGGCGTCGGCGGTTCGCTGAACACCGCCTTCACGAACGTCAACAGCAACCTTCAGTAATCGCCGGCCCGTCGGAGGTCTGCTCGACGCTCCTCGGTCGGGACCCCGCGCAAGCGTGGTCCCGACCCGTGGCGGACGGGACCTTTCGACCGGGCGGGCCGCGTTCGGCCCGTCCCCGAGCGGCGTTCGGCCCTTGTTAGCGATTTCGCCGTATCAACGGCACGCTTTCGCGACAGGGCGACGCCATGCTTGAAATCTTCGTCGTCGTGGTCCTGCCGGCGCTCGTGGTGGTGGCGGCGGTCTCCGACCTGATGACCATGACGATTCCGAACGCGCTGGTCCTGGTGGTCGTCGCCGCGTTCGCGGCGGCCGCGCCGCTTGCGGGGCTCGGACTGGCCGAGATAGGCGCTCACCTGGCGGCGGCCGCGCTCGTCCTCGTGGTCGGGCTTCTGCTGTTCATTCCCGGCTGGATCGGCGGCGGCGACGCGAAGCTCGCCGCGGCCCTCGCGCTGTGGCTGGGCTTCGATCCGCTGCTGACATGGTTCGTGCTGTTCGCGCTGTTCGGCGGCGCGTTGACGCTCGCCACGCTCTACTACCGGTCCACGCCCTTGCCGCGGCGGCTCACCAGGGTGGACTGGCTCGCGCGGTTGCACCATCCGAAGTCCGGCGTCCCCTACGGGGTGGCGCTCGCCGCCGGCACTCTCGCCCTGTGGCCGGAGACGAACTGGTTCGCCGGGCTCGGATGATCCTTCCCGGCAGCTTAGCCGGCCAGCCAAGAGATCGCGGCGCGCGCCGTAATCCGGCTAATAGCTTTCTCTCCGTTAACCATGAATTGACGTTTGCCTGCTTAGCTCGACCCAAGAAATCAGGCGCTTCGCAGCCCGCCTTGATCCTCGGGGGACGATCATGACAGCCGCACGTCTCGTGGTCCTCGCGATAGCGCTGGTTGCCGCCGCGGGGGCCGCGATGCTGGCCGGCGGGTCCGGAAACGACGCCCCACCCCAGGCTCAGGCGCCGCTCGAGACGGTCGACGTGCTGGTCGCCGCGAACGACATCGGAATGGGCGCGGCGGTCCGCGCCGAGGACGTCCGCTGGCAGGCCTGGCCGAAGAACGCCGCGAACCCGGCCTTCGTGGAGAAGTCCACGGCCCCGGACGCGATTCAGGACACCAGCGGCTCGATCGCCCGGGCGCCCTTCGTGGCCGGCGAGCCGATCCGCCCCGACAAGCTGATCAAGGGCAGCGGCTCGGGCTATATGGCCGCGATCCTTCCCGCAGGCATGCGCGCGATCTCGATCGAGATCTCCCCGGAGACGGGCGCGGGCGGCTTCATCCTGCCGAACGACCGGGTCGACGTGATCCTCACCCGCAAGATCTCGGGGCCGAACGGGCAGGACGAGTCATACTCCGAGACCCTGTGCCGGAACGTCCGCGTGCTGGCGATCGACCAGACCGTCGAGGACAAGGACGGCCAGAAGGTGGTGGTCGGCAAGACCGCCACGCTTGAGCTTTCGCCGATGCAGACCGAACAGCTGGCGCTCAGCCGCCAGCAGGGCGCCATCGCGCTCGCCCTGCGCTCGCTGGTCGACTCCGGCGAGCAGGTCGACGCCTCCGGCGAGCCCACTCAGGACCGGGGCGGCAAGGTCACCGTCGTTCGCTACGGCGTCGCGAGCGGCGGAGGCGGTCGGTGATCGAACACTCCGCCTCTGCCCGCCGCTCAGCCATGCCCGAAGCGAAGAGTCTCGCGATGCCCATCGACAGCCGCATCCGCATGACCGGCCTCGTGAAGCGGGCGCTGCGCGCCCTGCTTGTGGCGACCAGCACGCTTGCGCTCGCGACGCCGCAGGCCGCCTTCGCAGCCGACCCGGCCTATCTGGACAGCGGCGCCTACGGCGCGCGCGACAGCCGGATCGATCTCGGCATCGGCAAATCCTATGTCGTGACGCTGCCGCGTGACGCGAAGGAAGTCTTCGTGGCCGACCCCACGGTCGCCAACGCCGTCGTGCGCTCCGCCCGCAAGGCCTATCTGATCGGCGCCGGCCCCGGACAGACAGACGTCAAGTTCCTCGACAGCGAGGGGCGCGAGATCGCGTCCTACGAGGTTTCCGTGTCTCGCGACGTGGCCTCGATCCGTTCCTCGATCAGCCGCTCGATCGACGGCGGCAATGTTCGGGTCGAGGGCGTCGGCGACGGCGTGGTGGTGACCGGCTCGGTCAAGTCGGCTCAGGAAGCCCAGACCGCGATCGACATCGCCGGCGGCTATATGGCCGACCCGAAGAAGGTCGTGAACGCGCTGCGCATCGAGAACCAGGACCAGGTCATGCTGAAGGTCAAGGTCGTCGAGATGCAGCGCGACGTCCTGAAGCAACTCGGGATCGATTACGCGGCCAACGGCCTCGACATCTTCGGCGCGAAGGTGGTCGGCGCGACGCTGTTCCCCTTCAGCGCGACCGGAACCGTGCCCAGCAACCTGTTCAACCCGCTGTTGAACGGCGGCAAGGGCACGATCACCAATCCCGCCGTCGGCTTCTTCAACAAGAACAACACCTTCGGCACCCAGTTGCAGGCGCTCGAGCGCAACGGCGTGTCCCGGACGCTGGCGGAGCCGACCCTGACGGCGATCTCCGGCGAGAGCGCGAAGTTCCTGGTCGGCGGCGAATTCCCGATCATCACCGGCATCGACGCCGACACCCGCACCGCGACCGTCACCTTCAAGGAGTTCGGCGTCGGGCTGAACTTCACGCCGGTGGTTCTCTCGGGCGGGAGGATCAGCCTCAAGGTCGCGACCGAAGTCAGCGAGATCGACAACAGCACGTCGGTGACGATGTCGGGCACCACGATCCCCGGCCTCAAGACCCGCCGCGCGGACTCCACGATGGAGATCCCGTCCGGCGGCTCGCTCGTGATGGCGGGGCTCATCCAGCAGCAGACCAAGCGGGCCGTGAACGGCCTGCCCGGACTGATGAAGCTGCCGGTTCTGGGGCAGCTGTTCCGCTCCAACGACTATCAGAAGAACGAGACCGAGCTTGCGATCTTCGTCACGCCGTACATCGCCAAGGCGACGGCGCCCCAGAAGCTCGCCAGCCCCGATGACGGCTTCGCGGAGCCGACCGATCAATCGAACCTGCTGCTCGGCCGCCTGAACCGCCTCTACGGGATCCCAGGCGAGATCGATCCGAGGACCGTCAGCCATCATCACGGCGGCTTCATCCTCGACTGAGCCACGCCGAACGGAGTTCCCGAATGACTTCCTTGCGTCACTCTCCGTTCCGTGCGGCGCTGGCGGCTGGCGCGGTCGCCGCTTCCGCCCTGACGCTGGCTGGCTGCCACGGCGACCGGATCGTCGCCGACTCCTATCCGCAGACTTACGCGCAGCGTCACCCGATCGTGCTCGCCGAGGGCGCCGCGAGGCTTGATCTGCCGGTCGGCGGCGGCCGGAGGGGGCTGACGGACCGCCAGAGAGACGACATCCGCGCCTTCGCGGCGGACTGGCGGAAGAACGGGCGCGGGCCGGTCGGCATGCTGGTGCCGGCGGGGGGAGCGAGCGCTGGGGCGGCCGACTACGCCCTGCCGGCGATCCGCACCACGCTCGCTGCGGCCGGCGTGCCTGCAACCTCGATCGTCAGCCAGCGTTATCCGGCTGATGGCGCTGGCGTCGCGCCGGTCAAGCTCGGCTTCGTGAAGCTGAAGGCGAAGGTGCCGCATCCCTGCGGTCTCTGGCCGGAAGATCTCGGCTATGGCGGCGGCGATCTCTACGGCGAGACGCAGAACCGGGAGTACTGGAACTTCGGCTGCGCCGCGCAACAGAACCTGGCCGCCCAGGTGGCCGATCCGGAAGATCTTGCAAGGCCGCGCACCGAGACCCCGGTATACGCGGCGCGCCGTCAGACGGTCATGGAGAAATACCGGGCCGGGACCGACACGACGACCGACTATCGGCAGTCGGACGTCCAGGTCAGCACCATCGGCGGCGGCAACTAAGCGGGACGCATGATGATCAAGCACGTCCAAGAGCAGGCCGGCGGGTTCGGAAGCCAGGCGGATGGGTCCGGCGGGGCCGCAGCCCAGGTGATCGCGCCGCTTCCCCGCGTGTCCATCCAGGCGTTCTGCGAGACGCCGGAGATCGCGCGGCTGATCGAGCAGTCGACCTCCGACCGCCGCATGGAGAAGGCGCACGTCAAGGTCCAGATGGGCGGCGGCCTCGCCGCCTCCGAGGCCTACAAGAACGCGCCGACGCCGAACGTCATCGTCATCGAGGGCGACGCGCATCGCGAGCGTCTGCTCGAGACGCTCGATCGGCTGGCGGAGGTCTGCGACAACGACACCAAGGTCGTCGTGGTGGGTCAGGTCAACGACGTCCTGCTGTATCGCGAGCTGATGCGCCTCGGCGTCAGCGACTATCTGGTTCCGCCTTTCGGCGTCGTGGACCTGGTGCGCTCCCTTTCGGAGATCTTCCGCGCGCCGGGCGCGGACCCTGTCGGGCGGACAGTGGCGTTCGTGGGGGCGAAGGGCGGCGTCGGCGCCTCGACGGTCGCGCACAACGTGTCTTGGGCGATCGCGCGCCAGCTGAAGCTCGACTGCGTGGTCGTGGACCTCGATCTCGCGTTCGGCACGGCGGGGCTCGACTTCAATCAGGATCCGCCCCAGGGCGTGGCCGAAGTGGTGTTCGCGCCGGACCGGCTCGACGCGGCGCTGGTCGACCGGCTGCTCTCGAAGTGCACCGAGCAGCTGAGCCTGCTCGCCGCGCCTGCGACGCTCGACCGTGTGTACGATTTCCACGAGGACGTGTTCGACCCGCTGCTCGAGATCCTGCGCTCGAACGTGCCGTGCGCGGTGCTCGACATCCCGCATGTCTGGACCGCGTGGTCGAAGCGCACCCTGATCGCGGCGGACGAAGTCGTGCTGGTGGCGAGCCCCGACCTCGCCAACCTCCGCAACGCCAAGAACATCATCGACCTGCTGCGCAGCGCGCGGCCCAACGACGCCGCGCCGCGCCTGGTGCTCAATCAAGTGAACGTGCCG
The DNA here is from genome assembly GCF_014196425.1 of Hansschlegelia beijingensis. GTDB lineage: Bacteria > Pseudomonadota > Alphaproteobacteria > Rhizobiales > Methylopilaceae > Methylopila > Methylopila beijingensis. The sequence continues at coordinate 679,576 of NZ_JACIDR010000002.1, forward strand.
AAGCGGGCCGAGATCAAGCCGAACGACTTCGCCAAGGCCCTCGACCTGCAGCCGTCGGCGATCGTGGCGTTCGATCCGCAGTTGTTCGGAACCGCCGCCAACAACGGCCAGATGATCGCCGAGACGGCGCCGTCCAACAAGGTCAACGACGCCTTCCTCGAGCTGGCGAAGAAGCTAACCGGCAAGAGCGAGGCGCGCCGCGTCAAGAAGACGATGCTCGATCCGATCATGGCGCGCATCAACTGGAAGAAGGCTGGCTGACGCCGGCCGCGAGCGGAGCGAACGATGTTCGGAAAGCGTGGGTCCACGGTCACGCCTCCAGCGGGCGGCTTCGGCCGCACCTCTGGCAATGGCGAGTTCGGCGCGCCCCTGATCCCCGTCGCCCCGATCGCGCCGGCTCCGGCAGTGGCGCAGCAGCCGGACCCGCGATCGGCGCCGCCGCCGCCTTCGCCGTCCGAGGCGAGGCGCTCGGACGACTACTTTCAGACGAAGAGCAGGATCTTCGGCGCGCTGATCGAGGCGATCGACCTCGCGCAGCTCGCGCGGCTCGACACCGAAAGCGCGCGCGAGGAAATCCGCGACATCGTCAACGAGATCATCGCGATCCGAAACGTCGTGATGTCGATCGCCGAGCAGGAGGAGCTGCTCGAGGACATCTGCAACGACGTCCTCGGCTACGGGCCGCTCGAGCCGCTGCTGGCGCGCGACGACATCGCCGACATCATGGTGAACGGCGCGGAGCGGACCTACATCGAGGTCCAGGGCAAGGTGCAGAACACCCATGTCCGGTTCCGCGACAACGCGCAGCTGCTGAACATCTGCCAGCGCATCGTCAGCCAGGTCGGCCGGCGCGTGGACGAAAGCTCGCCGATCTGCGACGCGCGCCTGCCGGACGGCTCCCGCGTCAACGTCATCGTCGGGCCGCTCGCGCTCGACGGGCCGACGCTCACCATCCGCAAGTTCAAGAAGGACAAGCTGACGCTCGACCAGCTCGTCCGGTTCGGCTCGATCAGCCCGGAAGGCGCCGAGATCCTCAAGATCATCGGCCGGGTTCGCTGCAACGTGCTGATCTCGGGCGGCACCGGCTCCGGTAAGACGACGCTGCTCAACTGCCTGACGCGCTACATCGACGAGGACGAGCGCATCATCACCTGCGAGGACGCGGCCGAGCTCCAGCTGCAGCAGCCGCACGTGGTGCGCCTCGAGACACGGCCGCCGAACCTCGAAGGCGAGGGGCAGGTCACGATGCGCGATCTCGTCAAGAACTGCCTGCGCATGCGTCCGGAACGGATCATCGTGGGCGAAGTGCGCGGACCGGAGGCGTTCGACCTTCTGCAGGCGATGAACACCGGCCACGACGGCTCGATGGGCACGCTGCACGCGAACTCGCCGCGCGAGGCCCTGTCGCGTCTCGAAAGCATGATCACGATGGGCGGCTATTCGCTGCCTTCGAGGACCATCCGGGAGATGATCACGACCTCCGTGGACGTGGTGATCCAGGCCTCCCGTCTGCGCGACGGCTCGCGCCGCATCACGCATGTCACCGAGGTGATGGGGATGGAGGGCGACGTCATCATCACCCAGGACATCATGCTCTACGACATCCTCGGCGAGGACTCGAACAAGCGGCTGATCGGCCGGCACCGCTCGACGGGCATCGGTCGCCCCCGGTTCTGGGAGCGCGCGCGCTATTTCGGCGAGGAGAACAGGCTGGCCGCCGCCATCGACGCGATGGACGCCGACGCCGCGACACGCGTCGCATGACGCCGCCGAGGGACGCCGCGCGATGATGATCCCGTCCAATCTCGCCGTCATCCTGCTCGCCGGCATCGCTGCCGCCGGAGCGGCTTACGCGCTGCTCTACCCTTATCTCTCCGGCGCGGCCCGGCTCGAGAAGCGCCAGAAGATGGTCGGGCTCGACCGTCGGCGCAGCGTTTCGCCGGCGGTGGCCGCGGACAGTCTGCGGCGCGGTCAGGTCGCGGACAGTCTGAAGGCGCTCGACGAGCGGCAGAAGCGGATCAACAGGCCGTCGCTCGAGATGCGCATCGCGCAGTCCGGGCTGAGCTGGTCCAAGGAGCGGTTCTACATTTTGAGCGCCGCGACAGGCGCCGCTCTGGCGTTCGGGGCGCTCATGGCCACCGCGGACTGGCGGATCGCCGCGGCGCTCGGCTTCGTCGGCGGCCTCGGCGCGCCGCGCTGGATGCTGTCGTTCCTCAAGAAGCGGCGCATCAACAAGTTCCTCAACGAGCTTCCGAACGGCGTCGAGGTCATCCTGCGCGGCCTGAAGTCGGGCCTCCCGCTCGGCGACTGCATCCGCATCGTCGCCAACGAGGCGCAGGAGCCGGTGAAGTCGGAGTTCCGCAAGATCGTCGAGGAGCAGGCCGTCGGCATCCCGCTCGCGGACGCCGCCAGCAAGCTCTACGAGCGCATGCCGGTCTCCGAGGCCAACTTCTTCGGCATCGTGATCGCGATCCAGTCGAAGGCCGGCGGCAGTCTCTCGGACGCGCTCGGCAACCTCTCGAAGGTGCTGCGCGACCGCAAGAGGATGAAGCAGAAGATCCAGGCGCTCAGCATGGAGGCGAAGGCCTCCGCGTCGATCATCGGCGCGCTGCCGCTGATCACCATCGGGGCGATCTCCTACACCAGCCCGAGCTACATGGAGCTGATGTGGAACACCGGGATCGGCCGCGCGATGCTCGTGCTGTCCGCCGCCTGGATGCTGGCCGGCATCCTGGTCATGCGGAAGATGATCAACTTCGACTTCTAGGCCGCCATCGGCGGATAACGGCGCGGCGCGCAACGGGGACCGGCAGATGGTCGAGCAGATCTTCAGGACCATTAACGATCCGCACGCGATGGCCGCGCTGCTCGCCGCCGTCGCCGCCATCGCGACGGTGCTGACCTTCGCGATGCCGCTGCTGGCCGGCAACCCGCTCGACAAGCGCATGAAGGCCGTCGCGACGGAGCGCTCGAAGATCCGGGCGCGCGAGCGCGAGCGGCTTGCCCGCGGCGAACGCCGGAGCCTGAAGCGCGAGCCGAAGGCCTACATGCAGAACATCGTCAGCCAGTTCAATCTGGCGAAGCATCTTGGCACGGAGGACGCCAAGGAGCGGCTGCAGACGGCCGGCTATCGCGGGCAGAGCGCGATGGTGGCCTTCCTGTTCTTCCGCCTGGTGGCGCCGCTCGTCTTCCTGGCCGTCGCGCTGTTTTATCTCTTCGTCGTGAACGACTTCGGCCTTTCGCCGCTGCTCCGCGTCGGCGGCGTCGTGTTCGCGACCTATCTGGGCGTCAAGGCGCCGGAGCTGTTCCTCAAGAACCAGACGCAGAAGCGCCAGAGCTCGATCAAGAAGGCGTTTCCGGACGCGCTCGACCTGATGCTGATCTGCGTCGAGTCCGGCATGTCGATCGAGGCGGCGTTCCGCAAGGTGGCGGACGAGATCGGCTCCCAATCGGTGCCGCTCGCCGAGGAGCTGACGCTCGCCATGGCCGAGATGGCCTATCTGCAGGATCGCCGGCTGGCCTATGAGAATCTCGGCCTGCGCACCGGACTCGACAACGTCAAGGCGGTCGGCACGGCGCTGATCCAGGCCGACAAATACGGCACGCCGATCGGGCAGGCGCTTCGCGTCCTCGCCCAGGACAGCCGCGACACCCGCATGGCGGACGCCGAGAAGAAGGCGGCCGGTCTGCCGCCGAAGCTCACGGTCCCGATGATCGTGTTCTTCCTGCCCGTGATCTTCATCGTGATCCTCGGGCCCGCCTACATCCAGGTGATGGCGGTCAAGTAGCCGGAACGCTACTCGCGCGGCGGAAGCTCTTCGGCGGGCTCGATGTCCGGCTCGGCCGGCGCGGTGGGCTGGTGCGGGAAGCCTTCGATCGAACCGAGGGGCTTGGCGTCGCGCTTGATCTCGATCGGGCTCGTCACCCAGGCGGTCATCAGCTCCGCGAGCGAGCGCAGCGCATGCATGTGGATGCGCTCATAGCCGTGGCTCGCGTCGACGCCGAAGGTGGCGAGCGCCGTCCGCACGTCGGCCCCGGCCTCGATGGCTGAGGCGCTGTCGGAGCGGTAGTAGCGGAACACGTCGCGCTGGTGGCGGATGTCGTGCTCGCGCGCCAGCCGGATCAGGTCATGCGTCAGGTGGTAGTCGAAGGGGCCGGTCTGGTCCGCCATCGCGATCGTGACGCCGAACTCATCGCTCGCCTGCCCCGGAGCGGTCGTGCCGTTGTCGATGGTCACCATAGCGGCGACGTCATTCGGCAGCACCGCGGAGGCGCCGACGCCGACCTCCTCGGCGATGGAGAGCACCCACCAGGTGTCGACCGGCGGCTTCACGCCCGACTCGATCACGGCTTTCAGCGTCGCCAGCAGAATGGCGACCCCGGCCTTGTCGTCGAGATGGCGCGAGACGATGAAGCCATTGTCGAGGAACTCCGCCTGCGCGTCGATCGCCACCACGTCCCCGACGTGAAACCCGAGACGCTGCAGATCGGCGACGTCGCGCACGAGGGCGTCGACCCGGACCTCCACATGGGGCCACCCGGTCGGCTGCGTGTCGACGTCGTCGCCGAAGGTGTGGCCCGAAGCCTTGAGCGGCAGGATCGAGCCCCTGTAGGCGCCCTGTTCGGTGAAGATCGTGCAGCGCGCGCCTTCGGCGAACCGCGCGGACCAGTGGCCGATCGGCACGACCTCGAGGCGACCGTTGGGCTTCAGCAGCTTCACCTGGGCGCCGAGCGTGTCCAGATGCGCGATCAGCGCGCGCGACGGGTTCCTGGCCTTGCCCGTAAGCTTGGCCCGGATCGCCCCGCGGCGGGTCACCTCAGGCTCGACGCCGAGCCGGACCAGCTCGTCCACGACCGCATGCGTGATGCTGTCCGTGAAGCCGCTCGGGCTCGGGATCTTGAGCAGCCCGCGGAGCTGCTCGGAGAGATAGTCGATGTCGACGTCAAGACGCGGCATGGGATCTCTGGGCCGGCTGGGGTGTCATGCGGACGAATCGGAGGGCGCCGTCTTACCACGGAGCGCGATGGAGCTCCCGCGGACGGTCGCCTCCGGTCGGAATCGCGTGATTCTAGCCTCGCCCGACGCGGCGTGCGGCCGCCGGCATCGAGAGCGGGAACAGCAGGTCCACGAACCGCTCCGCCGTCGGCTGCGGCTCGTGATTGGCGAGCCCGGGCCGCTCATTGGCTTCGATAAACGCATAGTCCGGCTCGCGCGGCGAGCGTACGATGAAGTCGACGCCCACCACCGGAATGTCGATCGCGCGCGCCACCGTCACCGCCGCCTCCACGAGGCGCGTGTGAACGATGCCGGTGACGTCGTGGATGGTGCCGCCGGTGTGCAGGTTGGCGGTTTTGCGCACGGTGACGGCCTGGCCCTCGGCAGGGATGTCGTCGAGCGAGAACCCCGCGGTGCGGACCGCGCGTTCGGTCTCCTCGTCCATCGGGATCGAGCTTTCGCCGCCGGTCGCGGCGGAGCGGCGGCGGCTCTGCGCGGCGATCAGGTCGCGGATCGCGGTCCGGCCGTCGCCCACCACCTGCGCGGGCCGTCGGATCGCCGCCGCGACGAGCTTGAAATCGATCACGATGAGGCGGAGGTCGTCGCCCTCGGCCTTCTTCTCGATGATCACGCGGTCGCAATAGGCCCGGGCTCGCTCGACCGCGCGCTCGACCTCCTCGATCGTCTCCAGCCCGACCGATATGCCGCGCCCCTGCTCGCCCCGGGCGGGCTTCACCACCACGGAACCGTGCTCGGCGAGGAAGGAAGAGAGCTGTTCCGGGTCGCCGGCCTCGATCTGGTCCGGAACGATCACGCCAGCGCGCGCCACGGTCCGGCGCGTCACGGCCTTGTCGTCGCAGATCGACATCGCGACGCCGTTGGTGAGCTCGCTCAGCGACTCCCGACAGAGGATCGATCGCCCGCCGTGCGTTAGCCGGAAGAAGCCGCCCTCGGCGTCGACCACCTCGACCCCGATCCCGCGCCGGCGGGCCTCGTCGACGATGATCTTGGCGTAGGGGTTGAGGCCGTCGACGGCGGGATCGCCCACGAACAGCCGCTCGTTGATGTAGTTCCGGCGTTTCACCGAGAAGGTCGGGACGCGGAAGAAGCCCAGCTTCTCGTAGAGCGCAATGGCCAGCTCGTTGTCGTGCATGACCGAGAGGTCCATCGACTGGCGGCCTCTCTTCTGGAAGAGCTCGGCCAGCCGCCGGACCAGGGTCTCGCCGACGCCCGGATGGCGGGCCTGCGGATCGACCGCGAGGCACCAAAGCGAGGCGCCGTTCTCCGGATCGCCGAAGGCCGCCGCGTGATCGACGCCCATGACGGTGCCGATGACCTCGTTCGATCGCGCGTCGACGGCCACGAGGTGAACCAGCTCCTCGCTGTCGCGCGACCGCTCGTAAAAGTCCGGCGGGGCGCAGACCATCTGGCGGGCGGCGTAGATGCGGTTCACCGAGTCGATGTCCACCCCGGTCTCGATCGGACGCACCGCGAAGGCCCGCTGGCCGCGCTTCGAGGGCCGGTAGCTCGACAGATCCAGGCGGAACATGTGGGAGGGGTCGAGGAACAGCTCGAGCGGCGCCTGAGCGAGCAGCACGTGCGGGTCGTCGACATAGACCGCGATGTCGCGGCGGTCCGCTCCTTCCTCTCGCAGCTCGTCGGCCAGGGCGGCCGGGTCCCCGAACGTCTGTCCGAAGAGCAACCGACCCCAGCCGCAATCCACGATGGCGTTCGCGCGGGCGCCGTCGTGCGGCGCGACCCGCTCGCCTGCGGCCGGATCGCGGTTCGCGGGCGATAGCGTCATGAGCATGAGTCCTCGTCTTCCAGTCTTGCGCGCCGGGGATTCAGACGCCGTGCGTCTGCAGCCAGACCTCGAGCAGCGCGCACTGCCATAGCTCCGACCCCTTGAGCGGCGTGATGTGGCCCTTGGGATCGGCGAACAGCGCCGCGAGATAGTCGGGCCGGAACAGGCCGCGCGACCGGGCGGCCTCGCTGCTCAGCGCGTCGCGCACCATCTCCAGCGTCTTGCCTTCGAGATATTTGAGCCCCGGAACCGGGAAGTAGCCCTTCGGCCGGTCCACCACCTCGCGCGGCACGACCTGGCGCGCGAGGTCCTTCAGCACCCCCTTGCCGCCGTCGGCGAGCTTGTGCTCGCCCGGAATCCGGGCCGCGAGCTCCACCAGCTCATGGTCGAGGAACGGCACGCGCGCCTCGAGCGAGTGGGCCATGGTCATGTTGTCGACGCGCTTCACCGGGTCGTCGACCAGCATCACGGTGCTGTCGAGCCGAAGCGCCTTGTCGATGGCGTCAGGCGCCCCCGGCATGTCGAAATGCTCCTCGACAAAGGCGCGCGCGTGGTCGGCGCCGGCATACTCTTCGGTCACGTGGGCGAGGAAGCGGCCGTGGTCGCGATCGAAGAACGCCTTGGCGTAGGCGCCGGCGGGATCGTTGGCGGCCGCGACCTTCGGGTACCAGTGGTAGCCCGCGAAGATCTCGTCCGCGCCCTGGCCGCTCTGCACGACGGTGAGGTGTTTCCGGACTTCTTCGGACAGCAGATAGAACGCCACGCAGTCGTGGCTCACCATCGGCTCCGACATTGCGTCGATCGCGCCGGGCAGCGCGTCGAGCATCCGGCTCTCCTCGATGGAGATCTTGTGATGCGTGGTGCCGAAGCGCTCCGCGATCAGATCGGAGTACTTGAACTCGTCGCCTTCCTCGCCGCCGCGCGCCTCGAAGCCGATCGAGAAGGTCTCGATGTGGTTGTGGCCGAGCTCCGCCAGCAGCGCGACGACGAGGCTCGAGTCGACCCCGCCCGACAGCAGCACCCCGACCGGCACGTCCGCGACCATGCGGCGGGCGACGGCCGTCCTGAGCGAGCCGTGGACCATCTCGCGCCACTCGTCGAAGGACCGGGCGACGTCGGCGGCCGACCGCTCATACGAAACGGTCCAGTAGACCTCCTCCTTGGTGCGGCCGTCCGGCTCGTAGATCCGCAGCGTCGCCGGGGGCAGCTTCCGCACGCCGGACAGGATCGTGCGCGGGGCCGGCACGACCGAGTGGAACGTCATGTAGGCGTTGAGCCCGACCGGATCGATCGAGGTGTCGACGCCGCCCGCCCGCAGCAGGGCAGGCAGCGAAGAAGCGAACCGGAGCCGGCCGGCGCCCTCGGAGAGGTACAGCGGCTTGATGCCGAGCCGGTCGCGGATGAGGATCACGCGGCCGGTGTCGCGCTCGTGGATCGCGATCGCGAACATCCCGAAGAGCTTCTTCGGCAGCTCGGTCCCCCAGGCCCGCCAGCCCTTGCTGATCACCTCGGTGTCGCCGTCGGAGAAGAAGACGAAGCCCTTGGCCTCGAGCTCGGTCCTGAGCTCCTTGTAATTGTAGATGCAGCCGTTGAACACGATGGTCAGGCCGAGGGCCGGATCGACCATCGGCTGTTCGGCCTTCTCGCTGAGGTCGATGATCTTCAGCCGCCGGTGCCCGAAGGCGACGCGGCCGCGCGCCACGACGCCGTCGCCGTCCGGCCCCCTGGCCGTCATGCAGCCAGTCATCGCCATGACCGACTCCACCGACGCCGGCTGGCCGAGGAAGGTCACCTCACCGCAGATTCCACACATTTCTCGTCGCGTTCCCGTTCTCTTAGTGCAGTGCAGCTAAGGCGGAAGGCGAGAAAAGCGAGTCTGCCCGGCGCCCCGGGCAGGCCCAAATGCTGGGCGCCAGCCCAGCGTCGGGCGCCGAATTCGGGCCCGCCAAGTGGCGGAGCCGGCACGCTGCTGAGAGCGCCGCGTCGCTCAGGCCTTCGCGGTCGTGAGGACGATCTTGCCCATGTGCGAGCTCTCCTCCATCAGCCGGTGGGCGTCGGCGGCGTTCTCGAGCGGGAAGGTCGCGTGCACGATCGGCTTGACCTTGCCGGCCGCGACCAGCGGCAGCACCTCGCGCCGCAGGGCCTCGGCGATCGACGCCTTCTGCGAGACCGGGCGCGCGCGCAGCGTCGAGCCCGTGACCGTCAGGCGCTTCAGCATGATCGGCGTCAGGTCGATCTGGACCTTCGGGCCCTGCATGAAGGCGATCTGCACCAGCGCGCCTTCGGGGGCGAGGGACTTGATGTTCTTGTTGGTGTACTCGCCGCCGACCATGTCGAGGATGACGTTCACGCCCTTGCCGCCGGTCTCCTCCTTCAGGACGGCCTGGAAGTCCTCCGTGCGGTAGTCGATCGCCCGTTTCGCGCCGAGCTTCTCGCAGAACGCGACCTTCTCCGGGCCGCCCGCGGTCGCATAGGCGGTCGCCCCGCGAGCGACGGCGAGCTGGATCGCGGTGGTGCCGATGCCGGACGTCCCGCCATGGACGAGGAAGCTCTGGCCCGCCTTCAGGCCGGCGCGTTCGAACACGTTGGTCCAGACCGTGAAAAAGGTTTCCGGCAGCGCCGCGGCCTCGGTCAGCGACAGGCCCTCCGGGACCGGCAGGCACACGGCGGCGGGCGCGACTGCGTACTCCGCGTAGCCGCCGCCCGTGAGCAGCGCGCACACCTGATCGCCGACCTTGAGCTCGGTCACGCCCGCGCCGAGCGCGGCCACGCGACCCGCGACCTCGAGGCCGAGCGTCTCGGGCGCGCCCGGAGGCGGGGGGTACATCCCCTTGCGCTGCATGACGTCCGGCCGGTTCACGCCGGCCGCCGCGACCTCGATCAGCACCTCGCCTTCGCCCGGGGTCGGCAGCGGACCGCGCGCCGGGACCAGCACCTCCGGGCCGCCATCGCCTTCGGCGCGCACATAGGTCATCTCGGTCGGCAGGTCGGTCATCGCTGCGGCCTCTCGCGGGCTTGGGGTCCGGAATCCGGCACAGGGTGTGGCGCGGCCGGCGCGACAGGGCAAGGCCGGGAGCGACCGCGATGACGCGGAGCGGCGAAATATGCGATGACGGCCGCCGGTTCGCGTTTCGCCCGAGGACATGCCGATGCCGCCGATCTTCGCCGCCCCGTCCGAACCCACGATTCCGATCTGGTTCGCCGCCGTGGGAGAAGAGCTTCCGGAAGCAGCGCGCGGCTGGGCCGCGGCGACGGGCTTCGAAGTCGGTCCCGGCGGCGTCCTGCTCGTGCCGGACGAGACCGGCGGCCTGAAGGGCGTGATTTTCGGGATCGAAGGGGCGAAGGCGCGCAGCCGCAATCCTTTCCTGGCCGGCAAGCTCGCGGGCGCGCTGCCGGCCGGCGCATACCGGCTGGAGGGCGCGGTCGCAGATCCGCGCCTTGCGACGCTCGCCATCGCGCTCGGATCCTATCGCTTCGCGCGCTACCGCAAGGCGCAGGGCAAGGAGGTCCGGATCGCCCTCCCGGAGGCCGTGGACGCCGCAGAGGTCGAGCGGACGGTGGCGGCGACCTTCCTCGGCCGCGACCTCGTCAACACGCCGGCCAACGATCTCGGGCCGGAGGAGCTCGAAGGCGCGATCCGCGAACTCGCCGCCCGCCACGGGGCCGAGGTCTCCTCGATCGTCGGAGACGCGCTCCTGGACGAGAACTTCCCGCTGGTCCACGCGGTCGGCCGCGCGTCGCCGCGCGCGCCGCGGATCGTCGATCTGCGGTGGGGGCAGGCGGACGATCCGCGGGTGACGCTGGTCGGCAAGGGCGTCTGCTTCGACACCGGCGGCCTGGACATCAAGCCGAGCTCCGGCATGCTGCTGATGAAGAAGGACATGGGCGGCGCCGCGGCGATGATCGCGCTCGCCGACATGGTCATGGGCGCGAAGCTCCCGGTGCGGCTGCGGCTGATCGTAGGCGCCGTCGAGAACTCGATCTCCGGCGACGCCTTCCGGCCCGGCGACGTCTATCCGAGCCGCAAGGGCCTCAGCGTCGAGATCGGCAACACCGACGCCGAGGGGCGGCTGGTGCTGGCCGACGCGCTGGCGCTCGCCGACGAGGAAGCGCCCGAGATCATCGTGGACGCAGCGACGCTGACGGGCGCGGCGCGCGTCGCCCTCGGCCCCGACCTGCCGCCGCTCTACACCGACGACGAAGCCTTCGCCGCGGATCTGCTGCGGCACGCGGCGGCCCAGCACGACCCGCTGTGGCGGCTGCCGCTGTGGAACCCCTATGACGATCTGCTCTCGTCCAAGATCGCCGACGTGAACCACATCTCGGGCGGGGCCTTCGCGGGTTCCGTCACCGCCGCGCTGTTCCTGCGCCGCTTCGTCGAAAACGCGAAGGTCTGGGCGCATCTGGACATCTTCGCCTGGAACCCGTCAGCCAGGCCGGGCCGGCCGGAAGGCGGCGAGGTGCAGGGCGCGCGCGCGCTCGCAGCGCTCCTTCAGGAAAGGTATGGGCGGTGACGGGATCGTTCGCGCGTACGAGCGTCGACCGCTGATGGGACCGCTCGATCCACGTCTCACCCCCGCGCGGCCGGACGTCGCCGCCGCTCATCTGAAGGGCCAGGTCGAGGCGCTGCGCTTCGTCGCGGGCGAGCGGCGCCGCGTCGCCGTCGGTCACGTCGGCATCCGGCGGGCGCCGGGTCCAGACGCGCCGCTCGAAACCGAGGCTTTGTTCGGCGAGGAGGTCACGGTCTATGACGAGCTCGAGGGCTGGTCCTGGCTCCAGCTCGCGACCGACGGCTATGTCGGCTATGCGCCGTCGGCCGCGCTGAGCGGGGAGCTCGGCCCGGGCGTGACGCACCGCGTGGCGGCGCTCCGGACGCTGCTGTTCCCGATCCCGTCCATCAAGGCGCCGCCCGTCGACGCGCTGTCCATGAACGCTCTGGCTTCGGTCGTGGAGACGGAAGGACGCTTCGCGGTGCTGGACACCGGCGCGTATGCGATCGCCGCCCATCTCGCGCCGCTCGGCACGCTGGAGACGGACCCCGTCGCCGTCGCCGAGCGCTTCATCGGCGCGCCCTATCTGTGGGGCGGCCGCACCAGCCTCGGCCTCGACTGCTCGGCGCTCGTCCAGCTCTCGCTGGCGGCCTGCGGCGTCAAGGCGCCCCGCGACACGGACATGCAGGAGGCGGCGCTCGGAAAGGCGGTCCCGCTCGAGGAGGCGCGCCGCGGCGATCTGATGTTCTGGAAGGGCCACGTCGCGCTGGTGCGCGATGCGGCTTCGATCGTCCACGCGAACGCCCACGCGATGGCGGTCGCGCCCGAACCGCTGGACGCGGCCGTCGCCCGCATCCGTGCGGCGGGCGACGAGGTCAGCAGCGTGCGGCGGCTCGGCTGAGCCCCGCTCAGGCCCGCCGATCGACGCCGGCGGTCTCCGGCGCGGCGCCGGGTTTCGGGCCGCCCCGGGCGACGCCCACCATGGCGGGCCGCAGGATACGGTCGCCGATCACGTAGCCGTCCTGCATGACCTGCACGACGGTGCCGGACGGCACGCTCGGGTCCGGGGCCTCGAACACGGCCTCATGATGATGCGGGTCGAACGGCTTGCCGCGCGGATCGAGCTTCTTCACGCCATTCTTCTCGAGCGTCTTCTGAAGCTCGCGCTCCGTGAGCTCGACGCCCTCGACGAGGGCCGCGAAAACCGGGTCGCGGACGTCGTCGGATGCGTCCGCGCTGCTCTTCCCGGCGGCGGCCGCAGCCTCCAGCGCGCGCCGCAGATTGTCCGCCACGCCCAGCAGATCGCGCGCGAAGGAAGACACCGCGTAGCGCTTGGCGTCCTGGACCTCCCGCTCGGTCCGGCGGCGCAGATTCTCCATCTCGGCATGCGAGCGCAGCAGCCTGTCGCGCAGATCCGCGACTGCGGCCTCGAGCTCGGCCGTCCGGTCCGCGCCAGCGGCCGCGTCCGTCACTTCCGCCTCCACGGTCCCGTCGGCGCGTTGCTCGTCGGTCTGGGGGGCGTCAGCGTTTTTGACTTCGTCTGGCGTGGGGTTTCCGGGCGAGGTCGGGTCCGGCATCGCGCGCTCTTCCATCAGCAGTCACATCCAGGGGAGGCGCGGGATATCAGGCTCGCAGGAGCAAAAATCAAGCCGTGGCGGAGCGGGCGCTCCTCGATTCAGTTCACGCGGACGCTGGCCGAGGCGGTCGCGCCGGACGCGTCCATCACCGTGACGCGCGAGAAGCCCGAGCCGGCGACGGGCCACAGCGTCTCGCGGCGGCGCTCCGGAGGCAGCGGCCGGCCGTCCACCAGCCAGCGAAACGGAGGCGTTCCGCCCGCCGCCTTGAGGGCGAGTTCGGCGCCGGGCTCGACCTCGACGCGCGCGCCGTCGGGCGGGAAGGCGACCGCGAGCGGCGCGGCCTCGCGAACGCCGAGGACCGGCGGCGGCTCTCCGGCGGGACGGAAGCGCCGCAGCGGCGGCGGAAGCTCGGATAGCGTCAGCGCCGCGCCGTCGGGCGGTGGCGCAAGCGGCGCGATCGCCGCCCCGGCGCGCGCGAAGGCGTCGAACAGGATCGGGGCCGCGGCCTCCCGGCCCACAAGGCCCGAGCTGGAGGCGCCGTCCGGCCGTCCCGCCCAGACGGCGATGACGCGGCGGCCGTCGAAGCCCACCGCCCATGCGTCGCGATAGCCGTAGGAGGTCCCGGTCTTGAAGGCGAGCCTTCCGCCCAGCGCGGCTTCGGGCGGCGGGCTCTTGAGGAGCGCCTGGGCGACCTGCGCGGCTGCGACCGGGTCGACCAGCCTGCGACCGGGCGCCGCCGCGTCGGCGAGTTCGCCGGGGTTCACGGTGAGCGGGGTCGTCGCGCCGCCGCGCGCAAGCCCCGCATAGAGCGTCGCGAGGTCGATGAGGCGGACGCCGACGCCGCCGAGCGCGACCGCAAGGCCCGGGGTCTCGCCTGCCGGCAGCGCGACCGTCGCGCCGGCCGCGCGGAGGCGGGCCACGAAACGCGCCGGCCCGACCGCCTCGAGCAAAGCCACCGCGGGGATGTTGAGCGACAGCGCTAGCGCCTCGGCGGCGCTCACCGTGCCATGAAACGCCTGGTCGAAGTTGCGCGGAGCGTAATCGCCGAAGCGCGCCGGCCGGTCCTCGATCAGGGTCGCGGGGGCGGCGAGCCCGTTCTCGAAGGCGAGCGCGTAGATGAACGGCTTCAGCGCCGAGCCCGGCGATCGCACCGCCCGCGTCTGGTCGAGCGCGCCGGCGCGGGTCGCGTCGAAGTAATCCGCCGAGCCCACCGAGGCTTCGATCGCGCCGGTCGCCACGTCGGCCGCCACGATCGCCACCGACAGGCCGGGGCCGAGAGCGCGGGCGCGCTCGCGCGCGAGATCTTCGAGCGAACGCTGCAGATCATGCCTGACGGTGAGCCGGGCCACCGCGCCGGCGCCCGCGCGGGCCGCCGCGACTTCCGCCACATGGGGCGCGAGGTTCGGGAACTCCCGGCGCCCGTTCGGGACAGGCTCGGCGCTGGCGTGGTCCGCTTCGGCCGTGGAGATCACGCCGGCGGCGGCGAGCCGTGCCAGCACGCGGTCGCGCGCGGCCTTGGCGGCGGCCCGGTCGCGGTCCGGCCGCCTGGCCTCTGGCGACTGAGGGATGGCGACGAGGAGCGCGGCCTCCGCGATCGAAAGCCGCGCGGGCTCCTTGCCGAAGAAGGCGAGGCTCGCGGCCCGCACCCCCTCCAGATTTCCGCCATACGGCGCGAGCCGCAGATAGAGGTCGAGCACGCCGGTCTTGCCAGCCTCCCGCTCCAGCGCGAGCGCGGCGCCCGCCTCGCGCCATTTCCGCGGAAGCGTCCGCGAGCGATCGGGCGTCAGAAGCCGGACGACCTGCATGGTGAGCGTGGAGCCGCCCGAGACGATCCCGCCCGAACGCGCCGCCTGCCAGGCCGCCCTGAGCGCCGCCAGCGGGTCGACGCCCGGATGAGCGAAGAAGCGCTTGTCCTCATAGGCGAGCAGCATCCTCAGGAAGCGCGGGTCGACCTCGGATCGCTCGACCGGCAGCCGCCAGGCCCCGTCGGCGGCCGCGAAGGGCCGCAGCAGTCGCCCCTCACGATCGAGCACGAGCGTCGACAGCAGTGCGGAGCGGCCGGGCTGCGGCGCAGGGATCGAGCCGAGGCTGATCGCCGCCGCGCCGGCTGCGACCAGCGCGAGGAGCGACGCCGCGGCCGCGATCCGGCGCAGTCTCACTTCGTGGTCACCTCCACGACGCCGACGCCGGTGCGAGCGAAGCGCTCGGCCCGATACATGTCCTCGACCGTGGCGGCCGGCTGCGCGTAGCGGCCGGGCGCGACGGCGCGCACCACATAGGCGGCCGTGTAGACGACGGGCGCGTCCGCCTCCCGGTCGAACGCCGCGACGAAGCGGTCGTCGCGGAATTCGGAATGCGTCGGTTGCGGCGCGTCTCCGAGGAACGCGAAGGCGTCGGAGCTCGCGCTCGTCACCAGCGCCGGATTGTCGATCTCGAAGCCGGCCGGCAGCCGGTCGACGAGCAGCACCCGGCCAGGCCGGGGCTCCGCCTCGGTCACGGTGAGCACCGCGACGAGCCTCGTGTTCTGGGCCACCCGCGACGGATCCACCTCGACGCCGGCGGACGTGTAGAAACGCCGCTCGAGGTGGAAGCCGTTCTCGGCCGGCGGCTCGGGCGAGGCGGGCGCGCCCTTAACGGTCACCACCGCCTCCAGCGGCGTCCGGCCGGCGTTGGTCACGGTCGAGGCCGCGGCCGCGAGACGCGCGGGCGTGAAGGTCGCCTCGAGCGCGCCCTTGTGGGGGGCGCCATCGACGGTCAGCGTGAGATCGGCGCTCCGGGCCTTCAGCGCGCGCGCGGCGAGCAGCAGCCAGGCGTTCTCCTGCGTGGTCAGAACCTCGCGGCCGCTGCGCGCGGTCATGATCCCGCGAATGGCGGCGGGCGAGGCGAGGGCGTCGATGCGGTTCTCCGCCGCGAGCGCCACGATCCCGGCGCGATCCCGGAGCACCGATCCGAAGTCGGCGCGGGCGGCGTCGTCCGGCGGGTTGATCTCGGCCGCCGCGAAAGCCTTCCTGGCGCGGGCGAAGTCGCCGGCCTGCGCGAGCGCCGCGCCGATCTGCGCGCGGGCGAGGGGGCTCGCGAACTCCTCGATCTTGACGTCGGCCAGGTAGCGCAGGTCGCCCAGCAGCGGGCGACCCTGCTTGGCCAGCACGTAATAGGCGTAGGCGACGTCGCTTTCGGTCGAATCCTGCCGCACGCCGATAGCGTTGCGAAGGTTGTCGAGCGCCTGGCTGAAGGCGCGGTCCGAGGCGGGGAAGCCCGCCGCTCGCGCCCGGCCGAGCGCGTCGGTGACATAGGCGTCGAGCCAGAGGTCGCCGCCCTCCGCGGACCACATGCCGAAGGATCCGTTGGCGTCCTGGCGCGACAGGATGCGCTCGATCATCTCCGACGCGCGCGCCTTCACCTCCTCGGGCGCGGCGCCCGAGAGCCCGAGCTCGTCGCCATAGGCGAGCGCCAGCAGCCGGCTCGAGAGCTGTTCCGAGCAGGCGTAGGGGTAGCCGTCGAGCGCCAGCTTGAAGGTCGCGGCGTCGAGCATGCCGGGCTTGCCGACGGTCAGCGCGACCGAACCTGTCCCGGGAATGATGTCGGCGAGGGTGTCGCGAGACACGGTCACGCTCGCGCCCTCGGCGAGGGCGATGACGCTGCGTCGCGTCACCGGCGTGGCGGCGGGCTTGACGTCGAGCGCGAGCGCCTGCGCCAGCGTGCGCCCGTCAGGCCCCTTGAGCGTGACGTCGATCCGCGCAGGGCCGACGCCGCGCGCCGCGAGCGGGACCTCGATCGTCCCGCGCGCCTTGGCCGCCAGCGTGAGCTTCTTCGAGGCGGCGGAGGCGGAGAGCGGGCCGGAGACCGCGACGTCGACCTGATAGTCGCCTGCGGGGCCGGAGACGTTGTCGAGATCGAGCCTCAGCCGCGAGGAATCGCCGTCGGCCAGAAAGCGCGGCAGGGCCGTTGTCGCCACCACCGGGTCGGCGACCACGAGATCCTTCGAGGCATGGCCGAGCTTGCCGGCTGACCAAGCGATGGCCATCAGCCTGACCGTCCCGTTGAACGCCGGCAGCTCGATCGGAATGACGGCCTCGCCGCCAGGGCCGACAGGCACGAGCCCGGAGAACAGCGCCAGCGGCGGCTGGGTCGGCGTGTCCTGCAACCCGCCCGCGCCGGCGCCGTCGCCGCCCGAGCGGATCTTGCCGGCCTTCGCCCCCATGCCGTCGATTAACTGCCCATAGAGGTCGCGGATCTCGGTCGCGAGCTTGCGCTGGCCGTAGACCGCCTCGTCCGGGGCCGGCGGCTTGTAGCCCGTCAGGTTCAAGATCCCGACGTCGACCGCCGCGAGCGTCACGTAGGCCTTCTCGCCGGCCGCGAGGTTCGTCAGTCGCACGGGCACGTCGAGCGAGCGACGGGGCTCCACCTGCCCGGGGGCGTCGATCGCGACCCCCAGGGTGCGGTCGGCGGCGTCGATCTGCGCGTGCGCGACGCCGATCGCCCGGCCGGGCATGCGGCTGGCCTTCGCGTCGAGCGGACGGTGCACGAAGGTCACCACATAGGCCCCGGGCCGCCACGCGTCGGTGACCGCGAAGGTCGCCGTCCCGCCCTTCTCCGACACGTCCAGCGTCGCCTGATCCACCACGCCGGAGCCGACCACCATCACGGTGGCGCGGCCGGCGAAGCGGGAGGCCAGGGTGACGGTCGCGGTCTCGCCCGTCCGGTAGCTCGGCCTGTCGAGCGCGACGTCCATCATGTCGGGCGTGTCGGCCGAGGCGGCGGCGAAGAAGCCGGCGTCGAAAGCCACGCTGGTGGCGGGCCCCTGCGGGTCCGGACTGGTCACCTCGAGGCGATAACGGCCATAGGCCACCTTGGCCTCAACCCGCGCCGCGCCGTCGGCCGCGACGTCAAGCTTGCCGTCCGCGACGCGGCGGGCGCGATTGACGGTCTCGAAGTTCCAGCGCCCATTGCTGGAGTACCACTGATAGCTCGTCTCGATCCGGACCAGCTGCCAGGCGAGCCCCTGCGCGGCCGCTCCCTTGCCGTCGGGCCCAAGGACGCGCACGTCGAAGCGCGCGGTTTCGCCGTCGCCGACGCGGTCGGCGAACAGCGGCTTCACCCCGATGCGCGGACCGGAGGCCGCGACCGGCAGGACCAGCTTTCGCTCGAGCGTCCGCCCCGAAGGCTCCGCCAGCCGCAGCGCGATCTCGGCTTCGAGCGGCCGCGTGGTCTCGGGCAGGGGCGGCTCGGTCACGCGGACCGTCGCGCGGCCGTTTGCGTCGGTCCGCGGGAGGCCGTCGATCGGCGTGCGCTGTGGGGCGACCACCTCGTCGGAGAGGCCGAAGCGGTAGCCCTCGAAGCCGGGCGCGCCGGAGTTCCGCACGCGCAGCGTGACGTCGCCTTCGATCGCGAGATCGGCGGCCGGCGCGCCGTAGAGCCAGCGGCCGTCGACCGAGATGGTCGCTCCCGCAGCGCCGAGTTCGGCCGATGCCGTGTCGAGCCTGAGATCGAGCCGCTCGGGGACATAGTCGGCGACGAGGAAGCTCGTCGCGCCGATCGGTCCGCCCTTGGCGTCCGCCAGCGCTTCGACCCGCCATGTCCCCTGAATGGCCTGATCGATCAGCGGCACGTCGAGCGTTCGGCCGCCCGCCCCGGCGTCGGAGGTGACGACGCGGCGGTCCTCGACGCCGTCGGGACGCTTGACGACGAGCGTGAGCGGAAGCCCGTCAACGGCGGAGCCCCGGTCGTCGCGCAGCAGGGCCGTGAGATGCACGGTCTCGCGAGGCCGGTAGACGCCGCGCTCGGCGAAAACCTGCGCGTCCAGCGGCCCCGGGGCGTCGCGCCCGCCGACCCCGCGGTCGGAGAGGTCGAAGCCCGGTCGCGTCAGGTCGAGGAAGCCATAGTCCTCCCGGGCGGAGGCGATCAGCACCGCCGGCGCCTGCCCGCCCGTTCCGCGCGTCAGGCCCGGTTCGAAGGTCGCGAAGCCGGCGGCGTCGGTCGTGCGCGTCGCCAGCACGTCGTTGTTCCGCGCGACAAGCCTGATCTCGACGCCCTCGAGCGGACCGGCGCTGGCGAGCGAGCGCGCGAAGGCCTTCACGCCGTCCGAGCCCGAGACCGCCGTGAGGCCGAGGTCGGAGACCACGAACCATTGGGTCGCCCGAGCGTCCCAGGGCTCGGGTTCGGCTGCGTTCTTCGGCCGGGCGGCCATCACATAGACGCCGGGCGAGAGTTTCGGCGCCGCTTCGGAGATCGGGAAAGCGGTGACGACGTCGAGGTTCTGCTGACGCTCGACCGCAAGCTCGCCGCTGTAGACGGAAGCGGCGGCGTCGTCCCTCAGCGTGTCGAGGTCGGACCCGCTGAGCTGCTTCTGGAAATCGCCGGACACGACCGACTGCGCCAGGCTGCGGTCGCCGATGCGGAAGATCTCGACCGAGACGGCGTCCACATTGGTGGAGACGACCGGCACGCCCTGCTGGCCGGTCGAGGGCAGCACGTAGTTGCGGCCGGTGAAGCGCACCGACGGCGCGCGGTCGCGGACATAGATGTGGAAGTCCTTCGCGGCCGCGAGCGGCTCGTCGACATCCGAGGGCAGGCCGGAACGCACGGTGAGATCGTAAGTCTCGCCGTGCTTCAGGCCGTCGACGCAGAGCTGCTGGCCGTCGGCCGTGACGGCCGGCGCGTCGACGCCTTTCAGCGCGACATAGGGGGCGAAATCCACGCGGCCCTTGGCGAGGTCTTCGGAGAACTGGATGCAGGCGCGCGGCGCCGCGGCGTCGGAATCGACCGAATAGTCGATGACGCGGAAGCCGTGCTCGGCGCGCATCGCCTCATAGGCGTTGCGCGCGTCGGAGCTGTCCGCGAGCGCAAGACTCGCCTTGTAGGCGTCGAGCGCCGGCCGCCAGTCCTCGCGCGCCGCGAAGGCGTTGGCCAGGACCGCGAGCGCGCGGGCGCGCGCCTTCGGATCGGCGGCCAGCTCATAGGCGCGCCAGCCGGCCCCGACCGCCTGCTCGCGCAGCGTCTCCTTCTCCGAATAGTCGTCGGTCTCGACCCGCGTCAGCGCGACCGAGAGATTGCGCCACGCCTGTTCATTGCGCGGATCCTTGCCGGCCGCGAGCGCCATCGTGACCGCGGCCTCGCGCCAGCTTCCGGCGCGGATCTGGGCCACGCCCTGCTTGATGAGCTCCGCGACCGGCCGCGCCTCCGACTGCGCCTCCCGCTTGAGGCGCGCCTCGAGCTTGACCGCGCTTTCATTCGCGATCGTGTTCTGGAAGGGATTGGCGGGCTCGGCCCAGCCGGGGCCGCAGGAAAGGACCAGCGCCAGCGCCGCCGAGGAGGCGGCCCTTGCGATCCAGCTCACGAGCGCGCGCGTGGTCATCCCGACCCCCCCGACCTTTTGAAGAAGAGCATAGACCCGCACGGGGTCGGCGCGAAATCACGTCGCGCGATTCACGCGTTCCTAAGGGCCGCCGTGCGATGACGCCTGACGGGAGCATCTCGGGGGCGACTGGCATGGCGATGGCGCACGCGCCGGGTGGTTCTGCGATCGTCCGGCGTCCGGGCTCGAGAGCGCTGTTCGAGGGCGCCGGCGTTCCGCTCATCGTCTTCATCTGGGTGATGTTCGCCCTGGCGACCGCCTTCAGCGCCTATCCGGCGGTCATGGACCAGCTTTCGACCGACGACGCGATGCGGCTCGCGGAGGTGAGGGATCTGCTTGCGGGCCAGAGCTGGTTCGACCTCGCGCAGCATCGGCTGAACCCGCCCGAGGGCGTCGCGATGCACTGGTCGCGCGTCGTCGATCTCCCGATCGCGCTGATCCTCGCCGCGGCCGAGCGCCTGCTGCCGCCGGATCTCGCGCTCACGGCGACGCTGATCGCGTGGCCGCTTCTGCTCCTGCTGCCGGCCCTGCTCGCGGTGGCGTCCGCGGCGCGGAGCCTCGGCGGCCCGCAGGCGGCGGCGCTGGGCGCCTTCATGGCCGTGATGTCGCCGGGCGTCACGGTGCGCTTCGCGCCCGGCGCGCTCGACCATCACGGAGCGCAGCTCGCTCTGGCGCTCGGCCTGCTCGCCTGCGCATTGAGGATCGACCGCTCGGCCCGCGCGGCCGTCGGCGCCGGGCTCTGCGCCGCACTCATGATGGCGATCGGCATGGAGACGGCGCCGCATGTCGCCGCCTGCGCGGCGGTGATCGCCCTGCGCTGGGCCTTCACGGACGACCCGGGCGTCGCGCGGGGAGCGCGGTTGTTCGGGCTGGTCTTCGCTGCGGGCGTCTTCGGCGTCGCGCTGCTGACGCTATCGCCGGCCAGCTGGAGCGCGCCGGTCTGCGACACGATCGGGCGTGGCCACCTCGCGGTCGCTCTGGCGGGCGGCCTCGGCCTCGCCCTCGCGGCGACCGCCGTGCAGGGAGGGGCCGCCTCCAGGTTCGCGGCGCTCGGCGCGGTGGGCGCGGCGGTCCTCGGCGCCCTCGTCGCCTCGGCGCCCAACTGCCTCGCCTCGCCGTATGGCTCGCTGCCGGAGAAGCTGAGGACCGACTGGCTCGCGAACGTCCAGGAGGCACAGAACGTCGTCTCGGCCACGATCGCCGGGCCGACCTCGGCGCTCGCCGTCGGACCGGCCCTGCTGGCGCTGATCCTGATCGTGGGCTGGGCCGTCTGGTCCGTGCGGTCGGCGTCGAGCGACGCGCGCTGGCGAATCTGGACCGCCGCGGCGATGTTCGCCGCAGCGCTTGCGGTGACGGCCTGGCAGATCCGCGGCGCGAGCCTCGTCTTCGCGCTCGGCGCGCCCTTCCTGCCTCTGCCGGTGCTCGCCCTCGCGCGGCGCGGCGGTCGCGCCCGGGCGATCCTCGCCCTCATCGCCTTCGCTCCGGTGACGCTGACGATCATCGGCCTGCAGATCGCGGCGGCCGCCGGCCTGCCGTCGCTCGAGAATCAGCGGCTGTCCTTCACCGGCTGCCCCGCGGCGGACTATCGGGCGCTTCGGCGGCTCACCCCCGGGCTCGCGCTGAACACGATCGACACCGGCCCGTTCATCCTCGCCTTCTCGCCTCACGCGGTGGTCGGCGCGCCGTACCACCGGAACGTCGATGGCATGATGGCCGAGCTCGAGGCCTTCCAGGGCAGCGAGGAGACCGCGCGCGCGGTGGCGTTGTCGCGTGGCGCGGATTATGTCGTCGTCTGCACGGTGGACGCCGGCGTGAGGCCGAACGCGAAAGCGCATCCGGACGGGTTCTCGGCGATGCTGCTTTCGGGCGACACGCCGTCCTGGCTGCGGCCGGTCGACCTCGGGCCTGACGCGAAGCTGCGGGCTTTCGAGATCGTCTCCGGGCGCAGAACCGCTGAATGAAGGGCCAGATGCCGGATTCCGATTCGCCTTCCGCCAGACGTCAGCCCGGCCGTGGCGCCGAGGCCGCCGCCCGTGAGGCGGAGCGCCGCGAGCGCCTGGCCGCGGCGCTGCGCGAGAACCTCAAGAAACGGAAGGCTCCGGAACGAGCCAAGCGGGAGCGGCCGGATCCGCAGGGCGGCTCCGCGACCTGATCGGGCGCGCCGCGTTGTGCGGCAGGCGCGCATAAGCTAGACCGCGATACCTGCGGCTGCCCCCCGGCCGCGGAAAGCTGGCCGCGTCTGACTGGTCGTCGCGCCGCCCCCGAGGAGGCTCCATGGACCGCATCCGCATTGTCGGCGGCGCGCCGCTGTTCGGCCGCATCCCCATCTCCGGCGCCAAGAACGCGGCCCTGCCGCTGATGATCGCGAGCCTGCTCACGCCCGAGACGCTGACGCTCGAGAACGTCCCGCGGCTCGCCGACGTCGCGCTGCTCAAGCGCATTCTCGGCAATCACGGCGCCGAGGTCACGGTCGAGGGCAAGCGGCCGGCGCAGGATGAATTCACCGGCGACACGGTGCGGCTCACCGCGCGCGAGATCGTCGACACCACCGCCCCCTATGACCTCGTCTCCCGGATGCGGGCGAGCTTCTGGGTGCTCGGCCCGCTGCTGGCCCGGATGGGCGAGGCGAAGGTCTCGCTGCCCGGCGGCTGCGCGATCGGCACGCGGCCCGTCGACTTCTTCCTGTCCGGCCTCAGGGCGCTCGGCGCCGAGATCGAGATCGACCGCGGCTATGTGCTGGCCAAGGCCCCGAAGGGTCTCGTCGGCGGCCGCGTCGACTTCCCGAAAGTGTCGGTCGGCGCGACCCATGTCGTGCTGATGGCCGCGGCGCTGGCGCGCGGCGAGACCGTGATCCACAACGCGGCGCGCGAGCCCGAGATCGTGGATCTGGCCGACTGCCTGATCAAGATGGGCGCGAAGATCGAAGGCGCCGGCGGCTCCGTTGTCCGCATCGAGGGCGTCGGCTCGCTCGGCGCCGCCCGTCACCGGGTGCTGCCTGACAGGATCGAGACCGGCACCTACGCGATCGCGGTCGCGATGGCCGGCGGCGACGTCGTGCTCGAGGGCGCGCGGCATGATCTGCTGGAGTCCGCCTTCGACGTTCTGGTCGAGGCCGGCGCCGAGATCTCGACCACCAACGAAGGCGTCCGGGTCGCCCGCAACGGCCATGGCGTCGCCCCGGTGCGGGTCACGACCGCGCCGTTCCCGGGCTTTCCGACCGATCTGCAGGCGCAGCTGATGGCGCTCACGGCCAAGGCCAAGGGCTCCTCGTCGATCACCGAGACGATCTTCGAGAACCGCTTCATGCATGTGCAGGAGCTCGTGAGGCTCGGCGCCAAAATCCATCTCGACGGCGACACCGCCGTGATCGAAGGCGTCGAGAAGCTGACCGGCGCGCCCGTGATGGCCACCGACCTCCGGGCCTCGGTCTCGCTCGTGATCGCAGGGCTTGCGGCCGAGGGCGAGACGATCGTGAATCGCGTCTACCACCTCGACCGCGGCTTCGAGCGGCTCGAGGCCAAGCTTTCTCGCTGCGGCGCGACCATCGAGCGGCTGTCGAGCTGACCGCAAAGGCGCATCGCCGGAGCGCGAACCGGCGACGCGCCCGCGTCGACTCAGCCGACCGTCACGCGTAGCTCGCCGACGCCTTCGACCCGTCCGTGCAGCCGGTCGCCGCGCGCGACCGGGCCGACGCCCGCGGGCGTCCCGGTGAAGATCAGGTCGCCGGGCGCGAGCTCGAACAGGCGCGACAGATAGGCGATCATTTCCGGGACGGTCCAGATCAGCTGGTCGAGGTCGCCGGTCTGGCGGCGCTCGTCATTGACGTCGAGCGTCACGGCGCCCTTCGCCGGATGGCCGATCTCGGCCGCGCGGGCGAGCGGCCCGCAGGGCGCCGCGTGGTCGAAGGCCTTGCCGACCTCCCAGGGCCGCGCGAGCTTCTTCGCCTCGGCCTGCAGATCGCGCCGGGTGAAGTCGATGCCGACGCCGTAGCCGAATACGAGGTCGAGCGCGTCGGCCTCGGGGACGTCCCGGCCGCCTTTCTCCAGCGCCACCACCATCTCGATCTCGTGGTGCACGTCCGATGTCTCGGTCGGGTAGGGAAAGGTCGCCCCGTCCGGCAGCAGCGCGTCCGGCGTCTTCATGAAGAAGAACGGCGGCTCCCGGTTCGGGTCGTGGCCCATCTCCACGGCGTGGGCGGCGTAGTTGCGCCCCACGCAATAGACCCGCCGCGCGGGGAACAGCGAAGAGGTTCCCAGCACGGCGACGGCGGGCTGCTGGGGCGGGGGAAACACGTAAGACGTCATGGTTGGGCTCCGGATTCCGCCCGCACCATGCGGCGGCCGCGGCGCGTCGCAAAGCCATGATCTTCGCGCCCCCACTGGACCGGCATCGGGGGCGCGCCCTAGAACAGGCGCTCCCGCGGCAGACACGACGGTCTCATGGACATTTCAGGCTCCCACCGCATCCCGGCGCCGCGCGCCACAGTCTGGGCGGCGCTCAGCGATCCTGCGATCCTGAAGGACTGCCTGCCGGGCTGCGAGCGGCTGGAGAGGAGCTCCGAGGACGTCTTCGAGGGCGCGCTGTCGGCTAAGATCGGGCCGATCAAGGGCGATTTCGCCGGCTCCGTCACCCGCGCGGACGTGACCGCTCCGGAGCGCTTCACGCTTCTGGGCGAGGGCGACGGCGGCTCGGCCGGCTCGGCCAAGGGGCGGGCCGAGGTGACGCTGAAGGAAGAGGCCGGCGAGACCGTCGTGAGCTACGCCGCGCAAGCCGATCTCACCGGCAAGATCTCGCAGCTCGGCGCCCGGCTGGTGACGGGCTTCGCGCGCAAGACCGCAGAGACCTTCTTCGAGCGGCTGGCGGAGCGGCTGGCGCAGGCGCCCGCCGCCGCGGCGCCGGCCGCAGCCGAGGCGCCGCTCGCGGAGGCGCCGCCGCTGGTTCACGAGGAGCCGGCCGAGACCCCGGCGGTCGCCGACGCGCCGCCGCTCGCCTATGGCTCCGCGGCCCTGATCGGCGCCGGGCTGCCGGCGGACCCGACCGCCGCGAGCGTGATCCCGGATGCGCCGGACCCGGAGACGATCGGCGCCGACGCCGAGGTGACGCCCCCCGGTTCGTCGAATTCCGGAGCCATGGGGCGCATCATGCTGGTCGCCGCGATCGTGGTGATCGCCGCCTGCGCGATCTACTACTTCGTCTGGCAGGCGCCGCCCGTCTGAGGCGGCCTCCTCACTCCACGCCCAGCACCCGGGCGCGGATCTGCTCGAGGCGCCCGAGCCGTTCGACTGTCTCCGGACCGGAGAGCTCGGTGGCGCGGGCGACCAGCGCCTCCGTGACCGCCAGCAGGCTCGCAAAGGAGTCCCAGGCTCCGGCGCTTTCGGTGGCGCCCACCAGCGTCGCATTGGCGTGCGCGGCGGCCGGAGCATTCGCTGAATCGGTCAGCAGCACGACCCAGGCGCCACGCTCCGCCGCGAAGGCGCACAGCCGGATGACGTCGCGCTGATAGCGGCGCACGTCGTAGGCCACGATCACGGTCCGGCGGCCGACGTCGATCAGCCGGTCCGGCCAGGTGGCGGAAAGCGAGCCGATCTCCTCCACCCCGCCGCGGACGATCTCGAGATGTCTGACGAGCAGCCGGGCCAGCGCCTGGCTGAAGCGCCCGCCCACGACCAGCACATGGCGCTTCGGATCGGCGAGCCGCCGGGCCGTCGCCTCGAACTCGGCGCGGTCGAGGTCGCGGAACGCCTCCACGACGTTCTCCGCGAGCTTCGCCCCGAAAGCCGCCAGCCTGTCGCCGTCCAGAAGCCCCGTCGCCGCGTGGGCGGTCCAGCGGCCGAGGGGCGAGACGCGTTCGGCGGCGAGCTCCGCGCGGAGCCGCTCCTGCAGGCCGCGCCAGCTTTGGAAGCCGAGCTTGGCCAACAGCCGCAGCACCGTCTGCGAGCTCACGCCGGCGCTGCGCGCGAAGCGCGCCATCGGGGCGAGACCGGCGACCGGATAATGCGCGGCGAGATGCTCGGCCGCGCGGCGTTCGCGCGGCGTGAGCCCGGACATGATCTCCGCAAGAGCCTGCGCGACGGTTCCGGAGAAGGCCGTCGCCGCGTTCGCCGCCATCGCAGTCTCATGCTCCGCAATCATGGTCACGTTCATTCCATATTGACAGAAACGTGACCTCTCTGGAACGATCGTTCCAACGAGGGGCGGCGTCGACCCCGCCTCCGGCGGCCGGGGGACGCGCCGCCTCGCCCGGGGAGTCACGCCGGGCGTCCCGTCGACGTCAACGGGGCTCATCTCATGGCGCAAGATGGACGCGGCGTGACCTACCAGACGGTAGACGCCGGCTACTTCGAAAAGCGTGGATTGATGCGTTACGCGGGCGTCGCGAGCCTTTGGGCTCTCGGCGTCGGCGCCGTGATCTCTGGCCATTTCTCGGGCTGGAACTTCGGTTTCTCGACCGGCGGCTGGGGCGGCATGCTGGTCGCCGGGATCATCATCGCGATCATGTATCTCGGCCTCACGTTCTCGATCGCCGAGATGTCGGCGGCGCTGCCGCACACCGGCGCGGCCTATTCGTTCGCCCGCACCGCGATGGGGCCGTGGGGAGGCTTCCTCACCGGCCTCTGCGAGAACGTCGAATACGTCATCACCCCGGCCGTGGTGGTGACCTTCATCACCTCCTACGTGAATGCGATCTTCGGGCTCGATCCGGCCTATTCGCCGCTCACCTGGATCGCGTTCTACGCCGTGTTCGTGGCGCTCAACGTGTTCGGGCTCGAGCTGTCGTTCCGCGTCACGATGATCGTGACGCTGATCTCGCTCGCCGTGCTGGTCTTCTTCTGGCTCAGCGCGATCCCCAACATGGATTTCTCGCGCTGGGCGCTGAACATCGGGGTCGGGCCGGACGGCGCCGCCGTCGAGCTTCCCGAGGGCGGGGGCGAGCTCTTCCCGTTCGGCCTCTCGGGCGTGCTGGCCACGCTTCCGTTCGCGGTCTGGCTTTTCCTCGCGATCGAGCAACTCCCGCTCGCGGCCGAGGAGTCCATCGACCCGAAACGCGACATGCCGAAGGGCATCATCCTGGGCATGATCACCCTGATGGTCTCGGCCTTCATGATCGTGCTGCTGAACCCGTCGGTGATCGGCGTCGGCTCGTTCAAGCTGAGCTCGTCGCTGGAGCCGCTGCTCGACGGGTTCCGGGCGATCTACGGCGACAGCGGCGTGGTGGTGCTGGGGCTCGTGGCGCTCACCGGTCTGATCGCGAGCTTCCACACGATTCTGTACGCGCAGGGGCGGCAGATCTACTCGCTGTCGCGGGCGGGCTACTTCCCGCGCGGCCTGTCGGTCACGCACGCCACCTACCGGACGCCGCATCTCGCGATGTTCGTCGGCTCGATCGTCGGGCTCGCGGTGATGCTCGTGATCTGGTTCGCCCTCGGGGCCGAGCAGGCGGGCGCCTCGATCGGCAGCGTTCTGCTCAACATGGCCGTGTCGGGCGCGATGTTCTCCTACATCGCCCAGGCGGTGTCGTTCATCCTCTTGCGCAGCAGAAGCCCGCACATCGAACGGCCGTTCCGCAGCCCGCTCGGCGTTCCGGGGGCGGTCCTGACCATCGTCATCGCGGTGGTCACGCTCGGCTACCAGGTCCAGGACCCGAACTTCACCAAGGGCGTGCTGTGGGTGCTGGTGTGGTTCGCCATCGCGATCGTCTATTTCGCCGCGGTCGGCCGCCACAAGCTGGTGCTGTCGCCCGAGGAGGAGTTCGCGCTCTCGGGCGGCAAGGCCGAGTACCGCTCGCACTGAACCGTCACCCGTCCCGGCCGGCGACGGAGATCATCCGCCGCCGGCTCCTCGCCAACCTGTCGAGAGCAGATGAGCAAAGCGGAGACGACCGCCAAGGACCTCCTCGCGCTGGTGGACAAGCGCGGCCTGTCGCACGTCAAGCTCGGCGTCGCCGACGCCGACGGCATCCTGCGCGGCAAGTATATGAGCCGCGACAAGTTCGCCTCGGCTCTCGAGAACGGCTTCGGCTTCTGCGACGTCGTGCTGGGTTGGGACTCCAACGACCAGCTCTACGACAATGTCAGCCTCACCGGCTGGCACACGGCCTATCCGGACGCCGCGGTCCGGGTGCTTCCGGAGACGGCGCGCGACCTGCCGCTGGAAGGCGAGATGCTCTTCGTTCTCGGCGAGTTCGCCGGGCGCGCCGAGGAGGTCTGCCCGCGCGGAACGCTGCGGCGCGTGCTCGACCGGGCCTCGGGCATGGGTTTCAAGGTGAAGTCGGCGGTCGAGTTCGAGTTCTTCCTGTTCGAGGAGACGCCGCATTCCGTCCGGGACAAACGCTATGCCGGCCTGACGCCGATGACGCCCGGCTTCTTCGGCTATTCCGTGCTGCGCTCGGGCGTGCACGCCGAGTTCTACGCCGAGCTGCTGAAGCTCTGCGCGGACATGCGGATGCCGATCGAGGGGCTGCACACGGAGACCGGGCCGGGCGTGCTGGAGGCCGCGATCGAGGTTTCGGACGCGCTCGAGGCTGCGGACCGGGCCGTGCTGTTCAAGACCTTCACCAAGGTCCTCGCCCAGCGCCGCGGCCTGATGGCGACCTTCATGGCCAGATGGTCGAAGGACTGGCCGGGCCAGTCCGGCCATATCCACGTTTCGCTCCAGAGCGACGACGGCGGCTCCGTCTTCCACGAGGAAGGCCGCGCGCACGCGATGTCCGACGCCATGCGCTGGTTCGTGGGCGGGCAGCAGCACCTCATGCCCGATCTGCTCGCGATGGTGTCGCCGACGGTGAATTCCTACACGCGGCTGATCCCGGGCTTCTGGGCGCCGACCGACGCCACCTGGGGCGTCGAGAACCGGACCTGCGCGCTGCGGGTCATTCCCGGATCGCCGAAGAGCCAGCGCGTCGAGTACCGGGTGGCGGCGGCCGACATCAATCCATACGTGGCGCTCGCGGCCGCCATCGGCTCCGGGCTGTGGGGCATCGAGAACCGGATCGAGCCGGATTCCGCCATCGAGGGCAACGCCTACGCCCTTCGGCATGCGCCCGAACGGGCCCTGCCGCGCTCGCTTGGCGAGGCCGCCGCCCGGTTCGCTGCGTCGGCGCCGGCGAAGGAGCTGTTCGGCGAGGCTTTCGTGGAGCACTGGGCCGCGACCCGCGACTGGGAGCAGCGCGAGTTCAACAAGGCCATCACCGATTGGGAGCTGGAGCGGTATTTTGAGATCATCTGAAGCGCCACCCCGGAGGGCGCGGCGCGCCGATCTGAGATCCCTCTGCGGAGAGGCGCACGAGAAACCGCCGTCGTCCTCCGGCTTGACCGAAGGACCCGCCTCGGGCGTAGACCTCGACCCTTGAGCTGGATGGTCCGGTCAGGCCGGACCATGACGGGCATAGTTCTGACAACGATCCCGGCTCTCTCTCCGTCGCCGGGATGACGGCTTCCCTTCGGCGGGACCGACAGGTGACATCGATGACCGACCAGATCTGCATCTCTCCCGTCGACGGCCGCGAACTGGCCCGCCGGCCGACCGAGTCCGCCGCTGCGATGGAGGCGATTCTCGCCGATGCGCGGCGCGCCCAGCTTGAATGGGCCGAAGTCCCAATCGCCGAGCGCGGGCGCAAGATGCTCGTCTTCCTCGACGCGCTGCTGGGCCTCAATCAGCAGATCATCCCCGAGCTCGCGCTGCAGATGGGGCGCCCCGTTCGGTTCGGGGGCGAGATGCGCGGCGTGGAGGAGCGGGTGAAGCACTGCGTCGCGACCGCGGAGGCGTCGCTCGCGCCGATCGTTCCGGAGCCGAAGCCCGGCTTCCGGCGCATGATCAAGCGCACGCCGCTCGGCCTGGTGTTCGTGATCGCGCCCTGGAACTACCCGTTCCTGACGGCCGTGAACACGATCGTGCCCGCGCTCATCGCCGGCAACGCCGTGCTACTGAAGCACGCCGCCCAGACCATCCTGGTCGGCGAGCGCTTTCAGGAGGCGATGGACAAGGCCGACCTTCCGAAGGGCCTGTTCCGCAACGTGGTGCTCGACCACGAGCAGGCCGGCGCCCTGATCGCCGCCGGCGCCTTCGACCACATCAACTTCACCGGCTCGGTGGCGGGCGGCCGCGCCGTCGAGAAGGCGGCGGCCGGGACCTTCACGAGCCTGGGGCTTGAGCTTGGCGGCAAGGACCCCGCCTATGTGCGCGCGGACGCCGACCTCGACTTCGCCATCGAGAACATCGTCGACGGCGCGTTCTACAATTCGGGCCAGTGCTGCTGCGGGGTCGAGCGCATCTACGTGCACGAGAGCCTCTACGACCGCTTCGTCGCGGGCGCGGTGGAGCTGACCTCCAGATACGTGCTCGGAAACCCCCTCGACGACGCCACCACCCTCGGGCCCATGTCCGCCGCGCGCTTCGCCGAAACGGTGCGGTCGCAGACGCGCGAGGCGCTCCAGAAGGGCGCGAAGGCGCATCTCGATCCCAAGGCCTTCCCGGCGGACCGCGAGGGCACGCCCTATCTGGCGCCGCAGATCCTCACCGGGGTCGACCACTCCATGCGCGTGATGGTCGAGGAGAGCTTCGGGCCGGTCGTCGGGATCATGAAGGTCCGCGACGATGACGAGGCCGTCCGCCTGATGAACGACAGCCCCTATGGCCTCACCGCGTCGATCTGGACGCGCGAGGTGGATGTCGCCGAGGCGCTCGGCGACCGGATCCAGACGGGCACGGTCTATATGAACCGGTGCGACTATCTCGATCCGGCGCTGGCCTGGACCGGCGTCAAGGACACCGGGCGCGGGGCCTCGCTCTCCGAGATCGGCTTTCAGCTCCTGACGCGGCCAAAGAGTTTTCACCTGCGCGAGGCCCGATGATCCGGCGCGGCTTCGAATGAGGCTCGTCGTCCTCCGGCTTGTCCGGAGGACCCATCGACGGCGTAGCGCTCCACGCCCGGCATGGATCCTCCGGTCAGGCCGGAGGATGACGGCGGAGGATTTCCGGAGCGACCGACGCAGACGAACGTCCGAGAGACAGCAGCGATGACCGGCTTCACAGCTTCCTGGAACTACCCGACCCGCGTGCTGTTCGGCCCCGGCCGGATCGCGGAGATCGCCGACGCCTGCGCGACGGCCGGGATCAAGCGTCCTCTGTTCGTCACCGACGCGGGGCTGAAGGACGCCGACATCACCCGCCGCGCGCTCGAGCGGCTCGCGGGCGCGGGGCTTCACGTCTCGACCTTCTCGGACGTGAAGGGCAACCCGACCGGCGGAAACGTCGATGCGGGCGTCGCAGCCTACCGCGAGGCGGGCGCGGACGGGGTGATCGCCTTCGGCGGCGGCTCGGGGCTGGACGTGGGCAAGCTCGTCGCCCTGATGGTCGGACAAACCCGTCCGGTCTGGGACTTCGAGGATATCGGCGACTGGTGGACCCGCGCGGACGCCGACAGGATCGCGCCGATCGTCGCGGTCCCCACGACCGCGGGCACGGGCTCCGAGGTCGGACGCGGCGCGGTGGTGACCAATGAGGAGATCCACGAGAAGAAGATCATCTTCCACCCGAAGCTGCTGCCCGCGGTGGTGATCTCCGACCCTGAGCTCACGGTCGGCCTGCCGCCCAAGCTGACGGCCTGGACCGGATTCGACGCGCTGGCGCATTGCCTCGAGGCGTTCTCGGCGCCGGGCTTCCACCCGATGGCCGACGGCATCGCGGCGAACGGCGCGCGGCTCGTGAAGACCTACCTGCCGCGCGCGGTCGCCAACGGGGCGGACATCGAGGCGCGCTCCAACATGCTGGCGGCCGCCTCGATGGGCGCCGCCGCCTTCCAGAAGGGGCTCGGCGCCATTCACTCGATGTCGCATCCGGTGGGGGCCCTTTACGACACCCATCATGGTCTCACCAACGGCGTGGTGATGCCGTATGTGCTTCTCGCAAACCGGCCGGCGATCGAGGAGCGCTTCGGCCATCTCGCGCGCTCGCTGGAGATCCCGGGCGGCTTCGACGGCTTCATCGAGTGGGTGCTGCGCTTCCGGAAGGAGCTCCATGTGCCGCACGCGCTGGGCGAACTCGGCGTAGGCGAGGACCGCATCGACGAGCTCGCCGAAAAGGCCGAGCGCGATCCTTCCACCGGCGGGAACCCGCTGCCCTTCAAGGCCGCTGATTTCGCGCGGCTGTTCCGCGCCGCCATCCGCGGCGATCTCGACGCCGCGCGAGGCTGAGCGATGCGCCCTGTCCGGCTGCTCGTCGCGGAGGGCAATCCGCCCAAGATGCGCGAGCGGCACGCCGCCGTCTCCGGACGGACCCCGAGCCAGTTCTACGCGGACGTCCTTGCCATGCTGGCCGAGGACCTTGGCGTCGCCGCCGAGATCGACATCTGCTTTCCGGCCGACCAGGGCGCCAATCTGCCGGGCGGCGACCTCGCCGGCTATGACGGCGTCGCCATCACGGGGTCGGGCCTCAATCTCTGGAAGGCGGAGCCGGAATCCCTCGCCCAGGTGGAGTTCGCGCGGGCCGTCTACGCGTCGGGGCTGCCGTTCTTCGGCTCCTGCTGGGGCCTGCAGGTCGCGGCGGCGGCGGCGGGCGGCGAGGTGAAGCTCAACCCACAGGGCCGCGAGATCGGCATCGCGCGCTCGATCCGCATCACCGACGCGGGCCGCGGCCACCCTCTGCATGCGGACCGCACGGAGGTGTTCGACGCGCCGGCGATCCATTCGGACGAGGTCGCGGTGCTGCCGCCGAACGCCACCGTGACGGCGACCAACGAGCTCTGCGCGGTGCAGGCGGCCGAGATCCGGCATGGCAAAGGCGTGTTCTGGGGCGTCCAGTTCCACCCCGAATACACCTTCGCGGAGCTCGGCGGCATCCTGACCCGCTACACGCCGGTCATGCTCAAGGAGGGCTTCTTCCGCGAGCCGGAGGAGGCCGCCCGCTACGTCTCCGATCTTGTCGCGCTCGACGATGAGCCCGGGCGCAAGGACGTGGCTTGGCGGCTCGGGATCGCGCCGTCAGTGCTCGACCCGAAGGTCCGCAGGACCGAGCTCACCAACTGGCTGAGGTCCCAGGTGCTGCGGACCGCGAGCGCCCGCGGCCGCGCCTGAGCCGCTCAGAGCCCGTTGATCACCATGACGGCCAGAGCGCCGGCGCCCAGGAGCAGCGCGGCCGCGCCCGCCGTCTGGATCTGGCGGATCTTCTGGCTCTTGCGCGCCCTGGCGACTTCCTCGCGTCTCCCGAAAGCGCGCGGTTGTTCCTCGCCCGGTTCCGACTCCCGGTCTGGAAAAACCCGAAAGGTTCTCATCCTCGGTTCACTCCTCGCCGACGCCCGCTATGTGTGGCGCCGGCCCCGCTCTTTGGAGGGGTGATCGGTCGATAAGCGCGGGCGCTTCCGAGCGCTCCGCTCACACCGCCTTGAGCGCGATCGAGACGTCCTCGAGCAGATCGTCGCGGTCCTCGAGCCCGACCGAGAGGCGCAGCATCGCGTCCGTGATGCCGAGCTCGGCGCGCGCCTCGGGGGACAGCCGCTGGTGCGTCGTGGTCGCTGGATGCGTCAGGATCGACTTGGCGTCGCCCAGGTTGTTGGAGATCTTGGCGATCCGCAGCGCGTTGCCGAACCGGAACGCCTCGGCCTTGCTGCCGTCGAGCGTGAACGCCACCAGCGTGCCGCCGCCGGCCATCTGCTTCTTCACGAGCGCCGCCTGCGGGTGGTCGTCGCGCCCGCAGTAAACCAGCCGCTTCACCTTCGGATGATCGGCCAGAAGGTCCGCGATCGCGGCGGCGTTCGCCTGCATCTTCTCGACCCGCAGCGCCAGCGTCTCGAGGCCTTTGGCCAGGACCCAGGCGTTGAACGGGGATAGCGACGGGCCGGTCTGCCGCAGGAAGGTCTGCAGATGGTCCGTCACGAACTTTTCCGAGGACAGCACGACGCCGCCCAGCGTGCGGCCCTGGCCGTCGATGTGCTTGGTCGCCGAATAGACCACGACGTCCGCGCCGAGGCTCAGCGGCCGCTGCAGCACCGGGGTCGCGAACACGTTGTCCACCACGAGCAGGGCGCCCGCCTGATGCGCGATCTTCGCGATCGCTTCGATGTCGTAGACCTCGAGGGTCGGATTGGTCGGGCTCTCGAGGAAGAACGCCTTGGTCTCGGGCCGCGCGGCGGCGCGCCACTGTTCGAGATCGGCGCCGTCGACGAGCGTCGAGGCGACGCCGAAACGCGGCAGCAGATCCTCGACCACGTATCGGCAGGAGCCGAACAGCGCCTTGGCCGCCACCACATGATCGCCGGCCTTCACCTGGCACAGCATCGCGGCCGTCACCGCCGCCATGCCGCTGGCGGTCGCGCGCGCCGCCTCGGCGCCTTCCAGCGCCATCATGCGACGCTCGAAGGTCGAGACCGTCGGGTTCGAGAAGCGCGAGTAGATGTAGCCGGGGTCGCTGCCGTCAAAGCGCGCTTCGGCCGCCTCCATCGTGTCGTAGGCGTAGCCGGAGGTGAGGTAGAGCGCCTCCGACATCTCGCCGAAGGTCGAGCGGCTCTCGCCCTCGTGGATCAGCCGCGTGGCGGGACGCAGCGGGCGGTCTGTGGGGAGTCTTTCGCGGCTCATGATGCGACCTCGGACGGCGCCGGGCCGCACGTGACGCCCGATGCGGCCTACGCGCGTCCGGCCTTTTAGCTGGTTGTTTTAACGTGGCTGCAAGCCGGCCGGCCCAAAGAACCACGGTTGCGCCTGCGTAGGCCCGCCGGCGCTTGGCGTCAACGTCTCGTTCGCGTACAGGAACCCGGACGATGGCCCGGGGGACTGCGGTTTGCTGAACGGAGACGGCGCGCCGCTGGGCGGCATCCTGCCGAGCCAGGCGATCGAGCGGCTGATCACGGACGGCGCCATCGCGCTCGACCGTCCCGCGGCGCCTGACCAGATCCAGCCGGCGAGCCTCGACCTGAGGCTCGGCACGGTGGTCCATCGCGTGCGGGCGAGCTTCCTGCCCGGCGCGGGACGCACGGTCTCGGAGCGCCTCGTCGATTTCCGTCTGCACACGATCGACCTGTCGGACGGCGCCGTGCTGGAGACCGGCTGCGTCTACATCGCGCCGCTGATGGAGAGCCTTGCGCTTCCGGACGACGTCGCCGCCGCCACCAATCCGAAAAGCTCGACCGGGCGGCTCGACGTGTTCACGCGCGTCATCACCGACGGCGCGCGCGCCTTCGACCAGGTGCCGTCGGGCTATCGCGGGCCGCTTTTCGCAGAGATTTCCCCGCGCACCTTTCCGGTCCTGGTCCGCGCGGGCTCGCGGCTGAGCCAGCTCCGGCTCCGACGCGGCGAGGCGCGGCTATCCGATGCCGAGCTCGTGGCGCTCCAGAGCCGCGAGCGGCTCGTCGACGACGACCAGGCGGACGTGCAGGGCGGCGTGGCGGTCACGGTCGATCTTCAGGGCGACGGCGAAGGGCTCGTGGGCTGGAGGGGCAAGCGGCACACCGGCGTGGTGGACGTGGACGCGCCCGGCGCGCACGCGGTGGAGGATTTCTGGGAGCCGATCCGCGCCGGCCGCTCCGGGCTCGTGCTCGATCCCGGGCAGTTCTACATCCTGGCCTCGCGGGAGGCCGTCCAGGTGCCGCCGGACCACGCCGCCGAGATGACGCCCTTCGACCCGCTCGTGGGCGAATTCCGCGTGCATTACGCCGGCTTCTTCGATCCCGGCTTTGGCCACGCCGAGGCGCGGGGCGCCGGCGCGCGCGCCGTGCTCGAGGTCCGCAGCCACGAGGTGCCGTTCATCCTGGAGCATGGCCAGACGGTCGGACGCCTGGTCTATGAGCGGATGCTGGAGCGGCCTCGCGCGCTCTATGGCGAGCTCGGCGCCTCGAACTATCAGGGCCAGAAGCTGAAGCTCTCGAAACACTTCCGCCTGGCCTGACCGGCAACGCAGCGGCGGACCGCCGCGTCGCCAGGACATGGCGGGCGCCCCGGCCGCACCGGGACGCCCTGGGCTCAGATGACGCCGAGCGCGCGCATCGCCTCCGCCACGCGGACGAAGCCCGCGACGTTCGCCCCGAGCACGTAGTCGCCGGGCGCGCCATACTCTTCCGCCGTCTCGGCGCAGCGGTCGTGGATGCCGCGCATGATGGTGGCGAGGCGCGCCTCCGTCTGCTCGAACGACCAGCTGTCACGCGAGGCGTTCTGCTGCATCTCGAGCGCCGAGGTCGCGACGCCGCCGGCGTTGGCGGCCTTGCCAGGCGCGTAGAGGATGCCAGCCGCCTGGAAGATGCGGACGGCTTCGGGCGTGCTCGGCATGTTGGCGCCTTCGCCGACCGCCACCACGCCGTTGGCCACCAGCGTCTTGGCGTCCTTGCCGGTCAGCTCGTTCTGGGTGGCGGAGGGCATCGCGATGTCGCACGGCACGCTCCAGATCGAGCCGCCTTCGACATAGCGCGCCTGCTTGCCGCGCAGCTCCGCATACTCGGAGATGCGGGCGCGCCGGACCTCCTTGACCTCCTTGAGCAGGGCGAGATCGACGCCGTCCTCGTCCAGCACGAAGCCGTTGGAGTCGGAGCAGGCGATCACGCGCGCGCCGAGCTGCTGCAGCTTCTCCGTCGTGTAGATCGCGACGTTGCCCGACCCCGAGACGACCGCCCGTTTGCCCTCCAGCCCTTCATTGCGGGTCGCGAGCATGCTCTCGACGAAGTAGACCGCCCCATAGCCGGTCGCCTCGCGCCGCGCCTGCGAGCCGCCATAGACGAGGCCCTTGCCGGTCAGCACGCCCGCCTCATAGCGATTGGTCAGCCGCTTGTGCTGGCCGAACATGTAGCCGATCTCCCGGCCGCCCACGCCGATGTCGCCCGCGGGCACGTCGGTGTATTCGCCGATGTGCCGGTGCAGTTCGGTCATGAAGGACTGGCAGAACCGCATGATCTCGCCGTCGGAACGGCCGCGCGGATTGAAGTCCGAGCCGCCCTTGCCGCCGCCGATCGGCATGCCGGTGAGCGCGTTCTTGAACGTCTGCTCGAAGCCCAGGAACTTGATGATGCCGAGATTCACCGAGGGGTGGAACCGGATCCCGCCCTTGTAGGGGCCGAGCGCCGAATTGAACTGCACCCGGAAGCCGCGGTTGATCTGGACCTGGCCACGATCGTCCACCCATGGCACCCGGAAGATGATCTGCCGCTCCGGTTCGCAGATGCGCTCGATCAGCGCGTCGTCGGCGTAGTCCGGGTGTTTGGCGACCACCCGACCCAGACTCTCCAGCACTTCCCGAACCGCCTGATGGAATTCGGCTTCCCCGGCGTTGCGGGTCAGAACCTCGGCCAGGATCGGCTCGAGCTTTTCGTCGATATTGGACAGGATGCCCTCGCTTTAAGCAGGTGATGCAAACTTGGGCTTTTAGCCAGATCGTCCGGGGGACGCCAGAAGCCGCCGCCGCCCGCGCGCAGGCTGATCACGCAACGTTGTTTTCTGCGGTCTCCCGGCCCTCCGCCCGCCCGCCGTCCGCGAGCGCTCCCCGCCGGCGTCGCTGATCGACTCCCCTCCCGCGTCAGCTAGGCTGGGTCACCTCAACGAGGTGATGTCGCGGGCCAGGGGTTTCGTCAGCATCACCCGTTCAAGGAGCGCTGATGACTGTCGAGAGCGCCGGTCTGCTGCTCTTCAGACACGAGGCCGGAGCGCTTCTCGTGCTGCTGGCGCATCCGGGCGGCCCATTCTGGCGGCGCAAGGATCTCGGCGCCTGGTCGATTCCGAAAGGCGAGCTTCTCGCCGGAGAGGACCCGGAAGCCGCCGCGCTGCGGGAGTTCGCAGAGGAACTCGGCGCCGCGCCCGCAGGGCCGCTCGTCCCGCTCGGGACGATCGTCCAGCGCGGCGGCAGGCGGGTGCACGCCTTTGCGGCGGAGGGCGACTTCGACGTGGCGACGATGCGCAGCAACACCTTCGCGATGGAATGGCCGCCGCGAAGCGGAAGGATGCAGTCCTTTCCGGAGGTCGACCGGGCGGAATGGTTCGCGCCGGAGGTTGCGCGGGAGAAGCTGCTGACCGCACAGGCGGAGCTGATCGACCGGCTGGAGCGGACGCTGGAAGGAACGGCGGGGGGCGCTGGCTGAATTCGGCCTCTGTCAGGCGTCGCGCCAGGCCGAGAACGTCGCGGCCTGTCCGGCCGGCGCGCCGTCGCGCCCGACCAGCCGCCACACCACGCCGTCCTCGATCCAGAAGCGATGGCCCGACTTCGTCACCCTGACGCCGCGATAGCCGGCCGCGAAGCCATCGCGCGCGACGGCGTCCAGCAGCGCCTGGCGGGCCGACCGTTCCGGCGCTTCCGCGGAGAGGCGCGAGGGCAGCCCGATGAACTCCTCCCACGAATAGCCGAAGCAGCGCTGCGCCGTCCTGTTGGCGTAGACGAAGCGCGGGTCCGCGCCGGCGTCATGCGCCAGGACAGCGTAGGGCGCGCTCTCGTAGAGCCATGCTGCGTCGGCGCCCTCCGGCGCGAGGGCGCGACCTGCGAACAAGGCGTGGCTTGCGCAGAGGATTTCGAAGAAGCCGCGGTCGTGGCGCAGATCCGTCAACGCCCGACCTCGGAACGGTCCGGCTCGCGGAAGGCGAGGACTTCCGCCGTGTAGTTCTCGACCACGGCGCTGAACGGCATGCCGTTCGGCAAAGTGAGCACGGCGCGATGCTCGATGACCGTGCGCGGCGGCCGCAACTCGTCCTCGGCGGGCGCGCGCGCGCCCCGCTCCCAGCCATCGGGCAGCGGCGACCAGGCGAGCTTCGCCGACAGGGTGCGGCGGCGGAAATCGAGCGGGCGAACCGCGCGCCCGAAGGCGACGTCGCTCGTCTCGAGCGCCGTGTTCATCTCGGGCGTGAGCCGCGACGGCACATACCAGTTCTCGGCTTCGGAAAGGACGCGCTCGCCGCATTTGAGCCGGACATGCCGGTAGACGACGCGCTCGTCGGCGCCGACCTGCAGCAGGCGGCGCTGCTCCTCGCTCGGCGGCTTGGCCTCGGCGCGGTCGAGCTCAGCGACGATCTTGGCCGGCGAGGCGAGTTGATGAGCCGCGCACCAGCGATCGAGCGTCAACGTCGCGCTGTCATGGCTCAGCAGGTCCGCGTTGAGCTGCTGCAGCAGCGCGAAAGCCTCCAGCCTTCCCACGTAATCGCCGCGCCAGACCGGGCCTTCGGCGGAAGCGGGCGAGCCGAGCGCCCCGAGCGCGATGGCGAACACGCCGGCGGCCGTGGTGGTGAGACGGGTCATGGCTTGCTCCGCTGATCCATGTTGATCGTTCGCTCACCGCTCGAAGCGCGTTACGCAGGAGCATCGTCGGCCGCCGCGACAGTCGAACGATTTTCCTCCGCCGCACTTTCGCAACAAGGCCTTGCGAACCACCTAATCAGACCCGCACCACGCTGAAAGCGCCGATGACCGCCGCAATACCGTTCGACAACAGCTATGTTCGGCTGCCGCCTTCATTCTATGCGAAGGTGAACCCCGCCCCCGCTCGGGCCCCGCAACTCATCAAGCTGAACCATACTCTGGCGGACGAGTTGCGGATCGACGCGCGGGCGCTCGCCACGCCGGCAGGGATCGACGCGCTCTCCGGCAACGCCGTTCCGGAGGGGGCCGAGCCGATCGCGACCGCCTATGCGGGGCACCAGTTCGGCTCTTTCGTGCCGAGGCTCGGCGACGGACGCGCGATCCTGCTCGGCGAGGTGATCGGCCGCGACGGCGCGCGGCGCGACGTCCAGCTGAAGGGCTCGGGCCGCACCCCGTTCTCGCGGAACGGCGACGGCCGCGCCGCGCTCGGACCGGTGCTGCGCGAATATCTCGTCAGCGAGGCGATGGCCGCCCTGGGGGTTCCGACGACGCGGGCGCTCGCCGCGGTCACGACCGGCGAGACCGTGGCGCGCGAGCGGCCGCTGCCTGGCGCGGTGCTGACGCGCGTCGCCAAGAGCCACATCCGGGTCGGGACGTTCCAGTTCTTCGCCGCGCGGGGCGACGTGGAGGGCCTGCGGACGCTCGCGGATCATGTCATCGCGCGGCATTACCCGGGCGCCGCCAGCGCTGCGGCGCCCTATCGGGCCCTGCTGGAGGAGGTGATCGGGCGGCAGGCGCGCCTCGTGGCGCGATGGCTGCTGGTCGGCTTCATCCACGGCGTCATGAACACCGACAACATGTCGGTCGCCGGCGAGACGATCGACTATGGGCCGTGCGCCTTCATGGACGCCTATGATCCGGCGACCGTTTTCAGCTCGATCGACGAGCATGGCCGCTACGCCTACGGCAACCAGCCCATGATCGCCCACTGGAATCTCACGCGCTTCGCGGAGTCCCTGCTGCCGCTCCTGGCGCCCGATCAGGAGCAGGCGGTGGCGCTCGCGCGCGAGGCGCTGGCGTCCTTTCCGCAGACGTTCAACGACGCCTATGTGGATGGTCTCAGGGCCAAGCTCGGCCTTTTCGAGACGCGCGCGGGCGATGCCGCTCTCGCGCAGGACCTGCTCGACCTGATGGCGGCGAACCGGGCCGACTTCACGCTTGCCTTCCGGGGCCTGTGCGGGGCGGCGCGGAACGTCGAGGCCGACACCGCGCTGCGCCTCCTGTTCGGGGATCCGAGCGCCTATGACGGATGGGCGTCGCGTTGGCGCCAACGGCTCGCCGAAGAGGGCGGCGACGGCGCCGCGCGGGAAGCCGCGATGCGCCGCGTCAATCCTGCGCTGATCCCGCGCAATCATCTCGTCGAGGCGGCGATCGAAGCGGCGGTGGAACGACGGGACTTCTCGGTCTTCGAGGCGCTGCTGGACGCGGTGACGACGCCGTTCGAGGAGAGGCCGGAGCACCGGGCCTTCTACGACGCGCCGCCGCCGGCGCAGGGCTATCGGACTTTCTGCGGGACGTGACGCCCTAGTCGTCGTGGTCGATCGTGAAGCCGATCTTCAACGCGACCTGGAAATGCGCCACCTGGCCGTTCTCGACATGGCCGCGCGTCTCCACGACCTCGAACCAGCCGATGTGACGGATCGTCCGGGAGGCGTCCGCGATCGCGCTCCTGATGGCGTCCTCGATCGAGTCCGGCGATGAGCCGACGAGTTCGATGACCTTGTAGGTGTGCTTGGACATTCGGGCTCCTCGGGCAAGGTTGATGTCAGGCGGCGCTGCGCCTCAGCCTGCTAACTCCTGACCCGCCCGAGGGTTCATTCGGGGTCGGCGCACGGCCGACGCTCGAGCCGGAGGGGAACAGACCGCCGCCGATCCGGCTTGAGGAAGCGCACGCGCAACGCATCCGGCGTTCCCGGACCCAGCCAGCCGCGGCCCACCGCGCCCAGACAGAGATCCTCAGTGTCCCATCCCGTTCTTTTCACCCCGACCCGCATCGGCGGTCTCGAGCTCACGAACCGGATCGTGATCGCGCCGATGTGCCAGTATTCGGCCGAGGACGGGCGCATGAACGACTGGCACCTGATCCATCTCGGCCAGCTCGCGCTTTCGGGCGCGGCGCTGCTCACCATCGAGGCGACGGCCGTGCTGCCCGAAGGGCGGATCACCTATGCGGACGTCGGCCTGTGGGACGACGCGACCGAGGCCGCGATGGGGCGGACGCTGGAAGGCGTGCGGCGCTGGTCGGACATGCCGATCGCGATCCAGCTCGGGCATGCCGGACGCAAGGCGTCGACCGAAGTTCCGTGGAAGGGCGGCGCCCAGATCGCCCCGTCCGATCCGCATGGCTGGCGCACCGTGGCGCCGTCCGCCATGCCGTTCGCGGAAGGCGAGGCGGCGCCGCAGGCGTTGGACCGCGCGGGTCTCGATCGGGTGCGGGACGCCTTCGCGGCGGCCGCGAAGCGCGCGGGCAGGCTCGGGCTCGACGCCGTCCAGGTTCACGGCGCCCATGGCTATCTGATCCACCAGTTCCTCTCGCCGCTCTCGAACCGGCGCGAAGACGAGTATGGCGGCTCGCTGGAGAACCGGATGCGGTTCCCGCTCGAGGTGTTCGACGCGGTGCGCGCCGCCTTCCCCGCAGACCGCCCCGTCACCATGCGGCTCTCGGGGACCGACTGGGTCGAGGGCGGATGGGACGCCGAGCAGACGGCGGCGTTTGCGAAGCTTCTCGAACAGCACGGCTGCGCCGCCGTGCACGTGTCGAGCGGCGGCCTGCATCCGGCGCAACGCATTCCGGTCGGCCCGAGCTACCAGGTTCCGCTGGCGCGCGCCGTGAAGGCGCAGGCGTCGATCCCGGTGATCGCCGTCGGGCTGATCACCGGCTTCGAGCAGGCCGAAGCGATCGTGGGCTCGGGCGACGCGGACCTGATCGCGCTCGCCCGCACGGTGCTCTACGACCCCCGCTGGCCCTGGCACGCCGCCGCCGCGCTCGGCGGCCAGGTCCGCGCGCCGAATCAGTATCTGCGCTGCCAGCCGTCCCAGTTCAGGGGTCTGTTCGCCCGGAGCTGAGGCGCCTGCAGCGGGACTTTGAAACGCGTACGAGCCGATCGGGGGCGCCTGCCGCGCTGTCCGTGATGTCATGATCGCGCAGGGCTGCTCGCCCGGCTATGGCTCGGCTTACGCAATAATACTTACAACGAAAACGTTTGTAACGATTTATCGCAAATTGTTTGCCTGCTCAGCATTCATGTTGTGTATAGATGTTCGTGGGAACGCCAAGATCAACAAGGCGTCTTTCGGGTCTCCCTGATGTTTCGATGTCTTCCGGTCGCGGTTGTTCGCCCGGCGCATGCTGCGGCGGGTCGACAGCGCGCCCGGCGCCTTCAGGAAGGCGCTCGATTCGCCGCTTGGGTCGACGGTCGCCCGTGCATGCCTGGTCTCTTCAGTCACCGCGAAGGATCGCCCGCTCCGCCTTGCCGCGGATGGATCCGGTGACAAGAAGCGGCGGGCGCAACGCGGCCCCGAGTGATCCACAACAACAATCAGGCCTCGGCCGAAACGTTCATCAGGGGCTTGGAATGCTGCGTTTGTTGATCGCCTTTTCGGCTGTGCTTCTGGCGTCGCCCGCTTATGCGCGCTTTCCCTGCGACGAACTCTGGGGCGAGCGTAACGCGGTCTATTTCGAAGCCGGCTATTGCTTCAAGACGGACCGCGCGATCCGAGCCTTCGGCTACAACGAGGGCTGCCGCTACAACAACATCGAGGACGTGCCGCTTTCAGCGCGCGACCGCAAGAAGATCGCCGAGATCCAGGCGCAGGAACGCGCCAATTCCTGCCCCCGCTGAGCGCCCGCTCCACGCTCGTCCGACTTTGAACGCGCCCTTCGCCCGGGGCTGACGTCGACGCGCGCACGCGCGCCCGAGCCGCTCAGCCCTCCAGCATCTCCGCGCCGCCGCGCGCTTCTTTCGGGACATCGCCATGCGCATCGCTTTGCTGA
Organism: Hansschlegelia beijingensis; assembly: GCF_014196425.1. GTDB lineage: Bacteria > Pseudomonadota > Alphaproteobacteria > Rhizobiales > Methylopilaceae > Methylopila > Methylopila beijingensis. The sequence goes on from NZ_JACIDR010000002.1 coordinate 723,102, forward strand.
CCGGAACGCTCGTTCTCGGTGGACTGTGCTTCGCCCCGTTTCCCGCCGCGGCCCAGGGCTTCGACGAGCGCTGCTCCAAGATCGTCGACGCGATCTGCGGCTCAGAGATCGGCCGGTGCTTCCGCCAGAAGGACATCTGGGACTACATCCCCTCCAAGTGCAGCGGCGACGTGCAGTCCATGGTGGAGATGGACCGCGAGGCGCGCGAGCAGCAGCGCAACGACCGCGCCGCCGCCCGCTCCTCCGGCAGCCAGTACGGACCGAGCTTCTCCTGCGGCGGCGTGCTTCGCAGCCGGCCGTCCATGAACGCGTCCAAGGTGGCGAGCGTGGCGGAAGGCCAGAAGCTGGAGAGCGTCGAGGACATCGACGTCTGGTTCAACGACTACAAATGGTTCCGCGTCCGCTCCGGCGGGCTGGTCGGGTACCATTGGGGCGGCATCTTCTGGACCCAGGGCGGCCGCGAGGGAACCATCCCGAGCTGCAACGGCTGACGGCGCTTCGCCCGTCGATCCTCTTCACCGTCACCACGCATTCGGGGAAACGCCATGCTGCGTCCACTGGCCGCGCTCGTTCTGGCGCTCGCGCTCGCGCCGGCTTCCGCCGTCGCCCAACCCGGCGACAGCGGTTCGCTGGAGGGTTTCGTGAGCGAGGTCTACAGGACCTACGAACTCGGCAAAATGCCCCAGGACTTCTCGATGCGGGGAGGCCTGCCGATCCTGTCGAACCGGTTCAGGGCTCTCGTGCTGAAGGACCGCAAGCAGGCGGGCGGCGAGATCGGCATCATCTCAGGCGACCCGATCTGCCAATGCCAGGACATCGTGAAGTTCCGAGTGACCAGCGTCCGCGTCGGCGGCGACAGCCAGACCGCGCTGGTCGATGTCGGCTACAGGAACGGGCCCGACGCCGGCAAGCTGAAGCTGACCCTGGTTTATGGCGACCGCGGCTGGCTGATCGACGACATCACGACGGCCGACATGCCGTCCTACCGCACCATCCTCAAGAGCGAGCTTCGGTAGGAGCTCCGGGCGGCGCGGCTTCGGCCGCGCCGTCACGTCTCCTGCGGGCAGGCCGCGACGCCGGAGGGGGGGCCGATCAGCGAAGCTCGTGACTACTTCTCCGCCAGCTCGAACGCTCGATCACAAGAGTTCAGAAGTTCAGACGCTATCGTTCTGAGCGCAGAGAACTTGGTGACGTTCAGACTTGAAAACAGGACGTCGTTCACGGCCCTCTGCCGATCTCCGATCGCCTCGATGGCGCGCGACCCCTTGTCCGTCAGGACGATATCGATCTTCCGCCTGTCGTCCGCGACTGGCCGCTTGCTTACGAATCCGAGGGCCTCGAGCTTCTTCGTCTCCGTGACGATGAAGGGGACGCTGACCCTCAATCGGCTGGCCAGGTCCTTCACGCCCACCGGCGTGTTCGGCGGCCGCCGCGCCAGAGCCATGAGCACCGCATATTGGGGCGCCGTGACGCCCATCTGACGCGCCAGCGCCTCCCTGATCTGCTGAAGCCGAGACGCGAAGTGCGTCAGATCATCGACCATGGCCCTGAAAGCTTCGTCGGATCCCTCGACGAGCAGCGCGGCGCGGCTCACCGTGTTCGGGGGAGGGGTCATTGATGCTCCTTGGCCGCCAAGCCGGCGCCCAACCCATATCTGCGTCCAGCGTGGCGCGGCAACCGTCCCGAAATAGCTTGTTGACAAAGCTAAGTCACAAAGCAAAAATCCGGAGGTGCAGGGGCGGAGCGCGAGGGCGTCATGAGGGTTGGGGCTGACTATCTTCAGGGGCTCCAGGACGGGCGCTGCATCTTCCTGAACGGGGAGAGGGTCGCCAGCGTCGCGGAGCACGCGGCGTTCCAGGGGGCCGCCCGCTCAGTCGCGGCGCTCTACGATTTCCAGGCGCGGTCCGAGAACGTCGAACGCTCCACCTTCGAGACGCCGACCGGCGCCCGGGTGAGCCGGGCCTGGCAGATGCCCAAAACCTACGCGGAGCTGGTGCAGCGCCGCGAGGCGCTCGTCGCCTGGGCCGAACTGCATCACGGCTTCATGGGGCGCTCGCCTGACCACGTCGCCTCGACGATCGCCTGCATGGCGGCCGGCGCCGACGTGTACCGCCGGCACGAGGGCGGGCGGGCGAACGCCGTGCTCGACTACTACGCCTACGCCCGCGACCGGGACCTCTACCTCTCCTACGTCATCATCGATCCGCAGGCCGACCGGTCGAAGGGGGCCGGCGAGGGCGGCAACGCCGAGGTGGCGGTGCGCGTCGTGGACGAGGATCCGGGCGGCGTCACGATCCGCGGCGCCAAGATGCTCGGCACCGGAGCCGCGCTCTCCGACGAGGTGCTGGTCACGACGCTCCGGCCGCTCGCGCCCAGCGAGGACCGCTTCGCCTTCACCGCCGTGGTCCCGATCGCGGCCGCGGGCGTGAAGCTGATGTCGCGCCGCTCCTATGAGCAGGCGGCGCCGTCCTCATTCGACTATCCGCTGTCGTCGCGTTTCGACGAGAACGATGCGCTCCTCTACTTCGACGACGTGAAGATCCCTTGGGACAGGATCTTCGTGCACCGGGGCGTCGCGGCGCAGCTCGCCCAATGGCACGAGGCGCCGGTCCACGCCTTCCAGAACTATCAGGCCGAAATCCGCCTGATGGTGAAGCTGCGCTTCCTGATCGGCCTCGCGCACAAGATCACCGAGCTGATCGGCACGTCGAACATGCCGTCCGTGCGCCAGACGCTCGGTGAACTGGCCGCGGACTGCAGCATGATCGAGGCCTTCGTCTACGGAATGGAGGCCAAGGGCGCCCATTACGGGCCCTACTTCATCCCAGACCGCGGCCTGCTCTACGCCGCGCAGGTTCATGGACAGGCGCTTTACCCGCGCGTGATCCAGACCCTTCGTGAGTTGTCCGGCGGCGGCGTTCTCATGCTGCCGTCCTCGGTCGAGGACTTCGCGAATCCCGAAATCGCGAGCCTGATCGGCCGCACGCAGCACTCCCCGGTCGCCTCATCGGAAGAACGGGTTCAGTTGTTCAAGCTCGCCTGGGACGCGATCGGCTCTGAATTCGCCTCACGGCACGTGCAGTACGAGACCTTCTATTCCGGGCCGCGGCACGTCGTGGCCGGAATGTCTTACCGAACCTTCGACTGGGGTCGCGCCAAGGGCGGCGTCGAGGGCTTTCTTTCTTCCTATGGACTGCCAGAAGCCGCGCCCGCTGCGCCGCTGATGGCCGTCGGCGGCTGAGGCGTGACGCGCGTGATGCAAGATCTGACCATTGAGGGTTTCACCGTCGCCCCCGGCGAGCGGCTGCGTGCGCAGATGTCTGCGCTCGAGCTCGCCGATGGCTCGAGCGTGCAGTTGCCGCTCGTGCTGATCAACGGCGCCAGGCCGGGTCCGCGGCTCTATGTGGGCGCCGGCATCCATGGGGACGAAGTCACCGGCGTGGCGCTCGTGAACCGGGCGATCTCGGCCATCGACCCCAAGACGCTCGCGGGCAGCATCGTGTGCTGCCCTGTGCAGCAGCCGCTCGCTCTGATCGCCGACCACCGCATCCCGGTGTCGCAGTACCTGAAATCGCCGCTCGACCAGGCGCCCACCGACGCCTGGACCTGCTTTCCCGGCGACCCGGACGGCAACATCGCGCAGGTCATGGCCGCGACCCTGTTCCGGCTGATCAGCGCGTGCGACGCGGCCCTCGATGTCCATACGCCGACGCGCGGCGGCCGCTACGTGCCGATCGCCATCCTCCCGCACCCGAACCTGGGCGCTCCGGCGCGCGAGGCCGAGCGGATGGCGCATCTGCTCGGGACCGGCTGGATCGTGCGGGGCGAGCGCGGGATGTACGTCGCCGACGGCATTCTCTGCGTCGAGGCCACCAAGGCGGGCGTTCCCTGCTTCACCTTCGAGATCGGGGAGGGCGGGCGTCTCGAGGAGGACCAGGTCGCGATCGGCGCGCAATGCGTGACCAACCTGCTGATCGGCCTCGGCATGATCGACGGCGACCCCGTTCCGCCTGCCGAGACGCATGTGATGCGGGATTTCCTGGGTCTGAGAGCGAGCCGCGGCGGCCTGCTGGTCACGGACGTTCCCCTGGGCGCCCCGGTCAAGGCCGGAGACGTCCTGTGCCGCATCCTCAACGTCTATGGGGACGAAGTCGAGATGGTGCGGGCGCCGCAGGACGGGCTCCTGGTGCGCACCACGACCCTCGGCAGCGTCTCGAGGGGGGAGCGGGTCGCGACGCTCGGGCTGTTGTGACGCCGCCCGGCGGCATCGATCCTGCCGTCTTCCGGCGCGCCGCCGGTTGCTTCGCGACGGGCGTGTCGATCGTGGCGGCCGAAGACGAGCAAGGCATGCGGGTCGGGGTCACGGCGAACTCCTTCGTCTCCGTCTCGCTGGAGCCGCCGCTGGTTTCGGTCGCGCTCGCGCGATCGCTCGTCAGCATGCCGGTGTTCGAGCGGGCCAGCCACTTCGCGATCAGCGTGCTCGCCGAGGGCGACGAGACGCTCGCGGCGCGTTTTGCGAGCCGCGGCGCGGACAAGTGGTCGGAGACAGCCTGCGAACGGGGTCTCGGCGGCGCGCCTCTGATCGAGGGCGCGGTGGCGACCTTCGAGTGCGAACGCTACGCGATGCATGACGGCGGCGATCATCACATCCTGCTCGGCCGGGTCATCGGGCTGTCCTGCGCCTCTTCCCGCCGCCCCCTGATCTTCCATGGCGGGGCGTTCGCGCGGCTCGCAGCCCTGGAGCAGCGTCAGGGCGCCTAGGCGAGGAGCAGGCGCCGCCGAAAGCGGCGGCGGGCGGTAGAAAGTGCGGGCCGCGCCCGCGCTTTCGCCCCGGCCGATCGGCTGGCACGTCACTTGCTTTACTTGCATTGCATGCAAGACGCTTGCGTCGGTGGCCGATGCAGCCGGGTCCAGCCGGCCGATCGGCGCCATCGGCCGGTCATATCGGGCGCTACGGGGAGTTCGGATCATGGCATTCAAGAACGGCATTCTGCTCGCGGCGAGCGCGCTTGCGGCCCTCCTGACGCTGACCGGCGCGTCCAACGCGCAGGCGGCTTGCGAGCCTTCCAAGGTCGCCGAGAAGTATCCGAGCCTCGCCGGCAAGACGATCAAGATCGGCGCGGATCCCCAGACCCCGCCCTATGTCATGCGGGACAAGAGCAATTTCGATAAGGTCGTCGGCGTCGACGCCGATCTGGCGCGCGCGACCTTCGACTGCGCCGGCGTGAAGTACGAATTCGTGCTCGGCGGCTGGTCGGGTCTGCTGCCCGCGGTCATGGCGGGGCAGATCGACGTGATGTGGGACAATCTCTACTACAAGCCGGCGCGCGCCAAGACCGTCGACTTCGTGGTCTACATGAAGGCCGGCACCGGCGCTCTCGTGCCCGCCGGCAATCCGAAGAAGGTCGCGAGCATCGAGGATTTCTGCGGCAAGACGGTCGCGTTCGGCCTCGGCAGCGTCGAGGAGCAGGCCACGCGCAAGCAGGACGAGGCCTGCAAGGCGGCCGGCAAGGACGCGGTGACGATGATGCCGTTCCAGGATCTCGCCGCCGGCATGCGCCAACTCGACAGCGGCCGTTCGGACATCCTGCTCTGGGACCTCGGCTTCGCCGACGCCTCGGTGAAGGAGGCGCCGACCAAATACGCCCGCGCCTTCGCGATCATCAGCGGCCTCACCATGGGCGCCGCGACCGCTAACGGCAACGCCGACCTCATCAAGGCGATCCATGACGGGCTGACGGTGCTCCAGGCCAAGGGCGAGCAGGCCGCCATCTTCCAGAAATACGGCGTGGATCCGTCGCTCGAGGTCCCGGCCGAGGTGAAGCTCGACTGACGAGGGCAGGGCGACGAGACCTCGTCGATGCAGATCATCCGCACCTCATCGCGCGCCGCCGCCGTCGCCCTGCTCGCGCTCGCCTTCTGGGCGTTTCCGGCGGAAGCGCAGGCGTCGGCCTCGGCCGCGCTGCAGGAGCTCTCCGGAGACGCCGACGCGGCCGTCGCGGTCGAGCAGCACTGGATCTGGGAGTTCTTCTCCTACGCCGCGTCCGAGTTCCTGTGGATCGGCGCCTGGACCGCGGTGAAGATCACCGCGCTGGCCATGGCGGTCGGCCTCGTGCTCGGGCTCGGCCTCGCCCTGATGCGGCTGTCAGGGCTGTTCGTGGTGCGGGCGGTCGCGTGGTTCTACATCTGGATCGTGCGCGGCACGCCGCAGCTGCTGCAACTCGTCTTCATCTATGACGCCCTTCCGTATATCGGCCTGAAGTTCGACAGCTTCACCACGGCCGTGATCGGTTTCTCGCTGAACCAGGCGGCGTTCAGCGCGGAGATCATCCGCGGCGGCATCCTCTCGGTGAACAAGGCGCAGTCGACCGCCGCCACCGCGCTCGGCATGGGGCCGGTGCTGACGCTGCGCCGGATCATCCTGCCGCAGGCGATGCGCTCCATCCTGCCGGGCGTCGGCAACGACACGATCAGCATGCTCAAGCTGACATCGATCGCCTCGATCATCTTCGTCAACGAGCTCACTTTCCGGGCCCAGCAGATCGTCGGCCAAAACTTCCGGTTCTTCACCGTGTTCGCCGCGGCCGGCCTGATCTACCTGATCCTCACCAGCGCGATCTCGCTCGCTCAGGGCTGGGCGGAGGCGCGTTTCGACCTCGAGCGCGAGCGCCGGCCGCGCGGCGAAACGCTCAGGCGGATGTTCGGCTTCCGGCTCGGGCGGAAGTCCGCAGCCGAGATCGCCGCGCCGGCGCCCTCGCTCGCGCCGGCCGCGCCCGCTTCGGGGACCGAAACCGCTCCGGCCGGCGAGGACGTGTTCCGGATGCTCGCGACCTCGGCCGGCGGCGCCGCGAAGCGCGGCGAGCCCTTCGTGGTCTGCCGCAACGTCCAGAAATCCTATGGCGACCGGGCGGTCCTCAAGGGCATCGACCTCACCGTCGCCCGCGGCGAGGTGGTCGTGCTCCTGGGGCCGAGCGGCTCGGGCAAGAGCACCTTCCTGCGCACCATCAACCATCTCGAGCCGATGGAGTGGGGCGAGATCACCGTGGACGGGCGCCATGTCGGCTATGTCCCGGCGCCAGGCGGCGGGCTGCGGTCCACGGGCGGGCTCGCGAAGGCGCGGGCGGACGCGCGCATCGGCATGGTGTTCCAGCACTTCAACCTGTTCGCCCATCTGAGCGCGCTCGAGAACGTCATCGAGGCGCCGATCCGCGTGTTCGGCATGGCGCCCGACGCCGCCCGCGAACTCGGGCTCAAGCTGCTCGCGGAAGTCGGCCTTTCGGCCCACGCCGATCACCTCCCGCATCGTCTGTCCGGCGGTCAGCAGCAGCGCGTCGCGATCGCCCGCGCGCTCGCCATCTCGCCGAAGCTCATGCTGTTCGACGAGCCGACTTCCGCGCTCGACCCCGAGCTGGTGGGCGAGGTGCTTCAGGTCATGCGCAAACTCGCCGACGCCGGCATGACCATGATCGTCGTGACCCACGAAATCCGCTTCGCCAGGGAAGTGGCGGACCGGGTGGTCTTCATGGACGAGGGCGTGATCGTGGAGCAGGGCCCGCCGTCCGAGGTGATCGACGACCCGAAGCAGGAGCGCACCCGGCGCTTCCTCCGGGTCATGGAACGCGCGGCGCCGACCCCATGAGGAGCCGCGGGGCGTGTGTTCCCTCAGAAGGTCGGCGGCGTGTTGATCCAGAGCACGCGGCAGCTACGGGGCCCGTGCGCCCGATAGCTGTGCGGCCGCGACGAGCTGAAGAAGAAGCTGTGGCCGGCCGGGAGTTGATGGCGCTCGCCCTCGACGAAGAGCTCGAGTTCGCCTTCGAGCACGTAGCCGACCTCCTCGCCCGCATGCTCGAAGGGGCCGCAGAGCGGTCCGCCGCCAGGCAGCTCCAGCAGCAGCCCTTCCAGCATCCGTTCCGCGCCGAAGGGGGTGAGCGTCTCGCACAGGCTGCCGTCGCCTTCGCCCGCCCGGCCATGCGAGGTGCGGGGCCGGTCGTCGGGGCCATAGGTCGTGCAGACCCGCTGTTCGACCGGATCCACCAGCGCCGAGACGTTGACGGCCAGCGCCTTGCAGATCCGGTGGATCGTGCTCAGCGACGGCGTGACGAGATCATTCTCGATCCGCGACAGCAGGCTTTCCGAACAGCCCGCCGCGACGGCCAGGTCCTTGAGCCGCAGGCCTTTCAGCTGGCGAAGATGCCGGACGCGCGGGCCGATCGGTATCGGCCGACCGCCTCCGGCGTCGCCCGCAGCGGCCTCCGCCGCGCCCCGCGCAACCCTGTTCTTGACCATGCGGCTCACGCCCTCCGCGACCGGAACAGTCAGACTTAAACCAGCCGGCTTGCATCACACGCAAGCGGCTTGCAGCAATGCTGGTGAAAAGGAAACGGCATGCGCTTGTCCATTGACGTAGGCGGCACGTTCACCGACCTCGTCGTCGACCGGTTGTCCGGAGCAGCCGAAGTCTTCAAGGCGCCCACGACCTATCCGGACCCGATCGACGGCATCCTGTCAGCCGTCGCGCTCGCGGCGAACGCGCAGGGAATCACCACCGAAGCGTTCCTGGGCGGCGTCGAGGTGCTGTTCCACTCCACGACCCGGGCGATCAACGCCGTGATCACCGGCCAGGCGGCGCGCACCGCGCTGCTCGCCACCGAAGGGCATCCGGACATCCTGCTGATCCGGGAAGGCGGCCGCACGGACCCCTTCAACTACCGGATCGGCTATCCGGCTCCCTACATCCCCCGCGCGCTCACCTTCGAGATTCCCGGCCGGATCCTGGCCGACGGCGGCGAGCGCAGGACGCTCGATGAAGCCGCGGTTCTCCGCGTCATCGAGCGCCTCAAGGAGGAGAAGGTCGAGGCGGTCGCGGTCTCCCTGCTCTGGTCGATCGTCAACCCGGCGCACGAGCTGCGGGTCGGCGAGCTGCTGGCGGAGCATCTGCCCGGCGTGCCCTTCACGCTCGCGCATCAGCTGAACCCGACTGTGCGCGAATATCGCCGCACCTCCTCCTGCGCCATCGACGCCTCGCTGAAGCCGATCATGAGCGCCTATCTGCGCGCGCTGAAGCAGCGGCTCGGCGCGCACGGGATGGCGGGGCAGATCTTCGCCGTCACCTCGCAAGGCGGGCTGGTCGACGTCGAGGAGCTCGCCGAGCGCCCGATCCTCGCGCTCAATTCCGGGCCTTCCATGGCCCCGGTCGCCGGCCGCTACTTCGCCGCGCTTCAGGGCGCCACCACCGCCATCGTGACCGACGCCGGCGGCACGACCTATGACGTGAGCCTGGTGCGCGACGGGGCGCTGCCCCGCACCCGCGAAACCTGGCTCGGGCCCATCTATCAGGGCCATCTCACAGGCTTCCCCTCGGTCGACGTGAAGAGCGTCGGCGCCGGCGGCGGCTCGATCGCCTCCGTCGAGGGCGGTCTGCTGCGGGTCGGGCCGGAGAGCGCGCGGTCGGACCCCGGACCGGTCTGCTATGGCCGCGGCGGAACGCGGCCGACCGTCACCGACGCCGCTGTCGTGCTCGGCTACATCGACCCCGATTTCTTCCTCGGCGGCAGGATGGGGCTCGCGGTCGCCGCCGCGCGCGCGGCGATCGAGCGCGACGTCGCGATTCCGCTCGGTCTCGGGGTCGAGGAGGCGGCGCTCGCAATCATCGACCTCGCGACCGAGAGCATGGTCCACGCGATCGAGGACATCACGGTCAAGCAGGGCGTCGACCCCGAGGACGCAGTGATGATCGGCGGCGGCGGCGCGGCCGGCATCAACGCGGTGCTGATCGCGCGCAGGCTCGGCTGCCGCTCCATCCTGTTCCCTGACGTCGGCGCCGCCCTGAGCGCCGCCGGCGCGATGATGTCGGAGCTCACCTCCGAGTTCTCGCAGGTCGTCTTCATGAGGACGGGCGCCTTCGACGCCGCGGCCGCCAATGCGATCATCGCGGGGCTGAAGGAGCGGGCGGAGGCGTTCTTCGCATCCGCCGGCGGCCGGGCGCGCGAGCGCCGCGTCGATCTCGCGATCGAGGGCCGCTACCCCAGCCAGGTCTGGGAGATCGACGTGCCGATCGACGAGGCGATGCTCGCGGCGGAAGACGCCGCCAGCCGGCTGGTGGCGGCGTTCCACGCCCGTCACCAGGAGCTGTTCGGCTTCCGGGACGACGGCGACGAGGTCGAGATCATGGGCTGGCGGGCGCTCGCCCGCTGCCGGCTCGCCGACGAGAGCGCGATCCGGCTGCCCTCGGGCGTCGATTCGGCGCCGACGCGATCCCGGACGATGACGTTCCGCGAGACCGGGCCGATCGAGGCGCCCGCCTATCGTCTCGAGGCGCTCGATCCCTCCGTGACCGTCAAAGGCCCGGCTGTCGTCGAAAGCAACTTCACCACGGTCGTGCTCGCGCCGGGCTCCGAGGCCCGCAAGACCGCCGAGGGCGGTTTGTGCGTGCAGCCCCTCGTCCAGTCCGTCACCCGTCTCCGGGAGTTCGCCGCGTGACCGCCGCCCTCCAGACATCCGCCGCAGCCGGCTTCGATGGCGTGAAGCTCGCGATCATGCAGAAGCGTTTCGACGGCGTGACGCGGAAGATGGCCAACACGCTGCTGCGCACGGCGCGCTCCGGCGTCATCAACACCGCGCGAGACTTCTCCTGCGCCCTCGTCACCGCCGATTGCGAGCTGCTGACGGCCGCCGACAGCTACCCGATCCACGTGATCGGCGGCGCCGACCTGATGGCGCGGGCGATGCTCGACCTGCATCCGGAGCTCCAGCCCGGCGACGCCTTCCTTCACAACTCGCCCTATCACGGCAACAGCCACGCGGCGGACCACACGATCCTCGTGCCGGTGTTCGACGACGACGGAGTGCACCGCTTCACGGTGCTGGCGAAGGCGCATCAGGCGGACTGCGGCAACTCGCTGCCGACCACCTATATGGGCCTCGCCCGCGACGTCTACGCAGAGGGCGCGCTGATCTTCCCGGCCGTCAAGGTCCAGACCGGCTACCGCGACGTCGCCGACATCATCAACATGTGCCTGATGCGCATCCGCGTGCCGGACCAGTGGCGCGGCGACTACCTCGCCATGGTCGGCGCCGCGCGCATCGGCGAGCGCGAGATCACCCGCATGGGCCGCGAGCTCGGATGGGATACGCTGTCCGCGCACGCCCGGGACTGGTTCGACCTCTCCGAGCGGCGGATGATCGAGGTGATCGGCCAGATGCGCTCGGGCAAGGCCCGCGCGACCTGCGTCCACGATCCGCTGCCGGGCGCGCCGGCCGACGGCATCCCGGCGACCGCCGACGTGATCGTCGATTCGGAAGGTGGACGGATCTCCGTCGACATGACGGACAACATCGACTGCGTGCCGGTCGGCGTGAACCTCAGCCACGCCTGCGCGCGCACCGCCGCGTTGGTGGGCGTGCTGAACAGCCTGCCGACCCCCGTCATCCCGAACGCCGGAACGTTGCGGCGCATCGACGTGACCTTGCGCGAAAACTGCTGCGTGGGCATTCCGCGCCATCCGGTCTCGACCTCGGTCGCGACGACCAATCTCGGCGACCGCGTCACCAACGCCGTGCAGCGCGCGCTGGCGCAGATTGACCCGAATGTCGGCATGGCCGAGGGCGGCGCCGGCCTGCCGCCCGCGGCGGGCGTCATCTCGGGCGCCGATCCCCGGAACGGCCACGCCTTCATCAACGAGGTGATCCTCGCGGCCGGCGGCGGGCCGGGCACGCCGGTGCAGGACGGATGGCTGTCGCTGTTCTGCATGGGCAACGCCGGCATGCCCTTCTATGACAGCATCGAGATCGACGAGATGCTGCACCCGATGCTGGTGGAGCGGCGCTCGATCGCCCAGGACAGCGAAGGCGCCGGCGCGTTCCGCGGCGCGCCCGGCATCCGCACGGAGTTCCGGCCGGTGGATTGCGACTTCGAGCTCGGCTTCGTCAGCGACGGAACCGTCAATCCCGCGCAGGGCGTCTGCGGCGGGCTGCCTTCGTTGTCGGCCCGGCAGTTTTTGGAAAGCGACGGCGGCGAGATCACGCCGCTCGGCACGGCGGAGCAGATCCGGGTGCGCGCCGACCAGAAGGTGGTGTCGCTGTCGAATGGCGGCGGCGGCTATGGCGACCCGACGACGCGTGATCCCGAGCGCGTGCGGGTCGACGTCGCCGAAGGCCTTGTCAGCCGGGAGCGCGCCGAAGCCGTCTACAAGGTGGCGCTCACGGCGGACCTCCGCGTCGACGCCGCCGCGACCGCAGCGCTGAGGGCCGCCTGACCATGAACGCGTATGACCGGGAGCAGGCCGCGGGCGCCTCGGCCGATCCACTCGACGTCGTGGAGCTGACGAAGCGGCTGCTCCGCGCCCGCAGCGAAACGCCGCCGGGCGACACCAATGCGCCGGCGGCGGTGATCGCGGCGGCCGTGGCGGGCGTCGAGGGCATCGAGACGGAGAACCATCCGGGGGCGCCGCACGTCGCCAACCTGGTCCTGCGGGTGCGCGGCCCGCGGCCGGGCAAGCGGCTGGTCTTCAACGGCCATCTCGACACCTATCCGCTCGGCGAGGGCTGGACGACCGATCCGGACGGCGAGCAGCGCGACGGCAAGCTCTACGGCCTCGGCGTCTCCGACATGAAGGGCGGGGTGGCGGCGATCACGGTCGCGCTCGCCCGGCTCGCGGCGAAGAGGCAGCGGCTGGCCGGGGAGGTCGTCGCGACCTTCGTGGGCGACGAGGAGACCATGGGGGAACTCGGCGCAAAACTGTTGCTGGAGACGGTCCCGCACGCGCGCGGCGACGCGATGATCAGCGCTGACGTCGGCTCACCCGGCGTGCTGCGCTTCGGCGAGAAGGGGATGATCTGGCTGACGCTGAAGGCGCAGGGCAAGGCCGCGCACGCGGCCCATGTCCACCGCGGCGACAGCGCGATCGAGAAGCTCGTCGACGTGATCCAGGCGCTCAAATCGCTACGGGACTGGCCGGTCACCGCGCCCGGGGCGGTGACGCGCGCGATCGCGGGGAGCGCCCCGGTCTCCGAGGCGCTGTCCGGCGCGGGCGAAAGCCACACCCTCGGCCACGTCACCGTCACCTTCGGCACCATCCGGGGCGGCCGGCTCAGCAATCTGATCGCCGACGAGGCCGAGGCGACGGCCGACATCCGCCTTCCCGCGGGCGTGACGGTCGCGGAGCTCGAGGAGAGGATCGGCCAGATCGTGGCGGCGACGCCCGGGGTCTCGGTCGATGTGGTCCGCCGCTACGAGCCGAACTGGACGGCTCCTGACCACCCGGTGATGGAGGCGGTCAGCGCCGCCTGCGAGGCCGTGCTTGGCGAGCGCCCCGTCCGCACCATGCGGGTCGGCGCTTCCGACGCCCGCCACTATCGATACGCCGGAATCCCCACCGTCACCTGCGGCCTCACGCCCACCAACATGGGCGCCGCCGACGAACACGTCTCCCTCGATGAGCTCAGGGCGCTCGCGGACGTGCTGACCCGAAGCGCGGAGCTTTTTCTGGCGGCCTGAGCAGTGGCGGAGATCCCGGCGACGGCTTCATCGAAGGCCGCCGTCGAGATTCTCCGGCCTCACTCTCCTTCGGATCAGCCGACCGCGATCGCCTCGATCTCGACCAGGGCGTCTTTCGGAAGTCGGGCGACCTCATAGGCCGAGCGCGCCGGCGGCTCCGACTCGAAGAACTCGCCATAGACTTCGTTGAGCTCCGCGAACCTGTTCAGGTCCTTCAGGAAGACCGTCGTCTTCACGACCTTCCGCAGGCTGGACCCGGCCGCCTCGAGGGCCGCCTCAAGATTGGCGAAGACCTGTCGAAGCTGGCCTTCAAAGGTTTCGGGGACTTCGCCCGAAGCAGTCACCGGCAACTGGCCGGAGATGAATACGAAACCGTTCGCCCGCACCGCGTGGCTGAGAGGAAGGGCGGGAGCCGCCCCTCCGGGATTGAGGCATTCTTTCGACAATTCTTCTTCCTTTCCGGGATGGCGCGCAGCCGCGCGCAAGAAGCGCCCTCGGCGAGCGGAGCTCATAGGTCGAGCGTCACCGCCACCCGGGCGCGGGAGACGCAAGGCGCAATCCTGTGCTGCCGGTCCGTGACCGAGATCACGGAGTCCCGATGGATCACCACCCCGTCGCGATAGCCGCATACGCAGGAACCGCAGACGCCGAGCTCGCAGGAGGACGGCATGGTGACGCCGTGGTCGCGCAGCACGTCGAGCAGCGAGCGGTCCGCGGGCACGTGCAGGGTCTCGCCGGTCGATGCGAGCGTGGCGTCGAACGGTTCCGGCTTGAAGTTCTCGTCGAGCGTCGCCTGGAAGGCCTCGGCGTGGATGCGGGCCTCCGGCCAGCCGAGCTCCACTGCGGCGGCGCGGACCGCCTCGAGCAATCGCTGCGGCCCGCAGACATAGAGCTGGTCGCCCTCCTGCGCTCGCCCGATCTCGCGCGGATCGAACCGCGCGCCGTCGGAGGAGAGCCAGGTCCGTAGCCGCTCCCCGCATATCGCGCGCAGCTCGGGCAGCAGGGGCGCGTCGTGCTCGGAAGGCGCGCAGAAATCGACCCTGAAGTCGGCGCCTTGCGCCGAGAGGCGGCGGACCATCGCGAGCACCGGCGTCACGCCGATCCCGCCCACCACGAAGAGGTGGCGATCGGCCTGCTGGAGCGGAAAATTGTTTCGAGGCGCCGAAACGTGGGCGACCGATCCCTCGCTCAGCGTCTCATGCGCCCCGCGCGAACCGCCGCGGCCCGCATCCTCCCGCTTGATGGCGATCTCGTAGGCCGAGCGATCATCCGGGTCGCCGCACAGCGAATACTGCCGGATCTTGCCGTCGGGCAGACGCAGATCGACATGCGCTCCCGGCTCCCATGCCGGAAGTTCAGGCTTCAGCGGATGCACGAGCCTGAGATGAAGAACCTTCGGGGTCGTGAGCCGTGCGGCCTCGACCTTCAGCTTCATGATGACCCGGGCCGTCATGCGGAGGCGTCGTCCAGCAGCTCGATCTCGTCGCCGGGCCGGATCACGCCGCCGCGCTCGATGCCGCAATTGAGGCCGGAGCGGTTGTAGAGCGGCAGATAAACCGGCGAGCCCAGCAGTTCCTCGAGGTATTTGCACGGGAAGTTCAGCCGGCCGCCGCGCAGGATGACTTCGCCGACGCGGAAGCGGCGGCCGACAAGATGGTTCAGCGGCACGCCCCGCACCGTCAGGTTCCGCCTGTGGTCGCCGGGAGCGAGCGTGATCCCGCCGCCCTGCAGCGGCGGATCGTTGCGCGCCAGCGCGTCCAGCGCCTCCTGCTCGATCAGCGTGACCTCGCGCGTGTCGGGCTTCGGCGAATAGGTGCCGGTCCCCTCGAAGTAACGGTCCCCGACGATGCCGCGGCCCGCCACGCATTCAGCCTCGGCGAGCTCCTCCATTTCGTAGCTTGCGGCGGGCGCCACATGGATGTGCAGCAGCACGCCGCGAAACCCGGTCGCGCCGCCCGGCACATGCCGGGCGATCGAGCCGGCCGGGTTCTCGTAGGCCTCGACCATCGTCGGACGAGGCTTTGACGGGGTTTCGGACAGTATTTGGCTTTCGGCTTCGTCGGCTCTCAAGTTCAACCTCCCGGCGGTGGTCTGGACCTTGGAGACCCGCGCGAACCGCGCGGGCCTCGTTGTTGCCCGCGCGATCAGGCGCGGCTGATGTCGAGATCGCGCGTCTCGGTCGCGTAGAGGGTGGCGACCAGCGAGATGGCCGCAAGGCAGATCAGGTAGAGCGCGATCGGCCAGGTGGCCCCGGCCCAGGCGAGCAGGCCGGTCGCGATCATCGGCGCGAAGCCGCCCGAGATCGCAGCGGCGATCTGGCATCCGAGCGAAGCTCCCGAATACCGCACCCGGGTTCCGAACAGTTCGGGCAGGAACGCCGCCTGCGGTCCGAACATGGTCGCGTGGGTGAGGCTCATTATCACCGCGATCGAGATCACTACGATCGCCGGGTCGCGCGTATCCAGGAGCGGGAACACGATCAGGGCGCATGCCCCGCTGATCAGCGCGCCCCCGATATACATCGGCCGGCGGCCGATCTTGTCGGACATCCAGCCGAACAGCGGCAGCGTCGCGAACTCGAGCACGGCGCCGAGCAGGATGGCATAGAGGATCAGGGTCTTCGGCAGGCCGAGCGTGCCTGTCGCGTAGACGATCGAGAACACCGTCAGCACGTAGACCCAGGCGACTTCGGAGATCTTGAGACCGACTGCGGTGAGGAAGGTCTTCGGCTGACCCATGATCACCTCGAGGATCGGCATGCGCGCGACCTTCTCGGTCTGCTTCACCTGAGCGAAGGCCGGCGTCTCGACGAGCTTCAGCCGCACGAACAGGCCGACGCCGATCAGGATCACGCTGAAGAGGAAGGGCAGACGCCAGCCCCAGGACAGAAACTGGTCCTGCGGCAGCATGGAAAGTCCGAGGAAGGTCGCGGTGGACAGCGCGACGCCGGCCGGGAAGCCGACCTGAACCAGACTGCCGTAGAAGCCGCGCTTCTTCTCCGGCGCATGCTCAATCACCATCAGGACCGCGCCGCCCCACTCGCCGCCGATGCCGATGCCCTGCATGAGGCGCAGCGCGACGAGCAGGATGGGAGCCCAGATTCCGATATGGTCGTATGTCGGCAGGCAGCCGATCAGGAACGTTCCCACGCCCATGATCAACATGGTCAAGGTCAGCATCGCCTTGCGGCCGAGCCGGTCGCCGAAATGGCCGAAGATCGCGCCGCCAAGCGGCCGGGCCACGAAGCCCACCGCATAGGCGGCGAACGCCGCGAGCGTGCCCGCGACGGGATCCATCGTCGGGAAGAACAGCTTGTTGAACACAAGCGCGGCTGCGGTGCCGTAGATCAGAAAGTCGTACCACTCGACGACGGTTCCGAGCACGCTGGCCCAGACGATCCGCCTCATCTTCTCGTCGTCGCTTGAAACGGCGGGAATGCCGATTCCGTCAGCGGTCGGCGCATCGGTCATCGCATGCCTCCTATCATCGATAGTGGAAACAATTCCACTATCGGGGAGGCAAGGGGCGTGCCAGATTGCGGGCCGCGGACGGCGCGGGGCGGATGTCAGCCAAGGTGTCTGATCTGGCGCTGTCTTGGGCGGTCTGCCCGCGAAACGGGCTCTACAGCCGATCGGGAAGGTTCAGCGGATGCGCGAGGCGTCAATCACGAGGAAATACTGGCATTCGCCCTCGCCGACATTCTCAAAGGCATGTTCCGCGTCGGCCTCGAAGTACAGGCTGTCGCCCTTCTCCAGGATGACGGTCCGGTCTCCGACATGAGCCTTCAGGCGGCCGTCGAGGACGTAGATGTATTCGGAGACGCCCCGCTTGTGCCCGACGAACCGGCCGGAGCCGCCACCCGGGGGCACGGTGTTCAGCACCCAGTCGATGCCGCGGCCGGGAAGGACGGGCGAGATGCAGCGCCGCAGGAAGCCGGATTGGCCATCGCGAAGGATCGGCTGTTGATCGGCCGGGATCACCAGGATCTCGCGTTCCGTCGGAGCCGCCATCAGGCGCGAGAAGGTGACGCCGAGCGCCTCGGCGAGCCGCGAAAGGACGGTGGTGGAGGGGACCGCTTCGGCGCGCTCGATCTTCGAGATCATCGACCGGCTGACGCCGGACAGGGCGGACAGGCTTTCGAGCGACAGCCCGCGGTCCTTCCGGTGGCGGCGGACCTCTCCGGCCAGCACCTGCGCCTGCGCCCTCTCCGCGACGGCGGCGCCGTCCGGCTGCCCGGAGACAGGGCTTGAATCGATGTCGGCTTCGCTGCTGCTCACGCGGTAGCTCATGCAACGATACGTCCGTGACGATCAAGAGGAACAACGACTTATGAAAGACCGCAGCGCGCCCGCCCGCATCGGCGTCATCCTCTACGACACCGTCGAGCCGATCGACGTCGGCGGCACTGTAGGCGTCATCTCGATGGCGCGGCGCATCCTGCCCAACATCTCCGACGCGGTGATCGCGCGACGCGCAGGTCCGGTGCGGCTCGCCGGGGGCCTTGTGGTGGAGGCGCCCTTCGGCGTGGCCGACGCGCCGGCCTGCGACGTCTATGTCGTGTGCGGGGGCGCGGGCTGGCCGGACGCCTCGAAGGATCCTGAACTGATCGGCTTTCTGAAGCGCCAGCCCGCCGAGCGGCTCGCTTCTGTCTGCACCGGCGCGCTGGTGCTCGCGGCGGCCGGCGCGCTCGACGGACGGACCGTCACGACCCGGCGCAACGCCGCCGGCGCCGAGGCGAGGGCGCCGATCGCGCTGCTGGCCGAGGTCGCCAAGGGAGCGTCGACCAAGGCCGCCGCAGTCGTCGACGACGTCGTCGTGACAGGCGGCGGCGTCTCGCTCACGATCGACGCGACGCTCTATCTCATCGGAAAGCTCTACGGCGTCGACGCCGCTGAAGAGGTCGCCCGGCTGATCGAGTACGATCGCGCCTACCATGCCAACAGGGAGGCGCTTGGCCATTACGCCGGCGTTCAGCTCGTGGCTTCGTGACCGGACGCCGGCTGGAGCCGACGCGCTTCCCGTTCCTTTCCAGGCGTCGCGCCGTCGGCCGTCGCGTCCTACGCGACGGCTGCGCCGTCAGACGTCCAGATTGGCGACCGTCAGCGCGTTCTGCTGGATGAACTCGCGGCGCGGCTCGACCACGTCGCCCATCAGCTTGGTGAAGATGTCGTCGGCCTCGTCGACTTCCTTGATCTTCACCTGCAGCAGCGTGCGGGCGTTGACGTCGAGCGTCGTCTCCCAGAGCTGGTCGGGGTTCATCTCGCCGAGACCCTTGTAGCGCTGGAGCTGCGAAATGCCCTTGCGGCCCGCCGCGAGCACGCCGTCGACCAGGGCGCTCGGGCCGTGGACCGGGGAGACGTCGTCCTTGCGCAGCAGATGCGGGGTCTTGCCGTAGATCTCCTGCAGATGGGCGGCGCGCTCGTCGAGCTTGCGGGCGTCGGCGCTGGCGATGAAGGCGGCGTCGATGGTCGCGGCCTCGCGCACGCCGCGCACGGTGCGGGCGAAGGTGAAGCCCTCCTCGCTGGCGGCGCCTTCCCATCCGCGCTCGGTCTCTTCCGACAGCAGGTCGAGGCGGCGGGCGATATACTCCGCCGCAGCCTTGGCCTTCTCCTCGTCGCGAAGCACGTCGATCGTCAGCGCGCCCGCGATGGCCGCCTGCTCCACGACCGAGCGGCGATAGCGCGAGTGCAGGCCGCCCAGGATGGAGCGCACCTGACGGGCGTTCTCGACCACCGACCGGAGGTCGAGCCCGGAACGCGCCTCGCCGCTGGCGAGCCTGAGCGTCACGCCGTCGAGGCCCTGATCGACCAGGTAATCCTCGAGCGCCCGCTCGTCCTTCAGATACTGTTCGGACTTGCCGCGCACGACTTTGTAGAGCGGCGGCTGGGCGATGTAGACGTGGCCGCGCTCAAGCAGCTCCGGCATCTGCCGGTAGAAGAACGTCAGCAACAAGGTGCGGATATGGCTGCCGTCGACGTCGGCGTCCGTCATGATGATGATCTTGTGGTAGCGCAGCTTGTCGGGGTTGAACTCGTCGCGCCCGATGCCGGTGCCGAGCGCCGTGATCAGCGTGCCGATTTCCTGGCTGCCGAGCATCCGGTCGAAACGCGCGCGCTCGACATTGAGGATCTTGCCGCGCAGCGGCAGCACCGCCTGGAACTCGCGCGCCCGGCCCTGCTTTGCGGAGCCGCCGGCCGAGTCGCCCTCGACGATGAACAGTTCCGCCTTCGCGGGGTCGCGCTCCTGACAATCGGCGAGCTTGCCGGGCAGTGAGGCGATGTCGAGCGCGCCCTTGCGGCGGGTGAGTTCGCGCGCCTTGCGCGCCGCCTCACGGGCGGCTGCGGCCTCCACGACCTTCTGCACGACGGTCTTGGCGTCGGCCGGATGTTCCTCGAGCCAGCGGTTCAGCGCCTCGTTCACCAGGTTCTCGACCGCCGGCCGAACCTCCGACGAGACCAGCTTGTCCTTGGTCTGCGACGAGAACTTCGGGTCGGGCACCTTGACGGAGAGCACGCAGGTGAGGCCTTCGCGCGAATCGTCGCCGGTGAGCGAGACCTTCTCCTTCTTGGAGACGCCGGAGCTGTCCGCGTAGCCGTTGATCTGCCGCGTCAGGGCGGCGCGGAAGCCGGCCAGATGGGTGCCGCCGTCGCGCTGCGGGATGTTGTTCGTGAAGGCCAGCACGTTCTCGTGGTAGCTGTCGTTCCACCACATCGCGACCTCGACGCCGATGCCGTCCCTCTCCGCGCGCAACACGATGGGCGTCCCGATCAGGGGCTGCTTGGCGCGGTCGAGATAGCGCACGAAAGCCTCGACGCCGCCCTCGTAGAACAGCTCTTCGCGCTTCGGCTCGACGCCCCGGGCGTCGGTCAGGACGATTCGGACCCCGGAGTTCAGGAAGGCGAGCTCGCGCAAACGGTGCTCGAGCGTCGCGTAGTCGAACTCCGTCACGCCCGTGAAGGTCTCGAAGCTCGGCGAGAACGTCACCTCGGTGCCGCGCTTGCCGTTCGCCGGGCCGGTGACCTGCAGCGGGCCGTCGGCGACGCCGTGCGTGAACGACATCTCGTGCGCCTTGTCGTTGCGCCAGATGCGCAGCGTCAGCTTGGTCGACAGCGCGTTGACGACCGACACGCCGACGCCGTGAAGACCGCCCGAGACCTTGTAGGAGTTCTGGTCGAATTTTCCGCCCGCGTGCAGCTGGGTCATGATGACCTCGGCGGCCGAGACGCCTTCCTCGGAATGGATGTCGACCGGGATGCCGCGTCCGTTGTCGGTGACGGTGCAGGAGCCGTCGGGATTGAGCGTGACCGTGACCTCGGTCGCCCAGCCGGCGAGAGCCTCGTCGATCGCGTTGTCGACGACCTCGTAGACCATGTGGTGCAGGCCCGACCCGTCATCCGTGTCGCCGATATACATGCCCGGCCGCTTGCGCACGGCGTCGAGACCCTTCAGGACGCGGATCGAGTCCGCGCCGTAGTCCTCGGCGTCGTTCGGGGTCATGTCGGTCATTCAAGGCTCTCGATCAGCGAGGCTCGCAGCCGCGGCCGTCGGCGAATGCGAACGACCTCGCGAGCGGGGAGGAATCAGGGGATTCCGAAGGGCTCATTGGTAGCCTGAAACGCCGCGGAAAGCGAGTTTCGGCGGTTGCGGGACGGCGCCGCGGAGCCGCCCCACAAGCCGCTGATATATAAGATCTTTCGAGCGAATTTCCACGGTCCGCGTCGGGGGGGCTCAAAAAGGCGCCGCCGGATCAGCGAGTCTCCCGGACGCCGCCCCCCGAAACCGTGAAGAGACGGGCGCGGTCGCCGAGCTCCGCGAACGACGCCGGATCGGCCGCGGTGATCCAGGCCTGCGCCCCGAGCGCATCGAGCGCGCCATAGAGCGCCTCGCGCCGGAGCGGGTCGAGATGGGCGGCGACCTCGTCCAGCAGCGTCACCGGGGGCGCTCCGTCGAGCCGCGCGATCAGCCGGGCGTGAGCCAGCACGAGGCCGATCAGCAGCGCCTTCTGCTCGCCTGTGGAGCAGAGCGCAGCCGGCATGTCCTTGGCGGCGTGACGCACCAGCAGGTCGCTGAGGTGGGGGCCCTCCAATGTGCGCCCCGCCGCCCGGTCGCGGCGTCGCGCGCTCGCGAGCCGCTCCCGGTAGGCGTCCTCGGCCGCGGTCGCCGAAGCGTAGGAAAGCTCGGCCTCGAGCGAGCCCTCGATCGCGATCAGCGCCGCAGGGAATGGCGAGGCCGGATCCGCGGTCTCGGCGATCAGCGCGCCGAGCCGCCGGGCGGTGTCTGCGCGCGCGGCCGCGACCGCGACCGCGAGTTCGGCGAGTTCGCGCTCCACGGCGTCGAGCCAGCGAAGATCGGAGCGGTCGTCCTCGAGCAGTCGGTTGCGCGAGCGGAGCGCCTTTTCGAGGCCCGCGGCGCGCGCCGCGTGCTCGGGATCGGCTGCGACGACGAGGCGGTCCAGAAACCGGCGGCGGTCGCCGGCGGGGCCGCGAAACAGCCCGTCCATGTCCGGCGTCAGCCAGACGAGCCGCAGATGTCGCGCGAACGCGCCCGCGGACGGAACGGGCGCGCCGTCGATCCGGCAACGTCGGCCGCTCTCCTGGGCGGCGTCGACGCCCGCGCCGAGCCTCGCCTCGCCTGAGAGGCCCGTCAGGTCGGCCACGATGGTCCACGAGCCGTCCCCCGGCGTGCGGGCGAGCTCCGCGTAAGGCGCGCGCCGCAGGCCGCGGCCGGGGGCCAGCAGCGACAGCGCCTCCAGGATGTTCGTCTTGCCGGCGCCGTTCGGGCCCACCAGCGCGACCGACTGCTCCCCGCAGGCGAGGTCGAGCGCCGCGTAGGAGCGGAAATTCGTCAGCCGAAGCCGCGTCACCGCGACGCGAGGGGCCCCGCCCGAGGGCGGGCGCTGGCCGCTTTCGTCCGCCGTCACACCCTCATCGGCATCAGGACATAGAGCGCCGGGGCGTCGTCGCGGTCCTGAACAAGCGTGGGAGAGCCCGGGTCCGCGAGCCGGATGAGGGCGGTGTCGCCCTCGAGCTGGCCGGCGATGTCGAGCAGATAGCGGGAGTTGAAGCCGATATCGATCGGGTCGGCATCGTAGTCGACCTCGATCTCTTCGGTGGCGTTGCCCGAGTCCGGATTGGTGACGGTGAGCACCAGCCGGCCCTCGCCGAGCGAGAGCTTCACCGCGCGGCCGCGCTCCGACGAGATCGTGGAGACGCGGTCGACCGCGCTCGAGAACTCCGACCGGTCCACGGTCAGGCGCTTGTCGTTGCCCGTGGGGATCACCCGGTTGTAGTCCGGGAAAGTGCCGTCGATCAGCTTCGAGGTCAGCACCACGTCGCCGACCGAGACGCGGATCTTGGTCGGCGAGAGTTCGACCGCAGCCTGGCCCTCAGGGTCTTCGAGCAGGCGCTGGACTTCGGCGACCGTCTTTCGGGGGACGATGACGCCGGGCATGCCCTTGGCCCCGGCGGGGGCGGGCATCTCGACGCGGGCGAGCCGGTGGCCGTCGGTCGCCACCGCGCGCAGCAGGCTCACGCCGCCCTGCTCGACGACATGAAGGTAGATGCCGTTGAGGTAGTAGCGGGTCTCTTCGTTCGAGATCGCGAACTGCGTCTTGTCGATCAGGCGGCGGAGATCGGCCGAGGCGATCTCGAAGCGCACCGGCAACTCGCCCGCGGCGAGATCGGGAAAGTCGCTGTCCGGCAGCGTCTGAAGCGTGAACCGGGAGCGCCCGGCGCGGATCACCAGCGTGCCGCGCTCTCCGCCCATCTCGAGCGAGACCTGGGAGCCGTCAGGCAGCTTGCGGACGATGTCGTAGAAGGTGTGCGCCGGCACGGTCGTGGCGCCGGGCTGCGTCACTTCCGCCGGCGTGGTCTCGACGATCTCAAGGTCGAGATCGGTCGCCTGCAGCTTCAATCCGCCGTCGCCCGCGCGCAGCAGCACGTTGGCCAGGATCGGTATCGTGTTGCGCCGTTCGACGACGCGGTGGACATGCGCGAGGGCCTTCAGGAGGGCCGCCCGCTCGAGGGTCGCTCGCATTTTCGTCCCGCTCTCCGTAGGACCATCGAGGCCGGCCGCCCGCCGCCAGAAGGTCCGGCCGTCCCACGGACAGAGGCTCCGCGGGGGGCGCGACATTGCATGAGGCGGCAGCCGTCGACAAGCCGTTCCGCGACCAGAGCCGCGTTCATTCGCCGGCGAAGCGACGTGGGGTTCCTCGTTACCCCGCGAGGTCCCTCCGAACCCTCTCGGCCGTCCAGCGTTGGGGCCGGGAGTCGCGTGTGCGCTGCAGAGGAGAACCCCATGCCCGACATCCCGGTCGACTTCGCGGTGATGACAAGCCTGGCGATCCGCTATGGCACCAACATGCTGGGCGCCCTCCTGCTGGCGATCGCCGGCATATGGCTCGCGGGCGCCGCGGAGCGGACCGCGCACCGTCTGCTGCTCGCCGCAAGGCATATGGACGTCACCGTGGCGGGCTTCCTGTCGAGCCTGGTGCGCTATGCGGTTCTGGCGGTGGCGCTCGTCGCCATCCTGCAGGTCATCGGCATCCAGGCCACCAGCCTGATCGCGGTGCTGGGCGCGGCCTCTCTGGCGATCGGGCTCGCCTTGCAGGGAACGCTCTCCAACATGGCGGCGGGCGTGATGCTGCTGCTGTTCCGGCCGTTCCGGGTGGGGGACCACATCGAGGTCGGGGGCAAGAACGGCGAGGTGCGCGACCTCACCCTGTTCTTCACCGAGCTCTCCACCGCCGACAACGTGCAGGTGCTGATCCCCAACGGCTCCGTGTGGGGGAACGCGATGACGAACTTCTCGAAATATCCGGACCGGTTCGTCGAGACCAAGGTGACCGCCCGCAATGGCGACGCGGACGCCACCATTCAGGACGTGCGGGCCTTCCTGACCGACAATCGGCGCGTCCTCAGCAGCCCGCCGCCGGTCGTCGAGAAGGTCGGCTACGGCGACCCGATCGAGCTCAACGTCAAGGCCTGGACGAAAGCCGCCGACACGGCCGCGCTTCGCTACGAGCTCAGCCGGTTCGTCACCGAGCGCGCAAAGGCCAAGGAAGCGGCCGTTCAACCCGCCGAATGATCCAGGCCCGGCCTCACTCGAGGAGCATGCGCTTCAGGAGTTCGATCTCGTCGGACAGCGCGGAGTTGGTCTTCACCAGATCGTCGATCTTGCGGACCGCGTGCAGAACCGTGGTGTGGTCGCGACCACCGAAGCGGCGGCCGATCTCCGGCAGCGAGCGCAGCGTCAGCTGCTTGGCCAGATACATCGCCACCTGCCGCGGCCGCACGACGGTCTGGGTGCGGCGTGACGACAGGATGTCGGCGCGGCTCACCTGATAGTGCCGGGCGACGATGCGCTGGATTTCTTCGATCTTGACCCGCTTCGGCTCGACCTGCCGCACGAGGTCGCGAAGGGCGGTCTCGGCCATCTCGACCGTGATCGGCGCGCCGGTCAGCGTGTTGTGCGCGAGCAGGCGGTTGACCGCGCCGTCGAGGTCGCGGCCGTTCGCCGTCACCACCCGGGCCACATAGGCGATCACGTCGTCCGGCGCGTCGAACCGGGGGTGGGCGGCCTTGGCGGCCTCGACCCGGGTGCGGAGGATCTTGGCCCGCAGCTCCTCGTCGAGCGCTCCCATCTCCAGCGTGAGGCCGCCCGCGAGGCGCGAGCGCAGCCGCTCGTCGACGCCCTCCAGCTCCGACGGCGCGCGGTCGGCCGCGACGATCACCTGCTGCCGCCCGTCGAGCAGCGAGTTCAGGGTGTGGCCGAATTCCTGCTGGACGGTCTTGCCCTGCAGGAACTGCAGGTCGTCGATGATGAGCAGGTCGATGGCGCGCAGCCGCTCCTTGAAGGCGAGGGCGGTCTGCGCCCGCAGCGACGCCACGAAGTCGAACATGAACTTCTCGGCGGTCAGATAGGTGACGCGGCGGCCGGTCGCCTCCGCGGCGTGGGCGGTCGCCTGCAGCAGATGCGTCTTGCCGAGCCCGACCGCGGCGTGGATCACCAGCGGGTTGAAGGTCACGGGGTCGCCGGGGCGGGCGTCCGCGATCTGACGCGCGGCCGCATAGGCCATGGCGTTGGAGCGACCGGTCAGGAAGGTGTCGAAGGTCAGCCGACGGTCGAGCGGCGAACCGCCGATCCGTGCGGCGTCCGGTCGCGGAGGCTGCGGGAGCGCGACGGCGGGGCGGATCTCGGCCAGCTCCGGCACCGGCGCGACGACGACGTCCCGCCCGGCGGTCACGAGCTTGGGCGCCGCGACCCTGACGCCGATCGAGACCCGGCGCACCTCGGAGTTCTCCTCGGCGAACACGGCGGCGATCCGCTCCGAGTAATGCGACTGGATCCAGGACTTCAGGAAGCGCGTGGGCACGGTCAGGTGGGCGACCTCGCCGTCGATCCGGTCGAGGACGAGACGCACGAACCAGCTCGTGTAGACGTCCTCGCCATACTCGGCGCGCAGCCGGCGGCTTACGGCCGACCAGAGGGCTTCGTGCTCTGATCCATCGTCAAGCTCGTGCGCGGCCAGGTTCCTCGAATGGGCTGCGAGCTGCGAGCTGGGCATGAAGATCCCTCCGAGACGTGCGACGTTCAAAAAAGGCGAAACTGGCGAGGCAGGCGGCGGCGTCAGGACTGGGCCCAGGGAAGACCGTCGGCCTTCCAGCCCGCCGTCGCGCCCCTGTGCCGGCTGCCGTCGAGCGGCCCCTCGAAGCCTCCGACGATGTTGAAGCAGCGGGTCCAGCCCCTCGCCGCCAGAGCGGCCGCGGCGGCCTGGCTGCGCGCTCCGCTGCGGCACAGGAAGAAGACAGGCGCGTCCGGGCCCGCCCCGGCCTCGCCGAGCGCCGCGGCGACGTCGTCCGCAAAGGCGCCGTCGACCTGCATGGACGGATAGCTCTGCCATTCGCGCAGCAGCGGCCGCTTGCCGAGCGGCGACAGATCCGGCAGCCCCACGAAGGACCATTCGGCCGTCGTGCGGACGTCGACCAGCGCGGCGGCGGGCTCGCTTGCGAGCGTCTCCCATGCCTCGCTGGGCGCGACATCGCCGGCATATGGCGTCTTGGGATCTGGCATAGACATTCCATCGCCGGACTAAGATCCGGCGCCCCATATTCGTGACTAGACCACTGGAGAACGCACGCGCGCGCCGAAGCGCATGTCTACGCCAACGTCATCCGCTCAGCGCGCGGCGCGATGAACCAACCCTCGCCCCAAGAGGCGGAGTGGAAGCTTCTCTAACGCGGGATGTTTAACGAGAACGACTGCAGAATATCGCTTTATTATCAACGATCATCTCGTCGGCCCCCATTGACGGGAAGATACCCGAGAGCCCGATCGGGATGCAATGGGGCTTCGTAAACGAATCGCGCCTGGCCCCGATTCTGGTCGTTCCAATCCGGGACCGCGGCGCAAAAGGACCCGTGCAAAGCTCTGCGTAGCCAGCAAATTTGCGGGGTTCCCGCCTACCTGCGCCGGGCGCGTCCGGCCAGGAAGATTCTTTGGCCCGCCCGGCGGCGGCGAGGCCCGCCTCCCGCGGATTCCGGGCGCGGCTCCGCGTCTACGCGCTATCTCATTGATACCAATGAGAAATTCCTGCCCATGGAACTGACGCAGACTCGTCATGACGGCGATTCAGGGGTTTGCGTGAGTCAAGCTGGATTCTGCGGCGGGGCCACTTCTGGCGGCATGCGTGACGCGCAATCCAGGAAAGCAAAAAGCCCGGCCGAGGGCCGGGCTTTTGACTGCGAACGGCGGCGCGATCAGGAGAGGGCGCGCACCCGGGCCGAAAGGCGCGACACCTTCCGGGAGGCGGTGTTCTTGTGGAACACGCCCTTCTGGGCGGCGCGCATCAGCTCCGGCTCGGCGACCGCGAGCGCGGCCTTGGCGTCCTCCGCCCGGCCGGCGGCGATCGCCTCCTCGACCTTGCGCAGGAAGGTGCGCACGCGGCTCTTGCGCGCGCCGTTGACCGCGGTGCGAGCAGCGATCTTGCGGACGGCCTTCTTGGCCGACGGCGTGTTGGCCATAAGCGGGAAATCCTCGTGAGGCGGCGTTAGGCGGGCCGCGCCTGACAACAGAAGAGCAGCCGCCTTCCGGGCGGCCGCGGGAGCGCGTCACCTAGCAAGAGCGGCCTGTCGCGTCAACGTTCAGGTTGCGGCGGCGCGGAAGGAGAGGCTGGCCGCCTTGCCGCCGCCCTCGGGCGCGGGGGCGGCGAACCGGCCCCGCGGCCAGGTGATGCGGATGCGGGCGCCGGTGAGCGGCGGGGGCGCGTTTCTGAGCTTCAGCTGGGCTCCCGAACGCTCCAGCAGCGTCTTGGCGATGAAGAAGCCAAGCCCGAGGCCGCCGGCTTCCGCGGGGGCCGCGCGGCCGGCGGCGCGGGTCGACACGTAAGGCTCTCCGAGCCGGTCGATGATCTCCGGCGCGAAGCCGGGTCCATCGTCGGCGACCTCGACCTCGACGCGGTCCGAATCCCACCGGGCCGTGACGGTGACGCGCGAGCGGGCGAAGTCGACGGCGTTCTCGACGATATTGCCGATGCCATAGAGCACGCTCGGGTTCCGCAGCCACTCCGGCTCGGCTGCGGGATCGCCGAGCGCGGCGACCTCGAGCGCGACGCCGAAATTCCGGTGCGGGGCGACGATCTCCTCGAGCATGTGCCGCATCGCCATCCGCTCGAACGGCGCGTCCCCCTCGTCGAGCGAGGTCAGCGTCTTGAGGATCTCGCGGCATCGCGCGACCTGCTCGCGCAGCAGCTTCATGTCCTCGTCGTGCGGACCGGGGGTCAGCGCGCGCTCCAGCTCCTTCGCGACCAGCGCGATCGTCGCGAGCGGGGTGCCGAGCTCATGGGCTGCGGCCGCCGCAAGGCCGTCGAGCGCAGACAGATGCTGCTCCCGGGCGAGGACGAGCTCGGTCGCCGCAAGCGCCTGGCTGAGCTCGCGACCCTCCTCGGCGACCCGCCACGCGTAGACGCCGATGAACACCAGCGCCAGCATGAGCGCGACCCACTGGCCGACCAGATAGAGGAATGGCAGCTCGACCGCGTGCGGCGAAGGCCAGGGCAGGGGCAGATGCACGAAGGCGAGCAGCGTGGCGAGCGCCACCACGAGGGCGCCGAGGGCCGCCGTCGTCCGCGGCGTGAGCGCGGTGGCGGAGATCATCACCGGCGCCAGGAAGAGGACGCAGAAGGGATTCTCGAGCCCGCCGGTCAGGAACAGCAGGGCCGCGAGCTGCAGAACGTCATAGGCGAGCAGGAGGCCGGCGGCCGGACCCTCCAGCCGATGGGTCATCGGATAGCGCAGGCGCAGAGCGACGTTCAGTGCGCCCGAGCACGCGATCACCCCGAGGCAAGCCGCCAGCGGCAGCGGGAAGCCGAGCGCCATATGGATAAGGAACACCGCGCAGCTCTGGCCCGCGACCGCGAGCCATCGCAGCCGGATCAGCGTGTCGAGCCTGAGATGATGCTCCGTGAGCAGGTTTTCCGGGGGACGATCGAAGTCCAAGAGCCGCGCCTTCCGAGCCTTGATGAAGGCCCGTCATGACCGGCTTTCGGGGGCGCGACAAGCGCCTAGGGCCGGACCGCCTGAACGACGCGCATGCGGTCGCCGACGATCAGCAGCGCTGACAGCGCCCCGGTGCGGAACGCGCCGGTGTCGAGGTTGATGCGGTGCGGATGCGCGAGGTCGACCTGCGGCTGCGGCGTATGGCCGTGGATCACCGCCACGCCGCCGTCATAGGGACCCCGGCTCTCGAGCCACGGCCGGCGTGTCCACATCAGGGTCCGGGCGGATTGCTCGGAGAGCGGCAGCGCGGGGTCGAGCCCGGCATGGACGAACGCCAGGTCTCCGATCCTGTGCAGTTTCGGCAGCTGCGTCAGCCAGTCGATGAGCTCGCGCCCGAGCGCGGTCGTGAACACCTCACGCCAGTCCGGCCGGTCGAACCCGACGCCCGCCTCAGCGAGCGTCTCGCCGGCGCCGAACTCCAGCCACATCGCGTGCTCCTCGGGATCCTCCGAGAGGATCGCGCTCAGCATGCGGTCCTCATGGTTGCCCATCAGGGTGACGCTCTCGACGCCGGGCAGCCCGGCCTTCGCCCGCCGCAGGGCGGCCAGCGAGCCGGGACCGCGGTCGACGAGATCGCCCAACTGCACGAGGGTCGCGCGCGAGGCCGCCTGAAGGTCCGGCGACAGCGCGCCGAGCAGGGCCTCGAACAGGTCGTCCTGGCCGTGCACGTCGCCGATCGCCGCGACAGCCTCGCCGTCGGCGAGCGGCCGGATCGCGGCGGTCCAGCCGCCGCGCCGGATCAGGGGCTTCACGAAGCAGGGACCCGCGCCGGAGCGCGGGCCGGAAGGATGGAGCGCAGCCGGCTCACTTCATGATCATGAGGATGACCCGCTGGCCCGCCTTGGAGTCGAGCTCCACGGCCGTCAGCTTGCCGTCCTTGTTGGCGTCGGCCCGCTTGAAATGCATGCGCAGGATCTTCAGCCATTCGTCCATCTCGAGGGTCTTGTCGCCGTCGGTGTTGAACCGCGCCCATTCCTTCTCGGTGATGCGCCCCTTGGTCTCGCCGCTTTCGAGCGTGGTGTCGCCATCCGGGTTGATGGCCTGGAAGGTCTTGACGCCGGCATCGATGACTTCGGCGATCTCGAGAGTGTCGTCGCCATCCTTGTTGATGCTCTTGAGGGCGTCCGCGCCGGTGTTGGCGGCGGCCGCAGGCGCGGCGGCGAACAGGACAGCGGCGAACGCAGCGGCGATGCGGTAGCTCATGGAGATCTCCTCTAATAATAAGAACGCCCAGTCCGGACCTGACCGACAGCGCGGCGGGAATATGGAGAAGATCTTCTCTCTTAGAAAGCCCTTAGAATAAACGTTGCTCGCTTTGGCCAAGATTTTTGCGCGCGAGATGGGAGATCGGTCCCCTGAGCGGCGGCGAACATCGTTGCGGCTGCGACGATCAAGCGCGAGAGAGCCTCTCGGCCTGCTCGATCCACTTGTCCCGCAGGATGCGGCCGCGGGGCGTGATGCGCTGCTCCAGTTCCGAGATCTCCTCGGGGGTCAGGCGGGAGAGCTGCCAGAAATGGAAGATGCCGGCCTCGTTGAGCAGCTCCTGGATGCGCGGGCCGACGCCGGTGATTTGGGTCAGGTCGTCCGCCGGCCGTCGGGCCTTCGCGGCGCGCGGCTCACGCGCGCGCGCCAGCGACGTCCCCGCCGGAGCCTCGTCCGCGGAGGAGACGGTCTCAGGCTCGCCCGTCCGCGCGCGGGCCCCCGACGCCGGCCTCTGGGCCCTCGGTTCGTGCGAGCTGATGAAGTCGCGGATGCGCGGCGCGATCTCGGCCCGGAAACGTGAGCCGTTGAAGACGCCGTAATGGCCGACCCGCTCCTGCAGGTAATGAGCGCGCTTGTCGTCGGAAAGGCGCGTGCAGAGCTTGTGGGCGGCCCGGGTCTGGCCGACGCCGGAGATGTCGTCGCGCTCTCCTTCGATGGTCATCAGCGCGCAGCGCGTGATCCTGGAGCAGTCGACCGGCTTGCCCCTGTGGGTCATTTCGCCCTTCGGCAGCGCCTGCCGGACGAACACCGTGTCGACCGTCTGCAGGTAGAACTCGGCCGTAAGATCCATCACGGCGAGATACTCGTCGTAGAACTCGCGATGCTTTTCGGCCGAGTCGCCGTCGCCGTCGATCAGATGGTTGAAGAACTCATGATGGGCGGAGAGATGTCGGTCGAGATTCATGCTCACGAAGCCGGTGAGCTGAAGAAAGCCGGGATAGACCTGTCGCATCGCGCCGGGATGCGGCCACGGCACCATCGTGACCACATTGCGCCGGAACCACTCCGTGCCGCGCTCGATCGCGACCTCGTTGACGGCCGTCGGGTTCTCGCGCGTGTCGATCGGACCTCCCATCAGGACCATCGACCGCGGCGTGAACGGGTCCTCCTCGGCCTCCATCCGGGCGACCGCCGCCAGCACCGGCACCGCCGGCTGGCAGACGGCCATCACATGGGCCTCGCCCTGAAGGAAGCGGAAGATCGAGATCAGATAGTCGATGTAGTCGTCGAGGTCGAAGGCGCCGTCGGTGAGCGGCACGAGGCGGGCGTCGGTCCAGTCGGTGAGGTAGACGTCATGATCGGGCAGCATCGCCTCGACCGTGCCGCGCAGCAGCGTCGCATAGTGGCCGGACATCGGCGCGACGATCAGCAGCTTCGGCTGCTTGCGGCTCCCCGGCCGCAGGCCGCGCTGGAAGTGGATCAGGTTGCAGAACGGCCGGCTCCAGACGATCTCCTCGGTCACGGGCGCCCGCTCGCCCTGGACCAGGGTTGAGGCGATGCCGAATTCCGGCTTGCCGTAACGCCGCGTGGCGCGCTCGAACACCTCGCACATCGCCCCGACCTTGCGGCCCCAGTCGGTGTGGGAGAGCGGGTTCACGGGATTCTTGAAGTAGAGTTTGCCCGCGTCCGCGAAGGCGCGCGCGGGACCGAGCGAGGCCTGCGCGGCCTCGAACAGCCAGTAGAGCGGCATGGAGGCGGCGGAGCCGCCCCAGTCGGCCAGATCCGAACTGGCGACAGCGCCGGCGAACTCGCCGATGCCACTGATTCTCCGGTCCCGAGGCATCGACACGTCCTTCCGATGCTGCGCCGCAATAGGACGCGAACGATTCTCCCTTCGGAGGCTGGCGTCAATGCCGCCTTTGTCGGCTACCGACCCGAGAGGGGCCGCGAGCGGACCGGGCGCGCCCTGCGGCGCGCGCCGGGAAGGCCCTCAAAAGCCTGTGTTCAGGCGCGTTCTTCGAGGGGGTGTGTTCTGATGCGGTGGGGGTCGTAGAACGGGGTCCGGACGACGTAGGCCGGGAAGGTTCCGCGTTCGGAGACGATCTCGAGCGGGGTGCCCCAGGCTTTCAGCTCGGGCTTCACATGGCCGAGCGCGATCGATTTCATCAGGTGGCGGCTGTAGGCGGTGGAGTTGACGGTTCCGACCTGCTCGCCGTCCTTCATGATCCGGGCGCCCGGCTCGATCGC